>JBIPDF010000001.1:0-1111198 GCA_044006015.1 Heteroscytonema crispum UTEX LB 1556
ATCGTTGGTTAGTATTATCCCTGATTTCTTATGTTTTGGCACACTGGGCTTATTTATCTACAGCGATCGCCTAGACTTACCTACCTGATTGGGGACAAGCCGCTCTAATCGCATTCCAAACTATATTTCCACAATTGGTGGTGTACCTTATTCTACAAGACATTGAACGCCTGAGAGAACTGGCACTTAGTCAAGGAATTGACATTCAAATTTCCAGGTGCAAGATATGAGCGCCCAACAGGCGCGATTAACGCTCCCGCAATAAATGAAAGAAACACAGTTAACAACAGTTTTAGGGTCAATCACTAATACACTAAAAAAGTACCATGACAGTAAAAGCCGTGATTACACTGGTGCAGTATTCGCCCGAATATGAGCGTGGTTCTGGGTGTTGTTGGCAATAGTATTGGTGAAGTAGTTAAAGCTACTATCCCGTTTAGGAGATTAGATTTATTTGCCCACCCAGGCATGGTACACCCAATCTCAATCAGCGATGCAATCAATGCAGTTGTTGTCCCATGAGCAAGTACAAGAAGCCAAAAAAACGAGAGTTAGAAGAGAATGTACTATCCCAAATCAACTCCAATGCCGCAGGAATCGATATTGGAGCTGATAGACATTGGGTAAGTGTTCCCGTGGGGAGGGATGAGGAGAATATACGCAGTTTTGCTTGTTTTACTGCTGATTTGTATGCAATGGCAGAATGGTTAAAGCAGTGCGGTGTTGATACCGTAGCAATGGAATCCACAGGAGTTTATTGGATACCTGTATTCCAAGTTTTGGAAAGCCGTGGTTTTGAAGTTAAGCTTGTCAACGCTCACTTCGTCAAAACTGTACCTGGTCGTAAAACAGACGTATTAGATTGCCAATGGCTACAACAGTTACATACTTATGGTTTACTATCGGGGTCATTTCGTCCAGAAGACCAAATTTGTGTCCTCCGCAGTTACATCCGTCAAAGAGATAATTTGATTAAGAGCGGTTGTGTCCATATACAAAGGATGCAAAAAGCTCTTACCGAGATGAATATCCAATTACATCCTGTCATTAGTGATATTACAGGCACTACTGGCTTGAGTATAATTCGAGCAATTGTATCTGGAGAGCGTAATCCCATCAAATTGGCTGGCTTCAAAGATGGACGTATTAAAGCTAGCGTCGAAGAAGTAGCTGCATCCTTAACAGGAGATTATCGTCCAGAATTAGTTTTTATTCTGCAACAAGAACTAAAATTTTACGAATTTTACCAAGCGCAGATAGCTGAGTGCGATACCCAAATTGAGCAATGTTTGGCTTCATTTACTGATAAAGTTGATGTGGAAAAAACGCCTTTAGCTAAACCCAAGCGTCGAGGAAAAAAGCAACCAGGTAATGCACCACAGTTTGATTTACGTACACATTTATATCGCATCAGTGGTGTCGATTTTACTGCTGTTGATGGTTTGGGTGCTTTAACTGTACTGGTAGTGCTTTCTGAAGTTGGTTTAGATCCAAAACGCTTCAAGAGTGTTAAGCACTTTACCTCTTGGTTAGGTCTATGTCCTGGTAGTCGTGTCACTGGTGGTAAAGTTAAAAGTTCCAAAACCCGCCCTGTTGCCAGTCGTGCTGCGACTGCTTTTCCCATGGCAGCACAAACTCTATGTCGTAGTCATTCTGCTTTGGGTGCATATTACCGTCGTATGCAATCACGGATGGGCGCTCCCAAGGCAATTACTGCTACCGCTCATAAACTAGCACGTATTTTTTATCGTCTTTGGACATCTGGCGAACGCTATACTGACCCTGGTATAGATGCTTACGAGCAACAATATCGAGAGCGCACGCTGAACAACCTCAAGAAAAAAGCTCAAGCTTTTGGCTTAGAACTTATCCCTATTTCTGACTCAACGCAATGTGTTTCTTAGGAGTTAACACTGATGCGGGGTGCAATTGAGGCGGATGTAATTTTTCACCTCGATCGGCTTTTGGAAAAGTATGGCGGATTTGGTGCTTACGGACGCAAAGACCAACTTTCTAACCGTTTTCTCAAAGGAAGAAATTACTCAGTTGCAAGGGACTACAACTATAGTACCCTCGATATTTTTGGGTATCGCCGCATTTTTGTTGCACATATTGCTGTCGCGCATTATCGCCACCCAACGCGACCAAATCGCCGTACTCAAGGCTTTTGGCTACAAAAATTTAAGTATTGGTTTGCATTATCTCAAATTTGTTTTGGCAATAGTGTTTACAGGTGCATTTCTCTTAACAGCTTTGGGATTGTGGTTTGGTGCGGCTGTCACCAAAAATTATACGCGGTTTTTCTCCTTTCCCCTACTGCGCTACGAAGCGGGGATAGGTGTGGTGACTGGTGCAATTCTTATCAGTGTTGGTGCTCACTAATAGCTTTAATTTCCAATTCTGACCTTGTGAACATACAATAGTATTTCCCTTGTTTTAAGCCTAAACAGCTTTTGACTCTACTTTCTTAGTCTCCCACAATAATGGTTGGTTTACTTACGCCGTGCTGTACTAGTAACTGCTGATAATTAAATAATAAATAAAAAAATAACTATTAGCAACTAACTCTGCTAATAGTTATTAGGATTAGTCTTGAGTGTGATAGTTACATTGGGCTGCAATTTTCACTCATCAAACATCAATATTTATCTGTTCTATCTGTCTAGCAGCTTTATCCCAAAGCTTTGCTGAAATCTCGTCATTCCAATCATTTCTGAGATTTTCTGCTTTTTTGTGACATATTCGCTCTAACATTTCTAGGACTGTGGCTAATGTCAACTGATCGACAAATGCCTCTAAAGCATTCATATATTCTTTTGTCATAACAGACATCTCCTTAACTACCGCTTATGTATTCTGAACACATCACGCGCCCTTAACACTCACATTAGGTGCAAAACGTGAGAAATTTGTGAGGAATCGTGTCATCCTCTAGATTTTGTTGCCGAATGACAATTAGGGCGTTGCTGAATTGAAGTATGAAATTCAAAAATTCAAACATCGTAAACTCTTAATCTTTGCTACGAGTGCGACGCCAGTTGCTTCAAGTTGGGAAACCCGCTTTCTTCGCACTGGCTCGCATGCAGCGTGAGACTTAATTCATACTTGTAATCAGCAACGCCACAATTAGGAAAAGGATTTGCGCCAGCATCTAGAGACTACAACCTAAAGCCTTGCAAAACAGCAACCATATCTGTCTCTTCCCAAGGCAGAATTCCCAGATCCGTCCTGCCAACATGACCGTAAGTAGCCAGTTTTCTATAAAATCCACCTTTAACAATTGCAGGCAGAAATCTCAGATTAAATTGCTTGATAATTCCTGCTAGGCGGAAATCAAAATATTTCTCTAAAAGTGCTGTAATTTCTTCATCGGGAATTTTACCCGTACCAAAGGTTTCTACCAGAATGCTAACAGGTCGGGAAAAACCGAGAAGAGTACGACAACTGCACTTCACATTCCGACGCCAAACCCGCCGCCACAACGTTTTTGGCTGCATAACGGGCGGTAAAGACCCAACTCGGTCTATCCGCATTGGGTCTTTACCGCTTAACGCTGCACCGCTATGTCGTGAATATTCGCCGTAAGTATCGATCACATTTTTCCTCCCAGTTAGCCCAGAATGGATAGCAGGACCACCAATGATAAACGGGTCGTCAGAATCTATAAATATTCTCGTCTTATCATCTGGCTTTATCGCTTCATCTTCAAAGACGAAATCAATGATTCCCTCTCTAATATCATTTTGCAGTCTCTTGAAATCAGGCGCATCTGATGTTGACTGCTTGTTTTGACTCGCCAGGATTGTAATACTGTGGATTCTCTGGGGTTTGCGATCGCTATATTCTATCCCTACCTGAACTTTACCATCGGGTGCAAGATATGGTATAATATTTTCTTACCTGACAAAGCTTAATCGTTTTGCTAGTTGGTGTGCCAGCCAAATTGGCAGTGGCATCAACACAGGAGTTTGATTGCAGGCAAAACCAAAAACAGTCACCTGATCCTTCAGATGAAATTTGCTCAATTTCATCTGAAGATAGTTTTTTTTCATTCCAATAACGATTGCCGTTAGCAGGTAATTCCTTCAGGCTAGTCACAATGCTACAGGTTTTGGCATTAAAATCAGGCTCGTCATAACCAACTTGCTTGATTACCTGTCTGGCTATTTTTGTAAAATCTACAATCGCATCAGATTCAAATCTGGAAGATATAAAGATAATAGCTGTGGATACCGCACATTCTGCAATCACTCTGGAATAGGAGTCTCGTTGCAGAAATTGGTCTACAATTGCATCGCTGATTTGGTCGCAAAGTTTATCCGGGTGTCCTTCGGTGACAGACTCGGAGGTGAACATAAAATCTTTTTTCATATGTTTGGAATTTGGAATTTGGAATTTGGAATTTGGAATTTGGAATTTGGAATTTTTAACTCATAACTCCTAACTGGGCGCCTCCTAACTGGGCGGCTGGGCGCCTTTTGTCTTTGTCCCTTCATTCACAAACAAAGGCAGCAAGGCGCTAGTAGTCTACCAGAGCAACTTTGCTGGGTGATACCGACAATTGGTAAGCTACCTTAAGACAGCTTTGGGGGGGTATCATGGCAAAGAAATACATAGTGGACTTAAGTGAGGATGAAGTTTCTCAACTGCTAACACTGATTAAAACAGGTAAACATAAAGCGCGAATTATTAGCCGTGTTCATATTTTGTTGATGGCGAGTGAGGGTAAAACTGATAAAACTATTGCAAAAGCCTTACGAGTCCACGTCTCTACTGTCGAGCGTACTCGAGAAGAATTTGTACTTGGGGGTCTGGACTTCATCCTAAGCGATCGCCCTCATCCACCCAAACCTCGTAAACTTGACGGCAGACAAGAAGCCTTCTTAATTGCCACAGCTTGTTCAGAACCACCCGAAGGAAGGGTACGGTGGACAATGCAACTGTTGGCGGATCATTTGGTCAGTATCGATATAGTGGATTCGATTTCAGACGAAACAGTGCGCCAAACTTTAAAAAAAACGAAGTTAAGCCGTGGCGAAAACAGCAGTGGTGTATCCCAGAAGTGAATGCAGAATATGTTCTAAGAATGGAAAATTTGTTGGATTTATACAATGAACCTTATGATCCCAAACGCCCGGTAGTTTGTTTTGATGAAACTCCATATCAACTGGTAGAAGAGGTTAGGCAACCGTTGCCTCCTGAACCCGACCAACCAGAGCGTTATGACTGCGAGTATAAGCGTCTAGGTAGTGTTAATTTGTTTGCGTATTTTCAACCATTAGCTGGATGGCGACATATTGAAGTTACAAACCAGCGCACGAAGGTAGATTTTGCAAAACAGATGAAAGATTTAGTAGATATTTACTGTCGGCAAGCTGACGTTATTCGTCTGGTGGTCGATAACCGCGCACATCCACAATCCAGCCGCATTGTATGAGGTTTTTGAGCCGCAAGAAGCGCGTAGGATTGTTCAAAAATTAGAGTTTCACTACACCCCAAAACATGCCAGTTGGCTGAACCAGGTGGAGATTGAATTGTCCGTTTTATCTCGTCAATGTTTAGAGAGACGAATTGGCGATCGCCAATTATTAGAATCACAAATTGCAGCCTGGGAGCAACAACGCAATCGTCAGCAAGCAAGTGTAAATTGGCGCTTTCAAACCACGGATGCACGCAAAAAGATGGAGCGCTTATACCCGACTATCTGACCCAGCAAAGTTTGCTTGGTGGACTACTAGAAGCTTCTTTTCCGGATGTACCGACAATGTTAATAATTCGACCCCATTTCTGGTTTTTCATTCCAGGTAAAACAAGATTAGTCAGGCGGATATAGCCCATCAACTTGCCTTCAAAGGCAGTTATCCAATCTTCATCTGACAAGTTTTCTACCGCTTCACCAGAAAATGTTGCCCCTTCTGAATTATTAATTAAAATATCAATCTTCCCAAATTTGTTGAGAGATTCCTGCACTAATTTTTGTGAGTCATTGGCATTGTGGACATCAGCGCAGAAGCTGATTATTTCTGCATGAGGAGACACCTCAAGCAAGGATTTTTTAGCTTGCTCGAGTCTGTCTGGATTTCGACCACAAATAATTAATTTACAATTTTCTGCCGCCAGTCCTTGAACTATGGCAAAACCAATACCAGCACTCGCTCCTGTCACTAAACTCATATCTTGCACCTGGAAATTTGAATGTCAATTCCTTGACTAAGTGCCAAATCTCTCAGGCGTTCAATGTCTAGTAAAAGAAGTAACAGCACCAATTGTGGAAATCTGGTTTGGAATGCAATTTCTGCGGCTTGTCCCCAATCAGGTAAATTTGTAGAGGCGATCGCTGTGGATAAATAAGCCCAATGCGCCAAAATATAAGAAATCAGTGAAAGTAGCAACCAACGATAAACACGCCATAGTGTCCCTTGCCCGAAGCGATGCAACCCAAACCGGTGCTTTGCGGTCTTAGACCAACCCTCGATCTGCCATCGACGTTTACCCCACCAATTGATGGTGCTAGCTTTGAGCGGTTTGGTAGATAGAACAAAGCGTTTTTCCAGCTTGCCATTATCACGTTTAAGATAGTACCAAGACACCGTGACGGGAAAGTTTAAACCCACCAAGCGCACTTGCTGCCCTCGTTTGTGTAAATGTCGTAAGATACGCCCATTGACCAATTTACGGTCAACTCGCACACCTACTATTGCATGATATTTAAGCTTGCGTATACCGTGGAGAAACTCAATGCTTCCAAAGGCAGTATCTGCCAAAATCATCACCTGAAAGTGTTTGGTGAGTTTTTTAGGTAAGCATTTGACCAATTTTAATCCCAACTGTGTGGGCGAGGGAGTCGCTTTTCCTCTCCAAACACGAAAACTCCAGGGAACACGCCAGTGACCAACAACCAAATACACTACAACCAAATGTAGTCCTCGTTTTCCATTGTAAACACTGATTAAATCCTTAAATGCCTTAAATTTTCCGAATTTCTCCAGAGTTGTGAGGTCAATTATGACTTGTAAAAATGGTTTGCGCCCTTTAGGACATTGAGACAAAATTTCCTGGAGAATACGTACACGAGTTGTACGAACTACACTGGGTGTTGACCAATCAGAAATATTGAGAAATCGACTTAAGGCGCTGTTTGACTTACTTTTGCTATGTTCGGGTAGAGGATACCCTTGTGCCTCCAAGAACAACCCAAACATAGCTTCTAGGTTTTCTTGCTGGTACACAGACGGCATCAATGACAGTAGGGTATACACTAATTCTTGGGCGTGGGCAAGAATCGAAACCATTTTTCTTGCTTTTGATATGCTTTTCACGCCCTTTTTCTCATTTTTTGAGTCCGAATGCAAATATAAGGCTTTCCATTCTTTGCGATGCCGAAGGCGGTTCGCGGAGCGACCTTCGCCTGCTCTGCAATCCACCCCCGTAATATCACATTGAATACAGTAAGATAAATAGCTTTATCTTACTTAAGTTCATTCTCACTTCTGTTGTCGCTTTCTTACACTCCTATTTGTGCATTAATGGTTTTTCCTGAGAGGTGCAAGATATGAGCTTGGGCACTAACAAGCTGGGTGAATGGCTACCAGCTTGGAAACTCCAGAACTTTGACCGCGACCTACGCTCAATTGATAAGGAAGAAATTAGAATTTTATGCGCCGCTCTAGCCGACCGGGGACTGGGAGAAACTAAGGGAGATGGAAAAAAACTAGCATGGCGAATTGCAAAAAACCATCTAGACGCGCTCTAGACCAATACAAGACGCTACCTAGCAGCGCCCGTGTATATCCGACACTGGGTGCTTTTTAATGACCAAATCACTTTACATTACCAATGACCCAACTGCTAATAGAGATTTAATGACCCCCTTGAATTTTCAAGACTGACTCCAGACTGAAAAACCCAATTTTTGGCGACTCCAGACGCCCAAATCCGCCCCTTACAAGGATTTTGGCACTTTCAAGACAACGCTCCTGGGCTGTGGCCAACACCCACAAGAAGGGGTAGATATAGCGAAGCTGTCACCAGGGGCAAGATAGGCTGAAAGCATTTAAGTAATGGTTGAGGCTGAAACAACAGTAAATTAATGTTTTTGACAATTATCTTTACAAAACTTTACAACGTGTCCCATTTTGCACGTATCTCGGCAGATCCCCAAAGGGGACACCGGGTCTGAATCACAGCGTGGCGTGATGAGGGAAGCCTCACCACGTTCTGCCCTTAACGAGGAGGCCCCCCTTCAAATTCCTTATTGTCGAAGATCGGGGGGCCGTCACCGCGCCTGGGGTCGTCAAGCTTGACAGGAATGGCGCTGACGATGAACTTCTTCGGGAAAGACCAGGCCACCAGCGTGGGGGTGACATCCCCCGTGCTGCGGTACTCGATGGCGACATTCATTCTGACGGCGCGGGACGGAGGTCCGCCACCGGGGGGACGGCTTTCGTCCGCCACCTTCCGGGCTTCCGCATCCAGTGTTCTCTCCATCTGCCGCCATTCCTCGATCCGTTGCCATTTTGCCCATTGCGGCACGATGTTGAGAGGATTGTCCGGTCCCCCCAGGTGTAACGCCATCACGTGCCCTGGATCCACATCGGCTTCTCCACTCGTGACAAAGCCTGACGAAGGCTCAGGCGTCTCTCCGCGATTGCCCACCGTGAGTCCAGGCATGATGATCCCGGTGATCTGCAGCGGGCGAGGGCCATAACCATTGGGAGGATTCTCAAGCTTCTCGGCATAGACGAAGACTGGTCCGTAGCTCACTTTGCCAAAGTTGCGCGTGTGGGGCTGTCCGTCGAAATAACACTCATCCAGCTGGTGAGTCTCCGGAACGGTCGGTGCCGCGTATGCGGCGGGAGCCAGCATTCCCAAGCCTATGACAAGGAGTGCAAGAAGGGAGCCTATAGCAAGGAGTGTAAGAAGGGCTGAGCGGGGGGATTTGGTTTCCATTCAAGTTTCCATTCAAGTTTCCATTCAATTAAATATTAAGCAGAGAGTATTAGCGTCACCCCAAAGTTAGAGCTTAAAGGCTGGTTCCCTTCATACGCCCTAACTTGCTCCGTGTAAGTGTTGGTACCCTCGACAGCGATTTCGTTCATTGTCCGGGCATCGCCGTTAAGTTTGATACTGCTCATTGCTAGTAATGAGCATCTGCCAACCGCGATCGCTAGTTTCCCCTTAGAATCAGCCATCAGGCACGAGGTAATCCCAGCACTTACAGGTATCCCTGCAATCACTGAGCGATCGCACTCAACCATCCCGTCTAGCCCCGCCTCCATAAGCGCGGGTTATAAGTGTGCCCTCAAACGCTGATTCTAGCGTCAGCCGATTGATAAGTTTGGCTGAATTGTCAACGCAGACATCCATCTGTACAACGAAAAATGAAGTATTTGATGTCTGCAATCGACAATTGCGGTTTCATTTACAGCAATTTTCAGGTAAATAGACCACAGTGATTGAACCAACCGAAGGCATCATCTTCGGTAATATAATTGACAGCAAGAGCCATTGCTTGGTCGAGTGATTCCAGTGTGCGTGCTTCACAGGAACGGAGAAATTGCTTCAGTTTCGACCAACACAGTTCTATAGGAGATAAATCTGGAGAGTAAGGCGGCAAAAACTTAACTTTTGCACCGACGGACTCAATTGCAACCCTTACACGTTCGGCGTGATGAACTTTCAGGTTATCCATGACCACAATCGCCCCTTTCCACAACTGAGGTGCTAAGACTTGAGTGACATAAGTGAGAAATACTTCAGTATTTATACTTCCTGGCACAGTCATGGCTGCAATCAGTCCATCAAGGTTTAAAGCACCAACTAAAGAAACGTTTCCACCCTTGCTTCCAGGCATACTACCAACCGCTCGTTCGCCATCTACTGCTCTAGCGAACAACCGTGACATTGATAAATTTAATCCCGCTTCATCGACAAATATGAGGTTTCGGACATCAATCCGATCTAAACTTCGGCGATAATCATGCCTTAACTCTTGCACTCGTGGGGTATCTTGCTCGCTGGCATAAAGACTTTTTTTTTACACGTAAGCCTAATTTTTCGACCGCTCGATGCATTGTCGTAATACTCACTCTAATCCCTGTGCGTTCTTCATAGCGATGCCTGCGGCGGGCTACGCCTACACATAATTCTTTGAGTAACAAATCATTTTTTCCTTCAACCAAAGACTGGATAAGCGATAGATGCTCGTTTATTATTGTCGGCTTTTGGTGTCCTCCACGTCGTTTCGCCTCGATTTGTCCATTTATCCGATACTGACGCAGTAGGTTTCGCACAAATGACAAGCTGACCTTAAATCTTTGTGCTAGCTGGCGTTGAGAGCCTTCTTTTGCAACATACGCCATAATCACACGCTCACGCAAATCCTTTGAGTAAGATACTGGCATCTATTCAAACAATGCTATCTCTTCAGTCTACCTGAGTCTGTGGTTCAATTACCTGAAAATTGCTGTAAACGTGATAATGGCAAGCTGGAAAAACGCTTTGTTCTATCTACCAAACCGCTCAAAGCTAGCACCATCAATTGGTGGGGTAAACGTCGATGGCAGATCGAGGGTTGGTCTAAGACCGCAAAGCACCGGTTTGGGTTGCATCGCTTCGGGCAAGGGACACTATGGCGTGTTTATCGTTGGTTGCTACTTTCACTGATTTCTTATATTTTGGCGCATTGGGCTTATTTATCCACAGCGATCGCCTCTACAAATTTACCTGATTGGGGACAAGCCGCAGAAATTGCATTCCAAACCAGATTTCCACAATTGGTGCTGTTACTTCTTTTACTAGACATTGAACGCCTGAGAGATTTGGCACTTAGTCAAGGAATTGACATTCAAATTTCCAGGTGCAAGATATGAGATTACCAATTCAGCCTAAGCTGACTATTGGGCAACCGAATGATCAATATGAGCAAGAGGCGGATCGCGTTGCAGAACAAGTAATGACTATGCCGGAACCTGCTCAACCTATCCAACGGGAGATGGTAGCAGAGGAAGAGTTAGAGACGAACATGGTCGCCACATCAATTACACCCTTTCTTCAACAATCAATTGATGGCGGCTTGCAAGCTGAAAGCGATCTTGAGCGCCAGCTAAATAGCAATAAGGAACAAGGAAGTCCCTTACCGTATGAGGTACGCTCCTTTATGGAACCTCGTTTTGGTGTAGATTTCAGCCAAGTGAGAGTTCACACTAATAACGGAGCGGATCAGATGAATCAAGAGTTGAATGCTCAAGCATTTACCCACAAGCAGGATATTTACTTCGGTTCTGGTAAGTCGCCGGGTAAAGATTCGCTTACTGCTCATGAGTTGACACATGTGGTGCAGCAGACCTATAGACAGAATAATAATTTTGCACAAAGGAAACCTAGTTCACCTTCATCGAAGAGCATTGAGGTAGATTTGAGCAGCCAAAACCTTTACGCCTTCGATAAAGGCATCAATGTATATTCATTTAATTGTGTTTCCGGTGACAGTTCCCATCCTACCCCTACTGGACGTTTCAGTGTTTTGAGCAAGCATAAGACTTATACCAGCAAGAAGTATCATGCTCCAATGAATTATGCCATGTTCTTCACAACTACAGGTGAAGCTATCCACCAGTCACAGGTTGTAGGTCCGTTAAGTTATCTCAAAAGTTGGGGATTAGATTTTATTGGCTCACATGGTTGCGTTCGCTTGGCAGAAAGTGATGCTGCAACATTGTTTGAATGGACACCACTGAAAACACCTGTGTGGGTTCATTAGACTTGTCCTGAAATTTATAACCCAGTCTGTACAAGGGTTTTCAAGCCTGCCTATATGTCTTCAATCAACGGAGCAATAAGGGTTGGTATAGTTGATGATAGTTTAGAGACAAAAAATAGGATTTTTAAATTTTGAACTTCAAGGGGCGACAATCGCTTCTAAACCCAGTCAGCTAAAGGTGTGAGGGGCACAGACCCCTTGAAAAATTTGGGTGCTTATTGAGAATGAACTGTACAGTTATTAAGCAGCTATCTGTCAGGTACAGTTTAATGGTAAAAAAGAACGGTCTCGTAAATTGAACCAGACCGTCAGCATAATGTTGCCTTCATTTTATCAAAGTTACCTTGAAAAATACCTAAATCAATCACAGTTAAGTAGCTCAACCTAAAAAAAGGTAAAATAGAATTAATGCAGCATTTAAGTAGATATCGATGCCAGCACCGTTAAAAATAAAACTAAGCCCTGAAGAAGAGCGCAGGCTTTTAGAACTCAGTTGTGCTGATGGAGTTCCACGACGAACAAAACTCCGAGCGATCGCTTTAAGATTAAATGCACAAGGATATAATGTCCGAGAAATTGCTGTTTATCTTGATTGGGCAGAGAAAACAGTTAGACAAACTATTCATCGGTGGTCGTCGTTGGGTTTAATCGGGCTTTGGGAAGCCTCTGGTCGTGGAAGAACAAGATGTTGGGCGGATGAAGATTGGTTAGCTGTTGAGCAATGGTTGACAGAAGAACGTAGGTATAGGCAAGGGCAACTAAGTCAGAGACTGCAATCAGAAAAAACATTCAATTGGGTCTTGAACAAGTACGCCGAATTTTAAAAAAAAAGATTGGCGGTGGAAAAGAATCCGGAATAGTCCGGCAAACTCCTCTCAACCCCAAAGAGTACAAGCAAAACTAGCGGATTTGGAGACTTTAAAACTCTGGGCTTCAATCGGACTAATTTGCCTTAAGTACTTAGACGAATCTGGTTGTTACTGCCACAGCACTACTGACTATACTTACGCACCTCGCGGTCAACAAAAAAGACGAAAACAATCTCGTAAAAGAGGTAGGCGTATAAATATACTTGGTGTTTGGGAACCATTAGTTTCATTTGATTATGCTTTAATGCTTGGCACGTTAAATACTCAAACTTTCTTGGAAATTATCAATTGGCAAGCACAAAAGGCACAAGATATTTTGGCTTTAACTCGCGTTTTAACGGTAATTGTTCTTGATAATGCTTCTGTCCATCGGAGTAAATTGACACGCGAGCATTTTCAGCACTGGTATGATCAAGGACTGATACTATTTTTCCTGCCGCCTTATAATCCACAGATGAACCGTATCGAAGATGAATGGTTGCACTTAAAACGTGACGAGCTGGCTTCAAGAGTTTTTGAAGATGAGTATGATTTGGCGATCGCTATTATGTCAGGTATAAAAAATAGAGCGACACAAAGCGGCTACTCAGTCGAGCGTTTTACCTTTAATTAAGTTGACCTACTTAATAGATTTTCTAGTGGTAAATATCTTCCCTCCTAAGCGTTGTTAAAAATGTTGCCTTGATTGAGAGGTGATTTATTAAGTAAATCTTCAGAAACTAGCCGATTCAGCATCAGCCGTATCATGGCACAACAAATCATCGCCTTACTAATTTTTGGCAATCATTGATCATCTTTACTCGCACTACGAGCTATGTCTCTTATCTAGTCTGGTTTTTAGCTTTGCTAAAGATAAGGAAAGCGCTCGCTTGCGTATTGTTATTTAGGGCTAGTTTGAGGACAACAGTAGTCTCTCAGAACGTCCTTGTGCGAGAAGTATAAAATATTTTACCGCCACTTGCAATAGCAGATCAGACAGATCAGGTGGACAGTTAAGCCAATTAGGTTATATTTACAACCGAGTAGTTTTGATATGCGATCGCACTCTTGTTTTGTCCTGACTAAATTTGAAGGAGTGAGCATTGCCCACTCTACTTATTGGGCGTCAATACCATCCTTGCGTAATTAAATTGTTACCTGTGACTCTACGTAAAGTTTCGATTCTTGCATCGGGAATTATCTGCCGTAACCACTGAGCTTTTTCGAGACAGCTTCATTGGCTAATTCCAGTAAACGCTTGCCCAAGTCAATGGAATTTTCATTTGAACCTAGAATAAACAGGACTTACGCAAAACATAACGCTCATGCTTCGGTAATTCATGAATTACCGCACTGAGATCAGGTTTTTGACCACATAAGAGCGTAAGTCCTAGTATATCCGTCTTTCAAAGCCCCTAGTGATTAGCGATCGCCTGATTAGAGGAATGGCAATTGTGTCAAGTTCCCTTGTTTTCGCCACTACATATCTTGTCTATCTTGTCAATGCGTAAGTCCTACACAACTACTTAGGGCGCGATTGCGCCTCTTTAAGCATCATGCCCATATTATGAGGGATGCAATTCCAATCATCACAATGAGTATCACCTTACCACCACCGACAAGCTGTTGATTAATGCTATTTAAGTGTGAGTGCGCTTCACGTTGCTTCCAAATCATTAACGCTGGAATAATCCCTGCTAAAACTGAGATACTAAAAGTTCCAGCGTAATCTAGGGCGGTAAAGAAGATGCTGGGATTAAGCGCTCCCAGAATCATCGGCGGTCCAAGAATCAGTAAATAAAGCGACTGGCTTAAATAAGGTTCATTATTGTCAACATTGAAAATACCTTTGAAGAAATCTAGCAAACTGTACACAATTCCGATGAATGATGTTAAGATAGCAAATTCGGAAAAAACAGATACTAGCGCTCCCAACCATTCTCCAGCGCTCCCTGAACGTAGAATTTGCAGTGGGTCAAAAATAGTTCTGCCATTAGAGATGTCTTGTACTATATCGGGACTTACGCTTCCCAAAATCACTGTATTCCAGGCTAGGAACATGATCGGGGGAATCACTGAACCAATAACGATGGAGGAACGAATCTTTCGGGCATCTCCTTCAAGTTGAGCCACGATTAGCGGCACAACGTTATGGTAAAATAGCGCTACCAACATGACTGAGACGGCAGGAGTCAGCGCACTCCAGTCCTGAAATAAGAGTTGGGCAGTTTGAAGATGGGTTGAACTCAGCAACAAGATACCTACAAATGAAGCAATGACGATCGCTACAAATGCGTTGTTTAATTTCTCCACAAATTTTTCTCGCCCAAGATACATCATGCCGCCAAATAAGAGAGTGAACGTTGCGATCCCCACCCACGCAGGGAAAACGTTTTGCACACCGCATACTTGAGATGCGGCAGATACTAGAATCTCTCCACCTTGGGAAATGTATGCAACCAGCAGGGCATAGCCCAAAAACAGATACGCGACAGCAGCAATCCGCGATCCCAGAAACCCAAGCGTACTCTCAACAATGACCAACAGACCTAAATTCGGACGCCCCACAAAACGCATCGTGTTCAAAGTCACTTCTGCTATCAGTAGACCTGAAATTAAACTGTAAAGCCAAACAGCAATCAGCAGGACTGTAGATGGCACAACGCCAGACGGCAGAGTAACCGCAGGTAACTCGAGAATACCAACACCAATAGTTGTTCCAGCAATAAGTGCAGTACTTCCTAAAACACTACCCGGTTGATGAGTTAGCTTATTGCCATCAAATTTGATGTGAGAAAATAATCGCGTGGGTTCTGGGGCTGGGGTATCCAACTTGAGAACAGTTTTCATAAGGCGTTGCATAATAGAAGGCAGTGTCATCATCATAATCAGCCCGGTTTGACACCCTGTGAAATTGGCTCGACCGAAAATGAGGGCAACCTCTTTGAGTTGTGTGTTGTTAACAAAAGTTGTTTGTGTTGCATGACTGGAGTTGAGACTAACAGTGTTGTTTTTCAGTTTCGATCTTGCGGGCGAGCAGTCTCAGCCAGCGCTAAAACAGCCGATGTATTCGATGAATCACTCAAATCAGTATCAGATATGAAGAGCGCTAGTTGCAATAGCAGATAAGCTAAACAGATAAGCCAATTGGTTGTCGTTTTTGCAACACAACCACAAGAAGCGCTTCGGTAGCAGCGACAAGACGCGACTCGATCGCTTTCCTCGTCTACGTACACCTTTAAGCCTGACTGCCCATAGCGCGATCGCTCGTTCTCAGTATAGTCCTGTTTGTTTTATGCATCACGAGCGCTATGCTGCGGAGGGGAATGGCGGCGTTGTGACACCTCCTGAGCAATAGCAAAACTTAGCTTATCTGCTATTGTAACTATTGCTATTGTTAAAATATCTGACAATTTATCAGAAAATCTACAACATCATCCGAAAAATCAAAGAGGATAAATGATGGATTCAACTCTTATTCTTAGGAAGTCTATTGCTAACGAGCATTGCCAACGTGGCTTTACTGGCTAATTTGAATTCCTTATTCGTCGGGTTGGGGGGGTATTTGTTCTTTGGTCGGCGCTTCTCTTGCAGATTTGTTATTGGTTTAATCATGGCGCTCTTAGGAGCGATCGCATTTGAACTCCATAGGGTGCAATTTGCCTCTGACCAAATACTTGGTGATGCGCTAGCATTTCTAAGTGCGATTTTTCTCGCCATGTATCTGATGCTGGTAGAACGACTCCGAACCCGATTTACCACCGTAACCATCTTGCTGTAGGCAATGAGCATTTTAGAAACAGCAAGTTGCCAGCTTAAAAATCAAGGAGCAGAGATTGCGATCGCTGGATGCACGGAATTATCGCTTTGTTTTGCTCGCATGGCAACAGTAGCACTTCCTTGGGTTGATCCCTTGGATGTGCTTGCGGACATCACTCTTGATTTAGCATTCGGACACCGTATGCTTGGAAATTCTAAAAATCTCTGTATCGTGCATTGAGAGGCGTAGACGCTCTTAAGTCCTCAGATAATTCTGTATTCAATTGCAACTGTAGAAGAGTGAGTCGGCGTTGTGACACGAACTGAGCAATAGCAAAATTTGGCTTAACTGTCTAGCTTATCTGGCTTAACTGGGATTGCAATTAGCGGTAAAATAGGTGACATTGTTTATTAGATAAGAACGTTCTGACCGACTACTTTTGAACACATCAGAGCGCAAACTTGACTTTGTTCCTCAGATTACCGATTAGTGTCGGAGCAAAAAATGTCGCATTTGTCGCATTTATTGTGTACCTTGTCGCTCCTTTATTCGGGTAGTTGCTGAGAAACTTGGCGGTTAGCACTGAAACTAAACTCGACGATTTGCAAAGGACCCTATCTGCCGAAGCTCTTTTAGGCGGCAATAATCTTTAATGCTTTGTTTGTTTATTGACCACCCATACCAAAAATCCCGACTTAGTTCTTATCTAACCGCCAAAGTCACAACGAAGCGATTAAACCTAATAAAGCTGAAACTGAAACCACTGAAACCAATGCAACAAGAAAATCTGACAAAAAGGCTTAGTGATACCGACCTTGACACTGGCTGGATGTTGACAGGCGAACGAGAAACCGCTGAATTAGTCAAAGCTCTTAATATCTACAAAGATTATTGCGGACATTCCTTCAGCATCGGTCTCAAACCTTTGTATCTCCCAGATGCAATTACAACCCTTGGAACTTTTCTACAAAACTTCATTGAGACTTTGCCAGCAGCCTGGGACTTAGGTCTGCGAAATTTTCCGTACTTTAATTTAACACCTCTTGAAACCCACTTAAACCAAGTTGGTGCTTCTCGCACTCCATCTTTTATGCGTGTTGATTTTACAATGGTAGCGGGCACGCCCAAAATCTTTGAGATAGAGCATAATCCTGGATGCTTAGGACTGGTTACTGCTCTTCAAAAGGCATGGGGTTCTGAACTGACGCTAGCTGATGTTTACCGTACCTACATTTCTAACAATCCTAATTTCTTACTAACCAAAATAGATTTAGATTACCAGGACGCTCGCTTTTTCGCACATGAGGTATGTGGTAACGCCGACCAAGTGTATTTACTAAATGAATTCAACCAGCAATTATTCAAGGGGGACAGCATACATGTTCACCGATGTTTTGACCCCTTGCTCATAGAATCCGACACCGATTCGCCCTTAAGCATTTATTCTGAGGTACTTTTGAAGGCATGGGAAGCTGATTATCTTAGCATAGAGCCGCATCCTACCAGTCTGATGTCTAAGTTAGGATTAGCCTCAATTTTTAGTGAACCTAGCATTTGGGAGCGGGCTGGGCTAAATCTTGAACTTGCCAGCAGTATTATTCCGGAAATGAGACCAATCTCTGACTTTGGCGAAGATATTCCCGAGCGGAAACAGTCTGTCATCAAAGTTGTTACACCTGACCAAAGCTATGGCTCTAAAGGAGTAAAAGTTGGACTTTATCAAAGAGCAACAAAATGGCTTAATTTTGTGCATGAAATTCGCGCCAATCAAACTCCGGCTGTAGTACAGCGCTATGTTGAACATCAAAAAGCTGTCTTACCTTTTATTGATGAATATTCTAGTACAAATCAAGAAGAATTTGATATTTTATATCGTGCTTTTTTTATCAAAAATAACAAAACGCTAGTCTTTGGAGGAGGCTACTACCTGGGATGTATTACCAGTAGCAAGTGCGGTAAAATTTCAGGTAGAAGTGGAGTTTTTGGTTTGGTTTATTGTTAACAGTTTTTAGATGTTGCACCCCGTTGGGTGTCTCTGCTTTCAGGGCAGCTCTAAATACCCCACCTGCAGAATTTAGGATTCTGTGCAGGTTTAATCCCATTGCACAAATGGCGATCGCTTGACTCAACTGGTGCGTTCCTCTCGACGCCGCAGGCGATCGCAACCATAAGCCTTCAGGTCTAGATTGAGAATACGCTTCAAATCCCACAAAACCCTTGAGTGGAAAAGACGTAGGCACAATTCATGAATTGTCCCTACGCTCGTATTTCGGGCAACGCAGAATTAATTTCCACTCCTAGGTCTACAGAATTACCGTCTTGTCATTACTTGCCTCGGCAAGAATTTTAGCGTCCGGGCTAAAGGCAACTCTCCAAATCGCAGCACGTCCTGTGAAAGTTGTTAGCCTGATTTTCTCGTAGCGACCTCCAATACTGCCCATGCTTTTTACGAACAAGTTCAGCCGCAGTTACTAATTCCCTGAATTCACCTGATAGATGCCACTTCCAGATTTATTCTCAACAATTACCCTGATGTGAAGAAAGTTGGTATTCTGGCAGACTGACAAGATAGGCATTAAGATGTGTTTGCCCTGAGCTAGCCCCTAGTATCTTTGTGTTATCTGTAATTGAATCGCTATTGATGAATATTGGAATTTATTCCCAGTACAATTTTCTGCCTCGCTTTTTCAAGCTGGCGATCGTAAATGCACTTTCGGCTATTATGATACCGCTGGCGAGTGCGATCAGCGTGGCTTTCCTAGGTCACCTGTCAAACATTAGCTATTTGGCGGGGGTAGCTTTGGCTAGCGTTTTGTTTAACTATCTCTACGAAGGCTGTGCCTTTATCAGGTCGGGAACAACCGCAATAACAGCTCAAGCGGTTGGACGAGATGACCGAGAGGCAATGCTGCTAGCAGGGCTGCAAAATGGCTCAATTGCTTTGGGCTTGGGTATCCTCATACTGCTGTTGCAGTATCCTGTGGGAAAGCTAGGCTTTGCGTTGTTGAATGCCACTCCAGAGACGACAGCTGTCGGTATGGCTTATTTCAACGAAACGCGGGAGTCCCCACCCAAGGGCGTACTCGTAGGGTGGGGAGGGATAGCGGGCAATAACGAGCCTTGCCTGCAACCAAACTTGTCCTATGGACAAGAAGGGCGTGGGTGAGCGACGAATTGCCATTTTTTTTGACTTTGATTCTAGAAATATCTCATGAACCTATCCCACTAATAATATTTTGTTAATCCAGATGTGGATGGTAGCAAGGTCAATGAATGCGTTAAAGTAAACCTTTTTACGTTCCCATCTGACGACGAGACGGCGGTATTTGCGTTGATACCAAGCAAAACACCGCTGCTGCTGATATCTAGGAACAGAGATTTTGATGGGTCTTCCTCTATTTTTCTTGGTTTTCCAGGTTCGTTTGGGGATTTGAGGGCGAATGCCGCGTCTGCTTTCGGTCAGCACGCTTTTGTTTTGAGTCGTAACCTTTATCCGCAGCCAGCACTTTGATCCGTTTACGAGGTCTACCCCTTTTTAATGTTTTGAGTTTAACTTTATCAAGTAAGGGTATGACCTGTTCTCGTTCATTACCGTTGGCTGGGGTAGTGCAATTAGCCAGGGGCATTCCATTGCCTTCTGTTAGAGTATGAATCAGAATACCTTTACCTTTGCCGCCATAGGCAACATCTTCACCTCCTCCCTTGCCAGGGGGAAAAAGACCCGTCTACCGCGCCAAAGTTCCAGTTTATTAGTCCCTGATCATTAGCGTAGGCGTAGCCCGCCGCAGGCATCGCTAATATACGTCCCTGTAAGTGTTCAAACGTTCCATCTTCACGCCATCGTTTTAACCATCGGTGGGATGAGCTTTTCGATGCCCATATACCCCCCCTTGGTAAATCACACCATCGGCATCCAGTAATCAGGATGTACAACAAACTATTTAATACATGACGGTATGGTGCATGAGGCATTCCTTTACCACGCTTTTCTGGCTCGTTGGGAAATATATCTTCAAACAACTTCCATTCCAGATCAGTCAATCCTTCAAAACGTCCAGCCATCAGGCGATACACCCAAATCAAACCGGAAGTAGATTAACACATTTTTGTATTAGTGGGATAGCTTCATGTATTGAGGTATTTTGACCCTCCCCTGGCTAAAGCCGAGGGGATTCTAAAAGGATGCTAGGCAACAGGCTGAAGCCATGTTGCCTAGCTTCCTTTCTAATTTAAGAAGATTAATCCTTCTTGGGGCAGTCAAAGACCCTCTAGACACTCGGTTAAAAACTTCGTGCTTACTTTTCCTTCCTATATTCGCTGATCCATTTAAGTCGCTATTCACAAAATGTCCATCTTTTGTCCTGTACAACCCGCGCTTAATTCGCTTACCAGAAAACTGGTATTCTTTGGGGTTGTCGGCATTGTAAACAGGTATCTCGTCACCATCAATCGCACTTGCTTTGGAGGTGTAAGATTCTTCCTGCTCAGTGTAAATCAACCGATATCTTTCGCACAGCGCTTTCAATTTAGAACGCAAGCTGTGAAAAGGTATTTGGACAAAATTTTGGTTATTGCGTCCACCGATATTAATCTCTTGTTTGATGCCAGGGTTGTACCCCACAATCAATTGAGCAATACCGTTTTGGATGCAGTGGTCAATAATAAATCGCGCTGTCTTGTTCAGGTAATCCCTGACTTGGTTGTTGCGTCTTGCCAAGAGTTTTACTTGTTGATTAGTAATACCCTTAATACCCTGTTTGTCCTTGATGGATTGCAGTTCGGCATTCCGCTTGTTGTACCACTGGTTAATAGATTTGATTGGTTTGCCATCCACAAGAAAGGATGCCCCGTTGGTATCAACACAAGCTGCGAGATTGTCTACTCCCAAATCAATACTGATAGCACTTCCTTGAACAACTTCTACGGATTCTGTCTCGACTTCACTGATAAACTCTACCTCAAAATATCGAGCATCGTATTTTGGGTGAATTCTTACTTCCTGAATCAAATCAATGTTAAGTCTTTTGGGAAATGGAATCCAAACTTCTCCAAACTGCTTTTTAAAAGCATTAGACATTGGAACTCTAAATTTCCCATCTTTGACAACGATTCGCGGAATTATCAGCACAAAGTAACCATATGCAGGCAGGTAGTTAGGAAGTTTTACCTTCTGTTGGTAACTCCCATTTTTAACTGCGTTGATCAACCCGTAGCAACTTTTAAATGTCCTGTCTACTATTTTCAACGTTTGCTGTGCAATATCTGTGTTAAGAAGCTTGTAATTCTCATTGACTTTGCACAGATGGTAGGCAGACTCATAGCGCAAGTGTTTACGCTCCTCAAAGAAGTATTGTCGAACTGTGTAAAGACCTACGTTATACAGGTTCTTGCTCAGTCGGCACAACTCTCTCAAAGCCAAAAACTCAGACTTATTCAGTTCTCGGATTTGGTTCTTTTGAGTCAGATACATAAACATCTTTTCGCTACGGTTAACAATATACAGCGAAAATATCTTTGAGGCAAGATAGGTAGACAGCACCTCTTATGCCTGCCGAGTCGTTTTTCCTCCCAGGGCTAAAGCCACTGGGTTTCCAAACTCCCGCGAGGTTTTTTATGATTGTATGAAAAAAGTCCTGACAGTATCTTGCAAGCTCGAAGTTACGCCTGAACAACTTGCCAAAATCAGTAGATCGAAAAGTTTTGTTTTCAGAGCGATCGCCCCTTGGGTGAACACCTACTTCCACTACTGTGAGCCCTCAATTCGCGATCGCCAAGTTTCCCATCCATTAATACAGATATACTAATTTCTGGTCTATCTATAATAAAATCTTATGTAAATACAAAAAAGGTTAAAGTATGAGAGTTAGTTCTAATGTGATAGAGAGAAAATTTTGACGAATTCACACCGAAGACCTGCTCTCAGGGACTGCGAAACCCTAGAAGAAGTTATGGACTGTTTGACAGAACATATCTCGATTGACACTCAAGGAGCTTTCCGTCAACGAGATTTATTTGACATTCAGAGTGAGAGCAGCCAGCCACTCAGATAGTATCGAAAATACATCCAAAATCTTCAAGCAAGTTCCTTGTGGTAATGACATCAGATATCATCTTCACAAAATCAATGGCTTTGAAGAATTAGAAAAACAACTCAATCTGTCCCTAAAAAGTCGAATTTTCCCTCGGCTGAAAAAGAAAAAGCTAAAACTAGCCATCGACCTGAATTTAATTCCGTGCTATGGTGATCCCTCTTTTGAGGAGTTGCCTTATATTTATCGAAGCCAAGGAAAATCAGGGACTTGTTCATTTTATGCCTATGCTACCCTCTATGTAATAAAAAAAGGTAAGGGTGTAACCTTAGCTATTAGAGGAGTTAGATGGTTGGATACTTCTGTTGCTATTCTCACCTATTTATTAGCCTCTCTAGATTCTCTAAAAATCCAGGTTAAGACCCTCTATTTAGACAGAGGTTTTTTCAGTGTGCCCGTCACTCACTGGCTGAAAGCTTTGGATATTCCGTTTATCATGCCAGCTATTAGACGAGGAAAAAAACGAGGAATTAAGCAATTATTGACAGGCAAAAAGAGTTATCGAACTTTTTATACCATCAGCCGTGGTAACGATGACTTGGTTTTATTTGATTTGTGGATTATCTGTAAATATAGGAAGGGAAAGTGAGATAAACATGGGATTGAATATTTTGCTTATGTCGTCTATAAAGTTTCGATAAGTTTGATGTATCTCCACGAGGATTATCGCAGACGATTCGGAATTGAAAGTAGTTATCGACTTCAGAATCTCTGTCGAATTAGAACAACAGCTAAGAAACCAGTCTGAAGATTACTCTTTGTTGGAATTTCCTTCCTCCTTGTAAACATTTGGGTCAATCTTCTTTGGCGAAAAATTAGTCAACCCCGAAAGGGAGGGCGATTAATTTCTCGTGAACTATTTCCAATCAAACAGATGTTAACCTTCTGACGACAAGCGGTTGACCGAATTTATCAAGTTGTTGAAGAAGTCTATCTTCCTTCTGGTTAGTATCAACAAGTAGATGGGGGAGCTAACTATAAGTAATGTTAATTAATAGTCACCGCCAACCTCTCAGTCCAAGTTAATTGTATTGAATGATACAATTAACTCGGCGATCGCTCTGAAAACAAAACTTTTCGAGCTACTGAAATTCTTAGCACTCAATTGGTGAAAAGTCAAGATGTTCTGTCTGATATCAATATCCAACGAGTAATTTATTCTCTGAAAGCTTGCCAAACCAGCCAACAGGAGATTTTTGACCGAGCAATATCGCTTGTGCAACTTTCAGAAGAACTTTCGGGTTCAGAATCGGTAGAGTATTCAGTTACACTTGTACCCGGAGTTCTTGATCCGGCAAACTCGTCTCTGAGTGCCTGTTTCCGTAAAGGACAACGAATACTTGCTGTTGTTGATGCTTACGATGGTTATCAAGCAAAAGCCTTACAAGCTGATCTCGATCGCCAATTTGAACTGGGACAAATTGCAGGCTATAAATTACACATCACTCATTTCACATCAGATAAGAAAGATATCGACGCTGTACTTGAGATTCTCAAGCAAGCGGCCCAGTTGCAATTAACATCCCAAGACTTGATAGTGGTGATGGGGGGTAGCACGTTGACAGACATTGTGGGGTTTGCCGCAGCTCTCTATCAAGGAGGGATTACTTATATTCGGATTCCCACTACTTTTGTCGGACTCATTGATGCGGGTGTTGGCTTGAAAGTGGGTGTCAACTTCGGCGATCGGAAAAATTTTTTGGGAACATACTATCCTTCTACTCAGTGTTTATGTGACAAATTGTTTCTGCAAACTCTTCCCATTGAGGAAATTCGCTGCGGTCTATCGGAAGCAATTAAAATTGCCTTAGTCAAAGATGCCTCACTCTTTGCATTGATTGAGGAACATTACCCACTTGTCCTGGCTCGTTCTCAAAAAGCAGTGATTGACAAAATCTTAATGCGATCAATTGCACTGATGTTGGAGGAGTTAGAATCTAATCCCTACGAACTCAGCGCCCGCCGACTACCCGACTTCGGTCACGAATTCGGGCATATCCTGGAGTCACTCACTCACCACCAACTCCGACATGGTGAAGCAGTTGCAATCGGTATGGCGCTCTCTTGTCATATCGCTTGGAGTGCTGGACTGTTGAAACGGTCGCTTTTGGAGCGAATTTTGAAACTTCTGCTGGAAGTTGGACTTCCTATCTACCATGTTGCTTGTCAACCAGAAGTACTTTGGCAACGGCTGTTTCAGGATGTCATCACCCACAAAATGGGACGGTTGCATCTAGTTGTTCCTACAGATATCGGCAAAGGAGCTTTTTTAGATGACATCGCAGATATTAATCTGACAATGCTCCAGCAAGCTTGTCTTGAGCTTAAGTCCTACAGTATCCAGTCAAAGAATTATTCGGCTCTAGAGGCAGACTGCATCGCCCCTTCAGAAGGAATTAAGACGCATCCTACTAAAGCGAAAAAATCTTTGATTGTTCAGTCTTTAGGATGCCAGGAGGAGCGACGGTGAACGATAGAATACCTTATATTATTGTCGTTGATGTTGGTGGAACATCTACTCGTATAGGAATCCTGTCGGACGCAGGTGAATTGGATGATATCAATCAATTCCCTACACCAGGGGCATCCCTACTGCCTCAAGAGTCTTTGTCTGTGCTGCAACAGATGCTCGTAGATCGACTCATTGGTGAAATCCATGCTCTGCGTCAGCGTCATCCCCACCTCAATCTGCATTTTGTTGGGGTTTCCTTCGGTGCTGCGATCGCGAGTCCCGGAATCGTCCACAATGCTAGTATTCTCTGGCATCAACCCGCCAGTGGATTTGACCTATTAGCTTGTTTGCAAGAGCGTCTACCTGACACGGAAATTTGGGTTGTTAATGATGTCTCTGCAATGGCTTGGCGATACCGAGAGTATTCTCGCTTTGTTTTATTTACAGTTAGCACTGGTGTTGCTAGCAAGGTGTTCAATCAAGCCTTGAATACTGCCGAAAAACTCGAACTTGACGATCGCGGTTTAGGTGGAGAGGTAGGACATGTGGTGGTGGCACCAGAGCGAGTGCAAGCCGCTCTTAATTATGCCCGCGATCGCGCCACGCAGGAACCAGCACGCTATCAAAACTCAATAGTCGCTCAACTGGCTGGTAAGCAGATAGAAGCGACACACTTGGGGACAGCCGCACTTCGAGAAGACAGCTTTGCTTTAGAAGTTCTCCAAGCAGTTAATGTACCATTCTGCGAGTGTGGTAATCTTGCAGATTTGTGTGCTTATACATCTGGTCCGGCTGTTGCTCGTATGGCTCGGCGAGTTAGTCGATACGAGACTGAGCGGTTTCAAAAATCGCGTTTAGCAGAACTTTGTGCAGGACAACCTGAAGCAATTGATACACGGGCAATTGCGATCGCGGCACAGGACGGCGATCCTCTCACTCTGGAAATCCTCGATCAAAGTACATTTTATCTAGGATTGAGCATTCTCCAAATCTGTGCCAGCTTGGGACTCAATCGGGTGTTTATTTCTGGTGGATTCGCCAATGGTGTAGGTACACCCTACTTTCAATCGTTACACCGCAACTTATGCCAGTTAATGCACCCGTCAGGGTTCTTTACAGATTGGACTCAAGAAAAGTTGGGGACGCTGATTCAAGGAGTGTCCAGATTATCAGCATGATGCTTTAATTGGTGTGGGATTGATGGTACAATCCCGTTTACGTCACAATCAGGTAGTCGTCAAGCTTATTGGAGAATCTCGCAGCGAGATGCAATGGCGTGAGCCTCCTAAATGTGGTGCGATTCAGGCGATCGCTCGTGTTCGCTATGCGGGTATTTGCTCCACCGATCTGCAAATCTATCGAGGAGATAGACCCCTCGAACCTGGTATTTTAGGACACGAGTGTGTAGCTCAGATCGTTGAAGTCGGTCGCAAATTACAGGGACTGTCTGTCGAAGATTGGATTGCCATCAACCCCAACAATCCTTTCGATGAGCATGATCAGGTCGGGCATAATCGAGAAGGAATCTTTCAAGATTTCTTTACCTTTCATCACGATTTAATAGAGAAACAACAAGTTGTCAAGCTGCCAGAAACCGTTTATCCAGAGTGGGTATTAATGGAATTGCTGGCTTGCATTTTCCACGCTCAAAAGTGTCTGTCAAGACCTTATACCGAGTGTAATGTACTCATTCTCGGAGCAGGTATCTCTGGGCTATTACACACGAAAGTAGGGCAGCGTCGCGCAGGAAAGCGTATCCTGCTGGCAAATCGCTCGATGCCCAAACTAGATTTTGCCGTCAAGGCAGGTTTTGTGCCTCGTGAAGATGCCTTGCCTTTAGGCGATCGCATTGTAGATCAAGTTTTGAGCAAGACAGACGGACGAGGTGCAGATATAGTAATTGTAGCACTAGCTGGAGATGGTGGCGTATCAGCCATTGAACAAGTTTTACCGGGAGCAACGCGATTTGGTGAGGTCGGATTAAAAACGTGCGAACGCTAAAAACTCATTTCAGTATAAACAAGATATTTATTACACTTAATCAAGTATTAATACTAATTCTAATTTGCTGATAATTTTAGGATATGAAGATAACTTGTTTTTTTGGGACAAAAAAAGGTAGGATTCCCGAATAGTAAAGGTTTTGATATCTGACATCAAAACAGGGAATGCCTACACTGAATGAAAAATAACATATATTCTACCTGAGATTTAAGCAAATCCTTAGAACATTTTGAAGAAAAAGTTACGAAAATTTTAGAAGTAACAAATATCCCAGATTTTGATGGACGACTTTTCAAAAACCGTGAAGAAAAAATCAGAGAATATGCATTAATTTTAGCAGGAGAATGTATTGCTTTATTGCTTCATAATCTGTCGAAATCTCCAAAATTTTTAGATAAAGCAATGCACCAAACACAGGGATGGTGGCATAATAAAACGCAAAAACATGGCTGTAAGAAGCGACGAATATTAACAGTTGGCAATGTCGAAGTAACTCTAAAACTGCCGTATGTAGTTGAACGCCAAAATCAAGCCCATAAAAACAAAAACAAACAATCTTTGCATGAAGGATTTTGTCCATTCTTAAGATATTTAGGAATGTCCGAGGGTTTAACCCCAGTTGTTTTATCAACGATTGCGAGTGGATGGTGCAATCGCAGGCTCGTTTGAAGCTGCACGTACAACACTAATTGATTGGGGAATAAATATTAGTCTAAAACGAATAGAACGCCTAACATATTATTTTGGTAAAATCGGGATAGATTTACGTAAAAATAAGTTAAATGACTTAGAATCTGGTACTTTGTCTAACTTAAATACTCTTAAAGACCAACGTGTTGTAATCGCTGCGGATGGCGGTCGTACCCGCATAAGGATTAATAAAAAAGGCAGGCGTAAAGTAAAAACAAATCGTCATGGCTTTGTAGGCGAATGGATGGAGCCAAAATTACTAACAATTTATGTGGGAAATGAACAAGGTAAAAAAATCAGAACTAGAGATATTCCTGTTACCAGTGATGGGACATATGAAGGGTATCAAGGATTTTTACAAATATTAGAAATGTATTTAGGAAATTTGGGCATAAATCAAGCTAAAGAAGTTTTATTAATTGCCGATGGTGCCGAGTGGATATGGATACACATTCCTCCTCTATTAAAAAAGTTAAAATGCCCAAATGAAACTTATCAATTATTAGATTTTTCTCATGCCGCATCACATTTACAAGACTTTGCTGATGCAGCTTTTAGTACAAATAATGAGCGTCTACAATGGTTTAAAAAAGCTCGCAAAACTTGAAAAAAAGGTCGGACAATAGATTTAATAAGAAACATGGATGAATTTATATTATCAGCTACTGGAGAACGCTGTAAAATCTTAGTGCGAGAACGAAATTATATTTTAAAAGCTTACCGACGGAGACTGTTAAAATATAATGAAGTTGCATCTAAAAAGCTTCCTCTTGGTAGTGGTGAAGTTGAAAGTTTAATTCGTCAAGTCGTTAACTTACGTATGAAAGGCAACAGTAAGTTTTGGTTAAAAGACAATGCAGAAATTATGTTACATCTGCGTTGTCAATGGATAGCGGGAAGCTGGGATAATTTTTGTGATTCTATCTTTAATTCGTTGATCAAGCCTATAAATGCTTAATTATTTTATACTTTAATTCCCACCTCAAGAAAATTTCGACATATTTGATACCAAGTATCAAATACTTGTTACAGATATTTTTGGAAATAATTGTCAAATACCTTGCTAGTAATCTTTTTGAGATATCTCATCAAAATCAATTATCCTGTGACGCCGGATATTTATTGTAAATAAAGTTACATAGTACTGAAATTAAATTTTTAGCGTTCGCACGTTTTTAATCCGACCTCACCAAATCGCGTTGCTCCCGAAATTTAGCTACAAGCAACCTCTTCCCGAACCGATTGAGGGGATTGAAGTTCACCTGGCAGACGATCGCTTTCTGTTGCATCAAGATTATACTTATCATGTGCAACACGGCTACAGACCAGACATTGTTACCTGTGGTATCGTTCTTGATGACTGTAAATTGGAAAGTGGACCGTTACGACTGTGGCCTGGTACACATCGCAAGCTGATTCCCCATGAAACCGTGATGATCGGTAACTATCGCAGCTATCAAGTACCTGAAAACCGGATTAATCCCCAGGATGCAGTTGACATCACCGTTAAGAGTGGCACTCTCTTATTATTTCACGACTTACTAGTTCATAGTTCGAGTGCGAATCGCACCCAGCAACCGAGACGCATCCTTTTCTTTAGCTACTGTCCCACCTCGACCCCGATTTCCTTTGACATTTGCTTGGTAGAGAATGCAAATGTCACGTCTTTGGCAGCAGTGCTAATTGAACAGCTACATCTGCAAACCAAGTATCAGTTCGTGGAAGTTGTTCTTTATCCGGGATTAACACTGGATATCCGGCAAAAATTTGACAAATATTTATCCTATCAGACAAAACGTCACTGCCGTGTCTATGAAGGAAGTGATTGGAATCATCACTCATTTCAGTTTGCGATCGCCAATCAACAAACCCTAGTTGTCATTGTCGAGATTGTAACATCGCCTGACTCACTGCCTGGTTTTTGGACTAAAATAATAGAGCGTCACACTCAGATGCTTCAATCGATAGCTCGATCTACACATATCGCTTTCGGAAAATCTTCATTATTTATTCAGTGGCAACCCTTAAACTATATCAATTTTTCAGTCTAATTAAATGTCGGTACATTTATGAATAGCGAAACATTTGATATTCACTTTCCTCTAGATAAATCCGTACTGGAGAAATTACATAATCAGAAACTTCAAGAATCGATTATTCTAGCAGGTGATGTCGGTCATACTAAAACACTACTAGGACTATTTAAGCTTCAACCAGATGGTTGGCATACGATTCATGCCCAAATTTACCCAACCAAAACAATCACAAACTTTGAGGCTGTTCTCCAGGACTTTTTAGCCCAACAGCAATGGGAAGTTTCAGCTGCGTGTTTTGGCGCAGCCGGTCCGGTAATTGAAGAGTGTTGTCAGCCAACGTAATTGAATTGGGAAGTCCGCGTATCGTCGCTGCGTTCACTACTTAAAACGCCCTATGTTACTCTCGCAAACGACCTAGTTGCTTTAAAATATAGCCTGGATTGGCTTCGCCCTCAACACTTCTTAACCATTCAGCAAGGTAAAAAACGTCCTGGGAATCGGGTCGTATTGGCAGCAGGAACTGGACTGGGAGAATGTACACTTTTTTGGGATGGTGCTATGCATCATGCCAGTCCTACTGAAGGAGGACATGCGGATTTTGCACCTCAGAGTGAGTGGGAAGTTGGGCTTTGGCGATTCTTATCTGAGCGCTACAAGGGACATGTCAGCGTTATGCGCGTGGTTTCAGGGCATGGAATTAATAATATGTTTGATTAGGTTGTTTCTACGGGAGTTACCCCTGCTGCAGAGATTCAAGCGGCGCGATCGCACATGGCAGATATAGCTTCCTTTATTGCCTAAGCTGGAATAGAAGCGGAATGTCCAGCTTCTGTTGAGGTAATGAATCATTTCCCCGGACTTTATGGTGCTGAAGCTGGTAATTTAGCTCTCAAAAACCTTGCTATAGGCGGTGTATATTTAGGAGGTGGCATTGCACCAAAGATTATTGATTGCTTAACAGATGGACGTTTTCTAGATAGTTTTTTGAATAAAGGAAGATTTCGTTGGCTACTTGAGGAAATACCAATACACATTATCCTGGAACCAAAAGCCCATCTTTTGGGTGCGCTTTGGCGTGCAACATCTCTAGTAACAGCAGCATGAATTCAACTGATATATTGAACAAGAAAAATTATGCGAATTTTAATAATTATCGGGGGAACCCGCTTTGTTGGTTTCCATTAGACCGAGAAGTGGAAATTAATTCTGCGTTGCCCGAAATACGAGCGTAGAGACAATTCATGAATTGTCCCTACGTCTTTTCCACTTCTCGGTCTATTTGACCAAGGTACTTGTAGAACAAGGTCATGAGGTAGTACTTTTTAACCGAGGCAATAACTCTGCACCTGTTGAAGGAATTCAACAGATACCGCTCAGTTAAAAGAATTGTTAAAAAATGAGACTTTTGAAGCAATCTATGATATTAATGGTCAAAATTTAAGTGATACTCAACCTTTAGTAGAAATTTTTAACGGTAAAATTAAGCATTTTGTTTATGTTAGCTCTGCGAATGTTTATCTTACAAAAATCGCCTTTTTTTATTAAGTTAAATTAAGCGGGCAAAACGAAAGTGCCAATCCGTAGCCTGACCAATCCACAAACTGTTAGAATTATCTCCTTATAAACATCACTTTAAGGATGTTAGAAAAATCACGATTCAATCGGAGATTACATAATTTGCTCGGTCTCATCTTTTAAATAAGTGTTTGTGAAAGTAATTACGATACAATTCCCGGCTAATAATGACTCCATCTGGATTAAGCTTCACCAATCCCATGCTCTCTAATTTATAAGCGAGTATGGGTTCTAGGGAAATGCTGCCCTCTGCTGCGATCGCTGCTTCAAGGGCATTTACCAATTCGGGGTTTTTTTGCAGCGTAATCAACTGTCGCCGCAAATGAGTGCCATAAATTCCCGCTTGTGTACTCGCCTCTTGCAACAGTTGCGATAACGTCATGTCCGTACAGCAAAGGTGATAAAAAGCAATACGCACCAACGCTGGATGTCCGCCGACCATTGCCATCAGTTGCTGGGTTTGATTGCCAACTCGCCAATCGAGTCCATGACGCAGTGCCAATTCCTGCACATTCGAGCGGGTAAACTCTGGTAACTGAAGCGGTAGCCCCACATTACAAGGAGACTGGTTGATGTCTAGGGGAATATAAATTTCTGTAGAATATGCTACTACTAACCGCAGTTTTTGCCAAGCGAGTTCCTGTTGAGCTGACTCATGCCACGATCGCAGCAAAGGCAAAAATTCTTGGGCTAGTTCGGGATATTCAAAAATCCTGTTGACTTCATTCAACGCCAAAACCAGAGGACTATTAAGACGCTCTAGCAGATATGCTTGAAAGTAGATACTACAGCTTAACTTGCTGCCAATCTCTTCATCCCAATAGTCATCCAGCTTCGGTTCTAGGTTCAACTGCACAGAGACGCTTTTACAAAACCAGCGCAAGAATTTGTCAACGTCGGTCAGAATGCAAGCATCAACTCGGTTCATGTCCAAATTGACAGTCTGATAGCTTAAAGTTTGGCCGTGTGCCAAAACCCTGTAAACGAGCGAGCTTTTCCCCATTTCTTTGGGTGCTTTAATGCGAATGAAGCATCCTGGTTGGGTGATTTCTTGGTAAGCTAGTTCTTCGATTGGGGGGCGAGGAATGTAAAAAATCGAATTGAGCGGCTCTGGACCGCTAGGATATTTGTGACATCGGGAATCCACCAATTTGGGGTTTGGCAACTCAGCCTTTTCATCCAAATTGCTATCAGCGCAACTACCTAAAGTGATATAATCTTTTGCCGTTAGCTGCACATTAAAGGCACTAAAGCAGAGTTTTAGAGTACGTTGGTCTAATCCTGCCGTCAGCGACCAAAGTCTGCTCAAAGTTTTGGTAGAAACTTTCATGCGATCGCTCAGGTCTTCTTGAGTGAAGCGGTTCCCATAATTTTCCTGTAGTTCTGCCGCAACGATAGCGGCTTGCAATCGCTTGAATCCAAGAGGACTCAAAATTATACCGCGACTGCGTTTTGAACATGACTGTGCGATCGCCGTCTCAACATTGGGGATCTCTGTTGATTGCGAAATTGAGTGCAGATCGCAACGTGCTTTTTCAAATCCTTCAGTTTGAGAGTGTAGTGGAGTTTTCATGCTAGCTTCATCCGCGATCGTTTCTTTCAACTTTGGGCAGCGTTGTAAAAGTATTGATGCGTTGACATGATATCAAATGACGGTCTGCTTAAAACAAAATATAACCGATCCAGACTACGGCTACCCATCCCAAGCTCAGACCTTACCAATTGCCACGAGTGGAAAGTGGTGAGCCAATGATTTTTATATCCCCATGCGCTTTAGCCGGGGGGTATTACTAACTCTCTTGCCGATGACATTATAGGTTTGTGAACACAAGCTGTAGCCTATTTATACGATTTCCGGATTTTAGTCAATCTGTCCTTAGTAATACTTATGATTTGTAGTAAATATGTCTTAAGCAATACTTGTGATTTGTAGTAAATATGTGTTAAGGAATACTTAAGCCAATATCTCTATTTTTTTAACTCCGAAAAAAATGGGCGATCCCCTGGCAGCCAAAGCCAAGTTTTGCTATTACTCAGGAGGTGTCGCAACACGCCCCGCCGCCTCTGAAGCGATCGCCGCAGTCAAGATGATTTGTGGCAACACTCTAAGCGAGACTTGATCCAAAATTAGGAACTCGGTTTTCTTTATCCGGCAAAACCCTAGCAATAAGAGCAAAAACTTTTTCCACCGTCACTGACTCTGTATGAAATCGAAAAATTAAAACCATCGTCCCATAAAAATTTCTGGGTCAGGTTTAGCGTTTCGCAAAAATGGCTAAAGTCAAGCTAAGAGGATGTCTGAAAATTACTAATTTGTATAAATAAATACCGCTAATATTCCCCTCACGCTCTCCAACGCACTGGCTCCCCCACTGCAAAAGAGGCTTTGAAATTCCCCTTCCGAACATCGGGAAGAAGCCAGGGGGTTAGGTTTCGAGGCTTTTGGTGTTTGGTGAAAATACTTCTAATGTCGTCCTACCCTTCAAAAAGGCTTTGCCAACACGTACGCAGCATCAAGCCAAATCGTCACTCAGTAACTTGAACTGGGGAACATCATCGCATACATTATTTTACCACTCTGTCAATGATTAAATCATAATATTAATGATGATTTTGTCAGCCGAAGCTGTAAGCGTTATCAGGTATATTTTAATATAGCGGTACGAACGTTGGATGCAATACATACAGATGGTTGTAGGGACAATTCATGTGTCCCTACGTTTCTGGGACTGTATTGGATACAAACTCCAAGCGCTATAATCAACTTCTGAAAAAATAAAATCAAGAAAAAATCTTACGTAAGTATTTTGATAGCTTAGTAGTTTATATGGGAACATTCATCAATGGTTTTCAGCCAATACAGAGTCGGTGGCAGCTTACAAAATGATGACCCGACCTATGTAAAACGCCGTGCTGATTCAGAACTTTATACAGCACTAAAGAACGGTGAATTTTGTTATGTCTTTAATACTCGACAAATGGGGAAATCTTCTTTGCTTGTCAAGGTTAAACACCAGTTAGAAAAAGAAGGATACCGCTGCACAAATGTTGACATCACCCGAATTGGCAGCAAACATATTACCCCTTTACAATGGTATAAGGGCATGGTCGGGGATTTATGGCGGGGATTCGGTTGTTTAGATTAAATTAATTTAAAAACTTGGTGGCAAGAAAAAGAAGAAATATCACTGCTGCAAAGATTGAGTGAATTTATCGAGGAATTATTACTCAATCAATTTCCCGATCAAAAGCTTTGTATTTTCATTGATGAAATCGATAGTATTCTGAGTTTAGAATTTTCTGTAGATGATTTTTTCGGATTAATTCGCTATTGCTATAACCAAAGAGCGCTTAATCCAGAATACGATCGCATTACTTTTGCTCTATCTGGCGTGGCTACTCCTAGCGATTTAATTCGCGACAAAACCAAAACTCCATTTAACATTGGTAAGGCGATTGAACTGTACGGTTTTAGCACCGAAGAAGCATTGCCTTTGACAAAAGGATTAGCAGGAAAAGTAGAGCGCCCTCAAACAATTTTGAAGGAAATATTGGCTTGGACTGGCGGACAGCCTTTTTTAACGCAAAAAATTTGTCAATTGGTAGATTTGGCAGTACAAAAACTTAGCTCGCAGAGTTTGACTTTGCCTCAAGGTACGGAGGCATTTTGGGTAGAGAACATTGTGCGATCGCGCACGATCGACAAGTGGGAATTTCAAGACGAACCAGAACACTTGAAAACAATCCGCGATCGCATTCTTCGTAATCAGAACCGGGCTGGAAGATTGCTTGGTATATACCAGCAAATCTTACAAGGTGTGAAAGTGTCAACCGATGACAGTAGAGAGCAAATTGAACTCTTGCTATCGGGATTAGTCATCAAACAGCACTGTTTTTTACAAGTTCAAAACCGAATTTACGCAGAAGTCTTTAACCTCGAATGGGTGAAAACACAACTAGGGCGACTGCGTCCTTACTCCCAAGCCTTCGATGCTTGGATTGCATCCTCTCAAACAGATTCCTCGCGGCTGCTGCGGGGACGAGCCTTAATTGAAGCTTTATCCTGGTCGCAGGGGAAAAGCTTGAGCGATCTGGACTATCAGTTTTTAGCGAATAGCACCGAACTTGACAGACGAGAAGTGCAACTTGTTTTAGAGGCAGAACGGGCCCGAGAAGTTGAAGCGCGACTAGCTCAAGAGAAAAAAGCTGCTTCCCGGCAAAGATTCTTGTTGTTTGCAGTCAGTATAGCATTGCTACTTGCTTGGGCGTTAGGGGTATCAAAATATTTTGAGAACCAGAAAGCATTGAAGAGCGAACATCAGGCAAGGGTGAGCGAAATTCGAGCGTTAGTGTCGTCTTCAGAAGGATTGTTTGCTTCCAATCGTAGGCTGGATGCGCTTGTTGAAGCTATTAAGGCGACAAGAAGACTGCAACAAATCAACTGTGCAGATAAAAATATTGAGAATCAGGTAAAAAATGCACTCGGACAAGCCGTTTATGGAGCCGATGAATACAACCGCTTATCGGGACATCAAGCAGCTGTTCTAGCAGTGGCTATCAGTCCTGATAGTTCTGCGATCGCCTCAGCTAGCGCAGACAACACAGTCAAACTTTGGCGGCGTGACGGTAGCCTATTAACAACTCTCAAAGGTCATACAGCAGCGGTTAGGGCAGTAAATTTTAGCCGTGACGGTGAGACGATTGTTACCGCTTCTGACGATCACACTGTAAAAATTTGGAAACGAGATGGTCAGTTACTAAGAACTCTTACTGGTCACAATGCACCGATATGGATAGTCGCCCTTAGCCCAGATAATCAGCAAATTGTTTCCGCGAGTATGGATAATAATATCAAACTTTGAAAACGAGATGGTCAGTTACTAAGAACTTTTACTGGTCACAAAGGTGGAGTATTGGGAGTGGCATTTAGTCCGGATAGTCAGATTTTTGTGACTGCTGGTCTGGATAATATGCTGAAATTTTGGCGACGAGACGGTCAGCTGCTAAGAACTATATTTACTCTTGCACAGACTACCAAAGTTACTTTCAGCCCACAAGGCAATACGATCGCCTCGTCAAGCACAGACAACACTGTTAAACTTTGGAGTCGGGACGGTACGTTGTTAAAAACCTTTTCAGGTCATACTTCCATTGTCACAGGAGTCGCATTTAGTCCGGATGGTCAGCGAATTGCATCTTCCAGTCAGGACAAAACCATAAAACTTTGGCAGATTGACGGCTCTCTATTGGCTACGTTTAGAGGGCATAGCGTAATAGTGTGGGGGCTAGCTTGGAGTCCCGACGGCAGCTTTATTGCCTCAGCCGGGGCAGAAAACGTTGTCAAACTCTGGCAAAGTCAAAACCCATTACAAACAACCATCACTGCTCACAAAACTGGAATATATAGAGTTGATATCAGTTCTGATAGCACAACAATTGCCACAGCAGGATCGGGTCAGGACAACACGGTTAAACGAAAAAGGCATCACGCAAGTTCGTGCCAATCCGTCAACCGACAATATTCTGGTCAATTTTCATCCAAAGTATCCAAAGTATAGCGTTTGGTATATCGCCTCTCTAATCGAAGCGATCGCATTAGAATACAGAAAACAGAAAAACTCCTATCCCAGCACAAAGGAGGTTAGAAAAAAATCCCTCCCTAGCAGTAAAAAATTAAATAATCCAATCACCCGTGTGGAAAAGTTGCCTGCTGATGTTCAACAGCAAAAAATTGAACCCTGGCATCTCGTAGATACTGCCTCGGTAATTGCTGAGTTTAAAACTTCAAAGGTATCAGGTTTATCTAGTCAGTCTGCCAAAGAAAATCTGAAGCAATATGGACTAAATATCCTGAGTCAAGCCGTTCCTCGCTCGTGGCTACGTATTTTTGCAGACCAATTTCAATCCATTCCAGTAGCTTTGCTTACCGTAGCTGCGGGTGTTTCCATCGCCACTGGTGGGCTGGCGGATGCGCTGGTGATTATGGGAGTTGTTACAATTAATGCTGTCATTGGTTGCGCCACGAAAACCAACTCAGAAAAAATCATTCATTCACTCAAGAGTCTGGTTAGACCATCTGCTTTGGCAATCAGAGATGGCAAAATCGGAGAAATCAGCGCCCAAGAGATTGTTCCAGGAGATATTTTAGTTCTCAAACCCGGCAGTTATGTACCTGTAGATGCTCGACTTATTGATGCACATCATCTAAGTATTGATGAGTCGGTTTTGACGGGTGAAAGTATGCCCGTGACGAAAAATCCTGAGGTTTTGACTACAGAGGATGTTCCCTTGGGCGATCGCGTAAATATGATTTACATGGGGACTTTGGTCACTGGCGGACAAGGCGCTGCTGTGGTTGTGGCAACCGGAAAATATACGGAAATGGGCAAAATCCAAACGATGGTTGGCGAAGCCACAATGCCGGAAACTCCGATGGAAAAACAACTCGACCAAGCGAGGAGTCAACTGGTTTTGGTATCGGGGGCTGTTTGCACCCTTGTCTTTGGTGCCGGACTGCTGCGCGGATATAATTTGTTGGAAATGCTCAAAACATCTATATCTCTAGCAGTGGCTGCGGTTCCGGAAGGACTGCCAACGGTTGCGACCACAACGCTGGCATTGGGGATTGCAGATATGAGGAAGCATAAAGTCCTGATTCGCCGCCTTGATGCCGTGGAAACTCTTGGTTCCGTTCAAACTATCTGTATGGATAAAACTGGAACCATCAGAGGCTGTTTGTAAACGATTATGAAGCGGTCGAATGAGGCTTTGCAAGACGTTTCAACATCAAACGAATCATGACTAGACCAATGAGCAAAAGTCCTAGATGCGTGGGACAAGTAGGTTAGAGTTGGGTAGCATCTATGGCCTACGAACAGGTAAAGAGCCTAAAGACAGAAGACTTTAAACGCTTGTGTGGTGTACGTCCGGATACTTTTAACCAGATGCTAGAGGTAGTGCGATAAGCCTAACGGCATAGCTTCGCTTACCGCACAGCCAGCCAAAACAGAAAACAGGACGACCGGGTAAATTAAGTTTGGAAGACCAATTGTTAATGACATTGGAAAAAAGAGCGAGAGTACCGTACCTACTTCCATATAGGTCAATCTTGGGGTGTGAACGAGTCTACGGCAAAGCCGAATTATCCGAAAAATAGAAGATACGCTGATTAAATCTAGGGTTTTCACACTTCCAAGCAAGAAAAAACTCACTACTTCTAATTATCAGTTAGAGGTAGTAGTAGTTGATGTTACAGAAAGTCCGATTGAACGCCCTAAAAAAAACAAAAAAAGTTCTACAGTGGAAAAAATAAACAGCATACATTGAAGTCACAAGTAGTGGTAGACAAAGCGAATGGTAAAATCATCTGTACCTCTCATGGTAAGGACAGAGAGCATGATTTTCCTATATTTAAAAACAGAAAAGTTAGGTTGAGAGAAGACGTAGAGTGCTTGGGAGATAAAGGTTATCAAGGTATTCAAAAACTGCATGGCAATAGTCGGATTCCCAAAAAAAAGCCCCTCCGAGGTAAGTTAAGTTATGAAGATAAAAAGAGTAATCAAGAATTAGCCAGAATCAGAGTTTTAGGTGAGTACGTAAATCGCAAGCTGAAGGTGTTTAAAATTTTGTCCCTTACTTATAGAAATCGTCGAAAAAGATTTAGTTTGAGGTTTAATCTTATTGCTGCTCTCTACAATGGAGAGCTTCATCTCCCCCAAACCGAATTTGCCTGAGCGACTTTTGCTCATTGGTCTATTGATGAATTAAAGGCAAGATGGAATGAGTAATACAAGCAATCAAAATCAACCAAACAGTTCGGAATCCATGCCAATTGAAATGCGTTTAATGGGAACCCAGGACGATTTATAAAAATGGGCTTGGTTCCTAGATTTAGTAGCTGATAAAGGCATGATTCCTGTGCTGGATAAATCAAAATTGTACCCTAATCGGGGAGAGTCAAAACTTTTAAGACTGTACATTAAGATTAAGCTAAATCGGTGAATAATTCCCGCAACGGGAATCATTTAATGCGTCTTGCCTACAGCGTCCACAGCCCCAAATTCTCGCTTAACATCTGTAGACTGAAATCTACAGATGTTAACGGATAGAAACGCGATTACACCCCCAAAAAATAAATAAAAACCCAGCGTAATTCATTACGCTGGGTTTTTATTTGGGTTGGATCTCGCGAGGCTATCGCCAGCGGCTATCTAGTTGAAAAAGCCCTTGCTTGCCTTTAACTTAAAAGGGTTCCACAAGTGGTTGGATATTTTCCAGCTTCCAGGCATAACGCCCAACTTGCCAGTCACCGCACAGAATTTCAGCTCGGGACTGTTGAGCCATAAACTCTGGTTTCATTTCGATGCATTCAACCAAAATCGGAGACCGCGATGGGGTACAGCCGGGATACATGCTGTCCGGGGACACTTTGTAAAGTTATGTTACCTAGTATTAAATTAGGAGTCCCTATGAATCCCGTTACGGGAAGGAATCAGCATGATTCTAATTTATCAAAATCTCCTCTCTTCCATCTAAATGGTTGTGTATAACCATTATCAAGGCTTTCACACTTACCGTCACGTCCAAAAGAAATGATAATTTTAAAACGTTTTCTAACCCCACAATTGTTTGTTATATCAATATATTTCCAGTCTCCTTTACGATATTGTGTGCTGGTGACTAAGCAATCTGGCGCAAGTGCATTTGTGGAAAACGAATCTAGCCCACTTTCCGTGGATTTCTCTGGACCGTCTTCTAGAGTAATCACTCCCTCGTCTTCTACAGAACTCTCTGACTCAACTTGTCCGAAAACTGGGGGGACGGTACTAACGAGCAAGAAAGAAGCTGTGGTAGCACCAATGACAGCCATACGACTTATTTTTTTGAATTTTTCTTTGGTAAGGAAGGAGTGCATATTTTTCCTCTTCTTAAACAAAAAGCTATCTTTACTTATCTGTTTCGCGGCTTCTTTTACGCAAACCTCTTTTTTTTTGTTACATAATTTTACATTAAGCATTTAGCATTGCGACTTCAATTGTTGAATAGGTGTAGCAAAATTTCGTTTGTTATTTAGGTGTCCTATTGGTTCAACAATCTAAATTCTTTCTTTTCCTCATCCAGCCATTCGGCTAACCCATCAACACACAACTCATCAACCCATTTTCTAATCTGTTCTGACGGGGTTTTCTTGCCATTAAAGGAGAGTTGAGCCAGTTCCCTAACTTTAGCTTGTCTAATTTCTTTAGATTGCAACCAACCTAAGAGGCTGTTTGTAAACGATTATGAAGTGGTCGAATGAGGCTTTGCAAGACGTTTCAACATCAAACGAATCATGACTGTGTAAATTATAGATTCGCTCCTGCACTGGTAAAAGTTCATAATCTTTACTTAAGCGACGATATTGATTCCACCATCCATTAAAGTGAGGGATGGTAATTTGCTCGCTGGGGAGTGATTGGTTAACCTTTATGAAGACGAGCAACTCTTAAAGTTAATTCACGTTTTAGTTCTGTGTAATGAAAGCGAATTAAACGGCAAAGATGGTGAGTATGTCGTCACAGGTTTTTCTACTGAAAATGCCTTGATTGATTTAGCCATTAATTCCGGGGTGGATGTTATTGGTCTGAGGGAAAATTATCCAGTATTGAAAATAAATCAGCGATCCGAAGACCGCAATTATATGACCTCGCTGCATTCCACCGCCGATAATCGCCAGCTAATTGCTGTTAAAGCAAGCCCCTCAGAAGTTTTAGGGTTGTGTAGCTGGTATCTCGAAAATGGTCAAATAGTTCCGCTTACAGATACAGACAAACTGGCTGTAGAAATCCAAAACGAGAGTATGGCAGGTAATGCACTGCGAGTGTTGGGGGCTGCTTATCTGATTGCTGACCCAGAAAATATTCACTCTGGCGAAGACTTGATTTGGCTTGGTTTGGTCGGGATGGCAGACCCAATTAGAAAAGGCGTGAAAAACTTGATGGGTGATTTTCATCAAGCTGGCATAAATACGGTGATGATTACTGGCGACCAAAGCCCAACAGCATACGCCATCGGTAAGGAATTGAATCTCAGCCAGGGCAGACAGCTAGAAATCCTAGATTCAAATCATCTTACCAATATTGAGCCTGAAGTGATGAAAACCTGCATGCGATCGCATGCAGGTTTTTGCTCGCATCAGTCCTTCCCATAAATTGCAAATTGTCCAAGCTTTGCAAAGTAGTGGCAAAGTAGTCGCCATGACTGGAGATGGTATAAACGATGCCCCCGCCCTGAAAGCCGCTAACGTTGGTGTCGCAATGGGACACATGGGAACCGATGTAGCCCGCGAGGTTGCAGATATTGTCCTAGAAGATGACAACCTCGAAACGATGATTGTTGCTGTCAGTCGCGGACGGACAATCTATAACAACATTAGAAAATCCGTGCATTTGCTGCTTTCCACCAACACCAGCGAAATTATGGTGATGTTCGCCGCTACGGCAACTGGTATTGGACAACCTTTGAATGCCATGCAACTATTGTGGCTGAATCTAGTTACTGACATTTTCCCCGGACTTGCTTTGGCATTAGAACCACCAGAACCTGACGTCCTCAGTCAGCCTCCCCGCGACCCCAACGAACCGATTATCAAAAAATCTGACTTTAAAAGAATCATTTTTGAGTCAGCAGCCTTGTCAGCTAGTTCCTTGGGTGGCTACAGCTACGGCATTTCCCGATATGGCATCGGACCGCAAGCAAGTACTATCGGTTTTATGAGTTTGACAATGGCACAACTGCTGCACACCCTCAGCTGTCGTTCCCAGAAACACAGTATTTTTACTGAGAAAAAACTGCCGCCCAACCAATATTTAGCGATCGCCCTTGGCGGTTCCTTTGGTCTGCAAATATTAGCCGCAGCTGTGCCGGGGCTAAGAAATTTACTCAAACTTACACCAATCAATCTTTTGGATGGTGCTGTGATTGGTACTAGTAGTCTACCAGAGCAACTTTGCTGGGTGATACCGACAATTGGTAAGCTACCTTAAGACAGCTTTGGGGGGGTATCATGGCAAAGAAATACATAGTGGACTTAAGTGAGGATGAAGTTTCTCAACTGCTAACACTGATTAAAACAGGTAAACATAAAGCGCGAATTATTAGCCGTGTTCATATTTTGTTGATGGCGAGTGAGGGTAAAACTGATAAAACTATTGCAAAAGCCTTACGAGTCCACGTCTCTACTGTCGAGCGTACTCGAGAAGAATTTGTACTTGGGGGTCTGGACTTCATCCTAAGCGATCGCCCTCATCCACCCAAACCTCGTAAACTTGACGGCAGACAAGAAGCCTTCTTAATTGCCACAGCTTGTTCAGAACCACCCGAAGGAAGGGTACGGTGGACAATGCAACTGTTGGCGGATCATTTGGTCAGTATCGATATAGTGGATTCGATTTCAGACGAAACAGTGCGCCAAACTTTAAAAAAAACGAAGTTAAGCCGTGGCGAAAACAGCAGTGGTGTATCCCAGAAGTGAATGCAGAATATGTTCTAAGAATGGAAAATTTGTTGGATTTATACAATGAACCTTATGATCCCAAACGCCCGGTAGTTTGTTTTGATGAAACTCCATATCAACTGGTAGAAGAGGTTAGGCAACCGTTGCCTCCTGAACCCGACCAACCAGAGCGTTATGACTGCGAGTATAAGCGTCTAGGTAGTGTTAATTTGTTTGCGTATTTTCAACCATTAGCTGGATGGCGACATATTGAAGTTACAAACCAGCGCACGAAGGTAGATTTTGCAAAACAGATGAAAGATTTAGTAGATATTTACTGTCGGCAAGCTGACGTTATTCGTCTGGTGGTCGATAACCGCGCACATCCACAATCCAGCCGCATTGTATGAGGTTTTTGAGCCGCAAGAAGCGCGTAGGATTGTTCAAAAATTAGAGTTTCACTACACCCCAAAACATGCCAGTTGGCTGAACCAGGTGGAGATTGAATTGTCCGTTTTATCTCGTCAATGTTTAGAGAGACGAATTGGCGATCGCCAATTATTAGAATCACAAATTGCAGCCTGGGAGCAACAACGCAATCGTCAGCAAGCAAGTGTAAATTGGCGCTTTCAAACCACGGATGCACGCAAAAAGATGGAGCGCTTATACCCGACTATCTGACCCAGCAAAGTTTGCTTGGTGGACTACTAGTGCCATCTGTCGTTTCCACCTGTACTGTTTTCATACAGCCACCTCCTGAGTTTCCGGGTAGCGAAATCAGAAATTTATCTATAGTTTTATACTATCAGGATGACAATTTACTGACTCAAACGAGTAATAATACTTAAAATAAAAAATGCTACCTCAACTTTCCCTAATATTTCTTTGGAGGATAATAGAGATATACGGAAACAAAGGCTAGACGAAAATGCAACCTCTGTTTCTATTAGTTACTGAACGCCTTAAATCCTTCTAGGAAAACTACAAAGGTTGGTGGAATATGATGCACAATATTTCTATACCTTACATCATCACGTACATAACCGTTAAAATCGGCGTGCTGATTTTGCTATTGTGGGTGTTGTTTGCTGTCACTGCTCTTACTGCCGTTTAAGGATTCAATATCTGCCCCTAACTTGCGTTCCAAAACCTCTAAGGTTTGCTCTAAACTTGGGTTCTGCTTCAGCGTAGCGCCCTTGAGTCTGGTAAAGTATTGCCAGATTATCTCTAGGCGAAGCATTGCGGCAGTATTTTAGTAGTATGTAATGCAATATTGTAAGCCGCAATGCTTCGCCCCTACATTCATCAAAACTTTCAGAATATTTTTCGATGAAAGTGACAATCATAAGGATAACAATTCTTCTTTGTTAAGTGCGTTCTTGTAATTGGTGCAGCATCTGAGTCTACTAACTTGATATGGTATGTGTTGGAGTGAGCGTGTTTCCTCAGAAGTTCCTCAAGTTTTTTGCCTAACTTCAAGCTGAGGATTGCCGTTGTAGTGAAGCACGCTGCACGGGATTAAAGCTGAAAACAATGAATCTCACAATTATCTTTAGGTTGGCGATCGCTCTATTCTTGGGTCTTTACTGCCCTGGCTTGTTGTTCGAGTTGCGATGCAGGCAATTGTCCCACTTGTGGCGGCAGTGGCGATCGCAACTCGAACAACTTCAACTACATCATCAGCCGAGGTGAAGCTAAACATGAGAGTCGAATTGGGGTTAGCCTTGGCATTTGGTGCGGTTCTGAGTCCGTGCAGTTGAAACTTGGTTTGGCAACGCAGGCATCTATGCACTCTCAGCCATTTCCGGAATTACAGATGTCAATGTGGTGAGCAACTCCTACAGCATTCGCAGTACCAAAATCGGTAACAGTGCAGAATTTCGTCTGCCTGCGGAGTTTTACCGCAAACATCCCCAGTTTGCCAATGCAGGCGGGCGATAGGTGCAAAACACAGCCGTATGTGGGTGACGACTGTTCCCACATACGTCATGACGGCAGCGGAAAGGGCACCAGGGCGCGAATTTATTCGCCTACACGTTTTGTTTGAGCTTGCTATATTATACTCGTCATGTTAGCATAACGTAGTGGTAAGCAAGGTCGAGCCATGATAATTTACGAGTTCAAATGCAAGGGAAAAGATAAGCAGTATCGCGCTATTGACGAGGCTATTCGCACTAGTCAATTTCTCCAAAACAAGTGTTTAAGATTTTGGATGAATAACAATTGAAATCCGTTGGTTTGCTACAGGCGATCGCCGTCACTTGTGCTCGTACAATTGCTTGAAATATGCGAGGGCGTCCGGGACGTGGCGCTTCTTCCAAACTACGAGTCTTACACAGTGAGTTTACGCCACTTACGGACTAGGGTTGGGTCACAACGATTGAAAAATCTGCCAGCCCTTCGGGTTCACCAGTTTGGCGGGACCCAAACCGACACCGCCAACTGGTTCACCTCCGGAAAAATCGAACGGGTGAAAAATCTTGATTTTGTATACCAGTTGACAATTAGGGCATCTTACGTCAACAACGTTGGTTCTAAACCCGTTAATTTGTACTGCATCCGCTCTGGCTGTTCTCTAGCTATCGCTAAATATTTGGCAAGCAAAGATTGAAATTCTGCTCTCTTTATTGGGTTTTGTTTATCTTCCTTCGTCATATTTCGCCCAGATGTAACTATACTTTTTTCGCTTTAATATCCTCCTGACTTGAGAACTACTTAACTCAATCCCAGTTTTCTCTGTTAAATATGTGGCTAATCTCTCTGCCGTCCATCTACCAAATTCATCACCGAAATCTAATGGTTCTTTATTAACCGTTTCTAATAACAGTTCGATGTATTCAGGAGTTGCTTTCCGATAATGCTCTCGCTCTCGTTTATTATCTCAACTTTCCTTCATTATCAAAACAGTACCGGGACGTAAAAGCGACGTACTCGACTGCCAGTGGATACAACAATTACATACCTACGGCTTATTATCGGGTTCATTTCGACCAGATGACCAAGTATGCGTACTACGCAGCTATATACGTCAGCGAGATAATCTGATTCGTAGCAGTAGCACCCACATCCAACGAATGCAGAAAGCCCTATCCGAGATGAACCTGCATTTACATCAAGTCTGAAGCGATATTACAGGTGTAACAGGACTAATGGTAAAGTTCTCAGTTCTAAAACCCGCAAAGTTGTTAGTCGTGCTGCAACTGCGTTTCGGGTTGCGGTTCTATCTGTAAGTCGTTCTCAATCTGCAATTGGTGCTTTCTATCGTCGCAAAAAAGCTCAACTTGGTGCTCCCAAGGCTATTACTGCCACTGCTCATAAATTGGCTCGTCTTTTTTATCACCTCTGGTCTACTGGTGAGGTTTATCAAGACCCTGGTGCTGATTATTACGAGCAAAAATATAAGCAGCGCATGATTAATAACCTTAAGAAAGCCGCTCAAAAACTCGGTTGTGATTTAGTCGTTAACCCCACTGCACAAGAAGTTTCTTAGGAGACGTAGCACTACTACGTCTCTACATCTTTCCTGGAAATATCTATTGTGCCTAATTTTTATTAGTAGCTTCTGCCATTTTCTTTCTTAAACTTAGAGGTCTCATATCTATCCATACTTCCTTAATATATTCCAGGCATTCCTGTTTGGAACCACTTTTGCCAGCGTCTCTCCAACCAAGAGCATTTTCGCGATCGGCAACCCAGATGGAATATTGTTCTTCATGGTTGACTACAACCTTGTAAATAGTCGTGTCTTCTTTGTCTTCTTGGTACATATTTACGTCCTGGTAGGTTAATTTATTTTGTTTCTTGCGCTCTAGTACGTGAAGGTAGAAATAATAAGGCAGGGAGCAGAAGCCGCAAAAGCTTAGAATACAAGCTTTTTAAAGTTTCTGCTTGGTGGTTGATTTTTATATTTCACCTAAAATTGGTGAGCGTATAAAAAGTTTTTGCTAAACCACAAAGCTTATCTTCTGTGATTTGGATAAAGTCGAGCTAACGAGTTAAGTTATTTGCGACAAGCAATAATGGCATAGTCATTATATTCAGGTTCAGCCAAGTTAGCATCCTCATCGTATACAGTAATTTCAGTGAAACCAACAGTTTCTAAAGTAGACACTATTCCTGATTGTTTGTAAGGTTTGACTTTATAAATAACATCCGAACGCTGCCAGTGTTTTTCTAATAACTGGAAAATGGTTATCTGAAATTGAGCGATTTTGTCTTGGAGATTATAACTATCACGAGAAGCCCAAGCATAATCATCTTGGATATCACCTTCAGTAATTGAACCATTCCAAAAGTTATATGCTTATTCTAAGCATATTCCTAATAGAAAAACACCATTTTGTATAAGTGATGTATATACATTTTGGAAGACACTTTTTAGCTCCTCAAGACTCATAATATGATTGAGACTGGCACTCGGTGAAATCACTGCATCAAAGGTAGGTGATAATTTGAAGTAACGTGCATCATCTTGGATAAATCTAGCAGATGGTGCATTCTGGCGAGCATAATGCAACATTTCCTTGGACATATCTAGACCAGTGACTTTATAGCCTTGTTCGAGCAAGTATTGTGCCATTTATCCTGTACCACAACATAAGTCGAGAATATGTACACCTTTTGCTAGATATTGTTGTAATAATTTTTCAAATGGTGGTAAGTTTTTTTGACAGTATTGCGGTCCTAATGACTCGTTAGAAATTTTTGCCCAAATGTCATAGTCAGAATCATGATTAATTTCTAACATTAAATTTTTCTCCTGATTTTACATCAAAAATTTTGTCTAACTGTATTTTAAATTAGGGTAAAAAACCACCTTCTCGCATTTCCTGAACACTATCTTTTACCGCTTGAATAATGTATTCTAAATCTGCATCTGTATGGGCAGTAGATAGTAAACCACCTCCCTGACGCAGAAATACTCCTCTATGAATCAGGTGATAATAAATCAAATCCATATTTTCTAAAGCTTTTAAATCCTCTGGTGAAACAGAATTTACGACGACGGGAAGCGAGTTAAAAATTGAGCCACAATTTGCAAGTCGAATGGGTACTTCGTCTGCTTCAAAATAAGTATTTAGTGTGTTGATGAATTGGGAAGTACGGTGATTTAATTGCTGTTGTAGTTCATTTCCTTGAATCTTTAAATATTGAAGTACAGCTTTTGCAGCAGCCATAGCTAAAGGATGTTTGCAATAAGTACCTGCAAAAAATGTAGTTTTCACTTGTGGAGAAGATGCGTCTCCATAGTTCCACATACCCCCATCAATTCTATCCATGTAAGCAGCTTTACCAGCAATAACACCAATTGGCATTCCACCACCCACAATTTTTCCATAGGTTGCTATATCTGCTTCAATCCCAAACCATGCTTGCGCTCCACCCAGGTGGATGCGAAAACCTGTAAGTATTTCATCAAATATCAAAACTATTCCTGATGTTTGTGTTAATTGTCTTAACTGTTGGAGAAATTCTTTTGGTTGTAAATCGGGTCGGCTATTTTGCACGGGTTCAATTATCACAGCAGCTAATTCTTGCTCATTAGCTTTGATGATTTCTAATGAGTCAGGATTGCCATATTCCAACACCAAAGTATCTGCAACCAAGTTTGGTGATACTCCCAAAGCTCCTGGTACTGTAATGGAATTTTCATCTAATTGTTCTGCTTTGGCAAGGGTACTATCAAAATGTCCGTGATAAGAGCCTGAGAACATAGCTATTTTATGACGACCTGTTGCTGCTCTGGCTATGCGTAGAGCTGTCATCACCGCTTCTGTACCTGTATTGCTAAAGGTGACTCGCTCCATTCCTGTTAGTTCGCTAATTAATTCAGCTACCTCTCCAGCAATATCTGATTGCGGTCCGATGTGTATACCTTGTTCTAATCGTTCTTGCAAAGCTTCTTTAATAAAAGGTGGGTTGTGACCAACAAGGTTTACTCCAAATCCCATCATTAAATCGATATATTCGTTACCATCAATATCCCACATTTTAGAACCAAAAGCATGTTTGCCAATGATGGGATAAACTATTTCTTTAATGGTAGAGCGAAATCCAAAGGAACCTCTCACATCTGCGGAAACTGAACGATAAGTTTGGGTGCGTTTTTTGGAAGTTGCTGTGCGCTGAGTGTAACTGGCAATAAATGTTTCTAGATGCTGCTGTTGTCGGGGATTGAATCCATGTGACAAATCTTTTTCGGAGGTTGATTGTACCTGCATAATATTTATTATCCTGGGTAATTTGAATTGAGATAAAAATGAGTTTTATCTTGTTTGAGAGTCTAAAAAGCCTTGTTTAATCAAGTATGATAGGTAAGTTATTAGTAACTGCTCATCAATAGCGGGACAAACAAGAGATGTATCTGTGAGTCCATCCAAAGTATTTTGACAATCAAACTGTAATATTCCTGATTGAGATGTTTCCTCTTCAGATTGCTTAGTTAATAAAAATGGCACAAGTGGATACAAGGGATGTTCGGGTGAAGATTTTGCTATTTTTTTTAGTTGCGATCGCCACTCATCACGAGATGTTTTTTCTAGTTGATAACCACAGTAATGTATGACTTTAAATAGCATATTTGTGTGTAATAGTTGGGAGTTTACTAAATGAAATACTTTCCCACAATTCGCTTTTTGTCTTGATAGGTGAATGATAGATTTGCTCGTATAATCTACAGGCATTATGTCTTCCATAATGTCTACATCTGGTGCTATACCCAGTTGAATACAACCGATGATTAATCGGTACAAAAAGTCATTAATATTAAATACTCCGGTTTGGCTATGTCCTGATACACGTCCAATTCTGTAAATGCAGACAGGAAGACCTCTTAAACCTGCTGTTTTGACTAACTTTTCTCCTACCCATTTAGTTTGCACATAACCATTATCGGGTACTTGATAATCATCAAGGTTATCGTCTTCTTTTACTAGTTTAACTCCAGAGATGCCTGATGCTGAAAAAATACTGGATGTCGAAATAAAATGTACTGGTTTTGGTTTAACTCGACATGCTAATCTCAAAAGTTCCTGTGTTCCCAAAACATTCGCAGCTTTCAACACATAGTAGGGATAAAGATGATGAACCCAAGCCCCATTATGATATATAATGTCAATTTTTTCTGCTAGTTGTTGAAACTCATGTTCGGGAATTCCTAAAAGTGGTTGCGATAAATCTCCCAATACCGGAATAATTCTCTCGCTAAAAGATTCATGCCAGATTAAATAAGATTCTAAGCTATTCTGAATCTTATTTTTCGCAGATTCTAGATTGGTAGCACGTACCAAACAATAAATATCTGCTGGGGTTTGCTGCAATAATTCATAGAGTAAAAAAGCACCTAAAAATCCAGTGGCTCCAGTCAATAAAATAGAAGTTGGTTCGCTGATTGTTTCAACTGCATTTATTTCGGGGATAATTGTTGAATCTAGAACTGCTTCAGCATCAAAATCTATGATATTAGTTTGGTCAACAATAGTAGAAGTGTTTGCCAAAATAATATTTTCCAGAGTATTGGCTAAACTCTCTACAGTTGGAGACTCAAACAAAATCCGTAGTGGCAAATCTATTTGAAATGCTTCGCGGATTTTGACGATTAATCGAGTTGTAAGTAAAGAATGCCCTCCTAATTCAAAGAAGTTGTCGTGAATGCCTATTCTTTGAACACCAAGAATTTCTATCCAGATATTAGTTATAATTTTTTGAATTGCTGTATGAGGTGCAACAAAATTCTCGGCAAGTTCTGGTCTGCTGATTGACAATTTTGGTAAAGCACGACGGTCTACTTTACCATTAGGTGTTATCGGTAATGACTCTAGCAGCATCACAGCAGAAGGTATCATGTAACTGGGTAAGCGCTGTTGGAGAAAATCTTGCAAATCACTCGATTTGAGATTTTGGCAACTTGCATCAGCATGGGGAACAACATAAGCAACTAAACGCTTGTCACTAGCTTTTTCAGCTACTAAAACTACAGCTTGTTGCACTCCTGGGTGTTGTGTTAATACTGCTTCTATTTCACCAAGTTCGATGCGGAAACCACGAATTTTTACCTGATGGTCGCTACGACCGAGTAATTCTATATTCCCGTCTGGTAAATACCTCCCTAAGTCTGCTGTTTTGTAAAGACGTTCCTCTGGTTTGTCACTGAACAAGTTAGGAATAAACTTTTCTGCTGTTAAATCTGGTCGGTTGAGATAACCCCTAGTAACCCCAGCACCGCTAATGTAAATTTCACCAGGAACTCCTACGGGGGTTTGCTGTAAGTGAAAATCTAAAATGTAAATTTGGGTATTAGCAAAAGGATGCCCAATGGGGACTAATTGCTCAACAGGTAAGTTATTTGTTGCTATTTCAAAATACGAACTATCAATAGTTGCTTCTGTTAAACCAAAGGAGTTAATTAGCCTTGTTTTTGCACCACAAAAATTGCGAATTTCTTGATATTCTTGCACGTACCAACTATCAGAACCGCAAATCAACAGTTGCATAAAGTCGAGACGTTGCTGAGTTGGCTGGAGATATTGAATCAGATTTCTCAAAACAACTGGTACAAACTCGGCACAATCAACTTTTTCTTGTCGCATGAGTTCGTAAAGTTTCTGGGGTTCTAGCAACAATTCTCGCGGACACAAAACCAATTTGCCACCAGAGCATAAAGCACGAACCACATCCCCAGAAAAGACATCGAAGGAGAAACTTGCCATTTGTAAGTGACAAGTTACTTTTTCTAGTTTGTAGCTTTCCTCCCAAGCAAAATAGGCATTGATGAGATGGCGATGCTCAACCATTACCCCTTTAGAACGACCTGTGGAACCGGAGGTATAAATTACATAAGCAAGGTTCTCTGGCTGAGTACTATTAGGTAAATTTTCCTTACTTGAAAGCGCGATCGCATCCCCATCTTTATCCCAGCAGATGACTTTGGCTTGGTGTGCTGGTAAATTTGCCAGCAGTTGCTCTTGGGTCAGCAATACTGATATTTGGGCATCTGTTAACATCCACGCTAGTCGCTCTTGGGGGTAGCTAGGATCGAGGGGGAGGTATGCTCCACCTGCTTTCAGAGTTGCTAGTAGTCCAATTACAAGTTCTAGGGAACGTTCCCCGCACATTCCTACCAAAATTCCTGAACCTACTCCTTGTTTTTGCAAGTAGCGTGCTAACTGATTTGCTTTAATATTTAGTTCTTGGTAAGTTAAATGATTGTCCCCAAACACAACAGCAACAGCATCAGGTGTACGCTCAACTTGTATCTCAAATAATTGATGAATGCACAGATGTTTGGGAAAAAATAACTGGTTACTATTCCAACCCCGCAGTTGTTGTTTTTCAGTGGTAGTTAATATTGGCAAGTCAGACAAGCGCTGGTTCGGTGCAGTAACAATCGCTGCCAACAATGTCTGGAAATGTCCCAGCATCCGCTCAATTCTGACAGCATCGAATAAATCGGTGTTGTATTCAAATAACCCCTCCAACCCTTCTGAAGTTTCTGCCATCGATAAAGTCAAATCAAAATTTGCTGTGTTGGTTTTTACCTCCAAGGGTTGCAAAGTCAGTCCGGGAAGCTCCAGAACACCCATCGGAGCATTTTGGAGAATAAACATTACCTGGAACAAAGAACTATGACTCAAATCTCGCTCTGGACGTAGTTCTTCCACTAATTGCTCAAAAGGCAAGTCTTGATTAGCGTAAGCTCCCAAGGTGATATCCCGTACCCTTGTCAAAAGCTCTAGAAAACTGGGATTGTCTCCCAAGTAAGTACGCAAAACTAAAGTATTGACAAAAAAGCCAATTAACCCTTCTATTTCCGAGCGGTTCCGGTTCGCGATGGGAGTACCGACGATGATGTCATCCTGCTGGGTATAGCGATATAGCAACACCTGGAATGCAGCCAGCAGCGTCATAAATAAGCTGACTCCTTGCTGCTGAGAAAGCGATCGCAATGCTTGGGAAAGAGACTTCGGTAGTAGCAGAGATTGAGTAGCACCTTTATCAGTTTGGATTGCCGGACGCGGCCGATCGCTCGGTAGTTCTAAAATAGGTAGAGTGCCACCTAGTTGCTGCTGCCAATAAGCAAGCTGCTGTGCCATGACTTTACCCTGTAGCCATTGTCTCTGCCAAACGGCAAAGTCTGCATACTGAATTGGTAATTTCGGTAAAGGTGTTCGCGTAGCGTCTCGCAGAGAGGGTTGTCCGTGAGAAAAAGCTTGATAGAGTGCTACAAGTTCGCGAATCAATACACCCATTGACCAACCATCGGCAATTATATGGTGCATTGTCAGCAGTACTACATGCTCCATCTCGCTGAACCTAACCACAGTTATCCGCAGTAAAGACCCTTTTTCCAAATCAAAAGGACGCTGGGTTTCCGCAGTTACCAACTTGAGAGTTTCTTGCTCGCGTTCTGTCTCAGAAAGAGTCTGCCAATCGATTAATGGCAAGGTTAAATTTACAGTTGGGTTGATAATTTGCACAGGTTGCCCATCCAGCATTTGGAAGTTCGTCCGTAAAGCTTCGTGTCGCTGGAGAATTTCGTTAATACTTTGGGAAAAAGCTGAAATGTTGAGTTTACCTGTAAGCCGCACAGCGCTAGAAATATTATAAGCACAGCTATCTGGTTCTAGTTGGTTGAAGAACCACAAGCGTTGTTGGGCAAAAGACAAGGGAAAGGTGTTAGACTCTCGACTCTGGGGTCTAATCTCTGTCGATGCAGCATTCCCTTGTTTTTGTTTTAATCGCGATAACAGTAGCTCGCGTTTCTCTGGTGACAGCTCTGCTATTTTTTCGTACAGACTACTCATAGTTGTAATTCGCTTCTTTGCGTCTCTGCCCGATTTTAATAACGTCAAAAGTTAAGATAATTCCTCTAGTTCAGCTAAAGCTTCAGCCAGTAATTCTTCATCTGCTTCCTCGGTAAGTTTTTTGATGACGATCGCAGCCAAATCTGCGACTGTGGGAGCCTCAAAAATCTGACGCACAAGTAGTTCTACTTGGAACGCATCACGCACACGGGAAATCAACTGTGTCGCTAAAAGTGAATGACCTCCCAAATTAAAGAAGTTATCGTAAACGCCAACTCGCTCTAGCTGCAATAGTTCCGCCCATATTTCTGCCAACTCTACCTCAGTAGAATTACAGGGAGCGACAAATAAACCTGCCTGTTCCGGTCTGACGCGATCGGGTGCTGGTAGCGCTTGACGGTCTATTTTGCCGTTAGGTGTTAAAGGTAAATTCTTTAGGGGTACGAAGACTGAGGGAATCATATAATCGGGGAGTTGCTGTTGGAGAAAGTCCCGCAAATCGTTGATGGCAAAAGTAGATTCCGGATTGACGACGATGTAAGCAACTAAACGCTGGTCTCCGACAACATCTTCACGGACGATCGCTACAGATTCTTTCACAGCTGGATGCTGTAATAAAACTGCGGTAATTTCTTCGAGTTCAATGCGGAAACCCCGCAGTTTCACTTGATGATCGATTCGTCCGAGAAATTCCAATACCCCTGTGGAACTATGACTCACTAAGTCACCTGTTTTGTACAGACGCTCTCCTGGTTCATTACTAAAGGGATTGGGGATAAACTTCTCTGCGGTCAGTTCTGGTCGATTTAAATAACCCCGTGCCAATCCTTTGCCACCAATGTATAATTCACCAGGTACACCAACAGGTAGAGGCTGTAAATGTTTGTCTAAGACATAAAGTTGGGTGTTGGCAATTGGTTGACCAATGGGAATCGAACCCGATTGATGGCGATCGCTTGGTATTTGATAAATGCAACAACCAACTACGGTTTCTGTCGGACCGTATTCATTTACCAGCATTGTATCCGGGGCAAACTCTTGCCAAAAGGCGATATGCTGGGATGTGAGATTTTCTCCCCCAATGATAAAGGCTCGCGTGCGACCTGCTACTGTTTCTGGTGATAATGTTTTCAGCAATTCCAAGTGAGCGGGAGTAATTTTGACTAAACTCAAGTTGTGGCTCTGGAGCAAAGCTGGGGAAAGAGTTTCGATACCTTGGTTTGATGGTAGTAGATTTACTGACCGACCCACTAGTAAAGGTGAAAAAAGACCCGTGATAGTTAGATCAAAACTGATTGATGAGTGAACTAAAGTACCTATTCCTTGGTCAACTTTATATGCTTCGATACACCAACTGAGGTAGTTAATCAAACCACAATGGGGAATCATTGTCCCCTTTGGCTTTCCAGTCGAGCCAGAAGTATATATTAGGTAAGCAAGATTGAGAGCGCTGGTTTGACTAACTGGGTTTTCTCTGGGTTGTTGGTCGATAACTTGCCAATCTGCATCCAAGCAAATCACTTTTGCTTGCGTTGGTCCGGGTAAATTGTTTTGCAAATGTTGCTGAGTCAGCAATACTGGCATTTGAGTATCGCTGAGAATAAAAGCTTTTCGTTCGAGTGGATAATTAGAGTCAATTGGTACATAAGCACCACCAGCTTTGAGAATAGCAAAGAGTGCGATCGCCATTAGTGGTTCTCGTTCGATACAAATTCCCACCAATACATCTGACCCCACACCTAATTGTTGCAGGTAATGCGCTAGCTGATTCGCCCTGGTATTTAACTCTCTATAGGTTAATTGCTGGTTTTGAAAGACAACAGCAATATTATCTGGTGTGCGATCGCATTGTTGTTCAAACCAGTGGTGGATGCACTCGTACTGTGGTTCTGATGTTTTCGTGTGATTGAAATCGATTAAAAGTCGGTGACGTTCTTGTTCGCTGAGGATATCTAACTGGGATATTAACCCAGTGGGATTTTCGAGAATACTACCTAATAAAGTGTGCCACTGACTAGCTAAACGTTGAATATCTGCTTGATGGAAAAGATTAGCATCGTAGTGAAATTCTGCGTTGAGGGAATTATCTGGTGTGGAAACGCAAGAAAGTTTGACTTGAAATCGGTCAAAGCAGACATATTGCCGATCAAGAGTAAATGATACATCCTGAGTCACATACTTCGTTGCTGCTTCCTGAAACTCAAAACAAAAAGGGAAAAATGCCTGCTCTAGACTCTGCTCGTTTGCTTCCCAGCTAAAACTCTCCTGCCATTCTGTTAACTCTGTTGTATAGTTAGTCACTTTGATTAAAATATCATTGAAGCGATCGCTTTCTTCTAAATCACAAATAAGCGGTAAATATTTCGCAAATAGACCCAATGCTGCGACTAAATCTTCATAGTTGCGTCCATTGCAACCCATACCAATAATTTGTTTTGAGTTTCCGGTGAGTCGCCAAAGTAGAATTAACCAGGTAGTTAAGAATAATACAGTCTTTGAAGTTTGATACTGTTGACAAATCTCATCTATTTCTGTGATAAAATTACTTTTAACTGGCAAGCTGAGAAATTGAGGTTTAAAGTCTTGTGTTTCCGAAAACCGATATTCAAAAGAAAGCTTGCAAGTATCAAGAGCAGAAATATCAAGTTGTTGCCAATACTTTCTTTGTGCTGTTGTCTCCTCTGCTTGCAGAAGTTCATTTTGCCATGAAGCAATATCCGCATATTGCAATGGTTCGTCAGTTATCTCCTTACCCAACAAGCAGGAACTATAGCAACGACTGATTTCATTAACTAGATTATTCAATGTGGCTGTATCAGCACATATAGCAGGTAAATTAATCAGTAAAACATGTTTGTCAGGCAAGAATTTCACCAACGTTAAATGCAACAATGGGGACTTTTCCCAATCAAAATCTCGCTGACTTGCCTGCTGAAAAATTTGGTTTATTTCTGTTTCTAAACAAGATTCCTCATGTAAACATAAACTCGGATTATCTTCTATGACTTGGATGGGAATCTTGACACCACTGGTTTTATAGAAATTAGTCCGCAGAATTTCATTTCTGTCAATAACTTGTTTTAAAGCAGTTTTGAAAATATCAACTTGTAAATTCCCCTCAATTAAAATAGCACCTGTCGCACGATAAACTGAATTATCTTGCTGTAATAACCAAAGACGTTTTTGTTGTGGAGAAAGTTGAAATCCCTGAATTTGTTTGAGCATAGATATTGAGTAGTTATTTAGATACTTATTTATATCTATTACAGCTTGGCGGAAAGAAACCAACCATTTGTTTTGCCTGAAAGCCTTACAAAGAAATAATTCTTAATTCTGCATTCTGTATTCTGCGTTCTTATACTAGTTTACAATATCCGCAAAACTTGTCATATTACCCATTGCTACTAACAACTTTCTTTCTCCAAAAAATGGATTGCGTGCATGAGCAACTAACAAGTTATCTAACAGCAATATATCCCCTTGTTGCCAAGGAAAACTAACTTCTAACTGCTGGTATACTTCACAAATTTCAGCCATAACCGAATCTTCAATAGGAGTACCATCACCGTAGTAGCAATTGCGTGGTAAATCGGCTTCTGCAAATAATGACAATAAAGACTCCCTAGTTTTTGAATCCAAGCAAGCTGGATGCCAATGTTGAGCCTGGTTAAACCAAGAAAATTCATCGGTTTGAGGATGTTTGACAATTGCTGGACGAACCGAACGAGTTCGACAACTACCATCTTTTTTCCATTCCAAATCAAGAAAATTATTTTGACAAATAGTTTCTAATTCAGCTCTACTTTGAGTTTGAAAAACCGTTTGCCAATCTAGTCCGAGTCCAGCACTATAATTGCGGACATACATCACTTTCTTTTCAATAAATCGTTCTCTAATTCTTGAATCTATCCTCTGGAAAACTTTACGACTATCAACTATTGGTGTTTCTCCTCCCTGTTGGGCAGGTTGACGACAACCAAATAAAATTTTCATGGGATAGCGATGATTAAAAGAATTTTCATTATGCCATAACAACTTATGCTCGGCAGGATAAAAAACTGGAGTATAAACATTACTACTTACTGTTTGACGGGGATGTTCGCCATTTTCATGAAAAAGTTCCGAGCAAATAGCTAGACTAAATCTCTCAAATTCTGTTGCTGTAACAATATCAAATCCCCGAAATAGAATAGCACCATATTTGAGTAAGTTTTTCTCTATAAATTCCTGATTACCCTTAGCCCAATCTGCAATATCAATATCACTAATCGATGGTTTGATGACTAAAGGCATTTCCTGAGATGCCAGATTATCTAACTCGATTAATTTATCTTGTGGCAGACTGATTAATTTTCGTTTGATATTTGTTTCTAGTTTTTTCATTCTGCCACCTCTACTATTTCTGTAGTATTAATAACTTGTCGTTGAGCTAGTTTTAATTTGAGTTTAAATTCTTGTTTTCGCTGCTTATTTTGTCGATTTTTTTGTTGTTTATCTACCAATTTCAGTGTTTCAATTAATTCTGATAACTTTGCACTTGGCTTGGCTACAATCTGATTTAAAAGTGTTTCAAAATGTTCTAACATGCGAGCGGCGGTTTTATCCAAGAATAGGTCTGTGTTATACTCCAAAACTACTACTATTCCCTGTTCTGTCTCCACAACTTCCCATAGCAAATCGAGTTGTGTTGTCTTCTTTTCAATCCTCAAAGGAGTAACATTTACACCTTTTAGCTGCAAAGATGGAATTTGGGTATTTTCCAAAACCAACTTGACTTGAAATAGTGGTGCATGTGCCATATTCCGTAGAGGATTTAAAGTATCTACCAGTTTGTCAAAGGGTAAATCTTGGTGAGTATAAGCACCCAAAGCGACTTCACGTACTTGTCTAAGTAAATCCTCAAACGCAGGGTTCCCTGATAAATTTGTACGTAAAACAAGTTGGTTAATAAAAAATCCAATTAAATCTTTCGTTTCCGGTTGATTGCGGTTAGCGATATCAGTACCGATAACTATATCTTCTTGTCCTGTGTACCAGTAGAGTAGAGTCTGTAAAGTTGCGAGCAGAACCATAAATAAGGTGATACCTTCTTGTTGGTTCCATGTTTTTAGTTTCTCAGATAAAGATTTAGGTAAAACAAGATGTTGTCTTTTTCCCCGAAAAGTCTGTACTGCTGGTCGGGGAAAGTCTGTGGGGAGTTGCAGTACAGGTAGTTGACCCCCCAACTGTTGCAGCCAATAAGCAAGCTGAGTCTCTAATTTCTCTCCCTGCAACCATTTTCGCTGCCAAACTGCAAAGTCTGCATACTGAATCGGTAATTGAGGAAGTAGCGATCGCTTTCCACTAGAATAAGCTTCGTAAAGTGTGGCAATTTCCCGAACCAGTACACCTACAGACCAACCATCAGAGATAATATGATGCATTGTCAGTAATAATGCATACTCCGACTGTGCTAGTTGCAGTAGAGTGACTCGCAATAAAGTATCTTTGCTTAAGTCGAAGGGTTGGTGAGCTTCTGCGGTAGCGAGTTGCAGCATTTTTGATTCCCTTTCATTTGCGGGAACTGCTTGCAAATCTATCACAGGTAACTCTAAGCTCAAATTTGGAGAAATGACTTGAACGGGTTGACCTTGCAAAGTCGTAAATTTAGTGCGTAAAACCTCATGACGATTGACAATTTCTTGAAAACTTGCTTCCAGAGCTTTGATATTTAATGAACCTATCAAACCGATACATAATGATAAATTTAGGGCAATATTACCAGGTTCCAACTGGTCAATAAACCATAAACGTTGTTGTGCAAAAGAAAGTGGAAAAGAGTTAGCATCTCGACTTTGGGGAGTTATCTGATTTTGGGCAAAGATATCTTTTTTGTTTTGCTGGAGATGTTGTAGCAAAAGCTGGCGTTTTTCTGGAGAAAGAGCGGCGATACGCTTGGCAAGGTCAGTCATTTGTGCAGGCTATAATAATGAGCTATAAATCAGCTACCCAAAATTCAAAAACAGCAGTGTAAGATGTTCTTTTAGTGGGTTTCCTTAAATACAAATTGGAAAATTAGCGCAGATATACTAGGTTTCAAAACAATATTTGCGATGGATATGATGTCATTATGAAACTGTTACTTCTTCAGACCATTCACCACAATCAAGCATATGTACAAAATCCATTTCGATATCTGTTAGATCAGGCTTGAAAAAAGCTATAAGTAGAACTACTCTAGGTTTGTTACTATAGTTCCACACTGTATGTTCATATGATGGATCAAAGAATATACACTTCCCTTCTTCCCAAGTACGCGACTCTCCACCAACGCTAATACCGCAATTTTCAGGAATGGAAATACCGAGTTGACAGATTATAAAGGAACTTGCTGGATCGCGATGAGGCTTAACAACTTCACCAGGTTTAAGGACTAATAGTTCTGCGGTTTCCAGTCTTGTATGATTTGAGATATGCTCTACTAATTCCAGTGTCTTTGGAAAATATAAGATACTTTTCTCTACCTTCTTACCTTCTAGAATTAAGTAGATAGAATCCCATCCACCTTCATTAACACCTGGGTAGTAATAGGGTTTTAGTACAGTATTACTCTCTATAGATTGAAGAGCTTCTTTCTTAATTATTTTATAATTTTCTTCTAACAATTTCGCTTTGGGTAAATCACTTATTTCATACCACGGTTTAAAAGTTATTCCTATCACTGTGAATCCTTGTGAAGGTGGAAGTGGATTGGTCAAAGCTCTGCCATAAGCAAGATTAATTGAAAGCTCTATTCGTCTAATAGCTTCTGAACCAAATTTTTCCCTAAATTCGGCAAGCTTTTTTTGACTTCTGTTGCTAATTTCTCTATCTTTGTTTATCTCATTGAAAACTATCACAGTAATAATAACTGTTGCAATTATTGCTATGATACCAACTAAGAATATGGGAGCAAAAGTGACTATTAAATGATTCTTGATTTGCTCAGTCATTAGCATAGCATGAGTCGTATATGCTCCAAGCAGGCATAAAACCAAGATTGGTAGAATAAACCTCTGCTGAAAAAAGGCTTTTTTTGCAGCATAAACGCTAAACATAGTCTTTGCAAAAGACTCCCAAAATAATCCTATCCATAAAGCTGATATTCCATATAAAACACATAATAAGAGACTAATTACTGAATATGGAATATCCACAAGACCATCAATATTGATGACAAAAAGAAAGATAGAGAGCATTCCAATAAATAATAATCCCAGTTGGCAGATCAACAAGAATGCTAAGTATTTTTTTCCATTTATACCGTACATACTGAGCATAAAATTACCTCAAATATTTACAAATAATCGTATATCTTGATTAAAAACCTAGTTCTGCAAAGTAATTATCACCTGCACTTCTTCTGCTGAAAGTTGCTCAATTTCTGATAAAGCTTTTGCTAGCTCTTCTTGATCTGCTTTTTCAGTGAGTTTTTGAGCAATAGCTTCAGCCAACTCAGCAACAGTCGGTGAATTAAAAAAGCTTTTATAAGGCAGTTCTATTTGAAAGCTTTTGCACAACTGAGAAACCAGCTGAGTTGCAAATAAAGAATCTCCTCCTAACTCAAAGAAGTTATCGTGAATGCCCACATTATTAATACCGAAAAGTTGTTGCCAAATCTCAGCAAGTGTTTTCTCCAATTCGCTTTGGGGTGCAACATAAGTATTTTCTAGGTGGGGTCGGGGATGATTTGTTTTAGTTTCACTTAGTTGGGCTAATTTTTCTTCCAGAGATTTTGCAGATTTTTTCAACTTCAGCAGAGTGGGAAAATCTTGGGTTGATACAACTACCTGAGGTATTACAGATTGAGACATTACAGACAAAATCCGTTTAAATGCCTCAATTCCCTCTGTAACGGTCATTCCTACCGTTAGTTCTTCTCCTGTTATCTCTTTGTACCTTTGCTCAACAGCAATTGCCATTCCTAAATTGTGCCATCGATCCCAGTTAATAGATGTTGTGAAAGTGCTGTATCGAGCAGTACGGTAGTGAGCAAAGGCATCAAGGAAAGTATTTCCAGCGATATAATCTACCATCCCCGATGTTGGCAGAAACGAAGAAAGCGAGGAACAAAAAATCAAGAAATCGAGCGGAGTATCTCCCAAAACAGCATCAAGGACTCGTGTTCCCCTAACTTTTGCTGCGATCGCATTTTCCTCTGCAACTTCTTTGGTTGTTAGTTGCATCATACCTCCCCCTGGAACTGCGGCTGCATGAATTACCCCGTTGATGTTCCCAAATCGTTGATTAATTTTTGTAATTACTGTTGACATTTGCTCGTAATTGGCTACGTCAGCACTAACTAGCATTATTTCTGCACCCAATGCTTCTAAGCTTTGTAATTTGAGAATTTTCTGGCTGATGGTATCTTCGACATCATGAGTTGACAGCCACTTTTGCCATTGGTCGGGGTGAGGAAAAGGCGATCGCCCTAATAATATCAGCTTTGCTTGGGCGGTTTGTGCTAAATATTCGCCTAAAGCCAGACCAACACCTCCCAATCCTCCGACGATGAGATATACTCCTTTTTGCTTTAACAACGGGTTTTCGGCAACAGAAGCATCCAAACGCAGGGATGTAAAATCTTGTACCCAGCGATGATATCCCCGGTAAGCAATAACGCGATCGCCTGTTTGGGTTAAAATATCTGTTAACAGTTGGTTTATTATTTGCTCCTCTTGCCGACTACCAGCTAAAGGAACAGCTAGATCAATATCAATGCTGTGACAAGTAATGTTTGCATATTCTTCAGGAATGACTTTACAAGGTCCCAAAATCAGTGCTTTTTCTGGACATAGTTTTTCGTTACCTGTCACAGTTTGCATCTGATTGGAAATTACCCAAATTTCCAAGGCATCTTTTTGATAAAATTCGCCTAATGCCTGAGCTAAAAACAGCAAGCTGTAAAAGCCTAGTTCTTCATAGTTTTCTGCTGCTAATTCCTCTAGGTTATCTGCTGTAACCGTCCATAAATGAATAATATTTGTGGGAATTTTGCCGAGACTGCGAAGTTCTTGGAATAGCTGATTGTAGTCATGACGCTGTTGAGGGTTAATTATATATACGCGATCGCTCTTTTGTACAAATTGCTCTCCAGCTTTGACAATAACTACATCCTCTTTCTCAACAGCTAGTTGTTGCACTATTTTCTCACCCAAACCGCATTCATCCACAAACACCAAGCAACATCCTGATGAGGTGACTGGACTCCCTAATTTCACAGGTTGCGTCCGTGGGCAGCGTTTCCAAGATGGTACGTAAAACCACTCAGCAATATCCGGATTTTTACTTAATGAGACTTGATGGTTTTGTTCCCCATCATTGCGTTGTCTGGGTAATATCTGTTGTGACGCTTCAATCCAGTAACGCTGACGCTCAAAAGGATAAGTGGGTAAAGGTAGGCGATTCCTACGGAAAGCTTTGCTAACGCGTTTTTCGTCAGCATAAAAGTTAGACCAATCTACTTTAACTCCTTGCTGCCAAAGATGACCGAGAGTAGTCAGTAAAAATGCCACATCTGACTGTTGTTCTTGGGGATGACGCAGCGAGCTGAGCGTTACTAGTCCGGTTTTTTGCTGCTGTTTAGCAAAAGTACTCAAAGTCCTTCCCGCTCCCACCTCCAGTAATATGCGTGGTTGTTGAAGTAGTTCGGTTATCCCTTGACAAAAACGCACTGATGAGCGTAGGTGCTTTGCCCAATAGTTGGGGTCTGTTGCCTCTGCTGTGGTAATCCAATTGCCGCTAACGTTAGATATAAAGGGAATTTGGGGAGGATTTAGCTGGATTTTTTGTAACTGTTCTGTAAATGGTTGAACAATCGCATCCATCATCTGGGAATGAAAAGCATGGGAAGTATGCAGTTTTCGACAACTGACACCTTTGTTTTCTAATTGCTGTTCTAACTTTTCTATTGCCTCAGTAACACCGGAAACAACACATGCACCATCTGCATTATGAGCAGCTAAAGAAAGCTCTGTTCCTAGTAAGGGTTGAACCTCAGACTCTGTTAATTGTACGGCAAGCATTGACCCTTGTGGTAGTTGTTGCATGAGTTTTCCCCGCATAGCAACTAGAGTCAAAGCAGCTTCCAAACTAAAAACTCCGGCAATAGTAGCTGCTACATATTCACCAATACTGTGACCGATCGCTGCTTCTGGATGTACACCCCATGCCATCCACAATTGTGCTAAAGCATACTCGATCGCAAATATTGCAGGTTGAGCAATCGCAGTTTGTGTGAGTTCTTGATTTGCTGTGCCATTGGGGTAAAGTACATGGCGTAAATCTAACCCTAAATGGGGTTTGAGGAACTCGGCACAATAATCAATTTTTTCTCGGAAAATCGGTTCATGTTCGTATAGTTCTCGACCCATGTTTACATACTGGGAACCTTGTCCGGGAAACATGAATGTCACGGGAGGATGACCAGATTGTTGACCATAATTTTGAGCTTGGCTGCATTCAGAACTCTGTAGAGATGTCAAAGCCTTAATAGCATCATCCAGGTTCTGACAAACTAAAAATCGTCGATGCTCGAAAGTTTTACGACCTATCTGTAGGGTATAAGCTATATCTGCGAGATTTAAATCTTGATTTTGCTGAAGAAAATTAGCTAAATTGGCTGTGGCTGCTGACAAAGCTGTGCTAGTTTTTGCAGATAAGACTAACAACTGCCAAGGACGGGAAGAACTGGAACCTATAACTGCTGGAGCTTCTTCAAGAATCACATGGGCATTAGTACCCCCAATCCCAAAAGAACTGACTCCCGCACGTCGGGGAATGAGATTTGTTTGCCAATCAGTAAGTGTGGTGTTGACATAAAAAGGACTGTTGGCAAAATCAATTTCAGGATTGGATTTTTCAAAGTGTAAACTTGGCGGAATTTTTTTATATTTCAGAGCTAATACTGTTTTAATTAATCCTGCAATGCCAGCAGCAGTATCTAAATGACCAATATTGGTTTTAAGAGAACCGACAGCACAAAAACCTCGCTTTTGTGTACTGGTTCTAAATACTTGCGTCAGCGCAGCAATTTCGATTGGGTCTCCTAAAGATGTTCCGGTTCCGTGAGCTTCGATATAGGTAATTGTGTCAGCTTCAACCTCAGCGATAATTTGAGCCGTTTTGATGACTTTGGCTTGACTATCTATACTCGGTGCTGTGTAGCTAACTTTGTTTGACCCATCGTTATTAATCGCAGAACCTTTGATAACACCATAAATATTATCGCCATCTGCGATCGCATCTTCTAATCGCTTCAAAACTACAATCCCTACACCTTCACCACTCACCGTTCCCTGCGCTTTAGCATCAAAAGCACGGCAATGTCCATCAGGAGAACCGATTCCTCCCTGTTTGTAAAAATAACCAGCTTTTCTGGCTGAATTAATCGAAACACCACCAGCTAAACCAATATCGCATTCACCAGCAAGTAAACTTTGACAAGCTAAATGAACCGCAACCAATGAAGTTGAGCAGGCAGTTTGAACGGTATAGCTAGGTCCAGTTAAATTTAACTTATAAGAAACTCTGGTAGTTAAATAATCTTTATCACCTGCGATCGCAAGTTGGTTAGCATCGAGGGAATTGAGGATATTTTGGTTGGAATAGACCCTGAGTAAGTAGTCACTCAAACCAGTTCCCGCAAAAACACCAATTGTACCAGCATAACTTTCACTATCATAACCAGCATTTTCAATTGCTTCCCAAGCAGTTTCTAAAAATAAACGATGTTGGGGATCGGTTATTTCTGCTTCTCTCGGATTGAAGCCAAAAAAAGCAGCATCAAATAATTCGACATCATCTAATACACCCCGCGCTTTGACAAAATTGGGGTTATTTAGCACTGCTGGTTCTATTCCAGCAGCCAAAAGTTCTGCATCGGTAAAAAAACTAATTGACTCTACACCATTTTGGATATTTTGCCAGAATTGTTCGATATTTTTTGCTCCGGGAAAACGTCCAGATAGACCAATAATTGCTATTTCTGAACCATTAATAACATAATTTTCGGGAATATCCATAATACCAAACCTCCTTAAATATTGCCCATTGACTTCATTTGATGATTTCCGGATGTGTCACAAAAAAATTATCTATATTATCAGCGTCCATCTGCGGTTAATCCATCTAAAAGATGACAACTAGTCACGTAAGTTCTGCATTTTTTGCAAACGTTTTTTTTGTTGCGCTTTCCCAACTACAATTTTTCTAGTTTGATTATCAGTTAAATTAGCTTTTGAGCTTTGATTCGGAATTTTATTGAAATATTCAACTAAGGAACTGATGGTGGGATATCTAAACATATCGAGTATCGATAATTCAGTTTTAAATATTTGCCGTAATTGGCTATGAACTTTAACCATTAGCAAAGAATGACCACCGAGTTCAAAGAAGTTATCGTGAATGCCTATTTTTTCAACATTTAAAGCTTGTTGCCAAATATTAGCAATGGTTTGTTCAGCCTCAGTTTGTGGCATTACATAAGCAACTTCCAAATTGGGACGAATTATTTCTAATGCAGATAGGGATTTTCGATCCACCTTTCCATTAGCTGTTAATGGTAAAGTTTCCAAAATGACGAAGGCAGATGGCAGCATATATTCTGGTAACTTCTCCTGCAAAAAGTTCCGTAGTTGGGTAACTGTTAGTTCTTGTTCTAAATCAGAACTAACATAGGCAATGAGACGCTTGTCATCTAGTTCATCCCCCTGCACCATAACTACAGCTTCCCGCACCTGGGGGTGTTGGTTCAATCTTGCTTCAATTTCACCAATTTCTATGCGGAAACCCCGAATTTTAACTTGATTGTCGATACGTCCGAGTAATTCAATGTCTCCATTGGGTAAATAACGGGCTAAATCTCCGGTTTTATACAGACGTTCACCGGGAATTTGACTATATAAATGGGGAATAAATTTTTCGGCTGTCAGTTCAGGTTGATTGAGATAACCCCGTGCCAAACTGACACTACTGATGTACAACTCTCCTGGTACACCAATTGGTGTAGGATGCAAATATTGATCTAGCAAATATATTGAGGTGTTGGCGATGGGACGACCAACAGGTACACAGGAAATAGACTGATTTTCTGTGTAGTGACTCGGTTCGTGAATTGTGACACCAATAGTTGCTTCAGTTGGACCGTAGGCATTCAACCAGCGTACATGCTTACCCAACAATTTTTGCCACAGTGCTAGTTTTTCAGGTAAAGCTTGCTCAGTTCCCACAACTAGCAAGCGGAGTGTATTTGGTAACAACGGAGTTTCTGTTTGCGCTAGATAAGATACCCACTCTTGCCAATAAGCAGTAGGTAGATTGACAACGGTTATTTGTTCTTGTTCTAAGAATTGCTGGAATTTGGCAAAACTTGGTAACCGTTCTGGTTGAATGACAACCGTTGCACCGCCCAACCAGGACCCAAACAATTCTTCAGTGGCGACATCAAAACTAATTGCAGCAAATTGGAGAATGCGATCGCCCCCTTTAATTTCATAGTCTTTTGCCACAGCAATACTATGGTTCACCAAAGCTTGGTGTGTTACCAAAACACCTTTCGGGATACCTGTAGAACCAGAAGTGTAAATTACATAGGCGAGATTTGCCGATGTGACACGACTACAGGGATTATCTTGGTTCCCTTGTGATTCCCAGTCTTTGTCTAAGCAAACAATCTTTACCCCATCTTGAGGAAATTTCTCAACCAATTGCTGTTGAGTTAACACCACCAAAGGCTGGGCATCTTTTAAGATTAAACTCAACCTATCTTCAGGAAAGGAGGGATCTAATGGCAAGTAGGCTCCACCAGCTTTGATAATTCCCAGAATTCCCACAATCATTTCTAAAGAGCGCTCCATGCAAATTCCCACCAGTACTTCTGAATCTACGCCCTGTTTTTGGAGGTAGTATGCTACTTGATTTGCTTTGTTGTTCAGTTCCTGATAGGTGAGAGACTCGTCTTGAAATACTACAGCAACAGCATCAGGCGTTTTCTCTACCTGATCTGCAAACAGTTGATGAATACATTGGTTTTGAGGATAGTCAGCTTGGGTATGATTCCACTCACCTAACAAAATTCGCTGCTCTGCTGCTGTCAATAATGGCAAGTTTGACAGGCACTGCTCAGGATTGGCAACGATACCCGACAATAATGTCTGGAAATGTCCTAGCAACCTAGTAATGGTAGCTGCATCGAAAATGTCAGTGTTGTACTCTATATTGGCAATTAGCCCTTGCTTGCTGTCAATCATCGCCACGGTCAGATCAAATTTCGCCGTTTCGTTGTCAAACTCCAAGGGAATCAAAGTCAAGTCTGGTAGTTCCAAACTGCTGGTTGGGGTATTTTGCAATTGAAACATTACCTGGAACAACGGTGTATAACTGAGGTGACGTTGCGGCTGTAGTTTCTCTACTAGCTGCTCGAAGGGCAAGTCTTGATGAGCAAAGGCTGCCAACGCTACCTCACGTACCTGCCCCAACAACTCTCTAAAACTGGGATTGCCATCCAACCTGATACGCAACACTAAGGTATTGACAAAAAATCCAATTAGCCATTCTAATTCTTCACGGTTGCGACCAGCAATTGTTGTACCGATTAAGATGTCCTGTTGCTGGGTGTAACGATAGAGCAAAGTCTGAAATGCCGCCAGCAAAGTCATAAATAGGGTTGCGGACTCTTGCTGTGCCAGTGTCTTGAGTGCCTCAGTTAGTTGTTTGGATAAACTGACAGACTGCTTCGCGCCACGATAACTCATAACTGCTGGTCGCGGACGGTCTGTTGCTAGATTAAGTAAAGTAGGAGCGCCATCTAGTTGCTGCTGCCAGTAAGATATTTGTTTTTCTAAAACATCTCCTACTAGCCACTGCCGTTGCCAGACACTAAAATCAGCATACTGAATTGACAAATCTGGAAGTGGTGAGGACTGACCTTGATTGAAAGCTTGATACAGTGCTGCTACTTCGCGGATAAGTATGCTAGTAGACCAGCGATCGCAGATAATGTGATGCATGGTCAACAACAATATGTATTCTTCTAGGTGCAATTGCAGTAGAGTCACTCGCAGTAGCGGTCCTGTTTTCAAGTTCAGTGGTTGCTGTGCTTCTTCGGTGGCTATTCGTTGTAGCTCAAACTCTTGCACTTGGGGAGGGAGTGACTGTAAGTTAACTATTGGTAGCTCTAAGATTAAGGAAGGAGCAATTACTTGCTGTGGTTCCCCATTGACTGTCACAAAAGTGGTGCGTAAAACTTCGTGACGGCACACAATTTCGTTAAGGCTTTGCAGCAGTGCGGCTACGTTCAGTACACCCTGAAGACGTAAAGCTGAATGTTCATTATATAAAGCTTTATTGGGTGTTAACTGCTCAAAGAACCAAAGTCGCTCTTGGGCAAAAGACAGAGGAACTGAACTTGATTGTTGACGCGGAGGAATTGTAGTAGCCTTCAATTTACCTCGCATCAACTTTGCAAACAGCGCTCTTTTTGCTGGTGATAAATTTAGTTGTTGTAAAAGCGCGTCGGATTCAGTCATGTTAATACTCTATTTTTTGTTTAATTTCTTTAATCTATGTGTAGATTTTGCTATGACGGCAAGTTATAAATAACTCAACAGTTAAAGACAGTTTAACACTATGCTTTTATGGGTATTTTTCTGTCATAACTTCTCTTGGTTAATTTTTAACTTTTGTCTTTTTACTTCCGACTTCTTGTACTAGCCAACACTCTCTTTATAAAAGACGTTGTACTTCTTCTTCTGGTAATTCTGCTATTTTTTCTATCACCATTTGTGTGATGACTTCAGCTAAATGCTCAATCGTGGGAGATTCTGATAAGAGATGACGTAATGGTAACTCCACTAAAAACGCTTTTCGGATTTGAGAAATCACTTGGGTTGCTAATAATGAATGTCCTCCTAAATCAAAAAAATTGTCATAAATACCTATTTTTTCTATTCCGAGAATTTGTTGCCAAATCATCGCAATATTTTCTTCCATTTCGGTGCGGGGAGCAATGTAATTATTTCCTAAGTGGGGACGAGCATGGAATTGTTGAGAAAAATTTACCTGAGTTAATTTATTTTGGATAGTTGTCAATTGCTTTTCTAAGGATATTTTAGAATAGCTCTGCTGAATTTGTGTCTGGAGATTTCGCTTAGAAATAACAACTTGACGTAATCCACTTGCCAAAATGCGGCTAAAGGCATCAACACCTTGTTGAGCTGTAATTGCTTGAGCTAGGTGCTGTTGACGCCGTTCTTTTAGTTCTTCTGGTACAGAAGTGTTTGCTAACATTCCTACTTCTTGCCAGCCACACCAATTGATAGATATAGTTTTGGCATTGCTATGAGCAAATTTGTCCAAAAAAGCATTCGCCGCACAATAATCTACTTGACCAAATCCGCCCAAAATAGAGGTCAAAGCTGAACAAAGTACTAAAAAATCTAATTTTTCATTTTGGAAGATAGCATTCAGTACTAATGTTCCTTGCACTTTGGGAGTGAGAACATTTGTTGCTGCTTGTGTTGTTTTTAGTTGGATCATACCACCGCCGGGAATACCTGCGGCATGGATAATGCCATGAATCGCACCAAAACGCTCAGTTATTTGCGTTTTTAATGCTTGCATCTGTTCTAGGTTAGTAACATCGGTACTGCTGACTAAAACTTCTGCACCAAATTGCTCTAATGTTTGAACTGACTTGATTTTTTGACTTATGGAATCTTGGTCATCATGAGTTGCAAGCCATTGTTGCCACTTATCTTTTTCAGGCAGACTGGAACGCCCAGTCAATATAAGTTTTGCCTGCATCTGGGCAAGATATTCTGCTAGTGCTAGACCGATACCTCCCAGCCCACCAGTTATTAAGTAAACTCCCCCTTGCCGCAACTGTGTTTTCTTGGCGTTGGCTGCTTCTAATTGGATTGCTTCAAAATTTTGTATCCACCGATAATGCCCACGGTAACTAACTATCAGGTCTGTCGTTTGGGCTGTAAATTCTTCTAAAAGTTGCTTGACAAGCTTTTTCTGTGACTTTTCCTTTTTGGGAAGCACGATATCGATATTGCGGCAGGTAATATTGAGATATTCTTGCCCAATTACTTGACACGATCCTAGTACAGTTGCTTTTTCTGGACACAACTGTTCATCGCCAATAATGTTATGTAAGTTGTTAGTGACGACAAAGATTTGCAGTGAATTTGCAAAGTTTTGTTCTTCGAGTGATTGGGCTAGGTAAAGCAAACTCCAAAAGCCTAAATCTTGACTTTTTTCCGCCGATGTGATTATATACTCATTCTCGGTGATGCCCCACAAATGGACTATCTTATGTAAGGTCTGATTCAGTACCCGCAGTTCTTGCAGCAAAGCGTCATAGTCATTTTTTTGTTGGGGATGAATGCTATACAGGCGATCGCCAAGTTTGTGAAACTCCTCCCCTATCGTAACTATAATGACATCTTGTCCTTTTTGTTCCAACTGTTTGGCGATCGCTTCTCCCAATCCACATTCATCAACAAATAGCAACCAAGATGACTTTTCCTCTGTCAGCTTTTCATTTGCCAAAGATTTTGGTTGTACTGACTGTTTCCACACTGGGGTATAAAACCAGTCAGCAATATTTGAATCTTTTTTGGATAAAATTTCTTCACTTGGCGATTGTGCTTCAATCCAATATCTTTGCCGTTCAAAGGGATATGTCGGTAAAGGAACGCGCAGACGACGTTCATCTTTATAAAAGCCAGACCAGTTAATCTCAACCCCACCCAGCCAGAGTTTACCTAGAGTGTTGAGTAAAAAGGTGACATCTGAATCTTGCTCTTTGGGATGACGTAGAGAAGTAAGTATAATATGTTGCTCTTTGTCTTCTAAATCTTGTCTGATAATAGTACTTAATGTCCGCCCAGAACCAACTTCTAAAAATATTTGCGCTGGCTGTTGCCGTAACTTAGTAACGCCATCAGCAAACCGTACTGAGCAACGTAGATGTTTAGCCCAGTAGTTCGGATCGGTTGCTTCGGCTGCGGTAATCCAAGTACCCGTCACATTGGACACAAAGCGAATACTGGGCTGCTGAAGTTTGATTCGGCGTAACTCTTCTGTAAATGGCTTGATGATTGGGTTCATCATCTGGGAATGAAAGGCATGAGAAGTGTGTAGACGGCGACAATCTACCCCTTGAGTACAGAATTGTTTCTCTAAATTATCAATTGCGGACTCGGTTCCCGAAACTACACACAGAGAGGGTGCATTACTAGCCGCTAGGGAAATTTCCTCACTAAGGAAAGGTTGAAGTTCCAATTCTGATAATGGTACAGCCAGCATCGCACCTGTTGGTAGTTGCTGCATCAGTCGTCCACGGGTGACTATCACCGCTAAAGCATCTTGGAGAGAGAACACCCCAGCCAAACAAGCGGCTACATATTCCCCAATGCTATGACCAATCATTGCAGAAGGATGTACTCCCCAGGTCATCCACAGTTTAGCTAGGGCGTAGGAAATCACAAATAATGCTGGCTGGGTAATAGCAGTCTGTGTTAGTTGTTTTTCTGCTGCTTGGCTTTGTGTTGCACTTGGATATAGCACATCGCGCAAATCGATTTCCAAGTGCGGTTTGAGAAGTTCACAGCAATCATCAATGTGTTTGCGGAAAATAGGTTCAGTTTCGTAGAGTTCCCGACCCATGTTGACATACTGGGAACCTTGACCGGGAAACATGAAGACGACGGAGTGATTGGACTTTTGGTAGTAAGTGAAAACTCTTTGCGGGTCTTGAGTTACTAAGGCTTGTACTGTATCTTGAATGTCTTCGCCAACTACAAATCGGCGATATTCAAATTCTCGACGACCGACATTAAGTGTATAAGCAACATCAGCAAAATTCAGATATGGATGTTGCTGTAAGTGTTGGACTAAGTTTGTTGTAGCTGTTTCTAGTGCAGAGCTAGATTTGGCTGACAGTACCAATAACTTTTGCGTTGCTCCCGCTTGCCGTAGGCATCTCCCTGTGTCAGAAGTTGGGATAATTGGAGCTTCTTCCAAAATTACATGGGCATTGGTACCACCAATTCCAAAAGAACTAACACCAGCACGTCGCGGGTATGTATCTGTTGACCATTCAGACAATGTGGTATTTACGTAGAAGGGACTGTTGGCAAAGTCAATTTGCGGGTTGGGCTTTTCAAAGTGCAAGCTGGGGGGTATTTGTTTGTGCTTGAGCGCTAAAACTGTCTTAATTAAACCAGTAATACCAGCTGCCGCATCTAAATGTCCAATATTTGTTTTGACTGAACCAATGGCACAGAAATGCTTTTTCTGAGTGCTAGCACGGAAACACTTAGTTAATGCTGCAATTTCAATTGGGTCTCCGAGAATTGTTCCCGTACCGTGAGTCTCTACATAACTGATTGTTTCCGGATTTACTCCAGATATAGCCAGTGCTTCGGCAATTACTTTTGCTTGTCCATCTACACTGGGAGCAGTATAACCAACTTTTTGCGAACCATCATTATTAATCGCCGAACTTTTAATAACTGCATGAATATAATCGCCATCTGCGATCGCATCTTTTAATAGCTTTAACACTACAATGCCTGCACCGTTACCAGTTAGGGTTCCTTGGGCATTGGCATCAAAAGCACGGCAATGTCCATCGGGTGATAAAATTCCCCCTTCCTGATAGTGATAACCGGATTTGTGGGGCATATTCACCAAAACACCACCAGCTAAAGCAATATCACTTTCGCCATTGAGTAAACTTTGGCAGGCATAATGAACTGCGACTAGTGATGTCGAGCAAGCAGTTTGAATATTCACACTTGGACCAGTAAGATTTAATTTGTAAGAGACGAGGGTGGGCAGAAAGTCTCCTTTATTGCCAATCAAGGTTCGGAATTTACCTGCTGATGCTTCTATCAGGTGGCGGTTAGGATAAAGGTTAAACAAGAAGTAAGTATCCATACCAACACCCGCGTAAACACCAATTTGTCCCTTATATGTTTGCGAGTCGTAGCCAGCATTTTCTAGTGCAGTCCAGGCACATTCTAAGAAAAGTCGATGTTGCGGGTCGGTGATTTCCGCTTCTGCGGGGGAAAAATCAAAGAATGAAGCGTCAAACAAATCTATATCTTTTAATATGGCTTTTGCTTTGACATAATTAAGTTGATTAAACTCAGTTACATCTATACCTGAAGACACCAATTCTTCATCAGAAAAAAAACAAATTGACTCTACACCGTCTCGCAGATTTTGCCAAAAATCATCAATAGTTTTGGCTCCGGGAAAACAACCTGCCATACCAATAATAGCTATTTCATCTAGGCAATTTGATGTACTTGAGTCATTCATAGTAAATAGTCTCTTCTCTTAACTCTGCGCTCTCTGCGTCTCTGCGGTCAATTTATCGGTCAAATTTTAGGGGAGAGTAATGCAACCTCTTACTGTGCGATCGCTCGATGTTGTTGTCTGAGTTGTCTTTGTTGTTGATTTGATTCTTTACGAGCTTCAACTGATTCGGGGTTTGGCTCAAAAGCAGATACTTCTTCTTGATTTTGGCTTAAATGTTTCCCTAGAGTGCTAACTGTTGGATATGCGAACATTTCTACCATTGATATTTCTTTGTTGAGAGTTTCACGCAATTTGGCATGAACCTGTACCATTGCTAATGAATGACCACCCAAATCGAAGAAATTGTGATGAATGCCTACTTTTTGAATCTGAAGTACTTGTTTCCAAATATGAGCTATTATTTCCTCCATTTCAGATTCAGGAGCTACAAAATTGGTTTCTAAATCAAACTGTATTTGCTTTGGTAATGCTTCATAATTGACTTTTCCATTTGGTAAGAGTGGCAGAGCTTTGAGTTGTATAAAGGCTGACGGTAACATATATTCAGGTAATTTATACTGGAGAAAATTACGCAGTTCAGTAATTGAAGAAATTGCCTCCTGATTAGCAAATATATAGGCTATGATACGTGGTTGTTGCTTATCCTCTTGTATGGCTGTAACGACGACTTCACCCACTGTCGGATGCTGTTTCAAAGCTGCTTCAATTTCTCCTAGCTCAATGCGATAACCCCGAATTTTAACCTGATGGTCAATCCTTCCTAAGAACTCAATATTCCCATCTCGACGATACCGAGCTAAGTCTCCGGTTTTATACAAGCGTGCTGCTGATTCTTTGCTAAAGGGGTTGGAAATAAATTTTTCTCTGGTTAGTTCTGGTTGATTGAGATAACCCAAGGCTATACCCTCACCACTAATATATATTTCCCCAGGTACACCGATGGGAACTGGACGAAGGTTTGGGTCTAAAATATAAATCTGCGTGTTGGTAATCGCTTTGCCAATTGGTACTGTTGTTGGTTCCAGAGATTGATAATGGTAAACACTGCTCCATACAGTCGCTTCTGTCGGTCCATATTCGTTAAATAAAGCTGCTGTTGGTAAATATTCTTGGTGTACCTTCAACAGTTCTGGGGGACAAGATTCACCTGCAACAATTATGGTGCGTAAGTTCTCTAGTTGTTCGGGTTTTGCTTGTTGCAAAATCAGAGCGTAGAGAGAAGGAAGACTTAATAAATGCGAGACACGATGTTGAGAAATTAACTCGATGAGTTTTGCTACTTCTAGTTGTAAACCTGCTTGGGGTAATAATAAAGTTCCTCCAGTGCAGATTGTCCAAAAGATACCTGCAACTGAACTATCAAACGCAAACGATGAAAGTAATAAGAAGCAACCGATAGGTTCTTGATAGTAATTAATGCGCGCACTTGTGGAGTGAACTAGATTGCGGTGGGTTATTTGCACTCCTTTAGGTTTGCCTGTGGAACCAGAAGTGTAGATTATATAGGCTAAATCGTTAGGTGTGACTTGTGTTCGGGGATTTTCTGAGCTTTGCTGTGTAATTACTTCCCAGTCGGTATCTAAGCAGATAACACGGGTTGAGTGTGCAGGTAATTTTGACTGTAATGTTTGCTGGGTTAATAAAACGGGTGTCTGGGAATTTTCTAAAATCCAAGTAATTCGCTCTTGGGGATAGGTAGCATCTATAGGTACATAAGCGGCTCCTGCTTTTAAGATACCAAGAATACCGACTATCATCTCAAGCGATCGCTCGACACATATTCCCACCAGCATCCCTGGTACTATACCAATTTGCTGTAAGTAATTTGCTAGTTGATTAGCACGGGTGTTGAGTTGGTTGTAAGTTAGTTGCTCATTATCAAACACCACAGCAATATTGTTGGGTGTCTGCTGTACTTGCTGTACAAATAACTCGTGAATGCATTTATCTTGTGGATAAGTTGTTTGGGTTTGATTGAATTCTACTAGTATTTGCTGCTGGGCGCGATCGCTTAAAATTTCTAATTCACTGATGTTGGCTTCTGGATTTTTAATTACGCTTTTTAGCAATGTATGAAATTGCTCTGATAAGTACTCAATATCTTGGGCAGCTAATAACTGAGAATCATAATAGAACTTAGTCATTAGAGAATTATTGCGATGCAAGCAAGAGAGCTTAATTTTAAACCGCTCTATACAGGTATATAGGTCTTGAATTGAGAAGGATAAATTACTATTAGCATACTTTGTGCCGATTTTTTCAAAGTCGAAGCCAGCAGAGTAATTATAATTTTTCTTGTCAATTAATTCCCAAAAAAAACACTCTTGCCATTTGTGAATTACACTTTCATTGTTACTAATTTGCTGCCAAATTTGGGTGAATTTTAAGTTATCTTCTAACTGACAAGAGAGTGGTAAATATCTAGCGAATAGCCCCATTGATTCTTGGAGTTCCTGATATTTACGCCCGTCCAAAGCTCGACCAATAATTAGACTTTGTTGTTGGGTTACGCGCCAGAGTAAAACTGACCAACAGGCAAGAATAAATACAGATATTGAAGTATGATATTTTTGGGCGATCGCTTGAATATTATTGGTTAAATCAGCATGAACAGTTAAACTAATAAATTCTGGCTTAAATTCAGGTTTAAATTTTGATGTCTCATCAATATACTTTTCCCAAGGTATCTGCAAATTGCCAATATCTGACAAGTCTTGCTTGCGCCAATATTCTCTACCAATTTCAGCTTTTTCTGATTCAATTAATTCATTCTGCCATTCTGAAAAATCTGCATATTGCAATGGCTCATCAAATATTTGATGGTTCTGTAAGCTATTTGTATATGAACAACAAAGTTCGCTTACCAAGTTGCTGAGAGTAGTTCCATCCCCATAGAGAGCAGGTAGACTAATAAGCAATATATGTCTTGCTGGCGATAATTTAACTAAAGATGTATGTAAAGGCGAGTTTTTTTCTAGGTCGAAATCTCGCTGGTTAAATTCTTGAAACAGTTCAGCAATTCTTACTTCTTGTTCTTCAGCATGGCAATCACATAAATTATGCTGTTCGCACAATATTGCCTTGCTATTTGCAATCACTTGAACAGGAACCGCCATTCCCGGTACATACTCAAATTCAGTGCGAAAAATCTCATGCCGATTAACAATGTTTTGTAAAGCAGCTAAGAAATTACTTGCTTTAATATTACCTTCTATTAAAACAGAGCAACTCACACGATAAACCGAACTTTTTGTAACTTGCTGTAATAACCATAGATGCTCTTGTTGAGGTGAAAGCCGAAAACCCTCAATAATTTCTGTAGACATGTGAATAAATTCCTATTTGACAATTGAACAGTCTTTGATATTCATTGCTTCTGCCATCCCCACTAAAACCTGCCTTGCTCCTACAAATGGGTGACGACCATGCACTGCTAGCATATTATCTAACATTAATATGTCCCCTTTTTGCCAGGGAAAGCTAACCATTTCTTGCTGATAAATTTCCCGCAGTGACTCCAAAACCGAAGGCTGGATCGCAGAAGCATCTCCGTAATATGTATTGGTCGGTAAATCTTCCTCTCTAAAACTAGCTAATAGTGCCTCCTGGGTAGTTTTTTCGAGGGTGGAAACGTGAAAAAAGGTTGCATGATTAAACCAGACCATCTCCCCTGTTTGCGGATGTTTAACAACTGCTGGTCCAATTTGACGTGTTCTCAAACGTTCGCCATCTTTCCACTCAAATTCTATATTATGAAGGCGACAATATTCTTCCACCTTTGCTTTTTCAGTTGTTTGAAATACAGTCTGCCAAGGTAGACCAAAACCATCACCAAAATTCCGCATGTACATCACTTTTTTTTGAATAAATCGCTCTCGAATTTTCGGGTCTATACGCTCAAAAATCATCCGAGAACTACCAATTGGTGTTTCTCCTCCCTGCTGTGCTGGTGTTAGACAGAAAAAGAATATTTTCAACGGAAACGTAGGAGAATAGGCATGTTCGTTATGAGGAAAGATGCTTTGGTCGGCAGGATAATCAGTTGAAGTATATATGCGATCGCTCACTTGAGTCCTTGGTGAAGCTCGATAGCGATATTCCATCGCTTCCCCACAAATAGCTTTGATTACCTGCTCGAAACCTGTCACTGTTTCTACATTGAAATTTCGGAAAAGGATGGCTCCATGTTGCAACAGTTGCTTGTGAATAAAATCCCGATTGCTAGATGCCCAAATTTCCAAATCTACTTTCCTTAAATTAGATTTTATCACCAAAGGAAAGTTTTTTTCAGGTTCTAAATATTCTGTATTAATTAACTCTTGTGAAGATATTTTTACAGATTTGCGTCTGAATACTTCCCTTGAAGAGACTTCAGAAACTATATTTTTTGGTAATTCTTGCATTTTTCTATTGTTTGCGATTATTTATGAAACTTATGCCTTCATTCATTAACGCCTATTTTTACTATGAAAACGGTGTTTAATACTGGTTAAATTCTCTTGCATAGACTTCTCATACTCTTGCTCCTCGGTAAGACGTTGGTGATTATCTGCTGTCACTAAAATTGCTTTTAAATCGTGCAGCTTAGTATCAGGTTGTGAGACTATATGACCCAAAAGTATTTCAAAATTCTTTAACATTCGCACCATACTGTTAGCATGGAATAAATCTTTGTTGTATTTCAAAGATGCAATTAGTCCTTGCTCTGTATCTGTCATTTCTAACAGGAAATCAAACTCTGCAACCCCTCTATCAGTATCGATAAAGCTGAGTGTTAATCCTGGCAGTTCTAAAGGTGGTACTGGGGCATTTTGGAGGATAAATTTCACCTGAAATAGAGGTGAACGACTTAAATCTCGCTCTGGGTTGATAGTTTCTACTAACTTATCAAAGGGTAAATCCTGATAAGTATAAGCTGATAAAGTGCGATCGCGTACTCTTTCTAGTAATTCCTGAAAGCTGGGGTTTCCTCCCAAGTTGGTACGTAATACCAGTTGGTTAATAAAAAATCCGATTAATCCTTCTGTCTCTGGGTGGTTGCGGTTGGCAATATCCGTACCCACGACAATATCATCCTGGTTTGTATACCAATGGAGTAAGGTATCAAATCCAGCCAATAAAGTCATAAACAGCGTTACCCCAGCAGTGCTACTCAATTGTTTGAGGTCTTCAGATAAGCTTTTGGGTAATAAAGAAGTGTGCTTTGCTCCTCGGAAAGTTTGCTGTGCTGGTCGCTGAAAATCTGTAGGTAATTCTAAAACTGGTAAGTTATTTAATTGCTGATGCCAGTAAGTGAGTTGGTTTGTTAGTACCTCACCTTGCAACCATTGACGTTGCCAAACTGCAAAATCTGCATACTGAATGGGTAGTTCTGGCAGTGTTGCAGTCTCTCCTGTGGAAAAAGCTGCATACAAGGGAGCAATTTCTCGAATGATTACCCCCATTGACCAACCATCGGAAATGATGTGGTGCATCACAAACAAGAGAATATGTTCGGTTGCCGACAATTTTAATAAGCTAGTTCGCAATATAGGACCGTTAATTAAATCGAATGGTCGGTTTTGCTCTGCCAAAATCAAATTTTCGACTGTTGAATTGGAGGTTGTTGTTAAATCGATGATGGACAATTTTAAATCTAAGCTGGGATGAATCACTTGGACTGGTTGCCCATCCACAGTGGTAAAAGTCGTTCGCAAAATTTCATGACGCTTGATTAGCTGATTAATGCTTTGTTCTAGCGCAGTTACATTTAGCTGACCTTGGAGACGCACTGCTGCGGGAAAATTGTAGAGAGTGTTACCAGGTTGTAACTGTTCAAGGAACCACAGACGCTGTTGGGCAAAGGATAGAGGTACTAAATTTGATTGTTCCCCTCGCGATACTCCCAAAGAAAGTCGCTGTCGCGATCGCACTGGAATTACATGCTGTTGGTCGCATTCTTGGTCAACAATTGCTGCTTCGACAATCCCAGATAATTCTTTCAGGGTAGGAGATGTAAATACTTCTACTAAGGGTAAATCTACACCAAAGTTGCTGCGTATTCTGGCTGCTAGTTGTGTTGCTGTGAGTGAATTAGCACCCAATTCAAAGAAGTTACTATTAATACTGACTTGTCTAACTCCTAGCAAATCTTGCCAAATACTAGCTATTGATTTTTCAACCTGAGTCAAAGGTATAGCATCAGCCGAATTTATTTCTGAACCAAGATTTTCTGGTAAAGGTAGAGAGCGACGGTCTACTTTACCATTCGATGTTAAGGGAAAATTATCTATGAATATATATGCAGAGGGAATCATATATTCGGGTAATTTATACCTTAAAAAATTACGTAAATTATCCTGCAATTCCACAGATGATGCATCTTCGAGAACCACATAAGCTACCAATTGCTGATGATGTAGCGATTCTCCAACTGCATTGACTACTACCTCCTTGATTGCAGGATGTTGTTGTAGAGTCACTTCAATTTCACCCAGTTCAATCCGGTAGCCATTCACTTTGACTTGGAAATCTTCCCGTCCTAAAAACTCAATATTGCCATCGGGTAAATATCTTCCCAAATCCCCTGTTTTGTACAATCGCTCTTGGGTTTGGGGATGAATTATAAAGCTACTATCAGTCTTTTCCTGGTTTTTCCAGTAACCCTGAGCGAGTCCAATGCCACCAATATACAGTTGCCCGGGAACCCATATCGGACATGGTTGGAGTGCTGCGTTGAGTACGTAAAAGTGCTGGTTCGCCATTGGACGACCGTAAGGAATACTTTTCCAGGTTGGGTCAACTGTGGTAATTGGGTAGTAAATTGACCAAATAGATGCTTCTGTCGCACCACCTAAACTGACTACTTGCACCGAATCCCAAATTGCTCGAATTTGTGCTGGTAAATTTAGCGGCAACCAGTCTCCACTCAGCAATACCAACCGCAATGAAGCGGGTAGGAGATGATTTCGATTGCTTGCAGACTCCAACAGCATCTGCATCAAAGCTGGTACAGAGTTCCAGATGGTAACTTGGTGTTGCACCATCAATTCCAGCCAGTGGTCTGGGTTGCGTTGTCGGTCTGCATCGGGGATGACAATTGTTCCTCCCGTTGCCAATGTGCCGAAAATATCATACACAGATAAGTCAAAACTCAGGGATGAAAGAGCAATTACCCGGTCTGTTGATTGGACGTGAAAACGCTGGTTAATGTCGAGGATAGTATTAACAGATCCTTGGTGGTCAATCATTACCCCTTTGGGTATTCCCGTAGAACCAGAGGTGTAAATAACATAGGCTAGGGAGGTAGGAGAAAGATTATACAGGGGTTGCAGATATGAGCCAGAAAAATCTGAAGTGTCTGCACAGATGCGCGTGATGTAGTCTGGTAACTCCAAAGCAGAGTCGAGTCGAGATTGAACGATCGCCTGTTGAACTTCTGTAGCTTCTAGCAACTGCCAAAGACGCTCTTGGGGAAGTTTGGGGTCGATGGGTACATAAGCAGCACCACAGGCAAGGATGGCTAAAGCTGCGACGATTTGCTCCCAACCTTTTTCCATGACGATCGCCACCAGTTGTCCTGGACAAACTCCCAATTGGTGCAGTTGATGTCCTAGCTGTAAAGAGCGATCGCATAATTCTTGATAAGTTAGAGTGCGATCGCTGCTAATTATCGCGTCTTTGTTTGCATGTAATGCTACTTGGTCAAAAAACAGAGTATGCAGTAGGGGAGGATTTCCCCAACGCTGTTGATAAATTTCTCCAATTGGTATTGCAGTTGTATTAATCGCTGTTATTTGCTCTAGCTGTGCTGCTGGCAATAGTTGCCGTGTTTGACTGTGCCAGATTTCATCCTCATTTGCCAGAAGTTGGAGAAAATTGCTGTAAGCAGCAAACATATCATCCAACAGTCCGGGGGGAAATAGTTCTTCGACAGCATTCCAGTAAAAAACCAGCGCTCCTGCTGCTTCCGCAACCACATGATCTAAATAAACTTGCGGTGTTTGGCTACTGCTGTAAACCACTTCTCCCAACCAATCTAATGGGGAAGATAGCTCGCTCTGGGTATCCTGGGATAATGTACTAGTAAAGACAACTGGCATCAAAGCCCCTAAAGTTCGTTCCTGTACTTGAGTCAGTTCCCGCAAAACTTGTACACCACTGACATAACGATGGTCTAAATCATCCCATAGTTGTTGTTGGATACGTCTAGCTCGCATCACAAAGGAATCTTGCCCTGAGTTATCTATCGCCAGTAAATTTAAGGATGTAAAGTCTCCCACCACCTGATTAATTTGCGGATGCATGGGTATGCGATTAAACAATGTCAAATTTATCGTCAAGCTGGGGTTTTTGCTCCACAGACTGAGAATTTCACTATAAGCAGCAAGTAATATTCCGGAGGGACTGAGGTTAAATTTATTTGCTTTATTCTGCAATCTCTGCCAAATATCTGGTTCTAATTGTCCTGTACGACGTTGGAAACGGGGATTTGCAATTGCTGCTAATTTTTTTTCTAAAGGTAGTTCTGGGGATGGGGGTAAGTTCGTCAGACGATTTTGCCAATATTCTAAGGAGCGGCTGTATAATTGAGAACCTCGCAAAGCAATTTCAGCTAAAACATAATCTCGAAATGAGACTTCTAGGGGAGCCAGAAAACTATCTGGATTTTGCATGAGCAAGGCAAGTTCTCGACCGATAATTTGGTAACTCCAAGCATCCCCAATTAGTAAATCAAAACTCAGATGCAACCTGATTCGCCGATCGCTAACCCTGGTTGCACGGATATCAAACAGAGGAAAACAATCAGCAGGTAGGACTTGATGAGACATGCGATCGCGAATTTCCCTCAATTGGGTCGCGATTATTTCTGGACTTTCTCCCCGCAAGTCCAAAACCTGAATTTCATAAGCAGGTACTTGCGGTAAAATTCGCTGCTGTCCATCAGGTTGCACAATTGCCCGCAGCATATCGTGACGCTCAATCAGTCGTTGCCAAGCTTGGTTCAATTTTTCTAGGTCTAAATCATCACAATCGATTTCTCTGTATGCATGGGTTGCTATATTGCTCAACTCAAAAGCACCATTCCGACCAATCCAATAAGCTTGTTGAATATCTGTCAGGGGAAAAGGTCGATAGCGATCGGCTGGATTTGGCACAATTGCAAATTCCAGGGTAGATGCTGTTGAATTTTTACTGGTGGCAATTTGTTCTGCTATCTCAGCTACAGTCGGTGCATCAAATAGACTCCGCAAAGGTAACTCTGTTTGCAATGCTTCCCGCATCTTATAAATGACTTGTGTTGCGAGTAATGAATGACCTCCCAAATCAAAAAAGTTGTCGTGGATACCCACCTTTGCTAAACCGATAAACTCTGCCCAAATACTCGCTATGACCTCTTCAACCCGATTGCGGGGTGCGACAAAAGTTTCTAATTCCTGTGACTGTTCTAAGGTCAGTAATAGCTTGCGATTAATCTTACCATTTGGTGTTAAGGGTAGAGCTTCCAGCATCACAAAACTGGAGGGCATCATATAATCAGGGAGTCTTGACTGTAGAAACTCACGCCAGTCATTTGCTTTGAGATGGGTTGATTGTTTGTCTGGGACAATATAAGCAACCAAACGCTTTTCATTACTCTCATCTTCCCTGACAACAACTACAACTTCCCGCACCAATGGGTGTTGACTTAATACCGCTTCAATTTCTGCCAATTCGATCCGAAAACCGCGAATCTTCACCTGATAGTCACTACGACCAATAAATTCCAGCGTCCCGTCTGCTAAATAACGTCCCAAATCCCCAGTTTTGTAAAGTCGTGTTCCTGGTTCGTCGCTAAAGGGGTTAGGAATAAAACTAACAGCTGTCAAATCTGGACGATGCAGATAACCTTGACTAATACCCAAACCACCTATATATATTTCTCCAGCAGTTCCTATGGATACAGGTTGCAAATACTTATCCAGTAGATAGATTTGTGTATTAGCGATCGCACGACCCAGGGGAACAACTTTCAACCGCTCATCTTGTTGAACGGGAATCGGGTAGACTCCAACTATGCCACAGGTTTCTGTCTGACCAAACATATTAATCAGACTTGCATTGTGCTGAAAATCAAATCGCCATTTATTGCATATATCCGCTAAGAGGGGTTCGCTAGCAGAGACAATTAACCGTAAGTTGTTGTTTAACAGGGTTTGTCTTGAGTTTGGTTCTAAGCGACTCAGAGCATAATTGCAGTTTCGCCAGTAGGAGGGGACAATATCAATCACCGTGACATGATGTTGCTTAATCTTCTCAAACAGTGCGATCGGGTCTTTTCGCTCCTCTAAAGTTGCAATTGTTACCGTTGCCCCCTTTGTCAGAGGTAGCATCAATTGTCTCACGGAAGAGGAGAAAGCTATCGATGCAGTGTGCAAATAGACATCTTCCGTTAAGATACCCAGTGCTGCTTGCATTGCTTGGACGTAGTGGCTCAAATTACTGTGTGTAACTCTTACTCCCTTCGGTGTTCCTGTTGAGCCAGAGGTATAAATGACGTAAGCTAAGTTTGCAGCAACTACTACCCCATCCAAATTTTCGTCTGACTGTTGGGTAATTTTCTGCCAATCTTTATCTAAGTAAACAACTTGTGCTGTATTTTCGGGTAATTCTGCTGTCATTGCTTGTGTCAGCAACACCCTTGGTTGAGAGTTTTGCAACATCAACCCTAAGCGTTCTTGCGGGTATGTCGGGTCTAAAGGTACGTAGGCTCCACCAGCTTTGAGAATACCAAGTATACCAAGGACAAAATCTAGGGAACGCTCTACACATAAGCCAACTAAGACTTCTGCACCTACACCCAATTGTTGCAAATAGCGAGCAATTTTATTGGCTTGATTGTTTAGTTCTGCATATGTGACTTTTTGATTATCAAAGACTATGGCAACTTTGTCTGGTGTTTTAGTTGCTTGTTCCTCAAATAATTGATGAATGCACTTATTAATTGGGTAATTTAATTTATGATTATTCAGTTGTGAAAGTAGTTTTGTTTCACCCTGGCTAAGAATTTTTAATTTGCCTATAGCCACTTCGGGATGAGAACTAGCACTCTCTATTAATGTTTCTAACTGTTCTGCTAAACGTTGAATATCTAATTCTGAAAAACTCTTGACATCATAGGCAATTTCTATATCAATACTATTATTTCGATGAAGACAAGCTACTTTTAACTGATAGCGGTCAATGTCGGCAAATAATTTATCAATCGCAAATGAGATATCTCCAGCAAGATAATTTTCGACAACTTCGTCATACTCGAAACAAGCAGGAAAGAAATGCTGATTTTTGGGAAATACTTCTGCTAAGATTGACCAATCAAAATACTCTTGATAATGATAAATTTCATTGATACTTTCATGAATCTGAGTTAAAACAGTAATTAAATTCAGATTTTCCGAGAATTGAGATTGTAAGGGAACATATTTAGATATTAGCCCAAAAGCTGATTCTAATTCTTGATACCTACGTCCATTCACAGCAAAACCTATAACTAAATTTTCTTGCCCTGTGAGACGCAATAGCAAGATGTTATAGCAAGCTAGTAAGAAATTAGCAATTGAAGATTGATAATCTGTTGTTATCTTTGCTATTTTTGCAGTCAGATGAGCATCAAGATGAACAGTATATGTTTGCGATTGAAATCCTACGTTTGCAACATTTTGTTTTTCGCTAGGAAGTCGCAATGCGAATAATGCAGAAATATCCTGCTTGCGCCAATATTCTCGACCTGCTTCTGTATCATCTCCTGATAATAATTCATTTTGCCATGCTGCTAAGTCAGCATATTGTAGTGATTCGGAGGAGATATTATAGTTACCAGCATAAGCATGACTAATTTCTTCAACTAAATTTTTTAATGTTGTCTTATCAGCAGATAGCGCTGGTAAACTGAGGAATAAAATATATCTGGTAGATGATAAAGTTACTAAAGATAAACGTAATAGTGAATTAGATTCTAAGTTAATATTCTGTTGACTAAATTGTTCAAATAATACTGACAGATTCTCTTTTTGTTCTTCATTTGTAGAACTACTCAAATCATAGCTTTGTTCCCAGACAATCCCAGATTCGGTAATAACTTGCACGGGAATCGTCATCCCTGGAAGCACCTTGTAGCAGGTGCGAAGAATTTCATGGCGATGTACAACTTTTTCTATTGCATTTTTTAATAATAAAACATTCAAATTTCCGTTTATAGAAACAGCACTCTGAACCCGATAAATTTGGTTATCAGTTTGTTGCCGTTGCCATAGATGTTTTTGTTGGGGGGAAAGTTCAAAACCCGCAATTTCTTCAATCATTTGAAATCCAGTCTTAATAATTAAAGGTTATATGAGATTTTAGATGTTGGTGATTCTAAGCAAGTATGAATTATCCTCGTGCAGAAACGCAGAGTCGCAGAGATTTTATTTCTGATGTGTTTCTGCCATACCGACAACAACTTTTCTGTCACCTACAAAGGGTTCTCTTCCATGTGCAGTTAGCATATTATCAAGCATCAGAACATCTTCCTTTATCCAAGAGAAAGTTACTGTTTTTTGCTCGGAAATAGAGCGAATTTCATCTAATACTTCCGGTTCAATTTCTGAACCATCACCGTAATAAGTATTATGTGGCAAATCCTCTTGTTTGAACTCTGCTAATAATGCCTGACCTATGCTTGCTTCCAAACTCGAAATATGAAAAAAGAGAGCATGATTGAACCAAACAATTTCTCCTGTATGCGGATGTTTGACAACTGCCGGACGACGAGAGTAAGTTCTTAATTTATTTCCTGTTTTCCATGCCAATTCTATCCCATTGCTTTGACAAAATGCTTCCACTTCGGCTGGATTTGTAGTTTGAAAAACAGTTTGCCAAGGTAAACCAAAACCATCACCAAAGTTGCGAACATACATTACCTGTTTCTGAGCAAATTTTTCTCGAATCTGGGGAGAAATTGCTTGGTAAATTTCGCGAGTGTCAGCGATAGGTGTTTCTCCTCCCTGTTGTGCTGGTGTTACACAATAAAAGAAGATTTTTAAGGGATAAGTAGCAGCATAGGAATTCTCACTGTGGAGAAGTATTTTTTGGTTGGCTGGATGGTCGGTAGAAGTGTAAACTTTACCTTGAATGGGACTGCGGGGTGAAGAGCGATCGCTATATTCTAGCAACTCTCCAGCAACAACTTGAATAAACTGCTCAAACTCAGTCACAGCTTGAATTTGAAAGTTGCGGAACAGAATACCCCCATGCTTTAACAAATGGTTTGCAATCAATTCTTGATTATTTCTTGCCCAATCAACTAAATTTACTCCTGCAACAGTTGCTTTGATTAGCAGTGGTAAAGCACTATCAGTCATCAAAGGTGCTGTCTGAACTAAATCTTTAACAGCTTGACGTTTAACAGTAGCCAAACTTTTCCGGCTAGATTGTGGATAATTAGAAATATTCATCATGTCATCTCTTGTACTTCCTAAATTCCAGTACGTTTTGCCAACTTTAGTTTTTGCAAACCGATAGTTGCTAATTCTTGTTTTTGTAAAAGTATTTGCTCTTTTTCAGCAGTTGTAACCAGCGCTGTTAATTCTTGGAGACTGATATCTGGCTGGCTAATTATAGCTTGCAGCAGCACTTCAAAATTACTTGCTATGCGGCTAATAGTTGTACTCTCAAATAAGTCTGTTTTGTACTCAAATGAACCCTCAAAACCTACCGAACTTTCCCAAATATTGAGTTTAAAATCAAATTTTGATGTTTCGTTATCTATTTCTTGAGGTTCCCAGGTCAACTCCGGCAGTTGAATCGATGGTATCGATGTATTCTGTAAGATAAACATTACCTGAAACAAAGGATTATAGCTCAAGTTGCGTTTTGGCTGTAATTCCTCTACCAGTTTTTCAAAGGGTACATCTTGATGGTCGTAAGCTTCTACTACTACCTCTTTGACTCGTTTCAGCAACTCCCGAAAAGTGGGATTACCGCTTAAGTCAGTACGCAACACTAAGGTGTTAATAAAAAAGCCGATTAATTTTTGAGTTTCTGCATGGTAGCGACCGATAACAGGTGTACCAACGATAATATCTTCTTGATTTGACCAGGAATAGAGCAATGTCTCGAAGACAGTCAAAAGTGTCATAAATAGGGTGACACCTTCTGCTTGGCTCAAATTTTTGACTGCTACACTCAGATGCTTGGGCAATGCCAAATTATGCTTCTTGCCAGCAAAAGTCTGAATTACAGGTCGCCGTTTGTCTGTTGGTAATTCCAATACAGATATTTTACCACTCAGCTGCTGCTTCCAATAATTCAGTTGCGTTTGCAAAACTTCTTGTTGCAACTCTTGTCGCTGCCAGTATGCAAAATCTGCATATTGAATGGGTAATTCAGCTAGAGGAAAATCTTTTCCTTCTCTGATACTTTGATACACCTCAGCTAGTTCTTGGATGAGAATACCGACTGACCAACCATCAGAGATAATATGATGCATGGTCAATAGCAGCAAATGTTCATCTTCAGCTAAACAGAGAAGTTGAGCGCGTAGTAAAGGTGCTTGCGACAAATCAAAAGGTTGTTGAGTTTCCTTGAGAATCAACTTCTCTAAAGATTTTTCACTCTCCAAGTGAGTGCAATCTACAGTTGCTAATCTCACATCCAAATTGAGATGAATTTCCTGTACAGGTTGCCCAGCGATAGATACAAAGCTGGTTCGTAAGCTTTCGTGACGCTTGACAATTTCGTTGAGACTTTGCTGAAGAATCGCAACATCAAGAGTGCCACAAAGTTGAATTGCGATCGCCACATTATAAAATGGATTCCCCGGTTCTAATTGCTCTAAAAACCACAAGCGTTCTTGAGCTAAACACAAGGGTATTTGTCCCTGACGAGGTACTGGTTTCAATCCTCTATGTTGCGGAGAATTACGAGAACTAATATCTATATTCTCAGCCAGAATTTGCCTTACTAGTGTTTCAATACTAGCATCTTGTAACAGGTCACTAATCGATACCATCACCCCGAAATTTACTTCCAGAGAATTTTTGAGTTCAAAAGCCATTAAGGAATCAAGACCCAAAGCTGTTAAGGATTGTTGGAGTTGTATCTTATCTGGTGCTATTTTTACAATCTGAGCAACTAATTCTTGTAGATGTGATGTAATTGAACCCTGACCCTGTGAAAAATTCTCTATATCTAGAGCGGTTGCGCTATTCTCTACCGCATCAAGAATACTTTTACCTACTACCTCTAACTTATCTGCAAGAAACTCTCCCTTACAAGCACGACGCTGAATCTTACCACTAGAAGTTTTCGGAATAGTCCCCGCTTTAATCACAACAACTGTATACACTTGTATTTCGTGTTCTTGCGCTACTGCTTGACGAATAGCAGCAGTAACTTCATCAATATTCGGTTTGGCACGAAATTCCAACTCTTGAACTACTACCAATCGTTCTTCATTATCAACCTCAACGGTAAAAGCTGCATTACTACCCAGACGTAACGATGAATGACTGCGTTCTGCGGTTAATTCAATATCCTGTGGATACAGGTTGCGACCACGAATGATAATTAAATCCTTAACTCTACCTGTAATAAATAATTCACCATTATCCACAAAGCCTAAATCACCAGTCCGCAGAAATGGTTCTTGACCGCTATCTAACAAATAGGCATGGAAAGTTTCTTCTGTCTCTGCAGTTCGGTTCCAATAACCTTTGCCTACACTTGCACCAGATACCCAAATTTCACCTACTTCCGATGCTTCACAACTAGTTAATGTGTGCGGATTGACAATGACAATCTTTTGCTCAGGTATGCTTTGACCGCAACTGACGAAGGTACTGTATTCTTCACTGACAACTGTTTCTACTACTTGATTGCGTTCTAGTGCTGCTTTATTAACTGTTTTGATAATTGGTGCAGCAGCTTTTTGAATACCAGCAACCATCAATGTTGCTTCTGCCATCCCGTAACATGGGTAAAACGCTTCTTTGCGAAATCCACAGTCGGCAAAAGCTGCGGTAAAACGCTCCAATGTTTGACTGCGAATAGGTTCCGCACCATTAAAAGCAACGCTCCAACTACTTAAATCAAGAGCTTTTTTTTGTTCCGGAGTTATTTTTTGGATGCATAATTCATAAGCAAAATTGGGTCCACCACTCGTTGTCCCTTTGTAGCGAGAAATAGCCTGCAACCAACGATACGGACGCTGGAGAAATAACGGTGGAGGCATTAATATGCAAGGAAAACCTCCATACACAGGTTGCAGTATTCCGCCAATCAGTCCCATGTCATGATATGTTGGCAGCCAGGAAACAAACCTACTTGCTGCCGAATGACCCATGAATTGGTAAGTTGTGGCAGCATTGTGCAGCAAATTACCATGAGTTAGCATTACCCCTTTGGGCGTTCCTGTCGAACCTGATGTATATTGCAGAAACGCTAATGTATCTCTATTTATCAGAGGTTCTTGCCAATTCTCTTCTACTCCTTGTTCCAGGTTGTCAGTAGTCAACCATTCCAAAGAGTTGGACTTCCTATTTTCTCTAAGTAAAGACTGTACTGTCGCGAAAATGGCTGTCGTAGTCAGTACCACACGAACTTGGGCATCTGCTAAAATCGCCTGAATTCTCGGTGTATTGCGTTGATTGCGCGGTGGGTAAGCAGGAACTGCCACAACTCCAGCATACAAACACCCAAAAAAGGCAGTCAGGTAATCTAAACCTGGTGGGTAAAGTAATAAAGCACGTTCACCGCTAAAACCATGAGATTGTAGTTGAGAAGCGATCGCACGAGAACGTCTGTCAAATTCTTGGTAGGTTAGTGTCGCTTCCTGTTTCTCCCCATCTTGCAGGAAGATAAAAGCCTCTACATCCGACTGTGTAGAACTTCTATACTGCAAAATATCTACAAATGTAGAAAAATAGTCGGCAACTTCTTTCAAGCTGTAGTCTGTTTGAGTCATTTCAAATTCAGACATCGAGATATACCCTCAAAAAATCTTAAACAGCTTTAGATCTAAGCAATTGAAAGTCATTTTCAATTGTATTCCTCTAACCTAAATATAAAGTTACCGCATATTCGCAAAATATTCACAACTATTTTTTTGTTTTATGCAAGTGCATCACTCGCGAAAATTACATCTTTTGATAGATGCTAAAAAAAATATTCTATTTTATTAGAGCTGAACGACTTAAGAATACGTCATTACAGCCTAGAACATTCAAATAAACAGCATTTTCAGTATCCTCAACCATTGAAACAAATGTACTAGAAGTTGTTGCTAATAAAATGCAATAGGATATTTGATTGGAATACTTGCTTATTTGAGGCAATAATGATAAAGATATTCAATAAGTATTAGCTGACAAAAATAACTAGTGGGATAAATCTTGAACTAAGAAAGGGAGTTTGATTTCCCTAACCTCTTGCATGTGGGATGTTTTGTGTCGGGGTCTAAATCCGTTTTATGAACCCAATACCATCACGCTTGCTTCTTGCGAAAGCGAGTATTGCGTAGCTTGCTTTTGCCTAGAGGGCAGTATTGCCAGTTGTTTTGATGACTTGTCCAAGAATTATGAATATTCAACTGTGGCTAGATGTGGGAGCTAGAAAATTGACGCGACAAAAATTACTGCAAATTCTGTTTGTCTCAGGTTCTGCTTGGATATTAGTTGCAAATTCCGCGATCGCCAAGGAGGTAAAAGCATTATCAGCACGTGTAATTCCTCATTTGAGTGAAATACAACTTCCGGTGACTAGTAGTTCTGGGTTAGCACAGTCACCAACATCACCACCAGCAGCCACTTCGGAAGTGGTGCAGATTACTGGAGTCAAAATAAATTCCACAGACAAAGGGATTGAGGTGATTTTGCAGACCTCTCAAGGTCAAGAGTTGCAAGTTGTTAATCGCAGTGCTGGCAATAACTTTATCGCTGATGTCCCCAACGCTCAGTTACGCTTGCCATCTGGAAATACCTTTAAGCAAGACAATCCAATTAGTGGTGTGACTGCGATAACTGTAATTAATCAAGATACTAATACTGTTCGCTTGACTGTAACAGGTGCTACGGAAGTACCAAAAGTCGAATTATTTGATGATAAGGAAGGTTTGATTTTTGGTGTTGCTGCGATCGCATCTACAACAACACCAACAACACCACAGCAACCACCAGAAACTTCGCAAAAACCAGAACCAGAAAAACCGACAAGTGAAAATCAGCCAGAAGCACCATCTGAACCTGAAAATCAGGAACCGATTGAATTGGTGGTGACGGGTGAACAAGATGGATATCGCGTACCAGAAGCTTCAACAGCGACCAAAACTGATACACCCCTGCGCGACATTCCCCAATCAATTCAGGTGATTCCCCGACAGGTAATTGACGACCAGAAAGTACAACGAATTTCTGATGTCTTGCGTAATGTTAGCGGTGTCATCGCCAAACCGACTAATTCTACCTCTGATACTTACACCATTCGGGGGTTTGATAGCACCGAAAACCTCAGAAACGGTTTTAGACAAGATAGTTTCACTGGCTTCACCGATACTGCCAATATTGAACGAGTAGAAGTTCTCAAAGGTCCAGCTTCTGTTCTTTACGGGCAATTGGAGCCAGGAGGAGTTGTTAATTATGTTACTAAGCAACCACTCAGTGAGCCTTTTTACTCTGCGGAATTTTCTGTTGGTAGTTATAGTTATTACCGTCCTGCAATTGATATTTCTGGTCCACTCAATCCAGATAAAAGTGTTTTGTATCGCTTGAATGTTGCGTATGAAAATTCTGGAGGATTTCGAGATTTCGCTGATAAAGAAGTTTTTACTGTTGCACCTAGTTTGACGGTTAAATTTAGCGAGGATACAACTTTAAATTTAGAGTATGAGTATATTAATCGCAAAAATAACTACGATTTAGGTTTGTTACCGATTAAAGAATCTTTTGATTTTCCCATTAGTTTTAATTTTGGCGAACCTAGTGATAGTTATAAACTCGAAGGTAGTCGTGTAAGTGCTGTTTTCAGCCATAGTTTTAATCGAAATTGGCAGTTTAAAAGTGGGTATTCAGCTCAAATTGTTGATACTAAACGTTCCAACGTCCAACCATTAGATTTTCAGAATCCTTTTGAAGCTGACGGGCGTAATGTTCTCAGAAGATATAACAAAGTAGCTGATTACTCAAGGGAATATTCTTGGCAAAACGACTTAATTGGTAAATTTAATACTGGCTCAATTGAGCATCAATTACTTTTAGGTGTTGAATTTGGTAGGAGTATTTTTGGATATCCATTTCGTATATCTTATGATGTGCCTCCTTTGGATTTTTATAATCCAGTTTATGGTGCTGCGATTCCGACAACTTTTGATGAGGGCTTCCAAGATGAACGTACAACTAATCGAATTGGGCTTTATCTACAAGACCAAATAGCGCTATTACCTAATTTGAAATTATTGGTTGGGGGCAGATTTGATTTTGTACGTTTTAAAAATGAGTCTGTTACTGACTTAATTAATAATAGCGAACCAACAATGTCGCGACGTTATTATGAAGCATTTTCACCCAGAGTTGGATTAGTTTATCAGCCGATTAAACCTTTATCTCTCTATGCGAGTTATACCCGTGGTTTTAAACCTGATGAATTTTCCATCACAGTAGATCGTTCGCTATTAGAACCTCAAAAAGGTACGCAATATGAAGTCGGAATTAAAGGCGAGTTTTTTGATGGTAAGTTAGCAGCAACATTAGCAGCTTATGAAATCACTAAAACTAACGTTGCGACAAGCGATATTGCTAATCCTGATTTTTCTATTGCTGCGGGGGAAGTTAAAAGTCGTGGGATTGAATTGGATATAACTGGCGAAATTTTACCTGGTTGGAATATCATCGCTTCCTATGCTCATAATGATGCTTATGTCAGTGAAGATAATAGCTTGCCAGTTGGCGATCGCTTAATCAGCGCACCTAGAAATAGCGCTAGTTTGTGGACTACTTATGAAATTCAAGAAGGTAATTTAAGGGGGTTAGGTATTGGTGGGGGAGTATTTTTTGTTGGCGATAGAGAAGCTACTTTACCTAACACAATTACGATTCCCTCATACGTGAGAACCGATGCCACAATATTTTACAAACAACCAAACTACCAAGTTGGTTTGAGTTTCAAAAACTTATTTGATAACAGATATTACGATTCTACAGGCTTTTTGCTGACTCCTGGTGCGCCATTTACTGTGCTGGGAACAATTTCAGTTAAGTTGTAATTCTGGACAAACGAAGAGGCACTAGCTATGAAACCGCGTAAATTCCATGACTTTGCCTTCATGCTACACCGCTACATCGGTTTCGCTGTCGGACTGCCAATCGTGTTTATCAGTCTGACAGGCAGCCTTTTGGTTTTCAAGCCAGAAATTGAGCAGTTGCTGATTGCCCAAAATTTTGGACACATACAACCACAACCGCAAATGGTTTCTATCGATGCTGTGTTAGCAACAGCAAAGAGTGAATTAGTTAATCGTCCTGAACTAACACTTAACTCGATAAGATTACCATCAAAACCTTCTTCACCTTATCAAATTGATTTATTCGATCCCACAGACCAACTTACCCGGTTATTTATCCATCCTTATACGGGTAAAATCATGGGTTGGATGGAATCGGATTCGAGTATTGAGCGGGTTCTACTCAAACTCCATTATGGGCTTTTATCAGGTCGAAGAGGTGAAATTATCGTTGGCATCATCGGGTTACTATTATTTATTCTCTCTATCACAGGATTGATATTATGGACAGGTTGGCGTAACCTAATTGCTGGATTCAAAATTAAGTGGAACGGTCATTTTAAAAGAGTTAATTTTGATATCCACAAAGTTACAGGAATTGTGACAATATTATTTCTTTCTATGACAGCTTTTACAGGTTTCTGCTGGAATTTTTCCGATTGGTCCTATCCAGTTATATATGCGACTACATTTACGCATCCAGCACCAGAAATTGCTTCTACACCTATTCCGGGTCAGACTCCTTTACCAATATCAAAACTATTGCAAAATTCAAATACTGTTTTTCCTGCGACAACATTTTCAATTAGTATTCCAGCAAAGCCTACTGATGTAGTTTCTGTTCGCAAGCGTCAACCTCATGAAACTCTTTTCTATGGACAAAGCGATATAATTTTAGATAGCTATAGTGGTGAAATACTACGAGTAGTTGATAGCAAAACACTACCATTAGGAGACAGCATAATAACATCTTTTGAGCCGCTACATTACGGCACATTTTGGGGAATACTCAGCCGGATTATCTATATTTTTGTTGGTCTTGCTCCTTTGATTTTATTGATTACTAGCCTCGCGATGTACCAATATCCCAATAACAAAAAATTAAATAATAAAACTTCTGATTCCGTCACAAGAAGCTAAGTTTGTAAATCACCATTAGGAGTAAAAATTATTACTATTAAAATTATAATTTCAAATTACAAGATTAATTTTGAGGATATTTTACCTTTAACTTGCGTTCGATATTTATTTAATTCTTCTGCACTTCGGTTACATGAAAAATGCTGTAGCAAGTTATTCTGTTAAATTAATATGCAGACCTTCATTATCATTTGGCTTGGTCAAACAGTTTCTATAATTGGCAGTAGTATGACTGCCTTTGCTTTTACTATATGGGTTTGGGAACTCACCCACCAAGCTACAGCATTAGCTTTGTTTGGTTTTTTTATACAAGTGCCACAGGTATTGATTGCTCCTGTCGCTGGGGTAATTGTCGATCGCTGGAACCGTAAATTCTTGATGATGTTCGGCGATACAGTAAGCGGTCTATTAACTATTATTGTCTCGATACTTTATACTACTAATAATCTGCACTTATGGCATTTATACGTAGCTGTAGCGATTAAAGGTGTTTTTGAACTATTTCAAGAATTGGCATACTCGGCATCCATATCTACAATGCTACCAAAACAGCAATACAGCCGTGCTAGCAGTATCGCCTTTTTAGCAAGCTCTGGTTCGAGTATTATTGCACCAGCAATTGCAGGTTTTCTCTACACTATTATTGGTCTTGCGGGAATTTTAACTATAGATATTACAACTTTTGCGATCGCAGTAATTACTGTATTGCGAGTAAATATACCCCAGCCTATTGTTACAGAGGCAATAATAAAAAATCGCAGCAATATTAGACAAGATATCAGCTTTGGCTTTCGTTACATTGCTGCACGCCCAAGCTTATTTGCCATGTTAGCCTTATTTGCGTTATTTGGGTTTGCTCATGATATTGGTGATTCACTCTACTCAGCAATGATTTTGGCACGCACTAATAATAACCCTACTATATTAGGCTACATTGCTTCAGCAGCAGGAATAGGCGGTATTGTTGGAGCTTTGCTGATGAGCAGTTGGGGTGGCTTTAAGCACCGTATTCAAGGAGTACTCTTGGGCATCATTGGCACTGGCTTGAGCAAAATGGTTTTTGGTCTAGGTCAAACTTTATTCATTTTAACTTCTGCTCAATTCTGCTCCTCTTTAAATTACCCAATGATTGGTAGTTCTAATGATGCTATTTGGTTGAGTAAGGTAAGACCCGATTTACAAGGACGAGTTTTTGCTACACGTTCTATGGTTCAATTTGTAACATCGGCAGTTGCTACTTTAATTGCTGGATTACTTGCCGATTACATCTTTGAACCAGCTATGATGCCAGGAGGTACTCTCTCACCAATATTCGGTAGTATATTTGGTACAAGCAAAGGTGCAGGCATGGCACTTATGTATGTTATCTCTTCGTTAAGCTTAGTAATTATTGGCTTAAGTGGATATGCTTTTCGGTCATTGCGCGATTTGGAAACTATTTTGCCGGATCATGATGCTGATAATTCCCAGCAGCTGCAATAATCTAGCGTATCCTACTAGCTGGGTCTGCCAGTGGACTTTTACGAAGGTCGTCATCAAAAGTGACCGTACTCATTGGTTGCTTTATTTTATAGAAACCTTCGCATTTGTTTACTCAATTGATAACTTTGACCTGTGAGCTATTTCAAATATTGCTGCAATTTAAATATCAAATCAAAGCATCGCAGTAATATACCTACCGAATAATGATAGGGCTTTCCATAAAACCATCCTTCAATAGTTCTTTCGTGATACCCAGTTAGTGCAGATAAAGTTGCGATACAAGCTTTCATGTACCTGTGGGGATTGCGTTCTCCGTCACAGGGAAGTTCGACTCCAGGATGAATAATTGGTATCCATAAAATACACCATTCCTGGGGTGTCATCGGTTCGAGAAGTGTAAAGAATATTTGTTGGTTATTGGGGTTATTTTGTGTTTGCAATAAGATAAATTTTGCTAACCAGCGCGGGATTTTCTTGGTGTTAGGTTGTTTTTCTTGACATTGCATTTCAATTTCTTTATTTAGCTTGTTTTCGCCATGCCAAATCAAGCACCATTATTGATTAATGGCAATATTTGTCGTAAATCTAATTTGACTTAAATCTAAAAAGCTATTTCCTGCTGTTGATAAGTGGGGGAAGATGCTTTTAAGTCAGAAATAAAAGTAGCGATCGCACTAATCCCCGTACACAACATTCCACTAGCTGCTCGATATCCCCGACGGCTCCATCCGCTCCACTCAAAGCGTTCTCCAATCTCGCCAAACTCAGCTACAACCGAATCGGATATTGATTCTTCCTGCTGTTTGCGATTGAGAGTTTGAAGTTGAGTTAATTCTTGCTCATGCGATCCCACTAGATTTTGTAAGCGATCGACTTCCTGCATTAATGGCTCAATGGTTTTCTCTAACTCCTTGTTAACAACTCTCGCAGCTTGCTTATTCAAGGTATTCCCTCAATTATTCACACTGGAGTGTTCTAGGGCTTTTTCCAATTCTGCTATTCGCTGTTCGAGTTGTTGATTTTTAGTTTGTAAAGCACGGAGCGATGGTCCCAGACCCGCCGTAGGCGATCGCACTTCATTCTCTTTCACTGCTAATTGCTCGTTTAACTCTTGGTTTGCTTGTGCGATCGCACGAGCGTGTTGTTCTGCTGCTTGTATTTCCCGTTTTGCAGCTTGTAGTGCTGCATCTCGAATTTTTACAAACCGTCCCTGTTCGGACTCGGCTTTTTCGCGATCACCTTCGGCGCAGCGAAGCTGCTCGTGTTGGGCGATCGCTTCTGCTATTTTTTGCTCAACTTGGTCAGCAGTAAACGTTTCTTTGGAAGAAGCTGGATTTGTAACTGGTTGTTGAGGTTCTGGTTGTATTTGGTGTGGTTTGAGCAAGTGTTTGACTTCCATACCTTGGGCAACTGTGTGGTCAAGTAAAACCCAGAAATCGCCTTCTCGGTTGGACATAATTATGCCACTATGACCGTTCCAACCCATGTCATCTTCCGTGACTACAATTCGCATTCCAGGGGCAAGTTCCAGGGCAAACGCATCTAAATTTTCGCAAACAAAACATGGTTGAGTTTAAGGCTTGCAACATAACCTTTTCAGTAATGCGATCGCTATTTTTAATTAGCAAAACCTTGAGATGCTTCAAATAGATATAAAAAAAGATAATTTCTCAACGAAAATAGTAAAACAATTTGTATAAAACAGATGTATGTTTCTTACAGATATCAATCTGAAAAAAGTGATGAATGTATACAAAAATCTAAAATGTAACGTAGTCGCCGCCTTGATTAACGATTTGCTTAACAATACCTTTCTGACATCCGATAGCCCTTGCCTTTTTTCTTAAAGGTTGGGTACTTTGACCGACCCTGGAAAAAGTTCTTAAAAGCTTTTCCTAGATTTTCAAAGGCGAATTCTGTTACTTTCTGACAGACCCCTTTTTCTTTTATCCAAGGTAAAACAGGCTTAACTTCATTGTTAAAGAATTTCTTGAGTAGGAGATGATTTGGTTTCAACCCATCCTTGTACAGAGATTCCCACGTCGCCAAGCCCCAATTGTAGGTAAACCTAGCAATACCAGCGCTTTTCGCCATCAGGATTCTTTGTGACTTTGACAGTTTTAACTTCGTCTTTACGGATGTCAGCAACCGAATAACTTCCTTAACATTGAATTTCTTTCCCTTGTGATTCTCAGACATTTTGTGGAGGGTTGTCGAGAGTTGCCACAAGTTTTTCTTTAATTTCCTTAGAATAATTGCGAAGACCATACAGACGGCAGGAGAAGCAGTGGATAATCGCCATTAAATCCTCGACTAATTCTTGTTGTGGAGAGAGAGATTCTTGGTTAGCAACAATAATTTCACAATCTGAAGAATCAGCAAGCTGTTCAACAAACTCAAAAGCAAACCGACATAACCTATCCTTGTGAGCGACAACAACAGTGGAAATTTCACCCTTGAGAATAGACATGACTAAAGCTAGGAATTTTTTTCTCTTAAAATAGACTTGTCCGAAAATTTGTAAACCGCTCCACGTCTGGCTTTACAGGGCGTTAACATCAAGCCAGAATCAACGAAATAATCAGCGTTTGAGATAGTTACTGATAGCAACTATCTGTAAAAATATTGATAGCTAATTCATAACTGTCCGGAGATTTACAACTTTTATGAAACTGGCAAAACTAATGCACCAATTCTTAACCTTACCAATCCACAAATGGTAAGAATGACCTGCTCGTAAGTTCGAGAATTAAGCGGAAATCTTTGTTGAGCAATGCGAAAAATCTTCACGAGCCTAATTACGTGTTCAACAAAGATGCGTTGGCTGGAAAACTCTTTATTTTCTGCTTTTTGCTGTGCTTTTAAAGCAATGCCAGGAACCGGACTTGAACCGGTGACACGAGGATTTTCAGTCCTCTGCTCTACCAACTGAGCTATCCCGGCGGGAATGTTTTCCGCAACGACTCCTTAATTTAGCAAACCTGAAATGATTTTGCAAGGGTTTGAAGAAAAAAACTTTTAAGCGGCTTTCATCGTCAACTTAACCCAGCTAAAAACGATTACGAATACCATAAACTGTACAAGTACGATACTCGGACCAGAGGCAAAATTAAAAAGACCTGAGACGATGATGCCAGCAATGCTGCTGGTGGAACCGACAATCACTGACATGACCAGAAAGCGGCTAAAGTGGTGACTCATCAGTTTGGCGGTGGAGGCGGGAATTACCAAAAAGGCATTCACTAGTAAAACACCGACTGCTTTAATCGCCACGGCAACGGCTAATGATAGTAATATTACAAAGCCGTAGCGATACAATTGTACTGGAATGCCTTGAACCTGAGCTACAGCAGGATTAAGGGTCAATAAAATTTGCTGCCGCAGGGTTGATAGCAAGAATATGCTGCCTCCCACAAGCACCAACAGTGTCAAAATCAAATCTGTGGCATCAATGGCGAGAATATCGCCAAACAGTACGCCCATCAAGTTGCCGCGATATCCTTGAATCAGGCTAGTTAAAATCACGCCGATCGCTAAGGCTCCTGAAAGTACAATACTGAGAACGCTATCGCTAGCGATATCGGTTTTGTCAATAAAGTAAAGGACTACCACGCCAAACGCTAAGGTAAAAGGCAGCAGCATCCAGGTGGGATTTAAATGTAGCAGCACACCTAAGGCTACGCCTACTAATGCTGCATGACCAACCGCATGGCTGAAAAAAGATAACTGGCGTAATGTGACAAAACAGCCAAGCAAACCGCCTAGTATTCCCATTAATACAGCACCGGCGATCGCCCGTTGCATAAAGGGAAATTGTAACAACGTCACCAAGTTATTCGCGTTGGTGACAGCTAGCCAAGTCATTTGGCAATCATTTAATAAATACATGTGTGAAATTTGACATTAGGATTGCCAGCAGGTCTGAGTATATAATTTTTTCATATAACAAAGTAATAACAGGGAATTTTTTACAATATGTCAGCTATACCGGCTAGAAATACTGTTGCTTGTGCTGTAACTAATTCTATTCCCCAAGCAGGAGTACTTAAGTATAATCAGAAACACCATAAAGATAGTGATAATGTGCAACCCCTTGAAGAGGAAGTTATCTGTAGTGAAAAAGCCCAGCGGATGGCAGAATTTTTTAGTTTCTTGGGGGATGCTAACCGCCTGCGAATTCTCTCGCTTTTGGCGAACAAAGAACTTTGTGTTGGCGATTTAGCAGCAGTATTGGATATGAGTGAATCTGCGGTCTCCCATCAGTTACGAAATTTACGGGCAATGCGCCTAGTAAGTTATCGCAAACAAGGTCGCAATGTGTTTTATCGGCTTCACGATAGTCATGTTTTACATCTTTACCAAGCTGTAGCCGAACACTTGGATGAAGAAGGATGTAGTTAGGAGGCGCCCAGCCACCCAGTGAGGAGTTAGGAGTTAGGAGTTTTAAGTTCTTAGCTTCGTTAAAAATTTGGCTTCAATTCATAACTCATAGCTCATAACTCATAGCTCATAACTCATAACTCATAACTCATAACTTTTGAAGTAACTCATAACTAATAACTCATAACTCATTTAGTGATGGTGTTGGTAGCGGGTGAAACCAGGACCGTAGGTAGCTAAGAGATTTTGTGGTGAAAGGGCAATTTCCGGGGTTCCCGTACAAACAATGGTTTGATTGAGACAGATAATGCGATCGCAATGGCGGCTTACCATATCAATATCATGGGAAACCTGCAGGACTGTCCAACCTTCTTCCTGTTTCAGTTCATTTAACAAATTATAAAACTCCGCCGCGCCTTGTGCATCTACCCCGGCAAAGGCTTCATCTAATACCAACAGTCTCCGAGGCATCACTAAGCAGTAAGCCAGCAATACTCGCTTGAGTTGACCGCCGCTAAGGGTACCAATAGCTTGATGCCGCAAATGATAAGCATCAGTTCGGCGCAAAGCCTCCGCCACTGCTGCTGACTTTTCTCTGTCTTTTTGTAACAGCTTTTGAAAAAAGCAATTATCCCTTTCCCCCTTTCCCTTTTCCCTTTTCCCTTCTTTAACCCATCCCAAACCTACCAATTCGCTAACAGAAATGGGAAAACTGCGGTCAAAGATGAAATTTTGCGGCATATAGCCTAATTGATGGCGTAAATTTCCAAGTCTTGTAATTGGACGACCAAGTATTTCAATATTGCCAGAATTTCGCCCAATTAAATCTAAAATCGCTTGCACAAGGGTGCTTTTGCCCGCGCCATTCGGACCAACTATAGCTGTATTTGTCCCTGGCAATAATTCAAATGAAACATCCCGAACAGCAGTTGTTCTGTTTAGATATACAGTCAATCCCTCTACTTTTAAAACTGGGGTTATCATTTGTCCTTGGTCACTAGTCATTGGCGGTTGTAAATTAATAATTATAATTGATAATTCATAATTGGTCATTGGGCATTATCTTCGGACAAAGGACAAATAACAAAAGTCTAAAACTATTTGCAAGCAGTTTCTAAAGTTTGCAAATTACTTCTCATCGCCTTGAAATAATGCTGCGGGTCGGTTTCGCCAGTTTCTAAAGAATCGATTGTCTGCAAAGTTATATTGAGGTCTTTGGAAAGACTTTTCAGTAATTTATTATCTACTCCTGGTTCCCCAAACAACGCTTGAACTTTATACTTTTTCACAGCATTTACTGCATTTTGCACATCTGTTGGTGCTAGTTGGTCTTCGGGTATTTCTACTACGGCAACTTGCTTGAGGTTATAACGTTGGGCTAAATATGGATATGCATCATGAAATGTGATAAAGGTACAGTTGGGAGTTTTCTGTAATGTCTGCTGAAATTCATTATTTAAATTGTCTAATTCTTTAATATAATTCGCCGCATTTGTTTCATAAGTCGCCTTATTTGCCGGGTCAGCGGCAATTAAACTATCGCGAATATTGCTAACTTGCTGTTTTACTAAAACTGGATCTAACCAAACGTGAGGATTTCCCTTATCATGTTCGTGGTCTTTTTGTTCTTTCGTGGTTTTTACGATTGGCGAAATTTCATTTAAAGCTTTAATTCCTTTACTTGCATCGATTTCTGCCAATTTAGAATTTTGAGCATTTTTTACTGTGTCTTCGAGAAATTCCTCCAACCCCAAACCGTTTTTCACCAGCACATTTGCAGAAGCGATCGCTTTGACATTATTAGGTGTAGCTTGATACTCATGCACCTCCGTACCGGGCGGAACCAAAATTTCTACATCTGCAGCATTTCCAGCCACCGCCTTGGCAAACCAATACATCGGCAAAAATGTCGCCACCACTTTGGTTTTGCCAGGCTGAGGCGATGCTGTAGTGGCAGCCTTTTGCGCTTGCGGTGATTTTGCCGTATTTACAATTGTGTTACTGCTTGATTTGCTACAGCCATTACTTGCCAACATTAGTACTAAAGCAATTAGGGACAAGATACCGTTTCTGTGTTTGTCTGTTCTATTTCTTATAAAAGTTTGGAACAAGATTTTTTCTCCTCTACAAGGCTGTAAGCTCTACCTTGGTTTAAATTTTTATCGACAATAATACTTATTCTAAATGCAATACTATAATAATTCTCATTCTCAAGATAGATGACTGCAATTACATGTTACAAAGAAAAATAATTCTTTAAAGTTTGTTACTGTTTTTGATCTAGGGCTGAATAAATGTCAGCTAGAAATTTTTATTTGTTAAAAATTTTTCTCAATACTGATAAGATGCTTGAAAATCGTTTTGCTCAAATGCGCTTTCCTGAAAGTGCAGTGTGGCTATGAGTTGGAAAATAGTGTGAGGAAAAAATGCCAAAATCTTGGAAATCTCTGCTCGTGACTCCAGCAACGTTAAGTGCATTGCTAGTTGCTACTTCTGCCGCAGTAGCAGGGGAAACACCAGCAACCTCCTCGGAAATTGTTGAACCGCAGGTGGTAGTAGTTCCAAAAAATACAAATGAGAATATAAGTCAAGACAACACAATGGCACAAGTAACCTCAGTGTCTCAGTTGTCTGACGTGCAACCTACAGACTGGGCTTTCCAAGCGTTGCAATCTCTCGTAGAGCGCTATGGCTGTATAGCTGGATACCCTAACGGCACTTATCGCGGTAATCGGGCGATGACGCGATATGAATTTGCTGCTGGTTTGAACGCTTGTTTAGATCGGGTCAACGAATTAATTGCTACCGCCACCGCCGATTTGGTGACCAAACAAGATTTAGCCACACTGCAAAAGCTGCAAGAAGAGTTTTCAGCCGAATTGGCAACATTGCGCGGTCGGGTTGATGCAGTGGAAGCACGTACAGCCCAATTAGAAGCGAATCAATTTTCTACCACAACTAAATTAAGCGGACAAGTTGTTACAGCAATTACCGATGTTTTGGGAGGAGACCAAGTTAACGGTGAAGATGTTAAAGACAACAATATAACTTTGGGCGTACGGGCGCGGATAGAATTTAACACCAGCTTTACCGGCAAAGATACACTCTTCACCAGAATTCAGGCGAATAATATTCTAAACCCTAACATTGGCACACCAGAGGGTAGCCTGTTCTTCGTCGGTGAAGATGGTAACACTGATGCCTTAATCGATGCATTGTTGTACGCATTTCCTCTTGGCGAAGGGACACAGGTGAAATTGATTGCTAATGCTGGTGCGGCGGACGACCTGACCAATACAGTGAATGCCTTTGACGGTGACGGTGCGTTTGGTGCTTTGTCCAGCTTTGGCACGCGCAACCCAATATATTACCAAATGGATGGTGCGGGGTTGGGAGTTACCCAAGAATTTGGTGATAAACTGGCATTAACTTTAGGATATTTAGCAAGTTCGCCCAACGATCCGACACCCAAAAATGGATTGTTTAATGGAGCTTACGGTGCGCTGGCACAGTTAACATTTAAAGGGAGCGATCGCTTTACCATTGGCTTAACCTACATCAACGCCTACAATCAGGAATTAGGCACTGGTAGCAGACGCGCTAATCCGATATCCTTCCTGGAATCTGAACTTACTCCTCCCGTTGACGTTCCTGGGGAGCCTGAACCGGTGAATGTACCATTTTCTAGCAATTCCTACGGTATACAAGCATCCTTAGGATTGAGTGAAAAATTTGTCCTTGGTGGTTGGGTTGGCTACACCAACGCCCGTAATTTATCCAGTGTCGGCGGCACAGTTGACCGTGGAGACCTTGATATATGGAACTGGGCGGTAACTCTGGGATTTCCCGACCTTGGTAAAAAAGGTAACTTAGCTGGTATAATCGTCGGTATGGAGCCGAAAGTCACAGGTTCCAGTATTAACAACATTGACAAAGACAAGGATACCTCCTATCACCTAGAAGCTTTTTATCAATACAAGCTCACAGACAATATCACCATTACCCCAGGAGTCATTTGGCTGACAGCGCCAGATCATAACAACGATAACGATGATGTTGTAATTGGTGCTTTGAGAACAACTTTTAGTTTCTAAGTAGTAAGTCCGCAAAAATAAAGAAAAGTAGAAATTAAGGTGGGCAATACGCACCTTTCGGGATAATTGGTGGATAGGGATAACAAACGAAATTCCCTCAGGATTAAAGATGCGATCGCGTCTTTACAAATCCGCTTGACCTGCTATAAGAAAAGACCAGCCTCCCACAGCTGGTCTGCAACATGTTTTTACGTTGTCTTCTCAATCGAGTTAAACCCTTGCGCGTTCCCAAAACGCAACGGGCAACTTTTCTTAACAATATTGTAACAGTCAACACAGATTTTTCTATAAGTTTTCTATAAGTTTATTAAAAAAAGATATTAATCAACTCATTGCCCTCTGTCTTCAAGGAGAATTTAAGGGGAGACAAGGGAGATAAGGGAGATAAGGGAGATAAGGGAGATAAGGGAGATAAGGGAGATAAGGGAGATAAGGGAGATAAGGGAGATAAGGGAGACAAGGAAGATAAGGGAGACAAGGGAGATAAGAAAACTTAATGACTAATGACTTTTAACTCAAAACTCAAAAAACGAAGCTAATAACTCAAAACTCTTAATTCCTAACTCCTAACTGGGCGCCTCAAGACTCCTAACTGGGCGCCTCAAGACTCCTAACTCCTAACTCCTAACTCAAAATCTCTTGCGGTTGTCCCCAAATGATGCGTTCTTGTTTGTAAATGGCAATTCCTGGTTTGGCTCCTTTGGGTTTGTAAACGTGCTTGGGTTGAGTGTAAACTACTGGTACTTGTTCGCTTTGACGGGCGCGACTGTGATAAGCGGCAAGATTGGCGGTAAACTGTAAATCAGCTTCTTCTGCTACAGTACCCGGTTCTAGACGCAGTAACACGTGACTGCCTGGAATTTCTTGAGCGTGGAACCATAAGTCATAATCGCCGGCTACACGAAAGGTTAATTGGTCATTCTGGCGATTGTTACGACCGATTAATATTTCAAAGCCGCTGGGAGTGCGGTAACGATGAAAGTTGGTGCCGGCGTTTTCATTGGCGCTGCGGCTGCGATATTCTGGATCTTCGAGATATTTTTGCTGAATTAACTCTTCACGGATTTCTTCTAAAGCTTGTAAATCTTCTGTCGTTTGGTACTTGTCTATTTGCGCGATCGCTTCTTCAACTTGTTCTAAATACTGAATTTCAGCATTTACATCTGCCAGTAACGGTTCAACCGCAGCGCGGGCACGTTTGAGTTTTTGATGCTGTTTGTAAAGACCTTGGGCATTTTGGACGGCATTTTTATCTGGTTGAAGCGCGATCGCTATTGGTGTGCCACTATCAAAGTCAGGGATAACAATCTCTTTCATCCCCGGTTCCCACTCGTGCAAATGCGCCATTAACAAATCAGCTTTTTGGCGATACTCATCAGCTCGATCGGACTGCTGCAAGCGTTCCTCAAAGGTACGACTTTTAAGGCGTAATTTTGCCAAAATATTGTTAAGTTTTTGGCTTAATTGATGCCGCAGCTGGGAGAATACTTGTTGATTGAGTTGGTCGGTGTAATACCGACTGAGTAACTCTTGGATATCTTTTGCTGGCTGAATTGTACCCCAACCCATGACGGTATATCCTTTTGCCGTCCAACCAGGGTGAAATTTTTGGTCTTTTAAAGCTTGCAGCCATTCTTGCCAGCGTTGAAATAGCCTTTGCCAGTCTTCAGGTTTAAGACTATCGGTGCTTGTTTCTGGATTTATATCCGCAGCCAACACCATCGTCTCAACCAGCGCTGCACTCAAACCGCGATAATTTTTAAGTAACTGCCGCTTAATACCTCCTGGTACTAAGCTTACCCGTTCTTGCCAGCGTTCTTGGGATTCGCTCAAACTCGGTACAGCATCAGTAAGTTTGGGTGGAATTTCATAAGGTTGTCCGGTTTGAATGGGACGGACGCTAGATTGTTGCTGGCTAACTTGATGGGCAGCCGTGATAATTTGATTGTTAGCGTCAGTGAGAATCGCATTGCTGTACTTGCCCATAATTTCCGCATACAGGTGATATAAAGCCTCTTCACCAGGGCGACGAGCAAATTGTAAATCAATAACGCGTTCCCAAGGAGCGATCGCTTCAATTCCCACCAACGCCAACCCACCAAGTTGGTGTACGAGTTGTTGGCTAAAAGTAAAAGTATCAGGTATTCTGGGAGGCGGTTCGCCAATACAAATGTGTGTAGCTTGGGGATGCCAAGAAATTTCCAGCCACCCCCGTTCATTGAGGGTGCGTAGTGCAATAGCAATAGTATAGCGATCACGCTGGTAAACCTGTTCTGTCCTCGAAGGTAGCCAGAAAGCGCGAATTTCGCTACAAGCCGCTGTTAGGGTGGTGAAGTCAACTGGTTGCAAAGCGATTACTCGTTACCGTTCAAACGTTGATGGTCAGTATGTTTCTATCCACAAATATAAATAGAGAGATTATATATAGTGTTGCACAGCAGACCTCAACTATGATAGCGACACTTGCTTGAAGCTAGCTGAAAACAATCCAAGAAAACGAAAGCGAGGGAAAGGGTAAAGGACTCGTGAAAAAAAGTTTCATATTTTCCCTTGAACCCTTTCCCTTGAACCAGTCCTAAAGAAAGCAATTTTAGGTTTAAAGAATCCCGGCAACTTTTGCGAAACCTGGATTTTGACCGAAACCAACCGATCATAAATAATTTGGCAGACCACTAATGGTCAACCGCATTAGTTTTGATTGGTTGGTTTGTCATCAAAATTCTGTAGAGACGCACTTAGTCCGTCTCTACAACCCAACATAATTAATGCGGCAGACCACTAATTGACACTCTCAGCTCTAAAGATACTGAGATTCTTGGTTCAACGAGTGTGCTTACCCTAGTACAGCTTTCAAACTCCCGTATTATTTTTGTAAGTCGGCACAATTAAACCTAACGCGCGTGAAGAAAGATTAACTTTGGCTCAAACCCTCTTCCCATCTGCCATCTGCCTCCTGCCTCCTGCCTTGCCGAATTTGATAAATATTGACGCGCCCCCTACTTAGACAATAGTCACAGAAGTAGCTGACTTCAAAGTTGCCAGCAGGTCATCACCAAAACTGATGAGAGTATCACTACCATTAAAGCTAGTGGTTAGCACATCAGTAGCCTTCAACCCAGTTCCACGGCTGATTTGGTCATTAGATGAGAAACCATAAATGGTAACTGCACCTTCTCCAACATCTAAGATAAACTTGTCAACATCGCTACCAGCGTACACAGTATCATTACCAGTTCCCGCCGAAATGGTGTTTTTGCCTTCTCCTGCGTAAATCAAGTCATTTCCTGCCCCAGCGTTGATGAAATCATCACCAGCACCTGCGTAAACAGTGTCATTCCCAGGACCAGCATAGATAATATTCTTGCCTTCACCGGCATAAATTAAGTCATTACCAGCACCTGCGTAAAACTGGTCATCGCCTGCACCACCATAAATAGTGTCGCTGCCATCACCGGCAAACACTGTGTTATCACCATCACCGACGTAAAAAACATCATTACCAATCCCAGTATAAGCAAGGTCATCGCCATTCCCTGCATACACCTTGTTGTCGCCATTATTAGCGAAAATCCGATTGTCGCCTTCACCTGCGTAAATTGTATCGCTGTCAGCCCCGGTATAAACTAAGTCATCCTTAGCATCGCCATAGAAAGTCTGCGGTCCCTTAAGCATCGGCTTTTCTGTAGAACCTGTAATGGCGGCGAGCATAGTCTGATAAATTTGGCTTTGGTCTACATGGTTGGGTAAACCGGGAATTTGGTAGCCGTAACTTTCGTAACCTTGACCAACAAAATTGCTCAACACATCACCACCAGCACCTTGGTAGTAAACCGGTACTGGACGGTTGGAGTGATTACCCCAACCGTACTTTTCATTGGGGTCAGAACCCCAAAAGTGTCCTGCTTGTGCTGGCGTGTCCAAATTTGTCAGCGCCTCACCACCAAAGCTTTGCAGTAGGGTTGGGTAATTAGGATTTAACGTTAAATAGTGGTCGTGGTCAGCTGTGACAATCAGCAAGTTTTCTTCCCAGCCACCGTTATTTTCAATCCAGTCAATTGTTGAGGTGATGGTTTTGTCGAAGTCTAAAGTTGTGCCAATCAGGTTATCTATATTGTCATCGTGGGCAGACCAATCTATGTCCCCACCTTCAACCATCAGCCAGAAGCCGTCTTTATCCTTACTCAATACATTCAAAGCAGCTTGAGTCAACTGCTTAAGGGTAGGATTTTCATTAATCTCTGTGGCTATAAAAGATTCGTCTGTTTCTCCAGGTAGTAGCGGTCGCTCGGTATCGGGGTTTTTTCCTTTAGTGCTGAACACGCTGAACATATCAAGTCCAGTTGTGCTGTAGTCTCCATTGGCAGAACTTACAGGTAAATTACCATTCTGTCCGCGAGCGCCATATACACCGAGTAAGCGATCGCCTTTATTGGGGTCAAGACTTGCAGCAGTATCAGCTAGTTTCTTGGCTGCGTCAGTTCCCCTTTCTAAAAAGGTGTAATTGTAAATGTTACCAGTGGGATTTTCACTCAGTTGTTTGTAAGTATCTTCTGAAATGAACTCATTGGTAGTAGGTGGTTCTACACCATCTGGTAAGGGGTCTTTGGTGTTGGAAAGTGGATGTCCCCCACCCAGTAATACTGTTGGCTGATAAATCCGCAATTCTTGCTGGAGAATATTATCTAAGCTTGGGTACTCACCATCGTACTTGCTACGACGGTTAACAGTTGCAGCAGCTGCACCAGGTGTAGCATGGTCAATGGGTACTGACGATACCAAACCTGTAGATTTACCCTGCAAATTAGCCGACACCAGAATACTTTCGAGGGGCTGCTCAAAAATATCTACACCGATGGCGTTGTTATAGCTTTTTACGCCGGTATATAAAGTTGTAGCGGTGTTCGCAGAATCCGGATAGCTCCATTTGATATATTCTGGATCGTTACCTGGAGTCCAAGGGTTGATACCACCACGCACTGGGTCATAACCTACCAAGTTACCCACTGCGCCATCACTAACTTTTGCCCCACCAGATGCTGTGTTCCCCGGATTAAAGGTTGGATCGAAGCTGAAACCAGGGCGAACAGGACTACCTGCTGTCGCCGGATCGGACCCATCAAGGGCAGAGTTATTGGTACTGAAAACTCCTTTGCTATCAGCAATAGTTGTGCCATAGGTAGTAGCCAAGGTGTAACCTTCCAAATTTTGGAAACTTAGTCCCTCTCCCTTGCCTGTGGTATAAAAATCACTAAGGGTAGCACCAGTTTTACCCTGTTGAATTTGCTTATAGATAGCAGCAGCACGAGCCATTTCCCAGCCCATGCCATCACCAATCATCAAAATGACATTCTTGGTCATGAGTATTATGCTTTTTTAGTTAGATAGATGAACGAAAACCATCTAAATAGATGGATAAAATTGCTCGCACAGAATTTGGAAAACCACTTTCTGCACTTGTCTTAAATTTTTCATGTATAGGTTAAGAAACAAGAATATTTTGATTAAGAATAAAGATTTTTTTCTATTTTCACTGAGAGATATTTTTTATCTCCAATGATAGATGTTAATTTTAATCAAGTTAAATTTTTATTAAAAATCAGAAATATTTTCATGATTAATGTTAAAAAATAATATTTATACTACCAGTAACAATTTGTCAGGTTTTAATTCCTTGAATACAAAATAATCAATTTTTAATCGCTTGAACTTTTGCAAATATACAGGTTTTAGAAAGTGAAACAGCCCTGCTTTCGGGGGGCTTTGCGTAAGTCCTATAGAAGTTGCATGCATGCGATCGCATCGCATCCATTACCTATCTTAATTCCACAGCCCAAATGCCCTAACCACAGCTAAAATTGGTTAAGTTAAAGTTCAACGCCAGTTATCATGCAAATCCGGCGAACATTTTCTGGTGCATCTTGGGATTAATTTTGATTAGTCCGCCTGACTGCGGACTTCGTGAAAGTGCCGCACCTAGAGTCGGGTACTAAATAATCTTCACTACAACTTCCCAGCCGACTTTATTGTACGCAATGTATTCATATTTTAGATTATTTTTTGCTACAAATTCCTGGAAAGCTTTGTGTTCGTGCTGCTGCCAACTCGGATAATTAAAATACTCATTAAATGCAATTATCGTACCGGAATTTATGCGATCGCTTAATATATCAAATATAGTTTTCGTCGAAGAATATAAATCACAATCTATATGCACAAATGATACATCTTCTTTATGAGATGCTACGAATTCCGGTAAAGTTTTATCGAACCAACCTACATGAAGTTGTACATTTTCATGAACAGTAGGAAGCTTACCCTTAGAATCAAAAGTACCTTTCTCATATCTCCCGCCTAAATTATCTACCCAAAACTCCGGCAAACCTTCAAAAGAATCAAATCCATGAACAGTCTTATTCATCATATTTTTGGCTATAAAATTTGTAGTACTAGCTCCAGCAACTCCAAACTCCATAACCAAACCATCTAACTTCGCTTCTGACAAAGCAAAATTCAATAAACTAAAAAGGTCAGAAAAACTGACCGCACTCATCATGTTTTCTTCAACATATCTTGCCGTGGATTCCAAGGCATTTTTTTGCATTTGTAAATGTATATTTTGAGCGGCAAAATAATTTATAATTCTGTTAATCGTAGAAGATGTGAGAATTTTATTAACTATTTGGTCGGCAACAGAATATCTAATCTTCTTAAACATACATACAAACCCTGACTAATCGAACAAATCCTGCTTATACCAATTCTCTTTCACGTTGCAACCAATCACAGTCGAAGTACCCCCCTTAAAAAGGGGGCTAGGGGGGATCTAATTCGTGGCAACATTATGGAGAACTGGTATTAATTTCTAGTATACATAATTACATAATTTCAATATCATCTTACTTCTCTATCTAATAGGGTTTCTTTATGAAGATGCGCCTAAGCCCCCCTGGCTTGGGCAGGCTACCCTTCACCGAACGCCTGCGTGTAGGATGCCCGAAGGGCTGTAGGGCGAATGTACAAAGCAACGCCTCCAAACAAAGCGCCTGAGGGCGAATAAAGCGCAACCTCACATAGAATTGGTATAAAGTATCAAAAAAGCAAAAAGGGCGCGTTGCTTCTTTTCTCAAAGCAAATAGAAGCGCACCCAAAGCTAAAAATTTCGATTTTCAGTCAATTTTGGTGATTATTGCTGTAGCGAACCCTAGTTCCCGCCCACAGCAATTTTTCCCGCAAAATCTGATAATAGGAATAATTTTCCCGTAAAATAATAAACTTAGCCCGACAATCAGTCATTCGGATATCAACGCGATGTCCGGGCCAAATCGAAGTAGCTAGCACCCCATCCATCCACAACTTGGTACTTAAATCGTAATCCCCTAAAGGCCAAATGCTCACCACCGAACCAGGGGGTAAAACGAGGGGGCGACTGGAAAGACTCATCGGGCAAATCGGCGTGATGGTAATCGCCTCCATACCATCATGCATAATTGGACCGTTGGCAGAAACGGTGTAACCAGTAGAACCCGTGGGCGTAGAAATAATCAAACCGTCTCCAACATATTGATCGACCACTTCACCATCTATTTCCATTTCCAGAATAGAAGTAATCATGCGATCGGCGGAAGCCGGTTTGACACACATTTCATTTAAAGAGAGAAAGCGTTCGGTCACTGGTTCCAAATTTGAACCATGTCCCTCATATACAGCCGCTTGCAACATCATCCGCCGTTGTATAGCATAACGATCCTCCAACAGCCTGTCCCAAACTTTCTCAGTATCTTGAAATTCCTCAACCGACTCAGTTAAAAACCCCAGATGACCTCCCACATTCACTGCCAAAATCGGGATGCCAGCCGGGGCTAAATGTCTTGCACCAGTTAAAACAGTGCCATCACCGCCAATAACCACAGCCAGATCTATAGATTGATTTGCCGAAGCCAAAAACACCGGATAAGGGTTATCTTTTGGTCCACTCGGTCCCATCAAAACCTGGCACTGGCGGTTTTCGAGCTGCTTGGCACACATTTCAGCCCAGCGTTTACTCTGGGGATCTCGCGCCTTATAAGCAATGATTACCTGCTTGAGTTGCACGCTTGCGTTACCACTTCAGGAGATTGAACTGCTCCATGTCAACGGTATCACGGTTGCGATAAATGGCAAGAACGATCGCCAAGCCCACTGCTGCCTCTGCTGCGGCAACGGTGATCACAAACACGGTGAAAACCTGACCCTTAATTAATGTTGAGTCAAGGTAATTGGAAAATGCCATTAAATTCAGATTAACAGCATTGAGCAACAATTCAATGGACATTAGCACCCGCACGGCGTTACGGCTGGTAATCAAGCCATAAATCCCGATGCAGAACAAAGCCGCTGCTAGTAATAAAAAGTACTGAAGTTGCATGAATCTTTTGTCAGTTGTTAGTTGTTGGTTCTTGGTTGGTGGTGAAGGAGCGCTGCGGGAGGGTAACACGAGCGCAGGCGACTGGTGGAGCGCTACGCGGTAGCGAGGAACGAGCGTCACCCCTCTGGGGTTGGTGGTTGGTTGTTAACTGTTAACTGTTAACTGTTAATCATTTGCGACGAGAATCACCACGAGGTATACTAGTATCACTTGATTCACTACCGCTACTTAGCGCCGCCAATTCTCTGGGGCGTTCCGGCAAGGTCAAAATAGTTTGCGGCAAACCACCTACCCCTTGTTCTGGCAAATATTCCCGACGTGCCAAAATAATCGCTCCCACCATCGCTATCAGCAATAACACGGAAGCCAATTCAAAAGGCAGCAAAAAGTCGCTGAAGAAATGCTCGCCAATTACAACGATGGAACTGTCGCCAGCAATGGGAGTAGTTGAGTACGCCCAAGGAGTTGCCAACACCATCGTACTCAAAAGCGCAAATAATCCCAGACTCACCACTCCGGTAAGTGCTTTGCGTATCCAAGCACTGGGGAAAGGCACAAAGTTCTGGCGCTTGTTCACCAACATAATGGCAAACAAAATCAGCACGTTCACCGCACCAACATAAATTAGCAATTGCGCTGCTGCTACGAAGTCAGCATTCAGCAGCAGGTACAAACCGGCGATGCTGACAAAAACGCCCCCCAGCAAAAAGGCAGAATATACAATGCTAGAAGCCAGCACTACGCCTAGCGCCGTCCCAATCATCATCGCTGCCAGTATGCCAAAGGTTACAACCTGTACTCCTTCCGCTAAATTCACTGTTTTCTGTCCTCAGTCAGTTGTTAATTGTTAGTTGTTGGTTGTTGGTTGTTGGTTGTTGGTTGTTGGTTGTTGGTTGTTGGTTGTTGGTTGTTGGTTGTTGGTTGGGAACCACTACCCACTACCCACTACCCACTACCTACTAACTACTACCCACTACCTACTAACCACTAACATTTATTTTTCCTGCTCTACAAGGTCTTCTGGACGGGCACCTGGGCGGGATGCATCGGCAGGCAAGCCGTGGGGGTTCATAACGCCTTTGGGCAGGTAAACTAGTTCGCGTAGCGGTGTAACCATTGGGTCATTGGTGACTTTGTAGGGCAAACGACCCAGCGCCACGTTATCATAGTTCAATTCATGGCGATCGTAGGTGGAAAGCTCGTATTCTTCTGTCATGGATAGACAGTTTGTCGGGCAATATTCCACGCAGTTACCGCAGAAGATACAAACTCCAAAGTCGATGCTGTAGTGATTGAGTTTTTTCTTTTTCCTAACTTGGTCAAATTCCCAATCCACTACAGGCAAGTTAATCGGACAAACCCGCACACAGACTTCGCAGGAAATACACTTGTCAAATTCAAAGTGAATTCTACCCCGGAACCGTTCACTAGGAATCAGTTTTTCGTAAGGGTACTGTACTGTAACCGGACGCCGCCGCATATGGTCGAAGGTAACAGACAGCCCTTGACCAATATAACGACCGGCTTGTACCGCTTCTTTAGCGTAATCGCCAACTTGTTTGAGGAACTTTAGCATCGTGTTTCTCTCTCTCTTTTAAAGTTAGGAGTGAGGAGGCGCCCAGTGAGGAATTAGAAAAACAGTTAGCAGTTAACAATCAAGAGTGAGTAGTTAATTAAAAACTCATAACTCATAACTCATAACTGGGCGGCTGGGCGCCTCCTAATCCCATTAGCCACCAAAAGCAACGGGAAAGGCTAGTTTCAGGGCTGCAGTTAATAGCAAGTTAACCAAACCTACTGGCAGCAAAAACTTCCATCCTAAATCTAACAATTGGTCGATGCGAACGCGGGGCACTGTCCAGCGTAATAGGATGGCGAGAAATACCAAAAAGTAAGCTTTGAGTACGGTCATGGTGATGCCCAAAGAAGCAGTTACTATCTGCAACACCGGATCGGCTTCACTCACTCCCACCCAACTTGCTATTAAATTAAGGGGAATGGGAAAATCCCAACCGCCCAAGTACAAAACTGATACCAAAAGAGCAGAAAGTACCAAGTTGACGTAGGAACTGAGGTAAAACAGAGCGAATTTCATCCCAGAATATTCGGTCTGATAACCTGCTACCAGTTCTTCTTCAGCCTCGGGTAAGTCAAAGGGCATCCGTTCGCATTCGGCTAATGCTGCAATCCAAAAGATGATAAAACCTGCTGGTTGCCGCCAAACGTTCCAGCCGAGGATGCCGTAGCCGGATTGTTGATTGACGATATCAACGGTGCTGAGGCTGTTGGACATCATCACGACTGCCAACACTGCTAGCGCCAAAGGAATTTCATAGCTAATCGATTGTGCCGCTGCCCGCAACCCCCCTAAGAGAGAGTATTTGTTATTTGATGCATAGCCAGCCATTAACAAGCCAATCGGCTGAACGCTAGCTAAGGCAATCCACAAAAACACGCCCATCCCGACATTGCTGATGAGGATATTCTGTCCAAAAGGTACAATCAAGTAGGACAGAAACACCGGCAGCACGACGATGATTGGTCCGAGGGTAAACAGAAATGCGTCGGACTGGGCTGGCACGACATCTTCTTTAAACACAAGTTTCAGACCATCCGCTACGGGAGCCAGCAACCCAAAAGGTCCGATATATTCCGGACCGATACGCTGCTGTGCTGCTGCGGAAATTTTCCGTTCTAGCCAAACGCATACCAACACCCCCACAGTTGCCCCAATGAGCATCAATATCATCGGTAGGGGCATCCAAAGCGCTTTGGCTACGCCAGATGGCAGTCCTAAATCCATTACGGATTTAATAAAAGTTCCTTGAAGGTCAATTCCTGGATTCATGTTTGGTGTTGTTGAACTCATTGAGTCATGGTGATTTACAACTATTAAGTGAGTTAATAACTGTTAATAAGTGTAAAAGCACGCACTAATATCTCTACCGATATGACGCCCGATTGAAGATTGTTGCCAATTCCCATGCCTAGTATATCGTTGGTTGGTTTTTGCCCTGCTTAACTCTATGACAGCTTCTACTTATAGTAAGGATTGAGATTCCTTAATAGCCCAGAGGGAGAGGGGGGAGACAAGGGAGAGGGGGGAGATAAGGGAGAGGGGGGAGACAAGGGAGAGGGGGAGATAAGGGAGAATAAATCCCTCCACACCCGTCGCTCCACACCCGTCGCTCCACACCCGTCGCTCCTTGTCTCCCTCCTCTAACGCTCCTCTATGGGCGTATAAGCGGAATCGTGGCGACCGTTGTAAACCTGGGTGGGACGGAAAATCCGGTTTTCTGCTAGTTGCTCTTTCCAGTGTGCCAGCCAACCGGCAACACGAGCGATCGCAAATATTGGTGTAAACAAGTCTGTGGGAATTCCCAATTTCCTATACACTAAACCGGAATAAAAGTCAACATTGGGATAAATTCCTTTGTGAGCAAGTTTTTCCTCTACAACCCGTTCCATTTCTTGGGCGATGTCATAGTATTTGTCATGCCCAAACTTGGCAAACAATTGTTCTGCCAAGTCTTGCAAAATCGTGGCGCGTGGGTCTTTCACCTTATAGACGCGATGCCCAAAACCCATAATCTTGGATTTTTTTTCCAGACACTGTTCGATGTAGGGACGCACATTTTCCACGGAGCCAATTTCTTCCAACATCTGAATTACTTCTTCGTTGGCTCCACCATGCAACGGTCCTCCCAAGGTTCCCACCGCACTTGCAACTACGGCGTAAGGGTCTGTGAGGGTAGAAGCTGTCACCCTAGCGCTGAAGGTGGAAGCGTTCATTGTATGTTCGGCATGAAGTATCAAGCAGACATCAAAAATTCGCGCCGCCACCGGGTCGGGTTCTTTCTCATTGAGCATGTACAGAAAGTTAGCGGCGTAGTCCAAGTCATCGTTTGGACGCACTGGGTCATTGCCTTTCCGCATCAATTGAAACGCTGCTACCATTGTCGGGATGGTCGCCAACAAGCGCACCACCGCATCCCGAATATAAACAGGGTTATGTAAGTCACGACGCGAATAAAACAAGCCCAAAGCGGCAGCAGAGGCTTGCAGGGCATCCATTGGGTGACCGCTTTCGGGAAAGGATTTCATCATGTCGCGAATGCGGTATTTGATCCGCCTGTGGAAGCGAACTTCATGCTCAAAGGCTTCAAGTTCTGCTGCTGTAGGCAATTCATCCCAGATCAAAAGATAAGCAGTCTCCAGAAACGTACTCTTTTGTGCTAGTTCTTCAATCCGGATACCGCGATATTCTAGCAATCCCTTTTGCCCATCAACAAAGCTGATACTGGATTGGGCGGCGGGAATGCCTTCCAATCCGGGCTTGTATTCGCACACCAACATGGCAACACCATCTGCTTTTTGAAAGATTTGCTCAGGCTAAACTTACCAGAATTTGTTATCGCCATAACAGTATTGGTTCTGACACAAAGTCCTGAAGAACTTTGGAAAATCTGTTAAAGCAGGTACTTGGGCGGTGTCAACCAATACATCTGACTACGACCCAGAGGAGAGCCTTCTTCTGGTAGTTTTATCCCGATCATACCTGCTTTTTTGAGGACTAAACCGGCTTTAGCCTCGCCCCAGACAAGATTTTCTGCCCATTCGCTCAAATTTGGTTCGTGTCCCACTAGTGCTAGCTGGGTTTGAGATGAAAATTTTCTGGGTTTTAACCAGTCTGCAACCCAATTTTCGATGTGACCTTCAGGGGCGAGATGGGTGCATTCTTCTAGCTGGGAACCCAGTTTGGTTGCGATGAGGATTTCTGCGGTTTGGCGGGCGCGTACTAGGGGGCTGGTGGCAATTAAATCAAACTGCAAACCCAGTTGTTTTAGTCGTTGGGCAACTTTCTCGGTTTTTTGCCTTCCTTCTTTGGTGAGCGATCGCTCTTCATCTGTTATGCTATCTCTTCTTTCTTCGGCGATGCCATGTCGAATTAAATATAATTCCACGGGACGATTTTGGATGAAAGGATTGTTAGGAGTTAGGAGTCTTGAGTTAGCAGTTAGGAGTCTTGAGCCGCCCAGGCGCGGAGTCTTGAGTTAGCAGTTAGGAGTCTTGAGCCGCCCAGTTAGTTGTTTGTTATCTGGCGTTGCGATTCCAACAGCGCCGAACCCCGGAGGGGTTCGCTCTTACGCTCATGGGGAGCCACTGCGGTCTTGGGGTCTGGCCAAGGGTCGCAAGTGGCGTGGAAACCCCCTCTTGGCCGCGCTGGGGAACCACCAACCAACAGCGCCGAACCACCAACCCCTTCGGGGTGACGCTCGTTGGGACGCTCGATTACTCGAAGGGCGCTTCGCTATCGCTACCGCGAAGCGCTCCACCAGTCGCCTGGGTCGGGAAAACGCCACTTGCTGCACTTGGCCAGACCCCAAGACCGCAGTGGCTCCCCTACCAAGGGCGCGAGCGCTCGCCGGGGGGAATCTTCCCGACTGCAGACGCAAGCGCCCCTTCACCACCAACCCCTTCGGGGTTCACCAGTCGCCTGCGCTCGGGTTACCCTACCAAGGGCGCCCCTTCACCACCAACTACCAACTACGCGCCTACCAACTACCAACTTATTCAGGATGAATCGGGTTGTCTTTAGGATTCACCAACCTCAGCAATTTCTGCTTAATTTGAGAATCGAAAACTTCCCATTTCATTCTTGCATAGGCAGAGTTCTCATTACCGCCAGATAAGAAACCCATCGGAATCTCAAATCCACCTGCGCTTGTTCTTCCACCACCAAAAAAGCGCCCGGTGCTATCTTGCCCAAAGGCTTCTTTTATAAATTCATCAGGATCTAAAGTAAGTTTGGTAGTTCTTAAAGAACCAATAACTACTTCCAATTCTTCATCTTCATCGTGAACTATGCCATAAACCACTGCGGTGTGGACGTTTTCTTCTGTTACCAAAAAATCGGCTGCTTGGGGAATTGCATCGCGGTCGTCGTAGCGTAAATAACCAACGCCAGCAATCGAAAAGTTATTTTGGACGATGCGGTTTTTAAGCGATCGCTCAATCACATCCATCACTCGCTTGGAACGATTCGCCTGTAAAATCGCGTTTAGCAGTTGGGCGTCATAAAATCGGCTCAAATAGGCAGCTGCCATAAAATCTTCCTCTTGCGCTTGCATCAGTCGATTTGTATCCGATCGCAAGCCATGCATCAATGCTGTAGCGCACTTTACATGTTGATTTATGCTGCTGTCTAATGTTAGTAATCCTGCTTGCAGGTACTGAGTAAAAATAGTTGCCGTTGCTCTCACATAAGGGCGAATGTCAGCAAACTCTGACTTGAGTTCTCCTTGGGAGCTATGATGGTCAATGACCGCAACAAGTGGAATTCCTGCCTGCTGTACCGCTATGATTAGCCCAGAGGTGGTTCCCTGGTTGTCAATTAAGACAAAACCTTGATAGGAAGACAAATCTTTGCTTCTCAGGGTTTGCAATGTCCAACGCTGGGCTGGTAAATTAGTCAGCTTTACCAACGCAATATTTTCTTGGTGGCTCAAGGCACCAGCATAAATAATTTCACACTTGATATCATATTGCTGGGCAATTAACTGGTAAGCCCAAGCACAAGAGAGAGCATCAGGGTCAGGAAAATCTTGCAGAATTACTAATTGGCGATCGTGCCGGTGGGCTAAAAGCGTTTTTTGTAACTCTTCTGTTTTATTAGTCGCCAGAAAATTGCCACGCTGACCGAGATACACGCCAGATTCACCAGTTGATACCGCTAAGGTTGGCTTTTTTGGCAATTCAACTGGCTGGGGGTCGATTTCAGCATCATCTGGGTTTGGGTCTGTAGTCAATGACAAACTCTCAAGCTGAGTAAAAGGAGAATTCAGTTGCATAGAGAACTAATTTGTAAATGCGCGGCTCCATTTTTTGTCGTAAATAAATACTACAACCAGCAATTTACTGGTTTCGCCACGCATTACGATCTTCGCAAAAATAGCGAACCCTAGCACTGTATCCACCAGTATATTTTGTGTTATTAGTCCAATTTTTAACAATTAATGACAAATTGACATTTTTTTAAGTACAAGTTCAGAAAAACAGTTTGATCGCGCCTGCATTCCCAATCATTTGAAATGATTGGAAAATTTAGCACTTACACTATTGACTTAGCGTCACAGTGAGATAGAATGGGAGACTGTTGACCTACTGGCATGGTTTTTGTCAGGCGAATCTAGCAGCTCGTGCGGCGTCGTATCCGGCAACAAGCGCTATAGCAGCTTTGCCCAACCGACAATCGGTCGCGTCGGCAGGCTACTCGCCATTTTGATGCCCAAGAAGCAGTAGCATCACCTAATCGGTGACAATTGCTTTGCTGTTATCGGGCGCTTAAAGGAGTGTCAAAGTCCTATAACATATTTTTGCCACTCTTGGTGAAGTCCACTTTTAAGATGTTTGCTGACCTCAAAATAGAGGCTGCTATAAGGTTGACGAGGAGAATGACGCAAATGCATATGAGCTTCGTGAGGCGTGCGACTGCCTTTTTTGACATTGCAACGGACACAAGCCGTAACAATGTTTTCCCAGGCATCGCCACCACCACGCGATCGCGGTATGACATGGTCAAGCGTCAACTCATCCCCTGTGTAACCGCAGTATTGACATGTGTGACCGTCACGATGCAATATATTTCGGCGAGTCAGAGGAATTTCTTTATAAGGAACACGCACGTAATGCCGCAACCGGATTACGGTTGGCAGTGGAAAGTCAGAGTATAAGAACTTACCATTTTGTTCTATTCGCTCTGCCTTGCCCTTGATTAATAAAACTACAGCGCGACGCCAGCTCGTGATATTGAGCGGTTCGTAAGAGGCGTTCAGGACTAAAACCTTCCCCATTTGAGATAAGCGCTCAAGGTATTAGTTTTACATATATTAACACAAATGCATCCTTCTTTGGTAACGATAAGAAATGATACTTTACCAAGAAGCAACAAGCGGAGTTAGGAGTTAGGAGTTAGGAGTTAGGAGTTAGGAGTTAGGAGTTAGGAGTTAGGAGTTAGGAGTTAGGAGTTAGGAGTTAAGAGTTAAGAATTAATAAGACGAAACATAAAATTTAACACTCATAATTTTGTTGTTCTTTGTCTTCCATACCCGTCGCCCCAGACCCGTCGCCCTTGTCTCCCCATCTCCTCCTTGTCTCCCACACCGATCGCCCCAGACCCCACACCCGTCGCCCCCATTTCCGCCCAACCCCACAAGTAAGGGGACTTTTAGCTTCCCATCTCCCCATCCCCCATCTCACGATCTTGTGTCAGTTCCAGGATTAAAGATAAACTTCCTGATTAATCTGATATTGCTTTCACAAGCATGAACAGATAAACGGTTTGGAAGTAATGAGTGTGGTGTGATAGGAGTGAGTGAAAATGTTAAGTCACGATCAAACGTCTAGTGTTGCTGAAAATCAACAGCAGTGTGATACCTACGCTTGGTTCTCGCAACGTGCTTGGGTGGAAATTGATTTAGCTGCTTTGTCCCACAACGTACAACAACTGCGGAGTTTTTTGTCACCGCGTACCCAGTTGATGGCTGTGGTGAAAGCTGATGCTTACGGACATGGATCTGTAACAGTTGCTCAAACTGCACTACAATCTGGAGCAAGTTGGCTGGGAGTGGCTACGGTTCCAGAGGCGATTCAATTGCGAGAAGCTGGAATTAAAGCTCCAATTTTGATTTTAGGGGCGACTCATACACCAGAGCAAATCCACGCGATCGCTCATTGGAAACTCCAACCAACTTTGTGCAGCCCCAAACAAGCCCTGGTATTTTCTGACACATTAGAAGAAATTAACTTTCATTCTGCCATGCCAGTACACGTCAAATTGGATACAGGGATGTCGAGATTGGGTACAAATTGGCAGCAAGCAGCGGAGTTTGTCCAGTTAGTGCAGAGGTTACCGCATTTGAGTATCGCCAGCATTTATTCGCATCTGGCGACAGCAGACAGTCCCGATACAACGGTGATGAAACAACAGCATAAACGATTTGAACAAGCGATCGCTCAAATCAAAGCCTCGGGAATAGAACCACCACTTTTGCACTTCGCCAACTCAGCCGGTACTCTCACAGATCGGGCATTACACTATAATATGGTGCGTCCGGGTTTAGCCGTTTACGGACTTTACCCAGCACCGCATTTGCGAAACACCATTGATTTGCAACCAGTTTTGCAAGTGAAAGCACGAGTCACCCAAGTAAAAACTATTGCCCCAGGAACAGGCGTTAGTTACGGTCATAAATTTATAGCACCGTGCGAACTTCGTATAGCCGTCGTCGGAATTGGTTATGCAGATGGAGTTCCTCGCAACCTTTCCAATAAAATGCAGGTATTAATTCGCGGTCAACGCGTGCCTCAAATCGGGGCAATTACAATGGATCAGTTGATGTTAGATGTAAGTGCCATCCCAGATTTACAAGAAGGCGAAATAGTCACCGTACTGGGACAACAAGGAAAAGAAGAAATTTCCGCCGACGATTGGGCAGAACAATTAAATACTATTTCTTGGGAAATTCTCTGTGGATTCAAGCACCGTCTGCCCCGCGTGGCAGTAATGTAGATTCATTTGGGCATAGGGCATAGGGCATAGGGCATAGGGCATTGGAATTCTGAAATCTCCCCCACACCCGTGGCCCCAAGTCGTCCCCCTTTCCCTTTCCCCTTGTCTCCCCACCCCCCTTCCCAGAGATAATTTGTTATGATATGATAATGTCTGATGCGGATGTGGCGGAATTGGCAGACGCGCTAGATTTAGGTTCTAGTTCCGAGAGGAGTGAAGGTTCAAGTCCTTTCATCCGCACTTTTAAAGTTAAATAATCATGTCACGGTCAACTGTAAGCATCTGCTAGCACGTTGTCCAGTCTGATGTATTGATTAGCTTGTAGGTTGGTGAGCGACTGCGCCCTTGGGGGTTTCCTAAGTGTGCAATGTGGCGTTGGAATGCAGTGGAACCCAACATGCTTTAAGAATTAGAGTTGGGTTTTGCCGACCGCTTCAACGCCAGTTACCTGCGCGAGTGTACCAAAAGCGCAGTACTGGCTCCCCAAGCTACAAGTTTGAAGTCAGTACCTGTAAGCATCTGCTAGGACGTTGTCCAGTCTGATGTATTGATTAGCTTGTAGGTTGGTGAGCGACTGCGCCCTTGGGGGTTTCCTGAGTGTGCAATGTGGCGTTGGAATGCAGTGGAACCCAACATGCTTTAAGAATTAGAGTTGGGTTTTGCCGACCGCTTCAACGCCAGTTACCTGCGCGAGTGTACCAAAAGCGCAGTACTGGCTTCCCAACCTACAAGTTTGAAGTCGGTATCAACTTTACAAGGGTATGTGGTGTGGAGAAAATCGTAGTTCTTCCCTTCTACCTTCAGCATAGCTACCATCTACTTTTCGTTGGTAATTTTTATATCACTTGTGCAATATTTCAGCGAACAGACCGTAAATCAATGGTAATTTTCAGTGCTGTTAGTGTCAGCTCAAGGATGAAGTATCAAGGATGAAGTATCAAGGATGAAGTATGAAACTACCCCACCCATAAAGGGATGAGGCATGAATATCGCGCATTTGACAGGTTTTTTCGCCGCTTGATGGCATGTACGCCCGTTTGTCTCGACTTTATCTTTTATCCTTTACACCGCTTCTAAAAACCTATACAAACCTGCTCACAAGTAGACAAAGCTGTACAGGGGGAACGAATCGCGGTTTATGTTCCAAGAAATCATCTTTAACACTTTCGTTTGCTCTGGACAGATTGCTCCGACCATTGCTTGACCAAAGACTCCCAGTTAGAGATAGCATAGAAGCTGTGACGCTTAATGCTAGATTTCTTAATCAAATTATTCAATTGATTCCACAGGCTCCATACGTGCTTTCTATCCTTCACGGATAGATAGGCGGTTATGCAGCCTGGAATATTTTCAGTCAATCTCATAGCACGTCGCGCTATAGCCATAGCAGCAGCTTCATCGCTAGCTAATCCATATTGGCGTGCATATTTCACCAAGCCGATAACGCTGGTATAAGCAGGATTCACCTTCATCAGATAAATCCCCCGGTTGCTTAAGATGTGCATCTGTAATTCATAAAAACGGCTATACGCCCAAAGCGAAAGCATCCGAGCATATTTTCTACCACGCTCTTTTAGTTGTTCTTTCTTGGTAGTAAAGTCTAATTCTTCGCAAGCAACAGGACAAGCAAAGGTGTCTGCCAGTACCGCCAATTGCAAGCAAGCATCAATGATTTGAGCATCCTGTTTGCCTGTTGGCAATCCCATTTGTAGCGGGATTTGTCCATGCGCTTTGAGGTTGCCATCACGGTCAACGTATGCCCAACCAATAGAGCCGGGATTCGTGTCAATCCCGATGCAGCCATAAGTAGAGTGACGCGAGACACGCTTTACTGGCGCTGGAGTAAACTGTACGGCTGCATTCCATTTACCGTCTTTGCGGTAGAAGTGCCAGGTTTTAGAACCATCTTTGGGCAGTCTGTTGATTTTGCGGTCAAAGTTACCTAATCTTGTTTGTACGTACTTGCCAAATCTTGATTCCAAGCAAGCAGGTACACGGAACTTAAGGATATTGCCGTCCCATTGACAAACCTGATTACCAAAAGATTCATCTTTTGAACCAACAACAAACGCTTGGTCTTTTGAGATGACAGTTTGAATTGGCGCTGTCTTCAAATGCTCAATCTGCTTAGATAACTGGTAAGCACGGCGTTTCTTGTTATGAATCTGAAAGCGCAAATTCTTCCAGTTAGTATCACGAAATTGGAGCGAACAGGACAATGGGAACCTGCATCCAGTCTTTGATTTCTGCCAATTTTTTTTGGCGTAAAACTTAACAGAGCCCGCTAATTTCTTTTCTGATTTGCTAATCCAAGAATTGATTGATTTAAGCTTACCTTCCAACGTCTTAACATGATGTTTCCTATCCTCTTTGGATGCGTCCACTGCACCTTGAGCATGGCTGATAACACCATTAGCATGACGCTTTGAAATGCCGTAAGTTGTTTGTAGATGAGTGTTCCAGTTAGATTTGTTGAACGTTTGACTCTTAAGAATGAAGTTGGCTGTTTCACGCGCTGCTTTGTGGAATACCGGACTGTAGGTAGCCAAGAACATCTCAAAGGAAGTGAGTCCTAAACTATTTAATTCTTGCGCCTGCGTTGGTAATCCTTTAACGTACGTGAGAGTAGCCATCACTCGAATTTTTATGTATTATATATAGTAGTATACCACTATATATTCTGTTTTTGTATGCCATTCCAGAAAAATCATGAATTTCGTTGGCAGTCTAATAAAGATAAGACTTTAGATAAATCACCTATCTGTTTCAAGGGATGGGAAGGGCAGAAAGAAAAAATTAAAACCGTTCCCAATTGGCAAGAACGGCTTAGAGAGTTTGTTGACCAACTTGTATCAGACCTACCCAAAAATGAATAGATATGGGTAGAGATGGATAGGAATTAAGTTACAGTTTCATACCCAGAGACTTCTTTAGCCAAAAATACTCTGCTTAACTCTGCCAAGTTAAATAATTTCAACAATCTGATTCGTGTTAGCCTGTCAGCCGCAAAATGAAAGTATACCGAATTAACGCTTGCTAAACTGCGTAGTGCAGAATTAAATTTTGCAAACTTATCTATAAAGGTCTTAAAAGCTACAAAATTTACCAATATCAAATTTATACAACGTTGATTGACACAGAAAACGGCAATAGCAACCTAATCCGAATTTTTTTCAGTTAAATGAATAAAGTTATACGTTGTATAAACTAAATCTTTTAATTTTTGACTAACTGCATTAACATTAAATTTGACATATTAAATTTTTCAAGGAAGGAGGCAAACAGTAGCGCTCTTTTGAGCCTGGGATATTTATTATCAAAAATATAAGTAATGTTACTTATTCCTTGAGTTAGTTTTACCGAATGTTGGTCAACCGGATTTTACTTAAGTGTAAATACTGAAAATAAGCACAAAAATTAGCTACTGTTAGCAGTATTTTTACGGTAGCGTTCACCTAACTTTTATTCAACACTTAATGCCTTCATGTAGTTTTTATATTTTTTTTACCCCTTCCCCAAAAATGTTTGGTAACCTCAGTATAAGTAAGTAAATTAACCACAACTTACGAGTTAACTGAGATTTAATTATCTTAAGAGAAAACTGCTGCTGTTGAGTTTAGCCACAAATCCATTAGTTGGGCTTTTGTAGTATAAGTTACAAAAGCCCGAAATAATAAATTTTAATTGTGGAAAAGCTCTGGACAAATTTAGCTTACATGTATCGAATTGAGCAATTAGTAAAAGCAAAATGAGTACAACTCCTATAGGTAGCTACAAGTTTTTCCAGAAACTACACCCGCTATCTCTGTTGGCACAACTAACTAGTCGCCATGCTACAGGGTGTTTACGAGTATTCACAGGGTCAGTTTCGTGGTCAATCTATCTAGAAGAAGGTAAACTTACTTATGCTTCCTATTCAGATAAACTGTTTGACCGACTTGACAGTCACTTGCGGCGTTTGAGTCAGCAAATTCCTACTCTTAATAATGCAGCCCGCGCACAGGTGCGGCTGATATTTGAGTCTCAAAATGAAAATCAGTCAATACCTGACGCAGATTATCAAGCTATTTGCTGGTTGGTTGAGCAGGAGCATATGACTCCTCCACAAGCAGCAATGCTGATAGATGAGTTGGGGAAAGAAGTACTGGAGTCATTTTTGACTGTTAAAGAAGGGAGTTATGAATTTAGTGTTGAGAGTTGTTTGGATAAATTACCAAAATTTTGCCGCTTGGATTTGCGGTTATTAATCGAACATTGCCAAAAGCAATTACGAAATCGCCAAGGTATACAGTCACCGGTTCAGCCACCACTTCCTCCTGAGGAAAGTACCCAAGGTTTACCGACAGCCAATCCGTCACAATCTCAAACACAATCTCAAACACAATTTGAGCAACAATTCTCAATACAGTCCAAGTCTGATGTCCCTGATAATAGTAATAATAAACATCTGCAGCCACCTGTTAGTAGCAAAGGTCTATATACAGTTGCTTGCATTGATGATAGTCAAACAGTGTTAAATTCTATTAAACACTTTTTGGACGAAAATACATTTTCGGTGGTGATGATAAATGACCCGGTGAAGGCGTTAATGCAAATTCTTCGCAGCAAACCAGACTTAATTTTGCTGGATGTTGAAATGCCAAATTTAGATGGTTATGAACTATGTTCTTTGTTACGGAGACATTCAGCTTTTAAAAATACTCCAATTGTGATGGTGACCGGCAGAACAGGATTTGTTGACAGAGCAAAGGCAAAAATGGTTAGAGCTTCTGGCTATTTGACTAAGCCTTTTACACAATCAGATTTGTTAAAAATGGTGTTTAAATACATCAGTAGTTGATTGGTAGTTGATTTAACAGTTAATGTAGCAAAAGTAGGGAGTACAAGAATCACCCAATTTAGTAAAGTTTTAGTAACATCTATTTACTTTTTTTTAGGAGATTTAGGAGTGAGTCTTACTTTGCTAGGCACAATTTTAATTGTTGAAGATTCGCCCAGCGAACTGGAATTAATGAGCCATTATCTCAAAGAAAGTGGTTACAACGTAATTCAAGCCACTGGTGCAAAAGAAGCTTTGGAAAAGGCTTTATTACAACAACCAGATGTGATAGTTACTGATGTAGTTATGCCAGGAATGAGCGGATTTGAGTTGTGTCGCTCTTTGAAAAAAAATCCGGTGACTGAAAAGTTGCCGATTGTGATTTGCAGTTCCAAAAATCAGGAAATTGACCGTTTATGGGCGATGAGACAAGGCGCTGATGCCTATATCACAAAGCCTTATACTCGCGAGCAGCTTTTGCGAGCGATAAAATCAGTGGCAATTTAAGTAGTAGAAGAAGTGACAACTTCAAGAATTTGAATCAATGAATAGCGCAAACAATACACTCTCGACAAAACAAAATCACAATAACTTGGGAGATGGCTATCTCAAGTTTCGGCTAAATCAACAGACTGCTGCTGTTTTATCCATGAGACACACGCAGGAAGGTGTTGTTGTGCCTGTTGAGTCTGTAACGTCGATGCCAAATATGCCCGCTTGTATTATGGGTTTAATGAATTGGCGGAGTCGTATTGTTTGGGCAATTGATTTGTCACGAATGCTAAATCTTGAATCTTTAGATAATAGATTTCGGCAATATAATGTGATAATTATCCGAGTTGAATCGGTGGTTTTAGGTTTGGTTGTGCAAGAAATAAAAGGTACAACTAAGTTTATGCCTGATGAAATACGATCGCCTGTGGGACAAGTCGCATCCAGTTTAGTTCCTTATTTGCGTGGATGCGTTGTCCAACAAAAAGAAATCTTGCTGGTATTAGATGCACAGGCTATTGTGCAATCTTCTATTCTCCGCAGTGATTAGGGTGTATTACTAAAAAAATCAGATTTTTAGTGCTTTTATTCACCTCTTGAGGGGAATTTCTTTATGCTTAATAAAACTGACGCAGCTAAAAGTAGTGATGCTCAAAATCGAGCATCACTTATTTCATCTGGACAAACCACAAATAGTATAGTTAATTTACGAGCGATCGCCCCGTCAGCGGAAATTAATCAAAATTCTGTTGTGCATTTTTTCAAGACTCGTTTTAAACGGTTGAGTTTGCGTAGTAAAGCGGCAATCAGCGCGATCGCTATTGGTACGCTACCTGTATTGGGAATTGGTACGCTTGCTTTTAACATGGCAAATCAATCCATTACAAACAACATTTCTAATAGTCAACAAGCGGAAGCTGAAGGGTTGGCTGATAAGGTAAACCGTTTCATGATTGAACGGTACGGTGATATTCAAGTATTGGCGAATCTGCCAATTCTGGCAAATTACAAAATTAGGGAAGCGACGACTCCCCAAGAAAAACAGGTAGTGCTAGACAAGTTTATTGACAGTTATAAAGTCTATGACAGCCTTGCTGTTGTAGATTTAAACGGCGATTTAATTGTGCAATCCCAAGGAGAAACTGTTCCCAACTTGAGCGATCGCGATTATTTTCAAAAGGTCAAGCAAAGCGATCGCGCTTATATCAGTCAGCCACAAGTTTCAAAAATTACTAACACACTTAGTATTTACGCTGTTGCTCCTGTTAAAGATAGTATCACAGGTGAAACTAAATTCATAATTCGGGCGCGGATGCCCGTAAAATCTTTAGAAGAGATTGTCAAAAATTACGCAGAATCAGGGCAAGAATACCATTTGATTGATGCCAGGGGAAAATTTTTCCTGACGGCGGAAAAAAATCAAGTGGGTAGAGATGCAAAGAAAGATTTTGCCGGTTTAGATAAACTGCTAGCGGCAAATCAGAAATCTACTTTTATTACTGTTGACAAGTTTGATAATAAAGAGCAACTGGTAAGTTATGCATACAGAACCCTCGAAGGTTTGCCAGATTGGAAATCCCAAGTAATTCTTGCTACAGATACAGCCACTGCATTTGCAGCGCAAAGAGAGTTATTTTGGACAATCGCCATTGGAACGGGACTGACTGCCTTAAGTGTAGCGGCGATCGCTGCTTGGTTAGCGAAACTTTCTACAGAACCGATTTTGAATGCGACAGCAACGGTGGCTAGACTCGGACAAGGTGAACTTAATAGCCGTCTGGTGGTAGACAGAGAAGACGAATTAGGTGTCTTGGGTGCCAATATTAACCAGATGGCGGAGAAATTGCAGATTCTCCTTAGAGAACAAGAATTAGACAACCAACGGGCGAAGTTACTTGCAGAGATTACCATGCGGATTCGGAAAACGCTGAAGCTGGAAGATATTTATAAAACAGCAACTAAAGAAATTCGCCAAGCGCTGAAAACAGATCGGGTTGTCATTTATAACTTAGATCCACAGACTTGGGAGGGAATTGTCGTTGGAGAATCGGTTGCTGCTGGTTTTCCGAAAATGATGGGCGTGGAAATTGACGACCCCTGTTTTCGCGATCGCCATGCAGAGACTTATAAAGATGGACGGGTGCGGGCAATTTCCAACATTTATCAAGAACTAAGTCTCTCCAACCAAGGTTGTTACGTCAAAATGTTGGAGAAATTTGCCGTCAAAGGCAGTTTAATCGCACCAATTATTTCTGAAGAGCAATTGCTAGGCTTATTGATTACCCATCAATGCGCCCATCCCCGCGTTTGGCAACAGCAAGAAATTGATTTATTTAAACAACTGGCAATTCAAGTCAGCTATGCTTTAGAGCAAGCAAGATTGTTAGAAGAAATCGAACAAGCTAGGGCGGTTGCGGAAAAAGGCTCACAAGAGGAACGGGAACAAAAAGAAGCTTTGCAAATGCAACTTCTAGAATTGCTCAGTGAAGTTGAAGGTGCAGCGAGTGGCGATTTAACAGTCCGGGCTGACGTTACCGCCGGGGAAATTGGCACAGTTGCCGACTTTTTCAACTCCATTGTCGAAAGTTTGCGCGATATTGTTATCCAAGTTAAAGATGCAGCGACTCAGGTGAATTCATCCCTTGGTTCTAACGAAGGCGCGATTCGTCAACTAGCAGAAGAAGCCTTGTTGCAAGCTTTGGAAATCACCCGCACTTTGGATGCAGTTGACAAAATGACCTATTCCATGTATGAAGTTGCCGAAAGCGCCCAGCAAGCAGCTCAAATTGCCAACAATGCTGCCCACACCGCCACCAAGAGCGGACATGCAATGGATTTAACAGTGCAAAATATCTTGCACCTGCGCGAAACCGTTGGTGAAACAGCGAAGAAAGTCAAACGTTTGGGAGAATCCACCCAACAAATTTCCCGCGTGGTATCCTTGATTAACCAAATCGCCATGCAAACCAACTTGTTAGCCATTAACGCCGGTATCGAAGCGGCGCGTGCTGGTGAAGAAGGTCAAGGTTTTGCCGTGGTTGCGGAAGAAGTGGGCGAATTGGCGGCGCGAAGTGCGGCGGCTACAAAAGAAATTGAACAAATCGTGGAGAATATTCAAAGAGAAACAACGGAAGTTGTGCAGGCGATGGAAGTGGGAACTGCTCAAGTAGTAGAAGGCACTCGAATTGTTGAAGATGCCAAGCAAAGTTTGAGTCAGATTTTGCTGGTTTCGCGTCAAATTGACTCCCTAGTACATTCGATTTCCATCGCCACCACATCTCAGGTGCAAACCTCTCAAACTATCAGCCAATTAATGAAAGATATCGTAGATGTATCAAAACGTACCAGCGATTCTTCCCGTCAGGTTTCCGAATCTTTGCAACAAACTGTAGAAATTTCCCAACAATTACAAGCAACTGTTGGTACTTTCAAAATCAGCTGAAGGATGAAGTGTAAAGTATGAAGTATGAAGTACCCCACAGATAAATCATAACGATTGAAAACAAGGACGCCTTATTCCTTGGGCTGCGCGTCTCGGAATAAATTTTTTTTCTTTTGCATTAATAAATTGAGGGGCTTGTATCCATTTTTCTTTTTTCATCCTTTATCCTACACACTTCATCCTTTTTCGATCAGTTAAATTTGTCGTTGTCATTTGTGCTTTGTCCAAGTCATTTGCTAATGACTAATGACTCTTGACCAATGACTAATGACTAATGACTATTAACCAATGACTAATAACTAATGACTATTGACAAATAATTAAAACCATGTTAAAGGACAAAGAATTTGAAATCCAGATGCAGTTTCTGGAGGAAGCGACTGATTATTTAAATACGCTGGAAGGGGTATTGCTGGAATTCGACGGTAATAACAGCATAGCCCTGGAAAAAATCAATGCCGCACTTAGAGCTGCTCATTCGATTAAGGGTGGCGCGGGAATGATGGGATTTCGCGCCCTCTCAGATTTAGCTCATCGTTTAGAAGATTCTTTTAAAGTTTTAAAAACTAAGAAAAACTCTTTAGAAATTGATACTCAGTTGCAAAGTTTGCTGCTATCAGGAGTTGACTGGTTGCGGCAAATTGTGGAATTGCAACAAGAAGGTAATGTTGTTGATGAGCAGTGGTTGGGAACTTTTTGTTATCCAATTTTTGAAGAACTGCACGATCGCTTGGGCGATCCGACTCCCGAAGACGTTTCAACCATGCTCTCACCAGAGGATGGGCAAGATATTATACCGCTGCTTTTTGAAACAGAAGTAGAAGGGTGTTTGCAACGCCTAGAATCTGTAATGGCGGATAGCGAACAGTCGCTATTGCGCGAAGAAGTTTCGATTATGGCAGCTGAGTTGGGCGGGTTGGGGGAAATGCTGCAGTTACAAGCTTTTAGCGCACTTTGCGAGTCTGTCGTGCAGCATTTAGAAGCTGCTTTTGACTCCGAGGTAGAAGAAATCGCCCGTGCAGCTTTGTCAGCATGGAGGCTGGCGCAAGCTTTGGTACTGACAAATCAACTGGATAATTTGCCTACAGCAATTGAGTTTGGCAATATTGCGGTAGAACCTGTTAAGGTTGCCCAACCAGAGGTATTATTTGACAAAGGAGCGATCGCTCAATTTTTGGCGGGAGAGCGATCGCAACCTCTGGCAATTGATGAAAAAGTACTGGCGGAATTTTTCGCTACTGAAAGCGAGCAAACACAGTATCAGGAAACAGAAGAAGTATCAATACCTGTTTTTGAAGCAGAAGTAGATGCAACAGATTTCTTAAGAGTAGAAGAAGAAGAAGAATTTGAAGAAAATGAAGAAAATTGGCTGGATCGGGAAATTATTGCCGCTAATTTTGAAGCTTTAGAAACTGAAATCGCGGATGAAACAGCGGCTTTTGAACTTCGGGAACCAGGGACGGTATTTGCTAGAGAAATTCCGGCGACAAATAGCAAATTTGGCGATCGTAAAACCGAACTTGCGGCTAGTAATGCAGCTAAAGACAAAGAAACCCAAGAAAATACAGTCCGAGTTCCCAGCAAACAACTCGAACAAATTAACGATTTGTTTGGGGAATTAATTATCCAGCGCAACGGACTAAACTTGCAAATGGAACGATTGCGGAAACTCGTTCGCAATCTCGGTCAGCGAGTGCAAATTCTAGATCGGGAAAATCAGGAACTAAGAGCAGCATACGACAAAATTTCTACATCTACCACAGTTGCATCACCTTTTCCATCACTAGCATTTCCAGATAGCGGCGACCCCAATAACTACACCAATAATTACACCAATAATTACACCAATAATTACACCAATAATTACACCAATAATTACACCAATAATTACACCAATAACTTGAGGAGTGACGATAGCCACCAACAAGGTATCAATAAGGGCTTTGATGCTTTGGAAATGGACCGCTATAACGAATTAAACCTGCTGTCCCAGGAAGTAATGGAAACTATTGTTCAGGTACAAGAAGTTTCAACAGACATTCAACTCAGCTTGGACGATACCGATCAGATTGCGAGGAAATTAAATAAAACCTCCAAACAGTTGCAAACAAAACTGACTCAAATCAGAATGCGTCCACTCTCCGATTTAGTCGATCGCTTTCCTAGAGCATTGCGCGACTTATGTGTCGAGTATGGCAAAAACGTGCAACTGAAACTAGAGGGCGGTAACACCCTAATCGAACGCAGCATTTTAGAGGCTTTAAACGACCCTTTAATGCACCTGTTAAGGAACGCCTTCGACCACGGAATTGAAGATCCAGCAACTCGCCGCAGCCAAGGAAAGCCAGAACAAGGATTAATTGAAATTAAAGCCACTCACCGCAGCAATCGCACGATAATTACAATGCGTGACGATGGCCGCGGTATTTCCTTAGAGAAAATTCGCACCCGTGCTTTAGCGATGGGGTTGGATGCTTCCCTGTTAGCTCAAGCCAGCGATGAAGAATTATTATCGCTGATTTTTGAGCCTGGATTTAGCACCACCGACCAAGTAACCACATTATCCGGTCGCGGCGTCGGTATGGATGTAGTTCGCAGCAACCTCAAACAAGTCCGGGGAGATGTCAAAGTTGATACAGTTCCTGGTAAAGGCACTACCTTTTCTTTATCAGTACCATTTACCCTTTCAGTAGCACGAGTCTTGCTAGTAGAAAGCAATAGAATGCTCTTAGCATTTCCTACAGATGTAGTGTCAGAGATATTTTTGCTACAAAACGAGCAAGTATTTACAATGGCGGCAAGCGAAGTTTTGAATTGGCAAGGAACTATGCTGCCATTTGTTCGCCTTGGTAGCTACTTAGAGTTTAATTGTCACCGTTACGACAACCCCAACCTAGAAACACCGCCAGCGATAAATGCAGCCAGTGTATTAATCGTCCAAGGTGGAAATCAGGTTGTAGCGGTACAAGTAGACCGTTGTTGGGGCGAACAAGAAGTAGCGATTCGTCGAGTCGAAAGCCACATACCGCTGCCTGCAGGCTTTAGCAACTGTACCATTCTTGGTGACGGTCGGGTAGTCCCCCTAGTTAACGCCAACGAACTATTATATTGGATTGCCGCCAATCAGCGATCGCCCAAAACCAATCAATTGCCATCAGCAAGGCTAAAAACACCATTCCTCATACCCCATGATGAAAAACCGCCAGCTTTTTTGCCAGCCAATCACAAAGGCATGGTTTTAATCGTCGATGACTCAATTAACGTCCGCCGCTTCTTAGCTTTGACCCTTGAAAAAGGAGGGTATCAAGTAGAACAAGCTAAAGACGGACAAGATGCTTTAGAAAAATTGCACAGTGGCTTGAATGTCCAGGCTGTGATTTGTGATATTGAAATGCCTCGCCTTGATGGTTATGGTTTCTTAGGTCGTGTAAAATCCAACGGCGAATTGAAAAATTTACCAGTAGCGATGCTTACTTCTCGCAGTAGCGATAAACATCGACAGTTAGCAATGCAATTAGGTGCGCGAGCCTATTTTTCTAAACCTTACAACGAACAAGAATTACTGCGAACTTTAGAGGAAATTATTTTTCCCATCGCGGTAAAATCTAATTGAATTTCGGGTTTGGGAATAATTGTGAGTTGTGAGTTGTGAGTTGTGAGTTGTGAGTTGTGAGTTGTGAGTTGTGAGTTGTGAGTTGTGAGTTGTTAGTTGTAGGGTGGTCATTGCCCACCATTGCTTTTTTGTTTGGAGTAGAAAAGTTTGCTAGAAGCCACCTAATAACGATTTATCCAAATGTTTAATAAAGACGATCCCCCCATCCCCCTTAAAAAAGGGGGCACAACGATTTTGAATATGTGGCAACGTTTTTATAATAATTGTAGTAATTGTAGTAGTAGATTGTAGGTTGAGTGTAGCGTACTGCTGACGCGGAACCCCTAGGGTAGGGAAACCCAACATTTACAATTTGATTTTTTGGTTGTTCTTTAGGAATACTATATTATCTGGAGTGGTTGTTAATAGTTAATGGTTAATGGTTAATGGTGAAGGGGCGCTGCGGGAGGGTTTCCCGACCCAGGCGACTGGTGAAAGAAAGGAGGGGTTAAGGATTAATGGTTAATAGTTAATAGTTAATGGTTAATGGTGAGCCAGTACTGCGCGAGAGTTTCCCTCCTAGTATTGGCTCTCCCGTTGGGTTAATAGCCTACAATCCATGAACAATTAACAATCAACAATCAACACTGAACAATCAACCATTGATAGTCACACCCAATATAAAATCTCAACAAAATATAGTTTTGTTATAACGAAATATTACTTTTATTAGTTATTTGTTATAACCAATTGCTTCTAAAATCTTTTCTGCTAAAATCGCATATTGCGAGCTATTTGTTATACATTATTTTTGAGGTTTTCATTGTAAATTAATATCAAAATATCAAACCAAACGCAATTTTCAGTTTGGCGCTCCTCTGGTAAAATTGCCATCGAATTTAGTTTTCTATTGCCGTCGCTTCGTTCCAAGGGAAAGGGGAAAGGGGAAAGGGGAAAAATAAGAGATTCTTTCTTTTTCTTTATACCTTTTTACTTTTACCTTACCCCGAAGGGGGTTGACCTTATTTGTAAAAATTCGGCTATACCAGTAGAAATTTTGAACGTTAATTTTATCGCTCACTAATCCAGAGGATTCCTTTTATGGTTAATAGATTTAATCGCAATAACAAAGGTAATAAATCAAGTTTCGTGCAGTCCAAAATATCCACTAAATTATTGGAACAGGCAAATAAAGTAAATATTGCCGCTTCTCGAAAAGCAAAATTATCTTTAATACAAAGGTTTTATAACCGGCCGATTAGTCAAAAACAATGGATTGCTTTGCTTGCTTCTCAATTAGTACCTATTCTGGGAATAGGTATGGGAGCTACTTTAATTATGAATTATGGTTTGCGGAGTCAATTGCTCGAACAAGCTAACTCAGAAGTGGCTGTTACAGATATTAATTACAATATTAAAGTCAATGAAATGGGCTTTGGATTTCGCGGACAATCTGATAATGCTGCAATTATTAAAGCAACTCTTAATTATGATTCAGGTCGCGTTTTAAGTAGCGATTTAAAAGCTGAAGTAAAACAAATTCTGCAAAACGAAATTCAAGCAAGAAAAATTGAGTACGCCACTTTGGTTGGCAAAGATTTGCGGATTATTGTTAATGCTAATAAAGACCGTACTGGTGAAGTATTTAATCCTGAGAATTTGGTGAGTCAGGTTTTCAACAATCCCCAACAAATTAAAGCTAATGGCGTTGTGAGATGGTCGGAACTAACTCAAGAATTGCCACCTTTACCGGATAATTTTAGCAATCAAGATGCTCTAATTCGCTACACTGTTACATCTGTTAAAGACCCAATTAATAAAACAGTTATCGGGGCGTTAATTTCTGGGGATATTGTCAATGGCAAAGACCCGATTGTGAAATCAACTTTGAAAGCGACTGGCGGCGGTTATAGTGCAGTTTATTTCCGCAAACCAACGGGAGAATTTGCTTTAGCTACAGCCATGGAGCAAGGTGAATCGGATGATTTAAATAGAGCGACATTGAATGTAAAATTACCCCCACAAGGTAAATCTTTATTGGAAGCTGCTGCTAAATCTCCCGAAGGAAAAACATTTACCGTACAGATGAAAATAGGCAACCAAGCCTATACAATGGCGGCGAAAGCTATTCCCAATAAAATTATTGAAGAAACTAACGGTCCAAAAGCTGTTTTTGGCGAACAAGCAACCGCTATTTTAGTGCGGGGAACTTCGGAAACGAAAATCGCAACATTGCTGTGGCAAAGTATGCTACAGCAAGCTTTGGTAATATTAATAGCGTTGCTGTTAATTGCTGCTTGGGCGCATTTGTTGGGACGGGGAATTATTAGACCAATTCAGAATTTACAGCAAACAACTGAAAAATTTGCGACTGTCGATCGCACTTCTCGCGCTAAGGTTTTTGCTACTGATGAAGTCGGTGATTTAGCTGTTATTTTTAACACGATGGCAGACAGGATTACCGCACAAGCTATTCGTCAAGAAAACGAAGCGAAGCTTGCACTGCAACTAAATCAAATTACTGCTGACGTGCGGGAATCGTTTAACACTGAGAAAATCTTAAAGGCGGCAGTATATAATACCCGAGATGCCATCCAAAGCGATCGCGTACTTTTTTATCGCTTGGACAACAATTTCCAAGGTACGATTATTGCCGAATCTGTTGATTATGAATTGTCCTCGACGTTAGGTATAAACGTTGCTAACCCCTATCTTGTCGGGGATTATTCTGAAGAGTACGAAATCGGTAGTGTGAAAGCGGTTGATGATATTTACAATGACTCTGTAAGTGAGAATTATCTTGAGCAACTTGAAGCCTTAACAGTCAAAGCCTATTTACTCTCGCCAGTATTCGTCAACAAAAAGCTGTATGGCTTATTTGTCGCGCAACAATGCTCAAACTCACGCCAATGGCAAGATATTGAAGTTAATTTGTTTAAGCAAGTCGCCCTTCAAGTCGGTTACGCTTTAGAACAAGCCCAACTCGTACAGCAAATAGAACAAAAGCGTCAAACAGCCGTTACAGTTTCTGTGGAAGAAAGGCAAAAAAAACAAGCTTTGCAAATGCAACTTTTGAAATTGCTTAACGATGTTGAAGGTGCAGCCAGCGGTGATTTAACAGTGCGTGCAGATGTTAGTGAAGGCGAAATCGGCACCGTCGCCGACTTTTTTAACTCCATCGTCGAAAGTTTGCGGGCAATTGTAACGAAAGTTAAAGTATCGGCAGTGCAAGTGAATCAGGCGCTTGGTCATAACGAAGGCGCGATTCGCCAACTAGCAGAAGAAGCACTCACTCAAGCTACTGAAATCAACCGCACCTTAGATGCAGTTGACGAAATGACCTTTTCCATGCAAGCCGTAGCCGAAAACGCTCAACAAGCAGCCATAGTCGCCAACCAAGCTAAAAGCAACGCCGAAAAAAGTGGTGAAGCAATGGATTTAACAGTGCAAAATATTCTGCACCTGCGGGAAACAGTAGGGCAAACTGCCAAAAAAGTCAAGTATTTGGGAGAATCTACCCAAGAAATTTCTCGCGTAGTCACTTTAATTAACCAAATTGCAAAGCAAACCAACTTATTAGCGATCAACGCCGGAATTGAAGCAGCCCGCGCCGGTGAAGAAGGACAAGGTTTTGTCGTAGTTGCAGAAGAAATTGGCGAACTTGCATCGCGATCGGCATTTGCTACCCAAGAAATTGAACACATCGTCGAAAATATTCAACGGGAAACTAGCGAATTAGTCAAAGCGATCGAACTGGGAACCAGCCAGGTAGTAGAAGGAACGTGGGTTGTAGAAGATGCTAAATCTAGTTTGGATCAAATTTTAGAAGTTTCCCGCCAAATTGATTCTTTAGTGCAATCGATTTCTAGCGCCACCGCATCTCAGGTAGAGACATCGCAGACAGTTAGTGAATTAATGAAAGCGATCGCTTGCGTATCGCAACGCACTAGCGAGTCTTCCCGTCAAGTTTCCGAATCTCTGCAACAAACCGTCGAGATTTCCCAAGAGTTACAGCAAACGGTTGAGACGTTTAAGGTTAGTTAGTGGGACTTAGACAAAATAGAGGAGTAAAAAGGGGTATAATTCTTTTTCAGCCCAGCTTTCACGTCAAAGTAAGCTCCCATGAAAGAGACAACTCCCGCCGCCATGCCTCCATGCTTTGAAAAATGGTGTAAGAGGTTTGATGATGTGTTTACTCATAAAGCTCAAAAAAGAGAGTTTAGGCATTATTTAGGAGGATTATTGGGTGAAAGCGAGAGAAAAAACCTATTTCAGATAGCAGAAAACGCTATAGGGGTGAATTACTATCAATTACATCACTTTTTAACTGAAGCACCTTGGTCTGACTACAAGATCAATGAACGACGCTTAGAGATTATGAACAAGTGCAGTCAAACCAGAATTAGTAGAGGATTTAGTTTAATAATTGATGATTCTGGTCATAGGAAAAATGGCAATTTTACCGATGGAGTAGGAAGACAATACATTGGAGAAATTGGCAAGACGGATAATGGAATAGTGGTGGTAACAACTCATTTATACGATGGGAGAAAAAGTTTACCATTAGATATAGAGTTATATCAGCACGCCAGTTCCTTAAAAGAAGGTAAACGAGACTCAGAGTTTGAGAAAAAACCGGAATTAGCAATCAAGTTAATAGACAGAACTATCCAAAGGAAATATCAACCAGGGATAGTAATTGTAGATGCGGGATATGGCAACAATACATCTTTCTTATTAGAGTTAGAGAAGCGAGAATTAAAGTATTTAGGAGGAGTCGCCAGAAATCGAAAAATAACTATTACTAATGAAGATACTACTCAAGAAACAATTAGGCTAGATGAATTAGCACAAAGTTTACCCCAAGAGGCTTTTACAGAAATTCAATTAAACTTAGATAAGCTCAAAACAGTATGGGTATTAACTAGAGAAATAGAGATATCACAATTGAAGGGAAAGCGAAATATTGCCATCGTCATGAATGCAGCGACTTTCTCACAAGCCACCGATATCGACTATTTTATTACCAATGTTTCTTCATCAATTGTTACCCCAGAATGGGTAGTTGATACTTATTCTCAACGCAATTGGGTGGAAGTTTTTTATCGAGAAGCCAAAGGGTGGTTAGGATTGAAAGAATACCAAGTCCGAGAAAAAAGGAGTCTACTGAGGCACTTTATCTTGGTATTCTGTGCCTATACTTTTATTCTTTGGCATCAGATGACAGGTGGATTGAGACGCAGATGGGCAAATAAACCTTTGAACACTTTTACTGAAGCTTTAGAGGCTTTTAGAACAGCCATGTCTTATCGATTTTTCGATTGGTTGACCCTTAATCGTGACGTGTTTGCTGCTTATAAAGCCAGTTTAGGCTTTATTTGGGCTTAATTTTTGTTTAAGTCCCGTTAGCCCGGAGGTTTATAACCCCTGGCGGTCGTTGAGATAACTGCTTATCGGTGATTAATCGAAGACAGCTAATCGCTATTAAGGTAGAATAAACCCATATTTTTTCAGCACAGCCTTAGTTGTAGGTTGGGGAGCGAGTACTGAAGACGGGTAACACTCGCGCAGGTAACTGGCGTTGAAGCAGTCGGCGAAACCCAACAAAACCTTTGTGAATGTTGGGTTCCACTACGTGACAACGCCACGAAAGCACACTCACCGAACCCGCTTTCTTCGCAGTGACTCCCCAACCTACAAAATTTTTTTGCTTACTCGGATAAAATTTGTAACCCGTTTTAACTGACCGGAATGCATCTTTACGCATGAGCGCGAATACACGAATACAAACTAATGATTTTGACCACATAAAAATTTCTTTCTCAGTCCTCTTCCAGAGGACTTACGCGCTTTCGACTGGGACTTATAGTCCCAGGCGAATGTGAACGCAGTCGGCTTAGTGATTGTATTTACAATTAACCAAGATGGTGCATTCCGGTCAGTTTTAACGGGTTTAAATTTTAAGCGCGTATGCTTCGCCTTCGGGCAGGGTAATTTATTTCAGCGCTTTTCTTAATGCCATTCGGCTTATAGCTGACGGTCGTTGAGATAACTGCTTGTCGGTGACTCATCGAAGACAGCTAATCGCTATTAAGGTAAAATAAACCGATATTTTTTCAGTACAGCCTTAGCTTGATTGCTTGATAAAAACTGGACAAATTCTTTAGCAGGTTGGACATTTTTACTACTTTTAATCACAGCCATTGGATAGACAATAGGCGAGTGATATTTTTCATCAGCAGTAACTGCAACTTTTACTTTGTTAGAGAGTTTGGCATCAGTAGCGTAAACCAAACCCGCATCGGCGTTACCACTTTCTACCGATGCTAAAACTTGACGCACGTTATTCGCCAGCACGAATTTGGGCTGAACTTGCTGCAAAATGCCCAACTTTTGGAAAACTTGCTCTGCATATTGTCCTGCGGGGACACTCCTAGGTTCTCCAACAGCGATTCTTTTCACCTTCGCATCTGCCAGAGAGTTGAAGTTGCTAATGCCAACAGAATTCTTGGGTACAATCAAAACCAAACTGTTTTTTGCCAAGATACCACGAGTTCCCGCAACCAAAAGTCCTTTTTCCTCTAACCCATCCATTTGCTTTTTAGCAGCCGAAATAAAGATATCCGCTGGCGCACCTTGTTCAATCTGTTGCTGTAAAGCACCAGAAGCCCCAAAATTATAATTAATTGTGACATTCGACTTACTTTGTTGGTAAACAGGCTTAATTTCTTCCAATGCCTCTTTCAAACTAGCGGCGGCGGATACCAGCAAGGTAGTGCTTGACTGTGCTACTACAGCAGAGGGAGTGACCAAGGGCAAACCAATTGCCAGCAGCAAGCTAGCAACAGCTGCACCTATGAAGGCAAGAATTTGTCTTCTTTTCATCGGAAAATCCGCGCTTATAGAGATTATTTGTCAGAACATTTACGCTTTCTAGTATCGTACCAAGACAACCCCAAAATTACCAACTAAATTGGTAAGATTATGCCAAGAAAAGAACAAGGATGGATTACTTTTCAAACCTCAGAGGAAGAACGGAAACTTCTGGAGGAGTTTTGCCAGCTATCTCAGCGCACCAAAACCGAAATTTTGCGGGAGTTGGTAAGAGGTCTCGGTCAGCACTCGTCACCGCCAGCACCATTACCAACCAAGTTAGAGAATGTGGAATTGGCGAATGGTGGAAAAGAACAACTAACAACTGAGATGCAAACCGTTAGTGAAAAGAAACCTCTGAAAGTTAGTTCCCGCAATATCCTCAAAGGAGTCGTCAAACGAATCGTCACCGGACCAGTTAATAGTGAAGTGACTTTGGAGATTATTCACAAAGTTGAATTGACTTCGATTATCAACAGCGTGTCAGCAGAAAACTTGGAACTTTCTGAAGGTAAAGAAGCCTATGCAGTGATAAAATCAAACGATATTGTGATAGCGAGAGAATAAGAGAGTTAATTGTGGCTTTGTCAGAAAGCGCCAGATATAGCAATGCTAAAAGAGTTGTGAAATTATCCACCTCTGTTTCCCTCTTTCTCTCTTCCTCTGTTCCTCTGGGTTCTCTGCGCGGGCGTGCGGTAGCCTGAGGCGCTGTAGCGTCTACGTTAACGACCTAAATAGCTTTTGAATTACACAGCTCCACAATCAAAGAAAGGGAATAAACTTAACAACATAACATTATGATTTAGGGCAGGCTTCTTGTCTGCAATATTAAGACCGATCGCTATGCTTCAGTATCCCAATTTAGAACAAGCGCTAAAATATCACTTTGGCTACGACAGATTTCGTCCAGGACAGCGGCAAATTATCGAAGATGCGCTCCAAAATCGGGATTTAATGATTGTTATGCCTACGGGTGGTGGAAAGTCGCTGTGCTTTCAACTACCAGCACTCCTCAAAAAAGGCTTAACAGTGGTGGTATCGCCGTTAATCGCTTTGATGCAAGACCAAGTAGAAGCACTGAGAAATAATAATATTTCGGCAACATTTCTCAACAGCAGTCTTAATAGTTATAAAGTGCGATCGCGTGAAGAAGCCATTATCAACGGTAAAGTTAAATTACTATACGTCGCCCCGGAACGCCTTCTGAGCGAAAGATTTCTCCCGCTTCTGGATTTAGTAAACGAAAAAATCGGCATTTCTAGCTTTGCGATTGACGAAGCCCACTGCGTTTCCGAATGGGGACACGATTTTCGTCCAGAATATCGCCAATTAAAATTACTGCGGAAACGCTATCCCAATGTTCCCACCCTAGCACTCACCGCCACCGCAACCGATCGCGTTCGTGCTGATATCATCCAACAATTAGCATTAAAGCAACCCAGCATTCATATTGCCAGCTTTAACCGTCAAAATCTTTATTACGAAGTCCGCCAAAAAACCAAGTCTGCTTACGCCGAATTATTAGAACTAATTCGCGAAAGCGAAGGTTCAACAATTGTTTATTGTTTAACCCGCAAAAAAGTTGATGAACTCACCTTTAAACTGCAACATGCTAAAATAGCCGCCTTGCCTTATCATGCCGGATTAAGTGATGAAGAACGCACTAGCAATCAAACTCGATTTATTCGCGATGACGTGCGCGTTATGGTGGCAACAATTGCCTTTGGTATGGGAATCAATAAACCAGATGTCAGGCTAGTTGTTCACTATGATTTACCGAGAAATTTAGAGAGTTACTATCAAGAATCGGGAAGGGCGGGAAGGGATGGCGAACCTTCTCGATGTACGTTATTTTTTAACTATGGTGATATTAAAACTATTGAATGGAGTATTAACCAAAAAACCGATGCTCAAGAACAATTAATTGGCAAACAACAACTGCGGCAAGTAATAGATTATGCCGAAGGAACAGATTGTCGGCGTACAATTCAGCTAGGTTATTTTGGCGAACGTTTTGCAGGAAATTGTGGCGGTTGTGATAATTGTCGGCATCCCAAACCAGTGCAAGACTGGACAATTGAAGCCATGAAATTTCTATCTTGCGTGGCGCGTTGTAAAGAAAGATTTGGAATGCTGCACATAATTGATGTGTTGCGGGGAGCGAACAACCGGAAAATTTTCCAAAACGGACATGATAAACTTTCTACTTACGGAATCGGCAAAGATAGAAGCTTAGATGAATGGCGAATGTTAGGGCGTTCTCTTCTACATCAAGGTTTATTAGAACAAAGTAGCGATGGTTATGGAGTTTTGAAACTTAACGCTTTGAGTTGGGAAGTAATGCGACGACAGCGCCCAGTTTCTATTGCCGTTCCCGTAGCCCAAAAAGTTACTTGGGAAGATGACAGTGAGAAAGCCGCAGAAGTAGAAATACTAATGCAAAGATTGCGAGTTCTCCGCAAACAACTTGCTGATGAACAGTCAGTTCCCCCCTACGTTGTCTTTGCCGATTCTACCCTCAAATTGATGGCACAGATTAAACCGAGAACAATGGTAGAATTTGGTAAACTTTCGGGCGTAGGCAGTCACAAACTCGCTCAATATGGTGAGAAATTTATTAACGAAATTCGTGCCTACCTTCAAGAAGAAAAACTGCCAGAAGAGCAAGTTAGTTCTACATTATTTATTGGTTTACCTTCAGATACCGAATTACATACTTTACAGTTATATCAACAAGGTTTCACCATTGCAGAAATTGCCCGAAAACGCAACTTCCGTGAAACTACAATTATCCGTCACCTTTCCGATTTAATTGAGAAGGGTCAGTCAATAGATTTAAATCAGTTGATTCCCGTGGAAAAACAGCAAAAAATTCGGCAAGTATTAGAGACTTTGGGCGATATTTCTCTTACCCCAATTAAAGAATATTTGGGGGACAATTATAGCTTTGATGAAATTCGTCTGGTAAGGGGACAGTGGCGACGGGAAGGTAAGAAGTAATAAATAAGGCAGATGGCAGAAGGCAGATGACAGAAGGATTTTCACCCATCTTATCGTTCCCACGCTCCTTCTTGAATGCATTTAGGAAGCTCCGCCTCCAGTCGTCACGCGAGGCTCCGCCTCTTGGAATTAATTCCCAGGTTCCACTTGGGAACGAGGGAAAAATAAAATAGACCTCTTGCATAATTATTTTGTGGTAAGATTAAGGGTTTTAGAAAAAATCCATATCATCATCTATACGGATAAATTTTGTTACCTAATTGGGATGTCTGATAAAGATAGAAAGCAAATTTTTAAAATCCCCCATTGTACCATAATTTATTTTTGCAAGTCTAATGATTATTTCTTCGACAGTATTAGGCGTGTAGCCTTTGGGACGTCGTAACGATTTCGTTAACACCTCGAATGGTGCTGTCCGCAAACCGCGATCGCGCACTACTGAGATCGAGTCTTTCAAACATTTCAAGTTGTGTTGGCTTCGGATTATAAAAACCTATTAACTCACATAAAGTCCGGTTGAATACTTATACTATCTGGTGTGGTCGTTCGCGCGTTAATTGTTAATGCTTAGCCAGTACTGCGGTTCCGGTTTCCCGACCAGGGCGTGGGAATGCATTGAGGAGGCGGAGCCTGTAGGAATTCATTTGCAGGTGGAACCAGAGAGATTTAGCTTCATTGGATTTCTGATGATGGCGGTTTCAGATGATATTCCCGTGCAAGTTCAACAGCAGCAACACCCGTAATATCAGAAAGTGCTTCAACATTAGAGTCAATGGAACCTGTAATTACTCCGATTTGCTCCATAACACTTTCTACCTTCATACCAGAAGCCTGCAAAGCTTCAACCACTTCCAGGATTCTATCCCTGTAATGCTCATCAACCAAAATTAATAAATTCACTTTAGACATAGCCAGCTTCTTTCGCCTTACTGAATATTCTGTAAGTGGGACGGGAGTAAAAATTACTATACATTCGCATCCTAAACTAACAATTATTGCCAGACAACCAGATAGAATCTGGTTAGTCTGGCGGAGCGGGAATTATCACAATCAGTTAAGGTGATTGAACCAGACCAGCGCCAACATCTTCAGAAGATAGGGATAGGCGACGAGCTGTTCGCATGAGAAGATTCCAAAGTTCCTCGCCTCTAACCCCAGTTGCCTCAGCATGTAGAGCTGCAATGCCTGCAACATGTGGAGTCGCCATACTCGTGCCGCTAATCGTCCTGTACTTTCTGGGCATCAGCCAGCTGGAATAAACTGCTACACCCGGACCTGCAATGTCAATCTGACCCCCATCTGGATTGATACCTCGATTTGAGAACAATGCCACTTGCAATTGGGAATCTAAAGCCCCGACTGCCACGATAGATGGGCAGTTAGCCGGACGAGCAACTGGATTGATAGTGCCTAAATCACGTCGGCTCTCATTGCCTGCCGCTGCAATGATTAGGGTACCACGGCGGAGTGCCCTTTGAGCAACTGCCTCGTACACGGGAGAGAAGCGAGTGCCAACTTGGGTTGGCGCTCCCAGAGACATTGAAATAACATGGCATTCATTTGCTAGCGCCCACTCAATGCCCTGGAGAATACCGCCATCACTTCCACTCCCCTGATTGCTAAGTACTTTGCCTACATAAATTTCTGAGTTATAAGCAATACCATAGCGAGGCAAGACAGACGGTGTGCGAGTACCGCAAGCTGTACCAATGCAATGGGTACCATGTCCGTTCCCATCCTGCACGTCCTCTCCTGAGATAAACGACTTGCTGATGATGCTTCGACCTATAAAGTCGGGATGATTGAAATCAAAACCAGTATCCAGAACTGCAACTTTAATACCCCGACCGCTCATACACGAATTGACTACGTTAGTTGCCTGGAGTCCCCACGTTACCACAGACTCATCTACAGATGCTTGGCTGAGTTGAGTCTGTTCTGTAGGAATTAGACTATCGACCAAATGGTTGACAGCATCGCGATAACCTTTAAGGTAGTCTATATGGTTTACAGCACCACGGTAAGTTTTGAGGTAGTCTAGTGATTGCGGTAGCTTTTGACCTAATAATTCTGGAGGATCTTGGAGAGCGTAAACCACCCTTTCTGGTTCGATAGCCAGAATTGGACTGTCATCTTGATCGGAAACTCTCAGACTCCGTATTTGTTCTGGTTCCGCGTTGACCACAGCAACACCCAAAGTACTTAAAAGTATCGGGGTATCTGCTGCGGTTGCTTCAGCACCAGACACATCAATCGTGGCTACTTCACTCAGCATTTCGATCCCAGCGGCGATCGCATCCTCACGAAAGAGAACTAAATATCTCCCCGTCATCTCACCGTCAGCAACCATTGAGTTTAGATTATTTACCATTTCACTATTAACCTCTTAACTATTAACTCAGTTGAAAAAGGTGTTGCTGAAATCCCGGTTACAAGTAGTGGACATTACCCACTTACTACTCAGCACTCATTAGCAACACCTCAAAAATCGCTACGCTGGAGATTAAGGATTTATCACTAGGTAGTCAACGTAGAGACGAATCGGTTCACCCCACTCGATGTTCACCCAAATGCCTACCCCATTATCATGTGGGGCAACGTTGTGCAGCGTGAATTTAGCATTTCCGATAAACTTCCCTCCTCCTGGTGCGCCTTCGCCAATGGCAACAAACACCCGAGAGTTGGGATTAACAGCACTCCAGTTAAGATTCAACCTCCACTGTCCGTTTCTGTCACCCCAGTCATGCCGGTAGGTAAAGCCAGTACCGAACAGCTCCTGAGTTGAGATACCTTCTGGCCGCTGAAACAGTTGGCGAACCTCTTCAGCATTAACTTCTTGAGTCTCCAGAGATGTAGGAGATTGTAGCAACGAGGACATATGAGTTTTCTCCTTTTTTTAATATCGTGTATCAAAGTAGCGAGCCTGTGATGAATTTGCTGGCTCTGCTATCTATAACGGTGGAGAAATGCAAAATATTCCGGAAGCTTGTGAAAAATATGCCTGAAATTTTTACGGTTATATTTTTGTAAAAGTACCCGTCGGGGTACTGTTGAACGATCATTTGATTTCCCACAATTATAAGCAAAAACCCGGTGGGTTATTTGTCACGAAAAGTTTTTTCTAAGTTTAATTTTGATAGTTACAAATTTTTAGGTTACATCCCTCCTGAGGAGGAATTTGTATGAAATCAGAATATGTGTCAGAGTTGTACGAGCTACTGCTGGCGAGTCCAGAGTATCAACAGACAGTAAAAAGAATTGCCCGGAAGCAAACAATAGGTACTTCAACGCCCTGGGAAGACGCAGCACAGACAGCACATGAAAGAATAATAAAGGCTACAAAAGCCGGAAAATTCGGCAAAGGAGGAGTAAAGGAGTTTTACCACTGGGCAGCGCAAGTAGCTAAAAATGCGATCATCGACTGTGTACGCCAAGATAAACATTTTATTTATAAAAGTTTAGACCAAACTATTCCTGGTACGGATTTGTTCCTAGTCGATACTGTCGCCGATGAGTTCAATTTGCTGGAGGCGATAGAATTTAAAGATTTATTTTTAAGAACAATAGAGACAATAAAACAACTTGATGGACATTATCCCGATCGCGGGTATATTAAACTGTGGGAAGGAGTGAAGCAGGGTAAGAACCAATCCCAACTGGCGGTTGAGTTGGGTATCACTCAAGGCGCAATCTCAAAGCGATGGAAGGAACTATCTCTGCGCGTCGCTCAAACGCTAGGACTGTTTGCACTTGAAAATGTCAAACAACAACTACAGCCAAATTGTCATAGGAATTTAATTTAAATAAGACTTACGCAACGAGAACGAAATATTAAGCGAACTCGAAGAAAGCAGATCCCACAAAGGCTATGGTTCAAGCCTCTTAACCCGCATATAGCGCACTGGCTCCCCTGGACAAGGGTCCGGCTTAAAGCTCAAAAAGCGTTGCGAAGCGCGAAGCGCCATCTTTGATGCGGTTTCCAAAGCAAGCGCAGCATTCAAGACAGCGGTGTGTATTTTCAGGAGCGCTTTATTTTGAATTTAGGGGTTTAATACCACTCTGGTCTACACGTAGCTTTGGTTTCAGTCGGGGTAACAGTCCCCTTCTGAAACAGTCTTTAATGCGTGAATGCGTGAATGAGCGAATGCGTGAATTTTTTAATGCCGTGGGCTTTGCGTAAGTCCTATTAAAAATGCTACAGATAGTTGACCAAAAGAATCCAGAATCCAGAATTCCGAATTTAGAATCTTGCCTTGAACAATATTTACCGGACTTCATTAAAATATGACAACAACGTAGAGACGTTGCATGCAACGTCTCTACAATCAGATTGCTATAGTCGGCTGAAAATAAAATATCTCGCGCTGCTTTGGTTGAGCGCGGGGTAATTGTTTTGGGATAATTTTAAGGAAATTTAGGGGAAACTTGGCATCTCTGAGCTTATTTCTTGGCAGTTAATCACAGCCGGCGATGCTTTAGTAGATTTACTTGGTTGACCTTTCGGAGCCAAAAGTATAGATAGCAGCTTCGGTAAGGCAAGGCAAACAACGGCATTTATCACTGTCAGGAATAGACCATCCATCAAACCCATAGATAATCCCCTCCGTTTTCTAAATAGGTGCTTATAATGTCTATTTTGATGCAAAAGTCTTGCAAATATTTAATACTCAATTTTGAATTTCTTTTAGCTGATATAAGTTAATTTTAATTTAAGTTTTGTAAAGAAAAATCTCAATTTGTTAAAGGTATTTATGAACAAAAGAGATTGTGTGTGTTCATGTCAATAGAGTGTAATTGATAAATAAGCTGTGAGCTAGATAGCAACGGTAGATATTTAGTCTGACGTTAAAGATAATCTAGAATTCAAAAAAATACAAAGCTAAAGACTACAACCAAGACGTTATTTTAAAGATTTCACGCAGAGTTTTAATATTAAGAAAGCAGAATTTTGGGGTGTTTCAGAATTTTGTCAGACCTGCAAAAATAAATCCCAAGCCAATAGCAACCCACTTTTTCTGTACCTTATAGCTTGTAGGCTATGAGAGTTAATGCATCCTGAAGAGTTAATTCAAAATTGATATGAAGTACGCAGAAATATTTCACTACATAGGCGCAAATAAGCATAACTGTGTTGATGGTTGATGGTTGATGGTTGATGGTTGATGGTGAAGGGGCGCTGCGGGAGGGTTTCCCGACCCAGGCGACTGGTGAACCCCTCCGGGGTTGATGGTTGATGGCTATTAACTATTAACTATTAACTATTAACTATTAACCATTAACTATTAACCATTAACAACCCTACTAGTTAACTTTATTTGTACCGACCTACTTATCTTCAGGTAGATTATGAACTTGATGGAGAACACCTGTGACAGAAATTCGGACTGAATTTACACGACGGGGTTTTTGTCAAGGTGTAACTCGTACAATACGGAAAACTGGTAATTTCGACTCTGGCTTTTTTTGATTTTAAAACCGGATACGATCGCTTAGTTCCTTTGGTTTTAGAAGCCAGAATTATCGACAGCAGTTTGGGAAACGCAACGCAGACAAAAGTGTTTATCAGCGTCAGCAATACAGCATCCATTGAACCCATAGGTAATCACCTTCTTTTGGATGTAGGTGTCTACTGCTTGTATTTGGCAACACATTTGATGCCGCCAAATTCACAGCTTTTAATTACTTAAAGAAAAGTCTATGTAAATTAATTATATTATAAATTTTTCTAAATATATGCATCGAATCTTCAACATTGCCACAGGCACAAAGAATTGTGTAATTTGAGGGGCTGCTATTGTAGCTTAAAAACGGAATACCCTGGAAAAATAAGGAAACTTTAAAAGGCAGAAGGCTGAAGGCTGAAAGAAGGCTGAAAGAAGGCTGAAAGAAGGCTGATGGCTGATGGCTGATGGCTGAAGGAGAAAAGCTGTTTCTAACTGCTTTTTGGCGATCGCTATGTTACGTTTAATTATTTCCACCTACTTAGTATTGAGGTTTCGGTGTTATGTCAACAACTCACGATGGTTCTTATTTATCGAGCATGACTGAGTATGAACGCTCGCTATTAAAGCGTTTGGCGGATTATTCTCATGTGCGATCGCTTTCTGAAATTTGGCCGTTAGCAGCAAAGCGACATGGTAATACTGTCGCCCTTCGCGACCCCCATGCTAAACCAGAAGCGGTGATAACTTATACTCAATTAGCAGAGAAAATTCAGCAATTTGGCGCAGGGTTGCAGGCTTTGGGGGTGAAAGCAGGCGATCGCATTTCGTTGATTGCTGACAACAGTCCCCGGTGGTTTATCGCCGATCAAGGAATTATGACTGCTGGGGCGGTGAATGCTGTGCGTAGTTCCCAAGCGGAAAAGGAAGAATTGCTATTTATTATTGCTAATAGTGGCAGTACGGCGTTAGTTTTGGAAGATTTGAAGACATTTAAAAAGTTGAGCGGTCGCTTAAATAATTTACCAATTAGTTTGGTAGTTTTAATTTCCGATGAAACACCACCAGCAGAGGAAACCTTGAAGGTTTTGAACTTCCAACAATTAATGGAAATTGGCGCACAACATACCCTACAGCCAGTTGAGCAAAGCCGCGACAATCTGGCAACTTTAATTTATACCTCCGGTACTACGGGTAAACCCAAAGGCGCAATGCTCAGTCACGGTAACTTGATGCACCAACTAATAACAATGGGAACAGTAGTGCAACCGGAAGTGGGAGATATATTCCTCAGCATTCTTCCTAGTTGGCACGTATATGAAAGGACAGTTGAGTATTTCTTACTTTCTCAAGGTTGCACGCAAGTTTACACTAATTTGCGCTCTGTAAAACGAGATTTGAAGGAATTAAAACCACATTTAATGCTTGGCGTTCCGCGTTTGTGGGAATCGATTTATGAAGGAGTGCAAAAGCAATTTCGCGAACAAGCAGCAAGCAAACAACGCCTGATTAATTACTTGCTTGGCGTTAGTGCAAAATACATTAAAGCGCGACGAATTGCTCAAGGATTAAGTTTAGATAATATGAATTTCTCAGCAATCGAGCGATTAACTGCTAGCATCCAAGCATCTGCTTTGTTTCCCCTTCATGCTTTAGGAGAAAAACTGGTTTATAACAAAGTACGAGAGGCGACAGGCGGAAGAATCAAGTATATGATTAGCGGTGGCGGTGCGCTTCCCAAACACATCGATGACTTTTTTGAAATAATTGGCGTGGAAATTTTGCAAGGCTATGGCTTAACAGAAACTTCTCCCGTTACTAACGTACGCCGCCCTTGGCATAACGTGCGCGGTTCCTCCGGACAAGCAATTCCCGCAACAGAGAATAAAATAGTCGATCCAGAGACTCGCAAACCTTTACCAATTGGGGAACGCGGTTTAGTGCTGTTAAGAGGACCGCAAATCATGCAAGGCTATTATCAAAATCCCGAAGCAACCGCGAAAGCAATTGACGCCGAAGGTTGGTTTGATAGCGGTGATTTGGGTTGGCTGACACCACAAAATGATTTAGTGCTAACCGGAAGGGCAAAAGATACCATTGTATTATCCAACGGGGAAAATATAGAACCGCAGCCGATAGAGGATGCGTGTTTGCGATCGCCTTACATCGATCAAATCATGCTCGTCGGACAAGATCGTCGCAGCATCGGCGCTTTGATAGTTCCCAACACCGAAGCCCTAGAAAAATGGGCAGAAACTCAAAATTTGGAACTTAGTATACACAAAAACGATGTTACCTCGTCTACCAGTCAAAAAATTGACCTAGAGAGTAAAATGATCCAGAATTTATTTCGCCAAGAATTGAATCGGCAAGTGCAAAACCGTCCGGGTTATCGACCGGATGACCGCATTGGTCCATTTAAACTGATTATCGAGCCATTTTCCATAGAGAATGGCATGATGACACAAACCCTAAAAATTCGGCGACACGTCGTAATGGAACGCTATCGCGATATTATTGACGGCATGTTTGCCTAATAATTCCACTGCAAACTGTATGTAGAGTGAACGTGAAATTTTATGGATGTCTCCAAACCTCAATTGCTTTTAAAACGCGTTGTCAACGTCAAAGTCATTGTCACCACTCTGTGGAAAGAGGAAGTGCAACAGCAATTGCAAACTCAAATCAATCAAATTGACCAACAACTGCAACAACTTGACGTTGAAGGACAGCGAGCGATCGCAGCAATTCAAAAACAGAGTTTGCAACCTCCCGGTCCTCAAACTCTCCAACAAATTGACAACATCCAACTTCAAGTCAATCAAAAGAAAAGCGAACTATTAGAGCAGAAAAATCAAAGTCTGCAAAACCTGCAACAAGTGCAGTTTATCGAGTTAGATCAGGAAGTCAACCAATTCCAAATGGAAGGTTTCTTTCGGGTAGAACCAGGCGATAACCTGATTAGCAAAATGCAAGTTGAAATAGTTTTGCGCGATGGCGTTGTAGAAGAAATTCGCGGCGATATCTGATCAAGGATAAAGGATGAAGCATGAAGGATGAAGGCTGAAAAATGAATAAAACTTAATTACTTCATACTTTACACTTCACACTTCATACTTTTTCTTGACATCTACTAAGAGACTTAGCTGGACTTTTTTGAGGTTTACTCCCAGAGTAACATTGCTCCTGGGAGCCAGCCCAAACAACTTCCCAGACTGGAGGAGAAGTAACGAGAATCGATCGCCCAAAAGTTGCCATTTCAACTCGATATTTTATAGTACCCACAGAATTCTTTGCAGGATTTATTTGAGTAATTGTTACTAACGCCTGATTTGGTTGGGGATAAACGACTTCTACCTTGCGCGTTCCTTTATCAGGTGTCATATCGTCAAAGACATTGAGAGCGAGAGTAGCAGGATCGCTACCTTGGAGAGACGAACTCAGAGTATCTAAAGGTATAGATTTATAGTTAGCTCTCTCTGGGGATACCACAATATCTTGAGTTTGTTGCACTACAGAAAAACTCTGCTGTTGACCGTTATTAGATTTAACAAGCGGTATAGCAGATGGCTGACGGTGAGTGACAAAAACTCCCACTGCTACGGTGGCAAAGATACTCAGTATCAAAATTACAATCAACTTCAACTTTGCCGGCATAAAATCAAACAGAAATTTCAAACGGTTTAATTATCAATTCTGAATTTTAGATTGATGTGTCACTTTATAACCTCTACAGTTAAGTGGCTTTTGTGTCTTAGTCAGGGTGAAGAACATAAACAATATAGACCTTGAGGTAGGCGTTAGGTTCCTCAGTTATTAGTCAAGAGTTGGGGGTTGGTGGTTGGTGGTTGGTGGTTGGTGGTTGGTGGTTGGTGGTTGGTGGTTGGTGGTTGGTGGTTGGTGGTTGGTGGTTGGTGGTTGGTGGTTGGTGGTGAAGGGGTACTGCGCTCCTGGTTTCCCTCCTAGTACTGGTTCTCCCGTTGGGTTGGTGGTGAAGGGGTACTGCGCTCCTGGTTTCCCTCCTAGTACAGGTTCTCCCGAAGGGTCGTTGGTGGTTGGTGGTGAAGGGGTACTGCGCTCCTGGTTTCCCTCCTAGTACAGGTTCTCCCGAAGGGTCGTTGGTGGTTGGTGGTTTTCGCCTTGTCCCCCACACCCGTCGCCCACACCTCACACCCGTCGTCCCCCTCTCCCCCTCTCCCCCCCTCCCCCTCTCCCCGACTTCGACTAAAAATCAAAAATCTCCAGTCTAAAACCCCTGGGTCAAGATACAATTCGATCTGGCAAATGCTGTTAAAGTCCATAAATTATTATCGATTCGCCAAACCTCCCTATGAGCATTCACGAAGTATTTATGCCGGCGCTGAGTTCCACCATGACCGAAGGCAAAATAGTCTCCTGGTTGAAATCTCCGGGGGACAAAGTGGAAAAAGGCGAAACAGTGGTGGTTGTCGAGTCAGATAAGGCAGATATGGATGTGGAATCCTTCTATGAGGGATATGTTGCTACCATCCTAGTACCTGCTGGTGAAAGCGCTCCTGTTGGGGCGGCGATCGCTTTGTTGGCAGAAACTGAAGCCGAAATCGAATCTGTTAAATCTCAAGCTCAATCTGGTGGCGCTGCTGCTAAATCTCAAGCTGCTCCGGCTCCCGCTCAAGTCGCAGCTTCAACCGCAGTCGCAACACCTACAACTGTCTCCCAAAATGGCTCCAACCACCGTGAAGGAAGACTTGTAGCTTCACCCCGTGCCCGCAAGTTGGCAAAGGATCTAAAAGTAGATTTGACTGCCCTCCAAGGCAGCGGTCCCTACGGTCGTATTGTAGCAGAAGATGTGGAAACCGCAGCAGGCAAACAACCTATTGCACCTGCCCCAGTTGCACCAGTTGTAACTCCTCCTGCACCTGCATCCAAGCCTGTTACTGCACCCGCACCCGCCCCCATGCCAGCAGCAGCAGCAGTTCCAGGTCAAACTGTGCCCCTGACCACCCTGCAAAATGCCGTAGTGCGGAATATGCTAGCTAGCCTATCCGTGCCTGTTTACCACGTAGGTTACACAATTACGACTGATGCCCTAGACAAGCTTTACAAGCAAATTAAGTCTAAGGGGGTAACAATGACGGCGCTATTGGCGAAAGCTGTAGCGGTGACGTTGCAAAAACACCCGTTATTAAATGCCAGCTATTCTGACCAGGGAATTGTTTATCATTCTAATATTAATATTTCTGTAGCTGTGGCAATGGATGATGGGGGATTGATTACACCCGTGTTGCAGAATGCAGACATGGTGGATATTTATTCTCTATCGCGCACTTGGAAGTCTTTGGTAGAAAAAGCCAGAGCCAAACAACTGCAACCAGATGAGTATAACAGCGGTACTTTTACAGTGTCAAACTTGGGTATGTTTGGCGTTGACAGATTTGATGCGATTTTGCCACCCGGACAAGGTTCAATTTTAGCGATCGGTGCTTCTCGTCCGCAAATGGTAGCTACAGCTGACGGTATGTTTGGCGTGCAGCAACAAATGCAAGTCAATATTACCTGCGACCACCGAATTATTTACGGTGCCCATGCTGCAGCGTTTTTACGAGATTTGGCGAAGTTGATTGAAACAAATACTCAATCTTTGACTCTTTAGATAAAGGTGCTGATACCAGGAAAGTTAAGTTTTTGGCTTGGAGTTTTTTGCTCCAAGTCTTTTTTTACACATTTGCAAATGCTCCTTCGTCGGTTGGGTGCAACGTAAAAGTACTTTACATCCAGTGATTTTCTTACTATAGCAGTGCGTGCAGCTCTTGCGTGAAAATGAGCGAAACCAGGTTTCTGGACAGGAGTGAATTTTCACAAATCATATAGGATTGCTATACTGTGGCGTCGTTGTTATTGCGGATATTATTACATCCGTTTAATTGACATTAATCAGAAATTTCTAAATCCTTGTCGAGACTTTGCACTGCTACGTCTCTACATTATATGTAATTTGCCGGACATGATATCACTTGCGAGCTATTACAAAAAATATTGGAGCATCACACCAAGCTCCTTTTTCTGTCGTCGGTAATGCCTGAATTTCTGCTATATATTCCGCCTTGCATTGCTCTAACTTATCTGGCGTAAGCTGAAATACTTGAAAACCAAAAACATTTTTGGAATTTACTTTCCACAACTCTTCGGCACTGTTAGCATCAGGAATGTAATACCAACCAAACTGCCCAGATATCACTTCTATATTTGTAAAACCTGCATCTTGTAATAGCTTGTGGCATTTCTCAATTGTACCAAGCGGCTCGTTAGGATTGGGAACTGTTACACCATACCTTTGGGCAACTTTTCTAAACAAAACCGAGGGAGGAAAAGCAGTTTCAGTCCAGGCATTAAATGCTAAAATTCCGCCTGGTTTAAGAAAGCGATACCATTTTTGTAAAGCACCAGGAATATCAGTTAAATAACAAATTGCTAAAGAACATAATATAACATCAAAGCTATTTTCACTAAAGTTGAGTTTTTCCGCATCCGCTTCTATAAAATCAACATTTTGCAAACCTGATGCCGCTAGTTTCTCTTGAGCATAACTAAGCATTCCAGAAGAAATATCTACGCCAATTACTTGACCGGAATTACCAACTATTTCGGCAGCATCAAGAGCAACTATACCCGTCCCCGTTGCCACATCTAAAACTTTTTGTCCGTTTTGCAATTTTGCATATGAAATCAGCTTTTTGGCAACAGGAGAATAAAACCTGCCTGCATCATAGTTAGTTCTAGAATTGAAGTCAGCAAGCAATTGTTGCTGATATTTGTTGATATCTGCACCTTCGCCCATAGGAAAAATTATCTAAGTTGCTGATTCCAGCATCATAACAAGAACTTTCTGACAAAACACGCAAACCTCTCTCCTTGTAGGAGAGAGGCTGTGACTTCTCCCCCTTTCCTTGCAAGAAAGGGGGTTGGGGGGTTAGGTCTCTTGAATGTAAGTAGGTCAACTTAATTAAACATAAAACGCTCAACTGAATACTGACCTTGCTCGGCTCTATGATTTATACCATCCATAATAGCGATCGCTAACTCATATTCATCTTCAAAAACTTGACCAGCAAGTTGATCACGCTTGAGATGTAACCACTCATCTTCAATGCGATTCATTTGGGGACTATAGGGAGGTAGAAAAAAGATGTACAAGCCTTGCTGTTGCCAACGCTGATGCTGCTGGCGAGCGAAAAGGCTTTTATGAACTGAGGCATTATCTTGAATAATGACGGTGATTTGTCCGGTTTGAAGTCAGCGCTGTGCCGCAATTTGCGCTTGCCAATCCATGAGTTCGATATAGGTTGATGTTTTGAGGGTTCCCAGCATCAAAGCAGAATCAAAACTTCGTTTTGGTTCCCAAATACCGAAGATATTGATCCGCCTACCGCGTCGTCTACTTTGTCGAATACGTTTTTGCGCTCCTATACGCCCATAAGAGTACGCAGTGGGACTAGTGCAGTAGCAACCAGATTCATCCAAGTACTTTAAACACACCAAACCTAATTGCGCCCACAACTTGAGTAATTCCCAATCTATGCATTTGGCTTGTATATATACTTTGTTTAGGCTTAATGCCGGACAGTAGCGGATACGTTTCCAACGCCACCCCTTTTTTTGAGTAGTCGCCTGATTTGTTCGGCTCCTAACTCAATTTGTCGTTCTTCTAATAGCTTTTGACTTAGCTGGCGAGCACTATAACGACGATCTTGTACCAAGCATTTTTCCACTACTTGCTAATCTTCTTCTTGCCAACTTCGTTTTTTTCCACGTCCTGCCGCTTCCCACAAACCCCCTAATCCTTGAAATTGCCAGCGCCTAATTGTCTGCCTTACCGTCTGTTGTGCCCAGCCTAAATACTCTGCGATCTGAGGTACATTCCATCCGTGGGCATTGAGGCGCAAAGCGATCGCTCTTTGTTTGGTTCGACGTGGTACTTTATCTGCACAACTGAGTTCTAAAAGTGTACGGTCTTCTTCGGCAGTTAGTATTATTTTTAACGCGCTAGGCATCATTTTTCACTTGATTTTTCTCCTGGGTCTATCTTACGTTTTTTTTGGTTGACCTACTTACTAGACGCACACTAAAGCGAAAAATTAGGCATTGTCTAGGCAATTGAAAAAATCATTAATTATGCCTCTAGAGACAGTGAATTTGACCCCAGTAAATTACTTGAAGGCATCACAACTGAATATTTCCAAGAAGGGAAATCAAATATTTGGGTAAATCCTGATGCTTTAATAAATCAAAAGCCAGAAATAAAACCAGAGGAAAAACAAGGAATTTTACAAAAGATAATTGACTTGTTGAAAAAGTAAGTATCGCAGCCAAATAGAAAGTAGGGTGGGCATTGCCCACCTAGCCATGTCAAGGTAAAGAATTATTAGATTGTAGATTGTAGTAGATTGTAGTAGATTGTAGGTTGGGCGGAGCGACAGCGGAACCCAACATCACCCTTGAAAATGTTGGATTTAATGAATGGAAAACCAAACCTACGTTTAAAAAACAAATAAGGTGGGCAATGCCCATCCTACAAAATAAACTACAAAATAAACAAGAAAAAATTATCCCTTTACACAAACAACTTGTTTAAGAGTCGCCACAACTTCAACAAGGTCAGATTGATTATTCATCACCTTATCTATCGGTTTGTAAGCGCCGGGAATTTCATCCAAAATTTCCTCATCTTTGCGGCATTCTACGCCGTTTGTTTGCTCAATCAAATCATCAAGAGTATAAACATTTTTTGCCTGATTTCGAGACAGCAAACGTCCCGCACCGTGACTGCAAGAACAGAAACTTTGAGCATTACCTTTACCTTTAACGATGAAAGATTTTGTCCCCATCGAACCAGGAATAATGCCATAATCTTCAGTTTCAGCGCGGACTGCACCTTTGCGAGTTACATATACATCTTCGCCAAAATGTACTTCCTTTTCGGCGTAATTGTGATGGCAATTCACTTGCAATAAAGGTTTAGTAGATTTACCACCAGCTACATGTTTTTCGACGATACGCTTAAAACGCGTCATCATCACATCGCGGTTGAAACGTGCATACTCTTGCGCCCATTGCAAATCATTCCAATACGCTTGAAATTCTGGCGTACCAGCCACAAAATGCGCTAAATCTGGGTCAGGCAAATTATTACCTGCCATTTTTGCTAATTCCTTGGCTGTGTGAATATGCCATTGCGCTAATTTATTGCCGATGTTACGCGAACCAGAATGCAACATTAACCAAACTTGGTTTTCGGTATCAAGACAAACTTCAATAAAATGATTTCCACCACCAAGAGAACCCATTTGTCGCATGGCTTTATTTTGCAAGTCTTGCACCCCTGGATGCAAATCATTGAAATCACGCCAGCCTTGCCAATTAGTAACAGATTTTTCAATTTCTTCGTTTTCGTTAAAACCTGTTGGAATAGCGGCTTCAATTTCTAAGCGAATTTTCTTTAATTTGCCTTCTAATTTATCGCCTTTAAATGGCATTTTGATGGCACACATCCCGCAGTTGTGAACAAATACCCCAGCTTTTAAGGCAAAGTTGTTATATTGCGGCACCGTGAGGCAATAAACATCTTGGGTATATTCTAAAGGCACTACGGCTATAACTTTGTGATTGCACTGATGTTCTTTTCTCCGGTGGTTATGTAAACCAATTGGAGTTTTTACCTCTGCACCACAAATGTCACAGGTATAGTATCTATTAGCGATTTCTTTGGATTTGGCTTTGCCTTTTTCACTTTGGTTGTAAGCTACTAAATATTGCTTACCACATTCGCCATTATCAGCAACTGCATTTTTAAAATGTTCTGGTTGCTGCTGCATGTATTGAAGGATATTTTTAGTTCCTCTGGCTGCATAATACTCGTAACCTTCTGGAGTTTGTGCTTTTTGGGAAATTGCAGCTGTTCGCTTTTGTTCAAACTCTGGAGATTGCCAGTATTGATTGCGTTCTACTAAGCTGCGATGATAGGCGGAGTGCTGTCTATCGCCCATGAATTCCAAATTTTCTGGTCGATTATCAGATTCATGAAAGTTCCGGTGATGAATGACTGTTCTTTGTCCCTCAAATTTAGGAACTTTACCAAGTAAATTCGACCTAGCAATAATCCAATGTGCTTTTTGCCATCTACCTGAATAAGGTTGAGAAATTAAGGTATAACCATCTTTATCAACTTTTGAGTAAAACGGCATTAAGGATGTCTCAGGCTGAAGATTTTGCGCTTCTTCATAGCTTCCATCCCGCAGCATAAATTGATGATCTGGAGTGCAGATGATTTCTTCACCATTATCTAAAATAATTTTCACAAGTGGAGCATTTTTTCTAGTGAGTTTGGCAGTTGCCTTAGCTGCTACGATTCTTCCTGTAGAAGTGCAGGCGTAAACTATAAACTCTTCACTTTTATCAGCTAGTTGTTTAATAGCATATGATTTCCCATCCACTAAAGGAATAAGAGTATCACCCACAAAGCAACCAATATCCACACCAACAGCAGCAGGAATAATCGCTTCTTTTGTCGCTATTACAGAACCGACTAAAGCGCCTTTTCCTAAGTGGACATCTGGCATCAACGCTAAATGTTTAAATACAAATGGCAGTGATGCTACATTCTTCGCCATCTTGGTTTCATCTTTTCCCAATTCATGATTTGCCCAAGATAAAATCGGTGATGGCGCTGAAATTTTTAACTCTTCGTATGGCATAAGTATTTATTTTGATTTACTTGAATTTACTTTCATTTACTTGCAAAACAAAAATAACCCTGTAGTCTGTTGTGACTCACAGTGACCAGCTTCATTTTTACTACATTGTAGTACATCGTAGTAAAAATTGCCAAGACTGCTAAAAAGCGATTTGAGCATCCGAGTTGCGGTATACATTAAAATTTGTAAAGAAGGGGGAAAGTACTGAGATAACTAGGGTAAGTACCTCTAAGCAGGCGAGAAGCCGATCGCATCGCAATTCACGCTCTTACGGTGGAGAAATCCTATGCCACGTCAAGATACAATTTGGGAACGTTTTTTATCGCCTGTAGTGCGTCTTTTGATTGATGAAGACTCTTTGCGGCGTTATGCTGAAAGTGTTGACTGGGATTCGGAAAGCGATCGCTTCCGTCGAGCTGATGTCACAATACCCTCATACTACAGCAACCACAACTTCCACGGTATTGAGGGCGGATATCTTAACTCCGGTGCGGCGGTTACCTATGACCCGATCACGCAATATGTACTGCCGCCTAACGAAAGTTGGGTGCGTGACAGCTTAATTGATAATATCAAGGTACAGCAGCCGCGACGGATTCTAGATTTAGGCTGCGGTACAGGTTCCACAACCTTAATGTTAAAGCGGGCTTTTCCCCAAGCAGAAGTCATTGGTTTAGACTTATCGCCTTATATGCTGGTCAGGGCAGAACATAAAGCCACAAATGCGGGTTTAGATATACACTGGCGACATGGGAATGCCGAAAAAACAGGTTTTCCTGATAATTCTTTTGATTTAGTCACCGTTGCTTTGCTATTTCACGAAACACCCCCAACAGTATCCCAAGCAATTCTGCACGAAAGTTTCCGGTTGCTGACCGTTGGCGGACAAATATTAATTTTAGATGGCAATCAGAAGACCCTGCGTCAGCTAGAATGGCTTAATGATGTTTTTGAAGAGCCATATATTCGTGATTATGCTGCTGGCAGTGTGGATGCGAGTATGGGTGCAGCAGGATTTGCAGCAGTGCAAACTCATGATGTCTGGTGGGTAAATCAAGTAACTAGTGGCGTAAAACCTATTGCAGCAGAAGATTTAAATGTTCAAAGAAACGTCAGGCAATACGCACCTGCATCTGGTGATAGCACATTAGATAATGGTGATTGGCAGGGCTTTCCATCCCCGGCTTAACGAAGTATAAATTTTTTTGATTCCACGCACGCAATTAAGACGCGATATATCGCCTCTGTACAGAATACGGGATTTTGAAGTGAGTTTAAAGGCAGTTATATTTGATTTCAACGGCGTTATCATCAACGATGAGCCACTGCATCAGCGACTGATAGAGCAACTTCTGATTGAGGAAAATCTCACCCTCAAGCCTGGGGAGTATCAGAAAGTTTGTTTGGGACGTAGCGATCGCTCTTGTTTGCGCGATTTACTTAACAGTCGCGGTCGTGTCGTCAAAGAAGACTATTTAACTCAGTTGTTGAAGAAAAAGGCAGCTATGTATGCGCTGGAAATCGAGAAAATAGAAAAACTGCCTTTATATCCCGGTTTAGAGGATTTGATTTTTCAAGTGCGATCGCTTAACTGTAAACTAGGACTAGTTAGTGGTGCGATTCGCAGAGAAATAGAACTCGTACTTGAGCGCAGCAACCTGGCTGAATATTTTAAAGTGATAGTCGCAGGTGATGACATCACCACTAGCAAACCCGAACCTGATGGTTATTTGCTAGCGCTAGAACGCTTAAATCAGGAATATCCTGATTTAAATCTTCAAGCTTCAGGGTGTTTGGTGATAGAAGATACATTAGCAGGGATACAAGCAGCCAAACGTGCAGGAATGCAAGTAGTAGGTATAGCGAATACTTACCCGTTCCACATGATGCAGCGTCAGGCAAATTGGGCTGTAGATTATCTCATTGAATTGGAACTCGAACGGGTGCAGGAAGTGTTTTCGCAAAAAGAGCGCCAACCAGCTGCAGGTGAATGTTAGAATAAGTATTTGGTAGTGGTTAGTAGGCGCGTGGTTAGTGGTTGGTAGGCGCGTGGTTAGTGGTTGGTAGGAAAGGCAACATCCAATATCCAGCAACCCTTCGGGTTCACCAGTCGCCTGGGTCGGGAAAACGCCACTTGCTCCACTTGGCCAGACCCCAAGACCGCAGTGGCTCCCCTACCAAGGGCGCCCCTTCACCAACACCCAACACCCAACACCCAACAACTTGGGGAATTAGCTCAGTTGGTAGAGCGCTGCGATCGCACCGCAGAGGTCAGGGGTTCGAGTCTCCTATTCTCCATAAAGCTCAAATCTATACAGGCGGAGGATTTCAAGGCTTTTGCTCCAGGAATTCTAGATGCCTCTATTGTCAATAATTATAGCTGAAAATGTGGCAAATCTGGATAATGCTAGATAATTACTAGATAAAGATTATCTAGAATCGGGGCAACTATGCCACGCAAATCCAGCAAAGAATTAGTCAAGGTTCAGTCTAGCAACGGTAGGTTAAGACTGTATTGGTTATACGAAGGAAAAGCTTACTATTTATACTTGGGGCTACCAGATGGAGTTACAGCTCGTAACGTAGCTACCAGCAAAGCAGCTACTATCGCTAATGATATTATCAGCAACAACTTCGACCGCACTCTCAACAAGTACAAACCAGATGATCAAAGAACCGACCGTTTAAATGCGTCAGAGTTAATGGAACGATTTACTGACAGCAAACGTAGTTCTTTAGATACCCAAACGCTGACTAAGTACAAAATCATTGCCGATCACCTAAGCGAAGTTTTCAAAAATAAGCTTGCACACGACATTAACGAAACACATGCTGAGAAGTTTAAGCAATTTCTTTTGGAACGACAAAAGCCGATTACAGTTCGCGATCGCTTATCGGTCTTAAAGTCCTGTTGGAATTGGGCAATCAAACAGAAGATGCTTCCTGAAAGCAACCCCAACCCTTGGGCTGAAGTACTTTCAGGATTAAAGGTTCCCCCAAAAGCTCGCCCAAAACCTTTTACTAAACAAGAATGTCTGGCAATTCTTGAAGGTTTTCGCAATCACCCACACTATTGCCACTATGCAGACTACGTGGAGTTCATGTTTTTGACTGGCTGTAGACCTGGAGAAGCAATCGGGCTACAGTGGAAGCACCTTTCAGACGATTGCTCTGTAATGTGGATCGGAGAATCCTTTGTCAGAGGAACACGTAAGGATACAAAAAATGAGAAGGCCAGATATGTCAAACTTTCTCAACGTGTACAGGAGATTTTGCTGAATCGGCGTGGATCGCAATGGGAAGACGAAGCTTTAGTTTTCCCAGCACCGAAAGGTGGCCCAATGAACGATAATAATTTTTGCAAACGAGTATGGAAAGCAATATTGCAATCAGTAAAAGTTCCATATCGAAAACCCTACACAACTCGTTCTACATTAATTTCCCATTGGCTTCAAAATGGTGAAAATCCTGTGGTGATTGCTCAGTCCACAGGGCACGATGTTAAAGTGCTCCTAGATTCATATGCTGGGATTGTCATTCACCAACCCAAAACTCACGATTTTCTTAGTTAGCTCGTTTCCTTGCTTGATTGCAAGGCAATGACTTGAGATAGTAATCTATAGCCCGTTGATGGGAAGTAGGATCTTGCTGGTTAGCAAGCCAGTCAGTTAACAACTCTACGTTATAGCGCTTATGTCCTCCAGGAAGAACAGAGAAATGTACTCCTGCGATTAGTAATCCTCTGTTGATATACTCAGCCAGAGCTTTTGCAGAAATACCTAAACGCTCTTGAATTTTAGAGGTAGAGACGAAATGATACTCCATTGGTTGCATCAAAGGTAAACTCTATAATCGAATGCCAAATTTAGCCCCACGTTCAAAGTGAGATAATTTCAATACACAATGTCCCTATCCGGCAACGCTATGCGATGATGCTCCCGATACTTTGAGATGTAACTATCATTTAGACAAAAGGCACAACTTGAATCTCTTAAGTGAAGCTGTTGTAGATGAACCCTGCACTTTGCTTCATTTATACATAATTTATCTATTTTTTGACAATTTTTTTTGGATCTAAAATAATTAGATTTTTCTCAAAATGTATATTATGCTTCAGCTTTAATTTTTTTAATACTTAAGCTCAATGATATTTATGTAATGTGAAACCTTTTAGAGAAGGTCTTAGGGCGATCAAGGATCACATATGCTTTTTAAAATTAAGTAGTTAAAGTGATAAATAATAACCGAACACTGAAATTTTATGACATTCTAGTATCCTGAATTGCTAATTCATTAGTATCTTGCTGCAAATAGCTTTCAGCAATTATAGAAAATTAATTTGCTACCTATATCACTAAGATAAAAATAATACTGTTCATGTAAGATGTTTCATTATTTACACATTCAGATTGTAACCTGTATTTTTTCAAGATAGATTTTAGAATGAATTATTAATTAAATTTTGTTCGATTTTTAGATGAAGAATACAAGGTGAATATCCTTGCTCACAAGTGTTACGTAAGTTCTTGTTATATATATTTTTAGTGTAAATTAGAAAAATGATCTTTGACAATTAACCACATATTAGTTTGTGTAGTTCTATTGAAAATCTTCTGTTAAATGCTTGTATAAAATATACACAATGTCTCAGTCAAGAATATACTTCATGCATCTACCCAAAGAGAGAGCAATAAATTATTCAACACTATTTATTACTTTTGGTAGATTTTTTTAGGATTTAGGCTAGGCAAAATCTTGTAATAAGTATCAAACGCAACAAAGGAAATCGTTCAATTATTTCTCATACAGGGAAGCATTCGTGTATTTAAACACGACTACCGCACTGGGCAAAAATTACTGAACACTCACACAATCAAATCATGATGAAGAGCAGAAAAACCCGTGCTTTGGCAGTACGCATTTTGATCGCTGACAAAGGAATCTCCTTGCAGCGTCGATTAGTCAAGCTGCAAAACTGTCTATCAAAGCCACTGAAAAAAAGTTCTCGTTCATCCAGTATCACCACTTTGCAGTTACCTGTATCCATTCATCAAGATGACGATGATTTAAAACTGTCGTTGCTAGAAACTGTTGTATCGTAACTAAACTGTCATCAGAAAGCGACTGATTATATTGCCAAAAACGACTTTCTGAACATACATATGTAAAAGCGGACATCAGTAATGTTCACCCAAGTCAAACTTACTTAATTACTGCCTGCACTGACTGGCTTCTGCTGGCTAATGTTTCTACTCCTACAGAAACCACTTGAACCACAGCCTCAGTGGGGAGCGATCGCAATTTAGTAATAATCTGCTGTAATGTATCGTCAGACGGCAACTCTCCTTTTACTAGGTAGGTTTGCAGTTCCGCCAGTGTCCATCCTTTTAAAGCTGCCAACTTCTCAAGATTTCCAGTATCAGGGAAAGCCAAGCCAGATTCCCAGAAATTAACGCAAGATTTACTCACACCCAACTGTTGAGAGAAACGACGTTGTGATGTAGCACCTCGTAGCCCTTTAATGAGTTCTGCTAATCTTTCTGCCTTGGTTGCCATATTAAGATTTTATACTTTTTCGGTGTGATTTTAGTGTCAAAGCTAATCAGAGCGTACCTAATGCGGTAAATTACTAAGAATAAATGTCCAACTAATTAGACATATGTGACTAAATAATCAGTCAATCGAGATTTTTCTGTAGTTATAAAAAGTCATCAGCCTTGTTTTTGAGACTTATGAACTTTTTATACTAATTGCTTTGAACTATGCCAATCCATGACATACGCCGTGGAAGGGTTGGGTAAAAACCTAGAAAAATCTGCCAGCCTCCGGAAAAATCGCCCCATCACAAAGGAATATTTGGGTTGGAGTTTGGATCTTGTGGGGCGATTTTTCCCCACCTAATCTTGCCACTCAACCAAGAAACAGCTGGTGAGGCTGGCAGATTTTTCCGGATTTGATGAAGCGGCAAGATTTTCATAGCTATTGGGTAAGAGAACCATCTCGATTTTACTGTACTACATCTGGCATTTCTGATGACGTGAACAGTAACTGGCATCAGGATTTTTGGCAATTCTTTACAAAATAAGGGTTTCTATGAGTGTGACTTCCCAACCCAATTCAATTTTTCAATCAGTTGACCCCAGCTCTCTCAAACCCCATCCGTTGTATTTGTCGATTTATGGAGAAGCAGAGGATGTTTCTGATGTGATGGGATTAATTCAAAACGCTCAGTACCCTAGACCACTACTGATAACCATTGAAAATACCATCGTTAACGGACATCCTTATTGGAAAGCTGCACTGTTATTAGGTTGGAATCACATTCCAGTGGAAGTAAGAGAATTTCCTCATCAAGAAGCCGAATTGGAAGCGCTATTGTTGGAAAATGCTGACCGCAAAAAAACGAACGAACAAAAAGTGCGTGAAGCCATTGCTTGGGAACGAATCGAAAAAGCCAAAGCCAAGCAACGACAACAGATTGCAGCAGCTACTACTAATAAAAAATTAGGTAGAAGTGTAGAAACAACGCTTCAGGAAAATTTTCCTGTATCGTCTCCAGGGCAAACCCGCGATCAAGTAGCAAAGCTTGTAGGTTTAGGTAGTGGTCGTAACTATTCCAAGGCTAAAAAGGTAGTCACAGCAATAGATAAGCTCCGACAACAAGGCAATGACAAATCCGCTAGTGATTTACGAAAAGCCTTGAATGAGCAAAGTGTAGATGCAGCAACTAAGCTGATAAAAGCACATCCATCCGAGAGTGCAAAACAAACAGATGACCCAGAACGCAGTTGTTGGAATTGTCAATTTTGCAGTAAAGAACAGGTGAAGGATAACCACACCTTCTACTGCTATAAATTTGGTTTGTTGAGCTTTCTAGAGAAAGATGCTCAAACAAGAGGAGAAGAATGCCTTGTATGGCAATATCGGTGGAGTGACTCTTATGGTTGTCAATCTCTACCAAAGAACTCGTATTTTACTCTCACACTGCCATCACACTTACAAATAATGTTTGAGGACGCAGCAAGAGCATCAGGAATGACTTTGGTGGACTGGACGTGTCATCATCTTTTACAAGCTGCTAAATCAGCGAAAATATCCTTATAAGTCTAAAAAATAGCGATAAATTCCAAATTTAGCCAATTTAATTGAAAGAATTCATTTTATGCTTTGGCTAGCTAAATTTGCTGTATTCAAGAGCCGAAACTCATGCCAGGAACTCCGAAAAAAGGCAAGTATTCCAGCAAAAAAAATCCTTGTCCTGTATGTGGAAATAGCACAGGAAGTTGTAAGTTGAATGACGATGGTAGCCTTTATTGCTATCATTCTCTTGGTGACTCTGCTCCATCCGGTTACATCTACATCCGAGAGCTATCAAGTGGGATGGGGCAAGAGTTTATTACACCATTGGTGGCAGATGAATTATTTAGAGCTGCAACAGAGCTTCAAAACCGAGGAAAGAAAGCATTTAGTAAAGAAATAGCTCAATTGACAGGACTACCTAACTCTTGGGCTAGAGCATTACAAAAAGCTTATCCATCAAGGTTTAGAGAATTTAATGACTTCAACTACCATCGCTCCAGAATTGTAGTGAAATCCAAACATCAAATACCTAACAATCAACTCCAAAATCAACCTCAACCTCAGATGAAAGTTCTGAACGAAGAAGAACGAGACAAATACTACCGGGCAATATTGTCACAACTACAACTAACAGATGCTCACCGCAATCATTTAACTGAAGTCCGGAAACTGAGTGAGTTTATTGATTTTATTGGCTTTCGCTCTTGGCAGACCAAGCAAGTCGAACAAATTAGTGCTAATTTACCAGGTGTGGTCGAACGCAATGGCTCATTGTACTTATATGGTCAACCAGGATTATTCCTGCCAATTTACAACGAGCTAAGGCAAATCATCGCCTTCCAATTACTTCCAGATGACCGAAGTAGTGGCAAATATAAATGGGGGTCGTCCACACCTGTGGACGGTAATGGCCCAAGGTTAGATAACGGGGAAATGCCATTAGCCTTCTGTCATCCTTTATCAATTCAACTATCCTCTATTGGTTTAGCCGAGGGAGTTTTAAAAGCCCACTCAGTAGCTTGTCATCTTCAACAAATCATCATCGGTGCGCCAGGAGCAGCTTGGGATTGTAGCCCAAATTTATTGAGACGTTACTTGGAAAACATTGCACAAAGTAGAAATATATCCTTATCAAAATTGGTGATTGATTTGTATGTTGATGCGGGTATGATTTCCAATCGGCACATCATGCTCCGCTATTATGAAACGGTCAAGTTGTTACAAAAGTGGGGATGTAAAATTCGAGTTGGTTGGTGGGAACAGTTGACCAAAGATAAACAGGATATTGATGACTTGATTATTCAAGGAGGTCGTCATCAGATCACTTATATTTCAGTTGATGAATGGATCTCGCTGTGGGCTGATAACATCCGCAATGATTTATTGTATAAAAATGTACAATTTAATACTTCTGATTGGGTAGCACCCGTGCAACATCCAGATAGGGCCGAATTGGGATATTGGAAGAAAATTAAAGCCTCTGGTGGCGATGTCAAATGGCAATGGATTCCCAAAGCAGGTTTTAGTTTTATTGTTGAGCGGGAACTAATTGGAACTAACAATGCTTTTGGCGGATTAGTTCTACAAGTAAAGCGCAGTTACGACCCAGCTAATGAACAAGATAGGGTAGTAGTTCCTGCTGAAGCACTGCATCGAGTTACAGATTTTATTAATTGTCTGTCGCGTTCTACTGGCAAGGTTTATCTTGTCAATAAGTTAAAGCCAGAAGAACTTCACCAATATTTGCACAAAGAACTGGCAGCTTATCGAGAGCGTGGAGGTAAAGGATATAAATTATCAGAACGTCTCGGTCGGCAATCAGATGGCACTTGGGTATTTCCCAATTGTCAAATTAGCGCAGATGGAAAAAAGCAAACAGAGGAACAATCCCTTTGGGTTCTCAATGAGGCATTGATTGCTAAAGAAAAAATTCCTATCCCCAAAATCAACACAGAACACGAAGTAGAAGTTCTACCACGTTTAGTTTCGGCAATGCGAAACTTCTTTGGCGAATCAGGGTTTATGAGTGCATTCTTTACCACAGCATTCTCTGTGGCTGGACTATTTTATGATGAAATTCAGGAAGCAGAAGGATTTTTTCCAGTTTTAGGGCTGTATGGAGATGCGGGAACTGGAAAAACAGTCGCTGCTGTGACGGCACTTTCGCTTTTAGGTTTTCACCATCGAGCGAAAATTAATCAAGCCTCAGAAAGCGCCTATCACGAACGATTTAAACTCATGGGTGGGTTAACCCAGTTTCTCGATGACCCTGATAAAACTCAAATTTCCTGGGTTTGCCAACAAATTAAAACCCAATTTGGTGGTGGGTCACGTTCTGTACGAGAAAATAACCAAGATCCCCATAGTCCCTTGATAGTGGCTTCCAATTATTCCATAGGTGATAATGACCCCATAATTCTTTCAAGGTTGATTCGGTTGGAGTTTGCAGGAAACCCAAATCCCCCAGCTTTCCCAGAATTAAGAGCAATTTCCCGAATGTGTTCATCTGCCTTACCTGATTTCATCAAGCTTGGTTATCACCAACAAGGAATTAAGGATTTGGAATCACAGCTAATTTCCAAGTTACCCACAGCACACGCCAGGTTAGCATCAAGTTTAGCGCTGATTGGTTACTATGCTTTTCGCTTGGCTGAACTATCTGGTGTGGTTTGGGCAGAGGAAGTTTGGGCTTATTTGAGTTCTTTGTGTGGCGAAGCAAATGAGGATGAATCTAAGAAATCCTCGCTGGATGACTTTGTGGATAAATTACTTGTATTGCGATCGCAAACAGAAGTCGGCGAGTGGAATTGTCGCTTAATTACCGAAGATGGCAACCCAGAAAACCATAATTATAAATCGCTGGCAGTTTACATCCATTCTGTCTGGCCTGTCATGTCCCGTTACTTTAAATCAGAGTTACCCTACAGCCAAAAGATGATTCGGCAGCAAATTGAGAAAGCGGGAGGAAAGACTTACAGTAAACAAAAGTTTCATTGCGACAGGGACTCTTCCATCACCTATCAACGTTGTCAACTAAATGTTAGAGCTGATGTGAATAGAGAGATTGTCATGTCGAAAGCACCTTATATGGTTACTCGCAGTTGCGTGGAAATTCCTATTGAGTTGCTCAGAGAGCGAATAAATAGCTTTGAATCGAGTTTTGAGCAAGATTTATGCGATGGGGATAACCAAAACTTAGTTACTGTTTCTAGTGGGGTGAGTACGGGAAATGCGAAAACCTAAACGGTAACTGCTAGGATGTATGTCTTACAGGCATTGCACAACTATTTCAGCCATCAGTTACTTAGAACTCAAGCAATAAAATAATATTTTCAATCAAATCAAACACAAAGCCAAACTGGTAACACTTACAATTGCTCGAACGAAGATTTTTCATGCTAATTTTGGAGATGTAGAGATGCTTTTTGTCGTGCCTAAATAGTAATCATAGTACCCGAGTAAAACGAAAGCCCAAAACCTTGTAACAATGAATATTTCATTGGTTACTATTCAATCAATTTTTAAATATTTAAGTTACTGTAATTCCACAAATATAGACAAATAAAATATATTTCTATGTATACTACGGATATTTGCTAGTAAATTTTTATCAAAATAACCACGCAATAATATAGTTTTTGAAGATAAAATTATACGCAAAAACTATTTTTTATGTACCTATACATAAATTAAAAGTCAATATTTTGACTCAATAAATAAATTATTTAACCCTATAAACATATGAGTTAAATATCCGGCAATTGGTTGATGTAAATGCAATCAATCGAAAGTTAATTATGGATATAGAATTTTTTTTTGATTCCTATGCTCTCGAAACCGTCCAAAGATTGTGACTTACGTCAAGGAAATCACGCTCGTTCATCTCAATTAATGCTGACGGCAACTACTACAACAATCATAGATGTAGTAATTAACCCAAGTTTGATTGGAATCACAACATTGGCTATTTCGACATTGGGAACGAGCGCAATATTTTTTCGGCGCGAGTTGGACGGTTTAATCAATACCATCACCAAATTTTCTGGAAAATACAGAATAACTTCATCTGCATTAACAGTTTTGGGCGCATTCTTACTTCTAGATGCTCTTTCAACAACCGCACAAGCACAATTTTTCCAAAATGCAGAAACTTGGATGACAGGGCAATTTACAGCTGCCCAAGAAGCAATTACTTTATCCTTTAACGTCCTGAGAGGATTATTCATATTGTACTTGGGAATTTCCTTGGTACGTGTTGTCCAAGCAGCTCGTCAGGATGAAGATTGGCAAAATTTAGCCCGGACACCGATGATTATTTTGATTGCGGTGACAATGGGCGATATTCTGGCAAATTTAATTATTGGAGGTGGTACTGGACCCGGAACTAAAACTTGAGGATGAAACTATGGAGGACAAATCAAAATACCGTAAAGTTAATGCAACTCTTGGCAAACAAGCAAATATCGGACCATTCCCCGCAGATCAATTAATCCCTTGGGCAATAATTTGTGGACTTTCTTACTACTTAGCACATGGTTTATTTCGTCTGAATTGGGTTTGGACTGGTGCAGCAGCAGCTTGGGGAATTGCAACTTGGTGGATATTAACAGCCAATGGCGCTTGGCGTATTTTATCCAAATTTGTTGCTACTCCCCATTGGACAAGGATTCGCTGTTTATACCAGCCGATTGTAAATTCAACTATCACTAATCCAAAACCAGGGAATCAAATTAGAAAATAGTAGGTTGCGATGTGAGTATCAAATCAAAAATTGGTAAACGGATTGTAGAAAATGGAGAGACAAAAGTTCGACTAACACCTCTTGAAGATGCATTTGCACTAGTAACAATGTTGCAAATAAATCTACAAGGACGTTCAATTGGTGCTTATCTTCTACGCAAGGGAGTTGATAACTTTCTCATTCAATTTGGATTTGAATGTACGGGTATTCATTCCACACTACGCAGCGAACAAATTGACCCAGTGTTTGATGCGATTGAATCAGGATTGAAGGATTTACCATCCGGGGAACGTTTAACCATCCATCTTAGTTCGTTTACCAACGACACATCACGACAGCAACAGCTTAAGAATTTGAGCGATAGTGCCCCTAACAAAGAACTGCAATATCTCTTGATGGGAGAACGATGCCGTACTCAACAATTAACAATTCAAGGAGTTCGCAAACCGAAAAAACTACGTCTTTATTGCACCTACACAGTCGAAACCAACAGCACTGGTACAAGCGATGCACTTGAAAAAGCTCTATCGAAATTAGAGCGTTCTTGGAAATCATTTACAGGAGAAATCAACGAACTACAATTTATCGCCATCGAACGATTATTACACGCATCTTTTACCGATGGATTCCAACTATGGGAACAATTAATATCCAACAAAATGGGGCTAGATATCCGCCCAATAAATGCCGATAAACTTTGGTCAGAACTTTGGCAGCGATTTAACAACACACCACCCCGTCCAATTCCCCAACTTTTAATTCTCGACACTAACGGATTGCGAGAGGAAATTTATTCAGATGTCGCCCCCACATCTTTCCTCATGGAGTCCGAATCCTCCATCCCAATTGCAGATAGACGTTGGGTGCATCTCCAAGAAAAATACATTGCAGCCCTTACTTTTGTAAATAAACCTGGTGGTTGGGTGGATAAAGAACGACAAATGCATTATTTATGGGAGGTTTTATCAAGAGAAAGAGTTTACGACACCGAGATTTACTGTCAGTTGATGCGAGCTTCGGAAACGCTGGTAAAAACCAATATGCAGCGTTTGACGAAACAAGCAAACACATCTGCCGCACTTGCACAGAATAAAAACTCGGTGGATGTAAAATCTCTACTTAACATCAAAAAATCTGTTGCTGCACAAGAGGAACTTTATGAAGGTGCTGTTCCTATCCACGTAGCGACAGTATTTTTGGTATATCGCAAAACCCGCGAACAATTAGACGAAGCCTGTCGTTACTTACAATCCTGCTTTCTGAGTCCAGCTTGGGTTGTCAGAGAAACCGAATATCCCTGGCGAATCTGGTTACAAACTTTACCCATTGTTTGGGAACGCTTGATGACCGCACCTTTTAATCGAAGGTTAGTCTATTTGAGTGGCGAAGTGCCAGGATTGATGCCACTAGTGCGAACCCTAGCTGGGGATAATAGCGGTTTTGAGTTAATCGCAGAAGAAGGAGGAACACCAGTATTTCTCGATTTATACAACCAACACAAAAACTTGGGATTATTTGCTACCACCCGTGCAGGTAAAAGTGTTTTGGCATCGGGGATTCTTACACAAGCCTTGGCTCACGGAATGCCTGTGGTAGCAATGGATTATCCGAAACCTGATGGAACTAGCACTTTTACTGACTACACCCGATTTATGGGTAAGGATGGTGCATATTTCGATATTGGGAAGGAATCAAGTAACTTGTTCGAGTTACCAAATTTACGGGATTTACCACCAAAGTTGCAGCAGGAACGATTTGAGGATTATAAAGATTTTCTCGCTAATGCGATCCTGGCAATGGTTTCAGGAAACCGCAGAGGTAGTCAGAAATCGAATGTGCTTACAGATAACGTGCGATCGCTGATTGCTTTGGCTTTGAAAGCATTTTTTGGGGATGAATTAATACGCGATCGCTACGCCGCAGCGTATACAAATGGCTTTGGTTCACCAGAATGGTCTGCAATGCCGACATTGCATGACTTTCTAAGTTTCTGCTCCCACGAACGATTACGGTTAGATTCCCTGAGTGGGGATACTAAAGCTGCTTTGGAAACCATACGGTTAAGGTTAAGATTCTGGCTTTCTAGTCGTGTAGGACAAGCGTTGGCACAACCATCTACCTTCCGCAGTGATGCTCGTTTACTGATCTTTGCACTGCGTAATTTATCGAACGATGAAGATGCAGCTATTTTGAGTTTGAGTGCTTATAGTGCGGCATTACGACGAGCTTTAGCATCTCCGGCAAGCATCTTTTTCATTGATGAAAGCCCAATTTTATTTGAATACGATGCGATCGCAGCTTTGGTTGGTAGGCTTTGTGCTAATGGTGCAAAAGCAGGAATCAGAGTAATTTTATCTGCCCAAGACCCAGATACGATTGCCAAATCTCCATCTGGGTCAAAGATTTTTCAAAACTTAACCACTCGTTTGATTGGACGTATTCAACCCACTGCCGTTGATAGTTTTGCAAAGATTTTGAAATATCCCCAAGAGATTATTTCTCGCAATGCGACCGAAAGTTTTTTTCCAAAAAAGGAAGGATTTTACTCGCAATGGTTGCTGGATGATAACGGAATATTTACTTTCTGTCGTTATTATCCAGCATTTAATTTATTAGCGGCAGTAGCGAATAATCCCTCGGAACAAGAGCAAAGGACATTGGCATTATCGAAGTATCCAGATAAATTTGTGGCACTGACAGCGTTTTCTAAACAGTTGATTGAGACCAGATAAATTAATTTTTGGCGAAAGTATTTATGAAACCCAAAAGGAGAGTGGCAATATTTATCGGAGCTTTGACAATAGCGACAATTGGGATGTCAAGTGCTGATGCATTAGAGATATCGAATCCCTTAGCAAAAGTATTTGACCAGTGGCAGTCACAATTAAGCTCTCTAGATAAATATATTGACTCAATAGTCTCTCACAAATTAGGTAATTTATCAAAATCTGTACAAGGAGATTTACAAGCAGCAGTTAATGAATCTGTTGGCACATTAGGTTTACCAGATTCAACAGAAGTGAGAGAAAAAGTTGAGGAAATAGCCGCTAATGATGATAATGCAGTTAATAGTGTTGACAAAGTAACCAATGAAATTGACCGTCAAATTACCCGTGCTGATTCAGATACAACTTTGAGTAAAGAAGGGCAAGAACTTACAAAACAGCAAGTTGAAAAAACCCAAACTTCGATTGAAAAAGTTCAGGCTGATGCTAGTGCTGCTCAAGGTGAATTTGTCACCCAAAATGTGATGAAACGGATGGCTCAACAAAATACCCAAACCGCAGCCATTTTAGGCGCAATGCGAACTGATGGATTGAAATCAAAACAATCTCAAGATTTGGCGAATCTTAACTTGACTAATATTTCTCGCTCTTTGGATGGTCAAAATCAAGCACAACAAAAAGAAGTTGTTGGTCAGGGATTTAATAATTTGAGAACCGCGTCGCAAGCTCGATTATTTTAGTTGAAGATGCACCCGGATGTTCTACTATTTTTGGAAACACGGACTAATCCTTTCTCAAACACAAGCACCAAATCCTGGTCAAGCAGCTTCCACAATTACGGAAGATGGGGTAGCTGCTAGTGAGGCTGTTGCCAAATCGATTGATAAGCTATGGAACGATGTTTTAAGTGGAGGATTGTATAGTGCGATCGCAAATTTAGGAGTCTTCTTCGCAGTTGGTACTCTCTTAATTTTCATCGTTCAATGGACAAGGGAAATGGTGGATGGTGATAACTCCAAAGCTTTTTCGGAAATGATTTGGCCCATCGTAGTCATCGTCCTACTTGCCAACAATGCTCAACCATTAGCCGCCGCTACCCAAGGACTTAGAGGAATCATTAACCAAACGAATCAAACTCTTTTAGCTTCGACATCTGCTTCTATCCAGTTGCAAGAAGCTTATCAGCAAGTAATGCTCAAGACTGGAAAAGGAGATGCTATCCAATCATTGATCGCTCAATGTAATGCGATCGCTGACCCAACGCAACAAGCCCAATGTCTTCAAAATGCTTCCAAGCAAGCTAAGGACATAGAATCCCAGCTAGATAACGACAATCGCCCTGATTGGCTCAAAGGAGTCAGCGATTTTTTTAACACCAACATTTTTCAGCTAACAGTGCGGGGTTGGTTGCTAGCATTGGCGATCTCGTTTCAATGGATAGTCGAAGTTTGTTTATTACTAACTGCCCTATTAGGCCCGCTTGCAGTAGGAGGTTCATTACTCCCAGTCGGTAATAAAGCAATTTTTGCATGGTTAACAGGGTTTTTTTCAGTTGGAATGATTAAGCTTTGTTTCAATATTATTTCTGGTTTGGTAGCCACAATAGTGCTGAATGCTAACAACAATGACCCAATGATTTTTGCTTTTGCAATTGGTATCCTCGCCCCAATTTTATCTGTAGTTTTAGCTGCGGGTGGAGGAATGGCAATTTTTAGAAGTTTCTCCAGTCTGGCGAGTTTTGGGCTTTCTTCAGTTGTGATGAGGATAGTTAATAAATCTTAAAACGTTGTTTATGGCTATTTTAGATTCAGAGTCCACACAAAAAAAGCGATTGCGATTTTTAAATCGTGCCTCAAAAACAGTTTCAACTGGCGATACATTAGCATTATTTGCACTAGGTACTTTTGGATTACACCTCATTACCTTTTTCGTACTTTTATTATTGTATGGTTCCTATTCACAGTTAAATAAAAAAGCGCCTCCAAGTTTAGTACAACTAGAGACAGGAAAATCTATTAAAGTTGCTCCTCTTGATAGCCTAGAACGCACTCCTCAAGTAATTCTGCGCTTTGTTTCCGACACAATGACTTTGATGATGAATTGGTCGGGAACGCTACCACCTACTACTGTTGAAGAAGCAGCTAAACCAAAACCTGATCCTGGTGTAAATATTAGCAACCGAGAATTTAGAGGTAGTCAGATTACATCAGCAGCATGGCAAGCATCTTATGCCTTATCAGACGATTTCCGTAAAGAGTTTTTAAAAGCGCTGGCTGTAATTACACCATCAGGAGTTTTTCAAGGTAAAACACAAGTAGTTTTAGTCCCACTTTCAATTCAATCACCGATAAAAATTGCTGAGGGTACATGGAAAGTTAAGATGGTTGCTAACCTGACAATTGTTGCTCAGGATAGCAATTTAGGAGAAACAATTCCATTTAATAAAGAAATATTTGTGAGGGCAGTTGTACCACCAGAATCGCCAAATCAAGTTGATGGTTTAGCAGCAGTAATTTACCAGGTGCGTGCGAGTGGCTTGGAAATTTATGCGATTCGGGATTTAGCACAGGAGAATTTGTAATGCAGGAGAATAATCTCAAAGAAAGCTATGAGTCAGATACAAATTGGGATGAGGCTAGCCTTGCTCAATTACTCGGGTTTCATGATGAAAGTCAGTTAAAAAATTCCATCTACTCTGCTGAACCAACATCTACTAACATTGACGTAACAGAGAACGCTAGTAACGAATCCACACATAATACAATTGCAATCCACGAATTATTTGATGACCCCCAAACAGGCAAAACTCAGCCTACTTTTTACGGTAATCCCTTTGCAAAGTTTGGCGCAGTTGGGTTGGTTATGCTTGTGGTATTTGGTGCTGGGGCAACTGTTTTAAATAGCATTATGTCTGGTAAACCCAGAGTGGCACCAACAATTACTAATCAAGAAGCTGACAAACCAAAAGTAGAAATGGCTGATAACGCAAATCCTCAAGAAACAGAAACAGGAAAGCTCAAAGCAGAATTAGCTTTAGGCAGTCAAGCAGAAAAAATGCAATCGCTGGAGCGTTCTAAAAGCCCTAAAACAACAATTCAACGCAAAGTTTCTCACAGGAATTATTCAAACAACCGGATTAATCGAATTTCTGACGCAGAAGTACGCCCAACCCAGGTTTCTTCTGTTCGTAACCCAATACAAGAAAGCAGTAGATATGATTTGCCTCATGTTGCTTCTGTTCCTAGATTTCAAGCCACCGTAGGCGCAGCACCTCCAAACACAAAAGAATCTGTTGACCCAATAGAGGAATGGGAAAAAATTAGTCGCTTGGGCAGTTATGGTCAGACGCAAATTGCATCTATAACTAACGAGCCAGCAAACGGTAAAACTTTGGATACTATAGCCAATGAACAACCAACTTCATCAATAAAAATCCCTCATGCTACCTTGGTTTCAACAGTATCCCCTCAGAGCATTGAACCTGAACCTTTGTATACAGAAGAAGCAGCCGTTATCAATGGGAAACCGATACAAAAATTACAAATTGGTGCATCTGCATCTGGAAAGTTAGTAACTCCGATAATTTGGGCTAAACGTCAAAGCAATAATACTTCTAAAAAATCACCAACTACAACATCAGGAGAAAAATTTGTTATCCAACTTATTGAACCTTTAACCGCAGAAGATGGGTTGATTACTTTACCAAAAGGTTCTCAAATTGTTGCTCAGGTGACTGATATTGAAAAATCAGGACTTGTTCAACTCGAAGCCACACAAGTTTTAATTGATGGTAAGGAATATCTGCTCCCACCAGGAGCAATTAGTATTCGTGGCAATTCGGGTCAACCTTTAATCGCATCGAAATGGAGTGACAAAGGTGGAGAAATTGCTTCGCGTGATGCTGAAACATTTATAGTAGGTTCTCTTGCGAAAGTTGGCAAAGTTCTTAACCAACCTCAGGCGGAGCAAATATCTACGAGTAGTGGGTTCGGGGGTACAACTTCTTTTTCTTCCAGCAGACAAGGTGGTTCAAATATCTTGGGAGCAGTTTTAGAAGGTGGATTTGAACCGCTCACTCAACAAATCCTCCAACGCAACCAGCAAGCACTACAAGAAATTCAACAACGTGAAGAAGTTTGGTATGTCAAAGCTGGCACAGATGTTCAAATCTTTATTAATCAAACGTTTCAGTTGTAAACACTGTTTATTATGAAGGTTTTTCTGCGAAATTTAACTATTATTTCGAGTGCAGTTACTTTGACTATTTTTTGGCAACCAGTGAGAGGTGAAACCATAGGTAATCAAGGAATTAGAAGAGTTTCAATTGATGTTGCAACTGGTAATAGTAGCAGCGACATACCTCTTATTCAACTGGCACCAGGATATGGGGTGAATATTTCCTTTATCCAGAGTGGCGAGATAGTGGAGAAAGTTTGGCTTGATAATCCGGCGATTGCCTCATTAGATGCTGATGGTTGTCTATCTGGATTGGCAAAGGAGTGCGAAGATTCAGGGGCAACTGTACTGCATTTAAGGCGAATCAACCCGCTCAAAATACCACAACTACCCAAGACAAATAGCACCTTGCTAACGGTAATCACAAAGGGTAACTCTGGACGTAGAGTATATGTATTTCGCGTAGCAATGGGCGATACAACTCCTAAGTATCACACCATTGAAGTTATGCCAGGTTTAAGAGAAGAACCTGAAATCAAAAATTTGCCTAGCGCCACGAATATCACAAATCTACAGGTGATTAGTTCGGGGCTAGAAATTGCCCAGCAACAACGTTTAATTTTACCTAGCTCTCGCTTACAAAGACGAGTTAAGACTTTTTTGATGTTAATGAAGTCGGGATATTTAATCAATGATGCTGCCCGTAGAAGTGGAATTTCCTTACGGTTAGTCAATCGCTTAATCGAGCTAGGAAGTAACTCACAAATTCGTACTTTACGCTAGATATTTAACATTTTTTCCTAAAAAATATTTATGCAAAGACAATGAAATTATCAAATAAGTATTTGGCATTGATGCCAGGATTAAGCCTAGCAATATTAATCTGTAGTGCAATTATCATTACATGGCAGCAACAAGGCATATCAAAACAACCAGAGATTCCCACAATATCTTGGCAAAATACCCGTTTACCAGATTGGAATCAAATTACTTTTTCTAAGATGCCAGTAATTAGCGAATCTGGCTCATTTCAAACACCTCCAGAAGTGACAGAAAAATTGGGATATAACCCCTCTCGTAGTTGGAATGCAGGACAAAAGCCTGATTCATTTACAATGCTAGGTGATTTTCAAGATTCTTTCCAACTCCAAAAGTTTTCACTTACCGATATCGCCCAAATTGTTGACTTGGATTTACAGAAACTGAACTTAGAAAGCTTTGGTGTGATGAAGTTTCAAACCTTAGAAAGTTTGGTGAAAGCTATTCCTGATTTAAAAGAATTTCATGTTTCCGAAGTTAAATCTGTTTTTGATTTACTTTCCCAATACTTATCCAAGTCCTTCGATACCAATCAAACTATAGGAAATTTACTACAACAATCTCCCCATTTGGGTAAATTGAGTTTGTCATCATTGAATTTAAAATCTTACAACCTTAATTCAATTCCCGGATTATTAGCGACTCCCATTGGTAGTTTTGAACAATGGCAAGGAGTTTTCATTGATGAAATTCCTGGACTAGCAAACGTACCATTTTCCCAGTTCCCTAATCCCATCAACCCTTTAGGTACGGAAGTCGGAATAGTTGATATTGCCTTTGCAACCGACGAACAACAGCGGAATCGCACCATTTCCGGAAGTGATAAAGAAGGCTTTGCTGTGCCATGCGATCAAGATTGCGCCCATACTGAATTATCTGGTTCACCTGCTGTCAACGGTAAAGCTTGGGTGAGCGGTAAGTATCAGTTAGTCAAGGGTGGTAAAGGTATTTTAGGTTCTGTTAATGGTGGAAAAGAACCCACAGGGAGACAACCTTTTGGTGATGCGTTCAAGGTGGCTATATGGGATGTCTCGGAAGTTGATGGAATGATTTCCCAAGCTTTATTTTTCCGAGCTTGTATGCGGAATAATTTTGTTGATTTGGGATGTACGCCCTACTTTATCGGCCTTGTGACTTTCATGAGTTATAGGGAGAAGGAACCGATATTTTTGGGTGCTATTGATGAGAATAAAAATTCTGTCTCTACTCCTACAGGATTAAAAAGTAGTGGATTTACTTTTAATAAATCTCCACTGAAATCTGGAAATTCGTTATCTAATTTCATGCCAGCAGTGAAAGGTAGTTGTAAACATCTTCATTCATCAGGTACTAATATTGATGCTTTAAGTAATGCACTGTTGAGTACTGAAGATAACTACAATGCTGTGGGTAGTTATGTTTGTGACTCGAATGGTAATTGCGGTCGAGCGCTTGGTGCAATGCAATTTATGTCCTATCGTTCTGATGTTAGTCAGATTATATCAAGTAAATCTGGTGGGTCACAATTCCTCATCAAGTTGGATATAGGTAAAGAAGTGACTGGTGAGGAAATGATGCAGTACTTTTCACCCACCGAGCAGCAATCTTTAATTGAAATTGAAACTAATAAATTATTATCAATAGCATCACAACAGGTTGACCCAAGTACAAAAAAGCCTTTTAGTGGAGACAGATTAATTGAACGTGCGGCTCAAATGCATTTTGGTGGTGTGGGTATTCCTGTTGATGAGGTGGTTAGTGATGTTAGAGAAGAAAATTCAGTCAAAGAATATGGCAGTAACGTCGCTAATAAATATTCAAAAAATATCGAATCAATGGGCTGCTTAAAATAATTTTTAATTGGTAGGTAACGATGTCAAAGCAATCGAGAGTTTATAATTCAAAATTATTGATATTTTTGATTATACCTTTGGCTTTATTGACCACAATAATAGTTTTTTCTTCATTGGTATTGAACCGGAAATCGTCGTCTAATAAAAGTTATACACCTACTTGGAAACCTGCCAAAGAGATTGTGAGTGCGCCCCTACTTAAAAAAGTGCTAGCTTCTGCTTCTACAAATAAGCTTGATGAGCAAGCTGTAAAAGTAATGCCCATTACCTCTAGTGATGGTGTCCATGTATTTGTATTTGATTTTCGTTCACCTCAACTTTGCGGTGCAGGTGGGTGTTTGTATCAGGTTTATCACGAATCTGGAAAACTACTTTTGCAAGTCATGGCTAATCCTCATGTACCACCAAAAGAAGATTTGATTAGGGTTTCAAGTCGCGATCTACAAGTTTTTCCTTGCTTAATTTTTACCCAGACAACAGACATGGAAAATATAGTATCTCGTACTGATTATTGTTTTGATTCTGGTCGATACACGCGCTTTGGCGAGTCTTGGACAGATGTTAGTACATGAGGAAATTAAAACTATGAGTAATTATTTCCAAGTACAGCAAGTAAAACCTGCCACAATACAAAGTTTACAGATAGAAAGATTGGCAGACTTAATGAAATCACAATCTGGACTGATATTACTGGGTTGTTTTGCAGTACTGGCTATTTTTCAAGTTTTATCAGGCAGAAATTCTAAAGGTAAAGTTGCCACTAGTTATTGGGGTGGGAGTCGGGAAAAATCATTAGCTGCACATAAAGCTAAAAAACAGATATCAAAACCAACTCGTAATTCTGTCGCATTGTATGTTGGTACTCCTCGTGACATCAGAATTACTCTTCAAAAACAATGGTATGAGGCTGGGTTACTCAAAACAAAACCAACTTTTTACAAGCAATTCATTTCCCCCAATTCAACTTTATATGTACCTGATGCTCAGAGGGGAATAGCCGTTATTGGTGCAGCTGGTTCTGGTAAAACCTTCTCCGTAATAGACCCTCTAATTCGTAGTGCTTTTGACCAGGGTTTTCCCATGTTGCTCTATGATTTCAAATTTCCGGCACAAACTAAACGGGCTGTAGCCTATGCAATTAAACGAGGTTACACCGTTAAAGTATTTGCGCCAGGGTTCTCTGAGAGCGAAACTTGCAATCCGTTGGACTTGTTGAGGGATGAGGAAGATGCGATCGCAGCTGGACAACTTACCCAAGTCATCTCTCGCAACTTCGACAAAGGTGGAAATGCTAGTAGTGATAAGTTTTTCGAGGAAGCTGGAGATAGTTTAGTTGAAGGTATTTTGCTTGTCACCAAGGCGATAAAAACTCTAACTGGTGAAGATAAATACTGCGACTTGATGATGGCACAGGCGATTTTATCTTTACCTAATTTACCAGTAAGATTAGAAGCTGCTTCTAAGAACAAGTTGAAAGTCTGGACTTCGCGCCCACTTTCCCAGTTAATCAGTGTTAAGGATTCAGAAAAGACTGCTGCATCAATTATTGGAACTGCCCAAAGGATGTTTCAGCGTTTTCTCAAACGTGACTTTGTTGGTGCTTTTTGTGGAAAGACTACACTACCACTAGATTTAGACGGCAAGCAGTTAATTATTTTCGGACTGGATCGGAACAATAGAGATATTGTCAGTCCTCTGCTGGCGGCAATTTTACACATGATTGTGACGCGCAATATCACCCGTACTATACCGCGTCTTGACCCTTTGATAGTCGCGTTAGACGAGTTGCCAACGTTCTATTTACCAGCGCTTGTCAACTGGTTAAATGAGGGACGTGAAGATGGTTTCGTTGGCATTTTAGGGTATCAAGATATAGCCCAGCTTGAGAAAGTGTACGGGAAGGAATTAGCAAGGGCAATTTTAGGAGGTACTGCAACCAAGTTTATTTTCAACCCCCAAGACCCAGAATCTGCGAAGTTATTCAGCGACTATCTGGGGGAGATGGAAATCAAGTTTAGTTCTAAATCTCGCAGTAGTGGAAAAGGGGGCGGTTCTCGTAGTTCTAACGAACATCACCAAAAGCGACATTTATTGGAACCCGCACAGTTCGCCAAGATGGGTACAGGAAGGGCTGTAATTATTAACCCAGCTTATACTCGTGGCACAGAAGCGTATGTTCCTCTACTACAATCGGTCAAGGTTCCAAGCGATGATATTTCCGAGATGAATTGGTCGGAAAGTAAGTGGGAGTTTGTGCGTGAGAGACTAATTCAAAATAATTCGTTACAAATAAGCGATGATGAACGCTCGCAGCAATTTTTAGAACGTCGGGAGTTAGCAGAACAGTTATTTCCTGTTCCCGAATCAAGTTCTCTGGCATCTCCTGAAGAACTTTCCAATGTATTTTAGAAGTCTAATTATGCAAGCATATCCAGTTAATTGCAGTCCAGATGTTTTCTCTGTTTTGTCACGCTATCCTGAATGGCTAGAAATGATTATAGAAGCCATTGAACTGCCACTAATAGATAGAAATTATTGCCCAGAAGTTATCGAGGTATTTGACCAATATGGCTTATTAGTTGGAAGAATTCACGGCTGTTTATCTTATGAATGTAATAGAAATTCTCAAGAGCCAAGTAATTTTATCGCTTGGCTGTTTGACGGAAAATTAGCTGTCTTTTATGTAGGTTATGAACTTGTCATTAACCGTCTGCAAATATTAAATGAGGTATGAGGATTCTGATAATGCCTGATATTTTCACTGTTGACTCTAGTGATGCAACGACAATTCAACAACATTACGAACAAGTAATTGAAGCTTTGCTCAGAGCGATTATAGATGCCAAACAGGATAATAACGAGCGTCAGGGATTGCAAATATTTGATGGAGATAGATTAGTTTATGGGCGAGATGGTAATCAATTTCGTGATGAGGTTTCTTCTTTTTCTGGGCAGCTTTTAAATCCTCAACTTATTACCGAACTGCAACAATTACGCTCTACAAGAATTGGAGAGGTAGTGGAGGGAGCGATTAATAAGAGGGTAGAATTAGATGGGCAAGTTGTTTTGCAATCGAATAATCAAGGTAGAGTAATTATTAATACTTTATTACCCCAGTCAAATATTCAAACAGCAAGCTCTGAAAATTTGAGCAATTTAGATAATAGGGATAATAGCAACCAAATTGATTATTCGGAATTTTCATTATCAGATAATATTCAATCACCAAAATTTAGTTCAGAGCCAAATTTATTAACAACTCCTGGCTCAACACGAGTAAGACAATCTTTAGAACTATTAGAATCTAGCCCGTTAAAAACACTATTAAGTGCTGAAATTGAGCAGTTGCAAGCAGAAATAAAAGCATTACAGCAGGAACGTAACTTATATCAACAGTTAATTGAGAAAAGGTTACAGCAACCTCAAAATAAATCATGGTGGCAACAGACAATTAATAATGTATCAATTGTCATTAGCAGCGTGAATTATGCCGTAAAAATGGGGATACAGGAGTTTAAAGAAAACTCAATGCAACATCAATGGGCTACATCTTTAAAACACTTGTTTAACCTCCAGACACAATCCGGAGAAGGTCATTACCAAGCAGGTGAATATGAAATTTCTCGTCATGGTACTTTATATGAAGTGAAGGAGTTAGCCACGGACAAGCAAATAATGCAGTTTCGTTCGACTCCCTTGGGTGTAAGAGTTGAGAGAGAGAACTTAGAACCAACTCATATTAAAGATATTGATACATTGCAACGCTCTCTACAACGAAATGAACCGATTCCCACATCTTTTGCACCTGTAGGTAAGCAAGAAGCTGAGTATTTTGCTCGTGTAGAAAGGGTTACAAATGCTCTTGTACAATATGCAATGGTTCAACAAAGAGATGTAGAAATTGATGGCAAATTTTCTTATAAATGGCAAGCAACCACTGATGGCAAAGTACGCATTGATGCTAAAGATGGGCGAGGGACTTTATTAGAGAAATCTGGTGGACAATTAAAAAGCAATATGAATGAGAGGGATTTAATTTATTTTGAGCAGATCCTACCCAAATTACAACCTACTCGTAAACAACAAAACATAACCACTTCTCAATCTCAAAAAGCTGCAAGTAACGGATTAGAAAGATAGCCTGCATGACATGAAATTGTCTAATTTGAATTTGTTAATAGAATCTGGTATGCCTATTGTATCTGTCACTCTTCCAATATGGGAACGGATGACAGTATTGCAGCGAATTTATAATGAATGTGCAATCAAAAGAAATCTGCCCCTTTATTTGTGGAATGCTGGTTGGGGATATTTTAAACAAGTCAAATGTGATTTAGAACATAAAATCAGTTTTTCTCACATAAAACTGAGCAGCTTACAGCCTGCTGATGAAACTATTATTTCAGATCTTAATTGTTTATCTAACTGTAACCTTGATGGAATTTTTATCTTAGAGAATTTGTTACCTTTAACAGTTAATATTACAGGCTACAAAAGGTTTTCTCATAAAAAAATTTCTCAAATAATTAATATCTATTACGATTTGGCAAGCTCTGGACAATCAAAGTATTTGATTATTCTGACAACTGATAACCTAGAATTACCTCAATCTTTAAGTAGTTTGATTCCGGCTCTTTCGATAGAATTACCAAATCCTGAAGAACTTGCTGAGTTAATCAAAGTGCTTTTACCAAAATTTATAGGTGATTTGTCATGCAATTGTGATATCCCTGCGATAGTCAATGCTGCTGCTGGTTTGACGGGTGAAGAAATTCGTTTAGGATTGACTATATCAGTTAATTCCTGCAAGCAACTAAATATTAATTCAGTCGCCTCATACTTACTTGATTACAAAATAAATCGCTTTCGTGCTTTCAACTTGAATTTTGTGACTCAGCCAAATCTCCCAGATTTTGGGGGATTGGATTTGCTCAAAAAGTATATTGAAAATGTTAAACAGGACTTTTCACCCGAAGCTAGAACAGCAAATATTCCCCTTCCCAAAGGTTGTTTACTCGTAGGCCCACCGGGGACGGGGAAAACTTTAGCAGCACAAGTCAGCGCCAAGACTTTGGGTTTTCCTCTTGTCAGCGTAGATACCGCAGCTGTTATGAGTGGTGGTGCCATTTATCTTAAAAGGTTACTAGAACGAGTGGAAGCTTGCGCTCCTATTGTGCTTTACTTTGACGAGTTTGATAAGTTGTTTGCTGTGTCTGATGAGTCGGGCGAAGCTATTGGTTGGCGGCAAATTTTGGGGACGCTGCTAACTTGGTTGCAGGATAAGAAAACTGCGGTGTTTGCGATCGCCACCCTTAATCGATTAGATGCACTACCACCAGAATTAACCAGGGTGGGAAGATTTGATGAAATATTTTACGTGGGATTTCCTCAAGCTATTGAGAGAAAGGAAATTCTAATTATGCACTTGGCGAGATTTGACGAGCGTTACCGTAACGGTAGTAACCCGCTCAGTGAGAAAGAATGGCGGATTATTCTGAATAAAACGCTCAATTGTACGGGTGCAGAACTGGCGCGGATAGCATCTCAAGCAGCGTGTGAATTATTTCATCAGGGACAGGAAATGAAAATTGGGTTGGAGCAATTGTTAGCGCAAAGAGAAGCGATGGTGCCATTGTACGTCCGGGATACTGATAGGATATTGGCAATTGAGAATCAGGCAAGATATATCTGCCAACCTAGCTCCACTCAAGATACTTCGGTTTTCGCTCCGGCGATTACTACTTACTGGGGAGAACCTGATTAGGATACGCTTATGGAAAATTTTCCTGAAGCGAAGCCAATTGGTTAAAAAATTAGGATTACCTAAGAATTATTGACCTAGAGAAAGTGCCTTAGCAACTCTTAGGGGTATACTCTCTTTTGCACAAGCCTTCAAAACAGCAGTTGCCCGGGTATTTCCCCGATTAGCGAAGTATTCCCAAACTGATAACCAATCCTCACTTTTAAGTGTATAAACCTGTTTGACTCCCTCTGGTGTATTAATTCTACATTCCACAATCTCTTTTGATAACTTCATTTTCGAGAGAATTTTTGCCTTCTTAAGGGAATTTTCGATTAACCATTCAGGGTTGGATTGAATGCAGCGCATTCCTTCGTCATACCCTATCCGGCATTCTCCTGGTGCTACAACTAAAACTTGTAAATAAATGTGATTTTCCAATTTAATTTGGATAGTTTGAGCCTTAGCTAGCCGATAATTACCGCTAAAAAAGCAGGGATTTGGTGTGACTGCTTTACCTCTTTCTGGATTGGACAAGGCTTCAATCAATTGTTTCCATTCACTACGACTTAGAGATAATCGATGTTCTAGTAAATAGCCTGACTCAAAAAGTTGTCTCAGATAAACTGCTACTGCTGGCAGCGTATATCCTTTAATTATCTTCCCATTTGGAATCTGTACAACTATTGACTCTAGATTTTTCTGCTCTGCAAACATTCTGACATCTGTTTTTGATTTCCCAACGACTAGTGCCATCTGTCGTTCACTCATTACTTTGACACCATTTGGTAACTGATATGCTGCCCACACGTATCTTTTCCAATGCCATTGTGCTACAACTGTTCTCGGTGGTTCAGAATTTGTTGCTTGGCTCAATTTTAGGTTTTGGTTGGTTTTTATGTTCTTGGGTAGATTCATAAACTGCCAACTTCCTATTCATTAAAGTTCAATTTTTCCAGGATATAGGGCTACTATAATTGCATCCTGTTATGTCAAAATATCCAATGATCATTCAATCATCAGCCAGATAAAAATCATTTATTGACAGGATAAGCGCTCACCTATTTTTGTGTGAAAACCAGACAAATAATTCTGGCTTACCATTGTTATAGGTCGCTGTACATTCCCCGATCTTTAAGTAGATGCAAATATTATCCGTAATTAATAATTCACATAAGAACTATTAATTAACTCTGATATCACCCTAATGATTTTATATAGATGCTTCGCACTGACATTGCTATCTATTCTGTAATCCGAAATGCTAACACTTTTGTAAAGTAGCATAAATTTCACATCTATTGCTTCATACTAGCTTAAAAATCTAAATTTATCAAAACTCAGATATTTATCTAGAAAGATAAAAATAATAAATAAATCGGCTAGGCAATTTTAGCTACTACTTTTTATCTCTAATTTAAATATAAATACATAAATAACTAGTAAAAAAATAAGCGGAATATGAATACAGGACTTACGTCAGCAAAATTTGTCATTGCGACCGGAACGTATTGTAGGGAAGCAATCCCAGTATTTTAAGCGATTACGTCGCTACCCTCGTAATGACGTAATTCCGTGAATTTTGCGTAAGTCCTAGAATAGAGTAAATTGAATAATAGATATTTAAAAAACCTTATCAAAGAAACTCAAATTTAGAATTATTCTTTACCTTGATCATTCCAATTCAACATAGTTTTTTCCAGCATAGAGTTGCTGTAATTGCTTCTTCCAGGTAGTTTTTGGCTCCATCTGTGTTGCACTTGGCAAAATTTTTTGAATTGCCACTTTTGTTTCTTTTGGCATAGCAATAACTACAGTCGGTACGGTTTGCAAAAATTCCATTGGTAATAAAGTGTAATGCTCTTGCAAAGCTGCTAGGCGATCGCTATCGTCAACTGCCAAATATAGTGTTCTGTGTTTATGGGGCGAATTTAACACCATTAGGGACAGTGCATCGATAGGTGAAGAGACTAACACAGCTTTTGTGATGGGATTGTTTGAGTTGCCACCCATGCTCACATGGAACCAACCACATGAGCGCCTACTACCAGGATACAAACTACAGCGATCGCTAGCCTCAAGAGGAGAGTATAAATAAGCTCCCGTAATTTCCTGAGTAAGACTCCGCGCCAGAAAGACTGCATTACCTGCCACATCTGCATAAACCAAATCACGTTGGTGAAGCGTTTGTACTAGTTTTTGGGGAATGCAGTAAGTACCTGTAAGATAATTCTCTACTTCTTTCCAACGGCTGTGCTTTGGTGTCGGCGGTATGAATATACTTGGTGGAGTCCGTTGGGTAAGAGCTACAGCATGGCTCCTCACCGCAGTTAACATCGCCCTTTCACCAAAGCGATCGCGCAACCAAACAACTGCATCATCGAATGTACATTTATTAATCTCCATCACCAAATCAAGTGGACTGTTACTACTGCTATTGAGTTGCTGATCTTGGTTTAGCCCTAGTTCGTAGGCTACCAGTTCCAAAGATAAGTCATGCCGATTGCTGGTTTTGAGGCGCAGTAATTGCAATTCTCTCTCTAGCTGTTGTCGTAATTGTTCGCTTTTAGATGCCGTTTGCTTTAATTGAGTGTTGTGTTTTTGGATGCGCGATCGCTCGTGAAGTTGGTAGTTGATCGTTTCCAACTGCGGACTCAAAACTTCAATCACCCTCTGTCGGTACGATTCACTTGTTTCTTCTACCTGGAGCACAGGGAGACAGCGTTCCAAGTCGAGAAAAAGAGAATCTTGATTAACAGCAGCGTAATACGTTTTAATTTTTGTGTAAGTAGCAGTACTTCCTTTGATACCGCGAGAAATTCCTAAATGTGCAACAGCCTCAGCAAAACTATCTTGCAAGGAGTAGAGTTTATCCCTGGTGCCAAACAACGCTCTACAGTTGAGCTTACCTCGTTCATCCAAGGGTACGAGATAAGCATGAATATGTGGTGTAATTTCATCCAAGTGCAGTTCTGCCCGAATTATGCGATCGCCAAGCGCACCAAAGGTACCGCCCCAACAAGAATTCAACCACTTCACCGTTGCTTCCACAAAATTATCCAAGCGCTGTTTGTCGTAAATTCCCGCTTCAGCAGGTGCATGGGGTCGAAAATATTCTGCGCTGGCCGAGAGTAACATTTCCACTGCTAGAACCGCATTCGAGCGAATCTTCTGCGAACCAATTTTATTTTTTACTAAAGTCGCCAAATTTGCGTCATCAGGACTGCCAATCAGCCGCACATTTGTTACTTGGGGATTTGCATTTGGCGTGTCCCTAATTCTTGACGTGTGTGCTTCGTTTCCAGTTAGTAATCCCCAAGATTTGATTTTCTGGATTCGACAAACTGCGAAAGACATAGTGTGATGTAAGTAACTACTCTTCTCTCCAGGATTGATCATTAACCTGTCTTTTTACACTTGTACCGCGCTCGTGATTAATTAAACGGACTAAGTAATTTAATTTACTGAAAAATCTCTCTGGCGGCTTACGTATTTTTAGTATCTTTTGATTTATTTAGCTTGTGTAGATAAACTGAAAAATCTGCTGAAGAGCTATTATTCCGTGTTAAAAAGTGTAGTATAAAATTTTCTCATCCAGTAGATTATACGTAACTTGCTGTTAAAGTATCTGTCGCTGTAATCCCCATCAAAGAGGAAACTCAGCTATTTTTTCTGTTTGATTTAGAAGCAAATAAATAATTTTAATTTTCTAATTTTTTATACTGATAATTTTTAGTACCTTCAAGCTCAGTAAATAATCTACCGATTGTTCGATTGCGGGAAATAGGAATATTTCGCTACCAAGGTAGAGAAGGAATTAAATAAAAAAGCGGTGGAGGAACGTGAATTATTTTTTGATCAAGCCTTTTATAAGCTGCGCTAATAGTAGTTTCAGTATGGTGAGAGATTATGTTGATATTGCTCTTGATCTTGAAAATGTTGGCTTTTGGGAGTGCAACTGCAATTAATTCCAGGAATTATCTAAAACAAATTGTGTAGTGTGTTTCACCAATAAACTCATCACAAGCTGGAATATTTTGTAAATCATTCTTGGCAATGCAGTGAAGATTTTTCGCTGGCTTTTACCCAAACACTAACACCTTTTGGAAATCACTTAGACATGAAACCATTTACTGATAGTAGTTAAGCGATTTTCGAGATATCAAAATCAGAGTGAAGGCATTTGAAGGAAATTTTCCGATAAAATCACCAAAACATTTATCAGTATCGCTAATAATTAACCTTCATCTACCTTTAGTTTCCTTCAAATTGAACAGCTTTAATCGCATTAAATTTATTAAAAATCATGAGTAAGACTACTCAACACAAAAATCATTCTTCACCCTTGCTAATTTTGGCTTTGGATTTTGGGGGAAGTGCAACCAAGGGAATTTATTGTGCATTTGAGCAAAATAATCCATCGTCCTTAGTCATGGAACCGGAGGTACTAAAAGTCTCCTTGGAGTCAATCACTTCACACACACAGAGTTTAGGTACAACAGAACCAGAGAACATCACATGGGTGAACTATATGGGTGAAACCTTTGTTGTGGGCTATTTGGCGAAAAGTAAGTATTATGCCAACGAGGGTTTGAAAGAATTGAAATATGAGCGGGCGATCGCCAAAACGGTATCTGCTATTTGGGTAGTTTCACAAAAGCTGAAATTGGGGATGAAATGTCGGCTTGCACTTGCTTGTTTATTACCACCAGGCGAGTTAGAGAACAAAGAAAGTTTCCACAAACAACTTCTAACTGTACTTTCTGACTTCTTAACACCAACTGGAAGAATGCGTGTGGAGTTAATCGAGTTTAAATGCCTACCAGAAGGAGCAGGAATTTATCTGGCTTACCAAAAGAAATTAGGACAAGCTATCAAAGCAAAAGTAATTGCCTTAGCAATGATAGGTTACAGAAATGCATCAGTGTTAATCAGCAATAAGGGCATAGTAGCAGCTGATGGCAAGACTTCTGATTTAGGAATGATTCGACTATTAGAGAAAATACTTACCAAGACATCTGGACAAACTGCTGTAAAATTAGCTCCGGCTGTGGTTGCTGCTGGTAGTGATGTATCCATAACTCCTTTTTTACGATTATTGAGAAGTACGAATCAAGCTAACAAACAGCATGAATTACAGCAACTTCAAAAAGCGGTAAAGTTTGCTAGAAGTGAATATGCTGCTGTACTGACAAGTTGGTTAGACCAAGTAATTTCTATCAGTTCGGTAGACGAAATCTTATTTTGCGGTGGTACTGCGGATTATCTCAGAAAAGAGTTGAATTCGCACTATCCGGGAACTCCTTGTTTGTGGGGAGTGGGTGCAGAAATACCTGAACAAATTGATAGTTTCGGTTTGGGAAGTAGGCTGGCTGATGTTTACAGCGTATTTTTGTATTTTTCAGAACAAGTAAACAAATGTCTTCTTCCGACTAAGAATGCAATCGCCAGAGGTCTGTAATGTCTGAGCAAATAGATTTTCGCTGGCGATATCAGCCACGCAAACAGATGGATGTGCAACTGATGGAGTACATCCAAGATAATCAAATTACGAGCAAAACCCAGATGATACTTTTGGCGCTGCGGTCATTCTGGCTACCTTATGCAATAGCTGGGGATTCCCTGACAAGAGAGCAGATGCGGCGTGTGGCGCGTGCTTCAGTCCAGGCTTTAAGAAAGCAGACAAAAGAGATTTTGGAGTTAGCAGGCTTGGAAGATACTTCCTTAGAAGTTCAAATGCAATTTACTCAATTAAGTCCATTAAAAATTGCAGACGAAAGCGCAACAACCCTTCAAGCTACATCTATTAATGAGCTTCGCACTCATGCAGGAAATCATGCTTACGACGATACAGGTTTGAGTAATTTTTTGTAGCCAGAAAACTATGTCTCTACAAAGACATCTTTATCCACTAATAAATAACTCTAAATATGACGGCAACTCCAGGAAAAAGAAAAAGAGGTAGACCCAAGAATAATCCAGCTACTTCCTCGGTTGATTTATCTAATCAGGAAAACCCTAATGATTTAGATAACTTCGATTTAGAAGTTACCGATTCACTAACTAATACAGAATTCGTTGAAGATTGGGAACGCGAACTTGATGGTGATGCCTCTCTTCATGATTCTGATTTAGCAATTTCAAATGGGGTAGATCATCAAGAAATAGCAGTTGTATCGTCAGCAGACACTAATGCAGTCAGTGATAAAACTCAACAACTAAACTCTGATAATGGTGTTTACATATTAGAGGATGAGAGAGATTTTAAACAATCAACAACCATCCACATTATTGATGGGGAAAAGGGAGGATGTGGGAAATCATTCCTTTGCAGAGCTTTTATTGAATATTGCAAGTCTATCAATTACAACATGGCGATTATCGATGCAGATACGAGTAACCAGGATATTAGCAAAATTTATCCCAATGTGGAGGTAGCTTTCTTCAGTGATGATGAAAAACAAGCTCAAGAAACCGATAAAATTTTTGATTTAGCTTTTGAAAGCTCAGTAATTGTCAATTTACCTGCTCAGGTATATACAAAATTTAGTGACTGGATAACACGCAATAATTTGGCTGATTTGGGTAAAGAGCATTCAATATTTTTCATCAAATGGTTTGTCTGTACTGGTGGTGTAGATTCAGTTAACTTCTTCCTCAAATCTTTGTCAGATTTAGGGGATAAGATAAATCATGTTTTTGTCAAGAACATGGGATTGTGCGATGACTGGAGTTATATAGACCAAATGCCAGAGTTGGAAGCAGCAGCGCGAAAATATCAGTTTATGGTGATGGATTTCCCAAAATTTCCCTTTTGGGAGCGTAATATGATTGACCGCTTAGAAATTACCTTTTCAGATGCGATCGCACATCCTGAATTAAAGGTGGTATCGAAGCAGCGAGTCAAGAACTTCCTCAAACTTACCTATGAAGCTTTTGCAGCAACGGGGTTAATCCGATGACAACAACTGATACGCCAAAAACACCCCAAACTCCCGATGATTTACTTGCGGAAGCATTGAAGGGTAAAAGTGAAGATTTCAAACGTCGAGTTCTGGACTTTACTCTTAGAAGCGGACTATCTCAAGACGATCCATTATTTCTTGTATTGGTTGCAACTGGACAGTTAGAAGCGATGCTAGAGGATGCACCGCAAACATTACAACTACTGTTTAAAACTTGGAATAAAGACTTAGCTAACAATTTGGAGCAAGTTGAACTGGTTGCGGTTGAACGTCAGAAGGTAGCTATTAATCGTGCCGCAAATGCTCTAATTCATGAATCCTTATTACGTGAAGGTCGAAATATCATCTATTCCATCTTTCCGACCACGATTGTATTTATCTTTATCTTTGTGATGGGTTTCATTGCAGGTATTTCCATACCCCCTTGGATAGATGGTGTATTGGGAGGGGGATATACAAAAGTGCGTTCGACTGCTTTGACATGGAACGAATTAGAAGCGATGAATTGGGCAATATCGAGTGAAGGAAAATTTGCCAAGAATTTGATTAATTGGAATCGTGGTTATTTGGAAAATGGCGAATGTATCAAGGATGCTCAAAAATTAGGTTTGGTTTTATCACAGTACAACCGCAAAGCCAAATCAGGATTTTGTACTGTTTGGGTGACTCCGCCAGAACAGCGTAAGTTTGTCCCTTGAACGCGACGCTTCTTAAATTTTCCAATTGTTCTCGAAGTATTAAAATAGGTCATTGTATATGGTTGCCGCAACAATCTATCCAACAACCCAACCTGATATTTCCAATCTGTCCGATGCCACTATTTCTATTGTTGAGCAAGCTTTTTCATTGGCATCAAAAAAACGAATACTTTCCCATCAACAATATAAGCAATCACTTGCATCAATTGGTTGGAGTTTGAAAGAAAGTACACTTTACTTGAAAGTTGCAGGTACATTTTCCTCATTTTCACCAGATGACCTTCAGGAAATCGAACCCCATACCATTTTTGATTTGGCAAAACACGCCAAAAAATATAGTCAGGTCATTGAGAATTTAAAAGATTGCGGTCAAATTACCCAGGAGAAAGTCCGCGAATTTATTGCTGCTCATCGTACACCAAAGAAACCAAAACCAGATAAACCCACTATTTGGAAAACCGGGAGAGATGGTAAACCAGTATGTCGGATTCCCGACATTATGGAAGATGATATGCAGACTGGGAATATTATCCAGAAAGAAATGGATGAAAATGGAACAATTACCCAAACATTAATTAGGGAAGCAGTTGCATTATGGCAAGGTGTAAAATCAGGGAAATTAGTTGTAAACCTGAATGATGAAGAATTTTCCCAGGAGACAACTGATGATTTTGAATCAGAATATTTGCTCGAACCGTCAGAATATTTGCTCGAACCGTCAGAATCTCCTCATGAATTAGATTTAAATACATCCATTAATTGTTTCTCAAATTCACCAGAAATTTTTGTTGCAGAATCAACAGGGTCTTCATCATCTCTTGTGATGAATCCCTCCGAAATTGATGTATCTAATCATCAACTAAATTTATCACAAATAGCAGACTCATTGACACAAGTCAATTCTTGGTCAGAAGTAATTAGTATTACCAATAATTATCAAGCACCAATCAAGTCTCAAATTTGGGAGTTATTAAATACTGAAACTCGCAATAGATTTCATGAATTAAAAAGAGAACATTTTGAAAATCTCGATAAAGTCCTACAGATCAACGATAAGGTTATATGGGAGAAGTGTCCGGTTAATCTTTATTCATGGCAGCCTTTCATAATTACAAGTATTGAAGATGGTAAGGCTATGTTGGATATTTTTAATCGTCCGGTTCCTCTTGATGAATTAAGAAAATCTAGTAAGTCAAATATTGACTTTCAAGAATGAGAATCAATATTTGATATCCAATCAAAACGGTATGCATTCAGAGTCAGGAATTTGATTTTCCTTAACTATTTGCTCCATTTTCTCAACTTCTATTTTCCATTCTTCTGACGCTGGGTCGTAGAAATAGTCAGTATCTACATATCCTTCACTAATAAGTTCTTCTGGAGTCATCCCATAGGATAGCTGGGTAATACTGATTTCTGGTTTTTCAGTCATCTTTTTATCCGACAACAAATATAACTGCGAACTGTTTTAAAGATATGGCTTTAAAACTCAATCATTTTGACACCAAAACTAAACAAGATACTCTGGTCGAACAAAAGCTCACAAATTCACTGGCTGAATATTTATTTCCTAATACTAAGTTTAGCATTGGTATTGCTTATCCTGATGCCACTATCACAGAAGATTTGGATGAATATAATGGCATGACTTTGCAATTTTCATCGGGTAATCGGATGTTTTTTGCAGATCACCCAAATATTCGTGATTTATTGTATCCTAACCCTTCGGATGCGGCTGCTTATCCTTTGCCTTTTACACCTTGTCTAGCTTTTCACGAGTTAAAAAATGTGAGAATTCTGGTTATTGACGATGTGACTGGGGAAAATGGTGGTGTTATTGCTGCGGATGATGCCAGAAAATTGGTTGGTGATTGTAAAGGATTAATTGATGGCAATTTTGCTGTCTCAAATAATATAAGTTCCCATGCTTTTCAATTCCGACTTGGTATCAAACCTCAAGCAGAAAGTCCAGTAATGCGAATTGCAAAAGGTACACTTGCACCAGCGCAATTGGATAAACTTGGGGAATCATTTTTTCGTATGGGTGGTAGTGTCAGAGATGCTACTCTGCGTTCCAAGTTTGGTTATGATATGGTGCTAGCAACGTCTTCTTTTAAGGGAAGGAAAGGAGAAGATGCAATTCAACCTGGGGAATATATGTTATCTATTGGTTTGGGTGTGAAGTCCCTTGCTTTCTACAGAGAACATAGTTTGGGAACCCAGGTTTTAGTTAATTATCCTGACTCTGTAAAAACGGAAATTTTACCTATAATTAAACAGCAAGCGGAAAAGTTAGCTTTAGACCAAAAATACCCAATCAATTTAGCACAGCGATATATTGAAACTTACGAACGACGCAAAGAAATATTAGCTAAAAGTCAAGAAGTGGAACCCCAACTCCAAGAAGATATTGAAAAATTTTCTATATTTGATAACTTAGATTCTGGTAGTGAAAGTGAAGACACTCAAGATAATGATCACTTGACTACACAACAACAGAAAGATTTATTACTATATTCGCTACTAAAAGCCGATTTATCTGCTTTTAAGCAAATTATCGAGCATCCGAAAATTATTGCCGAACTTCAGGAATTTGCTCGAAAGGAATGGGTAGAGATAGCAACGGGACGTTCGATAAAGTTTACCTCTGGTTTGGCTCAACCTAGTTTGGAATTAAAGCAAGATGAAATCAGCATACCTTTTTTAAATGAAGGGGAAGAAGTTATAGTAACTCGTTCGCCGTTGATTAATTCAAATGGTGTAATTACTTTAAAAAATAAACATTTACCAGAAATGTTATACGGATGTGTCTATATCCATCCTCAAACTGCAATGGACAATATGCAGTGTGATTTTGATGGTGATTTACTAGCTTTTGCTAGCAGTAGAGAGTTTCCGAAGTTAGCAACGGAAGTTAAAGAAAAGAACCTGACAGAAAACCGTTATCCTGATATTGTTAAAAAAGCTAAAGTACCCTATCAAGGAACTTTTCAGGAGATTGCTGTTTCGGCAATGGACAATAAGATTGGCATTATTGCTAATGAAATTCAAAAAAATATTGCACTGCAATGTGAAATTTCTGCGTTGCCTCAATCTGATAAATTTAATTATCTTCAGACAGTTTCCGCACATTTTTGTTTGATATTTAAGAGATATGAACAAGGTAAATTACAGATACCAGTTAAGATATTACAGCAAATATATCCAATAGCATCGCTCATCAATCAAAATATAGACAACTCTCAAATCGAACAAAAGTTACAGTTAGTTAAAAAGTTATTGCAAGATTGTGTAGCTGAATTGGGTAATGAGTTACAAGTTGCTGCTGATGGACCTAAAAGTGCTTTACGTCCCAATGATTCAATTATTCGATATTGTCAGGCTATAACTGGTTATAAGGAAGTGGAATGGTTGGCTGATAAAAAAAATAAGGAAGTATTTACTTTGCGGGGTATGAAAACTAATGGTTACAGTCCGATTGATTTAATGATTCAGCAAACTAACGATATATTTGAGCATAATCAGCTTCTTGCACGACCAATTGAGCAATTTATAAATTTGTATTCTGGTGTTGATTTTCATGATAAACAGAGACAACAGGCTCAAAAAATTAAGGGAGAATATAATTCTCAGGTTAGGGAACGTATTGAACTAGAAGATAGACAAAAAATAGAGCCTGGTCCATATCTTGTAATTACTTCTCCAACTACTGCCAAGCAATTAGAGGTTACTAATTTAATCAAGTTTCCTGCTGCTAAAAATATTCATTTCTGGAAATCTTCGGAACTCACTATTAAGATTGGTGCGAGAAATCCAACTGAAAAAATGCCTCATACCTTGTTTGCTCAAGCGAAATTTATCACCCCTGATGGTCAGGAGGTGGATATTGCTATCGGCACAATTAGCATAAAATCAATGAAAGAACACGACCTCAAGCCGGGAATGTCAATCAAACAAGGTAAGGTTGAATTTCATTTCGGTATTAGTGATGGGATGGTTGATGCTTTAAAACAGCAAACTAGGGAATATATTGAGTCAATTAGACAAGAAACACCATCAGCGGAAAGATTACAACTTGCAGCAGCTATTCACGATGTCAGTCATACTGAATCAAGTCAAAATTATCCGGGACTCAAAAGAGCAGGTGTGGCGTTTGCTATTTTTTCAGATGAAGTTATAGGTCAAATCCAGCAGTTACAGTTTACCCAGATGAGGGTAATTGGTACTCAATTTAATGAGTATGCCCTAAGAAATTTTCAAGGTGAAAGAGTAGCGATTAAATTTGAGGATGGTGTACATCCTCGTGACTCAACTAAAACTGCCCGTTGGGTAATTTTAGAGGGTAAAAAGCTCGGTACACTGGATGCTCGTTCTCCTCATTTACTAGCCAGATGTGAGGCAATTGCAGCTATTACTTCTGCTCCCAGTACGAGCTTTATTGTTACCAGTTTGAAAAATCCTGACCATAAATTGCAAATTGATAGCGTTAATCAATATGCTTTTGCAACTCGTCAATGGTTTGGTGAGCAAGTAAATATTACTTTGGATGTGCGTCAAACTCAAGAGCGAAAAGCACCAACTGTTGTTGCTTATCTTGATAATCAAATATTGGGAGTAGTAAATAAGCAGTCAGTCAATTTTTTACAAGGGAGACTGGCTGCTATTGGTAGACAACTTCAAGGATTTAGTTTTGTAGGTATACTCAATAATGCTCCAGCTAGTTATGTGGATATTGTGATTGATAGCAGCAGTGTTAAGTTTCCAGAAATCACAGTGGGAGAACATGAAAATAATTCCGCAGTTGCAACTGTCCTATTTTTTAGCGCATCTGTTGACAGCCAGTTGCAAGCCAAAACAGAGCAAGTTTTGTGTAATATGCTCAGACGCGCTGTTGATCGTGCAGTGGAGAGGGGTTATGATAAAGTCCGCTTTGTTGATGTTTCATTACATTCCTCACAGAATCTGAAAACTATTGAGATGCTGGCGACAGAGCGGAAGAATATCAAAGTTGAGTTTAAAGGTGCAACATCGCTAGAAGATGCGATCGCACTCCTGACACAGCCAGATGATATAGTTGTTGGTATTCGCAGCCCAAAAACCATTGGCATTATAGACTTTGCATCTAGCCACCGAAAAGCGATCGCAGAACCGTCAATTAGAGAAGCTCCTGACCAAACAATATAGCCATTCTGTAGCATATTGATAACAGCAGATAGTTGAATATTGATGAATTGCTGAGTGGTGAAGTGAATAATTCCTCAAAAAAATTGCCACAGCAATCTAGTTATGAAAAGCGTTAGTTTCATGAGATGAATCGCTACTAATAAAAATCCTCCAGCATGATTAACTACTAGAGGATTTGAAAATCAGTATTCTGGATTATTAGAATTAGTAGTGAGTGCTATCTTCAATCGTCTCTGATTGGTAATGCATCTGATTGCGCTCGGCGTATTCTTGTCTACGTTGCCAAGATATTTGATTTTGAACTATCAAATCCTCAAGGCTTTTACCAAACTTGCGATTTGCATATTCTAGTAATTGCTCTAGAGTGTATCGCTTTTCTTCAACATTACCAAAATCACTAGTAAAGCGTTCTTTAAATTCATCCCAATCAAAAGTTTCTTTGAGCGTTCGTTTGGCAACAAGCCCACAAAGAGAGCGGATAGAATAGTAAACTTTTGAGTAAACACGCTCAGAGTAGTTGCTCACGGCATACTCACCTAATATTGAACCATCTATCGGTTGAAGAGTAGGGGTAGAAGATTTGCGTGACGGCATATAGAATTTCCGTAAACTTCATTAACCAAATGGCGTAAGCCAATAAGAATTCAGCACCCAGTACTCAGTTGTCAGAATTCTGTTTCTTCTTTGATTTAGTAGGTCTAACTGCTGGTGGTGCTTCGCCCCACTATTAATTCAGAATTCAGAATTCTGGCTCCTGAATTCTGAAGAATGTATTCTTAGGTAAGCCAATGCCTTAAGAGAAGTAGTAAAGTCAAAGTCAGAACTGTTTTGAAAATTCCGACTTTCGACTTACTAAATCAAACTTAATATTGTGCTAAATTTCAGCCCATCATTGGAATGTGCTACCACCAAGCTGAATCATCGGAGTCAGCTATTAAATCTTTTCTTTCACTGCACATCTGATACTCAGCTTCTAGCTGTTGCAAGTCTGCATCAAGTGCGAGATTTTTCACCGCCAGCATTATTTCTTTTAGATGAGTTTCTTCACTTATACCCGTATAATAAATTTTGATGAACTTATCTGCTTTACCCATGAAGCTTTCGAGATGGGTGACAAATGTTTGTTCAAAATCTATTGCCTGAATCATAGTTGATTGCTTCTGAATCTCTTCAGTTCTCTTCAGGCGTAAGCCAAAAAAGAAAAAGCAATAAGTATAAATCATCAAACTATATTGGTTAGTTTTGTTATGCAATATTATTGAATTATTTCCGAAATAATTTGAATATTAGATAATAAAATAAATACTATCTTTGATGACAGAGCGTATGTAAGAATCAAGAATTGAAGAAAGAATACGAAACGCTCAATAAATCTGTCTACCTTGACAGATTGAGGTAGTGTGAATAGTGCCAGAAAGCAATACAGCATATGCACAGGCTTGTGGAAAAGTTTCCTGAAGCGTTGATGTCGCTAATTGTCCACATAGTTAAAAACGCCCCCGAAACTTCTTTTAGCTTGATTATTTATTATCCCACCAATATGCTTAGGGCGGCCGCATCATGTCAATAAGTAAAGTCTATTCTCAATAGAGTTAAAAATAATGTCATTAACTCTTGCTTATTGCGAATAACTTAGGCGTTGGCGTAGCCCGCCGCAGGCATCGCTTTGGGGCTTTAAAAATAATCAAACGCGAAATCCTGATTTTTTCGTTGGTTCTTAACCTTCGTTGTGATCAAGAGTAATTTAGATGCGTTTGCCCTACCAATATGGTCTGTTTATTTCCGCCTACCTGTACTAATACAAGTCCAGTCCGGCTCTTTCTACTCAAAGGAACCACCAAAAAACTGTTAAATTACTCGAATCTTTTCATGTAGTATTTGCAGTCACTCTGTATCGATATTGCGGTTGCCATCAACCCTACATTATCAACTAAATAATATTGCTGTCCCCAAACACAGTGTAAAATTTCTACTGAATCTATGTTCTGTAAGTATGAAGGGTTTGTGGTTGCATAAATCGCTGATAATAAATCATGACCATCCTTGCCAATAATCAGTGCTAATTACTGCATCCTTGCCAATAATCAGTGCTAATTACTGCTGTTCAGTTTTCTTTTCGGGTAGACGGAATTGCTCGAATCTGACTACAGATTGCTCAAACCAGTCGAGACTGACTTGAAGTAATAGCCATCCAGGGGAAATCATTGCCAAATTATTCAAGGTGTGACGTTTAATTTTTGTCTTGAGATGGATATTTTTTCTAAAGCTTTTGTTTAAAATCCTAGAACACCGATTCACTAATAAAATACGAGACTGAAAACCCCTGTTTTAACGTCTCCTACAACGAAATATTCCTTGTACAACTCATGAAATCTGGTTTTTTCGTCATGATTCCGAATACTGAATCGGTGTTCTCGAATCCAGAATCTAAGATCATTTGATTTGGAGGAGTTTTGATAAATAATATTCGCAATCGCTTTAGGGGGCTTAAGCGCAAAAGGGTTGAACCATCACAACTCAAACAGTTGGTACATGAATTGTTGGAAGAGTCTAGTCTCGATGCAACATATTTGATTTTGATTATTGGCTCATGTGCGATCGCTACATTTGGCCTACTTGCCAATAGCACTGCTGTAATTATCGGCGCAATGATTATCGCACCTCTAATGTTGCCAATTCGAGGTTTAGCCTTTGGTGCATTAATTGGAAATATCAACCTATTTCGTAAAGGCGTAATAGCAGTATTCTTAGGCACATTACTAGCACTTTTAATTTCTTGCAGTATAGGTTGGATCGTTAATCTACCTAGTTTCGGCAGTGAAGTGCTATCTCGCTCCAAACCTAACCTGCTTGATTTGGGTATTGCGATCGCAGCAGGTTTTATCAGTGGCTACGCTAAGGTTAATTCAAAAATCTCTGCTAGTGTGGCAGGGACAGCAATAGCTGTTGCCCTTATGCCCCCAATTTGTGTCATCGGTTTAGGTCTAGCAAAATTTAACTTGTCACTCAGCTTAGGAGCGACTTTGCTCTACCTGACGAACCTTTTGGGTATTAGCCTTGCTTGTATGCTGACATTTTTATTCACTGGCTATTCTCCTGTCGATCGCGCCCAAAAAGCGCTGCTATGGGCATTAGCATTAACAGGCGCTTTACTGATACCTTTAACTGTCAGCTTTAGCCGATTAGTTAGACAAGCAGAACTCGAAACCCATTTGAGAAAGGCACTGCTGAACCGAACTGTAACTTTTCAACGTTTGGAACTACTGAAAACTGATACTAATTGGCTGAGTAATCCGCCTCAAGTTCGCTTGAGCGTTAGCGCACAATCACCTGTAACATCAAAGCAAGTAAGTCTTTTAGAAGCGTTTCTTGAAAAAGAAACTGGGCAACGTTTTTCCCTAATTTTTGAAGTTAGTCAGGTGAAAGAAGTCAGAGGAGAAAAATCAGATTATCCTCACAAATAAAATAGATATCAACCGAATTTAAAGATGGCGTTGGCAACCTATTCAGAATTAACTTTTAATCTCAAAAATTGCCCAGTAATTAGCTTGTAAAACTCCACCGATATATTAGCCTATATTAAAGACACATCACTATTTATTTAGCCTTTTGGTTTATGATAGGAGTACGAACAATATATTGACTGGCAGATGAATTAATAGCAAGTGGTTCGATTTTTCCTTGGGAAACTAAAGTTTGATAAATTAAAGCTGTAATCTCTCCGCGCGTGGCAGGTTTCCTTGGATTAAGAACTTTGGTATTTGGATAATTCACCACTATATTTCTTTCAGTTGCTGCTGCTACATCTCCAACTGCATATTGCGGAATCTTCTTTGCATCTGCGTAAGTGTTAGTAATAATAAATGATGCAGGACGATTAAGATTTAGAGCATCAGTTGGTACAGCCTGGGCTTTTGGTATTAATAACGGTTGCATCAAAGTAGTAAATCCAAGGGGCATGAAAATACGTCTTTTTACAGCTTTTTGTGTGGTTTGTTCAGGAACTACTCTCTGCTCGACTGTGGGGACAGTAACTGCTGATGCACTAGTAGTTAAATTCAACCCTTTGTTTAAGGCAACTATAGCCTCCACCTTAGAAACCGGTTGATTGGGACGAAAATAACCACCAGCATAACCCGACATAAAACCTTGTTGATATGCTTCTTCAATGGGACGAGTAGCCCAATAGTTAGTAGGAACATCTTTATATACAGCACCACTTTCTATTTGACGAATTGCTGGTTGGTCAAAAGCTTTACGAATGATTGCTGCAAACTCATCTCGGTCTACTCGTTGTTCTGGTCTAAATGTACCATCAGGATATCCAGTTACAATGTTTCTTGCAGCCAAACCCTGAATAAATGGCTCTGCCCAATAACTAGATTTAACATCGCTAAAAGTAGTTACAGGTGAGGATTGAGCATAGGTATCTAATGCTCCAACTGCAAGTACTATTAAATTTAAAGATAGTAAAGATACACCTGCTGACACTACCTTCGTTAACTGCATCACGATCTATGCCCCCTTTTTTTTCAATAATTTATTCTTCTAATGCTTCAATATTATTATTAAATAGTGCAGATTTCGGGGAGATTTCGGGGAGAAATTTCATATACATATTAAAATACTACTATAGGCTGATTCTGCTTATTCATCAAGAGATATTTAATGAATTAAGCAATACCAAAAAAATTAAGTGTTTGAATTTGTGTTTGAGTAATAACTTATACCAAACTCAAATTTTTCAATATAGAGAATAAAAATTAAACACTGGGGTAAGAAAGGAAAAAATATAGCTGATTCCTTCACGTTTGTTCCACTATTTAGATTTAATGTAAAACTAAAACGATAATGGGATGAAATTTTTTGTTATACCAATTTTCCCAAACGAAGCGATAAATCAAAACAATGTTGATTGAGTATGAGATACATTTTTTGAAAAATATTTCTTTGGGTAGTAGAGTTATCGCCTTAAAAAGCAACATGGTTAGCTGTAGGAGGGTAAAATGCGTCAACTCATTATCCAAGTACCACGAGGAAATGGAAAAGCAGTTATTGATATTGCCAAATCTCATAACGGCACAAATCTGGCACGATTTGAAGGAAATGCAGAAGAACCCATTGATGTGGTGATTGTTCACGTTTCTAATCGAGAAGTTGGGAAAGTTCTAGAGGAATTGCAAGACTTGCCCAAAGTACACATCACGCTCATACCAACTGGTGCGATCGCTCTGCAACCACCTGCATCGGAAGCAGCCCAGCAAGTTGTGGATGTGGAAGAACGCAGTCCGATTGAGATTTTTCTTTCTGGTTTGCAAAGTGTTGGCTCTTGGCGAGGTTTTCTTAGTTATGCATCGCTTGCAGGCTTTGTGGTCTGGATTGGCTTGTATACTAATACAACTTACTTATTAGTGGCGGCAATGCTGATTGCTCCGTTTGCAGGCCCGGCGATGAATACAGCGATCGCAACTGCATGGGGCGATCGCAAACTCTTAGGGCGGAGTATTTTACGATATTTTTCTGCTTTATCAGTCACAATTGCCACCACTTGGCTACTTAGCCTCATCTTAAGGCAAGAAATTCCTACTAGTTTAATGCTAGACAGTAGCCAGATTTCGGCAGTGGCAGTGATTTTACCATTGGTAGCCGGAGCAGCCGGGGCGCTCACCTTGGTTCAGTCAGAACGGAGCAGTTTAGTCTCTGGGGCAGCAACCGGAATGTTAGTCGCCGCTTCCTTAGCTCCACCGGCGGGAATTGTGGGTATGGCAAGTGCAATTGGTCGGTGGGATATGGCAATTTCGGGACTGTTCTTACTGTTTTTGCAACTATGTGGCATCAACTTTTCAGCAGCCCTCTTGTTCCGAATTTATGGGCTGTCTCCTCAAGCAACTCGCTATCAGCGTGGTAAAAAACGGGTATTTACTATTGCCTTGGCGATCACTGTTATCGCATTGGCTCTTTTACTAACTTGGCAGTTCTCCAATTCTCCCAATCTCCAACGCTCTAGCCTTGCCCAACGTGCTAACGCCCAAGTCCAGAAAACTGTAGAGCAAGTGGGTTTAGCAAAATTAGTTGAGTCGAATGTGCGCTTTACACGATCCAACATTGAAGGCCAGGATACTTTGCTATCTGTTATTTATGTGCAGCGTCAACCGGGAGTTACAGCGTCTAATGAAGAAATAAGCTCTAGGCTCACGCAATCAATTCAAGCTCAATTATTGAAACAGGATTTAAATGTCACACCTTTAGTTGATGTCAACGTGCTAGAAACCCCTGCGAATAAACAATAAGACCATTTATGAGTAGTCTGAAGCTTTCCCAAAAGCAAGCCCTAGAAAAAGAACGCGGCGAAGTCTTGCAACAGTTGGAAGATTGGCTAGAAATTCCAATGCTGGTGCTGGGTTTTGTATGGCTGGCACTATTCATCATCGAGATAGTCTGGGGGTTAAACCCTTTCCTGGAAGCCGTTAGCATCACTATTTGGATTATTTTTATCTTAGATTTTCTCCTGAAAGTAGCGATCGCTCCTCATAAAATTTTTTATATCAAAAACAACTGGCTAACAGCTATTTCTCTAATGTTGCCAGCACTGCGTAGTTTTCGGATTATACGAGTTATACGGATACTACGAACAACCAGGGTTGTACGAGGGCTACAACTGTTGCGAGTCATGACTCGTGCTAACCGAGGAATGCGGGTTTTAGGAGCAAGTATTAGCCGTCGAGGGTTTGGTTATGTTGTGGCATTAACTGCGATCGTTACTGTGATAGGAGCAGCAGGGATGTATGCATTTGAAAACGAAGTTCCTGGGGAATCAGGGCTGCACGATTACAGCACTGCTTTCTGGTGGACAGCAATGCTCATGACAACGATGGGTTCTGACTATTCGCCCAAAACACCCGAAGGACGGGTGCTTTGTTTTTTCTTAGCGTTATATGCGTTTGCCGTGTTTGGCTATCTCACTGCAACTTTAGCGACCTTTTTTATTGGCCGTGATGCTGATGATGATGAAGCCGAGTTAGCTGGAGCGAAATCTATTCAAATGCTTCAGAGTGAAATCGCAGCGTTGCGAGGGGAAATTCAAGAATTATTGCATCAAAATTCACAGCGTTGACGTTAGCAAATATTAATTAATTGAGGAAAGTTTATGAATGCAGAAATCTCCGCAGCTTGGGATAAAGTTCAAAGCATGATTAACGGGTTTATAGCTTTGTTACCAAACATTGTCTTAGGGTTAATTGTCTTTATACTATTTTTCTTTGTTGCTGGCAGAATTAAGGTAGTGGTTAAGCGGTTAACTCGTAACCGTCGCTCCGCCCGTAATCTTGGATTAGTGCTGGGAAGATTAGCTCAAGGCATAACAATTTTGATTGGGTTGTTTATCGCTCTTTCTATTGTAATTCCCTCATTTAAAGCTGGCGATTTAGTACAACTTTTGGGAATTAGTGGGGTAGCAATTGGTTTTGCTTTTCGTGATATTCTGCAAAACTTTTTAGCTGGGATTTTAATTTTATTGACTGAACCTTTTCAAATTGACGACCAAATTGTGTTTAAAGGCTTTGAGGGAACAGTTGAAAATATCCAAACAAGAGCAACAACAATCAGAACCTACGATGGTCGGCGGATTGTGATTCCTAACTCGGAATTATTTACCAATTCTGTCACCGTGAATACTGCCTTTGATAACCGCAGATTAGAGTATGATGTCGGCATTGGCTACGGCGACGATATTGATCTAGCCAAGCAGTTAATGCTAGACGCAATGCATAGCGTAGATCAGGTTTTAAAAGATCCGGCTCCTGATGTACTAGTAATGGAACTAGCCGGAAGTACTGTCAATATTCGGGTGCGCTGGTGGGTTCATCCACCACGACGGGCAGATAATCTGATTTCGCGGGATAAAGTGATTACTGCTATTAAGAAAAAACTCCTTGCAAATGGCATAGATTTGCCTTTTCCCACACAACAAATTTTATTCCACGACCAGACCGAAGAGACAGATGGCGATCGCTCTCGTCAGCGTGAAGGTTGGCCATCTGGTAAAGGTGAAGTACCAAAACCCCGCAGTATTAGCAGTTCTCTCAGGTTACTCGCTCAAAAGCAAGATGATAACAATAGTAAGGTAGATTCTGCAAAGGTCAATAATGAAACATGAAAAATGTCAAATTAGGTAAACTGTGGGATACGCTCCACTCAAGTTACTGGTTCATTCCCTCAATTATGGCTATACTTACCACTGCGTTGGCATTCATAATGTTAATGCTCGATCGCACAGGTAAGGCAAGTATTAGTTATTGGTGGAGCTACACTGGTGGAGCAGATGGAGCGCGATCGGTTTTAGGAGCAGTTGCAGGTTCAATGATTAGCGTTGCTGCTACTGCCTTTTCAATTACAATCGTAGCGCTTCAGTTAGCTGCTTCCAATTTTGGCCCCCGTCTCCTGCGTAATTTCATGCAGGACACTGGTAATCAAGTCGTCCTTGGCACATTTATTAGTACGTTTATCTACTGCTTGCTCATACTTCGGACTATTCATGGTGAGGGAGATGGATATAGTGAGTTTGTACCGCAAATTTCGGTTACGTGCGGTATTTTACTGGCAATTATTAGCATCGGAGTTTTGATTTATTTTATCGATCATGCTTCTACAATAATTCAGGCTTCGCACATCATTGAAAACGTTAGTGATGACTTAGATAAAGCCATTGATCGCTTGTTTCCCCAAAAAATCGGGCGTAGCATCCCATTGGGACAAGAAGTTGCAGAAATACCTGACAATTTTGACTTGGTTGCAAGTCCTGTAAAAGTTAATCAGAATGGTTACATACAAGCAATTGACGACGAAGAATTGATGAAAATTGCCCGAAAAAACAATCTTTTATTGCGCGTTGAGTCTCGACCAGGAAAGTTTATTGTTAAGGACAGTCATTTAGTTATGGTTTTTCCTGGTAAATTTGTTAATAAAAAATTAACCAAACAAATCAATGATTGCTTTATTTTGGGTAAAGAACGTAGCGAACAACAAGATATTGAGTTTCCCATCGATCAGTTAGTAGAAATTGCCCTACGTGCGCTTTCTCCAGGGATTAATGACCCATTTACTGCTATTCGCTGTGTTGATAGACTAGGCGCTGGACTGTCCCGTTTAGCCCAAAAAGATTTTCCTTCACCCTACCGCTACGATGAAGATCATAAATTACGTGCGATCGCTTTTGGGGTAACATTTGAGGGATTGGTTGATAGTGCCTTTAATGGAATTCGCCAATATGCACGCTCTGATACATCAGTAACCATTCGTTTATTAGAAGCGATCGCTAATATTGCAACTTATACCAACAATCCCAAATACCAAGTAGTTTTACAGCGTCATGCAGAGATGATTTTGCGCGGTAGCCAAGACGGTTTACCAGAAGAACTAGACCGCCAGGATGTGCAAAAGCAATATGACAATGCAATTCAAGCTTTAAAAAATCAGACTTTAGCTGAAAGAAAAAAATGAAAAGTCTCAATTGGAAAGGTTATCGAATTATAGCGTGGGTAGGACAAGCTCTATTAACAGTTCTTGTTATAGCTGCAGCAGTTCAAGGTAAGTGGACAAATGCCTTTGGTCTTGCAGTCTTCCTTATTGCATCCTTTGTGTTTGTCATTCAAGATGATAAGTTACCCACTTTGTTTGATTTTCTATTTGTCTTGGCTGCATTGCTAAATGCGACTGGTTGGGTATGGGATTTCTTTGGTATGCCAGGCCCCTATGATGAAATTGTTCATGGTTATACGACTTTTGCAATTACCCTTGCACTCAGTTTTTTAGTCTATAGTTCAATGCTGAATATATTTCGTAATCATACACTCTTATATTTAGTGACAATTACCAGTTTTGGAATTGCCATTGGTGCTTTGTGGGAAGTTACAGAATGGTCTGCTGGTAAAATTCTCAATACTCAAGTGATTGAAAGCTTGGATGACACCATTATTGATTTAATTATGGACTCTCTGGGGGCAGGATTAGCAGCTTTAATTAGTTTTTGGGCGTTGCGAAATTGGACTAATCGTAATACCAATGTAAGCAATTCCGAAACTAAAACATACATTTGAATTACACAATTTCTTATTTATTCAAATAAATAAGTTAATTTTCAATTTTTTAATTAGTTTGCTAATTCCTCAATATCTAACAAACTTACAATAACTCCAGCAATGGGTATAGAAAGGAATACTCCTAATAACCCAGCTATTTTTGTACCAATTAAAAGAGCAAAAAATACTACTATGGGATTTAAGTGAACTGTACTTTGCATTACACGAGGTGCAATGAAATTATCTTGAATTTGTTGCAAAACTATGCAACAAATTAATACTTTTGTACTAACAATCCAACCGCTTTGTACTAAGATGATTAGAGAAACTAAGGTAACTCCTAGTGTAGCTCCAATACCGGGAATCAGGTCAAAAAGTCCCACAGTTATAGCTAGCAAAAACGGGAATGGAACACGCAGAAGTGCGAAAACTAAAAAAGTAGCAATACTCAGAATAAATGAGATTAGCAATTGACCTCGCAAGAAACCAATGAAGTTCTTTTGAATAGATTTTGCAAAGCGATCGCGTTGATTATGGGGAATCATCTTAAGAATCAGTTGCCAGATTTGCTCTCCATCAGTCAGCATAAAAAAGGCAATTACAATAATAATGATAAATCCGACATAACTTTCTAATAAATTGGGCAAAAAGCCTAAAATCATATTCATACTATACACAAACCAGTTGCGAATTTGTGTTTCTATTGCCTCTAAATTTATGGGAATATTTCGAGTGGCTAATACGCTTTGTAATTGATTAATAGGATTGTTATACCAATTCTCTATGAAGATGAGCTTAATACAGCAGTGGTGATGAAGTCCCAACCAGTGAGGGAATTAACAACTTCTGGAGTGAGTTTTTGAATGATCTGTCCCAAGCGATCGCGTAGTAGATTAAGAGTGGAAAAGTTTTGCCACTGTAATTCGACTTTGAGGTATTCCCACATACGTTCAATGGGGTTGAGTTCAGGAGAGTGTGGCGGTTGGAAGATAGGAATGATATTTTCTGGCCAATCAATATTGCGAGCGCGGTGCAGACTTCCTTGATCCATCTGCATCACGGCAACACTAGAACCAAGCATTTGAGAAACTAGATCAACAGAATACCTGAAAGCAGGTACTATCAAGGTGAGAAAACTCGTAAAAAAAATAATTGCCAGTTAAAGGTTCGACAACACCGTATAGGTAAAAATTATCTCTTTTCCACTGCGTAGAGCCTACAGGTTTTGTGCCTGTAAGGGTAATCAGGCGACCAGGTATTGTTTGTAACCCAAAACGGCTTTCATCCTGACATAAATAGCGTAAAGGCTTGTCTAAACCAATTAGCTCTTGTAGGAATTTCAGAGCATCTGGAAGGTTTTTTTAAATATTTCTTGTGCAGATGGATGTTGTTTATGACTACAGGGACGAGGCACTTTCAATTTAGCCCTGAGTTTATATCTCACTAGCTTATGTACTGTTTTATACGCCGCAACTACCCCACATTCTGTTTGTAACCACTGTTGGGCTTCTCGGTAACTCTTAAATCCTTGTGGCTGTTTTAAACGCTGTTCTAGGCAAGCGATCGCTTCGTTTGGGATGATAGTTTTTTTTCCTGGCGGACGCTTTACCTCCAACAGTGCCGCTAAACCTCCTTCTTGGTATTTTTTCAGCCATCTACTAATTGTAGCCTCACCCCGGTTCAGTCTTTTGACTAGTTCCTTACGACTATTAACTTGTCCGTTTTTTAACCAGTAAAGCATCTGTAGGCGTTCTTGGGCGTTAGCACTCATTGGTGCTTTTAAGCGCTTCTCTAGTTCTTCTTTTGTTTCGTGAATTGTTAATTTTAATCGACGACTCATTGCCATGCACCTTGTCTAACCCATTTTTAGCTTAGACACTAACTACACCTTCATGCTGATTATTAAGCTCATCTTTACAGAGAATTGGTATTACAAACACTTATCAATTTCCAACCAGCTTCACCATCAGCAGCAATATCAACCACATAATTTTGTTTGGTAAGAGCTGTAGCTACAGCTTGAGCAAGCAAATCATCGTCTTCAATTAACAGAATTCTCATGAAAATGTTTGCTTGGAGAAGCAACCTTAAGCACTGTCATCAAATTTATATAACTTAGGTTATCTCCTTTTCAGTTTTATATAACATCTATCAAAGGCAAGGTTTAAGAATATTTTTGCAATCATCCCATTAATGATGCTCACGACTTTCTACTGTTGGTTTTGAGTCTGGTTACATTCATTCTTTACGCGATCGCTATTCTTAATCACTCTAAATTAGTAGAAAACTTCCTTCCAAAGATAGTAGAAAAAATCTACAATCATTTTCCAAATGGATATTACAGTCTTTTTTATAACCCAGTAAAGTTGTAACAAACTCCGATCGTATTAAGCTCAAACAGGCAACTTGACTGTAAATGTTGCTCCTTCACCTATTCCTTGGCTCTGGGCTTGGATTGTGCCACTATGCAGTTCTATTATATGACGGGCGATCGCTAGCCCTAAACCTAGTCCTTTATCTGACCGAGTATGACTACTATCTGCTTGGCAAAAGCGCTCAAAAACGTGAGGTAAAAAGTCAGCACTGATACCCTTACCCGTATCACTCACTTCAATTTGAACATAGTTAGGAATTGAACATTGGGAAAACTCTTCTTTAGAGACACAATTAATCGCGTCTATTTCTTTTGACAACCGCACCTTAACCCGTCCGCCGTTGGGTGTAAATTTGATCGCATTGGTGAGTAGATTTAACACAACTTGTTGCAAGCGATCTGAGTCACCCGAAATTTTTTCTATTGAAGTATCAAGTATAGTTTCAATTTGAATATCCTTTGCATCTGCCAATGATTGTACAACCTCGAGCGCAGATGTAATTACTTCTACTAAATCTACCAAATCAATCGAGAGTGAAATTTCTCCTCTAACAATACGCGAAATATCAAGTAGGTCTTCAATAAGTTGCATTTGCAAATTAGCATTGCGTTCAATTGTCTCAAGTGCAAGAGTTGCTTTAGCTTCATCTAGCGCACCCGTTTGCAACATCCCCGCCCAACCAATAATTGCAGTCATGGGGGTACGTAATTCATGGGAAACTATTGCTAAAAATTCATCCTTGGAACGGTTTGCAGCTTCTGCTGCACTTTGCGCCGCTTCGCTAACAGCGCGTGCAGCTTGTTCTCGCAGCAGCAATTGCTCTTTTTCTTCTTCTGCTTGTTTGCGCTCAGTAATATCTTGCATAATTTTAGAGAATCCGCGCAGATTTCCATTTTCATCTCGTAAAGGTGTGATTACACAATGCGCCCAAAAAAATGTCCCATCTTTGCGGAGATGCCAACGATTTTCTTTAGAAAAACCTTCAGTTACGGCTTTGCTCAATGCTTGTTGTGGTTGTCCGCGCTCAATTGCTTCTGGTGAAAAAATGCGCTCAAAAGGTTGACCAATAATTTCTGCTTCTTGATAGCCTAAAATACGTTCAGATCCAATGTTCCAGCTAGTAAAGTTACCGTTTGGATCTAACATGAAAATTGCGTAATTAGTTACTCCTTCTATTAGCAACCGATAACGTTCTTCACTCTGACGCAGACTGTCTTGAATTTGAAGTAGAGACTCGTAATTTTGTTGGGCTACTCGCGCGTTTTTTTGAGCTTGCGATCGCGCCTGACGTAGTGCAGTGTTAAGTAAGGTAATCAACAATGCTACTAGCACAAACTGAAGCAACCCCAACGCACCAAACCCAGCAACAGACAAAGAATAGAAAGGGAGTAAAAGGAAGTAGGCGCAGACGATAGCAGAGAAAAAAGTTGCTAACAGTCCTGGGTTTAAGCCACCATACCAGGAACTAACCATGACAGCAGCTAAAAACAGTGGATAAATGGAATTCAGCCTGTGTAGCTGCCATAGAAGCAGTGTCAGCAGTAAAGCTAGTAAAACTGTTAATAATGCAATGCTATAGCCTTGTAGTTGCGATGACCTCCGGTCGGTCGGAGACCATCGCGTAGCGTCTCCGTAGGAGAATCGCCAAAGGCGGGGCAAAGCCCATCGCGTTAATCTCCACATTTTATATTACTTCTGCTTATGCTATCTATTTATTAAACTTCTACCCTAGTTTTCCACTTTCAAGTTTTACCATAAAAATCAATCTTAAGAAAATGGTATATCTAAACAATACCCTCATTACACCGAAAGAATTAAATAACTCAGGAATAAGAATAATTAAAATAGGAAGATAATAACAATGACCTCTAAGCAAATCTTAGTTATTGATGATGAAGATGACATCCGTCAATTGATTCAGACTTGTCTAGAAATTATGGGCGGCTGGAAGGTGTTGACTGCTACTTCAGGTAATCAAGGATTACTCTTAGCTCAATCATCTCAACCCGATGCCATCCTTTTGGACGTAATGATGCCTGATATGGATGGTTTGACAACTTTTGAGAAACTACAAGCTAATCAAATTGGCCCTAGAACCACTAAAGCAGTAGTAGCATTTCAGCGATCGCACAGAATAGTTGGTGATGGTAGAGTAGGAGCGCTGACGTGGCAAGCTTTACGCAGTAATATAGCACCCGTGCGCCGTCGTCGTTTCTAACAGTGGCTACACAAACTCTCGTCCGCCTGTGCGGACTAAGAGAAAATTAATGAAATATGTAGTATTGCGAATGGCACTAAGATTCATGTGAAACCTTTGCCTGGAGTGGGTGTGGGAGGTGTGGGAGGTGTGGGAGGAAAGAGAATTTATGCTTCCCACACTCCCCACACTCCCCACACTCCCCACACCCAAAAGCCTGATAAATAATGGATTCGCCGTTATCTTAGTGCCATTCGGTAGTATTGCCTTACCAGAGTTCCAACAGGGATGTTTTTAGCCTGAGAGTGAGCAGAAAATTTCATGCAGCCACTTGAAATCAAAATTAAGTGCATATACACTTAACTTATGGATAAACACACTAACCCAATCAATACCGATCTTCTAGATCAAGTGGCTTGGGCGTGCGCCTGTTTCAATATCCGAAAGGCTTCTCGTGTTATGACACAACACTTTGATGAAGTACTCAAGCCGAGCGGATTGCTAGTGACTCAGTTCACCATTCTGGCTGCTGTAGCGATCGCAAAATCAGCCACAATCAACGAGTTAGCGGAGATGCTAGTGATGGATCGCACGACCTTAACCAGGAATCTCAAGCCCCTTGAACGCGAAGGATGGTTAAAATCCAAACCTGGACAAGACCAGCGAACTCGTATCATTGCCTTGACCGAAGCCGGAGAAGCTGTCTTAGCGAAAGCTTTACCATTGTGGAAACAAGCTCAAAGCATGGTTGAGGAAGTGCTTGGACAGCAACGATGGAACACTTTGCTGGCACATTTAGTGGAAGCAACAGCACTCTTGCGTTAAATCTAAAATTTTTCTCAAAAAAGTGTATATGCACTTAATTTCTCTATGTTGGCAGTTGATGATAAGCATTCAAAAAAAATCATCTTTCCTCTCACAGCATTATTAGCAAAATCATTACAAAAGGTAGCTCATCATGGAACAGGGCATGTCGGATAATCCTGGAGTAATTGCTTTTCCACCAGCACTCTATGCTGGAACATTATTAATCGGATTAGTACTTAGTTTCGTGTTTCCAATCGACTTTTTATCGCGATCGGTAGCACTAGTTTTGGGAGTATTAGCAATTATTTGCGCGGGTTTGATAGGAACTTCAGCTTTTCGGACGATGAATCGCGCACAGACAGAGGTTAACCCTTCACGTCCGACAACAGCGATCGTTTCGGACGGAGTTTTTAGGTTAAGTCGCAACCCAATTTATTTGTCTCTGACTCTGCTTTACATCGGCATCGCGTTGCTATTGGGTGCGCTCTGGGCATTGCTACTATTATTGCCCCTTTTAGTGATTGTGCAAATCGGGGTCGTTGAGCGCGAAGAAAGTTACTTGGAGCGTAAATTTGGCGATGAATACTTACGGTACAAGGCACGAGTGCGTCGCTGGGTATAAATTATCCATTCAAACCAATTGAAAATTACTCTATGGAGAAAAGCTGATGAGCGACATCAATAAAAACAAGCAGATTATCCAGAACTTTATTCAAGTAGTTTGGAAAGGTCGAAACCTTGCTGCTTTGAAAGACTTTTGGACAGAAGATTGTATCAATCACGCAATGCCAGGGTCAGAAAATCGAGGACTTGACGCGCTTAGGGTCTATCACGATTCGTTCTTTGATGATTTTTTCTCTGCTTTCCCCGACATCCAGATTGAAATCATGCAGCAGGTTGCGGAAGGAAATCGGGTTGTTACATATATCGTAAGCAAAGGCAGACACAGTGGCGCATTCTACGGCATTCCACCAACAGGCAAAACCATCTCAACATCAGTGATCCGAATTGATCGTGTTCAAGATGGCAAGATCGCCGAGCATTGGTCTGTTTCCGACGCGGCAGGTCTGATGCAGCAACTTCAATCTTGAACTGTAGTAATGCTTTTTGGACAACAAAAATGTCAAACACTGCAATTGCTACTGCTTGATATAAAAACTATGAGTTAGCCAAAATCCAAAATCTATACAGATTTATAGTTATCAACGCTAGAGGCTTCTATGGCTAAATTTGATAACCATCCTACCGTGAGATGGTGGCGTGAGCAGTCTACAAACAACCCAAAAACAAGCACAGTCGCTTTGAATTCTGATTCACTCCGAACACTTTGTTTGGATGCGGGTGCTGATGATGTAGGATTTGTGGAAATTTATCGACCCGCGATCGCCGACCAACATGCCGAAATTCTGGCAGTATTTCCACCCACCAAAACATTGATTAGCTTTGTCTGCTGCATGAATCGGGAAAACGTTCGCACTCCAGCGCGATCAATCGCTAATCTGGAATTTCATGCCAATTACGACCATGCAGATGAAGTAGCTCGAAACCTCGTCAAAGCATTCGCGCAGATTGGTGTCCGAGCCTTGAATCCGTCAGTGGCATTCCCAATGGAAATGGATCGTTATCCAGACAAAAAAGCCTGGGTTATATCTCATAAACCTGTGGCTGTTGAAGCAGGATTAGGACACATAGGAATTCATCGAAATGTGATTCATCCTAAGTTTGGTAATTTCATTGCCCTCGGTACAGTTTTAATCGATACAGAAGTAACTGAGTACGCCCACCCGATCGATTACAATCCCTGCATTGAGTGCAAATTGTGTGTTGCGGCTTGTCCTGTAGGCGCGATCGGGGCTGACGGTAGCTTTAGCTTTTCAGCTTGTTACACTCATAATTACCGCGAGTTCATGGGCGGATTCACAGATTGGACAGAGACGATCGCTGACAGCAAAAGTGCTAGTGATTATCGAAAAAAAGTCAGTGCTTCTGAATCAGCCTCAATGTGGCAAAGCTTGTCTTTCAAGCCGAACTACAAAGCAGCCTACTGTATTGCGGCATGTCCGGCGGGAGAAGATGTAATTGCCCCATTCTTGAGCGATCGCAAAGCATTTATTAAAGATGTGGTCAAGCCATTGCAGGACAAAACCGAAACCATCTATGTAGTGCCGGGATCGGATGCCGAAAACTATGTTGCCAAACATTTTCCCAATAAAACGGTGAAGCTTGTGAGCAGTGGCATTCGTCCTCAATCGATTCAAGGATTTCTCTTTGGATTACCATTGTTATTTCAACGCAATCAGTCAGAGGGATTGAGTGCAATTTACCATTTTACATTCACTGGTTCTGAGTCTCGTCGTGCAACAGTGACGATTCAAAATAAAATGGTACGAGTTCAAGAAGGACATCTTGGGAAAGCAGATATTTCTGTCACCGCAGATAGCAAAACTTGGCTGGGTTTTCTTGGCAAGGAACAAAACCTAATTTGGGCATTGCTGCGGTGTAAAATTCGGGTTAGTGGTTCTCTTAAGCTACTTCAGGCATTTGGTAAATGTTTTCCTACCTAAAATATTCAGTTAAATGTGGTGAGAGGCGATCGCTGTTGGTCGTGTCTGTCGAGCGATCGCCTGGAATGGGAATAATTAGGGCTTGCTGAAAAAAAAGAAAAGGTGACAGTCTCTAGATTCTCAGACCAAAGAAGTATATTACGGTGCAAGATAAGATTGCTATAAGTACAGCATCCATCGGGGTAAAATGTTGGGAGTTTGATAATCTCTCTATATTTACTTGATGCTAAATATTCTATTTAACTGCAATCCCCTTATGGCATTAGATTCTACCACTGGTGAAGTCGTAATTGCAGAACAACTAAAGCAATTTTTACTAGTACTATCTGTCTCATTGGGTGTAGCAACACTACCACAAATTTTTAGTTGGTTGCGCCGCATTCCTTATACACTATTATTGGTCATAGTGGGATTAGGATTAGCATTCGTGAATGTACGATTGGTTAATCTCTCTCCTGAATTGATTCTGATGATTTTCTTACCGCCACTGCTGTTTGAAGCTGCTTGGAATTTGAAATGGTCAGACTTAAAGCGGGATTTGTTACCTATTTGTCTATACGCAGTAGTTGGGGTAATAATTTCTATCGCTGGAGTAGCACTCGGTCTTCATCAATTCGCTGGACTTGAATTGAGTATTGCTCTATTAGTTGGAGCTAGTCTATCCGCAACCGATCCAGTTTCGGTAACGGCTCTATTTCGGGAACTAGGAGCAAGCAAACGTTTAAGAACGCTGATGGAAGGAGAAAGTTTATTTAATGATGGTATGGCCGTTGTGGCTTTTGGCTTATTAGTTGCTCTGCCGTTAGGTACTGCCAAACTTGATTTACAGTCTGCTTTATTAGAATTTTTTCAAGTAGTAGGCATTGGTATCAGCGTTGGAGGATTAATTGGGTTTGGTATTTCCTATTTAACCCAACGTTTCGACTTACCATTAGTAGAACAATCCCTCACACTGGTTTCTGCCTACAGCACTTACCTAATTACAGAATATTTGGGTGGTTCTGGAGTGATTGGAGTTGTCACTACAGCTTTAATTTTAGGCAACTTTGGCTCGCGCATCGGTATGAACCCGCGCACGCGGATCATTGTGACTGAATTTTGGGAATTTTTGGCTTTTTTTGTGAATTCGATTGTGTTTTTGTTAATTGGCGATCAGATTCACTTTGCTGTATTAGGAAATAACCTCAAAACTATTGCACTCACAATTGCTGCGATGACTTTGGCAAGGGCGATATCTATTTATGCTTTAAGTAGTGTTAGTAACTGGTTGGCTAAATCCGAAATTCCTTTAGCTGAACAAGCTGTATTGACTTGGGGTGGATTACGTGGCTCTGTTTCTATAGCTTTGGCTTTGAGTGTACCAGCTATACTGCCGCAAAGAGAAGAAATTATTGCCACAGTCTTTGGAGTAGTTTTATTTACATTGTTAGTGCAGGGTTTAAGCACCCAAGCATTATTAGAAAAACTCCAACTTTTAGGTTCGCAACCGCTACGTCAAAAATATACGGAAGCAATTGCCCGTCAAGTTGCTCTCCAAAGGGTGCTGGAATATTTAGAAACAGCACAAAAGCGTCCCGGCATTCAGCCAGAGTTTTATCGTTACCAGAAGACGCTACTTTCAAGTGAAATTACCTGTTTGCAAGCAGAAATTGATAAGTTGCTTGATGAATACCCAAATTTACAAGAATTTACAACCGAAGAACTGCGAGGGGAACTGCTGGCAATTGAAGCTGATACCTATGCTGAGTTTGTCCGCGCAGGTAAGTTAAATAAAGAATTGTCATCTTTTTTGCAAACAACCCATAACAGAGTGGATGAAGAGAATTGAAGCTCGCTGCTTTCAATAAAGAGTTAATACGAAAGCTTTATTTTTAAGCAGGCAAAAGAGACAATTCAAATCAGTTTCAAATTTCTGACCGTTAAGCTATATGCTCAGTGTTTCGGGTTACCAGGTTTTGGAAAAACTCTGTGAAAGTTCTAGATCCCTGATCTACCGTGCACAACGTCATTCAGATCGGAAATCTGTGCTACTGAAGGTGTTGCGGCAGAAGTATCCTTCCCCTGTGGAGATCGCCCGATTTCAGATGGAATATGACATACTGCGAAATTTGAAAGCAGAAGGTGTCATTAAAGCCTATGCATTGGAGACTTATCGGCAAAGCCCTGTCCTGGTTCTAGAAGATTTTGGTGGCGAATCCCTGCAAACATGGTTGGCAGAGCACAGGTTTAACTTGGAAGAGTTCCTCACCCTAGCGATTCAGGTGACATCTATTCTTGGCGAAATTCACCAACATAACCTCATCCACAAGGACATTAACCCATCAAATATTGTGCTAAATCGCACAACTGGGCAGGTGAAGATTATTGACTTTGGAATTGCCACTGTCCTGTCGCGGGAAAATCCCACGCTGCGGAATCTGAATGTTTTGGAGGGCACACTGGCATATATGTCGCCAGAGCAAACCGGACGGATGAACCGGGCAATGGACTATCGCACGGACTTTTATTCTTTGGGTGTGACGTTTTATCAGTTGTTGTGCGATCGCCTCCCTTTTGAAGCCACTGATCCTCTGGAACTCGTTCACTGCCATATTGCTAAACAGCCACTTCCGCCTCATGAAGCCAATCCAGCCATCCCTGAGCCAGTTTCTGACTTGGTAATGAAACTGCTAGCAAAAAATGCCGAAGACCGTTATCAAAGCGCACATGGTATTTGGGCAGACTTGCAAGAGTGCTGTAACCAGCACAAGCAAACCCAACAGATTGAATCCTTTGCTGTCGGGCGCTGGGATATTGCCAGTACATTTCAAATTCCGCAAAAACTATATGGTAGAGCTAGCGAGGTAGAGAGCCTGCTAAAGGTATTTGAGCAAGTCATATCTACTCCGAAAGCTGCTGCTGAACTCATGCTCGTTTCTGGCTATCCTGGTATTGGCAAAACGACTTTGGTGCAAGAACTCTACAAACCAGTGACTCATCAAAATGGATATTTTATTACTGGCAAGTATGAGCAACTGCAACGTAACATCCCGTATTTCGCGCTGATTCAAGCCTTTCGAGAACTGATTCGACAGTTATTGAGTGAATCGCAAGAGCAGATTGTTGACTGGCGAGAGAAATTGTTAGCCGCTTTAGGTGATAATGCCCAGATTGTCGTTGATGTAATTCCCGATCTGGAATTCCTGATTGGCAAGCAACCCGAGGCGATCGCACTGCCACCTGCGGAGGCGCAAAACCGATTTTATTTAGCATTGGAGAAGTTCATCCGCGTATTCACTCAACCTTTCACCATTGATATTAAACCAATTCATCCATTGGTGATTTTTTTAGATGATTTACAGTGGGCAGATAGTGCATCTCTGCAATTGATCCAGCGCTGGATCACCATCATGAACGATCAACAGTTGCTTGTGATCGGCGCTTATCGAGACACTGAAGTTGATGCCGATCATCCATTAGCGCGATCGCTCCAGGAAATTCAACAAGCCAAAGGAACTGTTCATCACATTGCATTATCTCCGTTAGGATTAGCCGATGTGAATTGTCTGCTTCAAGATACTCTGCATTGTGGCTCGGAAAAATCTTTACCATTAGCAGAATTAACACTGCAAAAAACAGATGGAAATCCATTTTTTGTGAATGAATTTCTGAGATTTCTGCATCAGGAAAAGCTGATTAATTTTAATGTTCAACAGGGGATATGGGATACGCATTTAAAGCAGATTCAGACTGCAAGACTTGCCGATAATGTGATGGAGTTAGTCACAGAGCGAATTCAGGAACTTCCCGCCCAAACTCAGCATATTCTCGCTTTAGCAGCTTGTATTGGTAGTCAATTTAATCTGCAAACCTTAGTGATTGTTAGTGAGCAATTATTGCTGCTCGAAATCAACCAAGCCTTACACCTTGCCTCACAAGCAAACTTAATTACACCACTTGGGGATGACTATAAATATCTTGATTCATCTGCTCAAATAACTGAGATTGATTTTGATGTCAGTTACAAATTTATGCACGATCGCATTCAACAGTCTGCCTATTCTCTAATTTCTGAAAACAAACGAGTTCAATATCATTTAGAAATTGGTCAATACCTGCGGCGAGTAACACCAAAAGAACATCTGGAAGAAAAAATTTTTGAGATTGTTGACCATCTCAACATTGGTACAACAATGATTGCAGAACAGGCGCAAAAAGATGAGCTAGCCTGGCTGAATTTAATCGCCGGGCAAAAAGCCAAAACTGCGATCGCCTATGAATCTTCGTTGAATTATCTGAATATTGGGCGATCTCTGCTATCAAAAGATAGCTGGCAGACAGCCTATGATCTGACTTTGGCATTATGTGAATCGACAGCAAAGGCAGCCTATCTTGCCGGTGACTTCGAGCAGATGGAGCAACAAATTCAAGAAGTTCTGGATCACGCCACAACGGCATTAGAAAAAACGAATGTCTATCTGGTCAAAATTCAGGCTTGTATTGCTCAAGATCGATTCATGGAGGCAATCCAAATTGCTCTGGAAGCTCTAGATTTATTAGGCATTAAAATCCCCATACGTCCCGAACAGGAAAGCATTTCTCAAGAACTATCTGAGACAAAACGTATTTTGGCAGAAAAACAGATCGAGGATTTAGCTCAGTTGCCGAGCATGACCGATCCGCATAAGTTAGCAGCGATGCAGATGATTGCCAGCGTTTGTACTCCTACCTATTTCCTGGTACCAGAACTTTGGGAGTTGATGGTTTTTCAGAAGGTGCAGCTTTCAATTCTTTATGGCAATGCTCCCGGATCAGCCTTTGGTTATGCAGACTATGGCATGATTCAGTGTGCTGTTGAAGAAAATATTGATGCGGCCTATCAGTTCGCTCAATTAGCTGTGAAACTACAGTCGCAATTAAACTCAAAAGAGTTTATCCCCAAAACAAATCTGCTGGTGAATATGTATCTGCGACACTGGCAAGAACATTTGAAAGAAACGCTGAATCCTTTACTGGAAGCCTACCAGTGTGGTTTAGAAACTGGGGATTTAGAGTATGCGACCTTTGCGATCGCCTTCCGCTTCTACCACTCCTATTTAATTGGTCGAGAACTGACACAACTTGAGCAGGAAATGGCAAGTTATGAAAATGCGATCGCGCAATTCAAGCAAGTACTTCCCTTGAATTTAACGCGCATTTATCGGCAGTCAGTTCTCAATCTGAGGGAAAAATCCGCAAATCCTGCTAATTTGCTGGGTAAAAGCTTCAATGAGGTGGAAAGTTTACCCCAACTGATTGCTGCCAATGATAAATATATTCTTTTTCATCTGTATTTGAATAAATTGATTCTCTCTTATTTATTCCAAAATGCTCAACAAGCAGCAGAATATGCAGCAGCAGCCGATCATCTCCTCTGTGAAGGTGCCATTGGGTTATTAGTCGTTCCCGTTTTCTACTTCTACGATTCACTTGCCAGAATTGCTGTTTTTCCTCAAGTCTCTCAAACTGTACAGCTGCAGATTCTCCAAAAAGTCAATGCAAATCAGCAAAAAATGGCACATTGGGCAAACTATGCACCAATGAATTATCTGCATAAGTTTCACCTTGTTGAGGCAGAAAGATACCGGATTTTATGTCAGGATACAGAAGCGATCGATGCCTATGATCGCGCCATCGAACTTGCTCAGTCCCATGAATACCTCAATGAAGAAGCCCTAGCAAACGAACTGGCGGGTAGATTTTATTTAGCCAAGGGTAAACTAAAAATTGCCCGCGCCTACTTGTTGGATGCGCGTTACTGCTATCTCAGATGGGGTGCAACCGCGAAAGTCAACGATCTCGATCAACGATATCCGCAATTTTTTGATCGCCTCCCTGAAAGCACCTCCACAATTACTCGCAGCCAGCACACCTCTTCCACCAGTACCGAAACAGCAGCCTTTGATCTGGCAGCCCTGATGAAAGCAGCGCAGGCACTCTCTGACGAAATTGTGCTGGACAAACTGCTCGCCAAATTGATGACTATTCTCATAGAAAATGCTGGAGCGCAACGGGGCTACTTACTACTGGAAAATAATGGTAAATTGCAAATCGCAGCTGAAGGTAATGTAAACGCAAACCTTGTTGCGATTTTGCCAGCCCTTGCGATTAACATTGAAGCAGACACAAATCGGGTGCCTTTAGCGATTGTCAACTATGTTGCTCGTACCCAAGAAAGCGTGGTACTCAATCATGCCACCCAAAACTACCGCTTCAACCAAGACGCTTACATCCTCAAACATCAACCAAAATCAATCCTTTGCACTCCTTTGCTGCACCAGGGAAAGCTCTCTGGTATTTTGTATCTGGAAAACAACTTAACAACAGATGCCTTTACACCACAACGGCTAGAAATTTTGCAGTTCCTTTCCACCCAGGCAGCAATTTCCATTGATAACGCTCAACTCTATAATCAATTAGAGCTACGGGTACAAGAAAGAACCGCAGAACTCTCTCAAACCAACGATCGCCTCCAGGCTGAAATTTTAGAACGCCAACGATCAGAGCAAACCCTGCGAATGATTGTGGAAGGTACAGCTTCCGTCACCGGAGCAGACTTCTTTCGCTCGCTGGTGCGCTCGCTGGCACAAGCGCTCGGTGTCCGTTACGCCTTCATCAGCGAATGTGTGGATGCTGTGCCAACCCGTGTGCGTAGCTTTGCCATTTGGCGGGGAGATGGGTTTGGAGAAGAGTTTGAGTACGATTTGCATGGTACACCCTGTGAACAAATTTTCCACAGCCGAGCCTCCCAGTGCTTTCCAAAGCAGATCCAGTCTCTTTTTCCTAACGATCGAGATTTGCAGGCAATGCAGGCACAAAGCTATGCTGGAATTCCGTTACTCGACTCAACCGGTAACCTCCTGGGACATCTGGCCGTAGTGGACGATCGCCCCTTGGAAAATGAATCTCGGACTCAGGCATTGTTGGAAATTTTTGCTGCTCGTGCAGCGGCTGAGATGGAGCGCAAACAGGCGGAAGATGCCCTCCGAGTTTCAGAAACCAAGTTTTCCACAGCCTTTCGCTCCTCACCCGATGCGATCGCCATCAGCACGATGAAGGATGGTTGTTACATTGAGGTCAATAATAGTTGTCTCAAGATGCTGGGCTACAGCCACGATGAGATCATCGGACATAGCGCTCTCGACTTGGGAGTTTGGGCAAAGCCAGAGGAGCGAGACACAATTAAGCAACTGCTGCACCAGCAAGGCAGTGTGATTAATCTGGAAGTCAAGTTTCGCAGAAAATCGGGGGAAATCTTTCCTGCTCTCTATTCAGCCGAGATGATTCATTTAGAAGATGAGCCATGCCTGTTGGCAGTTGCAGCTGACATTACCATGCTGAAACAGGCGGAAAAGGCATTAGAGCGACTAGCCGAAATCGGTGAGCTGGCAGCCATGATTGTCCACGAAGTCCGGAATCCCTTAACCACCATTTCAATGGGCTTAAATGCCTTCAAAAAGCTGCAACTTTCCGAGCGGTTTCAAGAGTATCTTTCTTTGTCACTGGATGAAGCAGATCGCCTGAAACGCTTGTTAAATCAAATTCTGCTCTATTCCAGACAGCAAATCCTCCAGCGATCGCCCTTAGAGCTAAATAGCTTTATTTTGGCAACATTAAATCCATTAAAAACAATTCCTGTCGCTTCCGGAAAACATCTGAAGTTTGTTGCTGCTACTCAACCTCTAAACGTTCTGGCAGATGGCGATAAATTAAAGCAGGTGTTAATTAATTTAGTTACTAATGCTTGTGAAGCCGTAAGTGAAGGAGAAACTATCACAGTTGGGATACAAGTAACTGAAAATCAGCAAGTTTGCATTCAGATTCACAACCAGGGCACACCCATTCCGGCTGATATTTTACCGCAGCTGACCAAGCCCTTTTTTACCACCAAAGCAAGTGGAACTGGCTTAGGATTGGCGATCGTCAAGCGAATTGTCGAAGCCCATGATGGAGAATTCAGCATTGAGTCATCGGCAGTTATAGGAACCATCGTCAAAGTGCAACTACCCTTAGTACAACATTTCATTAATTCGTAGCGAATTCTCCGCGTACCTTTGCGCTTACCTCCGCGCCCCTTTGCGTTTAAATCTCAACCTCAATTCGCCACGATTTTACACAAAGCAGTACTTAGAGCCTGGATTCCGATCTCAATCAGCTCAAAATTAAAACTTGCTGAAAATAAACTAAAAGATTTCTCACCGAAATATTAGCATTTTGGCATCGAATCCTGGGAAATCAATCATCTGGCGATCGCGGCTTGCGATCATAATCATGAGTGTCACTAACCCCTAAACATTTATCAGGAGAACACTCATGACACTTGCAGGTAAAGTCGCTTTGGTTACAGGTAGTAGTCAAGGTATCGGACAGGGAATAGTTCTACGTTTAGCTCAAGCAGGAGCAGATGTTGTAATTAACTACCGCTCTCACCCAGAAGGCGCTGAAGAAACTCTAGAAAAAGTGAAAGCGATCGGTGGTAAGTGCTATTTAGCAGAGTGTCCAAATTCTCAGGCTTATACAGTTCAAGCAGACTTAGGCAATGTGGATATGGTGCGCGAACTGATTGCAGAGAGCGTTGGACACTTTGGCAAGCTGGATATTTTGGTAAACAATGCCGGAATTGAAAAACATGCTCCTTTCTGGGAAGTTACCGAAGCAGATTATGATGCGGTTCTCAATATCAATTTGAAGGGTGTGTTTTTTGCCACCCAAGCATTTGTGAACCACCTGCTGGAAACCAAACGTCCCGGAAAGATTATCAACATCAGTTCGGTACATGAAGATTTGCCCTTTCCCAACTTCACAGCTTACTGCGTCAGCAAAGGCGGAATGAAAATGTTTACCCGCAATCTGGCAGTAGAATTGGGCGCACTGGGAATCACAATTAACAATGTAGCACCAGGAGCAATTGAAACTCCCATTAATACTAAGCTGTTGAATGACCCAGAAAAACTAGGCGCGTTGCTCAAGAACATTCCCCTCGGTCGCTTGGGTCAACCAAAAGATGTCGCTTCCCTAGTAGCATTTCTCGCTTCCTCGGAGGCTGACTACATCACAGGTAGCACTTTCTTTGTAGATGGGGGATTGCTTTGGAACTATCAAGAGCAATAATGATGCAAATACTACGGAAACATTATCCCGAATATTTGATGGAAGCTGCGGGGCTGGGCATCTTTATGATTTCTGCGGCGGTAGTGACTGCGTTATTAGAGCATCCAGCTTCATCAATTCGACAGGCAATTGCTGACCCACTTTTACGGCGGTTCATTATTGGTTTGGCAATGGGATTGACTGCTATTTGTATTATTTATTCCCCTTGGGGTAAGCAGTCAGGCGCACATATTAATCCAGTTGTCACCTTAACTTTCTTCCGTCTCGGCAAAATTAAACCGTGGGATGCTGTTTTTTACATTTTGGCTCAGTTCGTCGGTGCATTGTTGGGATTGCTATTAGCCGCAGTTGTGTTTAAAAATGCAGTTACCGATCCAGCTATAAATTATATAATCACAATTCCTGGTGTAGGTGGTGCAGGTGTGGCGTTCTTGGCTGAACTGGTGATTTCCTTTGGGGTAATGCTCATGATCTTATTTGTATCCAATACCCCTAAACTATCACCATTTACAGGCATATTTGCCGGAGTGCTGATTGCAACTTACATCACCGTAGAAGCACCACTGTCAGGTATGAGTATGAATCCAGCCCGTACTCTAGCATCGGCGATTCCGGCTCAAAATTGGACAGCTATCTGGGTTTATTTCACCGCCCCACTTTTAGGGATGCTCACAGCTGCTGAGGTATACGTGAGAACCAGAGGTAGAAATGCTGTAAAGTGCGCGAAATTGCATCACCACAACAACAAACGCTGTATCTTTCGCTGTGGCTACCGCCAGCAAAAGCTTGGTGATACCAAATGGATACTAAAGCGTTAGCGAAGCTCCTCCAAAGAGGCTCGCCTACCCCGTCCCTAACTAGTGCCAACAGATAAACAGGAACAGGAAATGTTAGAAAATATCCGACGAATTCAGAATCCCATTATCAGAAGTGCTGCGACTGCAAGTATCGCATTTTCAGTAGTTACCATAGTTTCTGGTGTGGCTATTGGATTAATTAATCCAAAAGATAAATCTGCTGCTCAAGTTGGTGTTTATTCCTCACTATTAGGAACAGGTTGTGGTGCTATCTTTGGCTTAGTCTTAACAAGCAAAGCCAGTCAGGAAATATCAGTATCTACAGAGGTAAAATCCCATAGCAAGAATTGGCAAGATTGGCGAAATTTTGTGGTTGTTCGCAAGGTAAAAGAAAGCGAAGAAATTACCTCATTCTACTTGCAACCAGAAGAAAAAGGCGAAATTCCTAATTTTCAACCAGGTCAATTTTTAACTATCAAACTGGATATCCCCGGACAAGAAAAACCTGTAATTCGTACTTATTCTCTTTCTGATTATCCTGAACCTTGTACATATTATCGTCTTTCGATTAAACGTGAAGCTGCCCCAAAAGGATTAGATGTACCGCCTGGTATAGCGTCTAATTTTATGCACGATCGCATTGACGAAGGTTCGATAATTCCGGCGAAACCACCAAATGGTAAGTTTGTTTTAGATGTGCAAAAATCCATTCCTGCGGTGCTGATTAGCAATGGTGTCGGGATTACTCCGATGATGAGTATGGCAAAAGCCGTAACTCGTTTGCACCCTAACCGCCCGATTTGGTTTATACATGGTGCTAGGGATGGCAAATTCCATGCTTTTTATGATGAAGTGACAGAGTTAGCCCAACAAAATCCTCACCTAAATGTGCATTTTCGCTATAGCCGTCCTACACCTGAAGATGAGGGACATTATCACAGTATTGGTTATGTTGATGCTACTTTAATTAAAGAGTTAGTACAACAAGAAGCTGAGTATTTCCTATGTGGTTCTCCATCTTTTATGATGTCAATTATGGCAGGGTTGAAGGAATCGGGAGTACCTGATAGTAGAGTCTTTTTTGAGTCTTTTGGTAAACCGATGAAAGTTGCATCCGACAGTCAACCCCCTACTGCAACTACAGGTGAGGGAGTGCAACAAGCCGAGATTGTTTTTGCAAAATCTGGTCAAACCCTAAATTGGCAACAAGGAGATGGTAGTATTTTGGAATTTGCCGAAGCGAATGATATTAATCCTCCCTTTAGTTGTCGGGCGGGAATTTGTGGGACTTGTATGTGTAAAATCAGTGCTGGTGAGGTTGCTTATCAAGAAGAACCAACGGCTGCAATTGATCGGGGTTCGGTGTTGATTTGTATTTCTCAACCGGGAAGTTCTAGGGTGGTGTTGGATATTTAGCTTCCGTTCCAAGAGCATCGTTTAACACCTCTAACCCCACTGCTTTCATCACTTGCTGTCAAACCTAGCCGAGTTAGAAAGCGATTGCCCGAAGGGCAGACGCCAGAGGCGTATCGCATAATTGGATGGCGCTTATTATGAAAAAGGATGTATCGCCTAATCCACTAAATATAAGTTTTTTCTGTTTGGTAAGAATAGTGCTTAAGTCGGATAACATCTTGTACTTGTTCAAGTAGTTTTTTTGGGTGTTGTTCCATCGGATGTTAATACTCTAATTAAAGATGTTATGCGGAAAAATTCGATATAATCCTCTCGAACAGGGTGGTTATACGGAAAAATTCTGTATAATATCCGAATGTGGATGTTTTAAAGAAAATTTCCGTATATTATGACAAGATGTGTATGTAATCCTTGTATATCGTCATCGAGTAAAAGATTATATGGAAACTTTCCCTATAATAAATAGTTGTTCTGCCGACGCAGTATAAAACTTGACAATATATGCTAAAATCTGCGAAGCGTCGTCACAACAATACTTCGTTGGAACCGACACCCCGTTAACCGCCCAGAGGCGATTAGCCGGAGGTGCGGTTCAACTCCGCCGTTATGCTGCACGGCGATTGGTATAAAGAGTCACTTTAAGAATCTTCATTAGCACTCAATGCTATGCTTTTCATGAATTACTTATAAGTTATAGATATGGAGCTAGATGAACTTAAGAATCTTGTTAGAGCAGGAGAGTTTGGGGCTATTACCTTAGATACGTCAATTTTTGATGCTCAAGGCTTGAAGCTGGAATCAGGATTACTTAAGAAATTGGAACAATTTCAAGATGGTTCAACAAGGCTGATTCTTTCCGAAATAGTAAAAGAAGAGACGTTATCACATCTCATAGAAAAAGCGAGAAATGCACAGAAGGAAATTGAAAAATCTTTGAAACAAGCTAAAGAGCATTGGTGCGTTGAGGATCAGAATATTGAAAAGATAAAAGAAATAGTTTTTGGTGGGCGCGAAGCACAGGAAGTTGTGTTTGAACGATTTAATAAATTTGCAGAGATGACATCGCTAGAGATAGTTGAAGCCCAAAACCATGTAATGGTCGGCGACTTAATACAAAAATATTTCAAAGCCAGACCTCCATTCTCAGAAACAGGAAAAAAGAAAAATGAGTTCCCTGATGCCATTGCTTTAATGTCGTTGGAAACATGGGCGAATAAAAATCAAACAAAGATTATTGTTGTCACATCCGATAACGATTGGAAAAGTTTTTGTGCAGGCTCTGAAAGGCTGATTGCTATTGATGATTTTGCAGGAGCTTTAGGACTATTTCAGCGTCAAAATGCTGATGACATCTGCAAATATCTATCGGAAAAGTATGAAAAAGGTGAATTAGAGAATGTGAAAGAAGCTATCTCTAATGCTTTGGAGTATCAACTAAGCGATTTTGAAATTTATCCAGAAGTGAGTTCTTCATACATGTATGAGCAGGATTTAACGGAAGTAACCTTGAACGGATTTGAATTTAAATTATTCGAGCCTCCCAATTTAATATTTAGACCAGTTAATTTTGACGATGATAGTTTAGTGGTTGAATCGAAATTGAGTGTTGATGTCAATATTGAATGTAGCTTTTCGTTTTCTATATATGATTCTATAGATAAAGACGAAGTTCCATTTGGAAGTGGTAGTGCAAATGTTCAAACCAATTTAGACGTAGATATTTTAATTTCATTTGTAGGGAATTTTGTAGGGAGTTTGGACGAAATCGGATCAGAGATCGAGGTGGATGATGTTGAAATTGAAGTTAAAAAACTTGATGCAGTCGATTTTGGCGAGATTGAGCCAGATTGGATGGGTGAAGACTATGATTACTGAAAAGCTGCATAACAACCCTGGTGTAGCGGACGGTTGAGAGATTTTGGTGGTGATGCAAAGGTGATCTGCCGCCGCTGACCAGGAACGTTACCTCATAATTTTGATTGGACAGTATATCAAGATATCGGTAGGCGATCGCATCCATCGCACTCTCATCTCTCCAGCTTAATTTCTGCTGAAATCTCAATAAGAATACTTTAGTCAAACTCTTAGCATTCCCATCTCAAATCCTTAGCAGTTTATAATTCTCCTACTGCTGTCCTGTCTGATGATGATTTCAAATCAAGGAGATAGCAGTATGTCTGAACATTACGATGTTATCATCATTGGCACAGGCGCAGGTGGCGGAACCCTCACTTACAAATTAGCCCAGAGTGGCAAGAAAATATTAGTACTGGAACGTGGGCCATTTTTACCCAGAGAAAAAGCTAATTGGGACACAAAGACAGTTTTTCATAGCGATCGCTACCACAATTCTGAAGTCTGGTACGACAAAAACGGTAACGAACTACACCCTGGCATGAGTTACTTTGTCGGTGGAAATACTAAAGTTTACGGTGCAGCATTATTCCGCTTGCGAGAAAAGGATTTTGAGAAATTCCAGCATAAAGACGGCATTTCGCCAGAATGGCCGCTGAAGTATCAGGATTTTGAACCCTATTACGTCCAAGCAGAAAAGCTTTATCAAGTGCATGGTCAAAGTGGGGAAGATCCAACAGAACCATTTCGTAGTCAAGAATATCCCTATCCTGCGGTTAGTCACGAACCCCGCATTCAAGAAATCAATGATGTGTTGCACTCAAAAGGACTACATCCCTATCACACCCCTGTAGGTATTCACTTAAATGAAGCCCAGCGTTACCTGAGTTCGTGTATTCGTTGCAACACTTGTGATGGTTATCCCTGCTTGGTACAAGCTAAATCCGATGCTGAAGTCAGTGCAGTTCGTCCAGTAATGGCACAGGAGAATGTCACATTGCTGACGGAAGCCAAAGTACTGAAATTACACACTAGTCCCTCTGGGCGAGAAATCACCGGGGTAGAAGTGGATGTACAAGGCGAAGTGCGGATGTTTTCAGGGGATATTGTAGCGATCGCCTGTGGTGCGATCAACTCCTCTGTTCTGCTTCTCAAATCTGCAAACGAAAAACACCCCAACGGACTAGCCAATAGTTCTGGTTTATTGGGGCGTAATTTCATGAAGCATGTACTTGGTTCCATCATTGGCGTATCCAAAAAGCCTAACCCGACTCTCTTCCAGAAAACCCTCTCTATCAATGATTTTTACTGGGGTGAAGAAGGTTACGACTACCCAATGGGACAAATCCAAACTCTGGGTAAAGTCAGCAAAGAAGCACTAGAAGGTAATCCAGAGGCTTATGCACCTCTGACACCTGAACAAGTTGCAACTCATTCGATTGACTGGTGGTTAACGGTGGAAGACTTACCCAACCCCAATAACCATGTGCGTGTTGATGGCGACAGAATTATCCTTGAATATACTGAAAACAACAGCGAATCCTATAACCGTCTAGAAACACGCTGGATTGAGATTATCAAGTCCATTGAGTGCGGTCAAGAAATCATGCCGAATTGTGCCTATTTTGTGGGAGCAGGCAAAACTTATACAGGTAAATTACCATTAGATGGCGTAGGACATCAGGTTGGTACTGCACGTTTTGGCGAAGATCCTAAAACTTCAGTGTTAGATCTAGATTGCCGCACACATGATATAGATAACCTTTACATTGTTGATGGCAGCTTCTTTTGTTCTAGTACACTGCGGCGTAAATTGAGTTAGGGTATGAATGACGAGATTAATTTGACGACTCATGCCCTGCCAACCGCTGACAATCACCCTGAGTGATACTGAGCAGCAAGCCCTGGAAAAGTTAGTGAATCGACCCAGTACGCCGCAGCAAATCGCACAACGTGCCCGGATTGTGCTAAAAGCCGCGTTGGGGCAAAACAATGCCGAAATTGCTCGAACGCTCGATATAAGTATCAAAATGGCGCGGCACTGGCGACACTATTGGGTTGAGACCACCGAGCAATCCAAGACAGTGATGGAGCGATTGCGCGATCGCCACCGTCCTGGTTCGCCGTTAAAATTTACCCTGGAACAGCAAGTTGAATGCATGGCGATGGCGTGCCGTGACCCGATGCAATACGGTCGTCCCATCAGTCATTGGAGTTCTCATGAACTGGCGGATGAGTTGATAAAGCTTGGTATTGTGGAGCAAATATCCCCCCGCCAGGTCGGACGATGGTTAGCTCAAGCAGAACTCAAACCGCACCAGTCTCGTTACTGGCTTTTTCCCCCCGTATGATCCAGAGTTTGAAGTCAAGGTGGAAGACATCAGCCAGCACTATCTGAGTGCCCCAATCAGAGCGATCGCGGGAGAACACACGATCAGCATTGATGAAATGACTGGCATTCAAGCCCTAGAACGCGCCCTTCCCAGTTTACCAATGCGACCAGGCAAAGTCGAATGTCGAGAGTTTGAATATATTCGGCATGGAACACAGACTTTGATTGCTAAGTTTGATGTTGTTACAGGTCAACTTGTAGCTCCTACAATTGACACTCAGCGGCCAGAAGCCGATTTCTTGGGGCATTGCCAGCGCTTAATTGCCTCTGATCCGACTGCCAGCAAGTGGCATTTGATTATGGACTGTTTGAATATCCATCAATCAGAATCCTTGGTACGATGGATTGCCGACATTGAAGGCATCCCCTTTGACAACTTAGGTGTTAAGGGTAAGTCTGGGATACTCCAATCGATGAGTACCCGCGCCCAGTTTCTAGCCAATCCCGCCCATAAGGTTGTTTTCCATTTTACCCCAAAGCACTGTTCCTGGCTCAATCAGGTTGAAATCTGGTTTAGCATCCTCACACGCAAACTCTTGCGTAGAGGCAGTTTTTCCTCTCAGGCAGATCTCAAACAGCAGATATTGAATTTTGTTGACTACTTTAACCAAAAGTTAGCTCATCCTTTGCAATGGACTTTTAAGGGGAAGCTTTTGGCGGTATAAGCCTATCTAAACTTACGCCTCAGTGTACTAGATTGCAAATGCACTATGCAGTTCAGTTCATTAGTATTATTGGATCTGCTCTTGCAGAACCCCTACCAGACTACAGTCACACAAGTTTGCAATGGCATCCTGAATTAGAAGTGTTTGTCGGAAAGTTAATTCGGACAATAAAACCCTTTCGAGTTGCACTAGATCCAGTTAGCCTCACTGCAATAATTTTGGATAAACAAGGTGATACAATTGCAACTTTTACCCTACATCAACAAACTATGAAAGAGGCTTTGGATTGGCACAAACAGGAGATTGCCAAATTAGGTGTTGATATTAGCAATATTGAGCTTCCTACCTATCCACCAGCAGATTTTCCAGACCATGTTATTGCTCATGGTGCAACTTTCGATGCTAACAGTGGACAATTTGGACGACAGGAATTAGCAAATTACTACGCCAATACCAATCAAATTTTACAAGAAATAGTTGCGATCGCAGAGGAAGCATCTGCTATCCATATTTGGCCTCATCACTTTGATATTGCCACACTCATTACTCTTGGTGGCACTAAAAACGGAGAACCGATGACTGTAGGAATTGGGATGTCACCAGGAGATACCAGCTACAACGAACCGTATTGGTATGTTTCTCCTTATCCTTACCCCAACTCTGAAAATCTTCTACCCCTTGATGGTAATGGTTTTTGGCACACTCAAAACTGGGTTGGTGCAGTTCTAACTGCTTCTAAATTAACTAGTGAACCAGATATGCAGTGCCTGCAAATCACAGCTTTTTTAAACTCTGCTTTCCCAGCTTCAAAAGCCTTGCTTCAAGCATCAAAACTCTGATGATTCACAGTCCTACTTGTCTTTTTTGCTCTCATTTAGTACTTCGCCACATCCGTTCTGGAAATGTTTACTGGTTTTGCAAGTATTGCTATCAAGAAGTCATTCCTGTTTCTGGGGTTGTTAAATACACTCATGGTTCTGTCTTGGGGATGCAGCCACAGTGCAATAGCACAAAATCTACCCTACTAAATTAAAGCATCGAATAATGAAAAATTAAATTTGATGGAGTGTCACTATGGCTGCAAAATTCAGTAAAAAAATAGCTGGGGTAATTCTATCAGTTGGAGTATTTACCACAATTGCCCTGACACAAAATCCGGTTTTATCCCAGGTTTACCGACGGGAAAACAACCGTTCCACACAAACAGCCCAGATTCAAAAATTACCGTCACAAGCAGTAGTTTCCGCAATAGAATCAGTAGGCATGACGGTTTCTGATATGGATAAAGCCGTTGATTTTTACTCTCAGGTGTTATCCTTCCAGAAAGTCTCAGATGTAGAAGTGTTGGGTACTGAGTACGAAAAGCTGCAAGGACTGTTTGGGGTACGGTTGCGGGTGGTACGGATGCAGTTGGGCAACGAGTCGATTGAACTAACGGAATATCTGACACCAAAAGGCAAACCTATCCCTGTAGATTCACGTAGCAATGACCGATGGTTTCAACATATTGCGTTAGCAGTTAGCGATATGGATAAAGCTTATCAGCATTTACGTAAATTCAAGGTGCAACACGCCTCCACTGCACCCCAGCGCATCCCCAACTCTAACAAAGCAGCAGCAGGAATTCGCGCTTTCTATTTCAAAGATCCAGACGGACACAACCTGGAGATTATCTACTTTCCCCCAGGAAAAGGCGATCCGAAGTGGCAAAAACCGAGCAATCAGTTATTTTTGGGAATTGACCATACAGCGATCGTTGTATCCAACACCGAAGCCAGTTTGAAATTTTACCGTGATTTACTTGGCTTGAGATTGGCGGGAGAAAGCATGAATTACGGTACAGAACAGGAGCATCTTAATAATGTTGAAGGAGCCAAGTTACATATTAGTGGTTTGCGTTCCCTTGCTGGGCCTGGGATTGAATTTTTGGAATATTTGACACCAAAAGATGGGCGTTCTTTACCAAATGATGCGCGTCCCAATGATTTGCTACATTGGCAAACAACCCTGGTAGTCAAGGATGCAGAAGCAGTCGCTCAACAGTTGCGAATCAATAAATCTACGTTTGTTTCTCCTAGTGTTGTGGCGATTCCTGAGGAGAAGTTGGGGTTGAAAAAGGGCTTTTTGGTCAGAGATCCAGATGGTCATGTGATGCGGGTGGTGCAGAAGTAGTTTCTCAAAAGCAATCCTGTAAGAAACGAGAAGTTAACAATAATCCAAATATTGATCGCCAGAAAGAGTGTTGACTTATGTGTATTGAATTTGGACGGGAAATCTGCGGCAATCTCGACACCGCAGAGTCACGGGAATGGTTAGTTACTAATGGTATTGGTGGTTACGCTTCTGGAACGGTGGCAGGTTTATTAACCCGCCGCTATCACGGGTTACTAGTAGCAGCCTTGCAACCGCCGCTGGGTCGCACTTTAATGCTAGCAAAACTAGATGAAACTGTTCTGTATGATACTTGCTCTTATTCTCTCAACACAAACCGTTGGGTAGATGGTATCGTCAGTCCTCACGGTTATCAATACATTGAACGTTTTTCTTTGGAAGGTACAATTCCCGTATGGCGTTTTGCTGTTGCTGATGCCTTGTTAGAAAAACGGGTATGGATGCAGCAAGGAGCTAACACAACTTATGTCCAGTATACTTTGCGTCGTGCTACCCAACCGCTAAAGTTGACGCTCAAAGCAATAGTCAACTACCGTGATTATCACGGCGATACCCAAAGCAACGGCTGGCAGATGTCTGTTGAGCAGGTACAACAGGGAATTTGTGTAACTGCTTATCCCGGTGCTGTACCACTGTATCTGTTGAGTGACTGTGGCAGTGCATCGCCTGTTCACAATTGGTATTATGGCTTTGACTTAGCAGTTGAGCGTTATCGGGGATTGAGCGACAAAGAAGACCACCTCCACGCTGCTACCTTTGAAGTTACACTCAATCCAGGGGAAGCGATGTCTACGACGGGCTGCACCTACACATTAGTTGCCAGTACTCAGAAGCAACCAGACTTAAATGCTGAAGCAGCACTCAAACATCGTCAAGCTCTTGAACAAAAGTTAATTGGACTCTGGAAATCATCCAGTCCTGCTTGGGTCAATCGTTTAGTTTTGGCTGCTGACCAATTTATCGTTGATCGCTCCGTTCCCGAAGACCCTCATGGCAAAACCATCATCGCTGGTTATCACTGGTTTGGTGACTGGGGACGCGATACAATGATTAGCCTACCTGGTTTGACTCTTGCCACTGGTCGCCCAGAAATAGCACGTTCAATTCTCCGCACTTTTGCTAGGTATGTAGACCAGGGAATGTTACCCAATCGTTTCCCAGATGCAGGTGAAATACCAGAATACAATACAGTTGATGCAACTCTCTGGTATTTTGAAGCCATTCGAGCTTACTACAATGTGACTAAGGATGATGATTTGCTGATGGAACTGTTTCCCGTGTTGGCAGATATCATCAATTGGCACTGTCGCGGCACACGTTACAACATCCACCTCGATTCCAGCGATGGTTTACTGTATGCAGGGGAAACAGGTGTGCAACTAACTTGGATGGATGCCAAAGTCGGAGATTGGGTGGTAACACCGCGTATTGGTAAACCTGTAGAAGTGAACGCTCTTTGGTATAATGCTTTGCGGACAATGGCAAAGTTTGCCCATCTTCTTGGCAAGCCCCATGAAGAGTATGAGGCTATTGCTAACCGCGCTCAAGTCAGATTTTCTCGCTTTTGGAATCAGGATACAGGCTACTGCTACGATGTGCTAGATAGTCCTGATGGAAATGACTCTTCTGTGCGTCCGAACCAAATTTTTGCGGTTTCATTACCCGAAAGTCCCCTCACGCCAGCCCAACAAAGAGGAGTCGTAGACATTTGTGGGCAGATGCTACTAACTTCGCATGGGTTGCGTTCCCTTAACCCCGACCATTCCCAATATCAAGGTAAATATGGAGGAAATCAGTATCAACGTGATGGTGCTTATCACCAAGGTACTGTTTGGGGTTGGTTATTAGGGCCGTTTGTCCTTGCACACCTGCGCGTCTATAAAAATCTTCAGCAGGCGCGTCAATTTCTCCAACCAATGGCTAATCATCTCACCGCACACGGTCTTGGTAGTCTCAGCGAAATTTTTGATGGTGATGCGCCGATGACTCCACGGGGATGTATTGCCCAGGCGTGGACTGTTGCAGAAGTTTTACGTGCTTGGTTAGCAACTGAGGGTTAGTGTTCTTATAACTCAGATATCGGATTAACTCTTCATCAATATCAATTGACACTACCAACAAAAATTAACATAAGTTTTTCCTGAGTTTATCCTAGATTTTTACTTACTAATATTTCTATCAAGTTTAACCAAAACTTCAGCTATATCTTAGATAAAAACGGGATACTCCAGATAGCAAATTAATGAAAGTACAATGCTATGATGACAACTCCAACCCAGGAAGAAATTAGATTACAAGAAGCTTTACATCACAAAGCTCATTGGCGCAGATGGGGGCCATATTTAAGCGATCGCCAATGGGGAACAGTACGCGAAGACTACAGCCCCAACGGTACAGCCTGGGACTATTTCACCCACGATCAGGCTCGTTCTCGCGCCTACCGTTGGGGTGAAGATGGGATTTTCGGGATTTCTGATAATCATCAGCGACTTTGTTTTGCGATCGCTCTTTGGAATGGTGAAGATTCTATTCTCAAAGAAAGAATTTTTGGTCTAACTGGTAATGAAGGTAATCACGGTGAAGATGTTAAAGAATATTACTTTTATTTAGACAGCACTCCCACACATTCCTACATGAAAGCGCTGTATAAATATCCTCAAACAGCCTTTCCCTACTCCCAATTAGTTGCAGAAAATCAACGCCGAAATCGTCAAGAGCCAGAATTTGAACTACTAGATACAGGCGTGTTTGATGATAATCACTATTTTGATGTTTTTGTGGAATATGCCAAGCATTCTGCGGAAGATATTCTTATCCAAATTAAAGTAGTCAACAGAGGTACAGAGGCGAAGACATTGCACCTGTTACCTACCCTCTGGTTTCGCAATACTTGGTGTTGGAATGGAGATGCAGATAAACCTACTTTAAAAGAGATTAAATCAGATCGTAGCTTCAATATTATTGAAGCATCTCACCCAAGTTTAGGAAATAGGTGGCTGTATTGTCAAGAAACAACAGAGGTTCTCTTTACAGACAATGAGACAAATATAGAGCGATTATTTGCTTCTCCCAATACCTCGGCTTATGTGAAAGATGGGATTAATGACTATGTTGTAAATGGTCAGAAAACAGCCGTAAATCCTGATAAGATTGGCACAAAAGCATCTGCCAGTTATGTATTAAAAGTTGAGACTGGTGAAACTCAAACTATCAAATTACGACTGAGTAATGCAGCCAATTTAGTTGAACCATTTGGTAAGGAGTTTGATTTAATTTTTAGCCGACGACAACAAGAAGCTGATGAATTTTATCAACGTATTACTCCATATCCTCTAAGTGAAGATATGCGTAATGTGCAACGACAAGCATTTGCCGGAATGCTGTGGAGCAAGCAATTTTATCATTATATTGTAGAGGATTGGTTGAAAGGCGATCGCAACACACCAACACCCCCAGCAGAACGGCAAAATGGTAGAAATCAAGAGTGGTTCCATCTCTACAATGAAGATATTCTTTCTATGCCTGATAAATGGGAATATCCCTGGTTTGCAGCCTGGGATTTAGCATTCCATACCATTCCTTTAGCAATGATTGACCCAGATTTTGCGAAGTACCAATTGGATGTTCTCACACGGGAATGGTATATGCATCCCAATGGTCAAATTCCTGCTTATGAGTGGGCATTTGGTGATGTTAATCCCCCTGTTCATGCTTGGGCAACTTGGCGCATTTATAAAATTGAACAGAAGATTTATGGACGCACAGACCGACAGTTTTTAGAACGGGTTTTTCAAAAGTTAATGCTCAATTTTACCTGGTGGGTAAATCGTAAAGATGCTGAGGGGAATAATGTCTTTCAAGGGGGATTTCTAGGATTAGATAATATTGGCGTATTTGACCGCAGTGCAGCCCTTCCTACAGGCGGACACATCGACCAATCTGATGGTACTAGTTGGATGGGGATGTACTGTTTAAATATGTTAGCGATTGCTCTAGAATTAGCCAAAACTAATCCTGTTTATGAAGATATTGCCACAAAATTCTTTGAGCATTTTCTGTACATAGCCGATGCGATGAATAAAATTGGCGAAATGGAAGCCAGTTTGTGGAATGAATCAGATGGATTTTACTACGATGTGCTACATTTACATGAACAGCAGATTACCTTAAAAGTCCGGTCAATGGTGGGATTAATCCCCCTATTTGCTATTGAAAGCATGGAACCAGAAACGTTAAAGATGCTTCCTGGCTTTAAGAAGCGGCTGGAATGGTTTATTCAAAACCGTCCTGACTTGCGGCAAAATGTAGCTTGTATGGAAACAAAAGGAATTGGTGCTAGAAGATTATTAGCAATTGTTTCACGGGATAAATTAAGAAGTATTCTGCAAAAAATGCTTGATGAAAGTGAGTTTTTCAGTCCTTACGGTATTCGCGCAGTTTCCAGATTTCATGCCGAACATCCCTATACTTTTGATGTCAAGGGTTCGCAATTTCGTGTAGATTATGAACCTGCTGAATCTAGCAGTGGTTTATTTGGTGGTAATTCTAACTGGCGCGGCCCTATTTGGTTTCCGGTGAATTTCTTAATAATAGAATCTCTGCAAAAATTCTATTATTACCTGGGCGATGATTTCAAAGTGGAATGTCCCACAGGTTCTGGTCAGATGATGACGCTTTGGGAAGTTGCATCAGAATTATCTCAAAGGTTAACTAGAATTTTCTTGCAAAATTCCTCTGGTCAACGACCTGTTTATGGTGGGATACAGAAGTTTCAAAATGACCCACACTGGCAGAATTTAATTTTATTCCATGAGTATTTTCATGGTGATAATGGAGCCGGAATTGGAGCCAGTCATCAAACTGGATGGACAGGATTAGTTGCTCAACTTATTCAGCAATTTGGTGAATATGAAGCACAACATCAGGAACGAAAAATTGAGCAGGATAAAAAGGCTATCGCTATAGCATAAATATGCCTAAATTAGTGCTTTTACAACAGTATAGCAATCCTATTGGTTGAATATGCAGTCAATCAAATGTCATTGAGAGTTAATACATCATGAAAATTGACTTCAAGCTAGCAGAAAATACTGATGTTGAGGCATTTCTCATTTTAATGCAAGAACTGTATGAAATAGACGGTTGTATCCTCTTTAATGCCGTAGTTGCTCGTAATGCTCTGATTCAACTGCTGAATGATAAGTCAATGGGTCAGGTCTGGTTGATTAAGTGTCAAAGTAAAACAATCGGTTATGTCGTTCTCACATTAGGCTATAGCCTGGAATACGGAGGGCGTGATGCTTGGATTGATGAACTCTACATCCAGGCTAATTACCAAGGGCAAGGCATAGGTAAGCAAACAATTAACTTTCTTGAGCATGTTTGCACCTCCCTCAATGTTCAGGCATTACATCTAGAAGTTGAACGGAAAAATACTTCTGCCCAAAGTTTTTATAGGCGAGTTGGGTTTGAAGATCATAATCGCTATCTGATGACAAAATGGCTCAATAAATCTTAGCTTCGTCTATTAAATAAAGGAGTTCACAACCTCATATCAATTCATAACTTTACCATCTCCTGCCAGTTATTAACTTGTCCATCATTTCGCTGACTGTTGTACTCCTATACAGTGCATCTGGTATGATACTCCCTGCTCCCGCCATTGATATCTCGACAGCTACACCGAAGGGTTTTCGCTGGTAGGTGCTACCGAAGAGAGTTTTCTGGGCATGAGTGCTGCTACAACCTATGCCCATGTAGGCATGGCTGCGTTTTTTATTGCTGTCTCTAAGGTACATATCTGAATTAAAATAAATTGGCTCTTCATTACATATTATGCTAAATCTCATTCGCAATAAACATGAAAACCTTGCCACACAATAAAAATAGGCATTATTTAATAACATTTTAGACGTTTTGTGGGGTTTGGGGTTATTTACCTATATTTTTCAAGCAAGTTTTGATGTTTAACTAATAATTTGGCATAACAGGTACGGAAGAACCAATAAATTTTAAATTTTGTTCACTAGGCATGAGACAAGTATAAATATTCTCTACCTTGCCATAATCTAACTTGACTATCCTGTCGGATAAATAGAAATATTGGTCATCGTGAGTGACTACTATTACAGTTTTACCTTGATTTTTCAATTCAGGTAATATTTGGGTATAAAAAATTTTTTTAAAGATAGGATCTTGATCGGCAGCCCATTCATCAAATACATATATAGGACGGTCTTCTAAATAAGCCGTCAACAAGGCTAGACGTTTTCGCTGTCCTTGAGATAATGAAGTGGTAGAAAGGATTCCATTGCTTATTTGAACTTTTTTATCCAGTTGTAATTGAACTAAATAGTCTTTAATTTTATCATCAGTATTATTTTTACCTAAATTAAATAAATTATCGAATAGATAAAAATCAGAAAACACTGCTGAAAAATGTTGGCAGAACCACTCTTGATTTTCCGCAGTCACTAATTTGCCATTGAAATAAATTTTTCCGCTTTCAGGAATGTATAAACCAGTGATTAATTTGATCAGCGTAGATTTTCCACTCCCATTACCACCAACAATAAAAACAATTTCACCTCCCGAAACCGTCAAATCAATTGGGCCAAGAGTAAAAGCTGTATCTTCTGAGTCTTGGTAATAAGTATGAGTGATACCCACAAATTCTAAACTGTGACAAAAATTATCTGCCCGCTCCCAAATCATTAAATTATCTTCGTAACAGCGATTCGACAATAATAGTTTAAGAGATTCAAGCTTCTGTAAAGCAACAGTTGCTTTGCTAAAAGTAGGAATAGCACTCATAATGTAGTCTAAAGGTGAAAGCAAGTAGAGAATAGTCAATGCATATCCAGATAAAATATGATTAGGGATAGTTTGGAAAGTAGGCAGAGCAAAAATTACCAATCCTACAACCACAAAAAATAAGCTATTACCCCAACTAGCAGCAACTGCAAATATAGTCATTCCAACTACATTATTGCGTCTAGATAATTGTGCCGTTTCTCTAAGTTCTTGCTTTAAAAATATTTGTCGTCGTTCCTTGTGAAGCTTTAGTTCTTTAGTTCCCTCAGTTATACTCTGAAAATGGTTAAACAGTTGATCTTCTTGCTGACGAGCTAGGGTAAAAAATGAGGTTGCTTTGTATGCAATCTGTTGATAGCTAAATATTCCTAGCAATAGAGAAATGACCACCAGAAAAAATATCGTTGGGGATAACCAAAATAAATACAAAAGACAACTCACTACGATGGTCATATCAATACACAACGTAGGAATAATGTAGACTGTGCGAGAAATTGCTAAAACATCGTCTGTTAATGTAGCTAATATACGATGTTTTCCTAACTTTTCTAGATCATATAGTGGTGCAGATAAAATTCTCTCGCTCAATGTGAGGCGTAATTCTACAATTGCTTTTTCTGCTAAATTTATTAACAAATATTTAGAAATAATATTTGTTAAAAACTTGACAAGACAAAGACCGATAAAACTCCAAATTAATGTTATTCTCAGGGATGATTGATTAATATGTGTATTGATTGTTATAAGTAATCCGGCTGTACTAACCCCACTTAATAAACCAATGCACGTAGCAAGAGTCAGAATTTTCCAAGAAGAACGTAACAGCAAAGTTATTAAGTTCATTTCAACTCTTTCGTTATAGCTAGTCTAACTACTTATATTTAGAAGTAGACGATTGCAGTGTCGATACAGAAAAGTTAAGGAGTTAGGCAGGGAAATAACTTAACTTGCAAACTTAACTAATGAATAGAGGAAGCAGGAACGAGAGTTAAGTAGGTTGGCAACGGCTCAAATTCCCTAACTAATCTATATCGACTATTGAAGTCACAAATTTTATAAAGATAAGAGTTAAGTTTTACAATCCAAGTCAATTTTATGAACGCTGAACTAGACGTTATCATTATTGGGGCTGGTTTTTGCGGTATTACTGTAGCTGCAAGTTTAAAAAAATTTGGAATTGATAACTTTGTTGTGATAGAGAAAGGTGAAACTGTCGCAACTATCTGGAAAAACGCCTACGAGCGATTAGTTAGCCAAAATCCTTATTTTACTTTACCTTTTTTTGAGGGTAAGGGAAAATATTCCACATTTAAGACGAAAGCGGAAATGGTGGGGTATTTAACAGAATATGCAGATCACTTTCAAGTTGATTCACATATTCGTTTTGGTGAAGAAGTACAAAATATTACCAAAATTTATAATCAAAATCAAATAGATGATAACTGGCAAATACAAACAACTAAAGACATTCTACACTGCAAGGTTCTTGTTATATGTACTGGGCTAACTAATGAACCTGTGATACCAAAGTTTGTGGGAGAAGAAAATTTTTCAGGTGAGATTATTCATAGTAGTGCCTATAAAAACGGCATTCCTTACCAAAATCAGCAGGTTTTAGTCATTGGTTCGGGGAATTCAGCAGCAGAAATAGCATTAGATTTATATGAACACGGTGCTGAACATGTAGATATGTTAATTCGCGGTAAACGTTGGGTATTTCCTCTTTATCCGAGACTGCGATCGCTACAATATTGGTTATGGCGCAGTAGTTCATATTTTAAACGTTTGTTTAATAACAATACGATAGATTCTCGAATAGAAGCTATGGAAAAAGCCATAGATTTTTCTCCAGAAGAATTACAAGCAGACATCAAGGAAACTGATAAATTTATTCAGCGTTTTGCTTTAGATTTGAGTGCATACTCTATCTATCCAGAAGAGAAAGGGCCAATGGATGTGGAAGTTAATCAAGGCCGTGTAGCTTGGGTAGATAGAGGTACTATTAAACAAATCAAAAAAGGTAATATTCGAGTCATCTCTAATAGTATTCAGCAACTCACAACCACAGGCGTAATCTTTACCAATGGTGTATCACAAGATTACGATGCAATTATTTTAGGTACTGGCTTTCGTCCTGGCATTAATAAAATATTGAAACAGCCGCAATTGTATCTTAATGTGAACGATAGGTTATTGCCAAAAACAGATGGTAAATGCCAATCTATTGTTGACCCTACACTTTACTTTGTAGGTTTTGAGAAAACTTTTGCTAGATCCGCAACTTATGGATATTACGGCTGGTGTACAGGTAAAAGAATTGCCCTTCAATTGCTGGAAAGAAAGCCTTTATCACGTCAAAAATTGCAGATTTCCCTCTAGTTAAGCATGATGCTGTAAAAGTTAAGTCTCAAGTTAAGTTAGCTTCTACATTTAATTCCTTAACTTTTCTGTATCGACTTTTAACTTGGCAAATTCTATAAAGATAAAATAACACCTGCAATCAAGGAGTTGAACTGATGAAGACTTTAACAAATTCTCTGAACAATATGCGCTGGAACAAACTGTTTACATTTGCCTTATCATTCAGCATTTTATTATTTGCACAAGCTTGCAATCCTCGTTATGCAAAAATAGATTCTCCACAACCTACTGGAGAAACTTCTATTAATTATTCGCTCAATCAAGCTGGTAATTAAATTTTTATAAGCTTGAAAAATCAGCCAGATTTATCTATAACTCAAATTAATTTTTTCTGGTTGTAGCTACTTAAACTAATAGAACTTACACAAAGATTTATCAGTGTAAGTTCTTTAGATTTAACTTATCAAATAACCATGAACTGAACTAATAATTAGGAGAAAAATATGCAGCCTCAATGGGACAACTATTTACAGACATATACTAACAGAGCTTATCAGTACACAACTCTGGTAGAACATACAGGGGTATTGATATCCTTGGCGATGGATAGCGATCGCCGCATCTATTACACTGTTCTTGACCAACAAAATAGCCCCAATCCTATTGATGCTAGAAATTGGTCGCCGACACCAGAATTATTAACTTTCCCTAATGAAATAGCTGAAGTAGGCTTTGGGATTATTCCTAATAAAGTATTACCATCGGTAAAAACAAATGGTGAACCTGCTCTCAATCGTTCTGAAGTTGATGTATTCCGTTCATCTACAGCTAGATTAACAGCCGATGCACCATTTCAAGTCCTCAGTGATGGACAATATCTATATTTATTCCGTCAATCTGTTGATGAGAAAGATGCGAATAATATCACAGTCAAAGGTGCTGATAGTAAGGACATCCCGATTGTTAACAATACCTTGTTAGTTGATAGATTTATTCTTTCTGGTAACAAACTCAAAACCTCGCGTGAGGTGCGTTATCGTCGGAGTCGGAATAAAATTCTTAAAAGTAGTGCCAAAGATACTCTCGGTGCTACCGATATGAATAATCGACCATTTTATGAACCGACATTAGAGTTAAATTTTATCCGGAACTTAAATCATGGAAGATTTGCTGTAGTTCAAGTACCAACGGGTATTCCTGATATCAAACGCTGGCAAATATTTGTCCATAATCAAAAGACTAATCGCCTAGATGCATATAATATCGAACGGTCTAGCGATGGATTATTTAGTACTAAAGGTACAGAAAGTCCAGCAGCTTTTGAAAAACTAGGTTTTGCGGAAACTGCGTTGCGGCTAGATGGTAATACTTATATTGAAGCTCAAAGCCAAATCATCAATAAAGATGAATTTAATATTTCTGCTTGGGTTAAACCAGAAGTTACAGGTGTAATTTACTCTGAAGGGATGCCCAATGCTATCTTTACTGTTAGTTTGGTAACAACAGAAATATTAATTGATGGACAAACAATTCCTGGTTATGGGTTAGAAGTTACTGCTTATAACGATAATGCTAAGAAATCTCAAACCTTACGTTCTCTGCCCAATGTAATTAACATGGGGCAATGGAATCATATTAGTATTTCCTTAGTACGTCCTACAGAACCAAATTCACCTGTAAATTCAGGTTTAGTGAGAATTCAAGTTGGCGATAAAGTTGTCAATACTGGGGGAAGAGAAAATCAATATTTACTTTTACCTAAATATCCCATCAATTCAACTCAAAGAACTTACCTGGCGGTAGGACGAAATGTGAGTTCTTTGTATGGCGGAACACAACCTGCTTCTTCCTTGACTGCAACTATCGATGAGTTATCTATTTGGGGACGGGAACGTTCAGAAATTGAAGTTGCAGAAACTCAAAATATCCGTAAAGCTGGTAATGAACCAGGATTGATTACCTACTGGCAATTTGATGAAGGTAATGGTCAAATTGTTTACGACCAAACTGATAGTTTGAATAATGGCAGAATTCTTGGTAATTTGCAGTGGTTACAATCAGATGCACCTGTAGGCGATAATCCCGGAATTCGTCGTTGTAGTTTTAGCTTTGGTGATAGTCGTACTGTTGCGGGAAAAGGGATATCGGCGTTACTTTACTATCAACAAGAAGAATTACCAGCCGGTTATGAAAATAAGCCTGCACCGACCAAACAAAGTGCGCGGGTGATGGTGGCGGTAGCTACCGGAAAGGCTAATAACGATCAAAAGAAAGTCGCGGTTTTGGATTTTGCGGTGACTAAACGGGGTCGATTGTCGCAAGTTCCTGATGTAATTAATTTACCTCTAATTGATATCACAGCGAAAAACCCAAACATATATATAGAACGTATCAATCAGCTAGAACAAATAGAAATTCCGAATACAAGAAATGAGATCGCATCTTTGGAATCTGAGATTGATAATCAAATGAGAATCATTGCTACTCTTGAGCAAGATTTATCTCAGAAACAACAACTAAAAACAAATCTAGCGAATAATGGCGTAACGGTCTATTCTTTGCCTAGCTTTGAGGGTCAACAACAAAGATTGCAGGTAGGCGAACATCCCCGTTTATCGATACCAATCTTTTCAGTAGATTTAGATGCCGGAGCATATATCATTCTCTACGATGAACCTAACTTTGGTGGTTCTTCCCGCGTAGAGTACCAAGATGGTAGGAGATATGGTGGTACTTACTCTATATCTAGCTATCAAAGTGCTAAGGTACGTCTGACTGATAGTACTGTGAGTCAAATTGACCTCTACAATGCTCAAATTGACCAAATTCAGCAGCAAATCACTAAAATTCGCACAGAAACCATCCCTGATTTGCAAAAGCAGTTAGACGTAGTTAGAGAAAAACTGCAAACTTTACAAGCAGAACTACTCGATAAACGCAAACAACTGCAAGGAAAATTTGCTTTCCCCATGCGGTTAATTCACATCGATCCCAGTGGGTTAAATGTGGTGGGAGGATTGTTAGATTTTGCTTGGACAAACGATGCACCGCAATTGTTTGAAAGTGCCAATGGCATGGTGAATTTATACTTCCGAGGCAATACTGACCAGTTCTTTACTGTGGCTTACGATACTAATGTTTCCCGCTCTAATATCTTGCTATCTAACAGCGTCAAATTGCAAGAGCGATCGCCTGGTTTGGGACACAGTGAAATGAAGGTGATTGCAGCGGACGATACTAATTTAGATGGGACGACGGTAAATATTGCCGATAGTCTAGATGCCAATGTCTGCAAACTAACTTTAACTAACAGTTCCCTACAAATTACCGAGATTTGGGATCGAGTTCCCCGCAATAGTGGCAGTTTTGCTAAGGTGTTGAGCGGACAAGCACGAGAAGCAGTATACCTCGGTCGTTTGGTGGAATCGGTAACGGGTACTGTGGATATCATTACCCTGGCTGAACCTGCAACACAACGCTACGAAGTGGGTGCGGTTTTGGTAATTGGTGCGGGGACTATTCCGCTACGAAAAGCGATCGCTCCTGGTGATAAAACAATAGCAGTGGACTCAATTACCCTAGATGCAACTCTACCGGCGGGAACAAGCATCAATGTAATCGAATACGATTATGACCGTTACAGCAGTTTCAGTAATCAAGGCACTGCCCTCAATTCTCCCTACAATCTCAGATATGGTTCGATTCTCGTAGAAGTAGCAGGTTTCACCAACGGTAACAACGTCGAGAACATCGCTACTCGTCCTCTAACTGGAGTATCTCAACCCAATAGTTGGGTGACAGCAGCCCCCGGAAATGCGTTGAAAATTGAGAGTGGTCATCTCACAGGTGATGCTAACAAGATGGCAAATCAGGGAGATATCAGCCTAGAAGCTTGGATTCGCCCCGAAAGGAGAGACATCAATCATGCTTGGATTGTCTCAGAAAATTCTCCCACATCGAATTATTGTTTGGGCATTCAAAACCAAGATGTTAACTCTGGTCTGCAATTTAATGGTACTAATGACTACATTGAAGCTGGTAATATCAACCTGCTCAATCAGTCCTTTACCATTGAATTCTGGGCAAAACGGGAAGCTGCTAGTGTCACCGCCAATACCTTTTTCTCAGCGATTCTCTCCCAAGGGGTAGACAGAACCAATGAACAATTACACATCGGTTTTCGCCAAAACCATCGTTTCAGCTTTGGTTTTTACCGCAATGATTTAAACACGGAGCAAGACCTAGCTGATGACGATCAATGGCATCATTACGCCTGTACCTTCGATATCCAGACTCGTCAAAGAATAATTTACCGTGATGGCGTAGAGGTTGCCAAAGATATTGCCCCTACGACTTATCAAGGTAAAGGTAGATTATTAATTGGGGTGATGAATAACCCTGGTAAAACCTTCTTCTTCCAAGGCGGAATAGATGAAATCCGCATTTGGCGAGGTGTACGCAGTGCTGGGGAAATTAATATCTATAAAGATTGTCGGTTAAATGGCAACGAAGCGGGATTACTTGCCTACTACTACTTTGAGAATCGCAATGTGAGCGATCGCACTGGCAATGAGGCTAATCATGGCACAATTATTGGCAATCCCCAACAAATAAAATCTCCTCTCAAAGCCTACAATGTAATTGCCGGAGTGCGAAACCGCTACCTCCGCACCACCCAAACCCTGTGGTCAAATTCTTGGGAACATATCGCCGCCACCTACTTGGAAGCTTACGCTTTAAATTTTAACGGTGTTGATAATTACCTCGATTGTGGTAATCAAGTAGCCTTGGGAGTAGAGAATCAGTTGGCTATTGAACTCACCTTGACTTTAACCAGTCTCGGTAGAGATATCTATCCCATATTGCAAAAAGGCAGACTGGGGAGAAATCAGCCAGAATTAACCGCATGGATGGCTTTGAAGCGAGATTCTGGCAGTAACTACAGTCTTTATTTTGCCTATGAAGATAGTAATTCTGAACAACAAATAGTTTCTAGCCCTGTAAATTCCATTAGTCTCAATACTCCCATCAAAATTGCCGTCACCGCCGTCAAAATCGATAACGGTTACAGCATCAGATTGTTTTGGAATGGTAGTTTACTCAATCCCAATGCACCGGTTTTGTCTGGTGTCCCCGTTACCAATCTCCAATCTTTAGAACTAGGTAAGTGTTTTGGTGTACCGACAGACACACCTCTCGGCAAAAGGATTGTTGGTAGTTCCCCTAACTACTTGCAGGGTACAATTAGCGAGTTGCGGGTGTGGAATCGTGCTTTAACCGCCAATGAAGTTCAACAAGGGACGAGCTTCGCTAACGCTCGTCCTACGGAAGCTCGTTCTAAACTAGCAGGTGAATGGTTAATTAACGAAGGTGTCGGGAACACCACCATCAACACCATAGATAACAGCGAAGCGCGGATTCTCGGTGCAAGATGGGTTGTTGACCCCAATCCCACAGCCTCCAAACTAGAACTTTACCTCAACGGTATCCCTGCTCAAACTACTGCTATTAGCGAACCCAACCTTACAGCCAACCAATTTAACTTGGGTAGAGATTACTTTGGACAGATGGACGAAATCCGCATTTGGAAACAGTCCCGCACCCCAGAACAAATCCTCGACAACCTCTTTGGTCAAATCAAAGGAGAACGGGAAAACCTCATCGCCTACTACGAATTTGAATTAGATCCTGTTAACCCCGCAGCCCAAGAACCGCAAGTTACCCGCGTGAATGACAGCAGTTTGGGGGGTAATCATCTCACACCATCTGCTAATAGTACTCTCAAACAAACCCTGTCCCAAGCACCCATAGGCGATGAAATTGCGATCGCGCGGAATGCTTTAGGTAGTATTGCCAACCGCTTCCACGGTAAAATAACTAGTCGCCCTGGTATTGGCGAATACGCAGACATCCAAACAGGCAATAATGGCGAAATCACCGGAGTTCACAAACGCTGCTACAGTTTCATCGACAATGGGCAATGGTATTTGCTCACAGGCTACAAAGTCGGTAACTTAATTACAGAATGGGTGAGCCAAGTTCAATTTGCACCACAAATCAAAGGTTACATCGAAGGTGCGCCCCCCGTTCCTTCCGAAAACCTCACCGCCGGCCCTATCGATGATTCAGTACGCGACTATGTAGATAGTACTACTGTAGAATTTGTCGAAGCTAATAGCGTTTCTTACACCCTAGCCGCCAGTAGAGAAAGTAGTTTCACTTCCTCCTTTGAGGGTTCTTTATCTCTAGAAATAGAGCAAAGTATTGAAACAGTCATTGCTCCTTTAGGCGGCGGGATTACCATCAATCTAGCTCAGGCTGGTACTAAAATTGGTCAGTCAGTTAAATTAGACACACAGTTGAAATGGTCTAGCAATCAGCAACAAACTAACAAAACCAATGTCAGCAAAATGACATCTGTTGGTTTGGGAGGTGCTTGGGAAGACCCAGATATCAACAAACGGCTTAACAAAGCTATGCCGCGCCGTTACCAACCATCGAATTTAGGTTTTGCCTTGGTAGAATCGGAAACGGCTGATATATATGCTCTTCGTTTAGCACACAACCGCGCCCTAGTTGCCTTCCGCATGATTCCTAATCCCAATATTCCCAAGGATAGCAACATCATTCCTTTCCCCATTAAATCTAGTTACACCAAACAAGGCACACTTGATGGTGCTATAGGTTATGACCAAAACGGTAAGGTATTAGATCCAGATTATGCCGGTTTTACGGGCTACCGCGAACAAAGTTACTTCAAACCCAGCGAAGCTTACGCCCTGCGTCAGCGTATCCAAACCGAGGAAACTCGCCTACGTACCTATTACGAAGACTTTAGCACCACACCCCCAGGTGCAACTGGTGTTTTAGCCGGAGGTGTGACTGGAGCGATCGCCGGATTAGCTGGTGGTGGGCCAATTGTGGCAGCGGCTGGGGTAGCGATCGGTGGTTTAATTGATGCTTTGACTGACAACAACAATTTACCAGAGCAATACAGTAAACGTAACTTGGTCAACAACTACATCTGGACAGCCGATGGTGGACTCTATGCCGAATCTACAGAAACCACAGATGTACAGCAAGAAAGTACCAGTGGAGCTTACAGTTTTACAGGTAGCACAACTAGCAGTGCATCCGGTTCTTTTGAATTGGGCGTAGATTTTGATTTTGAGGTCAAAGGGTCATTTGGTGGTAGCCTCAACCTTACCAAATCCAAGACTAAAGAAGCAAGTCAATCCTTCAAAATTGAAGTCAAAAACAATACCCAAGCTGACTTACAGAGATTTCAAATGGATGACAGAGGTAACTTGATGCGAGACGAAGTTGGTCGTCCCATCCGGCTGTATGATGCCAACGGCAATCCTTTAGATGCTCCTGGTAAAGTCAACGCCTACCGCTTCTTAAGCTTTTACCTTACTCCCAATACGGAAAACTACGACACCTTCTTTAACACCGTTGTTGACCGCAAGTGGTTAGAAGAGAGTAATTCCCCCAATGCGATCGCACTGCGTCAAGCACAACAACCCCAAGGCGGCCCCGCTTGCTGGCGCATTTTCCACCGCGTCACCTTTGTCAGCCGTATCCTTCCAGAGTTCCCCGACCCCACAGCCCCACCACTAGATCGGGCAATTCAGAATACTGACTTGAGCAGCAGTTACGAATTAATCAAATTAGTTGAGCCATTTGTCCGTAATGCTACGGCTAACGCTGCCCAATTCGATGCTGCTGTCAGGAACGCTGTCCGTGTTTATTTGCCAGAGTTATCTGAGGGTTTGACTCAAGAGGTGGTGTTAACGTTAGCTAATTACTTCGGTGTGGAGGGAGTGAATTAGTTTACACATTCTAAATAATACGTAAAATGTAGGATGCGTGAGACAAAAAGTCTCACGCATTTTTATGTAAAAGAGAAATTGAACCCAAGAATAATACTTAATATGACTCAGAAAATTCTTATGCGATGGTGTTAGACTTTTGAATATTTGGGCATCCTTATATAAAGCAGATAGTTAAAGCTGCTGTGCTGTTTGTAGTGACTCTGAGGCTTTAGGACAGGTATGAGTATGCCACTTAAGTTTGAATTACTATGTATAGATCAAGAGAATAAGGTCAAATTCAAAAAAACCAGCAATTTTATTTTGGCTTTATCTATTATTGAAAGTTTATGGAAGAGTGAATTACATATATCAGAAAATTCTTTAGAGATCAGTGATGAGGTTCAAAAAATTAAGATATCTATTCAACCATTTGATACGAGTAAGATGGTAACGGGGGAAAGGTTTTCTTCAGCTTACTATATTATTGTTGAAGGTGAATTCGATAATCTCGAGACTTTTAGAGTAAAACTTATTGATCAACTGAAAGATTTAGGTTTTAACCATAGACGAATATTGCTAGATGAAGTTTCTAATAAAATTGCCTTAGAAATATATCCTTTAATAAATAGTATTGAAAATTTATTAAGAAGATATATTGTAAAGTTCTTTATAGCAAAAATTGGTACTGATTGGTGGCCTATTGCAGTTTCTAAGGAAAACAGAGATAAAGCAAATAGCAAGAAGAGTAATGAAGTGATATTTACTAAAACATCAAGAGTCGTCACAGATGTAACTTTATTAAACTTTGACCAGCTAGGAAAAATTATTTATAGCCAATCATCAATATTTACAAAAACCGATGATATTATTGAAAAAATTAAAAATGCAACAGATTTAGAAAATTTAAAACAAGAACTTTTAGAAGGTAACTATGCAAAATACTTTAAAGATACTTTTGAGCAAAAAGACTTTCAAAAGAAATGGGAAGACCTGACTTTTATTAGAAATAAAGTAGCTCATAATAATTATTTTGTTAAGGATGATTTTGAATTAGCAAGCGAGTTGCATAATCAACTGACGCGAATTCTCAATGATGCAGATAATAGTATTGATACCTTAACTTTGAGTATTGCAGATAAAGAAGCAGTAAGAAAAGTTATTGATGACCTAGTAGAGACTGAGAAAGAAGAACAACAGGTTGAGCATCAGGAAGAAAAAAGTGATGAAGAATTATGTCAAGATATCAGTTTAGAAAAAACAGTTATTGAAAACCGTTCTAAACCTTATATAAATATCCTAAGTGAGGAAGAATTAGTTTTCCAGCTTCGGAAGTGTTCAAGTTCTAGAGAATTTGTAGGTTTAAAATATTTTGTGAGAGATTATTTAGGTAAGCAAGGATATTCATTTAATTCATCTTATGCATTAATTAACATTTTAGAAGATAAAGGTAAGATTGAAATTTATCAAGTACCAAATCCTTATGGTGAATATAATACAGCTGCTATAAGGCTTTTATAATGAAACTAACCTAGCCAATTAATAACGATGAAGTAGATATAGCTAGAAAGTTACTGATGAGTGTTCAAGATGGCAAGAGTTTATCTGTGAAGTGGTCAAAGTTGAGTTATTATTTGCTCTGAGCGATCGCCTACTAAAAATACAATAGATTTCTCGGATAAAATCAGAGGGCGATCGCGCTATTTCTTGCTTTTGCTAAAATGAAGCTCAAAGGCTTAACACCACAGGAAGTAGCTTTATGGCAATTATTGTTACCCGTGGAGTGATTCTAATTAAGTATCTATTTACATATTACGTGTAGCAGTTGGTCTTAAGGCTTCTTCAAAATACTGTCGATATAGTTCACAACTGGATATAACCTGATTTCCTTGCAGCTTTACTAACCCCATGCTGTGCAACTTAAATGCTAAAACCTGTTCCAATTCTACAGGATTTGAGGAATGGATTACTTCTTCATACGCTGCTGCTAATTGCGGATGTTCTTGTAAGCTTCTCAAATGGCGATGCAAGTGATTACTATAAATACCTGCATCTTTAGCTGCGGTTTGGATTAACTGCTTTAAAGTCAAATCTTGCTGCGCTAGATGATATAAAGCCTGTTGTATTAAATATGGATGTCCATCCACAAGCTGCATCAATTGTGCCAAATCAGCTTCAGATAAATTAATTCGATAAAGTTGGGCTAAATTGAATACTTGTTGGTAAGTAAATGTTTGCAACTCAATTGCTAAACCTACATTGAATGGGGACTTATTAATATCTAGAGGAATATATACTTCTGTGGAATGAACAATAACCAAACGGAAATTTTGCCACAGAGGATTACCGCTATCTCCATAAGCTGCTTCTTCATACCAGGAACGTAATAGTGTAAAGAAATCATCGGCAATCTCTGGGTGTAAAAATACTTCCTCAACCTGATCCAAACCTAAGACTAAAACACCATTTATATCTGGCAACAAACAGTCTTCAAAATAAGCTGTACAGTTACTCTTACTACCAAAAGTTTCACTCCAATAATCCTCAACTTTATGAGGTAACTGAAGCTTACGAGTAATCGAAGCACAAAACCAACGCAAGAATTTATCTAAGTCATTAAAAATACAACGTTCTGCTCGCTGCAAGCTTAAAGCTACAGTACGTACTTCCGCAGGATTTTGTTGTTTAGCATGAGCTAAAATTCTTACCATTAAAGAAGTCTTACCCATTTGACTAGGTGCTTTAATGCGAATTAATGCCCCCGATCTAGTAATTTCTTCATAACAGCGAGATTCTACCGGAGGACGTTCCACATATAAATTAGAATCCAATGGTATCAGTCCAACGGGTGATTCTAGTTCAAGAGATTGGGGATTGTATACTGAGGACTGCGGGCTAGAAAATGAGGAAGATTCTTCAATTTTGAATTTTGAGCCTTCGACTGCGCTCAGAGTAAAATTTTGAATTTTGAATTTTTCAGATGCTCTTTGTGCGAGAACAGCCATCAAATTTGTTTTACTGACTTTTTCGCCTAGACTAGATGAAAGTATCTGCCATAATTTTGGACCCACATCATGCTTGATATACTCTGGAGCATAGTCACATTCTGCTGCTATTTGGTCATACTTCTGACCTTGTAAAGCTCCCCGCAATACAGCTACTTCAATATTTTTTAAATGTCTCTTATGTTTAGCAAATACGGATTCATCTGCTACTTTTAAAGCAGTTTCAAATGTTATTGCTTGTTCTTGAACATTTTCAGTCATTGTCTTACGGTTACTTGATGAAGTTATCTAAATATTTTTCAGAGTTTAGTGTTTAATTTTTAAAATTTAACTTATTTTCTCTGTTAAATGTTGCAAGATTTGAGTAAAAGAATGGTCAGGATATTGCAAACAGAATAATCCACTACTACCAAGTTGTGCCATGTCTTCTGAAAGCGGAAATATACCTGCGACTGGAACATTATAAGTTTTCTCTATTTTTTGCTGTAGCGAAGAAAAGTCCATGCGACTTGGAGTTTTATTAACTATCATCATCATATTGCTAACTTGCAATTGACGAGAAATATTAATAGTAACTGCTGTGCCTTGAAAGTCTTGGCGATCCGGACGCAGAATCACAATTAATAAGTCAGAAATAGCTATAGATAGTAAAGTTTCTCGGCTTAATCCAGGGTGGGTATCAATAAATAAGTAGTCTAACTCTAACTCTTGAATTAATCTTTGAAATCCACTATTTAGTGAACTAACGTTGTATCCTTCGCTGAGAATCTTAGCAATTTCATCAGTATTTATGCTAGAAGGTATAAGAAAAATCTTACCTTGAGAAATTGCTAGGAAAGAAGTAACATCATAGGCGGTATCAGCAATGGAACTACGATTCCATAAATAGTCATTCAATGTTTTACATACAATTGTTTCATCAATACCAAATAGAGCATGAATACCAGGAGATTGCAGGTCAGTATCTACAATAGCAACTCGTTTGTCTTGCAGTGCCATTGTTACTGCTAAATTTGCTGTTATGTTAGATTTACCAGTTCCGCCCCGGAATGAGTGAATTGCAATAATTTTAGACATAGCATAATTAATTCGTAATTCGTAATTCGTAATTAATGTATTTTGGTATGGCTAAGGGATTCAAGTTCTATTTGCAATTTTTGAAAGTAATCAGTTTGAGTAATTTCTGCTATTTGATGTGCGAGTTTGTTTAAATCAATCTCGATTTGCATCTGTTGAACAGGGATTTTTCTCGCCTCTTCCTGCTGTTTTAATAGATTTTCTAATTCAGCTTTCTGCTGCTTGACAATTGCCAATTCCTGTTGCAAAGCCGCAACTTCGGCTTTTAAACTCTCTTGAGTATGTTGCGAGTCATACTTAGCCTTGTGTTTTACCTGAGCCTTCCTTAACTGATTTCGGGTGAGTTTGGCAGGAAAAGACATGAGAATATTGTTATGCGCTGCATTCTTGAAAGCAGCGAAGTTAATAATTTTGCTGGGGGCTACTTCGATACCGATATCAAGAGGATTTTGTGGCATAGTTATTAACGCTTGTGTTGGCAGTGTGCGGATCTTTATCTTTCTAGGATTACGCGATCGCACCACGCAATGAAAGATCAGTTTTTAGCGCAGCAGCTCTTGAAAAACTGACCTTGATAAAAAATACATTTTGTGGTAGTGAAAAGAATGCGGCGGTAGACGTTAGAAATATATAGCGAGATTATGCAATTCGCTCTCAGAAAAGTTAAGCCGTAGTAGTTAGTATATCTCGTATTTTTATCTTGGATTCATAGGAGAATATTCGCCAAAGCGCCAACGTAGAGAACAAGCATTTTTACTTTCCAAAACCTGCTCAATATCAAATTCTATTAAACGTTGCGCCCCTGCAAACTCGCCTAATCTTTCTGCGTCCCAAATTATTTTTGCTTTCCCAGTTAATTGCAATGTGTGACCTTGTGCAAAATCAATAAATAATAAACCAGCATTGGGATTTACACTTAAGTTACCGAATGTCTGAAACATATTATTACCAGAGTAATCGGGAAACACAAGCTTCTGACTATTCACAACTTGCACAAACCCCGGAAACCCTCCCCGGTGTGAAGCATCAGCCCCGCTTTCTAGATGGTAGCTGGCGATAAAAAAAGTATCGGCTTGGGTTATCCAAAGTTGATTTGTCTCATTTAAAGTATCTGTAACAAAAGTTTCGGGTGCTTCTATTGAATCAGTCACAGCCTTTTGTATGTGACGTACCTGGATATATTTAGGACAATTAAAAAATACCTGTTGAATTTCTACTTTGATGTTCTCTTGATGTACCTCTGCTTTGCCATTTAAACGTAAACGCCTACGGTTTATTAAATCAATTACTAATAGCCCAACATCATTGTTACTTTGCAGGTTTTGGTGTAAGGGATCAGTTGCTATAGGAATAGCATTAATTTGTATAGTTTGCGTATTTAAGACTTTTATAAAACCAGGTTGTCCTGTTAATAAAGATGCCCAAACTCTGCCGTTTGTCTCTACTGTACTAGCAACTGCTATTTGCTGCGTGCTGAGAAATTCCTGAGCAGATGGCTTGATGGTGCTACTAATAGCATGACATAGACGTTGCGCTTCTTCTCTGACCCCTGCTTGTGTTTGGACTCTAATTTCTCCTGAATGGAAAGACATAGTATTAATTCGTAATTCCTAATTAAGAAAGACAGGTTTAGATTTTCTGTTTTATGTTTTTAGAAAACAAGTATTTCAAAAGAACATTTTAAATTTTGAAGTTTGAATTATTAGAGTCCTGGCATTCCAATATAACTAGGTAGTTGTTTTATCCTTTCAATCCATGCAACCACATTAGGGTAAGCATCCAGAGATATTTTGCCATCTGGAGCGAGTCCAATGTAAGGGAAACAGGCAACATCTGCAATTGTCGGACGGTTGAGTTCTAGCCATTGCCGTTCACACAGGTGTTCATCAATTATTTTGAGGATAGCATAGGCTCTTTGTGTTGCTAATTGCACATCTAACGGTATTTGAAATAAATGGTAAAGTCTGGCAAATTCAGGCCCCTGACGAATTTCATTAGCTGCGGTGAACAACCATTGCATAACTTTGCTCGTGGACTCAGCATCAGTTGGCAACCAATTTTCATTCCCATAACGCTGCGCCAAATAAATCAAAATTGCATGAGAATCTCGTACCACAATTTCCCCATCCACAAGTATAGGAAGTTGACCAAAAGGATTGAGTGTCATGTATTTTGGAGATTTGTGTTCTTTGGTTGCAAAATCAAGCAATATCTGTTCGTACTCAACACCCAGTAGCGACAGCATCAATCGCACTTTGTGGCAATTTCCGGAAAGTTCAAAATGATACAGCTTTATCATGATATTTCTTTCATGCGTCAATAGTTTAATTTCACTATCTCAATTTTCTATATCTGTAGAGAAATGATATTTTGCAATTTCTATACATTTATTCAATATTCGTCATATAACCCGAACTTTCAAGATCAGTTTTGGGTTGATTGCATTTAAGATAACTGATCTTGGCGATCGCAAAATTTTATGCTATTGCAAGAAGTGCTGTAGTTCTGCAAATATATCTATGAAGGGGTATCGCAGGACGCACTTAAAATTGTGGCTACTCTCAAAGCTTCTCCACAGGGACTTGCAAGGATAAAACAAGCTAGAAGTGAAAAGGGTTGGTCTGTTGATGATTTTCGATGGATAGAGTTAGCTAGTGAAGTTTTAGGTGTCTGTTGGCAAGAAAAAGGCGTTCTTGCTGTTGGCATATCAGAAGGTACTTGGAAACGTTTCTTAGCTGGAAAGCAAGCGATTAATGCTGAGGCGTTTAAAGCCTATTGTCAAGTGCTTGGGTTGAATTGGCAAGAGGTGGTTGAAGAGAAGGCAGGAGGCAGGAGGCAGAAGGCAGAAGGGGACAAGCCGGACAAGGGAGAAAAGTCTTCACTTTATCAACACTCAGGACTCAAGAGTGATTGGGGTGAAGCACCGGATGTATCGATTTTTTACGGTCGAAGTGAAGAACGGGAAACTGTTAAGCGATGGGTGATGCAGGAAAATTGTCGCTTAATAACGCTGCTGGGAATGGGTGGGATTGGTAAAACGACGCTTTCTGTGAAGCTGGCGCAGGAAATTATTGGGAGTAGAGAAGAAAATTATGCGGGAAATTTATTATCTCTGTTTGCGTCTTCTTCCCATTCCCCAGTCCAGTACATAATTTGGCGTAGCCTCCGCAACGCGCCACCTGTGGAAGATATTTTGGCTCAATTGATTCAATTTTTTTCTGAACAGCAACAAACAAATTTACCAAGTGAGTTACAGCATAGAATTTCGCTGTTACTCACATATTTACGTTCGTCGCGATGTTTGATGATTCTGGATAATGCTGAATCAATTTTACAAGCAGGCGATCGCACTGGTCGTTATCGTCCTGGATGTGAAGGTTACGGACAACTTCTGCAATGTGTAGCTGAAACTTCTCACCAAAGTTGTCTAATTCTCACTTCACGGGAAAAACCCCAAGGACTCGCCAAGTATGAAGGCGATAGTTTACCCGTGCGTTCTTTGCAACTTACAGGTTTACTAGAAACAGCAGGGCGGGAATTATTTAACGTTAAAGGTAAATTTACTGCCTCCCCAGACCAATGGCAAGTTTTAATTTCCCGCTATGGCGGTAATCCTCTAGCTCTGAAGATTGTAGCCTCTTCCATCCGCGACTTTTTTGACAGTGATGTTTCCCAATTTTTGGCAATTTCTCAGCAAGGTACATTTATTTTTGATGATATTCGCGATTTGCTTGACCAACAATTCCATCGTCTCACAGCTTTGGAACAAGACATTATGTATTGGTTAGCCATCAACCGCGAACCTATCTCTTTAGCAGAGTTACAAGCAGATTTTGTGGCTCATATCCCACCCCGCGAATTGTTAGAGTCTTTGAGTTCATTACAAAGGCGTTCTGTAATTGAAAAAAGTGCTGGTGGCTTTACTCAGCAACCTGTAGTGATGGAGTATGTTAGCAATCAATTAATTGAGCAAGTATGTCAGGAGATTAGGGTATGGGGTATGGAAAAGCCTACTCCCTTATTTACAAGTCATGCATTAATTAAAGCGCAAGCTAAAGATTATGTGCGGGAGAGTCAAATTAATTTAATTCTTCAGCCTCTAATTGATAAATTAATTACAGAACTTGGCAGTCGAGAAAAGATAGCTAATTATTTGCAGCAAATTCTCGCGCAGCTGCGTGGTAAATCACCCCAAGAAACTGGCTATGCTGGCGGAAATGCTCTAAATTTGCTACATCAAGCCCAAATTGACCTCAGTAGCTATGATTTTTCGGGTTTAACTGTATGGCAAGCTTATCTTCAGGGCGTAAATTTGCATGACGTAAATTTTACTGGCTCAGATTTATCGTGCTGTGTTTTTACGGAAACATTAGGTAATATTCTCTCGGCTGCTTTTAGTCCAGATGGTGAGCCAGTTGCGGTGGTGAGGCAGTCCGATCTTGGGGGTTTCCCCCAGGAGGAACTGCCGAAAGGGTTCCCCGGCATAAGCAAACTGGCGTTAGCGACGAAGGAGCGTCACCCGAAGGGTCAACTTTTAGCTACCTGCGACACTGATTGTCATGTCCGTGTATGGGAGGTGAAAACAGGTAAATTATTGCTGATTTGTCAAGGACACACCAATTGGGTACGCTTTGTGGTGTTTAGCCCGAACGGGGAAATTTTGGCAAGTTGCGGTGCTGACCAGAATATTAAACTCTGGAATATCCGGGATGGGGTTTGTATAAAAACGTTAACAGGGCATGAGCATGAAGTATTTTCTGTAGCATTTCATCCAGAAGGTAAGATTTTAGCCAGTGCAAGCGGCGATCGCACTGTTAAAATTTGGAATATCCACGATGGTACTTGCTTGCAAACACTGACAGGACATACAGATTGGGTACGTTGCGTTGCTTTCAGTCCTGATGGTGAAACTTTAGCTAGTAGCGGTGCTGACCACACAATTAAACTGTGGGATGTGCATCAAGGTAAATGCTTGAGAACTTTGCAAGCACATACAGGGTGGGTGCGTTCGGTGGCGTTTAGTGCAGATGGACAAACCCTAGCTAGTGCCAGTGGCGATCGCACAATTAAAATTTGGAATTATCATACAGGTGAGTGTCTGAAAACCTACACCGGACACACTAACAGCGTCTACTCCATTGCCTATAGTCCTGATAGTAAAATTTTAGTCAGTGGTAGTGGCGATCGCACTGTCAAAATTTGGGATTGTCAAACCCATACTTGTATCAAAACTCTACATGGACATACCAATGAAGTTTGTTCTGTCGCCTTCAGCCCAGATGGTCACACACTCGTATGTGTCAGTTTAGACCAAAGCGTTAGGCTATGGGATTGTTTTACTGGTCAATGTTTAAAGACTTGGTACGGTAATACAGATTGGGCATTACCTGTAGCTTTTAGCCCAGATAGGCGAATTTTAGCCAGTGGTAGTAACGATAAAACAGTTAAGCTGTGGGATTGGCAAACTGGCAATTGCATTAGAAGCTTAGAAGGGCATACAGATTTTATTTATGGAATTGCTTTTAGTCTAGACGGACAAATCTTAGCAAGTGCAAGTACAGATTCTTCCGTCAGATTGTGGAATATTAGCACAGGTCAATGTTTCCAAATTCTACTGGGACATACAGATTGGTTATATACCGTTGCTTTTCATCCCCAAGTTAAAATCCTTGCCACTGGTAGCGCCGACTGTACAGCCAAGCTATGGGATATTAGCACAGGTCAATGTCTCAAAACCTTGAGCGAACATACCGATAAAATCATGGGAATTGCTTGGAGTCCAGATGGGCAAATTTTAGCTACCGCCAGTGCTGACCAATCGGTAAAATTGTGGGATTACAGCACAGGTAGTTGCATCAGCACATTACAAGGACACAACAGCCGCGTATATTCAGCCATCTTTAGTCCCGATGGCAAAATCATCGCTACTTGCAGCACTGACCAAACAGTGAAACTATGGAATGTTAACACTGGTAAATGCCTCAAAACACTGACTGGACATACAAACTGGGTATTTGCTGTTGCCTTTAGTCATGATGGTAATACCATTGCTAGTGCATCCCATGACCAAACTGTGAGAATTTGGAATCTCAACACAGCAGAATGTCGTCATGTCTGCGTTGGGCATACACATTTAGTATCTTCCGTAGCTTTTAGTCCAGATGGGGAAGTCGTAGCCAGTGGTTCTCAAGACCAAACTGTAAGGATTTGGGATGTAAAAACGGGCAAATGTATCAAGATTTTGCGGGCGAAACGGCTTTATGAGGGGATGAATATTACTGGCGTGAAAGGGTTAACAGATGCGACGATTTTAACGCTGCAATCTTTGGGTGCTGTAGTTTAGAAGTTTAGGAAGTTTTTTCTGGAATATTTAAAAGCCACAACTTTTCTAACTTAGTAATTCGGCGGCGGAGAATTTGCGCTTGATACTTGCGATAGCCAGTAATTGCTAAAAGTACAATTAGCGGTAGAGAAATGATTAAATATCCTACCAGTGGATTGATTGCAATATCATTTTGTTTCTTGGGATAAACTTGAGGTTGAATAGCTAATTGTAAATGCATCATTATTCAAAACCTAGAATTTTTTCATTTACTACTGAATATAGGTAACACCGCGATATTTAAGCTGAGATTTGCATTGATTTGTAATCGTTATAGGTTTGACAACCTTGTAACTAACACCACGATACTTTGCAGTTGTAAAATCTTGCTGCTTAGGTAATTTGGTGCTGATTGGTTCGTAACAAAAACCGCGATAAGACAGTAGCATAAGTTAATCTCTGTGAATGACTAGCGTTTACTGTTATCACAATAAGATTTACCTTAATTTAAGTCGATATATAAAAGTTATGCAATTTTTGAGCCAAAAGATACTTAACTTTTCACTAACTTTCAGTTCCTCAACAAGTTTCACATGGACACATCAAGGCCACTCAGAATTTGAAATAGTAGACTACCATTAGGAGATTATCAAGAAATGAGAATTCCAAAAAATAGACCTCCCTCACATCCCGATGAAATATTACTCAAAGATTTCCTAGAACCAATGGAAATATCACAACGAGAACTTGCAGATGCAATTCACGTTTCTTACCAGCGAATTAATGAGATTGTAAATCAAAAGCGGGGTGTTACGCCTAGTACAGCATTACGGTTAGCAAAATTTTTCGGGAATACTTCAGAGTTCTGGTTAAACCTTCAACAGAATTGGGAACTTTACCATGTTCTGAAGGAAGAAGAAGCGGAATTAAACACTATTGCACAGTTTAAAAGTTCTGAAGCAACGGCTTGAGGTTGGGTAATGGAAGGCGATCCAGTAAAAAATTGAGTAGATTTTGGGTAACACCTAGATTCTAGCAAACTTACAAACTCAAATGAATAATTAGCTATTCCAAATATATCCTACATATTGACGTAGGTTATGCAAATATCCTTGATTAACTTGAATAAAATAGTTGAATGTATTAAGTTCTTCACCATTAGTATTCTCAGTTTATATTTCATTATCTTCTATATATAAATATTTATGAGTTATTTTTTGCTTATTATATAAAGTTGTTTCTATTAAACTATATTCAAGTCCATGTTTGCACATTACTAAATATTCAAATTCTTCTATGTTTTTACCTTGTATAGCAAATAAATGATAGGGCAAGGATGCTATTGTGGAAGCAAATTCTATAATGTTTTTTAAATCTTGAGTGTAAGTTTTTCTATTCCATTCAATAAAACCTGTTAAAATAATGACTTTATTATTCAGCAAATCATCTACTACAACTTCTAAAATAGGATAAAAATCACTGCTAGATAAAGAAAGTAGGATATTGCATGGATTATAAATTAACACCGAAACATTCGCTTCCTGATATTCATCTTTAATTTTATTTAAGAACCATTCTAATCCTGTTTGCCAGACTTCATTTCCTGACAAACAATACTGTATTTTTTGAATAGCATTATTCCAAGCAAGCTGAAAACTTGGCTTAAGTATAGAGAAAAATATTTCAGCATTTCCACCTTTAAAACCCATAATAGTTTTTAGTAAATCTTCATCGTTTATTAAGGTTTTAGATTCAGATGAAGCTAACCTACCGTGTCGGTAAATATTTTGTACTTTCCATGATTTTTGCAAAATAGCAAATTCTTCTGGGCTAATTGTTTGTGTTTCTTCATATAAATGAGCGAATTTTCTAGAAATTTCACAAAGAACTAATTCTTCAAATTCCCATTCCTCTTGTTCTTTTAAATACTTTTTGGGAATCCAACTATTCTGAATGTTATTTTCATTGTTTTTCTTTAAATAATAAGTTTTTTTGATGATTGCTTCTTTTTCATGTATTTTAAGCTCATCAATCACAAGACATTGAATAAAAGGGTACGTATCATATACATTTTTATTTTCTCCTTCATAACACATAGACAAAATATAATAATTTTCTATTCCTATTTCTTCTAAAAGAATTGCATCAAGCTTTGACAATGTATAATCTCTTGTCCTCTGGTTTCTAAATGTAAATATTTGATATTTAAGACAAATATTATTTTCTTCAATTTCTGGAGTAAGCTTTACTTTTTTAGCTTCATAAGGTGTGGATTTTGAATCTAAATAAAGACTATAGCCATCAACTGGATACTTAACAGTACGTACAAAATCAGAAAACGGTACTATTAATTCATGCCAATCAGTAGAAATTAGAATACATCGCAAGTCTTTCTCCGTTATTTTTAAATTTCCTTTTATCAATGCAACATATTTATATAACTGATGTAAAGCTGTTTTTGCAGAAGAATTACTTTTTTTAATTTCTATTATTACTATTAGACCAAATTTATCTTTAGCTATGATATCAATGGAAGCATCGGAACCACAAATATTTGGTAATTTAAATTCTGTTTTTATAGCTTTTAAACCGTCTTCAATTAAATGTAAATTATTTACAAGATAATCCCTAATTTTTGCTTCTTTAGTCATATTGAATCATTGCTGAAAACTATAGCTTAACAAAACCAAATAATTTGACCACAAAATAGAGTCTCAGGTTAACCTTAGACATATATAACCTCAAGGTTAACCCACAGCATATTCGGTAAACTGCCGCATAAATGGTGACTGAAATCCTAAAACAATATCTTCCTTTGGAACTCCAGCATTCACCAAATCAGCTGCAATATCATCCTCCGTACCATTCCATTGCAGCCAAATTTTACCACCTTTAATATCTATGTGTATGATACAACTGTGTACCCAGTCTTGACCTTCCCAACCTACATAAACAATTTGGTAATGGTCTCGTTCAGTGTCAAAAATTGTCTCAACTTCAATATTTCCGTAAGCAGGTTTTTGTTTACCATACTCTAAAAGCATTTGTTGTACAATCAGGCGATATCGTACTATTTTTTCCATTCAATAATCACCTCGTTTTCAACGTCATAAACAATCATTTTGACTAGATTTTCTTCTACCATATCCTTGGGAAAATTCAGTTAAAAAAATGTTCTGTAAGTCGTCAAAGGGACTGCTAAATATAAAATTCGCTCTGGATCTCGTCGCCTTAATAGACATCTCTAGCAGACATGGGCATTCATTATAGTATTTTCCACTTCTAAGATATCGTGTCGCTAGATTTTCAGCACTTTTCTACAATAGAACAGCTACTTACTGTGATGCTTTTACTGTAGCAAGCCCATCGCACAAACCCCTTTCATCCTCTTTAACATCTGCACTATTTTTTAAATAATCCCTCACACAATTACAAGCCTGTGCCAACAATTTCTCAGGACTGGAATCAAAATCTAAATTCCAGAGAGTGACTTTACCCAGGGAGTCGGAAGAAGCCAAAACCTGTCCATCTGGGCTGAAACTCACGCTTTTAACCCCAGCATCAAGCCCTGCAAGGGTTTGCAGCACTTCTCCCTTACGGTTCCACAGCTTAACTGTCATATCTTCACTCGCTGTAGCAATCGTCTCTCGATTTGGGCTAAAACTTACAGCATTCACCTCACCCTCATGTCCCCGCAAAGTCAGTAGTTCTTTACCGTCTCGATTCCAGAGTTTCACAGTTTTATCTTTACTGGCGGTAGCGATAACCTGACTATCAGAACTGAAACTTACAGCCTGTATTCCCGCTAGATGTCCTTTGAGGGTAACTAATTCTTGACCTTGCCGATTCCAGAGTTTAGCAGTTCCATCTTCACTTGCGCTAGCGATAATTTGACCATCAGGGCTGAAACTGACACTTCTGACACCAGTTTGATGTCCGCGCAAAGTCATGATTTCTTTGCCATCCAAATTCCACAGTTTAACTGTTGTATCCCAGCTAGCACTAGCAATGGTTTTACCGTCGGGGCTGAAAATTGCGCTTCTCACATCTGCTTGATGTCCCTGCAAAGTCGCTATTTCTTTTCCAGATAAATTCCACAGTTTGACGGTTTTATCTCGGCTAGCAGTAGCGATAATTTGACCATCGGGGCTGAATTGCAAACTTCTGAGGGTATCGCTATGACCGTTAAGTGTGACTAATTCTTGTCTTTGACGATTCCAGAGTTTCGCCATTGTGTAACGACCAGTGGTACCGATAATTTTACCATCAGGGCTAAAACTAACACTTCCCGCCGCAGCTTCACCAAGATTGAAACTTAGGGATTGGAATTTTCCGGCTTCCCCGTTCTCCATATTCCACAATCTCACAGTTCCATCTTCGCCACTGCTAGCTAGAAGTTTTCCATCTTTGCTTAAATTCACACCCCAAACAGCATCGGTATGTCCGCGAAAAACTTGCAATTCCTCGCCTTTGCGATTCCAGAGTCGAATTGTTTTATCCCAACTGGCGGTAGCGATAATTTGACCATCGCGGCTGAATACTGCACTTGCAACAGTATCAGTATGACCGCGCAATGTCGCCAATTGTTTACCGTTTAAATCCCAAATTTTTGCAGTCTTGTCTCGACTCGTTGTCACCAGGTTTTTACCATCCCGGCTGAAATTAACATACATTACCCAATTGTCATGCCCTCCCAAGCTCAACAATTCTTTGCCATCCCAACTCCAAACCTTCGCCGTACCATCCCGGCTGGCGGTAGCAATCATTTGTCCTTTGGGGCTGAAATGAATGGCGACGACTGGGGCTTTATGGGTACGGAAAGATTTTAACTCCTGTCCTTGTAGGTTCCAGAGTCTCATTGTCCCATTCCATTCCATTGATGCCACTGTCTTGCTATCGGGGCTAAATCCGACACAAGCTACCCAATCTTGATTATTGAAAGTGATAATTTCTTTACCATCCTCAACACGCCAGACTTTCACGGTTTTATCTCGACTGGCACTAACTAACATTTTACCGTCGGGACTAAAATTCACACTCCATACTGCATCTGTATGACCGCGTAGGGTGTGGAGTAACTTACCGTCACGCTGCCAAATTTTCACGGTTTTATCCCAACTGGCGCTGGCGAGTTTTTGCCCATCGGGGCTAAATTTCACTCTTGTGACTACATCTCCATGACCTACTAAACGGTTGCGTTCCCGTACCCAGTAGAGAGACTGGCGTAAGGTCTTTTCTACTTGCACTTTTAAATCTGTATCTGCGTTTTCCCAGCCCATCTGGTTTAACTTAATACCAGCTTTGAGACTTTCAAGTAAAGCGTCAAAGGTATTATGAGACTCAAAAGCTGTTTCTGATGAGAGCGTTAAGGCTTTAATCTCACCCAAGCTTACTTGTCGCTTTTGTTGTGCAGTTTGCCATGTAAGTAACCCGGAGATTCCCAAGAGAGTCACAGCGACAACAGACAGCACCGATAACCCCATCATTCCCCGGCGAATCGTTTGTTTCGCTTGCTGTTCAGCGTTGAGGAGAATTTGATTGGCTTGTTGAGATGCTATGAGCGCACTTTGTACTTGGCGTTTTTCTAGTTCCTCGCTAGCGGCTAAAAAGCGATAATCCATGTTACTCAAACTTTTGCCTTTCGCCCAAGCTTGAGCATCTTTGAGGGCTTGTCCTCGTAGCAGGTTGGTTTCATCCTGATAATTTGATTTCACCCAAGCATTAATTAAATCGGCGTAGGGGCGCAATTTCTTTAATTGCTTTTCTACCCATTCGATATGAAAAACTTCTTGATAAATGCGATTATAAACTTGTAAGCTACCTTGTCTTTTAACAACTAATCCCGATAAAAGTAATTCAATTTTTTCTGGGGAATCATCAGCAGGTACACCACCATTTTGTAAGATTTGCAGATATAGCCCTAATAATCTGCTGGCGCGTTGTTCGTTGTTGAGTAATCTGTCACGGATGGTTCTTAAATGAGGTGGTTCATCGAGGGAAGCCCAGTTATCTATGATATGCGATCGCACTATTGTAGAAACTTGATCCGCTATAGCCTCACTGGGAATCAATATCTCCTGCATCAGTTTCTTCAGGTAGGGCGATTCTATGGCAGAAAGGCTTCTCTGTTCTCCTGTTCCCCCATGCCAATGTTGTGCAATTAATTGGCAAAGTTTCTGAGTTAAAAACGGTTGACCTCCCGTCCAAGCAAGTATTTCCTTCAGTGCTGCTTGGGGATTTTCGACTTTATTCGCTAACCCTATTTCTAATGGTTGAACTTCCGCAATATTAAACCCATTTAAGTCAATTGCTCTACCAATATTAAAAGGTGTGCGAGTTTTATCACTAATTAAATCTGAAGGTGTAGCTACTCCCAGCAGTGCAAAAGTAAAACGCTTATGTTCGTGGCAAGAACGAATCAAGGCAAAAAAGTCATCTGTATTAAATGGTAAGCTGATTGTGCTGTCAATTTCATCGAAAAAAATTACAATCGATTGATTAATAAATTCCGGTAAAACAGATTGCAATAATTCACCCAAACGACCCACTGGAGACAGGTCTTGTCTTTGCGCTAACCAATCACGGACATTAATTTGCGTAGTCAACCGAAAACTCCGCATCAGCCGCATGATAATGTCTGCATACCACTGGTCAGCGGTGATGTTGCTGTTCCCAATTCCCGACAGGTCAACCGTTGTGCAAGCAATACCATCCTCTTGTAGTCGTTTAGCCACCTGTACCCGCAAACTAGATTTACCCATTTGCCGACAATTGAGAACGTAACAAAACTCACCTGCCTTTAAAGCATTGTAGAGTTCTTCGTCAGCTTGTCGTACTACATAGCTGGGTGCATCAACTCTGAGGCGACCGCCAACTTGATATTCATAGGATGAAGTAAGTTTTTGCACGGGTAATCCTCTACCTGAAAATTCTCAATTGATGCATTGCATCATAAAGTTGACTGTCATACTTATAGAGCTTCTAGCCTTCTGTGTCGATGTAGAAAAGTTAAGGACTTTTTTGGCTTAACTTGAAAAAATCGCAGTTTTGGTTTTTGCATCAATAATTTGGGCTTTGCATCAATCATAAAAACAAGAGTAATTGTGTAATCTAAATTATTGATGAGAAAGTGGTACAAAATATTTTGCAAATTCTCTTAAATTTCTCAGCTAAGGTTTAGCTATTCATAACCTGAGAGTTGTTACATCCAGTAATAATGAGAACAGTTCACGTACATTAACTCATACACCTATGCAGCAAGGTCTGATTCTACAATCATCCTGGGGTGTGTCTTTGCTGAGATGTTTACAGCTTTACACTTCAGTCAGCAAAATCACGCCTATCTGATTATTGAAATTGAACAGTGCGATCGCTTCAGTTTTCAACCGTTGTAATATGAATTACTCAACGTTGAACTATATAGGCCCAAGCATAAAAATTTCTTCATCACAAATCCCAACATTTGGAGAAAGTTAAATGACTACTGCACACTATGATTTCATCATTATTGGTACTGGAGCAGGTGGTGGTACACTGGCTTATAAACTTGCTCCTACTGGCAAGAAAATCCTCATTCTGGAACGTGGTTCTTTTTTACCTCGTGAAAAAGCTAATTGGGACACTGTAGAGGTAGTGCAGAAAGACCGCTATCACACGAATGAAATTTGGTATGACCAAAAAGGGCAGGCGATTCATCCCGGTACAGGTTACTTTGTTGGTGGTAACACCAAAGTTTATGGTGGTGCGCTATTTCGTTGGCGAGAACAAGATTTTCATCAGGTAATTCATAAAGGTGGTATCTCGCCTGAATGGCCACTGAAGTATCGCGATTTTGAACCCTACTATACTCAGGCAGAAAAGCTGTATGAAGTTCATGGTAAACGGGGTTTAGATCCGACAGAACCAGACGCAACTGAAGATTATCCTTATCCTGCTATTCGTCACGAACCGCGTATTCAAGAAATTCATGACTCTTTATTTGGTGAGGGTTATCATCCATTTTATCTGCCTCTGGCTATCAAATTAAATGAGGTCAATCGGCGTTTAAGTAACTGCATTCGTTGTAATACTTGTGATGGTTTTCCTTGTCTAGTAGATGCAAAAGCTGATGCAGATGTTAACTGTGTGCGTCCATCTGAGCAATATGATAATGTCACACTCATGACGGAGGCTAGGGTAAAACAACTACATACCAGTCATTCTGGACGGGAAGTTACTTCTGTAGAAGTAGAAATTAACGGAGAAATTCATTTCTTTTCTAGCAATATTGTAGTGGTTGCTTGTGGGGCAATTAATTCAGCTGCTTTATTGTTGCGTTCTGCTAATGAACAGCATCCCAATGGATTAGCAAATAGTTCTGACCAAGTGGGGCGAAATTTTATGAAGCATCAGAATGGAGCGATCATAGGCGTGAGCTTAAAATCCAATTTGACAGCATTTCAAAAAACTTTAGCAATCAACGATTTTTACTGGGGTGATGTAGATTTTGATTATCCAATGGGTCATGTGCAGTTACTGGGTAAGGTAAATGCAGATATGATTGCTCAAGAATCTCCATCAGTTTTGGGAATTTCGTTTAGAGAAAGAAATACTTTTGAAGCGATCGCTACTCACTCGGTAGACTGGTGGTTAACTGCGGAAGATTTACCAGACCCCAATAATCGCGTCACTTTGCGGGGTGATTCTATCCAGTTGCATTACACGGAGAACAATACCGAAGCATACAATCGCCTTGTCAATCGTTGGACACAGGTATTGAAAAAAATCGGTTGTGGTGAAAAAATTATTCCCGCCTCTTTCTATTTCCGTAAGAAATTACCACTGCAAGGTGTGGCACATCAGTGCGGGACTTGTCGCTTTGGCGAAGACCGGAAAACTTCTGTATTGGATATTAATTGCCGTACTCATGATGTTGATAATTTGTATGTGGTAGATGGGAGCTTCTTCCGTTCTAGTGCTGCTGTGAACCCTACGCTAACAATTATTGCTAATGCTTTACGTGTAAGCGAGCATTTAATTGAACGTCTGGCTTAAGCTATGAAATTCTGGTTGTTTATAACACTTCAATATAAAATTAAATATCTAACATGATACATAATCTTTTGATTTTCTCAATTTGGTCGCACGCTTGGTTGCCAACAGCGCCACACCCCCTGCAAGAATCGCTGGTACAGTTGCTGGTTCGGGTACCGCAGCAACTGGGACAACTTGAGCATCAATTCGTGCTGTCCCACCCAACACACCTGTTAACTTAGAGTTGCCAAGTATACTGGCAAACTCTGGGGAAATAAGTAGTTTCACATTAGCGATAGTCAAATTCTTGCTATCAAATGCCACGGTTTCTGGAATGCTTAAATCGAACAAAACCGTATTCAGAGAAACCGTGTCTCTGAGCACAAGCCCGCTAGTATTGTTTACGGAACGTCTTGGCTCAAAATAAATGACAAAATTACCAACAGTAATTTGGTTATTAAAGGTAACAGTGCCAATGTGTTTGATTGTACCTGAAAGCGGTGTAAAACCGCCTACCTCACTGAATGTGAAGTTGGTATCGGGGAGAATATCGAAGCCTACCAAAAAATTGCTGGTAATAGGTTCAACAGTATTATTGGTGCCTGTCAAATTTAGCCCAATACTGCTGAGAAAATTCAAGTCATGATAAACGCTGGTAACGCCAGATTCTACTTGAAAAGTTGCCGCTTCCGCCTGTACGGGTGCAATTGGTACCAAGGCTGCTGTCGTACACCCAACAATTGCCGTCAATTGGGAAAAACGCATACCTACCCCACATCTTTTGCTGTCAGTAGCATAAACTAGAATAAAGTAATATTACTTAAAGATTTTATGAAGCTATGTGCTGAAAATTGTCTCTAGCTATAGCGTTAGCCATCCTACAAAGGATGATTGTCGTTGCAACGCAAGACTCTAGATTAAAGACCCTATATAAGCAATCACATCCAAACCAAATTCGTTTTGTGGTAAAGCTAGGGAGCCTTCAAGCTCTGGTCGATATGCTTTTTGTACCACAGACATGACATATTTTGACATCGCCGAATTTTTAGCTGTAGTTCTACTACCCCATTTAACGTTCTTATATGTCGAGGATTATTGTATTCATTCCACATTGCTTGACCGCACGAAGGGCATTTTTTTTGAACACAATCGAGTACTTCAAAAGATGTTGCCTCTGGTTTTAGACAATTTCATGCCAAGTTTCTGCACCATTATTTCGCTACAAGGTCAAGATTACAGGATTTCCACTCTTCTCTAGTAAGTTTTGCCACGCTAGATTTTTTTTAATACTTTAATAGTAAAATTTCTTGTTTAATAAATGCAAATAAATTTATTTAACAAAATTAAGCCCGCATTGCCATTGACCTCATCGGCCCTCACCAGATGGTCTGTACAATAAGAGCGATCGCACTTACTGCTGATGCCGGAGAAATTAATTATCAGCAGGCAATGGCGGCAGGATTTCAGCGACATATCGCTAAACCAATCGAACTTAAACTTTTAATTCAAGCGATCGCAGACGTAATAAGTAGTGCCAGTGCCATCGTGCTTGAAATGATGATGCGCCACAGACAAGAGTACCTAAACTCTACTTCACAAAACTATTAACGCTTGTGGAAAATTTTCCTTAACCGTCTTGTTGCAACAGAATGCATATGGTTAGCTGAGTTCCGGAAGTAAATCGGAACTCAACCGGAACTGTAACGCCCAAAACATAGACCTGACAAAGAAATTTAACCACATCTCAATTACGTCTGACTAATATCAAGTTTTATGAAAACTGCAAAACCAGGCAAAAATACTTCAATAAAACTCCTAGGTAAAATAAACACCCCACTGAATTCAAATCAGGTAGGGTTGGGATAAAACAAGCAAAAAATTTGCCAACGAAGAGAAAAAGTACTATTCAACATCTGCCATCAGTTGTTTATATTCCGAAACGGCGTTTCGATAAGCTTCATTCTCCCCAGGTCTTGCATCCCAAAGGATTCTAATGATGTGAGTCTGGTTAAGATTCATTTCGTTTCGCAAGCGTAAAATCTCCGCTATTGCCTCATTTCGGAGTAAGGCGAAACGGGTGAAACGCTGCTGTTGTGAATCGAAACCATTGATTTCGGGTTGTTTCGGCGTTTCGGATGATTGTTTCGGCGTTTCGCTAGGTAAGGAATCCGTTTCGGTTTGATCAGCATAGAAACTCGACTCCAGTCTCTTGATAGTATCGATATCAGAACTAAGAAATTCTCCAGGAGTGGGTGGCTTAAATCCTTCAAGAAAAGTCCTAGTATCACGGTCATAGCCAGAATGATTTTCCAGCTTAGGCATTGCAAACCAATTATTTAATCCACCATGATAAACTGCTCGGTTTACAGGTGAAGCATCAATAAACTCTTGAAGTTTGGTATCACTGATTTTCTGAGAACTGGGCATAAAACCAGTATAGAATGGTGCGTTAGGCGCTTTTATGATGTTTCGCGTTAAAACTAGCTGAAAACATGCGCCTAACACACGCTACAGTAATTTTATTTTTACTTTATAAATAACCTCTCAGTAACAAATCTAATATTCACAACAAAATTGGTCTGAAACCCTTGTACATATTTGGTTACGAATTTTCCGACTGGTTGACTAGAAGTATCAGTAAGATAACACCCATAATAAGTATTAATTAACACATTTTGATTACGTATGTCCCTATTTGCTGAAATCTAACTCAGACAATAGCTTGGGACAATTGGTGCTAAAGTGATACGCGTTTAAATTGTATATTTTGACGTTAAGACTGTACTTTGTCATTAGTCATTTGTTCTTGAAAATACAAATGACCAATAACGAATGACAACCCTTTCCTGACGGACATGCTGCGTAAACACGAGTAAATATACAATTTATGACGCGTAACAGCTTACTTTAAACATTGTTAACACTACTATTTTTCACAAAATTTAGTTTAAATCAAGCAACTTGCTAGTTACTACCGTACATATATTGAAACGCCAGTATATATATTTAGTATTTTGATACCTACGTAATGACAAATTAGGCACATAATGAAGCAAGACAAATCAGTAAAAACAGGCGATCGCTTTATTAACTATATTGCTAGGCTGCAAAAGAATTCTTGTTCTTGAGCTTGTTTTATGGCGTGCATTGAGTTAGGAAAAAAACCTTTAACTCAAAAGATTCAGAAATTGCTCTCTGGAATCGTCTTAACTGTCAACTTGCACATTTTAAAACCCTTATACAGTAAGGCTTTGAGAAATCTCGGAAAAATGTGCTTGTTTCATATTTTGCGGGAGCGTTAATTGCGCCCGTTGGGCGCTCACATCTTGCACCTGGAAGTATGAATGTCAAAACCACAACTACGTGCAAGGGGAGCTAGGCGTTCAATCTCAAGTAAAAGAAGAGACACGACTATTTGGGGAAAGATAAACTCTCAACTTGCACATTTTAAAACCCTTATACATTAAGGCTTTGAGAAATCTCGGAAAAATGTGCTTGTTTCATATTTTGCGGGAGCGTTAATCGCGCCCGTGGGAGGCTCTAAAGCAGTTTGTGCCGCTTGACCCCAATCAGGTGGTGATACTACCTGAGTATGCAGATAGCTCCAATGGGCTATGAGGTAAGCAGTTAGAGAAAGGATGAGCCAGCGATATACACGCCCGCAGAGTCCCTTGCCCAAAACGATGTAAACCGAAGCGATGCTTGGCAGTTTTAAACCATCCTTCGATCTGCCAACGACGTTTACCCCACCCTTCGGGTGAGGCAGTCGCTCATGGGGGAAACCCCCAAGACCGCGCTGCCTCACCATTTGAGAGTAGAAGCTTTTAGGGGTCGAGTAGACAAAACAAAACGAATTTCTGCGCTTGCCGTTATCGCGTTTTAAGTAATACCAAGATACAGTAACAGGAAATTTTAAGCCAACTAAACGAACTTGTTGTCCCGGCTTATGTAAATCCCTTAAAGCTCTGCCATCAATTAGTTTACGATTAATAGCTACACCTGTAACCGCATGATATCTAAACTTGCGTACACCGTGAAGAAATTCTACACTCCCAAAGGCTGTATCAGCCAAAATAATTACGCGAAAACGTTCAGTTAAAGATTTAGGCAAACGCAAGACTTGCTTTAATCCTAGCTGAGCGGGTGAAGGTGTCCCCTTACCTCTCCAAACTCGGAAGCTCCAAGGTATGCGCCACTTTCCTACAACTAAATAAACTACTACTATATATAGACCACGCTTACCATTATAAACTCTGATTAAATCCTCAAACTCTTTGAATTTACCCCGTTTTTCAAGAGTTGTTAGGTCAATGATCACCTGTAAAAATGGTCTACGTCCTTTGCCTGATGTTGATAAGACCTTTGAAACCGTCTCTAATACATGGCTGCGGACAATACGAATCATATCCCTCGTTGACCAAGGATTGATATTTAGAAACCGACTCAATGCACTTGGAGATTTGGCTAATGAGTGTTCGGGTAAAGGATGCCCTTGCGCCGACAAAAATAATCCCAGCATTCCATCAAAATTATATTTTTGGTATTGCGTCGGCATTAACTTTTTGAGATTGTATACTAGCTCTTGGGCGTAGGCAAGCATTGTTCTTGCTATAAAAAATTCAATATTTCACGCCCTTTTTCTCATACTTCCTGCTATTAAAGCAAATTCAGATTTTGGAATTAAAGTTAGCGATCGCACTCGGGGATGCCGCAATAGTTCATCCCTACATCTTGTATTTTTAACTGTTTTTTATGTTTTTTTACTGTTAAAATAAGTATTTTATAACTCATATATACTTAAATAACCTCTTTCATCTTCTGTTATATTTTTGTACTCATTATTTGCCTTTTACGGGTTTGTTCGGTTAGCTGCAAGATGTGGGTATAGAGACTTATTAAGAGAAGGCTTTTGTACTATATAAGTAACGCAACAAGCAAAGGGCGATCGCTAGTTAATAGTACATAAGTATTAATTAAATCTGATTCCGAAAGCTTTGTCAACGCATAAGATGCTTTCTAATTATTTAATTCAGCAACTAAAACGCCCAAGTATTCCTATGTGCTTGGTTTGATTTAAATTGTCCTGTAGCCCCGCCCGCTATTTGTGCCAGGTGCGTAAGCTTTAGTTATATTTTTTACAATTATTACGGTAATCCCTCAGTTTAGGGAAATGTCTCCTACTCTTAGTAGAAGTCACCGGAAAAAAAGGTTCAGAATCTAGAAATAGATGCTCTGAGTATGGTTGTTACACTAAAAACTATACATAGCTCGTATCTCAAGTATCCAGGTTGACATAATTTGTGAGCAACGCTGATATAACGCGATCGCACTCTTCATTCTTGGTACCCCCCTCCTTCGTTGCCTGACTGTGTTTAAAGCTACTACCATTATATTTCTGTGCGCTAGTCGGCAAAGTCGGGTTATGAAGTCGGAAAAGTCGGGTAAGTTATTGCAGTGTGCGGTAGCTTTTTCATCTAGTACCCCCAGGAAACTTCGTCCACAGCGTAAGCTTTGCGGTGAGAGCAATGGAGACGAGCGAGGAGTTTGACCCCTGAGTTAAATTGTTGCAAACGAACAACAGGCAACGGGGTGAACAACGAGTGAGTCATTGGAAATCTCACGCTACACCGCTTGTGGTTAGTTGAAGAGGATGTCAAAAAGCCAGACAAAGCAGGGGAAGATAGGATGTTGTTACTTTCTCCCTCTTTGTAACAGATAGCCAATTTCCCATTCGGCGATCGCCCTAGTTTCGTGTGTTATAGCGATCGCGCTGAAGAACTGCGGGAGTCGTAAATTATGTTTTGCTCATAGAAAGACTTTTCTTGTTTCGTCAACGTGAAACTCTACTCAAGTACCAACCCAAAATCGCTTCAATAAATCTGCTCGCTGGCAGTGAGAAGTTTCACAAAAACCTGGAATCGTCCAAGGGTGATGGTGTGATTTCTCCCCCAACCTGCGCTCAACTCACCCGACTATTATCCAACTGAGCGATTTGTCAACTGATCTGGAAGTATTTCTGTCTTCTAAGTTCTATAGGATTCTTAGCCATGTTCTCCCGTCCAGCCACAGGAGCAGAAATCGCATATAAAATCTAGTAAAATACTTAATTAGGACTTAATTTAATACGAAATTAAATATTGGATTGTATGATTAACCTCGAAAATATTCACCCGCTTACAGATTTCAAGCGCAACGTCAAACAGTTCATCGAACAAATTAAGACGACAAAATCCCCACTGGTACTTACTGTCAACGGTAAAGCAGAGATTGTTATTCAAGATGCAAGCAGCTTTCAGGAAATGATGCGGCGTTTAGAAACTTTGGAAGCAGAAGTACGCAAGCTCAAATTAGACGCATTACAACACGAAATCGCTTTGGGTATGGAACAATTACAGAATGGTCAATATAGCGAATACGATAACGAGTCTTTGCCGAGTTTGCTGCAAACCATTAAACAACGAGGACAACGCAAACTTGAACCAGACAAAGCTCTATGAACCGTTACAAAATCTCCCAACTCGCAGAGCAAGACTTGGAGGATATTTGGGTTTATATTGCTCAAAATAATCAAATTGCAGCAGATAAGCAGATTGCGAATATTTTAAACCGGTTGCCAATGTTGGCTCAGTTTCCAGATTTGGGACAAATGCGGGATGATTTGGGCGCAAAACTCAGAAGTTTTCCTCTAAAGCCTTACATTGTTTTTTATACCAAGCTTGATGATGGGATTGAAGTCGTTAGGATTCTCCACCAATCAAGGGATATTGATCGCTTATTTTTTGAGTAACATTATACATAGGAACTTCCCACACGATTGGTTAACGCCTAATAAATTCTTCATTCTGCATCCACTTCGCAGAATCGCTTATGTTACTGGGAGTAGCAGAGGTTAGTTTTGAGATCTCTGGCAATACTCCCAAAAACAAAGAGCCTGCCAAAATCAAAATCAGGGGATGAGCTTGAGCCAAATTAAACCACCAACGCCAATTCTGAAAGTTAGGTAGTTGAGTCGGCCAAAAATTCCAAAACTTGAGCTTCCCAAATCCAATTCGCACTTTACCACCAGGAAGCCACTCTGACTCAAGGTTAACGAACACAACTTGGATGCGTGGGTTTTGCTCAACCATTGAGGCAGTCTTGAGCGCTGATGATTGCTCACGCGCATCAGGTGTGAGAAATCCCATGACAATCAGCTTGTGTGTATTGTTCAAGCCGTAAAGGTTGAGTTGCCCAACAGCTTGATAAACAGTATTGCGATCAAGATACTTTTTGCACTCAATGATTGCACCACCCTGCCAATTAGTGACAATATCAGCCCTGCCACCATTGGCAGAAACTTCCAATTGAGTTTGAAATCCACGTTCTTTTAAGCGATCGCCAATATATTTTTGTAAATCTCTTTCTTGCCAGCGTTCAGGAAAGCCAGCAGCTTCTACAAATAAAGAAGGAAGCATAAATTAGGGGTGTATGGTGTAAGGGTGTAGGGGTGTAGGGAAAACTAATTACTTTTTGTTTTCTAATGCGCGAATCAAAAATACTAAGAGCTTTCCTACAGAATCGCATTGATTCAGAGATGGATTAATCATTTTTGATCACTCTAACTCTACTCTGATTGATAACAATAAATGTGTTTCTAATTCTTTGAGAGAACCTTGTGCTATGTATAGAAATTGAATATATTACCCACGGGTTCTTCTCCCATATCCCTCTGCAATATTAGCGGGTATAGATGCAGCAGAACGACGAATTTGTGATATCATTCCATAGGTTTCTTCTTTGGGGAATAACTTGGTTATTTTGTAACAGCTTTCAGCAAGATTCATAGCTTCTTGCCACACTTTTAAATCCCGATAAGATTGAATAGAAGCTTCTTTCATTTGTGTTTGAGTTGTTAAATGTGTAGAGCAATTTCTTTACACCCCTACACCCCTACACCCTTACACCCCTAATTTGGAATTTCTTCAAATCGATAAGCCTGAAATCGCTGATCAAGCAACCCAGACTGCACAATACCGTCACCGCGCCCCTGCAATGAAGTAACCGCCTCTCCCCGACGCATCAAAATCATCCGACCACTAGTAGCATCAACACAACGAAACGCAATCCGACAAGGTAAGTTATCGCGTAAGTCTGGGGGTAAACCTTGGGGATCTTCCTTTCCTCGCTTGGCTGCACGTTGTAAACCGATAACAACATGAATCTTTAGCCCTCTCCCCCGGCGACCGACTTCACACAACTGCTGATCGTAAGTTTTGCGTCGCGGATCATCGAGGGGAACGGTACCCTTGTACTCATCTATGAACAATACCCAGGGCTGTTGTTGGTCTAGTTCAGCCTTAGTCATAGAGTTTCTGCTGACGCACTCTTGAAAATACTCACCAACAAACTCAAAAGTTTTTCCCATATCGTTCATCGTGATCTGAGGGAAACGGTCAGCAAAATCTTCGTAATCGCTGACCTTACCACCACAGACATCAACTCGCGCACCTTGCATGAGCAGACAGTAAGCAGCAGCGCGAAAGAAGTTAGACTTGCCAGAGCCAGTTGTACCAACAACTAACAATTGGGGTGTGTCTTCACTAGCTAAATCAATTATCACTTCGCCATCAAGAGATAGACCTAAAATAATTAGGCGCGATCCTTGATTCCAATGCTTAACGGGGAAGTTGTAGTAGGTGCGGTCTTCTGGTTTTAAAGCCACTTCTACTGCTATTTGTTCGGGAGCATAAATATAGAAGGGTAAATCTTCTTTATCAGTGATACCCAAAGCTAGTTTAGATGCAGCTTTAAATTTGGGAATTGATTGAAAATCCTCAGTCCTAATAGAGAAAATTAACCTTTCGTAGCTAGGGGCAATGTCTACCCCCAGACATTGAGTGGTCAGCCCAACAACTGTTGCAGCTTTTTTTAAACCATCAATCTTTGACGAGTTTGCTATTTGTGGGGTTGAGGCTGAGGTTGAGGTGACACTATTAGGAGTTACTTCAGCACTTTTAAGCTGTTGTACTTGCTTGACTTGTAATTCTAACTGTCGTTGATGAATTTGGGCTTGCAGTTTAGCTTGTTCCAATTGCATTTCCGCTTCGGAAGCTGCTAACAGAACATTACCCAATGGTTCTCCATTCTGGATCATGCCCAAAGCCATACGTTCTACGGCTCCGTTCTGTCCGGTGAGATTGAGAACTTCACTAAACAGTGGCGCTGTTTTTTGCAACAGGTTTAATTGTCTTTGGGTGCGCTTATCTGCATCCTCATTTTCACGCTTTCTGTGGGCAGCGGACGAGAGGAATTGCAGTTGTTCTTCTGCTTGAGTATCTTTCAAAGCAGCTAGCATATCCTCACATCGCTCTTTATCTTGGTAATATTTCTCTAGCTTTCTCAGTTCGATACCCGCATAACTGGCCAAAGCAATCGCCGTAATATTTGCGGGTGTGAACAGCTTGAGGTTTTTCGGGTTAGCCGATAAAGTTAGCACTAAAGCAGCCAAACCACTGATGGCAATTTTTAACCAGCAAAGTAACATTTCATCCACCCAAAAGCTAATCCAATAGCGATAACTTGTAAAAGCATGGAGTTATCAGTTTTCCCCTTGGAATAGGTGATGACTGCTGCTACTCCTATAACTAGAAATGACCAGGGTAATAAACTAATTAATTGTGCGAGGGCTGATGCTACCAAAAAACCGCATATACTCGTTAAAAGCCGACAAATTTGTGACATTACTCTGCCTTTTTAATTCGTTGCGTAACCCCAACGGATGCACCTTCATATCTGGCTTCTCTCAATTGGCGGAATCTATCAACTAAAGAAGCTGTTTGTTCTTCGTAAGGAGTTGGTTCTTTTTTAGTAGTTTCAGTATTCAGTTTCTCTTGTTTTTTCACTTTTCCTTCTGAATACTGTGAGGCAATTCGTCCCAAACTGATTTCTAAATCATCCTGTATGCTAGCGATCGCGGAACGAGAACCACCAACAATAAGTCTAAATTTTGATTCTAAATTAGCTAAAGATGTCCCCAAAGACTTTTCTAATTCGGCTTGTTGCACTCTCGCTTCAGCTACATTTTCACTAACTTCTGCTTGCTTTTCTCTGACCTTATACAGAGCTTTAAGATAGCGACTAATAGCTGTTGAGTATTCAGTCCAGTTTTTCGCTTGGAACTCTGCTCCTTTGGCTTTTTCTACTGCTGAAGCTACATCTTCTTCGGTCAAATCACCAAAGACTTTAATGTCAACAGGCAACATATCAGCAATGCGTTGAGCATTATCCCACACGGCTGATTCTAAACCAAAATGAGAATCACCGAAGACAATCGCCTTGCTAACATCGCCACTTAAGTCAGACAGACTCAATGCGCCATTTTTCTGTGGTTCTGGGGGTTTTGCTTTTGGCATGACTAACTCACATTAATTAATGAATCGCAAGGTTGATATTCTACAAATACATCGTCTTGAAACTCCGTCCATTCTCCATTTAGTGGGCGAAAATACCGACAATTTTCTTCTAACTTGATTTCCAGATTAATATCAGGGAAGGTAACAAGATTATCCTTTTGTCTGACCCTGATTAATTCAGTATCTATGCCGACTTTCATCCCCAGATGTAAAGTTATTCCTAGTTTTTTGTATTGCTGCCAATAATAAGAGAATTCCTTTTTATCTAGAAAATTGACATTGATTTTAGGAATACCATTCTCAAATACCAGGGCAAATATCCCCAAGGAGGGATAGTGAATTTTAGCTATTCCTAAGTTGTTTTCGTAGCACCAGTATGCTCGGTGGAAGTAGGCTGTTTGCAAAACCTTTTCTCCAATTTTTTAATCAACATCTTTGCTAATGACTGCCAAACTAATGACCATGCACGACCGTTTTTAACCCTTAATTGGGCAGCTAAAATATCAGCTTGCGAGGGAATGATGTTGCCATACTGTTCTAAGTTGTTAATTGCCTGTTGGAAGCTAACGACTTCATCAGCAGTTGGTGGTAGATCTGGGGCGACGGCGGCTGTTAATCTCTCCATCACCCCGCTGAGTGTTGCTGATTCCAGCTTGATCTTCTCCAACTCCTGCGACATCACCTCAATTGCTGCCAAATTTGATTGAGCGATGCCTACGGCGGGCTACGCCTACGCATTTTGGAACTCTAACAATTGGTTTTCGATTTGGCGCTGTACTTCTGCACTAATGATTTCGGTGATGTGGGCAAATCCTTTGCCCTGATTTACCGTATCGATAAACTCAAGAACTTCAGCCGATACTGGGGATGCACTCGAATTGTCCATCGGATAAATCCCTCCACTCCAATTGCACACCTAAACGAGATGCAAACTCATTAATAGTTTGTTTCATGGTTTCATAAGGCAGATAATCACAGCTATCAATAAGTTGGGGTAATTCCACATCAATAAAGTGCTGTTGTGTTACAGCTTTTTGTTGAGCTTTTTTTTGGACTGTCTTGGCTCTAGCTTGCTGTTTCCCCTCTTCACGCGCTATTTCAATAGCTTCTAATCTAGCTAGTTCTAGTGCTTCTGCAATTTGACGTTCTTTATCCTTCAACTGAAGAATAACCTGTTTATCTTGTACTAACCTTTGAATGATTGCCATTCTTAAATCAAAGTCAAAGGCAATCTCTAACTCTTCAATAGCTTGTGCTGAAGCTTGTTGATTATGAGTAGTAATTTCGGTTTTTTTACTTCTAGTAATTGCCTTCGATGAAGTCTGTACTGATGTCTCTTCAGTTGGTACTATTAATTCCGAGCCTCTACGCGCCATAATTGTTTATTCCTTAGCAATAATTACAGTATTCTCCACACAACACAAAATTAATTGTGAAAGCTAAAACATTGTTGAATACATCTAGTAATCGAATCATGCCACTCCTAACCTTTTTGAAGCTTTTTCTTTCCACTTTGCTAACTCAGAAACCGAATAATGCCTTCGCTTACTAAAATCTCCCCACTTGTACAATGTGCGAGGTGAGACTTTGTAGCCACATGCAGCCAAGTATCTGTGTAAATCTCTCCCCAAGCATCCCTGCATTTGCCATTGATGCCACATCAGAGCGCTTGATGCTGTTTCTATACTCATCGCTGTGCGTGACCAATTTCTCATCATTACTAGCAATTGATTTACTGAGGGAAATCGTTGGGTGGGATGATCGTGTCGCCAACAAGCCATGTAAGTTAACAGTGAAGCTTTTCCTTCATCTACAAAGCGTTCATATTTAGGAATGCCTAAATATTGCTTCCAACTTGCCCAGCAATTCCTAGAAATCTCCCGGTTCATAATCCGGTTACAACAATTTTTCACCTCACTTAAAGCTATTTTTTTAGGTTGTTGTGTAACTTCATCGGCTACAAAAGTTTCACCTGAGTTAACCTGTTGGCAATACTTGTTAAATACCTCCTCGAATTTGTATTCATTCGCCTGGAAATAATCTCTCAAGCTCCGATAAGTCACTTTGCAGCGTGGGTAATGTTTTCTCAACCATGCCAAACACAACAGCATCTTTGTCTGCTCTTGTGTGTACTTTCTCTTCACTATTGGTGTGCCCTGGGCGTAACAAGCTCCCGCTAATCGCTCCCATTGATACCATGTGCGATTGCTAATTCTGGCTGATCTAATCTTCTGACAAATGTTTCTCAAATTGGTTGATTGGCTTATCCAATCCTCTAGTACTACTGGCATGGTTAACACTTTGTAAAATTAAAGTGGCTGTCAATATTGAGAGAGTAATTGCGATAATGGCTGCACAAAATTCTAACAAACCTGAGGAATTTCTTTCTTCTTTTTCTATTGTTTCAGTTGCACCATCTAGAGATGTTTTTGTATATTTCTCTCTCCTATACACATTGTCTTTCCTGTTATTACTCAGAATCTAAAATTTGCGGGTGTAGGGGTGTGGGGGTGTGAGGGTTTAGGGAGAAATCAACAGAGTTTTTGACTAATTTATATCTTAATTCTCTGCTTAATTCTTTCCCATACACCCATATACCCTTGTTTCCTATTCCTGTACACATTATAGTATCTCCGTATATATGGACACTTGTATTTGTTAACTAAATACTACACCTACACTCAAATTGAAAAAAAATTGTACTTAAATTGGGGATTTAAGAATGGATTTATGTACAATCAACTTCCTAACAATCTGTTTAACCCCTACTGGGTAAAGGTTTAGATTTTGTAGTGTTGCCGTATTACTCCTATCTATGGTTTTTTTGGGAAATTCTACAAGCTTATTTTTGGTAAATTCAGCAAGATGAATGTAGTTTGTTATCAAGGACAAAAACCCGTTAAATGCTTGCAATTACTCTGTAGTAAGCTGTAATGAGGATTAAATCAGCAGTTCACTTTTTTAAAAGACCTACTACACAGACTGGTTTTTGGGCTACTGAGTCTCTATGTATTTTTTGTATTGTTGCTAATCTGGCATCTATCTCAACTCCATATATTTGAAATGTTTGGTCTAGTTCTTGACGAGTCATTTGACGAAAGTACGATATGCTATTTCTCCCATGTTTCAGTCCCAGGTATATTTGAAGTTCTAATACTTGTCGGAACTGCTCCCAGTTGAGGTACTTGTTGCCAAATAAGTTCAAAGCTTTTAAATACTTATTTATGGTGTCTCTAGATTGAATTTTCAATAAATCGCGGCATTGTTTAATGGTTATTATCTCCATTTTCAGGTCGAACTGTTGAACTGTTTAAATCTTAAATCACCCAACCTCTTGCGGGCAATAGAAGTTTGGATTATTGGGGAGTTTCCTGATTTCGGGAAATTAATGCTCGCGTTAGCACTGCGATCGCCCAATCAGGACAATCACTATAAAACCAGTTTTTTACAGTTTTCAATTCTGGTGGCTGTACACCAGTGCCATCAAAAAAAGTTTTTAAATGCTCTCTAATTAATGTTGCACCAACAGAGACATACTCATATTCTCCTGGGGAGATTGAGCAACCCCTTTGATTAATCAGTGCTTGTGCAAATTTATCTATCTTTTTCAACTTGCGTCGTGCCATTCCTCTCTATAGCCTATCTGTAGTGGGTGAAAGCCTTTTGTAGTGACACACTCTCTGGCTAATATTTTGAGCAATTTGCAATAGTTAACCTTTAACTAACAAAACAAATGTCTATTTAACTTTGAGCATTTTAGGTACTTAATTTCTCGTAATCTGGGCAAGTAGTCCCATCTACTCCATACGGATAAATAGCACAAACCAACTTTACTCCTCCATATTCAATGCCGTGAAAATTTCGGCAACCTCTACAAGCTTTTGGTATTGCCTTAAGCCTTTGATTTAAAGTTCTGTTGATTTCTTCTTCGATTTGATTTTTCAAGAAACGGTCTAAGGCTATTGCTTGCAATCCAACTCCCCCTAGCATTAGAGATAAGCCGGAAATCCAATTTTTTGCGCCTGACCCAGCAATTGCTCCTTTAACACCAATTATGCCTCCGATAATTATTACTACTGCTCCTGATGTTGCCACAAAAATATTCAAATACTTAATATTTGACATAGTTTTTCTCTCCATAATTTTTGCTAGATTAATTAATGAACAGGTGAACATTTGTCAATCAGATATTCACCTGTAATCAAATATTGCTTGACGGCAATTTGGGCATTGTATTCTTGCCCAGTGTCGAAGAAAATGCCATGTCGATTACTGGGCTATTAATTGATCGCTAGGGTTATCGCAACAAGATTAGTTCTGCTAGTTTGAAAGCTCAAAAAATCGATATTACTGTTTGAGATGATGTTCACCGCTTACTGTTAATTAATTCAAATTGCGGAATCGAGCAGTCTTGAGAGATTTGGTCATTACTGCGATCGCACTCGAAGCCGGTCGCGCCGCCTTTGCCCAATCCCGCATTCTTTCTACAGCCGCCGCATCTTGTATAGCCAGCGGTGTGATAGAGTTTCGACAAGTTTCCAAGTCCCCTAAAGTGACCTGTTGCGGTCGTCCTTGATCAAAAGCCAGTAATGCGGCTTCGGCTGCTAGGGTTTCGAGTTCGGCTCCTCTTGACTTCGCAGTGTTAGCGGCGCTCGCTTCGAGATATTCATCCTCGACAGAGATACCGAATCTTTGGAGATGAATAGAGAGGATTTGGCTTCTCTCAGACTCAGTTGGTAAATCAACGAAGAATAATTCATCAAACCTGCCCTTTCTTTTGAGTTCACTTGGCAATGCTGATGGGTTGTTACAGGTAGCCACAACAAAAACCCCAGTAGTACACTCACTCATGAATGTGAGGATATTGCCCAAAATGCGTTGGGAAACTCCACTTGTATCACCTTGACCAGACAAGGCTTTCTCAATTTCGTCCATCCATAAAATGCACGGGGCAATGGCTTGTGCTGTCTTGAGTGCGCGGCGGACATTGCCCTCAGACTCACCGACTAAACTACCCAGCATTGATGCAATGTCTAGTTGCAGTAGCGGTAGATTGAGAATAGTAGCAATGTTTTTGGCAACTATTGATTTACCTGTTCCTGGTGGCCCTGCCAACAGAACACCTTTAGGCTGAGGTAGATGTAGCGATCTGGCTTCTTGTGTAAACAGTCGTCGCCGCCGTTGCAACCACTCACGCAATAAGTCAAGCCCACCGAATGGGATAGTTGCTGGCTTGCCCAACTCAATACCCATTTGTGCAAGTAGCCGAGTTTTGTATTTAACAACTAATGGCGTGACAGTAGCATCTATGACGATACCATTGCGGCTCAAACGCTCTTTGACTGTTAAGCGGAGGAAGTCGCTAATTTCCTCAAGCGTCAAGCCCAGTGCGGCCCTTGCCAAAGTTTCTCTTTCTTCCGCAGCCAACGAAACTGTGAACTGTACTTCTTGCTCTTGTGCTGACTCCAACAAATATTCCAAATACGACTCTAAATGCTCCTGAATCTGCTCAATCAAGGGCAGTGGCACTTCACAGTAGGGAATGAGCCGGACTAGGGACTCATGTAATTCAATATTTTGACCAAGGAAGATGATCCTTTTTTCGGTGGGTTTGAGTCTGTGGTAAAGATTTTTCACTCTGGTCAAAATATCCCACGATAGTTGAGGAGAGTTCTTAGCGATAAACGGGTGAACATCACCCAAAATAAATACACCAGAACCATCAAAGCTGTTGATGTAGTCAAAGACAAATATCAGTGGATCAGCAAGAGGTGGTTTTTTGTACTCTGGCACTGGCTTGAATACCAGTCCGCCATCAACAGCAATCAGGCATTGCTCTAAGGTAGAAACTCCCAAGTTCCAGAAGTACACTGGTAAGGTGAGCTTTTCTTGAGCAGTCGTTGTTAGCCATTGAATGATTGTGGCTTCCTCTGGGGACAGCACTTCCAACGCCACAATCGGAAGCAAGCGAGTCCAGAGTGCTGAAAATATTGGATAGGTTCATAGTTTTGAATTTTTTTGGTAGTTTGCAAGGGAGAATTTTGTTTTAGGGGAATGTGCTGATTCCCCATTTTTCTTATTGCTGTAGGCGTATTTGATGATTTGAAGTGATCCGTTGCTGTTGTGCTTCTGGCTTGAAGGAGCGATCGCCTTCCACAACCCCCAACGCTTCCTCAATTGGTTGAGTCGCTTCAATGCAGGCAAGCCCTTCAAAACCCTGGGCTTCTACCTTCACTTCCCCTGTAACTGAATTGAAATGTATGAGTATGGCTCGTTCCATGATTCATCTCCTGAGGTATTGCTGTGTTTGTTGATGTGCGGTAAAAGTCAGCCGTAGGGTTTGCACCTGACCGTTGCTTTCTTCTGTGATGCTGTACTCCCCGAACTGCTCTTGTAGTTGGGCTGCTTTGGCATGAACCACGCGCTTACCGTAAGCCTGCATTAACTGATGAGTAAAGAAGTTTTGCCCTAGCTTAGGAATTGTCTCGTAAGCATCGTGGATTAATTGATATGCGCCATCTGTTGCATTCCATCGAAAGCCGATATCTGCACGGACTTTGAGCGTGTGGTTAGGGATAACAATCTCCGCACTTTGCCCCTCCTTATTACCGTAGTATCCTTTGAGTGGATGAGGTGTTTCGTAGACTTCGGGTGATAGCTTCAAATCTTGCAAAGCTTGTACTAAGCACTCACAGTTGGTGAGTTTTGTTTTTACTGTTGAGAAATGAGACATAATTTACCTTATGAAGAAGTTAAACAGGTTTTTTATCTAACGGAATTTGAATGATTTAACAGTCGCCACTGTCAGCCCAACATCTTCACTGGTCAACTTTTGCAAGTTGCGTTGTCCAGAGAGTAGCTTGGAGTAAATTGCATCCATCTTTTGTTGCAACTGCGAGCGCCCATCTGATCCCAAATTCTTCGATTCAATTGTTGGGTCATTCACAATTGAATCCAAATGCTCCATCATCTGTTGCAGACTCTTTCCTGCTTCTGGGCTTGCATTAGCTAGTAGTACTCGAACTTTTTTCAAGTGTTTTTCCATCTTGCGTTTGAATTGGACTGGCTTGCGCCCTGGCTCCCAATCAGCCAGTTCTTCGAGTAATTGGGCTGCTAATTCTTCACCACCAGCGATCGCTGCATCCTTTAATCTTTGCTCCAGATTTTGGTCGTACTGCTGGATGAACTGGGTGATTTGTTTTAGGCAATCGGCTTGTTGCTCATTGAGTTGTTCAGATAGTGCTGGGATAATTACAGGTCTACCAATGACCACCAACAGATAATCTTCCAGTTCTGACAATAGGGGAAAAGCCTTGAGTAAGTTAGCTTTAACTTCAGATCGCTTATCTGTTGGTAGTTGCCAAGCATTGAGAGAGAGGAAATTTTCAATACGCTCAATGTAATCTGCCAAGCCCTGCTCATAGTCGTCTTTTAACTGAGCGCGAAGAATCGGAGCAATCGAATCCCGAATATTTAGTAGTTGGCTCCAAACCAATGGCGCGAGGTCAATTGGACAAATCCAGTCACCATTATCAGAATTCATCCATTCTTGGACTAAGGCTATTTCCTGTCTCAATTGCCTGGCTGCTTCATCCAATGCTTTGAATACTTTGATTCCTTTCAAACCAACTTCTGAAGACTTAACTTTAATAAGATCCGATTCTGATTCACCCTCAGACTTTAAAACATCCGTCCATTTTGGAGCGTTACTTTTGGTGGTCTTCTTCAGTTGAATTTTGAAACGAATCCGGGTCTTATTAAGTTGAGAAAAGTTGTAATTTTCAACTACAGCATTTTGAAGAAATGCATCAACAGTAGGGTTTGGTATTGTTTGTACCATATTTAGTGACCATGATTAATTTTTGGTCTTAAGCGCAGCTTCAAGAAAATTAGTAATCCCATCCTTAGCTGTATACTTGGAGTGATGGGGATTTTCGCTTCAAGTTACCGTTACCATCATCACCATTTGTTGTAATGGTAGGTTGCTGTCTGCATTCCGAGCGATTACATCTGAAATTCCAGTGATTAATTTGAGATTTACCACGATGCTCTACCAGTACTATTTGGTTTTGATAAGTGGGGTTTTTACCACTAATCAAAAATGCATCTCCCAGTGCATAAAAGCCAGTAGATACATAATGTCGCTTGTCGATACCCATTAGCACATCCCAAGCTTTTTGGGTTTGTTGCTGTACGTCCATATTGATTAACCTAAATCTAGGTAATTGCTCGTAACAACGCTATTCGTCTAATTTCAAAACTTCCAAGGTTTGTGCAAGTGCCTGTATTGCATCTGCCAAACTCAAATCCCTTTTGTTAGCGCACAAGAATTTACAAACCAGTGGGTTATGCTCTTGAAAATCTACTAGTGAATTGAAGATTTGTTCCAATTCTTCATGCACAGATTCTCTGGTTCGGCTGTCTAAGTACAATGCTTTATCTAGAGTTTGTTCATTCATGATTTTCGGAGAATATAAAGAAGCGCTCTGTGATTAACAAAGCGCTTTGTAATTGATAAATTGTTGTAATTTGGTAACTATGTTTTGGGATTGCTCTCAATTTGTAGCGAATCTTGCCAACAATTCTTCACGAGTTAATTGAAAGCATAGAGGCGTAAATTCTTCTGGTTGTAGCTGTAACAAACTATCAATAACTCTTGACAGTTCCTCATCTACTGAACCAAATCTTACTTTAAGCAAATTTTCTACAACTTCGCGTCGTTCCTCCAGTCTTGCCTGCTGTTTTGTAGTTTCTTCCCATTCTTGATATGCTTGTGACAAATTCATAATTAACTCCTGGTCATCTTGTGTGAGATTTTCCGGCTGTTGAATTGAAATAATTCGCCAATTGGTAATTAGTTTAAGAGTGTTTTGTCGTACTACGTTGTTATCGGGTAGTGCTAGTAATTCAGTGACAGCTTGGCGTTGAGTTTCTCCTTTACCTAAGAGCCTTAACCACAATGTTTCACTGCTTACTGGTAGCTGGTTAATCGCCACGATCGCTGTTCTCAATGAATTAGCTAGAAAGTAAACTCCAGTTGTCCAGTTTTCTAGCTCCAGTTTAGCGCCAAAACTGTTAAGCAAACTTTCTGAAGCTGATGGTGCTAAAATCCATAATCGTGCAAGATTATCCTCTGGTAAGCTCTCCATAAGCCGCTTCCATTCCTCGCTCGTCAGTTGATCAAATGGTTTATCCAACAATTCATCACAAGACTTAGTTTTGAGACTAGGCAATACTTCGACCATCGACAACGACCACACGGCATCGAATGCAGAATCACAGGGCACTTGCTGCTGATGGTCTGATGACGCTCTTTCCACCCACCAGCGACCGCCACTACATCCTGCCGAGCCTAGCTTTTTGTCGTTGTTGTAAATGCCATCGTCGAGAAGTTCAAAGCCAAACTTCTCACATTCCAAGGCAATTTGTGCCATGACTTCGTTACCAGTGGTAGTAGCTGGTATTTTTTGCTTTTGTACTGACAGTGTGCCTTGCTTGTGGTGCCAAACAATATGGTTGTGGCACTTGGCCCAGCTGTTTGCACGATGTTCTTCGGTTGAGTTCACGATCACTACCCAGCGTTGGGTCACGAAGTCGTCATGATCATAGGTGATGCTGGCTATCAGTTTCTCGCCAAAATAAATTTCGTAGTCGTAGCAGGTGATTTCGACAACGGTGAATTCTTCGGGTGCTCCCTGTTGTGTGATGTGCCGCTCTTGCTCCCCTTGAGCTATCGTTTGCTCATCAACGACGAAAGAAGCGAAAATTGCTTGCTGTGTATGCGTTGTATGGGTCATAATGAAAATCTCCAGTAAATTTGGATAAAAGGCGATCGCAATGTTTCTCAGGCAGGCGATCGCCTTTGTTTTTGAAGCACAAAAGAGCGCTGTACAAATAAAATGCTCTCACAACAGAATCAGCGAAGCTGTAAAAATCTTTGAATTACGGGCGTATATTCGATAAATAACCAATTTTTCAGACTTAGTTAGGTCATCGGAATCATCTCCGGCGGCTTGAGCATTACAAGTTTGGCTTCCGGCTGCTAATCCCGATGGCACTTGGTTTTGGGTGAATTGAATGAGTTCAATTTGATGATTAAGTTGGCAAACCTTTTGAGCGTTCGGGTGCTGGCGGCTTGCAATTCCGTTGCCCTTATATTTATTACTATAATCTAGTTAACTAGACTTGTCACCTATAAAAGTCTAGGTAACTAGACTAGCTTGCTATTGACTTGACTAGTTAACTAGATTAGACTAGGCAGCAAGACCAGTAATCTAGAGGAGGTGATTAAGTTGAAGTTGCTTATTTTTATGGATTTAAAGGAGTTGCGCGAGAAAGCTGGTTTATCAGCTGAACGGGTAGCAGTGGAGTTAGGTAAGTCTGTTTCCACGATTCGATTTTGGGAGGCAGGAACATATATCCCTAGCCTTAGCCCCAGTGAAACGTTACAGCTGATCCGTCTTTACCAATGCACACTCGAAGAATTATCAGAATCTTTTATTGCAACTCAGCGCAAAAGTGGAAGGAAGCTCGATTAAAACAAAGCAAATAATTTCTGTAACGTTGCTATCGCTTTTATAGGAATTAGATGCATTCGCTAGATAGAGAATGTATTACTTTTTTATAGGTTCAGGATGCTGCTAGCTTCTCCAGAAAACCAACTACTGCTCCACCTAAAGAAAGGAAAGCATTATCTACCAGACAGCCAAGAATGTTAGCAAAAAATTAAAAGCGATGCCTGCGCCAAAATCTGCGACCATAACCTGACAGGGGACAGTGCGTTAGCCGAAGCTTAACGTTATCGTAGCGTCTCGTTGGCATAGCCTTCCATCGAGAAGAAGAGTTATCACTCGATGGCGTTTTTAATCAGCAATGTACTAGCATCGCTATATTTAGTTACAAAACTTTAAAAATCTGTGGCGGCATGGTTGCAATGCCGCGATAGTTTCATGCGTCAAAAATTGGGAGATAGTATGGACGCAATTATAAAGTACGAAAGTCACGACAGCTTATTTGACCAAATTAAACACATGGATGCTGATGGATCTGAGTATTGGTTAGCAACTGAATTGTTAACACTACTGGGTTATCAGACTTGGAAAAGAATTAAAGACACCGTTGAAAGAGCAAAAATCAGTGCCAGGAATTCCGGGTTAAATGAATCCTACCATCTGGTCGATGTCGTCCAAATGGCGCAAATTGGGGCTTCTCAGGCATTTCGAGAAGTGCTGAAAGATTACAAGCTATCACGACACGCCTGCTATTTGGTGGCGATGAACGGTGATCCGCGCAAGAGTGAAATAGCTGCTGCACAAACTTACTTCGCAGTGAAAACTCGTGAAGCAGAGTTAGCCCCACAAAATTCAGAACTACTTGCTCAGCTCTTGGAGAAATTTGAACAGCAGAACCAGGTAATCGAGGAACAAGGAAAGGCCATCGCCCAGCTGCAATGCCAAATCCAAAACCTACTGCCCCCATCAGCCGACTTTACACCCCCAGGCTGGAATGAGGAAGTATGGCGAAAGCTTCCTCCACAGGACAAACGCCATTTTCGCTATATCTTCCGTCGTCGTGGCTTCCGTCCTTCAGGGCAGGGCAAAGATGAGCAACTGGTATTACCTGTTGTGACTACTGAGCAACTGAAGCAACGACAACGGGCAGAATTTGAGCAGCTCGTCGGTGAGTCCTCAGTCCAGGAGAAACAACAGTTAGAAGCAGCAAAACAAGAAGCACTGAAACAACTTTGGTTACAAGGAGAACAAGATGATACAGATGTCCCTTTTTAATAAACCAGCCCCAGCTTTACCAGTCACTTATTACCCAGAATTCTTGAGCCAAGAAGAAGCTGGCGTGTTATACCAGCACTGCCTTGGCCTGCAATGGCAGCAGAATCAAATCAAAATGGTGGGTAAAACTTTACTTGTGCCTCGCCTAGAGTGCATATATGGTGACGAAGGTTGTGAGTATTTGTATTCCAAGAGCGTGCTACTGAAACCATTGCCTTGGACTGAAGTTCTGGCCCAGTTGAGAGACAGGATTAGTGCTGCCACTGGCTACAAATTCAACATTGTGATTGGTAATCAATACAGGAGTGGCCAGGATTCTATTGGCTGGCACGCTGACAACGAGCAATCGATGGGCCTAAATCCAGCCATCGCATCTGTAAGTTTAGGAGCGGAGCGGAAGTTTCAAATTAAGCCCATCGGGGGCAAGCCGACTGATTTCTGGCTGGAACACGGGAGTTTGCTGGTAATGCACCCCGGTTGTCAGTCTACGCACTTGCATCAAGTTCCCAAGACAAAGAAATTGGTTGGCACGAGAATTAACTTAACTTTTCGTCCGCATATTGGAGGCAACAAATGAGTACTGTTGTCTCTACCGAAAAAGCATCGGTGCTGGTGATATTGCGGCGAGAGTATCTGGAGATTACTGGCAACTTCTGTGCTGCCAAGCTGATTGAGTATTTTCGACATTGGACTAAATGGAAACTTAAAAATCACCGCACTCCTTGGGTTTATCAGCCACTCAAGCGGATTTATGCTGACCTCATGGGTGAGCATAGTCTTCATGTCATTAGGAGTGCGATCGCACTGCTTGAGAGCATGGGTCTTATCGAGAAGCAGAAAAATCCTGGTAATGGGCAGGATAAGACTTGGCAGTATAAATTAAACTTTGAGGTACTAAATAAGCTACTTGAACATGGCAGAGGCAAAACTGAACATTCCACGTTCAATGCAGAACAATACCATAGATCAGATCCTGAAACTTCTAAACCACAACAACACTCTGCTGTTGGGGAAGTAAAGGATGAAGGAGTAGAAGAAAGCGAATATGAGCCAGTTCACCAAGCAAAAGAACCAGAGCCACCCCAGACTACTCACTTTGCTGATGAATTAGAGCTAGATCACTCGACGAGCGAGATAGACCCTCATGAGGACGAATTTTCCGAGCCGGAAGTTGAAGTCAGTTCAAGTACGTATAAGCCTAGCAAGCACGAGATTGCTGAGGTCTGTACTGAGTTGCGGCGATTGCGGATTAACCCAGAGCCTTGTTTAGGGGTGGTGAAGAAATATTGGGCGAATGTGCCTGGGGCGATCACATATCTCAAAGAAGCACTCCAAACTTGGCAATCAGTCAAGTCACCCACTGGCGTGTTTATCACAGCTTGTAAAGAAGGTAAGAAACCTCAAAACACAGCGACGGCGGACGTAATTATAGCAACCGCCAAGGCGGTTTGGGCATAAACTGGAAATAATTTCTTTCCTTTTGCTGGGGAGCGCGATCGCTGTACATATGCCGAAACCCTACAGTTACGACCTTCGCCAAAAGGTCATTCAAGCCATCGAGTTCGATGGCTTAAAGAAAAGCGAAGCAAGTCTTCTGTTCAATATCAGTCGCAACACCATAGACTTATGGCTGAAACGACGAGCCGAAACAGGCGACTTTCAAGCCTTGCCCAATAAGCCTGCCGGGAATGGTCATAAAATCACCGACTGGGAAAAATTTCGTGAGTTTGCTTCATCTCATGGGGATAAAACCCAAGTTGATATGGCCTCACTTTGGGAGGGACAAATTAGCGATCGCACCATCTCACGGGCATTGAAGAAAATTGGCTTCACTCGAAAAAAAAGACCTACGGCTACTGTGAACGCGATGAACACAAAAGGCAGACGTTTATAGCGAAATTGTCCACCCGACCAACACAGAAGATTGTTTACCTCGATGAGTCTGGGATGGATAGCCCAGACCAGTATGATTACGGTTGGAATGAAAAAGGGCAGCGCTTTCATGCACTTAAATCAGGGCGACGTGAGGGACGGGTAAACATGATTGCAGCACTATGTAACCAAAATCTAATAGCTCCCTTCACCTGTGAAGGAGCGTGTAATCGAATGGTGTTTGAAACCTGGTTGGAAACTTGTTTGCTTCCAGCACTCGAACCTGGACAATTTGTAGTAATGGATAATGCAACATTCCACAAAGGTGGGCGCATTCAACAACTGATTCAGGATGCAGGATGTGAAATTCTATACCTACCGCCCTATTCTCCAGACCTTAACAAGATTGAGAAATGCTGGTCTTGGTTAAAAAGTCGAATCCGCAAAAAACTAGACCAGTTTGATTGTTTACGAGATGCCATTGAGCATATCTTATATATTGCATCCTAACCGCCTTGGCGGTTGCTATACTTGGTATGAATGGGCAAAAAGCAATCATGTAGTTGCAGCAATGTCTGGCAAAGTTGTTTATACACCTTCAGGTGAGCCTGTGGATTTGCAACAGATGATGCGACGGTATCCCTGTGAATGCAGTTAGTGGGACGAAAAAATTATGGACACAAATGAAGAGCAGGCGTTAACACACGCTATTGCAGTTAGAGACGGAACTGCAATTCAAATGCTGTATCTAGACAAAGTTATACTGTGTTATCTATGTGGAGAATATAATCAAGCTGTACAAATCGATGTTGTGGCAAGGCAACATTTTGAAGAGGTGACAGCAATAACAGTTTTACCTGTATTCTGTTTGTATCACTCTCTGGCGCTTTTGAGCCTACCGCTCGATGCTTCAAACTCCCAAAAAGTAGCTTGGCTCAATTGTGTTAACATCAACCAAGAAAAGATGCAGAAATGGGCAGAACACGCTCCCATGAATTATCTACATAAATTTTATCTAGTCGAGGCAGAAAAAGCGCGAGTCTTAGGGCAATTTTTTGAGGCTGAAGAGTTTTACGAGCGAGCGATCGCGGGGGCTGCTGAAAATGAGTTTATCCAGGAAGAAGCACTCGCCTATGAATTAGCAGCTAAACATTATCTGGCGCGAGGGCGGTCAAAAATTGCTCAAATTTACATTAAAGAGGCGCACTATTGCTACGAGCGCTGGGGCGCAACCGCTAAAGTTAAAGATTTAGAAAAACGCTATCCACAACTCCTCAACACCAACCTAGTTCGGCAATCACATTCAATCGTGACCGATGAAACGATCCGTCATCCGACTGCGGTGATCGATTTGGCTGCGGCGATGAAAGCGGCTCAAGCCATCTCAGAAATGATCCATCTCGATCAATTAACTGCAACGTTGATGCAGGTGGTGATAGAAAATGCAGGAGCCGAAACTGGCGCTCTGCTTCTCCTGGAAGATGATCGGCTCACTGTGGTGGCTCAGTGCAGTGGGAGTAAACAGTGTAACCTGGAAAATATCGCTGTTGCTGGCTGTGCAACAATTCCTGTCTCCGTCATCCAATCAGTAGAACGGACATCTGAAACTCTGGTGTTTGATGATGCAATCAGCGAACCGTCTTTTTTGACTGATCGGTATATTCAAAACCAACAAACGCGATCGCTCTTGTGTATGCCCATTCTCAAGCAAAATCAGCTGATCGGCATTCTTTATCTAGAGAACAATCTCAGTACTGGAGTGTTTACTAGCGATCGCTTACAGGTCCTTAAACTGTTGATTGCTCAGGCAGCAATTTCACTGGAGAATGCTCGGTTATATGAACGGTTATCGGATTATTCCGAAACACTGGAAAGGAAGGTAGAAGAGCAAACTCAAGCTTTGCAGCAGGAGATCGCGGAACGTCAACAAACCGAAGCCGCATTGAGACAAAGTGAAGCAAATTATCGCAACCTGCTACAAACCGCGAATTCCGTTATTATTCGCTATGATCCGCAAGGACGGATTCGCTACATCAACGATTATGGGGTAAAACTTCTTGGCTATGAAGAACATCAGATTTTAGGGCGGAGCTTATTTGAAACCATCATTCCAGAAGCCGAACTTTCTGGACGCGATGTGAGACCCTTTGTCCATGATTTACTTCGTAATCCTCAATCGTACCCGCAAGGCGAGGGTGAAAACCTGTGTCGAGACGGTCGGCGAGTTTGGGTTGTTTGGTCAAATCAAGCCATCTTCAATGAACAAGGAGATGTCGTTGAAATCTTATCGGTTGGCAATGACACCACCCAGCGTAGACAAGCAGAAGAGGCATTACAACGCAGTGAAACCAAGTTCCGAACTATTTTTGAAAACTCACAGGTTGGTATCTACCGAACCCGCACCTATGATGGCTTAATTCTCAATGCCAATCAACGCTTTGCCGATCTGTTTGGTTTTGATTCACCCCAAGAGATTATTGGAATTGAACACACTATAGGCTATTGGGTCAATCCCAGCGATCGCCAACAAGGCATTGAGGTGATGAAGCGGGATGGGGAAGTGCGAAGCTATGAAGCACAGATGCGAAAACGAGATGGGACAGTATTTTGGGGACTTTTCTCTTCTTATCTGAATGCAGGCGATGACTACATCGAAGGGGTGATTGCAGATATTAGTGATCGCAAACAGGCAGAAGTAGCGTTGCAAGCCTCTGAAGCAGAACTGCGATCACTCTTTTCAGCCATTCCCGATCCGCTGTGTATCTTCACTGCCCAAGGGCAATTGATCTGTGCAATCAAAGGAAATCCGTCCTATGGAGAGTTGCATAGGGAGGAGTATATTGGTAAAACACTGCATCAACTCTATGATACGGAACAAGCTGATGAATTCCTGAGTTACATTCAGCAGGTGCTGAGAACCCAACAAGTACTCACAGTTGAATACAGCCAGTGGATAGCTGGACGAGAAATGTGGTTTTCGGCTCGCATTGCACCGATTCGGCACGAACAGGTGATTTGGATAGCGCGAGATATTACGCTGCAAAAGCGAGCAGAAGCAGCCTCAATTTTGGAAGAACGCAACCGCATGGCGCGTGAAATTCACGACACACTCGCTCAGGCGTTTACAGGCATTCTGGCTCAGGTGGGAGCGGCAAAACAGGTGCTAACGGATGATTTAGAAGCAACTGAGGCACACCTAGACCTGATCAAAGAATTGGCGCGAACTGGACTGGTTGAAGCGCGGCGATCGGTAGTAGCGCTCCGTCCTCAGCTTTTGGAGGAAGGCAGTCTACAGAGCGCTCTACATCGTCTCGTCGCTCAACTTAGAACTGCCGCAATGGATACCACTTTATATTATGAGATTGAGGGTGCAGTATATTCTCTGCCGACTGAAGTCGAGAGTAATCTACTGCGGATTGGGCAGGAAGCCTTAACCAATGCGATTCGACACGCCAATGCTGATGAAATTCGAGTGGAGCTAATCTACGATCGCGATCAGTTTTGCTTACGCGTGAGAGACAATGGACAGGGCTTTGGAGTTGGGAGTATTCCAGCCTCTGAGGGTTTTGGCTTACTAGGCATGAGCGAACGGGCAGAGCGCATCGGCGCACAACTCACGATTCGGAGTCAACCTGGAGAAGGTACAGAGATGATTGTTACTGTCAATCGGGAGGCATCACAATGAGCCAAGCCATTCGGGTTCTCATTGCAGACGATCATGCTATTTTTCGGCAAGGATTAGCCACCATTATTAACCGTGACCCAGATATGCAGGTGATTGCCCAAGCCGAAAATGGGGAACAAGCGATCGCTCTATTTGGGGAACACCAACCGGATGTTACGCTCATGGATCTCCGAATGCCTGAAGTGGAAGGAGTTGCCGCCATCGGTTCAATTTGTGCTACTGCTAAATCTGCTCGGATTATTGTACTGACCACGTATGATAGTGACGAAGATATTTATCGGGGATTGCAGGCAGGCGCAAAAGGATATCTGTTGAAAGAAACTGAACCTGACGAGCTTCTGAATGCTATTCGTACCGTTCATCGGGGTCAGAAGTATATTCCGCCTGATGTGGGAGCAAAGTTGGTACAGCGCCTCAGTAATCCAGAACTGAGTGAAAGAGAACTAGCAGTACTCCGCTCACTGGCACAGGGGATGAGTAATGCCGAGATTGCGGCTGCTTTAAGTATCGGTGAAGGCACTGTTAAATCTCATGTCAATCGAATTTTGAATAAATTAGATGTGAGCGATCGCACCCAAGCTGTAATTGTTGCCGTTAAACGCGGCATTGTTAATTTATGAGGCGTACTTTCGATAGAATTGGGATTCTAACTTGAGTTAGAACCAGCCTTCTACTCCACGATGGCATGGTTGCTCTATCAATTTATACTGTAAAAATTTTAACTTGCTATAGACGACAGCTTGAAGGCAATTTCCTATATTGAATGTATGCAAATAGAAGTGCATCCAATCAGGCAAATCATGCTCCTTGAGAGCGGTAAGAGGCTGTCTCTAAAGAAATGTAAAGGGGACGGAAGCGGGCGATCGCAAACGCTCAAATCCTGATTCATACGACCAATCTGGTGCCTTTACACGGTTGATATCCGAAGTTTTCCGCCGGGAAGAGTAGACGCTAAAAGGAAACCCATTAGCTTTCTCAGGAGTCCGGTGTCATCACACCTTGAAAGAATTTAAAGTAGGCAGGAGGCAGAAGGCTTTTATGTTTTTTACTGGTATAGCAGTCGCCAAGGCGATTAGGACAAATGCCCCAAAGCTAATTGCCAATCCCAGCTTTTGCAATGTCCTAACGGTTGTGGCGGTTGCTATACGTGGTCGTTTAAGCCGTTCAATCTGTCCTAAGAGGCTGTTTGTAAATGATTATGAAGTCATCAATCAATACATCATTGACCTGGAAAACAACGTTGTCATTTGTAACCCTTGCCACCCTACTCATTCTGCTGATTGGCTGGCTCATCAAAAATCAAGTATTGCCAGTCAAGACAGTTATAGATTACAGCGCATGGGAAACCAACTTTATACAATTTTGGATCTGGGTGGCTATTGGAGTTGGGCTACTACTCCCTGGCATTGCTTTCTTGGTTTGGCTGCGTTATCCCGAACCTCGAAAAATTTTAGGCTTCTATTTACTAGTTTTACTTGTTCAGATAATAACTGAACAAGTTTTAAGTAGCATTTTGTTTCCCAGTTTACTGGTAATTATCGGAACTATTTACACGATTTATCGGATTTGGCAATTATGGCAGAGTCAACAGGTTGTAAATAAAAATACTCAACTCAATACATTTAGCCCAAAAGTTCTTAATAGTTTATTGCATCTCTTACTACTTTTTTGGTCAATCAATTTAGCAGTTCTCTTAGTTTTGTGTTTTCCTGCCATTGTATAGATGGATGCAGAATTTATTTAATTTATGAATAACAACAGAGCGCTTTTGGAAATCGAACAAGCAATGGAGCTATTGAATCGCCAGAATGGTTCATTTAACCATTGCTGATATTGCTTTCCAAACTGGGTTTTCCAGTCAAAGCCATTTGAACCAACAGTTTAAGCGAATTACTGGAATGACACCAAAGCAGGTTCGTTAATTCCACAAGAATCTGACAAATCATTGTAAGAATTTGAAAGAAGTCGAGCCTTGGAACTCAATACACTTTAAATAGATAGAACTAGGAGAATCCAATCATGGTCAAACAGCAATCTGTAGACGAACAAGCAAATGGAAAGGCAACTAGCAACCTGACACCAGCCCAGGAGTTTTTGCAAGAACTCTGGGATGAGCATCTGCGGCTTGAGTTTGACGCTCACAACACTGAAGATACTCTCGCCACGATGGTTGAGGATGCTTACGTTAACGGCATTCCGGTAATGATTGGGGGAGTAGGGAAACCGGCACTGCGCGAGTTTTATTCCAAGTACTTCATTCCACAGATGCCGCCGGACATGGAGCTGACTCCGGTCTCGCGCACAATCGGGACCAATCAACTCGTCGATGAAATGCTAGTTAAGTTCACTCATACCATCCAGATGGACTGGATGCTACCTGGCATTGCTCCGACTCTTAAACGGGTTGAAGTGGCATTAGTAGTAATTGTTCAGTTTCGTGACGACAAGCTAGCCCACGAACACCTCTACTGGGATCAGGCGAGTGTATTGGTTCAACTCGGTATGCTTGATCCGGGTACACTGCCCGTTGTAGGGGTTGACAGTGCGCGCAAGGTACTTGATCCGAGCTTGCCCTCAAACGCACTGATCGATCGTGCCAGCGATCGCGACTAAGTGTAGGAGCCAGCAAATATCAATGCCTAAACCCGCCATTTTGCAACCAGGATCGTACTCATCCTGGTTGTAGGAGGCGCTTCTTATTGCTGGCTCCTACACGTATTGCTGATTGAGTTTTTGACAAAGTGACACAACCATTTGTGACTTTAAGAAGATTTTGGACAGCTTTTGGAAGGAGAAGTTGGACAAGTCGTAAGCTGAAATACCTAAAACTTCGTTAAGGCATTAATCAAGCGATCGCTTCTTTTGGATAAAGAAAATGGACATAGTAACAAAAATGGGAGAAGAATATGGACGCGAATCCCTATAAATACTACTCCTAGCTAACTTTTCCCTTTAACTGAGATAACTTACTAGCGTTGTGATCGCTTGCTGCCTTCAGCATAGCTAGGGAGCAAAATCTTTATCTTGTATACAAAGAGATAGTTTGAGCCATTTAGCTTTCCTTTATATTATTTTTTGGACGTTTTTGGAAGGTAAACTTGGACAACCTGTCCAAAATCTTCTTCAAGTCATACCATTCACAACAAGAGGTAACTATCATGATGCTGAAAGACAAGGTTGCTTTGGTGACTGGCGGAACATCGGGCAGTCACCAAAGCAACCGCGTTAGCGAAGCTTAACGAAGTTATCGCTTATGCCAAACAACAAGCAAAGGTGGTGGTAGTTGGTCGTCGAATTGATGAAGGTGAAGAAACGGATACTCCAGATAATCAATCATGCTACCCTCAGCCCTCTACTCAAGCATCTGGATGTGGATTCCCAATTGCAAAAATCGGTGTGATATTCAGTTTAGCTACTGGAGCCGAAGAAGCACTATGCATAGATATTCTGAACACGCATGATATTAAATTAGCCAGAGATTTATATCAGTTTCTTAATCCATTGGATATCCTTTTAGGGGATAGAGCATTTTGCTCTTATGCTGATTTAGCTTTTATTAAAAATAAAAATTGTGATGCAGTTTTTAGGAAACACCAAGCCCGAAAAACCACGATGCGAAAAGGTAAAATAATTGGATCAAGTGACAAGTTAGTAACTTGGACTAAACCTAAAAAATGCCCACAAAGATTGAATAAAGATGAATTTAATACTTTACCCTCAACCATAACTGTACGAGAGATATATTATTATATTGTTATTCCTGGCTTTCGCACTGAACGAGTTAGCTTAATTACTACTAAGAAGATACAACAGCTTATTCGACTCTAGATATTGTTGGGCTTTATGGTCAAAGTTGGGACGTTGAACTAGATTTAAGACATCTTAAAACTACTTTAGGGATGGATATTTTGTGCTGTAAAACTCCCTCAATGGTACGTAAAGAAATTTACGTTTATTTGCTAGCTTACAATCTACTTCGCGGTTTGATGTGGTCGGCAGGTACTACTTACACTACTCCTCCGTTACGCCTATCACTGCAAGGTACTCGCCATCATTTATAGGATGTACTTTCGATAGAATTGGGATTCTAACTTAAGTTATAGCTAGCCTTCTACTCCACGATGGCATGGTTGCTCCATCAATTTATACTGTAAAAATTTTAACTTGCTATAGACGACAGCTTGAAGGCGATCGCCTATATTGAATTTATGCAAACAGTTACGCAATCAATGGATTGATTGACATCCTCCCGCCACTGATTCGGAGTACCGAATGCAGTGGGGGATTCCAAAAATCACTTCTTGGGCTTCCTCTTTCCACGAGTTGATTTGCTTGAAGGAATTTCTTCACTCAAGTATTGATCAGTCTCTCCAGAGGCGTTAGTTCCGACGTGACCCGCCGTACTCAATCCTTTTTCTAATATGTTCCGCGCTGCGTTCTGGTCTCGGTCTTGAGTATGCCCACAACGAGGACAAACATGGGTTCTAGTACTAAGAGTCTTTTTGACAACTTCACCACAGTTAGAGCAATTCTGCGAAGTGTAATGGGGTGCAACTGCAACAGTTACGACACCAAATACCTTACCAAAATACTCAACCCATTCACGAAACAGCGACCACGACGCATCACTGATAGATTTAGCCAAGCGATGATTCTTGACCATGTTCGCAATGAGCAAATCTTCATACGCCACGAGGTCGTTAGACCTCACCACGCACCTTGCCGTCTTAACAGCAAAGTCTTTACGTTGGCGACTTACTTTGAGGTGTTTACGTGCAAGTTGGTTTCTAAACTTGACTCTGTTGTTAGAACCTTTTTTAGTCTTAGACAAACGGCGTTGCAACCGTTTCAAAGACTTCTCACTTTTACGCAGGTGTCGAGGATTGGCGATGGTTTCCCCATTACTATCGGTGTAGAAGTGGTTCAACCCAACATCAATACCAATAGTTTTACCCGTTGGTTCTCGCCTCTCAACTCGCTCTTGGTCGATACAAAACTGGGCATAGTACCCATCAGCACGACGCACAACCCGCACTCTCTTAAACTGTTTGAGTTGATAGAAATGCAGGTCACGAGTTCCCCACAACTTGAAGGTTCCCGCTTTAAAACCATCCGAGAAAGTGATATACCTACGGTCGTCAGAAAGTCGCCAGCCACAAGTTTTGTATTCAACAGAACCATGTGTTTGCTCTTTCTTAAACCTTGGGAATCCTTTCTTACCTGGTTTACTTTTCTTGCAATTATCAAAGAATCGAGCAATTGCAGACCACGCTCTTTCAGCACTGGCTTGCCGAGCCATCGAGTTCAGTTTGGCGACCCAAGGAAACTCGGTGTTAGCAGCAAGAACAGCGCAGAATTTACTCAGGTCATATCGCCCAATGCCCTTGTTATCCATCCAGTGCCGAAGGCAAGCATTGCGAACAAACCGCGCAGTTCTAATCGCTTCATCAAGCGCTTGATACTGTACGTTTTGTCCTTCAAGTTTTGCCTCAAATACCAGCATATTTACGTCATGCCTACTAACGTAAACTATAACACAGAAAATGCGAAAAACTTAGCTATCCCCTCTTCCAAGAGACTTTCAGCCAGCTATAGTTGGAGGATGCTAAGTTTAACGCAAACACGATTCATCTCGCCGCCAAATCTGCATATTATGGCGGGAGCCTTCTCTCCGAATTAGGTAAGTAAATTGCCAGGTTCCATGCTTGATGCAAACGTAGAAAAATGAACGACGCTCGTAGCCACAGTTCTTTACTTGTAACCCCTTCAACCCAGGATTGGATGCGAGGTGTGCTGAGTGCTAAGGTCGTGCTAGTGATGTATGGAGACTATCAATGCTCTAAAAGTGCGGATGTTTACAAGCTGATTAAATTGCTCAAAGGAGAACTTAGTGCTTCTTTTGGAGAGGATGATTTATGCTTTATCTTCCGTCATTTTCCGCAAGCACAGATTCATCCCCAAGCTCAACGGGCAGCCCAAGCAGCCGTTGCCGCCGCCGCTCAGGGACAATTTTGGTCAATGCACGACACTTTGTTTGCCCATCAACAGAAGTTAGAAAATGGTTATCTTGTAGAGTACGCCAATGATTTAGGGCTTGATATCCCTCAATTTCTCAAAGAGTTGTCTAAACAAGTGCATATCGATCGCATCAATGAGGATATCGAAAGTGGATTGCAGAGTGGAATAACGGCGGCTCCAGCCCTATTTATCAATAACATTCGATATACCGGACGCTGGAAAATGACAGAGTTGATGACAGTCATTGTTGCTGCAAATTACTAAGCTCTATTCATAACTGGTCAACCGTTAGTAATTGATGACGGATATGTAGTGAGTTAATCAAGCCTCGTGAATGAGCAGCCTGTAAATGCTCGGTTTTAATCTCAGGAATAAGTGCCCCCGCTGAAGTTAGCTGATTTTAGCAAGCACACCGTTGAGGCAATTCGATCTGAACTATTCAATCAATGAGTTTTACATGAGGAAAACAATGAAAACACTCCTCAAAAGAGCCGCATTATTCTTCGCTCTGCCTATCTGTATCTCAGGTTATTTCTCCTCGCCTGCTGCTGCTGATTCTACAGCCGCCCTCATCTTGAGTACTAAATGCCAGGGCGGTTACACCATTAACATTTGGCGAAACTATCGGTCTGGTGAACTGCTTTATCGTGCCATCAGTCCTAACGGTAATTTAAGTTTGGGTGGAGGAACCAGCCGGGCGACTGAAGGCGTTCGAGTGTACAAATTTGGGAGTGGCAACTATGAATATTCGGTCTGGGATGGGACGTTGGATGATCCGCAGGCTGGGAAATTAGAGGTCTATCAAAACAACCGCCTTTTAATGCAACAAGCTTGTAAGAGAAGCTGAACTTTATTCACTGGTGGATTGGGACTATTTCTCTGAACCAGAACCTTATCTGAGTCATCGCAAATGCTTTGTTCCCGTGGCACAAAAAAGTAACTGGAACACCACCGGGTGGCTCAATTTACAACATGAAGAGGAGAAACCATGACCATTACGCTGATTGATTGACAAAACTTTTCTGTAAGTTGGGTTGAGTATTACGAAACCCAATCTTAACCAAGGGTTTGGCTACATACACGCACGAGTAAAGGGGACAAAGATGAGGATCAAAGCAACCAAAGGAAAGCAGGGGGTCGGAATGGAAGTGAAAGATGCGACTTACGTCGATGCTGCTGGGTGGGGTAAGCATCGGGGGTGGCGGTATATTCTGGGGCTGATGATCATCCTCTTTGCGTGGTTGGTCGTCGGTAGTGGTGCCAGCGTACTCGTCGCGTTCGCGCTCGGTGGCCAGGCAGACCCCTCGGTGCTCGGTCCCGTGGAATACTACCTGTTTGTCATGGCGAGTTTCCTGTTCTTTCTCGCGGGAGTCCTGATCGCTGTCTCCCTCGTCCACCGCCGCCACCCCCGGACGCTCGTCACGGCGCGGGAGCGGATAGACTGGCATCGGGTCGGTCATGGATTCGTGGCGTGGTTCGTGCCGTACTGCCTGATCGGTGGATTGGGACAGTACCTCTTCTACCCGGATACCTTCTCCTTTAACTCCGACCTCTTAACGTTCGCTCTCTTCGTCCCGATCGCACTGGTTCTCACCGCCATCCAGACCACCACCGAGGAGCTTTTCTTTCGCGGATACATCGTGCAGGGTGCGAGCCTCATCTGGAGCAACCGCGTCTTTCTAGCGATCGTGCCAGCCGTGATATTTACCCTGCCGCACCTCCTTAACCCGGAGGCGATCGCAGGCGGCTGGCTCACGGTCTTTTCCAACTACTTCCTCGTTCCCGGTCTGGTGTGGACTGTGGTCTCGTTGATTGACGGAACCACTGAACTCGCCATCGGCGTACACTTCGCGCACAACATCGGCGGGGTACTCCTGTTCAACATCACTGGAAGTGCCTTGCCCTCACCCGCTCTGTTCACAATCAGCGAATACCACGCGACCTACGGGGCGCTAGCGGTGCTGGTTGCAGTACCCGTGTTCCTGGCGATCGCCTACAAGGTGTTCAAACGCGGCAAGGCATCCGAACCCGTTGATTCTTAAATCTATTAGCCACTTGAATCAGCAACTTGATCGAAGGAGTTGATCACTATGTCTAAAATGTCTTCTCACCACCCACAGAACCCCCTCGCCGCATCCAGTCCGAACAAGGTTGCCCGTCCGGGCTGGCTTGAGATCATTGTGGGTCTCGTTGTCTATGTAATCGTAGGGTTCGGAGGCATCTTGCTGTTCAAGCAACTCGGTCTTGACCCCGTGGTCTACGGCCTGATCTTGACTGCATGGACCGGTGTCGCCACCCTCATCGCGTTCACCGCAGCCGCGCGGCTGCGTATCCGTTCCCTGAGCGCCTTCGGCGTGCGCCGGACCTCCAGACGCTGGCTCCTGATTAGCGTCGGACTAGGACTGGTCGCCTTTGTGGTCAAGGGTCTGGCGATCCTGGTCTGGGTTCAGATCACCGGGGACAGTAACAATATCCAGGGTGTGTACGCAGAGGGTGGTCGTGGCGGGTTACTGTCTCTGGTTTTGTCTACGGTGTTCATCAGCGTCTTCTCACCCTTTGGCGAGGAACTGCTCTACCGGGGCATCGTCACCAACGCGCTGCTGCGCTACGGTCCGTTCGTTGGGGTCGTGGGCAGCACCTTGATCTTCGCCCTCATGCACGGTATCAATATCGTTTTTCCTGCGGCCATTGTGGCGGGTCTTGCTACGGCTGAAGTCTTCCGTCGCAGCGGATCGATCTGGTCCAGTCTCGTCCTTCACGTCGTTTTCAATCTGCCCACAATTCCGGTGATGGTGTTCGTTGGCATGGGCTAATAGGACGGATCATCTGGAGGTTAAACCAATGGCAATTCTGAAACAATTCGGGATTTTATTTGTATTGGGCAGTGTGGGAATTGTCATGTTCACGATCGCGTCTATTCCTTTAGTCGAGCAACAGTTAGCGAAACTGTCTCCAGAAATACTGGCAAAAGTGTCGCCACTGTAGATTTTAATGCTGCTGCCAGGACTACAGTATACAGTTCCACTGGCAATCAGCATTCTGCTCGGTCAATCCAAGTTTTACACCTTCAAACTAATCTCATGAAAAAGATAATTTTGCTAGCACTGGTGAGTACGGGATTCGTAGTAACTATGCCCTTTACGGCACAGGCACTAGATTCAGAAAAAATTGGTCAGAACCTTGATCGAGATCCGAATATGTCAATCGCTCAGTACGATCGATATCGCGACGATCGATGTCGTGACGATCGGTCTACTTATCGGCAGTTTGTGGTTTATTACCGCAGCCGTGATGATCGGAAATGGATTTTTGTGAGTACCCACTACAATCGTCGCGATGCCGAACGTGCTGCCAACCGACTGGAGCGGCGTGGTTATCGAACCCAAATTTTATGATAGAGGCGTTTCAAACTATGAGTTGTCAACACCTAAATCCCACTTGCGTGCTGCCAACCGACTGGAGCGACGTTGTTATCGAACCTACGTTCAAGTGACAGCAAGCCAGTAGGGTGAGCACTGCCCACAAAACCTTACTGTGAAGGGTTTTACAAAATGGTGGGCACTGCCTACCCTACTACTGCCGAGATCTTCCGCCGCAGCGGATCGGTCTGAACTGCTGTCATCGTTCATGTCGTTTTCAACCTGCCCACTATCCCGGTGATGGTAGCTGCTGGCATGGGCTGATAGGAAGGATCATCTGGAGGTTAAACCAATGGCAATTATGAAACAATTCGGGATTTTATTTGTATTGGGCAGTGTGGGAATTGTCATGCTCACGATCGCGTCTATTCCTTTAGTCGAGCAACAGTTAGCGAAACTGTCTCCAGAAATACTGGAAAAAGTGCCACCATTGGGGATTTTAATGCTTCTGCAAGGACTACAGTATTCAATTCTACTGGCAATCAGCATTCTCATCGGAATTGGTTGTGCCTATCGCGTTGGATTACGCTCACATTTGATTGACTACTGGGTACTTCATACCCCTAAGATTCCATCTTTTGCCGTTGAGATGAAGTGGAGCTTGGGTGTGGGTGTAGCGGCGGCGATCGTTGTCTTGTTGCTCGATCAGTTGATGCAACCTGTCCTACCGGAAGCGCTACGGGCAGCAAATAATACAGAGTCAAGTTGGTTGAATTTGCCCACAGCCATGTTCTATGGCGGCATCACTGAGGAAATTTTGATGCGCTGGGGTTTAATGTCGCTACTTGTTTGGATTGCGTGGAAAGGGCTAAAACAAGGCGTTACGTTGCCAAGCCAAGGGATTTACCAGGGTGCGATCGTTTTAGCCGCGTTGGTATTTGGACTGCTACACCTGCCAGCGACTGCCGCGATCGTTCCCCTCACTCCAGTTGTGATTATTCGGGCGTTGTTACTGAATGGGATTGCGGGGATTGCGTTTGGCTGGCTGTTTTGGCAATATTCGCTAGAGGCTGCAATGTTAGCTCATATCAGCGTTCATGCTTTTGCCTTTGTTCTTAGCGGTTTACTGGCAAGGTTGGCTTAAGTTTTGGAATAGATATCATAGGGCTATCACTGCCCACAAAGCCTTACTGTGAAAGGTTTTAAAAAGAAAGGGTTTAAAAATGGTGGGCGATGCCCACTACTTGAATTGATGCTCAACTCTACAGTTTTAAGGTGGTAAATCAAATGATTCAGTGCAAAGATTTTGCGCCTCGGATTACTGAACGGGGACCATTCGGCGGACCTTCCGATTACGAATCCTTCTCTGAGGTTGTGAGTGCTGTCAATCAGTGGATTGCAAGTACAACGATACAGGTGATCAATGTTGAAACCGTTGTTTTACCCGATCGGATTGAAGGCACAAGTGATGATGTCTACGGAGTGACGACCAGTAATGCTTTCCACCCAGTGATGATCAGTCAGGGTCTTGCAATCAAATGCTTTCAATGTGTGCGTGTTTGGTACAGAGAATAAGCTTCATCGGAGAAAGTAATGAAACGATTTACCTGGTTTACTTTCCTGTATCTTGCACTGGGGGTTTGTTTGACGGCGATCGCACTTGGATACCCAAACCTGCCTTCGGGTCCTCAAAGAAGCTTGTTCATCAGTGCAGGAACCTCCTACATTTTTTGTCTCCTCAGCACCTTCCCATTTTGGCGCGAGAGGACGATCCGCTTCTATCGCAGACGGAATTCAGCGGTAATTCTACCCTGGTTGGTGATGGGATTCTATATTGTTTGGATGATCTGGGAGGTTCAGAGTCAGAACTGGACGATGGAAGCCATTTTACAAGCGTTTTCGCGGCTAATATTTGTCTTAGGGTTTGCAGAAATCATTGTGATTACATGGCAAGTGAATTCTGAACATTAGTGTCTAAATCGGATGCTGCCGAAACGAACTTGCGCTTCACCACAGGAATTTGACAAATCGTTGTCAGAATTTGCAAGAAAAGGGACACCATGAATAAGCCCAAGTTTTTTGTCACCCCCGGTTATGGGGAATACATGCTGAATGAATTGCATTACTCGCAAGCGGTAAAAATTGGCGATCGAGTGGAAACATCCGGACAAGGCGGTGTGGATGACAATCTACAAATTTCAGAATCACTTGCGGATGAGATTGCTCAGGCGTTTCGGAACGTAGAGCGAACCCTGGCAACTGCCGGGGCGGGTTGGGAGCACGTTGTCCACATCAATTCTTACCATGTTGGCGGGTTTCCCCCAGAGGTTAACGAGGTGATGGTCAAGCTATTTCGTCATTATATGCCCAACCATGCCCCCATTTGGACAGAGGTAGGAGTCGCGGCTCTTGGACTGCCAACGATGCGAATTGAAATCCGCGTGACTGCAATTGTTCCGTGAGTTTTGCACTTAAAGGCAACGGGCTATTGCGAAGTTAGGGAGTTACTTCCGCTCAATGGTATCGAAATCCCGTCACTGTTTATTCTGAATCAAGGAGATTTGGCACAGATGGAATCTATGAAAGCAGCCGTATTAACTGCGTTTGGTGATGCTGAGAAGTTTGAGATTCAAACGGTTCCCACACCAACACTGAAGGCGAATCAGGTGTTAGTCAGAGTTTGTGCAACTTCGATTAACCCGATCGACTACCAAACTCGTCGTGGTGATTACAAGGAACTGGTTCAATTACCCGCTATCCTTGGAGTTGATGTTTCAGGGGTGATTGAGGCAATTGGCGAAGCTGTGACCGATTTCAAGGTGGGAGACAACGTGTACTACTCGCCGCAAGTTTTTGGAGAATCCGGTAGCTACGCTCAGTATCATGTGGCTGATGCAGCGATTGTTGCATTAAAGCCTGCAAATCTATCGCACGTTGAAGCAGCTTCTTTTCCGCTTGCAGGCGGAACTGCTTGGGATTGTCTGGTGACTAGGGGCCAGCTACAAGTTGGTGAAACAGTTCTTATCCATGCGGGTGCGGGTGGAGTTGGTTCGCTCGCAGTTCAACTCGCTAAAGCGATAGGGGCATACGTTTTTGCAACGTGTAGTTCTAGAAACCGAGATTTCGTGACAGAACTGGGTGCAGATCGAGTGATTGATTACAAGAATGAAGATTACGTAGAAGTCATTCGTCAAGAAACAAATGGATTGGGTGTGGATTTAGTACTAGATACGATCGGCAAAGAAACAATTCAGCGTAGTCTAGAAATCATTCGTCCCTTCGGTAGGCTTACAAGCATTGTAGACATTGCAATACCGCAATCGCTTCTTGAAGCATGGGGTAAGAATCTGACGATTCATTTTGTTTTTTCACCCCAGTACCGAGCAAAATTAGAGGCTTTGACAAAACTAATCGAGCGTCAACAGCTTCGCCCAGTGATTGATTCAGTATTGTCTTGGGATCAGGTCGTTCTGGCACACCAACGTCTAGAGCAGGGAGGAACACGGGGCAAAATTGTACTGAAATTTACAGAAAATTAGACTAGTACACCTCGGCGTAAATAAGCAGACCATTCTAAACTCACGAAACGCTTACGCTGTATTCATTTTGAATTTTGAATTTTGAATTTTGAATTCCGCCTTGCGGTACTAGCTTCATGGCGTTGGTAATTGCTAAACGGATTGGAGTTTGATTTTGTCCAGCAGGGCATCACAAGGGGGGTGTTGATGAATGACCGACTGGAGCAGAACAAGAGAACCGTCACGGCGTTCTACGACCTGATGTTCAACCAGTGCCAGCCCCGCGAGGCCGTGGAGCGGTACGTTGGGGCTACGTACACCCAGCACAACTCGCATGTGTCCGACGGCAAGGACGGGTTCATCGCGTACTTTGAGCAGATGGCGCGCGAGTACCCCGGCAAGCAGGTACAGTTCATGCAGGTGATCGCCGAGGGCGACTACGTAGTGTTGCACTGCCACCAGGTCTGGCCGGGTGAGCCGGACTGGGCCGGCATCGACATCTTCCGCCTAGATGCCGACGGCAAGGTGGTAGAGCACTGGGACGTGCTCCAGACAATACCCGAATGGTCGGACAACAGCAACGACATGTTCTGACCGCCGCAGACGTGACATGAGATCCCAGATCCGAACCAGGTGTTGCACCTGACTCGGCGGCACATGACGACATGAAAACGTCAGTCGGCTTTCTTCGTTTTGCTCCGGTCAAAGTGGCACGCAAAGCGATGTTCTCAGCCCGCGAGCGGCTGAACGTTGAGGGCAAGGCGAGTATTGCATCGGCAGTTGACGAAGAAGAATTTTACGATGGAAGTGAATAATTCAGACAGTAAAGTCCAGCAGATTTCGGCACTTAGCTCCGGCGGGTCTGCAATCTTTACAAGTGGATCGACTCTGAACTGGCAATACCCGCGCAATTGTTGAGAAAAAGCGGCTTACGAATTGAACAAAGGAGAAATTCAGATGTCAGACAAAAATAAAGCAATCTTAGAAGAGGCAAACGCAGCGATCACTGAAGGCAATTATGAAGGATTCTTGTCGTTCTGCGCCGACGACACAAAATGGACGTTTGTAGGCGACAAGACCCTTGAAGGAAAAGAAGCCGTTCGCCAATGGATGGTAACGACATACTTAGAACCGCCAAAGTTTAGGGTCGTGAACTTAATCGCTGAGGGTGATTTCGTCACAGCACTCGGCGACATCACCATGAAGGACGAAGACGGGAAGACGGCTAATTACTCGTACTGTGACATCTGGCGCTTTCGCGATGGTCAGATGGTCGAATTAAGAGCTTTCGTCATCAAAACCTTGAGAAGGTGATGAAATAATTTGGTGAAAACAATGTAATTAATTTTGTTTACCTACTTGCGATCGTTTAACTCAGGTAGTTGCGGTCAACCCTTTTGTTACATAAATCAATGACATGTTCAAAACTGCAAAATCACAACAAGAATTACTGAAATTCAACCTCTTTCTTTGGCTTTCGACTCTCATTTCAAAAGATAAAGATAGCGATGCGCCGCGCAACCCAATACATCGATGTAAAGAAGTTCAGCAATTATGGTCAAAGTGGGAAGACATGGGTTTGTACATCTTATTTTTACCCAAATCTTGCTCGGAAATGAACCCAATTGAATTGGAGTGGCAACACCTCAAAAAAGATGAACTAGCCTCGAAAACTTTTGACGATGAGTTAGACCTTGCTTATGCTGTGATGGATGGAGTTCAAAGAAGAGGGGAAAAGAGAAACTACAGTACACAACGTGTCAGATTTGCTGATTTGCAAGGATTATCAACTACAGCAGCACAGCAAGGTCTTCAAACTATACAAAATGTTAGTAAAGCATTTGAAGCAGCTGCTATTGGGGCTACTACCTCTAGTCTAGTGATAGCTGATGCTCTGCAAAACTTGCCTTCGACAGCCACAGAATTAGCAGCAGAAATGCCCAAGATTGCCAATAGGTTGAGGTATCGTGCTGGTTTAAGAGTTGGGGACTCTCCTCCTTGCTTGAGTTACAAAAATACTTTGTTGTGAGGTAATAAAACAAAGAAGTTTTCTGCTTTGATTAATTACTGGGAGTCCAAATAAACTCTCCGGTTTTATTAATATAGCCAGCCTTGCCATCAATATATACTAAAGCCAGTTCATTGGTAAAACTCAGAGCTAAGTCAAATTGGGGCTGAATTACTATCTTACCTTGAGTATCAATATAGCCATACTTATTATCAAGCTTGACAGCAGCTAATCCTTCAGCAAATGAGGTTACTCTATCAAATTTAGGAGCAATAACCCTCTCTCCGCTAGGATTAATATAACCCCATTTTTTACCAATTTTTACTACTGCTAAATTAAGAGTAAATTCCCAAGCCTCATCAAATTTTGGTAAAATAACAAGTTGACCATATTTATTAATATAACCATATTTATCACCAATTTTTACTGCTGCCAATCCTTGTAAAAATCCTAAAGTTTCTTCAAACTTGGGTTGTATAACTATATGTCCTTGAGAATTTATATAGCCCCATCTATTATTAATTTTTACTGCTGCTAATCCTTCGTTAAAATGTAGCGCTTGTTCATACTGTGGCTGAATGACTAATTTACCGCTCAAGTCTATATAACCCCACTTCTCATCTATCTTCACTGCTGCTAACCCATTCTTAAAAGCTAAAGCTTCCTCAAATTGAGGTGGAATTACTAATTTCCCATTGGTATTAAGTAGGTGGGTGGGAAAATTCCCAAGTATGTAACGAAACATTAAGCAGTGGAATTAGAGTTAAATTTAACACGTTGAGTACTGTAATCTCCTTTTTTTCCTCTAGCTTCAACACCATTAATTACGGCATAAGCAAGGTCTAATTCATCATCAAATGTTTGACCTCTTAGTTCATCTTTTTTAAGATGCTGCCATTCCAATTCAATGGGATTCATTTGGGAACAATATTTGGGTAAAACGAAGATGTACAAACCCATGCTCTCCCATTTAGTCCAGAGTTCTTGTACCTCATGACATCGGTGTATTGGCCCGTTATCTTGGACAATTACGCGAATACGTCCGGTTTTCTGAGCATCAGCAGCTTCAAGCTCCATCATCTGGATATAAGACTTCCGGTTAACGCCCCCAATGACTAAACCATAAACAAAACTGATCAAAGGTTGAAGAAATCCGATGATGCTGAGTCGGCGACCACGACGAAGAGTTTGTTCCAAACGTTTTTGTTCACTGCGAAAGTAATAGGTGTAACCGGGTTCACTCCACAAGCAAAACCCTGATTCATCTAAATACTTGAGGTCTATTTCTCCCGTCGCCGCAAATAATTCGAGCATTTCTAGGTCAGCTTGTTTGTACTCTCGAACGGTGGGGTCTTGTTTTCTTTTGTGGCTTTTTCTGGCTCGCTTCCAATCGATCCCCTTTTTTTGAGTACCCGTCTAATTCTGTCGGGACTCAGTTTAATCGTGCGTTAAGTTTCTAACTTTTGCGCCAACTGATGACTGTTGTATGTTCGTGGTTCTTTTTTCAGGCATTCTTCCAAAAATACTATGTCCTCTTCCTGCCATGTTGCTTTCCCTCCTCTACCTGTTTGTTCCCATAGCCCTTGTAGACCATGTTTTTCCCATTTATGCAAAACTTCTCTGACTGTCTGTGAAGTCCAATTTACATGAGCCGCTATTTTTTCCACATACCAACCGTGTGCATTTAACCTAATTACTTCTGCTCGGTCTTTGACTTTCTGTGGTACATCTGCTGTTCTCAGGTTGAACAAAGTTCTGTCTTGCTCACGACTCAGGAATACTCTTAAACGAGCGCCCATATATATTAGTTACCTCGGCAGATTTATTCTCCGTATTTACTTATCTTCACATAGTCCGGTTTTTTCGTGCCTACCTACTTAATGTAGCCATATTTATCTTCGCTCCCAGATAATTTATGAACAAAAGTGAATTAGTAGACGTTGTAGCAGCCAAGGCTAACATGACAAAAAAGCAAGCTGATGAAGTGCTCTGTGCTTTTTTATCAGTCGTGACCGAAGCTGTCGCTAATGGCGATAAAGTGACGCTCATAGGATTTGGCTCATTCGAGCGGCGCGAGCGCTCAGAGCGTGAAGGGCGTAATCCCAAAACCAAGGAGAAAATCACGATTCCAGCTACTAAAGTGCCTGCATTTTCAGCAGGCAAGCAGTTCCGCTCAAAAGTAGTATCATCTACACCATGAAGAAGAATTCAGAAATCAGAATACATCCGTCAGAATTAATTAGTGGGGGATTCAGACCCGCCACTAATTGAAGACCACTAAATCAAAGATTTAATGGTGTCTTAAACCCACTTATTCATCCGCCATTCGCACAAAATTCAATTCTAAATTCTGGCTCCTGACGAATGTATTCTATTTTGATAGATGCATTAACTGAACTTCTGCCTATCCAATCACTGCGGCTTTGTATTGAACATTACGATCACAAAGCATAAACAACGCTAGGGGTGAAACCTGTGTGTTGAGCCGCAGATTTTACGCCTAGCGATTGTAATTGCGCGAGCACAAGTATAATTGCTAGCACTACTCCACGAGCATAATTACACTCTGCTTTTTATCTGTTAATAATCAATTGCTCCCTTCAACAGACCGAACAGATTGGCTTGTTTTCACTACTTGTGAAGGGCTATTCAATCACTCACCATAGATGAGGCGCACAACTTTTAGCTACATCTGTTTTTCTGCTATCAAGCTTTTGACACCAAGATAAACATGAAACCTATCAAAAAACCGGAAGTATTGATTGTCAAAAAGTCTGTTGCTTCACAGCCAGCACTTGAGGAAGTTGCTCCCGTAGAGACAGTCTCTGCTGATGAACCTATCATTGACCAGCAGCCAGATTTGGAGGTAGAAAGCCAATTGACAGAATATATTCACGTCTTTGCTCCAGCGCAAGACGCTCCAGTTCTCCAGTCTGTGGGTAACACTGGCTGGCAGGTTTCTGACATCTGGCGAGATTTACGTGTTGATAATTTTTGTGATTGATATTTTCTCTATGGTTAGTTGCAACAACTATTGTACTTTTGTGCAGTTGCAATATAGCGAGAATAATCAGGAAGTTTCACCAGATTTTCAACTCATCTTCGGCCCAATTTTGTGGGCACCTGTTGGCTGATTCGCGATCGCTGACTGATTTAGATAAGGTATTTGCCCAAGTCAAATAACGATGGGTTAGACTCGACATTTTGTTTGTCAATGCTGGAGTGACCAAGTTTAGACCATTACTTGATGTAGACGAGGCATTTATTAATGAAACGATGGATATCAATGTTAAGGGGTCACTGTTTGCGGTGCAGAAAGCTGTTCCCCTGATGCCAGCCAATAGCAGCATTGTCTTTAACACTTCAATCAACAATCAAATGGGAATGCCTGGTTCTGGTATCTATGCTGCCTCTAAAGCTGCCAAGCGATCGCTTGTGAGGGTGTTAGCAGCCGAACTGATTGGACGCGGAATTCGAGTCAATGCCGTTAGTCCGGGGCCAATTAAAACACCTCTGTATGACAAGCTAGGATTTTCTCAAGAACAGTTAGGGGAAATAGCTACAAACCTTCAGCAAAGCATTCCCATGAAATGATTTGGAGAACCAGAAGAGGTTGCCAAAGCCGTACTATTTCTAGCAAGCGATGAATCGTCGTTTGTTTTGGGTGAAGAACTGTTGGTAGACGGTGGCTGGACGCGATTAATATCAAGTTGAGGAGATTGGTTATGAAAATGAGCTTTGTGTCGCTACCTAATCCAACTTCACTACCATCTTGCCAAGATTTTTTCCTTCAAACAGACCGATGAACGCGCCTACAGCTTGGTCAATTCCTACCACCACTGTTTCCTTATTCTTCAGCTTGCCGGCTCGGAAATAGCCGCCCACTTCCTGTTCAAATTCACCTTGACGATCTAGCCAATCGCGAACAAGTAGCCCTTTCATCGTCAACCGTTTAGTAGTCATGTTAAATAGATTGGATGGGCCGGGCTGCGGCTTTTCCTGGTTGTAACTGAAGATACCGCCACAAGCGACGATCCGGCCATGTACACGTAACACCGAGAGCGCCGCTTCGAGCATTTCGCCTCCTAACATTATCGAAATAAACATCAATCCCGTCCGGCACATCCAGGTTCAGTTGTTCAAGGATAGGACTAACCTTGTAGTCGAAGGCGATATCAAATCCACATTCTTCCCGCAGAAACTTGACCTTCTCCATTGAACCAGCTGACCCGATTACCTGGCACCCGCGCAATTTCGCCAGTTGTCCGGCCACGCTTCCCACCGCGCCAGCAGCTCCCGAAATAAAAATGATATCGCTGGCTTTAACCTCTACCAAATTCAACCCAGCCCAAGCAGTCATGCCCGTCATGCCGAGGGCACCGAGGTAAACTGAAAGAGGTTGAATCTCGTGGCTGACCAGATGCAATTCTTTCGGCGAAGCCATAAAGTATTCTCGCCAGCCAAAGTTGGAAGTGACGGCATCACCCGCCTTGAATTCCTGGGCACGCGACTGGATGACTTCGCCTACTGCGCCGCCTTCAAGGGGTTTGCCTAACTCGAAACTTGGAACATAGGATTTCCCGTCATTCATGCGACCGCGCATATATGGATCTACTGACATATATAGATTGCGAACCAGCACCTGCCCATCTTCAAGCGGCTCCAGTTCGGTCTCCACAAGGGCAAAGTTATCTGCGGTTGGCATCCCCTTGGGGCGGGAGACCAGTCGAATTTCGCGGCTTATAATATCTGTCGTAATTTTCTCTTCATGAGTTCGACTAACAGAAACATTTGCTGAAGTCATTTGTTCACCTCGTCAATTGACTGTTTTTTACTTTTTAAACGCGGTAGTTTCGTTTTATGCTAATAATCTTCATAATTCATAATTAAAAAGGTATTTTACCTAGTGCTTATACAAGCATTCGGAGTTTTATTTGGGGTCTAAAACTGTCTTTAATTACGAATTACGAATTACGAATTATCTGATTTCTATGTAGCTACCGCAGCAGTTTCAGCATCTAATCTGGCAGCGATCGCTTCTAAGATTGCTTTTTCGGCTTCTTCCATCGTCGCCATTGCTAAGAATGTTGCTGTTGCTGCATAGTCTTCAGCTTTACCTGCTCGATGTTCGAGTTTCTTGACTTCGCGACTCGCTTTCCATTCCTCGACATTCGACTTCACCTCAGATTCTTTTTCCTCGAATTGAATTTTGAGCTTTGCCTGTTACTCGTCAAATTATTGTTTCTGATCTGCTAGCTTTGTTTTTACTTAGTAGAGTTTCGATTAAATTTCGGCTTGAGTTTATTTATCTATACGATTGAATCCTTACAAATTTTACCTAATATAATCTCTACCTTTTGAATGTTTTAGTCAAACTTATACAAAATCCTGGCAATTGCAACGCTTACTGAAACATAATTTTGATTACATAAAAATTCAAAAATCAAATCAATAAAATCACACTTGGCTTTGAAGTGGAAAGACAAATATACATTGATCAAGCTTGATTAAATCTTTCTTGTTACTCAAGATTAATAGGTGATATTTTTAATATCAACAGGGAACCACGATCGCAATTGTCACCCATGATGCCTCGGTAGCAGATCAGACAAAGCGGGTGATTCAAATGCAAGATGGCGTGATTGTGGAAAGAGCGATCGCCCAAGATCTCTAACACCAGCATTGTTTTCTTGGAGAATTGTGCAGGGTAATTAGTTTTAGTCTGGAGGCGATCGCTTCTTTTGCGTTTTTCCAGCCTGCAAAGCTAGGTGGGAAACCTTGGACATTCTCATAGCCTAATAGGTGCAGTGTCATTACCCTCATTGCTGATCGATAACCAGAGGAACTATGTTTAGCCTTTTAAAGGCAAACTAATAGTGAAAGTTGCACCTTGATTAAGAGTACTAATAGCAGTAATACTACCTTGATGAGCTTCAATAATTCTCTTGGATATCGCTAGCCCCAGACCGTTACCTTTACCTTTACGTGCAGGGTCTGTTGTATAAAATTGCTCGAAAATTCTTGGTAAATCATTTTCATTTATGCCTTTTCCCTGGTCTTGAATTTGAATAATTGCTTGTTTTCCTTTGCTGTATCCAGAAATCAATACTTGAGAGTCGGCTGGTGAGTGTTTGATCGCATTATCTAATAAGTTGAGAATCGCCTGTAATAGTCGCTCTGGATCGCCCTGTATCATAAGGCTATCTACGTTTACTTGTGGGGAAATGTTCCTGGCTTGCATTCGCGGTTCTATTGCATTGACAGCACGGTTAATCAACCCCGCTAGTGAAATGCTTTGCTGTTCAAGTTGTGTGACTCCCGCTTCTAAACGTCCTAAATCTAGGAGGTCATGAATTAATCGTGCTAAACGTTTAATTTCACTATCGATAGTTTGAAAAAAGCGATCGCGTATTTCTGGTTCTTCATAAGCTCCGCCTTTAAGTGCGTCTACTGTTACCTGTACATTACTTATCGGGGTACGCAGTTCGTGAGAGACATTAGCTAAAAACACCCGGCGCTCTTGATCTAGGGAAGCTAACCTCTCACTCATCCGGTTGAGTTCTGCTGCTAATTGATCTAACTCATTGTTTTCATGGATCGTTAGCTTATCGCCAAAATGACCACCACCTAAGCGAATTGCAAAGTTCTGCATAATCTCAATCGGTTTAGAGAGACTGCGAGCAAAGCGACTGCTAATCAATGCACACAGTAAAATTGTGATTGCTAGCGTACCCAAAACACTCCAAAACACCCTTGCAAACTGTCGCTGAAACTGCTCCAGGGTAATAGACATTCGCAAGACACCCAAAAATTGACCGTGGCGTTCAATCGGTCTAGCAATGTAGAGGCGATCTTTGTTAGATAAAACTCCTTTAGCAATTCCTTGTTCTACACGATTTTTTAGAGCTGCGCGCATTCCTGGAATTTGATACCAGTCTTTAACTTGAGAGTCTAACTTTGGGTCAGAAGTGGCTATCAGATTACCTTGTTGATTAAAAACACGCAACGTCACATTTTGTGGTGCGCCATATCTTTGTACTAGCACCTTTACCTGAGGAATATCTTTTTCTTCTAGTCCATCTGCAACACTTTCACTTAATGCACTTGTCCAGTTATCCAGATCTACTTGTCGCATTCGCATGAAATAATCAGAGAACGACCACAGGATATAACCTGCTAGGAGTGACGTTCCAAAAGCTGTCAGCATCAAGTATGTGCCAAACAGCTTCGCGTGAATTGTGTTTAATTTAATCCGGGGTAAGAAGCCTCTCATGAAGGCTGTTCCTCAGAACGACGACGCAACACTGCTTTGATGCGTGCTAGCAATTCACGGGTATTGAAGGGCTTAGTCACATAATCGTCCGCTCCGGCTTCCAAACCCCAAATTTTATCTACATCCTGATCTTTAGCTGTGAGCATGACGATGGGTACATTAGAAAAAGCTCGAATTCGCCAACAGACTTCCATGCCACTAACTTCCGGTAACATCAGGTCAAGTAAAATTATATCTGGTACTTGCTTATGGAACTGTTTGATTGCATTATGCCCATCAACGGCTGTACTCACTGTGTAGCCTTCTTTTTGTAGTGTATATGTGAGACTGTCACGCAGGGCTGCTTCATCATCCACGAGTAAGACGTGTGGCATTTTACATTGTAAATTTGAGACAACTTTTTGTAATTATAAGATGTATTAGTTTTTGTATATTTGACATCTATCTCAAGAAATAAATTAAGTTATTCAATAGTAATTAAAAGCCAAAAATTAGAGAATTTTAGTTGATTAAATAATGTTGTACTAATTACTAGAAAATGGTGAAAATGTTGTAAGAATTCAGGAATCAGAATCCAGTAGCTAGAATAGTTACAGAATGAGGATAAAATTTAATGAATCAACATACCAATCATTTGGAATTCCTTCTAAATTCTGACAACTGATTCCTGTGTGCTGAATTCTTACAAATTATTTAACTAAATTTTAATGTCCCCTGCCCTATTTTCAAGTTAGTTATGCTGTTGCACTCCGCACCAAAATAACTGTGCAATTACTCCTACGAGAAATATTTTCGGGAATATTGCCGTTAATCGCTTGCTTGAGAAGACTTTCACGACTAGCACCCAGGATAATCACATCACTGTGGTCTTGTTGGGCACAATCAATGACAGCCTCAGGAACAGAACTAGCTCGGACTGGGGTAGCAGTTACCTTACCGCTGACTCTCGGTTGCAGAAAGCGAACACAGTTGTCAAGCAATGTTGTATCAGGTTTGGATTCAGTAGGTTTGAAAACCTGATATAGCTTAATCGCAGGTGATGAACTTAGGGAACTCAGCGCAGGTAATAACTGAATTGCTTGGCTGGAATTGGGGCCGCCTGCGATTGGCAGCAACCAACGCTTAAAACCTTTTTGATCATTTAATTTAACTAATACAACATCACAGGCGGCCTGTCGAATTACAGTATCCACTACTCGGCTGAAAACTCTACCAGGAGTTGAAGTATTGCCTTTCCAACCCATCAATACTAAGTCAATATGTCGTTCTTTGACAGTCTCCAAAATAGCCCCAGCAACATCATGGGCAACCCGAATCTGGGTATGAACAGGAATTCGCCTATCTTCTCCTAACTGTACAGCCTGCTGCAAAAGATGATGACTTTTGAGCGTTTGCACTGGTGTTTCACTGGGAGTGCGATCGCGTGGAACTATAATCACTTGCAGACATTCTATTTCGTAATGCTTCTCTTTAGCGATCGCTGCCGCCATTTCTAGTAAAGTCTCGGCTGTCTGCGGATGTGACAATGGTACTAACAACCTTCCTTTTCTGATAGCAGGAGCGCGAGTTTGGTGAATCACATAAGAAGGTTCTAATGTCCTTGTCGGCTCCATGTTTTCTAGATTGCCATTCAGCCGTTCTGCTTCGACGCGGATAATATCAGTGCGTGTAATAATGCCTATGAGTTTGCGACCTTCTGTAACAGGTAAACAGCTCAAGTTATAACGGTTGAGTAGATGCAGCACATAAGCCAGGGTAGCTGTGAGACTGACTGTAACTGGCTCTGGTGTCATAATCTCATTGATAGGTGTATCACGAGCTAACTGCTGTGAGCCAGTATTTACTAAATCTTTTTGAGTGACAATGCCCACAAGTTTGCCATTCTCCACAACTGGGAAATTGCGATGATGAGAATGGGAAAACGCCTGTACTGCTTCATCAATACTCATTTTGCTCGAGAGAGTTTCGACACGGCGCTGCATGACATCTGCGGCAGTTAACTGTGCTAAAAGTCCCTCGGCAACTGGTTCTTTTTTAATGTGAATGCCTTTCCATTCTAGTAGGAGATCGTAAAGCGACCTAGGATCAATTTTTTCTGCAACTAAATAGGCAACCACAGACACAATCATCAACGGTAGTACCAAATTAAAATCTGTTGTCATCTCAAACACAATGACAACTGCTGTAATTGGCACCTTAGAGACAGCACTAAAAAACGCAGCCATGCCTACATGGGCATAGGTTGTAGCAGCACTCATGCCCAGTAAACTCTCTTGAGTAGCACCTACCAAGTAACCAAGAGCAGCTCCTAAGACCAAAGTCGGAACTAGCAAACCGCCCGGTGCGCCAGAGCCGTAGGTTAAAATAATTAGGGTAAATTGAACAACAAGAGCGATCGCTGCAAATAGTGAATCACTACTACCTGTAAGTAACATCTCTCGCAGTCCAGCATGATCGCGAAAGGCTACGGGTAACAGGGCGATCGCAATACCAGTAACTAACCCAACAATTCCAATTCGCCAGGGTAAACTCACACGTAGCAGGCGGCGGTTCAGTGCCAGACTAGCAAGAATACCTTTATTAAACAGAATACCTAGTAGTCCAGCCAGCACACCCAAAATCAAGTAGAAGGGGATTTCCTGAGCGAAGAAAGTTGTATGCAAAGAGGCTAAATTCAAATGACTCAGATCCAAGCTGTGACTACCATAGAGCCGGGAGATGACTGAAGCGATAAAAGAAGCCAAAATTGCCGTGCCAAGAGTAATACCTGATACATCTTGGAGTAGTTCTTCCACTACAAACAGGACACCTGCGATGGGTGCATTAAAAGCAGCAGCTAACCCAGCCCCTGCTCCTGCGGCGATCAGTTGACGACGATGTTCTGGGGAAGTCGGCACCCAATTACTCAGTTGATTAGCTAAAGCTGCCCCAATTTGCACAGTTGGGCCTTCCCTTCCTAAAGGCATTCCCGAACCTAGTACTAGGGTTGCGCTGACTAACTTGACTAGAGCAATCCGCAAATTCAACGGCATAGGTACACGAGCTAGTACCGCTTTAACTTCAGACATCCCGCTACCTGATGCTTCCGGTGCAAAGCGCTCTACTAACCAACCAGCTAAGATTCCTCCTAACAGCCCAATGCCAGGTAACACTAAATAAGCAGGCCAAAGATAAGAAACATGAACTCGCCATGCTCCGGCCCAGTCCACTGCTTGTCCTAATAAAACTGCCGCTAGCCCTGAAACCAAACCAATCACGCAAGCCTCAACAAAAGCCAAGCGTCTTGGTTGAAGCATCTGGCGGTAAAGCCTCAACCAAAGAATTTTTCCCCTCACTAACATAATTTTTAGCGATCACTTTTAATCAGTGATGGTGTTAGAAATACTTAAAATGTTTTTTCTCATATCAATAGCCTTCCATTAAAAAATGAAAATTAAATGAAATTTGTATATATCTTTTGGTAGATGTTAATTTATCTGACTAGCCGGTTCCTGCCATCAAAGCGATAGGATATTTTTTTATTTGGAAGTCCCTAAGGGAAGTCGTAGGATAAATGTACTGCCCACATTTAGCTGACTCTGGATTTGAATGCTACCTTTATGGGCTTGAGCGATCGCCTTAGCTATAGCTAAACCCAATCCCGAACCACCAGAGGTGCGCGATCGCTCGCGCTCAACTCGGTAGAAGCGATCAAAAATTCGCCCTTGATGTTCAACAGCAATGCCAATTCCTGTATCTTGGACTTTGATGATGGCGTAACGCTCACTATGTTCTAAAAAAACAGTGACTGTTCCGCCACTAGCTGTTGCTTGAATTGCATTGATAATTAAATTGGAGATTAGACGATAAAGCTGTTCTTCATTTCCCATAACGTAAAGTTTTTCTGAAACTTCTATCTGCTTATAAAGATGTATCTGAGTTTCTACTGCCAAAAATGCTAATTCCTCAATTAAATCGCTAATTAAATCATTCAAACAGCAAGGCTGATATTCTTGTGTTAGTTGTTTTTGATCTATTCTCGTTAACAGCAGCAAATCTCCTACCAATTGCGACAGGCGACGATTTTGGCGTTTGAGTACATCTAAAAGTCCATTATTCGATTTTGGTTCTTGCTGTAACTTAATAGCAGCTTCAATCGTAGAATACATCGCTGCTAAAGGTGTGCGAAACTCATGGGCAGCATCAGCAGTAAATTGCTGCATTTGTTGGTATGTATGATATACAGGTTGCATTGCCCTTCCTGCCAACCACCAACTAGACAAACCAACAAAAATCATGGAAATTGGCAATCCCAACACTAAAGTTAATCTCAAATAAGTAAGATGTTGGTCTAAATCAGTGAGGCTGCGCGCCACTTGTAGATAACCCGAAAGCTGGTTTTGAGTATATAGAGGTAAAGTGATTTGGCGATATCTAATGCCATCCGAATCTGTGAGGATTTGCCAATGCTTTGAAGGTGAGGTTATCGGTAACTTATCAAATGAGATACCGGCAATAGCAAACAGTTTTTCTGAACGATCCAATAAGCGTATATAGTAATTAACTCCGTTAGCAGCCTCTGCTATTGGTTGTTGAATAATAGTTGTTTTGGGCAAACAGTTTGTTTGAGTTATACATAACTTTAAGGAAAGTTCTTTAGCCAGTTCCTCTAAGTGTCCAGGTTGCTGCCAAGCAGGTTCAATACTTTGATGCAGTGCTTTTGTTACTGATTCCAAACCCTGGTCTATAGTTTCTTGGTAAGCATGGGCAACTACACTATAAACGCCCAATCCCGATAGCCCTAGAATACCACCCATGACTAGGGTATACCAAGCTGCTAGCCGTAACCGAGTCTGGTGGAAAATGGGATTGTGTTTCATATTTCTTGAACCTTACTTATACCAAGTTTCAATCAAAAGTAGTATATGTCATTGCGACTGAAACGCAGTTTAGGGAAGCAATCTCATTAATGCCAAGGTAGTAAAATAGGATATCAAAGTGTTGCTTCAAGTTAGCAAAAATCAGCAGCATGAATGTTGAGGCGATAGCCCACACCATAGATAGTTTCTATCAAAGATTCGCTGTCTTCTTCTCCCAATTTGCGTCTCAATAAGCGAATTTGTGCCGCTACTACATTACTACCTGGTTCTGCACCAATTTCCCAAAGCTGATTAATAATTTGGTCGCGACTGATAATTTGGTGAGGATGCCGCATGAAATATTCTAATAATTGGAATTCTTTGGCAGTTAAAGATAATACTTGCTTTTCACCGTGAGGATACTGTCGAGTAAGTTCATGCGTGCTGTAATTGAGCGTCAAGCAGCCTACTTGTAAGCGTCGGGGTTGGGGTATCAGTGCTGTTCCTGTGTAAGAAGCTCGCCTTTGTAATGCCCGTAATCTTGCTAGCAATTCTGCCATATCAAACGGTTTAACTAAATAGTCATCTGCACCGCTATCTAGACCAATAATTTTTTCTTCCATGCGGTCTTTAGCAGTTAACATCAAAACGGGTAAAGTTAATTGACGCGATCGCAACCATTTACACAACTCTATCCCGGAAACTCCAGGCAGCATCCAATCAAAAATCCCTAACGTGTACTCAGTCCATCCAGTTTCGAGATATTGCCATGCCTGAGTACCATCCAGAAACCAATCAACTACATACGCCTCATGACTCAGGACTTGTTTGATTGCTGCACCTAAATCCGCTTCATCCTCAACTAATATCAACCGCATAGTCAACCCAGTGCTAAAAGCCTTCTTTAATTACGCTTTCACGCAAAAATGAAATCACTATGAAATTTTTATTCTACTTAAGATATAGCGATCGCCTATTCAATCTTAATTGCTCAAATCCTATTGGCATGGTCATTAGTTTCTATCAAGCTAGAAAGTACGAGCGCACTCAATCCAGTCAGATGGCAGAAAAACCGTGCTAGATGCGAATATTTCCATTGATTGCGGAGTGGTTGCTAGTTTGCCGGAACTGATTCGGGTGTAGCAGCACGAATAACTACATTAGCGGGGAATGGCACGCTCGTTAACGCCAAACCCATTACCTATAAGGCTTTTGGGTGTGGGGTGTAGTGTTCGCGTAGCGTGCCGTAGGCAAGAAGGAAAATATTTATCTTCGTACTCGATATTTGGTTTTCTTAATTTCCCCCTAAACCCTACACCCTACCCCCAACACCATGCCCAGACGAGCTTTCAGCTTTTCAAGCGTGCCATTCACATTAGCGGGTTCTGTATAGGCAAAGAAAATCATAGGAAACGCCAGCAGCATAAAAGCGATCGCCTCTGGGTAGGCTTTAGCCTAAGTGCTAATGTGAGCATAATGAATCTTGTTAGGTGAAAAGAGATGGCGGACTAAACCGAAGTGTATCAATCTCTGTTTTCAGTGCTTGAGTTAGTTCAACTGGTGAATGACACCATAATTCACCATTGTTCAACCGTACAACCGTCATCCGAGTCGAGAAAGGAATAGTCGTTCCATACATTGCCTTCAAGCTTGTGTTAGACAGTACGCAAATTGCCAAACCAAGCGTCACGATCCCGTTCAATCTGTTTGGCTGCTTTTAGGTTGAACCGCCAGATTCCGATACAGACAACGGCTTGAATCAAAAGTGGTATGATTACAGCACCGGAAGATGCGTCGTAAACGCTCAACAAATAGATAAAAAGTCCCAAGAATAAAGGCAGAAGATACCATAGCCAAACGAGCCTGAGCATACGAGCCTGATGGGTCAGACGCTGCTTCCACTTGTCTGGAAACTGAGTAGGGGGGAACGCAGACAGTTCTGATTTGGGGATGTGCAGTTTCCACCAGATGACGGTTATATCCAGCAACAGCGCGAAGATTATCACTCCGCTCCCAATGATTGCGAGAATGTCTTCTGGTTGTTGATAAATATCGTAAGCCATAATCAAAGCAAAGACCCCAATGAGAGCGCCTGCAACCACTGTCTCACGGATATTTCGACGTTGAGCACATTTTACAAGCTTAGTAATTCTCTCTTCTAGTGATTGTGCTTGTCGGTTAAACACATTTACCTCCTTCTGGCATATAGGTAATGATGAGACAGCCAAACAAGGGCACAGAATAGGCGACCTCCATCTAGGAGAAAGCCAGGTAGCAGATTGAAAAGCGCTTGTGGAAAATCAGTTTGTAGTTTGTGATGATGAATCGCGATCGCTTTTATTGCTCATTGGTACTATTGGGTTGAATTTCTGCACCTTGCGGTTTTGATAGTGCTTGTAATTCCTCCCAACTATAATGACGGGGTAATGCAATTGGTTTGTCATCGGCTCCTAACTCCAACCCAACTGTTGGCTGAAGTTCCTCAATAAATTCCTCACCGTACTCTGCTAACTTGTTACCCGCAACTCCACCAGTAATTGCCCCTGCAACGCCACCAATGGCAGCACCCACCTTACCACCAATTGAGCGACCGATCGCAGATCCGGCTACACTACCTCCCACAGCACCTAAACCTGTAGCTAAGGGATAAGATTTGCTTGTTGAATCATTCTGTTGAGGTTGCTGTTGTGGTGTAATTTGTCGTTCATCGTTTGTCATAATATTTTGTCCTTTTTGACTTGATTAATTAACCATCTCATACCAATTCAAAATTCAAAATTACGCCTTATGTGAATTAGAAACGCCGCTTATTTTATAAGGTTTTCTAGACTAGCCCAAAATTATGTTTTGTGACTATCGACGAAATTAAAGGCTTTCAAGACGTAATTCACATTAAACGTAAATTAAGAAACCGTGTATCTGTTGCATTCTTTTTTGAAATTGGTATCACTTCAATTGTTCAGCTAGATAATCGCCTACGCGCAAAGCATTGGCCATAATTGTCAGCGTCGGGTTCACGCCAGAATTTGACGGAAAGAAACTACTATCTACAACATAAAGATTCTCGATATCATGGGTACGGCAGTTGATATCTAAAACTGAGGTTTGGGGATCTGTGCCGAATCGACAACTACCGCATTGATGGGCTACTGCTTGTTCTGGTATATGAGTGCGCGGATAGATGCTAAATGGTAAGACGTGTTTAGCTGAGTGAGGAATTGACTTCAGTACAGATGTCCAGCGGTGAATTAGGCGATCGCTTGCTTCGGTATTGTTGAGAGTATAATCAATGTGAATCTTTTCCCCCACTACACGAATCCGATTATTAGGATCTGGTAAATCTTCTGTCTGCAACCACCAACCAACTGACCTCTCAGCTAACAAATGGCGCTCATAATGAGGAATTAGTTTAATCAACGGAGCCATCAGCGGCGGAGCCTCTGCGGGAATCATATCAGCTAGGACATTACCAGTATTCTGCACCATGCCCATCGGATAAGGAAAATCCGGCTCTCCCCAGTAAAAATCATTGACAGCGATGGTTTTTTGAAACTTAGCGTGATTTACATCTAAATGTATAGAAACAATAGCGGTTTCCAACTGTTTCATGAAATTTCGCCCGACTTGATCGGAACTGTTTGCCAATCCATTGGGATGCTGATCGTTAGCAGAACGTAATAGCAAAGCTGCTGAATTGACAGAACCACAAGCAACCACCACAATATCGCCTGTAAACCAATGCTTCTCTCCGGCAATTTCAGTTTCTACCTTGGTTACCTCTCGTCCTGACTCGCTAGTATGCAACCGTAAAACTTTGGCTTGAGTGAGCAGGGTAACATTAGCATACTTTTCTTGAGCCGGACGAACGGCGTTGACATCTGCATCGGCTTTTGCTTGTACTAAGCAAGGGTATCCATCAAAAGTATCACAGCGAATACAAGGACTATTTAGGCGATCGCTTTCATTGAGCTTTAATCCTATCGGTAAATGAAATGGGTAATATCCCAGTTCGCGGATACCATCAACAAGGGACTGCATATCCGGCTCATGACTCACAGGCGGATAAGGATATGGCTCACTACGAAATGGTTCGGTTGGATCTTCTCCTTCCTTTCCATGCACATCATACAGCTTTTCTGCCTGGGTGTAGTACGGTTCAAAGTTTTGATACTTCAAAGGCCATTCTGGCGAAATTCCTCCCTTGTGAATTACCTTTTCAAAATCTCGTTCTCGTAATCGAATTAAAGCTGCACCATAAAGTTTGGTATTGCCACCAACCCAGTAACCAGTCTGGGGTTTAAAAGCCTTACCTTCCTTGTCATACCATTCTTCATCAGTATGGTAGCGATGTTTTTGATAAACTTCCTGTGGATTCCAATTATCTTTCTCTCTCGGTAAAAAGTCGCCTCGTTCCAGCACTAAAATTTTTTTACCTGTGGGTGCAAGGCGGTGAGTCAATGTCCCGCCACCTGCTCCTGTACCAATAATAATGATGTCGTAATTGTCTGTGATGCTCGTCATAATTTCATGTTTATTACGAGTGAAGAAGTCTCATGCTGTCATTCTATGTACAGTAATTTAGCAAGAGTTTCAGCTATATTCTAAATTTTTTTAAATGTCACATAGCTCTAAAGATAGATTCCTACACTTAGGCTAAAACTTTAATTGCAGTAATGCTTCTGCCGAAGGAATTAATATTTTTTTATACCTAAAGATAGGGAATAATTTCATTTTAATTTCATTGTTTAAATATAGAATATCAAATAGGTGTGGCTACTAAATCTAAGTAACAAATAAAATCTATATGGCATTTATTAAACTATTAACTAAAAAAATAAACATTAAACAGACTTTAAAAAAATCAACATAGTAGCATATCTATAGTATGAGGTAAACATAAATCAATCAAATCACAATTAATTTTCTACAAAATACAGATGGTTACAAAAAAATGATGCAGCTTTATAGCAATTTGGTATCAACTTGAATCTGCTATTTATTGTCAGCTACCGAGTTAGATTACAGGAGATTCCTATGGCTGAAGCTATTGAGATTTATGATGATCGCCTGCGTGCTATTGTCCCGACCGATGCTTTACTGCAAAAGCTGGCCAATGGTGCAGTTCATAGTGAGGGGCCTGTTTACTTTCACGAAGACGACAGTATTGTGTGGAGTGATGCTCACGGTAACTGCCTATTGCGGTGGAGTGCTACTGATAACGTAACCGTCCTACGAGACAGATCTGATTACCAAAGCGGTAATTACCGTGACTTAGAAGGTCGTCTAGTTTCCTGTTCGTCAGGTTTGCGTGCGATCATCCGCCGGGAACATAACGGTGAATGGAAGGTTTTAGTTGATCGCTACCAAGGCAAACGCCTCAACAGTCCCAACGATTTGGTCGTGAAAAGCGATCGCACAATTTGGTTTACCGATCCACCCTATGGCATTACTGAACCAAACCAAGGATACGGTGGCGAACAGGAACAACCCGGAAGTTACGTGTATCGCTTTGATCCAGCAACAGGTGAGATTTATCCTGTAGTAATTGACATGGTGCGCCCTAATGGACTAGCTTTTAGCCCAGACGAAAGCCTACTGTATGTCTCAGATACGGCTGCGTTTAATATTCCCGGCGGGCCTCATCATATTCGCGTCTACGAGGTTGTGGATGGTCAATGGGCAAAGAACGGACGCGTGTTTGCAGTCATCGAACCAGGTCAACCTGATGGATTGCGAGTTGACAAACATGGCAATATTTTTACTACTTCTGGTGACAGCGTACAGGTTTACGCTCCTGATGGAACTCGCTTAGGGAAAATTCTCGTACCGGAAGTAGGCGCTAACCTCACCTTTGGCGGTAAGAAACGTGATTCTCTATTCATCACAGCAGGCAAATCCTTATATGTTATCAACCTGAATACCCGTGGGGTGCAGCTATGATTTATAAATTTGTGCTGGGTATAGCGATCGCTTTTCTACTAACTACATTTAATGTCCCACAGATCAGTCTCAACCTATTAAGTTCAATCAATAATGTGTATCCTAATAGCTTCCCAGGATTAGCACTTTTACTACTAAGAGTTAGCGTAGGCGGCTTGTTTTTACTACACGGCTACCCGAAAATAACCCATCTGAGACAGTGGGCTGAGTCTCTCAAAATGCCTGTCTTTATGTGCTTTTTATCAGCTGCGTCTATGTTAGGTGGCGGAATTTTTCTGATTTTGGGATTTTTGACACTCTTCGGAACCTTACCTATTCTCGGCTCAATGATTTTTGCAATATATCTACACATCGCTGGTCATAAACCTTTTGTAGCCCAAGATCCATACTTAATTCCGCCCGAGCAATATCAAGGAGCTAATGGACAAGGTGAACCACCAAGCTGGGAAAAAGCATTTATGTACTGCGTGATGTTGATTGCGATCGCAGTTTTAGGTCCTGGTGCTTATTCACTTGATGCTGCGATTTTTGGGCGGTAAATCATTAATCATAAATACTGGATCTCAACTAAGGAGATAAAGATCATCTTCTCCTATTGATAGATGCTGCCTTGAATAGAAACCATTTACATATATTTATAATTGACACACTGAGAAACTCAGTTTCAAGTTTCAAAATCGGTTACTGACCCTTGGATGAACTCAATATTTTAATCACAGCGATCGGTGCGATCTTTTTATTTCTTGCACTGTTATCTGACTATTTTCGGCGGAGAATAATCTGGAACGCTTACAGCATAAGACTTTTACCAAAAAACATAATCTCAGCCATTTTGTTAGAAAATAAACGCTCAAATGCCCGTTCTATCTACAGTTCAAAATTTGGCTTTGATTTTAATTTTTTTATGTGGATGGGACGAGTGGAAATTATTCCTGTGCTGGTACTGTTTACTTCGTTATTACGTCCCGTGCGGCAAGCAATTAGGATGAAAAAATGGCACTGAAAATTTTGCGAAACCTTGCTTTTAATCACTTTTAACTAGATATAATTTTTCTCTTACTGACTACTGCATTCAGAAATCTTGTCCATGCAGAAGCCAGTATTTATAATGAATTACGCAGCTGCCATTGACATTTGCCGACAAGATCCAGCACAGCGACGGCACATATCAGCGCAAGCTTTCATCTGAGCATCATTACTCATGCGATGCCTGTCGGCAAGCCGCTGTGCGTCTACGCACTCCTGAGCGCAACGCTGACACACTTCTGCACAAACCCCGCAGGTACGAGTATGTAACTCAGATGCCCGCAGCATAAAATTAGCACTAGTTTCACAAATTTCCGCACAATCAAGCAGAAGCCGAATATGAGCTTGTTCTGCATGATTACCGCCCTTTTGTAAGCAGTAAGTCACAGTATTCAAGCAGATGCTATGGCAATCTAAGCAGTTTTGAATACATTGCTGCATTTCTTGGTTAACTTGATTTAAGGTTAGTTGTTGTACAGCCAAGATTTTTACCTCCGGATTTACTTATTTATAGGCACAATTGCCTTTAGCCCTACCTTATAAATGTAGAAATGGAAATGCGTCTGCCAATAGTAATAAGGAATATTTATTTCTAATGGATTAACAATATTTCATGCTAATTTCATATCTATATGTATCAGCCTAATCAGCCTGTATTTTCATGATTTAGATTAAATATATAGACATAAGTGTCGAAAATAGAGTATGTGTAGTCCGTTGTAGACGTAGTATTTTAAATACAGCACTTCCGGCAGCTATGAGGTACATCCTCATAGCTGAAAGCTATGATAGGAAAGGGCAAGAAGAAAAACTGTATTGCATAATAGCTTGAAGTGCTGTAGTGTTGCTAGCTTTAAGGAGTTATCAATATAAAACTTATTCCAGCAACTACCTGGTTTTAAATAACTACCCGATTTCTGCCCAAATTTTGCCCGTTATTTTTACAACTGATTGTTAAACTTAGACTGAAAAATCACTATCTTTGTATTGAAGGCAAACTCAGCTTAATTTCAGGCGTTGCTAACTCATCTGATGATGGCGTTAAACTTGGAACTAATTATTAATGGTTTCATTTGCTAATTCATCCAAATCTTAAGCAACGCCTAATTTCTTAATAAACTAATTTTGATATGCTGATGCTTATTATTTATCATCTAAGTTGAGAAGTGGAGTTTTTCCAAAGAGAACAATGAATAAGGAACAGTGTAAGATTGATGAAGAAAAACCCGATTATCAAAAAATAGATATTTTAAGGTAGACACTGTTTAGATAGATTCTCTTACTTCAGATAGTGGAAATAGTCTTGACGAAAATAATATTCTATACATAGCTAGAAGAACACGCTTAATTCGTTGATCAAAGAGAAATAGTAATTTTTGTTTGATTACAAAAACAGGTAGAGTTACTGATTGAATGTTCAGTGTGTTTAACGAAATATGTTGTTAATGGAGAAAACTTATGAATATTCTAGCTTGGATCGTTTTAGGTCTAATTGCAGGTGCAATCGCAAAAATGATTTATCCCGGACATCAAGGGGGTAACATTTTAGGCACAATACTCCTGGGAATGATTGGTGCGCTCATTGGTGGAAGCATATACACTTTGTTAACCACAGGAACGTTAGCCTTTACATCAGCAGGATTGAGTATTGGCGGTATTATAGTCTCAATCATTGGTGCCATTATTGGTCTCTGGCTTTACTACACTTTTACCCGCAAAGCCTACTAAACCAATAGCCTCTGTTGAGAAGTCGTGAATTGTAATTCTTGAAGTATATAACGAGTCAGGGAACTCCAAAAAATCAATTATTCCGCTTAAAGTCGTTGGCTGTTGAACACAATTTCGCTCACACGGACGTGACTGTTGACTGTTAACGCTCAACAGTCAACAATAATAAGAGAATATTTTTTAATTGGAAGTTCCTAAAGCTGCTACTTAGCAGAGGCTTTTTCATAACAAGTAATTTACTCAATAACAGAAAAAATCATGCAAGAGCATGAATAAAAACATTTTTATTTGGATGATTTTACAATAGAATCTGGCTATTTATAAATAATTCTGCAATTATTTTTAATTTATCAAATTTATATATAACTAAAAGGATAAAACAATGAAATTCTCAATTCAGATATTAAAATATAATTTATCTCTAATAGTAAGTATTGTTACTCTTCTTTACACTAACAGTGCGATCGCTGCCGAAAGAGTTACCTTTAAATACGGTATTTTTCGTCCATCTGTATCAGTTGATGAATTAACGAAACTTGCTGAGACCGGAGAAGTTTCGCAAAGCCTAAATTTCTACTTTAATCAGGCTGGACAAGATCCAAAGGCAGTTCAAAAAATCTTGACACAAGAGGTAAATGCTAATCCTGTTGTATTAGATCGTGTCCTCAATAACCAAATAGGTGAATTTTTATTGGATCGAATTGGTCAGTCGGTTAGTACTCCTTCTGGTCAAGCCAATCGACAGGCTTTGCGTTCAGCGATAATTTTATCTGCTAACAAAGACAACAAAGTTTCGTTAATTGAAATAATTCAAAACTACCCAACCACAGAAGTGATTGTTGATGGCGGACGTCTTGCCCAAACTTATAACCAGCTATACATTCTGGTAGAAAGTTTACAAAGGGTAATCCCTATCCCTATATCTTTGAGTTAGTACAAGCGATTGCTGATTTAGGAGCATGAGAATTAATTGGAAATGGGTAGCGATCGCCAGCTATTAGGGAATGGCAAAATATTAAAATAAACCAGTCCTTCAATAATACCAGCAGCATTAGGGGAATCAGTTAAATAGTGCCAAGGGTAATGAGTTTTGAAGTGCCACTGGAGGAGTTCTGTCTGAGCATTATTGACTATAATTCCCGGCGATGGCAATTGAAATAAGCTAATGTCATTTCCTGAACCTCCAGAGATAATTGTTGCCTCCGGTTGTACTTGCAGTAGTTGTTGCAGATATGCAGTAGCTTTACCTTTATTACTGCTTTTGGGTACGATATCAACATCGCGCCCATTGCTGAAAATCACCTGAGCTGGTAATCCTGCAAAACCTAATAAATCTTGTAAATCATCAATAACATGAAGTGAAGCATCTGTATCTAGATTAAAGCTGATTTTCCAGCGAGTTTGTTCACTTTTGGAGTGAAGTTTTAATTCCGAGAATTGACTGGCAATTGCCCAAATTGTATCTCTATTCCAGCCTTTGGAGATATAATTAGCCCAATCTCGATCTAAAATCAAACCCTGTTGATAAATCTCACTACCTAGACTAGCAATTAAGTAATCTGGTTTTAATATATTTGCTTGTGCTATAAATTTACGAATAGCAGTATCAGAGCGCTCTGTAACATAGACTAAATAGATATACTTGCGGAAGCCTGCTAACCGCTGATTTAAAACATTAGTACCTTTATCTTTCTCAACCAGAGTATTGTCTAAATCAATCACTAAAAGTAGTTTCATATTTAATTCCTGAAAATTACAAAGTGTTAGTAATAATAAAAACTCTGAATATCTTGATAAAATACAGGGATACTGCTGCATCAAAAATTGTCAATTTTGAATTATATTCATCAATCCCAAATCTAAAATCTTTTCACCCCTGTATTCATCAATTAATCTTAGCGTTGCATATGCTGCGTTAATAATTTTTGCGCTCTTGGCTTGAACACTAAATAAAATAGTAGTTCCAAGTAGCGGAGCATATCTTCACGATTTTATTGGGAAGTATAATTCCAAAAACCATAAATTTTGGCAAGGGAAAGTAAGCGAGTAGAGTGAATTTTCCAAGTGTAGTTTTTCACAACCCTCTCAACGGCTTGTTGAGAAACTTTTAGCCAATAGTCTGGATTTTCGTCGCATTTGTGGACAAATTTCAGAATTACTTGTGCCATTTCTTGCAGACGAGTAGGATTGATATAAAATCCATTTACTCCGTTTTGAATTATTTCTAATGGACCACCAAACTCAGTAGCAAAGGTAGGTAATGCGCTCACCATTGCTTCTAGAACCGTAAGACCAAAAGCTTCAAACAAAGCAGGCTGCACAAAAATTCCTTGATGGTCAGCAATCAAGCGATAAATTTCTCCAGAATCACTTTTAGAAAGGCGAACACCTAACCAGCGAATTTTGCCGTGGAGATGATATTGATCAATTATTCTATAGAGTTTTTCGATTTCAGTCCCTTCTTCATGGTCGCTGCTATGTTCAACTCGTAATTTACCCGCTACCAAAATCAAGTTACAGTGTTGTTGTAGTTCCTCACTTTTACCAAAACACTCTGCTAAACCTGTAAGATTCTTAATTCTATCTAAACGCGCCATTGAAAATATTGGTCGCTTATTGGGGTTATCTAATTTGCCATATACGAGGTTTGAGTCTTCGAGATTAAATAGCAGATTCTCTAAGCGATCGCGTTCTGATTTAAGTCGGCTATCTGTGTTTGTATAAGGAAAAAAGTAACTTTCGTTTACTCCTGGTGGTACTAAATTAAACTTAGGACTAAATAACTCTATGCCATCTACAACATGATAAAGTTCTGGCATGGTAAAACTTTTATAAGATTCGTACTGCCCTACACTATCTGGAGTACCCACAATTTCTTGATAGGTACTGCTAATAATAAAATTAGCCGCATTCATGGCAATTAAGTCAGCTGTAAACTGAAGCGAAAAATGATACTTATCCTCCAAGTCTTGCCAGTAGAGGTTACTAAATAGATATTTAGACTTTTCTAAAGCATGGGCAATATTACACTGGGTAACTTTTAAACGACGTGCCAGTAAAAAAGCAACTAAATTCCCATCTGAATAGTTACCAACAATTAAATCTGGTTTCCCCTGAAATTCAGCTAATACTTCTTTTTGGGCATCAATGGTATAAGTTTCTAAGTAGGGCCAAATTTCAAACCGAGAAATCCAATTTTGCGTTACCTTCGCATTAAATTCTCGGAAAGGAACTCGCAAAATCCAGACATTTGTAGTACCATAAACTTTCTCTAAACGCTGATTGCAGCGAGTACCATCACTATTAGGAATTAGCCGAGACAGAATTATGACTTTTGGCTGAACATCAATCACATCCAATCCAGCTAAAGTTATGTCTTCTTGGAGTTGCTCCTCTAAACTTCTGGCTTGGTCTAAAACATAAACTACTTGTCCACCTGTGTCAGGTCTTCCCAAAACACCTTCCTGTCCAAACCAGCCGTGGATTGACACCAAAACGATGCGAAACATCATTGGTATCCGAGATAGAAAATTTTCTAAAGCTTGGTGATCAGGCGAGTCAATTAACCCATCCAAAAGTTCTAAGCTTTCTTGAATGCGACCTGCGGTGTTACCCCAACCGGGTTCAAATCCCATCTCTTGCAGTTCAAAGCAAAATTGTCTGTAGGGAGTAGCTGGAGAATATTTGTTAACAACATCAAGAGCTAATTTGACCTGTTGTGATAGTTGCTGCTGATTTTGAATCCGGGGGTTAATTAGTAATTGTGTACCGTTATAGTTATGCAGACTTAGGAATGTAAACAGTCTTTCTTGCAACTGTTGCGACTCCTGAAGTTTGCTGGATAAGTAGCGGTTGAGGAACTGCACGCCCTTACCAATGTTTTTTGGATCGCGAATTGTCGGTGAATAATCATACAACGGATGGAAATCCAGTTCTAGGAGATTGCCTTCGTGAGGGTGAAAGCGATTGACAAAGCGATCGCGCAAGTTTAACAATTCTTCTACGGTCATTGGTTCAACTTGCAAGTCTTCAGTTATCTGAAATACCTGTTGATTAGCAATTTTTGGTCTCACTACCAAGCAAGAATTTCCATTGTTGAGGATAATTTCTTGGGTGAAGTAGATCAGCTTTCCTAATTGAGAAGTGTTACAAAAGAATTCTGATTTTTGCAGACTTTTACAGTAATCACTAAAAGCTGACAGAATATCATTTCGGAGTAAGTATTGTTGATTTTGTTGGCGTAGTTGATGTAAAAATTGACGTAAATCAATGCTTTCTTCGCTATTCAAAATCTCATGAATTAATTCCAGCATGATAAATCCTCATGAACGTCAAAATTATCAGTTATAGATACGCTGGTAGTAAATTATTTAAAGCTTCGTCTTCAGTGTCAAAAATTTCCAACATTGTGTCCATCATTGTGATTTCAAACACTAATTTGGCTTCAGGAAGCAGATTACAAATACAGAATCTCCCCTTAAATTGCTGAATACTACTCCTTCCAGCTACCAAAACAGCTAGACCCGCACTATCAATGAAAATCACTTGAGCAAGATTTACTATTACATAGCAACTGATTTGAGAAATACACTCTTGTAATTTCAAGCGAAGTTGCCAAGATGTGCTGATATCTAGTCGCACTTTAGGTTTTAACACAATCACAGTAATCCCATCTTGGTTTATATGTTTCTGTTCCGCTATTTCCATTACACTATTGGCCTACGCATGAAAGTTAAATTTCCCATTAATCAACTCACATTGAATTTGGAAATTGTTAATTTTGGCTCAATTATTTGCCCACTGCACAGTGCCATTATAAAAAGAGTCAACTAATTTCTCTAGAGCTTTAATTTCGCTTGGTTTTAAAGCTTTTGACTTCAACAAAGTTTGAATTTGCTTTTCCACGTTTGGAGTTAAATTATTAGTTTGGATGATTTCTTGAACAAACGTAGAAAGCGTTAAAGATTGATAGAGTTCGTAAATTTGATTAGTGACAGCCTGAGCGCTAAAACGAGACTGAACCCAATTATGTGCAGCATTACCATAAAACTGCCTCAGACTAGGGTTTTCTAACAGATTACCAATAGCTCTGGCTAAAGCATGATGATTGCCAGGAGGAACCAATAGCCCGGTTTTACCATGCACTACCGTATGCTGCAATCCTCCAACATTACTAGCAATTACAGGTGTTCTTGCTGCCATTGCTTCAATTGCAACTAAACCAAAAGGTTCGTAATAACTGGGTACAACACAAACATCCCCAGCTGCATAGTAAGCAGGTAACAAGGCTTGAGAAATACGTCCTGTAAAAACTGTAACTGCTGCCAATCCCAGCTTTTTAACTAAGGCTTGAATGCGTTGTTGCTCTTGAAAGTCTGCGCCATCTTCGCGACTACCACCAACTAGATAGAGTGTAAATGCATCAGACAAACAGGCGCAGGCTTTAACTAAGGTTTCTATTCCCTTGCGATGGTCAAAGCGCCCTACATACATAATTATTTGAGAATCGGGGCTAATTCCTAACTGTTGGCGGGCGATTTTTTGACTAATAGAACCAAAATGTTCAGTATTAATACCGCAGGGAATGACTTTAATCCTTCCCTGTTGTGAAATGAATTGGCGGAGGTCATCTACTTCTTGGGGACTGGTAGAAATTACACAATCTGTTTGCTCTAAAATTGCTTTTTCTACATGATGGCGAATCGCAGCAATCTGCGGCGGATTTTGCTCATCACGGTATTTAACTGCTCCTATGGAATGATAGGTATGAACTTGCGGTAATCCCAGTTGAGATTTAAGTTGTAATCCTACCCAACCAGAAAGCCAGTAATTACTGTGAATCAGTGCATAGTTACGCCCTGAACGCTTACGAAAGTTTAGCCAAGCTTCTACAAATTCTGGTAGATGTTTAAATAACTCGTTTCTGGAAATGAATTTTGCCGGCCCTGCGGTGAGACGAATTGTGCGACACCCTGGTGCTAGTTCTACAATTTCTTCTTGATTGGGGTGTTCGCGTCGGGTAAACATATCAACCAGACAACCCCTTTTTGCTAATGCTAATCCCAATTCCCGCACGTAGATATTTTGTCCGCCTGCTCCTTCTTTGCCAATTTCCGCTGTAGGGTCACCATGAACTGAAATTAATGCATAAGTTGGCTGAGAATTTGATGTTTCTATAGACTCAACTAAATTCAGAGGAACAAGATTATTCATGGTCAAATTTCTACCTACAAAACTCAAAGATTTTTAATTAGCGGCTAGCGCTCAAAGTTAAATTACTGAGCATTAAAAAAAGTTTGCAGAAACTTTCTAGATTTTAAAAAGGGATGGCTTTTATCTATTTTTTTGCTGGCTTTGGAGGGTTCAGGAAGGGAATCGACGAGTAACCGCATCGCCTCATGAACTGAGATTTGATGATTTTCTGCATAAATTCTGAGCTTAAGATATTGCTCACTAGTCAGAACAATATTGGCAATATTTACTGAGAATTGCGACATAGAAATTTACTCAAAACTAAAACCATGTTGCAAAATTGCTGGTCTTCTGAGATGTTACGTCTTAAAAGTCAAAATATCGGGCATTAATCGGGTAAAAATCGGTGATTAATCAAAATCAGTAACTTTAGTAGTCTTATTTTAGTTGTGAAACATATTTGTTTTAGCTGTTAACCGTTGACAGTCAACAAACCTTGTTGCTTACCAAAAGCCCCAATTTAAATTTTATTGAGAAAGTTAATTCATTCTAGAAACAATTGGTTCAAAAATAAAGCCCACCTACCTTTCAGTAACGCCAAGGATAGGTGAGCTTTATTTGGGTAAATGCACTCTTAAATTTGTTGGTAATAAAACTGGAATTTTGCAGTTTTCAATATTTAATAATTCTTGATTAATTAAAATCTCCAAACTAAATAATTAAAATGGTTTGGAGAAATTGTGGTGTTCCAAAGGAGTTATTCTTTGTAGAACTTTAACAATTAATTGTGGAGGTAACGGGTAAATATCGGGTAGAAATCGGGTAGTTTTCTAAAGCTGTTTTAGGCGATAGCCTAGTCCATGAACTGTTTCAATCAAATCATCAGGAGCGCCTGCTTCTCGAAGTTTGTTTCTGAGACTCTTAATGTGAGATTTAACGGTTTCTTCGCTAGGTGGATCATTGAGCGACCAGATACGCTCAATAATTCCAGTGCGACTGAGTACCCGCCGACCGCTAGAAACCATGAGTTCGAGAAGGGCAAATTCTTTTGGTGTCAGATGTAAGGGATGTTCAGCATAGTTGACCTCATAAGTGCTGGAATTTAAAGAGAGACTACCCCAACTTAGGTCTGGGAAAGATGTGGCGCTTTGATTACGACGCAACAGTGCGCGAATACGAGCCATTAGCTCTGGCATTTCAAAAGGTTTGACCATATAGTCATCTGCACCTGCATCTAACCCGGTAACTTTATCAGCCAGGGTATCCCGCGCTGTTAACATGAGGACAGGTAGACCACGGTGACGCGATCGCAAGCGTTGACAAAAACTGACACCGTCTAATTTGGGTAAGGTAATATCTAACACCACTAAGTCATATTCCAACCCCTTGATAAAATCCCATGCTTCTTCACCGTCTTGGGCTACATCCACCACATATTGACGGTCAGTGAGGGCTTCCGTTAGCATCTCTGCTAGTTGCACATCATCTTCAACTACCAAAATCCGCATTTCTCAAATATTTGTGAATTAAAAAACTAAGATAAATCCCAATATCTAACCTTAATACTTTCAATCTGATTTAGGACGAGGAAACTTAGAAGGTGGCTGAAATCTTTCTACTGGTACACCCTGAAGTGCCTTCTGCATAAAATCACGCCAGATAGGAGCTACCGTACCGCCACCCGTTGCACTGTGAGCTAATTGTCGGTTGTCGTCCCTCCCTACCCAAATAGCAGTCGTTAACTGCGGTACAGTGCCAATAAACCAAATGTCTTTCTCTGAGGAGGTTGTACCCGTTTTTCCTGCGGCTGGACGGCCGATAGCTGCGCCTTTACCAGTTCCTTCATTAACTACCGTCTGCATCACGTCTAAAGTTGCTGCTGATGCCCAAGGATCAAGAACTAGTTGCGGTTTAGGAGTATTATCCAACAATACATTGCCACTACTATCAGTCACACGGGCAATAATCGTCGCTGGTGATTGCCAGCCATAATTAGCAAACGTTGCATAAGCACTAGTAGTCTACCAGAGCAACTTTGCTGGGTGATACCGACGGTAGCTACCTTAAGACAGCTTTGGGGGGGTATCATGGCAAAGAAATACATAGTGGACTTAAGTGAGGATGAAGTTTCTCAACTGCTAACACTGATTAAAACAGGTAAACATAAAGCGCGAATTATTAGCCGTGTTCATATTTTGTTGATGGCGAGTGAGGGTAAAACTGATAAAACTATTGCAAAAGCCTTACGAGTCCACGTCTCTACTGTCGAGCGTACTCGAGAAGAATTTGTACTTGGGGGTCTGGACTTCATCCTAAGCGATCGCCCTCATCCACCCAAACCTCGTAAACTTGACGGCAGACAAGAAGCCTTCTTAATTGCCACAGCTTGTTCAGAACCACCCGAAGGAAGGGTACGGTGGACAATGCAACTGTTGGCGGATCATTTGGTCAGTATCGATATAGTGGATTCGATTTCAGACGAAACAGTGCGCCAAACTTTAAAAAAAACGAAGTTAAGCCGTGGCGAAAACAGCAGTGGTGTATCCCAGAAGTGAATGCAGAATATGTTCTAAGAATGGAAAATTTGTTGGATTTATACAATGAACCTTATGATCCCAAACGCCCGGTAGTTTGTTTTGATGAAACTCCATATCAACTGGTAGAAGAGGTTAGGCAACCGTTGCCTCCTGAACCCGACCAACCAGAGCGTTATGACTGCGAGTATAAGCGTCTAGGTAGTGTTAATTTGTTTGCGTATTTTCAACCATTAGCTGGATGGCGACATATTGAAGTTACAAACCAGCGCACGAAGGTAGATTTTGCAAAACAGATGAAAGATTTAGTAGATATTTACTGTCGGCAAGCTGACGTTATTCGTCTGGTGGTCGATAACCGCGCACATCCACAATCCAGCCGCATTGTATGAGGTTTTTGAGCCGCAAGAAGCGCGTAGGATTGTTCAAAAATTAGAGTTTCACTACACCCCAAAACATGCCAGTTGGCTGAACCAGGTGGAGATTGAATTGTCCGTTTTATCTCGTCAATGTTTAGAGAGACGAATTGGCGATCGCCAATTATTAGAATCACAAATCGCAGCCTGGGAGCAACAACGCAATCGTCAGCAAGCAAGTGTAAATTGGCGCTTTCAAACCACGGATGCACGCAAAAAGATGGAGCGCTTATACCCGACTATCTGACCCAGCAAAGTTTGCTTGGTGGACTACTAGGTATTGCGCTACTTCTTCTGGGGATTTTTTAAACAGCTGAGGATGGGCGTATAGAGTATACACAATCCGGTCAAAAGCCAAGATATTATTATTGCAATCCACCACCATTCGACGAGGTGTAAAAGGTCGCAAAGTCACCATTTGCTGGTTCCGAGCTTTCTTGGTGAGTTTTGTTCCCTGTACAATTTGCAATTGATACAAATTGATAGCTAGTCCTAATCCTGCTAACATTAATATGCACCAAACTACAAACAGTCTTTCTCTAGTATTCGATATTTGGCTTTGAGTATTAGTGGAAAATCTATTTCTTGAATCTTGCCTATAAGCCTTCTGGTGCTTTTTGAATACTGGATTACGATAAGTTTTAGCTTTTACTCTACTAAGAAATTTATACATTTTCGATCAGCAAGTTATAGCAGCTAATTTTGAACATCAAAAAAGCTTTGCAGGAATTTTCTCGAAGATAGCAACAAATATCTTGTGTTTAAATTTTTACTGGGTTGAGAGGGTTCAGGAAGAGAATCAATAAGTAACCGAATTGATTCGTGAATAGATATTTGATGATTGTCCGCATAAACCTTGAGCTTATGATACTGGTCAGGAGTCAGAACAATGTTAGCAATATTAACTGGAGAACGAGACATATAAGTTTCACCAAAACTGAAATATTTATCTAAGATTTTCTCTTGTTTGAACTGTACACCTTATATGTTGAAAAATCAGGTAGAAATCGGGTAGAAATCGGGTAATAACTGGTTAAATATAAAGAAACAAAAAACTTTTTCAAAAATCTCTGTAAACTGTAATCTTCTAAACTGTATTGCTATATCAGCAAGAAAGCCAAGTGCGAACAACTGAAGCCAAAAAATTTGCCCCCGCTTTACTCACCCTAACGCATAGTATTTGCCAGGCTTACCATCAATCCCACACTATCGGATTGACTCTTGCCTGTCTATCGCGCTTACACTGAGTAAAGCGTACCACACCAGTAAGTTGATGAATCAAATTCGGCTACTATATATAATATGTTTGTTGGTAAAGATAGCTCAAAATTAAAATTCTCCAAACCAAATAATTAAAATAGTTTGGATAATTTATAGTGTATAAGAGGTTAATTCAATTATTAATCTAACAATAATTTGAAGAATTAAGGGGCAAATATCGGGTAAAAATAGGGGAGTTTAAAGGTAGCGTTATGAAATGGTCGCTAGAAAGGAAATGGATTGCCTCTGGTTTTGGCTTATCCTTTTTATTAATGGGTATTGTCAGCTTTATTTCTTACCAAAATGCTACTCAGTTAATTGAAAGTAGCAATAAAGTAAAGCATACACATGAGGTAATGAAAAGCCTGATCGATATCTTTGCTACCCTTACTGATGCTGAAGCTGGACGTAGGGGGTATATTCTGTTTGGAGAGCGATCGGAACTTAAACGTTACGATCAGGCAATCCAAAGCTTAGATGCGAAAGTCGAAAAGTTACAACAACAACTTGCTGATGACTCTTCTCAACAGCAACAACTAATGAGGCTCAAAGTCTTAATTTCTCAAAGAGTTGAACTTTCTAAAAAGTCGCTTAACCTGCAACAATTAGGGAAATCAACCTTTGCTATACAAGCTACGCGAATTAACCAAACTCGTGGCGAAATCCGCCAAACTTTAGCTCAGTTGCAGGCTAGGGAAGAAAAGTTACTAGAAATATCGGTTAAACATTCTCAGCAAAATATTCACAACCGGATGTTGATTGAATTCTTGGGTACGGTGCTGAGTTTTGCTATTTTGTTAGCTGTTTACGCCTTGCTTTATCAACAATTAGTTAAGCGCCAACAAGCAGAAGCTCTTCAACGGACATTAGCTCAAGAAAAAGAACTCAGCGAACTAAAACTGCGTTTTTTTTCGATGGTTTCCCATGAATTCCGCACACCTTTAAGTATAATTTTAGGCTCGGCTCAATTGTTAGCTCAGAGCAACCAGCAGTGGACAGAAGAAAAGAAAGTCAAAAATTTACATCGGATTCAATCTTCAGCTCGGTCAATGAATCAATTGCTGACAGATATTCTGACTTTGACTAGGGCAGAAGCTGGTAAACTTGAATTTCATCCAGAACTTATAGATTTGGAAGCATTTTGTCTTAACTTAATTGAAGACATCCAGTTTTGCAATCAACCACAACATCCGATTAAATTTGTCACGCAAAGTAACTGTACTCATGCCCAATTAGATGAGAATTTGCTCTACTCAATTCTCAGTAATTTACTTTCTAATGCTATAAAATACTCACCAGAAGAGTTAGATATATTGTTAATTCTCAGATGTGAATCAGACGCAATACTTTTCCAAGTGAAAGATTCTGGCATAGGTATCCCCTCCGAATTTCAGCAGCATTTATTTGAGCCTTTTCATCGTGCTGAGAATGTGAGCAAAATTGTTGGTACTGGACTAGGGTTGGCTGTGGTTAAAAAATGTGTTGAACTGCATCAAGGAGAAATTTATGTAGAAAGTGAGGTTGGTGTTGGAACAATTTTTACAGTAAAGATTCCCCAATATAACAGCAAAAACAATTGAACAGAAGAAATAAATTATAAATTAGAATCGCCTGGATTTATAAACATGACTCTGATAGCACTTACCAGTAGTAAAACTCCAAAAATTCTCGCCAAAATTACATTCGATAATTCTGTTCCTATTTTTGCTCCAAACCACCCACCTAATACAAAACCTATACAGAGCAATGTAGCTATCTTAATGTCTACATAGCCTTGTTTGTAATAAGTCCATGCAGCCAAGATATCAATAGGAGGAACAAGTAAAGCTAATGTAGTTCCCTGAGCTTGGTGTTGAGAAAAACCAAATACAAAAATTAAGGCGGGTAAAATAATTATACCCCCACCAATTCCGGTGATTCCACTTACTATTCCTGCTATCAAGCCTAAAATTAGACAAAGTAAAGTGTTATCCATAATTTTTTTGATTTACTGTACAAGGCTATAACATTCACTTTATCTATGATATCAAAAGTATTTGATAATCACTTGTCATTTTTATGAATAAAGTATGACAAATATTAATAATTAAATGTTCACAAAATACACACAAGTTAGCGGGTGTTTATAACAAGGTTATAACCTGGTTATAGCATAAATTCATATTTAATCACCTACTGTAAATAGATAGAATTTCAGTATTTCAATGTTTAGTATAAATTTGAAAAATGTGGAAGATAATATATGTAAAATCATATATTTAATCCGAGAATTTTTGGATTTTAGATTGTTATTATTTTGATAATAAAAAATGTTTGCTTTGCTTAATAAGCAAGTCTAAAGTAAACTCAGCTAATAAGTAACAAGATAATCTGTGTTTCAAGCATAAAGCCAAATAATGGAGAATTAACCTTGAATATTCTAGATTTTTCGCTATTAGTATGGTTTGGCTCCTTAGTTGCTGGGTTTTTAGGAGCTTTGACAGGTTTAGGTGGCGGGGTAGTAATTGTTCCTTTTTTATCTGTAGTTTGTGGAGTAGATATTCATTATGCCATCGGTGCCTCTTTAGTATCCGTAATTGCTACATCTAGTGGAGCAGCATCCGCTTACGTGAAGGAAGGCTACACCAATCTGCGGCTAGGGATGTTTTTAGAAGTGGCAACAACATTTGGTGCAATAGCTGGAGCAATGGTGGCAGCGAAGATTTCTACAGGAACAATTGCTGTTGTGTTTGGAATTGTTTTACTTTATTGTGCCTACTTATCTCGTCAACAACATTCCGAAAACATAGATAATTTACCACCAGATCTGCTAGCAACGCGCTTGAAGCTCAATAGTACATATCCAACTCAAGCGGGAGAAGAGTCTTACAATGTGCGTGGTGTTCCTTTGGGGTTTGGATTAATGTTTACTGCTGGTGTACTTTCTGGCTTGCTGGGCATTGGATCGGGCGCGCTCAAGGTACTGGCAATGGATCGAGTTATGCGTATCCCGTTCAAAGTTTCTACAACTACTAGCAATTTCATGATTGGAGTGACGGCTGCGGCTAGTGCTGGAATTTACCTTAATCGAGGTTACATTGATCCCGGATTAACAATGCCAGTAATGTTGGGAGTTCTGTGTGGTGCTGTGTTAGGGGCGCGGCTATTGATCGGGGCGAAAGTAACGCTTTTACGAAATATTTTTAGTGGTGTCATTCTGGTGCTAGCCCTGGAAATGATTTACAAAGGACTCACTGGGAGGCTTTAAAATGGCTTTTAAGAAGCATAAGAAATCCGAGCGGCGCTTTGAGCAGTTTATCGGCAACTTTTTAAGAATTGGGGTGATACTTGCTACGGGTTTGGTTTTATTAGGTGGAATTTTGTATTTAATTCGCCACGGGGGTGAGGTTCCCAATTACCAATTTTTTCGGGGGGAACCCGCAGAGTTTCGCACTCCCGATGGATTAAAAACATCAATATTATCAGGTCGTAACCGAGGCATTATTCAACTAGGGCTACTGCTACTGATTGCGACTCCAGTTTTACGAGTCGCTTTTTCTTTGCTAGCTTTTGTTCGATTAGGAGATTTTTTCTATGTAATTGTGACTCTGATTGTACTGTTTGGTCTGGCATACAGCCTAATAGGATAAGATTTTTCAAATTTGATTTATGCGAATTAGTTTGCGATCTCATTAGCTACGAAATACAAAAACAAGCTAAGTTTGAAGACATCAAAGCTTTTAGCACCCTCTAACAATAGTTGTTTCCTGACTCTGGTTTTACTATTGGGTAAACAGCAATATTGTATGTCCGTCTGGATCTTTAACTAAACAACCCTGCTTATAAAGCTGGGAGCTATCTGCAAACTGCACAATTCCGGGCGAAACCAACTGAACTTTGTGCTGACGCAGCTTATCTACAATCTGCTCGATGTCGGAAACGATGATTTGGACTTGCACCGTTGCAATATCGCAACTTTTCCAATCACTGGGTATAGGACGACCTTTAGGAGGTACGAGATAGTCTAACAACTCAATCCCTACGCCACCTTGAGCGGGTCGCAGTCCTGTAATTTGGACTGCTGCTCCTGGTAAATTATCCATACGCGCTTGGGTTGCACGCCAGTTGAGACTGCGGTTATCGATTTGCATTCCCAGAAGATCGCGGTAAAAGTGTAGACTCTGCTCGGTGTTAGAAACTGCGATCGCACTATGATCTATTCCTAAAAATAAGCGATTCGTGTTTTGATGCCATTTATCTTGTCCTTTATCAGGCGGAAACCAAATTAACTCTAAATCATGACCGTCTGGATCTTTAAACTTAAAAGCGCGGACACCAGCCGATGCTTCCTTCCCAGGTGGTATTGTCTGCGGCGCAACTGAAATCGGTTGAATGGGAAATGAACACACTTGTGCATAAGCGCGATCCATATCACTCACGACAATCGCCAGATGTTGAAACCACAGGTCATTACTTTGTGAATCCCTGGGGATGCGTTTACCCTGAATATTAAGATACTCCATCAACTCGATAAGTTCATCACCTAATCGTAAAGTAACAATGCGAATTTTTGCCCCAGTCACACCTTCTAAGTCAATATAATCCTGTCCTTCAACAGTAATATCAGAAACGAGTTCAAACAAGAGTGCTTGTGTATAGAATTTCCAAGAGCGATCGCAGCTTGTTACTGTTAAGCCAATAGCTCTAATTCTTTGTACTTGTACATCGGTTTGACTAGACATATTCAACAGCATTTGTACTTATAATTAACATTCTGTTAAAAGAGATTACGTCAAGGTTAAAAACTTGTTCACACTCCCCAATTCTTATTTACTTTTATCCTCGTCTCCCAACATTTTTAATAATTTTCTGGCAACTAAAACACCTACAAATCCTGCACCAACTACTTCCACTGCTTGCACGACTTTTTTACCTACATCTTGAGGGTTAAGGTGATGATGAAAAATCTCTTCATCCACCCATTCCGTTGTTGCTTTAAAGTCATGAATTGGTGTTGGCAATAGCGTTAAATAAGTGCCTTGACGTATTAAATGCCCAGATTCGCCTGCAACTTCAAAAACATTGAAAAGGTTAGCGGCAGCATCATTTAACCCCAATTTTAAGAGAGTTCCGCGTATATTTACCTTTGCTGGCTTGAGGTCTTCTCCTAGAGCGATTGCTTTCAAATTCTGGGCAATATTTGCTCCTTGTTGATAAGCGACCTGGGCTGTAGGTGGTAGTGAACTATCCTGAACTGCTGCACAATCACCGCCAGCAAAAACTTCTGGAAAGTCGAGTAGTTGCATCGTGGGAGTAACTAGGGGACGGTTATGATGATCCCGATGCTCTTTGGGAATTGGTAAGTCTTGAATTAGTGGATGAATGGAAGTACCGGCTGTCCAAATTGTGGTGTATGTTGGCAATATGTTAACTTGATTATTGCTCTTATATTCAATTGTGTTAGGGTGAACAGCAGTGGCTTCTGCTCCCATGAGTATTTCAATTGGTATAGTGCGTTTTTGTAATTCTTGCTCAGCAATTGGGCGTAGTGGATCGTTAATATCGCCATCAAGAATTTTTTGACCATGATTGAGTAATATCACGCGAATTTCACTTGAATTGCCTCCCAAAGTACTATACCAATGTGGTAGAAAATCCGCTAGAGTAGCTGCCATTTCTATACCAGAAGCACCACCACCAACCACGACTACTGTTAATAGTTTTCGGCGTTGTTCTATATCTTCCGTTTGGATGGCTTTTTGCAAACAGTCACGTAAATGACGGTCAAGAGCGATCGCATCTGCTTGCGTCCAGAAAGGAAAGGCATATTCTTTAGCACCTTCAACTTGATGATAGCCAGTAACACTGCCCAAAGCTAATACTAAGTTGCTGTAATTGTAAGAGTTTCCCGATACTAATTTGACTTCCCTTTGATGCAAGTCTATCGATTGCACTGTATCTTGCACAAAGATGACACCACTACCTTTAAGTAGTTCCGAAAAACGCGGGACTACCTGAAAGGTATCCATCTCGCCATCGAAATATTCATATAGTAGCGGCTTAAAGCAAAATCGCTCATATTTATCAATCAAAATAACAGAGCGAGGATAATGTTCGTGAGCTAAATGTAAGGCTGTAAATAGCCCCGCAAAACCACCGCCGACAATCACAGTTTGATAAACTGGGCTGTTCATAAAATCCCTCGCAAATCTTGTTAAATCACGATGTTTTATTAATGAAAGCTATGCTAGATGAATAAAAATAAAGCAATTAAAATGACGCTGAGGAATAAAGCAAGGGCAATAGCATATTCAACTCTGCGACTAAAAAATCCGACAGCAGCAATCAAAGCGATCGCTAGCCCAATAATGCCAGCATATTGCTCTTTTTGTAATCCGCGTGCAATTAGCGGATCTTTACCTGGTGCTGGAGTTTCCTGAATTGTTTTTGGGGCTAGTTCTGAAGCTGGTATTTCTTGCAAAAATAGATTCATCACATTACTCCTTAAGATATTTGACTTTCTGAATGTTTTTATGCTCGCCAAAGGTAGAGAAGTGAGAAAAGAAAGACCCAAACTATATCAACAAAGTGCCAAAACAGAGTTGTTGCACTTGTCCCGAAGTGAGTCTTATTATAATTTCCTGGAATAAATGAGCGAATCAGCATAATTATCTGAAGCACAACACCAGCCAGGACGTGTAGACCGTGGAAGCCTGTTAGTAAGTAAAATGTCGAACCAACTAACCCTGTAGTAATCTTGAAATCGAGATTTTTCCACTCAATTAACAGACCAACTAAGAAGTAACTCCCCATTGCGATCGTTATTAGCCATAGCCAGCGAAATTTATTGAGTTGATTACGCTTGAGGGCATTTTCTGCTGGTTGAATGACAAAGCTACTAGAAAGTAATACTACCGTATTAATAATCACGAGTGTAGACAATTCTGGGCCAGAAATACCAGGTGGTAGCCAATTTTTAGTATTCAGTCGCAGAGCTACATAAGTAAAGATAAAACTCAAAAAAATGATACTTTCTGAGAGTAGGAATACGGTAAATCCGAACATTCCTTTACCATGATGATCTTCATGACTAGCGCCACCACTTGGGAGGAATCGCTGTAACCAATTTGGCAAGCGTCGCCGCCACAAATCAAAACGGATTGGACTTTCATCTATATGAGTGCGACGCATAATTCGTAATACTTCGACTTCGCTCAGTACAAGTTCGTAATTCGTAATTAAAATTGGTCTAATTTATTACTCATTGTTATGAGAATTTTCGATTACTGAATACTTTGGATTGCCGTAGTCATAAGGAGGTCTTGTCACTATTGGAATCTCTTCAAAGTTATCTCGCGGAGGTGGTGAAGAGGTTGTCCATTCCAATCCAGTAGCGTGCCAAGGATTATCAACTGCCCTCGGCCCGTAAAGCCAAGAGCCTATTATGTTAGCAATAAAAGGCAGTGTGGATGCTCCTAGTAAAAATGATGCCAGGCTAGCGATGACGTTCCATCCTTGATACTGTGGATCGTAGGAAGAAACTCGGCGTAGCATCCCTTGTAAACCTAATGGGTGCATGGAGAAAAAGGTAATATTGGCAGGAATAAAGGTCAGCCAAAAATGTAACTTGCCCCAACCCTCAGCATACATTCTTCCAGTTATTTTGGGAAACCAGTAGTAAATTGCCGCGAAGATTGCCATTGTGATCGTATTAAAAACGATGTAGTGGAAGTGTCCCACTACAAAGTAGGTATTATTAACGTGGATATCAAAGGGCGTGGCAGCAAGCATTACACCAGTAACACCGCCAAAAATAAACATAGCTGCACCTCCCATTGCAAACAGCATTGGTGTCTCTAGATGTAGCTTGCTTCTCCAGATGGTGGCAGTCCAAGCGAAGGCTTTAATACCAGTGGGTATGGCAACTAACATTGAAGTAGCCATGAAAGTCATCCGCATCCAACCAGGGGTGGCACTGGTGAACATATGATGTGCCCAAACGAAAATGCTGATTAAAGCAATACCCAAGGTTGCGATCGCAACTGACCGATAACCAAATAGGGGATTGCGAGAAAATGCAGGTAAAACCTCAGCAAAAATACCGAAGGCTGGTAGTGCCATGATATAAACTGCTGGGTGAGAGTAGAACCAAAATAGGTGTTGGTAAATGATCGGATCGCCATTCCCATCCGGTTTAAAGAATTGTGTACCAACGGATAGGTCAAGCAACAACAGGATCAATGCACCCGTTAGGGCAGGCAAATTAATCAGTTGCAATAACTGGGCACTGAGAACCGACCAAACAAACACGGGCATCCGAAAAAATGTCATTCCTGGGGCGCGCATCCAAAAGATGGTTGTCACAAAGTTGACAGCCCCCATAATTGAAGAGATGCCTATTAAAACTAAACTGACTATCCAAATAAATTCACCGTTAATCAGTTCACCGCCTGGAATTTGCAGACTAATTGGCGGATAAGACCACCAGCCAGATTGTGCAGTGCCGTTTGGCAGGAAGAAACTAGATAGTAGTAAAAGACCTGCGGGTGGCAAAATCCAAAAAGAGATGGCGTTGAGCAAAGGAAAAGCCATATCCCGCGCTCCAATCATCAATGGTACTAAGTAGTTAGAAAGACCTGCATTGAAGGGAATAATCCACAGGAAAATCATGATTGTCCCGTGCATGGTGAACAAACCGTTGTAAAGCGGGCGATCGACCAAATTTGATTCTGGGGTGAGCAACTCAGCCCGGATCAGCATCGCCAACAGCCCGCCAATCAGGAAGAAAATGAAGGTCATCACCATGTACTGAATTCCAATCACCTTATGATCGGTGTTGAAACTGAAATATTGCCGCCAAGTATTACCCTGCTGGTTCTGATAATTTTCCGATTCTCGATCCCCGGTAATCTCTTGACTAAAATCATGTGTCATTATTTTGCTTCCTTTTATTGGCAATGCCAGGTTGAGCAGGTGTGACGGTGTACCAGCCGCTATTAAACAATGTTTTTGGTGGTTGGATATTTTCAGCAACTGCCTGATTTACTGGAGTTTGTTCGCTAGTAGTAGTATGTGTGAGCCACTGGTTATATTGATCGAGGGATTCAACGTATACATCCGTTTCCATTAAGGCAAAGTAAGTACCGCTAAATTGCGAATCTTTCAGCCGATATTTGCCTGGGCGAGTGGGCGTTAGCACAATATCAATGTCGCGCCCTGGAATAATATCTTGCTTTAAGCGAAACTCAGGGACGTAGAAACCGTGAATTACATCCTGCGCTTGCAGATTTAAGCGAGTGCTGCGATTGATCGGCAAATGCAGTTGATTGCTAGTAACATTATTTGGATAATGAAAAGACCAATCCCACTGCTTAACGAAAACATCAATAGTTTCAGATGCAGGTTTGGGGGCATCGCTGACGGTTTCGGCATAAGCGGGTGCAGATTCTAGGGGTGTATGCAAATGCACGATTTGCTTTAAACCTAAAATATTTAACTGCTGATAAATATTGAAGCTTTGGAAAGCAATCCACACTACTAACAAAGTCGGGGTTGCTGTCCACAATATTTCTAGCCTTGCATCACCTCTAGAAGGGTGTCCCTCGGTGTAGTCTTCTGGAGGAGCGCGATGGAATGCGATCGCATAGACCATAACGCCAATTAGCCCAAGTAAGATAAATGCTCCAATTGAGACTAAAAAGCTAAACAAATCATCTACCCTTTGTGCTTCTGCTGTAGCTTGGGGAGGCATCCAAGCAAACGCCTGTTGCCCAATCCAGCGACTGACAACGAGCAGCACTGCTACATAAACTGCTATTAATACATATTCAAAAACACTAAACATAAAATTCAATAAATTCTCGTTTAATTATTTGTTGTAAACATTTTTAGAAATGGTATTAGCAGCAGTAACATGAATCCCAAATTCTTCTCCCAAATGCGCCCCCAAAGTTCCGTGAACGAATAATATGCCTAGTATTGCAATCCCCGCTAACAAGTAACTCCACTGCACCTGTCTGGAAGCATCCTTCCGCCAGTGGTAGCGTTGCAAACCTCTCCATACAGTCATGGCGACAATAATCCCCAACAGCAAAACGCCACCCAAACCATGTAAAAGCATTGTCCAACCAGGACTCAATCCCCAAGCACTCTTTTGATCGACTGGTGGATTTGCCAAAAGTAGCTCAAAAAAACCAGCAGCAACCGTGAAAAACGTGATAGCTGCTGCTGCGATGAGGTTGTACCAGCCGACATCAAAAAAGCTAGAACGGATGGTGGCCAATCCCAGAAATTTGAAAATTGGTTTTTCTAAAGAAAACAGTACTCCTGCTATGTCAAAAATGATGGCAATGATGAATAAACCCAGCGTTAGATGAACCAACTGCGGATGTATAGGAATCTCGTAGGGTAATCCGTTAGCGCCCAGCCGCAATCTCAACTGCTCAATCAGTTGCGGGTTCATGGTGAAACTCCCTGTTTCAAGGCTTGAACTACAGGCTCAACGTGCAATCCATACACCCAAAACAGTTTACTCCCCAAATACACTTGCAAAAATACTAGGCAGACTAACAATGTTGCAGCCCCCAAATAAGCAGGTGGTACTTTTCGGGGGCTGCGGTTGCGAATCACAAAACGCCAAGCTGCGATCGCGGCAACCATCGCCGCCAGTGACCAACCCAAGACGGTATGATAATTCAGTGTTGACTGGGCTGCTTTCTGGGCTTGGGCTAGTCCTGCTTCAAACTGGCCAAAGATAATCGCGATGAAAATTGCGATCGCAGCAACAAACATATTCCAGAAACTCACCTCAAACAAACGCGCGTTGCGGGTAAAATACCCCACCACATCACAGAAAAAAGAAAAAAACACCATCGCAATCACAAAATGAACGATAATTGGGTGCAAAGGATCGGGGTAAGGTAGATTCTGGCTATTGAGAGGTAAGGCAGACATCGCTTTTTCCTTGGGGTATCAGGCGCTGTGATTACTTAGATATTTTGTAAAAAATAGGATTCAGTATTGGCTGTTTGGAGATTTTTAATTTTGCAGATGCTGACAAGATTTAGAATTCCTAACAATCAATACCTAAAAGATAGAGCAAAAAGCTACTATCTTAGGGATGACTTATCTAAAAATAAATTATGATTTACTGTTAGCTAAAGTCCTCCAATTTTTAATACATTTATTTACGGGGTTTCCCCCTGCCCTTTTCCTCTTCATTGACTTCATCCTTTAAAGATTTCATCCAATAATGAAATCGTGATGAAATTTTTATAGTTCTTTTGGTAGAGATATTTATTATTCCAATGGCTAGAAGCGTTAATTCTTGCAAACCTCTAGAGTAATGCCAGAATCACCAAAATAGCTGTCAAAAATTAAACACATAAGCAAAATGTGTAATTGGTATAAAAATTTCAACGTAGGACAGCTTGCTTCAATTTGGATTCAATCATAAGTTTTCAATATCAGCTATCCTCAAAATTTGCAAATGAAAATACATAACAAAAATTCTGAAAAAGTATTATGAGTTATTCCCCTTATCTGCTTAAAGGTCAAAAAGCACTTGTGACAGGTGGTAGTTCTGGAATTGGTGAAGCGATCGCTCGCAATTTGGCTGCATCAGGTGCAGCAGTAGCTATTAATTACCATTCTGAAGCTGAAGAAGCCCAAAAGATTGTCGATGATATCAAAGCTGCTAATGGTGAAGCATTTGCGATTCAAGCCGATGTCAGTAAAGAAGACCAAGTAAAGGCAATGTTTAGCAAAACGCTTAAAGAATTTGGCACTATTGATATTTTAGTAAGTAATGCGGGCATTCAAAAAGACTCAGCATTTATAGATATGACCCTCGATCAATGGAATGCAGTGATTGGGATAAATCTAACGGGACAATTCTTGTGTGCTAGGGAAGCTGCGAAGGAATTCTTGCGTCGAGGTGTGAAGCCTGATATTTCTTGTGCGGCAGGTAAAATTATTTGTATGAGTTCCGTACATCAAGTAATTCCTTGGGCAGGTCATGTTAATTATGCTACTAGCAAGGGTGGCATTAATATGATGATGCAAAGTATTGCTCAAGAACTTGCTCCCCACAAAATTCGTGTTAATAGTATTGCGCCTGGTGCAATCAAAACCCCAATTAACAAATCAGCTTGGGATACCCCACAAGCAGAGGCGAATTTACTAAAACTAATTCCAGCGAAACGTGTGGGAGATGTAGAGGACATCGCTAAAGCAGCAGTTTGGTTGGCTTCTGATGACTCTGATTATGTCAACGGTACAACACTATTTGTAGATGGTGGAATGACTTTGTATCCAGGTTTTACAGACAATGGTTAATTAAGAATGCCTACAAAAGTTACTGTCAATTCGGGTTTAATAACTATTAACGATGGTTCCTCTTTTTTGGTAACGGCTAGTGATGGTTCTATCGACGAAAATTTACCTCAAGGTTTTTTTGTTTGGGACACAAGGCTAATTTCTTACTACGAAATTTCTCTCAATCGCTGCCGACTTTCGCTGTTAGCCTCTAGCAATATCAGCCATCATGATGCCCTTTATCAATTTACTAACCCACAACTTCCTATTATCAACGGCTCCTTACCCCCTGGTAGTTTGCTTATAACCGTTGGGCGAGACATTGTGGAAGGTATGCATGAAGATATTGATATAACTAACTATCACAATGAAGTTGTTAAGTTTCAATTAATGCTAGCTGTGCGTTCTGATTTCGCGGATATTTTTGATGTTAAATCACAACAAATATTAACGCGAGGTCAAACACAAACCACGTGGAAAAATGGTGTACTCACTACTGAATATTGCAACGGCTCTTTCTTGCGAGGAATTGTGATTGAGCCAGTTTGTGCTACTTCTGAGCCACGCTATGCCAATGGTCGTTTAATGTTTGATGTGGTCATTGCTCCTGGGAAAACATGGCACACTTGTGTCAATTTTACAGCCTTAGCAGATGGAAATGTTTTCAAACCTCAAAATACCTGCGCTGTGCCTCACACTACGAAAGCGGGGAAGGTTAGAGATGAATTTCTGACTAATGCCACAAAGTTGCGATCGTCTAATGCTGAAATTGCCGAATACTATCAGCAAGCGATCGCGGATATGGGAGCGTTGCGGATAGAGGTGGATGATAATGGACATCAATTTTGGATGCCTGCTGCTGGTATTCCCTGGTTTGTTGCCGTTTTTGGACGCGACTCAATAATTTCTAGCTTGCAAGCGATCGCTGTTTATCATGAATTTGCTCGGGGCACGTTACTCAAACTGGCTCAACTCCAAGCAACTGAGTTAGATGATTGGCACGATGCCCAACCGGGCAAAATGCTGCACGAAATGCGCCGCGATGAGTTAACTACATTAAACCTACTTCCATATCATCCCTACTACGGAACAGTAGATACTACCATTCTTTGGATTGTTACTTTAGCTGAAGCCTATAACTGGAATGCAGATGTCAGTATGCTTGATGAGTGTCGAGCACCACTGGAAAAAGCCCTAAATTGGATTGACAAATACGGCGACTTTGACGGCGATGGCTTTGTTGAATATTTAACTCATTCGTCAAAAGGATTACGCAATCAAGGTTGGAAAGATTCGGGTGATGCAATAGTTTACCCCGATGGGCAGTTAGTTGAGCCGCCAATCGCTTTGTGTGAAGTGCAAGGTTACGTTTATGATGCGTGGTTGAGGGCCGCTGTAATTTATGAAGTCTGGGGCGAAAAAGAGCAAGCCAAAAAACTGCGTCAAAAAGCCGAAGAACTTTATCAACGATTCAACGATCGCTTTTGGATGGAAGAGGAAGGCTTTTACTGTCTGGGCTTAGATAATAATAAGCAACAAATTAAGTCTATAGCTTCAAATCCTGGTCATCTACTCTGGTCTGGTATTGTCCCACAGGAACGAGCAAAAAAACTTGTTAACCGACTTTTTCAACCAGATATGTGGTGTGGTTGGGGTGTACGGACTCTTTCATCGGAAAATCCGGCATATAACCCGATTAGTTATCAACGGGGTAGTGTTTGGCCTCACGATAACTCTATTATTGCCGCAGGATTAAAGCGATACGGCTATCACGAAGAAGCTAATCGCATCGCCGAGGGAATTTTTGCTGCTGCTAGTTATTTTCAAGCTGGGCGAATGCCAGAATTGTTTGCGGGAATTGAACGCCAAGATAATAACTTTCCAGTCCCCTACCCAGACGCTAATATACCCCAAGCTTGGGCTGCTGGTTCAATTTTCTTACTCATTCGTACTATTTTAGGAATCGAAGCTGATGCTTCAAAAAAACAGTTAAAAGTACAGCCGAATCTACCAGATTTCTTACCCGATTTAGAACTCACAAATTTGTCCGTAGGAAACGCTACGGTGGCATTAAGATTTTGGTGCGATGGCGAACAAACCCAATGGGAAGTTACGCATCTCGATGGTGAATTAGAAGTTTCTACTACTTAGAAATTGGGATAAAACTATTCTGATAATTGATAAAAATGAACACTATAAACCCTTTTAGCGACCCCATCAATGGAATTTTCCTAGCACTCAGCATGACATTTTCTATGTTCTGGGAAATTCTTTGGGCGCTCATTCTTGGTTTTACACTATCAGGGATTGTTCAAGCGGTAATTTCCAAAGGGGAAATGAGCCGACTACTACCAGATGCGTCACCAAAATCGATTGTAGTAGCCTGTGGTTTAGGTGCAGCTTCATCGTCATGTTCTTATGCTTCTGTAGCCCTTGCCCGTTCCATCTTTCGCAAAGGTGGTAACTTTACAGCCGCGATCGCATTTCAATTTGCCTCAACTAATTTAGTCATTGAACTAGGCATTATCTTGGCAGTATTAATGGGATGGCAATTTACCCTAGCTGAGTATGTCGGTGGACTATTGATGATTGTCATATTAGTATTTCTGTTTAAAGTATTCCTAAAACCCCAGATGGTGAAAGCAGCTAAACAGCAAGCCAACCGGGGACTTTCCGGTAAAATGGAAGGACACGCCAACATGGATATGTCAGTAACAGAAGGTTCCATTTGGCAAAGGATTTTTTCTGATAAAGGGTTTACATCTATTAGCCACTACTTTGTCATGGACTGGGTTTCGGTGTGGTTAGATATTGCACTGGGACTAGTAATTGCAGGGGCTTTGGCTGCTTGGGTATCCAACGACTTTTGGCAAGCATTCTTTCTCACAGATCACCCTATATGGTCTAAATTATGGGGGCCAATTGTCGGGCCAATTGTAGCGATATTTTCCTTTGTTTGTTCTGTGGGGAATGTTCCTCTAGCGGCTGTGCTGTGGAATGGAGGTATTAGTTTTGGAGGCGTAGTTGCATTTATTTTTGCCGACCTGATTATACTGCCAATTTTAAATATTTACCGCAAATATTACGGTTTGAAAATTAGTATATTTCTAGCGATCGCTTTCTACACAGCGATGGTAAGTGCGGCATTAATCATTGAAGTTATGTTCCAAGTTTTGGGGTTAATACCACAAGAACACAGCGCCAAAGTAGTTGAAGCATCTATCCAATTTAACTACACTACAGTGTTGAATATTTTGTTTTTGGCTCTAGCAGCTTTACTCGTTGCGCGTTTCTTCAAAACTGGCGGGCCGAATATGCTGAAAATGATGAATAACGGCAGCGAACAAGAACATAGCAAACACCATAACATGATGCATTATGCTATGAGAAAGAAGAGAAATAAATCTGTGAGAAACTTACCTATTTAGAAGCTAATATTTACAATCATGGCAATTGATTCATCTAAAAAAACAATCTTTGCGGCGATGGGGTCGAATTTAGCGATCGCTATTACTAAATTTATCGCTGCTTCTATTACTGGCAGTTCTGCCATGATATCTGAGGGTATTCATTCAATCGTAGATACTAGCGACCAACTATTACTTTTGCTGGGAATTAGCAGAAGCCAAAAACCAGCAGATAATAGTCATCCTTTTGGTTATGGTCAAGAACTTTATTTCTGGACTTTTATCGTTGCTATCCTTATCTTTGCCATTGGTGGCGGGATGTCAATTTATGAGGGAATTACTCATTTAATTAACCCTAGCCCTTTAGAAGACCCAATGTGGAATTATATTGTGTTAGGTATGGCAATATTATTGGAGGGTTTTTCTTGGAATGTAGCTTTAAAAGAGTTTTTGCCGACGAAGGGTAAACAAAATTTTTGGCAGGCTATCAAAAGCAGTAAAGACCCCACAGTAATTACAATATTATTTGAGGATACTGCGGCAATTTTAGGTTTATTTGTTGCCTTAATAGGCATATTTTTAGGACATTTATTTAATAATGTTTATTTTGACGGTATCGCCTCAATTATTATTGGCATTATCTTAGCTATAGTAGCAGTGGTACTAGCGAGAGAAAGTAAAGGATTATTAGTTGGTGAAAGTGCCGAGCTTCAAACTATAGCTAATATCCGTTCTTTGTCAAAAACAGAACCAGGAGTGAAAGAAGTTATCAGGGTGCTAACAATGCAACTTGCTCCAAAAGAAGTATTACTCAACTTAGAACTTCAATTCTCTCACAATCTTACAGGTGAAGAAATAGCTTTAACTGTAGAAAGTTTAGAAGCAAACATTCGCCAAAAGCATCCTGAGATCAAACAAATTTTTATTGAAGCTAAATCCTTAACCGCTGCTCGAAGAACTTCTCAAACTTCTCAATAAATTTTCATCAAATAAATATCAATTACAGCGTGAACTCCACAACAAATTATGGTAGAAATTCTTGGTCAAGGACAAGCATTTGCCTCACCGGGTATCGAGCCTCGTAGGACTGGCATTTGGGACAAATCTGCACAATGCAATTTCTACACTGTTTCAGTCGCTGAATATTCCTTTTGCAAAGCAGAAACAGCAATATAACGAACAATGGAAGCGAACGCGCAGCAACATCAAACCATTAGAAAATGTTTCTTACGATGATGGTAAGTTGTATCACAACAGCATTAGTTTGTTGTTGGCACATGAAGACAAGACCTATCCAGGTGCATTAATTGCATCTCTGGCTATCCCTTCCTTGGGGTGAAGCCAAAGACGACCAAGACCAAGGAGGATATCACCTTGTCTGGACGCGGGATATGGTTAGCAGTGTAGCAGGTTTAGTGGCTGCTGGCGAAACAGATACAGCAGTGCGATCGCTAATTTATCTCGCCACTAGTCAGCAAGAAGATGGCGGTTTTCCCCAAAATTTCTGGGTTGATGGTAAACCTTATTGGACAGGTATCCAGCTTGATGAAGTGGCATTTCCCATTCTCTTAGCATGGCTATTGCACCAGCAAAAAACTTGTTTAAACTTTATGATAATCAGCAACAGCCCATCAACTTTAGCTTTTTCTGGATTGAAAGCAGCAAATGGGAAGGACGCAATTATACGATTAGAATTTCGTAATTCCTAATTTCTAGTTCGCCTTTCAATACATTTCGGATCAAAAAGAGCCATTATTATGCAGAATACATCACCTAAACCAACAATTGAATACTGGCACGTCTGGACTGACAACGACGGTATAAGTCACCAATCCCGTTGTCAAATTGAAGACTTCATTCAAAAAGGCATAGCCCCGGATACTTCACCGCAGTGGCTTTCTAATTTGAAACAGTCTGGTGCTACAATCACCTTCACTGTGCTACCCGTTGGTTGGGTTGGTAACTGGCATGAGAACCCGAAACCCCAGTGGATCATACCTTTATCGGGACGCTGGTTTGTAGAGACTATGGACGGACAGCGAGTTGAGATGGGTGTTGGTGAAATTTCCTTTGGAGAAGATCAGGGTACAAAAGAGGATGCACAAGGCCGTAAGGGTCATCTCTCTGGAACCGTAGGCGATGGGCCAGCTGTTTTGATAATGGTGCAATTTGAAGAAACACCAAGTATGGAGTAGCTCTACTATTTTAGGTAATTACATTGATGTTAAACAATGCTTATTTCAATGTATGGGACAAGGCAATCAGCTAAAATAAATTTCTTTTGCCTTTTTCTGTTTTTATACAGCAGGCTGTACTGCTGTACTCACACCGTATTCATACACTAATTCTCCGCCATAGTGAGCGCCATAGAGAATTGCACCGACGGCGATCGCTGTAATGACAAAATAAATAATGGCAAATTTCGGCATCCTTTCTCTTGTAATACAGCGCCAAATCCACAACACTACAAACACTAACGTAGAAGTTATTTGAAAGTGTTCGTGATTCTCTAAAATTTCTTTGGCTTCTCCAGTCACTTTAACTGTATGTTCGGCTTGCATTCCCGTAAAGACAGTGACATTAATTATGTATAGTTTCCCCTCTATTTAAATGTAGATGTTGAATTGGTAAGAAAATATTTCTTGAGATAGAGATATATTGTGTAAAATTGTCTAGTTCGGTTTTGTTAAATTTCTCTGGAAAATCCATCACGCCAAGCACCATCATTAAATTATTTTTGCAAGTCACTTACTATCCACACTCTCCACAGTTTATATCTTTCTAAAGGACGATAAGAAACTATAGCAATATCGATACTATAGTGTCTGAGTGTGTATGTCTTGTAGGCTAAAGTAAACTTAATCTTATCTTGGATTTAACTACATAAAGTTTAATTTTGTTATAAGTATTCCTGACTAAATTACATAAAGATTTTCTCTTTTTTGTAGGAGATAAAATTACCGCACAGAGTTTTGTTTTGAAATGTAAACCTCATAAATATAGGAGCATTTGTCATGAAAGCTGTAGTTTTTCACGGCATTGGAGATATTAGATTAGATAACGTACCAGAGCCAAAAATTAAAGACCCAACAGACGCGATAATTAGATTGACTGCCAGTGCAATTTGTGGCACAGATTTACACATGATTCGGGGAACATTCACAGGGATGAAACCCGGTACAATTCTGGGACATGAAGGGGTCGGTATTGTTGAAGAGATTGGTTCTAATGTCAGGAATCTTAAGGTAGGCGATCGCGTCGTCGTTCCCTCAACAATTGCTTGTGGTTACTGTTCTTACTGCCGTACTGGATATCATGCTCAATGCGATAACGCCAATCCCCACGGACATAATGCTGGCACAGCTTTTTTCGGAGGCCCAGAAGCAGCCGGCCCCTTTGATGGATTGCAAGCAGAATATGCTCGGATTCCTTACGCCAATGCAGGGTTAGTCAAACTACCAAAAGAGGTTACAGACGACCAAGCAATTCTGTTGTCTGACATCTTCCCTACGGCATACTTTGGAGCCGATATTGCAGAGATTACACCAGGAGATACAGTAGCTATATTTGGTTGTGGCCCCGTTGGGCAGTTTGCGATCGTCAGCGCCAAGCTGTTTGGTGCAGGACGCATCATTGCAGTGGATACAATTCCCTCACGATTGGAAATGGCGCGTGATTTAGGCGCAGAAGTCATCGATTATAATGCCGAAGATCCGATTGAGGCGATCCGCGAACTGACTGGGGGAATAGGGGTGGATCGAGCGATCGATGCAGTTGGTGTAGATGCGAATGCTCCTGATAGTGGCCCAGCCGCTGCAAAAGCCCGACAAGAAGCAAAACAATTTCAGCAGCAGTTACAACAAATTGCCCCTAAAACTAATCCGCAAAATGGCAATTGGCATCCTGGTAATGCTCCTTCTCAAGTATTAGAGTGGGCAGTTCAAGCATTAGCCAAAGCTGGTACACTCTCAATTATTGGAGTTTATCCACCAAGCCACAATTTCTTCCCTATTGGCATGGCGATGAACAAAAATCTGACTATAAACATGGGTAATTGTAATCACCGCAAGTATATTCCTACTTTGGTGGATTTGGTTCGTAATGGCACAGTAGATCCCACAAAAGTCTTAACTCAAATTGAACCACTAATGTCAGTTCTTGATGCATACAAGGCATTTGACAAACGGCAACCAGGCTGGGTGAAGGTAGAATTAGTACCAGGAAAAGCTTTAGCTAATGTTTAGAGTTTTGTCAGAATTCAGGAGTCAGAATTCAGGAGTCAGAAGGGTTAAATAATTTTGATGAATCAATTTACTCATCTACTAAATTACTTCTAAATTCTGACTTCTGACCGGAGGCGCAGCGTCTCCGGCTCCGCTCCTGGGTGCTGAATTCTTACAAAGTTTTTATCAATACTGTGTTATAAACCGAAAATTTTACATCAACAAGTTACCCAACTTGCTGATAGTTTTTGCTTTTGAGCATAGGAGGTTGTACAGCAAAATTTGAAGTTTTTCTTATGGAAGAATCCTTGCAGATTACTATTTTGATCAGTGTAACGGTTGTGGCTGGTATTGCTGCTCAAGTTTTTGCTGGTTATTTTCAAATTCCTAGCATTGTCTTACTACTTTTATTTGGGATTCTTCTAGGGCGAGATGGTTTAGCTTTCTTAGATCCATCTTTGTTAGGTGTAGGGTTAGAAGTTGTAGTTTCGCTGTCAGTGGCGCTGATTTTATTTGAAGGTGGTTTAAATTTACAACTAGGAGAATTAAAAGCAGTTTCTACTAGTCTTCGCAATCTTGTTACTTTGGGAGTGTTAATTACTTTATTGGGGGCTGGAATAGCTGCACACTGGCTTAGTGAATTTCCTTGGACAATTGCTTTTCTTTATGCTTCTTTAGTAGTCGTCACAGGCCCAACAGTGATTAATCCTCTACTCAAACAAATTGGTGTTGAAAAACAAGTTGCAACACTTTTAGAAGGAGAAGGCGTTTTTATTGATCCAATTGGTGCAATTTTGTCTGTAATTGTGCTGCACTTTGTCCAGAGTGGAAGTGTGCAACCCCTAATCTTAATTAAAGGTTTGGTTTTGCGTTTGGGTATCGGTGGAGCAATTGGTATCAGCGGAGGCTGGTTACTATCTCAACTTCTCAAACAAGATAAATTCCTCTTGCAAGAGCTAAAAAATCTAGTTGTTTTAGCTAGTGTTTGGGGTTTATTTAGTTTAGCGCAGGTGTTGCAGGGTGAATCTGGTTTAGTGGTTGCTGTAGTTATGGGAATAGTTTTAAGAGCTAGTCACCTATCTTCAGAGCCTTTGCTGCGTCGCTTTAATGAACAGTTGAGCATTTTATCTAATTCAGTATTGTTTATTTTATTAGCAGCAGATTTATCAATTGCAAGTGTTTTCGCTTTGGGTTGGGGTAGTGTGCTGACGGTTTTAGTCTTGATGTTGATAGTGCGTCCTGTTGATGTTTTGATATCTACTTGGAATCAAGGTTACACTTGGCAACAGCAATTATTTTTATGTTGGGTTGCTCCTCGTGGAATTGTAGCTGCTTCCTTAGCTTCTTTGTTTGCAGTTTCACTGGCAAAACATGGTATTAATGGCGGTGATTCGATTAAAGCTTTAGTATTTCTGACAATTATGATGACAGTCTTTTTTCAAGGACTGACAGCTCGTTGGGCTGCTAGCTTGCTTAATTTAACTTTAACTAGTCAACCCGATCAAAAGTTTTTACAATCAAGCAATGATTATATCAATTCACAAAAAGCTGAGGACGAAAATATTACTGTTGCTAACTAAATTAATTGAGTCTTAATTCAAATTCTTTCATAACTATCATCAATATTAATCTAACTATGCTATCTAAAGTTCGCAGTCATTCTTATTTTATAAATACTCAACCATCTAATCCTAGCTACCCGTTATTTGTATTTCTACCAGGGATGGATGAGACGGGAAAAGAATTGATGTATATGCAAACAAAAAGTTTAGATACTGCTTTTGATGTACGTTGTTTTGTAATTCCACCGGATGATTTAAAAGGTTGGGATGATATGACACAACAAGTAGCTTCTTTAACGCAGCTAGAACTAGAAAAAGCACCACGCTCATCTGTTTACCTCTGTGGCGAATCATTTGGGGGTTGCTTGGCGCTAAAAGTTTTAGAGAAATTTCCGCAACTATTTACAAGAGTTATTTTAATTAATTCTGCTTCTGCTTTTTCTCGTGTACCTTGGTTAAGTCTAGGTTCACTTTTATTTCCGTTGACACCAAAATTATTTTATAACTTATCTTCTTTTATAGCTTTGCCTTTTCTGGCTCATTTAAGTAAAATTTCATCTACTGCTAAAGAAGCCCTTTTAAAATCAACTCGTTCTGCACCTCAAGCAACAGCTAATCAGCGTTTAACTTTGATGAGACAATTTGATGTTGACAAGCAAAAACTATCTCAAACTACTCAACCTGTCTTAATAATTGCTAGTAAATTCGATCGGCTTTTACCTTCAGTAGAGGAAGCACAACATTTAGCTAAGATTTTTCCTAATCATCAAATCAAGATTTTACCTGATAGTGGTCATGCCTGTTTGCTAGAAGGCGATGTTAATCTTTACGAACTTTTAATTTCTGAAAATTTTATTGTGTAATACCAATTCATAAGTATGAAGAAATCACTGTTGCTAAATTTTGGTACAGTTATAACGAGAATTACTAAATATTTCTGTATACGTAATACAAGAAAAGATTTTACTGCAACAAAAAGTATTAAACGGATAAAAAATAGTAATTTTGTAGGAAAAAAAGCACTTTGCATACAATTATCTTTAGCCACCTTTGGCATTAGTATCTTGTCTACAATAACTGTTCATCCGGCTTTAGGTGCAGAGCGCCTAAATTTTTCTTACGGTCTTTTAGAAGAATCTATTCCAATTAAATCACTTGATACCTATGCTAAAACAGGTAAAGTGGATGAGGATTTAGCTACCTATGCGAATTCTATAAATAAAAAGCAACTAACTCGATTACGAAAAGTATTAGTAACTCCAATTTCTTTAAATGCCACAGAAATTTCTCAGTTTCTTTATACGCCAATTGGTGAGCGACTGTTAACAAATTTAGGAAAAGTGATTCAGACAGAATCTCATTTATCAGGTTTCTATGCAATTCGTGCAGCACTAATTTTAGCAGCAGCCACAAAGCCAAAAGGTTTTACCCTTTTAGATGTGCTTGAAAAATTTCCTGCTTCATCAATTTCTATTAATTTGGCACAGAGTTTGGAAATTGCAGATACATTACAGGATTTGGTAAATCAAACTCAGGAGGCGGTAGCATTAATTAACCAACAATCTCAACAACAAGCAACTACTGTTTCTACAAATAAGGTTGCACCATTAATAAACCTAAGACAACCAGGAAGTTTTACTTGGCAAAAGCAGACTATTACGCTCAATGATGTATCACGTAGTCGGACTTTTCCTGCTGATATTTACTTACCAACAACTCAAAAACCTTGCCCAGTAATTGTAATTTCGCATGGGTTAGGTTCTGACAGAAACAGTTTTGCATATTTAGCTGAACATCTCGCTTCTTATGGTTTTGTGGTTGCTGTTCCCGAACATCCTGGTAGCAATTCTCAGCAGTTGCAAGCATTATTATCAGGTACAACAGATAGAGTTACTAACCCTAGAGAATTTGTTGATCGACCTTTAGATGTTAAATATTTACTAGATGAACTCACTCGTTTATCAGAATCTAACCCAGCATTTAGAGGACATTTAAATTTAGACCAGGTTGGTGTAGTTGGACAATCATACGGTGGCTATACAGCTTTAGCATTGGCGGGTGCAAAGATTAATTTTGCACAATTAGAAAAAGACTGTCCAGCCCCAGAAGATACATTAAATATTTCGTTATTTTTTCAGTGCTTGGCTATAGGTTTACCACAGGCTCAATATAATTTATCTGACTCGAGAGTGAAGGCGATTATTGCCATTAATCCTGTTGATAGCCAGATTTTTGGGCAAGACAGTCTTAGCCAAATTAAAATTCCAGTGATGATTGTATCTGGCAGTAATGATACCGTAGCTCCAGCTTTACCAGAACAGATTAAACCATTCACTTGGTTAACTACTCCCAATAAGTATTTAGCGCTAATAAATGGCGGTACGCACTTTTCCACTATTGCAGAATCATCAAATGCAGTTGTTCCGGTTCCTACACAAGTAATTGGTTCTAGTCCTGCATTAGCACGTAGCTATGTTGAAGCTTTAAGCGTTCCCTTTTTCAAAACTTATGCTGCCCAACAGCCAAGCTATCTTTCTTACCTCAGCGCAGATTATACTAAAACTATTAGTCAGAAACCACTACCTTTGAGTTTAATTAAATCTCTGAATAATCAACAACTACAACAAGCTTTTAAATAAAAATGTTGTACTTAACACAGAGAATTTGCAGTTTTACAAATAAAATATTTGGCGTTGCATAAATGCAGGATGATTCATCGGGCTACGTCCCGCTTCTCTACGAGAAGCTACGCCAACGCAAACGCTAACACCCAGAGGTGCAGAGAGGATAAGGAGTTTTAAATTTCAATACGTGCAATTTCATCCCTTAATTCAGCAACGCCAAATATTTATTATTTGTAATTTTTACTTGCAACAATCTTGTTTTTAATTTTTAACCTTACAGACCAATTTTGATGTTTGAGTAAATTACATAAAATTTACATCAAAATAACTCGTTAATATAAACCCAGAGAGTGAGGAAAGAAACACGGGAAATGATTAGTCTGGAAAATAAGGGTAGCAAAGAGTAATGATTTATGAATCTGACAAATCGCCATCAGCCAATTTACGTATTTGAGCTTACTCCAGAAATATCACTAATTTGGACTACCTTAGGTTCATTACTGTTAATACTAGCAGCAGCAGGTGCAAGTTGGTATTACGCTATTATTCACGGAGAAACGCTGATTTTTAATGTAGAAAGTTCTGAAGGTGAACCTTGGCGAGGAATTATCCCCTTTGTGGTTTTATTTGTGATTACTTTTGGAACTATTATTATTCATGAATTCGTGCATGGAATTGCATTCGCTGCCTTTGGTGGTTCGCCACGTTATGGATTGAAAGTTAAATATTTATTACCTTTAGCTTATGCAACTTCACCTGGTAATTTCTTCCGCCGCAATAGTTTTATTGTAATTGGTCTAGCACCATTAATAGTGATTGATATTATTTGTTTACTACTACTAGCAATTTTTCCCCAAGCACCTTGGTTAATTTGGGTAATTGCAATCAATACAGGAGGTGCAATTGGCGATATTTGGATGGCGGTGCAATTATTACGCTGTCCAAAATCAATTCGAGTTGAAGATAGGGAAGAAGGCGTGGCAATTTATGCACCTGCTAATGTGACTTGTCGAGAGCTTCCTTTTGAGCAAACTGATAAAAGTAGACCTCGTTCAGTTGTAAAATCTTTGTTAAATCTGACCTTAATGGCTTTGTGTCTACTTTTAATTTCTAGTTTTTTGCTGATACCGCTATTGAAAATATTAGAAGTACCTTCGTTTATTATTGGCAATAATTATTTCTGGATTCTGCGTTGGCAAAATACTACTCAAGGATTTAGTCTTGGGTTTAACGTTATATCTCTTATAATACTGATTTTGACTTTCTTTTTCCTAGGATTTATAGCTAATATGTTTAAAATACATAGTCAATAAATTTAATTTTAGATTAGGATTAGCTAGAAAAATAGATTTTGCATACATAAAATAAATAATTATATTTTTTCAATTTTTACATATCAATTGCAAGGAGATACTTGATGATTACTGGAACTCAACAAATTGGGATTCTTAAAACTAATAACCCCAATAACCAGAATTTGCAAATTAATATTCGTTCTGGCCCATCGCTAAACAGCAATGTTAAACTCACAAAACCCGCTGGTACTCGTGTCAGTATTCTGGAGAAAAATCAGCCTTCTGGTGATAGATATTCTTGGTATCGTATCCGGTATGCGGATGGTACTAATGATATTGGTTGGGTACGTGAAGATGTGATTAATATTGTGCCAAATCCTAATCCATCAGAATCAGATACGCGGCTGTTTTTTGAAACCCAAAGCCGACAAGTACGTGTTTATGGAGGGGAACAGTCGTATATGAATGTATACGTTAAGGCAACAGATAGCACAGACTTACTACGTGCTACTGCGGTGCGAATCCCCAAAAGCGATAATTACCAACCCTGGATTAGCTACATTGCACTTAAAGATAACAATGTCTATCAAGTGTGATTTATTCCTTTGACTCAAACTCAATCAGGTGAAGCTGAATTGATCATTGGTGACAGCAATAATGGTCGTATTTCTTTGCAGGAAAAAGGTTTTAGTATCCAAGGTTATGAATATAATCGATTGTAAAGAAGGTTTAAGGTAAGAATAAAGCGATCGCTTGGCGTTGCTTGCGATCGCTCAAAATTATAAATCTTCCCTATTTATTGCTTATTGCCCTTTTCCACAACTGGAAGACCTTCGCTATCTATATCTAATTCTTCGCGCCTAACTGTCTCACTAGCCTCTACTGTATCGGTATCTACAACCTTATTAACTCGGACTTCCTCTAAGAGAATCGCTGATGCGGCGAGGTTTTGGTACTTCCCGATTACCAGCCGGCCAACCTTCACGCTGACGGGAGCGATCGCCATCTGTTTCTTCGGTCTGGTCATGAAATAAAATTTGTTGGGTTGGGAAAGGTAGATCTATGCCATTGGCAGTGAGGGTTTTCTTGATTGCAGTTAAGACGCGATCGCGTGAAGTCAGATCGTCTGCTCTTCGTGGTGGTTTAATCCACCAACGGGCGCGGATATTCACAGTACTTTCAGCTAATTCCATGACCAATACATCAGGCGCAGGATCTGACAACACCTCATCGACACTCTGCATTGCTTCGAGAATTAATTGCTTGGCTCGGTCAATATCATCACCATAACCAATACCCACATCATACTCTAAGCGGCGACTGTCAAAGGCAGTATTTACAGTCACAGAATTAGTGAACAATTCAGAGTTAGGAATCACAATCCGCCGACCATCATAGGTTCTGATTGTGGTGGCGCGTGTCTCAATATTTTCTACAGTTCCTTCAAAATTTTTAAAGACTATTTGGTCATTAATTTGAAAAGGTTCAGTGAGTAAAATTAAAATTCCTGCTAAAAAGTTCTGCAAAATATCACGGAAAGCAAAACCAATTGCTACCCCACTGATTCCTAAAAGTTGCACTAAATCGCCTGCTCTAAATGTCGGTATCACAATTGATAGAGCTATAAAAAGTCCTACTAAAATTGTTGTACCCTGTGCTAAACGTCCTAGTACCAGTCCTAAATTACGAGCTTGACGACGGTTACGTGTTACTTGTTTGACCAGTCGCTTAATTGCCCTAGCTATGATAAAGAAGATGACAAAGACAATTAATGCCAACACCATATTAGGAAGCAGTGCAATAAATCCATTGATCATGCCTTGAATTTGCTTCCAAACTACGGTTATTTCTCCATTCATGTTAATAAATTAATGGGTGTATTTTTCTGATTTAGTGCTTACGCTGGCTGTAACTAGCCAAAAATTTTAAAGAAACTACCAGCAATAAATTGTGCTTTATTGCTGGTGGATATCAATAAACTTTTCTCATCAATGCATTTGCGATCGCTATGCAAAATTGCGCTGAAATTAATGCATCTGTTGACGCTTATCAACAATTTCTACTGTGGAATCATTGCTGGTAGTGGGAGTATCTACAGTTCTTAAGCGATCGCCATACATCTCATCGGCTCTAGAAGGAGTGCGATCGGGAGCATTAGAGATGTTATATGTTTTCCAATCACGAACCCCACGATTTCTGAGAATCGAACCAGCACGCTCAATTTCATCACCAAAGCCTTCTACCATTACCAAGTAGTCACCTTGGGAGATGCGATCGCCGTAACTTTTGGCTTCTTCCTCGGGAATTCCTAAACCAGTTAGCGCTCCGATAATACCTCCTGCTGCTGCGCCAATCCCAGCACCAGCTAAGGTAGTTGCAATGGTTCCATCTGCTAAAAATGGCCCAGCGCCTGGAACCACTAAACTTCCAAGACCGACAAGTAAACCGCCAACACCCCCCAAAACTGTACCTGTTACTGCACCAGCACCAGCACCTTCTCGTGCCTCATTATCACTTACATCTCTCACTTGGGTGCCAGCAATTTGCTCGTTCTGCTCTGTATCTTTCGCCAATATCGAAACTCGATCCATTGAGAAACCGGAATTTTGCAGTTCATTTAAAGCCTCTTCGGCTGCTTGTCGATTAGGAAATGTACCAACTGCACGCTTGTATTGTTGAGTTGTCATTTTTCCTCCTAAGACTATGACAAATGTATTCACATTTGTTCAATTACTGTTACAGTCTCTCTGCTCAAATCAGAATTTTCATCAGCCAAGAGGTTTACTTGTTATCTATCCAAAGTCAGTATTGCACCAGACAGCAAGGCATAAAATCACAATCATATAAAGTTGTAAAAATGCGAATTATATAAAAATTTTGACTATCATCTCTGACCTATGACTGAAGTTGATGAAAAAATAATTAATTATTATCAAATTAATAGTCAAACAAGTAAACCTTTGTAAAAAGTAATTGACAAATGATGATTTGCTGAGATTTTGAAATATCCAAATTGTTTGTCAAATCCAGCAAAATCAATTACTTGTAAGCGAATATTTGCAGGGCATTGAGATAAGTGCTGCCAAAACTTTTTTTAATTAGTTTTGTATTTGTGAGCCTTGGTAGATACTTGAGGCTAAAAGATTTTGTTGTCGTTTGTTAAAGGAGTATTAGTTTATGAATACTCAATTTATGAGTTCAAAAATTCTTAGAGTTAGCTTGTTCTCAGCATTGGTGTTAGGAGTGCTACCTGTTAGTATGACACCAGCTAGAGGACAAACAAGCTCTACACTTACCAACATCATAGCTGATGGTAAACTCACTGAATATTCACCATCAACTGCACCCATACTTGTTCGTGGTACTGTGACACCAGCAGTCACAGATGTACAAACCTTCCTGAAGCAGCAAGGGTTTTACAATGGATCGATTGATGGGATATATGGGCCTAATACATATTCTGCCGTAGTCACATTTCAGAGATCGCGTAATTTAACTGCTGATGGTCGAATTGGCCAAAACACTTGGGAGGCATTGCTGGATGCCTATAATCGCAACACTCCTGTCAATTCCAATAACCTCAGCCAATACTCGCCAAACACTGCACCTATTTTGACGATTGGTAGCCAGGGTCAAGCTGTTAAGGATATCCAAGCATTTTTGAAACAGCAAGGGTATTATACGGGTGCAGTTGATGGCATATATGGTTCTGCAACTGCTGCATCTGTAGAAGCATTCCAGCAACATTATGCCAATTTACAAAATGATGGCATTGTTGGTCGAAATACTTGGAGTACCATCGAATGGCACTAAGATAAGTCGAAAGTCTTGTTTCACCTCGTTTCCAGCCTGTAGGCTGGGAATGTATTTCGAGAGGCTCTGCCTCTGATCAAGCCTTTGGAGGCGGAGGCTCTCAGAATTAGTTCCTAGCCTGGAGGCTGGGAAGCAGTCACGGCAAGGGCTGTGTCTTAACTTAGTACCATTCGAGTACCATCCTAGATACTGTAAGTTAGTCTGAACAGTAGCGATCGCACCATTCTCATAACAATCATATGGCGGTCGCTATTACCGCCATAGCAAAAAAGCCAGATTATTTCATTGCCTGTGCATAAGGCAAATCTCAAAAATTTGTCCACAGTACTCGAAGATAGACCTTGGACTTAGACTGACCCCAAATATTTGGTTGGGTGTAAAATGGGTGTAAAGATTGTGAGCAAGCCTGAAAGCATTGAAAAATTAAGGTTAATGTCACCTTCCCAAGGTAAACTCAAGTTGGTAGTGCGTTAGCGTTGGCTCCACCAACGCACCAGAAGCTTTGCCGTTCGCGGTAGCGTCTCTGAAAGAGAAAGCATCGCTTAATTAGCCCATATCATAATTTGTAGATGTAGTTAAATTATGTCCTACATCCTCAGATAACTCCTTTTTTCTAAGCATTAATGCTTAATCTTTCTCTGACTTTGATTATTGGGGATATAGGCTCTAAAGTTGAGAGCAGACCAAAATATTATCTTTTGCGATCGCCTGTAAAGTGGCAAAAGCTAGATAATGATTATATATCTGTTATTGAGATTAGCTATAACTTAATACTGTAAAGGTTTGTAGAGGTTTTGTCTCTTTAATCGCACCGCAGAGGTCAGGGATTCGAGTTCCCTATTCTCCATTCAGGAAAACCCTTGCGGTGCAAGCATTTGAAGGATTTACATCTTGAAGTGTCGGCTGTTGTATTCTCAATAATTATCTATTTATAGCAACCGCCAAGGTGATTTAAGCATAAACTATAACTAGTCTCTTGTACTGTGGAGCGATCGCATAGCGCAGAGAAGGAATCGCTATATGCCCAAACCCTACAGTTACGACCTTCGTCAAAAGGTGATCCAAGCTATCGAACTTGATGGTTTGAAGAAAACCGAAGCAAGTCTTCTGTTTAATATCAGTCGCAACACCATAACCTTATGGCTGAAGCGACAAGCCGAAACGGGGGACTTCCAAGCCTTGCCTAATCAGCCTCCCGGTAATGGTCATCAAATCACTGACTGGGAAAAATTCCGTGAGTTCGCTACATCTCATGGAGATAAAACCCAAGTTGAGATGGCCTCACTCTGGGAAGGAAAAATTAGCGGTCGCACAATCTCAAGGGCCTTGAAGAAAATTGGTTTTACGCGAAAAAAAAGACCTATGGCTACCGTGAGTCCAGCGTCCTTCGTAGCGGTTGCCGATTTTGTCCGTTTCTCCACCTGGTAAGGGCATATAATCGCTGTTCTCTCAATGTTGCGTTGGAAGAGTTATGCGTGGTGTCAAGTTAGCGGAAGCTACTTAGATAACACTACCATCAAAGATTAATCATAAATATGATCGCGACTTCAAAGTATAAGCGTGGGATTGTGGATATCTTTTATACTTGGGACTCGTTATCAGGAGATAAATACACCAAGCAAATAGACTGTGGTATTTACACGTATGTAATAATAAATAAAATTACTTGGTTCCCTACTACACGGCAAAATAAATGACTTGGCTATTGTCTAATATTTTGAACTCGAAAGGAGGCCCAAAGCAGATTGACCCTTGATTTCTGGCAAGAAAATAACTTTCGACTTGAGCCTTGGGGGAATGACTACCAACCTCCAATTGACATAGAAGAACTTCCACAATCGGCTAGCGAGGTTGATGCAACCGTAGAAGAGGCTGACTGGAGTAAGTTTTGTAAACATCGCCAACTGCCTGATTTACCCCAGCGACTAGTTTTTATTGATGGTCGTCGTCGCATTGATGCAGCCCTTGTTGGTGGTAGTGGAAATACTGTGAATTACGGAGTATTTGGTACTATCGCCGTGGGTGCAGTAGTCGTAGATAGAACCACCCACACCGCCACATGTGCGAATTTGACCATCCGCCGCATTTTGGGATTTGGTGGCAATCGAGAGGCTCCAAAAACACATATTCCTTGCCCTTTTGGAAGCGGGGCGGAATTAGTCTACGAGCCAACCAAACCCTACTTAGAAAATAATCCGGAAATTCGCAAGAATCTGGTTCAAAATGCGATGCTCAAAGCCGAGGCGACTTTGGCAAGCCAACAGTATGCTACGCAACGAAATACTTTAGTTATTCGTGATGGACGGCTACCATATAATTCGCCAACTTTTACTTTGGGCTACGTGAAGACGATGCACAAAAATTATTTGAGTGAAAAACATGCAGCCCTGTTGTGGGAATTAAAACCAGGAGAGCGATCGCCTATTTTTTTAATCAAAGAACAAAATCGACCTAACTGGAGTTGGTATCTCAAATCAGGGAATTTCCAAACTAACTCTCAACGGTTTGGATATCATGATTTACACGGAGTTGTGCGCTTAGAACTATCAAGCGAAAATCCTTTGGAAACAGCTGTGCATATTGCTGACCAAAGCACATATTTAATTCCAGAATATGCCTCCCATCCTTATAAAGACCCCCGCGCACCACAAAACCTTACCCCCGTTGGCGCACTCGAACGCGAACTGGGACGGCACATGGGAGATGCAAATCTCATTAAACGACGCCTGCAACACTTTTTGGCATCTGTAGGAGTTTTGTCATGACGACTCCCATTGGTTATGTCCTTGGTACCCAAGAAGCTACACCTTTAGAGTTTTGGGTTGCAGTATTACCCGGTCAAGTTTTGCGACTTGATGATGTTATTGAAGTGCAAACTTATCGCCCAGATGGCGGTGGAATTGTTCGCTTTTATGGCATTGTAGATCATGTCCGTACTTTACACGAAGGAACGCAGTTTGATACAGATACCTTCCTCGTGAAAAGTGGCAGTTTACCAGTAAATGTTTCTTACGCTGCACATATCCAAGTAACCCGAATTGAACCAGAAGAATACTTACCACCGCAACCAGGGGACACCGTAAATCTGGCGATTGGTGAAAATTTAAAATGTGCGTTGCACTTCGACGGAATGGAAAAATGCATCCCTGCGGGGATGATGCGACTAGGAAGCCCAGCTTATCTAAACTTTGAGTTTATCGATGGTACAAAGGGCGGACATATAAATATTTCTGGTGTATCGGGAGTTGCAACTAAAACATCTTACGCCTTATTCTTACTCCACGGAATTTTCAAATCTGCCGCTTTGGGTGCTTATCGTGCCAACACCAAAGCATTGATTTTTAATGTCAAAGGCGAAGATTTATTCTTCCTAGATAAATCCAACAATAAGCTTTCAGAAAACGATTTAGCTAAATATGAAATACTAGGAATACCCGCAGAACCTTTTCAAGATGTGCGTTTTTGTGCAGCACCTCGGAAAAATACTCCTGATGTAGACCCGCACTTAGACCAACGTGCTGAGAATATTTCAGTTTATCTATGGAGTATTAGGGAATTCTGCCGCGATCGCCTATTTAGTTTTCTCTTTGCTGGGGACGATTTAGAAAGAAGTAATATCGGATTTTTGGTATCGATTGTTGAAGAAAAATTATCGCGATTAGCAGAAGAGAATGAGAGAAATGATAAAAGGGCTAATCGCAAACCAGGAGTGCATCTTGATGTCGAACCTTTTGGCAATGCACATAAAACCAAGATACAAACCTTTAGGGATTTAATTGATTTTTTAGAAGATAAACTGGTAGAAAATGCAGACAATAGTTGGTTGGGAAGAAATGCACCTTCTACCGCAGAAGCTTTGATGCGTCGGTTGTGGGGAATTCGTGATGAAATTAGTCACTTAATTCGTGGGGATTTGTCACCAGAACAAATGGCAAAATATCAGCTTGACCCTCTTGCCGCAGCGCACCAACTTACTATCGTAGATATCAATAAATTAGGAGCAAAAGCACAAAAGTTTGTTGTTGGCCTTCTGTTACAAAGATTATTCTCAGAGAAAGAAAAACGGGGACAATATCCAGTAATTTTTATTGTCCTTGATGAGTTGAATAAATACGCACCTCGTGAAGGACGCAGCCCAATTAAAAACTTGCTTGTAGAGATTGCAGAACGTGGTCGTTCCTTAGGAATTATCCTGATTGGGGCACAACAAACAGCTTCCGAAGTTGAGCGTCGGGTTGTGGGACAAGCTGCAATTCGTGTCGTCGGAAGGCTTGATTCCGCAGAAGCAGAACGTCCAGAATATAACTTTCTCACAGGTGCTTGCCGCAAGCGATCGCTACTTTTGAAATCAGGCAGTATGTTTGTTCATCAACCAGAAGTTCCTGCCCCGATTCTGATTAATTTTCCCTTTCCTCCCTATGCGACTCGTGAAAGTGAAGTTAGAATCAATCAAGACGAAGATGATGGTATTGAGTTTTAATCAAGAAATACAAAATCCCAAAGAAAAATGCGTTTAATTCATACATCTGACTGGCATTTAGGAAGAAAACTAAAAGGTGAAGATAGGACTCCGGAAATTGCGGCTGCACTTGATGAAATGCTCAAGCAAGCTAAAGATTTAAATATCGATGCTGTATTAGTAGCAGGTGATATTTATGATGTCCCAAATCCACCAGCAGAAGCCGAACAAGTAGCCTATAATTTTTTCTCTCAACTCAAAGAAGCTGAAATTCCAGCCGTTATTATCGCTGGCAATCATGACTCAGCTTCTCGTTTCGATGGGATTGCTCAAATCCTGCCTTATCTGGGAGTCAAAGCATTAGGTAGACCCCAAAAAGCCAATAAAGGGGGAGTTATTAATCTTGATATCAAGAGCGGTAAATTATGTGTAGCTGCAATGCCATTTGCCTCAGAACGCAGGTTGTTAAAATATGAAGACTTGTGGACAAAAGATGATTTAGAACAGCGTCAGCATTACCGCTATTGCGTGCAAAAGTTTCTAGTTGATTTAGCTACCAGTTTTAAAGATGATAGCGTAAATATATTAATGGCACATATGACCCTTGAAGGTGCTAAACGTGCTTATTCAGAAGTTGATTATTATACGCGAGATAATTACATTCTCTCCGAACAAATGCTGCCAACTACAGCGCAGTATATTGCACTAGGTCACATTCACAAAGCTCAACAAGTTCCCAATGCTGCCCCAACTTATTATTCAGGTTCTTTGATTCAAGTTGATTTTGGTGAAGCTGGAGAAGACAAAGGATTTAATTTGGTAGAAGTTGAAGCTGGTCGTCCTGCTAAAGTTGAGTTTAAATCAATTCCGTGCCAGAAACCTTTAAGAGTTATTCGATGTAATGAAGCTGACTTAGAAGAAACTTTAGAAGAAAATCGAGAACATCCGGGATTTTTAAAAGTGGTTGTGGAACTAAACACACCAAAAATAGGGTTAGCTGAAATGGTACGGAAGGTTTGCAAGCAAGCATTAATAATTGAACCGAAGTATCCAAAAGTCGAGCAAGAAAAGCGTGTTGAATTTCAAGACGGCTCTCAATTTGATGCAGTAGAAGAGTTTCGACGGTATTATTTGCAGCGTCAAGGAGTCACAACACCACCAGCAGTTTTAGCAGCATTTGAACAATTACACCAGGAGATGAGTGATGCGATCGCTTGAATTAGAACTTGAAGGTTTCACCAGTTTTCGCTCTCGTCAAAATCTGGATTTTTCCAATCTGGATTTATTCGCTATTACCGGACCAACTGGTGCAGGTAAAACCTCATTGCTTGATGCTATCACCTTTGCCCTCTATGGTCATGTGGCGCGGTTTGGCAAAGATGCAAAAGCGAGCGAATTAGCAAGCCAAGGAAAGGATAATCTGAAAGTTAGTTTCCGGTTTTCGGTGCGAGGAATCGAGTATAGAGTCACCCGCACTTGGCGCCAACGTCCTAAAACAGAAGAAACTAAGGTGCTGTTGGAGATTTTAAATAATGGGGAGTGGGAAAAGCTAGAAACTAAAGACAGAGGTGTCAGCGATCGCATTAAGCAAATCTTGGGAATGGATTTTGACACCTTCACCCGTGTAATTTTATTACCCCAAGGTAAGTTTGATGAATTTATCAAAGGTAATAAGGCTAAACGTCGCGAAATATTACGTGATTTAGCTGGGTTTGAAATATTTGAAAAAATGCGGAAACAAGCTAACGAAAAAGCAACACTCTTTAAAAATAAATGTGAAGTTTTAGAGCGTCAGCAAGCTGATTTACAGTTACCAAGTGAAGTCGAATTTTCTGAGAAAGAACGAGAGTTAACAACTATTGAGCAACAGCTACCTATTCTCAATGAAGAAGTATCAAAAGCTCAAAAATCATTAGAACAAGCAGAAGAATTATTTAATAATATAACTCGTTTAGCTTGCTTACAAGTAGAGTTCAATCAACTGAATATAAAAGCTTCAGATGTTGAAACATTGAAATTGAGGTTACAACAAGCACAAACGGCTGACCAAATCAAAGATAATTATGCTTTGGTAAAAGCCGCTATAGATAGGGATAAAAAAGCTTACGCTAGCTTTTTATCTGCACAACAGCGTTTGACTCAAGCCAAGCAAGAATTGGAAAAGCAGAAAGTCAAGCTGGATGAAGTTATAGCCTATCAACAAGCAAGAGAACCTCAACTAAAAGCAAGGGAGGAAGCTTTAAATTCGGCGAAAAATTATGATGAACAACGACAACAGCATCAAACCGAATTAGGACGGATAAAAGATAAGCAGGTACAAAGAAAAAATAATCTCGATTTGGCAGCACAAGCCTTAAATGATACCCAAAATAGCCTGAAAGTGGCTACAGTAAAGTCACAAGAAGCTGAAGTGGTACTTCAACAATATTTACCAGGAGGAATGCGGTTAGAGCAACTCAAACAAGTATCGCCATTATTAGTTAAGTGGAAACTTTTAGAAGAGCAAACTATAAAAATTCAGCATAAACTTGAAGAATCAAATTCAGAAAAACAAAAAGCTCAAAAAACTTATCAAAATGCAGTTGCAAAATTAGAAAAAGCAAAATTGCAACTAAACAAGCAAGAAAAACTCTTACAAGAAGCAGAAGAAAGTAATCTGAGAGTAATTCAAAATAATCACGCTGCTGAATTGCGTCAAATTCTCCATGATGGTGATAACTGTCCGGTGTGTAATGGCACATATAGAGAAGAAGAATTATTATCTTTACCAGAAATTTATCTAATACATACAACCGAACTGAGCCAGCAGAAAGCTTCCTTAGAACAAGCACAAAAAGCCGCAGAAAAAGATGTGACTAAGGGGGAAACTATATTAGCTAATTTCAAATACAAAGAGTTAGAGCATACTCAAGATTTAGTATCTAACCAAGCTGAATTGGGTAAGTTAAAACAAAAAATTAGCACGCTCGTACAAACAGAATCTTGGGAAGTAAATGCACTTAACCAAGAATTGCAGGCATTAGAAGAAAGCGATACTAAATATCATAAAACTTTAGCACAACAAAAAGATGCCGCAGCACTACTGCGGGAAACTGAACAAGCTTTGGAATCTACCAAAAAGGCTCATACTATAGCATCATCAGAATATCAATCTGCAAGCCAAGAAGTACAACGCAGAGAACAGCAATTACAGCAAGTTGAAATTAAACTTAATCAAATAACTGGAGGTAAATCCTATACACTTTTACAATCGGAGTTAGAAGCAGAAAATCTGGCATTAAAACAACAGTTACAATCAGCTAACAAAGCTTACCAAGTAGTTGATAAAAATCTAATTCAGCGTGTAACAGAAAACCAAGAAGCGAGTAAATCGGCTGAAGAAGCACGTATCCAGAAAGAACAATCACAAAGAATTTGGGAAGTTGCACTTGTTAGTGCAGGATTTACGGAAGAAAGCTTCCTTTTATCCCAAGCAGAACCTAATCAACAAGCTAGTTGGAAGAAAGAGATTGAGGATTATACAAATACTAAAATAACGATAGAAACTCAGCTTGATGAAGTTAAATCACTGGTTGGAACACGTACAACTGATGAATCAACAATTAATTCATTATCTAGCGCTAAGATTGACAGCGAGCAAAAATACCAACAAGCACAAAATCAACGTGCTGATTTGAAAGCTTGGATACAAAATGCGGAATCGAACCGAAAACAATCTGAAAAATTAGGGGCAGAGTTATCTGTTGTGAAACAACAAGAAGAAACCTATTCGATTCTGGCTCGCAAGCTCAGAAATGATGAATTTCAGGCTTATATCTTAGAACATCTGGAGATGGAGTTAGTAACTCGTGCCACAAATGTTTTACAAAAACTAACAGATTCTCGCTACAGTCTAAAAATCCAAGACGGAGACTATTATGTTGAAGATAATTGGAATGGTGGTGAGTCAAGACGAGTACAAACTCTTTCTGGTGGAGAAACTTTTGCTACTTCCCTATCAATGGCATTAGCACTATCTGAAAAACTTTCTATGGGTGCAGAATTGGGTAGTTTGTTTTTAGATGAAGGGTTTGGGACTTTGGATGCTGAAACCCTTGAAACTATCTACCATATTTTGGAATCATTGCGGCAGCAAGACAGATTGATTGGAGTGATTACTCATGTTAAAACCTTGGGAGAGCGGTTACCACAAGTAAAGGTTCGCAAGTCACCGCAGGGTTCTAAGATAGAAGTTGATGGATAGAAGTTGATGCGTTTTGAAATTAGCTTTTTAACCCAATACTAACTTAACCTTATCAATGAAAACAAGGTATTATCTCAACTAGATAATTAAAAAAGGTTGAGAAATGTTTGCTTATGATAAGTATTGAAATCTACCGATTTTCCAGTAATAATGAGATTATAAATTTCCTGCATCTCCAATATCGTATTTTCTTTGGTTAGGAATCTGAATGCTGAAGCAGCCAAATAATCTGGTTGTTCCTCAAAAGCTAGCCACAAACGATTTTCAACTTCTGCAACCTGACCAGTGATGTTGGAACCTGCGAAAATATCTACTACTAAGTCACCTGGATCTGTTAGAAAACGGATAAAAAATTCAGGTAATTTGGCAGGAAACCTAGCAGGGTGTTGCTTAACTGAAACTGCCTTGCAACCGTCCATATATTGACCGTTAGATTCGGTGTTGGAAATTTGCAACAAGTTAGAGGGAATAGCATCACCATTATCTTTGGCAAAGGCTTTACCAATATCGTGACCGTCAGGTCGCACTTTTGGTTTATAAAACTTGTCTGGGTCTGACAGCAATTTTTTCATGCGATCGCTGTCAGGCGTGAGTTCCAAAAGCCATATTACTTTGGTTGTAGATAAAGTCTACTAGTTCGGTGGTAAAGTTTTGTATCTGGGTTTGTAGTTGGGTTTCTATTTCGGGTGTTGGTGACTCCAGCCCATCGATGAGAGCATTGAAGAAGGGTCGCGGGGTGATAATTGATTTTCGCTTGCTTCGGTTTGTTCAGTTCGGACTAGTTGCGCTAGGTTTAAAAATTCTGTGGCTCGCGCATTCCAATCTGCACCCAAACGTTGTAAAATTTGTTCTAGTTTGTCGCCTACAATATTGTAGGGGCACGGCAATGTTCCCTACGACTCTTCGCTCTTGCTTCTCTTCTCCTTCACCGGACGCTGCGCTTTGGGAGACGCTGCCTTGACGCCTTTCTTGTATGCTGCAAGGCTATACGGCAACTCCTTCGCTTCACAAAGGAAACCTCCGAGACGTGACTTTCCGCAAAATCTCTTTTCTCAAATGGTATAAGCCTCAATTTGCCTTTGTCGATCCTCGATAAATTCGCTCAGTCTGTTCCCGAGAAAGCCATGTCATTGGAAACGGCTTACTTGTAGGAATGGTAAGTTTCCCAGGAGATTCAACCGACATTTGCTCTTGTTCGGCGGAATTCCTTGCGACATCGCAAGTTGGAAAATGGTCTAGCAGCGCCTCGCCCATCTCCGATTCTAAAAGCTGGTTTTGGGGCAAGAAATAGGCGTGTTTATGCGGATCGTATGCTAAAACTTCTCCTGTCTCAATTTGATAAATCCAAGCATAAATGCTCAATTGCCCCTGATAGAGCCTAGAGCGAATTATTGGATAAGTTCGCAAATTTTCGATTTGGGTAAGTACATTTTCGGCAATTATAATTTCTAGCAGTTCTTCTCCCTCGTACTGACTGTAGTGGTCTAAAACCAGCCTTCTAGTTGCCTCTGCATATTTCAGCCAATCATGCACGAGCGGCATTTCATGAAGCAGACTGTTTAACTTCATTAGCCCTTTCATTGCGCCGCAATGAGAGTGACCGCAGACAATAATTTGCTCAATATCTAAAGCTTGAATAGCATATTCAATTGTGGCACCTTCACCGCCATTGGTTGCTCCAAATGGTGGAATAATATTACCAGCATTGCGGATGACAAACAATTCACCTAATTGCGCTTGCGTAATCAAGTTTGGATCGACACGCGAATCGGAACAAGTAATAAACAACACCCTCGGCTTTTGACCGTGAGAAAGTTGCTCAAACAGTTCTTGATGCGTTGAAAAATAGCTAGCTTTGAATTCGCGCAGACCTTTAATTAATTTCTTCATTACTAAGTTCTACAGATACTTTTGGGTTGAAAAAAGTTACAATTCAAACAATTATCCTGTCAGTACCATTAGATACATGGTGCCGTAGTTTCCAAAGAAGGCGCACCCTCAGATTAACGAATAATTTATTTTTTGCCAGTCAGTTCATAATCCAAAATGCAGCCTTGTCTGCGGTTTGATTTCTACGGTTTAATAGTAGACATCAATTGAGAATGATTCCTCTACCATAGGTATACCAGGGTGGTTATTATTTCTTGCGGCTGCGGTTAAGTTTTCCTATAAGCGATCGCATAGCAAACGATGCCGCAGCGTTGTAGCACAGCCCGAAAACACGCGATCGCTTTTGGTCATCTCTGCCACGGTTGAAGATGCGATCGCACTCATCCACGCGTAGTACAGCATCCGAAAAAGCCTTATGCTCCTACTTTGTAATGCCGCAATCGCAAGCAGTTACACGCTTCCTATAAGAGTTTTCTATATACTCTATTAACAATTAATTGTAAAGTTTTTTCTCGAAAGTCTTATAAAAACTAAGCATATTGTTACAGTACTTGACATGGTTACTTAGCCTACATCTATTGGAGATTGCCATGAGTGTATGCAACGGGAGTTATTCACAATCGATGAAAGCGTGAGCCAACAATAAAAGCAGTTGAACCCAAAATGTACTTGCACTTGGGTGGCGCGTTGCTCCCACGCGCCATGATTGGTTTTGTGCTTGCTACCACCTTGGAATGTGAATACTGCTGTTTTTGAAATCAAGAAGCTGTGCGTTTCTGGGCTAAACGTCTGTGATGAGTGAATCTGGAAATCTTTGAACTAATAAATTTTGACTAATAAATTTTGCAGGAGATTCTGACCATGACCTTCACTATCGAGTCGGCTCAAGCTATTTTCTCCAACACTCAAGTCAAGAGTCCAATTCCAGCAACTATAGCTCTATTCGAGAAACTCAACGTTGATGACAAACTGGCATTACTTTGGTACGCTTACACAGAAATGGGTCGTTCAATCACTCCTGCGGCTGTAGGAGCAGCACGCCTGCAGTTTGCCGAAGGTTTGCTAAACCAAATTAAGCTTCTTCCAGAGTCAGACCAATTGCAAGCGATGCGTGACCTTGCCAACCGTGCCAACACTCCCATCAGCTGTTCTTATGGTGTCTTGAGTGTTAACACCAAGCTAGCTTTTTGGTACGAGTTAGGAGAGTTGATGAAACAAGGCATCGTTGCTCCCGTACCAGTTGGCTACCAAATGGCTGGTGATGTCAAAGCCGTACTAGAAGCAATCCAGAAACTCGATCCAGGTCAGCAAATCACAGTACTTCGCAATGCTGTGGTAGACATGGGATTTTCGCCTGATGTAGCTCCCAGTAGTTCCCAAATAGATAAAGAACCGCTGTTTGCTCGTACTGAGCCATCTCCTACTAAAATCGCCATTGCCGGTATTGCAGAGCCTGCTGTACTTAGCTATCTTGAAGCCTTAAATAAAGATGACTTTGAGACTGCTATTGCTTTATTTGCGGAGGATGGAGCCTTGCAACCACCATTCCAAAAACCGATTGTCGGTCATGAAGCGATCGCCAGATATATGCGTGCAGAAGCACAGGGACTCAATATCATGCCACAAGAAGGTATATCCGAGACTCTACCCGATGGCTCCAAGCAGTTTAAAATCACAGGCATAGTACAAACTCCTTGGTTTGGTGTCAACGTTGGTATGAATGTTTCGTGGCGGTTCTTACTTAATCCTGAAGGCAAGATTTATTTCGTGGCAATCGATATGCTCGCATCTCCCCAAGAACTGCTAAACCTGAGTATTGTATAGAACGCACCCACGCTTGCAAGCGTGGGTTGCAAAAATTGGTTTGCTTGTTCTTAGTACCTTTTAACGATGTTTTCGCGATCGCATCGAATTTTCTCGATTTTGGGATGCGATCGCGAAGAGCGTCGATTTAACTTTTGTCGATGCACCTAGAGTTAATGCGAGCCGAAAAGTTAATTAAAAACGGTTCTTGAGGTGGCTTGTGACTTCATTTTGGAACACCTAAAACAGAAGCTGGGCTTGAATGCACATACTCAGCTTTCTGTCAATACATAAGTCCTAACTACCTAAAAGGCTGTCCTTTGGCATCTGTTTGGACAAATCTTCGTCTGCGAACGCTTTGAACTCGATAGCGTCGTGACTACAGAAGAGGCGCACGTCACTACTGTGGTCGAGGGATAACGCACGCAACCGTTCTTGATTGTAGAGCCTCGCCTTGCGGTCTACCTCCATCAACCACTGGTAGGCACGCAGACCCGGTGTGCAGCGTCGTTTGGGGCTTCCCATCTCGTCCCGATAAAAGTAGGCATCGCCCGCATGTAAAAGCCAACCAGAGGGTGTCTTGATGGCGATGCCAGCATGAGCGCGCGTGTGACCTGCAAGGGGGATGAGGAGAATCTCAGGTGGCAGTCCGTCGAGGTCGCGCACTGCCTCGAAACCAAACCAAGGTTCGCCGTTTGCTGAATAGTACTTCCACTGTTTTACTTCATCCCACTGCGACGGACGATAGCGCGAATCGGCGATGAAACCGCGCCGTTCTTGCGCTGCCTCAATTTCAGAAAGCATCACATGCACGGTCGCTTCCGGAAAATCCTCCAGCCCGCCCGCATGATCGAAATCGAGGTGGGTAAGCACGATATGGCGCACGTCACGCGAAGAGTAACCAAGCTGCTCGACTTGAGCGAGTGCCGTGTATTTTTGTTCAAACTGTATGCGGTTTAAATTCATGAAAAACGGGCTGAGTCGCGATAACGGTGCCTTAATATCGCGCTGACCAAAGCCAGTATCGATGAGAACGAGTCCCTGCTTTGTCTCGACGAGCAGACAGTGGCAGACGAGGCAAGCTGTTAGCCCGCGACTAAAGCCGTCGAAGAGCGCCCCACCAATCGGGCACATGCAACCGCAATTTAAATGATGAATACGCATAAATAGTTTCCCCCACGCATTAATTGATTTTAAAGATGAAGGGGTATGGAGAATCACCATACCCAGGTATGAAAAGCCTTATTGCGTAGCATTATCGATTTCATTGGCTCTTTAACAAAAGGTTCAGTTGGCACCGTTTCAAACTTCGGCGTTGCTGATTTCAGTTATGAAAATGGTGATATTGCATTTAGAATTGAATGTGAAAGCAATTCATGAATTGCTTTCACATTGAATACCTTGATTCAGCAACGCCCAAACTTCAGTATTCGCTGCAAATCCCAAATTGCTAAAAACGAAGCGATTCTTTCTCGGTTCTCAACGGGCTTTTGGCTTTCCGGCAATGCCTTGTGAAGTTCGATCCGGGATGTGTGCGATCGCAGTAAAAGTGTCAGAGCGCCAAAAACGTATCTATTGGGAGAGAACTTATAGCTCGATTACTATCATCATGGCAGTAGGTCACAATGGTAGTAAGCAATTTCAAAGAGGGCGCTGCTATGCTTCGTCTAACTCAAATTATTCGGAACTTGTATATACGTTTTGAAGGCTTTGTCTCTGTTTTTTGGAAAAATCTGGCTAATTTTGTCAGGAATTTCTTTGTTTTTTTTGCTAGGCTCTTCGGATTGATTAGTTCTGATTATTTCTTGGAATCTGATCAGGCGCAAGGCATAAAGCGGACTGAAGCTAAACAGCCAATTGAAGCCAAGCAGGATACTACTCCTGAAACTACCGCCACCACCCGCCGCCTTCAGAATGCCAAAATGGACTACTACCTCAACATGGCTCGTGAAATTAAAAAGAACTAAAAAAAAGCCATCAACGAAGAGTAGAATTGCTTACCGCCAAAAGCGTTAAGCGAGGATGCCAGGAGTGCTGTCGGTGGGATGATAATATTGCTGTTTTTCCGTGCTTATGCTTTCAATACACTTTGGCTTTTGTTATGCTTCCAATGTCTCTAATCCTTGTCGGCTCTAGATTTGAGTACGAATGAATTGAGAACGTACCTGATTTAAAAATTCCGGATTGAAGTCCCCAAAAAACTGGAACGCCCTTGGCAGAAGTGTTTGACAATCTTATGCACCAACCTAAAAATCAAATATTAAGATTACCTTTTTTTGGCAAGTTTATGGTTCCAATTTTTCAATAGGGTTGCGAACCGACAGGTCGGCGCTTCGCGATCGCATAACGAAAAAATCAGCATTACAGCCTCAAAAGTGGCAATATTATGGTTCCACCGACACTGCCTTTCGCCGCATCCGCATTTGTTACAAACCATGTTGCTAAAACTTATGCATTGACAGAAAGTTGACTATGTGCTTTCAAGCCCACCTGCTCTTTAAGGTGTTCTCAGATGAAGTCACGAGCCACCGTCGATAGATAAATTTCTTTGGAGTTCATACCAGTTTTCAATTAACCATAGCTGCTCGCATTAACTCTAATTGAGTAAACGCACGGATAGCACTAAAAAAGTGAGTAGGACTTACGCTGCTAGCCCACGGCAATAAAGCGGCAGGAAAATCCACACTGCTGTCTTGAAAAATAGCTTGCTTTGGAAACCTCGCAACGCTTTTTGAGCTTTCAGCCGGACCCTTGACAAGGGTCGCCAGCGCCGTGGGCGGGTTTCCCGCCCACGTGAATGGCTCCCCAACCTACAAATATTTTTCTCTGGCGCGAGGGTGACAATCATAGAGTTGAGATGATGACCGCATAATTGCTTATGATATAAGCAGAGAGTGTAACTATGACTTATGCCCAAACGGATCGCTATAGCCCCGCATTTAAATATCTCTGAGCTAGAGCAGCTTTACCGTCAGGCAAAAGACGGATTAGAAAGTCGTCAGTATCAGATTATATGGCTACTGGCACAAGGAAAGAAGACTGAAGAAGTTGAGGAAATAACAGGTTACAGCAGAACATGGATCTACGCATTGGTTAAAAGGTATAACAAGTTAGGCGTCTCTGGTATTGGCGATCGCCGCAGTCAAAATAAAGGAGCAAAAACGCTGGTAGATGACATCCACCAAGCGCAGCTATGGCAAGCTTTGCAAGAAAAAGCACCAGATGGAGGATTGTGGAATGGGCGAAAAGTCGCAGATTGGTTGAGTGAAGTCACAGGAACTCATATTAGCCGACAAAGAGGATGGGAGATATTGCGGCAAATGACTTTTAAACTAAAAGTAGCTCACCCATCTCATACACAAAGCGATGCTTTAAAGCAAGAACCTTTCGCGCAACGTTAATTTTCATCGGTCGCAAGATTCCCGACTTCTTCACTTCACAGAGCAAATCGAACCATTGCATACTACTGTATCTTGACCAAAATACTGTAGTATTACACTACCATGAATATAGCCGTTCTCTGTTGGGTGAAGTACAGCTATACGATCATCTGGGGCACAGCATTGTTCCCTACCCAGGGGGCGTACCTTACCCAAACGAGAGGCGCTATAGTTTATAGGACTTACGCAACTGTTGTCTACTGCCTCAATACAGCCTTTGATAATTCATGAATTATCGCTACAGTAGTTATGTTTTGCTTCTGTCCTGGTTTACAGATAAATTTAAAACAGACCAAGAAATTATACGACCTTTAAATCTAGGGTTGCTGAATTGCGATCGGTCGCTTTTTGGGAAACTGATATACAAAGGACTCAGGATTTGTACTGTTATTGCTCGCCCGACTTACCAGACCCCGAAAAGCTAAAACTTTGGGTCTCAGCGCGATCGCATTAATTGTACTCCTAGAGGAGAGCAGGCAACTAGCTACGCATTCCGAGGTGTCGTGACTCAAATAACGTTTACCTATTACTAGGTGGTCTGGTCAGCACGGCGTCTAGTTTTAGGCTAGAAGCCCTGTGTATGCGCGACCAGGGTTGCTGACTTAGAAACTGCCAAAGCCTTGGCAATTGCCCTACCCGATCCTAGCAGTTCTCGGATGCTTCTCAAGCGGGCATTAGCCCCCGCGCCTAGATTGGATGTAATTGCGCGATCGCGAAGCGCTGCTGCGAAGCGCAGATCGCATGGTAATAGTGAAATTGACATCCTAACTCAGATGGGTGCAAAGGAAGTGGTACAACCGGAATTTGAAGCCGCACTGGAGTTAGGCGCTCATTTGCTAGCAACTTTGGCAGAAGTAGAAAGTCATATACGTAATGTCTTCACCATGTATAGTATCTCAAAATACTTAATTATTCGACCCTAACGAGAATAGCTTCTGTAGTAGTGCAAGAAACTTCGCATTCACGCTCAATCTCTTGTAGTAATTGTACTGAAATTAAATGTATCGGTTAATCTGTTCTTGCCTTGAGACATTGCGATCGCCTGAGTTAACAGAGGTGCGTTACCCCAGATGCTGAACTTTTTTAGATTTCATCAGTCTTTATAAATAGCCGATTATAACCACCACAGATTTGCGGCATTGAACTTGAGTAAGATTTTTGACTATGGCAAACAGATAAAGTACTGCCCTGTAGGAGGATAACAGCAGAAGGTCTGAGGAGTCATTTTGGAGGATATGTACCAATTTCTTGGAATCACACCCGAAGTGCCCGCAAGCGATAAAGAAGATGGGTATATTTATATGTTGCACCCTTACGCATAAACCACAAATTCCCAAACCCAACGTGATAAATTTGACCAAAAAAAATTCTTTCTCAGTCCTCTGACAGAGGACTTACGCTATTAGACTGGGACTTATAGTCCCAAACTGATATAAACGCAGCCATAAAATCCGCAGAAAATTAGTAACAAAATTTACATTAAATCCCAATTGTGCAAGATGTCAGTATAAATCTTTGACCTTATTTATTCGATAAAACCACTGAAAAAACAACTATTTAAACACATTCAACAACACATTATTCAACAAAGAGGAATCAATTATGTCACTTGAAACAAAAGCTACAACTACCCAATCTACTGCTAAACCAGTTGAATTACCCATTTTGCATCTTGATAGCGAAGGTGGGGCTGTGATACTTTTACAGCAGCTTCTGGAATCTCATCGCTATCGAACCGGTGGAATTGATGGAAAGTTCGGCTCAAAAACAGAGCAAGCTGTGAAAACCTTCCAGAAGACTTTTGGCTTAGTCGTAGATGGTATAGTTGGAGCAAAAACCTGGAATAAATTGGGCGATCGCCTGATTAATCCATAAAACCAAAGTTGTCTTTGCACAAGGTTTTTGACCAAAAAATTATCGCTAATAACCTTGTGTGAGGAAATAAAGGCCTCAAAAGGAGTACACTTATGAGATAAACCTGTACTCCTTACTATTTTAAGGAGTTGAGTCAACCAAGAAAAATAATTTCACCAAAAAAGTGAGCGCCAATCATATTGACATTCGCCAAGATTACGAAATTAGATTTATTTGCCACGAATTTCGGGTTATTAATTGGTATTGGCTAGAACTTTTAAATTTTCTTTCTCGATTTCAAACAAGGATGAACATTAACCACCCAACAAAATCTTTCCTATGGGTTTTTATAAAAGAGATTTGTAAATTGCCGCGCTAATTCAAAACATCATTGAAGAAAGGCAGAAGTACGCTCGTCTCTTGGTAGAAGGCAATCAGGTGGAGATTGGAACCCCACCGTAATTATTGACTGCCGTCATAGGTGGGAATCTTAAACCCTCCAACAGCAAGGCACAAAGATAATACTAAAACCTAATTCTTCCCGAATGCAGTATACCTCTGCCCTCTGCCCTCTGCCTTCTCCCGCCTTCGGGCGATAAAAATTTTTCCTTAGCCTGCAAATTTTAACCCCAAAACTCCAATTCTCTAACGAGGATAACAGATGTCACGTTCTCCCAACCAACGTTTATGGCTGCTGTTATTAAGTCGCACCAGTCTTGTATTGAGTGCGATTTTACTTGTAGGAATTGTTGGAGGCGCTTGGAGGGCTTGGGTTTTTATTCATCAACAATTAGCACCGCTAGTTGAAAAAAATGTCCAGCAGTTGTTAGGACGACCCGTTGAGTTAGGAGAAGTTGAAGGTTTTTCGGTTAACAGCTTGCAGTTTGGCCCATCATCAATTCCTGCAACGCCAACTGACCCAGACCGTTTAGCAGCCAAAGCAATTGAAGTGCGTTTTGACCCGTTGCGACTACTTTTCAATCGGACTTTAGAACTTAATGTCACCTTAGTCCAGCCAAATGTTTACATCGAACAAGATAAAAACGGGCGTTGGGTGGATACAACAATTCAAGACAGACCGCAAGAAGAGATAGGTTTGATAAAAACTGAATTGGAGACAATTAAAGTTGCCAACGCAGATGTTGTTTTGGTGCCATTTTCTCAACCTAGCAAAGTTAGAACTTCAGTTAAAGCTTTAGTTGAATTTAATCAGGTAAATGGTATTGCTAGGCTTTTAGAACAAAACCAGCTAATTAATTTTGATATTAATACTCAACCTGCAACTGGTGGGAATTTACAAATTGCAGGAGAAACACGCCTCAAAACCCAACAAACAAACCTCAAAATTATTACTTCAAATTTGCTTGCGTCTGATATCTCTCGCGTGGTGGAATTACCCATCGACCTGCAAGCGGGTCGCGTGGATGGTAATTTAACTGTAAATTTGCAACCTGATGCGCTGAAAACTACGCTTGAGGGAACAGCTACAGCCAATCAAGTCACTGCACAGATTGACAACTTGCCGAGAAAATTTATTGATGCTACAGGTAAATTGCAATTCCAAGGACAAAATATTGCCTTTGAAAATGTAACTGCACGCTACGGTAATATTCCAGTTCAAGCCAATGGGGCAATTAATACGCAAACAGGTTACAACCTTTCTGCTCAAGTAAAAGCAGTTAGCACCAAGAACTTGTTAAACACGTTAAATGTAAATTTCCCCTTTGCAACATCTGGAGAATTACAAGCAAATATTCAAGTAAAGGGAGCGCTGCAACAACCAATTTTAACCGGAAATGTTAGCACGATAAACACTGCTCAAATCGACCGCGTTAACTTTAAAAATATCAGCAGTAGCTTCCAAGTTACTCCTCAAAAACTGGCATTAACGCAAATTCAAGCAACTCCCATTGTCGGCGGAAAAGTTACAGGTAGCGGTCAAATTGGGTTAGTAAATCAAAACAGAATTGCTTTAAATTTTCAAGCCGAAAATATACCCGGAGATGCCTTAGCACAAACCTACAATTTTTCTTTACCTAACAATATCAATATTAATAATGTCTCAGCAAATGCTCAGGTTTCTGGTACTGCTAGCAACTTGCAAACAGTAGTAAAAGCGCAAGCACCCGCAGCTACTTATCCCGGTAGAGTTGAAGTTGCAATCAACAATCAAGGTACTACCCTGTTTCGAGATGCCGTGTTTAACGTCGCTGGCGGTACAGTCGCAGCTACCGGACAGGTTGCACAAGGTAATTGGCAAGCAACAGTCAATGCCAAACAGATTCCACTGGCGCGTTTTGCCGAAGTACCGCAGCAGTTTCAAGGACTTGTTAATGGCGAGTTGAATTTGTCTGGGACTACCGCATCTTTTCAACCTTCAGCAATTCAAGCTACAGGAACAGCAAATCTGAATTTAGCCCAAGGTACAGTTAATTTTAGGAACATTAGTTTAGATAATGGACGCTGGCAAGTAGTAGCAAATGCATCTCAAATTCCTCTAAATCAAATAGCAGAAAATTTCCCCGCAGGACAAATAGCAAGTACAAATTTGCGTCTTTCGGGAACGACTGAATCTTTCCAACCAAATACTATTCAAGCCGTCGGACAGGCTAATTTAAACTTGGCGGGAGGTACAGTTAATTTCTCAGATATTCGCCTTAATAATGGAAATTGGCAAACAACTGCGGGTATTTCTCAAGTCCAACTCAACCAGTTATCACAAGAGTTACGCGGACGGTTAAATGGACAAGTACAATTAGCGGGAACAACGCAATCATTCCAATTATCAGATATTCGAGCCGCCGGACAAGTACGCTTTTCTGAAGGTTTAGCGCAAATTCAGCAACCGCTAACCGCACAATTTCAATGGACTGGAGAACAAATACAAATTTTACAGGCAACAGCACCCGGTTTAAGTGCTGCGGGTACTGTTGCGGTGAAGTTGCAAGAAAGCCAAACACCGCAAATTGCTAATTTAAATTTAAATGTACAAGCACAGAATTACAATTTGCAAAACTTGCCGCTTAACCTTCCAGGTAACATTGCATTAGCAGGTGCGGTGAATTTCAACGGACAGGTTACAGGTACTCCATCAACTATTAATGCTGAAGGTGACATTAGCCTGCGAAATTTTGCGGTCAATAACCTGACATTTGACCCAGTGTTAACGGGAAGTGTAAATTTTCAACCAGGACAAGGAACACAGCTAAATTTAACAGGAAAACAAGACCAAATCGCATTGACGCTGGGTGCAAATAATCGCCCAACTAACTTTTTAATTCGCCAAAATGGTGCTTTAGCAACTGGTAAAACTGAAGGTGAAAATTTACTCGTCAACGTTCAAGATTTTCCTGTTGCAATATTAAGAAATCTCGTGACTGCTACAAATGCAAATTTAGCAAATGTTGCTGGACAATTATCGGGTAATTTAGCAATTAATTTAGACGAATTTACAGTTGTTGGGGATGTCGCTATAGCCCAACCTCAAATTGGTAGAATTACAGGCGATGAATTTCGAGGAAGAATTAGTTTTGCAGATGGAAATTTTGCTGTAACTGATGGTGAGTTGCGACAAGGCGAGAACCGTTTTGCACTTAGCGGTAATTTACCTACCACTGGAAATCAACCATTGGAATTTCAACTTAGTTTCAATCAAGCCAGAATTCAAAACATATTACAATCTTTGAAAATATTCGATTTTCAAGATTTGACCACCGGGTTGGAAGCACCAGAATTTGCAGGTGCAGAAGCGTTACAAACGACATCGGTAGGCTTGCCAAATGCAAGTTTAACCGCGCAATTACGTAGATTTGCCGAAATTGAAAAGTTACTTGCACAACAGCGCACTCAGCGCCAGGAAGCCTCTCGAATTCCGACACTAGCAGAATTAATCGGGACTCTCAGCGGCAAGGTGGCGGTAACTGGCTCGTTGCAATCTGGTATAAATGCCAACTTTGATTTCCGAAGTGATAACTTAGTTTGGGGCGACTACAAGATTGATCAACTTGTTGCTAGTGGAAACTTTGAAAATGGTGTTTTAACGCTGTTACCGTTGCGAGTTAATTTAGATCAAGGGCTTTTAGCATTTAACGGACAGTTAAGTCAAAACGAACTATCCGGACAAGTGCGATCGCAATTCCCATTAGAATTAATCAAGCCTTTTATACCAAACTTACCTGTAGATATTACTGGGGATTTCAACGCACTTATCACTCTAGCAGGCAGTTTGGAGAACCCTAGAGCAATTGGTGAGGTAGCTTTAGTTGATGGTAATTTGAATAATCAATCTATCCAAACGGCAGAAGTTAGCTTCAACTATAATAATGCGCGTTTGAATTTTGGCAGCACCCTTTTAGCAACAGGTACAGAACCGGTACAAATTACAGGTAGCGTACCATTTGCATTGCCTTTCGCTTCAGTTCAACCTGATAACGACCAAATTAGCATCCAAGCAAACGTCCAAAATGAAGGTTTATCAGTTTTAAATCTGTTTACCAATCAAGTTAATTGGGTTTCAGGTCAGGGACAATTAAATTTAACAGTACAGGGTACATTAGACCAGCCAATTACTAATGGAATTGCTAGCATTAATAACGCAACTTTCAACGCCCAAGCCCTCACCGAACCACTAACAAATGTAACGGGAACAGTACGATTTGAAGGTGACACATTAATTGCAGAAAACTTACAAGGTCGATACAGTCGCGGACAGGTATCAGCGAATGGTATTTTGCCAATTTTTGCCAGTCAAAATGCCCAACAACAAGCCGCAACTAATCCTCTAACGGTTTCATTAGACAATTTGAGATTAAATCTTCAAGAATTGTATCGAGGTGGAGTTAGCGGTAATGTTGTAATTTCTGGAACCGCCCGAAATCCAGCACTTGGCGGAACAATTCGGTTGCAAAATGGCGAGGTATCCCTAAGACAATCTACTGCTACTAATAATCCTACTGCTGGGGGTTCTCCACCTGCAAATGGTGCTGCACCGACAGGACAAACACCAGCTAACTTACCTGTCGAGTTTGCAAATTTACAAGTAATTTTAGATAATAATGTGCGCGTGACTCGCCAACCGTTACTGAGTTTTGTTGCTGAAGGTGATATCACGCTCAATGGAACTTTAGCAAATCCCCGTCCTCAAGGAGTAATTAATCTCGAACGCGGACAGGTTAATTTATTTACTACGCAGTTTACATTAGCGCGTGGGTACGAACAAACTGCACGGTTTACCCCCAGTCAAGGCTTTGACCCGATTTTAGATATCCGTCTGTTTGCACTTGTCCCCGAAGCTAGCGGTAGCCGACTTCCCACCTCACCCTTATCTAGTGAAATTGAAGATGCTTCTGCTATTAACTTTGGTACTTTAAACACAGTTCGCGTGCAAGCTAGAGCAACTGGACCCGCGAGTGAATTGAATGAAAATTTGGAATTAACCAGCGAACCCGCACGCAGTAAAGCGGAAATTGTCGCTTTAATTGGAGGTTCTTTTGTTAATGCCTTCGGTCAAGAAAATGCAGTCCTGGGACTTTTTAACTTAGCTGGTTCTACTGTTTTGTCAGATGTGCAAGGAACGATTAATGAAATTGGTCAAACTTTGGGCTTAAGTGAGTTACGAATATATCCGACTTTGATAACAACCTCTAGTAGAAATAATTCGGTTTTGGGTTTAGCAGCAGAGGCAATGTTTGATATTTCTGAGGATTTTTCTGTTTCTTTATCGCGGGTTTTTGCGGCGAATGAGTCTTTTAGATACAGTGCAATTTACCGCATTAACGACCAAATTATTTTACGAGGCTCTACAAATCTCGCTGATGAAAGTCGAGCGTTAATTGAGTATGAATCGAGATTTTAATTTCTGTCAAATTTTGTCTGTAATTTATGCTTTTACCGGATAGGAAAGTCATCTCATGTCCGTTTAATTGGCATTAATAAAAAATTCCTAAATCTTTGTAGAGACGCTCTACTGCTACGTCTCTACATCATAATCGTTAATGGGCGCAGACATTTTGTTTAGACATTTTGTCTGCACCCAATTATTCACAGAAAGAGATTGATTATTGCGATCGGCTAATACTAATTAGCCATGAAGATGAGCAATATTGCAGAAACTGGATTTGGTGGGCAATGCCCACTACGATATTATTAAGCTCACGACACACGATAGCGGACGTTGTAGGAAACATTGCTGTACCCCTACGATTATCTGTATTTTACGCAAGTGAGAAGCCCAAATCGAGCGGGTTATTACAAAAAATTGTCAACTAACATGAACCGCTCGATTTGGGGAGGGTTGCGCGTTTTGTGTGGATTAATGCGTCCCCCTCCTTCGGAGCATCGCGTAAGTTTACCCCTGAACTAAAAAGTGCATCGTCTACTACTGACACCCCGCGATTGCCTTATTCAGAGCAAACAGCTTCTCTCATGTCCGATTGAGTAATTATAATAAAAAGGGAATAGTTGCAGAGTATCTAAAGGTCTGATGTCTTCATAGGATTGCGATCGCTAACCACTTAAGTACAGAAGAACTGTTTGTTCGTTACCGTCAAGCAACAGAAGCAACAGAACGTAGCCATCACCAAATAATCTGGTTATTGGCAACGGGAAAAACAGTAAAGCAAGTATCTTAAGTTACAGGATACACAAAGATTTGGATTTATCAAATTATCAAAAGATATAACCTGTGATGGTGCAGCAGGTTTGGCAAACAAACGGCATGAGAATCAAGGCAAAGAATCATTGCTAACAGATGTTCAGCAAGCCCAACTGTGGCAGGTATTGTCAACAACTAATCAAACAACATGATTTAATTCAAGGATTAACCTGCTACCACTGGTGGCCAAAAACCCGGTCATCCTAATTATAACTATTTATCCGGACTTGAGAATAGTCCAAACTCCAGTGATTCAGATCGCTCAGAGTGCATAAACAGAAATTCCTCCCGGTATGAAACTTTTGAAGCGGTGGAAACACCGAAAACAAACAACAAACTTATTTACCGGAGGAATTGGAAAATGCATACTACAACAATGCTCGATATGTGCCAACTAGCAAACATCCAAAAAGGTAAGCGCATCACCATCCTGGGTGCAGGAATTGCCGGGTTAGTTGCCGCCTACGAGTTGGAACGTCTGGGTCATGAAGTAGATATTATGGAAGGTAGCCCACGGGTGGGTGGTCGAGTTTGGACACACCGTTTTGGTAACGAACCAGACGCACCCTACGCAGAACTGGGCGCAATGCGTATCCCCTCCTCTCACCAGCATACACTGCACTACGTCTCTGAAATGGGATTGAATGACAAACTCTGCAAATTTGTCACAGTCTTTGAAGAACAAAACGCTTTCATGAACGTCGAAGGCAAAATTTTCCAGATGAAAGACGCACCCCGCATCTTTCGCGATCGCTATCAAGGAATCTTTACAGATCGTTACAGCGAGAAAACCCAACTGTTCGCAGCATGGCTGAAAACCATCGTCGATACCATCTCTCCTGGGAATCTGCGTGAAAGTTTAGAACTCGACCTGAAATCACACTTAATGGATGAATTGGAAAGACTCGATTTAGAACCTTACTTCAGCGCTGATGGCGAAAAAATCGACTTACAAGCTTTTATTCAGGATAACCCATCTTTCCGCGCTCGTTGCAGCAAAGCACTAGATATGTTCCTTTCTGACATTTTAGTGGAAACCAGTCACGATTTGTTACAACTTAAAGGCGGAATGGATCAACTAATCCAACGTCTGGTAGCTTCTATCAAAGCACCAATTAAGTGTAACCAAAAAATCGTCGCCATGCGCGTGTTGAGTGACTCTGTTGAATTGGATTATCAAGAAAACGGACAGTTACACACCCGTCAGTGCGACTACGTGTTATGCACGATTCCCTTCTCAATTTTGCGTAAAATGGAGTTGAGCGGATTTGACGCTCGTAAACTGAATTCAATCCACAATACTATATATTGTCCGGCTACGAAAGTGGCTTTTCACACCCAACAAGCTTTTTGGGAAAAACAAGGGATCAAAGGTGGTGCATCCTTTAGCGGTGATGGTGTTCGCCAAACATACTATCCTTCGGTGAAATTTAACCCCAACAGTGGTAGTACAATGCTGGCTTCTTACACCATCGGCGACGACGCCACCCGCATGGGGATGATGGATGACCAACAGCGTCACGCTTACGTCAAGAACGTCGTGAGCAATATTCACCCGGAACTTCAAACTCCAGGGATGATTAAAGATGTAGCTTCAATTGCTTGGGGTAACTACGAGTGGAGTGCGGGTGGATGCACTGTTCACTGGAGTGACGATATGACTGATGAATCTAACCATACCATTTCGTACCTGGAAGCTGCTAGACCGCAAAACACTTTGTTCTTCGCTGGTGAACATTGTTCTAAATATCCTGCTTGGCTTCAGGGTTCTATCGAGTCTGCACTTGAGGCTCTATACGATATTGTTTCTCACCAAGCAACAAAAAAAACAACCACCAACTACCCCGTTACCAGGAAGGCAAATGGCAATACTCTACCAAAAAACGAACGTAAACTGGCATCTGTTGCGGCTTAATCATCGACCGCCCCTCACTATACCCAAACTTGAGGGGGTGCATCACCTCCACACCCCCCTCAAGTCTGTTACTGCATAAGTTCGATAAAGTGAACCCCATATACTTATAGTGACTTTATAATTCTCAACCCTTGCTAATTCTCCTTTGCTATTTATAAAGAAAAACAGACGAAAACAAATTGATCGCATTTGAGACAAACACAATATATTTGGGAGCTAACTCAAGATGTATCAACAAATGCCTGAAACCAAATTTGACAGAAAGTTAATTACGATACGCTATTTAAGATAAACCTAAGTGATTGTACGTTGAAATATGCATGTTTTTTTGGCGTTTTTTTTGATGTTAACGGTGATTTAATTAGGACTTACGTACAAGTCACGGAAGAATAAAACCTTACTAGGCGCAGCGGAAAGTTTGAGGGTCGGTTTCCTCCGAACAAAGCTTTCCAAGACAGAGGACACGGAGGAATAAGAGTTTGAGAGAGTTTTTGCGTAAGTCTTGTTAATAAAGTCCGTTTTTTGCCCAAAGTAATCAAGGTGGTTTTTTAAGATGAGTATTTTAGATTTTCCCCGCCTACACTTACTCGGTTTCGCCCGCATCCACGCCCCTACAGGACATAAAAACGGTCTGGTGGATGTCAGTAGCAACACAGTTTACATGAACGGCAAGCCCTTCGATCGCCACCGTGGATCGTCCGAGTACCACGAATACCTCTACAATTTGGGACCAAAGTTTAACGCCCAAGGAGAATTGGATGAAAATGGTCCGTTCAGTATGGCGATGGGATGGGACTTTGGCGGTAATGGTCACTTCTCGATTGAGGCACAAATTGTCAGTACGCAAAGGGAGTTTGGACAAGTTGACCAAAATGACCCAGTGGTAGGACGCTGTGTTGATTTATGGGGTCACTACAACGATTACGTCAAAACAAGTTTTAATCGCGCCCGAATCTTTGAATCCGATCCAGCCTCTAACTGGACTAGCACAATTATGTTGGGTCAACTCGCCTTCGGACGCCAAGGTGTTTCCCACGAAGTTCCATATATGCTATCTGCCCCAATTACAGGTATGCAGTTAGCTCGCTGGCAGGACTTTAACCATATCCGCGAACTGCCTCAACACTGCCTCAACGATCAGTTTAAACGAGCTGCGGTTTATCAGTTTACAGTGAGTAAAGATGCCCAAGATTTCCTGTGGTCTGAAGAAGCAGCCCAGTCACCAACTGTATCTATGTTACGGGACGCAATGAATCGTGACTCGGTGTTGGGGCTGGTAGTGCAATTGGGCATTAGTAATATGTCTGCGCCAGTTCAACCTGATTTGCCTAGTTTCTACTCACTACACGGAACTATCGGTTTATGGTGTAAAGACGAACTTTCTACCTATCCTCACGGTCGGTTGCTGACTCCTCGACGTTTACCTGAATCGAGGGAAAGAGAAACTCAGCCACTTGCTAACCTCACCCTGCAAGTCACCGAGAAAGGCGTGAGTTTAAATATGGTTACGGCAGTGCCTTGTGTGGGACGCGCCCCCAAACCAGGACCAGGACCAACCCACGCTATTGGTTCTAAGCTCGACCTCGGTGATTTGGAACTGCGTACCGTTGACAGTCAACGGCTGATAGCGCGGATACCCAAGGAAGCATACCAAAGGGAGGCGCATCAACAAAAGAGTGGAATTGTAGATATACCTTTAGCGGAACAGTTTGAAAATGTGCGTGCGGAAATAGAACAGCAGGGTTTGTGCATCATCGGGACGGCAGCTGACGCACAACGGCGAATTCTCGTTCAAGAGGAAGAAATCAATCTTCAGGTAGATGACGCTTGTTTGTTTTTAGAACATCCCAATAGGCACAGCGGTGAAGACCACGCAGTGGAGTTAGAGGTGCGGTCTTTCGTGCGAGGGCGTCCGGCGGCGGTTGAGGCGGTTTACCTGCGTCAGTTCTATAACCCCAGAGCCTTTCCTCAACTACGCTACGAGTTTGAAAGCGATGCCTGCGGCGGGCGGAGCCATCGCGCCAATGCAGATAAGACTTTCCATTACCCGCGTAACTCGGACATGGAAATCGTCCACTTTAAGCCTGGGAAGCGGCAGTCTAAGGGAGAGTTTGCCCCTGAGTGTGTCATTTCCACCGACCATGAGGGGCGTGCTTGGGTGACTCTGCGCGGTGCAAGAGCGGGAACTACACGGGTGCTGCTATCTGCTCGCCCTGATGAGTTACCAAGTGATGCAAATAACTTGAATGAAGCGGAAATTGCTTACGACAATGATGACAAACTGGGCTTTTGGTCGTATGCTGGCTTCTTTGCTGTGCGGGTGATGAGTGATGATTGGCACTTGGACGAAATTCCGGATGCAGCTGTAGATTTTAACTTAATCTACGAACACATCCTAGCTTTCTACGAGTTAAGTTTCTCGTTTATGAAAGTGGATGTCTTTAGTCTCGCCGACCAGTGCAAAGTCGAGACTTACGCACGCTTAATGTGGCAGATGTCCGACCCTCGCAACAAATATAAGACTTACTATATGCCGCCAACACGGGATATGTCTCAAGCCAAGTCGATGCTTTTGCTGAAGTTTCTGCAAAATCTGCAACGAGTTGGCTATGTTCCGCCTGCTATTCCAGAACCAAAGCGCCCCCAGCGCACCATTCAGACGCGAGAAGAGTTGGTAAGCGCCCTGAAACAGGCGGCGGAGTTGGAAGTTGCTGTGATGCTGCAATACATCTATGCGGGTTACTCTATTCCCAACTACGTGACTGGTGAGGAATACGTGCGTCGGGGTTTGTGGACTCCCGAACAGTTGCAATTAGCGTGTGGTGACGGTAAAGAAGTGCGAAGTTACGGGATGCGAGGTGTGGTGCTGGAAATTTCCCGCGAGGAAATGATCCACTTTTTGATGGTTAACAATATATTGATGGCGATTGGCGAACCTTTTTATCCTGGAGTCCCCAACTTCAAGGAACTTAACGCACGCTTCCCGATTGATGTAGACTTTGCTCTAGAACCATTAAATGCCAGTTCGCTACAGCGTTTTATGCGCTTGGAGATGCCCGACTTTTTGGAACAAAACCTGAGCAACGAACCAGGAAGTGGCGATCGCACAGTTGACCACCTGCACGGTTATGGTTCTTTGAGCGAATTATACCATCAAATTCGCCAAGGGCTAGAGAATATTCCAGATTTATTCATGGTCAAGAAGGGTAGTGTGGGTGGCGAGCATCGTTTATTTATGCGCGATGACTTTAACAAGGTTCACCCAGACTATCAGATGCAGGTAGACGACCTCAACAGCGCCCTCTTCGCCATCGACCTCATTGTTGAGCAGGGAGAGGGATGTAACGCCCAATCACCTAAATTTGAGCGTTCTCACTATCAACAATTTCGTCGTATGGCAGAAGCACTTTCCTTTCAGCAGATGACCGACGCCGAGACAGGACGAAAAGTACCGTGGAACCCCTCCTACCCAGCTTTGCGTAATCCTTCCTTACAGCACCGAGATTACAACACCAACGTTGTCACTGTCCCCCAAACCAGGGCGGTGATGGAGATATTTAACGAGAGTTATTTTCTCATGATGCAGTTGATGGTACAACACTTTGGCTTGATGCCCACTGGTAGTCTGCGGCGCTCCAAGCTGATGAATGCTGGCATTGACGTGATGACAGGGATGATGCGTCCCCTTGGGGAATTGCTGATGAGTATGCCCTCAGGCAAAAGCGGTAAAACAGCCGGTCCATCGTTTGAGATTGAAACCCCCATTTATATTGCTACTCCAGAAATAGCAATGAGAGCGATCGCCCGTCGTTTTCAACGCTTATCACATCAGGCGCGTGAATGTCAAGTTATCCAAAGCAGCGTCTGCGAAATGTTTGATTTCTACGCCAGATTCTTTGAAGACTTGGCTAATCATCCCCAGTCTTTAACTCATTGAATAGTTAGGAGTTAGGAGTTAGGAGTCTTGAGCCGCCCAGTCTTGAGCCGCCCAGTTAGGAGTCTTGAGCCGCCCAGTTAGTGGGTAGTGGGAGCGTGGGAGCGTGGGAGCGTGGGAAAAACTATCAAATAACAAGGCTTCAACCATCAACGCTTCAACGCTTCAACTACCAACGCTTCAACTACCAACGCTTCAACCATCAACTACCAACCATCAACGCTTCAACCATCAACTACCAACCATCAACTACCAACCATCAACTATCAACTATCAACTATCAACTACCAACTACCAACTAACCATGAACAACCTTGAAACAGATGTACTAATAGTCGGTGGCGGACCTGTGGGTCTAGCGCTGGCAGTGGAATTACGCTACCAAGGTATCGATTGCATCTTGATAGAGCAGACTGATGGGGAAGTTACCGATCCCAAGGTGAGTACAGTAGGACCGCGATCGATGGAATTTTGCCGCCGTTGGGGTATCGCCCAACAGATCCGCAATGCAGGCTGGCCCGCCGACCACACCCTAGATATTGCCTGGGTTACATCGGTTGGAGGTCACGAAATATACCGAGTCCACTTTCCCTCTTATGCCGAGCGTACACTACCTGACTACACACCAGAACCAGAACAGGTATGTCCGCAAAACTGGTTTGCCCCGGTGTTCCTAAATTTCTTGGGAGAATATCCAGATGGAGCAATTCGGTTTCTCTCTCGCTTGGATAGTTTTGAGCAGACAGATAAGGGTATAATTGCCCATGTAACAAATTTGGAAACAGAAAGCACAGAAGTCATCCATGCACGATACATGGTAGCTTGCGACGGTGCCCGCAGTACGGTACGTAAGGCTTGTGGTGTTGATGCTCCTACCTTCCACCCCACCCAGGTGTTTCAAAGTGTCGTGTTCAAGGCACCTGAACTGGCAACTGTAATGGGAAAAAACCATGCAATGGTATATTTTTTGGTCAACCCAATTATTCAGGAACCATTGCGAGCAGTAGACGGAGACTCACTGTATCGCCTGATTTTGAAGCCGCAAGAAGACGGTGAGATGCGTGACGCTGAAGAAGCCTTCCGTGCCGCCGTATCAATTGATACCCACTTTGAGATTGTTTCCAACGTTCAATGGCGTCTCACCCACCGAGTAGCAGACAATTTCCGAGTCGGAAATATCTTCTTCGTCGGCGACAGCGCTCATACACTTTCACCCTCTGGCGGTTTTGGGATGAACACTGGCATAGGTGATGCAGCTGACTTGGGCTGGAAACTTGCCGCCACTATCAAGGGTTGGGCTGGTCCCAACTTGCTCGACACTTATGAAATCGAACGGCGTCCTATTGCAGTGCGAAACCTCCAACAGGCAAACGCCAACTTGGAACGCACTCAAAAACGTTCCATTCCTCCAGTCATTATGACCGACTCCCCACAAGGCGAACAAATCCGCAAAGAGATGGCTGTTGGTATGGAACACGGTAACGTGAAGCGGGAGTTTGACGCGCCTGGTGTTCACTTCGGGTTCCGCTATGAGTCCCCTGGTATCATCCCCGACGGTACACCCCCCACCGATGACCCCTTCGAGTGGCAGCAGAGTAGCTACCCTGGCAATCGCGCACCTCATGCCTGGTTGTCACCTGGTAAATCTACTTTGGATTTGTTCGGTCGCTCTTTTGTGCTAATGTGCTTCGACTCGACACAGGGAGTTGAAACATTAACAAAGATTTGTCAGGAAAAAGGAGTACCTCTGATGATCCAGCAGATCGACAACCCGGAAATTGCCAAGCTTTACGAGCGTGCTTATGTCTTAGTACGACCTGATGGACACGTTGCTTGGAGGGGTGATGCCCTGCCTGTTGACTCAGGGGCGCTGATTGATAGAGTTCGAGGAGCTTTTAAGTAGTACAAAAGAAATGCATATATTCATTTTTCAGCCGGTACTGATAATTATCAACCGATAACTGAGAACTGAATTATGAAACTTTACTACGCCCCTGCATCATCCTATTCCCAACGAGTCCTGATCGCTATGTACGAGAAGTCAGCAGATTTTACACCAATAGAGGTAAATCTTTTTGAGCCAAAATATCGTGAGGAATATATGCAAGTCAACCATTTTGCCAAAATTCCCACCCTGGTTACTGAAAAAGGTAATGTTTTATTTGAGGCAATTATTATCATTGAATACCTCGACCAATATTTTCAAAATACAACCCGCCTGATTCCTGTTGACCCAGAGCAAGCAATAGAGGTGCGGATGTTGGAACGGATGGTTGATGTGTATATAAATGGTGGGCGTGAGGCGCTGTTCGCTGATAGCCAGCGTCCGGTGGAGGAACGGGGCAAAAAAGAGGTGATGAAAGCAAAACGGTTATTGGAAACAGCACTCGAACTGCTTGATGAAAAACTGGCAAGTCGTACCTGGCTGGGGGGTGAAGAGTTTGCGATCGCTGACTGTGCCGCAGCTCCCACCCTCGCCTACCTGCGGATGGTTTACAACTACCAGCACCTTTCCAACTTGACAAATTATGTCAGACGTTTGGAGAAAAGACCATCCGTGGCGCAAGCTTTCAAATTTGGTCGCGACCAGATGACACAGATGTTGTCTACACTGCGTTATCCGCTGGAACTGGTGCCATTGTAAAGACGAGGCAGTGCGGACCGACGGGTTCCCCGGCTTGAAGCAACTTCCGTGCGAACGGCGCTATACACAAACTTTTTATTGGAGGTAAAAAATGTCCGTTTCTACAATTGAAAGATTAAACCCGTTTATACCTGAAGTCATCGCCGATCCCTATGCAGTCTACCGTCGCTACAGACAAGAAGATCCCGTGCATTGGGGAATTTCTGCAAATCCCCAACTGCCCGGTGCTTGGTACATTTTCGGTTATGAAGATGTGATGAAGGTGATGGAAGACCGCAGATTTGGTCGCGAGACTTTGAACGAACGAGAGGACGTTGAGACCACGCCAGTACCAACGGCATATAACGCTTTCCTGTCTCTGGTAAGTAACTGGATAGTTTTCCGGGAACCGCCCAATCACACACGGCTAAAATCGCTGGCTAGCAAAGCATTCAGTGCCAAGATTGTTGAAAACATCCGTCCTGCGATCTACGAAATCGCGGACAATCTGCTCGATAAAGTCCAGAACCGTGGTGAGTTGGACTTGGTTGAGGATTTCGCTTTCCCTCTGCCAACCAAGGTAGTTGCGATTATGCTCGGTGCCGATCCCGAAGATTTGCCGTTGTTCCGTGAATGGGCGCTTGCGATGCAGAATGCCAGCGCCTCGCGTTTGAAACCGCCACCAGAAGCCTACGAACGGGCAAACCAGGCTGCTCAAGCATTCATCGACTATTTTACACCTCTGATTACAGAGCGACGTGCCAATCCGCGCGAGGATCTGATTTCGGCGCTCGTCAAGGCAGCTGATGAGGGAGACAAACTGAGCGACTTTGAGATAGTTGCCACTTGTACCCACCTGTTGACCGCCGGACACGAAACCACAATTAACTTAATTGCTAAGGGGACTCTGGCGTTGCTGCAAAACCCAAAAACACTTAAAATGTTGCGATCGCATCCTGAACTGATCCCCCCCGCAGTCGAAGAACTTATCCGCTACGACACCCCGATCCAGATGGTGACGCGCTGGGCATACGAGGACATTGAGGTTGGCGGCAAGTTGATTAAGCGCGGGGACAGCGTGGGAGTAATGCTTGGCTCCGCCAACCGCGATCCCGCCCGCTTCAAGAACCCCGAAGTCCTGGATATACAACGTGAGGAAAACAAACACAGTGGCTTTGGTGGCGGGATCCATTTCTGCATCGGTTCGGGGCTAGCTCGTGCTGAAGGTCAGATCGCCTTGAATGTCCTGCTCAACCGTTTGCCTGAGCTTCGTCTGATAGATGAGAAGATTGAGTGGGCAAACAACATTGTCTTTCATGGTCCGAATCACTTGCACATTGCCTTTAAAAAACCTGCTAATAGCTAATTGATAGTTGTTAGTTGGTAGTTGATAGTTGCTCGTAGTCAGCGCTGTCTTCGCAAAGATTGCTAATTGCTCATTGCTATTAGCACTCTTAAAAACATTTTTTTGCAAATAAGGCGCAAATAAGATGAGTGTTATACAAGGGTTGACAAAAGCCATTGTCTATGTTAAAGACATAGATAAACAGACAAACTTTTACCGCGATTTGTTGGGGCTTGAGGTTAAATCCTTCAAGAGTATAGAAGGACGTAGTGACAAACAGTGGGTGGAGTTTGCAACAGGTCAATGCACCTTAGTGTTGCACGGCAATTTAGAGACACAACATGGTAAGGATAGACCCAAGCTAGCGTTTCACGTTGATGATTTTGAAACTGCATACAAAACGCTAACTGAACGTGGCGTGAAACTGGGCGCTGTTCGTTCGCCTTCGCCTGGTTTAAAAATTGCTGAAGGTCAAGATCCTGAAGGTAATCCGTTCACCATTGATTGCCAAGAATAATTATCCACCCTGGTAGGTTGGCAAAATACAGACAATTTCCAAACTCTCGGAGATTTTTATGACGACAAATACCCTAAGCAAGACTACTCCGAATGTATTCGATTTACCAGGTCCCAAAGGGAAATTCATGCTGGGTAATCTGGTAGAGTTTGGTCAAGACCCACTAGGGTTTATGACTGAATGTGTCCAGCAATATGGTGGGATTGTTCCCCTACATTTCGGATTTAGTCCAGTAATCTTATTAAACAATCCTGAGTATATTGAACAAGTCCTCAAAGACCGGGAGTTGTTTGGCAAACCTCAGTTATTGAAAAGGCTTCACGCTCTACTGGGACAAGGACTTTTAACCAGTGAAGGAGACACTTGGTTTCGCCAGCGACGTTTAGCCCAACCCGTATTCCACCAAAAGCGAATTGCGGGTTATGGTGAAGTGATGGTTGACTACACCAAAAAAATGCTCGTTTCCTGGCAAGATGGGGAAACTAGAGATGTTCAGGCTGACATGATGCGCCTCACCTTCAACATTGTGATGAAGACTCTATTTAGCAGTAGTAATGTAGCAGAGGAAGAGGCTGTTGATGTGGCTCGCGCGATGCATGTATCCGCAGACTGGTTAATGGTAGCGCGTAAGTCGCTAGTTCCGTTTTTAGAGGATCGGCTTCCCACTCCCTCGAATCTCCGTTACAAACATGCCATCGGGCAGATGGACAAACATATTTACCAGATTATTCAGCAACGGCGCAGCAGCAATGAAAATCCAGGAGATTTGCTGTCGATGATGATGCAAGCGCGGGATGAAGACGATAATTCTGTGATGAGTGATAAGCAATTGCGAGATGAAATTGCCACTCTAATTTTTGCTGGACATGAAACTTCTGCAAATACCTTGGCTTGGACATGGTTGCTTTTATCGCAGTATAAGGAAGTGCAAACCAAGTTACAACAAGAACTAAAAGAAGTATTGGGCGATCGCTCTCCCACGGTTGCTGACATCCCCGCTTTGTGTTACACCAACATGGTGATTAAGGAGTCAATGCGGCTCTACCCGGTGGTGTGGAATATGGTAAGTGAAACCAGCAGAGACTGCGAAATTGGTGGCTATCGCGTGCCTGCTGGCTGCACAATCATCTCGAGCCAGTGGGTTATGCACCGTTTGGAGCGCTATTTTGAACAGCCAGAGGTATTTAATCCAGAGCGCTGGGCTGGTGACTTAGAAAAACAACTGACACCAGGCGTTTACGTACCATTTGGAGGTGGACCTCGTACTTGCATTGGTAAAAGCTTTGCACTGATGGAGTCGGTTTTATTACTGGCAACAATTGCCCAAAAGTTTGAACTGTCTCTGGTTGAAGATCAGTCAATCGTTCCCCAGCCAACGATTACCCTGCAACCAAAAAATGCCATCAAAGTGATGGTGAAGCGACGGGCAAGTTAACACCTGTTGAAGACTAAATTTGCAGTACCGTAACAATGCAGGCACTTGGCATTGGCAAACTTGGCAAAGGCAAACTTGCCTTGGTGGACTTACATACCACAACTTAACCGTTGACGCAATAGTTAAACCCCAAACTAAAAGACAGTTGAGCGCTGCTTTGGCTTAACTTAAATTTGGCAGCTGCATATCTTTGGAAGGTTCACCACTATAAATAAATATCACATCAATTGGAGCAAATCATGAGTCAACCCCCTATTCTACAACACGGTAGCACTGGTGCAGATGTCGAACGCTTACAACGCGACTTATCCCAACTGGGATATCAACTTGCAGTTGACGGCAATTTCGGTGAAGCTACCGACAAGGCAGTGAAAAAATTCCAACAAGACCACAACTTAACCGTGGATGGAATTGTTGGACCCCAAACAGGAAGACAGTTAGGCGCTGCTTTGGCTTAACCTAAATCTTAGAAAAAACGCAGGTTGAGGCGATCGACCTGCGTTATTTTAAGAAATTTTAACTATAAATAAAGAAGATGAAGTTTATACTCCCTGTACTGCCTGTACTCACTATCATTCATTTTTTTGGGGACTGCTTTAACTTCTAGCATTCCAGCCCAGACTACAAGTAGCACAGCAAACCTAACCCCCCTAGCAGAGTTCCCTACAAGGGAAGGGGGTAAGATAAAAGCCTCTGACGCCACTTGCAACAACGCGCTTAACCCGCGCAACGCAGTGGCTCCTCCTTGTAGGAGGAAGTCTCAGAGAGAGGTTTTCTAGATACAGTGAGTCAGCACAGCAAACACCTCAACAAAAACTTAACCAAAAGCAACAAGTGTCAACTAAAGGATGAATTCTGAAGTATGAAGTATAAAGTAAACCCCATCAAGAAATTGATTTGCTCCCAAATCGGAATAAATTTTTTCACGCGTCATCAATCTTCGCATTGGGGCGGTAATATCCATCTATCAACCTCAGAATTCATCCTTTATCCTTTATCCTTTATCCTTTTTGTGTCAACTTCTGATTCTTCTATAGAATATCTCACCTCTTTTGAGACAACATCTATCAATCTTCCCTTTTCGGAAGCAGTACGTGTTGATAATATGCTTTATTTATCAGGGGTGATCGGAAACATCCCAGGAAACAAACAGCTTGTCAGTGGTGGAATCAAAGCTGAAACAAAGCAAACTATGGAGAATATTAAACGTATTCTTGAGAGGCATGGTTCATCAATTGACCGGGTTATTAAATGCAAGGTGATGCTTGCGGATATGAACGAGTGGAACCTTATGAACGAGGTTTATCTTACTTATTTCTCGCCATCACGATTACCTGCAAGAAGTGCGTTAGGCGCAAGCGGTTTAGCTTTAAATGCACGAGTGGAAATCGAATGTATGGCAACAGTAAACTCTCTTTAGACGGCTAAATACTATAATTCTCAAGCGAAGTATTAGTCATTAAACAATAAAAACTATGAGTCAATCAACTCCACGAACCCAACCAAAAAGCTCAACCAATATCTTCCAGGATAAGAATTTTTACATTGTAAATTTTGTGACATTGGTAGGAATTTTAGGAGGAACCCTTTATAACCCAGCACTGCCAACCATACAAGAATTTTTTAAAGTTACAGAAGCCCAAGCTTCATGGATATCGACACTTTTCCAGTTGCCCGGTGCCATTATTACTCCAGTATTTGGAATTTTAGCTGACATTTTAGGCAGAAAACAAGTCCTGATTCCTTCGCTGCTAGTGTTTGCTGTTGGCGGTGCGTTAAGCGGCTGGGCATCTAATTTCACGACCCATTTAGGAGGGCGATTTCTACAAGGTGTTGGTGCTGCTAGCTTGGAACCGCTACAACTTACCGTTATCGCTGACCTTTATCGCGGGAGAACGCTAGGCATGGCGATGGCATTTAACGGCGGTTTGATTGGTATTAGTGGGGCAATTTTTCCTCTCGTTGGTGGGATATTAGGCGAGTTTAACTGGCGATATACCTTTTTACTAGGGTTGCTTGCCCTTCCAGTGGCATTTTTGGTACTAGCCGGACTAAGATTACCAAGGCGATCGCACAACACAGAGAAATTTCAACTCAAATCTTATCTACAAAGTACCTGGAGCAGCATAAACAATCGTCACGTACTAGGGCTGTTGTTCGCGGTAATGTCGCTGTTCTTGCTGCAAACTTTATGTTTAACCTATATCCCATTCTTGGCGGCAAACAAGTTCCGTACATCAGATGCGGTAAATGGCATCCTTCTGACGAGTATGTCAATTGCGCTGGCGCTCTTCGCTGCTCAATTGGGACGCTTGACTCAGAGTCTCTCGGAAATCAAACTGATCAAACTCGCTTTTATTCTCTTTGCAGTCGCCCTGTTAATTCTCCCGATTGTTCCTAACTTTTGGTTGCTATTCATCCCACTGTTTTTACTGGGTGCTGCTCAAGGTATCGCCTTTCCATCCTCCCAAGCACTGTTAGCAGGACTTTCTGCACAAGAATCTCGGGCGGGATTTATGGCGGTAAATACCTCAATTATGTCATGGGGACAGACACTTGGTCCGTTTCTCGGCAGCTTAGCAGTATTTTCATGGGGAATACAAGCAGTCTTTTATGTCAGCGCCGTTATTTCCCTGGTTTCATTTGCAGTCTTCAATTACATGCTGACTACTAAAGTATTCGATTTCACTGCCAAAACCATACAGCTACAGATTCCAGATAGCACCGAGCAACCAACGGAGGTTCCACCACGCCCTGCAACGCCTACAATCCTGCAACAGCCCATTCCACAGTTATTGCATGTCCAAACTCAGAAGGTAATTGAATTGCCAGAAGATTTTCAGGTAATTAATATCGGCAAGAGTAGCGATCGCATTACCCCCGAAGTGGATCTTTCAGATTTCCCCAATTCTGGAGTTATCTCACGGGTTCACGCCCAGATTCGTTATGATGGAACAGAATACTATATCCAAGACTTGAACAGTTCTAACGGCACTTTTATTAACAATTATCCAGTCATACCTGGTGTTTGGTACAAATTAAAACCTGGTATCCGCATTGGTTTCGGTCGGCGAGATATGATAACTTTCATGTTTGCGATCGCTTAGTTACTGTTCTCATCGATTGTATATTCAGCCAAAATAAGAACCATGAAAATAGGAACTAAGGTTAATCTGATTTTAATCATAGTTTTTCTCAGCGGTATTTTAATTAGTGGTATCGCTTTATCAAATTTAGTTGAAAAACAAGCAGAGAATGCGGTTTCGGCTAAAGCCGAGATTCTCATGCAAATTGCCAACTCAGTGAGAAACTATACCAACGAGCGCGTACAACCCTTGTTGTTACCGAAAGAAGAGACTCAAGAGCAGTTCATCCCACAAGCCATACCATCATTTGCCACTAGACAGGTATTTGAAATTTTACGTAAAAACAAAGAATATGCGAATTTTGTCTACAAAGATGCCATACTGAATCCAACAAATTTGCGAGATAAAGCTGACGGATTTGAAGCTGAGATTGTTGAACATTTTAGTCAAAATCCGGGTTCAACAACCAAATCTGGTTTCAAAACGATGTCTGGAGAAAAAGTGTTTTATAGCGCCCAACCTTTTGTGATTCATGACCAGAGTTGTCTGCGCTGTCATACCACTCCCGAACAGGCTCCAAAAAGTCAAATAGTGACCTACGGAAAAGACAATGGTTTTGGATGGAAGCTCAATCAAATTCTTGGAACTCAAATTGTTTATGTTCCGGCTGAACAGATTTTAAGAAATGCGAAGCGGGCATCAATTCTGATACTAGGAGTTATCGGGATTATTTTTACAGCCATTTTTATCATCGTGAATCAGTTGTTGAAAAAGACTGTGCTACAGCCGATCAAAAGAATTGCTACTGTGGCGGAACAAGTTAGTGTAGGCGATATGAATGCCAATTTTGGTAAACAATCTAAAGATGAAATTGGCAATTTAGCCGAAGCTTTCAATCGGATGAAATATAGTTTAGAAATTGCTCTCAATATGTTAAATAACAATCAGAAGTAGGTGGATTGAATTAAACTGATAATCAAAATAGGCGAACAGGTTTGGAATTAAGACGCCCAGCAATAGATGTTACCCGCTTGACAATAGAAATCATATCTTGATAATCGGGTGGATCTGTGTTTGGTAGATATCCAACGTCTTGAACCAAATTAGGAGGAGCATCTTTCATATAATTGCGAATCCTCTCAAGACGATTTTTTTCGACATTTAGTCCAATCAAAACAGCACCTGGTGGAACAGTTTGAGGGTTAGAGAATAATATGCGAAATTGTGCAGCACCTAATTCTGTCCTATACAAATAAAATTCCTCCAAGGAAATAGCACCAGCCGCAACCTTTCCTTGTGCCACCCATTCAAGCACTGTTTTCGGTGTAGGAGCAAATAGGATTTCTGCTAATGTGAAACCATAAAGATTGTACAGTGGAAAATAATATCCAGCGGCGGAACCAGGTTGACCTAAAGCAACTATTTTACCCTGTAAATCTTTGAATTGTTGCAGAGGACTATTTTTGCGAACAACAAAGATTGAGCGTGAAGCGCCCTCTATCTGGAGAGGGAAAATTGGTAAATATTGATAGTTAGCACTGGCAATTGCTGCCAAACCCGGAGGAGCAAAGACTAATGACCAAGCACGGTGCTGAATGCGCTCAAGCGCTATATTCTGACTGAAAGCAGGTTCTAATTGAATTACTGCTCCTAGTTTTTCACCCAAATAATTACGGAAGCGAGCAAATTTTTCTAGCGCTTGTTTTCCTTGTTCATAGCTAATCACGCCAATTACGAACTCAAGTTGTTGATTTGATGTTTCTTCCCCTGCACAGGCAGTTATGAGAAGTAGCATCTGCAAAATAAATAAACGTCTGGAAAGTAGGGATGACATCAACAGTTTTTAGCTAATATTTTTATTGACGGACACCTTGTTATTATCTAACAATGTCAAGCATTATCTTACAAGAAAATGTATCTTTAATGTAACAACATTTCCTCAAAAGTAATTTTCAGGTAATTAGGGGAATTTTTATGAGATAATTGAAATGCTTACAGTTTCAGTTATATTATACAATTTTTGAATCTTATTAAAGCAGTAATTAATTTAGGAATTTTACTATAATTTATACAGAAAAGATGTAGATAGAGTAAAAATAAATATGAAAATAGGAACTAAGGTTAATCTAATTTTAATTATAGTTTTTATCAGCGGTATTTTCATTAGTGCGATCGCTTTGTCAAATGTACTCCGAAGACAAGCAGAGGATGCAGTCAACTCTAAAGCCTCGCTTCTCATGCAAGTTGCCAACTCGGTAAGAGTCTATACCAACGACAGCGTACAACCCTTGTTATTACCGAAAATAGACACTCAAGAGCAGTTCATCCCAGAAGCTATACCAACATTTTCCGCTAGAGAGGTGTTTGAAAATTTCCGTAAAAACAAAGAATATGCGAATATTCTCTACAAAGACGCCGCACCGAATCCAACAAATTTGCGAGATCAAACTGACGAATTTGAAGCTGAGATTGTTGAAGAATTTCGTCAAAACTCGGATTTAAAAACCAAATCTGGTTACCGAACTATGGGTGGAGAAAAACTGTTTTACAGCGCCCGACCTTTTATAATTGAAAAGCAGAGTTGTCTGCGCTGTCATACGACTTCTCTAGAGGCTCCAAAAAGTCAAATAGTGAGCTACGGAAAAGACAATGGTTTTGGATGGAAGCTCAATCAAGTTGTGGCAACTCAAATTGTTTATGTTCCTGCTGGGGATATTTTCCGAAAAGCGAATCAGGCATTGGTTCTGATTCTAGGAGTTATAGCAATTATTTTTACAGCCCTCGTTATCATCATGAATCAGTTATTGAAAAAGACTGTGCTACAGCGGATTAAAAGAATTGCTACTGTGGCAGAACAAGTTAGCGTTGGCGACATGAATGCCAATTTTGATAAACAATCTAAAGATGAAATCGGCAATTTAGCCGAAGCTTTCAATCGGATGAGGTATAGTTTAGAAATTGCTCTCAATATGTTAAAGGATAAGCGACAGTGAATGAATAAAAACGATGTTTGAAATCGAGAAAAAAACAGAATGCAAAATGCAATAAGGATGAAAATTTTCTCCCTCTACTACTTCTGCTGCTGCTATTTTCAACTGAAGTTTATTGACCTAGAATGCGTCGCTCAAACTCCAGAGCTTGTTTTGTTTCGGGAATGTGATTAGCTAATTTACTGACAAATTCCGGCAAGGAAATCTGCGGCTGAGATTGTAGAATATCTGGAACGACAAATTTAGCGATTGGACCAATTGAATAAGCCAACTCACGCTCACATTTACTGATCAAGTTGGCATCAATTGTTTGAGCTTCTCCTCTTGATGATTGAGTTAACTGAGTTTGAGATGAAACTGTCAATGCTTCTAATATAGCCATTGCCTGTTTCTCAAATTGTTTTTGCTGCTGCGGCAATAAATAAGCAGCTAATTTTCCTACTAATTCTTGATAATTTGCGACCTGTGTGACAACTTTTGGTAATATTGTCAGCGCAATCGGTCCCAAGGATTGCCTTAACAACTGTTCCAGTTTGGTATATTGTTCTGAGCCTGGGAATAAATTGAGTTGAGGTTGTTTGGTTGGTGAAGCACGAACACCAGAAGCATTATGAGCGGGAAATTCCTGCTTTTGTGAATGGTGTTGTGAATGGTGTGAAGACAAGGGAGCAGTTCGAGAAGGTGGATTGAAGAGCAAATTTTCGTTGTCTTCCGGTTTGAAGTTCGGCTTATTCAGCAACACGCAAGCATCGTCTTCCTGTTTGTTTATCTTAACCTCAGGTACTTCTAGATTCTGGAAATCTTGGAAAATCGTGAGAATATTACCAGGTAAAATATCAATGACAGCTTGTGTATCTGATAGCCAGACATGCAGGTTGATACCTTTGGCTTGGGAAAGCGTTTGTAATTCAGCAATCCATTTAGCAATTGATAACCCGGCTTGCGGATTTGCTGCAACAAGGGTTTCTAGAAGCGTTTGGGAAAATAACTCTGACTTCTCAGCAAGCGTTGCGGCGGCTATGAAACATTGTCCATACTCTGTCTCACATTGCAAATCTTCTATCCAATCTTCCACAGAGGTAGCCTCAGAAGAATCTGAGATCATGAAATCTAAGATAATTATTTGTTGAGTTTTTTGAGCGCGGCGTAACTCTTGTCTTAACCAAGAACGACTCAGGCGCATCCCATCGCTTAAAATTAACCAGGCTTCTCCATCTTCGATTTCTTCGATTTCCCCGCGTAAATACAATAAGGATGTTGGTGCATTTTTTATTGCCCCTAGCGTTGGGGATTTTGTTTGCGATCCACCATGCCAACGAGTAAATCCTTGGATTGTTCCCCGTATTTCTGACCAACTTTTGCCTTTTTGAGGAAATTCTACCTCAAAACCGCCTGCCCCAGCAAACAATCGACTCAAGTCAGTAGTTTTCGCCCTTGAGAGCCCATCAATCACCAGCGCACGCCGCTGCTTGTAAGATTCAGCTTTGGCTGGGTTGAATCCAACAATTAATTCTCCTACTCCTTCTACAATTCGTTTAGGTGTTTGCACGGGATATTCTGGATGGAGTTGACTATCTCCACGGTTGAGCTTTTGCTGATTAACCAGACGCAGTTGCTGATTTAATTTATTAATATATTGCACCGTCTGGCGGTAAACATATTTGTAAAGTCCGTCTGCTTCAATCAGTCCATGTGAATCAGCAGCTCCACCTAACAGTCCCTCCATTAAATAGTAAGTGAAGACTCCATGTCCTAATTCTGGAAACTCCCAAGACTGTTGTCCTTGATCGCAAGACAGCAAGGCACAAAATCCCTTACTTTGAGCCGCACGTTGTCTCAACACATCCATCATCTGTGTTGTGGGATTGGGTAGAGTCGAGATGTTTGCATCTCTGGCCATACCACGGTTTCCCCCCAACAACCTCATGTCACCGCTATGACAAGTGTCTAAACAAACTAACTGTTGGTTGGCAGGACTAGCCCCTAATATTCGCACGAGTTCTTGCATACCTAACCCTGAAGAGAGCAAGTCATCTTTGTGGGTATCCGCCAAACACAAGAAAGCTTGCTGAGTATTCGGATCTAACATTCCATGCCCTGAGAAGTATAACAGGATGGAGTCTTGGGATTGAGATTGTGAAACAATTTTTTGCAGGCTCCCACGAATAGTTTGTAAGGTAGGGGGCTGTGCCGCAAAATCATGATGAACAATCACTTCTTTATTAGGAAAACCTTGGGTGGCGCTGCTGAGAGCTTCTCCTAACCCTTGGCAATCTAACGCTGGGTAGCGCAAAGAAGGCAAGCTTTTATCTTGGTATTCGTTAACACCTACCAATAAAAGCCAAAGCTTGGCTTCTCCTGTTTTTAATGTAGTAGTCGAGTCACTAGAACCAACACCGATTGGAGGCATATTTACTAATCCTAAAAATTAAGTTTAATAATTTACTATGAGTTTGTTTAAGCTATATCTATAAATCTGGTTTATTTTTACAAATTACGACACTAGTTACAAAACTTAACAATCTGAGCGGGCAAAACATAAAAGTATTTATTAATACTCATAAAGACCCTCTTCTGACTTCATACAAAAATATAACCCTACTTTTTATACGTATTTCAACAGAGGTTTACTGCTTAGATTTCAGCGGCAATGTTAATTTAATGTCTCATTTGTTTGGTTTTGATTCCGTGCTACTCGAATTCAGCTACATTAAAACCAACCTAAAAGATAATTGACAATTACTCTTTCTAATAAGATTATATAATGTTTGGTTAAAACTGTGGTAGCAATCAAATGAGAATTTATAATCACCTGAGTCTGTGCGTTACTGTATAGATGTACTTGTAATTTAGTTATGTACTTACGAGTTCTTTAGTTTATGCGTTCCCGCCAAGGTATCACCGAGCTATTTACAACTTTCTTACAATTCGACGCTGACAGGGTAATTGGTTGGGCTACTGATGCTAAACTGCGTCGAAATTTACTCAACTCTGTGGCGCATCTATCAAAACCAGAAAATTCGGAAACTTTCTGGGTGTGTTATTGGTATAAACTGTGGCAAACTCAAACAGAAAATCTGGCACGAGGACATTTGTCAGCTTATTTACAAGAAGTGTGCTACTGGGTGGCTAACAAAACAGTTACTAATTTTTCTTCTGTGCCGTACACTTTATCTGACTGCTTTCAAATGATCGTAACGAAGACAGATAAAGTTTTGAAAGGGTTTAAACCCGATATGGGTTTTAACCTCAAGAATTACGCGGGGGCGATTTTTAGCAGCGAACTCAAGGAAATGCTGCGCCAGCAGAACGAAGTTGATATTTGCACCAATTGGCGATTGTTGCGAAGGCTGACTCAAAAGCGGTTGGTAGAGTCTTTACAAAATGCTGGACTGAGTGCGGACACGATAGAACGCTACGTGTTAGCTTGGAAATGCTACCAATCCTTATATGCTCCACAACAACCTACTGGGACTCGCAAACTGGCAAGACCAGATGACGCTATATGGAGTACGATCGCTCAACTTTACAATTTCCAACGCCAGACTCAAGTGTCACAACCAGGACCAGAGTGCAGTGGAGAAACGATAGAAAAATGGCTGGTTGGTTGTGCGAAAGCAGCCCGCGCTTACTTGTACCCAAATATGACTTCCCTGAATGCGCCGAAAGGGGATGATGATTCTGGGGGGGAATTTCAAGATATTTTACCGCAACTCCAGCAGGAATCGTTACTCACAGAAATTGTTGCTCAAGAAGAACTGCTTGAGAGACAGTCACAGCAATCTCAAATCAGTAGTGCGATCTTATCCGCTTTGAACGAACTGGATGCAGAGGGGCAAAATATAATAAAACTTTACTACAGTCAGGGTTTAACGCAACAGCAGATTGCCAAAGAATTAGGAGTCAAGCAGTACACGGTTTCTCGTCGGCTTAGTAAGTCTAAAGACACATTACTGCTCAAACTTGCTACCTGGACTAAAGAATCGCTGCATATCTCTCTAAACTCATCGGTACTGAACTATATGAGTACCGTTTTAGAAGAATGGTTAACAGTTCACTATAGCCGTCCCTCATCGAAAGTAGAGTAATAATTATGACTTTTAACTCAGAAACACTTACTTTAACAAATTCTACACATTTGTGGTTGGAAATTCCTGAAGCCGAGCAAACAAAGATTTGGCAGCAAAGTCAAGCTTTTTCAACAAACAATCGCCGTTGGATTGCATATCTTAACCGCTTGAGCTTAAACGCTTTTCTACCTTGGGTACGGGAAGAACACGACAACAGTGCTACTGCTTTTCCGAATGTGAAAGCTTTACCGAGTATTTGGGAAGTAGTTAATGGTACAGGTATTTCCCTGGGAAATTTACGAATGGTATTAATTCCTACTGAGGATCTTGATTTAAGCGAACTGCGCGTTCCTCAAGAATGGGTGGATATTCCCAGTTGGAGTGCGGATTATTATCTGGGAGTGCAAGTCAATTTAGAAGAGGGCTGCATTCGGATTTGGGGGTATACTACCCAGGAGCAACTTAAGAATAAGGGAACTTATGATGCGAGCGATCGCGCTTATTGTTTAAATGGAGAGAATTTGATTTCTAATCTAAATATCCTGTGGATGGCGCGTCAAATTTGCCCGGAAGAAGTTACTCGGATTGAAACTGCGCCCTTACCAGAATTAGCGATCGCTCAAGCAGAAAGCTTGCTCCAGCGGTTAGGAAATTCCAGACTTATATTACCACGTCTAGCAGTACCGTTTCAAACGTGGGGAGCGCTCCTGGAACATGGAGGTTGGAGACAACGTTTGTACGAACAACGTCAAGGACAGCAACAACAATGGTCGATTCGTCAATGGATGCAAACTGGTGTGTCAGATTTTGCACAAAAATTTGGTTGGGGAAGTGTAAATTTACAGTCCAGTTTTGCCGGAGCAAGGGGTTCGGAGGTGGAATCGGCATTGCCACATTTGGTGCGAAAAATCACCATTGCTGGACAACAATACGAACTGCGGGTGCAACCTAAAGGTAATATTGAAGATAACGTCTGGCGCTTTGAACTACAAAGTCAAACAGGAGGCTTGATCCCCAGTGGATTTAAATTGAGACTCCTGACTGAAGATTTACAGCCATTCGAGGGTAATCAAGCGCAAGCCACAACTCCTGTAAACAAACTTTACGTTGAAGTAGCTTTGGGCGAGCCTGGGGAACGGTTGGTATGGCAGATAGAGCCGACACCAGAAGACTATGCCTGCGAAATTTTGTATTTTTAACGCCCCTTACCTAAAGACATCGAGTCAATTCATGGCTCCAAAATCTAAAATCTCAAATCCGGGCATCAACTGGCAACAATACGCTGCGTAGCTGTGCATAACTTTGAATCTCTAACCCCTATGAAACTAAAAATCGTATTCATAGTTAAAAGAGGTTAGAAATGTTTGCAGAAATTAACCCAGGAACTTTAATCAGTAACCGTTACCTGATTCAGAAAATTCTCGGACAAGGGGGGTTTGGACGAACCTACTTAGCACTTGATACTCGGCGCTTTAATGAAGCCTGTGTTGTGAAAGAGTTTGTACCTGCCACCACCAAATCAGATATTATTCGTAAATCTAGGGAGCTATTTGAGCGGGAAGCGAAAGTTTTATACCAAATTCAGCATCCTCAAATTCCCCAATTTCTGGCTTGGTTGACAGAGAACGAGCGGCTGTTTATCGTCCAGGAATATATAGATGGCAAAAATTATTCACAAATTTTATCCGAACGTCTTTCTAAGAAAGGTAGACCATTTTCCGAAACTGAAGTCAGAGCATGGCTACTAGATATGTTGCCAGTTTTGGAATATATCCACGATCGCAACATTATTCACCGGGATATTTCACTGGATAATGTCATGCTTCCCCATAACCAATCTAAACCAGTGCTGATTGATTTTGGGGTGGTTAAGGAGAAATTCACCCAGATATTATCAGTTCAATCTCCATTCCAGCACTCAATTCAAGGTTCAGTAGTAGGTAAAATTGGCTACTCACCACCAGAGCAGTTGCGTTTGGGACAATGCTACCCCTCTAGCGATATTTACGCACTAGGTGTTTGTGCAGTTGTCCTTTTGACTGCGAGAATGCCATATATGTTGATCGATGATTCTTTCAACTGGCAATGGCGCTCTTATGCCAAAATCAGTGATTCATTCAATTGCATACTGGAAAAAATGCTCGCAGAAGCACCAATAGAGCGCTACCAGTCAGCAAAAGAAGTTCTCGTTGAACTTAATAATAATAACAACAATAAGTCATCATTTTCACTAGGTGGCATAGTTTCGAGTTTGTTACCGAAAACACCGCAAAATAACACTAACATTTCCCAAGCTCAGTCAAAGCCACTCGCGGTTCATAATAAAGTTTTAGAAGATTTACTAGTTTTACAGGAACTGGAACAAAAGCTTAGTCAAGCAGGTGAACCAAATACTGAATCGCCGACACAAACGCCTGTCTCTGTCAACCCAGAATTTTTAGAGTTTGTCGGGCGAGAATTGACTAGTTTTGTTGGTCCTTTCGCCAGTGTTTTGATGAAACATACTTTGAAGCAAAGCCCACAGATAGCACAAAAGGAATTAATTGAAAAGCTAGTTGAGGCAATTCCTGATGCACAACGCGCACAGGAGTTTAGAAAACGCATTCAACTTTCTGTTGAACCTAAGTACCAAAAGATTCACAATTCTATCAACTCACAAGTGCCCCTCGGAAACTATCCGGCAATTAGCAATCCGGAGTTTTTAGAACATTGTCAGCGAGAACTGACTAGTTTTGTTGGACCTTTTGCCTCTGTAATTCTCGAACATACTTTAGACCAACACCCCAATCTAACTCCAAAGCAACTTATCGAAACTTTGGTGGCAGAAATCCCTAACCAGCAAAGGGCAGAACAATTTAAAGAACGCATCAATAAACTAAATATTAGTTGATGACTTTAACCGTCCCAGGCTTTCTTTCAAATTTTTTAGACAAAATTGCTGCTGAAGGCGCATAACCCATAAATCCTTACCCCTATAGAAAATCAGAACACAAAAAACCAATGAATTGACGCGCTGGGTCGCGTCAATACTAAAACCAAAAATAATTCAAGAGGTCAAGAAAATGATTGTAGTACTCAAAACCCAAACACCCGCAATTGAAATTGAACGCATCATGCTTGAATTGGGACGCTACCCAGTCACAGCCGAAAAAATTGTCGGTCAATACAAAGTAGTGATTGGCTTGGTGGGTGAGACAAATGCGATCGCACCAGAACACATACAACAAATTAGCCCATTTATCGAGCAGGTGACCAGAGTAAAACAGCCGTTTAAGCGGGTTTCGTTAGAATTTCGTTATGGGGAACCATCCTCTGTAATTGTACCAACTCCCAACGGTGCGGTAACTTTTGGTCAGAATCATCCATTAGTTGTAGTCGCCGGACCCTGTGCGGTAGAAAATGAAGAAATGATTGTCGCCACAGCACAAGTAGTTAAAGCCGCAGGCGCACAATTTATTCGTGGCGGTGCTTATAAACCTCGCACCTCGCCTTATGCCTTCCAAGGACATGGAGAAAGTGCGCTAGCCCTGTTAGCACTAGCGCGTGAAGCCACTGGTTTAGGCATTATCACCGAAGTGATGGATACGGCTGACTTGGAGAAAATTGCCGACGTTGCAGATGTAATCCAAATTGGTGCTAGGAATATGCAGAATTTCTCCTTGCTCAAGAAAGCAGGCGCTACTGGTAAACCAATTCTGCTCAAGCGCGGTTTGTCGGCAACAATTGAAGAATGGTTGATGGCGGCTGAATATATTATGGCGGCAGGGAATCCAAATGTGATTTTGTGCGAACGCGGTATTCGCTCCTTTGACAAGCAGTATACAAGGAATATTCTCGATTTATCTGTAATACCTGTACTGCGTACACTCACCCATTTGCCAATTATGATTGATCCCAGTCATGCCACGGGCTACTCTCAGTATGTTCCCACAATGGCAAAAGCATCTGTGGCAGCAGGTACAGATTCGTTGATGATTGAAGTTCACCCCAACCCATCCAAAGCAATGTCCGATGGTCCTCAGTCTCTTAAACCAGGAGATTTTGTGGAACTAATGCAGGAACTCGGAACCCTTGCTCAATTCTTCGGACGTGGCAATAAATCTGCTTTCTCCACTGTAACACCATTTGCTGCCCAAATCCCCTTAACAGCAGGTGTGTAAATTGGTCAATCAGGCGTCGAAACTTGAAGGTACATGAATTTTATGTTCTTGTGGGATGGGCATCCTGCCCGTCCCTTGAATTTTTCAAGGCAGGATGCCCTAGTTGAATCTTTAATCATCCTGAAATTTTCTCATTAAAGCATCATGTGTGCGTATGATCTGTTCAACAAAAAGTAACGCTCAACGCTTCAAAATCATTTCTTTCTCACAACTACATAAGTCAAATTTAATTGCATCTATCTAAAACTGCATAAGTCAAATTTAATCGCAGGTACTAAAGATCAGCCAGTTACTGTCAACCCGTAGTCACTCACAAAAAATACAACGGTCAACGTCTTACACGGCTAAAGCATCCTGATAAAGATTTTTTCATTAGTTCTACAAGGGTAAAAATAATGCAGTTCAATTCGCAATCTTACATAACTCAAGGTGGAATATTTGTATCGCGCTCTGTAACTAATACTTCCATAGAGTCAGCTATTGAGGAGGTTTTAGTACGTCTGGATTCCCAACGTGGAGGCTTGCTGGCGAGTAGCTACGAATACCCAGGACGCTACAAACGATGGGCGATCGGTTTTGTCAATCCACCTTTAGAACTTGTTACCCGCGATAACACTTTTACGATTACGGCGCATAATGAGCGAGGCAAGATACTGCTAGATTATCTGGCAGAATGCTTGTTGCACCAACCATATCTTCAGACTGTAAATAAAGAGAACAACCGTATTATCGGCTCTGTCAAAGCAACAGAACGTTTATTTTCAGAAGAAGAACGCAGCAGACAACCATCTGTTTTCAGTGTTGTGCGCGAGATATCATCTGTCTTCGAGAGTCTGGCAGATGAAAACTTGGGACTTTATGGTGCGTTTGGCTATGACTTGGTTTTCCAGTTTGAGCAAATGCCCAAGTATCTGGAACGTTCAGAAGATCAAAGGGATTTGGTACTATACCTGCCGGATGAATTGTTAGTTGTTGACTACCACCTGCAACAGGCATTTCGCGTGCAGTATGATTTTGTGACCAAAAATGGCAGCACTAGAGATTTACCTCGCACGGGTGAAGTTATGGATTACCGGGGTAAGCGCCTTTTGGTAACCCAAACCTCTGACCATGCACCGGGCGAATATGAACAACAAGTCACCAAAGCCCTTGATTACTTCCGTCGCGGCGATTTATTTGAGGTTGTTCCCGGTCAAAGCTTCTTTCAAACCTGCGAAAAATCCCCAACCCAACTTTTCCGAACTCTCAAAGAGATTAATCCCAGTCCTTATGGATTTATCTTTAATTTAGGCGGAGAATATCTAATCGGTGCATCCCCAGAAATGTTTGTGCGTGTTGACGGCAAACGTGTTGAAACTTGCCCAATCAGTGGTACAATCCGCCGGGGAATAGATGCAATTGGTGATGCGGCGCAAATCCAAAAGCTGCTGAACTCGCGTAAAGATGAATCTGAACTCACTATGTGTACCGACGTAGACCGCAACGATAAGTCGCGGATTTGTGAGCCTGGGAGTGTGCGAGTGATTGGTCGTCGCCAAATCGAATTGTACAGCCATCTTATTCATACAGTAGACCATGTGGAAGGCATACTGAAACCAGAATCTGATGCTTTGGATGCATTTCTTACCCATCTGTGGGCAGTAACAGTGACAGGGGCACCAAAACGAGCAGCCATGCAGTTTCTCGAACAAAACGAGCGTAGTCCCAGACGTTGGTATGGTGGAGCGGTTGGATACTTAACTTTTAAAGGCAACTTGAATACTGGTCTAATTTTACGGACTATTCAACTAAAGGACTCAGTTGCAGAGGTACGAGTCGGTGCAACAGTTCTTTATGACTCAGAGCCAGAAGCAGAAGCACAAGAAACTCTTACTAAAGCTGGTGCCTTATTCCAAACACTTCGTACAGTGACTCATAAGAGTGCAGATTTGACAAAATTGACAAATCTTGACATTCAAGAAGCGAATCCAGGGGCGCTCAAGCGTGTCTTGCTAGTTGACCATGAAGACTCATTTGTTCACACCCTAGCAAATTACATCCGTCAAACTGGTGCTACAGTGACAACACTACGGCATGGTTTTGCAGAATCAGTGTTTGATGCAGAAAAACCTGACTTAGTTGTTTTATCTCCAGGTCCTGGAAAACCAAGTGACTTTCGTGTAGCCGATACAATTGCAGCCTGCAAAAAACGGGAAATTCCTATCTTTGGCGTGTGTTTGGGATTACAGGCAATAGTCGAGGCACACGGTGGAAAGCTGGGAGTTCTGGATTATCCCCAGCATGGCAAGGTATCTCAGGTATCTGTTGTTGATGCAGATTCTGTTGCCTTTAAAAACTTACCACAATCGTTTGAAGTTGGTAGATACCACTCGTTGTATGCACTCCCAGAAAGCCTACCTACAGAACTCAAAGTGACAGCCATATCTGCGGATGGTGTGATTATGGGCATCGAGCATCAAACATTACCAATTGCTGCCGTTCAGTTCCATCCTGAATCTATCATGACTTTAGCAGATGGAGTGGGGCTAACAATTGTTACAAACATAATCAGTAAATTTACTAAAAACTCTTCTCCTCAGTCCTTGCATAATCCACCCGATCAACCCTGTAAAGACGTTGCATACAACCTCTCTACATAGCATAAATTCTCACAAATGTAAATAAAGATGCTGAATTATCATCCTCAACCAAACGCAACTGTACAGTCCGCCAAACCAAGCCCCAAACCAAACCATATTCTCGAAGAAATTGTTTGGCATAAACAGCAAGAAGTTGCCGCCATGAAAGAGCAACTACCGTCTTCTAAGTTAAAACTTCAGGTCAGTCTTGCTCCGACTGTGCGAAATTTCTTGAATGCCCTACGGCAAAATTTCATTAAACCTAGCATTATTGCAGAGGTAAAGAAAGCCTCACCAAGTAAAGGAGTAATTCGTGCTGATTTTGAACCAGTAAAAATTGCCTCCGCATATGAGCGAGGCGGTGCTACTTGTATTTCTGTGTTAACTGACGAGAAATTTTTTCAGGGCAGTTTTGAGAATTTGCGACTCATTAGAAACAGTGTAGAATTGCCCCTACTTTGCAAAGAGTTTGTCATAGACCCTTACCAAATTTACAAAGCACGAGTCAATGGTGCAGATGCAGTGCTACTAATTGCTGCCATCTTACCTGACGAAACGCTGCAAGATTTTTTACAAATTGTTCACCATTTAGGCATGACTGCATTGGTGGAAGTGCATACTTTAACTGAACTTGACCGGGTGCTGGCATTATCAAATGTGCAACTAGTCGGAATTAACAATCGTAATTTGGAAGACTTTAGTCTTGACATAGAAACGACTAAACGCTTGTTGCTAGAACGTAAAGAAAAGTTAAGGAGTTTAGACATTACGGTCGTGAGTGAGTCTGGTTTGTACACATCTTCCGATCTAGCTTTTGTCGCCCAAGCGGGAGCTGAAGCTGTATTGATTGGAGAATCTTTAGTTAAGCAAGCTGATTTAGAGCAAGCTGTCAAAGAATTAAGAATCAGTTAGGAGTTAGGAGTTAGGAGTTAGGAGTTAGGAGACAGAATTGCTCTTGGTCGGTGGAATCAAGAAAATAAATAATTATTTCCTAGTCGCCCGGTTTCTCCTGACTCCTGACTCCTGACTCCTGACTCCTGACTCCTGACTCCTGACTCCTGACTCCTGAATATTGCATTTTTGATTCTGCCTTTCCCCTATTAACTCATTGTTCGCTCTTGGTAATTAATTAAGATGACTACTATCTCCGGACACTTTGAATCTTTACGCACAAAAAACCAATGTGCTTTGATTCCGTTTATTACAGCTGGCGACCCAGATTTGGAAACAACAGCCGAAGCACTAGGAATATTGGATGTTAGTGGTGCAGATTTCATTGAACTGGGAGTTCCCTATTCTGACCCATTGGCTGATGGACCTGTAATTCAAGCGGCTGCAACTCGCGCCCTCAAACAGGGAACCCGTTTAGCTCATGTTTTAGAGATGGCGCAGTCAGCCACTCGTAAGTTGCGATCGCCTATCATCCTATTTACTTATTACAACCCAATTTTAAATCTGGGCATTCAGCAGTTCCTCAAGCAAGTTGCTGCTTCTGGAATCAAAGGGTTAGTCGTACCCGATTTACCCTTAGAAGAAGCAGATGAGTTGCTCAAGAGTGCTGATAGAGTGGGAATTGAAGTCACATTATTAGTGACACCTAACAGTTCAAAAGAGCGGATTGAGGCGATCGCGCGTCAATCGCGTGGATTTATTTACCTAGTTAGTGTCACAGGTGTTACAGGTGTACGCTCCCAGTTGCAAACACGGGTTAAAGATGTACTCCAGCAAATCCGCAGTATCACCGACAAGCCAATAGCCGTTGGTTTTGGCATCTCCAGCCCAGAACAAGCACGCCAGGTCAAAGACTGGGGCGCAGATGCAGTAATTGTAGGCAGCGCCTTTGTGCAACGCTTAGGAGAAACTACACCATATCGCGGACTGCGAGCCATTCAAGAGTTTTGTAGCGATTTGAAAGCAGCAATTACCCCCACAGTGACAGTTAAAAATTAACAATTTACGACTTACACATTCTCTCTCATCTTTCTATCTACCTCTGCGTTCTCTGCGCCTCTGCGGTTCAATAAATTAGGAGATACCAATGTTAGCAAACACCCAAACTAATCTTTCCACACCACAAACTTCCCAACAACCAGATATCCTCGGTCGGTTTGGTCAATTTGGCGGTAAATACGTACCCGAAACATTAATGCCCGCACTCAGTGAATTAGAAGCCGCCTATCAGAAATACCGCAACGACCCAGATTTTCAAAACGAACTACAGGGACTGTTACGCGACTACGTTGGACGCGCTACCCCCCTGTACTTTGCCGAACGACTAACCACCCACTATGCCAAACCCGATGGCACAGGACCGCAAATTTACTTAAAACGCGAAGACTTAAACCATACAGGCGCTCACAAAATTAATAACGCCTTAGCTCAGGTATTACTAGCTAAACGTATGGGCAAACAGCGGATTATTGCCGAAACCGGAGCCGGACAGCACGGTGTTGCAACCGCAACAGTCTGCGCCCGTTTTGGTCTGAAATGCGAGATTTACATGGGCATCCATGACATGGAACGGCAAGCCCTGAATGTGTTTCGGATGCGATTGATGGGGGCAGAAGTCCGTCCTGTAGCGGCGGGAACGGGAACCCTCAAAGATGCCACCAGTGAGGCAATTCGGGATTGGGTGACGAATGTGGAAACCACCCATTACATTTTAGGTTCAGTTGCAGGTCCCCATCCCTACCCCATGATAGTGCGAGACTTTCAAGCAATCATTGGTAAAGAAACTCGCAGCCAGTCCCTGGAAAAATGGGGCGGACTCCCAGATATTCTCCTTGCTTGTGTTGGTGGAGGTTCCAATGCTATTGGGCTTTTCCATGAATTTGTAGGCGAATCATCTGTACGCATAATTGGAATTGAGGCGGCGGGTGAAGGGATTGATACTGAAAAACACGCGGCAACTTTGACACTTGGTAGAGTCGGTGTTTTGCACGGGGCAATGAGTTATGTTCTGCAAGATGATGATGGTCAGATTGTGGAAGCACACTCGGTCAGTGCTGGGTTAGATTACCCCGGTGTTGGTCCGGAACATAGTTATTTAAAGGATATTAGACGTGCTGAATATTACAGCGTCACCGACCAGCAAGCGTTGGAGGCATTTAAGCGTCTGTCGCTACTCGAAGGCATTATTCCAGCACTGGAAACATCCCACGCCATTGCTTTCCTAGAAACTCTTTGTCCGCAACTGACTGGTAGCCCCAGAATTGTGATCAACTGTTCGGGACGTGGTGACAAAGATGTGCAAACGGTTGCGAAATTTTTAAACCCCGCTTAAATCGGTGTTTAAATTCTAGGACTTATGTATAGTCCCCCCTTTTTCAGGAGACTTAGAGAGAACTATAACGTCTAAAACTTTTGAGTCTCCGTAAATGTGCGTAAGTCCTGACTTGTTCAAGTTCACTTATCATTTATAGGAGTCAATCAAAATGGTCTCCGACGTAGTTCTCAAAAACGACTGGCATGTAGTAGCGCTATCACAAGAGTTGCTACCAGGAAAAGTCATCAAGGCTCGTCTTTTAGGGGAAGACTTAATACTGTGGCGCAGTGGCGACTCTGTCCTGGCTTGGCAAGACCGTTGTCCGCACCGGGGAAGCAGCTTTGCAACGGGATGGGTTGAGGGAAATACTCTGGTTTGTCCCTATCACGGCTTGGCATTTGACACATCCGGGCAATGCGTACACGCTCCATCTCAGCCAGATCGACCACCACCAAAAAGGTCGCGGGCTTGTGTCCAAACATTCCACGCTCTTGAGCGCTATGGGTTTGTATGGGTGTGTTTGGGTTCCCCAGAACAAGACATACCTTTGTTTGCAGAGTGGGATGAGCCAAACTACCACAAGTTTGTCTTCGGTCACGCTGTCTATAAATCTAGCCCTCTACGCGCCCTAGAAAACTTCATTGACGTCAACCACGTACCCTTTGTGCATAAGGGAACTCTGGCAACCCTGACTTTGCAAATATAAGTGACTATAAAGTTGAGGTTAGACCAGATGGCATCCACTGTAGTGATGTTACAATCTGGCAGACCGCCCCAACTCTAAGTGGAGAGGGAAGATCGGACAGTGCAGGCATTCACATATTGCGTCCCTTAACTGTGTGCTTGCGTAGGGCAGCACCTAATGAACGCATAATTATCTTCTTCACAATCACGCCCGTTGATGAGGAAGAGTGCATCGCTTGGAGGTGGATGTTCCTAAACGGCGAAGTTTCAGAGTCTGAGTTTATTAATTTTACTGATAAGATTATTAGTCAAGACGTGGAAGCCGTAGAAACCCAACGACCGCGACGTTTGCCTTTGGACTTGCAAGCCGAATATCATTTGCCAAGCGATCGCACCACTATTACCTACCGTAAGTGGCTCAAAAAGAAGGGTGTAACTTTCGGTACTGTATAGATTTGTTAGAGACTGCCACAGAGTTTGTAGTAAGCACATAATCTGCTTAAACAAGCGTTCAGCTTACTACAAACTTAATCTCATCGGTTTTAATTATCAAGCATTTGCTCAAATTTGTAATTTCAATACCTCCTATGCTTTTTTCAGTTACTTTTATTGGATAATAATCTTGTCGTTGAACGACTTTTTTCAACCCAAGACACTTGGAAAGCAAAGTGTCTAAATTTGTAATTTCTCTCAGAGCAAAAGTTTAATTTTTGAGAGCAAAAATAACAAGATGCGAAATCAAAAAGTGTCTGTAAATACTACTGTAAAAGCCCAAGTTTACGAAAAATGTCTGACTAATACAATTGCTTCTGGAGTGAGTCTGCTAAGTTTATTACTTTTAGGGACATCTTCAACAAGGGCGGAAATATCCTCTGCTTCAGGTGGTGCAGCAGATTTTGTCAGCCAAAACCAGGTAAAAATAAGCACGCCTGAAATCAATCAGGTGACAAATGTCAATCAACTGAGTGATGTCCAACCCACGAAAATGCCTTCCGCTTCAGGTGGTGCAGCAGATTTCGTCAGTCAACCCCAGGTAGAAGAAAGTACACCTGGAATGAGTCAGGTGACAAATGTCAATCAACTTACTGATGTCCAACCCACTGATTGGGCATTTCAGGCATTGCAGTCACTGGTTGAACGCTATGGTTGTATTGCTGGGTATCCGAATGGAACCTTTCGCGGGAATCGGGCGATGACCCGTTATGAGTTTGCGGCTGGACTCAATGCTTGCTTAAACCGCATTAATGAACTGATAGCGACCGCAACAACAGATTTGGTCAGAAAAGAAGACTTAGCAACTTTGCAAAAGCTACAGTCGGAATTTACTGCTGAATTAGCAACTTTACGGGGTCGGGTAGATGTGCTAGAAGCACATACAGCCCAACTGGAAGCCAATCAGTTTTCTACAACTACCAAACTCAGTGGTCAGGTTATTATTTCCGTGAATGCTGGTGGGTTTAGTGGCGATCGCATTATTGTCCCCGGTAACGCCCCCGTCCCCCCCGATAACCCCCTCGGTAACATCCCCGATAACCCCGGTAATCTAATTACCAGCCAACCCAATCCCACAGTGTTGTTTCGAGCTGGTCTAGATTTAGACACCAGCTTCAAGGGAACAGACTTGCTGAAACTTCGCATTGAGACTGGAAGTGGTGTTGATTTAGGCAACGATCAACCTAATGGTGGGTTAGACAATACCGCAGGTTTGCTAGAGCCAAATTTTGGGAGTGTTACAGACTACTCAGTCAAGCCACCCCTAGATCGCGATATAGGTATCAGCAGAGTGTATTACAGCTTTCAAATCGGTAAAGACTTGAGGGCTACTATTGGTCCGGGGATTTTCTCAACCGATTTTGTTGACTTCAACAGTTACGCTTATCTCAGCTTCCTGGACTTTAGCACTTTGGCTTTTGTAAATAACTTTATTCTTTTCCCAGTTAACGGTCCGAGTGCAGGGGCAGCAATTGACTGGAAACCAGGTCAAGGACCATTTTCCGTGCGGGCGTTGTATGCTGCGGCAGACGCTTTAAATCCTGGCAACACAGGTCCGGGAGTGCTTCAGAGTGTTTCATCATTCACAAGAGTCTTATATCCCGATGCTTTTGCCAGTGCTGGTGGTGCCCCCAATACGAATCCCAATGCTACAGGCGATCGCGGTTTATTTGGAGATACCTACCAAGGTACTGTGGAAGTAGAATACGCGCCCTCCAGGGCTTTTGCTTTGCGTCTGCAATACAGTGGTGGCGAACTATTCACCAACCGCTATGATGTCTTTGGCGTGAATGTTGAACTTACCCTCGCACAAAAGTTTGGTATTTTTGGTCGCTACGGTTACGGTAGCTATGATAACACCGCCTTTGGCGACATCAAACCTAATTACTGGATGGCAGGAATTGGGGTGCGAGACTTGTTTACACGCGGTTCTTTAGCTGGGATTGCTGTTGGTCAACCATTTGTTGTCAATCAAATCGGCGATTCAACTCAGACCAATTTCGAGGCGTTTTATAACTACCCCTTTAGCCGAAATATCCAAGTCACACCAACAGTTCAAGTGATTAACCATGCTGGAAATGAACAAAGCAACGGCACAATTTGGTCAGGTACACTCCGTACAGTATTTTCCTTTTAATTGTTAATTGTTAACTGTTAATTGTTAATTGTTGTCAGCCATTAACTATTAACTATTAACTATTAACTATTAACCATCTCTGAATCAAAATGGCATTATGCAAACTAGTGTTGAACCATCACCCTTAACTAACGATTCCCCCAATTGGTCTGCAATTTTGCAGCAATTGCTTAACAATCAATCACTTTCAGTTTCCCAAGCATCCGATTTAATGCACGGTTGGCTCACAGAAGCTATTCCTCCCGTGTTGTCTGGTGCGATTTTAGCAGCAATTCAAGCCAAGGGAGTATCGGCACAAGAGTTACTTGGCATGGTCGAAGTTTTACACTCCCAGTCAATCAAACCAAATTTGCGCGATCGCGTTGTGGGTAATTTACCACTGGTCGATACCTGCGGTACTGGTGGAGATGGCGCATCAACTTTCAATATTTCCACGGCTGTTGCTTTTGTGGTGGCTGCTTGTGGGGTAAAAGTTGCCAAACATGGCAATCGTTCCGCCTCTGGTAAAACTGGTTCCGCAGATGTGTTGGAAGCTCTAGGTGTTAATCTCAAAGCGGACACTGAAAAAGCTCAACTCGCCTTAGAGACAGTTGGCATTACTTTTTTGTTTGCACCTGATTGGCATCCCGCACTCAAAGCGATCGCCCCATTGCGAAAAACGCTCAAAGTACGCACAGTTTTTAACCTACTCGGTCCGCTGCTCAACCCACTCAAACCTACAGGACAAGTAATTGGAATTGGCACACCTGCTTTGGTTGAGACTTTTGCTGTTGTTCTCAATCAACTAGGAACTCGTCGTGCAATTACACTTCACGGACGAGAAAAATTAGACGAAGCAGGATTAGGAGATAAAACTGACTTAGCAGTACTATCAAACGGACAAATACACTTGCTCGAACTAGATCCACAAGACTTAGGTTTAAACAAGGCTCCAATTAGTACACTACGAGGTGGAGATGTTCAAGAAAATGCAGACATTCTTAAAGCTGTCTTGCAAGGTAAAGGTACTAAGGCGCAGCAAGATGTGGTGGCGTTAAATGCTGCTTTAGCACTGTATGTTGGGGAAGCTGTTACAGATAGTGGCGATTTTGTCAATACTTTTTCTCAAGCCGTGATTCTTGCTAAAGATGCTATTCAAAGTGGAGAACCTTGGAAGAAGTTGGAACAACTCGCTCAATTCCTGCTTTAAATTGTTAATTGCTAATGGTTAATTGTTAATTGCAATTAGCAACTTACAACCTATCCTTGAGTTCACGATTTTCTACACGGTACTGCTCCAACCTTCTCATTGCCATTAGCAAACTCAATTTCATGCGTGTAAAGGCTTCCACCAAGCTGCCTACTTCATCGTTGGCGGAAACTTTCTCAAAATCAGCCTCCATATCACCAGTACTCACAGCTTCTGCAACGCGGACGACGCGTTTGATGGGTCGAACAACATACCGCTTCAGCCAAAAGTTAGTCATGTAGATGGCGATCGCAAAAATTATCGCGATCAGACCCATCACCAGAATAAAAGATTGACGAGTTTTCTGCAAAACTATATTGGTAGGCACAGAAACAATCTGAGCGCCTAGAACTTCATTCAATTTCCACCCAAATCCATTTTTTTCACCATAAATTTTAATCATTTCCTTAGGTGCAGCCTCAGGTGTACTATGACATCTCAAGCAGCTAGCATCAGTTATGACTATGGGGCGAGCGATATAAAAGTATTTTTCTCCTGCAAAATCACGAAATCCCGACTTTTCTTGTTGATTTTTTTGCTGTCTGAAATTGTTGACAATTTGTTTTTCAAAGCTATCTGCCATGTCTTGAATCTTTGTGGGATTTAGCATTGCGTCTTTATACAAAAAATCCTGATATGAATTGTTATCTTTACGTAGGTTATCAAAGACTCTCCGGGACGAATAAGAAGGGATAACTTGCGGTACAAAAGATTGCTTTCCTATTCTCTGCTCCAATTGTGGAGTTACTTCATTGTTTGTATAAGCTCGAACAGAGTTGAGAGTTCGTAACAGCAATAAAGCATTGGAAGTGATTTCGTTTTGAGCTTTATGATTGAGGATGTTAGCTAAAGCGATTCCACTAAAAGTAATTCCTCCCAGAAATATTACGAGTAGTAGTATGGTCAGCTTTTGAGCTAATGCTAAATTTTTGAGATTTGGCGAAAATGTTCTTAACATATTTCCTCTGATTTGATGTACAAATAAACTGTATCAATAGCGAATATTAGATTAGATTAAAACTATGTGAACGCATTAATGAGTGAAAATTACATCGAGTTTTTTAAGATTCAAAGGGTCGAGTAGTAATATTGCTCTCGACCCTAACTTCATGAACATTTTTCATCCTGAAGATTAATTTTACAACTCTAGTTGTTCAAGGCTCTCAATTTTTTGGAAGTGTGCAGCAAACCAAACACTACAACTGTGATGATACTAAGAGCAGCACTAGCATAAAAGACTCCTTGCATTCCCCAAGCACCGTAAGTAACACCTGCGAATAACGGACCTAACGCTCTTCCCAGTGATTGAACTGTAACATTCAGTGCCATAAATCCAGCCCGGTAGCCTTCTGGGGCAATTCCTGCTAACATTGCTTGCAGGGTGGGAAAAGCCAAGGCAAAAGATACACCAAATATAATACTAGGAATCATCAGCAACCAAGTGTTATGAATTGCAGGTGTAACCAGTAGTGACAAGCCACAGAGAATAAAACCTAACAAGACTAAGCTTTTTTCGGAAAATCGTTTTGCCAAAAATCCTAGTTGGGAAGCAGCCAAGGCAAAAACTATTGACTGACCGGAAAGAATAATACCAATTTCTGCTCCTGAAGCACCTAGATGAGTTCCTGCATAGACTGGGATATAGGTATAGAAAGCACCCAACTCAATTACGAAGAGAGAAAACACCGTAAACAGTAACCCAAACACTTGAGGATTCTTAATATTGTCCCAGATATTTTTGAGATAGATGCTGAGATTCAAATTCTTCTCAGTGTTCTTTTGCTTGCTTGCTACCTTGAGCTTCTGGGAAATCAACAATGCAACTGGAAAGGCTAATACCGATAGTAAAAACGGATATCGCCAACTCAACCCCCCTAATATCCCACCAATGAGAGGATAAACTGTGGCAGCAACGCCAATCATTGCAGCGTTAAACCCCATTGCAGAAGTGAGCATTTTACCACTATATAAATCGCTGATTAGAGTGAGCTCTAAAGACTCTAAACTAGCAGCACCTACACCTGTCAAAAACCGCCACTCCAGTAAGCTGCGAAAATTATTGGCGGTTGCGCATAATATTCCGCCAACCCCAAACACTAACAGAGAAGGAATGAGGATTTTCTTCGTGCCCATCCGGTCGGCTAATGCTCCAAAAATCAGCGTTCCTACTGTAGTCGGTATCAGAAAAGCTGCCATTATCAATCCAATTTGTTCGGGGGGAACATTGAATGATTTTGCAATGTTTGGCATAATTGGATTAATGCTAAGTATGCCACTAACTGATACTAACGATATAGAAACGATTAGTAAAAGATTGGCATCAATTTTTATGCGATCGCTTCTTCTGGTGAGTTTGCTGGATAATGATGAAGCCATTGGTTTTATCTCCTTTCAATCATCTTGATTTCTGTTTGTCTGCGTTCAATTAACCTGTTGTCGATTAACTATTACTTTACTAGGGGCAGAAAACGATGCTCATGCAGCACCAACAAACGAGCAAACGCATCTTTTTTTGAAACGATGTGCGCTGCCTGTACTGTGTCAAGCGCGGTAAAATTGTGCGTGATTGACCCAAAGCCTTGTATAACAAAGTCTTCAGGGGTTATCTCTTTTAATAAACCGGCGTTGCTAGTGCAGCACGGCAAAAATAACTAACCAGTTTTTGAGTGGTACTAAACACTGGTAAGCTTAAATAAGGGACTTGCAAAAAATAAAATATCCCATAATAGATAATGATAATCAATATAAGGGGGGAATCAGGGGCAGCCGTCGGTTGCCCCTGACTCCCCCCTTTTGTAGTAAATTCAGTAATGATGGTTCATGATGGTGAAGCAAGGGTGTAAGGGTGTCTATAGTATTCACCGATACGCTTAAATAGCTATTAAAAGAGACAGCAGTGCAATTGAAAGGTGCTGCAAAGCGTAAATTTATAGCAGAAACAGTCCTGGGATTAGGGCGTGTTTTCAAACTCGTTGTATCCTAAAAATAGGCGATCGCAGGCATAGTGTGTTGATGAATCGAGGCGAGTTAAGTAACGAACAGTGGGAGAAGTTAAAACTGTTACTTCCACCCCAAAAACCGCAAACTGGTAAACCAAATCATGACCACCGCTTGGTTGTGAATGGCATTTTATGGATACTCAGAACAGGGGCACCGTGGCGAGACCTACCAGAACGTTATGGAAAGTGGGAAAGCGTGGCAACAAGGTTTTATCGATGGCAAAAAGCAGGAATTTGGAATCAAATCTTAGAACACCTTCAAGCGATGCCTGCGGCGGGCTACGCCTACGCTGATCAGCAAGGAATGCTTGATTGGGAGATTCATTATGTAGATGGAACAGTTGTACGCGCTCACCAGCACGCCGCAGGTGCAAAAAAAGGAGCGATGAAGACGAAGCTCTAGGGCGTTCTCGTGGTGGATTCAGTACAAAAATACACATACGTTGTGAGGGTAAAGGCAAACTAATAACTTTTATTCTTACTCCAGGTCAGCGTAACGAGTCGATTTTTCTTGAACAATTGATGGAACAAGGTGCGGTCAAGCGTAGGAGTCGAGGTCGCCCACGCATTCGCCCTTTAAGATTAGTTGGAGATAAAGGTTACACAGGTCGTCGAATAGGCAATTACTTACGTCGTCGCGGTATCCGTCTGACAATTCCACGACTCTCGAATGAACCACGTCGCGGTTCATTTAGCCGTGAAATCTACCGTCAACGCAACATTGTTGAGAGGGCTATCAACCGACTCAAACAATTCCGCCGCATTGCTACACGATATGAAAAACTTGCAGCAAATTATACAGCTATGATTACGATCGCCTCCATTATTTTGTGGTTATAGTTTGAAAACAAGCCCTAGTCTGGGAGGACAGAGACTTGCGGAAAAAGAATTGGGATGGAATCGAGGCACTATTAGGAAAGGAATAAAAGAAATAAAAAGCGGCATTACTTGCGTTGATAATTATCAAGCAAAAGGACGTTATAAAGCAGAAGAACACTTGCCTCGGCTTTTGGAAGATCTAAAAAATTTAGTTCATTCTCACTCGTCTTACCGACCCGACTTTTAAAAGTCAAAGACTACATACGAGACGAGCGTGCTGGCGAAGTCAGAAAGCAATTAATAGAAAAGTATGGTTATAGGGATGAAGAGTTACCGACAGCAGAAACAATTCGGGTCAAATTAAATGATTTGGTTATAATCTCAGACCTTGTAGGTAGTCCTGTAGTGATTATTTAATTACCACCACACCTGCATACGCGGTGCTGGGTGAGCAACATTCAAATTGTAATCACCCCAAAAATGGAAATATACTTCAAGCAAGATTGCTTCGTGGCTGATTGTTTAAAGGTAGAAAGCTTCTTCATATTGAAAACAATAGCTTTTAGCCGAGGGGTACAAGATGTTGTAGTTCGCAAGCGTCAGCGTTACACTAGGGCAAACAAACGACATGAGATAAATGTCCATGCTTTTTGGAACTATGATGCGTTCCTAACAAACTTTTTGCAATTGCGCTATTGGTACTGGTTTTTCATAAACATCCAAAATCGCTGATTCTCCCTGAATATCAGTAACCAAAAATGGCTGCCAGCTACTAAGATGAGCAGGACAATTGTTCCAGATAACTTTATCTGCTACGAACACTTGTTGTGTTAATTCTTGTTGATGCTGTTGTTTGAGTCAAGCAGGAAGTGTGTAAAAGACTTGCATGTTAGTATTTGTGCAGTGTTATTAGCAGAAGCCTGTAATATTGGATTGGAACCATTGGTACGCCCGGAAGTACCTGCATTGACCAAGGGGCGGTTGTCTTGGGTGCAGCAAAACTATATCCGCAGCGAAACCCTTATCCGTGCTAACGCCAGACTAGTTGATGCCCAAACCCGCATTCCCTTGGCACAAATTTGGGGAGGAGGTGAGGTTGCATCCGCAGATGGTTTGCGGTTTAGTGTACCTGTAAGAACCATTAACGCAGCACCCAACAGTAAATATTTTGGTGGAGGTCGCTGGTTCAAGGGAAAAGGGAAAGGGGAAGGTGGGGCCCCCAGGGAGTGGGGATAAGGGGCAAGGGGAAAATATGAAAGTTTTTTCACGAATGTGCTTCCCGCCCAGCTTTCGTTGGTGTGACAGAGTACTAGGGGTGGTGCAAGATATGACTTATACCGATTCTGCGTGAAGCTATATCGCTCTGAGGAATCAGAAGCCCTAACCATTACCAACATCTCCTAGAATCTTTGAATTTTAGATTTTAGATTGTGCGGAAAGTTACCAGCGCAGGTGAGACATCTCTCTGCAGGCGCAGGCTATTAATTGCATTCCATCTGACCGGAATGCACCATATCGATTTTTAAGTTAAAAAATACTAAGTAGGTGCGGGTTTTCTGGCTGCGTTTACATTAGCCTGGGACTATAAGTCCCAGTCTAATTGCGTAAGTCCTCTGGAATCGGACTGAGGAAGGATTTTTTGTGCGGTAAAAATAATCACGTTTTATGCGGTGATTTGTGGTTTATGCGTAAAGGTGCAAGATATAAGTTCCATACAAAAATTGTATGAGAAATGAGGAAGGTAGACGATTTCGCTCACAAGTTCCTCATGTTTTTTCCCTATAACAACGACTATGAGGCTAAGGCACTGTCTGCTCAGTAGATAAGTGAGTCAATACCCCTAACTAGTAGTCTGGCAACCCAAAATTGCGCTTGTGAGGATTGGTTCAAGGGAAAGGGGAAAGGGTTCAAGGGAAAATATTAAACTTTTTTTCACGAATGTCCTTCCCGCCTCGCTTTCGTTGACTTGCCAGACTACTAGTCTGGGCGAGCAATTCAGGTACTTTAGCAACCCGTGAGTGAACATTACCCCAAATCAAATAATTGAAGGAAACGTAGTATGAAAACGGATTACCTGATCGTAGGCAGTGGCTTGTCGGCGTTGGTCTTTGGGGCGCTGATGGCAAAATCCGGTAAGACAGTGCAAGTCTTGGAAGCCCATGAACATCCAGGGGGCTTTGGTCACACGTTTATGCTGGCAAAAAAATATAAGTTTAATGCCCAGCTTCATTATGTTTGGGATTGTGGTGAAGGACAAACCGTAAATCGGGTTCTGAAAAAACTCAACTTGGACAAAGAGGTAACTTTTGAGCGGTACGATCCTGATGGCTTTGACCACATGAGGATGCCTAACTACTCACTGGATATTCCTTCCCAATCCCAGGAACTGATTCGCAGGCTTTCTGACCTCTTTCCCAAGGATAGCTCGCGCATTCGTAATTTCGTTTTAGAAGTCCAAAAAACCAGTGAGGGATTAAAAAAATTATCACCCCCAGTCAACCCTTTGGAATTATTCAAACATTTTGGTGAAGTGTCCTGTGCGGTAATGTATCTCAAAAGTACGCTTCAGGATGTTTTCGACAAGTTCAACTTGCCTAAAGAAGCGCAAACGCTTTTAGCGCTACAATGGCCTGATTTTTTGTTACCCCCTAATCAACTTTCTTTTTACGCCTGGGTTATCTTGTTCACTGCATATCAAAAAGGCGCTTTTTACCCCACACAGCATTTTGAGCATGTCATCAATTCATTAGTGAAGGTGATTGAAGATAATAACGGCAAGGTTCTACTCAACCTTGAAGTAACTAATTTTACAGTCACAAACAACAAGGTAACTGGAGTCCAAGCAAGCGATCGCATTACGCATCAAACCCGTGAATTCACGGGCGAAACGATTATCTGCAATATGGACCCGAAAAAAGCTGCCCAGATGATTGGAGAAGAAAAATTCAGTTCTTCAGTACGCCAGAAGCTGAATTACGATTATTCTCCTTCAAATTACATGGCTTACTGTGTTGTTAAAGATATTGATTTACAAGACTATGGTTTTGGAAAATGGAATACCTTTCATACGGGGCATCAAGATTTGAATGAAGCATTTTATCAAATGTATGAAAAGCATGATTTTTCTAACCCCAGTTTTGCCATAACAACACCCACTTTATTAACCAAAGAACAGCGCGACTGTCCGGAAGACTGTCAAATTATTGAGTTTTTGACTGTTGCTAATTATGATTACTTTAAAAAACTGAAATCAACCGATAAAAAGGCTTACAACCAGAAAAAAGAGGAAATATTCAATTTTATTTTAGACGTGGTTGAAAAAAACTATATTCCGAATTTGAGAAAACATATTGTTTTTAAAATCACCGGAAGTCCAACCACAAATGAACGGTATTGCTGGTGTCCAAATGGAAATTCCTATGGTTCCAACCTAACGCCTCGCAATATGGGAATTGGCAGGCTGAATCACAACACATCATTAAAGAATTTCTATTTTTGTAATGCCTCATCCGGCTACCCAGGGTTCGCCCCGACATTTTGGACTGGCGCACTCTTGTATCAAAGATTATCGGGAGATTTGATTTTATCAAAGGGCTAAAACAGGGTAATGAAGGCAGATGGCAGATGGCAGATGGCAGATGGCAGATGGCAGATGGCAGATGGCAGATGGCAGTCGTGATGAACTTCATACACCACCAAGCATGAAAATAATCCTCTACCCTTCCTTCTTTCCCCTTTCCCCTTCCCCCTTTCCCGAATGCAGTATACCTCTGCCCTCTACCTTTCTTTGTAATAACTCATTTATAAGAGCGTCCCATTCGTTCGAGGTGAGATATGAAAATAGCAATTATTGGGGGCGGAGCAAGTGGTATGGTAACGGCATACCTGCTCGGCAAAAATGGTCACCACGTTACGGTTTTTGAAAAACAACCCATTTTGGGCGGACATATTCGGACATTAAATAAAAACGTTAAACCCAATCATTCCGATTGCGATCGCTTGTTGGAAAATGGTGTACTTGAATTCCCCGTTAAATTTCACAATTTCGTAAATTTGATGAAAGAATTGGAGGTTGAATTAGAACCTGTTAATATTGGCTCATCATTATTTTTTAAAGATGGTCGCCACTTTCTTTCTCGTTTGGCAATTCAAAAAAACTTTACGGGAATTCAACGTTTCATCGAATATCTAAAGCTCGATACTCTTTATGTCAGTTCTGCTGGACTATGGGTAAAAATGCGTTCTGCCCAAATGCAAGATTTTTATAATCAGCCAATGTCTCAATACTTCAAATGCCAGCGTATCAGGAATTACTGGATAAAATTGCTGGCAATGTATAGCTACTCTATGCCATTTGAAATGATAGACAATTTCCCGGCAGAATTGGCGATTCCCGCCCTCCGAGATTATGTATTTACAAACTGGGTGAGAATTAAAGGAGGAGTGTATTCCTATATTGAAAAAATCCTGGAACGCTTTCAGGGCGAAATATTGCTCAATGTAGAGGTTGCGAAAATTTCCAGACAGATGGATGCTGTTAAAATCTGGCTGTCGGATGGTGTAATGCAGACATTTGATAAAGTGGTTTTTGCGACACCACCCGACCAAGTTATGAAGTTATTGTCCGATCCTACCAACGAAGAAATTAAACGCTTTTCAGCATGGAAGGAAAACTACGCGACAACGGTGCTTCATCAAGATAATTCGATGTACGGCAGATACGGCATCAAACAATTGTCGGAATTTGATTTTTTTCAAACGAACAACGGCTGGGGATATAACGCATATCTCAACCAGCTTTGCGGAATATCATCGTCTCTGCAATATAGTCTGGCGTTTAACCTAGATGAGTTGATTGCTGAAGACAAAATTCTGCACGTTCAGGAACATCACACGCCGTTATACACTGTCGAATCCTTCAGGTACAGAGACGAAGTTGTTAGCACCAATGGTGAAAACAATACTTACCATGCAGGGGCGTACCTTGGAGATGGTTTGCATGAAGGAGCGATCGCCTCTGCAATCCGGGTTGCCCAATTAATTGGATAGTTTGATGCTCTGTTGGTTTCTACCCTTTTTCCGTTAGAACTGGAGTTTAGACTAAAAGTTAGCGAGCGTCACTCAAAGAGTACAAATGTTCTAAATCGATCTGAGGCTAAAAACGATACAAGAGAACATAAGTTAACTGAAATGACGAGTCAGTCTCAACTCATTCATGACTCTTAAAAACTGTGTAGCACGTAAGTTACATCACAGACAATAATGATAATCTTGCCAAAGAGGAGGGAGGCGAGCCTCCCTCCTCCTCTCCACTATTTGATTATCATTATTAATAAACTGAAACTAAAAGTAGGTGATGCTCCTCTGAAGCCGCCCAAAGGGCAACCATTAACTTCAGAAAACATGTGTTGTTGGTATAAAATATTTGTCAAGGCAGTCTGCGGTTAACACAGACCCCCTTGGTTGGAAGATGAGAGAAGCTAGAGAGTGCGCTACTAGGGCTTCAGCCGTCTCAACAATATTAGAGGAAACTAGCGTGAATATTGAAATTATTGAAGCCCGTCCGCAAGATCAGTCGATTTTGAGTCATTTGATAGAACTTTACCTTTATGATTTTAGTGAGTTCATGGGTTGGGATGTCGGGAATGATGGTCGGTTTGGGGACGACGGTCTTAAAGGTTGTTGGACTGAGCCTTGGCGGCATCCGTTTCTTGTTAAGGTGGATGGCTCGCTCGCAGGGTTTGTCATTGCCGACGGGCGCAGCCAGCTTTCAGGAGACGAACACACTATGGACATGGGTGAATTCTTCATTCTACGCAAATACCGCCGACAAGGTATTGGCTATCGGGTAGCGTCCTTTATTTTCGATTTGTTTCCTAGCAAGTGGGAGGTACGACAGCTGGCCTTAAATGTAGATGCACAAACATTTTGGCGCAAGGTTATCAACCGATACACCAATAACCAATTCTATGAGATTTCTTGGAATAACGAGCATTATTGTGGTGTGGCTCAATTGTTTAACAACACCATTAAAACCCCCACGCAACTCGTGAGGGTTTAGATATTATCCCTAATGCCTACAACATTTTGACGAACTCGGGGAAAAATGTCCGCAAGTTGCGCGCCCTTAAGTGGCTGGACAAAAATCAAGGGATGCCTGTAAGAACAAGCACCCCAGTAACGGAAGATGAAAGAAGCACTACCAACCTTCATCAGCCATTATGGATGTTTTTGCACAATTGAGAGAATTTCGTCAAGCAGCATACGAATGTTTGTGTAGAGCAAAGGATGCAACGTTTGAATTGATGGATGCAATATTGCTGACACGCAATGCTTACAGTTTGGCAGATTTATCAATTTGTCCGGTGTTTCGCCGTCAATGGCCAAGTATCTATGAAGCAATGCAGGATACACGACCGCAGCGTAACAAGTTGATGCGACTGTACATTAAAAATATCCGAAAACAAGAACGTATCATCCTAGCAGGGGATCATACGGCATGGTCAAGACCGGATGCTCCGACGCTCAGAGAAAGAACATACGAGCATTATACTACTGGTGGAAGAGGTGGTCGTCCTATAACGCCGGGATACGGATACAGTACCATAGCTTGGATACCAGAAACTGAAGGTAGTTGGGCATTACCCTTAAGACATGAACGAATTACGAGTTGGGAGAATCCGATAGATAAAGCGGTACGGCAACTCAAACTTGTGTGCCAACATTTACAAGCACGACCAATCACGTTATGGGATATCGAATATGGGTGTGCGCCATTTGTGACCAAAACTGCCGATATTGATGCAGATAAACTCATGCGCTTGCGTTCCAACTTGTGCTTATGGGGAGAACCATCAGCATATTCTGGACGCGGAAAACCAAGGGTACATGGCGATAAGTTTAAACTCAATGATCCTAGTACTTGGACACAACCAACCCAAACCATTGAGCTTGAAGATGAGAAATTCGGTAAACTGAGGATTCGTCTTTGGACAAACAAGCATTTTCGGCTGTCCCCGCACCACCCAATGTCAATCATACTTGTTGAAAGGCTGCGAAAAGATGACTCTCCACGGGTGAATAAGCCAATGTGGTTGGCTTTTGTCGGTGAACAGATGCCACCTTTAGCTGAACTATGGAAACTCTATCTCCGACGATTTGCCGTTGACCACTGGTATCGGTTCATCAAACAACGCTTACACTGGACATTACTAAAATTATCTACTCCACAGCAATGTGACCGATGGAGTGATCTGATGCCAATAATTACCTGGCAGTTGTGGCTAGCTCGTGATATTGTGAGTGACAATCCCTTGCCCTGGCAAAAAGCAATCATTCAATTGACTCCGGGACGGGTGGCACAAGCGATGCCTGGGATTTTGCTCCACGTTTCTACTCCCGCCCAACCACCAAAACCACGAGGTAAATCTCCTGGTTGGAAGACTGGTGAACAACGCCAACGTACAATTCGCTATCCTATTGTTAAAAAGCGTACTTCTCCTTCACCTAAAACAGCAAAGAAATCTGCTTGATTTCTTTGCTTTGACATTTTTGGCATTGCTTCAACTCAACTCAGCATTTCTGAGTCATTTTGTACTTCTTAGTCTAAAGTACAGTTAGAAGAAGACCTAATTTAATTAACCGCACGCCCGCACGCCCGAAGCCTGCGCCGTGCGGGGGTTCCCCCCGTTGAGGCGACTGGCGCGACACACACAGAGGAGTTAAAGAGATTTAGGTAATTTCAGACCGGGAAGGGAGTAATAAGTAGGTCAACATAAATAAACGTAAAGCACAGAAACCCGGTAACTCCTGCGAAACCGGGTTTCTAACAACCTCAATTACCTACTTTTAGATTTCGCTTGCAGGGTCTGAAGCTTCTTTGCCGACCATTTCTTTTTTAAGCAGGTTAATATCCACACCTAATTCTTTGCGAGTTTCAGCTTTGAACAGATAGCGGTTAACAAACCAAGCTGTGTAACTAATTCCAATCAATTCAAAAAATGGTGCAACTAATGGGATATCATTCACGGCATCAAGTAATGCCAGCAATACTCTGAGGGAAATAATCGTTGCAACCATCAAAGCAAAGCTAATCACTGGCAGCTTGTATTCCTGAACAAATCTAGCTGTATTGTCAGGCAATTGGGCAAAGAAATTAGAGACTTTTTGTCCCATTAACTCCATTTGGTCGTTAGCTTTATTAACAGGTGCTAACGCGGACTCATTATCTGGCTGTGCCACTGCGATTGATGGCATTTCATTGGAATAATTTTCATCTACATAATTCCGTTCTTGAACTTGGCTTTCCATAATTTTCATCCTTGGTTTTTGCTAACCATTTTAACTGTTTTCTTGTTTTTCTTGGGAAACAGTAACTTTCTGCACTATAAACGAAACTCCTTTAATTTCATGAGCTAAGGGTGCAACTTTATTTAACTGTTGTTTGTTGGCTACTGTACCTGTAACGTAAACAGTGCCGTCTTCTTGTGCATCAACAGTTAAGTGACTATTAGGAAGATTCGCTTCTAACTTCGAGCGCACTTCGCTAGCAATATCGCGTGTATCTCGGTTTGTACCACCCCCTGCCCAATTATTTCGCTGTTCGCGGGCACGGATGTCAGAGTTTAGCTGCTTTCTACGAATTTGACTTTGGGCATCATTTTTCGCAGCTTCTGTTGCTCCTGGGTCGGTGACTTTGATTGCTACGTCTGTTCTATCAGGAGCATCTACACTAGTTTTGACGGGACGGTTACAAGCAACTGCCCCAAAAACTAAAAATAAACTCATGAACAAGGGAGCTAGCTTTTTCATTCCTGATTAATTATTAATTAAATCAATATAATTAACTTTATCTTTACCTTTATAAAATAACCTTACATCACTCATTTGGGATAAATTATACTTTGTCAGAGCGCAATTGGATATACCTAAGAAGTCAGAGATGGTATATATAGCAATTATCAGTCATTCGCGAACAATAAACGGTTTTGTAGGGTAGTGGATACTTGCCATTATAATTCATGCTTTGCTGGGCAATACCCACTCGACGAAGATTTTACAAATCAAATGGGATTGCTATATTTTTCCTCTACCTGCAAATAAATTCCCAAAAAATATAACTATTGATAAGGATAAAAATCAATTTATTCTTTCCTTAGAAAGATGGTTTAGCAGCGTTAATTTTTTACCTTACATAGATGAAAGGCAACAATAAATAAAGGAATTAACTAATGGTACTCCATAAAATTAGCGAGTTCGACCCCGACTACCGCGACGCTATTCAGGATAAAGATATCAAGGGAATGGGTGTTTATACTCAAGGTACTAACGATAAGATTGGTACAGTCAACGATGTTTTGGTAGATGAGCGCGGACAGTTCCGCTATCTGATTGTTGATTTAGGCTTTTGGATTTTTGGTAAAAAAGTATTGTTGCCTATTGGTCGTACCAATATCGACTTTAGTGTAGACCGCGTATATACCGGGTTGACAAAAGAGCAGGCGGACGATTTACCTGAATACAAAGAGGATATGGCGGTTGATTATGACTATGAAGAGCGAGTGCGTGGTATATATCGCAAGCCACGGGTGGAAGCATCAGCACCGATAGAAGCAGCAGCACCGTTAGAAGCTTCTGCACCCCTTGAGGCTGCATCTTCAGCGGCTGTTGTGCAACCTAGGGCTGTTGCTGTTGCTCCTGTTTACGATCGCAACACTTATAGGTACGAGCAAGACGCAGATTTGTATGATACCAGCGCTCATGGAGACCAAACCATTAAGCTGTATGAAGAAAGATTAGTTGCAAACAAAGAACGCCGCAAAACTGGCGAAGTCACAATTGGGAAGCGCGTTGAAACTGAAACTGCACAAGTTGCGATTCCGGTGGAAAAAGAGCGGGTTGTAATTGAGCGCGTTACTCCTAAAGATGCTGGTAGAACTGTTTCTCCGGATGCAACCGCTTTCCGCGAAGGTGAAGTTGCACACATAGAACTTTACGAAGAAACTCCTGACGTTCGTAAAGAAACTATCTTGCGTGAAGAAGTTCGAGTCACAAAAGTAGTAAACCAAGAAATGGTACAAGCGCAAGAAACAATTCGTCGCGAAGAGTTAGATATTGACACTGAAGGGCTTCCGGTTGAGAACCGTTCAGACCGTATCTAATAGGATTTTGGATTAAACATAGGAGTGGAAAAGACGTAGGGACAATTCATGAATTGTCCCTACAAAGGATGTAGGGTAACGCATAATTAATTTTCACTCCTATGTCTATTGTTGAGAACATCGCACCCAGGCGCTTAAGCCCGGAGGCGTTGCGCGTACAAAGCCCGCCTACGCGGGCTAATTTGAGCCTCATCTTCATGGAGAATTAGTATTACCTAAAGCCCCCCTCCCGGAGGGTTGGGGGAAGCTGCAACGGGTGGAATACCTGATAATACGTTAATAATGCGTAAGTCTTGATGATGTTTTTTCAACAATCCATTTTCCACAATCTTTTTTCCAAATGGTGCAAGCCGACAATAAAATGAAAATTTTAATATCAAGAAGGGACAATAAAAATGTCTAGTAGCGAACAATATAAACGCCAAATTATGAATGATTTGGCTCAAGGTAATGTTGAATCTCTTGATGATGTGCCATCTGACCCATCTCAGGAATATCAAAGCTTTGATGATTTCGCCCAACGCTCATCTCATGAAGAACGTCGCAAGTTCTTTGGTCGTTTAAATCACGATCGCATTCCTCCCAGCCAGATGGAACCGGAACTTAAAAAAGCGATCGCTCAAATTAAACCTAATGAGCGAGATGATGTAGCGAAGGCGTTTTTCAAGCATTTGAAGCAACGAGGTTTGGACGAGCGCAATTTAGAGCGTCAGTTGGGACTTTCTACCCATAACCCAAATCATATGAATGCTGATGATGTCAGCAAACTCGCTGCTTTCACCTATCACAATCATCCTGATATTTTCCAAGAAGTGATGGCGGAACAACCGGGAATTATGAAGTTTCTCAGCAACCCGCTAGTAGGAGCTGCTTTGGGTGCGATCGCTTCTAAATGGTTTGGCGGTCGCAAGTAAAGGCAGAGGAGCCACTGCGGTGCCGGGTTCCCCCGGTTGAAGCAAGTGGCGTGGCAGCTTTGCTGGGGGCAGAAGGTAGAGGGTAGAGGAGCCACTGCGTTGCCTTTCTTTCCCCCGGTTGAAGCATGTGGCGTGGCAGAAGGTAGAAGGAAAGAGGGAGGGAATGAGGGAAGTGAGGCAAGAAAAAACTCTTAAGTCTTGATTCTTAAACTCTTTTTTCTTAGTTGCGATCGCAATTCAGCAACCGATTTAACCAGCAATTTGGGCGACTGCGTTAAGTGGCATTTTGTTCGCAACATTTTTGAAGTTTTTCTATCACACAAACTCAAGACCCAATAACGAAAAGCGTTGAATTAACGCAACGTTTACTTAAGCTTTAATGAGGAAAATATTATGTTTCCAAGTTTGATACAATCTTGGCTACCACCGATGCATCTTGCTCAGGTAATTGTCGCTCCCGAAGCATCACTTGCTTTTTCTGGACCGAAGTTTTTTGTAGCAATGCTGTCTGGTGTAGTTATGGCTTTTGCCTTTCAACTACTATTAACAAATCTTTCTGTCGCTGTTGGAATCTCAGCTATAGGAAGTGGTGCATATTCTGATGATGATGATGACAACGAATCAGAAACTATCGGCGGAACAATTCGCAAAGCTGAAGCAAAAGTTGGGATTTGGGCACTTGTTACCTCTAGCATTGCATTATTCATCGCTTGCTTTTTTGCAGTAAAACTTAGCTTAATCGAAAGTACGCTTTTAGGCGCAATTGTTGGTGTAGTCATTTGGGCTACCTACTTTTCGGTAATCATGTGGCTGGGTTCGAGTGCTGTAGGTTCTTTAATCGGTTCGTTTGTTAGCACTGTTAATTCTGGCCTTCAAGGCTTGATGGGTACAGCAAGTGCTGCTTTGGGTGCGAATGTTGCTCAAAAACAAATGGTTTCTACTGCTGAAGAAATTACCGCCGCAGTTCGTCGGGAATTAACTTCTGGTTTTGACCCTGATAGCATCAAAAATACGCTACAGAGTTCTTTAGGTTCTCTACAATTGCCAAGCTTTGATTTCAAAGAAATTAGAAGCCAATTTGACCAGCTTCTCAAAGATGCAGATTTACAATCTGTTGCGGATAGTGATTTTCTGAAAAATATCAACCGTCAAACTTTTGTTGATTTAATTAGCAGCCGTTCTGATTTATCTCCGGAAGACGTAAATAAAATTGCTGACCAATTGGAAGCAGCTTGGAAACAAACTTTCAATCAGAAAAATTCCACTGAACAAGTAATTAATTTGTTGAAGTCTGCTAATCCGGAAGATTTGCAACCGGAAAAGTTAAGTGAAAAACTCCAACAACTTGTAACCGTTGGTGGTGGAAATGGCAATGGCAAACAAACCAATGGGATAGTAAATCAAGCTATTAGATATGGCTTGGGTGCTGCTGTTCCGGCGGTGTTGGAAAGAGTGAATCTTTCTGATGTCAATGTCCAAGAAGTGACGAATGAACTGAAGAAACTTGGAAGCAAAGCTCAAAATGTTGATGTCGAGAAAATCATCAACCAGGTAAAAGATTTCGCTAATAAAACTGGCGAACAAGCTAGTCAGGTTAGCACTCAAGTAGCTGAAAAATTACCATTACCAGCGCAACCTGACAATACTATCAAGGCGGATGTCGAAGAATATATCTTGAATTCTTTTCCTTGGCATTTTAACCGGATTACGGTTAAGGATGAATTCAAAGATGTTATTTATGACCCAAATGCTAACCCAACAACTGTTCGCCGTGAGTTGGAAGAAATTAACAAAGAATATTTTGTTAACTTGTTGCAACAACGGGGTGATATTAGCGAAGCCAGAATTAAGGAAATTTCTGACCAATTAGAAAGCGATCGCCTGGAAGTTTTACAAATTGTTCAGCAGGCGGAAGGACGAGAAAAATCTCAAGATTTGCGTGGTAAAATTGAAGATTATTTGCGTTCTACTGGCAAAGATGAACTCAATCCTGAAGGTATTGAACGCGATTTTTCTAAGTTGTTAGAAGACCCAGAAGCTGGTTTTGAAGATTTAAGTCAGCGCTTTGGTGAATTTGACCGCGATACGTTTGTGAAAGTGCTAGCTTCACGTGAAGATATCAACGAAGAGGAAGCTAACAATATTATTACAAGACTTGAACATAGTCGCGATAATGTCTTGAATCGTGCTAGAGAATTGCAAGAACAAGCTAAAGCGAAAGCTGATGAATTGCGCCAACGGGTAGAAGATTATCTGCGGAATACTAACAAAGAAGAACTCAATCCCGAAGGTATCAAACGCGATTTTAGCGTGTTGTTAGAAGACCCACAAGCCGGAATTAGCCTTCTGCGCTCTCGCTTGTCGCAATTTGACCGCGGTACACTCGTGAAATTACTTAGTCAGCGTCAAGATTTGAGTGAGGAACAAATTAACCAAACCCTCGACTCTTTAGAATCTGTACGCGATCGCATTTTGCAAACACCGCAGCAAGTTGCAGATAAAGCGAAAGAACAGTACGAGCAAACAACCACAGCCATTGCAGAATATCTGCGTAATACCAATCTCCAAGAACTTAACCCCGAAGGTATTCAACGAGATTTGACGAAGTTGTTGCAAAATCCTCAAGAAGGTGCTTCTGCATTACGCGATCGCCTCTCGCAAGTTGACCGAGAAACTTTGGTTAAATTGGTAACTCAGCGCGGCGATTTAACCGAAGAGCAAGTAAACCAAGTTATTGACTCTTTACAAGAAGGTATCAATAATATTGTCAAAGCGCCGCAACGTTTGGCAAAACGTGCTACCAAACAAGTGCAGGACTTTGAAGCAAATCTAGAAAATTACCTGCGGAACACTAACAAAGACGAACTCAATCCCGAAGGTATCAAACGCGACTTGCAATTATTGCTGTCTTCACCGCGTGCGGGAATTGGAACTTTAAGCGATCGCGTTTCTAAATTCGACCGTTCCACATTAGTAGCGTTGCTTTCCCAGCGTGAAGATATTTCCGAAGAGGAAGCCAACCGAATTGTAGACCAAATCGAATCTGTACGTAACTCGATTGTCGAGCAATATAAACAGATTCAGCAAAGAGTACAAACAGTACTTGACGGAGTTTTTGGTAGAATTCGCAACTATCTCAACTCCCTGGATCGTCCCGAACTTAATTATGAAGGAATTCAGCAAGACGTTGCCAAAATCTTCGACGATCCACAAGCCGGATTTGAAGCATTGCGCGATCGCTTAAATCAATTTGACCGCGATACACTAGTTGCAATTATTAGCTCTCGTCCCGATATTTCCGAGGAGCAAGCTAATAGAATTGTAAACCAAGTTGAAGCCGCTCGCGATAGCGTATTGCATCGCGCCGAACGCATTCAGCAAGAAACCCAAAAACGCCTCAAAGCTATCAAACAGCAAGCCAAAAAGCAAGCAATTGACTCTAAAAAAGCTGTTGCAGATGCAGCTTGGTGGTTATTTAACGCCGCTTTTGCTTCCCTCGCAGCTTCAGCAATAGCCGGTGCATTAGCTGTCAGGGTTCCTAATTTCTTTGGTTAAAGGTTGGACAAGTTCATAGTTAACAAGCCTCTCATTTGAGAGGCTTTTTTATTGAGCAGGTGGATTTTAGCAGTTCTTTACATCATTCGTGACAAACGAGAAGAATGTAGGTTGGGGAGCCACTGCGTTGCGCGGGTCAAGAGCGTTGTAGCAAGTGGCGTTGTCACGAAGTGGAACCCAACTATTGTCGCGTACTGGCGTTGCCACGAAGTGGAACCCAACTATTGTCGCGTACTGATGTTGTCACGAAGTGGAACCCAACTATTGTCGCTTACTGATGTTGGGTTACGACTGCCTATGCCAACCTACAACTAAAATCAAATATCAATGTAGATACCCAATGCCCAATACCCAAGGGACGCCAGATGCCTGGGTCGGGAAACCCTCCCGCAGCACTGGCGCAACAATGCCCAATGCCCAATACCCGTTCAGGGCTACTTATCACACTTTTGATGTACGTCTAATAAAGTGGAAATCATTCTCCTGATATAAAGGACTTTATAAAGTTTGATTTATTTTATTATTAGCAATTAGCAGCAAGGAATATTACTTATGTTAGAGAAACCACAAGTTGGGAATTTAGTCAAAGAATTGCGGCAAAGCTTGGGATTAACACAAGAAAAATTTGCCGCCAAGCTAGGAGTAACATTTCCTACAATTAACCGTTGGGAAAACAATCGCGCCAAACCCTCGCCGCTAGCAATGGATAAAATCAAAACAATAGTGCAATCGCTTAACGAATCTCCATCAACAACACATCAGCAGCTTGGTGATAACCTTTTAAGGAAATATTTCTCCGAGTTACGGCTGAAATAACAGTTCCTACTATCTGTAGTTAACCAAAAACCGATGTCAGAATTCTGGACTAATTTTTTTAGCTCGGCACCTTTTATACCACACGGGCACTGTTATCTGTGGAAACCAGGTCTCGTTTGGCTGCACTTAAGTTCCGATGCTTTCATTGCACTGGCTTATTTTTCAATTCCAATTACCCTGTTTTATTTTGTCCGCAAACGCCAAGATTTGCCCTTTAATTGGATTTTTCTGCTATTTGCTGCATTCATCGTTGCTTGCGGCACAACTCATATTATGGGAATTTGGACTCTTTGGCATCCAACTTATTGGCTGTCGGGGTCAATCAAGGCAGTTACAGCAACTGTAAGTTGCATTACATCAGTTAATCTTATATATTTAATTCCCCAAGCACTAGCACTACCTAGTCCAGCTCAACTTCAACAGGCAAATCAGCAGCTTCAAGCACAAATTGCTGAAAGACAGCGCATAGAAGAAGAATTAAGAAAATACCAAAATCACTTAGAGTTTTTAGTTACCGAGCGCACCAATGAAATTACTCAAAGCAACGAGCAATTACAACAGGAAATTGTAGAGCGCCAGCGTATTCTGTCCGTGTTACGTCGAAGTGAGGAGCGCTATCGTTCGCTGATTGAAGCCACCTCGCAAATTATTTGGCACACCTCGCCTGAGGGTGAATTGGTGACCGAACAGCCAGGTTGGAGTGCATTTACAGGACAGACCTACGATGAATTCAGGGGATGGGGATGGTTAAACGCCATTCATCCAGACGACCAAGCGCATACTGCACAAATGTGGTCTACTGCGGTAGCTAACGGCACCTCCTACGAAGTTGAACATCGGTTAAGGCGTTACGATGGTGAATATCGGGATATGAGCGTTCGTGGTATACCGATATTAGAGGGCGACGGCAGCATTCGAGAATGGATTGGCGTACATACCGATATTAGCGATCGCAAACGAGCAGAAGAAGCATTGCGACAAAGTGAAGAACGCTATCGTTACCTAGCAGAAGCAATTCCCCAACTTGTATGGACGACTGATGCTGATGGTCAATGCAATTATGTTAACCAAAAATTATGTGAATATACTGGGCTGACCTTCGAGGAGGTAAAGGGTGAAGCTTGGCTTTTAGCTATACATCCAGATGATTTGCAACCCTCTCATGAAGTGTGGATAAATGCACTACAAAGCGGATGTTTTTATCAAGACGAATATCGCTTTCGGCGCGGTTTTGATGGCAGCTATCGCTGGCATTTAATCCGAGGAGTTCCCCTGAAAGATGAGTATGGTAATGTTGTCAAATGGTTTGGAACTTGTACGGATATCCACGAACAAAAACAAATAGAAGTAGAACGCGCTCGTTTACTTGAATTAGAAAAAACAGCACGAGCAAAAGCAGAAGAAGCCAATCGAATTAAAGATGAATTTCTTGCCGTACTTTCCCACGAATTACGTACCCCACTCAATCCAATTTTAGGCTGGTCTAGAATTCTGCAAAGTCGCAAACTTGATGAAAAAAAAATAGCCCAAGCAACAGCAACAATTGAGCGCAATGCTAAATTACAACTTCAACTAATTGAAGATTTGCTAGATGTATCCCGCATCTTACAGGGCAAATTGCCACTCAATATTGCTAATGTAAACTTAAAATCTATAATTTTGGCAGCACTGGAGACAAGAAATTTAGCAGTAGAAGCCAAATCAATCCAGGTTACGACCATATTGCCAGAGAATGTCGGACAAGTTGCAGGTGACTCAACACGCTTGCAACAAGTTGTTTGGAATCTTCTTTCCAATGCAGTCAAGTTTACACCCAACGGCGGACGGATAGAAGTAAAGTTAGCGCAGGTTGACAGCTATGCTCAAATCACAGTTAGCGATACAGGTAAGGGAATTAGCGCCGAATTTTTGCCCTTTGTATTTGATTACTTCCGCCAAGCAGATAGCAGCACTACCAGAAAGTTTGGAGGATTGGGACTGGGGCTAGCACTTGTCCGTAATATAGTAGAAATGCACGGCGGTACTGTTGCAGCAGAAAGTCTTGGTGAGAATCAAGGAGCAAAATTTATTGTCTGTTTACCGCTTTTGGTGAATGAAAAACCAAGCATAACGAGTGAAGAAAATTACTCTTCTTTTTCAGCATCTGATTCTTTAACCCTGGCTGGCGTGCAAATTCTCGTCGTTGATGATGAGCCTGATTCGCTAGATTATATTGCTTTTGTATTAGAGCAAGAAGGAGCATCAGTTATTACAGTATCTTCAGGAATTGAAGCATTGCAAGTTATAATAAAGGCAAAGCCTGATATTTTGATTAGCGATATCGGAATGCCAGATATGAATGGCTATGAATTGATGCGTCAAGTGAGAAATTTAGCGCCGGAGAATAAAGGAGAAATCAAAGCGATCGCATTAACCGCCTTTGCGGGAAATGGCGATCGGCAACAAGTATTAAAAGCCGGGTTTGGGATGCATATATCCAAACCTGTTAACCCAGAAGATTTAGTTGCGGCTGTTGTTAAATTGATTGACCAACAGCAATAATTATGGTACTTCACCAGCGCAAGCAGTAAGCGATCGTACTTTTAAATTACAATTTTTGCTAACAGCTCGCAACTAATACTATTTGGGATGAAAAAATTTTGGATTGTGGATTCTGTAAAGCTATAGCAGCAATACTTTCATCTGTCCATCTGTCGCATTCATTTTTCGCTCTTGTTATAACGATTAACGAGAATACAACGATTCTCAACGCCCAATCCCCAATTCCTAAACTCTTTTGCAATTTTAATCATAAAATGCTTGAACTTTATTCAGAGAAAAATAAAGTAGATAATATGCTTAAAAGCGCCCAACTGACAGCGCACCGCCCGTTACTCATTACAGAAACACTTTCTTATTTTCCCTTTCCCCTTCCCCCTTTCCCTTTCTCCCCTTTTTTTTACCAACACTTGCTCATAAAAAACAATCAAGATTAACAATTAAAGACACTTTTATTTAGTGATTCTTAAACTTCATCAAGATATAACTCGATTTATTAAGTTTTTGATAACACTTGTGTCAGCTTGCAAGTTCATACCTGAACACACCACCTGAATTGTGTATCCTGAAAAGAACTAAGCTAAAGAGGAAATGGAGGTCTAATGACTTCTAAGATTTTGCGTCAAATGTGGTCTGTAGTTGAAAGCACCCACGCCAAGACGCTGTTGCAAATGGATGATGCTAGCTTGGTGCAGTGGTTGGTGAAACAAACCAAAACGCAAGCGTTGTTAGATGGCAAAGAAGCTGATTTCCTTAGTGACTACGTTCAATCTCGGCTAACTCTCATACGTGATATTGCACATGAACGCGAGTGTTATGGGTAACAATATCCATCATGAATTAGTTAATGGTTAGTGGTTAATGGTTAATGGTTAATGGTTAGTGGTTAATGGTTAGTGGTTAGTAGAACAATTAACAACCCAACGGGAGAACCAGTCGCCTGGGTCGGGAAACCCTACCTTTGGGCGCGAAGCTCACCGGAGGGAATCTTCCCGACTGCAGACGCAAGCGCCCCAACACCAACCAACAACCAACAAACAACATTGACTTGCATAAGTCTGAAGCGTAAAGGATAAAGCATGAAGTGGAAGCGGGCGTACATCCCTCGCTCCTAGTGGGTGAAAAAATCTGCCAAATTTCGATATTCATGCCCCATCCCTGTCTTGAAAAGTTTTGCGCTCCTGTTACCCGGACGCGCAACGCCAGTTGCAAAGGCTACCGGGAAACCCTTTCAGCAGGTGCTACAAGTCGGCGAAGCCGCCCAACGCACTGCTTCACCAACGCACTGGCTTAACTTTTCGCTTTATAGGTGGAGTAATTTCATACTTCATCCTTCATACTTCATCCTTCATCCTTCATCCTTGATCCTTCATCCTTCATCCTTCAGATTGACTCTTTCGCGGCAAATAACCTTCCACTAAGCAATCAGAGCCTACCACGCGCCAAGAAACACGTTCCAAAGAAATAGCTTCAGTCATGGTGGTTAAACCCAAGTCACCTACAGGCGTAGGGGCATTACTACCACCAATGATTTTTGGAGCAATAAATGCCAGGATTTTTTGCACTGCTCCTTGCGCTAAAGCAGTGGCGGCTAAAGTACCTCCGCACTCCCACAGCACGCTGCAAAAACCCCGTTCGTATAAGTACGCCATTGCCTTATCTGGTGTAAGCGGTGTTAATTCCACCACCTCTACACCTTGTTTTCGCAACAATTCTTTAAAATCAGGGTTAGCATCTACTTCTGTCAACACCAAAGTCGGAGCCTCCGACGTTTGCCACAAACGGGCATTTTCTGGCAAATTCAGATGGCGACTCATCACCACCCGTAAGGGATTATGCGCCCCCACCTCATGGCTAGTTAAGTAAGGATTATCCTGTCGCACGGTATTGCCACCAACAATTACCGCATCGCACGCAGTCCTTAACTTGTGTACTTCGCTACGTGCATCCTGATTTGTTACCCAAGCACTGTGACCCGTGGTGGTAGCAATTTTGCCATCTAAAGTCATGGCATATTTCAAAATACCCAAAGGTCGTTTGTAGAGAATCCGATTTACAAAACCTTCATTTAATTTTTGACAAGCTTCTTCTTCTACCCCTGTCACCACTTCTATACCGGCGGCACGCAAACGGGCAATACCACCCCCAGCAACCAGCGGGTTAGGGTCAACCATACCCACCACAACCTTTGACACCCCAGCTGCGATTAACGCTTCCGAACAAGGGGGAGTGCGTCCGTAGTGATTGCAAGGTTCGAGACTAACATAAATAGTTGCTCCACGAGCGCGATTCTCCTCCAAAGAGGCTGCGCCAACGCCAGCTGCTTTCAAAGCAAAAATTTCCGCGTGAGGTTCACCAGCGCGGGGATGAAACCCTTCACCGACAATCTCCCCATCTTTAACAATTACCGCTCCCACAAGCGGATTTGGCGAAGTACGTCCCAAAGCGCGGCGGGCTAGTTCCAAACACCGCCGCATCATGCGGGAGTCAAAGTCATCTCCTACCGTTAATAGTGAAGTTTCTAGTGGAAGTGAATCCAATCCAACATTAGACCCCACTAAAACAGTATTTTTCTTTTGGTAGTTGCCTGGGGATGCTTCTGTTTGAGGGACCACTGGGGAATTATCCATAACTTTTAGCAATGCTCGTGCATAGGAATTTTAGCTTTCTCCCGCTCCCTATCCCCTTGCTACAAAGTAGAAAAAGGGGACTTTCAAGGGCAATCTTAACTCTAGCTTGAATCTATATTGCCAAAGGTTCCCAAAATTCCAAAAAATTTAAGTCAAAAAAATTTAGGAGCGAGAAGTTAGTGTATCAACTAACTCCTCACTCCTCACTGGGCGCCTTCTAACTCCTCACTCATTACTAAGTTAAAACCTTAGACTATCCACACTCCGCACTCGGAACTCTGTAATCTTGTTTATTGCTGTTTGGGCACACGGCATTGGGCATAGGGAATGGGGAATGGGGAATGGGGAATCGGAAAGGGAAAAGGGGAAATGGGAAAGGGGAAATGGGAAAGAGGAAATGGGAAAGGGGAAATGGGAATAGAAGAATTATTTACTCTTCCTTGTCCCCCCGCACCCACACCCGTCTGGCTTGTCTCCTTGTCTCCACGCCCGTCGTCCTTGTCCCCTTCCAGCCCCATCAAGACTGCTCTAACAACTTCATCTGCTGCCACCACCGATTTAGGGGATAATACAGCACGGGTGCCCAGAGGCTGCTGAGAATAGCAGAAGCAAGGGCGACACGCTGGTAATATATCCAAATGTCTTCCACCTTGCGATCGCCCATCCAAGCCAATTGCAACCCAAATATAGTTTCCGCCAAAACTGCCATACCAAAGACAATTAAGGCAATAGAAATAAAATCTTCTTGGATAAAACGCTGTTTCTGAATAAAAGCAGTAATCATTCCCACTAACCCAAGAGTCACCGCATGAGAAGGATCGGGTGATGTCATGGCATCTTGCAAGAATCCCAAAATTATACCAGCCAACGCCCCTTCAAAAACTGAGCGTTTGACACTCCAAGCCACCACCCAAATTAACAGCCAATTGGGACCTATTCCCAATAATTCCATACCCGGTAAGCGGGTTGGCAACATCAGCAAACATAAAAGCACAGACCCACCCGTTATTGTCCAATCCACCAATTGACGTACGCGGGGATGCCAACGCGAAATTGGCTGTATTTGCACTTTGGATTTGAATTTTCGCTCTGGGGACTTGGGCTTTTTCTGCCTGCGACCCTGAAATGCCGGAATCTTCATCTTTCTGATAGATATTCTGGTATCTAATTAGACTTTGGCGGCTGTTTATTAGCCGGCTGTTGGTTTGCGGGTTGTTGGTTTGCTGGTAGCTGATTTTCCAACTCTTGATTTTCTGGTTTCGGATAAACACTTACCCAATCCAAAGACCGTATTGGTGGGAACAGTTCAATTTTTGCTACTGGTACTGGAAGTCTCTTTAAATCTAAAGACTTCACCTGTCCCACTGCCATGCCAGAAGGAAACTTCTGACTGTAAGTCGATGTCGAAACCACATCTCCTGGTTTCACATTGGGGACTTTTTCATAAAATTCCAGCACCGCTTCAGCAGAGGCATCTCCTCGCAAAACGCCTTTAGCATTAGTGCGACTAATTGTTACACCTACTTGACTCTTTAAATCGCTAATCAACAGCACGCGGCTGGTATTGGAAGTTACACTTTGTACCAAACCCACCAATCCACCTTCAGCCTTAACTACAAAGCCTTCTTGAATTCCCGCCTGACTGCCGCGATTCAGGGTGACTTGTTGCCACCAGTGGTCGGCGCTACGTCCCACCACCCGCGCTGGAATTGAACGCGACGCCAGTGGTTCTTTTTCCATATAGCCCAACATACCTTTGAGCTTTTGATTTTGGCTTTCCAGTTCTACTATGCGCGTTTGCAATTCTAATACTCGGGCATCGCGAAGGCGTTCTTCTTGAGTGGGTCCGACCTGCAACATCTGCAAAGGACGGCTAATACCCTCATACACCTCCAGCAGAAGGGCACCTTGAGTTTGTCGAAGCATCCAGGCGCTGCCAACTACTAGACCTACTAACCCGATTTGTAAACCTTTACGTTCCCACCTACGGCGCTCTGTAAACATATATACCTTTTATATCCTTACCATTACTGGAGATATTGGATTCTTCATCAGAGAACCCAATATCTGCAATTGCCGCTTAACGGCTACATATTCCGAGAACGTCCGCTGAAAACTCTCTCCAGTTGCTTGAAATTTTCTAACACCCGACCGGTTCCCAGCACAACACAACTCAAAGGGTCGGCTGCGATGTGTGTCACAATCCCTGTTTCATGGCTGATTAGAGTATCCAGCCCTTTGAGCAAAGCACCACCACCAGCTAACATAATACCCCTATCAATAATATCCGCCGCCAGTTCTGGTGGTGTGCGTTCTAGTGTCCGCTTCACTGCTTCAATAATTACTGACAGCGGTTCCGACATACTTTCGCGAATTTCTGGACCTTTGATGCTGACAGTACGAGGTAAACCAGAAAGCAGGTGTAAACCTCGAACTTCCATCATCGCTTCTTCATCTTCGTGAGTCGGATAAGCAGAACCAATCCGAATTTTAATGTCTTCGGCGGTACGTTCCCCAATTACCAAGTTATGAACTTTTTTCATGTAATGCATGATCGCTTCAGTCAGTTCATCCCCGGCGATACGCACTGATTCGCTCAACACTGTACCTTGGAGACTCAATACTGCAACTTCTGTTGTGCCACCACCAATATCGATAATCATATTTCCAGTCGGTTCGGCAACTGGTAGCCCTGCGCCAATTGCTGCTGCGACTGGTTCATCAATTAAATAAACTTCTCTAGCCCCTGCTTGAGTAGCTGCATCCATCACAGCCCGTCTTTCTACCCCTGTTACACCACTGGGAATGCCAATGACAATCCGTGGTAATACCAGAGACCTACCCTCATTTACTCGCTGGATAAAACTTTTCAACATCAGCTCGGCTGTATCGAAGTCAGCGATTACACCATCGCGCAAGGGCCGGAGGGCAACCACATTTCCAGGCGTGCGACCGAGCATTTTTTTGGCATCCTCTCCGACTGCCAATGCGACCTTTTCGTTTTGATCGATAGCGACCACTGAAGGTTCTTGGAGTACAATGCCTTTACCAGATACATAAACGAGGGTGTTGGCGGTACCAAGGTCGATACCCATATCCCGCGATAAGGAAAACTTACTGAAAAGACCCACGCGTTTCTACGCCCCCTATGTTCGATACTTTTAGACTACGACCGTAAGAGTCAATCGTGCTGGATTCTATTACGTTTCTTATCCCGAGTTTAGTAAAGCATGCTATTTTTTTATAGAACTTTTGGGAAACTTTACTATACTTCGAGCTGGTACTTTTTGATATTCTCTGGCTGTGTCACTATATCCGCACAGTTTTACAGCTTTCCCAGAGTAATTTTTATCATTTTTTTATTTAATTCTAATTCTTAATTATTTACCACACTTGCAAGCTCTTTGCAATTCGCTATTATAAAAATCAATATTAATAAGTACGCTTGTACTGAAAGGTAGCGAACATGAGCATTAACGTTGTCACCCTCATCGGACGTGTAGGTACAGAACCGGAAATGAAGTATTTTGATTCTGGTAAAGTTAGGTGTAATTTGACACTAGCAGTCAACCGACGCGGCAAAGACGGCGAACATACCGACTGGTTCAATTTAGAACTATGGGGGAAGACGGCGCAAGTGGCGGGTGATTACGTGCATAAGGGTAAGCAAATTGCTGTTAAAGGTTCTTTAAAGATTGATACATGGAACGATATGAAAAGCGGCGCACCCCGTTCTAAACCAGTCATTCAAGTAGACCAATTGGAGTTGTTAGGTTCCAAACGGGATGCTGAGGCTGAGATGGATGGCAGTCCTGAGTTTTAATTAGTTGGTTGGTTGTTGGTTGTTGGGGCGCCCTTGGTAGGGTTTCCCGACCCAGGCGACTGGTTCTCCCGTTGGGTTGTTGGTTGGTTGGTGGGTGTTGGGGCGCCCTTGGTAGGGTTTCCCGACCCAGGCGACTGGTTCTCCCGTTGGGTTGTTGGTTGTTGGTGGGTAGTGGTTCATGGTTCATGGTTCATGGTTGGTGGGTAATGGTTAAAAAAGCAATAACTAGCAACTAACAACTACCAAATAACAGCTACCAATTAACAACTAACAGCTACCAATTAACAACTAACAACTAACAACTACCAACTAACTACTAACCACTAGCCCGCGACAGGAGTGGGTGAAGAATGAACATTCATTATCGTTTTTCAGGTAATGAAGGTGGTGCGTTTTGGTTGTAAGGGCGTTCGCTTTTAGTGTTCCGTGAAGGGTAGCATTTGCCCAAGCGATTTATCGTTTAAAGCTTAGACAGCGATGCAAATGCTTCGCCCCTACTTTTCTATGCAACCTATCCAAATACTTCACTTTTGTCGCGGGGTAGCACTAACCACTAGCCACTAACCACTAACCACTAACCAACCACCAACCCCTTCGCTATGAACGCTCTTACGCTCATAGTCCGCCACTGCGGCCAAGGAGGGGTCTGGCCAAGTTCCGCAAGTGGCGTGGAGACCCCTTTCTGCCCGCTGGCGAACCACCAACTACCAACTACCAACTACCAACTAATAACTAATTTGCAATGTTACTGATGCTTCTACCTGCTGTTCGCTGCCAATCACAGGGGTGGAAGCATCTGCACTAGATACTTTGGCGGCTTCAGCACGATAAAGGTACGGCATTGGAGGTGGTGGACTCGCATTATTAACTTGAATGCTTACCACTTCTTTGGGCTTTAAATTCAAAGCTGCAAAAACCGCATCAGCTTGCTTTTGCGCGTCTTGGGTAGCTTCTTTCAGGGCTTGTTGTCGCGCTTGAGCGATCGCTTCATCACTAGCAATAAAACTAACGCCGTTAATCTGCGTGGCACCGACTTTCACTGCTTCATCCAACAATGTACCCGCTTTTTCTGTAGCAATGCGAAAACTCACACTGTTACTGGCAGAATACCCTGTAATCTTTTGTACGTTATTGGTGTAGCTATAAACTGGATTCAGGCGAACCCCAGTAGTTTCTAATTTGTCAACATTCCGGCTTTTGAGCAAAGCAATTACAGCAGATGACCTGCGGGCAGCTTCTTGCTGTACTTCTTGTGCTGTTTTACCCTGAATTTCTACCCCTAAATTTACTAGGGACAAAGTTGTCGGAATTGATTCCATGCCGCGACCGCTTACTGACAGTGTCCGCCACATTTTTTCTAACTTTTCTTGCGCCAAACTCGGTTGGGCAAAACTCACGCATATCAACAAGGCAAAAGGCAAAGTCTTCCAAAAGTTCCCAGCATTAATTAGCCGAGAACTGGATACAACGGTATTCATAACAGTTACACTCCTCAGAAAATTATCTCAAGACACGGGAAATAGTACGAGAGCATCTTAGAGTATCTTTGCGATCGCGCGATCGCCCTCAGACAGAAAATCAAAGGCGACACAAACACGCGTCCGCTCTTCAAGTGGGATACTCCTGGCCACCAGCAATAAGCCTTGAAATAAATTTCCGGCTTTGTAGAGACGCAAAAGCGTGCGTCTCTACACCCGTTTAAACTGACTGGAATGCACCATTTCATTTTTTTGTATAAAGATTCATTAAACATACGGAGATAATCTGACTGCGTTCACATCTGCCTGGGACTAGAAGTCCCAGTCGAAAGCGCGTAAGTCCTCTGTCATCGGACTGAGAAAGAAATTATTTGGTGGTCAAAATCATCACTTTGTATTTGGGGATACGTGGTTTATGCGTTGCATGTGCAAGATATAAGTTAAAACCGGTTGAAATCCTTACCCAGCCATATGAGCGATGAATGCGTGCATTCATCGCCCGTAAACCCCGTAGACGCGGAGCGAAGGGTAATTTATTTGCTGGGCGGGCGGAGGTGCGTTCTTGAAAACAGTGCAAAGTGCGATGCACTCTACAGCGTGTCTACACAGATGTTATGTTCCTACTTTGACACTACCAAATTCCAAATCTGAGACGGTTACATTTTTAGAAACTGAAAAAATTACACTAATAATTCACTAATAATTCTGGAGATTTTGTTTATGGCGTATTGGCTGCTAAAAACCGAACCTGATAATTATTCCTACTTCGATTTAGAACGGGATGGCAGTACAATTTGGGATGGAGTTAACAATGCCTTAGCTCTGAAGCATTTACGCACAATGGAGATTGGGGATTTGGCGCTAATTTATCACACAGGCAAAGAACGGCAAGTTATGGGTGTGGCCCAAATCATCAGCAAACCATACGGCGATCCAGCTTTGAATGATGATAAACGAGTTGTTGTGCAAGTGCGATCGCTGCGAAAAATTCCCCAACCAGTCACCTTGGCACAAATTAAACAAGACGAAAAATTTAGAGATTTTGATTTGCTGCGTCTTCCCCGGTTGTCTGTAGTTCCGGTGTCTGAGTCTGGCTGGCAACATATCCTGAAATTAGCAGGCGATCGCGATTAAGTGATGGAAGATTCAAAATTATCACTGCAAAATTGTCTAACCTAGTGATGCTAATCATCTTGACTGCTTGGTGCCTTCACCTGTGATATGTACAACAGTCATCATGAACTGCAAACCACAGCACCCATAAAAATCTGTCTTTCCCATGCCCCATGCCCCATGCCCCATGCCCCATGCCCCATGCCCCATGCCCCATGCCCCATGCCCTATTTAATTCAAAGTCTTTGTACTAGTTACTGTCAACCCATTTATAACTGAAAGAGAAGGTTTTCCGCAGAATCAATGCAGTTTTTAGGTGCAATCAACTTCTCCTTACCCCTGCTGGCAACAGCAACAGAAACAGCAGACAGTTCAATGGTAGTAGCGGCTGTGCTGCTGAGTTTAGTGGTAATTTACTTCGCCAGCAAAGTTGGTGGGGAGTTATCCAACCGCTTGGGTTTTCCGCCTGTGTTGGGCGAACTCGTTGGTGGTGTAGTCGTAGGCATTTCTGTTCTACATCTGTTGGTGTTTCCCGAAACAGGGGCAGATAGTTCTAGTTCTTTAATCGTTAGTTTCCTCCAAACCACTGCAGGTTTAACCCCTGACGCCGCCCCTAGCGTGTTTGCAGCACAGTCTGAGGTAATTTCGGTTTTGGCAGAATTGGGTGTGATTATCCTGCTGTTTGAAATCGGTTTGGAGTCGAATCTCAAAGACTTGATGGCAGTTGGCGTTCAAGCAACCATCGTGGCAGTAGTAGGGGTAGTAGCGCCCTTTGCTGCTGGCACTGTAGGATTGATGACTTTGTTTGGTATTGATGCCGTCCCGGCGATTTTCGCTGGGGCAGCGCTGACTGCGACTAGTATTGGTATTACTTCCAAAGTGCTTTCGGAATTGGGGCGGCTTAATTCCAAAGAAGGACAGATTATTCTTGGTGCTGCCGTAATGGATGACGTGCTGGGAATTATTGTCTTGGCGGTGGTAGCAAGCCTTGCGAAAGATGGTGTAGTGGATGTCACTAAAGTCATTTTTTTGATTGTCAGCGCCACTGGTTTCTTGCTGGGTGCGATCGTTTTGGGTAATATTTTCAATAAATCCTTTGTGGCGATCGTCAATCAGCTCAAAACACGCGGCGAACTGGTAATTCCAGCATTCATTTTCGCCTTTGTGATGTCATACTTTGCCGCCGTTATCCAATTAGAAGCGATTTTGGGAGCTTTTGCAGCAGGTTTAGTCTTGGAAGAGACAGAACAGCGCAAAGAACTGCAAAAGCAAGTTATCCCGATCGCTGATATGTTGGTGCCGATTTTCTTTGTTGTTGTGGGAGCAAAAACTGATTTAGGAGTTTTAAACCCAGCCATTCCCAGCAACAGAGAAGGTTTAATTATGGCTATTTTCCTGATCGTTGTAGCCATCATCGGTAAAGTAATCACAGGCTTGACGGTATTTGGTCAACCCGAAATCAACCGTTTGGCAATTGGTGTAGGAATGATTCCTCGGGGCGAAGTCGGTTTGGTTTTCGCTGGTGTTGGCGCTGCTAGTGGGGTTCTCTCAAAACCACTGGGGGCGGCAATTATCATGATGGTTATCCTAACGACCTTTTTAGCTCCTCCCTTGTTACGATTCGTGTTTGGGCAGCCAGAAGCTACGGCTGGTGCAACAGAGGCAATATTGTTAGACAATTCACCAGACAAACCCTTAGCAATGGAAGCAACTGGCGTGATTGCTTCCTCATCAAATGAGGATAAAAAGCTGGAAAGCTAACACCAATTTGGAAAAAGAATCTTGAAGATGGATTGTTGAAATCAGCGCAGCCCGGAGGGTTTCACAATCACGCCAGTTGCAAAGGCTGTCTGTTAACCATGCACGGCAGTCGCAAAGGCTCCGGACACCTGCACAGTTCGGGTTTTCTGAGTGTGCAATGTGTCCGCCATCGCCACTGGCGCTTGGGCGGGAACCCGTCGCTTGTTGCAAGTGGCGTGGAAACCACGGCAGTTCCTTCAAGTCGGCGAAGCCGCCCAACGGACTGCCTCCCCTTTGAGTGCTGGCGAACCAACGCACTGCCTCACCAAGGCTGGCTCCAAAATCTCTTTTCTCAAATCCTTTCATCCAAAATCCTGTTAGGGTATAACCCAGATTCCGGACAAAGGCGATCGCAATTCCAGTATAAATAGGTCTTTTTTGTACCTGCCTATACCAAGTAATTGCTACTCAGCGCTTCAGCAGACGCGAGAAATCGCATCCAATCGCCATTCTGCAATCCATTAGCGCTGGGGAACATTGGAAACTTATATCCCTAAATTTCCGTCCCTTTTGATTGTAATTCTGAGTATTTTTTTGCTAATTACTAACAAAATTCAGAACTTTATAGGTTTTCAGCCTTGCCTGACCAAAAAAGGATTTTGGATGAAGGATGAAGGATGAAGAAAAGAAAAAGGATACTAGCACAGAAGGGCGGAAATAAGCCAACCATTCCATTTGATGAAAGTCTTGAAAAATCAAGCTTTTTCCTTCTGCCATCTGCCTTTTTACTTCTGCCAAATTGTACTAGCACTATTATTTATTTATGGAAAAAAAGCAAAGATATAAACCCAGATACTCCGTACGAGGTTTGTACGGTGATTATTTCAAGCCCAGAGCAACATAGTAGGGGTCTTAACTTCATCAAGCGCCTTCAACAAGCCGCCTTTGGCGCGTCTACATACTTCACACTTCATCCTTGGGATGACCAGTTAACAGCATTTGAAATTTTTTCTTGGTGCATTGATTATCAGAAATCAAACAGCTCATCAACACAGTTACCCGATTCGTCAAATGTCGCAGACTGGGATTGACTGTTGAGCATATTTCTGGTTATCTCATTGTTGGTGTAATCTAATGCTTTGCAGACCTAATTTTTCTGCTTTGATGGCTTTTAAACCAAAAAGGTCATGCTAAGATTCTACGCCATTAACTGTCTCTTTATATGCGATCGCATAATTATTTTGCTCATCAAAGCTAAAGTTTGGGCGGTGACGGTGTAACGATTTGCCAACATGATTGATAAATTGACGGCTCCCACGAACTCGAATCAGGAGAAAAGGCTGTGAACCTGCACTGGTTACTACCTGGTACTTTTGGAACTATTTTGGTGCTATCATCGCCAGCTTTGGCAGCGAGACTGGAATCTTGGCGTTTTGATCCGAATCAAAACAGACTGGAAATTAACACTTCAAGTTCTGTACAACCAAAGGCACAACTAGTCTTTAACCCCACGCGTCTGGTAATAGATTTGCCAGGAACAACTTTTGGGCGTCCGCAACTAACGCAGCAGGTGGGCGGTAAGATTCGCAATATCCGTGTCGGACAGTTTGACCCCGAAACTGCTCGCATAGTTATCGAACTCAGTCCTGGTTATACTTTAGACCCAAAAGAGGTGAAATTTGTCGGGACAACTGGCAGTCGCTGGACGGTACAATTACCAACGCCAGAAGCTGAAAAAGCAGTGTCCGCCCCCAGAAATATTTACAGTGTGGTGACATCAAATTCCCAACCGAAACCTGAGCCTGCCAAGGTTGTCAACACTGCACAAGGGGAAACCCAAGTTGAGAACCTCAGAGTCACGGGAGATGGGTTTTTCATTCGCACAAGTGGCGGCAGACCTGAAATTAAGATAAATCGTAGCGATGACAGAAAGACGATTAACATCGACATTTCTGGCGCAACTTTATCACCAAATCTGAGCGATCGCGATTTGTCGGTTAATCGCTTTGGTGTCAGCCGCATCCAATTGGGCGAATTGCAAGAAAGACAACCTTTTGTTCGCTTGACTTTGCAAGTGGACAAAAATAGCCCTGACTGGCGGGCAACTTCTAGCAGTGGTGGTTTGATAGTTCTCCCCAATCGTCTGATTGTCAGAACGCCTGAAGGTAACAATCAAGAAGATTCAGGCGATAAATCCAGACCTTTTCCATCCCCAAATGACTCTACAAATAGCTCGCCAGCAACAATTCAGTCTGTGGAACTGGCTGGTGGCGGTACGCAACTGCTGATTAGGGGCGACCAAAGTTTATCTGGCACTGGTGGATGGGATAGAAGCTCGGCTTGGTACCGCATCACCATTCCCAATGCCAGATTAGCAGCTTCCGTCAAAGGTCCAGCATTTGATTCTAATAGCTCGGTTTTGCGGGTACGGCTGCAACAGCAAGACCCTCGTACTGTTGTCATTTTTGTTCAACCAGCGGCGGGAGTGCAAATTGGAGAAATCAACTCTCTCGGCAACCAATTACTCGCTTTAGAGTTGCAAAGCAATCGCCGGGGAACACCTCCTATTCCCAGACCTCCAATTTCTTCTAGACCTCCAATTTCAACACCTCGAATTTACACACCTCCCATTGGTGGTTTACCACCTCTACCACCACCAAACCGGGGACCATTCCCAGACCCAAATGTGGATAATAGCCGTCCTTTAGCCTTACCACGATCGCGGGCGACTCCCAGGGGACGAGGAGTAGTCATCATTGACCCCGGACACGGCGGCAAAGACTCTGGAGCGGTTGGTATTGGGGGAGTACGAGAAAAGGATATTATTCTGCCCATTGGCGCAAGGGTGGCACAGATTTTGCAGCAAAATGGTTTGCAAGTGATTATGACGCGAAATTCTGACTTTTTCGTCACTCTTCCGGGACGAGTGCAAATGGCCCAACGTGCTAATGCTGATGTATTTGTCAGCATCCACGCCAATTCTGCCGGTGCGAATCGTCCGGAAGTCAGCGGTTTGGAAACCTATTATTATGACAGCGGTTTGGAATTAGCTCGCATTGTCCACAACAGCATTCTCCGAAGTGTAAATGTTCCAGATCGACGAGTCCGAAAAGCCAGATTTTACGTCCTCAGAAAAAGTTCCATGCCCTCGATTTTGGTGGAAACTGGTTATGTAACTGGTCGCGATGATGCGGCGAAGCTGCAAAATACACAATACCAAAATCAAATGGCGGAGGCGATCGCTCGCGGTATCCTCCAGTACTTAGGGCGGAGGTAACTAGTTGATTTTTACTTTCAGTACAAACATTGCTTATGAAGTTTCTTTACACAAATGACATAGTAGCGATCGCGGCAGAACTTCTGCAGGCGTCAAGAGAAAATTTGCCCTACCCCCAAAACATGCAAATCTAGAAACCTCCTCTCATCCCAATGCGTGGATTTTGGATTAGGTTACCGGGCAACGCTTGCAACCTAATTTAAAATCCTGTTAGGGTATTAGCTCTGCATTCGCCCAACTATACATATTTTTCTCGCTATTTTAAGAATCGCTGTCACCAGCCTTGCCATATCATCTGACAGCAGTTGCAATCTCAGGACAGAAGCAAAACATAACTACTGTAGCGATAATTCATGAATTATCAAAGGCTGTATTGAGGCAATTAACGTCGAAGTTGCGTAAGTCCTAAATCTTTTACTCGGTGCATCAATTACCACAAATCAAAGCCCGATCACCAATCCCCGACAGATTTAAGTGTCATCTGAAGGATGAAGTGTCAAGTATGAAGGATGAAGTTAAGATTTCACATCAGTTGCTTTGTGTTTGAAACAAGGACGCTTTATTTTTCCCGGAACTGCCTGTCTCGATGAATAAATTCACCTTTGTTGTACCGATTTCTTTTTTGAACAAGCGCCTTCTCTTTTCCTTCTCAGACGCTGCCTTGACGCTCTTGCACGCGGCTACGGCGGCTTCTTGCCTTTGGGGCGTCTACATCCTTCATCCTTCATACTTTTTTGGTCACATACTGCGATTGACTGTTGAAATGAATTCTGATTAGCTCTTTGTTGGTGTAATGTGATGCATTACAGACCTAATTTTTATGCTTTAGCGTATGGCAATTTAACACAAACGTGCTATGATTTGTCGCCACTAGCTGTCTTTAGTGAGGAGCGCAAAACTATGCGTGCGGCATCGCAAGTCACCATTAGCGGCATTTTTGGTCGTTGAGAGTGGCTAAAAAAGGATGTAGACGCCTTTTAGGCGGCTTGCCTCCGGCGCTTGATTTTGGATGAAGGATGAAAAAAGAAAAATTGGATACAAGCCCGGAACAACTTCTGCGGAGAACCTCTCAAGCCTTCAGATTCCTTTTATTGGAATGTACTTCATCCTTCATCCTTCATACTTCATACTTGATCCTTTAGATGACTTTCTTATCAAAGCTAAAGTTTAGGCGGTGAAGGTGTGAGGAATTGCCGAGATTTTGACCAATTAACGGTTCCCTTAAATGTGAATCAGGAGAAAACACTGTGAAACTAAACTGGTTGCTAACCGGTACTTCCATATCAACTATCTTCATGCTGTCGTCGCCGACTTTGGCTGCAGAACTAAAATCTTGGCGTTTTGATGCCAGTCAAAATCAACTAGAAATTAATACTTCGGGTGCCGTTCAGCCAAAAGCACAAATAGTTTTTAACCCCACGCGTCTGGTAATTGATTTGCCAGGAACTTCTTTTGGGCGTCCGCAGTTAACGCAGTCGGTAGGCGGTGCAATTCGCTCTATCCGCGTCGGACAGTTTGACCCCGAAACAGCTCGCTTGGTGGTCGAACTCAGTCCTGGTTACACCCTAGACCCCAACCAGGTGAAATTTATCGGCAGAACTGCCAGCAGTTGGACGGTGCAATTGCCAACGCCGGAAGTTGAGCAAGTAGCCTCGACACCAAGAAATGTTTACAATCTGGTGACTATAAGCCCTGACACCCCATCTAACAATTCACCTAACACTTCACCATCTAACACTTCACCTAACAAAGCAACGGTAGTTACTAGCAACAGCGGGGTGACTCAAATTGAAAATTTACGAGTCACCGGGGATGGGTTTTTTGTCCGTACCAGTGGTGGTAAACCTCAAATTGAAGTAAATCGCAGCGACGACAAGCGGGAAGTTAACATCGACATCTCTGGTGCAGCTTTATCACCAAGTCTGCCGCAACGAAATGTCTCTGTAAACAAGTTTGGTGTTAGCCGCATCCAATTTAGCCAATTACAAAACAGTCCATCTGTTGTCCGCATGACTTTGCAGGTGGACAAAGATAGTCCCGGCTGGCGGGCAAGCGCGAGCAATATCGGTGGATTTGTGGTATTGCCCGGTAGCAATGTTGTTAGATTACCTGGTGGTAATACTGCTAGTAATATTCCAGTACCCACTTTTGGTAGCAATCCCAGCCCCCTACCACCAGCCAACGCACTGGCAACAATTCAATCTGTGGAGTTATCTCCTAATGGTACGCAATTGTTTGTTAGAGGCGATCGCAATTTAACTGCCACTGGCGGCTGGGATAGAACCTCCGGTTTGTTCCGCATCACAGTTTTCAATGCCCAGTTATCTTCCACTGTCAAAGGTCCGAATTTTAACGCCAATAGCCCCATTCTCAAAGTCCGCCTGCAACAGCAAGACCCCCGTACAGTTGTCATTTTTGTTCAACCAGCAGGGGGAGTGCAAATTGCTCAACTCAACTCTGTCGGCGACCAATTTGTCGCTTTAGAATTACAACGCTCTTCTACTTGGGTAACACCCCCAATTGCGTTACCACCCCTACCACCACCAAACCGGAGACAATTCCCAGACCCCACAGATAATCCCCCCCAGCTTGCGCCGCAGCCACAGCCGCGCCTCCGAGTTCCCAATGGGCGAATCGTAGTAGTTATTGACCCCGGACACGGCGGTAAAGACTCCGGCGCACCCGGTTTGAGAGGATTGCTAGAAAAGGATGTTATCCTACCTATTGGTAAAAGAGTCGCCGCGATTTTGGAGCAAAATGGCATCCAAGCAGTCATGACGCGAGATGCTGACTTTTTCGTAGAACTTCAGGGACGGGTAGATATTGCAGAGCGAGCGAATGCGACTTTGTTTGTCAGCATCCACGCCAATTCCGTTGATAACCGCCCAGATGTCAATGGTTTGGAAGTTTATTATTACGACAGCGGTTACGCTTTAGCTGAAGTAGTTCGCAGGACTATTCTCCAAAATATCGGTACCCTTAATGACCGGGGAACGCGCAAAGCGAGATTTTACGTTCTCAGGAAAAGTTCCATGCCCTCGATTTTGGTGGAAACAGGCTACATGACTGGTAACGAGGACAATCCCCGACTGGGAAATCCAGAATACCAAAATCGCATGGCAGACGCGATCGCTCGCGGTATTCTCAGATACCTACAACAAAGATAGAAATAAACATACAAATGTACTACAAATTTCTGATTGAGAGCGATCGTTAACTGCGTACACCATAACGCATGAAAAAAACTTACTTCCCTCTGCCCCTAGCTTGAAAATAGGGGAAGGTGGGGTCCCCCTACTTGTGGGGATAAGGGGCAGGGGGGCCCCCACTTTGTGAGGATAAGGGCAAGGGAAAAGGGGAAGGGGAGATGATTATTTTCATGCTTGGTGGTGAATTTTACTTCATAGTGACAGCATAGCTGCCACGCCACTTGCAACAAGCGACGGGTTCCCGTCCGTTCGCCAGTGGCTCCTCAGCTGCCGCTGCCTTTTTTCAAGCTAGAACTCCACTGGCAACAGCCCACAACGAGGATATCAAAATGGAAGTTTCCCTTTCCCCTTTTCCCTTTTCCCCTTCCCCTATTTTCAAGCTAGGTGTATCTTAATCCAAAAAGCTAAAAAAAATTTACCTGTGCTTCAATCTTCCATCTTTGAAGGCAACCTTTACAATTTTTCCGACACAGAACCCCAACGTGCCCCAATTGGCATCTTTGACAGTGGTGTGGGTGGTTTGACGGTACTGCGACAACTCTATCGGCAACTCCCCAACGAATCAATTATTTACTTTGGGGATACAGCCCGACTTCCTTACGGCATTCGTTCCCAAGCAGAAATTATCGAATATGTGCGCGACATCCTCAATTGGATGCAACAGCAGCACGTAAAAATGGTTATAATGGCTTGCAACACCAGTTCAGCCCTCGCCCTAGAAGCAGTGCGCGAGGAATTTAACGTGCCCATACTCGGACTGATTCTCCCAGGAGCAAAAGCAGCAGTCCAGCAAGGAAAGCGTATTGGTGTAATAGCCACCCCAGCAACAGCCAAAAGCAACGCCTATCGCCAAGCCATTACCGAAATTGATCCCGATGTGCAAGTCTGGCAAGTTGGCTGTCCCGAGTTTGTGCCACTCATCGAACAAAACCGCATTCAAGACCCCTACACCATCGAAGTAGCACGTTCGTATCTAGAGCCTTTACTAAACCTGGAAATAGACACATTGGTTTATGGCTGTACCCATTACCCCCATCTTGCACCAGTTTTGCGATCGCTTCTTCCCACCAAAGTGAAACTGGTAGATCCAGCCATTCACGTCGCCGCAGCCTGTGCCCAAGAATTAGACCTACTGGGCTTAAGGAACACTCACCCACCATTAGCGACTCGCTTTGCCGTCAGCGGTTGTCCGCAACAGTTTGCCCAGACATCCGTTCAATGGCTAGGCTGTACGCCAATGGTTGAAACGGTACACTTCGCCGATGCCCCAGTTTCCCAAATCCGACAAGAATAGTTAAGTTGTTAGTTGTTAGTTGTTAGTTGTTAGTTGTTAGCTGTTAGCTGTGAAGTTGAATATAGCGGTTCTCACTTGCGTCAAATACATTGGGATCTCCGGGACAATTAATGAATTGTCCGTCCCTACTGCTTCCGATTGTGTATTGCATCCAACTCAGAAGCGCTATATTCCACTAACTACTAACCACCAACAACCAACGACCCTTTGGGAGAACCAGTTACCTGCGCGAGTGTACCAAAAGCGCAGTACGCGCTTCACCACCAACTACCAACGACCCTTCGGGAGAACCAGTACTAGGAGGGAAACCCGACCGCAGTACGCGCTTCACCACCAACCATTGACTATTGACTATTCACAACCTTAGTCACATTTGGCGTTACCGAAACCTCTTGCTTGTGCTTCGCTTTCGCAATCGAAGACACATTCCTAGGAGCAGTTTTTTTCCCTGTTCGTTTTGCCAATGCTAATAATAGGTATACTGTGAACAAATACCCAGCAGCTAAAATAAAAATCATCACAGGTACATTTCCGTAAATCATTTTTCTGACAACGCCTTGCTTAAACAAATAACAAATTCAATAAAATTACTAGAACTTCAACCAACAAAGAGCATTCTTAATGGCTGTAGTTTGCTATGCGAAACTTCACCGTTGAAAATTAATTCTCTACGGCCAAAGAATTTATAGTTAATGCAATTTTTCGCAGGTTATACCTACCACAGCAGTGAAATTGCCATGCAGCAATTTTCCACCGCTGGTTCAGCAGTCTACCTAACCTGCGTTATTTAACGCACCCGTTTCTGAGAGGAACAACACTTGCGCTGAAATGCACTGAAGACGTGCAACTACTTACCCTAAGGTTAGCGCATAACTCCAGCCAGAAAGGTTAGCAAGTCGTAATTACAACCAAAGAAATAGCTCTTTTGATTTAATCTACGACGGGTTATTAAACTCACAACACCAGATAAGCAAAATTACCTAATGGTTATTTACCTTTCTAGGGTGAATATCTGAAAAATTTAAAATCCCTACATTTTAGCGTAACACAACCACCCTGAGTTTTAAGCCAACTTCTGTGCTAAATTTAAAATTTTTTAGACAACTGCACACTCATGCTTAGATAATTTACTCTTTACTTAAAAAAGTCATGTGTAATAGCTAATGAGTCAAGGCAAGCAATTATTTTTAGGGCTTGTTGTTAACGGGACTTATAAAACATATTTAAAAAAATAATTTTCTCTAGGAAAAATATATCCATCTGCAAGCCGCGAGCTTTTTAATCGAAAGTTAGGGTATCAAAACCAACAAGTATATTTGTTGTTGACGTAATAATACTGTATAAATTGAGATTTTATAGACTTAAAACTATTTCAAAAGATAGATGACAAATTCCAGGAGTTTATTACCAGTATTGCTTTGATTGGGGATTTGGGAAGAGGCAATATTAAGGCAATTGTCCAAAGTGCAGCCCATTCACGCCCTAAAAATTCATGTTTTTACCCAATTACTTCGGGGCTACTCTAGCAGTCCGTCAAGTAAACTTTTATGGGTAGAGGCTGACATCCCAGACATGGGTACACGCGGAATTTATGAAAATCAACAAGCCACGTGGATGGTAGTCCAGCTAATAAAATGGTATGATTGGCAGATTTTTCCGGTTTTGATGAAGCGGCATCTTGCTCTTAGTGCCAACTTAAGCATACAGGCGATCGCAAATCAAGAAAAAATTTTCGTCATGTTTTCGTCGCCAGGGACTGTTGGTTCAAGACACTCTCACCCAGACGGTCTTTGCTGCTCTCAAGTTCCCCTCGGTCGAAAAAACTTGTAGCAGACGCCTTTTTGGGGCATCTGCCGCAAAAGCTTGCCCCCAAACCGTTTAAAAACCGTTCAAATTTTACAGAAAAAGCGATTTCGTAGGATTCCTTAATGAAAACTTTGCGCTGGCACAGCGTTATCTTAAAATGAGTATAGGATATGTAAACTTTCGTAACCTAAGCCAGAGTCCGCCCATCCATGACCCCAGCCACCTCCCTCTTTTCCCCTGTGGAAGCAGACCTGCAAGTACTAGCAGAGAATCTGAAACAGCTAGTTGGAAATCGCCATCCCATCCTCTATGCAGCGGCAGAACACCTATTTGGAGCTGGAGGAAAGCGCATCAGACCGGCAATTGTGCTATTGATATCGCGGGCGACAATGTTAGAAAAAGACATTACGCTACGTCACCGACGCTTAGCTGAAATTACAGAAATGATTCATACAGCAAGCTTGGTACACGACGATGTAGTAGACGAATCGGACATGCGGCGAGGCGTTCCCACAGTTCATAGTTTGTTTGGTAACCGCATTGCTATCTTGGCAGGAGATTTTCTTTTCGCTCAATCTTCCTGGTATTTGGCAAACTTAGACAATTTAGAGGTAGTGAAGCTGCTATCAGAGGTAATTATGGATTTGGCTAGTGGGGAAATCCAACAAGGGCTGAATCGCTTTGATGCTACTACCTCAATAGAGACTTACATAAAAAAGAGCTATTACAAAACTGCCACTTTATTTGCCAACAGTTCTAAGGCTGCAGGTTTACTTAGCGAAGTTTCGCAAGAAACAGCCGAGCATTTGTATGGCTATGGGCGTCATTTTGGTTTAGCGTTCCAAATTGTCGATGATATTTTAGATTTCACCAGTTCGACAGACACCTTGGGTAAACCCGCAGGGTCGGATCTCAAAAGTGGCAATCTAACTGCACCAGTTTTATTCGCTTTGTCAGAGAAACCTTACTTAGAAGTATTGATTGAAAGAGAGTTTGCCCAAGAAGGAGATTTAGAACAGGCACTGGCGCTGATACAAGATAGTCAGGGTATACACTTAGCGCGAGAATTAGCGGCTCATCATGCTAAGGTAGCAGTTGAGCATCTTGCCGATCTGCCGCCTTCAGAATCCCGGCAAGCCTTGATTGGTATGGCGGATTACGTTTTGAGCCGACTTTACTAAAAGTTAAAAATTAGGAGTTATGAGTTAAGAGTTATGAATTAACTCCGCGCCTCCTAACTCCTAACTCCTAACCCATAACCCATAACTGTTTCAAGCGATATTAGGGGGGATCTGGCTGCTGGAACGGTGCTGTTCTAGTTGTTCAGTAATCAGTTTTTGCAGCTCGGCTCGCTGGACTTCGACTGAGTTGTTGGTCGTGCCTGGAGTCTCAAAAAATACTATACTATCTACGGGTTCCAATGCTACCAGTTGGAACAAAATGTGCGTCACAAGAATGGGTGCAGCTATTATTTGAGGGTCAAGCCCAGCAGATGGACTGCCTGGTACATCCTGTAAGGTTGGAAAAGCGTAAATAACGCGCTTTTCCAAGTCCCGATTGGCACGATTGCTTAAGGTAGTTAAAACCCAGCCTTGCTCCAGATGTTGGAGAATATAATACTGGGTGTGGCGTAATTTTTGAGCGATCGCGCCCAAAGCAGGGGCGATTGCTGCGACAATTTGTGGTGTTACACCATCTTGGGGTGCATTGTCGATCAGCAATTGAATTTGTGCTTGTAAATCCATAATCACCTGTAAACGGCTCTTGGGTACTGGCTGGCGAAATATCGCGTTTGAGTGTGAACAATCGAACCAAAGTTGGGAATAATAAATTCAACCACATCCGACGCATGAGGATGTGCCTACGTTTAGCTTATACGCAAAAACCTTAGCCCAATACCCACCGTAATACAGGTTGTAATTAAGTATGTTACGTTATCTTGAAACACGACACTATGAACTTAGCCGCAACCACAACAATTGAGGGAGAAAAATCTATCGGCGTGGAGGCGATATTTCAACTCCTATTCAAGGAGCTTACTCAGTCAACTAAGGCTTCGGAGCAGAATTGTCACGATGTGGCAACACGGATTACTGCCGAAGTATATCGGATTTGCAGTGAAAGTAAACGTATCCAAGCTTCCGGTGCTGTAGAAAGCTCGGCGATTACTCTAGCCAAACATCGGTTGCAACAGTGTCTTAGGTACTATAACTTAGGTTCCAATCGGGGCAGAGTCGAATTGCACAGTACCCTGAGTGCGATTATCTATCGTTACATTAATCCGCCTCAAAGGCAATTAAGCTATCAAGGGCGATTGACCATTATTGAAGATTTCTTACAAAGTTTTTATCTGGAAGCATTAAATGCTTTCCGGCGAGAAAACCAACAAGAATCTACCTATCGCCCCCAGACTCTTTTGGAATTGGCAGAGTACATGGCATTTACCGAGCGCTATGGTAAGCGACGGATTCCCTTGCCAGGACGACAGCAGCAGTTGATTATTTTAAGGGCACAAACTTTCTCCCAACAGCAGCCCTCAGAAACCTGTGTAGATATAGAACAAGCTGCAGAAGGTAGTGCCAACGAAGCAGATGGTTCCTGGGAAGAACCAGCAGTACAGCAGTTGCGAAGTGCAATGGCGACGCAACCGGAACCAGAACCCGAAGAAGATACGTTGCGTTCTGTCGTGGTTACAGAATTAATAAATTATTTAGAAGAACGGCAACAATCTGACTGTGCCGATTATTTCTCCCTCCGCCTCCAGGATTTATCAGCGCAGGAAATTGAATCGATTTTGGGTTTAACCCCTCGTCAGAGGGATTACTTACAGCAGCGTTTTAAATATCACCTAATTCGCTTTGCCTTGTTGCATCGCTGGGAATTGGTTCATGAATGGTTAGAAGCTTCTTTGCCCACCAATTTGGGCTTAACTCCCCAGCAATGGCAAACATACACCGAGCAGCTGGACGATAAACATCGGTCTCTATTAGAGTTAAAACAACAGGGACAACCAGACGAAAAGATTGCAAAATCTTTAGGGTTGTCAATGGCACAACTTCAAAAGCGCTGGTTTAAGATTCTTGAACAAGCTTGGGAAATTCGTAACTCGTTAGTGTCCGGATCGGGTGCATCTACTCATGAATAGTAACTCAGAATCCTTACAAGACCAGTTACTCAACTGGTTGTTGGCAGATGATGCCACAACCACAGAGCATACCTCGGTCAATTGTGAGGAAATAGACGGGGTTAAAAACCCTCTCCAAGAAACCACCACTTTTCGAAGTGGTGATTTTGAGTCGGGAGGGAAGCCCCAAAACTTTCAACTGGGAGAAATTCCTACTGTGCAAGAACGTTTCCAAGCCGTACTTAAACGTCGGTTACAAACTCAAATTCAAAACCACCCGCCTTTATTTCCTTGGGAAACTCAATTAAAAGATTATCCCGATTATGTTGACAATCCATCGTTAACATTGGTTCCTACTTGGGGGTGGGCGGCGCAGCAGTCAAAGCTGAATCTGCCGATTCTTTTGCCGGAGAAAATTTTCCGACAATTGCTCGCAAAGTGTGAGGATCTGGTGACATCTTCACTACCTTTGGGGGCAAAATTAGTTCAGGTGGTGGAAAGCTTTTTCCCTCAGGATTCTCAGACACTGAACGACTTAGCCGGATTGGTGCTAAGAAGTACTTATCGGTCTGTGGATGCTTTGGAGACGATGCCCAATATTGAGAGTGATTACTCAGATTTACTACCGCGCCAACAAATGGCGTTGTCGTTAATGGCGGCTAAACAGTTGCTAGAAAATTTGACTCTGCCAGTTTCACCTGTAAATCCAGTTGTCGAAAGGCAATGGCTGACTAGCGCTGGTGTTTTAACTCTTAAGGTCGAATACCAGTTTCAAGGGAAGGTGAAGAAACTGCGAATTCAAGGTGACTTACCCACTAAGGGCATTTTGAAACTCCAGGGAAATGGCTCGCAAGCGATCGCGCAGTCTTGGAGTCCAGGATGCCTGAATGTAGAGTTGTGCGCTACTCAACTCAACCAGACTTATACTCTGGAAGTTGATTTAAAAGACATAAACCAACAACCACTGTTGTTTGCGATTAATCCCATGATGTAGTCAAAATTGCCATCGCTAGCACTCCACGTTGACAAACGCCAATTGATAAGATGATTTTCCTGGTTTTGAAACTTATCCTTTTTTAAAAAAAGCGGTCATTAGGGCGTCTACGGGAAGCGGCTATGAGAAGGACACTTGTGAAGGCCAGTTTTTCAGAAAAAACAGGTGGCCCTAGCGTCTACATCATCGCTTTGCTTATACACCTATCGGCTGCTTTATAATCGAAATGTTTAACTTTTCCAGGATGAGTTGGCGTCTACCTGTAGGTAATTACTGGCGGCAAAAAATGCAATCTTCGCCTGCAACGATGGCAGTGGAAGATTCAATTCCCCTGCGGGTGCTAGTGCTAGCTTTGGTAATTGTGGGTATTGTGGCGACGGATATTGCCGCCCTGACGGCACTGAGCTTTTGGGCAGTGCCTTTGAGTGTGGTGGGTGCGATTTGGAGTTATTACCGCCGCCGCGATCCCAATGTTCCGGTCAAGTTTTGCATCGCCATAGGAATGTTAGTAGCACTGGGTGCTTTCTTTGGGCGGTTGTTGGGGGAGTTGAATGATACGCGGCTGGTTTTGGCTGAGTTATTAATTCAACTCCAGATTCTCCATAGCTTTGATATGCCCCGCCGCAAAGATTTGGGGTATTCCATTGTTATTGGGTTGATTTTGCTGGGTGTGGCGGCGACGCTGAGTCAAACTTTAGCGTTTGCGGCTGTGCTGTTGTTATTTTTAGCGATCGCTTTACCAACTTTGGTTTTAGATTATCGTTCCCGGCTCGGTTTGGAGAGGAAAAAAGGGGAAAAGTCCAAGGGGAAGGAAAGAAAATTAACTTCACTTTTACCTTTTTACTTTTTACTTTTTACTTTAATTGTGGGACTGGGACTGGTAATTTTTGCCGTTTTACCCCGGTTCCCCGGCTATCAGTTGCGGACTTTCCCGGTAAGTTCTCCTATTGAAGTAAAAAAAAGTTTTACAGGGCGGAGTATTACTAATCCCGGTTATGTCCGCGAAGGTAATGCCAATAAGGGCGGTAATAGTAATGGCGGTGGTGCAGAAGAAAATAAAACTGGCGAACCAGGAAAGCTAGATAATAACTTTTATTACGGTTTTAACAACCAAATCAACCAAAACCTGCGCGGACAGATGACACCCAAGGTAGTGATGCGGGTGCGATCGCAAGCGTCAGGTTTTTGGCGAGTGTTGGCTTTTGACCGCTATACTGGTAAGGGATGGGAAATTTCTCGCAATGATCAAGTTGAGACAATAAAGCGATCGCCTTGGTCTTACCAAATCTTTATTCCCCTACCTGCGATCGCTACTCCAACTAGGGAGGTAGTGCAATCTTACACAGTGGTGTCGGATTTGCCCAACCTGATTCCGTCTCTCACTCATCCCAAGGAAGTATACTTCCCGACACCTGTGATAGCTGTCGATCCAGAAGGCGGGTTGCGATCGCCTGTGGAATTATCAGAAGGCATGACCTATACGGTAATTTCCGAAATTCCATACCGCGATCGGACTTTGTTAGGACAAGCTCCAACTAAATATCCTCAGAGTATTAAAAATCACTACCTGCAAATCCCTCCTGAAATTGCTGACAAAGTACGGCAACGCACAGAAGAAATCCTAGCCAACTACAATCGAGAACGGGTTGGAAAGTCCTCTAAAACCCTTGATTCACCCTATGAAAAGGCACTCTACCTAGCTCAATATCTGAAGCAACAGTATAAAATCCCTGAAAATCCCTTAGAGTTGCCTTATTTGGGTAAAAAAGAAGACTTGGTAGAAACTTTCTTGTTCAAGCAGAAAGGAGGCTATCCAGACCATTTCTCCACCGTGCTGACTGTGATGCTGCGCTCCATTGGCATCCCAGCGCGGTTAGTGGCAGGGTTTGCACCGGGAGAATTTAATCCGTTTACGGGGATGTACGTTGTCCGTAACACTGACGCCTACGCAATGACCGAAGTATATTTCCCCAAATATGGCTGGTTTGCCTTTGACCCAATTCCCCATCATCCCTTAATTCCCCCTTCAATTGAGGAAATGCAGACTTTTACTGTTTTGCAGCAGTTTTGGAACTGGGTTGCTGGATGGTTACCATCTCCTGTGACTGGTGCGCTGAATAGTGTGTTTGGGGCAATATTTACCTGGCTAGCCAAAGCTTTATCTTGGTTTTTCTCTTTGTTCTCTCAAGGTTGGCTGGGTGTTTTAACTGGATTAATTGTAGCGACCGCACTATCTTTTGTGAGTTGGCTGGGATGGGTTCAGTGGCGACAGTGGCGCAACCACCGTTGGTTGCAGAAATTGCCACCAATGGAAAGCCTGTATCAACAAATGCTCCAATGGGCAGCCCAAAAAGGTTTAAGAAAACATCCAGCACAAACGCCTCTGGAGTATGCCCAAGTTTCATACCAGCATCATTCGCCAGCAACCGCTGAGGTCATCGATGAAATTTGCCAAGCTTATGTTAGCTGGCGTTATGGCGGTCATGCTCCCCAGTTAAACCGACTGCGGCAAAGATGGCAAGAATTGAAAAAGACTACTAACAAGTAGTCGTAATTAACTACCTGCAGCAACAGCTACGGTGGTGGCGAGCATCCGGAAACGCCATTATAGCGGTTAAGCTGTTCCACATTTAACTTGCAAGCGACTGGGCGGGCTTTTCGACCCACCCCACAAGAGTTTGATCAGACTTAGATATAGCGCTTCTAGGTTGGATGCAATACACAATCCCAAGCACTAGGGACAATTCATGAATTGTCCCGGAGATCCCAATGTATTTGACGCAAGTGAGAACCGCTATATGCTTTCAAATATGTGTTTTTAGCTTATCATTTGCGCTTCTGTACGCGGGTAGGGAACAGTGCTAATGCTAGTGCTAGTGCCCATAGGATGGTCTGTACTTCACTCAATGGAGAAAGGTTATATAGGTCAGTTGCATCCACGACATGATAGGGAACAGTGCTGTGCCCCTACAAACGCGCGGCTCATTGCAGTCAATTGAGAACAAACCTGAAATTTATTTCAAGGCGACGCAGCCATTGGTGCATTCTAGCCAGTTGAAATGGGTTTGTGCTTTAAGGGGTGAAATTTATTTGCTTTTCTTTTGCAAGTTTTTAGCATTATTTTATTAAGTAGGTAAAAACTATGAATAATCTCTGTGAATCAGTAAATAGACTGATTTTGTATCCCGAACTGAAGCCACTGCTTCTCTACCAAACTACGTCAACCATGTAATAAATGGAAATGTGTTTCCACGAATCTATTAATATTTATTTAATCTTGTTAGCGAAATTACTCAACATTTCGCTGATTTAACCGCTGAGTAATTACGACCACTTTTCAAGCTGAAGAAAGTTCATTTCTTCAGTAAGATGACACTTATTTGACATGAAAATTATATTTATGCGTAAGTGATGTTCAATTGTAGCTTTGTGCTGATTTGTTTGTACGCCTACGTGCAACTTATTTATCCATTACCGTTGTGCTATTTGAAACATTAAGCCCAATCTAGAAGAAATAAAGATTTGACCAGAAATTTACACATTATTTGAAATTTGGAATTTTTAATTGTAAAAATTGAATTACTGAATACCTTTTTTTGGTATGACTTTACCTATATCTTTGGGAGGATTTTAAGTAAGCTTAGGTCAGAAACAGCTAAAAAAAGCATTACTGATTTAAAAACTTAAGGCTGGCGTGAAATTAAGCGTTGTAACTCCAATTTTTTGGGGATAACATGGGAATTAGTTCCTTATTAGCTTCTTACACCGCGTTTGGCGTCAGTTTTTTTATGGACATTCAGTTAATCAACATCGGTTTTGGCAACATCGTGTCTGCCAATCGAGTAGTTGCCATTGTCAGTCCAGAGTCTGCCCCGATTAAGCGGATTATTACCGATGCACGAGACCGAGGTCAATTAATTGATGCGACTTACGGTCGTCGGACTCGGGCAGTAATTATCACCGATTCCAGCCACGTGATTCTTTCGGCTATTCAGCCGGAAACCGTAGCAAATCGTTTTGTGATTTCCCGCGAACATCAGGTTGTAGATAATTGAGTGGGGAGGGGTCAATAGACCCACCCCTATTCGCGCCATATCAGTAGTACTATGTGAATTAGACAAATTTTTTGTCACCCGTGTTACAAATTTTGTTAGTCAATGGTTGCCCTGCCAACTAGCAATCATAATTAGTAACTCATGAATAATGTCTATTGATTAATTCACAGGTTGAACGGATGATGCAAGTTTTATCCATCAAAAGTGGTGCTACTACCAGTGTTTTTACTAAGGAATGCCTGGCCAAAGGCAGGCTAATTGTTTTAACCGGTCCGAGTGGGGTCGGTAAAGGCACTTTAATGCGATCGCTTCTCCAGCGTCATCCGGAATTGTATTATTCCGTATCCGTGACGACTCGTAGTCCCCGTCCGGGCGAAATCGACGGCAAAAATTATTACTTTATTAACCGCAGCAAGTTTGAGCAGTTGGTTGCTCAAGGTGAATTCTTAGAATGGGCAGAATTTGCCGGTAATTACTACGGTACTCCCCGTGAAGCTGTGCTTAATCAAATACACGCAGGCAAGTTGGTTATATTGGAAATTGAGCTAGAAGGAGCAAGACAAATTCGCACTTCCTTCCCCAGTGCCCTCAGTATTTTTATTCTGCCACCTTCCTTAGATGAATTAGAGAACCGGATACGCGGCCGGGCACAAGACCCTGAAGAAGCGATCGCCCGTCGTCTGCGCCGCGCCAAAGAAGAAATTGAAGCCGCAGATGAATTTGATATTAAAATCGTTAATGACGATTTTGAAACGGCTCTAAATTCCATCGAATCGGTTTTGTTTGAATAGTTTCAAACGCTGTGAACCAAGCCTGATTTTTCTCAGCAAAAAAATACCACTAAAAAATAAAGGACATAAAGAAATAACCAAGCCTTTTCTTTGTGTCCTTTATATCTTTGTGGCTGCTAATATCAAGTTCGGATAAATACTTATAATAAACGTAGGTTGGGTGTAGCGGAGCGAAACCCAACATCAACGCTTACTTTATGTTGGGTTCCACTACCCTTCGGGTGCCGCCTCCGGCGTCTACGTTTCAACGCCACATCACTACTGTCGGGAAACCCGCTCACGTGAGTGGCTCCCCAACCTAGAATTTATAACTAATCAACCGAACTGGATATAAAACCCTTTATTGATGAAAGCTGACTGCTAAAATTTGCTTTCTTAATCACAGAGTGAGTGGTAATTTTGACACTCTCCGGGCTAAAAGCCACCCAGATTCTTGCTTCACTCTTAGTCCAATGACTTTACCCTCTACAAGCATTCACGGACTGTCCGACCGCGATGCAGATTTTTTCTACAACCGAAAAAACTGTCAAATTCTTGCTTAACTGGGTATTGCTCTGTCCTGTCGGCGCAGTCAATCTTAGGGAATTAACCAGCCCGAGACCAGTGAAGAAATCCAGTCTTTAAACCGGCAAAGAAACACCTTGTTTTTTTGTACTTTGTTACCGCGCTTACCTTTGCTTTGATTGTACCACTGCGGATCAATCCGCAAAGAGTCGCTTTTCATCGGTGAACTTTAGTTACAGGGCTTTCAATCTCCCGCGATTTTATTGTAAGAGGTAAAGTTATGAGTTATGAGTTTTAAATTATGAGTTTTGAATTATTAATTCTTAACTCAGTTCCTCATAACTTTTACCAATTACCAATTACCAGCATCAAAGATAATCTGGTGATTCAGACGAGTTTGATCAAAAATCAAATTAACCAGTCAGACCTTGAAGCAGTCCCAGATTGCTAGTTAAAAAGTAAGCTGTTACAGCACCGCCAATACCACCGATTAAGAAAGCACTGGCAAAGTTATTCCAACCTTCGTTAGATTTAAAAGCATCTGGAGGATTGGGGACGGTAACGCTAGCAACTGGCTGGGGAGGATTGCTATTAGCATACAGGGATAGGCAGGCCGTGAGAATCACAACCAAGCCGATGGTTGATAGTAAGCCAGCTAAGTTAGCATTAGTTGCATTCCGTAGTGGACCTAATTTAGCAAACGGACCAAACAGAAAGTAACCATGAGCCATGCCAATTTCTAGCGCTCGTCTGAAAGGAGTTAGACCTGGGCGATAGGCTGGTAAGTTATTAATGTACCACTTGGTCAGGGGAGAAGCATTAATCGGCGTTTCTAAGTTGCCTTGCTGCGGATCGCGTCCTGCTGGAAAAACAACTTCCCGATTTCTAGGATCGCTGGGGAGATTTTTTGATGCATCTACTGCTTGCGCCATATTTTATGTTCGCCTCTAAAGTAGGATGGTGGCATTATTTATTATTAAAAATAATTGTAGCTAAATATGATTTTTCGCAGCGAAGTTTATAAAAATTAATTTAGTTACTTAAATTCATTATCATAAATAAAAAGATGAAACTCGAATGCTGCCAAGAGCATCACGAGTTTCAAAAAATTAATAGTTAGTTGGGAGTTGGGAGTTGGGAGTTGGGAGTTGGGAGTTGGGAGTTGGGAGTTGGGAGTTGGTAGTTGGTAGTTGGTAGGTGGTAGTAACTACTAATGACTATTCACTATCTACTATCTACTAACCACCAACCACGCGCCTACCAACAAATAACTACCAACCACTAACCACTAACCACTAACCACTAACCAATAACCAATAATTATGGCATTGGGTGGAAAAGTAGATCGGGGAAAAAGTTGTTAAATTCAATCAAAAGTACTGCAGTAGCAATTAACAACGCAAACAACAAAACTGGTGCTAGGGACAGATATCTTACTAAAAAATTTTGCTGCATGAATCAAGCTCCTGTGGATTTGGGATGAAAGGATGAAAGGATTTTAGATGAAAGGATTTTAGATTTTGAATTGACTCAAGGTGGCAGGTTTTGGGATTCGGAATTTCCAATTAAGGATTGTCCAGCACCTGTCGGGATATACAGTGATTCAACCCCAATCTAAAATCTCAAATCACAGTTTAAGAGTTGAGGCTAAAGATTAGCGTGGCGAAACAGGAATTTCTTCGTCCTTGGCTGTTAATTCACCAGAAAGAAATTCTTTCAATGCTGCTACAGGCCAAGTAAAGCCAGACAGCATTAGTGACAATGCCTTGGGCACTTCAATGACCACTTCCTTCATTTCCACCTCAGTACCGTCTTTCTTGATTGCTTGTAGATACGAACGACCTACCCAACCAATCCAACCGGCGATGTAGAGGAAGAGAATGCTGGGAATTAGAAAATCACCAGCGCGATCTAGACGACCATCTACAATCAAGTGAGGGTAACCTTCGGGTCCGCACAGCGCCTGAGAATAACGCTCAAAGCGCTTTCTACCCGATTCGGGATCGCCGGTGGTATTGCGGGCATTTTCTGCCAACTCCTGAAATGCAGGAGAGTCCTTGCAAGGTACAAGTCCAGCTCCTAGCGCTTTCGCTGGAGGGGCAAAATTGAACCAAAGACAAATCACTAAAACCAAAGCAAACAATCGTCTCATGGAGATGTTTCCTTTTATTACGGAACAAAAAGTTTTTTGTACAAAACGAAGCGGCTTGTACAGTTTTTAATTTGCATAACTAGCAAGTCATCATATCCTTGCCTGTGAACCGAGTAAAGTTTAAGTAAATAAAAGTTAAAGCTTCTCAAAGAAATCTCACTTTGACATAACCCGACAATGGCAACCGTTTTAGCAATTGAAACCAGCTGTGATGAAACTGCCGTAGCAGTTGTTAACAATCGTCAAGTTTGCAGCAGCATTATTGCCTCGCAAATCCCAGTCCATAGCCAGTATGGTGGGGTAGTACCAGAGGTGGCGTCACGATCGCATTTAGAAGCGATAAATGAGGCGATCGCTCAAGCTTTAGAACAAGCTCAACTAGATTGGCAGCAAATTGACGCGATCGCGGCAACATGTGCCCCTGGACTCGTAGGAGCGCTATTGGTGGGCTTAACTGCCGCCAAAACCCTAGCAATGGTACACAACAAGCCATTTTTAGGAGTTCATCACCTCGAAGGTCACATTTATGCGACTTACTTGAGCGAGCCAAGTTTAAAGCCACCTTTCTTAAGTTTATTGGTTTCCGGCGGACACACAAGCTTGATTTATGTCAAGGAATGTGGTATATACGAAACTCTAGGTGAAACCCGCGATGATGCCGCCGGTGAAGCTTTTGATAAAGTGGCGCGGTTGTTAAAGTTGGGATATCCCGGTGGACCGATAATTGACAAGCTGGCAAAAGAGGGCAATCCCCAAGCTTTTACATTGCCAGAAGGGAAAGTGTCCTTACCGGGTGGGGGATATCATCGCTATGATGCGAGTTTTAGCGGGTTAAAGACGGCGGTATTGCGGCTGGTGCAGCAATTAGAGAAAAATGGGCAGCCTTTGCTGGTGGCGGATGTAGCGGCGAGTTTTCAGGAAACCGTGGCGAGAGTTTTAACCAAAAGAGCGATCGCCTGTGCCCTAGACTATGGTTTGGATACAATTGCCGTCGGCGGCGGCGTAGCAGCTAACAGCGGGCTGAGAAAACATTTACAAGCAGCAGCCGCAGAACGTAACCTGCGCGTACTATTCCCCCCCTTAAAATTTTGTACAGATAACGCCGCAATGATTGGCTGTGCCGCCGCCGAACATCTATCCCTCGGTCATACCTCCCCCCTGACGCTAGGCGTACAGTCTAGGTTGGGGCTAACTCAAGTAATGGAATTGTATCAACCTGGAAGATGAAGCAGCAGGGGAGCAGGGGCGACGGGTGTGGAGGACAAGGGAGACAAGGGGGACTACGCGCCTACGCGCCTACGCGCCTACCAACCCCTTCGGGGTGACGCTCGTTCCTCGCTACCGCGTAGCGCTCCACCAGTCGCCTGGGTCGGGAAAACGCCACTGCGACCCTTGGCCAGACCCCAAGACCGCAGTGGCTCCCCTACCAAGGGCGCGAAGCTCACCGGGGGGAATCTTCCCGACTACAGACGCAAGCGCCCCTTCACCACCAACTCCTTCGGGGTGACGCTCGTTCCTCGCTACCGCGTAGCGCTCCACCAGTCGCCTGGGTCGGGAAACCCTACCAAGGGTGCCCCTTCACCACCAACCCCTTCGGGGTTCACCAGTCGCCTGGGTCGGGAAACCCTACCAAGGGCGCCCCTTCACCAGTCGCCTGGGTCGGGAAACCCTACCAAGGGCGCCCCTTCACCACCAACTAATGACTACTGACTACTGACTATCGACCGAATGTGACTAGCAACCCCATCCGGTTGCTCTAACATTGCCAAATGTCCGCAATCAGGAATTTCAATCACGTTGTCGCCGCAATATTGGAACAGTGGGTGAAAGCTGGCTAAATGCCGGACATACTTGGGTTCCATAACCTTATCATCAGCACCAGCCAGGAAATAAACCGATTGCTCCAGTTGGGATACTAACTCTGGTAAACGGTTAATTTCTTCTTCTGTTGTCGAGTCTAATAGTGTTCCCAGAGCCGCTTCCGGGTCAGCCACAATAAAATCAATCACCCGCTGACGTGCCCAATGGCGGTCTAAAGGACGCGCCACACTGTTTCTAGTAAATAGCAAATCAATCAAAGGCACCTGAGAAAGCCACCGAGGGCGGAGTTGCAAAAACCGCTGACCCGCCGTGCGAAACTGCTCAAAAGCTTCTTTGAGATAAATACCACCGCCAGCGTTGACGCAAATGACTCCTTTAACTCGTTCAGACATTTGAGCAGCACCCCAAAGGGCTATAGTCCCTCCCAAAGAGTGACCAATCAGCCAAGCACTGGTAATATTTAGCTTTTGCAGTAGGGCTGCTAAATCCTGGGCATAAGCAGCTGGGGTATAAACAGAATCGAAGGGATCGGCAACCGCGCTACCAAAGCTGGGAGCCAAGCTAAAAGAAGTTTGTTCGCGACTAAAATCGGTTTTTACCTGGGGTTGAGACTCACCAAAACCCCGTAAATCATAAGACAAGCACTGAAAATCAGCTGACAGACGAGAAATCACAGGCTGCCAGTATCCACGGCTATTGAGCCAACCGTGGATAAATACTAAAGCATGGGGGCAGGAGGTGGGAGCCGTTAGCTCGTATGCGTGTGGAACGCCCAATATCTCTATGTTTGCCATGATTCTATCGTACCCTGAAGGACGGGCGCGACCAAATACGAACCGGGAGGAGGCGCCCAGTGAGGAGTGAGGAGTGAGGAGTGAGGAGTTAAAAGTGAGGAGGCGCCTCGTAACTCCTAACTTTATGTCATTGACCCAACAACCTCTGTCGTACTCCTTCAGCGATTTTGTGACCTAGATATTCAGGAATCAGACTTTCATTTGGTCCGAGCAAGTAGAGAATTAGGCGTGTGCGTCCGCGCCAAACTAGCAAATTAGCATTTACGACCAAAAGGTCTTCTTGCCAAATGGCGTACATGAGTTTGTAAAATAATCCCGGTTGATTATCGGCTTCAATTACTAGGGCGGGAAGATGAAAAACCGGATCTACATAAAACTCGGTTTCTACTTGCTCTAAGCCAGCGTCTAGGTTGAATTCTACCGCCAGCATTTCTTCTACTTCAAATCGCCCTCCTAATGCCTCGCGAATGGCGCGGCAGACATTTTCTGCGGTTTTATCGGTCAGGGCTTTGCTACCACGAGACACTAGCAGTTTGATAAAAACTAACATCGGTGGTCGAATCTGACCATATAAACTTAGACCGTGGATAGTCAGCCCATAAGCCGCCAGCACACCAAAAATATCACTGAGGAGAAAAGACTGGTTGCGATAGGCAAAATGCAGGGCGCTTTTGCTACCTTCCGGTTTCAACTCAATAACGGCGCGTCTGGTTTTATAGAGGCGGTAGGCTAGGCGCAAATTTTGCAGTTGAATCTCACTGCTGACAAATTGCTCGTAAAACTGGGGAAAGGCTCGGTTAAAGCGCTTTAGGAGTTCCAGTGTTGAAGATTTTAAACCAGAAGCCATCGTTGGGGGTAAGACAGACTTGCTGTCGTCAGAAATAAGGCGAAAGACGGTGTTATGGGAGTTATCGTTCGGAGAAAATTCAATTCGGGTAGGGGAAAGTTTACCATTTACCGGTGGATCTATAAGGGTTTGACTTGTCGGCAAGAGGACGCTGATGTATTTATCTCTATCAGGGATTTAAATGAAATGAAAGAAATATATACAATTCACTGTTAGATTCTTCCCTTTTGGTTAATTTCTCCTAGGCTCGACAACAAAATGCTAAAGTGAAAATGATTGGTGTGAGACACGCGACTGACTGGCAACTGCCATTAAAATCCCTGAAAACACCCAAAAATATGGAGTGTAAGGGGTATAAAGATGGGGTAGCTATGTTAAACGCGAATCAACACTCACTATTGAGTGGAAACCAATTCAGTTATACTACCCGAACCACGTTGGCATGGGTTTTTGGAAAACTTGGTTTAGTACTAATGATGCTGTCGCGACCAGCAAAACGACGCCCTTTGAAGAGCATACAGTTGATGCTGCGGGTAATTCTAGCCCCAGTAGCGATGCCTCCGGCCCTGCGCGGAGTGCAGAACGTATCGTGTTCAGTACGGAGCGAGATATCGACTTGTATGAACTAGAAGAACTCTGTGATGCTGTTGGTTGGTCGCGTCGCCCTTTGCGAAAAGTCAAAAAAGCTATTGAGCATAGTTTTCTCGTCGCCTCTATGTGGCAAGTGCGAGGAACTCAAAGGCGGCTGATTGGTTTTGCCCGTGCGACTTCAGATCATGCGTTTAATGCCACTATTTGGGATGTGGTGGTTCACCCAGATTATCAAGGTCAAGGTATGGGTAAGGCGCTGATGAAATATGTTCTCAAAAAGCTCAGGAGTGAAGAAATTAGTAATGTCACTCTGTTTGCCGACCCTCATGTTGTTGATTTCTACCGGACTTTAGGATTTATGTCCGATCCCGAAGGTATTAAAGGCATGTTCTGGTATCCCCATTAATTGCAAATAAAAAATTAAGCTGCAAAAATCAAAAAGTAAGCTATAATAGCTAGGTCTATGATTTTGATGTGATTTATCGGTTAGCCGAGGGCGTAGAGGCGAAGTGGCTTTTTGTAAGACATGGCGTATCAGCCCGGTTAACCAGACACCACATCAAGGTTTTCTTTGTGTAGAGACGCGGTAAATCACGCCTACAGGTGTTCATGGCGCTAAGTTAACTTTAGCGATTAAAAATATGAGCAAAGAAAAACAAAATCTGATAGAATCTGATTATTGCTCTGAAAGAGCGTAAAATTGCTAGATTATTCGAGGCTTTCCTAAATGGAAACCTTTGGGTAAAATCAAAAGCAAACCACGGGATGTAGCGCAGCTTGGTAGCGCGCCTGCTTTGGGAGCAGGATGCCGCAGGTTCAAATCCTGTCATCCCGATTTGACAGACATTTTTAATAATTAAACCCTAGACCTATGAATTTATCTAGGGTTTTTTGTATTTACCATCAGAAAATCAAAAGTTGAAAGTTTGATATGTAGCGATCGCAGATTGACTTAAGTTTGATTAGTCAATTAATTTGCAGAAGTATTAGATATTTACCCGTAAAAGCGCAATTTGTTTTTTTCGCCTTTTTGCGTAACTTTCTCGGTTAATAGGCAATATAATTCCAAAATCACAAAGTAGATTTCAAACTGAGCTTTGTGTAGATTTTGGCACATACCACAACTTTGGCAAGTGGAACGATTCGTTATATAGTGGCGTCAACTAAGTTTGGGAAAGACAATAAAATGGCATTTGTCGCCTCAAGCGGAGGGAAGACTTTTCGCCAATTGAGAGATATAACAAGCATCTACGGTATTTCACAGTGAATCGCTCTTGGCGATATTTGAGAAAAACATTACAACAGCACAGTCAATTAGCGAAGAGGATACTATAACTAGAACTAGTTGATTCTGTGCAAATCCACCCAAAGTCTCGGCTTAGTAGAAGTATTGATGCTAGGAGAAGTCATGAAATCATTGGTTCGTTGGGGTACAACATTGGGTTTAGTCGGGAGTTCTTTGATATTCTCGGTTTTTGGGGGAAATGCCTCAGTGCTGGCTTTATCAGAACAACAAATTAAAGAAAAGTTGGATTCAGTACCTGTGTTTTTGATTACGAATAATCAAGGCATACCCCTAACTAGTTCTGTGCCTGCTGGTCAAAACGGGCAAAAACCTGGTGCGGTGACACAGGTGTTTATGAGCGGTCAGGAAGCTCAGGCTTTTATGGATCAGCTGCGAAACAGAAAAGACCAAGACCCGAAAATGGCAGAAATCCTGAAAAGCTTACAAATAACAGCAGTGCCTATGGGGGTGATTTATCAGAAATTTAAAGAAACCGCTAACAGCCCCGAGCGTTTGCTATTTGCTTTTCAACCTGGAAAACAGGAGCTTGAGGGGGCATTGGCATTATTAAACCAAGGCGGTCAAAAAGTCAAGCAGTTTCCTAGCGTACCTGTTTTTATCGTGAAATCGCCTGATAAGGGTTATGTATCGGTGAAACGACGTTCTGACAACAAGGAAATTATTCCTGTGTTTTTAAGTAAAAAAGATGCACAAGGTTTGTTGGGTCAGGTGAAATCTCAAGTACCCAAGGCTGAAATTCAGGTTGTGGACATAGACGGAATAATTAAAACTTTGCAAGATAAAAACGACCAGTGGCTGAATCAAGTGGCTTTGGTGCCATCTTCTGAGAGCATTGAATATATCAGCAAGCTGGCTGGAAACCCTGCCAATCGTTCTGCTGCACCCGGTCAAAATCAACCTGCCAAACCAGCTGCACCCTCTAACAATCGCAAGAATTTACAATCGGCGACGCCTACCAAGCGTCCCTAGAGTTAAGGCATGGCGGATCGGGTATCGGTTACTGGTTTAGAACTTTGGCAGTGGCGTCAGGCGGCAATTAAAGCTGCGATCGCTACTGATGTACCACCAGCTGAGGTAGATTGGCTACTGCAAGAGGTAGCTGGATTGGACCGCTTGGCACTGCGTTTAGAGTCTTTTAAAGAGTGGTCTGTAATTCAGTTGGAGTTACCTTTAGAAGATTTAGACCAACTGTGGCAGAGGCGATTAAATGAACGTTTGCCAGTGCAGTACATTGCAGGAGTTACACCCTGGCGACAGTTTAAAATCGCCGTGTCGAGTGCGGTTTTGATTCCCAGACCAGAAACTGAGTGCTTGATTGATTTAGCTGTTGCAGCGGCTTTGGGCAGTAAAACGAGTCCGCCTTTAGCACAAGGACACTGGGCGGACTTAGGAACTGGTAGTGGAGCGATCGCGTTAGGATTAGCAGATGCCTTCCCAACAGCTACAATTCATGCTGTGGATCGCAGTCTGGAAGCAAAAGCGATCGCTCAAAAAAACGCCCAAATTTTGGGTTTTGCTGACCGCATACGATTTTATCAAGGTTCTTGGTGGGAGCCTCTGACATCCCTTAAAGGTCAGTTTAGCGGTATGGTATCTAACCCGCCTTACATCCCCACCAGCACCTTGTCTACCCTCCAACCAGAAGTAGTTAACCACGAACCCCATCTGGCTTTAGATGGTGGCGCTGATGGTTTGGATTGCATTCGCCATTTGATACAAGTATCCCCCGATTATTTGCGTCCTGGTGGGGTTTGGCTAATTGAAATGATGGCTGGACAGGCGGAAACGGTGCGAGAATTGTTGCAAAATCATGGTAGCTATTGCAACATTCAAATTCACACCGATTTAGCTGGAATTGAACGCTTTGCCGTAGCCTTTAAAAGTTAGGAGTTATGAGTTATGAGTGATGAGTTATGAATTAACTTTTAACTCTTAACTCCTAATTCCTGACTGCTAATTGGGCGCCTCCTAACTTTTAATTCGGTAAGTATGACGCAAGTTTCAGTAAACGCTCTTGTCGCTGGCGCACGTGCTGGCAAATTGGTAAGCTTTCCCACAGATACTGTTCCCGCACTGGCGGCTCTACCAGAACAAGCGGAATTAATTTTTACAGCGAAGCAGCGCAGTCAAGATAAGCCTTTGATTTTGATGGCGGCTAGTGCGGCGGATTTGTGGTCTTATGTTAAAGGTAATAATGACGAGTATAAAATTTGGCAAGAAGTTGTAGATAAATATTGGCCGGGAGCGCTAACGTTGGTTTTGCCAGCGTCAGAGTTGGTGCCAAAAACGATGAATCCCAATGACCCAACGACAATTGGTATTCGGGTGGCTCAAAGCGCGATCGCTCAAACTATTTTGGCGCAAACTGGTCCTCTTGCTACCACTAGTGCTAATTTATCGGGTCAGCCTGCTTTGCAGACGATGGCAGAAATTGAAGCTCAGTTTCCTGATGTTCTCACTTTGGCAACGACGGAATGCAAAGAAGAGTTACCGGGAATGGGTTTACCTTCCACCGTTGCGAAATGGACTGGGATAAATTGGCAAATTTTGCGGCAAGGTGGAATAAAGTTAGATTTATAGTTATGTTTTGAACTTGTAATGCCTGCTACATGGCTATAATGTTATTTCCTTTGTATTTATAGCGAGTTGCAAGTCATAATGGTACACCTTTGAACGTGAAAGCAATTCATGAATTGCTTCTACACGCGTAGTCTGTACCTCATCGGGTTGAAATTTGCTATATCTCCGATTTGCGCCTAAATTTACAGCTGAATTTACAGCTGAATTTTGGCGGTAATTGGGAGATTTTATTTGCCCAAGCAGGCTGTTATACCATTTCTCTAAATGTTTCAAACATGTAGATCCCACAAAGGCTTGGGGCACAGTGAGAGACCATGCACGGCAGTCGCTCATGGGGAGCCACGGAGGCCAAGGAGGGGTCTCCTCAAGGGTCGCAAGTGGCGTGGAAACCACGGCAGTTCCTTACTGTCGGCGAAGCCGCCCAACGGACTGCCTCCCCTCTTGGCCGCGCTGCCTCACCACTTTGGCTTGCTCCGCAACCCCCCTTTCCAAGGGGGCGAGCGCGATCTTCATATGTTGCGACGTTAAAGAGAATTAGTATTAGGCAACTGCTTAAATACGCGCCCAAGCTGTTTTCTGAAGGCTTGGATAGCCGCACTCTTTTGGGTGACGGCTTGTTAACCAAACTTTATTAAAAAAGCTTTAAAGGTTTCTGTTTCACCTCTGACTGGGTGGGGAACAGAAACATTTTCGCTCTCAGGCAAAAACTGGTGGACAGGGAACTTAAGGAACTGTTTTTGCGCCTTTGTGGTTAATGAATAACTTTATAAGTGCCAAATTATGAATTGGAGCAATTGGGTATATCTGGGAGCAGGATTAGCGCTGGGGTTGGGTTTCCGTCGGTTTTTTGCGCGTTCAAAGACTTTATCTAGCCCATCTTCTACCTTAGTGCCGATAAATCAACAGGATGTGGCACTACTTTTACAGCAGATGAAGCAAACACAGCTGGCTTACCAAATGGCACGAGAAATGAGCCAGTTTAAAGCGGGGTTTTTGGCGCGGACTACCCATGAGTTGCGATCGCCTCTTAATGGTTTGATTGGCTTGCATCAGTTAATTTTGTCAGATTTATGTGAAAATCCGGAGGAAGAACGAGAATTTATTACCCAAGCTCACGAACGGGCACTGAAGCTGCTCAAGCTAATTGATGAAGTTTTGAATGTTGCCAGAACAGAACATGGCACGAATAAATTAGATATTCAGCCCCAATCGCTAGCCGAAGTTTTGCAAGAAGTTCATAACTTAACTTATATACTGGCGGCAAATCGCAATTTTCGCTTTCATCTCCTCCTCCCCGATCCAGAAATTTATGTTTTGGCAGACCCCCGATGGCTGCGTCAAGTGTTGCTAAATTTAGTAGATACCACTATTGCTCAAATGGAGGAAGGCGGTATCTCTATTTCTACTCAGCCTTCACAAACTAGTAATTTTATATACATTTGGCTAGATGTGCCGACTGATACTGTCCCTGGGAGCGAACCGATAGATTTAATGAAATCTGAAAAAGGTGAAAAATCTGAAATTCAGGTTTCTCTAACTGATAAGAATAAGACTGCGCTGTCCCCTGGTATGAAGCTATTACTCAATCAAACTCTGCTGGAAGCGATGGGAGGAAAGTTAGAAATTGTTCCATCTCCCATGCAGAAAAGTACTGAGAATCTCACCAGACTGCAAGTGTCTATCCCCCTAATGATTCCTGAAGCTGAATTTCAGTAGCAGGTATAGAACTAAGATTAGGTTGGTTATGTAAAACCATTGTGGTGGTGGAATTACTCTGGAAACCAATCTTTTCGTAGAATTGCTGTTGGTGAGTAGTCATAAGGTATACACGCTCCACCCATCTGACGCGGGGATGACTTAAAACTGTTTCCACCAACTTGCTTCCCAATCCCGCACCGCGATAATCTGGATGAATGACAACATCCCAAATCGTGGCGCGGTAAATACCATCGGAAGTTGCTCTGGCAAAGCCAATGAGTCGCTCTGCATCCCAGATGGTAATTACTGGTTCGCTGTTGGTAATGGCTATACCCAAATCTTCAATACTGCGCCCTTTTGCCCAGAATGCTGAGATGTTCAACAGTTCTTGCAACTGGTAAAGGTCAATTTCAGATTTGCGATCGCTAAATTGAATCTGAGGATAATTCATATAAGGAAAGCTATGGGTAAGTCCCGTATCATTAGCTATCGTTCTGTTGTTTGCCGACAGCATCAATAGGGTATTTTATAGTAAGTATTTAAAAAAATTAACAATCTTAAGTTTAATTACAAACCCATCTCCAAAGAGGATGACTTGGACCCTGCTGGCGTATACGACAAACCTGTTTTTCGAGACGTTGCTGTTCCTGCAGTGGTAGTCCCATGAGGATATTCCGACTGTGCCAAACTAAAACAGCAATAGTCATACCGATACAAAAAGCGAGACTCAGGGTAGACAGTGGATGGTAGCACAATCCATAGCGCACCGCCACCCACGTAAAATACTGTCGCCACAGAGCAATTTCTCCACGCAGTCCCCACAAGCATATAGGCGCAACGGTAAGCCACAAAAAACCGACAAACAACCATCTGCCATATACTGTCAGTTGATGTAATCTTTGCACTTGTTGAGCAAATGATGGGTCATTTGACGGTTGTTCTGGGTGTTCCATAGGCGAAGGGGGATGGGGAGAGGGGGGGATGGGGAGAGGGGGGGACAAGGACAGACAACGAGAGACAAGGGGCGACGGGTGTGGGGGGACAACAACTAACTATTAACCACTAACTATTAACCACTAACCACTAACTCTTGACTAATAACTAACTTTTTGCAGATGCATCCATTGATTCTGTACTTGCTGGCGGGGCGGATGAACCGGTGCGTTCTCGCCACAAGGTTAGGAGGGTACTGGCAATGAAAATGCTTGAATAAGCCCCCATTGTGAAGCCAATAATCAACGCTAGGGCAAAGTTGTGCAGTGTTGCTCCCCCAAATAGAAAGATGGCAAATAATGTCAACAATGTTGTCATTGTTGTGTTGATTGACCGTCCCAAGGTTTGGTTGACTGCATCATCTACAATCTCGGCTATGGGACGATTGGGATTTACTTGCAGGGTTTCGCGGATGCGATCGTAAATCACTACTGTATCGTTCACTGAGAAACCTGTAATTGTTAACAATGCAACAATGAACAAGCTATCTACTTCCGTACCAAATACTAAACCCAATATTGAGAAAATGCCAACTGTAATTAACACATCGTGAAATAGAGCCACGATCGCAAATATGGCATAGTCTAACTGGAAGCGAAATGTCAAGTATATAACAATACCCAAAAAAGAAACTATCAGGGCAATTATACCTGAAGTAAATAACTCTCGCCCCAAGGTAGGACCAACGGTGTCAATTTGGTTTTTTTGCTGGTCAAAAATGCCGACTTTTTCGGTTAAGGCGTTTTGCAATTTGGTGCGCTGGTCGCGATCCAAGTTTTTGGTACGAATTAATATACCGTTGTTATCTACAATTTGGATGCTGCTATCGCCTAACCTCTGTTCTTGGGCTACTTCCCGGACGATGTTGATATCAATGGGTTTGTCGCAGTTTCCTTGTTTGGTACAATCTCGTTCAAATTGTAACCGCGTGCCACCGACAAAATCTAAGCTGGGACGTAGGGGGGCGCGAATTTGTGGTTGTTGCCAAGAAATCACCATTGAGATGATTCCGGCGAGAATTATGGCAGACGAAACAGCCCACCAAAGCGATCGCGATTTGTTAATACTGAGTTTCATCTAGCCACCTCTGCCTTTTTTGATGCTGGCAGGTTTGGACAGTAATATTCTAGTTTCCGCAATGAAGGAATTGAAATTGTCAAAAACATTAATGTCCGACTACAGGTAATTGCTGTAAACATACTCACTGCTACCCCTAAAGCTAAGGTCAAAGCAAAGCCTTTTACCAACCCAGACCCCAGCCAGAAAAGTGCGGCGCAGGCAATTACTGTGGTGACGTTGCCGTCTAAAATACTGGAAAATGCTCGGTAAAAACCAGATTCTACAGAACGATACAGGGTTTTGCCTGCTTGCAATTCTTCCCGCGTACGTTCAAAAATTAGCACGTTGGCATCAACCGCCATACCAATACTGAGGACGAAACCGGCAATTCCTGGCAGTGTCAGGGTGACTCCCAACAAAGAAAAGCTAGCCCAGGTCAGCAAAGCGTAGATAATCAGGGCTATATCGGCAACTAAGCCTGGTAATCTATAGTAAAGCACCATAAAGATTAATACTAAAATCAGACCGCCAATGCCAGCATAAATGCTGCTTTGAATGCTGTCTTTACCCAAGGTTGCGCCAACGGTACGAATTTCGGCAATTTCTACTGGTACTGGTAATGAACCACCGCGTAACTGCACGCCTAATTCGTTGGCTTGTTGTGCCGTAAATCGCCCTGTAATTACCGCAGAGCCTCCAGTAATACCTGTAGCGGCAAATTCTGGACCGACGGTGGGAGCGCTAATTAGTTCGTTGTCAAGAAAAATACCGATGCTGCGTCCAGTACCGGCGAGGCTTTTGGTAATTTGAGCAAACAGTTCGCCACCTTTTTGGTCGAAGCGAATGGCGACGTTCCAATTGTTGCCTTGGGTCGGTTCGCCATAGGCGTCTTGGAGGTATTTACCAGTCAGGGGTGGGTTTGTGCTTTCAAATAATTCAGCGATCGCGCTGATATTTGTTTCCAATTCTTGTTTATTTTTGTCAATCGCGGCTTTGTCGTTTGACTTTTTCAACAATTCCTGCTTTGCTTTCAATTCCGCCCGCGATGCTTGGAAAGCAAAAACTTGAGTTTCCGTACCGGGCTTTTGCTGGCGGAACTCTAACTGTGCTGTACCCCCCAGTACTCGTTCTGCTTGCTCTGGGTCGTTGACTCCCGGTAGCTGCACTAGGATTTTGTCTGTACCAACGGTTTGGATCACTGGTTCCGAAACGCCAAGACCGTTAATGCGACCTTCAACTACTTTCTTAACGGCTTCCAATTCTCGCTCGGTGATTTGCTTAATTTCCGGTGTGGTTTTCACTTGAATTGTTAGCTGGGAACCTCCCCGCAAGTCCAGTCCTAGGGGCACTGGAATTGTGACAATCGCCGCTATGGCGGCGATTACCAAGACTAATATCAAGGCTAATAGCGATCGCTGTCTTTGCATACCAAAACTCGCTGTGACAAACGCTATAATAGCGCTCTTTTACAGAGTTATGAGTTATAAGTTAAGAGTTATGAGTTATGATTTTTACTCTTAACTGGGCGGCTCCTAACTCCTAACTCCTAACTTTTATTTAGACTCGCAAGGCTACCATTTTTTGTACTGCTTCGACAATTTGCTCTGGTTGAACAATTGTTAATCTTTCCAAAGTGCCGTTGTAAGGCGTGGGGATGTCTTGGGAAGAAAGCCGCAGCACTGGTGCATCTAATTCGTCAAACAGGCGATCGTTGATTGAAGCTGTTAATTCTGCCCCAATACCGCCAGTTCTCATACACTCTTCCACAATAATCACTTTATGGGTTTTCCGCACGGAAGCGCCAATTGTATCAAAATCCAATGGTTTGAGTGATATCAAATCAATAACTTCCGGGTCATAACCTTGTTTATCTAAAGTTTTCATGGCTTGCATCACATGATGCCGCATCCGCGAGTAAGTTAAAATTGTGACATCTTTGCCGCTACGCACTACTTCTGCTTTATCTAAAGGCAGCAAGTATTCTTGTTCTGGCAGGTCTTCTTTCAAATTGTAAAGCAGCACGTGTTCAAAGAACAGCACGGGGTTATCATCGCGAATAGCGGATTTTAAGAGTCCTTTGGCGTTGTAAGGTGTTGAGCAGGCGACAATTTTCAACCCCGGAACCGCTTGGAAATAAGCTTCCAGTCGCTGGGAATGTTCTGCACCCAGCTGGCGTCCCACACCCCCAGGACCGCGAATTACCATTGGAATTTTAAAGTTACCGCCGGATGTATAACGCAGCATCCCGGCGTTGTTGGATATTTGGTTGAAGGCAAGGAGCAAAAAGCCCATGTTCATGCCTTCGATTATCGGTCTTAATCCGGTCATCGCAGCTCCCACAGCTATGCCTGTAAAGCTGTTTTCGGCAATGGGAGTGTCTAAAACTCTCAGTTCGCCATATTTTGGGTACAAGTCTTTGGTTACTTTGTAGGAACCGCCATATTGTCCTACGTCTTCACCAAGAACGAATACGGTAGGATCGTGCGCCATTTCTTCATCGATGGCTTCTCGCAGGGCGTTGAATAATAATGTTTCTGCCATTTAGACCTTATAATGCGATTCTTGTTTTAGAATCTTATCGTGCTGGAGATGGAAAATACGGTGAGCGATCGCACGAGTTGCATGTTGAGTCATGAAAGAGCGTTAGACAGTTAGGAGTTAGGAGTTAGGAGTTATAAGTTAAAAATTCGCGCATTGAATCCTCAAAAACGCAGCTAAGAACTTTTGCAGCCGACGCGCACGGCAAATTCTTTGTCAGTCCCCCACGAGAGCATCGGATTTGTCGCCAACCCTTAAGAACCAACACTCAACAAAATGTACTTTTGCCAACTTTCAGCAAACTTTACCTCTCTGTATTGTAACCAGAGAAGGAATTTTACTCTTAGTTCTTAGCAATTAGCAACATTTTTTCTGCTGTCACTAAAAACGCGATTTTTCGCATCTTTATAATACTCTACACTTGCGCCGAAGCATCAAGCACTCTTTAAGACTCAGCACCCAAGACAGAGGGTGTTACCCCTGTCACCTGAGTTTCTGGAAATCTTCTAGGTCTTCCTGGTTTGCGTTTATGCCGTTGATTAATTGATTTTTCGCTTGCCGCTGCTAATTCTTCAGGTGTGCATTTAAACAATCGCAACGCATCTAAATATTTCTTCGGTGTCATCGTGGGTTCAGTACGTCCTGCTTCCCAGTTCCGAACACTTGTTTCACTGATTGCAAGCCTGAAGGCAACCTCTGCACGGCTAAGCCCCGCACGCTCTCTCAGGACTTGCATATCCATAATTTTAATGCTCCCTTTCCAATTCCAAATTTGATAATAAGTTTATTAAATCAATTGACAGAAAAAAGTCAATTGAAAATAATTTCTTAACTATATTCATTTATAAGCGATCGCCGAGCCGTATGGCAAACAAGTGCGGTAGCTTCCTACTCCAGCATTACCAAAGCACAAGTCCTCTATCAAGCATGTTAAACCGATGTATCACCTGATGTAAAGCGGTAATGCCAATAGCAGCAAGTTGACATGATATGTAGTGCAAAGATGGTGTAAGATTTAATGCATTCGACTAGACGCACTAGAGACTAACTTAGCTTCGCGATCGCGTAAGGCGTACATTGCAGCTTCCCAAGTAAATTTTAATGACTGAAAGGCTTCTGGTGTAATGCTATCTTTGTCTAGGGCATCCACTACAATTTCAAACTCTTCATACAACAGATCCCGAAAGGTTTCAAGCGTGCTTAAATCTCCGCATTGCTGAATATCTTTAATCAATTGAACTATCTGCTTATTGTAGCGATCGCTTCGATTTTTCTGTACTTTCTCAACCTGCTGTTTCAACTGCCAAATCCAAGACCCCACCGCTAACACAACTGTCAAAATCAACCCTAAAGAGTCTGCATTTTGTTCAATAAAGTTGGGTTTATTCCGGTCATAATAAGCCGCCGCCCCTGGATGCAAAGGTAAAAGAGTTCCTTTGTCTTGATTGGGAGGACTAATTTGGTTTGCTAAGGGCATGCGTCTGGTTAATTCCTGGCGATGTTCGTACAAAATTCTGGTAATCTCGCGAATAATCTCTGAATCGACTCGCGCATTGGCGACAAGCATTCTCTGAATTGCTACCGTCGGTAAATCGATTGCTGGAATTGCCACATTTCCCTGGTAAGCGCCTTTTGGGATAATTGCTGGTTCAAATTCGGGGTAATTAATTTTGATTGCAGAAGCTTGGTCAATTGGAACTAACCGTCCGCCGCTGTTTTGCACGAGTTGCTGAATCGGTCGATTTCCTGGAGGACGAACGCGAAAGACTGCATCCACTTGGTTATTGTGAAAGGCTTCATCTGCCTTTTCTCTTACCATTTCTTGGTAGGTGAAGTCACGAGGTGAGAGGCGATAATGGGCAGTCAACAACCAGAAAAAATCATCTTGGCTGCTTTCGTCTGGTGCCAAAGCGATTCGCTTGCCCTTTAAATCGGAGACTTCTTTGATGCCAGACTTTTCTGTAACAACTAACTGAAATACATCTGAATATAACAGAGTGACTAACTTGGTTGAAGGCAAAGCCGAATTATTAATAGGTGCTGTGGCGAGTTCTACTTTATTGTTTTCTAACAGTTCGATATTTTTCTGTGAACCCAGGGTTTCTAACACGTGGATTTGTATTTTTGGATTGCAAGTGGCAACTTTTTGAGCAATGGCTTGACTTAAAAGATAACTTTCTCCTTGGGCTGGTCCGGCTGCAATTGTTAAATGATGCACTTGCTTGGTGTCGGCCATTAAGCGAACGCCGAAAATCAAGACTAAGACAAGACTCAAAAGTAAGAGAAACAGAGGATTACCCCGAAACCCAATTTTATTTAATAACTTTTTTAACTGTTGACGAACCGCTATCATTACCTTTAGTCCTTGCACCTGCTTGCAGCAAATTATGAATTTAACAAGAAAGGCAGAAGTCCGAGGGCAGAAGGCAGAAGGTTTTGAAGAAAGAATTTCTGGTGGCGACGGGAGGAAGCAAGGGGTTTAAGCTTTCTACCAAAACTTCGTTTTGGTGGCTTGCAATGAGTGTGGGTTGAAGCCCAGGCTGTATTGCATCCTTCTGCCTCCAGCTTCCGCTGCCTCCTGCCTTCTTCACCCATTGCAGTTGCACAAAAGTTGGCAACCACTGGGAATTAATTCCACGGAGGTTTGCTCTAACGAGTTGAAAAAGAGTTTACTCGTGGCAAAACAATGCTCCGATTAGCTTTCAGGAAAATTGAGCATAATTACTGTAAACAAATTTTATTAGGTCAAATCATTACTTGTATTGACCTTGAGGATGATTTTAAAGTCGAAAGTTTTTGTAAAGCATTAGCCGCCATGAGTCGGAGATTTAAATATTATTAATATATTGAATAATATGTAGCGTTAGTTAGCTGGCTCAACTTAAAAATGTCCTTATTTAATAGACATAGGAGTGGAAAAGATGTAGAGACAATTCATGAATTTTCTCTACAAAGGATGTAGGGTAACGCATAATTAATTTCCAACAGATGTTTAATATAAGCAATCAAGCAAAGCAAAATATGTTTTGATATTTACAATCCGGTGTAATTAAAGTATAGCTTAGGCTAGATGTGCTGACAAAATATGTAGAAAAAATTAGCTGTAATCCTCGCATAGACTACTCTTCAGGCAGATAGAATAAATTTTAAAAAAACCCTAAAATCGTGATAACAAGCAAAGAACTAATGAAAAGCTTTTTAATTTCCTCTCTCTACTAGTAGAGACTGTTATGGCCGCATTTGCAGCAGGAGCGGGCTTCGCTTCTATGCAGATTTAGTCTTATACAGCTAATAAAAAGCTAGCACAAGCAGTTTTGAATCTTGTTTTGAACCTTGTATACCGCTCTCGGTAGTGAGTTACGCAAATTAATCTCACGAAAAAGAGCGATCGCAAATAACCCGTTATTGTAATTTTCAAATAAAGGAACTCGTTTCATGTCTGAACCAAATGGCGTCATGATGCAATATTTCCATTGGTATGTCCCCAATGATGGTAACTTTTGGAATCAGCTTGCAGAAAACGCTGAAGAATTATCCAAAGTTGGAATTACTTCCCTTTGGCTACCCCCCGCTTACAAAGCCATAGATGGTAGTTGTGATACTGGCTATGCTGTTTACGACTTATTCGATTTGGGCGAATTTGACCAAAAGGGGACAATTCGGACGAAATATGGAACCAAGGCTGAATACTTAAACGCAATTAAAGCGGCGAAAAATGCTGGTATTCGAGTCTATGCAGATGTCGTCTTCAATCACAAAATGGGTGCAGACGAACAGGAAGAAGTCGAAGCAACACCTTTTCATCCAGACGATCGCAATGCCGTAGTCGGTGAGTATCAACCGATCAAAGCTTGGACTCATTTTACCTTCCCCGGTCGCGGCGATAAATACTCCAGCATGAAATGGCATTGGTGGCATTTCGACGCTATTGATCACAACTCTTATAACGCAGATGAACAAGCGATTTACTTGCTTAAAGGCAAACAGTTTGACGATCACGTCGATTTAGAAAAAGGCAGCTTTGACTATTTGATGGGTTGCGATTTGGATATGGAAAACCCCGAAGTTCGCGGAGAACTAAAATACTGGGGTGAGTGGTACATGGATACAACTGATGTTGATGGCTTTCGATTTGATGCTGTCAAACATGTATCGGCGGAATTTTTCCATGATTGGTTAAGCCATGTTCGCAACTATGTGCAACGGGAACTATTTGCAGTTGGCGAATATTGGTCCTATGAAGTTGAAGCTTTACATTACTTTATTTCCTTGACAAAAGGTCGAGTTGCCCTATTTGACGCTCCTTTGCACTACAACTTTCATGCTGCTAGTCAGGCTGGAAGCAACTACGACATGCGAACAATTTTTGACAATACCCTCGTCCAGCAACAACCCAGTCTTGCGGTTACGCTCGTTGAAAACCATGATTCCCAGCCGTTACAATCGCTAGAATCCGTTGTTGAATCTTGGTTTAAGCCACTTGCCTACGCGCTGATTTTACTGCGCCGCGAAGGATATCCTTGCATTTTTTATGCCGATTACTACGGCGCACACTATAAAGATAAGGCAAATGATGGAAACGAGTATGAAATTTGGATGGACAGCCATCGCTGGCTAATTGACAAGTTCTTATTTGCACGTCAAAATTACGCTTACGGCGACCAGTATAATTATTTTGACCATCCCAATACTATCGGCTGGACGCGCCTCGGCAATGCCGAACACCCTGGAGGAATGGCTGTAGTCCTGAGTAATGGTTCTGTTGGCAGTAAGTGGATGGAAGTTGGGCAACCCAATTGCACCTATATTGACATCACCGAACATATCAAAGAGCCTATTGTTACCAATGAGCATGGTTGGGCTGAGTTCCGGTGTAATGGCGGTTCTGTGTCCGTGTGGGTTCCACAACAGTAAAACCTTTCAAGAAACAAGGCAGAGGTATACTGCATTCGTGAAGAGCGTTTAACTTGTTTCTTTTATTCATAGCGGGTGGTACGCCGCCAGTGGGGCTGCTCTTAAGAGACACGCTGGCTGAGGGAAAAGGGAAAAGGTGAGTCAGCGCGAAGTCTGCAGTCGGGAAGATTCCCCCCGGTGAGCTTCGCGCCCTTGGTAGGTCCGCCACTGCGGTCTTGGGGTCTGGCCAAGTGCAGCAAGTGGCGTTTTCCCGACCCAGGCGACTGCGAAGTGCGAAGGGGAAAAGGGAAAAATAAAAAAGTGTTTCTGACCTTTGTAACGACAGCGTAAACCGTGCCCGTAAGAGGCTTATATCTTGCACATGCAACGTATAAACCACAAATCACCAAACCTAAAGTGATTATTTTCACTATGTAATAATTATTCCTCAGTCCTCTTAGAGAGGACTTACGCGCTTTAGACTGGGGCTTATAGTCGAATGGCACGCTTGTGTTTTGCCCTCAAATAAATTTGGGGCTTAAAGCTAAAAGGCGTTAAAATTGACATCTTGCACCATCTCAGTTGAACGCAAATAAAATTACTAAGTATATGCAGATTTTTCGCGTTCGACTACATTCGCCTGGGACTGTAAGTCCCAGTCTAATAGCGTAAGTCCTCGCTCATGAGGACTGAAAAATGAATTATAGCAGAGTCAAAATCATCACTTTAGATTCGTGTATTTGCGCTCATGCGTTGCATGTGCAAGATATAAGTTAAAACGGGTAGAATCCTTATCCGAGTTAGCTAGAAGTTAAATAAGCGCTTTTAGCTAGAAATTTATTTCTTGGTTAAAAATCTCTGATGAGCGTGCCATTCGACTTATAGCCCCAGGCTGATGTAGTCGAACGCGTAAAATCGACATATGCTTAGTAATTATTTTGACCACACAATAATTCATTCTTCAGTCCGATTAGAGAGGACTTATGCTATTAGACTGGGACTTATAGTCCCAGGCTGATGTAGTCGAACGCGCAAAATCGACATCCCAAGCAATTATTTTGACCACACAATAATTCATTCCTCAGTCCGATTAGAGAGGACTTATGCTATTAGACTGGGACTTATAGTCCCAGGCTGATATGAACGCAATCGGAAAATCGGCATGTACTTGGTAACCTTCCTCACTTAAGTTTGGATGGTACATTCCCGATCGCCAACGGGCGACTTGCCCTCTCTAATCTCTCGTTTGGGTAAAGTACGCCTCGGTGTACTTCACCCAACAAAAAACGGCTATATTGCAAATGGTGCGTCTGGAGTCAGCCTCTGACGGGCAGGAACATTGCTTTTGTAAATGCCGTAGATTTTTGACACTTCAGATTTTTGCAAGTCAAAAGTTATAATTTATTCAGCTATAGCTATAATATTTTCTAGATGCCAATCTGCAAATTCAGCCAAAATCACCAACAAATAATCCTTTTAGCTGAATTTCCAGATTTGATAACAAAAATGCAAGGGAATCTTTGAGCAAGACTCGATGTGATGAAGCAAAACGCAGCATCACAAGTAATGCGATCGCGCAAATATTTCTTGCCTATTTAATATTACACGCGAAAAATACGCAATCATTAACTAAAGGCTCTCGTTGGGTTTATTCCATCCTCCAGATGCAGCACGAAGAAAGCTCGGATTATCAATTTGCTGGTAAGCAGTTAAACACAACACCACACAGGGAAGAGGGAATGGTGCTTCAGCTTGCTGATGGCAGCATTCAAATGTGTAATGTTAGTGCCGAACGGATGTTGGGTTTGACGGTTGGGCAAATGCAGGGATGGTCTTCTGTTGGCAGTCCTTGGCAAACGATTCATGAAGACGGTTCGCCTTTTCCTGGAGAAACTCACCCGGCAATGGTTGCCCTCCAGACAGGTCAGCCATGTTTAAACGTTGTTATGGGTGTTTATAAACCGGATGGTGAGTTAACTTGGCTGTTGATTAACTCCCAGCCCTTATTTCAAATTAATGAAACCAAACCTCATGCTGTTGTATCAACATTTACTGATATTACAAAGCAAAAACAGGGGCTGGATAAAGATTGCTTGCAAGAGGGGCGGTGCGATTTTCCAGAGGAAAGTTTTAACTGGAACGAGTATTTGAAACAGTTGGCTATTAACAGCGCAGTCCAACTTGAAGAAACAAACAAAACTCTACAGTCTACTCTTGGGCTTGTTAGTAGCATCATTGAAGGAACGAGCGATTTAATTGCCGCACTCGATTTTGATTTTCGATTTATTGCTTTTAATAGTGCCTATCGCCAAGAGTTTGAGGATATCTTTGGTCAAAAAGTTGAACTGGGCATGAGTTTAGTTGATGCTTTGGCGCATTTGCCCCAAGAACAAGCAAAAAACTTAAATATCTGGGGTCGTGCCTTGGCTGGAGAAAATTTTACTGTTGTTGAGGAACTTGGCGACGAAACCAGAAAGCGAAATTACTATGAAATTACTTACAGTTCTATCAAAGACGAAAACGATAAATTAATTGGTGCGTCGCATATTGTTCGGGACATTACTGCCAAAAAACTTGCTGAAGTTGCCTTGCAAGAAAGCGAGCAAAAATTCCGTGCCATTTTCAACAGCACATTTCAGTTTATGGGATTGCTACAACCGGATGGTACGCTGATTGAAGTTAATCAAACAGCTTTAGACTTTGGTGGAATTAGCCATGAAGATGTAGTTGGTCGTTCCTTTTGGGAGACGAAATGGTGGACAATTTCAATTCAAACTCAACAGCGTTTGCAAAATGCGATCGCTTCTTGTGCAGCAGGTGAATTTGTCCGCTATGAAGTTGATGTATTAGGTGCAGGCGACAAAGTAGTTACTATCGACTTTTCCCTAAAACCGATTAAAGATGAAACAGGAAAAGTCGTTCTTTTGATTGCCGAAGGTCGTGATATCAGCGATCGCAAACACTTAGAGGTAGCTTTACAAACCTCATACGCTCAATTAGAAGGGCGAGTTGAAAGGCGAACTAGCGAATTGAAACGGACAAATGCAGCTTTGCAAGAAAGCGAAGAACGCCTTTTGCTAGCATTAACAGCCGCCGAACTGGGAATGTGGTCTTTGAACCCTGTCACCAAAGAAGCAATTTGGACAGAAAAGTGTAAAGCACTGTTTGGACTTGCACCAGACACCAAAATTAATTACGAAGTATTTTTAAATACTGTGCATCCTGAAGACCGCCAACAAGTTCAGGATACCCTTGCCCGTGCCATCAAAGAAAAGGTCGATTATAAGAACAAATACCGCATTATTTGGCAGGATAAAAGTGTTCGTTGGATTGCAGTTAAAGGTAAAGTATTTTACGATGACGAGGGTAAGCCAATTCGGGTGATGGGTACTGCCCAGGATATCACCGCTCGCAAACAGGCAAACGATAGGCTACGGCAAAGCGAACAGCACCTAAGAACAATCCTTGACAGTTTACTTAGCTTTGTCGGTGTGATGACACCCGATGGCATTTTGATTGAGGCAAATCGCACAGCTTTAGCAACCGCTGACCTGAAGGCTGAAGATGTGTTAGGAAAACCTTTTGAGGAAACCTACTGGTGGTCTTACGACCCAATTATTCAAGCACAGTTACGTTCGGCAATTGTGCGGGCAAATCAAGGTGAGACGGTGCGCTATGACGTGCAAGTGCGCGTTGGAGAAAATCGCTTCATGATGATTGACTTTGCCCTCGTCCCGATATTTGATAACACCGGACAAGTGCAATATTTGATTCCATCGGGAATTGATATTACCGAACGCAAACAGACAGAACAGTCCTTACGCGAAAGCGAGGAACTCAACCGGAGCATTTTTGAAAGCAGCGCCGACTGCATCAAAATTTTGGATCTAGACAGCTGTCTAGTTTCGATGAACAGTCCGGGGCTATGTTTGATGGAAATTGACGATTTTACCCCCTTTATTGGCAAGTCCTGGATTGAGTTTTGGCAAGAACCTTACAATAATGCTGCCCGTGATGCTGTAGAAACTGCAAAAGCCGGGGGAGTTGGTCATTTTCGCGGAATTTGCCCCACAGTTAAAGGTACGCTCAAGTGGTGGGATGTACTGATAGCAGCGGTGCCCGATGCAGAAGGCAAGCCAAAGTTACTGGTGTCAGCATCCCGTGACATTACCGCCCAAAAGCAGGCAGAAGAAGCACTGCAAAAGAGCGAGCAACAGTTGCGGATGGTGTTGGAACACTTACCCGTTGGTGTTTGGATTAGCGATAAAAATGGGCAAATTCTCCAAACTAACCCAGCCGGTGAGCAAATTTGGGCGGGTACCAGGCATGTTGGCATTGAGCAATATGGTGAATACAAGGCTTGGTGGGCTGACACGGGTCTGCAAATTCAAGCCGAAGAATGGGCAATGGCAAGGGCGATACAGCGCGGGGAAATCTCAATCAACGAAGAAATTGATATTGAGTGCTTTGACGGCAGTCGCAAAACTCTTCTCAACTCAGCAGTTCCACTGAGAGATAATCAACAAAACATCACTGGTGCAATTGTTGTTAACCAGGATATCAGCGATCGCAAGCACATAGAACAAGAACGCGATCGCCTCCTCAAACGAGAGCAAGCAGCACGAGAAGAAGCCGAAAAAGCAAACCGCATCAAAGATGAATTTCTCGCCGTCCTCTCTCACGAATTGCGAACCCCACTTAACCCCATTTTGGGCTGGTCTAAATTACTACAAACCCGCAAGTTTGACGAAGCCAGGACAGCTGAAGCTTTAGCAACAATCGAACGCAATGCCAAATTGCAAGTGCAACTGATTGAAGACCTGCTGGATGTTTCCCGAATTTTACAGGGCAAACTCAGCTTAAATGTTTTTTCAGTAAATTTAGCATCCACCATTAAGGCAGCAACAGACACTGTTAATCTTGCTGCCCAAGCAAAGGGTATTCAAATTCAGACAATTTTTGCACAAAATGTAGGTAAAATTACGGGCGACCCAGCCCGCTTGCAGCAAGTTTTGTGGAATCTGCTTTCTAACGCGATTAAATTTACACCCGTAGGTGGTGAAGTCGTAGTCAGGTTGGAACAAGTTGATGGCTATGCTCAAATCACTGTCAGCGATACAGGCAAAGGTATAAGTTGTGACTTTTTACCTTATGTATTTGACTACTTCCGGCAAGCTGATAGCGCCACCACAAGAAAATTTGGCGGTTTGGGATTGGGGTTGGCGATCGTGCGACAATTAGTAGAACTGCACGGCGGCACCATCAAAGCAGAAAGCCCAGGCGAAGGACAGGGAGCAACGTTTACAGTACAACTACCACTGCTTGCAGAACGCCAGGAAGCTCTGGAAATAAAGGGCACAGGACAAGTTGGAGCCAATTCGCTCAATCTTGAGGGTATACGAATTTTAGTTGTAGATGATGAAGTTGATTCGCGCTCCTTTGTGACTTTTGTACTGAAACAGGATGGGGCAGATGTGACCGCAGCCGCATCAGGACTGGAAGCGCTGCAAATTTTGGCACAATCAAAACCCGATATTTTGGTTAGCGATATTGGAATGCCGGAAATGGATGGATATATGCTGATGCGCCAAGTAAGAAATTTAACAGCGGAACAAGGAGGGCTAATTTCAGCGATCGCCCTTACAGCTTATGCAGCTGAATTTGACCAGCAACAAGCATTGGCGGCTGGATTTCAAATGCATCTGTCTAAACCAATTGAACCAGCAGAGTTAATTGCAGCCGTTGCCAAAATTGCTGGCAAAAAGTGAGTTTTCTTATACCAATTATCTTTAACGTCGCAATATACTGAGTCTGGGTACCCCCCTTTTCCAGAATCTGGATGCCCCCCGGGAGGGGGGTGGGGGGGATGTTAACGCCCAAACATTTGCAGAAATGCTATTAGTTGGATTTTCTTGACTCTACGCTGCCATAGCATTCCGTTTAGGAGTTGTGAGAATTGAAAGTCCCAGAAGTCGGGTTCCCTTAGGAGTTACCCGATACGAACGTTTCTCACGAATGATGCACGGACTGCTATAGGACTTACGCACAAGTCACGGAATAATTAACCGCACTCTTACGCAGAGGACACGGAGGAATGAGAAAAGCAAGAGGTATTTTGCCTAAGTCCTGTGCTATATCAAGTAGTGGGGCGTTAATTTGGCTGCTGGCTGGAAGTAGTAGGTAAAAGCGATCGCTCTCCTTAAATGTTGTACTACCCTTTTGGACAGATGAATAGCTTTTTGAGGGTAGGTAGAAGTTAATTAGAAAACTTTTTTGAGGGTCAATCTATGACTGCTAACACCAGTGAACGCACCATGAGCAACCTTGAGTACGATTTGCTCACAGCTTTAAAGAATAAAGCCGAAGGAGTCAAAGCATACGAAACTTATATTAGAGACGCTCAGGAAATCGGATCTCAACCTTGTGCCGAACTATTCCAGAAGTTGCGCCAGCAAGATATGGAACAAGCACAAGAACTCCGCCACCACCTTCAAGAAGTAATGCAAAAGGGTAAAATGTAAGGTTTGCAACCAAAGGCGTAGACGCATTTATTGGCGTCTACGCCATCAACCAAACTAATTTTGAGTTGCTTGCTGCACTTGTTCTACAGTCAAATCTAGAGCCTGCGCTACTTGTTCTACGCTCAACCCCAATGCTAACAAGCGGGGTATAGCTTCTAACTTAGCTTGGAGCCTGCCTTCTTGCCTGCCTTCTTGCCTGCCTTCTTCCAAGCCGTCCTGCTTGATTGATTGATACATCCTTGTTTTTCTGAATTCATCGTCTATGCCCAACATTTCTGCTAACTCCTCTCGGCTTAACGCTGTAAATTTGTACAACAGGATGGTTTCTATTAATTCTACAATTTGCTTTCTGGTTGCTTCATCTGTCAGCTGTTGTCTGGCTTGTAAAATTAATTCTCGACCTCGCTCAACAGCTGTGTCTTCACCTTCTATAATTAACTGTACAATCGCTAGTTGAAGAGAGTTGTCAGCCGCTGCACCCAATTCATCTAAATAAATGCGTTGCACTTGTGGACTGTCTAGAAGCAACTGATAGGGCTGTTGGTCGTCTGGTTCTATACTCCGTCTGGGATAGATGACGACAGCACGCCAAAAATTTACGGATTCGTTTTGACGCAGGTAAAGAAATATTTCTGCAAAAAAGCGTCTGTAAAAAGTTGAGTCTAGTTGAAACTGGACTTCAACAAAGTACAATGGTTGGTCTGTGCTTTCACTAGTTGGGACAAATACCCCGTCAATGCGAAAGGCAGTTTGTTTTAGTTCAACAGAAACAAATTCGTAGGCGTTGGCATTAACAGACCTATTGCCAATGATTTCAAAAAAAATGCTGGGGAAAACTTGAAATAAATTATAGAAAATTTTATCGGTTTGCACGTTGGTTGTAGGACAGCCAAAATTCTATATTTAAAGTTTATCAATAAAAGCGATCGCCTTTTAATTCACCCTTAAAATTACACCAAATTAACGGTGAAATTTTCGTGATTAAAAATTAGAAAAATTATGCGATCGCCTTTATTTAAACCGATATTCACTAGCCAATTTTTGTTTTTTTCAATCTGCTTTTAATTAAATTACTCGTACCTACAGCACCTAGAAAAATTAACCCTATACTAGAAGAAGACTCAGGCACAGTAGCAGATGTAGGCGTTATATCCGAAGAAGAAGCAACAGATACAGACGTTTTATTTAAATACGCAGTGTAGCGGGAACCAGGAGTAAAAGTTGCGCTATTATTATCTGGTAAACCGATTTTGCCGACACTTGGTAAAGCCGTTGAAGTAACAATTCCAGGAGCAAATTGAAAATTTAATTCGGCTCCATATCCAAAAGCAAAATTAATTGCAGAGCTTTTTTTATTAATACTAATTACGGCATCGTTGGCCTGAAATTTTTCTCCACTATTAGATAAAACTCCAGGAGAAAATAACTTGCCTGCAATATTGAAATTGTAATTAGTAACAGCGTTTTTATAAACTCCTAAATCTGGAGATGTTGATTGATTAGGCTTCGATGGATCGAAAGAAATGCTGCCAACCGATTCAGCAACCCCGTTCTCACTTGGACTAGAAAAATTTAACTGCATTATTGCTGCTTTTGCAGGAGCCGTACTTATTGTATTGACTGATAAAATACTACCTGCCATCAACGACAAAGCAATTTGGGATAAAGCTATTTTCATGATAAATGCCCTCGTTTGATAAATATTTTGCGTTCGCGGTAAATTATTGCAGCTTTTTGGGTATATTTACTGAAATACCATCAAACTACAAATTACTTTTACTAGCATCCATATTAAAAATAAGTTCCAAGATTTTACTCTTGAAATTGTTAATCTTTATCGTTAGTTTATATAGCAGTTCTCGCTTGTGTGCAATACAGATTGTAGAGACGCGAAGTCTGTCGGGGGAAGCTTCAAGAGACGAGCTTCGCGTCAAATTTGAGCCAGTGCCCTTCGCGACCGCGACAGTAGGCGACGAGCGTCGCCTCTCTACAATGCAACGTCTCTATAGGGTTCGCAGCACTGTATTTAATTCTGCAGAAGAACCGCTATCTATTTCCAGTCGTTATTTCTTTTATGTAAACCTTTAATAAAAACACCATGATTTTCTTGACACGTAAACAATGATGTGCAGACCTTTAACGAGAAACAAAACAATACCCCTCTCCGCAGGCGGAAAGGGGTTGGAGGTGAGTTGATAAAAATTCTCACATCTGACACTTAGCACGAGCGCACTAAAAATTCAGCACTGTCTAATAAGCGTCTTGCAACTCGTAAAAATCAGGTGAGATGTAATCCTTACGTAGGGGCCAACCTACCCAATCTTCAGGCATCAAAATCCGCTTCAGATTTGGGTGTCCTTCGTAGACAATACCGTACATATCGTAGGACTCACGCTCTTGCCAGTCTACCGTCTTCCAGATCCAGTAAACCGAAGGCACTTTGGGATTTTCCCGTGGTAAGAATACCTTGATTCGGACTTCTTCAGGGCGATCGCTATTATCACCGACTTTCACCAAGTGATATGCGCTAACCAACTCCTGTCCCGGACCGAGGTCAATCCCAGCTTGAAACTGAAGATAATTAAAGCCGTAAGCATACAAAGCTGTAGCGATGGGAAGCAAGAAATCAGCTTCCACCTTAATTATCTCTACCCCATTATGGTCAGCTTCCAAAGACTCATGGTCAAAGCCATTTTCTGTCAGCCATTGGGAAACTTTACCCGCTTGTACCAGAGACTGTTCGCCTGCTGGTACTGGTTTCGATTCTTCAGCCACGTCCAGTTTCCTCCTTTTGTTGCTGTGCTGTCAGCAAAGCAGGTGGTACAGGCATACCAATCGCTTCTGCTAATTCCTTCGGTGGCGTAAAGCGAGTTTCTGACTGCATATATTTACCAGTCAAAATTTGCTCGGTTTGCTTCAGGTTATGAGTCGTGCTGTAGTAACGGTGGGTTTGCTTAATTTGACCACGTTCCTGCATCGAATCATTAGCTATCTTCTTCCGCAGCTTAATGATAGCGTCCATAATCGCTTCTGGACGGGGAGGACAACCGGGCAAATAGACATCTACCGGAATCAATTTATCGACTCCGCGCACAGCCGTAGGAGAATCAACACTGAACATCCCGCCAGTAATCGTGCAAGCGCCCATCGCGATTACATACTTAGGTTCGGGCATTTGTTCGTAAAGACGCACCAACTGGGGTGCCATCTTCATCGTGATAGTCCCTGCCGTAATAATTAAATCAGCTTGCCGGGGGCTAGAACGGGGAATCAGACCAAAACGGTCAAAATCAAACCGAGAGCCAATCATCGCGGCAAACTCAATAAAGCAGCAAGCCGTACCAAAAAGTAAGGGCCACAAGCTAGAAAGCCGCGCCCAGTTATAAAGGTCATCAACCGTAGTCAGAATCACGTTTTCCGAAAGGTCTTGAGTGACAGTGGGACGCCCAACGGGGTTGATGATTCGCTCTTTATCTTGGGGTACTAAGACCATTCCAACGCTCCTTTACGCCACGCGTAGACTAAGGCAACTACAAGAATTGCAATAAAAATTAGCGCTTCAATAAATGCTAATAACCCCAGACGGTGGAAAGCGACCGCCCAAGGGTACAAGAACACAGTCTCCACGTCAAAGACGACAAAGACAAGCGCAAACATATAGTAGCGAATGTTGAACTGAATCCAGGCTCCGCCAATGGGTTCCATGCCGGATTCATAAGTAGTGCGCCTTTCCGCGCTGCGACCGCTAGGTCTTAGGAGCTTGGACGCTGAGAGCGCCAGGGCAGGCACTAGGCTGCAAATTATTAAGAAGCCTAGAAGGTACTCGTAACCGCTGAGGACAAACACAATGAATATCTACCGCTTGCTTTTAGTGTAAATAAGTCTGTTACCTTCTTTTACATTATATCTTTTTGACTTTTCTGGATTCTGGGAAACAGACCTACAGGCTATTTGATTCGTTTTTGCTTCCTATAGAAAAAGCTAACAGCTGTGTCATAATTTGTAACGTATATTTAATATTCGCCCCTCTTAGACGTCTTAGTCATGAGCGAACAAGTTGTTGAGACTCCAGAGTTAGACCGCTATGAGTGTCGTGCCTGCGGCTACGTTTACGAACCTGAGAAGGGAGACGACAAACACGATATTCCTTCAGGGACACCTTTCGAGGAACTGCCTGTCAATTGGCGCTGTCCGGTTTGCAGCGCTAATAAGAAGGCTTTTACCAATGTCGGTCCGGTGGGAACGGCATCCGGTTTCAAAGAAAATCTGAATTATGGCTTGGGTGTCAACAAGTTGACGCCGAACCAGAAGAATATCCTGATTTTTGGTAGTTTGATTCTTGCCGTTTTGTTTTTTCTCAGTCTCTACGGTTTACAGTAAGACGCCCGAAAGATGGCATTGCCCTTAAGGTAAAGCTTTTAGAGAACACCTAGACAAATTTAGAAAAACTAAAAAAATAGAGATGCGTTCAATTGTGAGAAGTTGGCAAAAAATATTTGCCCTGTTGTTGGTTGTTCTCATGTGTGTGGGTTGCAGTAACGTTCCTTCCACCAGCTATAACCCTTGGGAAGTGATTTCTCTGCCAACAGATGCAAAACTATTGGATATTGGCTTTAGTGAAAATCCCAAGCATGGCTACATTGTAGGCAGCAACGCCACGCTGTTGGAAACCAATGACGGTGGTGAAACCTGGCAACCCATTAAATTGGAACTGGATGACCCGAAGTATCGGTTTAATACAGTAAGCTTTAGTGGTAAAGAAGGTTGGATTGCTGGAGAACCCGCTCTGCTACTGCATACCACTGATGAAGGTCGTTCTTGGTCGCGCATTCCCTTGAGCGAAAAGCTACCAGGTAGTCCAATTAACATCGTGGCACTGGGACAAAACACCGCTGAAATGGCTACCGATGTGGGAGCGATATATAAAACCACAGACGGCGGTCAAAACTGGAAAGCCCAAGTAGAAGCCGCAGTTGGTGTGGTTCGGAACATGAAACGTTCTGCTGATGGCAAATATGTAGCCGTTTCCGCCAAAGGTAACTTTTATTCGACTTGGGAACCGGGACAAGATGCCTGGGTACCCCATAACCGCAATAGTTCCCGCAAAGTGGAAAATATGGGCTTTACCGAGGATGGGCAAATGTGGATGCTAGCACGTGGCGGTCAAGTGCAGTTTAGCGACCCAACCAAACCTGAAGAGTGGCAAGATGCTCAATATCCAGAGGTATCCACAAGTTGGGGCTTATTAGATATGGCATTCCGTACACCCAATGAAGTTTGGCTGGGCGGCGGTAGCGGCAACTTATTGCGGAGTGCTGACGGCGGTAAAACCTGGGAAAAAGACCGTGACGTTGAAGCAGTTCCGGCTAACTTGTACAAGATAGTCTTCTTCTCAGACAAACAAGGATTTGTAATTGGCGATCGCGGCGTTTTGCTAAAATACCAACCCGGTATTGAATCAGCTGCCAAGCCAGAGTCTGCTTAATCGTCACCTTTAGGTTAAGTATTGTTTGCGATTTCTGAGAAGAAAGTTGCAACTTGTAACTCTTTCTAAACTTTGTAGGATAATAATCTCATTAAGAACCTGTGTTAAGGGAGGGATCTAGATGTCAGGTACCACTGGAGAACGTCCGTTTTCGGACATCATCACCAGCATTCGTTACTGGGTGATTCACAGCATCACCATCCCGGCATTGTTTATTGCTGGTTGGTTATTTGTCAGCACAGGCTTGGCATATGATGTGTTTGGCACACCCCGCCCCAACGAGTATTTCACACAAACACGGCAAGAATTGCCAATTGTGAAGGATCGTTATCAAGCCAAACAACAAGTTGAACAATTTATCGGAAAGTAGTTTGAAATCATGACTAGCGGCAATAACGTTAATCAACCAATTACCTATCCAATTTTTACGGTAAGATGGCTCGCAGTTCACACCCTAGCTGTGCCAACCGTCTTCTTTTTAGGCGCGATCGCCTCAATGCAGTTTATTCAACGTTAGGAGGAACTCATGGATAGAACGCCCAATTCAAATAGACAGCCGGTTGAACTAAACCGGACTTCCCTTTACTTGGGACTGCTATTGATTTTCGTTCTCGGTATTCTATTTTCCAGTTACTTCTTTAACTAACTGGAATGACGACTATTAATCGTTGTTTATTTAACCTGTGTTGATTTTTTGTTAAGGGAGGAGAAAGCCTGTGTCTGGAAGTGGGAGAATTCCCCTGTGGGTTGTCGCTACAATCGCAGGGTTAGGTGTTATTACTGTTGTAGGCATTTTCTTTTATGGAGCCTACTCTGGAATCGGTTCTTCAATGTAATATAGCGGTTCTCACTTGTATTAAATACATATCTTGTGGGGTAGACTGAAAAGCCCGCCCTTTAGGACGGGCAATAAGACCCCGTCCCATAAGAAAAAGTTTGTATTGCACTAAGCATGAAAACCGCTATATAGCGATTCCCGTTTGCATGAGGTACACGTAGGGGCAATTCATGAATTGCCCCTACAAATAACCTGTACCCCACTCAACTGGGAATCGCTATATTGGTTTGAATCGAATATCATTTGTCTGAATTTTCTAGCAGCTGTTTAGAACTCAGCATCAAAAAAGCCGCCTGTCTCTAAGAGATAGGCGGTCTTAGTTTTTAATGGTTCGGCGCTGTTGGTTGGTGGTTCACCAGCGCGGTCTTGGGGGTTTCCCCCATTCACGACTGGCGAACCCCGAAGCGGTTCGGCGCTGTTGGTTGGTGATTGGTGGTGAAGGGGCGCTGCGGTCGGGTTTCCCTCGTGCCGGCGATGGTGAACCCGAAGGGTTGGTGGTTGGTGATTGCTGGTTGGTGGTTGGTGGTTGGTGGTTGGTTGTTTACCACAAATCACTAACCATTAACCATTAACCATTAACCACTAACAACTAACCATTAACCACTAACCATTAACCATTAACCCTCTTAGCCAATATCATCGCGTTCGATGTATAAAAACATAAACGCCATTACCACTGCTGGAAAAACTAAACCAGTTAGGGGGACTAAGATGGAAGGCAAAAATGAAGCTGCCATAGTAAAGATTCCTATTAAATGACAGGATAATTCAAGACAATTCAAAACGAGCTTACTGCAAATTACGCCTGATTTTTTAAATTATTTCATATTTTTAACACTGTCCCTTTCTGGAGCAAGATAAGGAGACAGGGAGATCGGGAGACAAGGGCGACGGGTGTGGGGAAGACAGGGGGGATGAAGAAAGTTCTTAGCTGAGTTTTTTGAGTTTTGAATTAAAAAATTTTCATTCATAACTCATAACTCATAACTCATAACTCATAACTCATAACTCATAACTCATAACTCATAACTCATAACTCATAACTCATAACTCATAACTCATAACTCATAACTCATAACTCTAACCCCCCATCTCCCCTGCTTTTCGCTTAAATCCCCATAAGTTCATCTAGGCGCAAATTTGGCAAGTTTGGAGGAATTACAGTCCGTTGGATAGTGACTTTGTGACTTTCTTGCTGGGTTGTCGTATCTACCGCGATCGCTTCTATACGAATTTCCAAACAACCAAAGGGTATGTCGATCTGAGTCATCACTTCCAATCCCCCCGATGACTTTGGTAGCAAATTTGTCAATAAATGAGGACCATCTAGCAACCAACGAGTTTGGCAATCCTCAATCCATAACTTCACGGCAATTTGCGGACGTACGTAAGGTAAATGCACGCGTATCCTAATTGACTTACCTGCAACAAGTTCTCCCTGTGGCACATGCAACTGTGGAACGGGTAAAGGCTCAATGTTTGCTGTAGCGATCGCTAAAGAAAGCGATAAATTTTTTATTGGTTGCTGCTTTTGCTCGTTCTCTTGTTCCAAAGGGCTACTCTGGGAAGCATCGGTTTCTACTTGATTATCTGTATCATCTACGACTATTTCTTTCGCTAACCAAGCAGGCGGTATCTTGGGTCGCGGAGGTGGCGGGGGAGGCGGGAATCTTGATGTTTGACGAGATGCTGGGGTTTGACTCTTAACAGTGACAGGTAGGCTTGGTGATGCAGTTTCGGAAGACGCGGAGATTTCTTGAGATACATTCTCCACCTTTGTGGACTCTTCATCTTTGTCCTGTTCATTCCCCGCTTTCTCGTTTACTTGAGTTTGGGAGATAAATTCCTTCTTTAAAGGAAATTTAGCATCAACATTTGGAGCATCAACGTTTGGAATCTCAAACTTAGAAACTTTCTCAGTAATCGGCTCTTGGGGTGGAATATATGTTGTGTAGTCTTGGTATTGCAAATTAGTCGGTTCAGGCAAGGTGTATCCTTGGCTTTGCATCCACTTTCTAATCAGGGGGGATAATTGAGGATTACCTGGCGCTATTAATTCCGAATTAGGCGGGACAGTTGCTTCTCCAAAAAAGTCATTTTGAGATTGCGTAATGCCTTCCACAGATTCCGGTGTATTTTCATACTCAGCTACATCTGCCGACCTTTGCTGGAAAGTGGTTTCCAGATTTTCAGCTATATTTTCCCCAGGAAAGCTCGCTTCCTCTAGTTGATCTGGCAAAAGCATCATGGAGATGCTTTTCTGCTCAAAATCGTCAAACGTTTCTGATGTATAGCTTGTTCTGTGACTGCTGTCACTTGGCAAAGTTTTTAAGCGTCTTAAATACGGTAAAGCTGTGTCGCTAATCGCTACCCTGGGTTCAGTAAATATCATATAATCGTCTTCAAAACGCTGCTCATTTGTAGGAGGTTCTGACACAACAGTAGCAGGGGCAATCATCTTATTTGTTTGAGAGTGAGGAAACTGGGGTAGTTGGGGTGTTCGGTAAGCTGCTGATTTCCTGAGCTTAAACGCCTTGCGGGTGGCTTCTCGTAAAGCTCGCGGGTCAATTCGCGGTGGTAGGGATTTTTTTGGCGATCTTAGAACAAGCAAAGATTGGGGTGTTTTTGGAGTTTTAACCAGATTCAAAAGCTCCAAATTCAAAGATACAGAGGGTTCTGGCTCTCGGACAGCAGTTGGCGTAACTGGTACTAACGCGTAATCTCCCATGTCTTTTATGGGTTTTGCAGCAGCACCTAGAGCTAATAATTCTGCTACATCTGCTGTAATTGTAAACGACTGGCTGGCTAACAGCATGGCTTCACCAACACCATCAAGTGCGCCATACAAACAGATATCTGCCAAAATCAGTTTAGATTCGCAATCACCCGGAATCTCGAACGTCCAGGCGATCGCAAACGGTAATAACTTTTCTGATAAAGTTTGCCGGATCTGAGTCAACATTTGTGACTCCTGAGGCGATCGCAATTCAATTCGCAATTCTCCAGAACAGACGCTTTCTAGGTTTAATGTTTCATCCAAATCCAAATTTGTCTTGTCTTTTAGGTCTACGTGCCCATTTATAGTCAGATTTTGCCCCCAACGAGCAAAGTAGTTTTCTTCATCGAGAGTCAGCAATAGTGGCGGTGGTGCTTGTGTAGCTGGAGAATCTTCAATTGCTTCATCCTCCAGCAAATTTTCAGGGGCAGGTAACGCTAAATCGATTAAATTCTTTAAAATCTGCTCTGCTGTCTCACCTTTGACCCACACCGGGGTTACAGGCTCATCAATATCTTCTTCTTTTTTACTTGGCAGATAATTGATAATAGTGCTACTTTGGGTAACAATTGCCAATTCCCTTGGGGTAGAAATGCCGCTATCTTTCTTAATTGGCACTTCTGCTGAAGTAGTATCGCTTTCGGCTACCGAAGTTGCAAATTTTACTGCATTCCCCTGATTTGGAACTACCGTAATTGTCACGGCAGGTGCATTTGATACAGAATTCTGTTCAGTTGTAGAGGATGACGCGGCTAGAAGGGGGCGCGAGGACGAAGCGGCAATTTCAATTACGCGATTGGGGCGTTTTTCATCCTCAGTGTTTTCACTATGATGGGCAAGTAAACTTTCTAGCAATTCTGATTGCTCAAAGGAAATATCGCTGTTGGGACTTGTCTGGACATTTGCTTCAACTTGCTGAGACAAAACTTGCAGATAGACACTGGATTGCCAGGATTTACCGAGAAGATCCGACATTAAATCACCAGAGCATCGCAACTCCCAAATTCCCGGTTTGAGATGAGTAAAGGGAATTACAGCGATTAAGCCTTCAGAGTTAGTGCGACGCGATCGCTTCTGAATGCGGCGCTTCGGTGGAACTTCCTGAGTTGAAAAATGCGTCACCCGTACTTCCACATCAGTATTAGGACGGTTAGACCGAGCCAAAACTCTATACCGGCCTTCCAAAATATTCATATTTGGCGATTCCAGGGTACGCCAAGAGCGATCGCCCTGTTGCTGTATCAGAAATTGCCAGTGTTCCATTATGAATGATGCCCAGACCCGACAGCAGCAATAATATTTGCATTACCTTGCTAGCAAGTTTACCTCAGCAATCTCTAATTGCATAACATAAATATGTAGTTTTTATTCAAACACGAGCAGGAAAATCCTGCTCGTCTAGAAAAGTGCCATTGCAGGTAAATGGTATAAGTCCTAAAACAGAGAAAACCGGTTTTGAAATCGTTGATTTGTCTTAAAGGACTTTCCAATAAAAAATATCCTGTTTCGGTGCCGTACTTTCGGCGCTTCGCACCCTACAAGAACTACGAGAACTGAAATCGTGTTGATTTCTCAAGGACTTACGCAACTTCGATTATACAGCCTCAATTCAGCCTTTGATAATTCATGAATTATCGCTACTCTCATTATGTTTTGCGTAAGTCCTGTTCTCTTAAGTCGGTCTGACTGCGGACTAGTAAGCGCAACGCCGCACCTAGAGTTAGGGCTACCCAAAAAAATATATTAGAGCCTATTGGATAGAAGCACCTCAATCCAAAAAATCTCTAATATGCATGTTGTTAACAAACTTAATATTAAATTCAGCCGTCAGCCACTATAGCGATTTTGATAAAAAGCCAAAATTTGCTCTACACGTTGCCGACTTTGCAAATTAGAATTGGGTGAATATTCAATCCACAAGCCAGCGATTTGACTTTTATTGTAATCAAACTGTTGGCATGTCTGGGGAATTAAATTCACTTCCACTCCTTCAACTTGACGCAAATGAGCAGCTATCTCGCGATAAACTGCTAAAGGCAACTGAGCAAATTCGATTTTTTCTCTTGTCTCCATTCTTATGAAGCTCCGGTAGTAACAGGATTTTGGGGAATGGGAGTCGCCGAAACAGGATTTCCAGTAGCAGTAGTTGGTTGAGTTGGGTTAACACCTTCCCCAACCATTCGGGCGACTTCCATACCATATTGTTCCAGAATCACGGTAGGATTGGAGCCTTCATTCATTTCGATACGTTTAACCAGCACACCGTTTGCCAGTCGCTGTCCCGCTTGTACGTATCGACTTGTGGGTTCATTTGGTACTTTAATAATTGCCTGGGGTTCGTTACCAATAAGAAGCACACCCGTAACAGCAACCGATCTGGCTAACTCAGGCTGTGGTGGTGGTGGCAGTACAGACACCAAAGTTGGGTTGGGAACAACTTGAGGCATAACCCGAGGAAAGACTGGGACAAAGCCCGGTTGGGGAGTGGGTCTTTTTATTATTTTTGCAGAAGCGATCGCTCGTTTGTTGATTTGATTTTTTTGCGGTCTGAAAGTTGGTCTGCGATCGCTCGAGGCGATCGCTCGTTTGTTGATTTGATTTTTTTGCGGTCTGAAAGTTGGTCTGCGATTGGTGGGTATGACAGCACTGGGAACTCGACTTTGAGGTCGAGGTCTCAATGCTGGTGTCGATGCACTTCGATTGGTGGCAGCAGGCAAGGGAGGCACCACAGGAACGGGTCTGGGAGCTGTATTAATATTCGGCATTGCGGGAACCGGTTGTTCGACTATTTGTGCAAACGGGTCAGAACGCCCTTTTGACAATACAAATACCCGCTCTGTAGCATTAGTTGATTGAATTAAGTTAGGAGTTGCAGGGGAAATTGATGTAGATGATTTGGCAGACACCACTGGATTATTAAATGCTTGAGCTGTCGCTGGCTTGTTAGCCAATGGCGTATCCGGCGGTGTAGGATTAGTAGTAGAATTACTGATAGTATTATTACTAGGATTGCTACCAGGACTAGCAGTAGGATTGCTAGCCTGTTGGGTACCTTCAGAGGCACATCCAGCCAGCGCCAAAACCAGAATAGCTGCAATTGTTGAATTTCTGCCCATTAGCCGTTCTCAAAAGCCATAGGAAAATTTGCTTGTTGAAATCTACCTTGTGAAATTTGCATCAAAGGCGAAATCTGTTCCTTTTATAACCTACTTTTTTACATTGCAAAGGTTCTTTTAATTACTGCCAGTCCCGCAGTACTGGGGTTTTAACAAGTTTTTTGTTAATCTTCTGCCACACCCATGAGGTGTTTTAATAAATCCAGCCCTTTCTTAACTTTGCGGGAAACCGTAACTACACTAATTCCCATGCGTTCAGCCACTTGTTTTTGTGTCAAGTCATGCAAAAACACAAACTCTAAAACTTCGCGGGTGCGTTTTTCTAGCTGAACTAATGCCTGTTGCAAGCGAATTTGGTCTTCTTGTGCCAGTTGAAAGCTGCGGTAATGGGGATCTGGAACAAGTTCTCCCAGGCTGGTCGCAGCACCTTCTTCTCCATCCTGCACGGGCACATCTAGGCTTAAGGGAGCGCGATTTATCCATGCTAATTTAATTTCCTGCCATTCCTCTAGAGAAATTCCCAGTGCTGTAGCTAGTTCCAAATCGGTAGGTTGGCGATTGTATTTTTCGCGCAAAGAACGTGAAACCCCTATAGACTGTTGTTGCAGTGCTAACCAACGTCGCGGAATTCGCACCGTGACACCTTTATCTCGGAGGTAGTGTTGAATTTCACCCCGAATATAAGGAATGGCAAAGGAACTGAAGGCATAACCCTTGGAAATTTCAAATTTTTCAATAGCTCGAATTAAACCCAAACAGCCTACCTGGAGCAAGTCCTCATAGGTTTCATGGCATTGATTTATCCAGTAGTGAGCTTCTTTTCTAACAAGTCCAAAATTGAGTTTTACAAGTTGATTGCGAACAGTTTCAGAGCGAGATTGTTGATATTCTCGCAATAAAAGCCAAATTTCATGTTTCACTTCGTTGGTGACCGTGGTTGGCATAGCACCGTGTTGATCGATCAAACAAACAATCAAGTACTCGCTTTTAAACCAAGCTGTAATTGCGCCTAGACACCCAGAGCAAAACTTCTCATCGGGTAGAGAAGGTAGAGTCACGTAGCGTCCTGATCAATCGCTTTGGGCTTGTCGCCACACCAGGCGATATCCAAGAACACATTCCCCTAAATCGCCCACAAGCTTTTAAGAAACACGCTGGCTGAGGAAAAGGGTCCAAGGGAAATATCACAACAGCCGTGTTTCTGTAATGAATAGCGGGAGAGTGAGCCGCCCGTGGGTTGCTCCGATGGCAGATAAATTTTTTAGATAAAATATCTGCCATCAATGGCTTGACAATGCAGCTTGATTTAAACTATAGGAATTTGTATTTTGTTTTTTATTTAGCTTTGGTATTACCTGTAGTTTTGACAAACTACATAGGGATAAAATATAAAATTTTTTACCGAATCTGAAACCGAAATTGTACTTAAAATATGTAATGAATGATAAATTGAGTTATAGAGCTAAACCGTGAATAATCGTTATTTTCTTGGGTTATAGAAAATATCTTCAGTAAAAATACTTGTGTATATCAAAACTATATATACAAATTTATAACTGCTTCTACAAATACAAAATAGTATGAATATACACAGGAGCAAATAAAAAAGGGCGAGACGCCCTTGTTGTACTTCAGTTCCTTGTTATTGAGTTAAGATGATTGAAACTTTCCCCGCCCAAAAGAATTTCGGCGGGGGATTTTTGGCGGCGTATTAGGAACTTAAGAGAATTTAGCTATGACCTGTCTCAATACGACCGTAAAACAGACCGCGAATTTTAACTTCTTTAGGTTCACCAGCACCTAAATCAGTATCAGAAGGTTGGTTACTTTCAAAAGTACCGGCAATTTCACCAGTAGAATTATCGACTTTGGCGACGGAAAGAGAAATTTTGCCGTTGAGAACTTCAGCCCGCTTAACGTTAGTGCGGAGGAGTTCTTCATCATCGGCTTGGGCGGGGAGAGCTACGGCATTATCATAGCCAGTAACGACACCGCGACCTTTGGGGTCTAGGAAGGCAGCACCTCGGTAGGAGGGGACTTTGAAATCGCCTTCAAAGTCAGTTGAGGTGTTAATACTGTTTAAACCGGGTTGTGATTGAGCAACCAAGTTTTTGATAGTGAAGAGGAAAGGTACTCGTTCACCACCAGGAAGTTGCACAGTAATGGCTTGGAAGTCCAAACCGTCTTTTTCCACAAAGGTCAAGCTGTTATCTGGATTAATTTTCAGGTCGCCTTGCACTTGGTCAATGGTGGAGGTGTACCTGGTCAACAATTTGCCGGGAATAAATTCTGCTTGTTGGCGTTTATTAGCAGGTTCTTCTTTTACAAAGAAAGTGGTTGGTTCCAGGCAAAGTTCTTTAATGGCGTAGGACTGGCTAGAATCAATGGGGATGGAACCACGGCTGGTTTCTGTCAGTTGGGGGCATTTGTTAGCCAAGCCAGTGCCTCGAATTTGTTCGTAAGTGAGTATATCCTTACTGCTAGAAGCGGGAGCATCACTACAAGCAGTGATTAGTCCCAGGCACAAAGCCAAGAATGCAACAATTAAAGCGCGATACCTCATGGTCAACCTCAATTTCGTCAAAAATTAATATCTAAGTTGTAAAACTGCAATGAAGTTTTGATTGGTAGAAACCCTACCAAGAGCGCTGTCTCACCGTCGCTCAAACTTTTCACTTGCTAAACGTACTTAAACGTGTCGCTTTCTAGGTTTGACTCCAGCACTGCATCCTGTTTGGATGTGTGACTCAAGGGAGGCAAAAAACTATCCGAAGTTATAAGCGGCTTTGGTTGGCAAAGGCTCAAGCTTCTGGCAGTTTTACGCTTTGGCGGCATTTGATTTTATTTGTTTGGGCGTGTGGTAAGAACGCCCTGAGACAGAGCAACATCAACAATCAGCCAGATCATACGATTTTTTTTAGCGCAAAATCAAAGCTTTCTGGGATTTACCAAGAATGACTAGATTCTATGAGCGCTCCTGGCGGGATTGTGTTTAAAGTCACTAGTACCTGAAGGCAGAAGTTAGAAGGCAGATGGCAGAAGGGGAAAGCTTGATTTTTCAAGACTTTGATTGAATGTGATGGTTAACTTATTTCCGCCCTTCTGTACTGGCTTTTGTACAAGCGATCGCACTTGCTTTTTCGTCACTAAGACAGGGTGTAGAAGCTACTCTTAAGCATAGAGAAGTCCAAGGGTAAGGAAGCCTGCAATCGGAACTTTAAAGGGGCAAGAGGCAGGAAATTTCTTGAAAATAAAAAATATTCGCTAAATTTGAGTTTGACCGTATTTATAGTGAGAGGGTGGCATGAACAACGGTAAAAGTTGTGAGTTAGGAGTGTTGTCTGATAAACTGCAGGCGATCGCTAATGCAGTATATGATGCAACTGAGGTTTGTCAAGGTGATGTTAAAGCAATTTTGGCATTGCTGCGGCAGTTGGAGCAGTTACACCGAAAGATTCGCGATGGAGCTTTTCAAGAAAGTTTGCCTGATAACCGTCAAGGACTTTATTCACTACTGAAAGATATTGAGTCTGAGGGGGGCTGGCCATACATTGAGCGGATGAGATTGCAAGCTTTCTTAACAAATTTGTTACAAGAGGCTGCTGAGGAAAACAGTGATGGAGGCGCCCAGCCGCCCAGTTAGGAGGCGCCCAGTTATGAGGTAGGAGTTATGAGGTAGGAGTTGAATGGCATGTTTGTTAAGGGTTTGGGTTGACGCACAGAAGAAGAGACGCAAAGACAAAGGGGAGGTTTTTGAATTATTTTTTCCCGTGTCGGCTTAACAAGTGTACTATTCAATTCTGAGTTATTAACTCAAAAAACTCAGCTAAGAACTCCGCGCCTGGGCGGCTGGGTGCCTCCTAACTCTTAATTCTTACATTCTTAACTTTGCGCCTGGGCGGCTCTTAATTCTTAACTCTTAATTCTTAACTCCTAACTCCTAACTGTTGAATTTATCGTTGGTTGGGGATGCCATCACAAAGAAGGCGATCGCGTTCTTCAATATTGCGATTGTGTTTGATATAATCATTTACCCAGCTACAACCGCGACTCAGTAAGTCATCAAGATGCAAATTCCACAAAATTATGGTGTTGTCGTCGCTAGCTGATGCGAGTGTTTGACCATCGGGACTGAAACTGACGCTTAATACTGGGGCGCGATGTCCGTTAAGGGTTTTAATTAATTTAGCTTCACCTATTTCCGCAAGGAGGCTGCCACTGTAACGGTACTCCGTTCAGTGGCGAGAGGAATTGCGGGTTAAAAACGAAACGTCCCCCGACCAACAGTAACCGCAGGTTGCTGAGGGAATGGGGACAGTTGAGTTTTTAACAATTTCGGAAACACGCAACGAGGTATTGTAGTCTATAATTGTAGTCATATGTGAGCAGGTCGAACTCATGGAACAAGTACTGACGCTAGTTTGTAAACTCAACCCTACACCAACACAGTCGGAAAAGCTGGAAGTAGTTCTTTATGCTTTTGCTGCGGCTTGCAACTACGCAAATGAAGTTATCAAACCGCAAATAACCAGTAAAACAACTATTCAAAACGTTGTTTATGAAGATTTGCGTTCAAAGTTTGGGTTAGCCGCAAACTTAGCTGTAAGAGCTTGCGCCAGAGTGGGTGCTAATCGACTAGCAGCCAAACGCCAAGGTAAACCTGTCAAGGCGTTTAAACCGACCAGTGCTGACTATGATGCCAGGATTTTTGCATTCACAGAGAAAGACTGGACAGTAAGCCTGACCACATTGTCTGGTCGGGAACATATCAAAATAGATGCTGGCAATTATCAACGCGGAAAGCTCAAAGGACGCAAACCAACAAGCGCCCAATTGTGCAAGCACCGCGATGGTCAGTATTACATCCACATCCAGATTAAAGACGAAGTTCGAGATCCACAACCGACCAAAAAAGTAATCGGTGTTGATTTTGGTAGGCGAGACATAGCCGTGACCAGTAACGGTGATTTATGGAGTGGTGAAAAGTTAACAAAAACCAGAGATAAGTATTCTAGAGTCCGAGCGTCTCTTCAGAAAAAAGCTTCCACACGCACAAGGTCTAGTCGGCGTAGATGTCGTCAGGTTTTGGCACGGCTATCGGGGCGGGAGAGACGATTTCAAGCGTGGGTCAACCACAATATTTCCAAGGCAATCATTCAGCAAGCCAAAAGCGAAAAAGCTTTTGTAGCTATTGAGGACTTAACGGGCATTCGTGAACGGACAAACCAAAAACCACGCAACAAAACAGAACGTCGTAGAAGTAACTCCTGGGCGTTCTATCAGTTGCGGATGTTTTTGGAGTACAAGGGATTGAAGGACGGCGTGGAAGTTATTGCCGTTCCTCCCGCTTATACGAGTCAAACCTGCAACCGTTGTCTACATATTGGTTTGCGTGACAAGAAATTCAAGTGTGGCAATTGCGGGTTATCCTGTGATGCAGATTTGAATGGAGCAAAAATGATTGCATTATTGGGGCTGTCTGTAAGCCAGCCTGGAGGCTCGAACGGTTTGTACTGTAATCTCAGTACAGACTCGGAGCGGGCTACTGAAAGCCCACACTGTATTCGGTACTCCGAATCAGTGTGGGTAGTTTACGACTCCACAGTTTGACTGTCAGTAGATCGCAAAGTTTTTTAGAACCCCTGCCACATGGACTTTTCAAGAAAACACCCAGACACCAGAAAATAACCGATTAATCAGCGTTTCAGCCGATACCGTTACTTAAGACAAAGCGATCGCCCTTAAACGAGCGCTGTTTTCCTCTTGATTCACGATGACTGAAACCCTCATTATTACGTCAGTTTCCGAAAGTTTGCGATCTACTGACTGTGCTGTCCCAACTACCAGCGGCAAGAATTTCACCGTTGGGACTGAAGGAAACAGCGTTGACGCTATCGCTATACCCCTTTAACAAGGTTTTCAATAATCTGCCATCCCATCGCCAGAGTTTGACTGTGTTGTCCCAACTATCAGAAGCGAGTAAATGGTCAGTGGGACTAAAAGTGACTTCTAAAACCCAACTGTCATGGGGCGAGAATGTTTTTAATAAATGACCGTCCCGCTTCCAAAGTTTGACTGTTTGGTCATCGCTAGCAGAGGCTATAACCTGACTGTCGGGGCTGAAACTAACGCTATTTACCCAACCCTGATGTCCTCTTAAGGTTTTTAACAAGCGTCCCTCACGGTTCCAAAGTTTCACCGTTTTATCTTTGCTTGCTGATGCCAAAATGTTACTGTCAGGGCTAAAACTGACGCTCCAAACTGTACTGTTATGCTGCTGCAATGTTTTGTCAAGACGAAATCTAAAGCCGTCTTTACTATTGTTGGTTGCCCGTCGCCAAATTTTAACTGTTTTGTCTCTACCTGCTGACGCCAACATTTTGCCATCTGGGCTGAAAGTTACGGAGGTGAGGCCTTCTTGGTGTCCCTGCAAAGTTGTGACTAATGAAAGTCTCCCATTAAAGGCAATTTCTGGAAATGCTCTTGCTAGTACCAATTGGCGCAAAAGAGACATCCCCGGTTCGTAGTCACTACCATCTCTTTGGCGCACCAGTACCATCGGCAAGACTTTGGGCGCAATACCTCCCCCCAAGCGGTTTTTTAGCGTCTCGTACTCGTTGGAGAAAATTAACGCCAGGGGAATTGTGTAAACTACGTGGCATTTGAGGCGGCGTAACTGTTCGCCACGGTCAATAAACAGGTATTCAGGTTGCGATCGCCCGGATGCTAAGGTACGGGTATCGACTCAATCCAAGTTATCGATAATTACAACCAGCCTTTTTGACCGCGCTGCTTAAGCTGTTCAACTGCTTTATCCAATACCTCTTCGTTGATCGCTTGCAAAATACTGTTGGTGGGCGGTTCCAAATATTGCCTCAACTGAGTCCGCAACTGGGGACTATCTTTGGTTTTGGCGGTAATTTTCGCAATACCTAAGGACAACTCCGCTTGTCCGGAAAGCTCAATCGGGCTTTGTAAAAAATCCCCAATTTCTTGAAATAGATTGCTAAAATAACTAGGTTTTACTTTGATGCCAATCCCTTCTAAACTTACGCTGACTTGACGGGCTACACTCAGCAAAATATCGCTGACATCTAGATCTGCCATATCCAGGTCTTGACTGGATTCAAAATAAACTACGTGAAATCCCGCAAGCTAAAGCTCTGCTTTTAGACGCTACAATACAGTATATTTACCGTAAAAATATGTCCCGTAAATAACTGGCATGTCGGTTCATCCGGAGAAATACGGGTAATAGTGCGTTGCAGTTCTTCAACTATTTTGCAACCGCGTACATCAGAAAAATCTATGTAGTACTGTCGATCTGATGCATCACCCATAACCAGCGTTTTACTGGGGTTACAGGCTTTAAAAAAGCGTGATAAATTCAGTGTCGTTCTCATGTAGATGCACCCACAATCTTGTATAAAAAAGACTCAATAACTCTACTGAGTTATTCGATACGCGATAGACCTGCAAGTTCTATCTTGCTTCATGGCATTACTAGATGCAGAATACTGCTTTGTACTGTCAGTACGATGGTAGAGATTTAATTGTCCCTCATACGTTAACCGTATCTGTCCTTTTTACAGCTGCTGTGGAGTTTTTGACAATCTTTAAACTTTTTTTGACCTTGGCAAAACCTCTGTAGCAGAGTTAACCTAGCAAAACAAAGCTACTCGACAGTAAAAGTTGCAATTTATATAGCTGCTGTGTAACTCGGACCGGTATTAATTTTAGCAACGGTCTAAGGAATTACGTCATGCTATGGATATCATTTTGCTTATTGCTTGTCAACCAGCTTCGAGTATATATGCTTAAATTGATTTTTAGCAATCTTCTCTGAAAAAATAAGGTAGAGGGTACGAGGCATACTGCGGGGGGTACGAGGCATACTGCGGGGGGGGGTTAAGAATTTTCATTATTTCGTTGTGCAATCAAATCACATGAGTGTCTGACTCAAAAATAGGAAAAAGGCAAAAGGACTTTGCTCGTTCTCCGTACAGCTGCTGTATTTGTTAAAAAGGTATACTCAAATTGCAGTTAATTTGTCAAAATCTTGTTTGTAGCCTTTTTTGCAGGTAACAGTTATCACCACATGCTAAAAAGACTACATTCGGTTTTAATTAAACCCTGCAAACTTTAAGGGAAGAATTTTTAGCGGTCTGGCAAGGCAACGCAAGATGGGAAAAGGTTAAAGGGAAAAGGGAAAAGGAATTTTACCCCTTTCCCCTTTCCCTTTTCCCCTTTCCCCCACTTTCGTTGGCTTGCCAGACTACTAGCGCCACAATCATTGCTTGGTTGCTGTAAAGTGTTACTAAAAGTGAAACAAGTCTTGAAGAGAGCGGCTTCACACTGCCGACAGGGTTTACTTAAAATTAATTGATGATACGAGCGCAACAACGAATTGGACTTGGAGAGTGTGAAAGGGGTTTGAATGGCTGGCATGGTATCAGTTTCCCGCACGGATTTAGCCCAGCGCCGTAAAAAATTACGTCGGCGGCGGCAGATGAAAATTATTCAAACAATTTGGCGAACTATTGCTGTTAGCGGTCTGTGCGGTGGTTTGCTGTGGGGATCAATCCAACCGATGTGGGTGTTAGAGACTCCCAAACAAATTGTGGTGAAATCAGGCGATCGCTTATTGTCTAATGAGAAGGTTCAGTCAATGCTGGAACTCTCTTATCCCCAGTCGTTATGGCGGATTGAACCATCTCGAATCGCCGACACTTTGAAGAAACAACCGAATATTGCAGAAGCTTTAGTCAGCCGTCGCTTGTTCCCGCCTGGATTAATTATCCAAATTCAGGAACGAGTACCTGTAGCAATAACTCAAACCAGCAAACAGCAAATTAGTGACACTGGTAGCAAAAAACAAACCGTGCAGTTACTTGATATCACTGGTGTCTTGATACCTGTAGAAAAATACACATCACTGAATCCCAACTCAAAATTACCTAATCTCAAAGTTATTGGATCGCCAGAACAATACCGCTCCTACTGGACTCAACTTTATCAAGCGGTCAGCCAAAGTTCTGTAAAAATTACGCAAATTGATTGCCAAGACCCAACAAATTTAATTTTGAAAACTGAATTAGGAAATGTACATCTTGGCACCCCCAGTTCCCAATTGCCCGAACAACTCAAAGCACTCTCACAAATGAGCCATTTACCCACACAACTCAATCCCAATCATATAGAGTACATAGATTTGAAAAACCCCGACGCCCCATTAGTACAAATGAACCATAAGAGCCGCAAGTAAAATTCATTCATTGCGTAAAAAAATTGAGTATGTTTGGTGTATCAAGCGCTCCTAATCAATAAAGAAGTTCTATGCTGATAAATATATTTATTATTTTTGATTTTCCTGAACCCAGGCAAAAATCAGGGTTAACTTCTAATTAAAATGAGAGAAACAATCTTAAAACCTCTCGTTTGGGAGTAAAAACTCTTGACTTGTTACCCTAACAGCGTTCTGGGGGTGCAAGATGTTAGACAATCTGATGATGGTGTCTGGGGGTAAGGGTTCCCTAGCGTTGCACAAGACGCATTTCTACTCGCCTAAACGCCCTTAGACCCCCACGCGGCTTTCCCTAGGGTGATCGCCGCTTTCTAAGTGCCCATAAAAAAGGTACACCAAACAGCAAATTAATTAGGGTGTTCTATAGCCTGACCGTGCAAATTTTTCCTGACTTCAAGCTTAAGCATAGGTAAGCAGAAAGCAAATTTTGTGTCTTCACTTGCAAGCATCCCCAATGGTGAAATCTATTAACCATATTATTAATGCCCATAAGACGCGCCTTGGCGCGTCTTTACAAGTTATGCAGTTACCTGAAAATTTTGAGTGTATAATTGCTTTTCACCACTTGAATGGTATACACAATTACTCAAGATTCTTGTGGGCAAGCTTTTGTGAAGCACGAAAAAATTACTTGCGACAGTGGTTTTCTTGTTTATATAATCGCAATTTATACAAAAAACAATTTGTGTTTGTGGTAATTGGCGAAAAAAAAACCGAACCAGGTTTTTGTAAAAACAGTGACCAACATCTCTTACTAGCAAAAGCATGTATATGTAGTTGGGGATACCAAAAGTATACTGAGCAAAAAGCGGAAAATCACAATAAAGATATTCATATCTTGTTTAAGTTATACAGGTCAATTTTAGGTAAATATAAGTATACTTCTCTAGAATTGCCTGTGCGAACGGGAGCGTTCATGGCTTATCCCCCAGTAAACTTTCACGCTTCCAATCCTGTTAGGGTTAAAAGTAGTGATAACAAGAAAGAACAGTGCCATAGATTATGGCACTGTCAAACTATAGTTGACTCTTAGGTGAATAACACCTTAAAAAGTCGTTTATCTACCTTTCTCAAATCCAATGACACTTGATAATAACCAAGGGCTTACCTATAAAAACTCTCAGTCTCCGGGACAGCCAGGGTTCTCACTGGCTGTCAACTCCACCAATCCCTTTAATCATTCTGGGTTAAGCTTCGGACAAAATCACGACAGCAAAAGGATTCCCGCCGAAGATAGCCGCATTGGCGAAATTGTTCCCGGTCGGGTAGCCAATATTAAAGTGATTGGTGTAGGTGGTGGCGGCGGAAATGCAGTTAATCGCATGATTGCATCTGATGTCACCGGGGTAGAATTTTGGACAATTAACACCGATGCCCAAGCTTTGACTCTGGCATCTGCTCCCAGCCGATTGCAAATTGGACAGAAGCTGACGCGGGGTTTAGGAGCCGGTGGCAACCCTGCTATTGGTCAAAAATCAGCAGAGGAGTCTCGGGACGAAATTGCTTCGGCTATAGATGGTGCTGACCTCGTGTTTATCACTGCGGGTATGGGAGGTGGCACGGGAACTGGTGCAGCTCCGATTGTGGCAGAAGTCGCAAAAGAAATGGGCGCTCTCACTGTTGGTGTGGTGACTCGTCCATTTGTGTTTGAGGGACGCCGCCGTACCAGTCAAGCTGAGCAAGGTATCGAAGGTCTAAAAAGTAGGGTGGATACGCTAATTATCATTCCCAACAACAAACTGCTGGAAGTGATTCCCGAACAAACGCCGATGCAAGAAGCGTTTCGCTATGCAGATGATGTGTTGCGTCAAGGGGTACAAGGCATCTCCGATATTATTCTGATCCCCGGTTTGATTAACGTTGACTTTGCTGATGTGCGAGCTGTGATGGCAGATGCGGGATCGGCATTGATGGGGATCGGTATTGGTTCTGGAAAATCCAGAGCTAGAGAAGCGGCAATCCAGGCTATATCCTCGCCATTACTCGAATGTTCTATTGAAGGAGCTAGAGGTGTTGTATTTAACATTACTGGTGGTAGCGATTTGACTCTGCATGAGGTGAATGCGGCAGCAGAAGCTATCTATGAAGTGGTTGACCCGAACGCGAATATTATTTTTGGTGCGGTAATTGACGATCGCCTCCAAGGTGAAGTGAGACTGACTGTAATTGCCACTGGTTTTACAGGTGAAGCTCAAGCTGCGCCGCAACAAAATGTCACTAACGTTCGTGTAGTATCTCCACCTCCAAAACGACCAATGGCACAACCGCCAATCAATCCCCCAGCACCACCAACTCCAGAACCTAAAGAAAAACCAGGCTTGGATATTCCTGATTTTCTCCGCAATCGTACTAGACCAAAAAATTAAGCAAGTTAATAATTATTCACTATTAGCTAGCTATTAGCTGCCAGTTTGCTGAATGCTTAATTCTAGTTCCAAGGTTTCACCAGGGGCAGGGGTAAGTAATTTGGTTGTCATGTTTGATGTTGTTAATAAGTAGCGAAATTCGTCAACGCTACCCACAGACCGAATTAACTTGGGCAGGAGTCCGTTGGCTCGAATGTCCCCAAGTCCGTTTGGGATGAAAAAGCGGGGACGAAGATTTTTCACTAAGGTGATTGCCTGTTTTGGTCCCATAATCACTTGTCCTAAAAGGGGGAAAACTTGCCCGATTACGGGTGCGATCGCTACATCTACATTTTCGATCCGTTGTCCTATATCTGACTGTGATCGGAATAAGTGTGGTTCGTAATAAACGCTTGTGTTGTGATTTTTGTCTTTCAGTACATAACCATTTTCCACCTGACCGGGCTGAATTTCGGCACCCGGTACTGCTGTAATTTCCAATCTCTCTGCAATTGTGTGCCTCTGCCACGGTGCTAGGGAAATTACACGGGTGTAACCCAATTCTTTAACTACTGGTGCTGCTGTTGGTGAAGCTACTACGGGAATCTGACGGTCTAATTTTGCCAGGGTTGGTTTATGGCAATGGTCGTCTAAACCTTGAGAAAGCAAAATCAAATCCAATGAAGGCAAAGTGTCTGGGGTAAATACTGGTGGGGTGTTGTGGTAAGCAGTAAATAACCAAGGCTGACCGTAAAAGATTAGGGGATCGACTAACCAAGGATCGATGAGAATGGTTTGGTTAGCGATTTCTAGCAGCCAACTGTTAAGGTCGATTCTGGTGAGTTTCATGTTTTTTTAAGGAACCGCAGAGAGAAGTTTGAGCGGAGGTTTCCTCGGATCAAATCTTCGGTGGGCGCCCTGGGCGCCCAGGAAGAGAAGGAAGAGAAGGAAGAGAAGGAAGAGAATTTGAGCTATTTTTTATTTTTGCTTGATAAAGCTTGTTCGATCCATTGAATGACTTGATGACCGAGGCGTGTGTTATCTAGTCGGTCGATCTCACGTAGTCCGGTGGGACTGGTGACGTTGACTTCGGTGAGGTAGCCGCCGATAACGTCAATACCTACAAAAATTAAGCCGTCTTTGCGTAGGGTTTCAGCTAATTGGGTACAGATTTCATGCTCTCTTGGGGTAATTTCCGTTTGAGCGACTGTGCCGCCAGTTGCCATATTATTGCGAAAGTCACTTCCGCTAGAAAGGCGATTTAGGGCACCAATCGGTTCGCCGTTGAGCAAGATAATCCGCTTGTCTCCCTCTTTTGCCTCTGGTAAGTAGGTTTGAACCATAACTGGTATTTGACCTTGGAGGGTACTGAGTTCGACTATCGAATTAAAATTGCGATCGCCTGACTGCAAAAATAAAATTCCTTCCCCTGCTTTGTTCCCTAGCGGTTTGAGAACTGCTGCTTCCTTTGATTCCATAAATTGCCGGATAAACTCTTTATCGGCGCTGACAATGGTTTCTGGAATTGCATTGGTAAACTGGAGGGCATACATTTTTTCGTTTGCCGATCGAATACCGCTGGGACTGTTAATCACTAGGGTTTTGTTTTGGTCAATGTAATCCAGAATGTAAGTCCCATAGAGGTAGGGAACGTTAACTGGTGGATCTGTCCGCATAAATACGGCGTCCATTGTTTCCAAACAAGTTAAAGTGCGATCGCTCAACTTGTACCAAGGATTCGCCGCTAAATAGCGTCCCTCCACCAGTTTCACCGGTACGAGTTCCAGCCGCTCTAAAATAGCCCAAGCTTTGCCCTCTACTACACTTAGTAGGGGGGCACGAGTTACCCAAACTTCATGTCCCAGGATTTGCGCTGCTTCCATCAGAGCAACACTGGTATCATGACACGGGTCAAGCTGATGGATGGGATCAATAATAAAAGCCAGTTTCACGCTTAGGGACCTCAATCGCCAGGAAATTCCAAAGTTATTCAATTTAGATTATCCCCTGATGATCCGATTGATTTGCGATTCCTTTTAACGAAAAAACTGCCAGCGCCATTTCCTTAGAGCTATTTTTTAGAGAAGCAGCCTAAAGAAGACCTTTGCGATTGCGCGATCGCATTCTCTACCTACACGTTATTGGCAGAAGCTAATAGCTCATCCAACTTGCCTTTAGCGTCTAAAGCGTGTATATCATCACAACCACCAATGTGGCGATCGTTGATAAAAATTTGCGGCACAGAGCGTCGCCCATTTGCCCTTTGAGCCATTTTATCGCGTGCTGCCTCATCTCCATCAATGCTGTACTCGGTAAATTCAACCCCCTTTCTTGCCAGTAAATTTTTGGCACGGATGCAAAACGGGCAAGTCCTCCAAGTGTAAATTTCTACTTTGGCAGCCATAATGTCCTCAACTTGATTTAATACTTCTTAATTTTAAACGTTGCCACTGCCTCTAGCCGTTCTATCCCGTTTTGAGCTAATCCTTAAATGTTACTAAGTTTCCAGGCGCGAACAAATGTTAGTCAATAATCAATCACAATTACTATTGAACATTCACCAGTTGTGTTTGTTCTCAAATCTTGCACTAATTGCAATAACGGATATTTTGTAGGGTGGGCAATCCCCACCCTACCCAATTGAGAATGGTGCAAGATATCAGTTTGTTTGCACTTAGTTAATTAACAAACTGATAATATTCCGGTTGAAATATTGCTAACCTCAGTAATATTACTGCGAAAGCGGACGAATGCAAAAAAATACCTCACTATTGACCGGGTGAAACAGTGAGCGTACTCAGAGGAAGCGGCTTGTCTTCAAAGGTCTAATCATCGCTTGCCAAAATAAACATGGTGTCAGAAGTGTGTATTAATTTCTGACACCATGTTTCAAGCAGATGTAAAACTAACTATTCTTGTTTAATTCTGGAGAACCAACTTTTTGCTTTTCTTACTTAATCCAAAAGCACTGATAGCAAACAAGCCCAAAGCTGCCATTGTACCTGGTTCAGGAACTTTTTTCGGTGGAGGTGGTGGAGCCTGATAATATCCTCGACCTGTACCGCTGGCACCGTTGAAGTTATTGCCGTTAATACTTTGATAGCGCACACCGAGGTTGCTCAAGGTAAAACTGGTAACATTACCGCTAAAAGCAAGGATAGGAGAGAAAACGCCAGGACTAGCACCAGTACTAACGCCGCCATTTGAACCTCCCTGACAGGTATTACCGTCAGTGAAGCATACGTTAACGTTGCCAAATTGATTGGGAAATGCGCCGCTTCTGTCGTTAGCAAAAAGCCCAGAAGAGCGTGTATTTCCAGTTCCAGAATTATTATTACCTCCTCCAACTCCAAGCAGCGCTTTGTCAACGTTAAAACCCAAGGCAGAAGTTCTAGAAGTGATACCATTACTAGATGTATTGGATAGGCTGATATCAAATTTTGCCTCTGTCTTAGTATTGGAGCCGCTACCGACTGGAGTAAATCCTAGAAATTTAAAGGTTGCTTTTGCCGAGAGTCCGTTAACATCTTTCGTATCGACGTTGCCGCCAAAATTAATTTCAAAAGACTTATTTATGTCGTTAGCGTTAATTGTGACGCTATCACCGTTGCCAGAAAAAGTAAAAGCTGAAGCTGAAGGAGCTACAGAAAGGAAACAAGCTCCTACTGTGGATAGGGCAGATAGCCTAAAGATTATTTTTTGAGCAGGCATTGACATACTAAGCAGATTTCTTAAAGCAACATCTCAAAACTAAAGGAATAAAAGAGATATTGTCCACCAATTTACGATATATTTATTTCAGCTTAAATCAAAGCTGAAAATTCTGAGTTTATCCGTATAATTATTGAGATTATAAGTATTTATGGTTTTTTTTTATTATGTATTATTTTTGAGTCAATGCCTGTGTATCCTTGATTAGACTTTATCCAATAATCAAATTACCCTTAACTGAACGATATTTAACTAAGATGGATTGACTTATACCAATTCTCTATAAAGATGAGCTTTAATTGCGAAACTCGATTTGGTGGGCATTGCCCACCCTACGATATCATTAAGCTCACGTTTACAGAGAATTGGTATTAATAAGCGCTACCAATAAATAAAAACGACATTTCCATGCGGGGAGAAACCCGCCTTGGAAAGTATTCCTGGTATCTACGCCTTCCCCAAATTTAAAGATTCAAAATAGTAATATAAAGTATTTACACTGAATTTATTTATCGGCGAACCCAGCCGTTGATGGTAAAGCGGCTATCTGCAAATGCTTTGGAGGGGCAATTTACAGTTAATACTTCGTGCATATAACGGCTGAGGAAGAAAACAATACTGTTATTGCGTGGTTCTACTGTTTTAAAAGACTTTGCGTTAACATAAAAGTTATTTTCAATCTTGCTGTCATAGATTAGCAACTCTCCTGCACCGAGAATGATTTCGGTTCTTGATAAAAGTAGTAGACGTAAGTTAGTTCTCGTGTAGCAGTTTCTGGACTGCCATTATCATTATGAATTTTGTAATAATTACCGTTGTTATGTGCGGTCATTTGGCTCTCAATTTGAGAAACAGAAAATGGTGGTAGCCCTAAGAAGCTAATTACATCAGGAATTATCGCTGGAATTTTATTTAAAACTAGTTCAGAAAACTCAGGAAATGAGTATAAAATCATTGAACGGCGATAATTCATATTATTGGTTGAAGTGCTGGTAGGCACAAAATCTGATTCTTTGTTGAGAACGTAGTTAAGTAATTGGTTGTGTTCTTTTGGTGTGAAAAAATTATCTATTTGTACATAATCAGATGGAAAAATATATGTGAGTTCCTCAGCTTGAGGTTTAGCATCCTCTATTTGCTATAATAAAATTGGAGGTTCTGTCACTATACCTATGAAATGTTCGCTAGGGAAATACAAAGCAGAACTACCTTCATCTATAGTCATTTTTTTGATTTTTTGAAATAAAGCTTGACAAGCAGTTGCTTGCTTGTCGGCAAGAGCCGTAATAGTTGTTAAAAGACTGTGCAAAACAAACGCATCTGATTTGAAATTAACGGTGTACTCATGTCCTACAGCTAAAAGAAGCTTAACTTTGACATCTTTGGATTCAAGCTGCTGTGAATCCGATCGCAGAAATATTACCTGCTATTATTTGATAGCTGGGACTGTTTAAATAACAAATTCCGCAGTTTATAAAACCACGGAATTTGTAACTGGAAATTAACTATTGATTTTCAGTATCTACCTAGGGGAGGTAGCATAGTTAATCAACTGGGCGAGGCGATGGCGTAGGGTTTCTAATCCCAGGCGATCGCTTGCGGAAATAAATATCGCCAGAGGAAACTCTTCCCTCGCTATAGCCAAGGTTTCACTGTCCACTTGGTCTATTTTGTTGAATGCAACCAGCGCCGGTCCGGGAGTTACTGGCATTGCTGCCAAAATATCCATGACGGAACGAATTTGACTCAACCAAGCCGGATGGGACAAATCCACCAAATGCAGTAAGGCATCGGCTTCTGTGACTTCTTCCAAAGTAGCGCGGAAGGCATCCATTAACGATGCTGGCAATTCGTGGATAAACCCTACGGTATCTGTCACCAGAATTTCCTGGGGTTGATCGGTCACAGCATCGGGAATCACCAAACGGCGGGTGGTGGGGTCAAGGGTAGCAAACAATTGGTCTGCTGTATAAACTTCCGCATTCGTTAAGGCATTCAGCAAAGTAGATTTACCGGCGTTGGTATAACCAACCAAAGCTACTGAAGGAACTTCCTCATGTTGTCGCCGCTGTCGTAATCGCTCTCGATGTGCTTGCAATTGATTGACTTCTTGTTGCAGGCGAGAAATGCGCCGCCCAATGGCACGCCGTTCGGTTTCCAGCTTAGTTTCACCAGGTCCGCGAGTACCGATACCACCACCGAGTCGGGACATTGCCTGACCTCTACCGGAGAGTCGCGGCATCATATATTCCAACTGCGCGAGTTCTACTTGTAACTTACCAGCACGGGACTGGGCGCGTTGGGCGAAGATATCTAAAATTACTTCGGTGCGGTCAACTACCCGGATACCAATTTGTGCCTCTAGGTTGCGGACTTGTGTCGGTGAAAGGTCGCGGTCAAAAACGATGAGATTGCATCCCAGGGTTTGGGCTGTCAGGGCAATTTCTTGAACTTTACCTTCCCCGACCACCGTTTGAGGATGAATGCGCGATCGCTTTTGTTGCACTGTCTGCAATACCTCTCCCCCTGCAGTATCTACTAACCGCGCCAATTCCGCTAAGATGTCGTGGAATCGTTGGGGCGAAATGTTATCGGTCATTAACCCGACAATCAAAACGCGATCGTGGTCTGCGTCTACTTCCTGGGCGATAAATTCCCGGCGGAATTCTTCTTCCAGTCCTTCCACCAAGTCAATGAAATCCTGTTCTGTCAGGACATCAAGGCTGATGGGCGGCGAAACGCTCCAACTTGGGGTTTGGAAAGTATTAACGTTTGCCCCCAACGCGACACTTGCGATCGCCACGCGAGAGTCTTGGGGTGTTAGGTGAGCTACATAAGCTTCTTTGACGTACCCAGTCGCGCCACCACCCCGCCGTGTAAATCCAGTTCCGGTAATATTTAGAACAACTAGAGCATCTAGACGTTGCAGTGCCATAGAAGTCAATGCCGCTTCATTGGGCGGTTCTGGCTTCAAATGGGTGGCGATACAACGGATACCGCTGAGTCGTTCCGCACCGTAACGGGGTAATTCCATCGGTGGGATTTGCGTTTGACGCGGCGTGCCTACCCCTACGCGGATAACTTGCCCGCGACGGTTGAGGTAGGCACACACGGGTTGATTGATTTCAGTACTAATTGCTGCCAGACGCTGGGAAAAATCGGGCGTAGTGACGCGATCGCCCGGTATGCGTTGGTGATACAGCCTAGCTAATTGTTTCAGCTGGCTCGACTTTAGACCTTGGAGATTACCAAAGATAGTCTCTATAGGCGTTTATGACCAGTTAATGGTCCCCCGAATCCTTACTATGTCTATTTTACAACACGGTTTTTTCTTCGGAACTCTTTCTTTTGGGGGATGCAATGAAGTGTGAGAAGGCAGAAGTAGGAAGAAGGAGGAAGGAAGGGAAACCCCATAAATAAATCGCGAAGCGTCCTGTAGCTTGCTTCTCGCTTTCTGACGATAGTGTTGCGATCTGGGGCTTTAGACTCTTTTTGGCAGAGGAAAAATTTTCTTCTCCTTCTGCCACGCCACATGCTTCAACCGGGGGAACCCCGGCACCGCAGTGGCTCCTCTGCCCTCTTCCTTCTGCCAATATTTGCTAACCCTCAAGTAGCTGCTTCTTGCTCGTCTAACCAAAGTGTTAATTCATTTAAAGCGTTAAAATCCAATAATTCTTCAGCCAGAACTTCTAAATGGGCGAGAGATAATTTATGAATGCGTTCTTTTATTTTGGGTTTGAGCAAACCAAATCGATGTGAGAGTTGGCGTGTCACCAACGAGGTTGCTTCTTCTCGTTTTCCTTGGGTGATACCTTGTTGTATACCTTGTTGGATACCTTGCTGTAGCCCCTTTTCTATGCCCTCTTGGAGAATCTCATCATAAATTACAGACTCAAGCATAGCTTCTTCACTCAATAGTCGGCCAGTTAAATAGTGGTCAAATCGCAAAGCGTGCAAACACCCGAACGCAACCGTAAAGGTTTAGTTGTCTTTTGATTATTTCATCCTACCAATGCTTTATGCTACTTGCGCCAATATTTCTATTCTGTTGCGGTGAAGAGTGAGACAAAAAGGGCGATCGCCCTTCATCAGAGGATCCTGTTACAAACTGTTACAAGTGGCAGAAACGAAGCGCGATCGCTTCTCGTTTGGCGAGACTGTTGCAAGTGTGAGGGAGAAGACGCGGTTATTTACGCTATTTTTGGGGTAATAACTTCAACCCAATCGAGTCATGGTAACTACATCCACCGCATCAACACAAAGGGTTGTCTTGAGAAACATCAGCTGGCAAACTTTTGAAACCATGTTAGCTGATATGGGTGAGGATAGAGCCTCCCGTATTACCTATGACCAAGGTATGCTAGAAATTATGACGCCATTAATGCCGCATGAGTATTGGAAATGTTTAATTGAGCGTCTAATTTTTGTGCTTGGAGAAGAGTTGAATTTAGAAATTTTTCCTACAGGTTCTACAACGCTAAAAAGGGAAGATTTGCGGCGTGGTGTGGAACCAGATAGCAGCTATTATATTCAAAATGAGACGTTGGTCAGAAATAAAACCGAAATTGACCTTATAAGTGAACCACCACCAGACTTGGTGGTAGAAATAGATTTGACAAGTTCGTCGTTGGATAAATTCCAAATTTATGCTTCTTTGGGAGTTATGGAGATTTGGCGCTATGACGAAGGTGTGTTGAAAATTTACCAATTGCAAGATAGGCAATATATCGAGTGTGAGAATTCACCTACTTTTGCACATTTACTTTTAGTCCAAATTCCGCATTTTTTGGAACAAAGTCAAAGAATAGGCGTGATGGGGATGGCTCGGAATTTTCGTAATTGGGTGAGGGAACAGATTTAATTGACAGCAGTAAATTATCAAAACATTTCTGAACCGTATTGGAACTGCTATTTGTGTTAAATCAAGGCGATCGCACTTCCAAAATGCATTGCTGTGAAGAGTGAGAAAAAGAGGGCGATCGCTTGCATAACACACTTATTTTCTAATCCTGCAAATCTATATCATCTTCCAGTTATTCAGCAGCTTCTGAGTAATTGAACATGAAGACAAACTTGCTTTTAGGTAGAATCAACGTGGGTAGATATAAAGGTTGATTATCCCAATTCTTTTTTTTCTCCTCGCCTTTCTCATACATCACAACTAAAGTTGGGATAGTGGGGTATTTGTTTCTAGGCTTACTTATCCATTCACTTTGCGCGAAACCTGAACCCTGCCAAGGTCTAACAATTTTGTTTGATAATTCAAGTCCGTCTCCTTTTGGCCCTCGGCGAATATTTAGCATTCCTTTGTGAATGTCTCTTGCCTCCATTGCCTTTAAGACTTCTTTTACTCGTTTATCCTCCCATGAATATCCAGGGCAACGACCACTCGGCATATGCTCCAGAATCTGCAACAAAAAACTGATCTCAACCTCATAGTATTTGTCGTCACCTTTGTATTCACAGAGCAGCTTATCTAAAGCTTCTGTGTGTTGCCTCACTTCCGAAGCTTTCCAAAGCGGATCGCGAGGGAAAATTGATGAGCCAGGTATGAAAGCATCTATTTCTGCTGGATTCAGAACATTAGAACGGGTTGGCTTTAGTTTGGAACCAATCCACACAGGCGTTATTTTAATATTGTTAGGATCGTCACCAATAGCCTGACGCATTCCCTCATCAGCTTCATGAATTGCCCGGAAGTCATCTAAAATATGTTGAGGTAGGAAGAGACGGGTAACATCCTTAAGTTCTTGACGATAACCAAACATACGTGCGTGCTGATGCACTGTATCCATCATTTTTTGCTTGGCATCACGTCCGTAGTAAGTTACCATCAAGCCATCAATAGTGACACCTCGTCCAAGTCTGTTACCCCCTATGAGAATGTTTATTCCTGGGTTATAGTTAGGCTCTTTATCTGGATTATTTGCATTGATAACTTTTGGTATAGCACTCCGCAATTCATGTTTTAACTCTTCAATAAGGTTATCGAGGGGTGGTAAATCCCGTGTTGTTTTGCTTAATTCTATATGAGCTTGACTTAGCCACTTAAATGCCTCTTCTCGCTTTGTGGCAGATGATTTTTCTCTAAGAGCTTTATCAAGCTTTACAACAAAGTCACTAATTATTTTTTCTAAGTTGCTATGGTTGTCCTTCTTGTAGCAGATGTGAGCCAGAAACGAATATTTAGCATCTTCATCTATTCCTGACTGCATCTTATAAATTGCACCTAAAAAGAAGCAGCATAAAGCTAGTCTTAGACCTTCAGGCATATCCCAGTTATTACCAGGGTTCTCTCCTTCCTGTTTTTTAAGAAGCTCTAATTCCTCAGCTTTTACCGTATAGCAAAATGGGCTATTTTCTTCAAAAAATAAGTCTCCTCCCATGTAACTATCGCCAGGTTTAGGGAGGGCAGCACAGAAAACTGGTTTACAAGGATGATCAAGATTTTGCAGCAGTAGACTTTGAGGAGTTGCAGTAATTTGCACATAAATGTGATTAGCAACCTCTTTCCGGATATTACCTATTTTTTCAAAAATTGAACTATCTGCAACAGTATTTTTACCCTTCTTTGCTTGCTTTGCTTCGTTAGTGTTCAGGCTAGCATTATCAGCTTCATCATCAAATATTAGAGTAGGTACGCTACTGGCTTTGGCAAACTTGAGAACTTGAAGTAAGTTATCTAAGTGGCGGACATTCTTCGTCGATACCAAGACAACACCAGTGTCTTTAATATAAGGAGACAATTTATTTTCAGCAAAATATTTGGGGTCATTTTTCCAATCTTCCCAATTATAAACAACAGGTCCGCGTTTAAGCTGATTATTAAAACGAGCAGCAGTTTGTTTACCGAGCCAAGTATTGTCAGAAGTTAATATAATGAAGCAACGAAATTTATTAGCTTGAGCAAGTGCCAGAGTCGCAATGGTGGTATTAGTTTTGCCGCTTTGGACTTTGCCGTAGATTAATCCAGTTGTGCTATCAGCTATTTTACCCTTGTGAGGATTACTGACAATTCCTGTACCTGTAGCCCCAACATCACCAAAACCGAATGTTTTAGAGTAGAAATCAACGCAATTTTGAACCACTTCAGTAGCAGTTTGCTTTAATTGTTCTGCTGGTTTATCCCCAATTTTGTTTTTAACCTTGTCAATAAGTTTATTGATACAATCTCCATCAGTTTTAATACGAATTTCACTCATAACTGTTGTCTTTATTTGAAAAAAGTACACGAGGCCAGTCACTCTGAGGCACTGTCTGATCCATCCTCTGCCTGCCTGGACCACTTATATGATAGCTACCGTGTGTCTGCCGAGACACCGAGATATGCTGACCACCAATACCAGTGTCTGTGTCCAAGACACTGCAAAGCCTGTTTTTCCCAATACAGCAGATGCCGTCTTTATGACAGATGAGAGCTATGAATACTGAAATCCCAGGATAATTACTATCGAGAGTATCAAAGGCTAACTCTTCCTGAATGCTTAAGGTAAAAGACCATGCCGATTTTGGTTTTTTGGAAACCTTAAAGAGAATAGCCGATTTACTGCTATCAGTTTCAACTAAGTATATCGATGCATGTATCCAAGATGCGTGAGTGATTGTAAGCCTCTTTCCACAATTAATTAGCCGTAAAAACGCAGCACCGTGAAGGAACTCCTGATCGTTGATCATCTTAAAATATAGGCAAGGTAGGCTGACAGAAGATTTATACGGCCTGGTTATTAATGTAATTAAAAATACAATTTTTCAGAATTTAACGCTGCCGTATATCCGTCAAAAATAACACAAGTAGATTAAACATGACTATGCAGCAGTCCTGCTTGAGAGGACTGCTGCTATTTTCCACGGTTTTATTACCTAGCGGCTAGCTGGGGATGAACTAGTCGAACTATTTTCTCAACATAAATTCTTGAATCAATGCTACAAAACACTTATCTTCGCGAATTTCATCAAAATCAGAATCGGTTTTTACCATCTGGCGATATTGATTCGGACTCAGACTAATTGCTTGTCGCAAGCTTTCAACTGCTTGTTTGACATGACCTTGCACTGCGTAACAACAAGCTTTGTTATACCAAGCTGAGTCGTCTTGAGGTTTAATTTTTAAAGCTTCATCATAAGAAGCGATCGCATTTTCATATTGTCCTAATTCATACAATGCCCATCCGCGACTATACCAGGCTGCTTCATCTTCTGGGTTGATTTTCAATGCCAGGTCATAGGAAGCGATCGCATCTTCGTAGCGTTCTAATTGTTCTAACGCATTGCCTCGATTGTACCAAGCTGAATCGTCCAGGTAATTTATTTTCAAAGCTTGGTCAAAACACAGCAGTGCTTCTTCGTAATCTTGTAATTGATCGCACAGCATTGCACCCAGGCTAATCCACGCTTCTTGGTAATCTGGTTTAATTTTTAATGCTTGCTGATAAGCAGCGATCGCTTCTTCATATAACCCTAAATCATCCAGCACATTAGCTTGATTATACCAAGCTAAATGTTCAACTGATTGAATGTGTAATACGTCTTCGCCATATACGTTAGCAAAGCGCCCCGAAGGTATAGTATCAAAATATTCGTCGCCAGAATCAAGCATGTTTTCCAGTTCCAAAAGTAAATCAGCTTGAGAATTCAGTTAATGATGTATTCTTCAAGCTTTTGTTGAGTTTTCAGGATGTTTTGATTTTTTATTGTTCTCTTCTCTGCTAAATAAAAGCGATTGGGATGCAGCCTTTCGCCATTTATTCACAGATATTTGCAATTCTTCCGGTAACCAATTATCAAACTGTGGATAAATTGGTAACCTTGGTACTAAATGCCACCCAGCAGGTTGTAAAATTTCTTTCAATGCCTGTTCTTGAAGATGGGGATAATCCGGATTTACTTCATCTTTTGGTCCAATTCCACCTAAATCTCTCCCACCTGCTTTTATACATGCGAGTAACCATTGGTCATCTTTAACTAAATTTGGCGGAATTTGGATAGTAATATCTGGCGGTAAAATTTGACGCGCTTTAGCAATTACTTTTGGTAACTGATGAGGGTCAAAAGCTGGTGCATTAAAGGTTTGCTGATTTCCAGGACTGTGGGGTTGCAGAATCACTTCTTGTATGTGATGGTATCGTTGATGCAGGTAAGAAATTGCTTCTAATGTTTCCCAACAATCATCTTCAGTTTCCCCAATTCCCAAAAGTAACCCAGTTGTAAATGGAATCTGTAACTCTCCCGCCCATTGTAATTGTTGCAACCTAACTTCAGGTAATTTACTTGGTGCGTGGCGATGCACTGTTTTTAACAATTCTGAAGTCAATTGTTCCAGCATCAACCCCATTGATACATTAACTTTTTTCAGATTTTGCATTTCCTCAAAACTCAGCGGTCCCACATTCGTATGGGGTAAAAAGCCCATTGTTAATGCTAATTGGCACAATTCATAAATATGCTGAAACCACGCCTGACGTCTTGATGAATGGGGATGCACTTCACCACTAAGTATCAAAATCTCACAGACATTCTGGTTTTGAAGGTCTTTTAAAATGCTTTTTGCTGCTGAAATTGTCATCCAGGGACTTTTACCAGGATCGGCGCGAAAGTTGCAATAGGTACAGCGATTAAAGCACTCGTAAGTGGGAACGATTGTGTAAGCAGGGCTATAGGTGACTATCGGGAAATTAAAAATGGGCATGGAGCAGATAAAGTTAACCTGTTATACTAATTCTCATTAATGTTGCAGCATATTTGACTGCGTGTATTCCTCCCTTAGCAAGAGGCTACGGAGACATTAGGGGGGTATAAAAAATTCAAATCTTAAGGAAAATGGTATTACTCCTGCTGCTTCATTTTAAGTTTTTTTATCAAGTCTTAATAAAAAAGTTGCCTTGTATATAGCATCAAAGAATCAAATTTTTTTCAATTAGTTTTTAGCAGAAAATGAGGGTGGGCATTGGGTATTGAGGATGGAAGAAATTGCGTTATACGCGGCAAATTTTCAAATACTCTATTCCTTACTCCCTATTTCCCATGCCCTGTTTTTTACTATTGCAAACACAGCATATCCTGTTGTTTAGCGTAAATATTTTTCAGGTGTTTTTTGACTGTGTTGATAGTAATAAACAACTTGTCTGCAATCTCTTTATAAGAAAGGTTTCCTCTACGCAACAGCCAAACTTCCGCCTCTCTATCAGTTAAACCATATTTTTTGGCGTCAGCGATCGCTATATTTTGGCTGGACTGATTGCAATCTTCTAATGTCACTAACAAAACACTGTCATTGCTTGCACATAGCTGCAACCATCTCACCCGAAGACGTAATTTAACTGACTTATCTGTCTCGATTTCAGACTCAATGGATATTTTTTGATCTGGAAATAACTTGCGACTCTCCATCAAAGACTGACAAACACTCCAAATTTCCTCTGGAATTGCATTAACAGAATTTTCCGCCGATATTAATTTACGGCAAATACGACGGGCGCATTCATTGGCATGAAGCAACTCACCTTGAGTTGTCAGTATTAAAATCCCGTCAACAAAGCTTTCAATTACAGCTTGCAGTAAGTAAACCTTTAACGCGGACTGCAATTGTTCATTTTTTGAAGCTTTATTTGAAAATTTATATCTTTGGATAGATGCGGTGTTATGATTAAGGTCGAAGTCAGAAATGAACATTGTTACTCTCCCTTCAAACTAAACACTAAAGACGAAAATCAACAGCGATCGGCGATCGCCTGTTTAGCTGAATTTTGATATTAGAGAACCTGTAGGCGCAACGAGTAAGGTGCAAGCTTTGCCACAGTACAGAAGTCAAATTTTGTAGGTCGAAGTTTGCGGAATCGACCTGAAGCAGGGTGAAGTTTTTCTCAAGCTTGATGATGTAGCAATACTGGACAAGCTTGGAAAAGTCTGTTAGGAAGTCCGGCTATATGAATCCAGAAAGCATCGACCAGTGGTTCCCAGTTGAACAACAGCGTAAGTACGTGTCTCAGCTTCAAGGGCGAGTTAATGTAACGCGTCGTCGGGCTGAATATTTCGTTAAATTGTGGGCGTATTTATTGCTTAAACAACAGCAGCAACTGGGAAAGCGCTTGCAGCGACCTTTAACTGAACTAGATTTACCAGAAGGGTTTGTTCCTTGCACCCATCGAGAAGCCCATGAACTCTTTTACAGTCAACAAGAGCGGGGAAGCGATCGCGCTGCCGGTATGATGATTGATAAGCTTGTTGCTTTGGGATTGATTGAAAAAGATTTTGATGGCAACACTACTTGTATTCGCATTCGGTCTTTATTGCCAGATTTTAATGAATCCGCCCAAGCTGAGAAATCGATAAAGCTTGTACCAGAAGACTTTAATCCTCGAAGTGACACCATCCCCGTTGCGAGTTTTCTAGCCCGCAACTACAACTGGATGAACAAAAAAACTACAGCTTTACCCCACAGAATTGCCAAAATACTCCGCAATTGGGCACAGCAATATTCAACCGGAATGCGGGTTCTACGTCGCTGCGATACTCAAGAACCCGTTGGTTTTTATGTCCTTTATCCTGTAGCCAGCGAATCTGAAGAAAATTTCTTTCTCCCGCCACGCAACAGCCTCCACCTCAGTTCGGCTTCGGAAATTGACCCGATGAAGATGGCTGTATTGGGCGATCGCCACTGCACTTCTATTTTTATCAGAAGTTGGCAAATCGATTTACGTTATAAGCAGCTAATTAACCTTTGTGAATTCTTAAAGGATGCAAAACAAACATTAACCCGAATGCAAGCTGATTTTCCCAACCTTTGCGATATGTATACTTTGCCATTGCATCCAGCCGATGAACAACTAGCATCAGCACTAGGTTTTCACAAAACCAGCCAAGATTCACAGCTATCTCTTTATTGGATGTACATATCTATAGATAAATTTTTGGCACTGGACGTTGAACAAGCAGTGTCAGTCCTAAAATTCGATTGAAACCTGAGTCGGGGAAGTGGGTCAGCCGTACGAGATAAATTAGCTACCTCATCCCTCCTGATTTCTTCATTTAAATAGGTCGGCGTTAAAAAATTAGCCTATGTAACGAAGTGTAAAATCAGCTAACAGCTTATAAATAAGTCATTCCAAAATTTTTACCTCTCTTCTTATTTTCCCAGGACTTACGCTGTTAGACCTCTCAAACTCTCATTCCTGGGCGTCCTCCGCGTAAGAGTGCGGTTAATTATTTTGTAACTTGTGCGTAACGTAAGTCCTATTTCCATCCCTGCATTTGTATAGGTTCTAGGAGTTAGACAGGAAGACCCACGCTCCTAAAGAAAGATTTTTATGAAAAGGCTTTACAAAACGAAATATGTACTCTAATGTATAGATATGGGTAAGCAAAAAGACCTACCCCGATTCATAAAACACATAAAGCACTCATAAAACAATGACCACAACCTTACAACGCCGCGAAAGCGCCAACGTATGGGAACGGTTCTGCAACTGGATCACCAGCACCGACAACCGGATTTATATCGGTTGGTTCGGCGTCCTAATGATTCCTACCTTGCTAGCCGCCACCACCTGCTTCATCATCGCCTTCATCGCTGCTCCTCCAGTAGACATCGATGGCATCCGCGAACCGGTTGCAGGTTCATTGATTTACGGAAACAACATCATCTCCGGTGCAGTTGTTCCTTCTTCCAACGCGATTGGTTTGCACTTCTACCCAATTTGGGAAGCAGCTTCCTTAGATGAGTGGTTGTACAACGGCGGTCCTTACCAATTGGTAGTATTCCACTTCTTGATCGGTTGCTTCTGCTACCTCGGTCGTCAGTGGGAATTGTCTTACCGCTTGGGTATGCGTCCTTGGATCTGTGTAGCTTACTCTGCGCCTTTGGCATCTGCTACCGCAGTATTCTTGATCTACCCCATCGGTCAAGGTTCCTTCTCCGATGGTATGCCCTTGGGTATCTCCGGCACCTTCAACTTCATGATTGTGTTCCAAGCAGAACACAACATCTTGATGCACCCCTTCCACATGTTGGGTGTAGCAGGTGTATTCGGTGGTTCTTTGTTCTCTGCAATGCACGGTTCACTCGTTACCTCCTCCTTGGTACGTGAAACAACCGAAACCGAATCACAAAACTACGGTTACAAATTCGGTCAAGAGGAAGAAACCTACAACATCGTTGCAGCCCACGGTTACTTCGGTCGTCTAATCTTCCAATACGCTTCTTTCAACAACAGCCGTTCACTGCACTTCTTCTTGGCTGCATGGCCAGTAGTTGGTATCTGGTTCACCGCCTTGGGTGTAAGCACAATGGCGTTCAACCTGAACGGTTTCAACTTCAACCAATCAATCATTGACTCACAAGGTCGTGTGGTTGGTACTTGGGCAGACATCATCAACCGCGCTAACTTGGGTATGGAAGTAATGCATGAGCGTAACGCTCACAACTTCCCCCTCGACTTGGCTGCTGGAGGTGAAGCACCTGTTGCTCTATCTGCTCCTGCAATCAACGGTTAATATTTAAGTCTTAGCTTGCATATCGCGCCCTCCCTACCGGGAGGGCGCTTTTTATTGGATATGCCTTTTTAGAAAACTTTTCAATAGACTTATTGCATTGATTGCCTGGAACGCGCATTTCAGGCTTTGTAGAGACGCACTAAGCGCGTCTCTACACCCGTTGAAACGGGTTAGTTAATGTCCGGTATAACACTTATAATTAGGTGAGGAGTTGCGCTTTCGGGCTAAAAGTAAAGTTTATATACGGCGCTTTAGCGCAACTAAAAACATATATTTTATTTATAAGTAATTAGGCGGACATGATATTAGACTAATTCTCTTTAACATTGCCACATATCAAAGTCGCTGTGCCCCCGGAAGGGGGTTGGGGGGATCATATGTGTCAAACATTTGGAGAAATGGTATTAAAACCTGAATCCAGCAAGCTAAAGCTTACTTCAGCTTTCAGGGGTGAAATTTATTTCAGGGCTGATTTTAGCAAGAGACTTTATGTGATTTATCACACAAGGAATTGATGAAAATCTTTATTCCTTCTGCCATCTGCCTTCTTCCCTCTGCCTTATTGTCAAGGCAGGTCTAATTTATCAAACTATTAACCGATAAAATAGACCGCAAAACCAAAAAAAAAGAACTTGCGAAGCCCGAAAATGAAAGATACCTTTGATGTTGTGTCTTTGTAGTGAGAACAAGACTCTAGATGAGAAGGCAGAAGTACGTACAGCTTTGGCGTTCGGTGAAGGGTAGGCAGAAAGCAAAAGCGAAACCCTATAAATAAATTTTAGGGTTTCAACCAAGGACAGCTTTTTTCTCACGCTTTGCGTCCCCTAAAAAAATCCTTTTACCCTTTTCGTAAATAATTGTGCCTTTAAAAGAAAGTAGCAGAGGGTAAAAAACATATTTTCTTGCTTCTGCCACGCCAGATGCTTCAACGCTCTTGACCTGCAAGGGCGCAGTGGCTCCCCCGCAGTATGCCTCGTGCCTTTCTTTGGTAAAATACATAATCGGGATAATATCTCCTCAACATCATGGGCAACACTTTTGGGCATCTATTTCGCATCACGACTTTTGGCGAGTCTCACGGCGGTGGAGTGGGAGTTGTAATTGATGGTTGTCCTCCGCGTCTTTCAATTTCCTCTGAGGAAATACAGTTTGAGTTGGATAGGCGGCGTCCGGGGCAAAGTAAAATTACAACGCCTCGCAAGGAAGAAGACAAGTGCGAAATTTTGTCTGGGGTCTTTGAGGGGAAAACCCTAGGCACACCAATATCAATTGTGGTACGCAACAAAGACACTCGTCCCCAAGATTATGACGAGATGGCGCACAAGTATCGCCCGTCTCATGCAGATGCGACTTACGATGCAAAATATGGCATTCGCAATTGGCAAGGTGGCGGTAGGTCGTCGGCGCGTGAGACAATTGGTAGAGTTGCAGCAGGTGCGATCGCTAAAAAAATTCTCCGTCAAGTTGCTGGTGTAGAAATCATCGGTTATGTCAAGCGCATCAAAGATTTAGAAGGCGTCATTGACCCCAACACCGTTACTTTAGAACAAGTGGAAAGCAACATCGTCCGCTGTCCCGATGGGGAATGTGCAGACAAAATGATTGAATTAATCGAGCAAATTGGTAGAAGTGGCGATTCTATCGGCGGCGTTGTGGAATGTGTTGCGCGGAATGTGCCCAAAGGTTTGGGCGAGCCAGTTTTTGATAAATTAGAAGCGGATATTGCTAAAGGTGTAATGTCACTTCCTGCTAGCAAAGGATTTGAAATTGGTTCGGGTTTTGCAGGAACGCTGTTAACTGGGATTGAGCATAACGACGAATATTATATTGATGAAAACGGTGAAATTCGCACCGTAACCAACCGTTCCGGTGGAATTCAAGGCGGAATTTCCAACGGTGAAAATATTATTTTGCGGGTGGCGTTTAAGCCGACAGCCACAATTAGAAAAGAGCAAAAAACAGTCACCCGTGAGGGCGAAGAAACGCTATTAGCAGCAAAAGGAAGACATGACCCTTGCGTATTACCCCGTGCAGTACCGATGGTTGAAGCGATGGTAGCGCTGGTGTTGTGCGACCATTTATTGCGGCATCAGGGACAATGTAAAGTGTTGTAGGTAACACGCAATTTTTTAAAGCATATTTCACTATTGTGGGGTGGTGATTGTGCCATCCCTGTTTTTTCCCAGTGTTGTTATAGTAGCAGATATAACAAGTATACTAGTGTTATCGCTGCTTCTATCAATATGGAAAAAGAGTTTGAAAACCGTTTAAAACACTTTGCCGCCCTCAAAACCAAGTACCAAGCAACTAAATATCAAGATTCATCACCCTCTAGTCTTCTGTATCTTATTTTGCGAAAAGTTGACTTAGGAATTGAGCTAACTGAATTAGAGTTTTATTGGTTGAGAAAGCAGGAACTTTGTGAAACACTTGAAATTATTTGGCTGAAGCAACGTAGAACAGAAGAAGCCAAAAGACTAGAAGCTGATTTTTTCCATCTCAAGACTAAATACAAAGTCCCCAAAAATTGGGAATCATCGCTAGCCAATTTTTTATATCCAATACTTTGGAAACTTGAATCAGAAAATCAGTTGAGTGATTCCGAAGTAAAATTATTAAAAGATAATAATCTTGATGAAACAGTTGCGATTGTTCAGGAGATGCGGAAATTTACTGTTCTGAAGGAAAAGTACAAAGCTACTAAACATCTAGATTCATCTCCCAAGAGTTCACTGTATCAAATATTAAAAAAACTCGACATAGAAGAAAGGTTAAGCGAGAAAGAAGCTAACTGGCTACTCAATAACGAACTCCTAGAAACATTAGAAATTTTTCTGCAACAAGAAGCAGCAAGAGAGGCTGAATTTGCAAATTTGAAGGCTAAGTACCAAGTAAATAAACAGTTATATCCAGTACTTGAATTTCCCCTTTATACAATATTACAAAAACTGGATGCAGACAAAAAACTAATTGATTCAGAAATTTACTGGCTAGAACAGCAAGGACTTACTGAAACAATTGTCATTGCTAATCAACTCGAACAAAAGCGAGAATTTGCTGCTTTAAAAGCTAAGTATAAAGCAATTGAATTCGAGGATTCATCCCCTTCTAGTCATTTGTACAAAGTTCTCAAAAAACTTGATTTAGAGAACAAAGTGAGTGAGCAGGATATTAATTTTCTCATAAAACGTAAACTTCCGGAAACAATTAGAATAGCTAATGAAAAGTATGCTTATACTCTGAAGTTAAAGGTAGAATCAGGAGAATTGTTAAGTGACTCAGAGATTGACTGGCTAAAACAGAATCAACGTGAAGATATCATTACTTTCGCCAAACAAAAGCACTTTACAACTCTCAAGAAAAAGTATGCACTTCTAGATCCTGGAAATGAATTGCCGTTGGAACCGTTTTACATGATAATGCTAAAACTGGAGAAACAAGAGCGGCTAGATCCTCTATTAGTGGTTCAGCTTATAGAGCAGAATCTTTTATCTCGTGACGGAAAGATTGCTATTGCACATTACAAACTTGAAGCCGATTTTTACGAACAGGAATTTAAACGCACTGGACACAAATGGAATATCCCTACTGCTAGTAGTTATTGGCGCAAGGCAGATGAATCAGAACGCGCGTTACAGCTAACTAATTTGGACTTAGGCAATATCAGAGAAAGTAATCTCAAATCAGCCATTTTAGTAACTAGAGGTGCGGCTTTTAGAGATATTGATGATTTAGTTAATGCAGAAAAATGTGCAAGGAAAGCTATTGAGTTTCATTCTGAAAGTTATCAACCTTACACTTTAATGGGAGCGATTTCCTATGACAAAGGTGAATATTCAAAAGGAGATGATTGGTTTGCAGAAGCAATCAAGCGCGGTGCAAAAACCGAGGATATAGATGATGAAATTAAGCGAGTAGTTAGGAGTACAAAAGATGAGAATAAACGACAGGATGCAGTGAATTACCTACTAAGAAAAGATTCACAGCGGTATGCTTGGGCTAAGTCTTATCTGAAAAAGCCAAAAGATAAAGGTTGAATGTAAGATAAAAGTTCACGGTGTCCAGAAACCCGGTTTCGCAGGAGTTACCGGGTTTCTAAATTTTCATGATGCTCTCCTTCCACTTACAGCAGTTTTCATCTAATTGAACCACACATTGTCCTAGGGGCAGGGCAATGTTCCCTACCCCGTAAGCGCAACGTTACAGAAAATTGGTATAAGCTGATAATGCGATCGCGCTACAAATGTCAGTTTGTAAGTAAGCAGCAAATTACAGTAATTAAAGATACTTGTGGTATTTCGCAGTAATATTTGTCTAAAATCATACTTGTATAGTTATTTGAAATACAATTCAATTTGAATCAAAGTATCATGATAGACAATGCCTAATCTTGGCGCAAACAGGGTATTTTCTATCTGGTAACATCAAATGGATTTTATTACAATTTTAGGGTTAGTCGCCGCGACATTAACGACTTTCTCATTCTTACCGCAGATGATTAAAACATGGCAAACAAAATCAGCAAAGGATGTTTCTTTTGTCATGTTAATTAGCTTCAATATTGGCATTTTATTATGGTTAATCTACGGGCTATATCTATCAGCTTTGCCGATTATTCTTGCTAACGGCGTCACATTGGTTTTTAACTTGATAATTTTATGGCTTAAAATTAAATATAGATAAACTTATTGGAGAATGGGAGGATGGGGAATGGAAAGAAAACAATTACCTACAGCAATTCCCTGAAAGGTCGTGAACATTGGATTTTATTAAACCGCCAAGACGCAAAGGATGCCAAGATAAAAAAGAAGAGTTTTGTTCACAACTTATTTGCGATCGCTGTATTACCAATCAGCAATTACCAATCCAAAATCTAGAATCTAAAATCCAAAATTGACATGACATCATCTGTATTCGCTAACGAACGCCTTCTATTCAACCCAGCCACCCCCAATACCGACGCTATCCCCACTATCTTTGCTTTTCCTAATGAATACACTGTGGGTATTACTAGCCTTGGCTATCAGGTGGTGTGGGCGACTTTGGCAATGCGCGATGATTTGCAGGTGAGTCGCCTATTCACCGATACTCGCGAAACGCTTCCCAGAAAACCGGAATTACTAGGCTTTTCTATGTCGTGGGAATTGGATTATGTGAATATTTTAAATTTGTTGGAATCTCTACAAATTCCTATTCGTGCAACTGACCGCGATATTCATCATCCCATAGTTTTTGGTGGTGGTCCCGTCCTTACTGCCAACCCCGAACCCTTTGCAGATTTTTTTGATGTCATTCTTTTGGGGGATGGCGAAAATTTACTAGGAGATTTTATTGATGCTTATAAAGAAGTTAGAAACGCGCCGAGACAAACTCAACTAAAAGCACTTGCACAAGTACCGGGAATTTATGTTCCCAGTTTGTATGAGATAGAATATCACGCGTTAGATGGGGCGATAAAATCAATTAAACCCATTTCACCAGAAATTCCGGCGGTGGTGCAAAAGCAAACTTATCGGGGAAATACTTTATCAGCATCAACAGTCGTCACCGAAAAGGCGGCGTGGGAAAATATTTTTATGGTGGAAGTGGTGCGAAGTTGCCCAGAAATGTGTCGTTTTTGTTTGGCAAGTTATCTCACTTTGCCTTTTAGAACTGCGAGTCTTGAAAGTTCATTAATTCCAGCGATTGAAAAAGGTTTACAAGTTACAAATAGATTAGGATTATTAGGTGCTTCTGTAACTCAGCATCCTGAGTTTGAGGATTTACTCAATTATATTAGTCAACCAAAATACGATGATGTCCGTTTGAGTATTGCTTCGGTGCGAACCAATACGGTAACTGTACAATTGGCGCAAACTTTGGCAAAACGAGATACGAAGTCTTTAACAATTGCCATAGAAAGCGGTTCGGAAAAACTCCGCCAAATCATCAACAAAAAGCTGGAACAAGATGACATTATCAAAGCTGCAGTAAATGCCAAAGCTGGTGGATTAAGTAGTTTAAAACTCTACGGAATGGCGGGAATTCCCGGTGAGGAATCTGAGGATTTAGATGCTACGGTGGCGATGATGCGCGATGTTAAAAACGCTGCGCCTGGATTGCGGTTAACACTGGGATGCAGCACTTTTGTACCCAAGGCGCATACACCGTTTCAATGGTTGGGAGTGAATAAGCAAGCAGAAAAGCGGTTGCAATTTTTACAAAAAAAATTAAAGCCGCAGGGAATAGATTTTCGTCCAGAAAGTTACAATTGGTCAATTATTCAAGCTTTGTTATCACGGGGAGACAGAAGACTTTTCCAGCTTTTGGAACTTACCCGCGATTTTGGCGATTCCTTGGGTAGTTACAAACGTGCTTTCAAGCAACTTAAAGGACAAATTCCCGATTTAGATTTTTATGTCCACGCTGATTGGTCAACAGAGCAAGTATTACCTTGGAATCACTTGCTTGGACCGCTACCACAGTCTACACTAATTAAGCATTTGGCTGATGCAAAAAGTTATTTCAACTCATCCCCAAAGGAACTTCAGCCTTTGAATTTATCAGAAAAAGGCACGAGGCATACTGCGGGGGGCAGCTATGTGGCAGAAGGGATAAAGTAATAAAGGATACTCTCTGCGTTCTGCACATGGGGTTTAATACCCCCGTCTCTACAGGCGGTCTTCAATAGCTGTGGGGTCAGAATCCCTTCCTGATTGCTTCTGCCACGCCACATGCTTCAACCGGGGGAACCCCAAAGGGCGCAGTGGCTCCTCTGCCTCCTGCCCTCTACCTTCTTCATAGCTTAAAAGTTAATGCAAACAACAGCTGAATTTTACTGCGCCTTTTGCGGCGAACCAAATCTAACCTTTATTGACTTGAGTGCGGGCGGACAGCAATCCTATATAGAAGATTGTCAGGTATTGTAAAACTTGGAACAAAATATAGTCTAACATAGTCAGATATAGTCGAAATCTCACATCCTAATGAAATTGTCTGATTATGCTAAAACGGTAGGGATCTCCTACCTTACAGCTTGGAGGCATTACAAAGCAGGTAAAATACCATACCCGACAGAACAGCTTCCAACTGGCACGGTAATAGTTGATTATAATCCCAAAAGAATGCCAGGGGGTCTTATCAGAGTTGCGATTTATGCCAGAGTATCAAGTGCCGAAAACAAGGATAATCTTGATAGGCAGGCGGATCGATTAATTAAATATGCTACAGAAGAAGGGATATCAAGTTATCTATGCCGTAAAGGAAGTAGGGAGCGGATTAAATGATAATCGCAAGAAACTAGAAAAGCTTCTGCTAGTGATGCATAGTAATGATTTATTGTCCTAGGGAGGCATTATAGTGATGAACGAAATACCACACTGCCCCAATGTGGTTGTCGAGCGATTTCGAGAAGGACAATGTTTTACGGACTAAGCGCGCAACTCGTTGCCTAAGGGTATTATTGAATCGTTCGATATAACTTGTCTGACCGCTATCTTTACCGACTGCACGATGGCGTTTACTTGGTAACACTTGTTCCTATGCCTCCCAAAAATCTGTGTAGCAAACTGCACACGCTCCGGTATACTGGTGGAAGCGATCGCCATAATTGTTTTGCAGCCTGAGCGGAACGGTCTCCAATATAAACTCCAACAATTTCTCGAGTCACAGCATCAATTGCAAGCCAAATCCACTGTTTATTCGCTTTTGATCCAACAAATGACCACATCTGATCAACCTGAAGAATTAGGCTGCCAGGTTTTTTTGGGTAACTTCAACCTGCTTTGGAGTTTGGTAATATTTCTGGTTGACATAGTATTGCAACCAACGTACTGACACTGCAGTTACGCGAGCGATCGCTGCTAAGGATAAGCGTTCGAGTAAGAGTTTATCGATTAACTCACGTCTTGAGCAGTCAATCGGTTGTCTGGTTGGACTTTCTACAAATTGTCGTCCACAATTTTGGCATTTGAACCGTTGTTTCCCGTAGTGGGTGTGTCCATTTTTAACAATGTTGTTTGAGTTGCATTGAGGACAAGGCATAGTTCCAACGTTAAATAACACAGTTTTACTTTATCATTACTATGCATTACTACCAAGCTTCTACTCAAAGACGATTATGATATTTTGCTAGTAGAACACAAAGATAGACTAGGCAGGTTTGGTACACATTACATAGATATTTTACTTAGAAGATTAAACATAAATTTAGAGATAGTTAACTTGGCTGATAATGGACGTGATGAATTGATGCAAGATTTGGTAGCGATAATTACCAGCTTTTCAGCACGACTGTATGGTCAGCGCCGGGCAAAGCGCAAAACAGAAAAGATAGTTGAAGCGTTGAACTCCAATCTAGATTAAACTTCGTTTTCTAGTTAAATATATTTCAATATATCTTTTGTGAGATACTAATCACATCTGAGAAAAAATTATCATGCACCAAGTGGAAAAGCACGTAATTAAGAATGGACATGAATGGTTTGATTATTGCAATGAGATTACGACAGTTTCTCGCCAGCTTTATAACACTGCTCAATTCACCCAACGCCAAGGATTTTTCTATGGTTGGGGTACACAGTCACAGGCGAAATTAGACTCACTATTTAAACAAAACGAGAACTACAAATTAATGCCAGCCAAGGTCGCGCAACTCGTTTTCAAGCAAAACGCAGATGCTTGGATTGCTTACTACAAGGCATTGTCCGCTTATAAAAATGACTCAAGTAAGTTTACAGCTAGACCGAAACCACCCAGTTACATCGACGAGAAAAATCTAGTTAAATTTAACAATCAAGCGGTTGGGAAAAGAGAATTTAGTAAGGGGTGGATAGTCCCATCAATGTCCCCAATCAGAATTCCACTTATACCTGGATTAAAGTTCGAGGACTTGTGCGAAGTACGCATTGTCCCGCGCACTGGATGCTTTGTTGTTGAAATAGTTTATGAAATTTTAGAACACTCAGAGTTTTTCTGTAGCCTAAATTCCCAACTTAATGCAGCCATTGATATAGGTCTGAATAATTTAGCCACAATCGTTTTCAACGATCCAACAATCCAACCAATTGCTGTTAATGGTAAACCACTCAAATCAGCTAATCAGTTTTACAACAAACAAATAGCTAAATTTCGCGGATTCTTACCCAATGGTAGAGGTAGGTCAAAACGCATTGCAAGCATTGTTCGTAATCGGAACAACTTTGTAGATGAGTATTTGCACCAATCTACGAAAATGATTGTGGATGAATTTCTCCGCTTGGGAGTAACCCATGTCTCTATAGGAAAAAACGAACAATGGAAAACTCATCTTAATTTAGGCAAGCGCACAAACCAGAACTTTACGCAGATACCACACGCTAGATTTATCGAAATGCTGACTTATAAATTAGAACGAGTTGGCATTACCGTTAAGGTTTTAGAAGAATCTTACACAAGCAAAGCTTCTTTTATTGATTGGGACATTATCCCAACATTCAACCCTAACAACATTCATAAACACGTATTCTCAGGAAGGCGTGTGAAACGTGCATGGTATATCAGTAAAGATGGTTTGAAAATTCATGCCGACGTGAATGGTGCGTTCAATATCGGCAGAAAAAGTAATCCCGAAGGCTTCGACTCTCTCAAGTCTATTCTAAGGGATAGGGGATGTCTGGTAGTACATCCAAGGCGGATAACTCCACTATTTAAGCGTGTCCATGCTGAAAGTCGAGTTGCTTAAATCTAAGTTGCAAAGGTCTGACTATATTTGACTATGTGATTTGGAACTATGCTGTCGTCCTAATATTTTGTATGTGCGGGTTGATGAAGACACTCTAGATATCGAGATTGATTCTGAATATGAAGGCTGATGGGATGAAAGGATTTTGGATTGCGTGTGCAATTAATGGCGTTTGTTACAAGTAACGGTATGAATTTTAGGTTTTTCTCTCAATGCTGCAGTTTAAATATTCCTCTGTAATTAATGCACCCGTGGAAGTTGTTTGGAGATTTCATGAAAGACCAGATATTTTGCAACTGCTGACGCCACCTTGGCAACCGGTTCAAGTCATTCGCCGCGAGGGGGGACTGGGTGTAGGTGCAATTACGGAGTTTCGCCTTTTTTTGGGACTGTTACCTTTGACTTGGTTGGCGCGTCATACTGAATACGAAGAATATCGTCTGTTTACTGACGAACAGATATCTGGACCTTTTGAGTCTTGGACTCACCGACATGAATTTGAAGCGGAAAATGGTAAAACTAGATTGACTGATGCGATCACTTTTTCTATCCCCGGTGGTGAACCTGTGGAATTTATCAGCGGTTGGCTGGTACAAGCACAACTCGAAGCAATGTTTCGCTACCGCCACGAAGTAACTAAACGTGAATGCGAGTTAAGTTAAGTAAATTCCCTTAACAATAATATTACTTTACCATAGTTTCTTTTAAAGAAACGATGAAAGCCCAGCACATTTACTTGTTCTGGGCTTTTTTCATATGATAATAAATTCAGTTTTTCATCCGTTAAAACACTGAGAAATCAACACCGCGCCTGATTATCTATTTGCGGTAATTTTACTGTTTAAATTTCAAAAAATGAATTTTTGCAAAAGTATATTTAGCTGTACCAATGCTGTTAATTTAGCGTTGGTGGGAACTTCGTTATTGTTTTTGTTACAAAGGCAAGCTACTGCTGCAAATAAACAAACTGAAAGCCCCCTACCGACACAACAAAAAGTTTGTCCGTCTGCCCATTTGTTACCCAAGCGCAGTTTTGATACACCCAAATATTCTGTGTATATTTGCCGTGGGGATAATGAAAATACTTTGGGGTATTATGTACGTATTTCTAAAACTGACGGTGCGAATCTCACTGTACCTGTAAGTAGAACTAATGGTGAAACTTATATTGCCATCAAAGGTGAAGTAGGATACGCAGTCACTCCGTACGAACTCGTAGTAACTAAAAAAAATCGCGTGATTTTGAGAGAAAGAGTAAATAGCGCGATCGCTGGCGACGGTCAACCATTAGCTAGAGGTTGTCCCGATGGTCAAAATATATTTGCAGAAGCTAAAACTAAAAGCTTTATTGTCTATATTTGCGGTGGTGGTACTCCTACTAATTATGTGGTGATCGCCAGAAATGGCAATACCCGGATTTCTATTCCACTGCAAAGCTACAATTGTGATCAGAAAACAGAAGCTAGCCGATTTGCGGCGAAAGATGGTGATATTAATTACATCTTAACCAGAAAAGTACTGAAAATTTCTCAAGGCAATCGCACTCTAATTAAAGAAAAAGTCCTGCGCTGGAATTAAGCTTTTGGACTTACGCACGCCGATGTCAGAAACCCGGTTTCTTCGTCAGTATTTGATTGCACTCGCAGGCTATTTTGCGTAGAAACCACCGAATATGAGCGTAAGTCCTAAAGCTAAGAGAAAATCAATTTTTGGGTTGTAGAGACGATAGTTAGATGGTTCATAGTTCATGGATTTTTAGCTATGAACCATTAACTATTAACAACCACTCCAGAAAGTATGGGTATTTACATGCGTACGTGATATTACTTATCCTTAATTTTGAAAGTTTGCCGTGAAGCCCACTGAAGTAAACCAGGAAACAACTTATTAACCGCCTGGGATATATTTGCCGAACCAACCATAACCTCAGATTTCTGATTTTTAACTGCATCCCAGATGGCGTTTGCGACATCTTCGGGCTTCTCTACCACCGGAACTTTTAGCACATTGTTGAGTTGTTCGCGGCGGACGTGCATATCTTCCTCATCTTTACCCCGGAAAATTGCCCGTTCCATTAAACTACTTTTGATTAAATTGGGATAAATACCACAAACATGAATACCTTTTGGCTTTAATTCCGCGTGTAGCGCTTCCGTCAATCCTGTAACAGCAAATTTACTGGTGCAATAGGGCACTAAATAAGGTGTAGGCGCTTTACCGCCGATGGAACTCAAATTCACAATAGTTCCACTTCTCCGTTGGAGAAAATGAGGCAGAAAGGCATTAATTGTATGGATATAACCCCATAAATTAGTGTCTATTACCTTGTGCCAATCGCTAAGAGAAAACTCCTCTATTGGTCCCGATGCGTAGATACCTGCATTGTTCACCAATACGTCAATATTGCCATAATGCTCCAACGCCTTTTCCATCAACATCTGTACTTGGGATGCATCTGTGACATCGCAAGGAATCGTTAGTGGAACTTCACGACCAAGGCTTTGCACCTCCTGCGCTACTCCTTCCAAGCGGTCAGCCTGACGAGCTGTAAGTACGAGGTCATATCCGTTGCGGGCAAATAAAAGAGCTGTTGCTTTGCCAATGCCTTGAGAAGCACCTGTAATAAGTATTGTAGGAGCCATACTTTCACTTAAAAAAAGCTATTAACTGTCTATTAGTGTGAGCAACAACACTCAGGAAACCTTCCGACTTTTGTTAGATTTTAATAAAAACTTTGGAACTAGATTTCTGTCTGGTGAACACACTTATTATCCCATTTGTGATAAAAGACTTCCTAAAAATTTACACAATATCATCCTTTGGACTTGTTTGCATTTTGGCACTACAGACAGATAGCACAAATCGGCTGAGTAAATACTATGAAGAATATTATTAGATTCTTCAGGAAAAAAAACAATGGGACCTTATCCTACTGATGCAACTGAAACAGCATACAATGGCAAAGACCGCAACGCCTTTAAGTTTGGGTTTACTCCCCAATCCGAACTGTGGAACGGACGCTTGGCTATGATTGGTTTTCTCGCCTACCTACTTTGGGATCTCAACGGTTACAGTGTAGTGCGGGATGTGTTGCACCTCATTTCCTACACTCCCTACTAACCATTTATCGTTGTTAGAACTTACGCTTTCATTGTCTCAAAAGCCTGATTTGTCGTAGCGGTAATTCATGAATTACCGCTACGAACAGAATTTTTTTGCGTAAGTCCTGGTTGTTTTGTCAGGTTTGGGCTGTTGACAACAAAAGTGCCAAGACGGCAAAGCTTGCAGCCAGAGAGGAATTCAACGCTTAAGTGTTAATTGCAGCGCTATCAGCCCACCAGCTTTTAAATATGATTTTTGTTTGCACAATGCATATATCAGCCAGCTTTTATAAATAGGACTTACGCTCATATTCGGTGGTTTCTACGCAAAATAGCCTGCGAGTGCAATCAAATACTGACGAAGAAACCGGGTTTCTGACATCAGCGTGGGTAAGTCCTGATAAAGACAGTTTGAAAACTGTTTTTAGTATAGCTGCTGAATATGCAATCATATTTAAAGTATCTTAATATTTCTACATGATTTCCTGCTGGTGTTACCTAAAGTGCAGCACTGATTACCGACAGGTTTTTCTGTCTGGTGGTTAGTGTGCCTTGTCCGAAGCGAATTTTTACCTTAATCTCATGCGGAGTACAAGCGTGATTCAATTAGAACAACCACCCGGTAAGCAAATAAAGTTAAGCAGTCAATCTAGCCAATCTACTATTGGAGGATTGTTAATAGCTGTTGGAATCATAGCAATATGGGCAACGAGCTTAATTTTATTAATCTCCGTAGATATCTCCAACTGGAATATTTTCGCTTTATTGCTTGCCGTACTTTGGCAAACATTTCTCTACACGGGATTATTTATTACTGCTCATGATGCTATGCATGGGGTAGTAATTCCCGGAAATAGCAAATTCAATCATTTTATTGGCACTTTATGCTTAACACTTTATGGTTTTTTATCCTATAAAAAATTATTGAATAAACACTGGATACATCACCACCATCCAGCTAGTGAAAATGACCCTGATTTTCATGATGGCAAGCATAAAAATTTATTTGCCTGGTATCTTTATTTTATGAAAGGGTACTGGAGTTGGTGGCAAATTCTTGCCTTAACGTCTATCTATAATGTTCTAAATTACGCATTTCATCTACCCAAAGATAATTTAAATTACTTTTGGGTGATACCCTCAGTTTTAAGTTCGGTACAGCTATTTTATTTTGGTACATTTCTTCCCCATCGCGAGCCTGAAGGCGGTTATAGTACACCTCACCGTACCAAAACTAGTTATCGTCCAATTTGGTGGTCATTTATTACCTGCTATCATTTTGGCTATCACGAAGAACATCATGAATTTCCTCATGTTCCTTGGTGGCAGTTACCAGAAGTTTACAAACGTCGTAAAGAATTGGGAATTAGTGGTAATTAGTTTGTAATGGTGTTACCACAAATTAGATCCCCCCAACCCCCCTTTTTAAGGGGGGTACAACGATTGTAATATGTTGGCATGTTAAAGGTTAACTGTAAGCTGTTCCACATTGAACTTGCAGTCATTAGGGCAGGCTTTTCGGTCCACCCCCAAGAATAAAGAATAGTTGTGAATTCGATTATGCAATTTCAATGTTTTTTAGCTTATTATTAACCGATTACTAACCCATTACTAATTCTTCAGTACGACGAGTTAACGATAACGGCGGACGCAGGCAAAGATAAACAAGTGGACCAATTAGCCCAATAAGTGCTGCTAACCAAAATAGTTGGGGGTTATTCAAGTTTCGGTGTGCCATATCATCACCAAGGACTGTTGGGAATAGCAGGCAAAAAAGGCAAAATGCTAAACTCATGCCATGAATAAAGCGATCGCCTAAAAATTGTTGCACAAAATCTGCCCAATTCCCGCTAAAAGCATAAACAAGCAAGACAATTGTGCTTATACTCAAACCAATGCCGAAAAAGCGAGAATCTAGCAGTTTCAAAAAAGCATCTTTCTGTCCAGAAAATTCCTGATTCGGTTCGCGCAATGCCAAATAAGGCAATAAACCAATTACACCCGATGCGATTGAGGCTAAGGCAAAAGGCCAGAAAGGAATCCACTGCATCCTACCATCGATGAACAAAATACCGCTGTAAATTAGCAGCCAGATGCCAACTAGGGAGAATAATGACAGGATTATTGGATTGATATCTGTCCAATTAAAAGTCAAGATGTTTTTCAACAGCTTTAATGTTTCCTCTAGATGCAATGGAGGAGACAAAAATAAAATATAGGCTATAAATCCAGCCCATATTAACCACAAAGCAAGTTTTCGATTCATCATCAAAAGTGGTTGGTAGAGTTGGTGGTTGGTGGTTGGTGGTGAAGGGGCGCGAAGTCTGCAGTCGGGAAGATTCCCCCCGGTGAGCTTCGCGCCCTTGGTAAATCCGCCACTGCGGTCTTGGGGTCTCCCCAAGGGTCGCAGTGGCGTTTTCCCGACCCAGGCGACTGGTGAAGCGCGATCGCGTTGGTGGTTGGTGGTAAACTGACCGGAATGCACCATCTCTATTAAAGGTAGATAAAATCACTAAGTATTTACAGATTTTACGATTGCGTTCACATTAGCCTGGGACTATAAGTCCCAGGCTAATAGCGTAAGTCCTCTGTCAGAGGACTGAGAAATAAATTATTGCAAAGTCAAAATCATCACTTTGTATTCGTGTATTCGCGCTCATGCCTAAAGGTGCTAGATATAAATAAAGAAACATCAACTCCCAACAAACAACTACCAACTAACAACTAACAACTACCAACTACCAACTAACAACTAACAACTAACATTAGTTAATTTGCAGCAGGTTGTTGCTGACTGGGTATTACTGCACCCACTTCTGGTAAAGGTGGACGCACGCACAAATAAATCAGGGAACCCAATAGCGGAATTAATGCGATCGCCCAGAATAATTGCTTATTTTTCCAACCGCGACGCGCCATGTCATCTCCCAAAAGTGTGGGAAATAATAGGCAAAGTAAACAAAAATCTAAACTCATCACATGGATGAAGCGGCTAGTTTGCCACTGTTGCACAAAATTTCCCCAATCTCCGCCGTTTAAGCCATAAGCAACTAAGATAAGGGTGCCTATAGTCAATGCCACACCAGTTATGCGAAAATCTAGTAGTTTGAGGAAGATATTTTTTTTACCAACAAATTCTGTATTTGGTTGGCGTAGTGCGATGTAGGGCAATAAGGCAAAAGCCCCAATTCCAAAAGAGGCGATCGCAAAAATCCAAGCGGGTGTTTTTTGCCCTCTACCATCATTAAATATTACTGCACTATAGATTAAGGGCCAAACACCCATGATGTTGAATAGTGCCACAATTAAAGGGTTAATTCCTTCCCATTTACCAGTGGAAAGGTTTTTAATTAACTCGAATGTGTCGGGGCGATCGGGTGGGGCGAAGATAAAGGCGTAGCTAATAAATCCAATCCAAATTAGCCAAAATATGATTTTTTTCATCGTTCAATCTTGTTAAGTTTATCTTCTTCAAAAAGCGAATATAGCTATTTTAATTTGTGTTCAATACAAATCTTGTGGGGTGGGCCGATTTGCCCGCCTAGGACGGGCGAGACGCCCATCCCACAAGAAAATGTTGAGTGTATTGCATTCAATTGAGAACCGCTATATAGCTGCTATCCTGACTCGCATGACATACAAAGATAGAGACGGCGATTTATCACGTCTCTATCAGATAATTGTTGCATTCGATTGAGATTCGATTGAAAGTAGTTATAGCATTTCACAAAAACCTTGATAGAAACATAGACGGTGTAGAGACGCGAAGTCTTCCGGATGGAAGATTCCATCCGGAGAGCTTCGCGCGAAATTTCGCGTCTCTACATTATTCATTTGTTTCAAGGTTAAATTCAAATGATATTAGCTTAAAGCTTCCGAGAGATAATCAGCAGCAGCAGACACAACCGCGATCGCGCTTTCATAATCTAGGCGCGTTGGTCCCAAAACCCCCACACTCCCTACTGGTATTGAACCACGGCGATATGTGGAAGAAATTAAGGTGCAGGTGCGTATCGGTTCTAGTGGGTTTTCCCCGCCAATGCGAACCGTTACCCGTGACTTTCCCGCTTCATCTCCCTCTGGCTCTTCAAATATTAATCGCCACAGTTGGTCTTGTTCTTCCTCCAGCAGATGGATGATTGTTTGCACTTGCTGCAGTTGCGAAAATTCTGGTTGGCGCAAAACTTCTGCTACACCGCGAACCATTATCTGTGTAGCCGTTGGTGTGGTAGTACGGCGAGTTAATTCCACAACGGATGTTTTTAAGAATTCGCCATAGCGTTGAAATTCCCGATCTAATTGACTCCAGTCAAGGCTGGCTAATTCCAACAAACTGCGTCCGCGCAAATGGCTGTTCAAAAAGTTAGAGACTATCTGCAACTCGCCATCGATTACTTCTACATCGAGTTTTGTTTCTTCCGATGCTAGCGGTAATTCCATCAACGCTGAATGCGTCTCATAAGCATCTGTCACCACAATCAGCATTACCCGTCCCGCTTCAACCTGCACCAGTTGCAAATGTCGCAATACTGTTGTACTGCTTTGAGGCATGGTAATTAAAGTAATGCAGCCACTCAAAGTCGCTAAGATTTGCGCCGCACCTTGCAACAGCGCTTCTAAACTCCAATCTTCCCACTTGAGGCGTTTTTGCAGTGCGTTTTCAACCTCTCGTGCTAAAGTCTCAGACGGTGTAATTAGCTGGTCAACATAAATGCGATAGCCAGAGTCAGAAGGTACGCGTCCAGAAGAGGTGTGGGGTTGATAAAGTAACCCAGCTTTTTCTAATACGCCCATAGCATTGCGAATTGTGGCTGAACTCACACCTAGGTTGTATTCCTCTACTAAAGCTTTAGAACCAACTGGCTCTGCCGTAGCAATATAATGACGTACCGTTGCCCAAAGTATATGCTGTTGTCGATTAGTTAGCTGGACTTGCATAAGAAAATGTTTTACTGAAGCCGAATTTTAATCAAAGTCTGCAAAAAATCTCAAAAAAATCTCAAAAAACTTGAAATAAGTTGAAAAAATTGGTGGAGATAACTCCACAAAAAATGTTAAAAATAGTTAAGCAAGATGGAAAATTATTGAATTATATGGGGATTAAGTAAAAACTCAGTTTCCGTTTTACTCAATCGCTGTACTAAACAGTGCAGCTTGACTATTCCGGAAAAAGCTTCTATAGCAAAGTCAAATACTTCACCTTATTTACGTATATTCCCATAAAGTCGCCAAAATTAGTGTATTGTTGGTTACGAATTTTTGGGACTGCTCAAAATAGCTTCGGGTAGACAAAGTGCATCAACACGTCGCTTGTGCAGAAAGTGCGGCGCTTTCTCAGTAAAAACCCAAAGTTATGCAGTGTTGTGTTAAGAATAGCAAAAGCCAATGGTAATAGTAAGTCCCATCTGAGAGATGCATAAGTTAAGTCCAAAGCTAATATTGGGGAATTGAAGGGTCAACCAGTGTGGAATAGGCATCAATGCCGCCCGCAATATTTTTAACATTTGTGAATCCTTGAGCAACTAACCACTGGCACATCTGAGCAGAGCGAATGCCGTGGTGACAGATTACGAGGGTTTCAGCGTGGGGGTCGAAGCGGGTGGGGACTTGCTCAGACCAGTTAGCAAATTCGCTTAAGGGTAGGTTGACAAAGCCCTCAATCGAGGCTAAAGCTAATTCTTGTGGTTCGCGCACATCCACAAGTTGAATACCAGGCGAGCCTGAAGACAGACGTTGTGCCAGTTCCTTGACATTAATTTCGCTAATGCGTTGACCGAAAGAATTCCCTGACATGAGGTTTTTGTAAACAATCCTATATTATTTATGTTGACAGAAAAACCTCACCTTGGGCATAGGCAAGTAGACTCATAGAATGCGTGGATTTTGGATTGTCTTTCAAAAAATATGGGGAAAAGGGAAACGGGAAAAGGGGAAAGGGATTGAATTACCCATATCTTGCACCATTCTCAACAAAGTGAGAGAAACCGGGTTTCTGAACCAGAAATTAAGGGTTTCAGCTTTACCGATTCGCTCATAACCCGGTTTCTGGCGGTGGTGCATTCCGGTCAGATTACCCATGTTTATGTCATGAGTAGCCCGTGGTGAAATGCTTTCTCAGTCATATAAGCGAAAAATGCACGCTATTAGCCTGGAGTTTATAACCCCCAAGCGGTTGTTGAGACTCAAGCCGGGCATTATGGAATCGTTAATATAAGTTAGGCGATCGCAAGCAAATCCGATTTTTAATAGAATTCTGCGTCTGTTTGAGTAATAAACTAAGTTTTAGGATTCAAACCGCCTTTTCATGCGTGGAAGGCGGTTTAATATTGTTTCTTGTAAGCGCCTCCCCCTCACAGTCTGTTTAAAAAAAATTATGAGGCAACGCTCGTTTTTAGGTTTTATAGCAGCTGGTGTGCTTGTGCTGCTGCTTGGTATTGCTGGATTTTATTGGTTTTCCGCCAAAAATCCACTTCCCCTCACCACTTCTACCTCCCAGCCTGGTGCTGCCATTTTCGTCTCGAAACAAGCACCGGCGATGGTGTCGATGCTGGTGAATCCAGAACGTTTGGAGGCTTTGGAGGGTGACGGAGAATTCTCGAAGCTCAAAACAAGTTTATTAGCTAACACCGACATAGATTACAAACAAGATATTCAACCGTGGCTGGGAAACGAAATTACACTAGCTGTCACCACCCTAGACATCGATCGCGATTCTGAAAACGGAAGACAGCTAGGATATTTAATGGCACTAGCAACAAATAAACCGGAGAAAAGCCGCGAATTTGTAAATTTGTTGTTTTCCAAGCGGGCGTTAGCTGGGGCAAACTTAACGGTTGAAGAATACAAAGGCGTAAAGGTGATTTCTGACGATTCTCAACCAGAAAAGCTTTTAGCAGGTGCATCTGTCGGCGATGAATTTGTCTTATTTGCCAACGATCCAAAAGTGCTGCGAGATGCGATTAATAATGTCCAAGCCCCCGATCTCAATTTAAGCAGTTCCGCCCAATATCAAAAAGCCACCAAACAAGTACCGAAAGATTCCTTAGCTGTAGCTTTTTTGAATCTCCCCGTTGTGGCAGAATGGCAAGGTTTAAAATTGCCAGAACAAATCTATAACAGCCAAATTGTTTCCTTGGCATTACCTAATAAAGGATTGCTCGCAGAAACTAGCTTGCTGGCTTCTGAGGAAATTGTGCCTTCATCAGAGCAACTATCTAAACCTGTAGAAGCATTACAATATATTCCAGCCTCAGCAAGTTTAGCAATTTCCGGTTCTAATTTAAGCAACTTGAATAACAGCGATTTAGCCAAACTTTGGAAACAAATTACAGTTGCTGTATCCGCTTTTAGGCAAGAATTGATATCTACATTGTTGCAACCTTTAGGTGATGTAGAAAAACGCTGGGGTCTAAATTTTGACCAAGATATTTTTAACTGGGTGCCAGGAGAATATGCCTTAGCATTATTACCCCGTGAAGAGCAAACAACCCCCGATTGGATTTTTGTGGCGGAAAAATCAGAAGCGACACCAGAGGGTATTTCGCGCCTAGATGCGATCGCCTCATCCAGCGGACTCACTAATAGTTCCCTCAACCTAGATCAACAAAAAATCTTTACTTGGACAGAGTTAAAAACCGTTACTAAAGACTCTGGCGATGCTAAAAATCGAAAATCCTTTGCCATCGAGGCAAAAGTATATGCAGCGCATACAAACTTAGGAAATTACGAGATTTTCACATCCAACCTAGAAACAATGGATGAAGCCCTCAAAGCCAAAGAATATTCCTTGATAGACAATCGCAATTTCCAAGATAGTATCGCCGCCATTCCCCGACCAAACCAAGGTTACGTATATCTTGACTGGACAAAAAGTCAGAAGCTTTTAGAACAGGAACTGCCGATTCTTAAACTAGTAAAAGTAGTAGGCAAACCCTTTTTCAACAACTTGCGATCGCTCACCGTCAGTAGTTACGGTAGCGAAACAGGAACCCTCAAAGGCGGCGTCTTCTTCAAACTCGATGGCGCGTAGTTAGGAGACTAGGGCGACGGGCGACCAGACAAGGAGGACGGGTGTGGGGTGTGGGCGACGGGTGTGGGGGACAAGGTAAAAGTAAAAAGGCACCCATGTAAAAGCGTGAAGCATCCTGAGCGATCGCGTTACGACCTAAAAAAGATTTTTCCCCTTTCCCATTCCCCTTTTCCCCTTCCCCCCTGCCCCTTATCCCCACTGAGTGGGGGCCCCACCTTCCCCTTTCCCTCTCCCCAACCTGTGTCACCTTTCAATGTGGCACAATACCGTAATTTTTACAGTATTTATTCGATATTATATGTATATATAATAACTGAAAATCCCCCTGTTGGAGGGCTACTATGAAGTATTGTCGCCCCCGACTTCTTTTGAGAGGCGGCTGGCTTTTGGGTTTAGTTAACGTTTTAACCGCTACAGCTGTAATTGCAGATAAACGCTCAAATTTTGGTACATTCAGCCTGTCACCAGGTTTTGAAGTCACAAAAGGAACATTCACAGGTTTTACTGGTGGTTCTTACTCATTGTCAGCCATTAGGAACCGCGATCGCGACAAGAATGCCTGTATTGGTTTTGCCGATCCCAGTCCAGATCACATCATGCTTTTGGAAAAAGACTTTCCCAGGCTGAAAATACAAGTAAACAGTGGTAAAGACACCACTTTACTCATCCAAGGACCCGACGACCAGACGATTCGTTGCGGCGATGACACTGGTAAAAAGAAAGACGCAAGCATTGATAGCAGCAACTGGAAAAAAGGAACTTATCGGATTTGGGTTGGTGCCTTCAATCCGGGAGTAAAGTTTAACTACTCTCTTTCAGTACAGCAGCCCTAAACTGGGGAAAAGTTAGGAGTGAGGAGTTAAGAGTTAGGAGTTAGGAGTGAGGAGTTTTGAATTAAAAACCTTCTTCAACTCATAACTCATAATTCTTTACATAACTTCGCGCCTCATAACTGGGCGGCTCATAACTGGGCGGCTCATAACTCCTAACTCCTAACTCCTAACTATTCTTTTGACGATCGCACTTGCAACGTTAAAATGTAAAGTGTAGCTTGTTTTGCAAAACGAGGGTGCTATTCTCGTGCTATCTACACTGCTTGCTGACTTTCGCATCATTTTTGAACGTGACCCAGCCGCCCGTAATTGGTTGGAAGTATTATTTTGTTACCCCGGTTTGCAAGCCCTGCTATTTCATCGGCTAGCTCACTGGTTGGATAATATTGGTATTCCTTTTATCCCCCGCCTGATTTCCCACATCGCTAGATTTTTCACCGGAATTGAAATCCACCCTGGCGCGACGATTGGACAAGGTGTTTTTATTGACCACGGTATGGGTGTGGTAATTGGTGAGACAGCCATTGTCGGTGATTACGCCCTAATTTATCAAGGCGTCACTCTTGGCGGTACTGGTAAAGAAAGTGGCAAGCGCCATCCTACTTTGGGCGAAAATGTCGTAGTCGGTGCTGGTGCAAAGGTACTGGGTAATATTCAACTTGGCAATAATGTCCGCATTGGCGCTGGGTCGGTCGTTTTGCGCGATGTCCCTTCTAATTGCACTGTAGTCGGCATACCCGGTCGCATTATCTATCGTTCTGGCGTCAGGGTTGAACCCCTAGAACACAACAATTTACCTGACTCTGAAGCAGAAGTCATTCGGGCATTAGTTGACCGCATTGAGTTACTGGAACAACAGGTAGAAACCTTACAAGAGCGTCAGCCTGCAGTCAAAACTCCGGTTTTGGCGGGTTACGTAGAATCAAAAGAAGCAGAATTATCTCAAAAGAGTGTTAATTTAGGCGAACGCTGCAACCTCAAAGATAAGGCAATTCAGCAATTTCTAGATGGAGCAGGGATTTAAGAAAGTTATGAGTTATGAGTTATGAGTTATGAGTTATGAGTTTTGAATCAACTTTTAACTTGTAACTCTTAACTTAATTACTTGAAGTATCTGACTAAATTTAAGGATTAATCGCTTGTGTAGACCACTGTTGGTTATCATCACGGTTGTAAAGCCAGCGATTTTGAGGTTCACCGCGCAATTCTAAGTGGTCTACCTGTACCGGATCTAACAGTAACAGACAAAAATTTGCCTCTGGCTGGTTGGAATCCGGCGCTGGTGGCTCAAAAGCTTCTGGCTGCTCGACTCTGGGTTTACCTGGATGGGGCCAAGCGAACTGCAAACGCGCTGCATCACTTAATTCTTGCCAGGTGGTGATGCGTGCTTGCTGTAGGGCTGATATATCATGTTTTCCTACCAAAGTCAAGCAACCACTAAGGCGAAATTGCTCTCGCGTATTGGGGAAATACCAGCAAACTTCTGCCCAAGGTTGTTGCTGTATCTGTTCAACTTTATCGCTGCGGGCATCGGTAATAAATTTTAGCTGGTTGGAATCTTGTAAAAAGCCGCGAAAAACCACGGTACGATTTGCTGGGCGACCATTTGCCCGAATAGTTGCCAGTTGCAGGTAACGGGCATAAACAAGGCTGCGGTTGCGGTGAAGGGCACTGGCAATAAGCGATCGCCAAGGGGCAAGAGACATACAAAATATAGGAATATAGGAAAGTTCACCCCATCATCCCATCACATCATCACTCAAATCTTTTTCTAGCTGCAACTCTGTATGGGCGGTTCCCCAGAGGGCTAAATAGGCAACCCACATCACAAATTGTATAGCTGTAGATGTAGCGCCAATATAAATTGTATAGCTGTAGATATACCGCAAAGTGGACTATTTGACAATCTTTAATCCTACATCCACTTGACGTATAGTCATAATCTGTCCGAGAGCAACAAGACTTGATTTATGGTTCGAGAGCTTGAACTAAAACGCCAGAGTGCAGAATTTCCTGAAACTGCCCCAGCTGCCAATCCAGTGTTTTTTAGAACCTATAGCCGCCGTACACAGGCAGGACTTAGGGAAACATGGGAGGGGGTATGCGATCGCACTCTCCAAGGTTTAATTGAATTAGGAAAGCTACGTCCAGAAGAAGCTAGCATTCTCAAGCGGATGCAGCAAAACTTAAAAGCACTGCCCAGCGGACGTTGGTTATGGGTAGGTGGTACAGACTGGCTTGCCAAGCCAAAAAACTTTTCCGGTGGGTATAATTGCACCTCTACCAATCTAGAGGACTGGGCTGCTTTTGGATTAATGATGGATTTGGCAATGATGGGCTGCGGTACTGGAGCCATCCTAGAGCCAAAATATATTAATCAACTGCCCCCCATCCGCAATCGTTTAAATGTCACCTTGCATGGTGAAATAGGCAGTACCCCAGAGAAGGCGCGTCGTGAATTTACAGAAACTAAAATAGAGGGCAACAGCGTCACCATTCACGTGGGCGACAGCCGTCAAGGTTGGGTGAAATCATATCAAACTCTGTTGGAACTCTCCACCGATGAGCGATTTACTGGAGGAGTTCAAGTTATTGTCGATATCAGCGACGTGCGTCAAGCGGGAGAAACTCTTAAAGGCTTTGGCGGTGTTGCAAATCCTGTGAAATTGCCCAGACTTTATAGCCGTTGTGCAGCTATTCTCAATAAGGCTGTAGGACGGCAATTAAATTCAGTTGAATGCTGTCTTTTGATTGACGAAGCGGCTGTAACAATTGTTGCAGGTAACATCAGGCGCTGCCTACCAGAAGATGCATTGGTTCACACTTCCAAAGGTCTTGTTCCCATTCGCGATGTCCAAGTGGGTGACTTGGTGCAGACTCCTTTAGGATTTCGGCGAGTTGTTGACAAATTCGACCAAGGCTTTCAGGATGTCTATGAAATTGAAACTAATAGCACTTACCCAAGGGCTACTTTAAACCACAGGCAAGCTGTTCTTGCAGACGCTAAAGGCGAAATTACCTGGAAATCCTTTGCGAGTTTAATTGAAGGCGATCGCCTCCTACATAATACGCAAGCATTACCGGGTACAGTTACCCATCTGCCTCCTGACTTTACAGCATCCAGACCCTCTCACAGTCGAACAGCTAAGAAGTTTGTTATTCCCGAATTGACATCAGAAGTAGCTTGGCTGATTGGGTTTACCCACGGCGATGGCTATGTTGCCCTCGGTCGCAATAAACATGATAAGCCCTATGGTCGCGTAGAATGGGCAATGAACGGCTTGTATGCCGAACTTACGGCAAGAATTCAAGCTAAAATCGATGCTGCTTTAGCATTATTTGGACTAAGTGCTTCTCACTGCATCATTAAAGGTGAAAACACAGCCAAATCAATTTGCTCATCCATTCGCTTGGCTGAATATTTCCATCAGTACATCAAGCAGCCCAACATTTCCCTACAAGTTCCTAATTTTATTTTGCAGGGTTCAGTAGATATCAGAGCGGCTTACCTGGCTGGTTTAATGGATAGCGACGGTTCTGTTAATAACCGCCCTCCTCATTTAATCACTACAGTTTATCGCTCATTTGCTAGACAAGTTGGTGCAGTTTTATCCAGCTTAGGCATTGCTGGCAGAATTACTACTACCCATCCCCAACAGCAGGGATGGCAACTTAAGTACAACCTAACAATTCCAGCCCTCAAAGAACGTTATAATGTCCTAATTGCACCTCACTCGGTTAAGGGAGTACTGCGTCAAGGACTCAAAATGTACGGCTTCACCGTCCCTGGTGCAATTATGCGCTCTGCTTACACCTACAGCGAGATGCGCGAGATGGGATTCCAAGGTTCTCGCTTAGTTGATGCCAATTACGAACGCTATATCACTGAGGCTGATATCTCAGTAGATATCCCAGTCACCGTCAAAGGGCTGGGTAGCTACGATCATGTCCAAACTTACGATATCGAAGTCGAAGAAGCTCATTGCTTCTACTGTGATGGCTATTTGACGCATAACAGCGCTGGTATGCGTCAAGGTTCTAGTGAAGATACTTTATTTTCCGATGCCAAAAATAATCTTTGGCAGCAAGATGAAGAAGGAAACTGGCGCATCGATCCAGAGCGTGATGCTCTGAGAATGGCAAACCATACCAGAGTTTTTCACCGCAAGCCAACATTAGAAGAATGTATTGATGCTGTTCGCAAACAATATTACAGCGGAGAAGGGGCAATTCAATGGGCTGGTGAAGCTGTTGCTAGGGCAAACCACGATTTACTATCAACTTTTGAACTTAAAACTGATTTTTTGAAAGCTTACGAACAAGGAACAGCAAAACAGTGGTTGCAAGAACGCTATCATCATTTAAATCCTAATGAGTTAGAACATCGTGTAGCTCGCTTTGGTCTCAACCCGTGTGGTAGATAATTTTGCCTCACGTTAAAAACTGGGGAAATTCAGGGAAGGCTAAACGATGAAAATTTAAATTAAATTAAATTGAAATTTAATTATTTTATCGCACGCTAATCTTGAGCTAACCAAAAGATTTAAAAGTCTCAGGTAGTGCAACGCATAGGGATTGAAACTCCTCATAGAAAACGAAATTAAATGAAGAGAATATAACATCCCCAAGAGTCCCCAGAATCTACAAAAAGTAGGTTAAAAGATATGCTGAACTGAACTGATATTGACCAGTTGTATCCCAGAGATGGGTATGAGGGAAACCTCCAGAACTAGAGGATAAAAAGCCTTTAGGTTAACAAAAATGGAAATTATTGGTAGTAACTTCCACTGTAATTTGTCAGAGGTACATCTCAATCAAATTGACCCCAAAAACCACAAAGAACAAGAGGAAGCTTTCACCGCAGGTGCTTTATCTGTGGCAGCACTTTTACATCACAAATTTCTTGAACCCCGCTATCAATACAGCCGTGAATTAGACCCAATTGTCGGCGTTTCTTTCACAGGTTTATTTGATTTCTTTGTCCATGCTTTTGGAGTTGATTGGTTGCGTTGGTGGGCAGAAGGAAGACCCGCAACAACACAAGGTTTGGAGTTTAAGAAACAAGAAGAAGAATATCTGACTGACTGGAAAAATATTGTGCATCGCGTTGTTTGGGATTATTGCGATCGCCACAATCTCAAACGTCCAAATCGCTGCACTACTGTCCAACCTTCGGGCACTAAATCTCTACTCACAGGTGCCTCCCCTGGATGGCATCCCCCCAAAGCCCAAAGATTTATTCGCCGGATCACTTTCCGCAAAAATGACCCCGTAGCCTTAGCTTGTATTGAGTACGGCTATAATGTCATTCCCTCCCAATCTGATAAAGATGAACAGGGCAATTTGTTAAACGATCCCTTTGACCCCAGATGTTCGGAATGGCTGGTAGAAATTCCTGTCGCCGTCTCTTGGGCTGATTTACCCGGCGCTGATGAAATTGAAATCGCTCAATTTAACGCGATCGCTCAAATGGATTTCTACATGCAAGTGCAGAAATTCTATGTCACTCACAACACCTCGGCAACCATAGAATTGCGGGAAAACGAAGTGGAAATCTTAGGAACCCGCATTTGGGAAGCTATCCGAGATGACGAAGGCTACATCTCAGCAGCACTACTAGCACGGTTTGACGACCATCAAACCTTTCCCCGCTTGCCCTTTGAGCCGATTTCTAAACAGCAGTACGAACAATTCGTCAAAGAGGTATTCGCTCGCCGCGCTACCGATGATTTTAATGCTGCACTCAAACGCTATGATTTAGGTGAAATCACGGAAGCTGGTCCGGCTGGTTGTGACTCCGATAAATGCTTGTTCTCTCAGCAATAGAAAGTGTAATTACAAGTAAAAATCAAGCGGTAGAAGTATAAATTACTTCACCGCTTTTTTGTACAATCAAACCAATTTTTGGTCTACTTTTTCCGGAAAAACTGCCCGTAGGCGCTTTGTGTCTCTCCTGACCCCGAACCCGACATTAGACTTCGTAGCATTACTCGGAAAAACCGATTATTTCTTGCCTTCTCCCTTTCCCCCTGCCCCTTATCCCCAACGCCAGTCCGCCCAAGTCGCGGTCGCTAGGGCGGCTGGCTCCTTCGTGGGGGCCCCACCTTCCCCTTTCCCCTTGCCCCTTTCCCCTTTTTGCATTCTTGTCTATTGTTTTCCAGGTTACGATTAATTAAGAAGTCAAAATTTTTTACGACAGCGCCGGGAGATTCTTTATGTTCCTTGATGAATTGTCACCAATTTTCAAACAATTTACCCAGCACCCAGGCTCATTTATGGGCGGGTTCTTCTCTGGTGTGTTTCGACTCAACCTGGCTGACGATCCGGTTAAAAGCTGGCTAGCTCAACAAACTGGTTCCAACACCTATACTTCCTCGGGAGTTGGAACACATAATGGTAAAGCCAGCGGTCCTCAGTCAATCTCTATTGATTAACGCTTGACAAAAATAGAATCTATATAATTGTCGCAGCGCTCTAAATCCCCATGCAGTCACGCCCTAGACATTAAACGCCTTTTTTCAATAGGCGTCATCTTGACCAGGCACTACCTTAAACTGCCTGGTTTGCTTTTTCAAAACTTAAATTATTTATTATTTACATTCGCTCGAGACAAATTCTGCCACTCAAACGCTAAGTATTTATACTGTTTTTGCCTTTGAAATTATACAATAAAATGAGATTAATTGCAAAACATATAAGTGAGCCTGATTTTAAGTTCTAGGGGTTTGTAAAATCTCATACTTTGAAAAATGGCACAATCAGTTATCATATGAGCGTATGCGTCAGTTCAGCTTGATCGCCAGCCTAGTTGTAAATAGTGCATCCTCATCGGCTGTTTATTTACAACACTGCTATTGCTGAATCAGACGAAAAGAAAATAATCCAAGCAATTTGTTGGGATGTATTTTTTTGCTGAACTAATTGCTATTTGTTTAAATTTACCCGATCCCACATGACTATTTACGTTGGAAATCTCTCCTACCGCGCTACTGAAGCAGACTTAAGAGCAGTATTTGCAGACTATGGCGAAGTCAAAAGAGTTGTGTTGCCTACCGATCGAGAAACAGGTCGCATGCGCGGCTTTGCCTTTGTTGAAATGACTGAGGATGTCCAGGAAGACGCAGCGATTACGGAATTAGATGGCGCTGAATGGATGGGTCGTCAACTCAGAGTCAATAAAGCCAAACCACGAGAGGAGAATCGACGAGGTAGTTGGGGGGGTAAAAAGCAAGAATCTTACGAGTGATGAACTATTATAATAGCAAATTGTTTTCTAGTTACGCAAGATATTAGTTGCTAAAATTTCTTAGAAACAATTTATCGCTAAATTTATCGCTAAATAGCTTCGCAAAAATATCCCCGACAAGTTGTGGCAAGGAAAATGTCACGACTTGTCGGTTTTTTCCTTACCAGAGTATCTCACGTCTGGGGTGCTAAACCAAATATTAAATAAACCAAATATAAATCAGCGCGATCGCCTTGGGTGCAATTAGGTAGAAGGCAGCTATGCTGCTATGCTGCTATGCTGCTATGCTGCTATGTTGAAGGTAGTCGGGATGAACTTCATACACCCAAAGGGAGAACAAGTCACTTAGCTTGGGAAACCCGCCTTCATAGCGATGATTTTCCATCAAGCATGAAGAAAATCCATCTTTCCCATGCCCAAGGGACGCGGCTGAACGCGACTGTCGCGGTCGCGAAGGGCGCTGGCGCAACAATCCCCAATCCCCAATGCGCAACAGGCTTTGAAGGCGTAGATTTTGCATTGGTGAGATGATGCGTAACCGCTGGATTGAAATTTTCACTTTCGCTAGGTAGATTTGCCGTGCGTAGGGAATTTTAGATCGGTTATTACGCCTTGCGAAGAGGCAGTCACTATGAATTTCCTAGACCACAAGTATGTAAATAACCTCTTCCCCTTTCCCCCTTTACCCTTCGCACTTCGCAGTCGCCAATCTTCGGGAAACCCTCCCAAGGGCGCGAAGCGATCCGGGGGGAATCTTCCCGACTGCAGACTTCGCGCTGACTCACCTTTTCCCTTTCCTGCTTTCCCTTTTCCCTTTCTTTATTTTCAAGACAAGAGCGATTCATTTCTTTAGTTTATCTAAAATCACATTTAAGTTCTCAAATTAGCTTTCTAATATAGAGGCAGCAACGTACAGTTGCCATGCATGGGTGAAACCCAACTAACAGCTAGCCGTTAGGGAGGACTAAAAAAATGGCTCAAGCGCCAGAATCTTTAAAGTTGTCGATCGACGACGGAACAGACAAAAGCTTAGATCGTGATTGTACAACTTTATCCCGTCACGTACTACAGCAACTACAAAGCTTTTCATCAGACGCGCAGGATTTGAGTGCGCTGATGAATCGCATCGCCCTTGCTGGCAAACTAGTAGCTCGTCGCCTCAGCCGCGCTGGGTTAATGGAAGGCGTTCTCGGATTTACCGGGGATGTCAACGTGCAGGGGGAATCTGTCAAAAAGATGGATGTCTATGCCAATGACGTATTTATCTCGGTGTTTAAGCAAAGCGGTTTAGTGTGCCGGCTAGCTTCCGAGGAGATGGAAAAACCCTATTACATTCCCGAAAACTGCCCGATTGGTCGCTACACTCTGTTGTATGACCCGATTGATGGTTCCTCCAATACCGATACCAATCTCAGTTTGGGTTCTATCTTCGCGATTCGCCAACAAGAAGGAGACGATATCGACGGTCTAGCAACTGACCTGCTAACCCCTGGACGCAAACAAATTGCTGCCGGGTACATACTCTATGGTCCCAGCACGATGCTGGTCTATACTATAGGTAAAGGCGTTCACTCGTTTACCCTCGACCCCAGCTTAGGGGAGTTTATCCTCACTGAAGAAAATATCAAAATTCCCAGCCACGGCGCGGTTTACAGCGTCAACGAGGGGAATTTTTGGCAGTGGGAAGAATCTATTAGGGAATACATCCGCTACGTCCACAGAACTGAAGGCTATTCCGCTCGCTATAGTGGGGCGATGGTTAGCGATATCCATAGAATTTTGGTTCAAGGTGGCGTGTTCCTCTACCCAGGCACAATTCAAAAACCAGAAGGTAAGCTACGCTTGCTTTATGAATCTGCTCCCCTCGCTTATATTATTGAGCAAGCAGGCGGTCGCGCTACTACCGGTTTGGTGGATATTTTGGATGTGGTGCCGAAAAAACTACATCAACGCACGCCTTTGATTATTGGCAGCAAGCAAGATGTCGCAAAGGTAGAGTCTTTTATCCAAAACGGTCACTAGTACTCCACCAGATTAATTGTTGACGGGTGGAGACGGGGCAAGGGGAAAGGGGGAAAGGAGAAAGGGGAAAGGGGAAAAGGGGAAAATTTATTTTCCTTTAAATTTTTAACCTTTTTCCATCAAAATTAATTTTGCACACCACTAGTAGAGGGTAAAAATACCATGATGGGTGCTTTTAGCATCCACCAGTAATAAAAATTTACATTGTGAATTTGGGACTTGGGACGCAGGATGAGCGTCTATTGAATGAGAGATGATCGAAAGCAAGTGGATGTGCGATCGCATTCGCCAAATGCACTCACTCAATTGATGAATTGAGGGGCTAGGCAACATCACTTGGAAACGTAAGAACGCAGGAGTCCAAAAAAGACAGCTATGGCAACTAATCATCTCTTGGAGATCAAAGAATACGGTCAAAGTATCTGGATGGATAATTTGACACGTGACATTGTGCAGTCAGGTGAATTAAAAGACCTGGTTGAAAATAAAGGTATCTGTGGGATTACCTCCAACCCAGCGATTTTTGAAAAAGCGATCGCTGGTAATGTGATTTACGATAACGATATTGAAGCCGGGATTCGCGCCGGATTGCCGACATACAAAATTTACGAATCGCTAGTTTTTGCAGATATCCGCAATGCTTGCGATATTTTACGCCCTGTTTATGAAGCCTCTAATGGATTAGATGGTTACGTGAGTATAGAAGTACCGCCAACCATCGCCCATGATACAGAAGCAACGATAGCCGAAGCCCGACGCTATTTCCAAGAAATTGGTCGGGAAAATGTGATGATTAAGATTCCCGGCACAGAGGCTGGTTTGCCAGCAGTCGAACAGGTAATCGCTGACGGAATTAACGTTAACGTGACACTGTTATTTTCAGTTCAAAGTTACGTAAATGCAGCTTGGGCTTATATCCGAGGATTGGAAAAACGGCTAGCCGAAGGCAAGGATATCAGCAAACTTGCTTGTGTAGCTAGCTTCTTCCTCAGCCGGATTGATAGCAACATTGACGCCAAAATTGATGCTAAGTTGAAAAAAGGCGTTGATGATATTGCTATTGAAGCCAAGCTGCGGGCAGTTAAGGGAAAAATAGCGATCGCGAATGCGAAAATTGCGTATCAAGAATACAAAAAGATTATCAGTAGCGATCGCTGGCAAGCCTTAGCAGCCAAAGGTGCAAAAGTACAGCGCTTGCTTTGGGCTAGTACCAGCACCAAAGACCCCAGCTACAGCGACGTGATGTATGTCGATGAATTAGTTGGACGCGAAACCGTCAACACCCTTCCACCAGCGACAATTGAAGCTTGCGCCGACCATTGCAACGTAGGCGATCGCCTTGAAACAGGGGTAGAAGAAGCTTACCAGCTAATGGAAAGCCTCAAAGACCCCGATATCAACATCGACATCAACCAAGTAATGGACGAATTACTCGTGGAAGGTATCGACAAATTTGTTCAGCCCTTCCAATCACTGATGGAATCTTTAGAAGGTAAACTCAAGCAATTGTCGCCAGTCTAAAAACCGTCTAAAAATAAGTTTGAGTTTTGAGCGTTGAATTTTGAGTTAAACAGGAGGATTTTGAGAATCGAGAAAAGCAGGTAAATCAGAGTTTTTAATATAACATAAGTGACTGTAAAAACTCGAAAAATCACTGCGGAGTTTAACTCCAAACTCCTTCTGTAATACCATTTTGGAAAAAAAATTCCCAATTTGGATTGTTAAAATCACTACATAATCGGTGTTTCACAATCCAAAATGGTATAACTCATAACTCATCACTCATAACTCATAACTTAAAACTACAACCCCATTTGCAACTCCAAACTTTCAACTTAAAACTTCTATGGTTAGTCTGCTAGAAAACCCCCTACGCGCTGGTCTGCAACAGCAAGGGATGGCCGAACCCCAGATCATAGTTATCTTTGGTGCCTCTGGGGATCTTACCTGGCGCAAACTCGTGCCAGCACTGTATAAATTACGACGAGAACGGCGCATTCCTCCAGAAACAACCATTGTCGGCGTGGCGCGTCGAGACTGGAGCCATGAGTACTTTCGCGAACAAATGCGGAAGGGCATGGAAGAAGCTCATGGCGGTGTCCATCCGGAGGAACTCTGGCAAGACTTTTCTCAAGGTTTGTTTTACTGCTCTGGTGATATAGACAACCCCGAAAGCTACCAAAAACTCAAGAACTTCTTGAGCGAGTTAGACGAGAAGCGAGGAACGCGGGGGAACCGGATGTTCTACCTGTCGGTAGCTCCCAACTTCTTTCCGGAAGCAATTAAACAGCTTGGCTCGGGGGGAATGCTAGAAGACCCCTACAAGCATCGTTTGGTAATTGAAAAACCCTTTGGTCGGGACTTAGCTTCTGCTAAGAGCCTGAACGTAGTGGTGCAGAAATATTGCAAAGAAAACCAAGTTTACCGCATTGACCACTACTTGGGTAAAGACACAGTTCAAAACCTGCTAGTGTTTCGCTTTGCCAATGCGATTTTTGAACCATTGTGGAATCGACGATTTGTTGACCACGTTCAAATTACCGTCGCCGAAACCGTAGGAGTTGAAGACCGGGCTGGTTATTATGAAAGCGCCGGCGCACTGCGGGATATGTTGCAAAACCACTTAATGCAACTTTACTGCATGACGGCAATGGAGCCACCCAATGCGATGGATGCCGATAGTATCCGCACTGAAAAAGTTAAGGTACTACAAGCTACTCGCCTTGCGGATATTAATAATTTGTCACGTTCAGCAGTACGCGGTCAATATAGCGCTGGGTGGATGAAAGGGAAACAAGTTGCTGGGTATAGAGAAGAACCAGGCGTTAAACCCAACTCCACGACACCCACCTATGTGGCAATGAAATTTGTGATTGACAACTGGCGCTGGCAAGGAGTCCCCTTTTACCTGCGTACAGGTAAGCGGATGCCAAAAAAAGTCAGTGAAATTTCCATCCATTTCCGCGAAGTTCCTTCTCGGATTTTTCAATCCGCCGCGCAACAAATGAATGCCAATATTTTGGCAATGCGGATTCAGCCGAATGAGGGAATCAGTTTGCGTTTTGAAGTCAAGATGCCTGGGGCAGATTTCCGCACCCGTTCCGTGGACATGGACTTTAGTTATGGTTCCTTTGGCATCGAAGCAACTTCCGATGCCTACGATCGCCTATTTTTAGATTGTATGATGGGCGATCAAACATTGTTCACGCGGGCGGACGAAGTAGAAGCCGCTTGGCAGGTGGTAACACCAGCCCTTTCCGTTTGGGATGCAGCGACAGATCCGGCATCCGTTCCCCAGTATGAAGCTGGCACATGGGAACCGGCGGAAGCGGAATTCTTGATTAACCAAGATGGTCGCCGTTGGCGCAGACTGTAGGTAGTTAGGAGTTAGGAGTTAGGAGTTATGAGTTATCAATTAAGAGTTAGGAGTTGGTAGTTGGTAGTTATGAGTTAAAGAATTTGTTTAATTCAAAACTCAAAACTCAAAACTCATAACTTAAAATTCCTAACTTCTAACTCCTAACTCCTAACTTATTAAAAAAACGCAGACCACAACTCGAAACTACTATGACTCAAGCTCCTACTATTTTTTCACTTCAAGCTCCGAAGGATATTTCGCTCTCAGAAATTGATGCGGAACTTGGTCAAATTTGGCAAAGTTATGGCATTGCCGGCGAGGACGGTGCCCTCCCGGCGGCAACGCGGGCAACAACATTTACTTTAGTGGTTTACGAACCGGAAGAAACCCAGTATCTGTTGGCTGCTTTGGGATTTTATAACGGTCCGATTGATGGGATTGTTGGACCGCAGATGCAAGCAGCATTGCGAGAAGCGCAAAAAGCTTTTGGACTGGAAGAAACGGGAAAAGAAACTCCGGAAATTTTAGCCAAACTGCGCGAAGAATTCACCAAACGTCACAGCAGTGGTACACCAGGGGATAATGGTGGTGGTACATCCTATAGCTATGATGCTAAAAGCCCCAGAATAGCTGATGAAATCGCCCTCCGCAACCCTTGCCGCATTATCGCCCTGTGTCCAATAGCTGGCGAAGACGAAGGTGTAAAAGCTCAAGTTTCTGCCTATTGTCCCATTCAAAAGCAAACTTCAAGCACGCTTGTTTGCTGCGAATATATCACTCTTACCGGAACCCCTGCGGCATTGGAACGTGTGGGTGGCATGATTCCGGCATTGTTGATTGGCGGTTTGCCGAAGTTTCTTTGGTGGAAGGCAACACCAGACCCCAACAATCCACTATTTAAGCGACTGGCAGCAGTTTGCAATAATGTGATTGTAGATTCTTGCAACTTTAACGAGCCAGAAACTGATTTGCTCAGTTTGCAAGAGTTGGTAGAAACTGGCGTACCTTTGGCAGATTTGAACTGGCGTCGCCTTTCAGGATGGCAAGAGTTAACAGCTGAAGCTTACGATCCGCCTCAGCGTCGTGCCGCCCTTGTGGAAGTTGACAAAGTAAATATTGATTACGAAAAAGGCAACCCCGCGCAAGCGTTGATGTATTTGGGTTGGCTGGCGAGTCGGTTGCAATGGCGTCCGGTTTCTTATCAAAAAGAAAGCGGAGATTATGACATCACGAAAATCCGCTTAGTTGCAAACGACCAGCGACAAATAGAAGCCGAGTTAGCAGGAGTCCCGGTTGCTGATGCGGGTGAAGTTGTCGGTGACTTGATTGCTTTGCGCCTCAACTCTACCAATCCCCAAGCAGACTGCGGTACGCTGATTTGTACTGAAACTGGTGGTTGTATGCGGATGGAAACCCAAGGTGGTGCCCAATCTGCGGGACTGTTTCAACAGGTGACTTCACTTTCTGAACAAAAGGCAGAAGTGTTGTTGAGTCAACAGGTGCAACGCTGGGGTCATGAGGCGCTGTTTGAAGAAAGTCTTGCGGTGACAGCGAAGATTCTCAAAAGCATGAGTTAGGAGTTAAGAGCCGCCCAGTTAGGAGTTAAGAGCCGCCCAGTTAGGAGGCGCGAAATTAAGAATTAGGAGTTAAAATTTTTAACTCATAACTCCTCACTCTTAACTCATCACTTTTTTATGCCTTTAGTTATTGCCGGAGAACGTAGTGGGGTGGGCAAGACAACTGTCTCGCTCACCCTTTTAGCATCTTTGTGCCGTCGCGGTGGAGTGGTGCAATCTTTCAAAGTTGGTCCGGACTATATCGACCCGATGTTTCATCAATATGTTACTGGTCGCGCTTGTCGAAATTTAGACCCGGTGCTGACTTCTGAAGTTTACGTGCAGCAGTGTTTTGCCCGTCATATTCAAGGGGTGGATTATACCTTGGTCGAGGGGGTGATGGGGTTGTTTGATGGAATTGGGCATAGGGCATGGGGCATGGGGAATAGGGCGATGGGTGTGGGGGACAAGGGCGACGCGTGTGGGGGACAAGGGCGACGGGTGTCGCAGACAAGGGGACAAGGGGAAATCTTCTCCCCATCTCCCCATCCCCCCATCTCCCCCTCCTCTTTTGCGAGTACGGCGCACATCGCCCGATCGCTCTCATTGCCTGTGTTATTGGTGATTGATTGCAGTCGGTTGTCTGGTTCTGTGGCAGCGATCGCTTACGGTTATTGTTCTTTCGATCCCAGTATTCAAATTGCTGGGGTGGTATTAAATCGAGTTGGAAGCGATCGCCATCTCCAATTATTAATAAATTCGCTGGAGCCTTTACAATTACCAATTTTTGGTGTAATAAGGCGTGAAGATAATATCACAATTCCCGATCGCCATTTGGGTTTAGTACCCACAGCAGAACTTCCCCAATTAAATGCTTTGATTGATAGACTTGCAGATTTGGGCGATGCTTGTTTTGATTGGGATCGCTTGTTACCGCTGTTGGAGACGGGTGTGGGGCGACGGGTGTGGGGGCGACGGGTGTGGGGAGACAAGGGGGAATTTAATTTTGACTTTGTTTGCGAATCCAAAATCCAAAATCTCAAATCTCAAATCAAAATTGCTGTAGCGCTTGATCGCGCTTTTAATTTTTACTATCAAGATAATTTTGATTTGCTACAACAGTTGGGTGCAGAATTGGTTTTCTGGAGTCCTTTAGAAGATGCTGGATTACCAGAAGGTGTACGGGGAATGTATTTTGGCGGTGGTTTTCCAGAAGTCTTTGCTCAACAACTTGCGGAAAATACTTATGCTTGTGATGCAGTTAAAACAGCAATTCTTGCGGGTATGCCTACAATTGCCGAATGTGGCGGGTTGATGTATTTGTGCGAACAAATTGTAGACTTTGAGGATAAATCTTGGTCGATGGTGGGGGTATTACCTGCAAAAGCCTTGATGGGTAAGCGTTTGACATTGGGATATCGTCGAGCGATCGCCCTGCAAGATAGTCTTTTAGTGGACGCAGGTACAACTGTTTTCGGACATGAGTTTCATCGTTCCCATTTAGTCTCGACTACCGATAAATTCTTGTTTGATACTTATCGTTACGATTGCGAAGAATCCACAGGATACGAAGGATGGAATTTACCTGTTAATCTTCACGCTTCTTATATTCATATGCACTGGGGAGAATGTCCAGAAATTCCACAACGTTTTTTAGAACATTGCGCTTCTTTCCTATCAGTTTAGCTGATAATTAATCACTAATAACTAATAACTCATGACCAATGACTACTGACTAATGACTAATAACTCCACACGCAAGTTAATTTTTTGCTGCGATCGCATTCATTTTCTCATTTAGTTCCCGAATTCGCCGGGATAGTACACCAATAATATTTATGGCGATTTCGGGAGTTTCTTCAATGGCATCATAAAGTTGTTCTTGTGTCAATTCCAAACAGTCGCAAGGTTCTAAAGTCGTGGCTGAGGCGGAACGGGGTTGAGCATCAAAAACTGCCATTTCACCAAAAGATTCGCCTTGAGGAAAGACAGCCAATTTTTGCTCGCCGATATGAACTTTAACTCTACCTGAAATTACAATATAAAGCGATCGCCCTTGTTCTCCCTGTTTAAAGATGGTGTAATTAGCTGGAAAAGATAGCTCATCCATCACAGAAGTCAGCCGGACAAGAAAATCATCCCGCAATTCTTTAAAAATCGGGACTCGTCGCACAAATAATAAACGTTCAACGCTATTTATCATAATTAAAAATTCAGGTTGGTTGTTGGTTGTTGGTGAAGCGCGTACTGCGGGAGGGTAACCCTCCTAGTACTGGTGAGGCGCGAAGGGTGGTTGAGTGTTGGGTGTTGGTGGTTGGTTGGTGGTTAGTGTTTAATGGTTATTAGTTTTTTTACTGTTATTTTTTGCAGCATTGTCAAGATATTTGAGATAAGCATTTAACTTGGGCGATAGTTCATTAATAATTGGTTCTAGGCTATCTATTTGTTCGCTAGTTAATAACTTGCGAGTGTATGCTCGTTTCAACCAGTACCTTGTTTCATTTAACAACCAACACCCAACAACCAACACCCAACCACCAACTACCCTTGATACTTCTCCATCAATTCTTTAACTTGAGCCACCACTAGCGGGTGTGAATCATGTTGCAACTGTGGCAAAATTTTTAGCAAAACGTTGCGTGAAGCCACATGCAAGTATGCGATCGCTGCTTCTCTGACGAAGCCTGTTGGATGCCGCAGACTTGCTAAAATTTGCGGGCTTGTCAATCGAATGCAGGCTACTTGAGCAAAATGAAAACAGCAAGCCAAGCACCAATCTGAAAGCAAATTCTCATGCTCTAGCAATCTTCGAGTGCGTTCGCTGACTACCATTTGCTCGTATTTTGTTATCTCTGCTTCTAACAATTGGTGCAGTTTTTGTTCGGGCGATTGCTTATCTAAAATATGCAGCAATACTGATTTACAACGCAAATCCACGGTATGTTCTAATATCTCTAATCCTCGTCCTAAATTTCTCGGTGAATCAGACCGTAAATTGAACGCCGCCGCCTGAATTCTGTCTGTTGAATAAATGAGTTTTAAAAGTAGCAGTAACCGCTCTTTTACATCTAGTTCTAATTCTAAAATTGACTTTTTAAGCAATTCTAAGATAGTCCTAATTTTTATATTTGATTGATAATTTACTAGACTTTCTCGTGTTTTAAAATCTATATAGTTCGCGTCAACTTCACCCTGGGTTTTAAAGTCTATATAGGCGGCGTAAATCTCTCCTAAAAACTGTAATTCTTCGTAGATTAATTTTTCTACCTTACTTTCATGCAAGCGACTAACTAATACACTCGAAATTCCTTCTTGTTGATGTCTTTTCAATAAGGTGCGGAGGACATGACCCCTGGTTGTACCCCTTGATGTTTCTAAGTGCTGCCATAAAGTATCCATTGCTTCTAGGGTGGGGATTTGTCCAATGGTACGCCACGCATGCATCCGCACTACTTCCGGTTTGTAAATACAAGTAGCAAATTCTACAAGCATTGGTAGAGTTTCGTTCTCTAGTGCCACTAAGGCGCTGATTGCTGTATATCGGGTTGATTTGTAGTAAAGCCCCCCTAGCAGCGCCGAATAGTACTCTTCCAAATTAATGGCGGCAATCATTTCTAAGACTGCACAGCGCACCCGCAAGGACTCATCTTGCAACAAATTTGGAATGTGAATCCGCAGTTCGTGTAAATAAACTGCTTCTTTGAGCGCTCTGACGCCATGCACCCGTTCCCGTTCTTGTTTATGAGTCAGCATCCGCCGCAGGGTTTTGGTAGCCGCGACTTTTTGCATTGTGGTTCCCTGACGCAACAGTAATGCTGCAGCGGTGGCTCGAATTAATGAGCGTTGTTGCGGTTGCAGGTATTGTTCTAGTTTGCTTAAGTCTGGATTTGGTTCGGCAAGCCAAACGTAACGTAAAGCAAGGGCAAAAACTTCGGGGGTGAGCTTTGGGTGCTGTAATAAAGCTCGAACTTCACCTAAATAAGCGGGATTTGCACTCTTTGAAAGCATCACTTCCAAGCTAGGCTGCTGCAAATCTGGGGGTAGTTTAACTAATAGGGGCGCTAAAATGTCTGCCGCTCCGTGGGGATCGATTTGGGATAAAAGTTCTATGCAAGAGCGTTTATCTGTATCGCTGCCTTTTTCTCCTAAGGTTTTGATGACGGCTTTTTTGAATGCAGGCAAATCCACATCTGTGCCACTGAGTTGACCCCTTCCTGCACTTAAAACTAACAGGTCAACGTAATGCGATCGCAAAAACCAAATCACTACTAAACAAGTTATACATGCTACTAGTGTTTCGATTGCCAATACTGAGTCGTGTATGGACATGGGTACAATCCATGCAGTCAACGCCAGGGTGACTAAAATTACTATGCCCGCCGTGCCCGAACCAAAAGCTTCAGCAATCCCTCCTGATAATGTCTGTAGGTGGCTGCGAATTTTATCTGGTATCGGTTGAAATAGTAACGGTCCGCTACTGACAACAAAGGTGTAGCGCAAAATTTCGTCTAAAAACTTCAAAATCACCAAACCCCAAAAAAAGCTTTGGGTTTGGTCTAGGGGAAATAAAGCCAGTAACGGGATTGTGAGTGGAATTAAAATTAATACGGTTGTTGGTAAAGTTGCAACGCTGACAAACACTCCAAACCTTTCGAGTACTCGGCTGGAGACAAACAACTGCATCCCGAGTTCAAATATTCCCGCAACTCCGCCAAATATACCTAAAAAGCTGGCGATTTCTGTATCGTTATATTTTAATTTCAGTTGGGTGAGATATTGAAAATCTATTAATACGCCAATTATTTGCAGCAGACAAAAAAACGCAAACAACAGCAATGCATAGCGCTTCAGCGGAGCTGTAAGGTGGCGTCTTGTCGTACCGGGCACTTTTGAAGTCAGTTTTTGGGGAACATTGGGAAAAGCTTGTCGATAGTTGTGGCTCAAATACCACAAAATCACTGCCCCGAATACGATGAAGCCACCAGCGACGGGAATAATGATGTTATCCAGCCCTACGAATAGCAGCAGGAAAGGCAAACTAAAGCCACTCAGGATATCAGCGACCAAAATGCCACTGCTTACCAGTGGGTAGGCGCGTTTAATCTCGCGAATGTTGAATAGTTGGTTGGCGGCGATTGAGGTATTTAGGTCATTGAGAACGTAAAATGCATCTACCCAAAGTCGTAATAAAAATACAGTAAATACCTGAAAATGTTCAACGTGCAAACCCAGACGTAATAAGATCATCGGCAAGAACATGCACGGAGCGATCGCTACAATCACCCAACGCAACGGAAAAATCCTTTGCAGCCACGAATAAATATAAACGAGTCCCGACCCGGTGACCGCACTGGCAATATAAATCCAAGGTAGGTATTTAGCGCCATATTCATCTAAAAACAGCGCGACCGAACTGTCTTCAGACCATCGCAATCCTATTGATGTCACGGTATAAAAAGCGAACATTAACCATGTGCGATCGCTCTCTTCGGGTCGCAGATTCACCCACTGTAACAGCCGTGTCAGAGCGCCTTTATTTAAGTCCAAGCAATGATTCTTCAGTTCCATGCAGTTTTACGTTCTCCTGTAGTGACCCGGCAACGGGCAAGTCAAAAATATAACAGTTGCTCAGGGTTCCACAAACAGCATGGTTTTTAGAGACAGGACATCATCCAATACTTGTCGGGTTTTGCGGGGAAGGTGGGGCCCCCACTCAGTGGGGATAAGGGGCAAGGGGGAAAGGGGGAAAGGGGGAAGGGGAAAGAAAAAACCTTTAACCCTTAACGCTTGTTGCTACAAGTCGCTTAAGGCGCCCATCGCACTGTTTCCCCTTTAGCCTTTTCCCCAAGCTAAATTTTGAGTTAAAATGCAAAACCCCGAGTAGTATTGGGACATCATCTGACCTAGATTCCCAGAAATGGCAAAAGTCCTGAGTAACTGAGTATTATTCTTCCCACTCAGCACTCAAGACTCTCAATTTTGGATGAAAGGATTTTGGATGAAAGGATTTTGGATGAAAGGATTAGAAATTAGAGATTAGGTATTTACCCAGTCCCTACTTCCTAGTAGTGCATCAACCCAAAATTGCCAGGTGATGACTGGTTGAAGGTAAAAAGTCCAAGGGAATCATATTAAACTTTTTTCCCTTTTCCCCTTCGCACTTCGCAGTCGCCTGGGTCGGGAAAACGCCACTGCGGTCTTGGGGAGACCCCAAGACCGCAGTGGCTCCCCTACCAAGGGCGCGAAGCTCACCGGGGGGAATCTTCCCGACTGCAGACTTCGCGCTGACTCACCTTTTACCTTTTCCCCGCTTTAGTTGACTTCACCGACTACTAGTCCCTTCCAATTTAAAATCGCCAAGGTTATTTTTTAGGTGAGATGAGCATCATCATGTTCCGCCCTTCTTTTTTAGGTGCTTGCTGCACCTCACCAAAAGGCTCCAAATCCGTTGCCATGCGCTTTAGTAAATCTTCTGCTAAGTCGCTGTGTTGAATTTCTCGACCCCGGAACATGACAGTGGCTTTGACTTTATCGCCGTCTTTCAGAAAGCGCTCTGCTTGCTTGACACGCACGTTGTAGTCATGTTCTTCTATCTTATAGCGCATCTTCACTTCTTTGACGTCAGCGGTGTGCTGCTTCTTCCGGGCTTCCCGCGCCTTTTTCTCCTGCTCAAACTTGTATTTCCCATAGTCCATAATCCGACAAACCGGCGGGTCAGCCTTATCACTCAGCAGCACCAGATCCAGCTCTTTTTCTTCTGCTAGTTGCAGTGCTTCCGGCGGGGTCAAAATTCCCAGCTGAGTGCCATCTGTGTCAATGACCCGAATTTTCGGGAAGCGAATTCGTTCGTTAATTTGGGGCAGGTCGCGAGTTCTTTTTTTCTCAATCACAGGCATTATGATTTGTGGGAGCTCTCTATAGTTTGTTAAGAATTTGGCTTGGTCTTGAATTGCATGCCTCAGAAATAAAATACTCAATACCTGAGGACTTAAAACCGAGGCTATAGTTCTAGGGTAACTAATCCATGAAAGTTTAAAGTAGTTCGCTCGTGCTTGTATCTGTCATTCTACTCACTCTGAAAGAATTTCTGCTCAATAGTTAATCTAAATTACACAACCGTAGCAAACATTAATTATTGTAACAATTATTTGTGAGGTTTTTGACAAATCCTTTTATTAGTAACATTACGTAAAATAAATCATACATATAAGTTCGATAAGAAATTGATAGGATTTATTTATACTTGAAAATTTAAGTAATGTTTGAGAGTAGAAACAATCGAGCGATCGCGCTTTTATATTGGAATTATTAATAAAATTAACAGTATTTCCATGCTGATGAATCGGAGGGCATTGTGAAAGGCGCAATCCACTGGCAGCAAAGGGTTGGGAATCAAAGGGACTGGGTTTGGCGGGGCTGGCAAACCCGTTACACGTATATTCGTCCTGCCCAAAATCATCAAAAGGCAACACCGCTGATTCTGCTACACGGGTTTGGTGCTTCGATTGGTCATTGGCGACACAATTTAGAAGTTTTAGGAACCCAACATACAGTATACGCCTTAGATATGCTCGGTTTTGGTGCTTCAGAAAAAGCCCCAGCTAATTACAGCATCCAACTCTGGGTAGAGCAAGTTTACGACTTTTGGAAAACCTTTATCCGTCAACCGGTGGTATTAATCGGCAATTCCACAGGTTCGCTGATTTCCTTAGCCGCCGCCGCCACCCATCCCCACATGGTAGAAGGTGTGGTGATGATGAGTTTACCCGATCCCACATTAGAACAAGAAGCGATCGCTCCTTTCTTGCGACCTGTTGTCGTACCCCTGATTGCGGCAATTAAAAAAATAGTTGCTTCCCCACTGTTATTGAAACCTTTATTTAACTTGGTACGCCAACCAAATATACTCCGCTTTTGGGCTAGCACCGCCTACGCCAACCCAGAGGCTGTCACCGATGAACTATTAGAAATCTTTGCAGGTCCCCCTCAAGACCGGGGTTCTACCCGTGCTTTTATTGCCTTGTTCAAAGCAGCGGGCGGTGCTAATTTTAGCCCTAGTGTCAAGACAGTATTGCCAAACTTAACAATTCCAATGCTGTTGATTTGGGGACAAAAAGACCGATGGGTTCCCCCAGTACTTGCCAGTCAATTTGCTCAATACAACCCGAATTTACAACTGCTAAACCTCGAAAATGTGGGGCATTGTCCCCATGATGAATGCCCAGAACAAGTTAATGAAGCTATTTTAAATTGGATTGACAAAAGTCTTGGCGATACAAAGCAGGTTGTTGCTACTCAGAGATCACAACAGCCTTAAAAGTCCGCGCATCATTCGCTTCTAAACAAGAATCCCGGTTTCCCAGGAGAAACCGGGATTCTGAGACTTTCAATTTTCACCAGTATAAGCGAGGATTACTATAGGTAATTGAAAAAACTATTACCCATTACCCATTACCTATTGCCATCAATTCCAACTATTTTGTCATTCAATAAAAAGCATCTAAAAAAAGGCAGAAAAGTATATTTTATGAGCATTAGAGCCTTCTGCCCCCCGCAGTATGCCTCGTGCCCTCTGCCCTCTGCCTTCTTATCTAGCCAATTGTGACTTGGGTGGTGTCAACAGCAGTAGCACCATTAACCGATCGCGCCACAGAAACCATTTTGTTTAAAATATCTTGGCTGGGAACTTTGCCTTTTAACACCACAGTCCCGCTTGTTTGAGCAACCCATAGGGTGTTAACGTCGTCGAGTTGGGGGTCTTGATCGAATGCTAGTGCTACCCGCTTTGCTAACCCACTTTGATCGTATTCTCCATTTAATCCTACACGTTCAGGGGGAATTGATTGAATCGCAGCGGGCGCAGCAGCAGCAGCAGCAGGGGCTTGCGCCACTTGCTGGGGTTCGGGATTTACTTCTGCATTGTGCGGTTTTTCCATTCCAAAAAGTCTTTTTAACCAACCCATAAACGCTTTTCTCCTATTAAGTTCATCACATCTGAATATAAAAGCTGTGGCAAAACAACCGCATCTGTCTGCGAAAAGATATTTCCTCAGTTCCACATCTGCTTGCGGTGTGATTTCAGCACAATTTCTCGAAATTTTATCGAAATTGACTGCGATGAGTGCGGCTATTAAGTTTAAAATGAAAAGTTAGACTTGCGATTTTATATGGCATTAGCTGTAGCCCAGTCCTCAGTTAGTGTCTGCATTGATAAAATTCTGTCCTAGCCTCTGTTGGCAAGATGAAACATACTCTTTCAGTTCTCGTAGAAGATGAAGCGGGAGTTCTTTCCCGCATTTCTGGTTTATTTGCCCGTCGCGGTTTTAATATTGAAAGCCTTGCTGTCGGTCCAGCCGAGCAGCCAGGTATTTCCCGAATTACGATGGTTGTACCAGGTGACGATCGCGTAATCGAACAACTCACCAAACAACTATACAAATTAGTTAATGTCCTAAAGGTGCAGTCCCTTACCGAAACTCCCTGTGTAGAAAGAGAATTGATGCTGCTGAAAGTTAATGCTACCAGCAGCAACCGTTCGGAAATTGTCGAACTGTCGCAAATTTTCCGGGCGCGAGTGGTAGACGTGGCGGAAGATTCTCTGACCTTGGAGGTAGTCGGAGACCCAGGTAAAATGGTGGCGATCGTCCAGGTTTTGCAAAAGTTTGGTCTGAGGGAAATCGCCCGCACTGGGAAAATCGCCCTGACTCGTGAGTCGGGTGTAAATACCGAGTTGCTCAAGTCTTTGGAAGCAAAGGTTTAGTTGAAAAATCAAAAATCTGATTTTTTATACACAACTACATAAGCAAAAATGCCACAAGACAAGTATAAATAATACATGCAAAACCAAAACCAGGTTGCTAGTTAAGTAATAAATATTACCAAAATTCCGCCCAAGTGGAAATCTGTTTCTGGGATAAGATCCACCTTTAGTTAGAGTGGAGCTTATGCGGAAATTGCATTATTTGTAACAACACTTTACATACAGATGCGATTAGCGTTCTTCTTTGCGCGAAGTCTGCCGGAGGGAGTACTCCCCCCGGCGAGCTTCGCCTTTTTGCGCCTACCCTTCGGGAAGGCCTTGGCGCAGCGTGTCGCTTGCGACTCAGCGCCTAATGCGTGAGCCATAAAAAAAGACTTTTGCAAGAAGTCTAATGTAAAGAAATATTGCGATTTTTGGAAAAATGCTTGAATGCAACTTCCTATCAGTTTTGATCGTGCTTGAAAGCTTGACGGTTTTTGAAAGGCGACAGGCTACCTTGAACAACCCTAATAAAAAGGAATCTAGGACTATTGGCGGTTAAGAAAGCAGACATGGCTGTGTTTGAAAATTGGGTGATACCAATTCTCGCGCGAAGATGAGCTTAATACAGCAGCGGTGATAAATTCCCAACCTATAAGCGAGGCAGTAAAATCAGGAGTAATTTGTTGAATAATTTTTTGCAGGCGATCGCGTAATCCATTAATAGTTGAACAGTTTTGCCACTGTAACTCAGCTTTGAGATGTTGCCAAAAGCGTTCTATGGGGTTAAGTTCCGGAGAATGAGGAGGTTGAAAAATAGGAATAATATTTTCTGGGCATTCAATAGACTTTGAACGATGCAAACTACCTTGATCCATTTGCATAACCGCTACATCGTCTGCAACCCAATCAGAAACTAGGTTAATCAAAGCTTGAAAACAGGCACTGTCAAGGTGAGAAAATTCCTAAAGAAAATGATGTCCGGTTAAAGGTTTGACAACTCCATATAGGTAAAAATTATCTCTCTTCCACTGCGTGGAACCAATAGGTTTTCTGCCTTTAAGGGTGATGAGGCGACCAGGTATTGTTTGTAACCCAAAACGACTTTCATCTTGGCAGAGATAGGGTAATGTCTTGTCAAAACCGATTAGCTCTTGTAATACCAATTCTCTGTAAAGATGAGCTTAATAATGGGCGACAAGAAGTGCTTCTGCTCTAAGCTGAGAATGGGTAGGTAATGGTGGATAGCAATGAGTCGTTTATTAAAATTAACAATTCACGAAACACAAGAAGAACTAGAGAAACGCCTGAAAGCACCAATGAGTGCTAACGCACAAGAACGCCTACAGATGCTTTACTGGTTAAAAAACGGACAAGTAAATAGTCGCAAAGAGCTAGTTAAACGACTAAACCGTGGCGAGGCCACAATCACGAGATGGCTCAAAAAATATAAACAAGGAGGTTTAGTGGCTCTGTTAGAGGTAAAGCGTGCCCCAGGGAGAAAAACTATCATCCCTGATGATGCGATCGCTTCCTTAGAACAACGTTTAAAACAACCACAAGGATTTAGAAGTTACGGAGAAGCAAAAGGAGTGGCTAGAAACAGAATGCGGGGTAGCTGGGGCGTATAAAACAGTACACAAGCTGGTAAGATATAAACTAAAGGCAAAGTTAAAAGTGCCTCGTCCGCGTAGTCACAAACAACATCCTCAAGCACAAGAAGTATTTAAAAAAACCTCTCAGATGCCTTAAAGTTGTTACAAGAGCTAATCGGTTTTGGCAAGACATTACGCTATCTCTGCCAAGATGAAAGTCGTTTTGGGTTACAAACAATACCTGGTCGCCTCATCACCCTTAAAGGCACAAAACCTATTGGTTCCACGCAGTGGAAGAGAGATAATTTTTACCTATATGGAGTTGTCAAACCTTTAACCGGACATCATTTTCTTTACGAATTTTCTCACGGGAGCAATGCGATTTTGTTAGATGAACCCAAAAAAGTGCGATCGCCGAACACTAATACTGAGAACAGCAGAAACTTTTATTACATTCATGTGATGATTCTGCGCCACAATTTATCTTCTTAAAATATCCCAAGAAGATTTCGGTTAAATGATTTGATGCTTATTACTCTTGTTAGTGTCTGCGTCAGTAATCAATAAAACAAGTATTTATTATTACGATAAACTGACAGAAGATGGATCGTAAGTATAAAATTTATCCAACTGTTTTAGGATTGATGAAAGAGGTTAAAATTGAATTGCAAAAATTATCCCAACTTCCAGCCATCCATTGACAACGGAGATGTAGCATAATTTCTGCATTATCTTTTAACCAAAATTACTGTTACCCTTCATTCTTAAGTTAACAACTTGACGGATTAAACTCTCAATTGCACCACTACCAATAGGTAGTTTTTTTCTAAAACAAGAGCGTAATTCAAACGCCCTTCACGATATGCACGTAAAAGATAATCTCGCTGTGTAACCATAGTTTTAGAACGTTCTCCAGTAGCTGTGGCGATAAATTCATCCATCTGCCTTATTAATGCCATAGCATTGCCTTTTTTTAAAGTTTTTCGTGCTTTTTTAAACCAATCTTGACGCTCTTTCTCTTTGCTGAAAGCAACATCTGCAAACGTATGTAAATGTTCTGTGACGTGATAAAAATCAAATAATTGATAAGTTTCAGTTGGGCAACAATAGCGTTTAATAAGTGGAGGAATATGTATCCATATCCACTCGGCACCGTCGGCAATTAGTAATACCTGCTTTGCTTGACTAATTCCCAAATTAACTAAGTGGGATTCTAGAATAGTTAGAAATGATTTGTATCCTTCATATGTGCCATCATTCGTAATTGGAATATCCTTAGTCTTAACTTTTTTTCCTGATTCATTAACGATATAAATTGTTAGCAACTTTGGCTCAATCCATATCCCTGTAAAGCCGTGTCGGTTTGTCTTTGAATTTTTTCTCCCCTTTTTATTAATCCTAATTTTAGTTCTACCGCCATCTACAGCAATAACAACACGCTGGTCTTTAAGAACATTCCCCTGTCGTAACTTACCAAGTTGCAGATTCGATATTTTAGATTTACGTAGATTAATTGCAATTTTACCAAAATTATATGTTAATCGTTCAATTCGTTTGAGACTAATATTAATTCCCCAGCCGATTAGAATTGTATATGCAGCTTCAAATGAACTAGCAATTGCGCCATACTGAGCAATTGTTGACCAAACTAGTGGGGTTAACCCTTCTGACATGCCTAACCATTTTAAAAATGGACAAAAGCCTTCACTGTTAATTTTTTTATCATCTTTTTTCTCATTTATTGTTACTACGTATGGCAATTTTCGAGTCACTAAAACATTTCCAACTGTTAATATTTGTCGGTGACGATAACCATGTCTTTGTGTTAGAGGCTGCCACCATCCTTCAGTTTTGGTCATTGCTGTATCAATGGCTTCTTGAGATTGAGAAAGGTTATACAACAATATAGCAATACATTGACCAGCTAAAATTAACGCAGACTCTCTGATTTTTTCTTCTTTCTCTTTAATAATCATCCCATCCCATTCTTTGACATTATTCAATTATAAAAGTTTCGCAACATTCACTTTAAAAGCTTCTAATGATTTGCTTAAATCTAAAGAAGCATATATATTTTTTGTCATTGGTAGGCACATCCCTTTCTTAAAACTATTGCTAAAAGGGAATCCTACCCTTTTTTTGTTCACAAAAAGAAATTACTCCTTCAGATATGCCCATGTACAGAAAAAATCTACATAGTAATGATAATCAGAAAAAATGTCTTATTCGATTATCATTATCAATAAATATTCAATCAGGATAGCACTCCACACGCTTGTTACGGACGCTCTTCATAGAGCTTCGGCATTTTTAAGTATTAATGCTAATTGACATAATGTCAACGTTGTAACTTTTTGGATTTCACCATCTTTGTTAGTATATTCATTAACTTGGCTACATGTGGTAATTACTTGATTGAATTCGTCGTACATTGGATAGTTACCAACTCCAGAAACTTGTACCCAGGCACGTGAGCGCGTTAAGGCTACAAATAATTGATTTCGGAGCATAATATTGCTTTCATTCTTCGCAATTTTGTCTAATCCAACAACGTACACCATATCCGCTTCATTTCCTTTAGCACGATGGATGTTCATGCATTTGACACATCGTGCGGTAAAAACCATTACGGTCTTTTGCACCCCATGCGTGAAGAATCCTTAGCTTAGATTGTGTGTGACCATTATCCTTGTAGCCAGTTTCGCCACAGCTAAAATGTCGCATCGACTTATCGACTAATTCTTCAATTTGGCTGTAAAGCGATCGCGTAAAAAATACTAGCGCAATATCCCAATCGGGATGCTTGAGGTGCATGTGCGCTGCCTTTGGGGTCATCGTGCCAAAACGGAAATTTTGTACGTTAAGAAAAAACTTTAAATGCTGAAATTCATGCCTATCAAGGGTTTCAGCATGTCAAAACAATTAAAAAAATTTGCATTCAGCACCGCAAGTTGGTTGAAAAAAATCAAACAGACTTATAGATTGAAAGTCTTCCCTGATAAGACTTTTGATGATTCGTGTAATTTCTTAGCGTACAAAATTTTAGATTTGGTACGTTCTCGCCAATATAAAAACGAAAATAAGCAAGAAAAAGAAGGAGAGGAAATGACTAGGGAGAGACCAATAATTATAACCAAAGGGTATTCTCGTGACCCTTCGGGTTCGCCAATGAGAGCGGGACGGAAGCCGACACCGCCAAGTGGTCTCACCATAGACCAGATTTGAAACAATGTGTTTTAGATTTAATAACGAGTAGTGATGGAGATATACCATTATTAATGAGAGCAGGAGATGGCAACGAAGCAGATAAAGCTGTATTTGGAAAAATTTTGATGAAATCGGGAATTCCACTTTACAGAGATGAATTTAAACTCAACAGTAAATTCAACCACAAAACTTTGAAGACCTGTATAGTGAATTTGTTAATGCTGGCGCCTCCATGATAAGGTAATCAAGATATGTGCCAAAGCAATATTTATCTTTTTTAAAATAAAAACCTGATTTTCCCAGACAGTACAAAACAACTATTTAATATCTTAAGTTCGATGAATATTCAAAAACCAAAGATTTTAATTATTGATGACCATCGCTTGCTGCTGAATGGAACAATTAGTTTAGTAAGCGAGCGTTATCCCGATGCACTGGTGTTATCAGCCCAGACTGTAGAGTCAGCCCTTGAAGAGGTTGCCGAGCATTCTCCTGACTTGGTAATTGCGGATTTATCCATACCACAAACAGCAGAAACAACGGCGCAAATAGAAAATGGATTGGGGTTGCTGTCACAATTAATGAAGAATTATCCCCATCTCAACCTGATGGTGCAAAGCAGTAATATCAAAGCCTTAATTCGCTTGATGCCAGAAATTGATGCCCATCAGGGAGGATTTACAATAGTAGATAAAAGTTCGAGCGTAGAAACCTTTTTAACCCGGATGGATTGGTCAATCCAGGGACTGACCCACACAAAAGATATTCAAGGGGATTTGGAAGTCAAACCAGAGTGGTTGGAGGTACTGCGACTTGCGTTTGAAGAAGGATTGCAAGATAAAGCAATCGCGAGCGCCATGTATAAATCCGAACGCATGATTCGCCATTACTGGTCAAAAATTCAAGATGCATTAGAAATTTATCCAGAGGAAGGAAAAAATATTCGGGCATTGACCCAAATTCGTGCGCGTGAAAAAGGGTTAATTGACTGATTAAATAATTGATGCTGTTAAATGTGTGTTGTCTATGATATTAGATTCTCATAATACACTTAAGCGTCGAATTGCTCTGGGTATTTTGAGTTTGATGACTATTGGTGGAACTATTTCCACGATTATTCATCGGCTTAACCCCCATCATGAGACAATTTACTTGATAGTACCTCCCCTGTTTGCAATTACATCCTTAATATTGCTAATTTGTCTTTATACAAAACCGCAGACCTTACAACAAGTAATATATCTAGGTTTATTTGAGGCTGTAATTCTTGTGGTGTTCCCCTCTTGGTTCGTCACCATAAAAGCGTTTACCTCAAAGACTATCCTTGTGGAAACTTTGCCCCCCAGTACCTCAGGATTATTCTTGTTGACCACGTGTATGCTGATAACTCTCCGTCCCCACCAATTGCTGAGGGCAATTATACTCACCTGGTTAGCGGTCGCATCTCCCATTTTGACCTACTTAATCCTCAACTCAGTAGAATTACGCAGCCCACGAGGACTAGATTTACTCATCTCTCTGGGTCCAGTTATGGGAGTACAAAGTATTGTAATTTTATTGCATACTCGCCTCCAGTCTATGATAGAATACTTGTATGGGGAGCGTCTTCAATATTATGCTCAAATCATCGAACGGCAAAGTATTCGCCAAAAGGCGATGGAACAGGCCTTTACCCAAATTCATAATGGTCCATTGCAAACCTTGGCACTCCTCCAGAGAGATATCCAACAAAAGCAGATAGCTTCAGAAGAACTTTTACAGCGCTTACATGACCTCAACACAGAGATTCGGGCAGTAGGACGTAGCCTAACAGATGAAAATGATACTGCTAACAAACCATTGTCGGCGCCAACAGTCCCAGAATTAGTAACCTCTGAAGACACCCTCCGCTTAGGGGAAGGAACGAGTATCGACCTCAATCTTCCCCTGCATAATTTATTACACGAAGTCTATTCGCTTACTCTCAAGCGTAATCTACCTTACTTTCAAACGATAAAAGTCAAAGTACGGAATTTTGCACCCATTAATCAACCGAACCTCACTCTAGAAATGAAACGCGATTTGTGTTTGTGGTTAGAGGAAGCTCTATGTAATGTAGGTAAACATGCCCAAGGTGTAACTCGAATTATCGCAACAGGAGAACAACAACAGGATAAATACATTCTTAGGGTACAGGATAATGGCTCTGGGTTAAAACCCGGACAGCAACAGGGAACAAAGCACAGCTACTTATTAGCGAAAAGGTTGGGGGGGGAATTTCGTCGGGAGTGCTTACCCAAAGGTGGTGTATTGTGTGAACTTTCTTGGTTTGTGTGATGATTGCCGAAAAGTGTAATACCCAATGGAATTTTTTGACAGCCGCCAAAGTCAAATTGTTTAGAAATTATGTTACATCTTCGTTGTCAATGGATGGCTGGAAACTGGGATGCTTTCTGTGAAGATGTCTTAACTTCTTTTATTAATCCTAAAGAATGTGGAGAAATTTTATACCACATGAGGAACTAAAAAAACTTTATAGTAGTAAAATATACGTTATACGTTTCGCTGCCATGTAAGTATTTTAACTAACAATTGTTTAAATTATTGCCTGTTAATCTTTTTGTTGTCTTCAAAAAGAAAAATTAGCGTGCAAACTAATTGCCACGTTGTCAATAACTGCTTTTTTGACTTGGAAGTAACAAATTATCAAACCCAGACGGGGCAAAGGTTTCCAGTCCCAGAATGCAGGAAATTACTTAAATCTCGGCTTAATGCCGAGAGGGGTTTTATGTATATTTTTAGACTTTTCAAACAACCTCAGGAAGCGTGAAGCTACAAATTAGCAATTGCAGTATTTAAAGCCTCGAGATGTTCATCTGTTTTACCCAGCTTGCTTTTTGATTGAGTTGTTTGAGAAGCAAAGGACAAATAGTCTTTTAATGCTTGCTGTTGTATGGCTTGCAGTTCTGGCGAAGTTAGAGGTTTACGCAACTCATTGGGAATAGCATCATTAAACAGATTGCTAACAAGTTCTTTGTATAATTTGGGTTGACTGTTGCTGACGTTATCTAATTCCTGCTGTCCTCTAACTGTACTATAGTTGTAAAGTTCTGCTTCCATACCTTTGGTTTCAATATCTATCGTGCCAGAACGCCAGAAGTTATAAGCTCCCAGTTTCGCTTTGTCTGTGCGATATCCAATAATATGATTTGGGGTATCGCCTAAAACTAGCAGTTCGCCTACCAACTCTAATATCAGTTCATCTGTAGTGTGAAGAATATAGGGGCGCCCTGATGCATAGGGTTGGCGCAGGATTTGGGCGATGTCCAAGCGTGTACTTAAATGCTTGAATGCTGATTGGCGGCGCCATTGATTATCTCCACTAGCCAAGGTAAGTAACAGTGGGACAATATCTACACTAGAACACAGTTGTGTCCGTTCTGTTCCTGGGGTGGAAACCCACTGTTTAGTTGGGTCTTTAATATAAAGAGGAACATTAATTGATTCTTCATAGACAGCAGCACTTTTACCGCGCAACCCGTGAGAACCGCCATACTCGCCGTGGTCTGAGGTAAACACGATGATGGTATTTTCGGCATAGGGGGAGTTTTCTAAAATATCAAGTGCTTTGCCAATTTGAGTGTCCACAAATTGTTGGAATAGTAGATATGAATCCAACATTTTCAGCCAGGGTTCCCCGAAGTTGGGTGGTACGAAGCCAGCTCCTATGTTTGTTGCTCGGCGAAATGCTTCTTGCAACCGGGGCTTTTTCCTTAACTCGATGGGGTTCTCAAAGTTGGGAATCTTATCTTTGAAAATACTTGGCGGGTTATTTTCTTCTGGTATCTGCTTTGTACCACGGGGATACCAAGAAATGTCATGGGGGTTTATTAAGCTGATGGTTGTACACCAAGGAGTATTTTTAGCATCGTTGGAATTGAGCCACTGGGCAAACTGTTCGGTGGCTTGAATTCCTTGAGGAGGTGTACCACCGTTGACAATATAGGAGTCTACTGCTAAACCTTCGCCGGGATTACCATTGGGAGAAGGATAAGTTCCTCCACTAAATCCGTAGGGTTCGAGGGAGTTTGTGGTGGATAAATGCCATTTACCGAACCACCATGTACTGTAACCAAAGTTGTCTCGCAACAGTTTTCCCCAAGTCGGAAAACCAGGGTTAAGGCTTGGCGCCGGTGCCTTAATTAGTAAACTATCTTTACCATTACCATCGTTCAAATGTGTATCCATTACATAGGTTTGATGGGAGTATAGGCCAGTTACCAATGTACCGCGAGCCGCAGTGCAGGCTGTTGCTGCTGTATAGTACCGCGTGAAGCTAACAGAACTTTTTCGTAATTTAGCCATGTAGGGTAGAAAACTGTCGAGAGTCGCTTGTGCTGGAAACCATTTTGGAGTGCGTAGTTGGTCTACAACAATTACAAGGATATTCGGCTTTTTATACTCAGATGTTTGTGTAATTGCTGATGCGTTAGATTTAACTAGAAGTTGAGACCCAATTAGTGCAGCACCTGTTAAACCAGTTGCTGATAGAAATGTCCGTCTTTTCATAATCTTGATTTAATTTTACGAAATACAGCAGATTGCAGGTAGATAGAGTACACTAAATCCTAGTGCATCAATCGTTACTATGAAAGCTTACTCCATCGACTTTCGAGAAAAAATAATTAACGCTTACTCTCAAGGCGATACATCAATTAGAAAAATAGCTTCTAGGTTTGATGTCAGTAAGGCTTTTGTACAAAGGTTACTTTTACTCAAAAAAACTCAAGGTCATGTAAAACCACAAAAACAAGGTGGAGGAATGAAGAGTGATTTGGATAAACATAAAATTGAGCTAGCTCAAATGGTAGAAAAATATCCAGATGCAACTTTATCTGAATATTGTGAATATTGGGGACAAGCTTACGATAAATGGGTAAGTACCAGTGCTATGTGCCGCGCCTTGCAAAGACAAAATTTGACACAAAAAAAAGACGCTACTACGTAGCCAATGTGCCACGGAAAGAGTCCAAAAGCTCAGGTGTGAATTTTGGGAAAAAGTGAAAGCCATAGACGCAGAAAACTTGGTTTTCATTGATGAGATGGGTGTTTTACTCGGTTTAACACGAACTCATGCTCGCAGTCCTTATGGTCAAAGAGTGTATGATTTAAAACCATTTTATCGCGGTGCAAAAGTAACGGTTATTGGAGCCATCAGCTTAAAAAAAGTTTTAGCTGTCATGACAATGAATGGCTCAATGGATGGAAATGCCTTTGAAGTGTTTATCCAAAAATGTTTGCTCCCTCAATTATGGGCGGGTGCTGTAGTTGTTATGGATAATGTGCCATCTCACAAAGTAGCTTCAATTGAACCATTGATTGAATCAATGGGTGCGAGTGTTCTCAATATGTCACCGTATTCTCCTGATTTTAATCCGATTGAACTTTGGTGGTCGCAACTTAAAGCTTTTTTACGTCAATTCTCTCCAACTACAACAAAAATGGTTGATATTCTGATTGCGACCGCTCTTGATTTGATTAATCCGAAACATCTAAAAAACTGGTTTACAGACTGTTGCTACTGTACTTCATGAACCTGCAATCTGCTGTATAAGAAATCCGACTAGTTCTGTATAAAACTCAATAAATGTTAATTTAGTAGGGTGGAGCGGCGCCCACCTTACTATTGAATAAGCTTTTTCGGCTATGATTAAAGCCCCCTATGAAATTAACTGGCTCTTCTTGCCCTTGCTGCTTGTTCATGTAAAGCTTGCCAAGTTTGTGGTCCAACAATTCCATCTACAGTTAACTTGTTATTGCTTTGAAAATGTTTTACCGCAGTTTCTGTTTTTGTGCCAAAGTCACCATCAACTGTCAATGGTCCATATTTTAGAAGATTCAGGTCTTGTTGCAAATGCTTAACATCATCTCCTTGGTCACCAAGTTTCAATGTACGGTCTTGAGTATCTACTGGCATAACTTTCTCCTTTTTTGTTTGTGTTTGATGATTTCAGTATCGGAGAATATCAAAGGGAAATCATTGATAATTGCGGACAAAGACAATTGTGATTTTTGACCATTGGGTATTACACTTTTCGGCAATGGGTTAAAAATGGCTATCGTTCCAAATTCGACAAGACGGCGCCAAAGCTGGAATTTACACAACAGAGCGGGAGGGACAGGCTTTCCTGCATATCCCACTCCACTGGTAAAATAAAAAACCCAACCTCTACGTAAGAGGCTGGGCGCCGTATTCCTGCCAATGCATGAACCAATTGCAATTAATAATTATGCGGAGATTTCTCCCAAGGTCAACTTTAAAATGGGCTTAAAATAATAAGTGCGTTTTAACGCACTTGGGCTATTAGCCTTGGAATTACATTCCAAGGCGGTCTAAATGCTGATGACTTTAGATTCATCTGTTTAAAGTAGAATGCGGAATATTCAGTTTTTCAACATTTACTAAAATATCTTGGTAAATACCACGTAAATACTCTAGTAATTCTTGTTGATTTACTTGATGAACTTCAACTTCTCTAATAATAAACCCCAACATTTGTACTGGACCATTGTGAATTGAAGCAAATGTCTTTTCCATTAAATCCTGCTGAAGCTGGAGTTGTTGTGATAGAAAAAGTTTTTGGCGCCAAAAATGTAAGCATAGATATAGAATGTACAGGATTATTCCCACTGTCACTAATACAATTAACCCTTGCACCATCAGTACTCTATCCATAATCCTTATTCCTTAATCCTATACTGGTAACAAAAAGAGGTGCAGTCAACTTATATAGACCGCACCTACTTAAATCTGATGTTTTCCCTCAAGCGAATAGTTTAAATATCTCTATAATTTCATACCTTAGCCATCAGTTTATTTAAGATTGTACTTCCCTGTGGGTTAACAACTGTAAGACGAATATGTTTTGTGTCTGCTGGTTGATAAGTAATAATATATTTGTAGTTATTATTTTTGAAAGTATAAGTGTAACTTTGGCTATTGCCAGACATTTCTGGATTTTTTAAAGTTAAATCACTTCCTTGCTTGATATTTTGACCTGAATAAGTATAAATACCAGACTGGTCTAAATTAAGCTTTACAACCCATTCTTGACTGCTATCTGTAAAAGCACCTGTCGGACGAACAAAATCTGTAGGCATCGCTACAGCACTTTGAGGATTTAAAACAATATCTGTAATTGCAGGTGCAGATAAACCAAGAATAGCAGCTAAACCGATAACTTTAATATTCATAATTCAATCTCCTTGTAAAATCATTTGTTTGCGTTCGATGATTTCAGTATCGGACAGGTCGAAAGGGAAATCATTGATAGTTGCAGACAATGCTTGTGGTGATTTTTGACCATTGGGTATTACACTTTTCGGCAATCATCCCATGCTGGGAGACTACCTATAGCAGGACTGTGCCATTCATAGATTTTTTGTACGCGCGACGTTTATATTAATAATGCTAAAACTCCTACTAGGCGTAACAGTAGCGAAGCTGCTACCAGCCGCCACGCGACGGCTAAAACTCTTTGTCGGTGGAAGGATAAGATTGCCGGAACTGAAACCATAATATTGCCGCAATAAAGGCTCTTAAGCTTATTATTGCGTTAACAACTCGTCATCAAAATTTGGTGACTGGAATGATAATATTGCCAAAAACCAAAAACGACATCATAAGCCTGCCAAAATAGTTAAGTTAGGTAAACAGCCTGAAATATTTTTGTAGCAATGGATGGCATCAATACAGTTTGGAATTTACCGATTGAATTGACCGCAGAATCCTGAAAAAAGTACGTAATTACGTGCTGAAAAAATGGAAGTATAACTTTGCCAAAGTCAATTGGAAGCATAAGCACGTAAAAACGGCAATATTATGATTTCACCGACAGTATACTTTCAGGCATTGCGTGGCGGTTAGTGACACGCTCGCTACTTTGGGGTCATCGTGCCAAAACGGAAATTTTGTACGTTAAGAAAAAACTTTAAATGCTGAAATTCATGCCTATCAAAGGTTTCAGCATGTCAAAACAATTAAAAAAATTTGCATTCAGCACCGCAAGTTGGTTGAAAAAAATCAAACAGACTTATAGATTGAAAGTCTTCCCTGATAAGACTTTTGATGATTCGTGTAATTTCTTAGCGTACAAAATTTTAGATTTGGTACGTTCTCGCCCCTTTTGACACAGCAATACCGTTTTACCCGAACCTGCAATACCACGAATACGTTGGGCACCAGGGGGGATCGCTAAACCAATATGCACTTGCTGTGCATCTAATTCGTATAGCTTTTCCCGAACAATATTTAGTATCCCCGAACGGGTGTTGGTTGCCTTAACACTAGGGCGTGTTTTCAAACTATAACCACAAAATAATGGAGGCGATCGTAATCATAGCTGTATAATTTGCTGCAAGTTTTTCATATCGTGTAGCAATGCGGCGGAATTGTTTGAGTCGGTTGATAGCCCTCTCAACAATGTTGCGTTGACGGTAGATTTCACGGCTAAACGAACCGCGACGTGGTTCATTCGAGAGTCGTGGAATTGTCAGACGGATACCGCGACGACGTAAGTAATTGCCTATTCGACGACCTGTGTAACCTTTATCTCCAACTAATCTTAAAGGGCGAATGCGTGGGCGACCTCGACTCCTACGCTTGACCGCACCTTGTTCCATCAATTGTTCAAGAAAAATCGACTCGTTACGCTGACCTGGAGTAAGAATAAAAGTTATTAGTTTGCCTTTACCCTCACAACGTATGTGTATTTTTGTACTGAATCCACCACGAGAACGCCCTAGAGCTTCGTCTTCATCGCCCCTTTTTTTGCACCTGCGGCGTGCTGGTGAGCGCGTACAACTGTTCCATCTACATAATGAATCTCCCAATCAAGCATTCCTTGCTGATCAGCGTAGGCGTAGCCCGCCGCAGGCATCGCTTGAAGGTGTTCTAAGATTTGATTCCAAATTCCTGCTTTTTGCCATCGATAAAACCTTGTTGCCACGCTTTCCCACTTTCCATAACGTTCTGGTAGGTCTCGCCACGGTGCCCCTGTTCTGAGTATCCATAAAATGCCATTCACAACCAAGCGGTGGTCATGATTTGGTTTACCAGTTTGCGGTTTTTGGGGTGGAAGTAACAGTTTTAACTTCTCCCACTGTTCGTTACTTAACTCGCCTCGATTCATCAACACACTATGCCTGCGATCGCCTATTTTTTAGGATACAACGAGTTTGAAAACACGCCCTAGGCTCAAGCTCGCGTAAAGGTTTACGAAATACTGGTGTACCGCCAATAACTGCAAGCAACAATTCCCACTGGTCGTTTTTGAGTGGCTGTCCTGGTGTCACAGGTGTGCTTTGTTGGATACGTTTTAATAATGTTATACCAATTCTCGCGCGAAGATGAGCTTAATACAGCAGCGGTGATAAATTCCCAACCTATAAGCGAGGCAGTAAAATCAGGAGTAATTTGTTGAATAATTTTTTGCAGGCGATCGCGTAATCCATTAAGAGTTGAACAGTTTTGCCACTGTAACTCAGCTTTGAGATGTTGCCAAAAGCGTTCTATGGGGTTAAGTTCCGGAGAATGAGGAGGTTGAAAAATAGGAATAATATTTTCTGGGCATTCAATAGACTTTGAACGATGCAAACTACCTTGATCCATTTGCATAACCGCTACATCGTCTGCAACCCAATCAGAAACTAGGTTAATCAAAGCTTGAAAACAGGCACTGTCAAGGTGAGAAAATTCCTAAAGAAAATGATGTCCGGTTAAAGGTTTGACAACTCCATATAGGTAAAAATTATCTCTCTTCCACTGCGTGGAACCAATAGGTTTTCTGCCTTTAAGGGTGATGAGGCGATCAGGTATTGTTTGTAACCCAAAACGACTTTCATCTTGGCAGAGATAGCGTAATGTCTTGCCAAAACCGATTAGCTCTTGTAACAACTTTAAGGCATCTGAGAGGTTTTTTTAAATACTTCTTGTGCTTGAGGATGTTGTTTGTGACTACGCGGACGAGGCACTTTTAACTTTGCCTTTAGTTTATATCTTACCAGCTTGTGTACTGTTTTATACGCCCCAGCTACCCCGCATTCTGTTTCTAGCCACTCCTTTTGCTTCTCCGTAACTTCTAAATCCTTGTGGTTGTTTTAAACGTTGTTCTAAGGAAGCGATCGCATCATCAGGGATGATAGTTTTTCTCCCTGGGGCACGCTTTACCTCTAACAGAGCCATTAAACCTCCTTCTTTATATTTTTTGAGCCATCTCGTGATTGTGGCCTCGCCACGGTTTAGTCGTTTAACTAGCTCTTTGCGACTATTTACTTGTCCGTTTTTTAACCAGTAAAGCATCTGTAGGCGTTCTTGTGCGTTAGCACTCATTGGTGCTTTCAGGCGTTTCTCTAGTTCTTCTTGTGTTTCGTGAATTGTTAATTTTAATAAACGACTCATTGCTATCTACCATTACCTACCCATTCTCAGCTTAGAGCAGAAGCACTTCTTGTCGCCGATTATTAAGCTCATCTTTACAGAGAATTGGTATGAGACATAAAATTTATGCGAAATTGGCATAACTCAACTTCCAAAAACTGCTACAAAATTTATGGATAAGAGAAAAAGCTAAAACAGTTACAGACAGTACAGGCAAATTTCCAAATGCATGGCTACTAGCTGAATTCAAGTTTTAGTTTGCAGGAATGAAGAGTATTTCATTTTCCCGCAATTGGTACGGACATTCTCTTAACTCGTGACTTACTGGCTGACGGTGCCGATTTGTTGGTAAAGGTGGGTGATGTGGAAGGAATTAAAGATGCGATCGCCTGGGTGTTGGATCGTCCCCAAGAAGCCGGATGATGGCAAAATATGGGCGGGAACGTATCGCGACCTATGACCTCAGCCGTGTTATTCAACTGCATGAAAGTTTGTATGCTGAAGCGATGTCGGCATCTTCCACTATTAGGGTTTTGGAGCCTGCGTAAGCAAACTTTTAAGTCCAAGATAATTTTTGGCAATTTTCAGTTTGCAAGCCACTTTTATGATAACGATTAATTAACCAAATGCTCGTTGAATTAGTGCCAAAATGGCAACATTATCTTGCTATTTGTCGTGATCATTTTTTAGGATTTGTAATTTACCAGAATACTTAGCCAATATTGGCATTCATCGTTGGTACAGGGGTTTTACCAGCAACAAGATAAACATAAAACTTGCGCTAATATTTTCTCCCGGTTGATAGCAAAAATTGTGTATTTCACAAGCTAATACCAATTAATAAATCGGGTTTACGAATCTGGCGTGCGTAATTTTTTACGCAGATATAGATATCATATTTTAGCTGCATCCCCTGTATAAAATGCGAGCTTTTCCTTTTGTTTTTTCATTGCTGAGAGCGTAAGGATGTATATATGATTGGGATGTATTTTTGGGGTCTGACTCTAACTAAGATTAGCAGATTCATCAAGTCTTTACTAGATAGATTGGTCGCAGCGATCGCCTTGATTGCGATTTCTCCTGTAGCACTGGTTGTGGGGATTGTTGTTTTTTTTCGCATGGGACGACCGGTTGTTTTCACTCAATACCTTTCTGGCAGGGACGCTAACATTTTTCAGGTTTACAAATTTCGCAGCATGACCGATGCGCGTGATTCTAAATTTCGCTGATATTAAGAAAAGAAAGAACTAGCAAAACGACTAATTTAATCAAAGTGCAAGCTGCCCAATCTACTTATTCACTGTTGCTACAAAAGCTGCAAGAGAGCCGAATAGCAGAAAATCAAAATGTAGGTAACGCCAGCAAGATATCCGAAGCCGAAGTTCCTGAAGACCCTACTTCTTCTGCAATGGTTACCTACCTGGGTGCAACTTTAATGGCTAGTATAGCTGCTTTAGGGACTATATATCTTTTGGAAGCAAGAGATAAATCAATCAAGATTGTTAATGAGGCAAAGGAATTAACCGGATTAACTTTATTAGGTATAATTCCTTCCTTTAGCAAGTCGAAAAAATCTATTCGCATCAATAAAGAAGAAGCAGAATCATTAATTACCAAAGTTGTTATTAGGGATACGCCTCGCTCTCCGATTAGTGAAGCTTATCGGATGTTGCGGGCAAATCTCAAATTTCTGAGCGCTGATAAAGAGTTAAAAGTTATCGTTGTCACTAGTTCCGTACCCAAAGAAGGTAAGTCAACAGTCGCTGCAAATTTAGCTACAGCAATGGCTCAAATGGAGCGGAAAGTCTTACTAATAGATGGAGATTTGCACCGTCCAGTTCAGCATAAAATTTGGGAAGTTTCTAATAGTGAAGGTCTTAGCAATGTAATTGTTGGGCAAGCTGAAATCAAAACAGCTACCAAAAAAGTAATGGATAATTTGGATATCCTGACTTCTGGTGTTGTACCTCCCAGTCCAGCGTCTCTTCTCGACTCGAAGCGAATGGCTGCTTTAATTGAAGGTTTTGCTACTAACTACGACTTTGTACTTATTGATGCTCCATCATTAAATGTTGCTGCTGATGCTGCAACTTTAGGTCAAATGGCAGATGCTGTATTGTTGGTAGTTCGTCCTGGGGTCGTTGATTCTGTTAATGCCCGTTTTGCTTTAGATTTGTTGGAAAAATCCGGTCAAAATGTTTTAGGGCAGGTAGTAAATGGAGTTATTCCCAATAATGAACCTTACAGCTACTACTATTTTAATGAAGAATACTATCCGCAAGAAAGTTTTAGTAAAGGTGAATCTGTGAGAATTGTTGAATCATAGAGATGGAAAATTGGTAATCGGTAATTCGCCTCTTGTTTATAATTGAAGTATGTAGAGTGGCAATTTAAATATATGAAGCTACCGTTTGCTTCCTCGCCAGCTCAAGCTCGACAGACTAAAGAGCAATTTGCCAATCCAGACGCTTACCTAGATTACGAATTAGGTAAGGCAGTGCAAGAGCTACCCCCGCTTTATACAAGATTGGTGGGGATAACTTTAAGTTTGGCAGTATTTGGCGCGATCGCCTGGGCTGGTTTGAGTAAAGTAGATGATGTAGCCCAAGCTCATGGTAAGTTGATTCCTGGCGAAGAAGTGCAGCCAGTGCGATCGCCTAGTGGTGGCAAAATTAAATATATCAATCCCACTAAAGTCAAAGAAGGTCAGCAAGTACAACAGGGAGAGACTTTAATAGCACTTGACTCAGAATCGTCACAAGTTGATATTGAAAGACTAAATAATCAACTTCAATTGATTAATCAAGAATATCAGTATATTAATGCAACAGATAAGGGTCAAAAGGCACGCATTGCTCAGGAGAAATTTGAACGCGATCGCTTGCTAAATGCTTTTGCAGAAGCCAAAAACGAACAAGATAGGCTGTGTCCTCTCGTCGGTGGTATCCCCTACCTAACGTGTGAGCGTGCTAAACATAAAGTAAAAGACTTAAAGTCCAGTATTCAAAAGCAAGATGAAAAAATCAAGCAAATTGAGGCAGATTATCAAACTGAAATTATTAATAAACAAAACCAGCTGCGTCAACAATGGCAGGAAAAGAAAAGACAACTAGAGCAAGCTCAAAAACAGCAACAAAATCAAATTATTACATCTCCAATTACTGGCAGAGTTTATAACATAAAAGTCAACCAAAGTCAAGGCATAGTGCAATCTGGTGAGGAGTTATTGTCAATTTTGCCAGAAGGAAAAGAACCTTTGCTAGAAGTTGATTTGCCAAATCAATATAAGGCTTTTGTTCATGAAAAAATGAAGGCAAAGGTTAAAATAGACTCCTTAAATTATCAAGAATTTGGCATCATTGATGGTGAGGTAATTAACATTAGCCCCAATGCAGTTATTAAAGATAAGGCTTCGGGTAAGGCGGTTTATCCGACCAGAATTAAACTTGATTCAGTCATGCTGAAAAAGCGGGGTTTAGATAAGCAGTTAACTGCTGGGATGACTGCAGAAGGCGATATTGTCATGCGGCAAAAGTCAGTTTTGAGCTTGTTGCTTGAGCCGATCGCACGGAAATTTGATGATGTATTTTCTAGGAAGTGAATCGTCGAAACAAAATCCCCGACTTCTTAAAGAAGTCGGGGATCTGAAGAAGAGTTATCTGAGGTGTATATGACTCAAGCTTTACCTAAACTAGTAACCTTTGAAGAATTTGCAAATTGGAAACCAGATAACGGTCGGTATGAACTACATAATGGGACAATTGTTGAGATGTCACAACCATTAGGCGACCATGAAGATATTGTTGGTTTTTTGGTTGAAAAATTAGTTACAGAATATACCCGTTTAAACTTGCCTTATCGAATACCCAAAACAGCTTTAGTCAAACCACCTGAAAGTGAAACAGGTTACTCGCCAGATATACTGTTGTTAAACCGTCCTAATTTAGCAACAGAACCGAGATGGAAAAATCAATCAACAGTTAGTTACGGTGAATCAATTCCATTAGTAGTAGAAGTTGTGAGTACTAATTGGCGCGATGATTATCTTGATAAAGCTGGCGATTATGAAGAAATTGGTATTCCCGAATATTGGATTGTCGATTATCTTGGCTTGGGTGGAAGGCGGTTTATCGGCAACCCCAAACAACCAACTATTTCGATTTATCAACTAGTGGAAAGCGAATACCAAGTTAGCCAGTTTAGGAAAGGCGATCGCATTGTGTCACCAACATTTCCTGAATTGAATTTAACCGTACAAGAGATTTTTGACGCTGGCTTACAAAGTTAGTTTTTCCCTTGCAGTTTTCTACTCCGTAAAACGTTTTTACTATTTTCCAAAAATGTTGTATTGATGGGGAAGTAGTTGACGTTAGCCCCAATGCAGTTATTAAGGGTAAGGATTCGGGCAAAGCGGTTTATCCGACGAGAATTATACTCGATTCAGTCATGCTTAAAAAGCAGGGTTTAGATAAGCAGTTAACTGCTGGGTTGGGTGCCCAAGGCGATATTGTCATGCGACAGAAGTCGGTTTTGAGCTTGTTGCTTGAGCCGATCGCGCGGAAATTTGATGATGTATTTTCTCGTAAGTGAATCGGCTCAATAGGGGAAATTTTAGTTTAATGTTGTGGAGGGCGATCGCCTGGACATTTTTCAGTAAGGTTGATGGGCTTTGCTGATGAGCTTTCAATTACAAACTAATCCTCTGTTTCAGCAAAGCCCCATATCGAGCTTGTTAGCCAAAAAGTTTATTCCACGCCTTCTTTGCTCCTCCTGCGATCGCTTTCCCTGCTTTTTCTGCTCCTTGCTCTATATCATCACCCCATGCACTTCCAGCGATTCCACCAATGGCACCTCCAACAACAGTTCCAACTCCAGGAAAAATTGCTGAACCAATTGCAGCACCTGCGGCTGCACCTCCCCATGCACCAGCAACACTACCTGCTGTTTTTCGGAATTCTTTACCAAATCCATCTTTCTGATAAGCGTTTTTCAGTTGCCATGCATCAAGTCCAACTGCAACTGGTGCGGCTACTCTACTAGCTCCTCGAAGTACCACACTAGCTGCTTTCGATTCGCCAACGACTCTAGCGGCGCGAAGTGTAGTATTTGCTGCTCTCGATTCTCCAACTGCTCTAGCAGCGCGAAGTGTAGTATTTGCTGCTCTCGATTCTCCAACTGCTCTGGCGGCGTGAAGTGTCGTATTTGCTACTTTCGATTCTCCAACGGCTCTGGCAGCGCGAAGTGTTGTATTAACTACTTTAGACTCTCCAACGGCTCTGGCGGCTCGCAGTGTCGTATTTGCTACTTTAGACTCTCCAACGGCTCTTGCGGCTTCCAGCGCCTTTACTCGAATTGGTACTTTTACTTTAACGCCGTTGTCACGGAGATTATTAACTATTTCGCGTGGCACACGCCCAGAACCAACGAATTCATATTTAATTTTTGTTCGTGAACCTGGGAACTGTCTTCTGTAGCGTGCAACTTGTCGATCAAGCCTTTTGTTGACCTTATCAATTCCGTAGCTTCCTTGATAAAATTTCTTAGTAAAATCATATTCTTTTACATCAACGACAGTCTTTCTTTGAAGAAAAAGAGAGTTCTTATAGACCCTATCTGCAGCTTGCCGACCTTCAAATCTATCAGCTACACGTTCAATCCTAGATCTTCTTAATTTACTTTTTGGGATTTGCCGAATTTCACCAACGGCACCTTTTGCTGTACTTGTACTTCTTGAACCAAGATCACTTAAAAGCTGTTCAGAACCAGGTATCTTAGAAGCATGATCTATATAGTGCCTGAGAACAGCATAGGCTTCGCGAGGTGACTTGAGGTCACTAATTCTACGGAATGCTTTCATCCCATTGTCACCAAGTTTCGCCTCAATTTTTCTTTCCGCAAGAGCAAGAGCTCTAGGATCTTTCTCTAGCCTTCTTCCTAGAAAGAATTCTTTTGTTTTGATGCCGACTGCGGTTCCTGTAACAACACTACTGATCTGGTTCAACGCATTATTATTGTTCTGTTCTCCCAGAGGGGCGATCGCTTGCGCCTTGCTTGGATTGTTGATCAAATTCCGCTCCCCTTGCCGATGAAGTTGAGTCGCCTTGCTTAGTTGAACGGGTTGAGGCTTGGGCTGAGGCTGCTGTGCATTGTTCCACTCACGGCGCATCCCTTCAGCACTAAGCAGATTTAAAGATACCTGTGAGGTTCTAGAAAACAGTGCTGGTGAAGCGTTAAACTGGGTGCTTCTAGTTGAAGGAGTCGAGCCTGGGGTAAATTCACGGCGCGTTATGCCTTCAGGACGAAGAACCTGTGTAGATACACGGGGTGTGCTTGAGCGCAGCGTAACAGGATGAGGTGTTTCCGTCGTTATCTTAGCCCCAGGAAGATGAACCTGCGTCCCTACCTGAAGACGCCTAGCCTCTTGTGCAGTAAATCGGTTACCATCGGCTTTGCGGAGTTCGTGCCAACGAGTACCATCACCAAGTTTTTTCTGGGCAACTTCCCAGAGAGTATCACCCCGACGCAGGCTGACAGTAGGAGTACGGGAAGGTACTAAAGGCTGGGGCTTTGTTTGTGTAGAGGTTGCCGAGGCATGGGGACGTGCTGAAGAAAGCGGATTTGCTGCACGGGGTTGTGCTGAAGAAAGCGGATTTTCTGAAACAAATCCTCCACGAGATTTCTTATGCCAAATGTCTTGAGTATCAACCATAGTTATTCACTCTTAATTTTATTCTTGCTTATACTGACTTCTGACTTAATTGCCAAAGCTAGAAATTGAGTCCACTCCTAGCCGTAAATTTTAACCTCTCTCATTACAGGCAAAAAGCGCTGAAAACATCCGTGAAAATATGGAATTTTGACTTATTGTTCGCTCTTTGAACCTTAACTGTGTCAAGAAATTATTACAAAACTTAATTATTTACACACTAGCAAGCTGCCGTTGATACAGAGCATAGTACACACCTCTTTTTTGCAGCAACTCATCGTGGGTTCCTCGTTCGACAATCTCCCCTTTCTCTAATACCAAAATTAAGTCGGCTCGTTTCAATGGTGCAAATCGGTGGGCAATCATAAATACCGTGCGTTCCCCCGAAACTTCCTGCAAGTTCTGCAATACTTTTTGTTCTGTCTCACTATCCAAGCTACTTGTAGCTTCGTCTAAGATTAAAATCGGAGCTTTGGAAAGAAATAAACGCGCTAAAGCAAGACGTTGGCGCTGTCCTCCTGAAAGGGCGATTCCGCGCTCTCCGATGCTGGTTTGGTAGCCTTTGGGCAGTTCGCTGATAAAATTATGAGCTACTGCCAGTCGTGCTGCTTTTATTACTTGTTCGGTTGTAATATCTGGATCGCCGAATGTGATATTTTCCGAGATGGTAGCGTCGAAGAGGAAATCGTCTTGCAGCACAACGCTAATTTGTTGTCGCAAAGAACCAATATCAGCATTTTTAATATCAAAATCATCAATCAAGATAGAGCCGGATTCTGGTTGATAAAGTCGTTGTAAAAGCTTTGAAAGTGTACTTTTACCAGACCCTGACCGTCCGACAATTCCCACAAACATCCCTGGTTGGACAGTGAAAGAAATGCCTTTGAGAACAGGTTCTTCTTGGTCGCTTTGATAGCGAAAAAACACTTTTTCAAAGTTGACTTGACCGCGCAACTGTGGTAAAATTACACCAGAACCGGGTTCAGCTTCTGGAGCAGTATTAAGAATATCTCCAAGTCGATCTACAGATAGTAAAACTTGCTGGAATTCCTGCCAAAGTTGTACTAATCGCAGCAGTGGATCTGTCACTTTAGAAGCTAGCATTTGAAAAGCAACTAATACACCAATAGTTATCTTTTGTTCGATAACCTGCCCCGCTCCAAACCAGAGAATAATTAAGTAGGAAAAATTGGTCAAAAAATCGCCGATATTACTGCCTATATTAGAAGTGGTGGAAGCTTTAAAACTGGTGCGAATGTAACGCGCAAATAAGCCTTCCCAACGTCGCCGGGATTTGCGTTCAGCAGCATGAGCTTTTACAGCATGAATTCCCGTGACTGTTTCTACTAAAAAAGATTGGTTATCGGCACCGCGATTAAAAGTTTCATTTAGCCAATGGCGTAAAATCGGTGTAGCCACTAAATTTAAAACGACAAACAAAGGAATCACAGCCAAAGCCACCCAAGTGAGGGTGACACTGTAAGCAAACATCAGCACTAGATACACCACGGAAAAGATGCTGTCGAGGATGACAGTTAAGGCTGTACCTGTGAGAAATTGCCGAATATTTTCGAGTTCCTGCGCTCTAGCAACGGTATCGCCTACTCTACGCGATTCAAAATAAGTTAAGGGTAGACGCATCAGTTGCCGAAACAACTGCGACGATAAACTTAAATCAAGGCGGTTGGCAGTGTGGGTAAAAATGAATAGCCGTAAGATACCCAAAATTGCTTCAAAAATCGCCACACCCAAAAGAGCGATCGCCATCACATCCAAAGCATTACGGCTTCCAAACACCATTACTTTGTCAATGATGTACTGAGTAATAATCGGCGTTGCTAACCCCAACAATTGCAGCGCAAAAGAAAGTAACAGTACTTCTCCTAACAACTTGCGGTATTGCCAAACCGCAGGAACAAACCAACTCAGGTTGAATTTTTCTTGCTTTTGAATTAATTCTACTTGCCAAAGTCGTCCATCCCAATTTTCCTCAAGCATATGAAGGGGAATGCTTTCGCAAGTTTGACTGAGATTGGTAGGATTGGCAATAATTAAGCGATTACCTCTAACGCCATACATAACAATCCACTCTTTTTCTCGCCACAGCAAAGCCGGGAAAGATAATGAGCGCAAATCATTCCAGGTAACTTGTAGCTGTCGCAGTTGCAATCCCAATTTTTCACCCGCTTCCATCACATCGTTAGGGTGCTGTCCCCGCAGTTGACGCTGTACCAACTCCAATTGAATAGGAGTTTGTAAATATTGAGCTGCCATTGTTAAGCAAGCAGCCGCAGTATTGGGACTTAAGATAAATGGATAACCCCTTACTGGTTGGGGGAGACTAGCGTCTATTGACTGATAGCGCGATCGCTCTTGCTGCCAAAAGTGATTTAATTCTATTGAAGAAGCTTGCTTCCACAGTGCTGTATCCCAGCGCACCACCTCCACATATGACGATGCTACAGCTTTAAAATGTCCAGAAAGCTCTAGTAAATCCCCAAACCAATCTCCTGGTTTTAAAGTTGCTAATGACTGAGGTTTGCCCTCTTCTCTCAGACGCACATTTCCGGAAATAATTAAAAATTGGTTTCCCGGTTTATCTGTAGACCAAATTACAACCCCAGTCTGATAACCACGAGTTTCGGCTTGATTTTTCAATTGGATTTGTTGCTGAGGAGTTAGCAAGCAAAAAGGCTCTTTATCCCACTCTAAGTTCATGATTAATCCTTAGAACTTAACCTGAAGTTGGACATTAATATTTTGAATTTTATCTTCTAGCCATTGCTCGAACAGTTCATCTTCTAGTTGTTGCTTTAACTGCTCGTCTAAAGAAGCAGGCAGGAATTTTTCAACGCGAACTAAATACCAAATCCCCTCAATTTCCAGTGGTTCGAGCAACTCCCCAGGGTTTGCTAAATCAATAGCAGCCCTAAGTACAGTTGGCAATGTACCCTTACTAATTGCTCCCATCATGCCATTAAAAATCCGGTCATCTGTTATAGAATATTCCTGGACTAGCTGCTCAAATTTAGCGCCGTCTTCGAGAATTTGACTTTTCAACTCCTCAGCAAGTGCTTGTTCTTCTACGACTAAACGCGATAGCACAACCCGATCTAAAAATATCTTGCGTTCAATAAAATATTCCTGGAGGTTTGGTTCGGTAACTTGAGCTTTGAGTTTTTCTAACTTGAGTTGAGAAACAATTTGCCTTTTGAAGGTAGGGTAATCTAAACCCTCTTGAACTAGCCACTGTTGGAAACTTGCAGAGTCAGTTAGTTGATTATTTAATCTAAAATCAATTACCACTTGTTCGATTAAATCAGAACTAATATCAATATCCTCTAAGGTTTGTAGTTCCTGTTCTAAAATATGCTGACGCATAATTTCCCAAAGGACAGACCCAAGTTTCCCCGAAGACTCTAGGTATCTTAATGCTTGTCCAAGAGTTAGGGGCTGCTCGTCAGCTGTCAAGAATAGGCTAGACTCCATAATTGAAGGTCTATTTAGGGCTGATAAAATATTTTTGCACCCGCGACGCTAGTCAAGGAAGCTTGTTATAACATTAATCATAACGTTGTAAATATACAACCGCCTTCTGTTAGTTGACAAAAGAACTGTTACTTCAGATAAATTAACAAGTTTAATCCTGGAATTGCGCGGGAGAGAGTCCACAAAACTAAAGTGATATAAAGTAAACCCAAACTCCATTGATACCATGCCAAAGTCGAGATAATGCCGGGTAGATGTTCGTCTCGCAGTCGAATGTCGTTGAATCCCAATTTCAAGAGGTTGTTGAGGCTAAAGTCGTAGTAATTCAGCCAATTCCAACGACGATTCCATAATAAAGGCATATAGCGATCGCGGAATGCTTCATTTCTTGGTATCACCGGCAAACGTCCAATTAGCAATCGTAACTGCCGCAAAGTACCGTCTTCTGTAAAATAAGAAACATCCATCAAATCGTGATAGCGACCTTGTTGAAAAAGCCGACACAACAAAGCCATCGGTACGGGGACGATGATAATTAACAAACATCCCAATGTCAGCCAAAGTTGTTCTGCACTGCGAAAGATGGCAGTTAAGCCAAACAATGCTAGTAAGCTAAAACTAGTTAGCATGCAGATGGTTTCGTAGCCTGTGGGAATAATTGCTACCGGACGCAGGCGGCGATATCGGTCAACTAGCCAATATAGTAAGCCAAAATAGGCGATCGCAATTATCCCCACGCCAAACACTAACCCCACACTCGTACCATACCCGGAAAGCAGCAACAGTACGCTCAATATCAGCCAACCCCAAGCTTGCAGCAACCACTCAAACACTGAAAGGGGTTCGCCTACAACTATCCGTGAAGCTACTTTGGTGTATGTTTCAAAATCCATATCTGCAAGGGTAAGTAATTCACTGTTTTTGCGAAATGGTTGCACAAGACGGCGATGGGCGATCGCTGAAGCTTGAGTTGCAGAAAAACCCAGATTTGTCAATTGTTCTTGAGAAGCAATATTGATATTTGTCCCAAAAAGAAAGTGGCTTAATTCCCTTAACCGCAACTGTTGTTTTGTATACTCGATAGCGTTAGCATCGGCAATTTGCTGTAACTGACGGAAATTTTGTCCTAAATTCCGCAAAACGTTTTGATTGCCTTGCAACGCAGACACAGCAAGCATTTTGCCAATTTGACCGGGATTTCCTAAAATTTTTGCTTGGTTGGAGTTAAAAGCCAAACCAGATACATTTAAATAAGCTTCCGGGGCAAAACCCACATCGCTAAAATCTGCTTGATTGAGAATGCTAGCACTCCGCAGATTCACTGGTTGGTTAAACTGTGCTTCGCGAAAAGTGACGGCTTGCTCAAAAGTTGCTTCTGTTAATAATAACTGCTTAAAATTAGCTTTAGTAAACTGTGCTTGATTGGAAAAACGCACGTTAGAAAAATCAACATTACCTTGCCATTGCACGCGATTAAATTTCGCCAGCTGCTTAAAATTTGCTTGATTAAAGTTGGCTGTTTCTACAAATGTGCTGTCTTGGAAATAAACACTTTCCTGAAATTGGGTTTGCTTAAAATTAGCTTTGTCAAAAAAAATACTGCCTTGAAAATTGCTCGGTTGGCGAAAAGTGGCATCGGTGAAACTGGCGGGACGGCTGAATCTTGTTTCAGTCCAGTTGCTTGGTTGAATAAAGATTGCCCCTTGGGCGTTTACTGGTTGGAGAAAAAAGGTATTGCTAAATTGCACTTCTGAGGTGAAGCGAGTTTGCACTAATGTCAAAGAACCACGAAAAACGCTGATTTCACTGCTAGATGGAGTTGACTTTCCCAAAAGCGATCGGCAGTCTCTGGAACTAGGTAATCCTAAGGCAAATGACTCCAAACAAACAAGGCGCAGACGTTCCAATTGTTCTTGTTCAGTTAAAGTGAAAATGGGGGCGATCGCTTGGGCGTATAGGGGTGTTCTTAAACCCAAATCGCTGCCAATAAAATCGCCTTTAATTAAAGAATTACTCAAGTCTAAACCCAAAGCTTTCGCACCAGTTTTTTGCATTTCTTTTCGCAGAATTTGGTAGAAAGCGTCACGAAAAATTGCATTTTCTGGTCGTAAATCTATCACCATCTGCCGTAAATCTACTGTTAAATTGCCTTCGCGGATTGTCGGTGTATGCAGTCTTTCTTGCAATAATTCCAGGGTTAAAGGCGTGCGTTCAGGTTGTGTCGGTGCAGCCCAACTAGGTAGGGAAAAAAAGAGGAGAAATATCGTAAAGACAATAATTAATGCAACATGCAACTTTCTAATTTTTCTTTTCACCCCCTTTTTATTTCTTTTCACCCCCGGAAGGGGGTCGCCACAGGCGGAGGGATCTAAGTTGTGTTCGCGTATAAGATACCCCCAACCCCCTTTATAAAAGGGGGCTAAGAATAACTTACAAACATCATATTCATCTAATAATTTACCCAACCTGATTTTCTATCATTCATCACTAATGAGCAGAACAATTTTACCTGTCATTGACCCAGTTTCAAGTAATTGATGAGCTTTTGCTGCTTCTGCAAACGGCAACTTTTGACCAACGTGAATTTTCAACTTACCTTCATCAATCCAGGTAGCACATTGTTGGAGAATTTCGGCATGATGTTGTTGTGCTTCCACCATTCCTTGCAACATCGGTGTCAACATTAATTCCAAGCCAATGCGGAGATTACGCATTCTCGCCGCTTTCCAAACTGTATTGGCGTCGGGTTCCAAAATCGTCACGATATCGCCGTATACCCGCACTGCTGGAAAGGTTTTATGTAAAATTTCTCCGCCTACAGTGTCAAAAGCCAAATCTACACCTTCGCCGCCAGTCCAATTTAAAGCGGCTTGCACAAAGTCAGTTTGTTTGTACAAAATTACTTCGTCAGCACCGAGATGTTTGACAAAATCAGCTTTTTCCTGAGAACTTACAGTAGTGCAGACATCAGCACCTTTAAGTTTCGCCAATTGGATGGCGACATGACCGACACCACCAGCACCAGCATGAATCAAAACTTTTTCCCCTGGTTCCAGTCGTCCCCGTTCATATAAAGCTTCCCAAGCGGTGATTAACACCAAAGGCGCAGCAGCAGCTTCTGCAAAGGATACAGATTTGGGTTTGCGGGCGACAAATCGCTCATCAACTACGGTAAATTCGGCATAATTGCCTTGGTGTGCCCCCAAACCACCATTGCAAAAATATACTTCATCTCCTACGCGAAAATACCGCACTTCCGCACCGACAGCTTCGACAATACCTGCACCATCACATCCTAAAATCGCAGGCATTTTATCTGGGTAAAAAGTGCCGCGTTTGCGGAGTTTGGTATCAATCGGGTTAACACCGGCTGCAACTAAGCGCACTAATAGTTGTGTATTTTCTGGAAAAGAGGGTTTGGGTACTTGTTGTAGTTGCAGTACTTCGGGATTACCTGGTGCTGTCATTATGACTGCTTTCACAACTCTTTCCTCCTGGTTCAAGCTAGATGCACGTTTCTAAGGCAACTTTACCGCAATGGGGAGGAGGCGAGAAAAGTTACTTTTTAAATATCTAAAATATCTAATATCTATAATAGATATGTACATTTGACTGTACATTTATCTGGTTATAAAATTTTATATGCCAAAGTACCTGACCATTACAGAAGCTAGACAGCAACTGCTAGATTTGCCGGATGAGTTGAAGGATGAACCAGTAATCATCACCAGACACGGCAAACCCGTGATGGCTGCACTTAGCTTTGAGCAATATGAATCTCTGTTAGAAACCTTGTCTATCCTCTGTGATAAAGAATTTGCCAATCAATTACAGGAGAGTATAGCTCAAGGGGAACGCGGAGAAACCATTAGCTGGAAGGAAGCAAAAGCCAAACTTGGACTCTGATACACCGCAAACTACCACAGAGTATGCAATTGAACTGACGCCCCTAGCGTTGGAGATGCTGGCTGGTGTGAAAGATATGCGTCAACAGCAAGCTTTAAGCGATCGCATTGACAAGTTGAAGACAGACCCACAGAAGCAGGGGAAAGCTTTAGTTGACAACCTCAAAGGATATCGTAGCGTCAGGGCTGTGGGTCAACGCTACAGAATTATCTATAAAGTAGAGTTTGAGAAAGTGGTGGTTTTGGTGGTGGGTGTAGGAATCAGGAAAGAGGGTGATAGAGGGGATATTTACGCACTGATGGAGAAATTGTTGGAGGAATAGCGTAGACGCTACGCGACTTGTCGTCAGACATCGCACTTTTGATTGGCAAATGATACGAAAGGCGATCGCTTTTGGTAAGGTTATCTGTATCTCCAAGACTAATACTCTGGCGAATTCTGCCTAGTCACTCACCAGTGACTTACCGCGATGTAACAAATACTATCGAATTTGAAGTATTATATGTTACCTTGTAAAGGTATCTGGCAAGTTCACCACAGTAGGAGTCTAAGTAAAACTGCTTAAAAGGAACTTATGACTAAACTCTCCAAAGAGCAAATGCTTTACTTGCTTTATACGGTTGCCTACTCAGAGGAAGGTACGGTAACTCAAGGTACTGTAAAAGAGCATTTATCCAAAGAACTCCAGAAGAATGCTGATAAAGTCTGCGACACTTTATGCCAGCAGAAGTTACTAGAATCTCCTAAAAGAAGGCGAATTTTAATTACAGAACAGGGTAGGAAGGCATTAGTTGACAATCTACAAACTACAGACTATGAATTCGACTCTTCAAAAGGGCAAAAAATTTTAAACACTCTTCTGTATTGTATTAAACTTACATCTTCTAAAGACCATGTTTCTTCTGCACCTTTTGAAGACATGGACTTTGACACATTCGTAGAAAAGTTTAAAAAACTATATTTTGAAGAGAGAAAGCAACAAGAATTGCGTGGAGTTGTTGTTATTCGCAGTCGAGAGATTTGTCAAAAGTTTATCGAACATAATCCTATCTCTCAATCCAATTTGGAGCAATATTTCGGTCAGCTTAAATCAAGTGGTCAAATTTTTGCCGTTACCGAAAAAGATGAGGAATTGATTCAGTGGGTAGAATAATTTATGCCAGAAGATGCAGGAAAGAAAAGGTTTATCAAAGACTTTCTTCAGCAAGTTAAGTCTGGTGCTGGATTCATTGATGATATTAGAATTGAACGAGTTGTTAGACCTCCAGGTTCAGATGGTGAAGGGTCTACTGCTCGAAGTCTGTCTGGACGACAGATATCCACCATAACCCAAATGCTTGAAGACGATCTCAAGAATACCTTTGATGACGGCTACTTCACATTTAGATTTGTTGCTGCTCTGGTTGGTAGCGGTAAGACTTCCTTACTAACTTACTTGCATGAGTTAACTAGAACTAAGCCCACTTACCAGAATCATTCTATAGTCGTTCAGTTCCAACTTTCTGACATACAAATGGGAGGTGGTAGTCAGAGTTTCATAGATAAACTTTACTGCCACATCCTAGCTGATACATTCTGGGAGCTACTACACAATCAAAATTTATCTTCGATTAGAAATGTCGCTGAACGCATTTTGAGCGATTTTTTAGAAAATACTGATGTTGCTCAACTAAAAGCAGCAAATAAACCGATGCCATTTCGTAATAAGTTTAAAACTTATATTACTAAAGGTGTCGATGGATTTGAAGAGTTTTTCTTTTATGTTATTTCTGAAGTATCTGACCTCGATCCAAAGTTTAGTTTTGTCTATCTGACAGATGAGTTAGATGCTTTAGAAAAATTTCCTAACGAAATCGAGGAAACAAGGCTACTGTTTAAACAATTAATTAGAAGGGCGTTTCAACAATTTAAATCAAAGATTCGTTTGTTAATCTATTTGGTTGGAACATCAAATAATGTAGGAAGTTTTATTGCTGAAGATTCTGTAATAAAGAGCCTTGTAGGGGAATTAGTTATCAATTTAAACAAGGGTTATAGCAATGAATTCGACCAAATTAAAACAAAAATTGAAGAACGAATTAAAGGAGCTTACAAAGGATATAAAAATTTTGACCAAGCATGGCAAGAAATCCAAAATATAAGACTGAATCCTACTAATACATTGAGGGAATTCTGCCGGGAATATGCTACCGCAGCGTTGGAAATACATGAAAAATATTTTAAAGAAGCGCCTGAGCAACTTTTTGAAGGAAATGCCCGTGAGTTAGTGAAAGCGCAATGCAAACAGCAGTGGGTAAGTTATCTGAACAGGGCTGCATATACCCTATCAGAAGTTTCAACTACAACCGTACTGGCGGGTCATGCTTTTGACTGCTATGTGGAATTATTGCACAACGGCATTCCTGTAGCTAGAGCTTATGGCGAAGCTAAGAATTATGAGCTTTTGAGCGGACATTTGCAGACGTTTGAGGAATGGTTAAAGGATGTTAAATTCAAGCCATCAGATGTAGATGGACACCCCCCCGATCTAGCTTTTATGATTGCTCCTTTATGTCCATCTCTTTTAAAACGAAAGCTAGAGCTTAAAAATATTCAATTTATTGAATCTAAAAAAGTAGATCCACCACCGCCACCGCCACCGCCACCTGCTGTCAATATCAATACAGCTGACAAAGCGTCATTAATTACTGCTTTTAAGGGTACAGGTGTTAAGGGAACGACTATTGATAAGCTCATAACCCTTAGACAACGCAAAAGCTATGCTAATTTAGAAAGTCTGGTATCTGACCTTAACTCTACCCCAGCAGTTCAAGCAAAACTTCAGGCTAAAATTAATCAAGGTCAGATTTGCTTTAGATAAGAGAGACGATTGTCCATAGCAGATGAAAATAGGCGATCGCATTTCTTTCCTATCCTTTGATGTTTGCATTTATACTTACCTAATGACTGTATTTGTGACTGCTTAATGAAAGCGATCGCATTTCCCTACAGACATTCCCCTTGAGAAATAACTACTAATTCTTTCATTTGGGGGAAGACGCAATGACTGTAAAATTTTAAGCTGACTTTAGTAAAAGCAGTAAAAAATATCTTTCAAATCAGCCTCTTACGGGCACGGTTTACGCTCTCGTTACAAATGGATATTCACTATATAATTTCCCCTTTCCCCTTTCCCTTTTCTTATTTCCCCTTTTCCCTTTCCCCCAAATGTTTTTTAGGAGTGTACTATGATATCTTTAACGCAATCTTGGCTCTGGACTGCCTGTTGTGCTGGTATGGTGATTGGCTCGGTAATTATGGGCTTTAATTCAGCTATTTATAAAGATAAACAAAGGTTTCGTTTCGCCTTGTTAAGTTTTTTTATTAGTCTTTTAACAGTGACTATGTATATGTCCGTAAGCTTAGATTAACTGGGTAACTCCTGCGAAACCGGGTTTCTAACAACGTGCATTTTTGTTTAATTTGGTTGTTTTACTTAACTTTGATTAAACTGTTTCAATTTGGTTGCAGCTACGTCGCAGTAGGGGCACAATACCCAAGTGCCCCTACAGATTAACTTGTGTAGTTGTAAAATCGGGAATTGCTATGAAGTGCATATTTAGGACTGAGTTTTGATGAAATTACGCTTCATTTTTCAATGAATTTGACCATTTTTCTCCAGTCTATCGCGCCTAACTATCAAACAATCCCTCTTTTCGCAGAGGAATTTAAATATAAGGTGAATTAAAGTTCCTAAATTGGAATGCCTCCCCAGCTAGTTCGAGAGAATGTTTAAACAAAATTTTTGGCAATTCTTCCAGTCATTTCTCAGCTTTCTCAAGCACCGACTTGTAAGGCATCGAACTTCTTTACTCCTGCTACTCCTCGGTGTATTTTTGCCATTACAAATCTTTGGCGAACTTGCTGAAGATATTTGGGAAAATGAAGGCGGTTTTTCATGGGATGTGCCAATTCTATTAGCAATTCATCAAATTGCTAATCCCAAACTTGATATTTTGGTTGTCTTCTTAACAAAACTGGGAGTGTTTTGGGGAGTGGTTCCAGTCGCAGTAGCGATCGCTTTGATGCTGCTGTTGCGAAGACAATGGTATTGGTTAACTTATTTCCTCGTCACACTGCTGGGAAGCACTCTAATTAACCGTACAGCTAAAGTTTTGCTGCATCGGGTACGCCCTCATCTATGGCAGTCTCCAGCCCCAGAGTTTGATTATGGCTTCCCAAGCGGACACGCAATGGCGAGTATGACTTTGATAACTGCTTTAACAATTATGACCTGGGATACGCGCTGGCGCTGGTGGGTGATGGGTTTTGGGGGCTTACTTGTGCTGTTAATTGGCTGGACGCGGCTTTATTTGGGGGTTCACTATCCCAGTGATGTGCTGGCGGGATGGATGGCGTCAATTGCTTGGGGAATTGGAGTTAGGCTACTGCTTAAACCCAAGCATTCAAAAATGCCTCAAATCTAAGCAAAAAAAGCCAGATTGTCAACATCAAATTATATCGTGTCCGGTTAATTACTTTTAGATGGTTCATGGTTCATAGTTTATGGTTTACGGAATGAGCGCTATTAACCATTAACAATTAACCATGAACACCCACACCAGATAATACAAGTATTCACCCAAGCATCAAATTAGCCATCGGTCAAGCGACAACGATTTTGGGTCTTGCACGCAATTCGTTGCTGGCGTTGGGCAACAATAGTTGCTAAGTTTGGTCGTCCTGTTAGGGGAAGTCGCCAGTCTGCCCAGAGTTTATATATAGCATCAACTAAAGCGCCGATAATCGGCAACTTCGTGACAGCGTAAATCCAACCCATTCCTAATGTTTCATAAACGCGACGAAAAACTTCGACATTTTTAACGAGGGTTCCGTCTGGTAAGACAGCATGAATACGCCCCATTGCAGTTTCAAAGTCAACCCCGCCATGCAATTGCGGGATATAATCATCGTCTGCAATATCTACAAACGCTACCATTCCTTGACCCGCATCCCGCTTTTTCAAAAAGTTAACTTCGCGCAAACACAAAGGACATTCACCGTCATACAATAGCTTGATTTTCCATGCAGATGCAGCTTCATCAGCCTGGTTGAGAAATTCATCAGAACTTTGGGATTGGGTTTGCTGTAAGGACATAGATAAATCTCAAGTAACTTTAATTAATTTTATTTAACTTTATTTAACTTTATTTAACTTATTTGCGATCGCAGGACGTAACGCCGTTCTCAAAAACTACCCCAAATTACCGAAAGTGCAATGAAGTAGAAATTATGCTCATTAGGGAAAAGGTTAAAGGCGAAAAGTCTTTTCTTACCCCTTTCCCCCTTTCCCCTTCCCCTTTTCCCGAATAAGTGCAATAAAGAGGTACGTTATGACTCAATACATTCTCGCCTTCGACCAAGGCACAACTAGTTCGCGAGCAATTGTGTTCAATCAAAGCGGTGATATAATTTCCATCGCCCAAAAGGAGTTTGGGCAAATTTTTCCGCAACCGGGTTGGGTTGAGCATGACGCCGAAGAAATCTGGTCTTCACAAATTGGAGTCGCCAGTGAAGCGATCGCTCGTTTGGGAATTCGTCCTAAGGATATCGCCGCCATTGGCATTACAAATCAACGCGAAACGACGATTGTTTGGGATCGAATTACAAGCAAGCCAATTCATCATGCAATTGTCTGGCAAGACCGTCGTACTGCGCGATACTGCGACGAACTCAAAGCTGTTGGACATGAAGCAATGTTCCAGCAAAAAACAGGTCTTTTTATCGATGCTTATTTTAGCGGTACAAAACTCAAGTGGCTTCTAGACAACGTTCCTGGCGCACGGGAGAAAGCAGAACGCGGCGAACTTGCCTTTGGTACGGTTGATACATGGTTGGTGTGGAAACTTACAGGCGGGCAACTTCACATTACCGATGTCAGCAATGCCAGCCGCACCCTGCTGTTTAACATTCACACCCAGGATTGGGATGAGGATTTGCTGGCGATTCTCAACATTCCCCCTTCCGTGCTTCCCTCAGTGCGAAGTTCATCAGAAGTATACGGATATACAGACACTGGTTTTGGAGCGCCCATTGCGATCGCGGGAATTGCCGGAGACCAACAAGCCGCCACCTACGGGCAAGCATCGCTGCAACGGGGCATGGCGAAAAATACTTACGGCACTGGCTGTTTCATGCTAATGAACACTGGTAGCCAGCCGATTTTATCGCACAACAAACTGCTCGCTACGATTGCATGGCGTATAAAAGAGCGCACCGATTATGCCCTTGAAGGCAGTGTTTTTGTCGCGGGTGCAGTTGTGCAGTGGCTGCGTGACGGTCTTGGCATCATCAAAAACAGTGCAGACGTTGAACCCCTAGCCCGCAGCGTTCCTGATAATGGCGGTGTCTACCTCGTGCCCGCCTTTGTCGGACTAGGTGCGCCTCATTGGGACAGCTACGCTCGCGGTACAATGGTGGGACTGACTCGGGGTACGACCAGCGCCCACATTGCCCGCGCCGCCCTAGAAAGCATTGCCTACCAAAGCGCAGACGTACTCGACGCCATGCGCCAAGACTCTCATCTGCAACTTTCCCAATTGCGCGTAGACGGTGGCGCGTCTCGCAACGACCTGCTGATGCAGTTCCAAGCCGATATTTTGGGCGTCTGCGTTGTCCGTCCGAAAATTGCAGAAACCACGGCTTTAGGTGCTGCCTATCTTGCAGGACTAGCGGTTGGGTACTGGCACGAAGAACAGATTGTCCAGCAGTGGCAGGTTGAGAAACGCTTTGAGCCGATGATGAGTGCCGACCAACGCTTTGCTTTACTCGATACATGGCGACGAGCCGTTGAGCGTTCTAAACGCTGGGAACAGGCGTAAGAAAGGCAGCGGGAGCTGAAGGCAGCGGGAGCTGAAGAGGAAGGGGGAAGGTGGGGCCCCCACTTTCGTGGGGATAAGGGGCAGGAGGAAAGTCAGAGGGCAGAATACAAAGATTTTCATCCAATGCCCAATGCCCAATGCCCAATGCCCCATGCCCAATGCCCAATGCCCAATGCCCAATGCCCAATGCCCAATGCCCAATGCCCCATGCCCAATTCCCCATGCCCAATGCACAATTACAACATTATATGAATGCATACATTACTCGTCAGAATCTCATATCCGCACTCCGCACTTCTGATGTGTGGGATGTTATTGTTATTGGCGGTGGTGCTACGGGGTTGGGCACTGCGGTAGAAGCGGCAACTCGCGGCTATAAAACCCTTGTTCTAGAACAGTATGACTTTGCTAAGGGTACGTCGAGCCGTTCGACAAAATTGATACACGGCGGTGTTCGATATCTTGCCCAAGGTAATATTGCTTTGGTGCGCGGTTCACTGCGGGAACGAGGTCGCCTGCGTTGCAATGCCCCACACTTAGTATGGGATTTAACATTTATAGTTCCTGCCTATAGTTGGTGGTCAAAGCTCTTTTACGGAGCAGGTTTAAAGCTTTATGATTTACTGGCAGGAAGTCTGAATTTAGGGTCAAGCCGCTTTTTGAGCAAAGAGGAAGCGCTGAAGCGAATGCCGATGCTGAAATCAGAAAGACTCAAGGGTGGAATTTTATATTATGATGGACAGTTTGATGATGCTCGTTTGGCGATCGCACTACTTCGCACGTTGCTTGACCATAACGGCATTGCCTTGAATTATTTTCCGGTTATCGGTCTAATTAAAGAAAGCGATCGCATTACGGGCGTGCGTGCTTGCGACGGCGAAACCGGAGAAATACTTAATTTACAATCTCGCGCTGTTATCAATGCGACAGGCGTCTTTGTTGATGCGGTGCGACAAATGGACAACCCCAATACGCCCAAGATGCTTTCACCCAGCCAAGGCATTCACCTTGTCGTAGATAAGCGCTTCCACAAGAGTGATAGTGCGATGATGATTCCCAAAACCGCAGATAAGCGCGTGCTGTTTGCGGTGCCGTGGCACGACAAGGTAGTTATTGGCACAACCGATACACCCGTTGAACAGATTTCATTTGAGCCTCGTCCCCTAGAAGCAGAAATTGAATTTATCCTTCGCACCGCTTCCCAATACCTGACTCAACCGCCCACCCGACAAGACGTGTTGAGCGTTTATGTTGGGCTGCGTCCGTTGGTGAAGTCACAGAAATCCGCTGGAGTTGGTTCAACTGCTACCCTTTCTCGCGACCATATTATTCGCGTATCCGACTCTGGCTTGATTACCATTACCGGTGGCAAATGGACGACATATCGAAAGATGGGCGAAGACGCAATTAATCGGGCAATTGAGGTTGCAAAGCTTTCACCAGCAATATCTGTTACATCTAACTTGCACTTGCATGGTTGGACAGAAATGCCGGAAGCAGAACCACTGACAGTATATGGTAGCGATGGGGCGAAGGTGCGAGACATACCTGGTGCAGACACGCGGCTGCATTCCCGGTTGCCGTATTGGGAAGCAGAAGTACGTTGGGCAGCACGTTACGAACTGGCGCGTACTGTTGAAGACGTACTTTCTCGTCGCACTCGGGCGCTGCTGTTGGATGCGATCGCCAGTGTCGAATCTGCGCCCCGTGTTGCTAAAATTCTTGCAGAGGAACTTGGGCGCGATGCAGCTTGGCAGCAGCAGCAGCTTGAACAATATCGAGCGCTAGCTGAAGGATATTTGCTACATCCATCAAACGAACAGTTATCAACAGATATTAACTTTTATCACCAATAAGCATCGCCTGTCTAATGTAGCTGGTACGAGCGATCGCTTTTCATATAACTTCTATAGTATTGCGCGCATCCCAGGTGAAAGTTCAGAAACCCGGTAACTCCTGCGAAACCGGGTTTCTATGACTTTCGATTTTCATAAATCTGCCGAGGATTGCTATAGAAATCTTGTAATTACTAAGCAACTTTGATGGGTTCATAATGTAGAAGCATCAACTGTTCAGCTTGTAAAGTTAGCATTGCGTAGGTGCGCCCAGAGTTATCATTAAATTCAACTTCAAAAACATTCGGTGCTAACAATTCAACTACAGTGCCTACTTGACCTCTTCACTCAAGAAAGCGAATTGTCTGATAACCTTCAATAAAACTATTTATCACTGCAACATTTATCTTCTGCCTAATTGCTACGTGCAAAAACTTCGCAATATCAAAAGCACGCCAACCATAGCCGCATTGGTCAAAGTCAAATAAAGTCGGTTCATTATTTTTTGTAAAATGAGCATTACCCGAATGCACATCACCAACACATATTCCGTAAAATGGCACTGACAAAGATAAGCTAAACTCTTCAAGCTGCTTTTTTACTTTTTCTACTTGTTTTTGCAGATATTCAATATCAGTTTTTCGATATTCGTAGAGAAGTGTAATCGCCTTCATTGACAAATTTAGTAAGTATTCGCTATTCAATGCCGTCCGGCTAAAACTACTCTCGCGATCGCATACGCAATTGGTTGATTTTTCTCATGCAAAAACCCTAACAATTCCAATTCAAAATCAATCTCTTCCTGATTTCTCCACCCACGCCGATAAACCCGCAAAATATACCTTTCTTACTCAGCTTTCACCAAATACGTATCATGACAAATGCGATGTATAACTTGCAGCCACGTACATAATTAATTGCATACTCGCAGATTAATGTATCAATTAAAGCCACGCCAGAGAAAATAGAATGAATTACAGGCATTGCAGGCTGACTCATAAAATCATTGACGCTGCCGATGGCATTTATAAACTAAATTTTATAACTCAGTAATCAAGCGATCGCTCTTCCGGACTTTGGCATTTTATTTGCATATTTTCAAATCGAAGGAAAACCGGATAATCTCAGTCCCTGTCTATCTATCTGCCAATATTCTTTTTTTTTGCTACCTTAGCATCCAAAATTGCCCCAACTATGGCAATCTGAGAAACAGAACGTTTTCTTTGTTTGAATATTTTCGCTACAGCAAAATTTACCTACGAGGTTATGCAAACCTTACCTACACCGACAACTTCAAATACCGCATCTAGCCAACCCACTTTTGACACTACTATCAAGCGGCGCAAAACTCGTCCTGTGAAAGTTGGCAATGTCACCATTGGGGGAGGCTACCCCGTGGTGGTACAGTCAATGATTAACGAGGATACCCTTGATATAGACGGTTCTGTAGCGGGAATTCGCCGTTTACACGAAATAGGCTGCGAAATTGTCCGCGTCACCGTACCAAGTATGGCTCACGCTAAAGCTTTAGCGGAAATTAAACAAAAGTTAATTAAAACATACCAAGATGTGCCCATCGTTGCCGATGTGCATCACAATGGCATGAAAATTGCCATCGAAGTCTCCAAACACATCGAAAAAGTGCGGATTAATCCGGGTTTGTACGTATTTGAAAAGCCAAATACCAACAGAACCGAATATACCAAAGCCGAATTTGACGAAATCGGCGAAAAAATCCGCGAAACCCTAGAACCTCTAGTGGTTTCTTTGCGTGACCAAGGTAAAGCCATGCGAATTGGCGTCAATCACGGTTCTCTTGCTGAAAGAATGCTGTTTACCTACGGCGACACCCCAGAAGGAATGGTAGAATCAGCTTTGGAATTCATTCGCATTTGCGAATCTTTGGATTTCCGCAACATCGTGATTTCGATGAAAGCTTCGCGGGTTCCCGTGATGGTAGCAGCCTATCGCTTGATGGCGAAGCGCATGGATGACCACGGTATGGATTATCCCCTACATTTGGGCGTCACAGAAGCAGGTGATGGCGAATACGGAAGAATTAAATCCACTGCCGGAATTGCCACATTGCTAGCTGATGGCATAGGCGATACAATTCGAGTGTCCCTGACTGAAGCACCAGAAAAAGAAATTCCCGTTTGCTATAGCATATTGCAAGCATTGGGATTGCGAAAAACAATGGTGGAGTACGTCGCCTGTCCTTCCTGCGGACGTACTTTGTTTAACTTAGAAGAAGTACTGCACAAAGTCCGGGAAGCAACCAATCACCTAACAGGCTTGGATATAGCAGTGATGGGTTGTATTGTCAATGGACCTGGAGAAATGGCTGATGCCGATTATGGCTATGTAGGCAAGACCCCTGGTTATATTTCTCTGTATCGTGGCAGAGAAGAAATCAAAAAAGTACCAGAAGACAAAGGCGTGGAGGAATTAATTAACCTGATTAAAGCAGATGGACGTTGGGTAGAACCGTAAACTAAAGGCTCTTCGTATGAAGTATGAAGTATGAAGCATGAAGTATGAAATTATCCCACCCATAAAGCGAAAAGTTAAGCCAGTGCGGTGGTGAAGGGGCACTGCGTCCGGGTAACACGACCGCAGGTGACTGGTGAAAGGGTTTCCCGGCAGCCTTTGCAACTGGCGTTGCGCGTCCGGGTAACAGGGGCGCAAAACTTTTCAAGACAGGGATGGGGCATGAAGATTGAAAAAAAAACTGATTTTTTCGCCCACGAGGGGCGAGGTATGAACCGAGTTCTTACTTCATGCTTCAGCCTTTACACTTCAGACTTGTTTAGTCAACTAATCCCTAAGAAATATTTGTGACAGCGATCGCACTCGTTAACCGGATTATCAAGTAATTTTCTGAAATAAGAATACATGCTCAGTCTTTATAGTGATACCTTGTGTTAGATTGGGCATACTGAATATTTATAATTCCCTCTGGCACAGCTGTCATTATGGTGATTACAAGAAGTGGGCTTGTTCTGGGTGCTACGGCAGTAACGCTTTCAACGATCGCGGTTGCTGGCTTAGGCATTCATTCCCAAGGACAGGCTTTATTTAAAGAAAGTCCCAAGGAATTGGTAGACGAAGTTTGGCAAATTATTCACCGCCAATACGTTGATGGTACTTTTAATAAAGTAGATTGGCAGGCTGTTCGTAAAGAGTACTTGAACAAGTCTTACACCAGTCCGCAGGACGCCTATAAGTCCATCCGGGAAATGCTGAAAAAGCTAGATGACCCCTACACCCGGTTTATGGACCCAGAGGAATTCAAGAACATGCAAGTTGATACCTCTGGCGAACTGACAGGTATTGGTATCACCATCAGTCAGGATGAAAAAACCAAGCAGCTGGTTGTGATTGCGCCCATTGAAGATACACCCGCTTTTAAAGCTGGCATTCTAGCAAAAGATGTCATTCTGGAAATCAACGGCAAAAGCACTAAGGGAATGGATACTAGCCAAGCAGTATCCTTGATTAGAGGCGAACCAAATACGAAAGTAAAATTGGTTATTCAGCGCAGCGGTCAACAGAAAAATTTTGAAATAACACGGGCGCGGATTGAAATCCATCCTGTGAAGTATTCTCAAAAGCAAACATCTATAGGTAACGTTGGCTACATTCGTTTGAATCAGTTCAGTGCCAACGCCGCCAAAGAGATGCAAAATGCAATCAAAAATTTAGAAAATCAAAAAGTTGCTGGGTATGTTTTAGATCTGCGTGGGAACCCAGGCGGCTTACTTTTCTCCAGCATCGATATCGCCCGGATGTGGATGGGTAACGGTACGATTGTTTCGACTGTGAACCGTCAGGGCGAACAAGAACGGGAAATAGCAAACGGACGCGCTTTGACGACTAAACCGCTAGTGGTATTAGTAGATAAAGGTTCAGCCAGTGCCAGCGAAATTCTCTCAGGAGCGTTGCAAGACAACAAGCGTGCTGTTTTGGTTGGCAGTCAGACCTTTGGCAAAGGCTTGGTACAATCGGTGCGTCCTTTGGAAGATGGCTCAGGTATAGCCGTAACTATTGCCAAATATTTGACTCCTAGCGGTCGTGATATTAACAAGCATGGTATCGACCCAGATGTGAAGGTAGAATTGTCTGATGCCCAGCGACAGGATTTGTGGCTGCACGAACGCGACAAACTCGCCACGCCAGCAGATCCGCAATTTGCCAAAGGTTTGGAAATCTTAGGCAAAAAAATTGCGGGTAAAAACATTCCAACAGCAGCGCAAACAAGTAAAAAGTGAGGAGTTAGGAGTTAGGAGTTGGGAGTTAGGAGTTAGGAGTTGGGAGTTGGGAGTTGGGAGTTGGGAGTTGGGAATTAGGAATTAGGAATTAGGAATTAGGAATTAGGAATTAGGAATTAGGAATTTTGAGTTTTGAATTAAAAACCTTCTTCAACTCATAACTCATAACTCTAACTCACTCACCACTCATAACTCATAACTCCTAACTGGCCGCCTCATAACTCCTAACTTAAACCGGTTGGCATTTTCCTGAACGGATTAGTCCGATTCGTCGAGCGATCGCTTCTCCTTCTGATGTAAACGGTCCCCACTGTTCGATAATTTCTGCATTTTCGTCCCCTGTCGCTTCACTGTTGGGGACGATTTCACAATTTCCAGCATAACGCTTGACAATATACCAAGTTTGTGTATTACTCATATTTGATATTAAAATTAGTTCAACATACAAGCAATTTTAAGGCTTTGAGGTTCCTGAATCTGGCTGTATGAGTAATCCACCTGAAAACATCGATGGCGTTCATATAGCAGTGCCCGCAGCTCTTGCGTGAAAATTTAGAAACCCGGTAACTTTTGCGAAACCGGGTTTTTTCACGCTCGGAATATAAAATTGCTATAAACCAGATTGTTAGCATAAGCAGTAAGAATCCTGTCTTTCTACATTTATGCCCTCACCATTTCCAGGGATGAACCCCTACCTCGAAAATCCTGAACTGTGGGCTGAAGTTCACAGTAGGTTAATTATAGCGATCGCTGATGCAATTGCTCCTGAATTGCGACCAAAATATCGAGTGGCGGTTGAGAAAAGAATATATCAAATGACAGATGAAAATTCTGTTTTAGTTGGTATTCCTGATGTAGTAGTAAAGCGTTCTTTAACAACTACACAAAAAGAACTATTGAATATTGCAGTAGCTTCACCACCTGCGAAACCAGTGACTGTCAATATTCCCATCCCGGAGGAAGTGCGGGAAGCATACCTGGAAGTGCGAGAAGTTGGAACAGGAGAAGTTGTGACAGCAATTGAGGTTCTCTCGCCCAAAAATAAGCGCCCTGGTGAAGGGAGAAAGGCATATCAAAGCAAGCGTCAGCAGATATTAGGTAGCTTAACTCATCTGGTAGAAATCGACTTGTTGCGTGGCGGCGAACCCATGCCAATTTTGGGGAATCAAATTAAGTCAGATTATCGCATTTTGGTAAGTCGCAGCGAATCTCGCCCGAAAGCGGAATTATACCCTTTTGGACTGCAAGAGAAGATTCCAGCTTTTTTGTTACCCCTACGTCGGGGCGATCGCGAACCATTAGTAGATTTGCAAGTTTTGATACACGGGGTATACGATCGCGCTGGTTTTGATTTGGCTGTAGATTATACCTGCGAACCAGTTCCGTCTCTTGCGGATGATGTAGCTGCTTGGGCGATCGCATTGTTGCAAGAGCAAGGATTGCGTTAGGTATGATGAAAGCAGCTTATTTGTAGTTATCCAAGTTTATGACGGCAACACCAGTCATTCACAAGCAATATGTTGAGTGGCGAGACAACGGCTACTGGATTATGGAAAGCCGTGTTTCTCTGGAGTCGGTTGTTTATGCTTTCTTGAATGGCACATCACCTGAAGGCATTGTTCAAAGTTTTCCGGTATTAACCCTTGAGCAAGTTTATGGTGCGATCGCATTTTACTTGGCAAATCGAGAAACAATTGATGCGTATTTGAAAGAAGGTGAAGCTGAGTTTGAGAAACTGCGTCAAGCAGTACGTGAACAAAACACAGCATTGTATGAAAAGTTAGCTGCTGCGAAAGCTAAACAACGCTAAACAACAATGACAATTCGTTTTCAAGCAGATGCTGACTTTAATCAAAACATCGTAACAGGTGTTTTGCGGCGTGAACCCAAGATAGACTTTCAAACACCTTTAGCAGCAGGTTTAGAAGGCTTGCAAGATAGAGAAGTGTTAGAACTTGCAGCAAAACAAGGGCGAATTCTAGTTTCTCACGATCGCAGAACTATGCCTTTGCACTTTGCTGAATTGATCGCGACCCAGACAAGTTCAGAAGTTTTAATTGTTTCTCAAGATGTGCCAATTCAGGAGGCTATTGAGACTTTAATCCTGATTTGGGCGGCTTCCAGCGCAGAAGAGTGGATTAATCGAATTGCATCTGTGCCTTTCTAAACGTCCTTGGTGGCAATTTTGGTAAACGCAGTCCGTAGTCTGTAGGTTGGGGAACCAGTACTGTTCGCGTAGTGTCTGGGTCACCAGAAGACGGGTAACACTCGCGCAGGTAACTGGCGTTGCAGCAAAGCCGAACCCAACAAAACAAGTTGATGGGTAATGTTGGTAACACGAGCGTTCAACCCAACCTACAATCTACGAATCAGACTTAATTTGCTCTCTCACCCACTGCCGAAATGCCCTCAGTGTTGGGCTTCTTCCTCCGATTCGACTCTGTTCGATAAACCGGGGAATTGCTTCAAAAATAGGCACTTGGCAAAAGTCGGGCTAATTTGAGACTGAATATATAGCGGTTCCCGTTTGCATTCGGTACACGTAGGGGCAATTCATGAATTGCCCCTACAAATAACCTGTACCCCACTCAACTGGGAATCGCTATATTTTAACTTCAATACGAGTTAAAGGTTATTTATAAAGTAAACGTTAAGACCAAAGAAACCGGCTTTCTATCGGTGGAGTATCGATAACAAGAGTGCTTAGTTGATAAGAAACCCGGTTTCTCCCATCACTCGACTTAAGATTTACTTTATAAATGGTCTCTGATTAAAATAATTAAGGACACCCACAAGAGTGTCCCTACACATAAAATTAGCTTGATTTTAGATTAATCCAAAATCCGTCTTGAAAAGCTTTGATGCCTTCGGCAACCCCTTCTCTTAACGGAGGAAACCGACCCTCAAACTTTTCGCAAAATCTCAAATCCAAAATTACTTACCGTTGCCGTTGCCGTTACTAGTTTGAATTACGCGTTCCGCAAGTTTTTCTGGTACTTCTTGGAGATGGTCGTATTCCCAGTGGAAGGAACCAACGCCTAAAGTAAGCGATCGCAACTCTACAATAAAGTCGTGCATCTCTGCTTGCGGTAAGTATGCACCTACCTTATCCCAGCCTTGCCAATCGTTTTTACCCTCGTAGCCTAAAATCTGCCCTCGCTTACCGCTTAATAGTTGCAGTACTTTGGAGGTAAATTCGCTGGGTGTTGTCACTTCCACCTTCAAAATCGGTTCTAACAAGGTGGGTTGCGCTTGGGGTATCCCTGTTTGCATTGCCAGTCGCGCAGCTTGTTTAAAGGCTTGTTCGGAACTATCGACGTTGTGGTAAGAACCGTTTGTCAGAGTTACCGCTACATCTACCACTGGGAAGCCTAAGGGACCATGTGTCAAAAATTCCCGCACGCCCATTTCGACTCCGGGAATATACTGTCTCGGAACAACACCGCCGACAATGGTTTCTTTGAAGTTAAAGCCTTCACCCCGTGGTAGGGGTTTGATATCAAGGAAAACATCGCCAAACTGTCCGTGACCGCCGCTTTGGTGTTTGTAGCGTCCGTGAACTGATGCTACTGGTTTGCGAATGGTTTCTTTGTAAGGCACTTGCGGCAAATGCGTTGTCATCGGGAGGTTATATTTGCGGCGCAGTCTGTCTAATGCGACTTGCAGGTGAATGTCGCCTTGTCCCCAAAGAATAACTTCGTGAGTATCGCCGTGTTGTTCCCAAGCGAGGGATGGGTCTTCTTCTAAAAGTTTAACGATCGCACTGCTAAGTTTAACTTCATCGTTGCGCTTTTCGGGTGTAATTGCCAAAGCATAAACTGGTTCTAATTGTGCTGCTTTTGGTAATTCTTTATGCCCGTTTGTGGTAAGTGTATCGCCTGTTTTGATACCTTCCATCCGGCTTAAAGCGACAATTTCACCAGCATCAACTGTATTTAGCGATTGCTGTTGTTGTCCCATCAGGCGATAAATTCCGCCTACACGTACGCCGTTAAGAACAATACCATCGGTTAATTTGCCCTGCCAAACACGCACTAAGGAAAGTTTACCACCTTGAGGTGTGTAGAAAGTTTTTAACACCTGCGCTAATGGGGTATCGCCGACTTTTGTCAAGCGGCGTTCGGCGGTGGTTTCTGGTTCGGGTGCTTCTTTTAACAGCGCTTCTAGTAAAGGTCTGACGCCATAATCTTGTTCGGCGACACCAAAGAACACTGGTACAACTAAATCTGCTCCTAATTCTAGTTTTAAATCTTTGAGGATTTCCTCTTGGGGCGGTTCGATGTCTTCTAAAAGTTCTTCCAAAAGGTGGTCGTCAAAATTTGCTAGGGCTTCTAACATTTCTGCCCGGGCGATGTGTTCTTCTTCTTTAAGGTGTTCGGGAAACGGGATGGGGTCAGCCGGTGCGCCCGGATGATATTGGAATGCTTGTTCGCTTACTAAGTCGATAAAGCCGGTGAGTTCTTCCCCCTTCATGATTGGATATTGGTGCGCGACTAGGGGACGGCTGGAAACGGCTTTGAGGGCGTGCAATGTATCCAAAACGTGGATATTTGCCCGATCCATTTTGTTAACAAAGACGATGTGGGGAATTTCCCAATCGTCGAGGAATTTAAACAAAGGCGCAAGGGTAAGGACGCGATCGCGTATCGGTTCGCAAACTACAATTGCTGCATCGACTCCGATTAAAGCGTTATACGTTTCTTGGGCAAATTCCACACTTCCCGGACAGTCAATAAAGGTAAAGCGAGTACCGTTATACTCAGTACTCGCCGCACCTACCTCAACACTCATGTGGCGATCGCGCGATTCTGCGGCACTATCTCCCACCGTGTTACTATCCTTGACGCTACCTTTGCGCGAAATCGCTCCTGTAACGAATAACAAACTCTCCAATAAAGTGGTTTTGCCACTTAAATAAGGACCGACAATTGCAACATTCCGCGAACCTGATTTTACTTTTTCGTTCATAAAACCTCCTTGGCGGTTAGCCACGCCTAGCCGCGTTATCCTGAGTTTTGAAGGGATAAAAAATACTTCAACTGGAAAAATTATCCCGTCTTTAATCTGTCATTATCCCGCCTTTAACCTCAGCCGCAAAAAATCGTAGTGTGTTGTAAGATTTAGCTTAAGAAAAATTAAGATACAAAAACTTTAATACATAATCTCAAAGTTTTGTAAAAACAATGAATTTTTGTGGAACTTTTTGTGAAGTAAACGTAACTGAAAAATGTTGCGATCGAAAAAATCAATGCGAGCATTACTCTACAATTATCGCCAAAAGGCGTTGGTCAGTTTCTTATTAATGGGCGGCACAATTCTCACCCCCTCCCCCTCTCTTCCTCTTTCCCCCCCTCTCCCCCTCTCCCCCTCTCCCCCTCCTTCCCTATTGGCTCAATACCTTAGAAATCAAAGCGCCACAGACTGGTTAAATCAGGGCTTACAGGCAATTCAGACGGGTAGAATGCAAGAAGGCGTCACTGCATTTCAGCAAGCCATCCAGTTAGATCCAAATTTGGCACCAGCGCATTATAATTTGGGGCTAGCGCTGCGACAAATGGGACAATTACAACCTGCGGCAGATGCATTTTATAACGCCACCCGAGCAGATCCCAAGTTTGCCTTAGCCTTTGCCAACTTAGGCGGGGCGTTGTTGGAAGGAAATAATTTCCAACTGGCGAATGATTACTTGCAAAAGGCGTTAGAAATCGATTCTAAATTGGGAGTTGCCCACTATAACATGGGATTGCTGCAAGAACAGCAGCGAGATTGCGAACGCGCGATCGCTTCTTTTAAAAAAGCGATGGAATATAGCAAAAATGCGCCAGAACCTGCTTACCATTTAGGAACATGTTACCTCCAACAAGGCAAACTTGATAAAGCCAAAGATGCATTTCGCAAAGCCGTAAAAATCAATCCTAAATATTCAGAAGCTTATTACAATCTCGGTTCAATTTTGTTTAATCAAGGTAAATTGTCAGACGCGTTGGAATCATTTAGAAAATCAGCCGAAGCAAACACAAATTATCCCAACGCTTATTATGGCGCGGGGTTAGTTTTTATGCGGCAACAGCAATTTGGGCAAGCGGTACAAGTCTTGCAATATGCGAGAGATTTATACAATGCTCAAGGTAATTCCCAGTGGGCAAGCTATACCGAACAATTGTTGCAACAAGCACAAAATATGAATTTTCCACCGCGTTGATAGGCTTTAGAGGGCACGAGGCATACTGTAGAGGGCAGAGGGCAGCTATGCTGAAGTTAAGAAGGGGAATTCTAAGGATAAATCTGAGGATTTAATATTGATGCCAAGCTTTTTTCTCCATTAATAAATGTACTTGCTCTAAATCAAATAACACAGGACTTACGCAAAACATAACTACTGTAGCGATAATTCATGAATTATCGCTACTGAATTGAGACTGTATAGTCGAAGTTGCGTAAGTCCTATAACAAAGGACAGAGAACTAATTTTTTCTCAGAAATTTTTGTTAATTCCTTCTGCCCTCTGCCCTCTACAGTATGCCTCGTACCCTCTACAGTATGCCTCGTGCCCTCTACCCTCTACAGTATGCCTCGTACCCTCTACCCTCTACAGTATGCCTCGTGCCCTCTAGCCTCTAGCCTCTACAGTATGCCTCGTGCCCTCTACAGTATGCCTCGTGCCTTTCCTTAGCAAATTGTTGCAATCAATACAGCACATAAATTAGCAGACTCGTTACAGCATAAAGGCGTGACAATAGAATAATTGGGGAAACTCTCTGGTGTGAAGAAAGAAGTTATTGTGATTGGAACGCAAATGCTAAAAAAGAAGCGCATCAAGAGTCAATTTTTATTTTGCGATCGCTGGCTGGATCGACATGAGATAGTTCGCAACATGGAGGCTTTCCAAGACTTAATTGTGATTGTCCTGTGTTTGTGTTTGTTCGCCGTCATGTTGATACAGATATGGGCGATATTTGGCACCCTCATGCAGCGGCTAGATTATAAACAAGTGACTGCAAAAATACTGTTCGTATTGATTTTAGTCGAGTTATTTCGGCTTTTAATAGTCTACTTACAGGAACATAGCATTGCTGTTGGAGTAGCTGTAGAAGTAACAATTGTATCGGTATTGCGAGAAGTAGTTGTTCACGAAGCGCTGGAAATTTCTTGGGTTAAGACTGTGGCAATTTGTGGTTTATTATTGGTGCTGGGTACGCTACTAGTAGTATGTGCCAAAACGCCTCACATGGATTGCATCAGCGCCAACACTAAATTTTGCCCTCTTCCCTACCGTGAAGATAGACAACACGAACGTGAATTTAAATATTCCCATCGTTATGATGAGAATGAATCTCTGTCATAAATTTCTTATCGCCATCAAATTGTAGAGACTTACAAACCGCGATCGCCTAACCTATACCGAAGGTGTATAGTATCCTGGGGTATGTTTTCAGACTATTTGTGATGCTATCTCACGTTTGAGATCCACCATTATCCCCCTCCCGGGGGACTTTGATGTTTCCCCTCTCCCGGAAGACTTTCTGGAAACTAGCACTCTTGTTAAAAAGGGAAACTTTTTGGGAACTAGCACTCCCCTTCCCAAAGTGGGTAGGGGGGGATCTAAAAGTTTGAAAACACATCCTAGGCTTGCGGTTTCTCTTATTCTTTACAAAGTGCATTCTTCCTAAAGCACCAAATAAATAAGTTCATTGTCCCTCTGCGTTGAAAATAGAAAAGAGAGAATTTCATGTTTTCGCAGTTACTATTGCGCTGTGTATTATTTATATTTTTAATACTAGCTGGATTTGGATTTAGTACAAATTCTGCTGCGGCTATACTTCGCCAACACCACGATGCACCGGGAATTTTGCGCTACCACTCGCAAGTATCTATCAAAGATGATTTTGGACACGCTTGGCAAGTAGTTTTGTACAAACTTTTTAAACCAGGTGAGTTAGAAAATATTAACTTGAGATTAGTAGGCTTTCCCGGTGTAGTAGAGTTTAATCATCCGCGATCGCTAGAAATTGTCACAGCAAACAATAAGCTGCTGAGTGCGTCTGATTTTTATGCAGAGCGATCGCCTGCAGCAAATGTGGGAGAGTATAAGTTTACAGATATCTTGTCAAAGTTACCGTCAACTGACTCACTAAAACTCTATTTACCAGTGCAAAACCCACAACCCTTAGTACTAAAAATACCGCAAGCTGTAGTAACCGAATGGCAATGGCTGATTACTCAAGTAAAGTAACTAAACTTTCAAGAAACACATGGGGAAAGGGGAAAGGGAAAAGGGGAAAGGGAAAATAAGAATGTGTTTGTTGAGAGTCAACTTAGATATTGCACGATTTTCAAGAAGCATGCACGCCCACCCACCAAATAAATTTCGGGCTTTGTAGAAACGCGAAATTTGAGCCAGCGCCCTTCTTCGACCGCGACAGTAGGCGTCTGGCGTCGCGTCTCTACACTGATTCAGATATTACCCCATTCATCTATCCCCCACACCCGTCCCCCCTTGTCCCCCTTGTCTGGCTTGTCTCCCCACACCCGTCGTCCCACACCCGTCGCCCACACCCGTCCCCCCATCTCCCCCTCTCCCCCTCCCCCCCTCCCATCCATTGCGCTTGAGGTTTTTATCCGGTAATGAAACATTGCCGATACCTTGCAAAATACCACGACCAATTAAACCCAAGCCGCGACCAATTACTTGGGTGAGAACAAAAACAACACCGCTACCTAATAAAGATAATAGTGATTTTAAACGTGGTGCGATCGCATCTCGAAATTCTAATGTCAGCGTCACTACTAAGGGAATACCAGAAAGTCGTGCTAATTCCTGACTGCGAGGCGCATAAATCGAAGTTTTAGCAATTCCGCGAGGCGCAAACACAAATAGTTCATAGCGACTTTCAAAAATTGCTTGGGCTTCACTGACATAATTATTCCAACGATATCTCCAAGACAATTCATTTCTAAATCTTTCAATTTCCCGTGTAGAAATTAATTGACGATTATAAAAATTTTGTTTAATTGCTTCTAAATTTGATAATTTATTCAAAAGCGGCTGCACTACACCATTCGCCACCTGAATCATCAAATTCTCTAACACCATTGACGCTTGTTCGTTGGCTTCAGCACTACCTGCTGGATAAGATGTATTATCAATTTGCAATTCTGTTTGAAATAGTAAATAAGCAAATAACTCCACAACTAGCGGTATTTTATTTAAAATCTCTGTTTGTACAATTACAGTATCTTGCAGCAAGAAATTGACGATTTCTAAATTCTGATTTCCTACTTTCACCCGAGAAAATTTACCAAAAAAATCAGTAATTGATGCTTGCCATAAATCACATAATATGGTAAACATCAACTCATTTAATTGATAAATCTCGATTTGAGAAGCACGCAGTTCATCCAGGGAATTGGCAAGTTTTTGCAGAATAAGATAAAGTAATTCTCGTTTTTTATCTTCGCGGAGAATATCAATTTCTAAAGGGAAATCTGTTAAATTTTCTAAACTAAATTGGAGTTTGTTAATACAAGAGGCAAATAATGTTGCTTGTAGCGATCGCGGACTGAGTAGAGATGGTGAATTTTCCGTCTTTGGTAAGTCTAATTTTATAATGCCACTATCCAAAGATAGATTTTCAAGAGATGCGGAATTTCGCGTCTCTAGCTTTTGTGGGGGTGCTGAACCCAACAAGCCATTAACCAACCAACGAGCCGCCAGCAATTCTCGTCGCGTCCCCGCTAAAACTGCTTTATCTAGTATCGGTAGTCCAGGAACTTGTAATTTTGCCGTGACTTGGGCCAAAGCAGCGTTAATGTAATCAATTCCTGACAAACGAAGATTATACCGCAGCCTAGCGAAAGGGCGAAAAAAGTTCTTAGCTGAGTTTTTTGAGTTATGAGTTGTTGAAGACACGGAGATTTTTTCTATCACATTCCCCACACCCGTCGCCCCTGTCCCCCTCTCCTCTTCCCCATCCCAATAAACACCACCTCCTACAACTTCTTGCATGGCGGCGACTAACTGGGAAACAGGCGTGCCTTTGGGGCAGTAGCCATCGACACCAGCAGCCCTAGCGGCTAAAAGCAGCCCTGGTTCTTGGACCCAACTGAGCAGCAATACTGGTAAATTGGGATACTGGGCTTTGAGTTGTCGGCAGAATTGCAAACCTAGCTGCTGGCTGGAAGAACGACCATTACCTAGTTCCAAAACAACCAAATTGACTTGTAAAGGGTCTTTTTGGGCGAGTTCTGCTAAAATTTGTAAGGCAGCAGTATCTGTTTCAGCCTCCGATACTACTTGCACATTCGGAACTTGTTCCAAAGCTACCCGCAGCCCTAACCGGAAAATAGGGTCTTGGTCAACTAAGAATAATTTTAAAGGGCGATCGCTCATAATCCGCTCAAAATACAGGTGTTATTTTCCCCTGACAGAAAACAGCTGTGATACCTAGCTTAGTCTGACACATACACTTTCTTTCAATTTGGGGAAAAGGTGAGTCAGCGCGAAGTCTGCAGTCGGGAAGATTCCCCCCGGTGAGCTTCGCGCCCTTGGTAGGGGAGCCACTGCGGTCTTGGGGTCTCCCCAAGGGTCGCAGTGGCGTTTTCCCGACCCAGGCGACTGCGAAGTGCGAAGGGGAAAGGGGAAAGGTTAGAAGACTATTTTCATTGGTGGTGTATAAAGTTCCGAAACGACTTCCTTCTGCCACGCCACTTGCAACAAGCGGGGAGACCATGCACGGCAGTCGTGAATGGTCCGCCACGGAGGCCAAGGAGGGGTCTCCTCAAGGGTCGCAAGTGGCGTGGAAACCACGGCAGTTCCTTACTGTCGGCGAAGCCGCCCAACGGACTGCCGGACTTTGACCGCGCTGGCGAACCACCAACAACGACCCTTCGGGAGAACCAGTACAAAGGAGGGAAACCCTCCCGCAGTACGCGCTTCACCAACAACCAACCAACATTGAATTTTCTCATCCGAAATTAGCAGAATTTCTGTGTGCAGAAGCTACTGCTTTCCAACTTAAATTGTTAACTCAGCGCACAACAGACGCTTACGGTGAAATCAAATTTACTCTCGACTCACCCAATAGCGTCGCCCAACACCTCTATAATTTATTTGGTTATTGCATTCTTACTCAGGAAATTGAAGAACTCGTAGTTGAAGGGTTGCGAAGAGAGCAAAAGCACCAATTTTCCTTTGAAATATTGTGCGATCGCCTGTTAAATTTTTGGTATGCCTACTGTCGTGGTCGTTGGTTGGATGAGGGTATAGCAAACCAAGCTTGAACTCATTTTCACGCAGTACAAAACTCCGTGAATGTCGAGCAAGTGAATGCAGCAGTCGGAATGAATGTGTTTTTATTGCTTTGTTCTTTCCACCGACAAATCAAAATTCCTTTTGCAGCTTGCGGCAATCCGGCAAATTTGGCAGAATTTAACCCAGAAGCAGTAATAACATTGATTGCTAGGACAGCAGTTTTGTCCAAAAACGCCTTTGCAACGCGAATGCGCTTCAAATTTCTCCCTTACCTCAACTTATCGAGAGCATATTTGCGCCAAGTTATGCTATGTGGGGCAAATCTGAGACAGATAAATTTATCCAATGCTGATTTAAGGAAGCGAATTTAGCAGGCGCAAACCTCCACTTAGCAAACCTCGCACTCCGCAAATCTTGCACTCCGCAAATTTCACAGGCGCAAACCTCACAGGTGCAAATCTTGCAGGTGCAAACCTCACCAGAGTGAATTTCAATGCAGCCAACCTCACCAATACCTGCTTGTTTGACGCCATTGTTAGTGACGCTGACAAAGAAACTGCTGTACTTAACGGCGCAATGTTTTCCTTAGAACACTTTCAAGCCCTGAAACGTTTGCTTTCACAGCACCCCTGTGTCAACATCCCCAGCCCAGCAAACAAAACAGCTGTTTGCCTTAATAATATGCCTGCGATCGGGCTAATTGAAAGCGTAGAAGGTGAACCAATGTTACCAATGGATTTATACAACGATTACACCGACGACGAAATCGTTTTCGGCACTCATCCCGGTGAGGAGATGAGATAGGGAGAGGGGGGGAAGGGGGGAGGGGGAGAGGGGGGGACGACTTGGGGCGACGGGTGTGGGAGACAAGGGAGAGTAATAACTCAAAATTCAAAACTCAAAATTTAAAACTCTTTATTCCTCACTGGGCGGCTGGGCGGCTGGGCGCCTCCTAATTGGGCGCCTCCTCAAGACTCAGCACTCTTGTGCCGATAGCCATAAAAGTTAATACTGTAGTCTGTAATTTTTACTCCTGTTTGTTCTTCGATTTGACGGATAATTTCTTCTGGCAGTTCTACATGAATATCCAAAATTTGATTGGTATCCAAACAGTTGACATGACTGTGGGAATCACTGATGTTGCCATATAAACGCCCGTCGCAACGTTCAATACACTCAATTATGTCTTGACTCGATAACGCTTCTAAGTTTTGATATACAGAAGTATGACCGATCGCTTTACCTTGCTGATTTAAGCGATCGTAAATTTCTCTAGCTGATAGATGCTCCTGTGCTTGCCAAAGCAGTTCTAAAATAAAGCGACGCTGGCGGCTAACACGCATACCCAGCATTTGACACCGCTCAAGTGCATCTTCTAAAGAACGAATTGGTTTTGTAGATATCGCTTGCTTTTGCATATTTAAGTTTGTTAACTATGCGGATAATCTTCTATGCTGAATGTTTATTTAGTTATTTTATCGAGGCAACACTTGTGTCACTCGCACCTTCGCCAAACAGGAGTGTTCTTGCTTTTGATTGTTGCGAAATATACACCTTGAGGCACACCTGAAGGTACACCTGAAGACACAGCTTGGAGCAGGTTTTTTGCGCTTGTTGACCGTTGCGTTGTCACACCCTAATCTAAAACAAACTCATTACAACTTTAGCTTAAAATTAATAGAAACGTCTACTTGAGGCAGGTGCGATGCCTACCAAAGTAAGATGATCAACAAGAACTAGTGCAGCGAGCGCAGAAATAACGCTCCAGTTAGAAACGTTCTAAAGCTTTAACTGATTGCATTTAAACCTTCTCCTCCAGGTGGCGCTGACGAATGACTCTTGACGAATTGCACTAGCAAATTAATCGTGTAGTAAATTTTCCTGCCATCAAAAACTTAATTGTTTGCCTTTTTATACAAGCCCTTTGAGCTAACCTTGAGTAAATTACGGATAATTTAATTTCACTATTTGATTTTAATTACTTGATATTTGCTTGATATTAGCTAAATCAATGCATAAAGTTAGCCAAAAAATGTATTAATTAATACTTTTTTCCCTACAGTTGAAATGAATAAAACTCAACATAATTTCAACACAGAAGCTACAGGGAGACGAATATGAGATTAATTTGCATTTTGCGATCAAAAGCGACCGCCTAAGAAACTAGGGGGATACAAGTTTAAGTTATCCCCTCCGTTCCTTGTCCTCTACCTAAGGAAAGATTTTTTACCACAAAAAGGCAGCTACCACAAATGTGTGCCGCAAGAAAAAGCGACTGTTAATAACTTTTAGCAGGAGTTATACATAGATGTGATGACAAAGACGGGCATAGACAATCTGCGTAGCAAATGCAGGTAACTTGCAATTATTTCTACTAAAATAGAAGAAAAAACTAGGGTTAGCACTTAACATCTGTCGGCATCAATGGGGTTTTTACATAGCGCCTTCGAGTAAAAAAAGTTACTGTAATTTCCACGAAATTTGATAACCGATGCAGATTTTTCAGTATATTTACTTGTTCACATATCGTCTTGCAAGTTCACATAATGTCAGGCAAACAAATCAAGTATTAGTTAAAAATCGAATTGCTAAATATCTACTTCGCGCTTAAGGTTTGCTAATTTATGAAGGCAGCGGGAGTTGAAGGCAGAGGAGCTACTGCGCCCTTCTTTCTTTCCCCCGGTTGAAGCATGTGGCGTGGCAGAAGGAAACTCACGCGGTTTTAACGTGGGATTGGAGCAAGGACGCTTTGGATCTTGTTCCACTCTCTACGCCACAATTCCTCTTTTTTGGTGGGCTTTAAACCCACCTCGCGCATGCTTTTTAATTACTCTTACCTTCAGCTCGCGCTGCCCTCTGCCCAACGTCATACAAGTATATAAAGACACCCGGATTGCTCCTTTTAGTACTGCGTTGTTAGAAAAAAGCGATCGCGATTTAGTGCAGCCGTATAGACACCTTTGTTGTTGCTGGCGATAACGCCACTACTCTGAGTTTCGTTAATTGTCAAATTTGAAAAAAGAATGGGACAGATCGATTGTTAAAACAAAAGCGCGATCGCAATTTCAGAATCCAAAATCTAAAATCCTGTTAGGGTATTAGCTAGGCTGGAGATGTATGTTGACATACTCACCGCCGTGAACGCACGGTGATTCTTGACGCTTCACTGACTGATGCTACCAAAGTAGTCTTACTCTGTCTCTGCGTCTGTTTAGAGTCGTGGCAATGCCCTATCCCGACTTTGTTTATATTTTTTGCTGCATTCTCATCTCGGTCGTGTTCAGTTCCGCAACTTAAGCACCGAACTGAACGAATTTTTAAATCAAGCTTGCCCCACCTATAACCACACTCAGAGCAAACCTGGCTTGTTGGTTCCCATCGGCTAATAACGTGAAAGGTTCTTCCGATCTTCTCCGATTTAGCCTCGCACAGCGTTCTAAATTCTCTCCATCCCTGTAGACTAATCGATCTAGCAAGCTTGCGATTCTTTACCATGCCTGACACATTCAAATCTTCCAAGACAATAGTTTGATTTTCACTAATGACTTTGGTAGATAGTTTGTGCAAGAAGTCTTTACGGCTATCTGCGATTTGATGGCTGCAGTTTTGCAATTCTTATCCGAGTCTTATTTCTACGCTTTGAGTCTCTGGGCTGACGGGCTAACTTTTTTTGAAGTTTGCGAACCTTTCGATCCAGATTTGAATAGTCTGGACTTTCAGCTTTTTCGCCATTGCTCATCACTGCAAAAGTTTTAATCCCTAAATCAATACCGATACTTTGGTTTTTAGCCTCGATTTGAATAGGTTCAACTTCTACTACAAAACTTAAAAAATAGCGATTCGCGCAGTCCTTAATTACCGTAACCGAACTAGGCTCAGATGGTAACTCCCTAGACCAAATAGGGCTGATATTCCCAATCTTGGCTAAATAAACATTTTCACCTTTAATTGAAAATCCTCCACGAGTAAGCCGCGCTGACTGCTGGTTTGTTTTCTTCTTGAATCGAGGTAGACCTATTTTCTTCCCTTTCCTTTTGCCATTGCGAGATTCAAAAAAGTTCTTATAGGCTACTCCTAAATCAGCAACAGATTGTTGTAGAGGGATATTAGAGACGCTGGACAACCATGCACGCGATTCGGTCTTTTTCGCTTGTGTGATCACAAGTTTTTGCAAATCAGCGCTACTAGGTAGGTTCTCGGATTGTTTGCAAAATGCTAGAGCATCGTTCCAAACTACCCGAACGCAACCAAACAACTGAGCTAAACTTTGCTGCTGTTGGTTGGTTGGATAGAAACGAAACTTATACCTAGCTTTCATAGCGTATGTTACAGTTGGTCTGTTAAGGCAATTATATATTGGTCTAATAGAGGAACTTCCCCCACGCGTCTTTATTTTTGCTGCTTGAAATCTATCTTTCCCATGCCCAAGGGACGCCAGTCGCCTACTGTCGCGGTCGCTACGGGTGCTGGCGCAACAATGCCCAAAGTTGTAGCGTCAAAAGCTGAAAGCTGCTACTGTAGATTCTCGATCCTACTGTTGAACAGAATCGGCAGCTCTTGGCATGACAATCGCGATCGTACTAAATACTAACTGCATTAACACTTTGGATCTGTCCCCAGCGACAACGGTGATTGAACAACTGCTGCAAGAGGGAGCCGCATCCCACGAACAGCAGCTGCGCTTTGATGTAAACTACACCCTGGAACCAGACGATCCGCGAGAACTGTCTGAAATTCCAGAAGTACGGCTGTGGTTTATTCGCCTTGATGCTCGCTATCCTTGGTTGCCATTTTTACTCGATTGGAAAGAAGGGGAATTTGTACGTTACACCGCGATGCTCGTCCCCCATCAATTCAGTATGAAAGAAGGCATTCAATACAATCCAGAAGCTTTAGAAATTTATTTGATGCACAAACTGTTTGTTTTAACCGATTGGTTGCAACAGCAAGGTATCCCCAGTCAATCTCGCCTCAAATCAATGGCACAACTGCTGGGTTATGAATTAGATGATGCCCTATTTGAAATGTTTGGAAATAGCTAATAGTTAATCGCTAATTGCGAGCTTGCTAATATAGCGGTTTTCACTTGTATTCAATACAAATTTTGTGGGGTGGGGTCGTATTGCCCGCCCTTCGTTAACTTCTAGCAAAACAGTAAAAATTAAAAAGGTAAAAGGCAAAAATCTCTCTTTTCAACCTTTTACCTTTCACCTTTCACCTTTTAGCTTTTAGCTTTTAGCTTTTAGCTAAACTTAATATTATTTACTTTTGGCTATAAAATTTAACGCGGTATTAAAAGCATACTCAACCGCCTTGGATTTACTCGGCAATGCCGCTTGCCAAATCCGATAATCGTTGTATTCAATAATTAAATTGGCTATCTCATCAATTCTAATCTTCTTCAAGACTTCGTATTGTGCTGCTTCAAAATCTGCTGAATCGCCATAGGTTTCTATAACTTCTTGTGCAGCTTCACTAAAACCATTTAAAACCGCTTTCATGTATCTTTTTCCTGCACCTTCTGTAAAAATAGATGAAGTCTTGAAAGCATCAAATTCTTGTAACAAAATATGAGCAATTTTTCTGGCGTCTGGAGTATTCCAATCACAAGGAAGTTGAATATCTATATATTCACTTTCGTTATATTTGTATTTGAGATATTCACCAATGTTCGCAGCTAATTGAACTATTTTATTACCAGCTAATAGTTCGTGCAAGGATTCGATGCTGTTATCAATACAAAGTGAATCTCGAAATACTTTTTCTTCACCTTCGGGACATTCATACACCAAATAAGTCCAAATTCCTGGATTGCATGAATTGTCAGGTCTTTTTGCTTGATAAAAAGTAATTGTCCCGTCTTTGTCGCACTCGTAATAAGCACTGTATATGTCGGCAAACTCACAGCCGCTCATATTCTTTGAACGCATGATTGTTCTAAAAATGCTAGTTATATGATACGGCTGAGTTTCAACCTGAATGTAACGTTTTCCACTACTGATAAAGCTATGCAATCGAATCGCCATTTGTTTTTCCTTGTAATAGTTCATCACATTCTTGGTGGATGCACCTGCCTAATGGCAGAAGGGAAGTGAAAGAACATAGAACATGGCGCGTTAGATCCACCCATAAGCTAATCACACCAGATAATTTTGCCAACAAAATTGGCAACAAAATTTGCGACAAAATTGGCAAAAAAATTTGCGACAATTTGTTTACCAAAAGGCGATGAACCTCAGTCTGACGAAACTGAGATTATTAATCTTTGTTCTACCTTAAATCTCTAATTCTGGTTAATTGGTTTCGTAACAAGACCTCAAATTCCCTCATTAACTGAAAAACCGTTAAGCTGATGTTCATTTCAGGATTGTGGAGGTTATGAAACTACAACTACCCAAGTCTGGTGTGTTCGCGATGTCTGGCGACAAGCTGCTACGCATCTACGCGTTATGCACTATTCCCAAGGTATGAGTGCCTTAGGCAATTAATAACGCATCTTTTAAGACTAAAGTGTTGCATTTTATTTGACCACAACCCTAAGTTAGATATTTTGCACTATGAACGCCAATTAAAGGAGAAGGGGATCTCCCCTAGTAAGTAAAAATTTGGGGCTTTGCTTGACTTTCGATAGTTGACGGTTGATAGTAAACAGCCAACAGTGGGATGTGAGTCTTAGCCAATCTCTAGTTCCCACTTCCCCACCTTAACTGGGTGGTGAAATGGACATGAGCTTTAAATGCCAAATTTATTTTTTCCACAAATTTATCGAAATTAACATTCTGAAGAAAAAAAAGGTAGATTTACTGAAATCCTTATCTAGTAAGGATTTGGCGCTTTTTTCAAGTACATAATAAAATCCGCTGTTTGTCGGCGGATTTTAGGTCTTCTCTACCCACGTCTTTGGGACTGGGTTAGGGAAAATAGTATATCGCATCTGATTTTGCTTCCAACCCCTGTGCAGATAGACAGCAAATAGGCTGCTGTAAAGATTTCATAAAATCTTCAGTAAATATACGTAGGCAATCCAGATTTGTTAGAAGTTGAACAGCCGAATTTTCAGAGGTCATTTTGCTTGCATGCGGTTTAATTAAAACGGGGTATCCAAGCTTATACCAATTCTGCGTGAGGTTGCGCTTTATTCAGCCTCAGGCCCTTTGTCTGGGGCGTTGCGCGTACGCAGGCGGGCTGAGGCGCATTTCGCCGGGAAAATGGTATTAAATATGCTACGTGGTGAATGTAATCCGCTTCGATATTAGACTTCTTGCACTTATCTGGGGAAGGGGAAAGGGGCAAGAAAGCACCCTTTCCCTTTAACCTTTAACCTCCCCAGATTTTTTCCAAAACGATTTTGGGTGAAATATCTGCCATTTTGCCTGTGGGCGATTTAATCGCCAGGAATTTATCGCTGTTGGGCAACAACTTAGTTGGTTCTGTGGAACCAAATAAGGCAATAGTGTAAGTCTGTACCCCTACACTCAGATGCATTGGCGCACTGTCGGTACATAACATCAAATTTGCCCCTCCAATCATTGCTGCTAATTTACCGATATCACCTGGGGAAGTCACTTTGATATTTGGAGAAGACTCCAAAAGACTCCGCACGAGTTCTCGATCGCCTGAAGCGTTGACTACCACCACAGGCATATCTGGTTGCTTGCTTTGGAAGTCTTGAATAATTTGCTGCCAATTCTCTATGGGATAGATTGTATCGGGACTTTTAGCCTTAGTTAACTGACTAGAACCGCCGTGAATCAAAACATAGCCAGTGTCATTAACGCCTAAGCGTTTTTGTTCGTTTTGCGCCCACTCAATATCTGGTTTTAGCAGATTGATTGTTAACTCCGGACAAGGAGAACTAATACCCAACCCCTTTAGCAGGTCGTGGTACATCGCGACAGCGTACTGATTTGTTTTTAAAGGTACAGAGTTGGTGAGAAAAGCAGATCCCTTACCCTTATAGCCAATGCGGGTGGGAATTCCGGTTAACCAAAGTAAAAGACCTATCAACCAACTTTGCCCCAAAGCAATAGCAACATCGTATTCGCGATCGCGAATTATGCCTACCAAATTGCCCCAATCTGCCAAACTGTTTCGGTCTTTAAAATCAAATGCCACTACCTCATTAACTGACTTACTCACCCGGTAAGCTGATTTTGACCGGGGTTCCACAACGACATCTATCTGAGCGTTGGGGTAATAGCGCTTCAGGTCATCTAGAGTGGGAAAGAAGAGAATTTGGTCGCCAATTCCGCCTGGGATAAGGGCTACTACACGCATAATATTTATTTACAGAAACGGTTTGGGAAGTTAAAAGCCCCCGTCATTCATCGGGGGGATGAAAACGACTCAGGCGGATTTATCCGCCATAGGGTTTGGTAAAATCGTATAGCCACAGGTGTAAGTCCCGTGAAACGTGCCCGACAACTATGGCTGAAACAGTGCCACACGATAGGCGAGCATAATTAATACTGGCAGCTGGGTAACGATAACCAGTCAAAACATAGTGCAGTAGCTGTTAACAACAGTGAATAATTGTAGAAAAACAATTTGGAGTAATGCACGTACCGTGGGGCACACGGAAACTTACCCTGAAATGGGTAAACGCTTGGGGAGTTGTCCATGAGTGGGTTGTAGCCTCAAAAACTATAACTCGGACAAGTATGAACCGTAAGACCTTGAGTAGGAGTAATCCTTGCATTGGCTTTTTTCAGCCCAAGAATCCCTTTAGCTTTAGCCATTGGGAGTGTCAAGCTTACTCGCTCCTTATTTTAGGGGAATATAGGGGTTGGGGATTAAGGATTGTTAGTGGATAGTTGTTAGTTGGTGGTTGGTTGGTTGTTGGTTGGTGGTTCGCCAGCGCGACCAAGGAGGGGTTTCCCCCATGAGCGTAAGAGCGTTCATAGCGAAGGGGTTGGTGGTTGGTTGGTGGTGAAGGGGCGCTTGCGTCTGCAGTCGGGAAGATTCCCCCCGGTGAGCTTCGCGTCCTTGGTAGGGGAGCCACTGCGGTCTTGGGGTCTCCCCAAGGGTCGCAGTGGCGTTTTCCCGACCCAGGCGACTGGTGAACCCCTCTGGAGTTGGTGGTTGGTTGGTGGTTATTAACTACTACTACCCACGCTTTTACTACCCACGCGCCTACTACCCACTACCCACGCACCTACTATCTACGCGCCTACTATAGAAATTGAGGAATCTTGTGTATTTACTAATTCCAGCGGCGGGAACGGGACGAAGAATGGGAAGCGATCGCAATAAACTTCTACTCAAGGTGCGCGAGCGAGCGATTATTGCTTGGACTCTTTTAGCCGCCGAAGCGTCAAGTAAAATCAGTTGGATCGGTATTATTTCTCAACCAACTGACTGGCAAGACTTTAAGGAAATTCTCGCCCTATTAAATCTAACTAAACCAGTGGAATTAATTCCAGGTGGCGAAACGCGCCAAGCATCGGTTTACAATGGCTTGCAGGCACTGCCAGCAGCGGCAGATCAAGTTTTAATTCACGATGGAGCCAGATGTCTCGCCACTCCAGATTTACTTGATGCTTGTGCTAACGCCATCCGCCACTGTTCTGCTTTAATTGCCGCAGTCCCCGTAAAAGACACGATTAAAATTGTAGGCGAAGATGGCATAATTCAAAGTACACCCGACCGAAGACAACTATGGGCGGCACAAACCCCCCAAGGTTTTGATGTCCAGTTGCTAAAACAGTGCCATGAACAAGGTATCAGCCAAGGTTGGGAAGTAACCGATGATGCGGCTTTGTTTGAAATGTGCGGCTACAAAGTGCAAATTGTCCAAGGCGAAGAGACCAATTTAAAGGTGACAACTCCACAAGATTTAGCGATCGCCGAGTTCATCCTCAAAAATAGACAAAGGTGATTAACAGAGGGTCCAAGGGGAAAGGGAAAGGGGGAAGGGGAAAGGGAAAAGGGGAAGGGGAAAGGGGAAAGGGAAAAAATCTTTCTTCTTAACTTTTGCCTTTTTAATTTTTACTTTTACCTTATCCCCCACACCCACACCCGTCGTCCCACACCCGTCGCCCACACCCGTCGTCCTTGTCTTCCTTATCCCCCACACCCATCGCCCCCACACCCGTCGCCCACACCCGTCGTCCTTGTCCCCCCATCCCCTTGTCAAGCCTATATTGACGCGATCGGATGATAATGGTAGTATCCCACACACTTGTTATCGGTCTTTTATCATTTGTTTTTTGTCATTTTTACTAATGACTAATGACCAATGACTAATGACTAATGACTTATAACTATTCGCTTTTGACTAATGACTACAGCCACAGCGACTAAGACAGCGACTAAGATAGAAGCAATTCTCTATTTAAAGGGTAAGCCCATGTCGCTCGGCGAAATCGCCGAGTATGCAGCGTGCGATCGCGCTACGGTGGAGGAAGGCATAATTGAGCTAATTGATGACTATGCCCGCCGAGATAGCGCTCTAGAAGTTGTAGAAACCCCAAATGGTTACAGTCTGCAGTTGCGGTCAGACTTTCATGACTTAGTGCAAACTTTGATTCCAGTGGAATTAGGTGTCGGTGCATTAAGGACGTTAGCAGCGATCGCTCTCAATAGTCCAATACTTCAAAGCGATTTGATTAATGTCCGGGGTTCTGGAGCATATCAACACGTTCAAGAACTTGTGGAGCAAGGTTTTGTTAAAAAACGCCGACAAAATGAATCTCGGTCTTATGCGCTACAAGTAACTCCGAAATTTCATCAGTATTTTCAAATCGAGCAACTACCCCAACAATTTGCCAACCTTCCCAAAGAACAACAATTAGAACTCGAACTTAAACCGGAATCAGAACTAGAACTAGAACTCGAACCAGAACACAACTAACTAAAGGCGGAAGTATGAAGTCTGAAGTATGAAGTATAAAATTACCCCACCTATAAAGCGAAAAGTTAAGCCAGTGCGTTGGTGAGGCAGTGCGGCCAAGAGGGGGTTTCCACGCCACTGCGACCCTTGGGGAGACCCCAAGACCGCAGTGGCGGACCATGAGCGACTGCCGTGCATGGTTTCCCGGCAGCCTTTGCAACTGGCGTTGCGCGTCCGGGTAACAGGAGCGCAAAACTTTTCAAGACAGGGATGGGGCATGTATATCAAACAAATCTAATTTTTTCGCCCACTCAGGGAAGCAATAGCGAAAAGCGTTTGACCGCAGAATAAGCCTAAGGCTTATGTCTGTGGATAATGCATTACACTTCTACTATGGTTTAAAGTAGAATTAGCAATTCAGCTAAAAATACTGCCAATGGTGTTTAATCCTGACTTTCTGAATGACAACTCTGATGAACACCCCAATCAGCTTCTGAACGATAATTCTGAGGAACATCCCAATGGGTTACTCAAATATCTACAGCATCAGTCTCCCGAAGTTTTAGCCCGTGTCGCCCAGTCCGTGAGTCCCGAAATTAAGCAAATTATTTCGCAAAACGTCCAAGGGCTGGTGGGAATGCTTCCTGTAGAAAATTTCAACGTCCAAATTACCACAGATAGAGAAAATCTTGCCGGTCTTTTAGCTTCGGCAATGATGACGGGATATTTCTTGCGCCAGATGGAACAACGGATGCAGTTAGATCAAAAGTTATGAGTTATGAGTTTTGAGTTTTGAGTTCAAGAAAGTTTGTTAAGCCCTAACTCCTAACTCCTAACTCCTAACTCCTAACTCCTAACTCCTAACTCCTAACTCCTAACTCCTAACTCCTAACTCCTAACTCCTAACTCCTAACTCCTAACTCCTAACTCCTAACTATTTGTTGTCCGGATAAGCCCCTGATTGGACTTTAAAAGTTTGAATTTTGCCGTTGCGGTTGACTTCGATTTCTAGAATGTCTCCCACTGTGCTGGACTCTACCTGCTTCTGTATTTGAGCGGCGGTTTTGACTGGTTTACGGTTAACTTTTTGAATCAAGTCGCCCGGAAGAAGTCCGGCGCGTTGTGCTGGGGAATTATCCATGACTCCTTTAATCGCAACGCCGCTGTCCTGTTTGATGTTGAGATTATTTTCTTGATTGATTTGCTGCTTTTTGCTAGGAGAAAGGTCTACCATTTCAATCCCTAAGAAGGGATGTTCCACACGTCCTTTGGTAAACAGTTCATTGGCGATGCGGGCAGCGGTTTCGATCGGGATCGCAAAACCGAGTCCTTGAGCATCAGCGCGGATAGCGGTGTTCACGCCAATTACTTCGCCTTGGGCGTTTAACAAAGGTCCACCGGAGTTACCAGGGTTTATCGCTGCATCGGTCTGGATAAAACTAACTCGCTTGTCTGGAACACCAACTTGAGCGCTGGTGCGATCGGTGGCGCTAATAATGCCGATGGTGACAGTATTATCTAAACCGAGGGGATTACCAATAGCGATCGCCCACTGTCCCGGTATTAAATTTTGTGAATTACCCAGCCTGACTGTTGGCAATTTATCAGCTTTAATTTTCACTACAGCCACATCTGTTACTGCATCAACTCCCACAACTTTGCCGTCATAAGTACGACCATCTTTGAGAGTGACTTGCACGGTGTCGGTATCAGCGACTACATGAGCGTTGGTTAGCAATTGTCCGTCTTGACTTAAAATAAATCCCGAACCAGTACCGCGTTCAATCCGCTCGTGAGGAATCGGTTGCTCATCTTCGCCAAAAAATCGGCGCAGCACCGGATTTTTCAAAGCATCAGAAATCGGATTTGCCACTTTGCGAGTGGCATTAATTCGTACCACCGCAGGCCCAGTTCTTTGCACCGCCGTGGCAATAAAATTTACACTGTCGCCCCCAGTAATTCCAATTGTTCCTGGAACAGGATTCGGAGCTATGGTTTCTTGGGGCGAAGCAACTGTAACATTTCTTAATTGTTGAAAAGGGCGATTTTGTGATACCAAATACCGACTACCTAACAAGCCTGCACCGCCGCCAATCACCAGTAAGCAGATGTAAACGGCAAGTTGCTTCAAAGATAACTTCATAGGAGGATTTTCGTTACGGCGGGGAACTCAGCGTCTTCAAATCTGGGAGAAAAGCGAACAAGCGGTTAAAACCGCCGTCAAATTTAGATTTTAGTCTAGGTTTTTTGATTGGCAACCCAAAAAACATTGCCTCAGCTTACGCAACAGATGCTAATTTCTAAGTTTAGTCAAGCTAGGGGCATTCTGGACAGATGATTTTGACTCTAAAAGCGGTAAGATTTTACATTTGAGATTTGAGATTTGAGATTTTGAATAGCACTTACACAAAAGGGGAAAAGGGAAAGGGTTCAAGGGAAAATATTAAACTTTTTCACGAATGCCCTTTTTCCTTTCCCCCGCTTTCGTTGGCTTGTTAGACCATTAGCTCCTAATCCCTGGGATTTTATATTGACGGCTGACGGTAAACAATCAGCAGCTAACAAGCGAGCAGTTAGCAATCCCCAATTTAAAATCTTAAATTAACTTTCTTCTCACTTGTACACATGACTTTTTGCGATCGTCTAGTGTTTCTTTTTAGTTTAGTTAGCACCCTAGGGTTATTATCTCCACTCTTGGGCTGGAAAAATGCAAATGCTGCTGTACCGGATTGTCCGACTCCAGCCTTGTCTCGCATCCTGCGCCATCAAGTTGCTCGTGGCGAAACTTTGGATAGCATAGCCCAGCGCTACAATTTAATTCCAGCAACTATTATCGACTTTAACCCGCGTTTGCGAAATGGTTCGGTTGCAATTGGCAGCGAAATTTTAATTCCTCCCTTTAATGGTATTGTTGTCGAAGTGCCTCGCACTCAAACTTGGCGACAAGTAGCGGCAAAATACAAAGTCCGTGCTGATGCACTGTTTGAAGTGAATGGCTGTCAAAAAGACCCCAGAGTTGTGTTTGTTCCGAAGGCAAATTTGTCATCAAATCGTCCTGCATTCCAGCTATCAACGCCTGTTACTGCTACTAGTAATATTACTACTCCTACTACTTCCGGTCAGCTAGAGGGGTATCCTTTGCCACAAGCTGCACAGGTAGCGTTAGCTTATGGCTGGCAGATTAATCCGGCGAATGGTGAAGTTTTTTTTCATAGTGGTATAGATTTGTTAACTGCAAAAGGAACTTCCGTGCAAGCGATCGCGCCAGGTAAAATAGTCTTTGCTGGCGAACAGGGTAGTTATGGCAATTTAGTCATCATCAATCATAATGGTGGATTCCAAACCCGCTACGCCCATCTTGAGAGTATCAAAGTTTCCCTTGGTCAGAGCGTCAACAAAGGAGAGGAAATTGGAACGGTTGGCATTACCGGACAACCAACTACCAATCAACCCCATCTCCATTTTGAAGTGCGTTCTAGTTCAGATTTGGGTTGGGTGGCAAAAGATCCAAAAGATTATTTGAAGCAGTGAGGATATTTTTTCAACGCAGAGGGACGCAAAGGTTTTCGATCGCGTTACTCTGCGTCAAAAAAACTTGATTATTTCTGTAGACTTCACCAAATGCATTCCCGCCGCTGCAAACCTTTCAAATGCTGCATCTGCCGCTTCTGTATAATCCACCACACCCGGTATAACAACAGGAGAAGTGCAATCTTCTAACAGATAAACTTTTGTGGCTAATTTAGCATTTACCTGCTGAATTTCTGTTAACAAATCATCAATAGTCCATGGGACACAATGACTTTTAGCTTGTCCCGCAATCATCACAGCATCAAATTCTAAAAGTTGTTGAATTAAACGCGAGTTTTTTTGGGCGATCGGATTTTTATCAAAACCTGCCAAAACCTCTGGACGCAACACCGAATAATTTTCTGTTAAAGGATTATCGCCTTTAATTTCAAATTGCGTCTGACTGTTACGAGCAATGCAATGGAAAAATATCGCTTCTTCCACAGATGAAACCAAAGCATGACCAATACCGCCCAACATAGAATGATACGGCCATACCATCAAGGGATATTTACCATCTTGACTGAGTTGCTTAACGTAATAATAGGCATGTTTTTCTAATAATTCATAATTGCCTTTAGTAATACTGTGAGCAATATTTGGATTAACTTGCCAGATTCCTTGCTCAATATCTGCTGGAGTGATGCTAGTAGCTGCTGGCGTGGGGTGTTCACCTGCGGCGTTCACCCAAAAAATCGGATGAAAAATTTGCATCGTTTTGTGAGTGTCCATCGTCGGTGCGATAGTAGTAATCACCCCTAAATTGCGATAGATAAAATCACAAATTCTTTGATTATCATCTACCGCACCACTGCCGGATTTTCCGCCTACAAATAATTCAAATTCGGGGATACAAAAAGTGTTTTGAACATCAATTAAAAGTAAACAAATACGGTTTTTGTCATCAGATGCTGGTTTGATGTCGTATTGTTTCGCCCATGCTTCAGCTTCTGCTGCACGTTGTTGGTAAGGTACGCGCCAAACTTCGCCCACCTTATCGGCATTAAAGTGCGAGGGAATTGGTAGTTGGTTTGCTATTTGGGTGTTCATCAGAAAAATTTAAAGAAGGCAGGAGGCAGCTTTGCTGGAGGCAGAAGGCAATTAGTGCAGGAGTTAAACCCTCATATCTTGTTGACCACCAAATCTGAGATTTTGGTAGGGGCTTGTACTCTTTTTGGCAGCTATGGTGAGGGCTTTACCAAATATAAAACTTATCTTAATACAATTTTTCTAAATGTTTGAGACATATAAATCCCCCCAGCCCCCTTTAAAAAGGGGGGTGAGCGCGATTTTCCTTCTCAAGGGAAGTGAGCGCGATTTTGAGGCAGTTGCAACCTAAAAGTGAATTGGTATAACCCTTCTATCATCTGCCCCCCGCAGTATGCCTCGTGCCCTCTGCAGTATGCATAGCTGCCTTTTTTGGTGAAATTAAATATTCCAATCACGGCGAAATTGGAAAAAACTGTCGAAAAATTCTTGTAAATTCAGATTGTTATTTAAACGTTGCTGATTCCAAGCACATGCAATTTTTTCCAGGATTTCGGAAAAACTAGGATAAACGGGAGATAAATTTGCTAAATAATTGACTTTAATCTTTTGGGAGATAGCAAAAGCAATTAAATTTATTAATTCTCCAGCTTCTGCCCCCAAAAGAGAAGCTCCTAAAATTTCTCCATTTTGTAACACAATTAATTTACATACACCCGTAGTTTCGCTTCGCAGTTGGGCAGCTGCTACAGTTTTAAAATACTGACGCAAAATCCAAATTTCATTTTGTTTGTATTTGCGTTTGGCTTGCACCTCAGTTAAACCAACTTGCGCTAATATTGGCTGAGAAAACATTGCCCAAGGAACGCGCTGATAATTGACTTTTAATCTCGGAAAAAATAACGCATTTTGCAAAGCAATTTTCGCTTCATAATTAGCAATATTAGCAAATTCATAACCACCAATCACATCACCACAAGCGTAAATGCGGTGATTGGTAGTTTGGAGTTTTTCATTCACCAATAAACGCCGCCCATGCCATTTAACGCCCACAGCCGCCAAATTTAAAGAGTCAATATTTGGTTGTTGTGCCGTTGCTACAAGAATTTCATCAGTTTCAATCGCCTTATCTCCCGCCTGAAGCCACTTTTTATCATCAATTAATCTCACCTGAGTTACAGGCGTTTGAGTGAGGACACGTACACCTTCTACTTCTAACTGCGCTTGAAGCAGCTGGGCTGTTTCTGGGTCAATATTAGGCAGAATATAGGGGCGATTGATTATTAACGTCACCTGACAACCCAACCGCGCTAAAGTTTGAGCTAGTTCAATACTTTGGGGGATACCGCCGATAATTACCCAATTTTGGGGCGGTGTTGTCTGCGTCAGCACCTGCCAAATATCAGATAGAGTAACAAAGCCAGTGGCTTGCAAGCCATCAATATCTGGAATTGCGGGACGCGAACCGCTAGCAAGTAAATAAGTGCGTCCCCGCAACAGGCGATCGCTTACACTAAATACCAAAGGAGGTGACGATTGAAATTGACCGTTGCCAACAATGACATCGACCCCTTGCGCGGCTAAAATAGTCGGTGAAAGCTGTTCTTGCACATTTGAAACAACACCAGAACCCCACAGCATCGCCTCTTGCCATTCCACAGATATTTGGCATTTTTCTGAAGATACTGCCGTGGGGGGTGAACTCCCGTTAAGATAAATATCCGCTAAAGTATCGGCACTTAAAGCATGAATACCAAATGAAGCTGCATCACCCAAACGTTGTGAGAGTTTGCCGATTTCGCTCAAAGCGTGGTGATAAATAAACCCGTAGTTAACTTTGGGTTCCACAAGGGCAACAGTGGCGCGCAGGTGAATTGCAGCCGAGGCAGCATAGCGTCCAGCAAGACTGCCGCCAATAATCACGACATCGTAGTCATTAGTCATTAGTCATTAGTCATTAGTCATTAGTCATTAGTCATTAGTCATTAGTCATTAGTCATTAGTCAACAGCAGGACATTAGTGTCAATATTTTGACCGTGCCAATTTTCGATTTTGAATTTGGGATTTTAGATTAAAGGAGAAATCTAAAATCTCAAAAATCGATTTCAATAAAACAGATTTATCCGTGAGAACAATCTCAAATCTCAAATCTCAAATCCAAAATTGATTGACTATTGACTAATGCTTTGAGCGCTGTTAGTAGGGTGGGCATTGCCCACCCTTTGGAAATCATCTTTTAACTTTGCAACACAGAATTTAAGGCTTCTAGTAAGCGTTGATTATCTGATTTTGAGCGTACAGCAACCCGGAAAAAGCGATCGCCTAGTTCGGGAAAACTTTGACAATCGCGAATTAAAATCTGGTGATGCTGGAGTAATTTTTGCTGCAAAAGCGAACATGACCGTTGTGACTCAACCAGTAAAAAGTTAGCAGTACTTTCCAGGGGTTGCAATCCTTCTAAAGAAGCTAAACCACTAAAAAGTTCGTTTCGAGTTGGTGCTAACCATGCCCAGGTTTGCTGTTGAAACTCCCTATCATCGAGTGCAGCCACCGCCGCCGCCGCCGCGAGGGTGTTTACGGCCCAGGGGTCGCGCCACCCCTGCCAGCGCCGCAGACGGTCGCTTTGAGCGATCGCATATCCCAATCGCAGTCCGGGGAGACTGTAAAATTTGGTTAGCGATCGCAAAATTACCAAATTGGGATATTCCTGCACCATCGAAATCAGGCTTTGTTCTTCCTCCGGGGGCAGAAAATCCATAAACGCTTCATCCACCAGCACCAAAGCAAATTCATCCAAATACGGCAAAATCGCTGTTCGTGAAAACAATTTTCCCGTCGGATTATGCGGATTATTTAACAGCAGCCCTTTGTCCTTTGTTTTTTGACCTTTATCAAGATTCAATGACAATTGACCGCTGTGAAAAGACAAAGGAAACTCCAGTATCTTCGCGTCGTATGCCGTCAGCGCCCGATAATAATCGCCAAAGGCTGGAGTCACTAAAACAGTTGCGGCTAATTCTGCAAATTCTTTACCTGCTAACGTAAGTAATTCCGCCGAGCCATTACCCGGCAGAATCCATTCAGAAGGCACTTGATGAAAGTGACTGAGAGCAAGTCTCAGTTCACTGTAATCAGGGTTAGGATAGTGCCTGAGATTACCCAATTGGGACATAATAGCCGATAAAGTACTATTTGGAGGACCCAACGGACTGATGCTGGCAGAAAAATCGAGAATAGCACTAGCAGGACAGCCAGCCAGTGCTGCTGCCCAAGCTAAATTTCCTCCATGTACAGGTTGCCGCATCTTTAAAAGGCGATCGCGTTCTTCAAACAAAGAACCTAAGATTTTGGGGGTGCTACCCGTTCTCTAAATAGCTTACCAGCAGAGAAAGCAGGCACCTTGGTCGCCGGAATTTCCATCTTTTCATTGGTTTTGGGGTTACGACCTTCACGGGCTTTACGTTCCCGCGATTCAAAAGAACCGAATCCCACCAGCGTCACCTTATCGCCAGAAGAAACAGCTTCGATAATCGTTTCCAAAGCCGCAGTCAACACAGCATCGGCTTGTTTTTTGGTAACACTAGCCTTTTCGGCTACAGCATCAACTAATTCACCTTTATTCATGTCAAACTCCTTGAAGTTTATTTGAGATAGTGTACAGACACGCGAAATTCGCATCTTGACTTAAATCTCTGTTACTTAAATCTCTGTTTGGAGATTTACAAAAGTCGTCCCCAGAGCATTTACACTCAAAATCGCTGTAAATCCCATCGGCTCGACTTTTCAATGAATCATTCTAAGGTGTCCCAGCCAGAAGTGGATACATGAAACCATTAATTTATATAGATTTGAGGATTTTTTATCTAAATTGGGGGGTTGTTTCACTAAAAACCACCCATTTACTAGGAAAAAATACTTAGTGAAAACCCCTGTCACCAGGGTAACAGGGGGGGGGGGGGGGGGGGGGGGGGGGGAGTGGGGGAGTGGGGGAGTGGGAGAAGTAAGTGAAGAACTACTCTTGTCCCCCCCTCTCCCTATCCCCCCCTCTCCCTATCCCCCCTCTCCCTATCCCCCCCTTCCCCTCTCCTTCAAGGAAGGGATGATCCATTTATCTGAATTGTGAATCATGGTAACAAGCATACCGAGAATCGAATTATAGGCTCGATAAAGGTCGCGTCCGGTTTCAACATCTAGATAATTGCACTGCACAGCAAATTCTATCCAAGTCTGAGTTTCTGCTGCCTCTGCTTCAGAATCACTGAGTTTAGCTATAAATGCTGCCTCATATCTACGTTTACGCCATGCCTCAGCGAAATTAGCGCAAACTGAACGTGAAGCGCGACGGATCTGGTCAGTCAGAGAATACTTTTCTTCAGCCGGAAATTTCTTTGACACTTCAAAAATCTGCATCGCAGCATCAAATGCCATTTGATAAACTTCCAAATCCCTATGACTCTTGAATGACTCTCTCCCCATCTTCTCCATCTCCTAATTAACCATTAAACCTAACCCACTCCTCCCCCACTCCCCCCTCCTCTTACTACCTAGGCGTTTTTAAACCACCACGCTCTAGAACTCGGCGTATCTCTGGACTGGGTTGATAGTTATAGCCATAAGAAGAGCGCTCCGAATCATCCATAATTTGAGGTGTAAGCAACACAATCACCTCTTGACGCTGATTCGCTCTGTTTGTCTTTCTAAACAGCGAACCCAACAGCGGAATATCACCTAAAATGGGAATCTTGGAGACAGTTGTCCGGTCTTGGTCTTGAATAATACCTGAGAGAATTAACGTTTGACCATCTCGCAGGCGAATCATGCCAGAAGTAAGCGATCGCTCAGAAACTAAAATGATTCGTCCACTTCCTGTATCCTCTGAACCTGAGGGTGCGCTGACAGTAGGAGCAACAGATAAAGAGACAAAACCATTATCGTCAATTCGCTCAATTTTTACATTCAGGGTTAAGCCAACTTTTTGTTTGTCAAATGTTTTCTCTGTCCTAGACCCACCAGAAGTATCCGTTGTTTTAAGGGTTACGTTTCCCACCACTTCCTGAGTCAGGTTAACAAGAGCTTGCTGACCTTCTTGCACAATTAACGTTGGGTCAGTCAAAATCTTGGCATTGCCACTTTGCACCTGAGCCTGCAAACTAGCGAGAAAACGTTTGGGAAATTGGTACAGAGACGGCAAGCTGAATTGATATGTATCAGGAGTTCCAGGATTTGTAGCTGTTGCACTAGTTCCTGGAGTAAAGTTTGTAATACCTGTGCTTAATGCATCCGAGCTTACGGGAGCATCAGCAGATGGTCGTGTACCTCTTGAGTTAAAGAACCGATCACCCAGAAACACCTGACCCGTATTTGGATTTTTGATGACTGGTGTACTAGTCACACTGTTTACCGCTTCCGCACTAGTAGCTGGTCTAGAACCACCAAAATTTAGACTTGCTGCACCGCCGTCACTGGTAAAGAAGTTCTTGCCAACCCCAAAAGAAAAGCTGGTATTTTGGTCTTGAGTGTTCAACAGGTTAACGTCGATAATTTTGACGTTAACTGCCACCTGACGACGCCGGATATCCAAGTGACTTAGTTGAGCGATCGCCACCTCTACCAGCCTGGGAGGACCAATCAAGGTAAGAGAATTGGTGCGCTCGTCTCCTAAAGCCTGCAAACCTCGAAGTAAAGGCGTTGAGTCTTGAAAATCAATGCGTTGATTTTCAACTCTGCTTTCTACAGTCGTTTGGGTTTGGGTGACAGGGGTAGCTCCACTGCCCACAGGCACAGCATTAACGCTGGTAACTTGTCGTTCGCGGCTGACGGCACTTTCTGCACCTAAGCCGACCAAAAAGTTCAAAGCCACACCCACCGTTACCTGATTCAACCGCAGGTTCCGCATTACCACATCACGGGTGGAATTGGGCAACTTTGGTCCAACGAAAATAGTACGTCCGCTGCGATTAGCTTCTAGACCGCTCAAACGCAAAACGTAGTTAAATACGTCTTGTACTGGCTCATTTTCTATATCTAAGGAAATTGTCGGTCCATCACCTCCCGCCGCCGCAGCTTGTCCGCCACCCGAACCGCTTGTATAAGCCAAGTTCAAATTTGCCGCACGGGCAAGCAGTGATAAAACTTCACGTACTGGAGCATCTCTTAACACAAGGCGCGGAACGCGTTCTTGAGTACCCAAGTCAATCGTGCTAGGAGAAGCATCAGTATTGGAAATCGCAATATCTCCCACCGGTGGCGCGACGGCTCTAGGCAAGAAAGGCGGCGCGGCTGTCCCCGGTTGACCTATTCCCGGTCCAGCAGCTTGTGCGGGTGTACCGTCAATACTAATTTGCGGGTTGGGGACAAGAGGCGCTGGTTGGGACGGGGAAGCAGGCGGTGCTGTTGGGCTTGGTACTGCTGCGGTTGTACCCGAACCTGGACTAAAGCTAAGAGTAATACCGCTTGGTCCACGCGCCACAGGTTGAGTGTTGGGAGCAGATCCTTCTCCAGTAACCATCACCCGAATGCTATTGGCATCAAGCTGATTGATGGTGACACAGGCAATTCCGGGAGCGGGTTTATCTTGACGAAAACTATTGCCTTCCGGTAAACGTAGTTGAGTATTAATAATATCTGCAACTAAAGCATTACCGCGTTTGGTAGTGAAAACTTGCGGGCGCGAACCTGCGGAAGTTTTCAAAACAACATTAACTCCACCATCAACTGGATTTAGTTCTACTCCAGTAATTTCAGTAGTCTGTGCCCAAACTGGTTGAGCCGCCAAAAACGCAAAAGCGGCGACACCAAAAATTAAACTCTTACCGTGAATTTGTTTCACAGTTCATTCCTCACCGTAAAAAAACTTTTAAGATAAATTTAGAGTCAGACGTTGTGTATTTTATTGGCATGCAAAAGCAAGCCAAAATGCTTACCAAATCTTGGTTAAAGCATTTTAAATTCTGTAGGCGCAACAGCGGCTTGCCGCAGGCTATTTGAATGTTTAATACCGTATTTGCACTGTTTTAATTAGTACGCCACGGCGGAAATAAGCTAACCATTTGCATTCAGATTAAAAGCTTAAGGAATAAGCATTTGCGCCTTCTGCCTTCAGCTACTAGTACAGCGTGGCGGAAACAACTATCCAGTTGAAAAAGGTTAAAAAGCTTATAAAACAAACTTTCTTTCCTTCAGCCTTCAGCCTTCAGCCCTCTGCCTCCTGCCTTCTGACGAATTGTACTAGTGCATTCAAGTTATTTTTATGGCTTAGGTGCAGGTTTGGCTGCTGCTATTTCCTCTGGATTTAGTGGCATTAATGCCTGTATTTGGAAAGATGTAGTAATTGCTGCTGGTCCTACCCTCCGCACCTCTTTACCTGGTTGGACAGGTTCTGGTGGAGCCAAAGTAGATTGATAGTCTTTGACTATCAACAATGGCTGCAAACGCTCTATATTGCGAAGAATCGATTGTGTTTGTTCATAGGTTCCTACAAATTCAATGTTGATAGTGCTGCGTTTCAGTTTGCCATTGACTAGGGTTCCCAAAGAACCATCGATAATCGGTTCTGGTTTCTGTGAAACTGGCACAAATTTCTTAAGTTTGGCTCTCACTCCACTACTTGAAATTTGAGAATTGCCAGATTCAACCAAGCGATTTAAATCTAACAGCAATGTATCCAAGGTTTTTTCGTTAGCAAATAAACTTAAAACCTGGAGTTGTTGCTGTTTTGATTGGGCTAACTCTTCTTTTACCTTGTCAATCTGTTTAATGCTGGCTTTTTTTTGGTCAATTTGCCCTTGCAGGTCGGTACTTTTTGCTTGCTGTTGTTGATAAATATCCCAAGCTGGCATTACCAGATTAAGTAGCATAAATATCGCTCCAGCAAGTCCTGCTACCCCAACCAAAATGCCGATAATTTTAGGTGTGAAGGCAATGCCAAAGAGAACGGGATAAGCAGGGGCATTTGCTTGAAATTCTCCGCCTTGCTCGGCAAAATTTAAATCATCACTGAACGTCATCTTTGAATGACTCCTGTTTGTTGCAGACTGCGAATTCGACTCACTAGCCCCACTGTGCCTTTTTGCTCCAATTCGCGCATTAACTCAGATGCCGGAACGTCGCTGAGACCGGATTGAATCGTGTATTTAACTACTTGGGGTGGTTTAATTACTACGCCATTAATAGAGGTCGCGCTACCTGGTTGTAGCGGGGCATCTACTAACTCTGCTGTCACAATTCTTGAGTCTGTAGCCTTCAAGAAACGAGACTGTTGCAAACTTAGTAAGTAATCGTTGACATCGTTAAAGGAACGTGCATACCCGGTAATTTCCAATCCTCCGCCGGGATTTGGTGGTGGTTGTCCCTGTGCTGCAGCAACGGGTGCGATTTGTTTGATGTTTTCAATTTGCACGGCAGTTGGAATGCCTTCACGCAGTTGTTGCAACATTGCTGACCAAGGACGAATCTGGTCAAATACGGTAACCAAAGCTTGGGTTTCTCCTCTAACTTTGGTGGTTTCTTCCCTGATTTTGTTGATGTTCCCAATCTGTGACTCTAATTTCTGGTTCTCCTGCGAAAGTTGGGCAATATTTTGTTCTAACTCGCCATTTTTCGCTTGTAAAAACCACCAACCAGTTCCCAACAAAGCGGGAAAAAACACGCCTATTGCCACTCCCACATACACTGGTGTTAAATCTCCTGTGGGAAATGAAATTTTTCCTCGCTTTTTGTCAGAATTTTTCTGGTATGCTGGGCGGTCTTTAAGAAAGTTAATATCTAAGCTATACATTTCGTCACCGTCGCTTCGCTCCAAGGTAAAAGGTAAAAGTTAAAAGCCAAAATAAACAAATAGTCTGACGCCGAAAATTTATTTATGGAAAAGAAAAAAGGCTAGGACTTACTTTTGAGCAGGAAAAAACAAATATGGGGTATGGATTTCAGGCATTAAACCTTGATTTATCGACACTTTTGAGGCGATCGCTATTTATCAAAGGATGATTGTTCAAAGCCTCAAACAACGTATTTCCGTTAATGCACAAGATGATAAATTTGTACAGTGCGTAAGTCCTAAAGGCGTCCGATTCAAATCCCTGCTTTTAAAATTTATGGGGATTCTTTTTTTACCTTTTACCCTTCGGGTACTCTCCCTTAAACCCCTTCTCAAGGGCGCAGTCGCCAATCTTCGGGAAACCCTACCTTTGAGCGCTGACTCACCTTTTTCCTTTTACCTTGTTAAACCTCCCGCATTCCCAGACCAAGTACTATCCCCAACCCAGGACGTTGCACTGATGGGAATTTTTCTTCGTCCACTTCCAAAGACAATGCGCCTACAGGATCTATTTGGGTGGTTGGCAAACTTAATCGTTGGGTGAAGAATTCATCTAGTTGTCCGAGTCCACCCCCCGAACCAGCCAGCATTATCTGCGCTACTTCCAAATTTTCCGACTGGTTGAGATAAAAATCGATGGAACGGCGCAGTTCATCTGTTAGTTCTCCCAATACTCGCAACATGGCTGCCATACCGGGATTTACGCCTGTAACGCCTGTTTTGCCGCCACCTGTATCCATCGGTGTTTGGGGAATGGTCATTGCCTGCAACAGTTCGGTGTCTCGCGTTGCGGGTAAGTTCATCGCCTTTGACAGTGCCATTTGCATTTGATAGGTGCCAATGGGCACTGTGCGCGAAAATTGCGGCACTCCGTTGACAACGATCGCAATTTCTGTGCTGTCGAATTCTATATCTACTAACACTGCTGCTTCTTGAGGTCCAAATTGCCGCAGTTGGTCGCGAATTGTCCGAATCAAGGCAAAACTGTTAATCTCTAAAACATCAATTTGCAATCCTGCCTGCTCGAATGTACTTATATAGGTATCTGTCACCTGCTTGCGGGTGGCAACTAGAAGGACCTGCACCTTTTCGATACCATCCTCATCTACAAAATACCCAAGTTTTTGATAATCTACATCAGCTTCTTCGCGGGGATAGGGCAAATACAAACCTGCTTCATGATTTAGCACCATTTCCCGAAGTTCTTTATCATCTAATTCTGCCGGTACGGGTATTAGACGCACTATCGAATCTCGCCCTGTTACAGCAGTGGCGACGCGAGAAGCTTTGATTTTACTTTCTGCCAGCGCCTGCTGGATTAATTGAGCCATTGCTGGGGGGTCAGCAATTTGACCATCGACAAAAATACCTTCTGGAACTTGTACCGATGTTAAGGCTTCTAATTTTATGCCTTGGCGGTTTTTGCGTAGCTGGGCTACATTTACCCTTTCTGGTGCAAGTTCGATCCCAACCCCTTTATTAGATTTTCCAAAAAGACTATTAAAACGTTTAACCACTGTTTTGCCCGCAGGACTGTTAAGTTGAAAATTTAATTGATACTAAGGATTGAACTTGATACTAAGTAATTAATTGGCTCCTATAATCTCGACGATTTAGCCTATAATCTCCACAATTCTGCATCAGCTTTTCACCTTGATCGCGCATAAACACTACTAACAAGATGGTTCTAATTCAAAGGTTTAAACGATTGGCTGTTTGGGCACTACTTGGCTTATTGACAAGCTGGATGGTCAGTTGTAGCACGGGTAACGTTAATACGGGTATAAAACAAGCAGATAAGGGAGCGGCAAAAATTGAGTTTTGGACTATGCAACTTCAACCTCAATTTACTAACTACTTCCAAAGCCTAATTGCGACTTTTGAGTCGCAAAACCCCGGTATAAAGGTTAACTGGGTGGATGTACCTTGGGCAGCTATGGAGAACAAAATTTTAACAGCTGTCTCAGCGAAAACGCCACCTGATGTTGTTAACTTAAATCCGGATTTCGCTTCCCAACTTGCAGGACGAAATGCCTGGTTGGATTTGGATGCGAAAGTCCCAAATGAAGCACGTTCCTCCTATTTGCCGAATATCTGGAAAGCAAGCACGCTGAATGGCAAGAGTTTTGGGATTCCCTGGTATCTCACCACGAGGCTAACCATTTATAACACCGATTTATTAAAACAGGCAGGTGTCGCTAATGCACCCAGTACTTACACGGAATTAGCCCGGGTGGCTCAACAAATTAAGGATAAAACTGGCAAATATGCCTTTTTTGTGACTTTTGTACCGGAAGATTCTGGTGAGGTGTTGGAATCTTTTGTGCAAATGGGGGTGACTTTGGTAGACGCTGAAGGTAAAGCTGCTTTTAATTCCCCACAAGGTAAGGCGGCGTTTCAGTATTGGGTAGACCTGTATAAGAAGAAACTTCTACCGCAAGAGGTATTGACTCAAGGCCACCGTCGCGCTATAGATTTATATCAGGCTGGAGACACGGCGTTTTTGTCTTCGGGACCGGAATTTTTGAAGGCGATCGCTAATAATGCGCCTAAAGTTGCTCAAGCTTCGGCAATTGCACCCCAAATCTCTGGGGAAACTAACAAGAAAAATGTCGCTGTGATGAATGTGGTTATACCGCGCGACACGAAGCAACCAGATGCGGCGTTGAAATTCGCCTTGTTTGTGACCAATGATGAAAATCAGCTAGCTTTTGCGAAGGCGGCGAATGTTTTGCCGTCTACTGTTAAAGCGCTGTCTGATAGTTACTTTAAAGATGTGCCAGCGACTGCTACAACGGTGGAAAAGGCGCGGGTGATTAGTGCGAGTCAGTTGCAACAGGCGGAGGTGTTAACTCCGAGGTTGAAGAATATCAAGGTTTTGCAAAAGGCTGTTTATGAGAATTTGCAAGCGGCGATGTTGGGTGAGAAAACTGTGGATAAAGCTGTAGAGGATGCGGCGCAGGAGTGGAATAGTGCTAGGAGTTAGGAGTTAGGAGTTTGGAGTTTGGAGTTTGGAGTTTGGAGTTTGGAGTTTGGAGTTTGGAATTAATAAGCTGTTTCACATTTAATTTGCATGGGCTGGACGGGCAATATGGCCCACCCCACAAGAGTCTTATGAAATTTAGATATGCAAGTTATATGTGTTTGAACTTAGTTTTCTTCAATTCATAACTCATAACTGGGCGCCTCCTAACTCAAGACTCCTAATTGATTGGCGGTTCCGAAAAAATGCCCGATTAAATATAGGGAACCGCACAAAACTACTAAATTATCGGTTGTGGCGATCGCTGTTTCTAATGCGGTTGATAATTCGGGATATGTCTGACAAAAACTTAATTCTGGGCAAATGTTCTGTGCTAGTTTTGCTAAGTCTTCAGGATTGGCTGAATTATGGTCTGGTACTGGGACTAAATATAATTTATCGCGCGATCGCAGTAATGCTTTGAAAATCTCATCGTGTTCTTTGGTGGAAAGCATCCCCATTACCCAACTCACCTGGATTTTGGATTGCTCAAAACTAGTAATGACCGTATTTTGAGTTTGAATTTCTAGGGTATTAACGTAATCTCGTAAGGCTTGGGCTGCGGCTGGATTATGAGCGCCATCAACCAATATTTTATGGTTTTTCCAGGTTATCCATTGCATCCGCCCCAGCCATTTGGTTTTTGCCATGCCGTTTACAATAGCTTCTGGAGAAATCTCCCAACCCTGTTGCTGTAAAATTTCCAAAGCGGCTAGAGCTAATGCTGAATTAGTCAGCTGTATCTGTCCTTGTAACGGCAAAGGATATTTTATCGATTTTGGATTTTGGATTTTAGATTTTAGATTGGAATTTAGTACTCTACTTATCTCCTTGTCCCCTTGTCCCCCCCTCTCCCCCTCGCCCCTTATCCCCACTTCCTGGGGGCCCCCCCTTCCCCATCTCCCCATCTCCCCCTCGCCCCTTATCCCCACTCCGTGGGGGCCCCCCCTTCCCCATCCTTGATATTCTGCCCATCCTGTATCAATTTGACGGGCGGGTTGCGGCGTCACGAGAGGGCATTTTAATTGAAGAATACGCGATCGCACTACTTGTTCTGCTTCTGGTGGCAATGGTCCAATGACAACCGGACATCCCGGTTTAATAATACCGGCTTTTTCTGTTGCTATATCGGCGACGGTGGGACCAAGTTGTTGCCAATGTTCGCGGCTGATGGAAGTAATAATAGTGACCAGAGGCTGCAAGCAAACGTTGGTAGCATCCAAACGCCCTCCTAAACCAACTTCTATCACCGCTATATCAACTTTCTGTTGGGCAAAGTACAGCCAAGCCGCTGCGGTAATTACTTCAAACTGAGTTGGTAATTCCTCATCGGGATTAATTGCCCCTTGGACTTGTTGTATTAATTTGCACAAATCAAGAGAGGCGATCGCTTGTTCGTTAAGGCAGATGCGTTCCGTCCAATTCACTAAATGCGGGGAAGTGTAGCGTCCCGTGCGATAGCCAGCCTGCGTGAGTACGGAAGAAAGATAGGCACAAACAGAACCTTTGCCATTAGTGCCGGCAACGTGAATGATTGGGACTTGGTGATGGGGGTTGCCGAGATTTGCCAAAAGTTTGACAATGCGCGAGAGTCCCAGATGGACGCCAAAGCGTTGGAAGGGTTGTAGTAAGGAATCGATATCCACAAGGTATTAAAGGTTGGTGGTTAGTAGGCGCGTAGGCAACTCAAATGTTGCACAATTTCTGCAAAGCCTTGAAATATAGCCGTTCTTTGTTGGATGAAGTACAGAAGATTATCGTAGGGGCACAGAGCTTTGCTCATTGGTGTCAACTTCAGCCCAAAAGCCTGAAAATATAACCTTTTCTCTCGTTACCATGCTTTGCATGGTAACGTAATTCATCGGAGGGCTGCTGCCTCCAAAGACGAGGCGGAGCCTCATAGAATTGATTCCAATGCAGAGTATTGGAACGAGAGAAACGAGAGAAGGTTTAAAAGTCTGACTGGTAAAGAATTTTACGTGAAGTTCACACTAGTGAGCTTTGCGCTGTGCCCCTACCCATCGGCTTACAGAAGCGCTTTGGGAGAGGCGCATCAATCTCAATTGTCATGATTTCAGATAGTGCAATACGTGAATTTACTTATTGATTGCAACCAACAACTAACAAATAACTACCAACTACCAAGAATAAAACCGACTGTCTCCTGTAAAAAGAAACAGCCGATTTTACAACTATGATGCTGAATTGAGTTTAGGCTTCTCTGTTTAAAAAGCTTTGCACTTGTCTTAAAGCAGCAGCACCAATGTTGAACACAGCCCAACCAGCAGCAATAGCAATTGGTGCTAAAACGATCGCCACACGCATATCGATGTCCATATTTAGAACCCCTCTGTTAAGTACGAATTTAAGTTTTGTCAACCGTTCTCATTTTTATTGTTAGCCGAAGTGGGCATTTTTTCCAGACCCATGTGTAAAGAATGTTTACAAATTTAGTCAAGAGTTAATGGGGATTGGGCATTGAGCATTGGGCATTGAGCATTGGGCATGGGGCATTGGGCATGGGGCATTGGGCATGGGGTAATGGAATAGTGAAATTTCTACCTTGTCTCCCCCACCCATCGTCCCTTGTCTCCCACACCCTTTGCCCCCCGCAGTATGCCTCGTGCCCTCTACCCTCTGCCCTACTTCCTCAAAAGCCGATATCAGTACCTTTACCGGCATGAACCAAAGCTAATTTTTGATAACTTTGAGCGTGTTCGATGAGTTCTGCGGCTTCAGAAGAGGAAACTTGACGCACTACTTTGCCAGGAACGCCCATGACCAGAGACAAGGGCGGTACATTTTTGGTGACTACTGAGCCAGCGCCAATAATGCTACCAGCACCTACTCGCACTCCATTTAAAATCACCGCGCCAATGCCAATTAAACTGCCGCGTTCAATATAAGCCGAATGTATGACAGCCCGATGCCCAACTGTAACGTGGTCTTCTAAAATTGTGGGAAAACCACGGTCTCCATGTAGAACTGCACCATCTTGAATATTTGTATATTCGCCAATTTCTATCGATTCCACATCTCCTCTGACGACTGCTCCATACCAAATGCTCGCTCCTGCTGCTATGTTTACCGAACCTATAACAACAGCATTGGCTGCGACGAAGGCAGCCTGGGAAATATCGGGAAAATACCAGTAGGAAGGAGTAGACACGATAGAATATGAATATGGTACCCAGGAACACTGGAGAAACTCCAACCTTTGAGGCTGGTTGCAAAACCAGAATATCACGACCTCACACTTCTATAAGGGAGGTTGATACTTGTGCAGGCGGTTCCCGCTGTAACTAAGTGTCAGTGCAGTTGTTAGTTAATATCCCAAGGGTACGGAACCGAAGTGTCAAATGAAACACAATGTTGCTGGTGAAGACAAAACTATGTTTGTACGCACTTCATGATGAATCCAGGTTTGCAGTACCCCATGTTTGGTCCCGAAATCCAGTGTCCCCACTGCCGCCAGATAATTCCGGCATTGACACTGACGGATACTTATTTGTGTCCCCGTCATGGCGCTTTTGAAGCTAATCCTAAAAATGGAGAGTTGCTTCATTTACAGTCTGGGCGTCATTGGCGCAGATGGAATAATGAATGGTATCGGCAACATACTCATCCCGATGGCATTCGGTTTGAGATTCACGAGGCGCTAGATAAGCTGTATACCCAAGGCTATCGCGCAACACGGGTAATTATCGCCCGACGCTATCAAGAATTGATGAGTGGCTATTTGGAACGCAGTACGCCTTGGCGTACCGGACAGCCTGAGGTGACATCAGCTCGACTTTATGGCTTACCAGTGGAGTTTAGTCCCGATCCTTCTGAAGAACCCTGCTGGGAAGTGATTAATTTTGATTTGGAAAAAGAGCCTGGTGTGCCGGTGCGTTACCCTTATTTCCGATTGTTTGAGTAAAGTTAGGAGCCGCCCAGCCGCCCAGTTAACAGTTAACAGTTAACAGGCGCGCAGTTAGTAGGCGCGCAGTTAGCAGTTAAATTTAATTCATAACTCATAACTCATAACTATCAAGCAAGATGCATCACGCTTCTATTAGAACTGCGAATATTCATCGCGCGATCGCTTTTTACGAGCAATTGGGGTTTAGAGTTTGTGAACGCTTCACTACAGGCTATACCCTGGCTTGCTGGATGGAAGGATTGGGCGGGAGGATTGAACTGATCCAAATACCGGAACCAAATCCTACTCCAGACGCATTTGCAGATGAACACTATGTCGGGTATTATCATCTCTCATTCGATCTCACTGACATGACGTCAGATTTGCCCAGCTGGTTAGCAAATTTCAAAGCACGTTTGGCGGAGGCTGCAATTAGCCAACCCGAACAATCGCAACCGCTAAAAATACTTTTAGAACCAACTCAGCAGCAAATAGGCTCGCGCATCTACGAAGTTGCTTTTATTGCTGATGCTGACGGCTTACCACTGGAGTTCATTCGGGTATTAGGGCGTGTCATCAATTGAGCCAAATGACAGAAGCAGCCAAATAAATTGCACCCAGAAAGTTGGCAGCGCGTTTGTCGTAGCGCGTTGCGATCGCTCGGTACTGCTTGAGTTTGGCAAAAAAGTTTTCAATGAGATGACGAGCTTGGTATAAATCTCGGTCGTAGTCACGAGGTCTGCTACGGTTGCGTTTGGGAGGAATCACTGGCGTTTTGCCCTGTGCCTGAAGTCGTTCAATTACTCGCTCATCGGCATCATAGCCTTTATCTGCAAGTACAGTGTCCGCCACAATATTGGGTAGTAGTTGGTCAGATCCATCAAGATCACAAGCTTGTCCAGGTGTCAGGTGAAAACTCAGTGGGTTGCCCAACGCATCTACCACAGCATGAATCTTAGTACTCAATCCCCCTTTACTGCGACCAATGGCTTCTGTAGATGCATCCCCCCCTTTGCACCCGCGCTGTGTTGATGGGCGCGGACAATCGTTGAGTCAATCATCGCATATTCGTTGTCGGCATCATCTGCCAAGTGCTGAAACACCTGCTCCCATACGCCTGTTTTTGACCTTCTTCTAAGCGAGTGTGAATCACCCGAAAATCCCCAAATCGCGATGGCAAGTCACGCCAAGGGATGCCTGCTCGATAACGATATAACACTGCTTCGACAAACAATCGATTATCTTTAGCCGTAGCGAGGACATAGCCCTCTCTCCCAGGTAGCAGGTCTTTGATTCTCTCCCACTGGTCATCTCGTAGTGCGTATCTGCGCGTCATCGGTTTCAAGAGTATTTATTCTTTTTCAGCAGTTCTGATTCCAGTTTACCTAATTGATGACACGCCCTAGCAACAATCGCTTAATTTAGCTGCTGTTTCCTATTAATTTATACTCGTAAAAAATCTTTTTATGTACTGTTGCCGAGGCGACAGAATATTAGTAAAGATTAGACTATTGTCATCAAAAAAAATATGTAATCCAATTTACAGATTAAATCTGCAAAATACATGTCCGTGCTTTCCTCGTTGTATCGATATCGTTTTGCGTTTTTACTGCTCAGTTTCTGGCTGATAGCAGTTTTTGTATTTAGTAACCAATCTGTTTATAGCAGGTTATTTGCTGGTTATGCAAATAATTTAAATATACAATCAACATTTGTTTCAAAAAAACATACCTCTAAAAGTGACAGAAAAGGCCTGCAAGACAGTATTAAAGAATGGTCTAATCGTTCTAACCAAGGAAGTGCATACTGCGCCAGTTGTGACCGTGCAGGTGTGGTATAAAATTGGTTCGCGCAACGAAGAACCAGGAGTGAATGGTATTGCCCACCAGCTGGAACACATGATGTTTAAAGGCACTTGGGATCGTCCAATTCAATTTGGACGATTGTTTAGTGTTTTAGGCAGCGATTCTAACGCTTTTACTAGCTACGATCAAACAGCATATTATGGCACGGTAGAACGGGAAAAGCTGAAAGCGCTTTTGGTGCTGGAAGCTGACAGAATGCAAAATTCTTTGATTGATAGCGAGCAACTAGCGAGTGAGAAGCGGGTAGTAATTTCCGAGTTGCAGGGTTACGAAAATAGTCCTGATTATCGCCTCAGTCGGGCGGTAATTCAAGCGGCGTTTCCCAATCATGCTTATGGGTTACCTGTGGGTGGTACTAAAGCTGATGTCGAAAAGTTCCAAGTTGAGCAGGTGCGGAAATATTACCGCGACTTCTACAGTCCTGATAATGCAGTTTTGGTGATTGTTGGCGATATTAAAACTCCAGAAACGCTCAAAGCTGTTAAAGAGATTTTTGGTCAAGTACCTAAGAAAGTTAGGAGTGAGGAGTTAGGAGTTAGGAATAAGAAGACTTTCCCCCCCTCTCCCTCTCTCCCCCTCTCCCCCTCTCCCATTGTGCTGAAAGAACCGGGAGCTGCAGCACTGTTGCAAGCAGTGTACCCGCTACCGGATATAAATCACCCAGACGTGCCAGCGCTGGATGTGATGGATTATATTTTGACGGAAGGGCGGAATTCTCGTTTTTATCAGGTATTGGTGGAATCGGGTTTGGCGAGTGATGTATCAGCTTCTGTTGTCAGCTTGTTGGCAGCAGGCTGGTATGATGTTTTGATTACGGCTTCTCCCAGTCAAGATTTAACAAAGATTGACTCAGTTCTGCAAGGGGCGATCGCCCTTCTTACACAAAAAGGTGTCACTCAAGAGGAAGTCAACCGAGCCAAAACCCAGGTAGAAGCGACTGTCATTTTGAATAACCGCGATATCACCAGTCAGGCAATGCGATTAGGAAACGATGAAACAACTGCTGGTGATTACCGTTACACAGACCGCTATATAGCAGCTATTCGCCAGGTAACGGCAGCTGATGTGCAACGCGTAGCTCACAAATATCTCACTCAACAAGCTCGTGCAGTGGGCTTTTTTGAACCTACCCAGCTAAAGACAACAGGCATTGGCGGCAAAGCTAATTCTGCACAAACTACTGAAAATTTCTCTGCGGGTACACCGGAAGCTCCCAGTGAAGTAGCAAAGTACCTACCGACTGTGGATTCGATAACAACTTCCAACAAACGCACGCTACCAGATCAATTTACATTGTCCAACGGTCTGCGAGTATTGTTGTTGCCCGACAAGAGTACTCCCACGGTGACGTTGAGCGGCTATATCAAAGCTGGTACGGAATTTGACCCAGAAGATAAAGCCGGTCTGGCGTCTTTGGTAGCAGAGAACTTGATGAGTGGTACTAAAACCAAGGATGTCTTCGCTATAGCCAAAGCTTTGGAAGAACGCGGCGCGAGTTTGGACTTTGAAACCTATCGTGAAGGCGTGCAAATTCAAGGACATAGCTTGGCAGGAGACTTGCCAGTCCTTTTAGAAACCTTGACGGATGTAGTTAAAAATGCTACTTTTCCTTCTCAAGAACTGAAATTAACACGGGAACAGGCTTTAACCGACCTCAAGCAGGAATTAGATGAACCAGCAGAGGTAGCAATAAGAACATTTAGTCAATTAATTTACCCGAAAAAGCACCCATTGCATACCTTTCCCACAGAGGAGAGTTTGCAGCGGATTCGCCGTCAGGATGTGATTAATTTCAAAAACCAGCATTATCGTCCAGACGGGACAGTGCTGGCGTTGGTAGGAGATTTTGATTTGGCGAAAGTGCGATCGCTAATTAAAAAAGAGTTTGGTAACTGGCAAGTTAGCGGTCAACCCCCTAGCTTGAAATATCCCACAGTGTCAATGCCGAACACAATTGTGCGAGTCAATCCAGTTTTGCCTGGTAAAGCCCAAGCGATTACCTATATGGGTAACGCAGCCATTAACCGTAAAGACCCCCGATTTTATTCAAGCCTAGTGTTGAATCAGATATTGGGAGGCGATACCTTATCTAGTAGACTGGGAGCAGAAGTACGCGATCGCCAAGGTTTAACCTACGGAATTTATAGTTACTTCCAAGCTGGCAAGAATGTAGGGATATTTTCGATTGAAATGCAAACCAGTCCCGAAGATGCAGGTAAAGCGATCGCTAGCACGCGCAACATGCTACAACAAATCCATACACTTGGCGTTACTCCTGAAGAAGTGGAGACAGCTAAACGCACGTTGATCGGCAATTACATCGTTTCCTTGGCAAACCCAGAGGAATTAACAAACTCGATTCTGATGAATGCAGTCTATGGACTGGATCGAGAGGAATTGTCTTTGTTTACTGAAAAAATCCAGAAAGTCAACCTTGCCGAAGTTAATCAAGCTGCACGTGAGTTACTGCACCCAGATAAAATCGTGGTGGTAACAGCAGGTCCAGCGGTAGTCGCAGACCAAACTCTCAGATGAAGGGGGGAAGGGGGAAGGGGGGACTCCGCTTGCCGTTGTTTGGTAATGAGAGAGGCGCTGCATGCGAGGCAGCGCGCCCTTGGGGGTTCCCCTGAGTGTGCAGACTGCCGTCCCATGCAGCGCGGAGTTATTAATTCAAAATTCACGTATTCAAAACTCAAAAACTCAGCTAAGAACTTTTACACGGCGATCGCTACCATTACCTGATTAGATATACCCATAGAAGTGAATTCTGGTGAACGGCTATGATGCGGTTAGTTAAGAATATTTACAAAAAACTGTACAAATTATCAATCAGAATTTTGATTGTGGCGTTGTTGCTGTGCTTCGGTTTCATGAATTCCACTCCTGCGGTGGCGGCGAACGTGTCCGGAGGATTACTGAAGGAGCAGGCTACAGAAATTACAGTGAGTTTAGGCAATTCTGCCAACGAACTCAAGTTTGAGCCAAATCACTTAGAATTAGTGGCGGGTAAACGCTACAACCTGCAGCTGACAAATCCCAGTCAACAGAAGCATTATTTTACTGCTAAAGATTTTGCCGATGGTATCTGGACGCAAAAAGTGGAAGCAGGCAAAGTGGAAATAAAAGGAGCCATTCACGAAGTAGAATTGAAGCCCGGTGGAGAAGCAGAATGGGTGTTTGTACCATTGAAGCCGGGAAGCTACAGTTTACGCTGTCCAATACCGGGACACACGGAAGCGGGTATGACAGGAGAAATTGTCATTAATTAAAATAGGGCATTGGGAGAGAGTTATGAGTTATGAGTTATGAGTTATGAGTTATGAGTTATGAGTTATGAGTTATGAGTTATGAGTTATGAGTTACTCGTTTTGAAGTGAAAAATTCGCCCATTCAAAACTCACCCATTCAAAACTCATAACTTTCTTCTCCCCCCTTGCCTCCTTGTCCTCCTTGTCCTCCTTGTCCCCCCCACACCCGTCGCCCCTTATCCCCCCACACCCGTCGCCCCACACCCGTCGCCCCATCTCCCCATCCGCTGATCGGGCGTCAGGCACAAAATAAGTTAACTTAAATATAGATATTGTTGCTCAACTCAGTAGAAAAAGCGTTGACACTTAAGCGGTAAGGCGCGAATCATTCTTAATTTCCCATGAACATTTTAAGTAACCTGCTTTCTTCTCAACCAGCTCAAAATAAACCTCCCAAACGGCAACGTCGAGGCATTGAAATTAAATCGCCGCGTGAAATTGAGATTATGCGGCAGTCAGGAAAAATTGTGGCAACCGTATTGAAAGAAATTTCTGAGCTGGTGAAGCCAGGAATGACTACAGCAGACTTGGATGCTTATGCGGAAAAGCGCATCCGGGAAATGGGTGCAACACCTAGCTTTAAGGGTTATCACGGTTTTACAGGCTCCATTTGTTCCAGCATCAACAATGAAGTTGTGCATGGTATTCCCAATGCTAAGAAGGTCATCCGTGCTGGGGATGTATTAAAGGTAGATACGGGAGCTTTTTATCAAGGCTTTCATGGTGATTCTTGCATTACGATCGCTGTGGGTGAAGTGACTTCAGATGCTGCTAAACTAATTCGTGTAGCTGAAGAATCTCTCTATAAAGGCATTGAACAGGTAAAAGCGGGTAATTACCTACTTGATATTGCTGGAGCGATTGAAGACCATGTGAAAGGCAATGGTTTCAGTGTGGTTGAAGATTTTACCGGACATGGTGTTGGTCGCAATTTGCACGAAGAACCTTCTGTTTTCAACTTCCGTACTCGTGATATGCCAAATGTAAAACTGCGTGCGGGAATGACACTGGCAATTGAGCCAATTTTGAATGCAGGTTCTAAAGTTACGCGGACATTAGCTGACCGTTGGACTGCGGTCACTGTGGATAATTCTCTATCGGCTCAGTTTGAGCATACCGTGTTGGTGACAGAAACTGGATATGAAATTTTGACCGATCGCTCAAAAGTTTAACAGTCGAGACATGCAATTAATTATAGTGCGATCGCATTAATTATAGTGCGATCGCATTTTTTATTGGTTGGTGGTTGGTGGTTGGTGGTTGGTGGTTGGTGGTGGGTTATACTATTTCACCGAAACCCTGATACAAATACAGACGGTGTAGAGACGCGCTTAGTGCGTCTCTACAACATTTATAGCCGTTGTTTGTTGGATGAAGTACAGCTTTACCATTACCTGGGGCACAGCATTGCTGTGCCCTATCCAACCGCGTACAGAAGCGCTTTGGGAGAACGTGGAACCCAACGCAAAGTCTAGAACGCAAAGTAAGCGTTAATGTTGGGTTACTACGTGTATACGTATATAATAAGTATTTATCTTAACTTTATATTAATGATTAATGACTGAAGAAAGGATGAAGGATAAAGGATGAAGGATGAAATGTGCATAAGCACAATCGTGCAATAAATCAGTTTCAACTACCAAAAGTATGATTTTTTATTTGCAATTTATTTTTCCTGACTGTAATATTTAACAATGGGGGCAGTTGCAAGGTCTTCTAAACCAACGGATTTTAGCAACTTATTCCAATCTTCAGTTAAAAGGCGATCGCTTGAATTTTTTTGGCGCAGTTGGGCTAAATTGTTTACCGCATCGTACCAAATTTGATTGGCTGCGTAAACGCTGTACTCTCGCATTTTGGCAGTTTTTAATTGCTGCAGCAGGTTGGAAGTTACCGCCACTCGTTGCACCCATGCATCAACATAAAAATATTCAGCCTTGTTTTGTGGCTGACCGCAATAAACTTTAAAGTACCAATGATATTTCGAGTTTGGCTTGAGCGCGTATTGCGGTGTTGCTGGTAAACTAATAGCGATCGCACCAGGTTTTCCTGACAAACCAATTTCCGTGCGCCAAATATCATTATTCTGTTCATCCTGAAATATAAACTCTCCAGATTTGACAGTTGCTGGTAACTCAGGAACATAAACCCAAAAGGTTGGATACTCAGCCACTGTCAATCCCAAAAAAGATTTGTTATTTTTGTCACCAGGCACTAAGGCTGTAATCGGTGGTTTGAAGTCTGGGCATCCATCACGACCTGTCCCCCCTCGGCGGCGACCTTTAGGTGCGCCGTTATCTGGAAATTGCAATTGGGAAAGGTATATTCGGTCACTCCTAGGAAGTAACCTAACCCCCCAGCCCCCAGACTTGGTAGGGAATGGGGAAAAATCCAAAGCCTTTCTCCTAGGAGGAGAGAGGTTTGGAGAGAGGTTTTCCCCAGACTGTGAAAAGTCAGGTTGTACTAATTGTGCTTGTGCTTGTGAAGGATAATTAGCAAGGCTAAAAGATAACAAAGGGATAATGAAAGCAAGTTTAATAGAAAGGCACGAGGCATACTGCAGAGGGCACAAGGAAATTTTCGTTGCCTTGTTTGTGCCCTCTGGGCGATCGAAGAGAGTTAAGAATTTGAGTGCTTTACCAAAATCTACCCTTCGGCAACTGCTTGGTCTCAAGCCCACACTGTATTGCATCCTTCTGCCCTCTGCCTCCTGCCTTCTTTTTTCTTCACTTTGCTTTTAAGGTAGATGATTCCCAATCATTTTGAAGTTTCAAATGTTGCTTGCTATTACTGAAAAATCCAAGGGGGGTCAGCTGTCGATCGCAATTTCGCAAATGCCGATCGCCCATTATTTGCAAGACTGTTGCTGTCATTAATAACACTAGTGCCCCAGGTATCAATGGTATCCACCCACCAGTTGTAAAGACGCCAAAGCAAATTCCAAAAAGTGTTAAAAGCGCGATCGCTACAGCAAATACTAAACGTATGGGTTCTAAAATATACCACGTTATAATTCCTCCCAACAATGACCATGCCCACATCCAAAGGGTTTCAAGCCATCCAGACCACCACCACAATAAAGGACGCTTGTCTAAAACAGCACTCAATATATGGCTGACCATCTGCGCCTGTACAAATACTCCCGGTATTTGCTTTTTATTGGATGGCGCAGCAGGGCTGAAGGGCGTTTTCCAATAATCAGTGCTGCTGGAGGCGGTAATACCAATTATGACAATCCGATTTTTGATCGACTCTATTAGCTGGGGGTTGATGCGGTCATTTAAAATATCTCTCAAAGAAACTCTTTGAGCAATATTTTCCAAAGACGGTAAGGAACGATAATTTAGCAGGATTTGATAGCCGTTATAAAATAAAGCGTCTTCTCCTTGATAGCCGCTAACGTGTTTTTTTAACGGTTTAAACACAACGTTGCCAATTTGTAATTCTGCCTGAGGAGTGATTTTTGCGGGAATTTTTTCTGCATTTAAATAGTGAAGTGCTAGCTGCAGGCTGAAGGCATATTTTGCAGCGCAAGGAGATGTTAGGGGAGGGGTCAAATTTAACAACTGACGCCGGGGGATTTCATCGTTATCTGCGACAAAATCACTAAAACTGAGGCGTTGTTGGGAAACTTCCGGAGGGGGGAGAGTTCCATAGGGTTCGCCATCCTCGGCTGCGGGGACTTTGCAGACTGCAAAAATCCGGTTATCGTTTTGCAAGCGATTTATTAAATCAGGTTCGTTAGGATCTGCAGCACTATCGCGATAGATATCTATACCGATCGCTTTTGGTTGATAGCGGTCGAGTTTTTGCAATAATTGAGCCAGTGCGCGATCAGATAGCGACCAGTGCATGTTCATTTTTTGCTGCACCTGATATTGAATATCCCCTTCATCGACAGTTACCAATAAAATCCGCCGGTCTTCGCCTTCTTCTGGACGCAACTGCATTAAATGGTCGTAAGCTTGTAGTTCCCAAGGTTGCAGTATTCCCAAATACCGCACTCCCATCACCAGTGCAGCTACAAGCATGCTTGCTAAAATCAAGTTCGCAAAATGTCTTTTGCGATTGAGTTTTCCCGCCCAATCGCTAACAATTCCCTCTCCGAGTAAATTTTTCCAAGTTGGTGGAGTGACAAAGGGATTCTGAAAAATTATCGGTAACCAAGTCGCATTAGGAAAATTGTCTTCCAAGCCTTGCAATTTTTCCCTAGCTTCCCGCGATGCCAAATACAGCGATTTACCATGAGAAAAAGCTGTGATAAAATGCTTTAAAAATTCCTGTGCCACTTCATCGGGTACAAGTTCCCGCATCACAATCATTTGGGGAATATTCAAACTTGCCAACTGTCGCGCTAACCCCAATCCATCACAGGAGTTAAAAATCGCCAGTTGCAATCCTAAAGCGATCGCTTTTTTTAAACCGTATTTTAATTCTTCTATAGTTAAACTATCAGTTTTATTGATATAAATCCGACCAGTATCGCCAGCAGTTTCACTGTGTCCCGCAAAAAACAAAATATCCCATTGCTGCCACAAATAATCGTTTAACTCGTTGCGTTTCGGTTCTACTAAAAAAACTGTTTCGGAATTTGGTAAATTTTCTAACAGCTTTCTGTCTGTTGTAATATCAATTCCCGTACTATTGCCCAGAATTGCCAAAATTCTAACTTTCGATTTATCAGCTTTTCGCGGAAGGCACGAGGCATACTGCGGGGGGCAGAAGGAGAAGGCAAGGAAAAAGTTTTTGGCAAAGCTTTTCTGCCTTGACCAAGTGGATTTAACACCCCTACCAAAATTGGAAATTTGCTGGTCTTCAATTGGGAGGGGTAAAAGTCCCCTTCCAATTCCTTCCTTCTGCCTTCTGCCTTCTGCCTTCTGCCTTTCTTCAAGCCGTGGTTTGGCAGGAATTTCTGAGGTTGTAGTTGCCAGGGCAAATTCAGCTTGGGAGTATCTGCTAAAAAAATCCCACAAATGCCAAGGCAGCCTTTGTAATAAAATATTATCAGTGCGAATTAATACCCTAATTGGTTCATCACGCTTTAATTCTTCACGTAAAGTATTATTTATCGGACGAAATTCCTCAGAATTCAGCCAATCTTGCAAGCGATCGCCCAATATATTCGCAGACTGCCAGCATTGTTGAATTTTGACGTTAAAACAACCATCATAAATAATGTCTTGGGGCTTAATTCGGCTAGATATCCCCAAACTGCGGTAATTATCCTGCCATTGATTCAAATAAGTTGCCAAATCGGGCAATGGCGGCAAATTACCCGAAATTTCGATTTCTGGGCGAGAATTTTCCTCTCCAATCTCCAGCGTCGCCCGAAACCCTTGAGCGGACAAATTACCATCTAACTTTAGAACAACCAGCTTCGCCATATTCCCATGTACAATTTGGGATTTTGGATCATCAAGTTAACATTACCAAATACTGAAAGTTTTTTACAGCCGAGGAAAGTTATATTTTATCTTTAGTATTTCATACAAATCATCTCAGTATTATTGGTTAATACAATTCAGACCAGAAAAATCTCTGTAAAGTTGGTATCACCCAATATCACCTTGATGCTAAAACATTCTCCAACTTCACTGCTAAAATTTAATTGAATACTTTTAGTACTTCTAGCAGTGGCTTGCATCACGGCTGTATCCAAATCATCCAATACCATTAGTTCCAGGTTTTCTGGTAGATACATTTGACCGCTAATGGGATAAACTTTTACACAAATATTAATTTCTTGCCCAGAAGCAGGCGTCAATCCCACTACTAAGGTTACAAGCTGACTAGAGGACACTCCTCCTAAATCCAGCAATGTGCCTTTTTGCACCCAAAAATTAGAGTTTTTAGGATTGTTGGGATTGTCAGCTAAAGTTTCTTCGGTAGACCTAAATCTAAAAGCGACCTGAGTTTGTTGCTGACTCAATAGCACATCCAGATTTTGCCAACCAAAATCCACAACATTTCTTAACCATTGGCTGAGATGAACTGGTCGTTTAACTATTTTGCGGACTTCGCTAATATCTACGATAAAATCTTCAAGCGATCGCAACTGATTAAGCGCTACCTCACCATGAGTTTCGCTGACATTTTTAACAAATCCCAACAAAGTTGCTTCTCGAAATGATTCGTTAAACTTGACAATTACATAGCCAATTCTATCTGACCAAACTTCTGGCGGCACGCAAACCAGCTTTTGGTTGAGTAACACCGGACGGCACTCTAATTTTCCCAAACCAACAACGTGCAAATCAGCGACATCCATCATAACTTGCATCACCGAGTTCCAACTCAAACTAGCTTCCAAATCAGTTTTAAAACCCATGCAACGCAGGTAAAACTTGACAGCATACACCGCCAAAGTATTAAAATAAACCTGCTGTCGTTTTTGCGGATTGTGATGATTTTTGCGAAAATTTTCTGCTGCACTACGAGCCTCTAAACTAATCGGGACGGTAAATGTTACAGAATCTGTGTGTTTTCTCATAATTGATTACTACCCTGCTTCATTAATGTCGATGTCGTCGTCACAGCATTCGCGTAGCTTTTGAGAAAATTTATTTATACAGCGATAATAAAAACTGCTGACTGTCGGAATTTTGATTTTAAATTCTGCGGAAATCTCTTTCCATGACTTTCCTGACATTCTTCTCATTGCCAAAGCTTGAAAGTTGGCTTGGGGAAATTTTTCTATATGTTCATCCTTAAAAATGTTTTCTTGGTCTAATTCTATAAATTTACGCAACATTGTTCCCAAGTCTCGAGGTTCTTCAGATGAAGCAAACAAATAATCTTGTTCGGTAAAAGAGATTTTTGTTATATCCTTCTGCTTTTGAATTTTCCGAATCGCATCCTTAAAAAACCGCCGTTCAAAAAGAACATTAACCCATGCCATAACGCTTCCGCGTCCCGCATCATACTTGTCAATATTTTCACAAATATAAAGCAAAAGTTCCTGACGTGCCTCATCGTAAATATCTGCATAAATACCTGCTGGAAATTGGTTTTTTTGCGGGTAACAAAGCTTACCAGAACGCATAATCTCATGAACCAATTTTGTTAAAGCAAGCCGCCTTCCTATTGATTGTGGTGCATGCTGTTTGGCTAAAATCGCTAGTTGCAGCAAATATATATCTAATTCATCTCTCTCCAGATAATTCATTTGAGACTCCGTATCTAAATTGTTAACGGAAGCGAATCTCTAATTCTTTCTCGCACTCTGGCTTGGTAATTTATGCAAACAAATCAGCTTTGTTACAAATATTTATATTTAGAATTCAAGACTTTGCAAAACCTCACCTGCAAAGCAAATTGTAAAGTTTTGTAAAGAAAGCTGATGTTTTGCATAAAAAAAAGCGCAGTTACCCGATAAAGAAATAGACAACATGCGACTCTTTCAGGAGTTTTATGCACACTTCATGAGTTTTTATACCTTAAAAATATAGCTTGCTTGTGTAGGTGTAAAGCTAAGAAAATTAATAGTTAATCGCAAACTGCCATTAGCTGTATGAATGCGAACGTGCAGGAGTAATGTGTAAATTTTGTCACAGTAGGTTTCACCTACAACTAAAAGAATAGGAAAAATTGCTTACTAAATGATTTCTGCCAGAGTGAACTTGTGTAGCAGGTGAGAACCGAGAATCCCGGTTCTCCGAGAAACCGGGTTTCTGAGACTTTCAATTTTCAGTTGATATGGGATTCAAGACATTTTTCAGATGTGTATCCCTAATTAAATTTCTACTCTGAGTATAGAAAGAATAAAAATAAGTAATTACCTGAAATTCCTAAGGAAAATCTACTCTTACTCCTCTATCTTTAGTGCTGCGGTCTTACCTTAATTGCTGATTGCTTAAGTTGATTAATACCAGGAATTATTTCTGGAATCTTCAGCAAAAATGCTGTTTAAGAATGCAGTACTATCTTAACTTTTTACAGACTATCGGAGTGTGGTTATGAAAAGCTTCAAAGCATCTGAGCAAGGAAAAGCAAAGATTAGGCAAGCTAGGGAACAAATCACACAAGAAAAAGGTTGGGCTATAGATCATCCAAAATGGCTAGAAGAAGCTAGTTCATTTTTGCCGCAAATTAAAAACGGAAAAAGCATCATCTCAGCAGCCGTTTCTATTGGCACTTGGAAGCGATTTTTAGCTGGTAAAGCCATCAAACTGATGAATTTTAAAGCTTTCTGTCAAGTGCTGAAATTGAACTGGGAAGAAATAGTTGATAGACAGGGTGAAAGCGAAGAGATAAATAATCAAAATAATCCTATTTTGGGGGAAGCCACACTTCAGAAAAACACTGACACAAACAAGTTACTCACACCAGACCCAAAGCAGTCGCCACAACTGAGAGAACTTCCCGTTGAAGCACCTGAAACCCCTACACGCGGCTGTCTTGAATTGAGAGGAATGACCGCCACATCTAAATGCTCGATCGCACCGATTAAAAAGGGCAAAAACAAAGCTTTACGTCCTTCTCAAGACTGGGGAGAAGCAATTGACGCCTCCGTTTTCTACGGACGCAGTCAGGAACTCACAACACTCAAGCAATGGATCGTACAAGACAAATGTCGGCTGGTAGGGTTGTTAGGTATGGGGGGAATTGGCAAAACAATTTTATCAGTAAAGTTTGCACAAATATTTATGCACGAGTTTGAGTGTGTCATTTGGCGCAGCTTGCAAAATTCCCCGCCAGTCGAAGAAATTCTTGTTTCTTTACTGCAATTTTTGGGTAACGAACAAGAGACTCCAGCAAATTTACCTGAAAGTACAAGCTTAAGAATCACCAAATTGATTAATTGTTTGCGTTCCAAACGCTGTTTGATAATACTTGATAACGTCGAGTCAATATTCCAAGCAGGTGCTAGCGCCGGACAGTATCGTCCTGGGTTTGAGGGGTATGGAGAGTTAATCAAACGCTTGGGAGAAACATTTCATATTAGCTGCTTAATGTTAACCAGTCGTGAAAAGCCGCAAGAGTTAGCTTTTTTAGAAGGCGCAACATTAACCATGCGTTCCCTAGAAGTAGGTGATTTAAACTTTGCAGAAGCACAGGCAATTTTTCAACTTAAAGGTGCTTTTGATGGTGCAGAGGATGAATGGCAAGAATTAATTCAACATTATGGAGGTAATCCCCTAGCTTTACAAATGGTTGCTTCCGGCGTTAAAGATGTTTTTGGGGATAGTATTTCGGAATTTGTCAAACTATTAAAAACTGGTACATTCCCTTTTGCTGATATTAGCCAACTTTTAGAGAGGCAATTTCAGAGATTGACAGATTCGGAGAAAGAAGTGATTCACTGGCTATCACTGAACCGCAAACCGATTTCTTTTTATGAATTAACAGAAGATATTAGCTGTCCCATTTTCAAACGAGAGTTACTAGAAGTTTTGCAGTCTTTAAAAAGAAAGTCATTGATTGAAAGTCGCAATGCATTATTTACACTGCAACCTTTAGTTATGGAATATGCTAATAATCAATTAATATGTAAATATTGTGAAGGTTTAAAAATAAATATAAGATTGGAACCAGAAAAATTAGACTTGCTGAAATTTGAGGATAAAGACTATTTTAAATCTCCACAAAACCGTCGGAATTTTACCTCAATGAAAGAGAAATTACTGAATACAATTATGGGGGGTGAAAGCCGTATGGAAAATAAATTAAAAGCTGTGACATCAGGTAAACGCAGCAAGAAACCGCGAAATTTTCGTTAGAAAACATAGCAGGAAACTCTACGAATTATATTTACAAGGTTTTGGCACAAAGTTAATTTGTTAATGGTTAATTGTTAATTGTTAATTGTTAATTGTTAATTGCTCAAATCCATGAACCATGAACCATAAACCATAAACCATAAACCATGAACCATCTAACTATAATTAATTAACCGGACAAGGTATGAATATTTCTTATGCCCAATTCCCAATGCCCAATGCCCAATTCCCAATTCCCAATGCCCAATGCCCAATTCCTAGTAAAATAACTTGGCATTGCAGAAAGCTACAGGTTAAAAATAATGACTGAAGCTAGGATTGGGATTATTGGTGGTAGCGGTCTATACAAAATGGATGCGCTTAAAGATGTGGAAGAGTTGCAAGTCCAAACGGCGTTTGGCCTACCTTCAGATGCTTTGATTTTGGGAACTTTGGATGGAACGCGGGTAGCTTTTTTAGCACGTCACGGTCGCAATCATACGCTTTTGCCTTCTGAGTTACCGTTTCGCGCCAATATCTATGCAATGAAGCAATTGGGTGTGGAGTATTTAATCTCGGCGAGTGCGGTTGGTTCGCTGAAGGAAGAGGCTAAACCGCTGGATATGGTGGTTCCAGATCAATTTATTGACAGGACAAAAAATCGGGTTTCAACGTTTTTTGGTGATGGTATTGTTGCTCACATTGCTTTTGGCGAACCGATTTGTAAGAGTTTGTCTGGGGTTTTGGCTGAAGCGATCGCTTCTCTTAATTTACCAGATGTGACTCTGCATCGCGGTGGTACTTATGTATGCATGGAGGGACCAGCTTTTTCGACGAAGGCGGAATCGAATCTTTATCGCGGTTGGGGCGCAACGGTAATTGGAATGACGAATTTACCGGAGGCGAAGTTGGCGAGGGAAGCTGAAATAGCTTATGCAACTTTAGCGTTGGTGACTGATTATGATTGTTGGCACCCGGAACATGATAGCGTGACGGTGGAAATGGTGATTGCTAATTTGCAAAAAAATGCGCTAAATGCTCAAAAGGTGATTCAAGAAATTGTGCGGCGTTTAAGTGAAAATCCGCCGCCAAGTGAGGCGCATTCGGCTTTGAAATATGCAATTTTGACGAATTTGGAAAAAGCACCAGCGGCTACAAAAGAAAAATTGGGGTTGTTGTTGAAGAAGTATTTGTAGCAACAAACCAATGAGTGTTCGTACAACACCCAACGGTAGAATACTGACAAACCACGCGCTTTGAAAGCCTCCTGCGTCATGGTTTTCAAGAATTATTTGCTCTTGTAGATGATATTATTGAAAACTGTTCGCGCAGGACTATAGCGGTTCTCACTTGCGTCAAATACATTGGGATCTCCGGGACAATTCATGAATTGTCCCTACTGAGTATCGTTGTGTATTGCATCCAACCCAGAAGCGCTATATTCTCGGTAGTGACGCTGGAAAATATTCACAATTTCACCTCATCGTTGCAAGCATTATTAACGGAATTAGGTTTTAATGAAGTAGCTATCCATCAATTATAGGACTTACGCATAATTATGAAAAAACTAACCGCACTCCTCGCATAAAACACGGAGTTTGGGGGAGTTTGGGAGATTTTTTACGTAAGTCCTTTGATCAATTTCTGAAATCGCTCGTCTTGGCGAAGTGCATCAAAGTCTGAATTAGTTTTTGCTAATTCTCTATGTTGGTCACTCCTTAATTTAATTGCCCGTTGTCGGCTTTCTAGTGCTAAATCATTTTCGCCTTTTCAGCACTACTGAATGTGTCAATTCCGCATTTAAACCACCTGATAAATAAAGCTGAAACTTGCCCAATTATTAACGTCTAACAAATAATAATCGGCGGTTGTGCTTTGTGTATCATTTTTTTCTACACTGCCATTATGCAAGTCTTGTAACAGGGCTTGGGCAACTTCTAAGGGGTTGGATAAAACGCTGATGGGTTGTTGTTCGGCTGTCGGATATTTGGCTGCTGCTAATGCGGCGAGGGTTTGAGTAAAAGGCGCAGTGCTGCATATTAATTGGTGTTCGCACTCAGCAGCCGGTCCGGGAATCACCCAATTAGCAGCAGCTTGGGGGATGGTAAGGGTTTCGCCCGGGGCGATGACTACATCTTCCAGCAGGGGTTTAGTTGCTGCTGTGTTGGGTTGTTTGCTGCTTTGCCAGGGATAAAATGCGATCGCGTTTTTAATCGTATTTAATCCCACCAACATTAAATATATCGGGCGATCGCTTGTATTTTGCACTCGGTATTGTATGCGACTACCAATCGGCACAATCGCAGTGCTTGATGCTTCGGCTAAAGTGTTGAGGGTTCGCACTGTTTCTCGCTGCATTACCATCCGAGGCGTGAGGCTGGTTACTATCTCTAAGGTTGCTTTGACGCTTAAACGAGATGAGCCTTCATTTTCTGTTAGCCGCCATAATTTTGCCGCCAGCAAAGTTGGTAATTTCCGCGCAAACCGCTGTATGGTGACTTTCACTGCTTCTCCGACTTGACCTGTTGTGTTGGGAATTGGCTCGCTGGCGAGAGAAAATAAACTATAACAGCTGGGTGTTTGCTGTATCCTGCCAAATACATAATCGGCTGGTTGTTCTGCCGCGACTACGCTGAATACGCCTGCAAATGTAGCAAAAGCACTGGTAGCATCTACCCGTTCAATTCTTTCCAATCCTGTATCAAGAGCTATTGTTAAATTAATGTTGCGAGATAAGGCGCGGACTTTTTCCTGGATGAGTTGCCCGATTTGTAGGCAACTTTTATCTTCAATACCTGTAATTTCCGCTTTTGCTGTTAATCCAGTACGCGATCGCATTGACGCGATTAATTCTGTATCAACCAAACTAAATCGAGAATTAACTCCATAGTTTTCCAGCACTTGTGGCGGTATTCCCCCCAACCACAAATGCGCCGTTTTACCCTCCTCTTCAATTGCTGTTACCACTCCCTCGGCGCCAAGGGTGCCGTTTGGCTGGAAATTCTCGTGAAGCCGCACTTGATTTTTCTTATTATTCAATAATGCTGGCTGTTGTTTGCCACCCAGCTTGTGCATCGAACTTTCCACGCCAAACAGCGTTACTTGAATCGTCTTTGCGGGACTGGCTTCCCACAGATATTGCGTCAAAGCATAGGTAAATAACCCAGCACTAAAACCAGACATTAATATTTCCCTCGCCAACTGATTGGTTTGGGAAGTACCTGCTAAAACAACAGCATTGCTAAGTCCCATATCTGGCGTGTTGGGTAAATTCTTGCTCGCAAGTTGATTTTTCAGTTGATTTTGAAAGTCGAGTTCCGCTGCTGCTAACTGTGCTTGTGATGGCATCTCACGGGCGCGAATTCGCATTCCCGTTGGCTGCACTGCACTTGGAGCATTGTAACTGGTATCCAATACCGCCGTGACGCGTTCTGTAGCAAGCGATCGCAACAACAATAGCAAAGTTTCTTCCAGCAGAAGATTGACACTTGGCTTGTCTTGTGTTATCTCATTGGCTGGAACTAAGGCATTTTGCGTTGTTTCTAACAGCGTTGCGGATTTGATTTGACTGCCATAACCGCTAAAGTGGAAAACTACCACATCATCGGCTTTAGCACCATTGACGAGATGGTCTAAAAAAGCATTTTCAATAAATTCCCGACTAGCTTGTTCTTCCGTCAAAGTCAAAATATCTGACGGTTGGAAGCCAAAACGGTGAATCAAAAGTTCCCTTTGCAATTCCACATCCGTCAGACAACCACTTAGCCCAGGGCTTTGTGGATATTGATTTATGCCTACCAATAGCGCCAACTTACGCGGACTCGATTGTGCTAAAGCTTGGTAATAGCGATTTCCCAAGGTTAACCACTCAGCCTCAGTCACTCCTAACACCGCGAGTATGGAGCCAAACCGTTGTAAAAACGTGCGCCGCTTCATAATTAGCTATCAGCCTTCAGCTTATCAGCTAACAGCTTAAAGGGCTGAAGTCTGCAATGTAAAGTTAACGTTTATACTGTTTTTCCAGATACAATCTATTTAAGCCTGTACATGTGCCTGCATTGCCCGAATCAATTCTGCAGCCACCTCTGGACGAGAAAATTCTGGTGGGGGTAATTCACCCCGGCGCAGCATTTCCCGGACTTTTGTACCTGACAGGTGAATGCGTTCTTCTGGTCTGCTGGGACTGGTTTTAGTTGTCGCCATTTGCTTGGTACGGGTGCAGAAGAAAGCGTGTTCAAACTTCATTGGTTGAATGCCCAATTCACCAGGCTCAAACTCATCAAAAATGTATTGAGCGTCATAAGTGCCGTAGTAGTCACCCACACCGGCATGATCCCGTCCGACAATAAAGTGAGTACAGCCGTAGTTTTTACGAACTAGGGCATGGAAAATTGCTTCACGCGGACCTGCATAACGCATTGCTGCGGGATTAATTGCCAAAATCACCCGATCTTGGGGATAGTAATTTTCTAGCAAAATTTCGTAACAGCGCATCCGCACATCGGCAGCAATATCATCTTCTTTTGTTGCGCCTACTAACGGGTGCAAAAATAGACCATCAACAGTTTCCAAAGCGCATTTTTGGATATATTCATGGGCGCGGTGGATGGGGTTGCGAGTTTGGAAACCAACAATAGTTTTCCAACCCTTTTCTTGAAACATTTGCCGGGATGCGGCTGGGTCTATTTGATAAGCCGGAAAATAAGGATGGGGACTGCGTTGCAACAGCCAAATATCACCCGCAAGATTTATCGAACCTTGGTTATAGACTACTTGCACGCCAGGGTGTTTGGCATCGTCTGTGCGGTAGACATTAATAGCTTCGCAGGTTTTGTCGTAATGGTATTTTTCCGTCAGTTGTAAAACTCCGATAAACTCACCTTTGGGGTTATCCAGACGCAGCAACCAGCCGACTTCCAGGGGGTTAGCTACTTCTTCGGTTACCGAAAGAGTAATTGGAATTGACCAAGGTAAATTGTTAGCGAGACGCATTTGGGTGACAACGCGATCGTAGTCTTGCTGATTCATAAAACCGGTGAGTGGACTAAAACCACCGATCGCAATCATTTCTAAATCGGAAACTGCGCGATCGTCTAGTTGCACTCGCGGCAAAAAATCAGCTTTTGATAAAAATTCTTGTTTTTCTTCAGGAGTGGCGATGCGGTTCACCAACTGTCCACCGTGGGGAGCAATGCTCTGGCGATCGTAACTCAAGATAAATCCCTTCTGCGTTAACTGTAAATTATTTCAAACTATGTACTAACTTATCAAAATGGTGGCACTCAGAGAAAAAGAGTTTGGAGAGGGGGGGGGAGGGGGAGAGGGGGGGGACAAGGGGGACGAGGGGGACAAGGGGGAGGTAATTTTAGAGTGGGGCGTTATGATACTGGTATGGCAATAAATGGCATAAACTGCCATGATAATCAACATATAAAAAAAATTAGGGAAGTAATGCCAGTGAAAAGCATAAATATAGCGATTCCCAGTTGAGTGGGGTACAGGTTATTTGTAGGGGCAATTCATGAATTGCCCCTACGTGTACCGAATGCAAACGGGAGCTGCTATATATCTCTTCCTGACTTGATGCGAACTTATATAGAGGAACAGGTGGCGACTGGGGGTTACAGCAGTGTTAGCGAGTATTTTCGTGAGTTGGTGCGTCAAGACCAAAAGCGAAAAGCTAATGAACGTTTGCAAGCGATGCTTTTAGAAGGTTTGAATTCTGGGAATGCAATACAGATGACTTCTGATGATTGGGAAGACATCCGTCAAGCTGTGCGTGAAAGAATTGCGAAGCGTAAAGAATCGAACCAAGATTAATGAGCAACGTAAATAAACGACCGCAAGTTATCCGCGACTTGATAGAATTGGCGACCTACATTGCACAAGATAACTTGGACGCTTCAGACTGCTTTCTGACAGCAGCAGAATAAACTTTCAAAGTATATTGGAAACGCTTTTTTATCCTAATGGGGGAAATTCCCTACCCTGGTTGATTTGCTTCCAACCAGTTAAGCAAGTCATCAATAGCTGTAAAATCTAACAATGCCTCTCCTAGTGTTTCTAATTGTGTTAGGGAGAGGGTTTGAATGCGGAAGCGAACCTCTTCTGGTAACTCTCCCACCCGTCTTTGTAGTTGCCGTAGCACAAGTGCTTGTCCTTGTTCCTGCTTACCTTCTTCCTTCCCTCGTTCGTAGCCAATGCGCTCGCCTGTGGTAATGTAGCTCATAGTACGCTCCTGTTCAAACTCTTTAAACTCTTGCCAAAACTCTGCTTCCAATGCTTTTGGTAAAATCATAACCCAATCAATAAATCGATATAGGTTGCGAATATCTCTTTCTTGCAAACCTAGTTCGTACAATCGTCTAATTAAACTAAATTTCCAGGTTTTGCGTTCCAGTGCTTGTGTAATCGTTTATTGAGTTTTTAAATGTGCCATTACCACCGTTGCAAATGGATTATCGCTGGCTTCTAATTCTGTCCATCGGTTTTGGTAATCCAGAAGCTTGATGGTTCCAAATTCAAAGTGCAATCTGGTATCGGGGTAATTATAACTATATTGGTTTGGTCGCCATTTCTGCTCTGTATCGCACAAAATTGCGAGACTAATGGCAGGTTTGGCGAAACGGTCAAAAATTCTTAGGTTATAAGAAAACATCCTTTCTGAAAAGGTATCTTCCGATTTTGCTTGGATTTCTACATGTATCAACAGCCAAATTTCTTGTCCTTGGATTTGCCAGACTTTTACTTTGTTTATCCGCGTATCTTCTTCCTTGTTCGGCATCGCGGGCTATTTGTTGGAATTCTTTATCGAGAAATTCGTGGGGACGTTCCCAGTTAATTAGTGCAGCTGTTTGAGGGAAGAAAAACTGCATTGCTTGGGGAAAGTAAGCTTCTAAAATTTATTTCCACGGGCTGTCATTATCAGCTCTTTCACGTTCCTCGGTCATAAATTGATTGATAGATTGTACGCAAGTTCTAAATGATCAGGCGTGAGTGGCTGCGATTTTCGGTTACAAGAAATTCGGTGTTCCCGGCATGAAAGCCACTTGATTCAACGATCGCGATCGCACTTCCCTAAACAACGATTTTCTGGGGGTGGGGTTATTTTTAAGTAAATTGCTCAATAATTCCGCCACCCAAGACTTTTTCCCCGTCATACCACACTGCAGCTTGTCCGGGCGTAATGCTGAACTGCGGTTCATCAAACACCAAACGAACTCGCGAATCTTCCAATGGAATCACCGTCACTCCTACAGGAGATGAACGATAGCGAATTTGCACTTGAGCGCGAATCGGGCTAGACGGTTCAGCCATAGAAACCCAGTTTACCCGTTGTACCGTGCATTCTGACTCAGTTGCTTTCATGCGATCGCCTACTATCACTTTATTATTTACCGCATCCAAAGCAATCACATACAACGGTTCGGCAGCCGCAATTCCCAAACCTTTGCGTTGCCCAATCGTGTAATGATGAACACCATCATGCTGACCCAATACTTTCCCCGTAGAGTCAACAATATCGCCCTTTTTCGGAGCCAGATATTTGTCTAAAAAGTTACGCATTGAGCCATTACTTTCCACGAGACATAAATCTTGACTTTCTGGCTTATCAGCGGTTTTCAAATTGTATTCAGCGGCAATGCGGCGAGTATCGGTTTTATTGAGTTCGCCCAATGGAAATACAGAGGCAGCGAGTAAATCTTGCGACAAATCGTAGAGGAAATAAGATTGGTCTTTATTGCGGTCAACAGCTCGTAACAATTCGTAACGTCCCGTAGCATCATCGTAACTAATGCGGGCATAATGACCGGTAGCGATGCGATCGCTTCCCAACTGTTCGCGGGCATATTGCACCATTGGACCAAACTTGACGGTTTTATTGCACTGAGAGCAAGGCAAAGGCGTGATTCCGGCACTGTAACCAGATACCAGATAATCCACAATATTTGTCTGAAAGACTTCTCTAATATCAACAACATGGTGGGGAACGCCTAGTTGTTCGCAGATAAAAGCCGCGTCAATCATACCTTCAGAGCAACATTGACCTTTGCCTTTCATTAGCCAAAGGGTCAGACCAATGACTTCATATTCCTGATTGTGCAGGATGGCAGCAGCGACCGAACTGTCAACGCCACCAGAAAGACCAACGACGACTTTTTTCATATGCGTAAATCTTGCTAGGCAACTAATCTAAGCTAACACTATGTAGTTACTACAACAGACAACCTCTAACAGGATTTTAGATTTTAGATGAGAGGATTTTGGATTCATTCAACATCAAAAATTGAAAATCGCTGGTTAGTTATTGCTTGAAGTCGATTATCTTTAAACCTTGATGCTACTATGTCGAGTGCAATACCAAGTCAATTTATAGCATTTCACAACTTTAGGCGACCATCTTTGATGGTGGCGTTATTCCTGGGAGGATTTTTGACACTGATTCCCCAGTTTAGCCCAGCACAAACACCGTTACCCGGTTTGCCGCCAAATATTCGCACTGATACGCCTAGCGAGACTCCTACAGCTTCACCCATCCCAGAAGCTACCACTCAATCACAGGAATCCTCGCCGCAACAGCAGCCAAACACGGCAATACCTAACTCACAACCCCAACCATACCAAACATACCAAGCAGTACCGTTTAATCAAAATAATAACCAGAATAATAACCAGAATCAGGAGCGCTATTTAGTTTTTGTTGATAGCAATAATTACCAAGTCTTGGAACAAGTACGTCTTGTTGAACCTAGAGCTTATATTCGACAGATACAAGGACGTTCTATCATCCAAGTAGGAGTTTTTAGCAAAGCAGCCAACGCCCAACAGCGCCTTAACCAGCTGACATCCTCCGGTATAAATGGCGCACGGGCTGTCAGTCTTTCTGGCGGACAGCCAACGCCTAATAATCCCAATAATTCTTATAACCCGAATCCAGGCAATCCTAGAAGGGAAGAGTCGAACTATTATTATGTAGCGATTCCCGCCAATTCGGGAGAATTAGCCTCAATTCAAGATAAAATCAGGCGCAATCTCGGACAATCTACAGGTGTAATCGCAAGAAACCATCCGTTAGGTTCCCACGTAGCAGTTGGACCTTTTGCTCAACGCTTGCAAGCAGAACAATGGAATAGTTATCTGCGAAATTTAGGATTTGGTAATGCTAGGGTTTACTACGGCAAGTAAAGTCAGGAGTTAGGAGTTAGGAGGCGCCCAGCCGCCCAGTAGGAGTTAAAAGTAAATAGTGGGAGGCGAAGACTTACGCAAAAACTCTGCCAAACTCCTATTTCTCTGTGTCCTGTGCGCCTAGTAAAGTTCATTTTTTTCATCCTAAAAGCGTAATTCTTAACAAATACAGACGGTGTAGAGACGCCAAATTACCCTGCGGGTTCTCCGAAGGAATACGCGTCTCTACAATATTTATATGTATCGCAATTAACGTGAAATGGTATAACTTCTAACTCTAACTCCCAACTTCTAACTTATGGTAAATAGACAAGAACAAATTTCCCAGGTAGTCGTAACCGCGCAACAAATGCGCGATATTGAAGGACGTATCTTTGCCGCAGGAATGCCTGTAGCGGCTTTGATGGAAAAAGTGGCGGGACTTATTGCCCGTCGTGTTGAGGAATTGATTTGGGGACAAGGGGGACAAGGGGGACAAGGGGGACAAGCAGGATTATTCCCCCCCTCTCCCCCTCTCCCCCTCCCCCCCTCCTCTACTACCCGCGTCGGAATTCTCGTTGGTCCCGGTCATAATGGAGGGGATGCGTTGGTTGTTGCCCGTGAGTTGCATTTTCAAGGGGTAGAAGTTTGCATATATTGTCCTTTCTCTAAGCTGAAAGAATTAACTTCTCAACATTTGCAATATGCTCAAAGTTTGGGCATTCCATGCTATCAATTCATTGAACAATTGTTGGACTGTGATTTGTTGATTGATGGTTTGTTTGGATTTGGGTTAGAAAGAACGCTGATAGATTCAGTTGCAACTGCTATTAATCAACTTAATGAATGGTCTAAACCAATTATTAGTATTGATATACCTTCGGGTTTGCATACTGATACTGGCGAGGTTTTGGGAACTGCTATTCGCGCTACTCATACCCTATGTTTGGGTTTGTGGAAGCTGGGTTTATTGCAAGACCACGCTTTAGAATATATCGGCAAAGCTGAATTAATTGACTTTGATATTCCTTTAGCTGATGTGCAAGCTGTATTGGAAAATTCACCCAGAATTCACCGCATTACTAAAACTACTGCACTTTCTACTTTGCCTTTACCCCGTCGGGCTGTAACTCACAAATACAAAGAAGGACATTTGCTGCTAATTTGCGGTTCGCTTCGCTATGCCGGTGGTGCCATTTTAACTGGTTTGGGTGCGCGGGCTAGTGGTGTGGGAATGCTTTCAATTGCTGTTCCTGAATCTCTTAAACCGCTTTTGGTTGCACAATTGCCAGAAGCATTAATTATCGGTTGTCCAGAAACCCAAACGGGTGCGATCGCACAACTCAAATTACCAGAAAATACTAACCTCAATTCATTTAATGCGATCGCCTGCGGTCCCGGTTTAACACGAGATGCCACACCAATTGTACAAGAGGTATTAGAAAGCACTGACTTTCTTGTTCTTGATGCTGATGCTTTGAATATCTTGGCACAAATGGGAACTATCCCGATTTTACAAAAACGGGAAGCTGCAACGATTATTACACCTCATGCTGGTGAATTTACGAGGTTGTTTCCTGATGTTGCAGATGCGAAGAAAGACAGAGTGAAGGCGGTGCGAGAAGCTGCAGCACAAAGCGGGGCGGTAGTATTGTTGAAAGGTGCGAGAACAGCGATCGCTAATCCTCAAGGTGCAGTTTGGATTAATCCTGAAAGTACTCCGGCTTTGGCGCGTGGTGGTAGTGGGGATGTGTTAACGGGGCTACTCGGTGGTTTGTTGGCGCAAGCTGCTTCTAAAGAAATTGCTGTGGAGGAGATTGTCGCAACTGCTGCGTGGTGGCATTCGCAAGCCGGGATTTTGGCAGCCCAAGAGCGCACGGAGTTGGGAGTTGATGCGTTTAATTTGACACAGTATTTGTTGAAGGTTTTATAATTTCTGACGGGAGGCTTTGCCTATGAGAAGGCATTCCCAGTCTCTGACTGGGAACGAGGGGAGACTCGTGGGCGAGTATTTGATTCTCGTTAATGAGTATTTGAGGCTTGTGGACGAGTATGTGAGTCTGGTTAATGAGTGTTTGAGACTTGTGGACGAGTATGTGATTCTCCTTAATGAGTGTTTGAGACTTGTGGACGAGCATTTGATTCTCCTTAATGAGTGTTTGAGACTCGTTTACGAGTGTTTGATTTGTAATTTCAGCCGTATAAGTAGGAAGGCACAAAAAAACCGCTATTTTGTAACAAAAAGTAAAGTTACCTGAAAACCCCTTCCCTTCTGCCTTCTGCCCCCTGCCACGCCACATGCTTCAACCGGGGGAAAGAAAGGCAACGCAGTGGCTCCTCTGCCTTGTCTTAACGATAAATATTCATGCCCACCTACTTACTCTCGGTAATTATCCAAAATTGTGTTGTAGTACACTGCATCTAGATAAGAAGCCTGGATTTAAGAGTTGATGGCGCTGTGAAAAAAATCCTGATTTTATCAGCAAATCCTAAGAATACCGAGAGGCTGCGCTTGGATGAGGAAGTGCGGGAAATTCAGGCGGGGTTGGAACGTTCTAAAAGCCGAGATAAGTTTGAAATTATCCCTAAATGGGCGGTGCGTACTGATGATTTGCGCCGTGCGCTTTTAGATTATGAACCTCAGATTGTCCATTTTTGCGGACATGGACAGGATACTCAAGGCTTAGTCCTTGAAAATAACTTTGGGAAAATGCAGCTGGTAAATACAGATTCACTGGCTAGGTTGGTTAAGTTATTTCAGGGCAAGATTGAGTGTGTGTTGTTGAATGCCTGCTATAGTGAGGCGCAAGCGCAAGCGATTCACCAATATGTTGACTGTGTGGTGGGGATGAATCGCGCAATTGGCGATCGCGCGGCGATTGAGTTTGCTATAGGATTTTATGATGCGTTGGGCGCTGGCAGATCCTATGAGGATGCTTATGAGTTTGGCTGTAGTGCTATTGATTTAGAGGGAATTGCCGAGTCGGCAACGCCAGTGCTAAAAAGCAGGAATAATGCTACTTTACAGCAGGATTTGCCGCAAGACGAGCCTTTAGATTCAGACTTTGCAACAAAAGCGATCGCATTGCCACTGCAAGACAATATTAATAATGTGGAATCACGAGTTAAGCGTGTCTTTATCAGCTATAAGCGCGATGTGGAACCGGATGAACCTGTGGCGGTGCAAGTCTTTCAAGCGCTGTCGCAGCAGCACCAAGTTTTTATCGACCAAAGAATGTTGGTAGGCACGTCTTGGGCTGAACGCATAGAAATAGAAATTCGTCAAGCTGATTTTCTGATTATCTTTCTTTCGGCGCAGTCAATCAACAGCGAGATGGTGGAAGCGGAAATTTCGATGGCGCACCAATTGGCGAAAGAACAGGCAGGACGCCCTGTTATTCTCCCGGTGCGTTTGGGATATCGCGAACCGTTTCAGTATCCCCTCAGCGTCTACCTCAACCATATTAACTGGGCTTTTTGGAGAAGTGCGGAGGATACGCCGCGCCTGATTGCAGAGTTGAACCAGGCTGTTTTGGGCGGCGAGTTGAGCATTGGTGAAAAGCAAGCCAAAGCAGATTTGGTTGAGATAAATCAGCCGTCATCGTTACCCCGTCCTTTTCCTTCCGCGCAGCCGATATGTTTGGAAATGCCGGAAGGAACTATGGATTGTCAATCTGCATTTTACGTCGAACGTCCCTCAGACTCCATTGCTTTGGAGACAATCGAGCGGCGGGGTGTGACAATCACCATTAAGGGACCGCGACAGATGGGCAAGAGTTCGCTATTAATTAGAACAATGGATGCTGCGGTTAATACTGGTAAGCGCGTAGCCTTCCTTGATTTCCAATTATTTGAAAAAGCTGCTTTGAGCGATGCTGACTTGTTCTTTCGCCAGTTTTGTACCTGGCTTACCGATGAGTTAGAAATGGCAGATAAAGTTGATGAGTATTGGAATACACCTTTAGGTAATAGTCAGCGTTGCACGCGTTACGTCGGTCGTTATTTGTTGAAGGAGTTTGGCAACCCCCTTGTTTTGGCAATGGACGAGGTGGAACGCCTGTTTGATACTGAATTTCGCTCAGATTTCTTTGGAATGCTGCGAAGCTGGCACAACCAACGCGCCACGACTCCCATCTGGAAGCGGCTGGATTTAGCGCTTGTTACTTCCACCGAACCCTATCAGCTAATTGATAATCTTAACCAATCTCCCTTTAACGTGGGGCAGGTGATTGAGTTAGAGGACTTTACACCAGTACAAGTTGCGGATCTTAACCGCCGTCATGGTTATCCCCTCAACCCACGAGAGGAAAGACAATTGATAGCGCTATTGGCGGGACATCCATATTTAGTGCGCCTCGCATTGTATTTAGTTGCCAGTCACCGCCTCTCGATTGCTGAGTTGTTTGCTAATGCAATATCAGATAATGGTCCTTTTAGCAATCATTTGCGGAATCATTTATTTAGGTTGCATGACAAACAGGAGTTGGTGCAGGGTATGTTGCAGGTAGTTCGGCAGAATATTTGCGAGGATGAGCGGGTTTTCTTTCGGTTGCGGGGTGCCGGTTTGGTGCGGCGAGAAGGGCGTGCTGTGTTTCCTCGCTGTCAACTATACGCTGATTTTTTCCAGGAGTACTTACGTGGTTGAATCAGTAATTTACACTTTTGGCGGGACGGTGCAAGCTGGTGGCGGAATTTACATTCCCCGTGATGCTGATCAAGAGTTGCTGAGGCTTTGCCGGGATGCTATTTTCGCCTATGTGCTGACGCCGCGCCAGATGGGCAAGTCTAGTTTGATGGTACGCACGGCAGAAACTCTGATGGAGGAGGGAATTAATAGTGTAATTGTTGACCTCCAAGAGTTGGGGGCGCAGGTGACGGCGGAACAATGGTATTTTGGCTTTTTGGTGAAGCTGGATGACCACTTTATGTTTGAGACGGATGTGGTGAGTTGGTGGCGGGAACACGAACATTTGGGGGTATCGCAACGGCTGACGCTGTTTTTTGAGCAGGTTTTGCTGGCTGAGGTGGCAGGGCAAGTGGTGATTTTTGTTGATGAAATTGATACTACTCTCAGCCTGGATTTTACCGATGATTTTTTTACGGCGGTTCGATATCTCTATGTTGCCCGTGCGACGAATTCTGAGTTTCGCCGTCTTTCTTTTGTGTTATTGGGGGTGGCGACTCCTGGAGATTTGATTCGCGATGCTAAACGCACGCCTTTTAATATCGGACAGCGTGTGGATTTGACTGATTTTAGTTTTGATGAGGCGTTACCTTTTGCTGATGGTTTGGGGTTGGCGAGGGATGAGGCGCAACTGGTATTTGGGTGGGTGTTGAAGTGGACGGGGGGACATCCTTATTTGACGCAACGTCTCTGTGGGGCTTTGGTTGAAGAGGGGAGAGGAGGAGGGGGGGACAAGGGGAGGGGGGGAGGGGGGGAGAGGGGAGACAAGGGACGACGGGTGTGGGGGGGGAGTCTTAATGAGGATGAGATCAATCGGATTGTTCGCAGCACGTTTTTTGGCGTGATGAGCGACCAAGATCATAATTTGCAGTTTGTTCGCGATATGTTGACAAAACGCGCACCTGATGCAGAAGGGGTTTTGATTACCTATCGCGAGATTCGCCGGGGTAGAAACAATGTGCTTGATGAGGAACAGTCTATTATTAAGTCGCATTTGAAGCTTTCGGGGGCGGTGAAGCGGGAAGGAAAGGTGTTACAAGTCCGCAATCTGATCTACCAGATGGTGTTTGATAATCGGTGGATAAGCACAAATTTACCTGTAAACTGGACAAAGCGCCTGCAACAAGCTGCTGTGGGTTTAATTGGCTCGGTGTTATTTCTTTCGGTGCCTTTGGCGGTGTTTGGTTGGTATCAGTATTTTTTGCAAGCCGAAAGGGAAAGAGAAAGCCTTGATATTTTTGCCAGCAATCTCAATTCTGAAAGCCTGATGGCTGCAAATTCGCAAATTGAAGCACTCGCTGAAAGCTTGAAGGCTGGACAACAAATTCAGCAGGTGAATAAAGATGTCAATCCAGATACCCGCACGCGCTCAATCGCTACTTTGCGACAGGTGCTTTACACTATCAAAGAACGCAACCGCCTAGAAGGGCATAATGGTTATGTTTTGAGTGTGGCATTTAGCCCCGACGGCAAAACGATCGCCTCTTCAGGAGATGACAGCACTGTTCGCTTGTGGAATTTGCAAGGACAGCAATTGCAATCCCTGAAAGGGCATAATGGTGATGTTTGGAGTGTGGCATTTAGCCCCGACGGCAAAACGATCGCCTCTTCAGGAGAAGACAGCACTGTTCGCTTGTGGAATTTGCAAGGACAGCAATTGCAAACCCTGAAAGGGCATAATGGTGATGTTAGGAGTGTGGCATTTAGCCCCGACGGCAAAACGATCGCCTCTTCAGGTTTGGACAGGACTGTTCGCTTGTGGAATTTGCAAGGACAGCAATTGCAATCCCTGAAAGGGCATAATGGTATAGTTTGGAGTGTGGCATTTAGCCCCGACGGCAAAACGATCGCCTCTTCAGGAGATGACAGCACTGTTCGCTTGTGGAATTTGCAAGGACAGCAATTGCAAACCCTGAAAGGGCATAATGGTGATGTTAGGAGTGTGGCATTTAGCCCCGACGGCAAAACGATCGCCTCTTCAGGAGATGACAGCACTGTTCGCTTGTGGAATTTGCAAGGACAGCAATTGCAATCCCTGAAAGGGCATAATGGTGATGTTAGGAGTGTGGCATTTAGCCCCGACGGCAAAACGATCGCCTCTTCAGGAGATGACAGCACTGTTCGCTTGTGGAATTTGAATTTAGAAAGTCTTTTGCAATTGGGGTGCGAGTGGCTGCAAGATTACTTAATCAGCCATCCGGAGACGTTAGGGAAACTCAAGCAATGTCAAATTCAAAACCCGTCTCTGGTGAAAGCTGCAGCAGACACTTTGATAATTCAAGGGAAAGAGTTAGCAGCAGAGGGTGATTATGCAAAAGCGGTGGCGAAGTTTAAAAAAGCTAAAGAATGGAACCCCAAATTAGAAATTAATCCAGAGAAAAAAGCCGCACCTGCTTTTGTTCAGCAAGGCAGAGAAAAGGCTGCAGAGGGGGATTTTGCGGCTGTAGTGGCGCAGTTTAAAAAAGCACAGCAATTAGATTCTCAGGTTGATTTAGAGCCGGATACAAAAGAATTGGAAAATAACCCGGAAGCTGTCGCCAGAAAGGTTACAGTACCTGTTTTAGTTCAACAAGGTGAGGAACTAGTAAACCAGGGTGATGTTAAAAAAGCGAGTGAGAAATATACAGAAGCACAAAAACTCGACCCCTCATTGAAAATCTCTGCTGAGTCTTGGCGTCGCCTGTGTTGGGATGGTAGTTTAAATAACCATGCCGCTGATGTCATGTTTGGCTGTGAAAAAGCAGTTTCTTTTGCTTCTAAACAAGAACAAGCAAACGCTAAAGTAGCGCGTGGTTTGGCTAGGGCGCTTACGGGCAATAGACAGGGTGCAATTTCAGATTTTGAAGTATATATTCAATCCAAGGATATTCCCGCTGAGAGTAAAAAGCAGATTCAAGACTGGGTTGAAGCTTTGCGTGCTGGCAAGAATCCATTTACACCAGAGATATTGAGGGAATTGCGGGGGGAGTAGGGAGATGGGGAGATCTCTCGTTCCCACGCAGAGCGTGGTAATGCTATCATGGAGGCTCTGCCTCAAGCGGGTTGAGGAGGCAGAGCCTCGTTTAAGGCATTCCCAGCCTCTGGCTGGGAACGAGGAAATGGAAATTGCAAAAAGGGCGATCGCTTTTTGTGTTGTTTTAGCGATCGGGCTTGGGTTATATCATGTCCGGGTAATCACCCATAATTGCTGAAGAACCCCACCCCCGCCAAAGCTAGGCTTTGTCTCCCCTCCCCGCAAGCGGGGAGGGGATTAAGGGGTGGGATGTAGTCAAGAATCAGAGGGATTGCAAAAAGGGCGATCGCTCTTTTGGGATATTAAAAAATATTTGAGATTGTGAACTTTATTGATTTAATTTGATTAATTATTTCGCTGATAAATAGAACGTAGTTCAGCCAAAGTATTAACTGTTCTGATACCTGACTTAATTGCCTGCAACATCTCTATATCTTCAATTTGAGATATTTCTGGCAAAAGCTCTAAACCCTCATTGCCAAATTTTAACTCTAAACCCAACTCAATAGCTGACAGCAATTCTTGTAGCCTCTCGTGTTGAATACCTTGTTGGATACCTTGATTGAGCCACATTTGTTCTAAGCTGGTAACCTATGGCATTTGTCTCTCCCTTTGATATTGCTGAACTTCCTGCCAAAAACTTGCATCCAATTCCTGTGGCAGTGCCATCACCCAATTAATAAATCTAAATAAATTGAGAATATCCTGGCGCTGATAACCCCGCTCATAAAGTCGCCTAGTCAGGTAAAGTTTCCAATATTTGCGACTTTCGCGATCGCTGCGAGTTTCCTGTGCCTTTAAGTGAGCCATGACTACAGTTGCAAAAGGGTTATCTGTGTTTTCTAGCACCTGCCACTGCTGTCTATAGTCTAGCAATTTCACCACAGGAAACCGAAAACTGATTTCACAACCCCACAATTCTGACTGGAATTGATCTGGTCTCCAACTTAGACGCTCATTGCTCAAAACTGCTAAACTGGCAACCCGACGATTATAGCGATCGCGCAAACGATAATTATAGACAAACATCCGCTCAGAAAAGTCTGATTCTTCTTGACTCTGAACTTCGATGTGTACCAGTACCCAAGTCTCATCGCCGTTTGTTCGCCAAACTTTAACTAGTTTATCAGCCAAACGTCTTCCTAATTCTGCATCCCGCACGATTTGTTGCAGTTCGGTATCAAGAAATTCATAGCCCCTTGTCCAGTCAATTTCAGCATCTACCTGGGGGAAGAAAAAAGCGATGAAGTCAGTAAAATAATTTTCCAGGGACTCTTTCCAAGGACTATCATAATCAGCCCGTTGTTCGCTGATAAAGTCTCTGGCACCTTTACTGCACGTGTTTTGTAAATTTTCCCACGTCGGTAGATGGGGAGACAAGGGGGTACAGGGGCGATCGCGCTTTCTGATTTTAAGGTTTTTGAAGGAATTATTAGAAGAGTGTTTTAGACGTTGTAGATTCCCCCAACCCACCTCCCGGGGGGCACAACGATTGTAAAGGGGGTATGAGTCAGGGCGATCGCGCTATGATTAATTTTTCGGAAATTCTACAATAAATGTAGTTTTAAGAGCTTCACTCTCTACACTAATCATCCCTCCTAAATGCTTCACCAATTTCTGCACTAATGCCAATCCCAATCCTGTACCACCATATTTCCAAGGGTCGTTTCTGGGAATGCGATAAAAGGGGTCAAAAATCTGAGATAATTCATCCTGAGGAATCTCTATTCCCGAATTACTAACGCTAATCTGCACTGTATCAATTTTCGCATTTACATAAACTGTAATTGTCTCCCCCGCAGGTGTATACTTGCACGCATTGGTGATTACCTCCGTAATAACACGTTCTAAGTCTGTAATATCTGTTTTCAGTAAAGGAAGTTTGTCGGCAATAATAAAGTTTAATTGCAGCTGCTGACAACTGGCGCGATCGCGAAATGATTCGACTATGGGAGACATCCAACTTTGTAAGTCAATCTCAATCAAAGTCAGTGGCTGGATTTCGGCTTCGAGATATGTGAGAGTAAGCAAATCATTTATTAATTTACTTTCTCGCCCACACTCATTTTGCAGAATTTGCAATAGTTGCGGGACTAACTCTACCTCCAATACACCTTCGTGTATAAGCACACTTTCGAGAGTTTGGGCGGCGAGACAAATGCTTGTGATTGGTGTCCGCAATTCGTGGGAAAGGGTTTTGAGAAATTCGCTTTTCAAATGTTCCAGTTTTTGAAGTTCTCTCACCTGTGTCTGCGCTACTTCCTGCAGTCTGGCTTGGCGAATGGCGATCGCGCATTCATTTGCTACTTGTTGTACTAGCGCGATCTCAAAGTCCTCAAAAGCCTCTTGTGTTGGTTTGATCAGCCAGATATTCCCAATAATACCTTTGGCGTCGAAAATTGGACAAGCCATCTGTGTAACAACAGTCAATTTGGGATTCCATCCGGGAATGATTTTTAGCGATTGCCAAAGTTGTTTTTGCAACAGTGGCTGATAAATTTCTGGAAAGTCTGCAATTGTTCTGCTCAATCCCTGAGACTGGGATAAAGTAGTTGTGTACTCATAAGCAATAGTTGCGATCGCGCTACAAGAACTATAAAGTTCGATTTGACAGCTATCCAACTTTAATATCTTTGCCAATTCCTGTATAGCTGTTTGCAAAATCTCACTTTCATCAACACTGTCGCGGATTTGTTCGGTAATGCGCCGCACCAGTGTTTCAAAGTTGAGCGCTTGTTGCAACTGGGCTTTGTGTCTGTGCTTTTGCAATTCCAACTCGGTTTTGAGATACTTTACTTGCCGATCAAGTTCTGCTTGCTGCACTGCGATTCCGATTTGGGTTGACAGTTGTTTGAGCAAATCGATTTCTGTTTGTTGCCATTGACGCGGTTCGCTGCATTGTTGGGCAATCAGCAATCCCCACAATTCCTGTTGTAACAAAATTGGCACGGCTAAATTTGCCCTCACCTGTAAAGAGGTGAATAAATCAATTTGCTTTGGATGCAATCCGGCTGCATGAATATCTTCGACAACGTGAATGCAACCGCGCCTGTAGCATTCGGTGTGTTTTTCGGTGAAGCAGGAATCTTTAATATTTTTTTCTAGAAGAGAATTACTAGCAACAGTTGATTCGACAATTATCACTCCACCGCCATCAGACTCAAAGCGGTAAATTAATAAGCGATCGCTCAAAAGAAACTGCCTCACTTCAATCGCCGAAAGATTGAGAATCGTCTCTAAATCTACACCTTGCTGAATACGTTGGGCGATCGCTTCTAACAAATATTCACGTTGAGCTTGAAGTCTCCCGGTTTCCTCAGCCTGCTTTGCCTGGGTAATATTAGTACTAATGCCAATCAATCGGTAAATCTTGGAATTTCCATCCGACAAAGGCTTTAAAGTCGTCCTCCACCACGTCGGATTACCTTGGAATTGCAAACATTCTTCATAAGAAATAGTTTTGCCAAAACGCACGCACTCAGTATAATACTGACGCACCTTTGCTGCATCATCTGGAGAGAGAACCTCTTCAGGACTTTTGCCCCTCAAATCCTCCGAACCGATACCCGTCCACTTCTCATGAGTTGGATTGAGCGCCACATAACGAAAATCCCCATTCTCCATCACATCCACTACAAAGATAGACGCCTGCACAGAATCGTAGATACTGAGTAGAAACTGCTCACTACTACTATCTTCTTCTACATCTGTGCCTACCTCAACTTCCGGAGGCGATGGTTGTGTCAACTCTGCGGTTGATTCAGATGGATTTATATTCATGCGAGAGTTGTTTTGCTGACTCTAGTAGTAGTCTGGGAACCCAAAATGGTCAGGTGAGGACTAATTCAAGGCGGGTAGGGAAAATATTAAACTTTTTTCACGAATACCCTTGGCGCCCCGCTTTCGTTTGCTTGACAGACCACTAAGCGTACTTTCAAAGTAGTTATCCCGCTTTAAAAACCCTTCTTAGCCCTGATTTCTCGATACTGATATCTTTCGCTACTTTTTATTAAAAAGCCGGACAAGCTAATGAGTGTAAATTCAACAAATCCTGCTGTTTTAAAGACCAATAGCATTGCACGTGAGTACGAAGTTATTGGTTTTAATTGTTTAATAATTTTTTTTATATTTTGACATATACTTAAGTACAAAGCGCTACATTGCTATCAAATGTCACATTTTTTAATATTAGTTGGTTGTTGGTGGTGAAGGGGCGCCCTTGGTAGGGTTTCCCTCGTGCCGGGGATGGTGAACCCCTCTGGGGTTGGGGGTTGGTGGTGAAGCGCGTACTGCGCGAGAGTTTCCCTCCTAGTACTGGTGAAGCGCGATCGCGTTGGTAGTTAATAGGCGCTTCGGCGCTTGGGTTGGTGGTTAGTTGTTGGTGGTTGGTAGTTAATAGGCGCGTAAGCGCTTGGGTTGGTGGTTAGTAGGCGCGTAGTTAGTTGTCTGGCAAATCTTGCAAGCCTTGCAAGTCTTGCTTGTCTCCCCCACTCCCCCTCGCCCCTTATCCCCACTCCCTGGGGGCCCCCCCTTCCCCCTCTCCCCCTCTCCCCCTCTCCCCATCACCTGAGAATCTTGTAAGCGTTAACTCCGGTGAGGATAGCAACTACAAGCCAAGTTATACCTAATCCCACTACCTCGCCTAAAAATAATGAGGTGGATTGGTGTAAAAACATACCTACAACCGAACCAATCGGTAATGCGATCGCCCAACTCAGAGAACTTACTAATATCCATCGTTTCCCAGAGGGGACTGTCTGACGAATTGCCAAACACTGTGCTAGTCCAATACCAAAGCCGCCAATAGCGCCATAAAGCGCACCGTAGAGGACCCGCAGGGCGAGAAACTGAGTTGAAAATACAATCCAACCGACAGCACCAACACCAATAGCGGTGATGAAAAACCAGCCGACAACAGTTGTCAGCACCCACCACATGAAAAAGATGGTTTGTCTGAGAATCAAGCTTTGCGGTGCGGCGATCGCTAAAGAAGCGATTGCAGCTTGAATTGCTTGAATATCAGACTTTTCGCCAATTTCCATCCAGAACAAACTCAGCAAAAAACCGCCGAAAGTGGCTGTAGTCCACAGCAATATAAATGTCAATCTTCCTTTAAGTATTTTTACAGAAGTCGCTGGCATCAAATTTTTTGATGAAATGGTCTGATGGCTTTTGTTGGAAACATATTGCGAAAAGCTTTGCGGCGTTTTCGGGGTGATTCTGGTGTGATGTAACCCCACAAACTCTCCCAATAGAAAAAAGAGACACCTTGAAAATGGCGATCGCGCACAGTTTGAACTTGTTGTTTGATTTGGGCGATGTTCACAGGATTGTGTAACGTTCCCGATAATATACCGACGCCTACGGGAATTTTACTAAGAGCCAATTGCACCGCTGGTTCTTGCAATTGAGCGATAAAACTGTTTTTGTCATCTCGATAAACCTGCAAAAGCAACTCATCCACCAAACCTTTTTTTACCCAACTTTCCCAATCTTGCAAATAGTAATTGTAAGCAAAAGCTTGGTTGTTAGGAGACAAACAGACTTTGACATTGGGTTTAATTGCTTTTACAGCTTGATAAATTTCGATCATGAAATCGGTAATTTTGTCTGCTCGCCAGCGCATCCATTCTGGGTTAGAAAAGTCTGTTGGAGGACTTTTTCCTTGATGTTCTTGCTTGTAAAGTTGAATAGTGTAGGGGTCATAGCCAAACTTTATCGGCATTCCAAAGTGGTCATCAAGCTGAATGCCATCTATTTGATATTTAGTAACAACTTCTATAATCAGCGCTTTAATAAACTCTTGAACTTGCGGATGCAAAGGATTTAACCATACTTGCTTGCTGAAAAAAGGGTTATTAATAAACTGTAAATCTAAAGGAGTTTCATTAATAGATTTGCTGCCATTTTGCCCCATAGTTAGCCAATCAGGATAAAGCCGTGCTAATTCTGAATGGAAAGGCGCCATAAACCCGTATTCAAACCAGGGGATAACACTTAAACCTTTGGCTTGAGAAATCAGAGCGATCGTTGCCAAAGCATCACTTCCACCCTGCATGAATTTTAGCAAAGGTTGAGTATCTCGACCGATAAACTTTTTCGCAACATCGCTATGATAAAAAGTATATCCTCGGTTCCAAACAACAGGATACACAGTATTAAAATTCAGCGCCGATAATTGATTTAAAGCACGATGAATACCCCAAGGTACAAATAATACACCGCTAGCAACATTAGTGAGCCAAACCCCGCGAATTTCTGTTGTTATTGGGGCGCTTTTTGTTTGGGAAGAAACAGAGAACGAAGGGAAATAAAAAACTGTTAAATTCAATACTAAACCCAAACAAATAAAGTAAAAAAAACAACGGCGAGCCAAACAATTCATTTGCAGGTTTGACTTAGTTTTATATGAATATACATAACTACAAAATTCAAATCGCTTCCTCCGGACAATATATAGCAATCCTATATCAGAGCGTGAAAATTCACGTTCATAAACCCGGTTTCGCAAAAGTTATCGGGTTTCTAAATTTTCATGAATGATGCGCGGGCTGCTATAGAATATACCCTAAATAAGAGCGTGAAAATCTCTCTTTATTCTCTCTGCGTACCCTGTCTTGGAAAGCTTTGTTCGCCCTTGGCGTTGGCGTTCGGGCAGCGTGTCGCAGACAAGCCATCGGAGGAAACCCCCGCTCAAACTTTCCGCTGCGCCCACCGAAGATTTGATGCCTTCGGCAACGCCAAGGGCGAACGGAGGAAACCTCCGCTCAAACTTCTCTCTGCGGTTAGTTCAAAAAAATTAAATATCACCCTTGCAGATGGATTGCTATATGATTTGTGAAAGTTAACGCTGTCCAGAAACCCGATTTCTTGAAGAAACCGGGTTTCTAAATTTTCATCTTAAAGAAACCCCGTTTGGGATCGGCCACCATGCATTAATGTGGCGGACTAGTAGTAGACTCCTTACCAACGAAATAATTAAAAGCGTTCAACATCTTCAAACAGCTTGACACCTTCACCCATAAGTCTTGCAGCTTCCCCACAAGTGCGGGGCGTCGGGAAAATCTTCCCAGGATTAGCTAAACCTTTAGGATTAAAAACCTCCCGTACCCATTGCATAGTTTCTAAATCAGCTTCGCTAAACATATCTGGCATAAAACATTTTTTATCAGCACCAATGCCATGTTCGCCAGAAATGCTACCACCAACTTTTACACAAAGCTTGAGAATTTCTCCTCCAGCTTCCTCCACCTTTTCTAATGCACCAGGAACAGAATTATCAAATAGAATCAGTGGGTGAAGATTGCCATCACCAGCGTGAAAAACATTAGCAATCTGATAGCCAAATTTTTGACTTATAGCCTCAATTTCTTGCAAAACATAAGTTAATTGAGTGCGGGGAATTACTCCATCTTGAACAAAATAATCTGGACTCACGTGTCCCGCAGCAGCAAAAGCAGCTTTTCGTCCTTTCCATAATTTTAAACGTGTTTCTGGGTCTTTAGCAGATGTAATATTACGCGCACCATTCTTTTGACAAATTTCAGTCACGCGCTGTTTATTTGCCGCAACTTCTACCTCCAAACCATCGATTTCTACCAATAAAATAGAAGCAGCATCGCGGGGATAACAACCTGTATTAACAACATCTTCCACCGCATTGATGCTGAGGTTATCCATAATTTCCATACCACCAGGAATAATTCCGGCGCTGATGATATCAGCAACAGTTGACCCAGCAGCTTCAACACTGGTGAAATCTGCTAACAAAACGCAAATTGATTCAGCACTTTTGAGAATTTTGAGAGTAATTTCCGTAGCAATTCCTAAAGTACCTTCCGAACCAACAAAAACACCAGTTAAATCATAACCGGGCATTTCCGGGATTTGTCCGCCAATGTCTACAATTTCACCTTCAGGAGTGACAATTTTTAATCCTAAAACATGGTTAGTGGTGACACCATATTTCAGACAATGCACCCCACCAGAATTTTCCGCCACATTACCGCCAATAGAACAGATAATTTGGCTGGAAGGGTCGGGAGCGTAGTAAAATCCAGCACCACTAACAGCTTGCGTCACCCAGTTGTTAATTACCCCAGGTTGCACGACAACGCGCTGATTATCCAAATCGACGCTGATGATTTGCCGCATTAATGAAGTGACAATTAACACACAATTTTCAATTGGTAAAGCGCCACCAGATAAACCAGTACCAGCGCCCCGTGGAATGAAGGGAATAGAATTTTGGTGACATATCTTCACCACCTGTGCGACTTGTTCAGTAGTTCTAGGTAAAACTACTACAGCGGGACGTTGGCGGTAAGCGGGGAGTCCGTCGCACTCATAGGTAATGAGTTCCTCGCGGCGTTGTACCACGCCATTTTTGCCAACTACAGCCTCAAATTGTTTGATGATGGGTTTCCAGTTGCGTTGTTGTTTATCTTGGGTAAGCATAGATTTTTTGTCAGAGTGCGATCGCTTAGTTTGTATGCTGGTTTTAACAATATTGTTACAGGTGTGAGGGTAAGCTGAGGCGAGGGAATTTAACAGAGGTGCTGCGAAGCATTAATTGTCCTGCTGCTACAGAGATATTAAAGTATATTTTGGCGCATAAAAAATTAAAAGGCAGTCGTTAATACACGCAGGTTTGGCGCGATCGCACTCTTCCCACCACCAATCACCTAACCTAGAATTAGCGCTTTCAAATACAGGATAAACTTATGGTTGAGCAAGTTTTAATCAATGATGGTGATTTCTATATCCCAGATGCCAACCAGCTAGTCACCGAAGATGATACGCCTGTGGATAATTTCGCATCTGAAAAACAACAACGCCTATTAATACGTTCTCTTTACAGTTCTTTACGAAATCAGACTTTTTTAGCCGCAGCAAATGTTGGCATTTACTACACAGACCTTCAGCCGCCTATTGTACCCGATGTCTTTCTCAGCCTTGATGTCCAAGTGCCTGACAATTGGTGGGAAAAGCAAAATCGTTGTTACATGATTTGGCGATTTGGCAAACATCCAGAAGTTGTAATTGAAATTGTCTCCAACAAAGAAAGTGATGAACTTGGGAAAAAACTAAAAATTTATGAACAAATGCGGGTGAGTTACTACATAGTATATGACCCCACTCACCAATTAGGAGAACAAACTCTGCGGGTTTATGAACTTAGGGGAATGCGTTACTCTGAAACTACAGAAAATTGGTTAGAACAAGTTGGTTTAGGTTTGACTTTGTGGGAGGGAGAATTTGAAGGTAGACAGGATGTTTGGTTGCGTTGGTGCTACCAGGATAGTAATGTTTTACCGACTGGTGATGAACGCGCCGAACAAGCCGAACAACGCGCCGAAGTAGCCGAACAACGCGTCGAACAGGAACGCTTAGAAAAGGAACAGGCACAACAACGCGCCCAATTGCTAGCAGAAAGACTGCGAGCTATGGGCATAGATCCTGATACTCTGTAAATGTTTGATAAAACCCTGTAGAGACGTTTCATGAAACGTCTCTACGAAATGTTGATAAACTCTTGCACGCGCCACCAAACTTTTTCTACTAAATCAGGATTATCTGCATCAAACCACTCAATTTGTGGATATGCTTTAAACCAAGTTCGCTGACGTTTGGCAAATTGTCGCGTATGCAAAACTGTTAATTCTTTCGCGTCATCCAAAGAAATATCTCCAGCCAAATATTGCTTAATTTCTTGATATCCCAAAGTATTTAACAAAGGCAAATCAGCACCATATTTATGGCAAAGATATTCAACTTCAGCTACCAAGCCATCTGCTATCATTTGTTCAGTTCGCTGTTGAATGCGGCGAGTGAGTTTATCAACATCGCAATCTAAACCAATTTGCAAAATCGGGTAATCGGGTGGATTTTCCCCTTGCTGTTGAGAAATCGGACGCCCAGTGACATAAAATACCTCCAATGCTCTTAAAGTCCGCACCGGATCGTTGGGATGAATCTTTTGTGCTGCATCTGGATCGACTTGTTGCAGCATCGCATAAAGTTGCATTTGACCAAGAAATTCAAGTTGCGATCGCAATTCTTTCTGAGGTGCTACCCTCGGTATCTTCATACCCTGCACAATGGAACGTATATATAAACCAGTTCCCCCAACTAATAAGAGAGGGGGAGACAAGGGAGAGGGGGGAGATAAAATAGCAGTTTCCCCCTTGTCCCCCTTGTCCCCCTTGTCTCCTTCTCCTAAACCCGGGAAAGAAGCGATTAACGCTTGTGCTTGTTCTTGGAAATCTGCTACCGTCATCGTGTCTGTTGGATTGCAGATATCAATCAAATAGTGTGGTACTAGCTTTTGTTCATCTGCTGTTGGTTTAGCCGTACCAATATCAAACTCGCGGTACACCTGACGAGAATCTGCACTCAAAATTACAGAATTCATCCGCATCGCCAAAGCCAAACCCAACCCCGATTTACCTGTCGCTGTTGCACCACAAATCACAATTAATTTAGTCATTGGTCATTAGTTAATAGTTAAGAGTTAAGAGTTAATAGTTAATAGTTAATAGTCAGTAGTCAGTAGTCATTAGTTATTACTTATCCTATGTGCAATATGTGAATGAGTGCATACCTTTGATAAACTGCTCGTGAATTTGCTCTTTTTTCGCCTTTAACGCTTTTATGTTATATTTTTGCAGTATTTTGCTATTTTGCATTCGAGAAACTTCAAGTCTGCGAATTAGGAGATTTTACAGTGGCGATCGCATTTAACTTTCAAGAAACACGCTGGCTGAGGTCCAAGGGAAAGGGGAAAGGATGTGAATATCCATTTGTTACTCGCGGGCGCAAGGAAAGAGGCTGACTCAAGACGCACCATTCCCAAGAAGCACTCGCGATCGCCCACCAAATAAATTTCGGGCTATGTAGAGACGTGAAATTTGAGCCAGCGCCCTTATTCGACCGCGACAGTAGGCGTCTGGCGTCGCGTCTCTACAAGTTAGCGGTCATCTAACTGGAATAAGCATCTTAACCGGTTTAAACGCCTTGAACACTTCCTCGCTGTGTAGCTTGCTTGGCGCGAAGCGGGTAATTTATTTCTTGGCTTCTTACAATTGGTGCAACATATCAGATTTAACACATTTAACAGCGATAATTTCCGTTTTAGTACCAGCACCAAAATATAAAGGGTAACTAAAAATTCTGCCCAGTAACACCAAGGTGCGGTATATTGTATCTTCTGTGGTTGCCAAATCGCTCACTGGATAACTAAAAGCCTATCCCAATTTTACTCCAGCCAACCCCCAACCCCCAACCCCTAACTCAAGACTCCTAACTCAAGACTCCTAACTCAAGACTCCTAACTCCTAACCCCCAACCATTTATTCAGAAAACTTAGCCGATTACATCCCCCATCAAAATAACTCATCAAACTGCCCTACGGTCGCCTCTAAGGCTTTTGTGTTACAATTTTGGAGTGTTTTTACTTTTTCAAGCCTTTAGGCGATTTCACCCCCACGAATCAGGAGAGTTTACATGACGAGCAGTTACAGTGCCGATCAGATTCAAGTTCTGGAAGGTCTGGAAGCCGTCCGCAAGCGACCGGGGATGTACATAGGTTCCACTGGTCCACGAGGACTTCACCATTTAGTTTATGAAGTGGTGGACAACTCAATTGATGAAGCTTTAGCGGGTCACTGTACCCATGTGGAGGTGGATCTCAACGCCGATGGTTCTTGTACTGTAACAGATGATGGTCGCGGTATTCCCATCGATATTCATCCTAAAACGGGTAAATCGGCTTTGGAAACGGTGTTGACCGTATTGCACGCTGGTGGGAAGTTTGGCGGTGGCGGTTACAAAGTTTCTGGAGGACTCCACGGGGTTGGTGTTTCTGTTGTTAATGCCTTATCTGAAATTGTAGAAGTTACAGTTTGGCGCGATAAAAAGGTTCATTTCCAGCGTTATGAACGGGGTGTTCCCGTCACCGAACTGCAAGCCAAGCCTTACAAGGAAGACCGTCACGGTACTTCTGTAACTTTTAAGCCAGACACCCAAATTTTTACTTCCACTACGGAATTTGATTTTATCACTTTAGCCAGTCGCCTGCGGGAGTTGGCATATCTGAATGCAGGTGTCAGAATCACCTTTACCGATAACCGTCTGGAACTACTTAAAACTGATACTCCCAAGGTAGAAACCTTTGAGTATAAGGGTGGAATTCGGGAGTACATCGCTTACATGAACAGCGATAAGCAGCCGCTACATGAAGAAATTATCTTTGTGCAGGGGGAACGCAGCAATGTTCAAATCGAAGTGGCGTTGCAGTGGTGTACGGATGCTTATACAGACAATGTGCTGGGCTTTGCTAATAATATTCGTACGGTTGATGGCGGTACGCACCTCGAAGGTTTGAAGGCGGTTTTGACTCGGACTTTGAATGCGATCGCTCGCAAGCGCAATAAAATTAAGGAAAACGAACCCAACCTCAGCGGGGAACACGTCCGCGAAGGTCTCACCGCCGTTATTTCTGTCAAAGTTCCCGACCCGGAATTTGAAGGACAAACTAAAACCAAACTTGGTAACACTGAAGTCCGGGGAATTGTCGATTCCCTTGTGGGAGAAGTTCTCACTGAATATTTGGAATTTCGTCCCGCTGTCGCCGATGCTGTTTTAGATAAAGCCATTCAAGCATTTAAAGCCGCAGAAGCAGCCCGTCATGCGCGGGAATTAGTCCGCCGCAAATCGGTGCTGGAATCTTCGCCTTTACCCGGAAAATTGGCAGATTGCAGTTCCAGAGACCCCAGCGAGTCCGAAATCTACATCGTAGAAGGCGATTCTGCGGGTGGAAGTGCAAAACAAGGACGCGATCGCCGATTCCAAGCGATTCTCCCCCTACGCGGTAAAATCCTCAATATTGAGAAAACCGACGACTCCAAAATCTACAAAAACAATGAAGTTCAAGCGTTAATTACAGCGCTTGGTTTAGGTGTCAAAGGCGAAGAATTTGACTCTACCCAACTGCGCTATCACCGTATCGTCATTATGACCGACGCTGACGTAGATGGAGCGCACATCCGGACATTGTTGTTAACCTTTTTTTATCGGTATCAACGGGCACTACTCGAACAAGGCTACATATATATCGCTTGTCCGCCATTATATAAAGTAGAACGGGGACGCAATCATTACTATTGCTATAGTGATCGCGAAAAAGATCAGACAGTCAGGCAATTTCCCGACAACGCCAACTATACCATCCAACGGTTCAAAGGTTTGGGAGAAATGATGCCCCAACAACTTTGGGAAACCACCATGAACCCAGAAACACGCACCCTCAAGCAAGTCGAAATCGAAGACGCAGCCGAAGCCGATCGCATTTTCACAATCTTAATGGGCGATCGTGTCGCACCCAGACGCGAATTCATCGAAACTTACGGTTCTAAACTCAACCTCACAGATTTAGATATTTAAATATCTATTTAAATCTTCGAGGTTGGTTCATCTAATTATCTCCCTTGGCAGATAATTCATAATTTCGGATTTGGGATTGGATAAATTTCTAGTCCCAATTCTTTTTTTATACCATTTTTTGATCTAAACCTATAGTAAAAAAAATAACGGAAATTTTTACCCGATTAGGACTTACGCTGCTAGCCCGCCGTCCGGGTCGCCAGCCGCCGTAGCGACCGCGACAGTAGCCCAGGAGCGTCGGTTGGGTCGCCAGCCGCCGTAGCGACCGCGACAGTAGCCCAGGAGCGTGGGTTCTACAGGGTCTAGAATGCCTACTTTTTCCTATAGTTTGCGTAAGTCCTACGGATAAGCGAAAGCACATATAAGACATTTAAAATTTTTCAACCTCTTGTGGGGAAGCCAGTGCGTTGCGCGCCTTTAAGCGTTGAAGCAACTGGCGTTGGGCCGATTTGCCCGCCTTATGCAAGTTAAATGTGGAACAGCCGCTTGTGTCCTGATGATTACTTATAATAAAAACTATGATTTTTAGATTTGTAAGTTAATAAAACCAAGTGTAACCCCACAAAACTCAATTATCAGTGTTTCACCGGACATAAGATAAAGCAAAAGCCTAATAAACTATTACCTCTTTTGATGGATGAATAACTTGCCAAAAATTTTTATACGATTAGTAAATTACAGAAACTGTTTTAAAACTACGTCATTAGGCTGAGGGGTTATCTCAAAAAAGTATTAAGAATTGTAAATAGTGATTGATTTAGAATAAATTTAGTAGGTAAAGCAATGAAAGCAAGCAAAAGCATTTTAGAAAAAGCATTGTTCAGTGTTATTAGCGTAGGTAGCTTAATTGCTTTATCTGCCTGCGGTCAGCCTGTTGCCGAGAATAATACAACCATCCCCCCCGCTACGGACACTCAGGCAACAAACACCCCTTCCGTCACAGAAACTCCCGCAACAGTCCCTCCCACAACCCAAACTCCAGCAGCAACAGTCCCTCCCACAACCCAAACTCCAGCTGGCACAACTGCAAACCAAAATTTGGGAGAATTGGCACAAGCTGCAGCCCAAGCAGGTTCATTTAAAACACTAACCAAGGCAGTACAAGCCGCCGGTTTAACCGAACAATTGAAAGGACAAGGACCTTACACAGTATTTGCGCCTACAGATGCAGCCTTCGCAGCTTTGCCAAAAGGAACTCTAGATAACCTCCTCAAGCCAGAAAACAAAACCAAATTAGTGCAGCTTCTCGGTTATCACGTTATACCAGGGCAAGTCACCTCCAGCCAACTGACATCTGGACAAGTTGCAACACTTGAGGGCAATCCTGTTACAGTAACCGTTGATAGCGCTAACAACACCGTCAAGGTGAATGACGCTAAGGTGACTCAGGCTGATATCCCAGCTAGCAACGGTGTCGTCCACGTAGTAGATAAGGTAATTCTGCCTCCCAGCCTTCAAACAAGTCCGAACACCAAGAAAACACCGCAGTAATTAAACTAACTCGGTAATCCCGGACATTAAATAAACCCGATGATCGGACGCTACTACCTAATTTTTTTACCCGTCAAAGTTTTCTTGCAAGAAAACTTTGACGGGTGAGGGCTGGGAAAGGGGAAGGTGGGGCCCCCAGGGAGTGGGGATAAGGGGCAAGGGGAAAGGGAAAGGGGAAAGGGGAAAATATGAAAGTTTTTTACGAGTCCTTTACCCTTTGTCCCGCTTGCGTTTGTTTGCCAGACTACTAGTACTCGACCACAAAGCGTGCGCGATCGGTCTCGGCTAGAAACCCGGTCTGGGATCGGCCATCACGCATTAATGTAGTGGACTACTAGTACAGAAGGGCGGAAATAAGCCAACCATTCCATTTGATGAAAGTCTTGAAAAATCAAGCTTTTTCCTTCTGCCATCTGCCTATCGATCTTCTGCCTTTTTGTACTAGTACACCGGCCGCCCAAATAAGATAACCATTTGCATTAAGATTAAAAGCTTAAAAAAATAAGCATTTGCGCCCTCTGCCACGCCACATGCTTCAACTCTTTAAAGAAAAATATAAAACTTAACTAAATTAATTTTATTAAAATTTTCCTTGACATCGCTACAACCTAAAGTATTTTCATTAGGACTTACGCATTGACAATAAATGCAAACAAGTGTCAAAGCAAAAAAGATGAAAAAACGCAAGCTGTTCCAATTGGTTGCTATTGTCACCGCCCTCACCCTTGGGATTCTCATGATATGGCAACCTAATTCTGCCTATGCATACAGCGGAACTTGTCCTAATGGCAATGGGTTGTTCGTGCTTTACTACGGGTTTATTCAGCCGCCCGCTTCAGAAGATTCAACCCTCAAGACCATTATGAGCAAACAGCCAAACTTTGTCATTTTTGGCGATGGACTTCAAGATCGGGGGGATATACCTAACTATGTGCATCAGAACAATGGGCGGGCTATCCAATATATTCCTTTGAACTATGGCAAGGAAGCAAGCGATGTTGTTGATACCAAAATTACTACAGCAATGAAGGCTGGTTATGACGGCATCTTCTTTGACGAAACCGACGCGGCAAAAGCAGACTGGAATGCCTTACGCGTTCAAAAGGTGCGACAATTCGGAGCAACGAAACTTGTGGTTGTCAATCCTGGTGTTGCATCCCCGCCCAGCTCGGTGTTTGATTATGCTGATATCGTTAGTGTGGAAAATCAATATAACCAGAAGCTTCCATCCTACCCTGGCATAAAGTCTTGGCGTTGGCTGGCGGTTCAGGGAGATCCAGCCAACCAGGCGGCACCATCGGCTGAAGAAGCTTTTAATCGTAGGAAAATCTTCCAGAAAGATGGCGGTTTCTGGTACTACTCGTCGAATCAACAGGCAACGGGCGCAACCCACATTAACTTACCTCCTTGGTATGAGAAGTTTGCAGACTTGGTGAAAGACCAAGCTAGTCTAAACTGTAGTACACCATAAGCCTGTAGTCAGGTCACTATGTTAAAAACATATAATTAGGCGATACTCGCGCCCCTCATCGCCCTGTGTAGGGTTTTGACCTAGAAGACATAAATACTCATAGCTGCATTCTTAAGTAGGTGTAAGTGAAATTAACTTATGCACTGGCGGAAGATGCAACGTGGATTGTAGATAGCTGAAACATTTTGCATAGAAGTGCTTTTGAGCCGCAGATGCAGACAATGCTTCCTTCGTGAGCGTACACGTTATGCATAATTCGGTCTTTTTGTACAGTGCCTAAGTCCTATTTATTTTTCCTGCGACGGTCAATATTGCTTGGGGATGCTTTCATCGTCCCCCGCCTTATATCTTGCCGACAGACAAGGAATTTACAGCAATTGCTTAAAGTTGGGCAATGGAACATTCAAAAAGAGTACTTGGATACATAAAAAGTATTTATTGTCAAGTAAATTGTGAAGTTGGATGACTGATTGTCAGCAGATATGCTCACTTCACCACCATTTCGATTGGAAACAGATGCCTTGACTGTAAACTCCTGATTAATTTCCTCCATCAGCTAAAAGTGCATTTGTTAACCTGGAAAAGCAAAGCTCAATATAAACTACCCAACAGCAGTAGGTGAGTACGTTTAAAAATTCTCATCCAATCAATGACAGCAGATGAGTTGGCATCAAAGTATTAAATATTACAGCAAGATGGTAGTCAATATGGAGCCTATAACCGTAGATTGTTGTTAAATTTATTTTTGGATAGGCTATATTTGAACAACAAGCCCTAGTATCTGAGTAAAACTTCAAGGGGAAAACGCCAATATTACTGCCGTTGAAAATGACTTCCTCTTCAAGTATGTTGCACGATACCCAAGTTGGGGGCAGAAAAAGCCGACTCTGCGACTTAAATATAAACAGCCAGCTTCTCGTGGCAAGTTGCAAACAAAACTAACAGCGAAAAATGCAATATTTTACTATGTTGTCTTCATGCAGGCAATAATTTTGCATTGTTTCGATGCACTTTTGTATTAACTTGACTAATTATCGTTAATCTTGGCTGTCAAATTCTTTCCGAATTGATTAAAATATCGTTGTATACAATCAGAACAGTTTGTCAAGTTTCATAGGGCTGAAATCTCAGCAGTGCGCTAACGTGTGATTAAGACCGAATTAGTTCAATCAAAATTCAACTGCCATCTGGCTTGCCAAAACCAAAAACCTTAACTCCCTAGTTAAGGCAATTGGTCAGGCAATTGGCAAGCAAAGGTTAAGTGCTTTAACTCCAGCACCACCATTGTTCACTTCGGTTTACTAGTATCTGCGGCATACTTCATCTGAAAAAGTGGAATGTCGTTCTCTAGGTATCTCAAAAAAGTGCTACTCTAGCCTACCGGAACCTGTGCGTTCCCTGGGGGACTCTGTAGGGAATCGACCCTTTGGTATCTATCCATTCAGGCGATCGCACATTGCTACTGGGCGATATATGAAGAAAATGTAAAGATGAGTGCGAAGAATGCGAATTGAGTGAGTTAAGATTAAATGCACTGTTTCTAAGTAATGAATGTTCTGGCTAATACCTGAATAGACAGACAAAGGTGTACTTAAGTATTGGTGTAACGAGAATCCCACTTTGATTCCAAAAACTTTTGGAGAATAATTCTGGGTATGACTAGCATTTGCAATCTCTTTTGGGTAAAAATGGCTTTATCTTACTTAAAAACTTCATGGATACCACACAAAAAGAGTGCAATTTCTGTGAAACAGGCTACAATCGGAACAGTCTTTACAGAAACATCTCCCAACAGTCATATTCTTTGTATGAAGTGGTGATTTTTTTAGCAAGATGATACTTTTTTAGACCAGTCAGTCAGAAGTTGTATGCGAAAGCGACATCAAATGACTGTAACTTAGGTGAGTACGTCACCATCAACAGCGACTTTCACTCTCAGAAAGAAAAACTTGCTGAGGCGTCGCAAATCTTCCGAAAAATAGCACGGCATATTTGCCAAAAATCCTGTTTTCGGTTGTTAACTAGCTCACTTATAAGAGCGGTAAACACATCTTGAGTAATTGATTCTGCAAGGAGCATGAGGAACGCGGCATGAACCAGGCTAACAACGTACTCGAACAAATTTATCAGCCTGACCTAGAAATAATGAATCAGCCTGAGATCGAGTTAGAAGAACTCTTAATAGATGATGAAGAGGACTTGCTGATAAGTGATGAAGGCGACGATGAGTTTTTAGAGCCTCAGTCTGATGAGGACGACGCAAAGTCTGGAAAAGCCGCTAAGTCGCGTCGTCGGGCACAAACTAAGAAGAAGCACTATACCGAAGATTCGATTCGGCTTTACTTGCAAGAAATTGGTCGAATTCGCCTCTTGCGTGCAGACGAAGAAATCGAATTGGCACGGAAAATAGCCGATTTACTGGAATTAGAGAGAGTGCGTGAAAAACTGTCCGAACAGTTAGATCGCGATCCTAGAGACAGTGAATGGGCAGAAGCAGTGCAACTCCCACTTCCAGCTTTTCGTTATCGCCTGCATGTTGGTCGCAGGGCGAAAGACAAAATGGTGCAATCTAACTTGCGCCTTGTGGTTTCAATTGCTAAGAAGTATATGAATCGCGGTTTGTCTTTCCAAGATTTAATTCAGGAAGGCAGTCTCGGCTTGATTCGTGCCGCTGAAAAATTTGACCACGAAAAAGGTTATAAGTTTTCTACATACGCTACTTGGTGGATTCGTCAAGCAATTACTCGTGCGATCGCTGACCAGTCTCGCACGATTCGCCTGCCGGTTCACCTTTATGAAACTATATCGCGGATTAAGAAAACTACTAAATTGTTGTCTCAAGAAATGGGACGCAAGCCTACAGAAGAAGAAATCGCGACTCGCATGGAAATGACCATCGAGAAGCTGCGGTTTATTGCTAAATCTGCCCAGTTGCCGATTTCATTAGAAACGCCTATTGGGAAAGAAGAAGATTCTCGACTGGGCGATTTTATTGAATCTGATGGTGAAACCCCAGAAGACCAAGTTTCCAAGAACCTTCTACGTGAAGATTTGGAAAAAGTTCTTGACAGTCTTAGCCCTCGCGAACGCGATGTTCTCAGACTGCGCTACGGCTTGGATGACGGTCGGATGAAAACACTTGAGGAAATTGGACAGATTTTCAACGTCACTCGCGAACGCATTCGCCAAATTGAGGCCAAAGCACTCCGCAAGTTACGCCACCCAAATCGCAACAGCGTTCTCAAGGAATATATTCGGTAGGCGCGTTGTTAGTGGTTGGTGGTTGGTGGTTAGTAGGCGCGTGGTTAGTGGTTGGTGGTCAACAACCAACAACCAACTACCAACAACCAACTACCAACTACCAACTACCAACTACCAACAATCAACTACCAACTACCAACAAAATACTAAAAAACCTGGGGTGCTTGTTCACTCCCAGGTTTTTTATTTATTAATTAATAATAAATCTGTAGTCTTCTAGACTTACAGGATGCCCCAGAAATGTAAAAAGCCTTGACCAGAAAATAGTTCAATCAATGCGGCTGCTAAAAAGCCAATCATTGCCAAGCGACCGTTCCAAATTTCTGCTTGGGGAGTAAAGCCCCAACGCCAAGCATTGCGATCGTCGATTACGGGTGCAGTAGCTTTTGTTGTGTTTGTCATGATTGGGACTCCAAACTGGATTTACTAAGGTTTGTTGCCTTATGTAAACTAATATAACAACTATTTTAAAGAATGCAACATTTATTAAAAAATAGTTGTTATTTGTTGACTTCGATAGTGCTTGCTGATATTAAGAACAGGCTAAGACGGCAAATTTTAGGCGAACCACTAGAGTTGCTGACTTTTCACGGGAGAAAGGAAAACCTCGCTTCCATTCCTCTCTCTGACCTTGGAGAGAGGCTTTAAATTTCTCCCCGTTTGCTAGCAGGAAAGGGGGTTGGGGGGTTAGGTTTCCACATGACGTGAAAAGTCAGAGGTCAAAATTTTACAGAATTTTGCGGCTATAGGCGTTTTAAAAGGGGAACTCTTAACGGGCAACAGGGGACAGGTGTCTGTTTCAGGTGGGGTATAAATCCCCACCTGAAACGAGGTGTTTTCGTCGTCGTCCGGCTGCCCAACCGCCACTAATCCCTTCGGGATATAGTGGGGGACTGACGCCGAAAAGTTAACAATTTTTTGCATTATTTTAGGCTTTTAAGCCAGAGGACTGGCAAAAAGCAGTATCTCAACCTCAAAAAAATTTGATGTTGTAGTTGTAAGGTGTGCTATTGGTGATAGTACGGCATCATTATTTATAATTTCCCTTGCTATACTCTCGGCGCTTCACACCATACTCATCTCCAGGAAGCATCTACGAAGGACGCAATTCAACAACCGTGATGATTTTTTCGTCGCGGTTAAGTTGAAGAACATTTTCACCCGCGCCATCTCTACCCAAGATGGGCACGCTTTCCACAGGTATCCGCACTACCCGCTCTCTATTAGTCACTAGCGCCACCTCAGGCGTGCCGTTTGCCCGTACCATAGCCGCGAGGGTATCAGTTTTATTTGTAAATTTTATCGTCGGAACACCAATATCACCCCGGTTAGCCAGCCTTAAACTACTGACTGGCAAGCGTTTGGCATATCCTTGTTGGGTAACTAACAATATGTGACTGTCCGGGCGTGCGGTAACACAACCAACTATATGGTCTTGCTTGCCCAAGCGTATCGCTTGCAGTCCCATTGCCGTACGACCCATAACGGGTAATTGTTCGTCAGTCAGCGGAAACCGCAACAGCCGCCCTCCAGAACCGGCTAAAATCACCTGTTCGCCTTTGGTGATGAACTGAGAAAACAATAATTCATCATCTTCTTTGAGTTTTAAGATGGTAATTCCGCGACGAGTCAGGTTAGTAAATTCACCGAGGGAAAGGCGCTTGATTCGTGCCTGCTTGGTTACAAGCATCATATCGGCGGTTTCGGGATTTTCCGGAAGTACAAAGCGGTTGATAACAGCTTCTTGAGCGCCTTGAGCGCTGCTGCTTAACAAAGTAATTAGCGGTTTTCCTCGTGCAACCCGTCCGGTGGTGGGGGGAATGTCTCCCACTTTCACGGGGTAAACTTTGCCACCACTGCTGAGTACGAGTAAGTCTTTATCTGTTTCGGTCAACTCTGTTTGAATTGCGAAGTCGTTATCAGGCATGCCGTTGTCAGTTTTTGACTTTTTGGCTGAGGGCTGACTGCGGCGTACGTAACCCCGATGGGTAAACTCTAAAACAACTTCTTCTGATGGCTCTTCTGGTTTTGGATTTTGGATTTTGGATTTTGGATTTTCCTCAATATTTTCTCCTTGTCCGTCGCCCTTGTCTCCTTGTCTGTTTGTCTCCTCTACATTTGCCGTTCCCAGCCTGGTACGACGGGGATCGCTGTATTTGCGCTTGAGATTACGCAAGTCTTTTTTGAGTGACTTGAGTAATTCTCGGCGATCGCTTAATAATCTTTGCAAGAGCTGAATTTGCTCGCTTAACTCTGCAAATTCCCGTTGTAAGTTTTGCTGTTCCAAGCTGGTGATGCGTCGCAGGGGCATAGCCAAAATTGCATCTGCTTGCACTTCACTTAAATCCAGTTGGCTTTGCAGGGTAACTTTTGCCGTACTGCCATCAGCAGCTTGCCGCAAAATCTCAATGACTGCATCTACCTGAGAAAGGGCTTTTAGTAAACCTTCCACCAAATGCTGCCGACTTTGGGCTTTACCCAATTCATGGCTGTAACGGCGGTTGAGAGTATGTTCCCGGAAACTCAAAAACTCTTGCAAGAGGTTCCGCAAACTTAACTGGCGCGGTTGTCCGTCCACCAATGCGAGAAGAATCGCGCCAAAAGTAGTTTGCAGGGCGGTTTGGTGATACAAATGCTGGAGAATTTCTTGGGGATTGGTATCGCGTTTTAAATCAATTACCACGCGCATACCATCGCGATCGCTTTCATCTCGAATATCAGAAATTCCCTGCAAGCGACCTTGATTGACTAAATCCGCAATTTTCTCAATCCAACCAGCTTTATTGACTTGATAAGGCAATTCTGTAATCACAATTGCCGTACGTCGCTTGTTTCCCCTACTGGGTGCAATTTCCTCGATTTGGGCAATTCCCCGCAGCACAATACCACCCTTACCGGTCGTATATGCCTCGCGAATGCCAACATCACCAACAATTTCCCCACCCGTGGGAAAATCTGGTCCCGGAATTAGCTCAAATAATTTTTCATCAGGTAAATCGGGGTTGTCGATTAAAGCAATCAACCCATCCACCAATTCCCCTAAATTGTGTGGCGGAACATTCGTCGCCATACCCACAGCAATACCAGCACAGCCATTCAACAACAAAAACGGCAATTGTGCCGGCAATACCGTTGGTTCTTGTTGGGAATTATCAAAGTTGCCGATAAATTCCACCGTTTCTTCGCCAATTTCCGCCAGCATTCCCTCATGGCTAATTGATGCGAGACGCGTTTCCGTGTAGCGCATCGCTGCAGGTGGGTCATTATCCACGCTGCCAAAATTACCATGTCCTGCAAGCATTGGATAGCGGCTGGAAAATTCCTGCACCAACCTCACCAAAGCATCATAAACAGCTTGGTCGCCGTGGGGGTGATATTTACCCAGCACATCCCCCACTACACGGGCGCACTTTCGATAGGGTCTGTCTGGAGTTAGACCAAGTTCGTGCATGGCGTATAAAATCCGCCGGTGAACGGGTTTTAAACCATCACGTACGTCTGGTAAAGCCCGTCCAACAATCACACTCATGGCATATTCCAAGTAAGACCGTTGCATCTCGGTGTGCAGGGCTGTGGGAATTACCTGTCCCGATGAGAGAAGGTTTAATTGTTTTGCCATGAGTTTGTTCCCTGAAATTTAACTACACAAAAGTCGTTGTAACTGAACACTGCAGCAACCACAGCATAACGGATGAAATGCGATTGCTAACAAAATCTTGATAGTCATAGGATAAAAAGCAGTAGTATTATCCTTGATGACGGGGATACACATTGATTATTAAAAAGGAGCCAAATAACTGTTGTAATCAGGTGGTAATCCCCCTCACCCCTATTAATCAAATTCTCATGAAAACTGTTTTGATTGTCGAAGACGATCTGATTAATGCTCGTGTTTTTTCCAAAATTTTAACCAAGCGCGGCGGCTTGGATGTAAAACACACGGAAAATGTAGACGAGGTAATGAAAATTGCCCAAGCGGGAGAAGCAGACATTATTTTGATGGATGTTTCCCTATCTCGGAGTGTTTACCAAGGTAAATCCGTCGATGGTATCAAAATTACACAAATGTTGAAATCCGATCCCCAAACAGCAAACTTACCGATTATTCTAGTTACAGCCCACGCTATGGAGGGCGATCGCGAGAATTTTCTCAAGCAAAGTGGTGCTGATGGCTACATCTCAAAACCCGTTGTTGACCACCAACAGTTTGTGGATCAGATCGTGGCACTGCTACCCAAAGACAACCAGTAAGAATTGACTTGCATAAGTATGAAGTGTAAAGGATTTTGGATGAAGTGAAGAACTGAACTCAATTCAAACCCCACAAAAGTGTGTGCATTTACTTCATACTTCATACTTCATCCTTCATACTTCATCCTTCATCCTTTAGTTGACGACCTATGTCAGGAACTGTCGCCCTTCAATGATGTTGGGCGACTGTTTGCTGTAATTCATAGTATATATGTACTGCTAAATGGCACTTTTGAGCAAGGGGGAGTGGGAAGAATTAGGAGTCTTGAGTTAGGAGTTATGAGTTATGAGGCGCGAAGAGTTTTTGAATTTCTAATTCTCAAGAAATACTTGGGGGGAAGGGGGAAGTGGTAAGGGGAAAGGGGGAAGGGGAAAGGGGAAAGGGGAAAATAAGAAAATATTTCATTCATAACGGGCGCTTAACCCCGTCAGTTGGGCATTCCTACCTCCTAACTCCTCATTCCTAACTCCTCATTCCTAACTCCTCATTCCTAACTCCTAATTCCTAACTCAAGACTCCTAACTCAAGACTCCTAACTCAAGACTCAAGACTCCTAACTCAAGACTCAAGACTCCTAATTCCTAACTCCTAACTTTATTGCGGGAGTTGTTGGCTGGGGTTTGATGGGTTTCCCCGTTGTTGGAGGGCTGCTTGAATGCGAGGTAATTCTAAGAATTTTTTCGTATCGGACAGTAGCCGATCGCCCCAGAGATTTTCTTTGAGAAAATTTAAATCGCCGTAGCGTTCATCGATGCGGAGTGCGGCTTCACCCATTGTCAAAGCTTGTTGGCGATCGCCTTTGCCATATAACGCCACGGCTAAAGCCAACAAAGGTTCTGCAGCTTGTTTCTCAATCGCCACTGCAGCTTGCCATTGTTGAATTGCACCCTGGATATCACCCTGTTCGTATTTTATTAAGCCAATATTATTTATAGCGGGCCAGAATTTTTTGTCATTGGAGATAGCTTTATTGTATTGGGCGATCGCATCTGGCAAACGACCCAGCATATAATATCCATTACCCAAATCAAACAATCCTTCTGGATCGTTGGGTTTTAACTTTAAACCCGCTTGGTAATTGGCAATAGCCGCCTGATAATTTTTCTGTTGAAAGTTCGCCGAACCCATAGCAAAGTGGATGTCAGCATTTTTGGGATTAATTGATAGTGCCTTTTTCAGAGAAGCATTCGCCGCCTTATAATCTTTAGCTTGCAATTGCAAGCCGCCTAAGAGGAACCATACTTTATCACTTTTAGGAGCAAGTTGCGATGCCAATCGCGCCCGTGGTAAAGCTAGTTCAAACTGTTGAAACTGACCGAGTTGAGCCGCTTCCTGTGCCAGACTCAACCCTTGCTGTTCTAACTTTGCTATATCTAGTTGCAGTGTATGGGGTAATAATGCCTGTGCGTGGGCAGTTTTTGGCACACTCCACAAACTACAGGCAACCAGAAGGGAAATTAAACCAATGCGTTTCGGCACACTATCGCCTCTTAAGCACAAATCAAGGAATCTTTCAGATAGCTTAAACGATATCCGCTATGAGTGAAAGGCAAATTTTACAGTCATTTGCCATTTGTCAATAGTCATTAGTCGGTTGGTGGTTGGTTGGTGGGTGTTGGGGCGCTTGCGTCTGCAGTCGGGAAGATTCCCCCCGGCTCACTTCGCGCCCAAAGGTAGGGTTTCCCGAAGATTGGCGACTGGTGAACCCCTCTGGGGTTGGTTGTTGGTGGTTGGTTTTCCTCTCTTGTCCTCTTTGTCTGCCTTATCCCCCCGATCGCATTACTTCAAGCCTGAAACTCGAAACTTCTGACTTGGAACTCGAAACTTCAAGCTTGGAACTCGAAACTTCAAGCTTGGAACTCGAAACTTCTAACTTGGAACTCGAAACTTCAAGCTTGGAACTCGAAACTTCTAACTTGGAACCTGAAACTTCGTGCTTGGAACCTGAAATTTCTTTCTCAGAACTCGCAAGCGTCCAATTCACAAAAAAATCTTCTCATTCGTCATGAGTTTATTACCACTGACTGCTGAACGCCTACCACTAACTCAAAATTATGACTAAAGTCACCCGTTAAGGTGAAGTAATGCGCTTGCACGGAAGGGTACTATGAAAAAAGATTAAAGCAATAGAAGTTAACAAATTATCTTTTTTCCCAAAACATTAAATCTAACCCAACGGAGGGCAGTTGACTAAGCGTGTTGTCACACCCCAGACAGCCAATATTGCCAAGAATAGTTCCACAAGACAATTGTTTTTCCGATCGCTTGCACAAGTGAACGGTCTTTCGCCGTAGTTTAAGTTAAACATTTGCTGCCTCACGCTTCCACCCACCCAATCAAGGCAATTTTGACGGTGTGCTGTTATGACTACTTACATGGAAATTCCCGTAATTGGTAAAAAAGTTAAGCATCCTTTTCGCTGGCTAGTTGGGCTGATGGCTGCTGGTGTGGTTGTCGTTGGCGGCACAACTACCTACAACTATGTTAATCAGGGAGCGCGTCCGGATGATATTACGCAATTAACTGTCCCTGTGGAAGCTAAAAATGTCACGCTGCGAATTACTGCCAGCGGTAAGGTGGTGCCAGTTCAAAGCGTAAATATTAGTCCGAAAAATCCTGGAACGCTGACACAGTTGTATGTCGAACAAGGCGATCGCGTTCAGCAAGGGCAAATTATCGCCCGGATGGATAGCGCAGATATCCAAGCCCGCATTCTCCAGCAACGTGCTAACTTAGCCCAAAGCCAAGCACAGTTAGATCAAGCACGCGCCGGAAATCGTCCCCAAGAAATTGCTCAATCTCGGGCGCGTTTGGCACAAGCTGAAGCCCAACTTGCCCAAGCCCGTGCTGGAAGCCGTCCGGAGGAAATTGCTCAAGCTGAAGCTGATGTCAATAAATTTGAGGCGCAATTGCGCGAAGCTCAATCTCGTTTAGAATTGGCGGCGGGACGCGTCAAGCGCCGACAATATCCAGCATCCCAAGGCGCAGTTTCCCGCGATTATCTAGATGAAGCGCTGACTGAAGAACGCAATGCCAGGGATAATGTCTCACAAGTCCAAGCTAGCTTAAGAGCCGCCAGACAAGAACTGGCAATACGCCGCAACGGCAGTCGCAGTGAGGAAATTGCCCAGAAAGAAGCGGCTGTTACCGAAGCAAAAGCAGCATTAGTGTTGTTGCAAGATGGCAGCCGTCCGGAGGAAATCGCCCAACGCCAAGCAGCTGTTAACGCCGCTCAAGCTCAGTTGCAGGCGGAACAAGTAAGTCTCGAAAATACAGTTATCCGCGCTCCTTTTACTGGCATTGTTACTCAAAAGTATGCCAACGTCGGCGCGTTTGTGACTCCGACAACTTCTGCTTCTACTAGCGAATCGGCAACTTCCAGTTCAATTGTCGCCTTAGCACGCGGTTTAGAAATTTTGGCTCAAGTCCCTGAAGCTGATATTGGCAAAATTAAACAGGGACAGCAGGTGGAAATTGTCGCCGATGCCTATCCCGACCAAGTTTTTAAAGGTCGCGTTCGCTTGATTGCTCCCGAAGCTGTTAAGCAAGAAGGTGTTACTTTGTTTCAAATACGCATTGCGATTGATACAGGTCAAGAACAATTGCGTTCTGGCTTAAATGTTGATTTAACGTTTATGGGCGACCAAGTGAGTAATGCTTTGTTAGTGCCCACCGTAGCGATTGTTACCGAAAAGGGCGACACGGGAGTTCTAGTACCGGATGCCAAGAATAAACCTCAATTTCGTTCCGTGACAATTGGTTCGCAAATCAAAGACCAAACTCAGATTTTAGACGGGGTTAAACAAGGCGATCGCATTTTCCTTAACCCTCCCAAAGACTACAAAACTCAAAAGGCGAAAGAGGAGAACAACAAATGAATCTCCTAGAAAGCATGCAAATGGCAGGGAAAACTCTGCTGTCAAATAAATTACGCAGCGCCCTGACGATGTTAGGTATTGTCATCGGTAACGCTTCAGTGATTGCCATGATTGGCATTGGTGAAGGAGGGCAAAAGTATGTAAATAAACAGTTGCAGTCCCTCGGACCAAACGTGATATTTGTGATTCCAGGAAGCGAGGAAACTCAGCGCATCACCAATGATTTACCGAAAACGTTGGTTTTAGAAGATGCAGAGGCGATCGCGAATCAGGTGCCAACGGTAGATAAAGTAACTGCGGAATTTAACACCAGACAAGTGGTTACATATCGCAACAGAAACACTAATGTAAATATAATTGGCACAACTCCGGAATTTTTAGTGGTGCGCGATTTTGAAACTGCCAAAGGGCGGTTTTTCAGCGACATCGATATGAAACGGAATAATCAAGTTGTTGTACTAGGTGCCAAATTAGCAGAAAAACTCTTTGGTAGCAGTAATGCGATCGGTCAGCAGATGCGGATTAAAAATGCCAGCTTTCAAATTATTGGAGTGCTAGCAGCAAAAGGTTCAAGTGTAGGAGGTGATTACGACCAAGCTGCATTGATACCCATCACAACCTCAGCAAACCGAATTGTCGGAAAGACTTCTCCCTATGGATTAGAGTTAACCTTTCTTGTGGTTTCGGCTAAAAATTCAGATAGCGTCGATGCAGCAGAATTTCAAATTACCAACTTACTCCGTTTGCGACACAAAGTTATTGGCGAAAATGACTTTACCATCCGCACTCAGAAAGATGCACTGCAAACAGTTGGTCAAATCACCGGCGCATTGACAATTATGTTGACTGCAATAGCAGGTATCTCGCTATTTGTCGGCGGTATCGGCATCATGAATATTATGCTTGTTTCCGTCACCGAACGCACCCAAGAAATAGGATTGCGCAAAGCGATCGGCGCAACCGAGCAAGATATTTTGTTACAGTTCATGATTGAAGCCGTAATTGTTTCAGCCGCAGGCGGTTTAATTGGCATTGCCGTTGGAGTTTCCGGCATTATGCTAGTAGGAGCATTAACTCCTTTAGAAGCGTCGATTTCTCCAATAGCAGTTGCTACAGCCGTCGGTGTTTCTGGCGCTATTGGTTTATTCTTCGGCGTTGTTCCCGCCCGTCGCGCCGCCAAACTCGACCCAATTGTTGCCCTCAGAAGCGCTTAAACAAAGTTAGGAGTTAGGAGGCGCCCAGTTAAAAGATTTCAGAACTTACCTATAGCCCTCCCTTTGAAAGTTTATTCTTAGCCCCCGGGAGGGGGGTTGGGGGAATCTCGAAGGTCTTGAAGACAGGAAAATCCGTCAACTGCGCCTAAATTCTAAGTTTTTTACAGTTCACAAAAATATTTAACATCAATAAAAACACTATGAATAACGAACTTAAAACTCAAACATCAAGCCTCATAACTGTGGAAAAACCAGTAATTATTCGCCTCGAAGATATCTTTAAAACTTATGGCAGCGGCGAAACAGAAGTAAAAGCCCTCAACGATGTCAACTTGATTATAGAACAGGGCGAATATTGTTCAATTATGGGACCGTCTGGTTCTGGTAAATCCACAGCCATGAATATTATCGGCTGTTTGGATCGCCCCACATCGGGACATTATTACCTCGATAACTTCGATGTGGCACAAGTAAACGATGCACAATTGGCGCACATTCGCAACAAAAAACTGGGGTTTGTGTTTCAACAATTCCATCTATTATCCCAACTATCAGCGTTAGAAAACGTGATGTTGCCGATGGTGTATGCTGGTGTGAATTCTAGTGAAAGACGCGATCGCGCGGCTGAAGCTTTAAAAAAAGTTGGTTTGGAAAAGCGCCTTAACAACAAACCCAATCAACTATCTGGGGGACAACAACAAAGAGTAGCGATCGCTCGTGCTATTGTCAACCGTCCCGTATTACTCCTAGCCGACGAACCTACAGGCGCACTTGACTCGCGCACAACCCAAGAAGTATTAGATATCTTTACCGAACTAAATACCAGTGGAATCACCGTTGTCATGGTGACACACGAACCAGAAGTAGCCCGTCAAACCCATCGCATAGTTTGGTTTCGTGACGGTCAAGTCGTACATTCAAACCTCACCCCAGCAGATTTAAATCAAGTTGCAACGTCCTAACTTGCTAATCGCTAATCGCTAATCGCTAATCGCTAATAGTATTTTGGTAGGGTGCGAAGCGCGGAAAGTACGGCACCATTATTTTTTATTTCTAATAGCCATTAGCCATTAGCCATTAGCCATTAGCCATTAACCATTACAAACTCGCAGTTTTACCAGTTACTGCTTGCGTCTCAATCGGTTGTACATCGCTATAACCCATCTCACCAGCGATTGTCCGGAAAACCGAAATTTGCTCTTCAAAATCAAGTTTTTCAGTTTGGGAAAGCAAATTTTTAATTGCGTCAGTTGTATTGTAATTTTCTGGCATTCCAACAACTTGGTCGCCCATTGCTACTGCCCAAGCATACCAAACCAGCAACTGATTATTTTCTTTTATTGCGCCATAAGCACGAGAATATTCTGTATCCTCGCAGTTAACAATTTGCCGCATAATTGCCAATTGCTCTTCATCAGACAATTCAAAATACTTTCCTAACAGCAAAGGCGCAAGTTCTGGTTCTGCAGCTTCAGGAGCGGCTGGAGTAACAGAGTCACCCATTTTCGTATAAACAAAGTAAAACCAAGCTAATTTTGCATCAGTATCTAAAGCATTAAACGCGTCTACAACCTTTTGAGTTTCATCGCTCAAGGCTTGAGAAACAGTATTATTGTAACTTGCAGTCATAATTTCTCTCGATGTTATTTAACAGTTCAAATTAAGGGTTATCAAAGTTTGTCTATACAAATCTCCCTCCATTAGAAAGAGATTTATCAATAAAAAAATTTAGCTTTTATCTGTCTTTCAATAGAGGTAATAATCTATCTCAAGGTGTCAATAATGCAAAGGAACACTTTGGTACAATCGCGACATCAAGCGAATTAAAAAAATTATCCCAGGAGTTACCATGACAGACGAAGTGAAGCCCAATGTAGCAGAAGCGCCTACCCATGATGCACAATTAGCCGCTGAAAATATTGCTAGTGGTGAAGAAAAAGCGCCAAAAGTTGATTTTGATGCAGATTACGAAGCAGCACAGCAATTCAGCGTTAGTGAAATTGACCGCACAGAAGAAGGTGCAGCAGCCGCTGAAGCCGCAACTGCGCCCCAATTTGAAATTTCTGAACCGGAAGAAACAACGTATCAAGCAGAACCAACTGGTAATCCTAATGATTACTTAGAAATGGCTAAAGAAGTTGGCGGTTCTCAAAATGAAGCTGTGAGTAACGTTAGTGACGATTTACTACAAAAAGCTTTTGAAATGGGTCAACCCCAAAAGTAGTTATTAGTTATTAGTCATTAGTCTAGATTTAATCGACATTTCGCAAACATCGGTAAATTTGCTAAATTTTTGTATATTCGGTGCGTTACGGCTCCGCCTAACGCACCCTACAAGACTTCTGACTAATGACTAATTAACAATTTTGAATAATTCCTAACAATTCATCGGGTCTTTGAATTAAGAAATTTGGGTTTTGTTTAGCCAATACTTCTTGTGAATTAAACCCCCAGGTCACGCCAACTACTTTAATATTGGCTTTTTTTGATGCTTCTATATCTCTGGTTTCATCCCCAACATAAATTACTTCTTGGGGTTTAAGTTGTTTTTGCCTTAATACGTTATTAATTATCGTTGTTTTCCCAAAAATTGTTACTCCTGAATATATAAATTCAAATAAATTATCTAATTCATTGATTTTGAGAAATTGTGTAACATTATCTTTCGAGTTAGAAGTAATAATTCCTAATCTGTTACCTTCGTCGCTAAGTGCGATTAAAGCTTCTTTAATTCCAGGAATAGGCTTTAATTCTGGTATTTGATTTTTTAATTCTCCTTTAACCTTTTTCACCAAAAAAGGTATTTTAAATAAAGAAATACCTGAGTATTTAATAATTTCCCGAGAAGTTAAATTTCGCAAAAGGGCTAGTTCTTCTCGCGTAATTTGTATATAACCAAACTCCACTGCTAAACGATTGGCAATACTTACAAGAGCATCTACTGTATCGGCAATTGTGCCGTCAAAATCAAAAATAATTACTTTCTTGGTCATTCTTTCGCCTGGAATGCGTCAAGATTAGCACGGGCATTCCGCCGTAACATTTCTGGCTTAATCCGCCGTAACGCCGATGCCGGAAATTGTTTATCCCACTCGCGATCACAGATGTAGGCTAATTCTACCAGCTTGGGCGCAAGATTCCCAGGGTAAGGTTGAAACTCTTCCACATCAGTTTCTTGGGCAAAACGCTGATTCCAAGGACAAACATCTTGGCAAATATCGCAACCCGCAACCCAGCCTTGCATGTGCGGCGCGATCGCTTCTGGCAATTTTTCGGCTCGATTTTCAATGGTATGATAGGCAATGCAGCGATTGGCGTCTACTACAAATGGCTGGGTAATTGCTCGCGTCGGACAAGCCTCTATACAACGAGTGCAGCTACCGCAATGTTCTGTATGGGGGCGATCGCTTTCTAATTCCAAATTTGTCAACACTTCCCCCAAAAATACCCAAGAACCATACTCTCTGGTAATTACATTCCCATTCTTAGCAATCCAACCAATTCCAGCTCGTTGCGCCCAAACTTTATCTTGCACTGGACCAGTATCCGCATAATAACGGGCTTTCACACCTTCGCCCAGGGATTCCAACCAACTAGCCAGCGCCTTCAATTTTTTATGCATGACTTTGTGATAGTCCCGTCCCCAACCATAACGGGAAATTTTGGCGTATTCCTTTTCTTCGGGACGTTGATGGGGAGTGTAATAGTTAAGCGCCACACAAATTAGCGATCGCGCCTCCGACATACAAGCGCAAATATCCTGACGCTTGGGGGACGCCATCCATTTCATATCGGCGTGATAACCCAGCGCTATCCAAGCTTGCAACCGCTGCACTTCTTCACCTTTTACCCCATCAACAGCAGCAATCCCAACTTTATGAAATCCTAACTCTCGGGCTTTTTGTTTTACCACACTGCTGCCCGTTTCGGGAAACTGATTCATTTATCTTATGTGAATTTCCCCATTGAGCGGCATTCTAATTATACACAATGCAGTCAACACCTGTGTTTGGGATTTACTACTATTCCTATATGTAAATTTTATTTGCCAAATATTAAGAAAGTATGCAAAATGTTTACAGAGAGGAAAAGCAAAAAACAAGCCTCTAAAAAATTTCTAGCGTACCTACTTAACCGACTGTGGTGCTATCATGACATTCACTACTGATTCAGCCCAAAGCCGTTTTTCTAACGCTTTCAATTACACCAGCCAGCCAGGTGACGCCGTAACTTCCACCACGGCTGTGTTTAAAGCTCTGAGCGTAGATGACCAGTTGGCAGTACTTTGGTATGCCTACACCGAGATGGGACGTTCGATCACGCCAGCCGCTACAGGTGCAGCACGTTTGCAACTAGCCGAAGGTCTGCTAAATCAAATTAAGCAGATGTCTGATACAGAGCAGTTACAGGTAATGCGTGACCTGGCTGCAAAGAGAAACACTGAAGTTTGCCGCTCCTATGGTATTTTGAGTGCCAACACCAAGTTAGCTTTCTGGTACGAATTATCAGAATTGATGGTAAAAGGCTTTGTTGTTCCGATGCCAGTAGGCTATGAACTTTCTCGTGATGGCGTACAAGTATTGGAAGCGCTCAAGCAATTAGATTTTGGTCAACAAATCACAGTTTTTCGGAAAATAGTTGTTGATATGGGTATTGACCCCTTAGCTGATTAATCTTCCCCGCTTTTTCTCCCAACCCCTATCTTTAGGGATGGTATACATCCAAATTTATCGTTCCCAGGCTAAGTCTGGGAATTATTTCTTGAGCATGTGCTAACTAACTAAGATTTGTCTATCTTCACGTATTGCACCTAACCGACGACCCGCCCTATGCACGCATTTTGGGTTAATATAGCAGTCCTTTGCAGCTAAGGCGTGAAAATTAATGATTTTGTAGGTGGGCATTGCCCACCGTACTTTCCCTTCCCCCTTCCCCCAAGTGTTTCTTAAGAATATCTGCAATTTCTATCTATAGGAAGATTAGTATTAGCCTTAGTAATACATCAAAAGCGGCTTTTTTTGTGCCTGCTTTTCGATTCAAATGAATGTTCAGCTAGCGTAATACAGGTAATTTTATGACAGCAGCTGAATTTCTGCCGACAGCAACAAAAGAAGAATTCCAGATTGAAGGAATTACAGAACCAACCATACTGCGTTATTTTGAAACATTAAACGCCGGAGAATTTAATGAGACTGTAGCTTTATTTGCAGTCGATGGCGTGATGCATCCACCCTTTGAATCTGATATTGTGGGGCGGAATGCGATCGCAACTTATCTACAACAAGAAGCCCAAGGCGTAAAAGCTTATCCCCGGCAAGGTATTATCGAAATTGTAGAAGGCGATCGCATCTCTGTTCAGGTTACAGGCAAAGCCCAAACCTCCTGGTGCGGCGTCAACGTCTCCTGGCTGTTTATTCTCAACCAACAACGAGAAATTCTTTACACCAGAATCAAACTCTTAGCCTCTCCTCAAGAGTTACTCAACTTGCGCCGCTAATTAAGTGCTTGATGCTTCAACTCTCCGTGCTGAGTGTCTCTTGTTCCCAGGTAGAACCTGGGAACGAATCAAACCAGTCTTTGTTCGTGTAGCCTCAGACGCTCGCATCTGAAGGCTTTAAAGGCACATTCCTTATTTCTTCGTTACAGTCGCTTGTTCTAAAGAGCGCAGTAACAATTTCCGTCCCAACTCAATATCTTTAGGCGCACACTGCCAATCTGGATGTGCCGTCATCAACAAACTATCTAAAGTCTCTTGGTCGAAAAGATGCCATACAGGAGCATCATTAATTTGAACTTCTACTCCATAACAGTTGGGACTGACACAGTGAATTCTACAACTGCTGGCGGCTCTCACCAAAGTCATGTTTTCTCCAGGTTGCAGCGAGCGAAATTCACGCATCGCCTGCTTCAACTCCCTCAGGGATAACACCGTTAACCCAGGAAGCGCAACTGTTACATTTCTGTCTCCATTCACCGCAATCCAGTAATGACGACTGGGGTCGATTCCCTCTAACCAAGGTGATTCATCATCAAGGCGATAACGTGGTGACAAACAAAATGGAACTTCTATAGGTGGAATCATGACTTTGGTCTTCAAATTTAATATTTAAAGTGACATCCAAAAACCGAACAGACTTTTGGTTGCGGCTCGTCCCTTAAGCAGGCTCCTAATTAGCCTATGAGCGGAGCCTTGCTCCGTAACCTCAGCAGGAGGTTAGTTACTATATCAGTATTTAATGATTAACAGCTAGAAATCAAATATATTTAGCAAAATTTATTATTTTTATTAATATTACTTAATATAATTTTTGCCGAAAAAAATGTACCTAATCTTTAGGCACATATTCGCATTTTTTTGTTGAACATATTTTTTTGATTTTGATATAACTTTTATTTATTTATCTTATCTATTTATTTATCAAGTTATGCAACAGTAGTTGTAAGGTAGCGTCCGGGGGTACTAAAGAAGCTGACGCCTGGACGCTCTTTAGACTGCAGTGATTGGCTCATACCCCAGGAGGCTTATTAGTGTGTGGTAAATTACTCAATCTCAAGTCAGGGCATCTCAAATCAAGATTAATTACCCTATGCATGCATAGGAGCAAAAGTAACAAAAGTAATTTTTGCTTATTTGACTGATTCTGGAATAGTGACTTCTAACTTTAGACAGTTGCCACCATTAACCTGCAACTGATATTCTACCTTATCCATCAGGCGATTCATGATCAGCCAACCATAGCCACCTTCTTGTTTGTCTGTGGGACTGGGAGGGAAGTAACTGGACATCTGGAAGCCTTCGCCACGATCCCAAACTTCTAAAGCAAGATCCCGGTCTTTTAGTTCCAAACGAAGTAAAACTGGCAAATTAGGTTTATCTTTGTGGGCGTGACGTACTACGTTGGAGTAAGCTTCCACCAAAGCTAACCGCAAACGATTTGATTGTCTCGTCCAATCAACAGATTCTCCTAACTGGATTTCCAAGCATCCCAGCAACCAGTTTTCGACTATGGTTAAAAACTTCAAGTCACTTGGTACATGAAGCTCACTTTTCATTACTTACAAAACCTCCAGCGAGAGTATAGTTTGGTCATCCTCTTGAACGTGGTTATCTGCTTGGATGCGAGCTAGTAGATTATTCAGAGAAAGTGGTTTGGCTTCCTGCTGTAACAGTTTCCAAAGACCTTCTTGATTGAGCATAGAACGGTTAACCGGCAGAACGCCACCCCCGGATTTTTCTGAATCCATAGTATCATTAAAAACTGAAGCTTCAGTAATACCATCACTAGCTAGCAGCAGGGTGTCTCCCACAGAGAGAGTCAACTGACCTGACTTTGCCTGCCAGTGGGGCAAGATACCTAAGGGAACGCCCCGTACCGTGAGGTAATTGGGTTTTTCTGCGGTAGTTGCTTGGCATGACCACAACAAGGGATAGATGTGACCGGCATTGGCGTAAACTAATTCTTTAGTGCTAGGGGTATAACGGGCTAAAACAAGGGTGATGAAGCAATTGTTGCCAGCTAAGTCATCCATGAGAGCGTGATTGAGATTTTGCATGACTATGTTCGGTTCGGCGGGCGTTTCTTGGGATAATTCGCGGCGCAACACCGAAATGGCACTAGCCATGAATAAAGCAGCTGGAACGCCTTTGCCGGAAACGTCGCCGACTGCTAACCACAAGTCGCCTTTGGGATGAACAAAGACTTCAAAAAAATCGCCTCCGACTTCGCGGGCTGGGAAACAGCAGGCTTGTATTTTCGCTTCTTTGATTTGAGGTAAGCTTTGACGCAGTAGGTTGTTTTGAATTTGGCGGGCAACTTCCAACTCGATGCGGATTTGCTCTTGCTTTTCTTGGAGGCGTTGGTAAAGTTTTGCTTGGGAGAGGGCTAAAGCTGCTTGTTCGGCAACACCTGCGATCAACTGAATTTCTTCATCTTGCCACGGGCGATCGCGTCCCCATTGATAAAGGGCAAGAACGGCAAGCAAATGTTTCTGGTAAATTAATGGCACAACCAGTTGATGAAAACTGCCGCCTTCTTGTATTCCCTGAGTAGCTTGATATTGACGAGTTTCCAGAACTTTTTCAATTAAATCGCTGGGGTCAAAACAGCAACTCGATTCGGGGATTTTGGGGTCTTGGTAGGAAAATTGGTCTATTGTGAGGCGATCGCCTTCTACGGGTCTCAGCAAACAACAAGTCGCTTCAAATGTCTGTCCGATGGTGGCGACAATTTTTTGCAGCATGCTGCGATAGTCTAAAGACTCGCGAATTGCCGTTGTCACCGCATTAAACAAAGATTCTCGCCGCAAAGCGCGACGTAATTGTTGCGTGCGCTTTTTAACTACGCGATAAATATCAGTAGCTTGGTCTACTATTGCCTTGAGATTATCCGGTTTCCAGGGTTTAGTAATGTACTTAAACACCTGACCGGAGTTAATCGCGTCTACCAAATCTTCAACATCAGTAAAACCAGTTAACAAAATCCGAATCGTATCGGGAAAACGTTCCACCGTGCGACTGAGAAATTCCGTACCGTTCATCTCTGGCATTCTTTGGTCAGAGATAATTACAGCCATTTCGCCCTCTTTGTCCAAAATGTCAAGGGCACTACGCGCATGATTGGCTTTATAGACTTGAAAATCGCGCCGAAAAGTGCGGTAGAGTAAATCTAAGTTATCCGGCTCGTCATCTACCACCATGAGCTTAAGTTTGCCTACCTCTGTCTCAGTCATACTAGACTTTAATTTCCAGATACTTTAATGGCGAGATCGTGCAATACCGATCTCACCTGGTAATCAACCAACAATAAACAAGCTACTTTAAAGAGAAGCCAACCATTTTTTAACACATAATTTTCTGTTGGGCGCAAATTTGTCTTTGGTCTTCTCCTACCCGGTCACACTCTTGGATTCTTCCTATCCGACTAATCCAGAACGCAAGGCACGAACTGCTGCTTGGGTACGGTCATCAGCGCATAGCTTGTTTAAAATATTGCGTACGTGAGTTTTCACAGTGCCGACTGTGATGTAAAGTCTTTCCGCAATTAGCGCATTGCTACAACCTTCCACAATTAACTGCAACACCTCTAATTCCCTTTCCGTCAGGGTGTAGGGGTCAATCGTCTCCGTATTTTCTTCTAGCTCCGATTGTTGGTTGGTGTTTTTATTATCAAATCCTCCAGATTCTAGCTTGGGTGGATTTTGTTGGGCTTGTTGCAATACAATGCGAGCGATCGCCGGATCGATCCAAGCGTTGCCATTGTAAGTAACTCGCACTGCTTCTAACAAATTATCGAACCGGATATCCTTCATGCAGTAAGAATCTGCGCCTGCGGCAAAAGCTGCCAGCACTGCTTCTTTGTTATCCTGCAGCGTCAAAATGAGAACTTTTGTTGCAAACTCTTGCGTACCGACAGATTTTACCTCCCGCGTCAGTTCAATACCATCTTTGTCAGGTAAACCAATATCGATAATTGCAACATCAGGTTGTAGCGTTTTTAACAGTTTCATTCCCTCAGCAGCATTGGCAGCTTCTCCTACAACTTCAATTTCGTCTTTTTGCAGTAGTGCTGTCCGAATACCCACACGAGTTAGATCGTGATCTTCAATTAGCGCAACACGAATTTTACTCATGGTCAACTTCCACCTGTTACATTCTTAGCTGTAAAATTGAATTTACTAAAAAGTCTTAAAATATGCAGTTTCAAGACATATGTACAAAAATATGAATATACGAGAGTGAGTTAGGCTAGCATTCACGGATTGCACGCGTGCCGCAGGCATTAACTCCTGATGGCAACATTACACTTCAATAATAAAATGGGGCTGGGAGAAGCCGGATAGAATTTAGCAGCGGCTTCGTGCCAACTACAAGCTTTCAATATCAAATAGTTTAATTTGACGCAAGAGCTACAGCTTCCGTTAGCACAAATTATTTTGGATATTGTTGGATGGCAAGTGAAGTATGCTGCACTTTTATGGCTGGTGAACCTCCTTTGCTAAGAGTATACTGGGTTAGGCGAGACGAACGTCATGTTTGCTGAAAAATTCCTGGCTCATATTGGATCTCTAGAAATGCGATCGCTTTTCTAGGTATTTATTAAAAATCGCCTCTCAAGTGCCAATTAGGCAATAAGCAAATATTCTTACGATAAAAACTTCAGTATACGGTTTTGCAGATGCTGGTTAAATCAACTTTGTGAAATAATTAACTTAATTTTTATGACTTCAATAACTAATTTTGTGTTTATAAAATCACATAGATAGCATGAATCAAAAAATTTGATAGACTATCGGTCTACTGAATGTGGTGTGAGGCAAATTGGGAATAGGCTATGTTTAAAGCGCCTAAAGTGTTTTCGGTGTTGGGGCTTCCAGTTCATGTGATGGCTAACTATCCAAGCTGGTTGCTAGAGCGCGTGCAACAAGGCATTGGGACTCATGTAGTAACGCTCAATGCAGAAATGACCATACAAGCAGAGCGGAATCCATCCTTAGCTAAAATTATTCAAGCTGCCGAGCTTGTAGTTCCAGATGGATCGGGAGTAGTTCTGTATTTACGGTGGCTGTTATGGCAAAAAGTGCAACGTTGTCCGGGAATTGAACTAGCAGAAACACTGTTGCGAGAAGTTGGACAACATGGTAAGGGAGTGAAGGTATTTTTCTATGGAGGAGCGCCTGGAGTAGCTGGAAAAGCTGCAGAATATTGGCAGCAGTTGTTACCTGGATTGAGTGTAGCGGGTACTCATTCTGGTTTTCATTCACCAGAAGAAGAAGAACAATTGCGACAAACTCTTGCCCAATTGCAGCCACAAGTGATTTTTGTAGGCTTGGGGGTGCCGCGTCAAGAGTTATGGATTACCCAAAATCGTCATTTGTGCCCGCAATCAGTTTGGATTGGTGTTGGTGGTAGCTTTGATATTTGGTCGGGAGTGAAAACTCGCGCCCCGCAGTGGTTGGGAAATAACCATTTAGAATGGCTGTATCGGCTTTATCAAGAACCTTGGCGTTGGAAAAGAATGCTGGCTTTGCCGGAGTTCGCTTGGAAAGCTTTAATTTATCGCGTGACTCAAAAGCAAGCAGTTGGTTCGCAATTGCCATAACAGTGCCCAGTAGTGAGTGGTGAGTGCTGAGTTTGGGACTTTCTGGAAGTAGGGTGGGCATCGCCCACCAAAAGTCCATGTGATGGAAATTTGAGATATTGGTGGGCAGTGCCCACCCTACTTTCCTAGTCGCGTCTCTACAAAGCCTGAAATGGGTGTTCCAGGCACAGATGACGTGAAAAGATTGGCTGGGTCAAGAAAATTTTGATTTGAGATTTGAGATTTGAGATTTCCAGGCTTGACTTGGGAATCCTATTTGATAGCGCAACTCAAATCTAAAACCTCAACTCCCAACAATTCAGCTATTATGCCAGTCGTAACGACCAAAGAAACCACCGATCGCTCAATCCATCTTCAGGACAAGGAAACTCAACAAAGCAGTCAAGATGCTGCTGTAATGGTGCAATTGCGATCGGTAACAAAAAGCTATACCAACGGTTGTCACGCCCTATTAGATACAAATTTGGAGATAAAACAGGGAGAATTTCTGTTTATCACAGGTCCAAGTGGTTCAGGTAAATCAACGCTGTTGAAACTGCTGTATGGCGAAGAGTTTCCCACACAAGGAGAAGTGATTGTTGATGGATGCAATGTGGCGGCTACCAGAGGCGATCGCTTGTCGTTATTGCGGCGACGCATTGGCATTGTGTTTCAAGATTACAAACTGATTCCCCAACGAACAGTAGCAGAAAATGTCACTTTTGTACTGCAAGCTCAAGGGTATACACGTAAAGAAATTCAACGGCGTTTAGAACCAACTTTAAAATTAGTGGGTTTGCTTGCCAAAGCCGATTGCTTTCCCGATCAACTTTCTGGGGGAGAACAACAAAGGGTGAGTATTGCGCGGGCGATCGTCGCAACACCACCCTTACTTTTAGCAGATGAGCCTACCGGCAACCTCGATCCAGATAATTCCTGGCAAGTGATGCAAATTCTTGAGAAATTAAACGCTTTTGGGGCAACGGTAATTGTTACTACCCACGATGAACAGTTGGTGCGGCGGTGCAATCACCCAGTGGTGCAAGTTCGTCCTGGGGCGACTGTATCGAAAATAGTTAGTAGTTAGGAGGCGCCCAGTTAGGAGTTAGTGGTTGGTTGTTGGTTGTTGGTTGGTGGGTGTTGGGGCGCTTGCGTCTGCAGTCGGAAAGATTCCCTCCGGTGAGCTTCGCGCCCTTGGTAGGGGAGCGACTGCGGTCTTGGGGTCTCCCCAAGGGTCGCAGTGGCGTTTTCCCGACCCAGGCGACTGGTGAACCACCAACTAACAACCACCAACTACCAACCACCAACCACCAAACCTTAACTAATATATTGCTTGGCTTTAACTGAGACAGGTACTAAAGGTTTTGCAGCATTGGATGAAAGTGGTTGCACTCCTTCCAAAGTTTGCAAACCTTCAAAAGCAGCTTCTCGAATCACTTCTTCTTCCTCACGACTGATTAAAAGTCGCAAGCATTCGCCAACATTTTGCTGCACCGAAGAATCAATTCGGTTGCGGCTGATAAATTTGGTCAGCTGACGCAGGGCAATCAGACGCTTCAAAGGGTCTTTTTCTGTCAAACTGACCAATAATTTATCTAAGTGTTCTTCCTCGCGATCGCCATAAAAGTTGATAATTTGCCACACTAACAAAATTAACGTCAACAGCGTTCCCAAAGCTTGCAAAATCGCACCCGCCGCAATCCAATGATTGTTGGAGTCAAGCCAAATTGCTACCGCCATATAAGTGCTAACAGTCGCAATACCGCCACTCATCACTGCTAAGGCTAGCCGATGATTTGGACCGTTTAACAACTTCCGAACCTCAGACCAGCGCACTTGCCAGTCCCATTCCTGCATTGAGTAAACTAATAGCATTACCCCAACGCCGACGAGAAGCGCCAACAGCAACTTCCAGTTCCACAACAGCATAGCAACGACGATTGTTAGGAACCCAAGAATGCCTCCTGGTCCTTGGAAGCGCTTAAATTTTCGCTGCTTTGGGCTTCCTGTCTTGAATGAAAGCGACCAGTTGGGAAGCTGGTTAATCAATTCCCGCCAAGAAGACGAAGCCTGTGCCACGGTGTTTACCTACTTGATTACAAGATTGTTTAATAATGTATAAGTTTTCCCCCATGCTCTGGGGTGTATTTCACAATCAATATACTCTACAAGAAGGATACCTGTGCCAGGTCTGGCAGGAACGATTTTGGTATGGGAGTTGAACAAGTGTAAATTTAAAAACCAAAACTGAAGTCATCGATGGTAAATTGACCATCAAAAGCGCGGAAGCTAACGCTGTGGATGTTATTCGCTGCTACAGATAATAGAGTGTTGGGTGGTATTGCCGAATCTGAATTAGCAAGATTCGCTCCTTGTAGTACCGTTTCTGTAAGTAGTTTGCGATCGCTATTGTAGGCGGAAAGCACCAACCGCTGCGAACTTGTGACAAAAGCACTCACCCAATGAACCGGACGCAGGAAAGTAGCTTCTAAAAATCCAGCCTTAGGCGCAGCCATTAAAACTGTCTGTCCCGAATGGGTGGGAAATGCTGGGTTTGATGGCTGAATTGCTATACAATTGTTAAATACTACGTGACGGTCTTCATACTGACGCTGCACTGTTTCAAAACATTTCAAAACTTCCAGATTTAAGGGTATACGCGGAGGTACAGCCTCTTTATAGGCATCAACGTCTTGGGACCACTGATTCCGCAAAGCTGAATCTACAAATGGTTTTTGAATATGAAAGTCGTCAAGAGCAAATTTAGCGTCTTCAAATTTTGATACTGTATTCGGTTGAAGACTAGCCTGCTTTACCATGACACACCACTTTACCATTGCCTAGATAATAATCAGATTGATAATTACATTGAAAGTGATTTTTTCTGCCAAACTGCATGTGAATTTTAAGTTTGGGAACTAGATTCATCCGCAAGTAGTAGAAGCACAGCTAGAATTACTAGCTTATTTTTGATCAGCGTTTCGATTATTCTTGACGTTCAAATCTATCGGTGATGTTCCTGATAGAGTACCATAAAAAAATAATCGAGTAACTCACCCATAAGTAATAGTCGCTACCAGCACAAACCTTGTTAATACAGTCTTTTGGAAGAAAAATGCTTCTGAAAGTGAAAAAAAATCACCAAATCTTTACCTTGAACAGCAAGAAGGCTCACACTGTACCTGTACTCAGGTCAGTGTCGAGATGAATTGCGCGTGAGGTGAGGAGTGTAGTCTGACCATATTTGAGCGTAGCGAAAACCGGGAAGACTACGACGACGAAACGAGCAAAATATTCTGTTTTTGGTGAAACAATCATCAAAATATCTGTTACTATGAATATGTAAACACGGTAAGGTCGATTCTCCACTTTGGGAACGTGACGGAGACCGCCAAGACCGCAAGTCGCTCACCATGTATAGAGCAATTAAAGTTAGAATTTATCCCACTGATGAGCAAGAATCTTATCTTGCTCAATGTTTTGGCAATACTCGTTGGTTGTGGAATTATATGCTTAATGCCACTACAACCGCTTATAAAGAAACGGGGAAGGGTCTTTCTAAAGCAGCAATGGATAAATTGCTACCTGGATTGAAAAAAGAATACGAATGGCTAGGACTTGCGTATAGTCAAGTATTGCAACGAGTAACATTTAATCTTTCTAGCGCGTTTGTCAACTTTTTTGAAGGGCGTGCTAAATTTCCTAACTTGAAATCTAAACATGGTAAACAATCAATTCAATATCCCCAAAATGTGAAACTGATGCCAGAGGATTCTGTAATCAAGTTTCCTGGTAATTTGGGGTTAATGAAAACTGTGTTTCACAAACAACTACCTGACGCGAAGGTACAAACTGTAACAATATCGAGAAATGCAGATGGTAAATATTATGCATCTATTCTTTTTAACCAAAATGACAATCCGGTAGTTGCAATCAGAGAAGCTATCGGCGTTGACTTAGGATTGAAACACTTTGCTATCACATCGGAAGGCTCAAAATATGACCTACCTAAGAAGCAGTTAACCAAGTTAGAGAAGAATCAAAAGCGCCAGCAGAAAAAATTAGCTAAAAAGACAGATAAAACATCTAAGAAACGTCGTCAAGCAAAGCGTTTAGTTGCAAAAATTTCTAGCAAAATAGCTAGAGTCCGTGAAGACTTTCTACACAAGCTATCTCGCAAAATAGCCTACGAAAACCAAGTTATTTGTGTAGAAGATTTGGCAGTTAAGAACATGGTTAAAAATCCGAAGTTGGCAAAATCAATATTAGACCAAGGTTGGGGAATGTTTCTAACCATGCTTAAGTACAAAGCTGAAAAATTTGGTCATGACTACCAAGAAATAGGACGTTTCTTTCCATCTTCTCAACTTTGTAGCGAGACTCTACTACCAATCCCAATATTGCAGCATGGGTATGATTCATTAGGTGTCAGGTTTGTAGATTGTCCGCACTGTCAAAAACAGCATGATAGAGATATCAACGCTGCAATAAATATTAGAAACGAAGGATTGCGGCTTTGGGCGTTAGGAACTAGCGCTTCTGCCCTTGGAGGGGATGTAAGACCAAGGTCTTCAGGACGTAAGAAATCCATGAAGTCTGAGGCAATCCCCAATGAATTGGGAAGCCTACACTGTACCGTCAGGTCAGTGTAGGTAGTTCACAAGTAATCCCAGTGATTTTACATCTACTTAATTGGGACAAGGAGACAAGAAGACGGGTGTGGGGGACAAGGAGACAAGAAGACGGGTGTGGGCGACGGGTGTGGGGGACAAGGGGGACAAGGAAGACGGGTGTGGGCGACGGGTGTGGGGGATTGTCTAGCAACCAACAGCGCCGAACCCCTTCGGGGTGACGCTCGTTGGGACGCTCGATTACTCGAAGGGCGCTTCGCTATCGCTACCGCTACGCTAACGCCAGTCGTGAATGGGGGAAACCCCCAAGACCGCGCTGGCGAACTAGCAACCAACAGCGCCGAACTACCAACTAATAATTAATGATTTTTTTATGTTTCAGCCACTGGGATTTGAGCAGCGCTCCGTAATAACCTCACTAGGTATAATGGCATATTATACTGCCACTGGTTCACCGTATCAGAATAATGCGATCGCAAATCAAGATAAGGAAACTTTGGTGTTTCTGCATGGTTTTGGCGGTGGGTCTTCTGCCTATGAGTGGTCGAAAGTTTATCCCGCTTTTGCTGCGGAATATCGTGCGATCGCGCCGGATTTGATCGGTTGGGGTAGATCTGAGCATTTGGCACGAAATTACAAGATTGAGGATTATTTAACGACGATTCGGGAGTTTTTGCAACAAACTTGTACCGAACCTGTGACGGTAATAGCTTCTTCTCTGACAGCAGCGTTTACAATTAGAATAGCTGACGGTGTTACGCTGCACAACCCTGGACAAACAGGGCATACGCGATAGCAATGCTTTCACTGTTGATAGCCAAAGCAAAGGAGCCGTCCCTCAAAGCTCGGATCATAATGTTCCGAGCGCCGCCCCAGTCGCGGTCGTGTTCACTACCGCAGTTGGGGCATTTGAATGTTTTAGATCCACCTAGTTTTTGATGTTTATGCCCACATTTTGTACAGGTTTTGCTGGTGTAGGATTCATTAACATCCACCACAACAACACCACGTTTTTTAGCTACTTGTTTTAAGTGGCATTTAAAACGGTAATGTCCCCAAGTCAACATCTGTCTAGCTGTTTTAGTGTGCAGTTTGCGTTTAGATTTGACCACCATTTGAGATGTTTCAAAGGTAGGGAGCAAGATAACCTTGTACTGACTTGTTAAGTAGTTTGCAATTTGTTTGTGGCATTCATCAACCAAACTGCGAATTCTAACTCTTAGTCGAGAGGCAGATTGGTACATGCGACGTTTTTGTTTTCTGCTGGCCTTTGAGGCGCGTCCTATTAACTTGTCAAGGTGAGAACACAATCTTTGAATGCGTCCAATGTCTGCCTTGCCAAACTCTTGAAATGAATCACCGTCGTAGCCAGTCAAAAAAGTTCTAACTCCAGGATCTAACGCTATTACTTTGTCTAATTGTTTCTGCTCTACGCTCTCTATAATTGGAATGCAGGCGAACCACCGCTTTCTGTCTCGAACAAGCTGCGTAGCAAATTCAGTGGGCACAATTGGTTCGGATGCTCTGAAAGTAAGACCTTTAACTAAAGCCGGAAACCATGTCTTACCGTTAAAGTTCCGAGCATGAAACTTGATTGATTGAGAAGTCTGGCGGCAACTTCTAAAACTAGCCTCCCCTTTAACTGATTTAGCTTGTTTCCAAGCGTCCCAAGCGTCAAAAATAGCATTTTCTTTTGGGTGAGATGGGGCATCTTTTACCCAATCAGGTAAGTCCAATCCCAAAACATAATCGCGCAGAGAATAGGCGCTGGTTATCTTCTCTCCCGCTTTCAATGCTGCAATAGCTTTGTTGTAACAATAGCGAGATGCAGATAACCAAGACTTCCATTTTTTGTGCAATTCAGGCTCAGGATCAACTCGAATTTTTAAAGTCTTGTTCGGTTGTGGTTTCTGTGTTTTGTGTCTTGGCTTCGTTTTGTAGCTCTTGCTTGATTTGGTTTTCAAGTCGTCGGATGGAGTAAAGTCGGCTTGAAAAACTGTGGAGGATTGCGACGATATCTTGAACGAGTTCGGCGTGGGGAGAGAGACTGATCTGGTTAAGAACCACGATTTTGCAATCAAACTGTTCGCACATCCATTCGATAAGGTCAAACCCGAACCTTGCAAGTCGGTCTTTGTGGGCAACCACAATAACTGAGATATCGCCTCGCAGAACTCGTCCCAGAAGGGTGACAAGTCCTTTCCTCCTAAGATTGAGTCCTCCTCCCACTTCCTTAACAACTTCTGCGCCTGGGTAGAGCGCTGATAGTCGTTCAACTTGTCGATCAAGGTCTGTTTTTTGAGGTCTGGTAGAGACGCGAGCATAGATAACAGTGGCGCGTCCTCCAACAGGTTCTGATTCTTTTTTGATGAAGGATTGAATGTCGTAGCGTCTTTGTCCCGACGGGGTTTTAACCGCTTTGATTTTTCCTTCTTCCTCCCATCGTCTGAGAGTTCGGAGGCAAACTCCCAGAGTGCTAGCTGCTTCATTAGGTTTTACATACTTTGCCATACTATTCAGTATAACCACGTATGCTGGTTTTGTCAACCTTTGTCCACTAAATCAGCAATTAGAGGTTAACCGATCGCTCATCCGGAATTATTCAAGTCTTTAATTCTGACTGCACCTTCCGGACTCTCAGATTTTGGCGAAGACTACTCGCGCAGCTTTTTTGCTCAATTAGTCAGCCTTCCTCTTATTGACCGCTTGCTATACAGTACGGGAATTGCTACCAGTGGCGGTATTCGCAGCTTTTTGGAACAACGGCAATTTGCTCAAGCTAATCGCGTCTATGAGGAAATTGTCGAGGCTTACCTGGAATCAGCCAAGCAACCGAATGCTGAATATACGGCGCTGTCTTTTGTTCGTGGCGATTTGTGCTTTGATTTGTCTGTTTTCATCCAACAGTTAACAACTCCCACCGCAATTATTTGGGGACAAAAATCACAATTTACTGGTTCCGAAATTGGTCGTCGCCTTGCTGAAATGAATCCGCAAGCAATTCGCGTTTTTCAAGAGTTGGAAAATGTCGGTTTAACACCTCAATTGGAATTGCCAGCGGTGACAATTGGTTTAATTAAACGGTTTTTGATTTTGCTTAATTAGTTATTTACTATTAAAGATTTGACACAAATCTTAATTTTTAGCGATTTTTAGGTAAATAAACCACATTTATTGTCTCACGCACAAAGTAGCAATCAGAACGTATTGATTGTGGACTAAATTAATAAAACCCACTGTAAAATGTGCCAGTTGCGTAAGTCCTAACTTGTATTAAATACATATAGGAGTGGGGTGGGCATCTTGCCTGCCCTCTAGGACAGGCGAGACGCCCGCCCCACATTCCGGAATAATTTAATTTTTGGAAGTCCAAAATATATGAAAACCTGAAAGTTGTCATACCATTTCTATATGAAGATGAGTTTTATTCACCAACCGTAGAGACCGTAAAGTACAGTCTCTACAAGATTTATAACCTTCATCGACTATATAGCGATTCCCAGTTGAGTGGGGTACAGGTTATTTCTAGGGGCAATTGATGAATTGCCCCTACGTGTACCGAATGCAAACGGAAACCGCTATATTTATTGAGCGCAGCTTTATACAGAATTGGTATCAGTACAAATTTTGCACTCAACAAAAGCAGGCAACTTTTGCACCCATCATCGCCGTAAATCGCCTAAAACCTGCTTTGTGTTTTCCCTCGCAATACAAAAGACATACAATGTTAGGTAGATAGTATTTGAAACAGAAAATGATAAGTATAAACAAAGGATTGGGTTTTACTTTTATGAGTAATCTTTATTTGCTCTTGCTGAGGTCAAACTCAAGTTTATTCTCAAAGGCTAAATCCTTTATCTGTGCTGTGGCTGCGTTCAATGAATAAGCGACCTTCTCAGGAATCTCAAAACGACCCTAGTACCGTTGAAGCACCCAATAAAAAGCAGCAAGGGAACTCCAATGAATTCCCCATTGTTGGAATTGGAGCGTCTGCGGGTGGATTGGAGGCATTCACGCAATTGCTCAACCATCTGCCGACTGATACCGGTATGGCATTTGTGTTGGTACAGCACTTAGCCCCCAATCATAAAAGTTTGTTGAAGGAGATCCTTTCGAGAGCAACCCAAATGGCCGTGAGTCAGGTGGTTGATAGTACACCCGTGGAACCCAACCACGTTTATGTGATTCCGCCCAATAAGGAGATGGTCATTTCTCAAGGAGTATTGAAACTGATGCCCCGCCAGAAGGTTCGCGGATTAGCGATGACCGTTGATAAGTTCTTTCTTTCTTTAGCTGAGGATCGGGGTAGCAAAGCGATCGCAGTTGTTCTTTCTGGGGGCGATTCGGATGGCGCACTGGGAGCAAAGGCAATCAAGGCGGCTGGCGGGATTACCTTTGCTCAGTGTCAAGACACGGCACAAGTGAACAGTATGCCGAACACCGCGATCGCCACGGGGCATATAGACTTTATTTTAACACCGCAAGCGATCGCCCAAGAGCTAGCAAAAATCAGCAATCATCCCTACATCGCCGCTCTTCCTTTGAAAAACGTGGTTGAAGAACAATTACCAACTGAAGGCGAGAATACCTTACAAACCATCTTTGTATTGCTGCGGGCTGCTACAAAAGTTGACTTTACCCATTACAAACACACCACCTTGAAGCGGCGAATTCTGCGCCGGATGGTGCTGTACCAGATAGAACGATTCGAGGATTACGTCACCTATCTCCAAAACCATCCGGCAGAAGTGCAGGCGCTGTACGAGGATGTTTTAATTAATGTCACCAGTTTTTTCCGTGACTTTCAAGCCTTTGATGCCTTAAAAACTCAGGTATTTCCCATAATTAGCAAAGATAAATCGTCACGGATACCCATCCGCATTTGGGTAGCCGGTTGTTCAACCGGGGAGGAGGCTTATTCGATTGCCATTTGCTTGCTGGAATTTTTAGAGACCCAACCAATCAAGCCACCGATTCAAATTTATGCCACAGACATCAGTGAGAATGCGATTGAAAAAGCTAGGCTTGGCATCTATAAACACAGCCAGATGGCAGATATCTCGCCAGAACGTCTGCGACGCTTTTTTGTCCCGCTAAACGATGGGTATCAAATTAGTAAGTCCGTGCGCGAACTGTGTGTCTTTGCCAAGCAAAATTTGGCCGCCGATCCCCCATTTTCCAAGCTAGACCTGATTAGCTGTCGAAATGTGATGATTTATTTTGGGGTGACTTTACAAAAGAAGATTCTGCCAATCTTCCATTATGGTCTTAAGGCAACCGGATTTCTGATGTTAGGAACTTCGGAAACTGTAGGTGAATTCTTAGACTTGTTTTCGCTGGTTGATAAAAAGTACAAGATTTATGCCCGAAAGTTGACCCCGGCTCGGTTGCCTTTAGATATAGTAACCAACAACTATTCCTTAGACTTAAGAAATTCTAGTCCACAAAACAACGAAGAGACTTTTACCGATTTTGACTTGCAGAAAGAGGCAGACCGAATAGTATTGAATCGCTATGCCCCGGCCGGTGTGATTGCAAACTACGATTTGGAGATTCTGGAATTTCGAGGACAGACGAGTCGCTATCTCGAACCTGCGCCCGGAAGGGCAAGTTTGAATCTGTTGAAAATGGTTCGAGAAAGCTTGCGGCTAGAAGTCCGCACGGCGATCCAGCAAGCAAAAAAGCAGAACGTGGCAGTGAGAAAAGAGGGCTTGGAAATCTGCGATAACGATCAGATGCGGCTGGTCAGTGTTGAGATTATTCCCTTTAAAGCTCGCACGTCAGAAGAACGCTACTTTTTAATTCTATTTGAGGAGGTTCCGATGAAACCTCAGTTTGCAGAAACTAGTAGCCAGAAAACTGCCCGGAGAAAGCAGATAACTGACAAGGAAATTGCTCAGCTGCAACAGGAACTAACGGCATCCAAAGAACATCTGCAAGCGATTATTGAGGAACACGAAGCCTCCAATCAAGATTTGAGAGCTGCCAACGAGGAAGTTCTCTCAAGCAATGAGGAATTGCAAAGCACCAATGAGGAATTGGAAACTGCTAAAGAAGAAATTCAGGCGGCAAATGAAGAATTAAACACCGTTAATGACGAACTATATCGGCGCAATATCGAATCGAACCAAGTCAGCAACGATTTGCAGAATTTGCTTAGTAGTGCAAATATTCCGATTGTGATGCTGGGAGGCGACCTCCGCATCCGTCGCTTTACCCCCCAAGCACAACAAATCCTGAACTTGATTCCCACCGATGTGGGGCGACCGTTAGGCGATATTAATCACAATCTCAATGTGCCAGACTTAGAGCAACAAATTTTGGAGGTGATTAATACCCTCAGCGTTAAAGAGCAGGAAGTGCAAGACCACAAAGGGCGTTGGTATGACCTGCGAATCCGTCCCTACCGAACAATGGACAATAAAATTGATGGTGCGGTGGTGATATTGGTGGATATTGACGCGATTAAACGCAACACAGAGCAGCTCAAACAATCGCGCGATTATGCCGAAGCGATTGTGGAGACGATGCGGGAACCTTTAGTGGTGCTGGATGCCAGCTTCCGAGTCATAACCGCGAATCGGGCTTTCTATGAGACGTTCCATGTTTTACCAGCCCAAGTAGAACAGTACCTGGTTTTTGAATTAGGAAATGGACAATGGAACATTCCCCAGTTGCGATCGCTTCTAGAAGAAATTGTTCCCAGCAACATCCAGCTTGAAGATTTTCAAAACTTCGAGGTTGAGCATGAGTTTGAGCAAATCGGACGCAAAGTCATGCTGCTGAATGCTCGCAAAATGTCTCAACCAAACCATCAGGACATGATTCTTTTGGCAATTTATGATATCACACAGGAAAAAAACTTCCAAATAGAACGCGCCCAACTTCTGTCTCAAGAACAGTCAGCTCGTGCTGCGGCTGAGACAGCTAATCGCATTAAGGATGAGTTTTTATCCATACTTTCTCACGAACTGAGGAATCCACTCAATTCTCTAGTGGGATGGGCGCAGTTGCTCCGCAAGCAAAAAATTGACAAAAACAAGATGGCTCGTGGGCTTGAGGCGATCGAAAACAGCGCTAAGTTACAAACCAAACTGATTGAGGATCTGTTAGACATTTCCCGCGTGACTTCAGGCAAGCTGCGCTTGGATGCCCATCTGATTGAGCTAGCCCCGGTAATTAAGGCAGCGATTGAAGTTGTCCGCGTGCCAGCAGAAGTGAAGCAGATTCAAATTGTATCCAAGCTTGATGCTGCGCCCGAACTAGTATTTGGCGATCCTATTCGCTTACAGCAAATCGTCTGGAATTTACTTTCTAACGCGATTAAATTCACCCCTGCACAAGGGCGAGTTGAAATTAAATTAGAGTATATTGATTCAATAGCCCAAATTCAAGTCAGCGACACGGGTAAGGGCATCAACGCTGACTTTTTGCCTTATGTTTTCGATCGCTTCCGGCAAGCGGATAGTTCCATAACGCGATCGAATGTTGGGCTTGGACTCGGACTGACGATTGTCCGTCACTTAATTGAAGCTCATGGTGGCACAATTCACGCCCATAGTTTGGGCGAGGGACAAGGAGCGACATTTACCGTCAGGCTGCCGCTGCAAACTAAAATTGAAGAGCCTGCGGAAACTTCACCACAGGCAATCAACATGGAAATGCCAGTTGGGAATATTATATCCTTAGCGGGGGTGCGAGTCTTGATTGTGGATGATGCCGTTGAAGTCCGTGAGTTATTCGCGATCGTGCTTCAAGAGTATCAAGCCACAGTCACAACAGTTGCCTCAGCAGGTGAAGCGATCGCCACGCTAACAGCAAACCCATCTGGATATGATGTGCTTTTATCTGACATCAGTATGCCAGAGGAAGACGGCTATACATTGATTCGCCGAATCAGAGGATTAAGTGCCGAAGCCGGGGGACAAATTCCCGCCGCAGCTTTGACAGCAAATGCCAAAAGCGAAGATTACGCACAGGCGATCGCAGCGGGCTTCCAAATGCACCTTTCCAAACCTGTACCTCCCAATCGACTGGCATTTGCAGTCGCCAATTTAGCTAAACGAATCACAGATGCTTAAGTGCATCAAAGCAAAAACAAGATCCCAAAACAAGATCCCCGACTTCTTAAAGGATACTGCTGGCAATCATATCAAGTCCGGGTGATTACTTGTAATAAAATCAGTGCGAATGTAGTCTTCGTAGTAGTCTTTGTAGGTTGGGGAGCCACTGCGGTGGCTCCCCAACGAGCGTTAATTATAAGTGTTTAACCGAACTTAATATTACCCTCAATTCGCCAGCAACATCTTATAGGGTGAGGGTATTTGAGATTTTTGCAAGAAGCCTAATCAAACCTCCTCTTTTTCTAACCTTTTCAAGAAGTTTAATATCCAACCACAGATATAGCGGTTCTCACTTGCGTCAAATACATTGGGATCGTAGGGACAATTGATGAATTGTCCCTACTGGTTCCGATTGTGTATTGCATCCAACCCAGAAGCGCTATAAACACAGATACACACCGCTGCTTTATCTGTGTTTATCTGCTTGCATCTGTGGTTTCATCTCAAAAAAATAGGGGCACGGCAATGCCGTACCCTGGGTTTATAGCGGATTTCAACTTGATGAGGTACAAACCACGCGTGTAGAAGCAATTCATGAATTGATGCCAACGTTCAAAGGTGTACCATTATGACTTGCAACTCGCGCTTATAAATGTGCCTCTCTATTAGAAACATCAATCAAAACGCGATTATTTATCTTTAATCCGTAGGTCAATCACAGTAGCATTAAAGTTGTAATTAAACCCTTCCAATTCAAATGGCATGCCAATTTTCACTTTACTATTACCGAGAACTGGACCATTTTCAGTGATATTAGCTTTGCCTTCTAAGGTCAAAAGCATATCTCTGCTAAAATTGTTTGCCCTGGGGTCGGGTAATTCTTTAACCGAACCGTCAGGTTGAGGAACTGCTACACTTCTAGGTAGTTCTTTAATGGATTTAATTCCAATCTGACCGTAGGGTTGATTGCGGATAATAATGTTAGTTTTTCCGCCTTTTTCAAACCCTTTGCTGTATAACTGTTGGGGGTCGCGCAGGTTCAAACCACGAACAACTAAGTCTACTTCGATGGGTACTGTTTTAGCATTGATTTGGGCAACAGAACCGGAAGTGCCGGGAAAGACAAAGATGCCGAAAATCACCAGTAGAATTACCAGCGCAGCACCTAAATCGAGGATGTTGATTTTGCCGAACAAGCGACCTTTGGAATCTAAAAGAGCCATAACAAGTTTTTTGCGATCGCAGCAGAGTAATTGATTTGAGCAGCAGGGTCTAATAGAGACGCGGTACTCTTCCCTACTTTGGAATAACTAAAAGCGGCTGGAGTTGCAGTCATGCGACAGTTTATCACGACTTTTGAAGTTGCGACGGATAAAGCCGACCCTCAGACGAATGGCAGTTTTTAGTTACTGGCGTTCATAAAAGTGCATTCTCAGTTAGCATCTTTAAACCGCAAAACTGCCTCATAGTCAAGAAGTAGCGATCGCATCTTTGCTGCCAAGTTGAAAATGCAACTTAGAAGGCTCTAAATCCGTCCCATAAGATTAAGTTCTCCCAAAAGCACCCTCTGACCGGATGATTATGAATTGGAAACGCTTTTCTGTAAATTACCTATTTTCCCGGCGTCGCTGGTTTTATCCGATGATTTCGGTGGTAGTCGCCCTGAGTCTTTGCCTGACTTCACCGATGCCTGGGAGGGCTTTAGATTTTGCACCTCTGATTTTTCAAGGAATCCAAGTACTTCAACTTTCTAATATATCAGAACGCCAAGAAGTTGATATTGGCAAGCAAATTAATCAGGAAATATTAAGCGGTAAAGTTCGACTTAACCGCAATTCGGAACTTAATAGTTATGTGACACAAATTGGTCGGCGCTTGATTGCAAATAGCGATCGCCCAAATCTTCCTTATACCTTCCAAGTAGTTGAAGATGACGCTATTAACGCTTTTGCCACCTTAGGAGGCTTTGTCTATGTCCATACGGGTTTGCTAAAAGCTGCCGATAATGAAGCGGAACTGGCAAGCGTAATGGCGCATGAAATTGGGCACATCGGTGGAAAACATTTAGTCAAACAGATGCGTCAAAGAGCGCTTGCTAGCGGTTTAGCATCAGCAGCGGGTTTAGACCGCAATACAGCGATAGCAATTGGTGTGGATTTAGCACTAAACCGTCCTCGCAGCCGCCAAGATGAATTTGATGCCGATAAAAGAGGATTAAGAACTTTAACACGTAGTGGTTATGCTCAGTCCGGGATGGTTTCCTTTATGCAAAAGCTGCTTAAAAAAGGTTCTGTGCCGACATTTTTGAGTACTCACCCAGGAACAGGCGATCGCATCAACGCCCTGAAAAGCGCGATTGATGCCCAACCTAGCAATGGTTCTGAAGGCTTAGATAATACTACTTATAAAGCGAGAATCCGCTCTTTGCTACGGTAATGTCGCTTTCGTCATTAGTTATTAGTCATTAGTCATTGGGCATTGGGCATTGGGCATGAGGCATTGGGCATGGGAATTCTTAAATTTCCCCCTTGTCTCCCCCCTCTCCCCCCTCTCCCCCTTTCCCCTTGTCTCCCATTACGCCCCCGCCTGTGAGCATAACTAACCCCGATTTCTGCTGGGTCAATCTTGACGGCTGCTTCTTCTAATGTCAGGGTGCGAATGCAATTGACGTTGACATTGACTTGATAAACTAAGCGATTTGTGATATCAAGTCCGGTTAACCAACCACTGCGAGGATGATAAGCTCCAGTATCTATACCTATCCAACCCTGTCCTTGTGCGAGTTGACCAGGAGCAACGCCAGGTAGGGTAAAGGTGATGGTATGACCGATAATTATCAACTTATCGGGAAAATATGGTTTTTCAATGCTGTGAAATTCATCTCGAACCCAACAAAGCTGATCGGCGGTTTGTTCTGCTAAGGGAATTATCGGATCGACGCCAGCATGAGATAACCAAATATCTCCCAAGTCCAAATATGTAGGTAAATTTCTAAACCATTCCAGATGTTCGGCGGGAATTGTGGCTTCTTGATAACTGGCTACTGTTGCTTGCCCTCCACTGTACAGCCATGCTTGTACTGCTGGGGTGGGGATGCTTCCTGAGGTCAGAATATTTAATAACATTTGCTCGTGATTCCCCAACAAACACTGGTAGGGACTTTCTTTGACAAAATTCACTACTTGTGCGCTTTGAGGTCCGCGATCGATTAAGTCTCCCAAAAAATAGACTTTATCGTCTGACATGGGAGCGATCGCTTCCAACAATGTCATTAAACCTTCATAATGACCATGCACATCCCCAATTACTATCCGGCGCTGGCTAGTTTCATTCATTGATTATTAGCTTCTATATTTGCTTTATATTTTCTGCTACAGTCTAAGCTGCCCAAAATTCCGCACTACTATTCACAAATATTCAAAAACTTTATATTAATTTAAATTAAATTATTATTTAGGTAATAAATTTGACTTATACAGACACATAAAGACATAGCATGTTACGTCTGTAGGCACAAGCTGCACAGGCGAGACTTCACGGAGGTTTGTTAAAATTCTCCAAGTTGCTGTATTTGACTTTAAGGAATCTGACAATGTCCGAACAGTTTTCCGCTGAAATTAGCTCGCGTATCTGCAACCATATGAATGAGGATCATGCTGACGCAGTGGTTCTTTATGCTCAAGCTTTTGGCGGTGTAGCCAATGCAACAGCAGCAGAGATGGTATCAATTGATGCCGAGGGTATGAACTTAAGGGCGCAGGTAAATGGGGAAGTTGTGCCGGTTCGCATTCATTTGACCATGTTTTAGCGGATGCGGAAGATGCCCATCATACATTGATTGCGATGGTAAAGCAGGCGCGGGTGAAGGCGAAGTAGAAGTTGCGATGCCTTCGGCGGGCGCAGCCATCGCGTTTTTGTAAGAACTGAGGAATCTGAGGAATGCGATCGTATCATACCAAATTAGAATAGGTAATATTGTTTGAAATTCCCAGAACATCCGGATGGTAAAGATTTTTAATCCAAAATTGATTAAACATAATAGTGCCAAATAAAATATGCAGACAATTCGGTTTGTAGATTTATTTTCCGGAATAGGGGGAATTAGATTAGCCTTTGAACAAGCTGCTAATTTCTTAAATATAAAAACCGAATGCGTATTAAGTAGCGAAATAAATTATGATGCTCAATTCGTTTACAAAACCAACTTTTGTCACGCGCCTTTTGGTGATATTCGACTGATAAATAAACTACCGGAACATGAAATTTTATTAGCTGGTTTTCCTTGTCAGTCTTTTTCTCATGCTGGCAAAAAAGAAGGTTTTGGAGACACTAGAGGCACACTATTCTTTGAAATTACGAGATTACTTGATACATATAAACCGCCAGCTTTCATTTTTGAAAATGTCCGGGGACTTTACAGTCATGACAAAGGGAGAACCCTGGCAACCATTAAGCACGAAATCCAAAAAAGAGGTTACAGCTTTAATGCTTTTTTACTCAACAGTGCCAACTTCGGTTTACCGCAAAACCGCGTGCGAATTTATCTGGTAGGAATTTTAGATGCTTCTCCCACTTTTGGCTTGATTTCTGATGTGGGACCAAAAGATTCGCACTCATATAATCCCCAGCAGCTATCTTTATTTTATCCGCTTCAACAAGCTGTAACTGTTGCCGATATTTTAGAAGATAATCCAGATGCTAAATATGATTGTTCGCCTGAATTTGTCAATGCTTTAATACAAATTTTTAAGAATGACTTAAATCGGTTACACGGAGTACGGCTTATTGATTATCGGGGAGGCAATTCTATTCATTCATGGGAATTAGGATTGCGTGGTAAGTGTCATGCAGATGAAATTGAATTGATGAACCGTTTTATATTAAAGAGACGAAATAAAGAATTTGGTCACGAACAAGATGGAAAATTATTAACTAAGGAACAGATAGCTAGTTTTTTTGAACATAAAAATCTTGATGAAATTTTGAATTCATTGGTTGCCAAGAAATATCTCAAAGTGATTAATGGTCAATACAAACCTGTAGCAGGTAACTTTTCATTTGAGGTTTATAAGTTTTTATATCCAAGTAAGATTTCTGTAACAGTTGTTGCCAGTGATGCCAATAGGCTGGGAATTTACCACAATAATAGAGTACGGCGATTAACTCCCCGTGAAGCAGCACGGTTGCAAGGTTTTCCCGATTCCTTTAGACTTCATCCTAATGATGATAAAGCTTACCATCAACTTGGGAATTCAGTGAGTATCAATGTAGTAAAAGCTGTAGCGCAGGAAGTGATTGTCAAAGCTTTGTATTATGCTGAACAGCGAACACAAAAACTTGAGCAAGCGATTGTTGGCAGATAAATCATTCCAATTTCGTTCTTGTGGTTCTTCCTGAAGATACTTTACCAAAGGTTCATCCTCGAAACATCCAGCAGTCGTTTCAAAAAAACCAGGACTCCAGCCTAATTCTTCAGACCTAAGAAACCGGGTTTCTGTTGGTGGGTATCGAATATCCTCGTACTTAGTTGATAAGAAACCCGGTTTCTCTCACAGGCAATAACCTTAAGATTTACTTTATAAATGGTCTGTTAACTTCAAGCTGAATTACATTTTTATTGTAAATTCAGAGGCAAAATTAAGGCGCAAACTCAATCTTCTGCCTGTAATAACCAAAAACCACTGTAAGTCATCCCGGAATCATCAGGTTGTACTAATAAAAAATGCAATCCTTGACTTTGTTGTTTGCGCTGATCGTAAATTTGGGCAGATGCTGCAACTTCTTTATCTTCAAATGTTGCCACAATATATCTATCTACCAAACCAGCTTCTAAAACTAATCCATCGGGCGCACCAGCAATATAAGTAAGCGACACGGGACGGCTTTGCTGCAACCATCTTGCCAAACGCATCGATTGCCGTCCACCATAAATTATCACACCGGGAACGGGCAAAGTTGATGCCAAACCGAGATTTATCGGTTTGAGATATTCTGGCACGTGTAGAATTGGAATTGGGCGATCGCTAAACACATCAACCAAATCACCAGCCGGAAGAGTCGCAAAGCGCCATTGTTCGCCCAAAAGCGTGTCTGGTAATGGTATTGGGGGTGGTTTATCCAGCGCTGTTGGATATTGTTTTTCTTGCAACCACTGTTTTAATGTTTGAGTGCAGCGCGTTGGTTCGACATTAATACCCAAATTGCGTCCAGCAGCTTCAATTAAACTCAAACATTGAGGGCGAAATACTTGAATTAAATCGGGTAGTTTTTCACCAGATGCTAATTGAATTTGAGAAGCAACCCAAGTTGAATTCGCTTCTGACTGGGGACATGTAGCCTCATATTCAAAACTGCGAGTTGCATCACAAATCAACAACTCCCATAAAAGTCCATCAGCATCTTGCTGGGGACGGCGATAAAAATCAGCTTGCCAAATTTTCATATTTTTACTTTCACGCAACAGGCGTAGGGTGCGTTAACGAAGTGTAACGCACCATCTTTAATTAGTGCCCTGCGGCGCATAATTAACATAATTTGTCAACCTTTCCCAGTACTATTAATAATAGTTGGGTTCCACTTCGTTCCAACGCCACTTGCTTCAAGCCGAGAAACCCGTCCACGCAGGTGTCCTCCCCAACCTACAACAACTTACTCTTGACTAATGACTAATGACTAAAAAAGAAAAAGGCAGGTTTTAAACCTGCCTCGATGCTGAACCAGGAAACTCAAAAGCTTTTACAGCAGAACTTTCGCTAAAATCGGTTCTACAGTGGTGGAAATTTCCGGTACATACACCTGTGAAACGTAGTCAGCAACCATTCTGTCTGTATTGAACAGCGGTGAATTCGTTTTAATTGATGCTTTCATCATCTGCACCCAACGGTGAGGAATGCCATTAGCATCTTGGTCATAATACAGAGGAACAATTTCCTCTTCCAAGAGCTTATACAAAGATTCAGAATCTATCCTATCTTGCAATTCCTGATCGCTGGTGTGGGCATCTTCACCAATTGCCCAACCGTTAATTCCTTTGCCGTTAGCATCTGCCTGATAACCTTCGCACCACCAGCCATCCAATACGCTGCAATTAATGCCGCCGTTGAAACAGACTTTTTGTCCGCTTGTACCAGACGCTTCTAGGGGACGACGGGGATTGTTTAACCAAACATCAACACCTTGCACGAGTTTTTGACCCGTATATATATCGTAGTCCTCAATGAAGGCGACGCGATGGCGAATTGTCGAATGCCGACACCATTCCATCAAACGTTGAATAATTCGTTTGCCTTCTTCGTCTGCGGGGTGGGCTTTTCCTGCAAAGATAATCTGTACGGGACGTTGGGCATTACCAAAAATCTTTAATGCCCGGTCAAGGTCGCGCAACAGCAAATCACCTCGTTTGTAAGGACTAAAGCGTCTGGCAAATCCAATTGTCAGCACTTTCGAGTCTAGGAGGTTGTTTGTTGACTGAATGAAATCGTAATCTTCGCCTCGCGCTTCCCGTGCTTTCTTTACTTTATAACGGGTGTAAGCAATCAGTCTTTCTTTCAAAACTAAATGTCGCCACCAAAGTTCTTCATTGGGAATATCGTCTGCTTTCGCCCACATATTGGGGTCAACAGCACGGGTTTTCCAGTCTTCTCCTAAATATTGATTATATAAATCTGCCAACAAAGGAGCAGTCCAAGTCGGTGCATGAACGCCATTAGTAATATAACCAATGGGCACTTTATCTTCTGTGCGATTGGGATACAAAACTGTCCACATTTTGCGGGAAACTTGACCGTGCAATTCACTCACGCCGTTGGAGGTGCGACACATCCGCAGTGCCAAAACGGTCATACCAAAGGGTTCCCAAGGGTCGCCCAACCGCCGTGCGCCTAATGCCAAAAATTGTTCGCGGGACAAACGCAACTGCTGCCAATAATGGGCAAAGTAAGAGTCCATCAAATCAGGAGAAAAGACATCATGACCGGCGGGAACAGGAGTGTGGGTGGTGAATACACAACTTTTCCGCACCGTGGCTTCGATATCGTAGAAGGATTTGCCTGTACGTTCAATTTCTTGGCGGGCAATTTCCAAAGTACAGAAGGCGGCGTGACCTTCGTTGAGGTGATGGACGGAAGGTTTAATGCCTAATGCTGTTAGCGCCCGGACGCCGCCAATTCCCAAAACAACTTCTTGGGCGATGCGAGTTTCTTGGTTTCCGCCGTAGAGGTGTCCGGTAAGCCAGCGGTCAACGGGATCGTTGTCTTGGCGATCGCTATCCAATAAATATAAACTTACTCGTCCCACTTGCACCCGCCAGATTTGTACTTTTACAACTCGATGGCGAATTTCCAACTGGATAATAAGCGGTTCCCCTTGGTCGTTTTTAATTAACTCCAGGGGCATTTTATGGAAAGGGTTGTCAATATAATAATCTTCTTGCCAGCCTTGGCGGTTCAACCTTTGGCGGAAGTAACCTTGGCGATATAACAAGCCCACACCAACCATCGGTACACCCAAATCCGATGCTGATTTCAGGTGATCCCCGGCGAGAATGCCCAAACCGCCAGAATATACCGGTAAAGATTCATGAATGCCAAATTCAGCACAAAAATAAGCAATAGGGCGATCGCGTGACACTTGCGGTGCAACTCGCATCACCCAAGTATCTTGCTGTGCCATATATTGGTCAAAATCACACGCCAACGCGGAAACCTGCTTGAGGTAAAAAGGGTCTTCCGCTAACTGAGTCAAGCGTTCGTAAGTTGCAGCCTCTAAAATCGCCACCGGATTGTGCCCGCAGCGTTCCCATTCTTGGGCGTCGATACTTTGGAATAACGCCACGCGATCGCTACTCCAACTCCACCAATAGTTATAAGCCAGGTCTGCCAACCGCTTGAGAGGAAAAGGTAACTTGTCACGCAAACTTGACGCTGCGGTCATCGCACTGCTGTTCGCCATAAAATTCTATGTTCTCTCTTAGTTTTTCTCTATTGCACTCAAAATCTACTCACCATCAATTACCCTTCAGGTTTATAACGCCGGAGTCTTCATGTGTGAATTTTCCCCTGAAGTTGGAGCAGTTTCTTGACCAAAAAACCTTATGCAAGCTACTAGTTTTTAGTTTTTCAGCCTATTAAAAATCATCCATCTTTTTGTCAGATTTTAATATTTTTTTCTATCAATTTTGTTGAGAGTTTTTTAACATATTTGTGGGATTGTTAATATTTATTTAATTAACAGAAATAATTAAACACAATTAAGTTATAGAACCTTGATAAAAGTTAGCTTTAGTGAAGGCTCCATGCATCAAAAAAGCTAGTGTAATAGTTACTGTGCATCAAAATAATATGTATATAGCAGTACAAATATGGTAAAATCACGTCTGACATTTTGTTGAAAAAGCAATACGCGCTTTTGGACACAACGCCGCGTTGTGCCTCTACAAAGGTTTGTATTTTATTCAATCGAGAAATACTAAGTAGCTCAACATAAATAAACTTAAAACCCAAAAACCCGGTTTCTTAAAGAAACCGGGTTTTTAACCAATAGCAGTCCTTTGCATCATTCGCTTCGCTCACGAGAATCCCGGTTCCTTTAGGAGTTACCGGGATTCTGAGACTTTCAATTTTCACTAGTATAAGCTAGTAGAGACGGGAAATTTCGCGTCTCTACATGTAAAATTTCTTTCAAAATTTATTAAGAACAGTGCAAAATGACTAATGACTAATAACTAAACCAAAGAACAATGACATTGTAAAGCTTGGTAAAGCAAAGCTTGATATTCTTTGTCATGAATCCGATAAGCGGCAAACTTCTCCAAATGAGGATTCATCATTTGGGCGTCAAACAGCACAAATTGCCTTTCTCGCAATCTTTCCACCAACTTCACCATCGCCACCTTTGAGCCGTCGGAAATGCGAAAAAACATTGATTCCCCAATAAAAGCGCCGCCAATGACAATTCCTAAAATTCCCCCAGCCAATTCGTCACCTTGCCAAGTTTCAAAACTATAAGCAAAACCAGCCTGGTAAAGTTCCCAATAAATTTCTTGTAATTCCCGTGAAATCCAAGTTGTTTCGCGGTTAGCACACCCAGCCACCACACCCTGAAAATCACGATTAATCGCCACAGAAAAACGCTCTTGATTGAGGACACGCTGCAACGACTTAGGGTAACGAAAGCGTTCATCCAAAGGAATCAAAGTGCGATCGCGACTTGAAAACCACCCCAAGCCCTCACTGTCATCAGCCATGAGAAAATAGCCTTGGGCATAGCCTTGAATAATTGCAGCGATATCATATTGCATAGTTAGCAACGAATAAAAAATGCTAATGGCTAATGACTAATGCCTAATAACTAATGACTAATAACTAATGACTAATAACTATTAACGATTAGCATTTAGCCATCAGCGACTTCCTTGTTGAAATTCATCTGCGTTTAAAATAAAAAAATGACTGAACCAATTCCATCCATCACCCTGCCACCGCCTGCAAATCCTCAACAAGAGGGAAAATGGTTGCAAGAAACATTGCAACGTTGGCTAGATGAAGAATTTTTGCCGGAAGCAGTCAATCAGAAGATTGCCGAACGCGCCGCCCAGATTTTTGTGCGACAACGTATGGAAGGAGAAAACGACTTAGGTTCTCTAGTGATTGCCATTGTCACAGAGATGAAGGCCTTTGATTTTTCCAAAAGCTTCTATGGAGAGTTTGCGATCGCCAACGCCGTCAGCGATCTCCTCTTAGAAAGTCTGGGAATCGATAAATGTTGCGGACAGTAAATAGAGTTATGAGTTATGAGTTATGAGTTATGAGTTATGAGTTATGAGTTATGAACTAACTGTTAATTCTTAACTCCTCACTCCTAACTCCTAACTTTCTTGTTCTACCAGCTAGATTTAACCACTCCAGGCAAAAGACCCTCGTGTGCCCATTCCCGCAGCACGTTCCGAGACAGCCCAAAGTCACGATAAACACCTCTAGGACGACCAGTTAGCCAGCAGCGGTTGCGGTGGCGAGTGGGTGCGCTATTGCGGGGTAGCTGTTGAATTTGGCGGTGAATTTCCAACTTATCTAGAGGAGATTCAGTTTGTCTGAACTCTTCTAGCAATGCTTCACGCTTTTCAGCATACTTTTCTACCATCTTGGCGCGTTTTTTCTCGCGCTCAATCATGCTCTTTTTTGCCATACACTCTCTAATTTATTTGAAGACACCATTTTCCATTCTATAGGATGGCATGGAAAAGGGGGAAAGGGAAAGGGGGACAAGGAGACGGCTGTGGGGTGTGGGGGGAGACAAGGGAGACAAGGGACGACGGGTGTGGGAAGAAGGGGACAAGGTGAAAAGAAGATTTTTGACCTTTCCCTTTTCCCTTTAGCCTTTGCCCTCAGCAGAAGGGCATAAATCAGCTAGTTCGCAAGCCTCACATGCGGGAGAACGTGCTTTACAAATAGCACGACCGTGATAAATTAGCCGAATTGACCAATTTTCCCAATCTGGCTGTGGCAATAACCCCATCAAATCTTTCTCAATATGAATGGGGTCTGCATGCTTGGTAAAACCTAAACGATTGCTGAGGCGTTTGACGTGAGTATCAACCGTTACCCCAGCATTAATTCCAAAAGCATGAGCTAAAACCACATTTGCCGTCTTCCGTGCCACACCCGGAAGCCGCAAAAGCTTATCCATCTGGTTTGGAACTTCTCCGCCAAACTCCGTCACAATCATCCGACAAGCGCCTTGAATATTCTTCGCCTTATTGCGATAAAAGCCAGTGGAACGCACCAATTCTTCTATCTCTGCCAAATCGGCATTTGCCAAACTAGGCGCATCAGGAAAATTACTATACAATAACAGTGTCACTTTATTCACTCGTTCATCAGTACACTGAGCGGAGAGAATAGTTGCCACCAACAATTGCACTGGCGTTGAGTAATTCAAAGAGCAAGTAGCGTCTGGATAAAGGCGCTGCAGGCGATTGAGAACTTCTAGTGCCCGTTGCTTTTTGGATAAGCGTTTAGGGGTACTGCTTACTGAAATAATTTTTGCACCCACTCCAACTGCGTAGTTTCTTTGACTATGAGAAAAATTCCTAGTCCTAAAAGTAGCATTAAACCGGTTTGCATTACACCTTCTTGAACGCGATTTGGTAAGGGTTTACCGCGCAAGCCTTCAATCAACAGAAAAGCAAGTTGTCCTCCATCCAAAGCTGGGAGAGGCAAAATATTGATTACTGCCAGGTTAATGCTGATTAAAGCTCCAAAGAAGAACAAACTGGCTGTATCATTTTGGGCAATGTTGGCACCAATTTCCACAATTTTAATTGGACCAGCTACTTGGCTAGCGGTTTCGCCAAAGTTAGTAACCAGTTTGCCAAAACCTTGAAATGTCATGATGACAATTCGCTGAAATTCTGTTGCACCAATGCTTAAGGCTTTTACCGGATCGGCGCGATGACGCTCTATTTTAACATTAGGAGCCAGTCCGACGCCAATACTACCCTCACCATTAGATTTAGCTTCAGGAACTACAGTCAAAGATAACTTTTCGTCACCACGGGCAATTTCTAATTTAACTGGCTTGCCGGGATTAGTTTTAATAACTTCCCTTAAAGCCTCTATCTCTTGCTGCGATGTCCCAAATTCTCTTTGATTCGCCCCTAAAATGACATCGCCTTTTTGAATTCCGGCTTTAGTTGCTACGGAACTGACATCTGGTGCCAGTTGTTGGATCACAACTCCTGGTTGAACAGCGCCCGGTTGCGGGATACCAACGAAGCTAACCTGCGCTACGAGGAGAAAGTAAGCAAATATTAAATTTGCTATCACTCCCGCACTGATGACGATCGCCCGATCTAAAATTGGACGGTTACGCAGCAGATTCGGGTCGTTGGGCGGAATATCGCTATCTGGATCGTCGTCGGGAAAGCCGACAAAGCCACCCAAAGGAAAGGCGCGGATAGCGTATTCGGTTTGCGTTCCTTGGTACTTCCAAATCACCGGACCAAAGCCCAAAGAAAAGCGGTTAACATAAATGCCTTGAGAACGAGCTGCAATGAAATGTCCCAGTTCGTGTATCAAGATCAAAACAGCCAAGACTGCGATCGCTGCTAAAACTGACATAAAGAAATTAATGAACCTATTCTGCTATACGTATCTTTATTCTAAAAGGTGTCCCAGTCTAGGACTGGTGTAAATTGCTTATTTTCTTGCTTTATAGATAATTCGGAATTGGGAATAGCCCATAGGGCATTGTTGCGCCAGTGCGTTGGGCGGGGATGCCGACTTGAAGCACCTGGCGTCATTGGGCATAGGGAATAGGGCATGGGGCATGGGGCAGAGGAGGCAGTGCGGCCAAGGAGGGGTTTCCCCAAGTGGAGCATCTGCCGTGGCGAGGGCAGAGGACAGAGAGAATAGAAAATAGGGAATTAGGGATTGAGAATTTTTTCCTTGTGCCCAAGTCGTGCTTGTGGCGCTTTTCTCATTCCATTGCCCCAGACCCGCCCAATTCCCATTACCCAATTCCCATTGCCCCAGACCCGCCCATTGCCCATTGCCCAATTACAGCACTTCGCGTCTTAAATAAGGCTGCAGCGCTTCGGGTATCCGCACCGTCCCATCCGGTTGTTGATAATTCTCCAAAATTGCCGCCATTGTGCGTCCTACGGCTAAACCGGAACCGTTGAGGGTATGTACAAACTGGGTTCCCTTCTTACCGCTTTCTTTAAAGCGAATATTACCCCGTCGCGCTTGGAAGTCTACAAAATTGGAACAACTGGAAATTTCCCGATATTTCCCAGACGAGGGAAGCCAAACTTCTAAGTCATAAGTTTTGGTTGAGGAAAATCCTAAATCCCCAGTACATAAACTCATGACTCGGTAAGGAAGTTGTAAAGCCTGTAAAATTGCTTCTGCATTCCCCACCAATTTCTCCAATTCCTCAAAAGAAGTACTGGGATGGACAAATTTCACCAGTTCAACCTTGTTGAATTGATGCAGGCGAATTAACCCCCGCATATCCCGTCCGTAACTACCAGCTTCCCGGCGAAAACAGGGAGTATACGCGCAGTGATAAATAGGTAAATCTACGGAATCGAGAATATCGCCCCGGTAAAGATTGGTAACAGGTACTTCCGCCGTGGGAATCAGCCATAAATCATCATCCGCACACTTAAAGCTTTCTTCCGCGAATTTGGGTAACTGACCCGTGGCTGTAAGAGACTCAGTATTTACTAAAATTGGGGGAATAACTTCCACATACCCGGCTTCTATTTGGCGATCGAGCATAAATTGAATTAATGCCCTTTCCAATGCCGCACCAGCACCCATAAGCGCAACAAAGCGGCTTTGTGCGACTTTTACAGCTTTTTCAACATTGAGAATACCCAGCTTTTCGCCAATTTCCCAGTGTGGGACAATATTTGGGTTTTGGGGAATGTAGTCATCACCCCAACGGCGTATTTCTACGTTTTCTTCCTCATTCTTGCCAACCGGTGTAGAGTCACTTGGCAAATTGGGAAGCGCCAGGACAAGTTCCGTAATTGTGGCTTTGAGGTCTTTTTCCTGGGGTTCCAGTTCGCTTAATTTGGCTTTGATAGAATTGCCTTCATCCCGCAAACCTTGAAGTTCTGGCTCTTCAGAATTAGCACCAGATTTAATCTTTTGCCCGACAATTTTACCAATTTCATTACTACGGGCTTGGAGTTGCGATCGCGTCGCCTCAAGTTCCCGTTGTTGACGGTCTAACTGCAAAATCGGCTGAATATCGTAATTACCGCGACTATTCAGCCGTTCCTGAACAAATTGTGGATTTTCCCGTATTTGCTTAATATCCAGCACAGATTTTTATGAATGTTTCTAGCCTAGTATCTTCCTGCCAACACACAAGCATATAGCAATTGTGCCCTAATTTGGGCTTAATGTGACCAGAAAAGGACAAGGAGACAAGGAGGACAAGGAGGACAAGGAGGACGGGTGTGGACGACGGGTGTGAGGTGTGGGGACAAGGAAGAAGTCCGGAGAAAGACAGAGAAATTTCCCCACTCCCTTATCTCCCTGATCTCCCTTATCTCCCTTGTCCCCCTTATCTCCCTTATCTCCCTTGTCCCCCTTATCTCCCTTGTCCCCCTTGTCCCCCTTGTCTCCCCCCTCTCCCTTGTCTCCCCATCCCCCCATCCCCCCATCCCTTAAGAAGGACGGGTGACGCGATTTAACAGCCAAATCGACGCCACAATGCCTGCAAAATGAGCCACAAGAGTTTGTGTGTTTGCCTGGACGACAAAAATATCTAAAGGACGGATGATTCGACCGGGGTCAATTTGAAAAACGCCCGAACCTGCTTGCGGTAAAGTTAGTGCTTTAGTCAACAAAGCGCCAACTATCGCTTCTGCCGCCACAAGTGCTAGTAATAGCCCCACCAAATTGACGATTAATCCCATTCGCAGGATTTGTATTGTTTCTGCCTTACGCGGGCGATTGTTGGGATTTGAGGATTGCAGTTGTCTGGCAATTCTGGTGTAACGAAAAGCCCAAAATATACTTCCTGCTAAGGCAATTACAGCACCTACAGCAAAAAATATACCCAACCCAGTTCCCACAGTCCTTTGATCGGCAGTGTCGCGACTTAAACTGGCAAACCCCAAAATTACGCTGGCAATTACCCCCAATACTAATTGCGCCCAAAAGCTAATCCAACCTGTAAGGCGAAACGCCTGGGCAATTTCTTGAAGGGCAGATGAAGAAGATTGCGATCTGGGCTTTTCTGTCATACGGATAACCAATGTGCTAGGCGCTTGATAAATTTACTATCACACTTCTCAGATGCAATCAGGTATCTTAAGTCCAGAAAATCAGTACTGAATGCGTTCTTGGGTGTGCCCACAGGCATAGCGGCTTTGATCCAGAACTCGACTTTGCCTTAATCTTTTAAGATTTACATTGGGAGAATCACCGTAAAAGAAAGTGTTTATTAAGTTTTACAGAAAATACATCATTTTACCTTTAAAATTGCTTAGACGGCATAATATGCTTAAGCAGTTATAACCAAGTTCAGCATCACTTGACACACTGATGGCGGTAAAAGCGCTATCTGATGGCTCCTCACCACACTGCCTAGAGCTTGGTTGGGGCGCATTTATTTGCGCCCCTAAAATCGCACACCCCTCCCACGACTAAGAAGCGTGGGCATTTGTGTAATATTTACGCTTTGGCAATCGAGCCTAAGTAGCGTTATATACTTACTAATCAGGGAGTAGCGCTATATACTGACTATCAAGATTGTAGATCCCACCCTAGAGGCATTTTTTTTAGCCATTCACCAACCATGAAACTTGAGGATATCTATCAATTTTTTGAAAATCCTCCGCCAACCTACCTCTGTCAGGAACTAGCAGTTTGTTATATCCTGTATGTTTTGTTACAAGGGGAATCATACGGAACCGAGTTGATCCAACGACTAGAAAGTGAATATCCCACCTATCGGCTTTCGGATACCGTGCTTTACAGCGCCATTAAGTTTCTCGAAGACCAAAGGGCAATCACTGGGTATTGGAAGAAACTCGAAGGGCGCGGACGCCCCCGGCGGATGTACCAAGTTTCCCCAGAATGGCAATCTCAAGCGCAGGATTTGGCTCGTCTGTGGCAAGAATATATCAATAATCGGAGGACAAATTAACGAAATAATCAATAATGAATAAGTCGCCTCCAGTGAACTAGTTTTTTATGGATACTGCTATCCTGCCATCCACGTTGCTGCTAACTTTGTTGTTAATGGTCGGGCTGTTTTTCTTTATTCGTGCCTCGACTAAAGACCGTACACAGATAGCGCAACTGGTTTGGGACCAAGACGAAGCCACTTTAATGCCTCGATTAAAGGAATATTTTGTAGCGCGGTCTTACCGAGTGGCAGCGGTAGACTCCCAACAAAACCAAGTGACTTTTGAAGGGCTTGTTAGACCTAGTTGGTTTTTAGCTGTGTTTTTAACGCTGTTAGCTGCTGCTGGTTTTCTTTGCCTATCACTGGTTTTGATGCTGCTATTCCCTAATTTGGGCAAAGTGTTTCTAGGGATGCTACTGCTGTCGCCTTTAAGTAGTGTTTTCTATTGGAAAAAAGCAAGAAGGCTGGAGAAGGTTTTGCTCAAGGTGGAAACAACCGAGAGCGAACAAAAATCCCCAACTAGAATAACTGTAACCGCCCATCGAGATGAACTCATTGAGTTACAAAGGGCGCTACAGTTAAAGCTTGGGGAATAATTTTTGCGTTTTACGTTTTGCTTTTTGGCTTTCTCTCCCGGCATGAGATACAAACTTCTACTTACTTTCCTAAATCCATAAGTAGGGAAGAGAAAAACAACTCGCTTTTTATTAATTTTCCCCAGGACACGAGTCGTGGGGAAAAATGTTTTATTCACTGCCTGGGAAAACTCTTGCGATTTCACCAGGAGTTATTGTTGGCAATCTACCGAATGACAGCGCAATGCGCTTTATTTAACAGGAAGCGTAGACGCCTTGCGGTGAGACAGCGCTCTTGGGAGGAGGGTTTCCAAACCAAGGCAACTGCTTTCGGTGTTGGGCTTGTCTTTAGACATTGCTTTATGCCCACTTTCTTTTACATTGAACGCACCCCACCTATAAGCAAGCTGATTGGTGGGGATTCTTTCGCTAAAAAAACTTAGCGTTACCGGAAAAACTGGCGTACGAGCGTGCTTCGTGTGAACTTTTGCCCTCGAGTAGCAAAGAGCAAAAATAATTTTTAGGTCGTGCCAAATTAATGCCGTACCAATGCTGTGACTAGATCGCAAAATCCTGAGGGCCGCTAACCCCACCCAAACTTCGTTATGGGTGAGGACTGCGCGGCGGAATTTCGTTCAGAAGACTAGATATCAACTCATACAACCGTGTATGGTTTGCTCTTGAGTTGATTGTCCAATTATTTGGACTAGTCTTACTGCCAAGTCAGCTACAAACTTAAAAAAAAATGAAACTTTTGAATAAACTTAGCAGTTTTGCCAGTTAATGGTTGTCAGAAGCCACATTCAATCCGTAAGATAACCACTTATGGATTACCGACCAGCTACAGCCAGAGTCTCCTGTCCGGAAGGATTTTCTAATATCCTCAAACTAGGAAACAAGAAATGGTTTTCTTCTACGTATTGGGCACCAAACAGTCCTTTTTCTGCCCAGAAATAACGGTCTGTTGTGTGTTCATTGCGCTTCACAAGTAGCAACGCAGGTGGCAAGATTCCTTCAGATTGAATGAATTTTCTTGCTGCTGTCACAGGTTTTTCTTCGCCGCTTTCGATGCTATATTGAGGCACATGCTCTAAAATGCGCCGTCCTTCTTGGCGACGACGACTTTTCCGTTTGCGTCTCCTTGCCAACCTATTTTCCTCCTGTTTCAAGCGAAAGATTGTAGTTATAGCTACAAAACCCGTCGTAATTATAGAAGTTCTAGTTCAAAAAATCAACTGTTTTTAACCTTTTGATACAAGAAAGTTAATATCTTTAAAGGTAGATTAACCAAAAGTAGCGAAAGATATAATTCCTTAGTGCAAAGCATTAGTTGCCATATTTTAGTTAAGCTTTATTAAATCAAGAGGGAGAACTAAGTCGTCTTCTTTATATCTTCCCTCAACAGTCCTTATTCTGAGCAAGAGCTGAAAAATGTTAATGTCTGCCAGTTCTGAGTTTGTGGCTCTGTGTCAAGAGCAAATAGCGCTCTTAACCCAAGGGCTGGGAGCAACTTTGAGTGTTGTTTACTTAACGCAAGAATTGTTAGAGGCTCCAACAAACGAAGCGAAACTGATTCCGGTGGTGGTTTACCCACCAGAGGTGGTAGTACGGCAAGGGGAGGAAGGCGCGGACGCGACGGGGCGCAAGCAACTTTCTGTGGGAGGTGTTTTGGCGTTACCCAGTCTCAATCGACGGTTATTGAAAGCTGCTGAGGATTTTCCAGCTTCTTTACCACCATCTTCTAAAGAGGAATATTTGGTCAGTGGCGACCAAATTGTTTTACCTCTGATTCATGAAGGTGTGATGATGGGGTTGTTGGTGACGGGTAGGGAAGACCGGGCTTGGAATGAACACGAGCGCAATGAAATTCAACGGGTAGCTCAAACTTTGGCGATCGCTTGCATATTAGATCGCCAGCGGGGTTGGTTGCAACATCAGTTACACCAACAACAAATTCTCCAGGAAAAGCAGCAGGATTTGTTAGATAACCTCTTGCACCAGTTTCGTAACCCGTTAACGGCGATTAGAACCTTTGGTAAATTGCTTTTGAAGCGACTGCGACCCGGGGATGCAAATGGGGATGTGGCTAATAGTATTGTCCGGGAAAGCGATCGCTTGCAAGAATTGCTGCAACAGTTTGAAGAAGTCATTGATTTGACGCCAGATGATTTAGAACCCCTGGCGCTGTCTGATAATAATCAGGTATTTGTAGAAGCAACGGTGCAACAAGACCCAAAAGTGTCGCTATTGTTGCCTGGAGGAGGAGACAAAGAAATTGACTTGGCTTTAGCCGATGTATTGGAACCTTTGTTGGTGTCAGCTAAAGCGATCGCATTGGAGCGAAATTTGCAATTGATAGTCAAAATCCCCCCAAGTTTGCCGCTAGTACGCGCTAACCCCAAAGCTTTGAGAGAGGTATTGACAAATGTCATAGATAATGCATTGAAATACACTCCCGCAGGCGGCAAGATTTTGATTGAGGCGGGGCAAGAAAAAGCTAATTTTCAGGGAATTGCTATTAGTGACAATGGTCCTGGAATTCCCAAACAAGATTTAGAGCATGTTGGCGAGCGACATTATCGGGGCGTACAAGCCCAAACAGAAATTCCCGGTACGGGATTGGGATTAGCGATCGCCAAACAATTAATCGAAAAAATGCAGGGCGAAATACAAATTTTCAGCCCTGCAATCAACTCAACAATTACATCACCGAAAGCGCCAGGAACCACATTTATGATTTGGTTACCTGAGGTTAAAAGTTAGGAATTAGGAGGCGCGGAGTTAGGAATTAAGAATTTTGAGTTTTTAGCTGAGTTTTTTGAGTTAAAAACTTAATTCAACTCATAACTTATAACTTATCACTCCGCGCCTCCTAACTATTTAAACTCATCACTCCTAACTCAAGACTCCTAACTATTTAAACTCATCACTCCTAACTCAAGACTCCTAACTATTTAAACTCATCACTCCTAACTCAAGACTCCTAACTATTTCAAAGAAACTTGGAATTCTTTGTTGATGGTCATTTGCAGGTCGGTGTCTGGGTCAATTACGATTAGGTCAACGCTCCTTTTACCAAAGAACAGACCAATCAAACCACCGATCGCGGTACCACCTAAGACTTCTTCAGTAGCGATCGCGCGATCGCCTGTGACTGCGGATACTGCTGCTGCTGCTGCTGCGCCTAATGCGGCATTCTTGAGGATTGCACCAGCACTAGTGCCTTTTTTGATGGTTTCAGTTTTGGTAATTACTTCAGATTGAGCGTTGATTTGATATTCTTTACCTGTGGTCAAAACCAACTTTTGGGCAATGAATTGAGAACCGCCTTTAGCTGGTTTGAGTTGACCAATAACTCTACTACCAGCAGGAATCACCATAGTCCCTCTATCGGTAACTATATCTTGGGAAACTATCAGTTCCAAAGGTGCAGTTTCATTCTTGGTAACGAGAATTTTTTCTGCTTTGTCATACTTAACAGGAATAGCAGTTCCTTGAGGAATTGTTACGACTCTGGGTGCTGGCGGAGTGACTTCACCAATAGCCACAACGAAGGGCGAGTTAATTGCTGAAGCTTGATTGGAACTAACCAATGCTTGATAGATAAAAGCTGCTACTTGTGCCCGTGTTGCAACTGATTCTGGATTGAGGAACCTAACATTAGGATAGTTCACAACCATTTGCTTTTCGGTTGCTGCGGCGATGGGTGAACGAGCATAATTAGCAATGTTAGAAGAGTCATTGTAGTAGCCCAGAGTGCTTTCGATGTCACTGCTGGCAGAATATCCCAAACCGTTGGCGAGGGAAACTAAAACTTGTTGACGGGGAATAGCTTGATTCGGCTCGAAGCGATTGCCGGGATATCCTGACAAGAAACCAGTGGTATAAGCTTCTTGAATGGCGCTGGATGCCCAGAAGTTGCTTGGTACGTCTGCAAATCTGATTCCTTGGCGTTGGGGCGCTTTTTGGAAAGCTTTGCGAACCATCGCGGCAAATTGAGCGCGTGTTACTGGTTGTTCTGGTTTGAAGCTACCATCAGGAAAACCAGCGATGATTTGTCGCGCTGACAATTCTTGAATAAATTGTGCTGCCCAATAGTTTGATTGAACATCATTAAAAGCAGTTTGGGCGAAAGATGGTGCAGATACGACAAAGGGTGCAACAGCGCCTGCGGTGATGGTCAAAGCCATGAGTGCAGATGTTCCAGATTGCCAACGATATTTACCAAACATTGTTTCTATTCTCCCCAACATTTTTGTGTCTTTCTGTTAATTAGTTAGACAATTTTTGAAATAAAAAGTTCCAAATTTTTTGGTTATTTGGAAATAGTTTTTGTGGCTATAACACTCAATTTTTTGTTATTTATTGCGCCAAGATAAAGACTATTTACACTTATTTATTTCAAGTTTTTTTCTCGCCGTGTTGATACTTTACTGATAATTATTAATTGGTTTGTATTGCTTAAGGGCTACCAATTCGTTACCAGCAACAGCGATTAAATAAGTATTCAAATGAACCTGATATTAAGCAAGACGCAGCATAAATAAAATAGTTGCGGGAGGATGAAAATTTTTTTTACAGTTTTTTACTGTTTGCCAAGCAGCATTTAACTACCGCGCAGGCGTCTCAAAAGCCAGCCAAATCTAGCTTTGGCAACAGTGAGGTCTTCTGAAGTCTGAGTATCTATCTGGGCTATGCCGTCACCTAATTGACTTACCGTGCCCCGCAATCTACTGCAAAGCAAAAGCACTAATGCGCGGTGAAACCTAGAAGAAAAAGCTACATCAAGTTGCAATCTTGTAGCTAATTCCTGGCGCTTAAGTGATAACACTAGGGAGTTACTAATCGCTTTCACCGTTGCAGAGGGTGGGCGGGGATCTACAAAAGACATTTCTCCCACAACATCCCCGGTGGATAATCTAGCTATCTGTTTATCTTTGCCTTCTACCGTGGCAACGGATACGCTGAATATGCCGTCTAAGACAATATATAGGGCATCTACTTGTTTACCTTGTTGGATAAGTAGCATGTCAGGGGGAATTTTTTTCTGTGACCGCAAGCTATCATCCAATCGATATCATTATCGCTAAGTTCCTCTAAGATGTAGAGTATGTTTTGCATCAGTTATTTCCTTACCAAGAGTGCTGTTACTTAGGATACTAGTTGCGGTATCCGAATGCACCCTGTCTGGAAATTAGGGAAAAGGGGAAAGGTGAGTCAGCGCTGCGGGAGGGTTTCCCGAAGATTGGCGACTGCGAAGTGCGAAGGGGAAAGTTCCATTTTCATGCTTGATGGTGTACGAAGTTGATCGCGGCTGTTTTGAAAGTGCTGAGTTATGAGTTATGAGTGTTGAGTGTTGAGTTAAAAAAAATTAAGCGATCGCACTTTCTAGTTGAAAAGTGCGATCGCATGATGGAATTATTAAATTCACGGCTGAAATGAGGGTGAAGCCTAATTGCGGGATATTACTAAGTTGGAGTTCAGTGTGACATTTAAATCTGTTTGGGGGTCAATCACAATCACTTCAGCTGATTTCTTACGCAACAGCAGACTTGCTACAGCGCCTGCTGCAGCACCACCAAGAGGTTCTATGGTTTGAATTCGGCCATCGCCTGTGATCAGTGCAATTACGCTTGCAGCACCAGCACCAATGGCTGCATCTGTTAATATGCTGCTAGTATCAGCGCCTTTCTTGATAGTTTCGGTTCTGGTAACTGGACGAGAAGTTGCATTAATAAACTGTTCTCTACCATCGGGGAAACGTAACTTTTGAGCTACGAAGCGAACACCTTTTTGATTATTTCTGGTGAAGGGTTGCAGTTGTCCGATAACTTCGCTACCTTCGGGAATTAAAACATTTCTGTTGCTGTCTATCAAGTTGTTTGCTACAGTCAGCGTTAAGTCAGTTGTTTCGCCAGGAGCAACGACAATTTTCTCTTTTTCATAGGTTAGGGGAATTGTCGCACCAGCACGGATAGAAACTGTTCTGGGTTGACCAAAAATGCTTTGTGCAGAAGCTGGGTTGGGGTTAACAAATACGGGAGCGATCGCACCTGTTGTAATTGTCATTGCCATGAGTGCAGCAGCACCCGTTTTCCAAGGTTGAAAGCGAATCATAGAAGGATTCCTTTTGTCTCTTTGTTGTTTTTAATGACGTGGTATTACGGAGGAAAGTTTCTGAAAATTTTTCAACCTGTCTGTAGGCATATTCCGATAGTAAAGGTGCATTTATGACGGAGTGTATTTGCAATTGTTCCTGAAGATTTTCACACTGTTTATTATATTTATGGGTAAATAAGGAGCGCGACTCTCAAATGACGCAATGTTGTTGAGATTGTTCCTGAAGAGTCTGATGATGTCTGTGTCGGCAGATGTATGTCTATCAATAGAAGGGCAATGCGGTGAATGCAAGCTCTTATTTATATTGTAGGGTTAATTGCGAGAAATGGCGTATTGTTATCAATATTTAGGGGATAAGAGTTGATTTGCTATTGTCTTTTTAAAATGGGAGAATAGAAATAGCTTTTTAATATACGTTGGGTTTGAGTGTTCTTTGGGAGATAAGCTTTACTAACATATAGCAATCCTAAATCATTTTTGAAAAATTTTAGGTATTTGTAGTGGGCACTGCCCACCAAAACCCTGATACTGTGGGCATTGCCCACCCTACGTATATTTTCAAAAATCAAATAAAAATCCTATAAATGTATTGGTAAAATTGTCAAAGTTAATTTACACACGTCTTCTATCAGTCACAACAACCGCCTGGGGTTATAAACCGAATGGCACTATAGCGGTTCCCGTTTGCATTCGGTACACGTAGGGGCAATTCATGAATTGCCCCTACAAATAACCTGTACCCCACTCAACTGGGAATCGCTATATTGTTAAGCGCTGAAATAAATTACCCTGCGGGAAGGCTTCGCCTACGCGCTCAAAGCTGTAGTTAGCTAAAGCTAACTAGAATCTAGGATTTAACCCGTTTTAACTGACCGGAATGCACCATCAAAATTATGTGTAAATAAAATAACTTAGTATTTATAGATTTTCCGCGTTCGACTACATTCGCCTGGGACTATAAGTCCCAGTCTAATAGCCTAAGTCCTCTGGAATCGGACTGAAAAATAAATTATTGTGTAGTTGAAATTATCACTTTGTATTCGGTAATTCGTGGTTTATGCGTAAAAATGCAAGATATCAGTTTTAACGCCTTTTAGCTTCCTCGCTGTGAAATTTATTTGAGGGCGAAACCGCGCGTGTATTCGGTTATAAACCCGCTTGCTAATAGCGCTCATTCCTCTCAAGAGGACTAATTAACTTTTGGTTTAGTCCATTGAAATAGCTAAACAACAAACTTTTGATTATTCTGCCATGTAAATTCGATACCTGTTGCTCAAGTCACGCAACTCATACACAAGTCAGTCCTAAAGTTATACTCGCCGCAATCCTAACCCAGACTTGATTAACGCAACCTTATCAGAGTCGTAAGTTAAGGCGGTTTTATGGACCTGATTTGAATGTTAATACTCAGTACTTTTCTGGCTTCGGCTGTGGAAAAGTCTGCCGATGCAGTTCTCAATTGGGTAATAGAGGAAATGCGACGCGATCGCAATTCAAATCTTGCTGATAATGGGGACGAAGACGAACAACGCTGATTATGCCCAAACTCTAGGTGCGGCTATACAAACGAAACCCGCCTGCGCGGGTTTTGATTTTTTTTCAGATTATCCACAAAAAAGCGTTGACGAAGCCCCTCCAAAAGATACTCCCCCACTATATATAGACAATCATCGCAAATAAAATTCTTTACTCAGATTATTTGCAAATCAATTTACATATTCTCCGCTTTAAATAAACCCCTTTAATCCCCCTCTTCCTCCCCCCATCCCCCCTCTCCCCCTCCCCCCATCCTCTTCTCCTCCTACTTTCTGCTAAATCAACTGGGAGAAACCTAAGGCGAAAGTCTGAGAAAGTTTTATTTTTCTCCGGTCGTAATAAAATTTATCCTATAACATAAAAAATTTAGTATTGATATTGTTAACAATTGTAAAATTGCAGTGTTAAAGACTAGAAACATGATTTTTATCTAGTTAAACTAACAAACAGAGCATCTGTACTGCTATTTCTTAATCATAAGGTGTGGCACTGTAGCCTCGATGATTCCACAACAACTTACCCTGAAAAACTTTCTCAGCTACCGTGATGCAACTTTAGATTTTTGCGGTTTGCATACGGCTTGTATTTGTGGTTCTAATGGTGCGGGGAAATCTTCTCTGCTGGAAGCTATCACTTGGGCAATTTGGGGTGAAAGCCGCGCCGCATCTGAAGATGATGTAATCCATTCTGGCGCTAAAGAAGTTAGAGTTGATTTTACTTTCCAAACTAACCAGCAAAGTTATAAGGTGATTCGTACCCGCCATCGCGGTGGTAGTAGCATCTTGGAATTCCAAATTCAAACGCCTTCTGGGTTTCGCGCACTTACTGGTAAAGGGGTAAGGGCGACTCAAGATTTGATTTTGCAACACATTAAGCTCGATTATGATACTTTTATCAACTCTGCCTATCTGCGTCAAGGTCGTGCTGATGAGTTTATGCTGAAGCGTCCTGCGGAACGCAAGGAAATTTTAGCAGAGTTGTTAAAGCTAAATCAATATGATGAGTTGGAAGAACGAGCAAAGGATTTGTCGCGTCAGTTTAAAGGACGGGCTGAGGAGTTAGAACGTTCTTTGGATTCGATTAAAACTCAGTTGCAGCAACGAGAAGCAACTCAGACGCAGCGTGCAGAATTAGAAACTGAACTTAACCAACTGCAACAAGTACAAGCTTTTGATAATATTCAATTACAAAGTTTGCAAGTTGTCCAGCACCAACGGCAAAATTGGGAGGAACAACTCGGTTTTGTCAAGCAGCAATATCAAAATCTTACTCAAGATTGCGATCGCCTTCAACAAGAGCAGTCAAGTTTAAGCGCTCAAGTATCAGATTTAGAGAAAATCTTAAGTCAAAAAGCCCAGATTAAAGCCGGATACGCTCAATATCAAAATCTGCAATCTCAAGAAGAAGCTTTGACGGCTAAGTTTCAAGAATTCACTCGCGCCCAACAGCAGCGCCAGCAAAAGCAACAACAGCTTAACAAGCAAATTAACGAAATTGAACGGCAACTGCAACACGCCCAAGCTCAATTAGAAGCTTTGCAGCAACAAGAAAGAGAAATTCAACAAACTCTTACTAAGTCAAGTGAAGTGGAAGCAGGTTTGGCGCAATTAAATGCAGCGCGTCAGCGGGTTTCTCATTTAGACCAACTGCAAATGCAAGTGTCTCCTCTGTTGCAACAACGGGCGACTTTACAAAACCAACTGGCGCGAGTTCATGCAGGTTTGGTAGCGCGACTCGAACAATTGCAATCTACAGAAAACCAATTGCAACGCGCTTCCCGACGCCAACCGCAACTGCAACAAGCGGTGGTGGATGTGGCGATGCAAATTGAGGAATTGGAAAAAAAGCGGGTTTATCTGCAACGGGTGCAAGAAAAAGGACAAGAAAGGCGTCATCATATGGAACGCCTGCAAGCTCAACAACGAGAATATGAAAGATTGTTGGGGGAATTAGAGCAAAAATTGCAAATGCTGCAAACTCCTAATGCACTTTGTCCGTTATGCGAACGTCCTTTGGATGAACATCACTGGAATCGGGTGGTGGACAAAACCAAGATTGAATATAAGGATACTGAAGGGCAATTGTGGGTATTCCGCGAACAAATGGCATACTCAGATAGAGAAATTCAGGTTCTGAGGCAGGAATATCGAGAAGTATCGCAACAATTGACTCCTTACGATAGTTTAAGGGAACAACGGGGACAATTAGCCGCACAGTTGGAGTCTACAAGCGATGCAGAACAACAATTACAACAAATTGCTGCCCAAAAGCAACATTTAGAGCAACAGCTTGAAGGTGATTATGCACCTGATAAACAAGCTCAGTTACAACAACTGGAACAATATCTGCAACAACTCAATTACAATGAACAAGACCATGCCCTGGCTCGCAGTGAAGTTGAAAGATGGCGGTGGGCGGAAATTAAACTACAGCAGATTAAAGATGCTGCGAAGCGACAAGCCCAATTAACTGCCAGAAAACCAGAAATTGAAGTTCAAATTGCCCAATTGAAAGCCAGAATTGGGCAAGAACACACTGATTCTGACTGTGCGAAAGAAATCGCTGCCCTAGAACATTATATTGCCGAACTTGGTTACAGTTCCGAACAGCATAACAACCTCCGCATAACTTTACGGCAAGCGCAATCTTGGCATTTACGCTCTCAACAGTTATTATCTGCCCAACAGCAATATCCCCAACTCCAGGTGAGATTGCAAGAATTAGAGGTATCCCGTCAAGCAAGATTAAGCGAACGCCAAAGATTAGGAAGCCAAATTGAAAGTATTATCCACCAGTTACAACAAACAGCCAATCCAACAGCCCAAATTCAAACTTTAGAACAGCAGCTTCAGTTCCGCAGGCGCGAACTTGATGAAAAACTCGCCAAATTGGGACGTTTAGAACAGCTGGCTCATCAACTCGAAACGCTACAAAATCAGTATGAAGAACAGCAACAACAACTGCAAGAAACCAAACGCCAATATCGCATTCATCAGGAATTAGCGCTGGCATTTGGTAAAAATGGCATCCAAACACTGATGATTGAAAATGTGCTGCCGCAACTGGAAGCCGAGACAAATCAACTACTTTCGCGTTTGAGCGCCAATCAATTACACGTGCAATTTGTTACTCAAAAAGCTGGACGTAGCAGTAAATCCACTAAGAAAAATGCCAAATTGATAGACACATTAGATATTTTAATCGCTGATGCCAGAGGTACGCGAGCTTATGAGACTTATTCCGGTGGCGAAGCCTTTAGAATTAACTTTGCAATTCGATTGGCACTTGCGAAATTATTGGCACAGCGGGCGGGTGCGGCGTTGCAATTATTAATTATCGATGAAGGCTTTGGTACACAAGATGCCGAAGGATGCGATCGCCTAATTGCCGCCATCAATGCGATCGCTCCCGACTTTGCCTGCATCCTCACTGTAACCCACATGCCCCACCTCAAAGAAGCCTTCCAAGCCCGCATTGAAGTAAATAAAACACAGCAAGGTTCGCAATTGAGTTTGTTAATTTAATCAACAACCGTGTTTTCTCGGTAAACTTAAGTGCCAAAATAAAGTTATTAAGAAAAAAAAATTGTACTTACGTATCATCCGTAAGAGCCAGATTTTAGGGTGTATTTATAAATAGTGCTGCGCTTTCCTACCCAAGGAAGTAGACAGATAATGTAAAACCGGGAATTCTAAGTTATGAAGAGAACATCTCACAATCCTACAGTTCTATCGCTATAGGATTGGGTTTTCTTGGGTCTTGCAGCGTTCAATAGTAGTTTATCAACACCATAGATATGGCACTAACCAGCACTCTGAACCCGCGTTTGCTCAACGCTATCTACTGGCTGGCTGTGGTTGCCTGGTATACCAATTATCCAACTAGGCAAAGACAGGCTGCACGGGTATTTAGTATTACCGCTAGTGTAGTGGCGATCAAGTTAATATACTCGCTCCTTCAAATTGAAAATATACCAGTATTTGTCACCATGCTGCTACTGCTGGGCGTGGGAGTACTAGTACGAGAAGGCAGAAAGCAGAAGGCAGAAGGCAGAAAGCAGAAGGCAGAAGGCAGAAGGCAGGAGGCAGAAGGCAGGAGGCAGAAGGCAGCTATGCTGAAGGAAGAAAGCTTGTATAGGAAGCTTTTCAACCTTTTTCAACTGGATAGTTATTTCCGCCGTTGTGTACTAGTAGGATTTTGGATTTTAGATTTGAGGTTGCCGCGCTTTGCTCGCAATGCTCCGCAATTTTGGATTGGGGAAAGCTTGCTAGTAGACGATTCCAGGAATGGAAGTATAGCGAGTATAAAACAAAATATAAAACAAAATAATATAAGTTCCGCTGTATTTAATTCACACCTGGGAAATAGAAGGTTAGAAAAGAATAAGGGAACAATGGGAAAAGGTGAATTTCCCTCGTCACCCCCTCTGCTTGTCACCCCCTCTCCCTATCCACCCCTCCCCTTGTCCCCCCCTCCCCCTCTCCCTCCCTCCTCTTTCCTCGATCAAATACCAGTCGGGTTGCTGGTGTTGGGTTCAGAGGCAGAAATTCTTTTTTGTAACGTTTTGGGATGTAAGTTGCTGCAGCGCAGCGAAAAGGAATTATTGGGACAAACTGCTTTTGGTGCTGCTTGGCAAGTTGTGCAAGCAGATGGAACAAGCTTTGCTAACGCCAAAGTGCTGTGTGAACCGCAAGAAAATTTAGTTTTGGGCGTGTCTCATCCAAATAGTGGCACGCGCATTTGGCTGTTAGTAAATGCTCAACCGCAAAATTACTTAAGTGATAATACTGCGAAGGTAATTTGTACTTTTAGTGATATAACAGAACGCTATATAGCAGAACTGACTCTGCGTCAAAGTCAAAGCCGCCTGGAGCAACAAAACAATGTACTTTTGGCATTGGCAAAAAGCAAGACATTGGCGCAGGGGAATTTAAATAAAGCATTAGACGAAATTACAGAAGTAGCAGCGGATACCTTGGGGTTAGAGAGAGTCAGCGTGTGGTTATATAATCGCGATCGCTCAAAAATTCACTGCATCAACCTCTATGAAAAAACCCCCCACCGCCACACATCCGGCATCGAGTTAGCAGCAATCCAATTTCCGGAATATTTTAAAGCCTTACAAACAGAGCGCACCATCTGCGCCGATAATGCCTACACCGATCCGCGTACCTGGGAATTTGGTGCAGCATATCTTCAAGCCGTTGGCGTCACATCGATGTTAGACGCACCAATTTGGCTGGAAGGTGAAATGATTGGCGTTGTCTGTAACGAACATACAGGAAATCCCCGCCAGTGGAGTTTAGAAGAACAAAACTTTGTTGGTTCCATTGCTGATTTAATTACCCTGGCAATGGAAGCAAACCAGCGTCAACTAGCACAAGAAGCATTCCGCCAAAGCGAAGCGAGGTTTCACAACCTGACAGCCAACGTACCGGGAATGATTTATCAATTTTTGCTGCGTACTGACGGCTCTACAACTTTTCCTTATGTTAGTTCCTATTGCCGCGAAATCTTTGAACTAGAACCAGAAGAAATTCAGCAAAATGCCCAACTAGCGATCGCTCAAATTCATCCAGATGACCTTCAAAGCTTCCAAGAATCAGTTTCAAAATCAGTCCAAACTTTACAACCCTGGATTTGGGAAGGACGCTTCATTACTCCTAGTGGGCGGCTGAAGTGGCTTTCTGGGGCTTCCCAACCGGAAAAACTCCAAAACGGAGAAATTCTCTGGGATGGGGTGTTAATGGACATCACTGCCCGCAAGCAAGCAGAAGCCGCATTGGCAAAGCGGGAACGTTACTTAGCAACCCTGGTAGAAGTGCAACAATGTCTGTTAGCTGATGATAGCGATGGCAGCTATTATACCCACATTCTAGAAGCACTGGGGCAAGCATCCGGCGCGAGTCGGGTTTATTTGTTTCAAAACCAGCTAGATCGAACAGGACGCTTGTTAATGAGTCAGCGTGCTGAGTGGTATGCAACAGGCATCCATGAAATTGATAATCCGGCATTGCAAAACCTGTCCTATGATGAGTTTTTCCCGCGTTGGGCGCAGGTGTTAGGACGAGGTGAAATTATTGCGGGTATCGTTGGGGAATTTCCAGCATTAGAGCGAGAAATTCTCACCTGTGAGGGCATTCTTTCCATTTTGGTTTTACCTTTGACGGTAAATAACCAATTTTGGGGTTTTATCGGCTTTGACAATTGTTTGGAAGCACGTTCTTGGGATGCCTTGGAAGTATATTTTCTGGAGGCTGCTGCTGCTGCTGTTGCTTTGCATCAAGAACGCGCTTTAGCAGAAAAGGCGCTGTTTCAAGCTAAAGATGAGCTAGAAATTCGCGTGGAACAGCGAACAAAGGCTTTATTAGTGGAAATTGGCGAACGTTCTGCCGCCCAGCTTGCTCTAGAAGCTTCGGAAGCTCGATTTAGACACATAGCACAACAAGAAGAATTATTAAACCGTCTGGCGACACAAATTCGTAATTCTCTCGACCTTGATACTATCTTGGAAACTACCGTCCAGAAAATTCAAGAATTCTTGCAAGTTGACCGTTGCACCTTTGCTTGGTATCAGGTAGGGACGAAGAGACAAGGGGCGACGGGTGTGGGGGACGACTTGGGGCGACGGGTGTGGGGGACGACTTGGGAACAAGGGGAAGGTATTTCACAATTGTTTTGTTCTGCCGATATTCCGGCTTCCTCTGGTTTACAAGAACAAGGGGCGGTTTGGCACATAGTTAAGGAAGCGAAAAAAGCGCATCTTGCGGAATTTACGGGTGAATTTCCAGCAACTGATACACCACTAGCAAAGAAAATTCTTAACCTGGAAATGCTGATAGTAAATGATGTCAGCAATCTTCAGGAACCACAATTGCAGCAGTTTTTAATTGATATAAATACTCAATCTTTACTGGCGTTACCAATTCAAAATCGTTTTGGTGAAATTGGTGTTGTGACTTTACATTGCAGTCAACCACGCCAGTGGCAAAATAGTGAAGTAGAACTGATGAGCGCTGCTTGCATGCAACTAGTGATCGCTATCGATCAAGCTTACCTCTACGCCCAAGCCCAAAATGCCGCCCAAGTCGCACAAGCCCGCAGCCACCAGCTACAGAAAGCCCTGGAGGAACTGCAAAAAACCCAAGCGCAACTCGTCCAAAGCGAAAAAATGTCCTCATTAGGTCAGTTGGTTGCAGGTGTCGCCCACGAAATCAACAACCCCATCAGTTTTATTCTTGGCAATGCGGTACACGCCAATCAATATATACTCGAACTTCTGGATATTTTGCGTCTTTATCAAGAAAACTATCCCGAACCAGTACCGCCAATTCAACAACTAGCAAAAGACATCGATTTAGACTTTATTGTCACGGATTTGCCAAAAATTTTAACATCAATGCAAGTAGGCGCTCAACGCATCAGTCAAATTGTCCTATCCTTACGAAATTTCTCCCGCCTTGACGAAGCCGATATGAAATGCGTTAACCTTCATGAAGGCATCGATAACACACTGTTAATTTTGCAACACCGACTCAAATCTAGCGATCGCCATTCAGCAATTGAAATTGTCAAAGAGTACGGTGATTTGCCTAAAGTTGAGTGCTATCCAGGCAAACTCAACCAAGTTTTTATGAATATCCTTAGCAATGCGATCGATGCTTTGGATTTAGCAAAAAACACAGACACTCAAAGCGTGGCTTCCCAAAAGGTAGGACAAATTCGCATTCGCACAGAAATTTCCCGTCCTGGAACTGTATGCGTGCGAATTGCTGATAACGGTTCTGGAATGAGTGAATACGTCAAAGCAAAGATATTTGACCCGTTTTTCACCACCAAACCCGTAGGTAGCGGCACTGGCTTAGGATTATCTATCAGCTATCAAATAGTTGTCGAAAATCATAAAGGCTTTTTAAACTGTACCTCAGAACCAGGGCAAGGTACAGAGTTTTGCATCGAGATTCCCATTCGCCAAAGCATGTAAAGTATGTAATCATACAGTATTTTCATAGTAATTGCTAATCGTTAACTTGTCAGGAATCAACTTGTACGCAACCTGGAGTTCAAGTTATTATCTACTTTTCTTGACAATCTGGAAAAATAAGTATAATAAAATACTACTATTATTGAGCATTTACATCAGAGGTTTCAAGTATTATGTAACACATCACAGTGTTGGCGCTCTCAAATTTGTTCCGAGAGCATTTTCTGCAAGAAATTTTCGTGGAAGTAAATGTACAGAAAAGTGATAACTTGTCCGGTTCGTAATTCATGCTTCGCGCATTCGCGCGTTCATGCATTTTAGCTATTAACCATTAACAATTAACAATTAACCCAACGGGAGAGCCAGTACTAGGAGGGAAACTCTCGCGCAGTACTGGCGAACCATGAACAGCCACACTAGATAGCATGGCTACTCACATGCCTACATGATATCAGCGTTTTCTAATACAAAATACCTCAATGGTTTAGGGGGAAACATCTTATGGGTAGGGTTTTTAACGCTACACACTATAAATATTTTTTACATTCGGAGATTTTACCGTTGTTTGCTTTAATTTGCTATTTGGATATTTATCAAATTACTATTGCTAGAAAAATTAGTGCAGCCGTAGTTAATATCAGCGGTCGGCAGCGAATGCTATCTCAAAGAACAGCACTTTTATGTTTGAAACTGGTTTGCACTCAAAACAAAGATGAGCGACAAACCCTGCGTTGCGAATTGCAGGAAATCATTAATTTAATGCAGAAATCTCACAACGGTTTAATCAACGGTGATTCCAGCCTCAACCTATCAGCTGAAATGTCACCCACCGTTAAGGCAATGTATTTTGAATCACCTCTGCATTTAGATAGACTGCTTTGCAACTACATTGCAGAAGTTCAAGCTTTGTTGCAATCAAAAGATAGTGAATTGACCCAGGATAATCCGCATTTGGTTTACATTTTGCAGGTATCTGCGAGCGATTCGCTTAAAGCTTTGGATGCTGTGGTGACTCAATATCAACAAGAAAGCGATTTGGAACAAATGGCAATTTATTTGCATTTGCTGGAATTATATCAACAAAGTATTGCCGCAGAGAAAGCTACTCAAGAGAAAGCAGAGGCGCACCAAAAAGCACTAAAAGAATTACAGAAAACTCAAGTCCAACTGATTCATGCAGAAAAAATGTCTAGTTTGGGACAGTTAGTGGCTGGGGTAGCTCATGAAATTAATAATCCGATGAATTTTATTTCCGGCAACCTACATTATGCCAGAAATTATGTTAATGATTTACTGAATGTTTTACAACTTTACCAGCAAGAATATCCGCACCCAAGTTCGGAGTTTCAAAAGCAGATACAAGCTAGAGAACTGGATTTTTTAATCGAAGATTTGCCAAAGGTTCTATCTTCAATGAAAGTCGGTACAGATCGCATTTGTAATTTAGTGCGATCGCTGCGGAATTTATCGAGAACAGACGGGGCAAAAATTAATCGTGTTGATATTCATGAAGGTATTGAAAGTACGCTTTTAATTTTACAAAATCGCCTCAAACCTAACGGCAAATATCCGGGTATTACCGTAGTTAAAAATTACGGTAACTTACCAATAATTGAGTGCTATTCCGAACAGTTAAATCAAGTATTCATGAATATTATTAGCAATGCGATCGATGCATTAGAAGAATCTACAACCGAAAATCCTCAAATTCAAATTCGCACCCAACAGATAGACGAACATCATATTGCAATTCAAATTGCCGACAATGGATTGGGAATCACAGAAACAGTCAAAAAACGCATATTTGACCCGTTTTTCACCACTAAAGATGTCGGTAAAGGTACGGGCTTGGGGTTATCAATAAGTTACCAAATTGTAGAAAAGCATGGCGGTACTCTCAAGTGTATATCTGCACCAGAAAAGGGAACTGAGTTTTTAATCGAGATACCCCTACAAAAAAGCCATCAAGAACCAACCGATATCAACAATTTACAAACAACTGGAGCATTTCCACTCGCGGCTTTGCAGCAGATAATTCCCACAGCGCACTACCCCTGTTAACCCCCTAGAGGAATTTACCCCAGTACAGTTATAAACAATTTTCAAATCCAAATTCTGCGCCCAAATTACGCTTTCCTCACGCATTAAAAATGCGCTTATTTATCCCAACACAGCTACAGGCAATATTTAACACCAAGCCGTCACCGAAGCTTCTTATCCTTAGCGTCTGGCACATCTAGCCGTAGTAAATACTTCAGTAATTGCTACCTACTCATTAGTATAGCTTTTTGTTAGACTCCGAGTGGAGAATTAAGAGGAGTCAAACGTTATTGAATATCCACCAGTCCAGCACTACTGAGTAAAAATTGTGTAATGGGGCGCTAGGATGATGCAAAAAATTCAAAATAATACTCTTCCCTAACGAAGTCCTAAACGAACTACTTCCAGCGCACCCTTATCGGAAGCCCCGCAGCGTCTGCGAAGGAAACTTCCCGAAGTTTTGAGTGACGCAAGCATCCGGCTGCGACCCCTACTTCCTTTGCATTTCTTCTGTTATACCGATTCTCTGTTTGGTGGCTACAAATAAAATTCTTTTCCCCTTTCCCCTTTCCCGCCCTTGCCCCTTATCCCCACTCCCTGAGGGCCCCCCTGCCCCTTATCCCCACTGAGTGGGGGCCCCACCTTCCCCTTTCCCCTTTCCCTTTCCCCGACATCAAGATGTGTAGTTGGATTTTAGAGAATTGGTATTAGTTCCTACTTTTGCAATACTTCTAGTTTTTCTGGAAATATTGCAAAATCTCGATACCTACTTACCGCGCAAGTAGGTTTTATTTGTGTTGAAAACTGCGCCTCTTTCCTTTTATTTCGGCTTAGTTTCAGTCAGCAACTACCTTGAACTTAAAAAAAATACTAATTTTTGTACCCGATACATGCAACCGCTACAAATTTTAAATATGTCAAAGCCTGCAAAAATTGCATATATATTATATTTTATTTTTTTTAAAAAAAATTTTTTTATGATAAAGTTTCAGTGATTTTTAAAGTTTCAATAAAGTTTAAAACTCGGTAGTTGATAATCTAAACATAAGCTTTGGAAATAGCATAGTATTTAATGAATTGCAAAAGGTTTAGTTTGTTAACAAGTGTTTTTTGACTGTGATTTACCATGAATGATATTATTGAAAATCAGAAAGTCACAAATCAAAGTTGGTCAACCAGTTTGGCATTTGAGATTAGTGATTTAGGGCTGAGAAAGCTGTCAGCTTTTAACTTCCGCTACGGTAAGCATTTTAAAAGACGATATTTGGTTGCAGTCAAGACCTTTTACTTTATTAAAAGCAATCCTCCAGGAGGTACTTATCTTGTTGAGTTACACAAATAACTGCTATTACTAAGTATTGTGCCTGTAGCGGCATCTCAACCATTCTTTTCTAGCTAATTGCTCTCAAATCTTATGAAATCAATAATTATAGTTATGTCTTTAGTAGTAGAATCGCTATCAAAAACTCTCAATTCCAAGTTGTTGATAAAAATCACGATAAATAAAAATAAGCGAATACAATTGTAACAATTAAATTAAATAACTGCCAAATAAAGTTGTTGAGTAACAAGGTTAAAAAACATCAAAAAATCAACCCCGAAATCAAACAATATTGTGTATAGCAGAGAAGACCATGATGCTGATGATATTTGGTTTCTTCAGCGACTTTGGAGCAAAAATAATTGCTTTATGTGTTGCTAATTTTGTTTTCCTAAAGCTCAAAAATATTCAAGCGGCTGAGAATAAAATTTCTGGCTATCTAGCATTAGAAGAAACCTTGGTAGAATGCGACCAAAAAAAAACTTTGCTTCTGAAAAACGAGAAACAAGTGTTATTTCAGACAGATGCTTCTGGTGTGTGGACATTTTTGAATCCAGTATGGACAGAAATTACTGGATTTGCGCTTGCAGAAAGCATTGGTACTAATTTTTTGAATTATGTTCATCCCGAGGATCGCCAACGCAACTTAGAATTATTTCAAATCCTCAGTCAACGCCAAAGCAAAGAATATCTAAACGAGGCTCGCTATATAACCAAAGATGGCGGTTGTTGCTGGCTGGAAGCTGATATCCGAATCATACGCGATAGCGAGGGTAAGATGATTGGCACTTGTGGCACATTAAAAGATATTAGCTCTCGCAAACAAGAAGAACATGAGGCTGCACAGCTAACAGTCGCCGAAACAGAAAATTTCGTCTCAGAAATAGAAAATAGCGTTCAAGAACGCACCACAGAATTGCAGAGGGAAGTTACCGAACGCAAGCGCGTACAACAAGAACTAGAAAAATCTCTATCTTTGCAACAAGCGACACTGGAATCCACTGGCGACGGTATTTTAGTAGTGGATAGTAAAGGTAATATTGCAGGTTACAATCAAAAGTTTATTCAAATGTGGCGCATTCCCGAGCCGCTGATGGCATCAGGAAATGACATAAAAGTGCTAAGACTTGCACTCAAAGAACTAAAAAATCCGAAACAGTATCTTGCCACAGCGAAGGAATTACACGCTTACCCAGACGCGCAAATTTATGATGCGATCGCATTTAAAGATGGGAGAATATTCGAGCGTTATTCCCAACCGCAATGCATAGACGGTAAAATCGTCGGCAGAGTTTGGAGTTTTCGAGATATCACCGCGCAAAAGTTAGCAGAAGCCAAAATTCGCCATCAAGCTTTACATGATTTATTAACCGATTTACCAAATCGAGTACTATTCAATGAACGGCTTTTACAGTCCTTAGCACAAGCAAATCAAGACAACGGCAAACTAGCTGTATGTTTTTTAGATTTAGACCGCTTCAAAATTATTAACGATACACTAGGTCATGCCGTAGGCGATAAATTATTACAAAGCGTTGCCCAACGCTTGACAAAATGTCTGCGAGACAGTGACATCATTGCTCGTTGGGGAGGTGATGAATTCACCCTTTTGTTGCCAGAAATTAGCGATGCCAAAGATGCTGCTTATATTGCCCAGGGAATTTTAACAGCTTTAAAACCAGGCTTTGATATAGAAAATTATCACTTGCATATCAGCGCTAGTATTGGAATTGCCCTTTATCCGATGCATGGAGAAGATGCAGAAACCTTAATTAAACATGCCGATGCAGCATTATATCATGCTAAGTCACAGGGAAGAAATAAATATCAATATTATCATTCAACTATCAGTTGTCAAGCATCAGAATTATTTATTTTACAAAATAGTTTGTACCATGCCTTAGAGCGGCAAGAGTTTGTAGTTTACTACCAACCGCAGGTGAATATCACCACAGGTCAAATTATGAATATGGAAGCCCTGCTGCGTTGGCAACACCCTGAATTAGGTTTAATTCCTCCTAGTAAATTTATCCCAATTGCGGAAGAAACTGGGTTGATAGTACCGATTGGAGAATGGGTTTTAAGAACTGCCTGCGCTCAAAATAAAGCTTGGCAAGATGCCCTTGGTTTACCATCATTATCTGTAGCCGTTAACCTGTCTGCCCGACAATTTGAGCAACCAAACTTAGTGAATATGGTAGCGCAGATATTGTCAGAAACAAAATTATTTCCCGAATGTTTGGAATTAGAAATTACTGAAAGCGTTGCCATGCAAAATATCGACTTCACAAAAGCGATTTTGCGAGAATTAAATCATATGGAAGTTTCCATATCTATAGATGATTTTGGCACGGGGTATTGTTCTCTTAGCTATCTAAAAAATTTCCCCATTAACACCTTAAAAATTGATAAGTCTTTTGTGGGTGATTTAACCACTGACAAGAATGATGCCGCCATCATAACTGCGATAATTGCTTTGGCGCATGGGCTAAATCTTGCAGTTGTTGCTGAAGGAGTGGAAACCGAAGAACAATGTAATTTATTGCGAATTCTGGAATGTGAACTCATGCAAGGATATATTTTCAGCCATCCAGTATTGGCTGAAGATGCTACAAAATTACTCCGACAGTGCAAATCTTTGAGACTGAATACTTCTTGTTTAGTTGCATAGTTTTAATGGTAAATGGTTAATGGTTAATCGTTAATGTTTGATGGTTGATGGTTGATGGTTAATGGTTAATGGTTGATGGTTAATGGTTAATGGTTAATGGTTAATACCAATTCTACGTGAGGTTGCGCTTTATTCGCCCCTCAGGCGCTCTTGCCCGGAGGCTACATAAACAAAGCCCACCAACGCGTAGGCGGGCTTAGGCGCATCTTCATACAGAAATGGTATAATTGTAAGTTGCTTAAGACGTGCCAACAAACCTCTCGCTTCAACATCATCAGTAGACCTCTGGGAATCATTTAGCATTTCTGCAAATGGTTAGTGGTTGGTGGTTGGTTGTTGGTGGTGAAGGGGCGCGAAGTCTGTAGTCGGGAAGATTCCCCCCGGTGAGCTTCGCGCCCTTGGTAGGGGAGCCACTGCGGTCTTGGGGTCTGGCCAAGGGTCGCAGTGGCGTTTTCCCGACCCAGGCGACTGGTGAACCCCTCTGGGGTTGGTGGATAGTGGTTGGTGGATAGTTGTTAACTACTTCCTACTACCTACTACCTACTAACCACTAACTGGGCGGCTCAAGACTGGGCGGCTCAAGACTGGGCGGCTGGGCGGCTGGGCGGCTGTTAGAAGTAGTCTACTCGTGCATCTAAACCCCGATCGCGTAATTGTTTGGAAAGTTTTTCTGCATCGGCGCGATCGCTAAATGCCCCAGCGTTAACATAATCCCCCAACCGAGATTGAGCCGGGAAGGCATTACGCACATACTGACGCACTATGTTCAAAGTATCTTGATTGTAAATCGGCACTACTACTACATAGCGATTTTGAGGTGTCGGATTCCCTGCTGTTGGACCGCCAGTATTCCCTAACCTCAATGCTTGCCAGGTTTGAAAATCTACAAACCCTGTGGGATTGAGTCCGTAATAACGCTGAAATTGTGCGACAGCATCCTTAGTCGCCGGACCATATAAGCCGTTGATATTATCGTTGAGGAATCCCCAATCGCGCAAACGCTGTTGCACTGCTACCACTCGCTGGCTGTTCTCACCCAAACAGATATCACCTCTATTTGCTACACAACCAGGATTTACACTTGCCAAGGCTCTAGTTATTGTCGCCAAGGTTCGTGAGTCGGCAATTCCATTGGGTACTAGTCCATAATCTCGTTGGAAACGTGCCACTGCATCCCTGGTTGTCGGACCAAAATAGCCAGTTGGATTGAAGTTAATATAGCGCAACTGCTGCAAAGCTGTTTGCAACTGTGTCACTTGTGTACCTGCGTCACCGACATTCAAGGCATTGGGTAAGCTGTCGCCTTCACCACCAACACCATCCGGGCGTTGATTGAGGCTGACAAGTATTGCTTGTCTGGTTCTGGAACCAACTATACCATCAGCACGGATTCCAGAAGATTGCTGGAATCGGGCTACGGCTTGCTGTGTCTCTGAACCAAAATAACCGGTTATCGGACCGTTAAAAAAGCGTAAGCGTCGTAAATTTTGTTGCAGTTGCGTGACGGCTTGTCCTCTGCTACCCAATCGCAAATCGCCACTGACGCCACCAGGGTTTCTCGTCTGACACTGAGATTGCAGCAGTCGTTGAGTTTGAGGACCAACAGACCCAACCGCAGGTAGTCCGTTCCTTTGCTGGAATTTAATTACAGCATTCCGAGTTAAGGAACCAAAATTGCCTGTCACCGGACCGTTATAATAACCTAGCTGTTTTAAACATCTTTGGACGGTTGTAACATTTGCTCCGCTACTTCCTGGTCTTGACTGAAGTGCTAAAGCTTGTCCCGCTACACTCAGAACCGCCATAGTCAGTGCTACTGACAAAAGACGCATTGCAGCAACGCTTGACAGTTTTTTCCAGCTAAATAATTTGACATCAACTCGGATAGGAACAACTTCGATGCTTTCAGATGCCTCGTAGGCTGAGGCGAGATGAAGATAAGCAATGCTTTCCATACTTTTTCCAAGCTTTTCAGTTATGAAGAATTCTCTGTAGCGGTATTTACCTTACAGAGTGTTTTACCAAGTTGTTTATGTCAGCGATTCAATGAAAACATTTCGCGAAGTTTAACAGCGACGGTTTTCGCCACTGATGACTTCTCGTTACAGCAGTCAATCACCTACAAGAGTTTTTGTATTGATTAACAACACATCGATGGAATTACTTTCCGGTAAAGTAGCAAAAAATTTTTTGTTAATTGGATAAATGCACTACAAAAATCTTGTAATCACTGAATAATTACTTGGTTAAATCGCTATATACTCCCAATTTTACTTGATTTGTTCAAGTTTATGCTACAGAGAAATATATTAGTTCTTTCAGTCAAGTGCATCACTTGACCTGCAATACGCTAAATCTGTATGGTCACTTTTTTCTAATTTTGAAATTACGCAATCACTGAAGCAATCAGTCAAATATTTTACCTATATTTTACTTATTTCTGAAGTTAATTACAGTTTAACAAAAAGGCAGAAGTACGCTCGTCTGCCTCCTGCCACGCCACATGCTTCAACCGGGGGAACCCCGGCACCGCAGTGGCTCCTCTGCCTTCTTCACGCTGGGTCTTTCAGTAATAATACTTATTGAGAAAGTGGAGAAGTGGGGGCAACATCGTTTTTGGGTTATTTATTTTTTGGAAGTCCCTCAGGAAAACGATAAGTAGCTAATGTAGCTATTTTCGTAGCTTAAGAAAGCTGCGGTGTTTAGGGTGAAAGTATTTTTTTTGACATTAAATAAATTGTTGACTGATTATGAATATCATAATTTCGGTTGCACTTTTCTTTTTAATGGTATTTTTGGTGTACAGAGCGTACCGCTCCATTATTGGTCAAATTTTTGCATTTCTAAGGCGACCTAGAAGACAGCAAGCATCTGCACATACGATTAATCGCATACCAAAAACAAACTCGCAGCAACAACCTCAGTCAACAAAGTTGGTTGAACCACCACTTTGGTCTTCGTCACGTGGGGAGCCATATCAACCCATATTATTACAATTTCCTGATGTTAATTCCCTAAAATCGCAGTTACGGGAACTTGCTAAGATTGCTTGGACAACGGAGAAATCTTTTCGACACCCACAATTTCTGCTAAACCCAAATGATTTTGCCCATACCACCGCACCAGATAAAGTAGTAGAAATTTTGTGAAGTCATGCCCGACAGATTGCACCAGGTTTTGAGCTGCCATACATGATACCGCGCGTACTTGTAGAACCGATACCATTTGCTGGGGGGCTATTTCAAGTGAATTCAGAAGGCTAGATTTCCATCAAGGTTGGGTCAAATTTCTTTGGGGATAAGTTGGCAGCACAAGCTATTCTCGCGCACGAAGCCTGTCATTATAGCGAGTTGCAAGTCATAATGCTACACCTTTGAGGAGAAAGCAATTCATGAATTGCTTCTACACGCGTAGTCTGCACCTCATACAGTTGAAATCCGCGCTTATATTCTGGAAAATACTGGAATTCGTAAAAGCGATTTCTTACTCAACGAGCGCTATACAGATTTGTGCATGTTTGTTTGTGGCTTTGGGGAGATTTTTCTTTGTGGGTACAAACAAACGCCAGCACAACAGGAATACCGACCGGGGCATTGTTTAGGTTATCTGACAGATGCAGAATACGAATATGCTTTTTCCTATGTGATGAAACTGCGCCAGTCTAATGAATTAGCACCCCCTAGCGAGTTAGACACACTTAAAAAACGATTGAGACAACTTGTTTTTGATGCCGACAGTTGCTCGCGACTAATTAAAGCAGCACGCAAACGCAATCCTCATAAATCGGAAATTGATTTGTATCGGGATGAGATTGACCTCAGAGAACAAAGGACGATAGTCAACAGTAGCAGCCTCAAAATAAATCTGTTAGCTAGCCCTCCTTTATTACATTCCCATGCTGAACATGGGAATGTAAATAACAAAAATATTTAGGAGGAGCGGCGGAGTAATTAAATACTTTTAGCGTGCATGATAGTACTCAGAAACTAATGCCACTAACACCGCAAGTCCCGTAATTGCCAATGCTACGAGCGGATGTTGACCTCGACTGACGGCAAAGGATGTGACTACACCAGCGCCCAAGGCAGCAGTAACCCCAGCAGTTAGCAGATCGCGGTTGGAATTGCGATTGTACATATTTTTTATCCAGGGTGAAGTGTTTCAAGAATGGTCTGATAACTTCCTCAAATTAACATCCTGACTTGAAAATATGCCAAATATATGCATTTGTTGCAATTAAGCTTTAAATTAAGCTATTTTTCTTAATAAAACAATGGCTGCTAACAATTGACAGTTTGTGCGTTGTGTTTATTGTTGTTGTGTTTGGTCTGTTTGGTCTGGTTTTTGGGAATCGTCTTGTTCGTCTGCTCGTTTTGTATTACCTGCTTTTACCCAACCTTCTTGTTGGCCATTTTCGAGACGAATTTTTTGCCAGACTTGATCTTGGCTTTGTTCCAAAACTATAACTTTTTGATTAAAACCGACACCACCAACGCGTTCGGTGTCTTGAGTTGGTTCTTTTCGCAAGCTTAAGCCTTGAGGCCAGGTGACACGTGCTTTGTAAGCGCCGTCTGGTAAGGGTTTGTTTGCATTAGCTTTAGCAGATGATTTGGTAGGCTTTGGGGTTGGAGTCGCACTAGCCACAGGTGTAGGAGAGGGTGAGGCTCCTGGTGCTGGAGATTTTGCAGCTTGGGCTTTGACTGCGGGTTCATCGTTGGCAAAAACGGGTTTGGCGGGGGGTATGGCACTTCGATTGATAAAATAGAGTGCAGCAGCTACGCCACCGCCGATTAAAACAGCGATCGCCAAAATAATCCCGAGTATAAATTTTAGTAAGTTAGAAATCATTGCGTTAGAACCTCGCCACCAAGAGTCAGTTAGGAGTTAGGAGTCTTGAGTTAGGAGTTAGGGGTTAGGGGTTAGGGGTTAGGGGTTAGGAGTTAGGGGTTAGGAGTTAGGAGTTAAGAGTTGGAAGTGAAAAATTATAACTCATAATTCATAACTCATAATTCATAACTCATAACTCTTCACTCTTCACTCCTCACTCATTATTGCAGCTGCCGTTGAATGCGATCGCTTAACGGACTGTGTTTGGAAGCTAAACGCGCTCTTCCTGCTGTAGCCCATTCTTGCAGTTTTTGAATTTGCTCAACTGCGGTTCGCGCTAAGGGTATTATCTGACTGGCTGCTTCTAAAATGTCGTCGGTCGTAAAGTCTCGGTTTTGGCTAAACCCTATATGCATTGCTTCTATTAATGTTTGCTCTATTTCCGCTCCGGAAAAATCGGGGGTTTCGTAGGCTAACCGTTCTGTATCATAACTTTTCAGGTTATGAGGGCGCAGTCGAGATAAATGAACGTTAAAAATTGCTTTTCTTTCTTCTTGGGTAGGTAAACCGACGAAGAATATTTCGTCAAATCTCCCTTTGCGAAGCATTTCTGGTGGTAAGGCTTGGATGTCGTTGGCGGTGGAAACGACAAACACGGGTGAGGTTTTTTCGGCTAACCACGTAATAAATGTACCAAATACTCTACTCGTGGTTCCCGCATCACCTTTGCTACCAAGCCCGGAAAAGGCTTTGTCTATTTCATCTATCCACAAAACACAGGGAGCGAGGGCTTCAGCGACTTGTATCATTTGGCGAGTGCGAGATTCTGATTCACCAACTAAACCCCCAAATAATCGCCCGACATCAAGGCGAAGTAAAGGTAAATGCCAGTGATGGGCGATCGCTTTTGCTGTTAATGATTTTCCAGTCCCTTGAATGCCCACTAACATTAAACCACGGGGATGGGGCAAGCCATATTGTCGCGCTCGTTCGGTGAAGGAACCACCGCGACGCAACAACCAATCTTTGAGGTTATCGAGTCCGCCGATGTCGGAAATTTGCTCGGTGGCGGGGTAAAAGTCGAGAATTTGGGTTTGGCGGATGGTTTGACGTTTTTCTTCCAAAACCAAATCTACATCTTCTGGTTGCAATTCGCCGTGGGTAGCGATCGCCCTTGCCAAAACTCGGCGAATGCGTTCCATTGAAAGCCCTTGACAAGAACGCACCAAATCATCTAGAAATTTCACAGAAAGTGAATGACCAGTGGCTTGTGATAGGCGTTCAATTTCAGATTTAATTTCTCCACCGCTGGGTAAAGGAAATTCAACAACCGTTAAAACTTCGGTTAAATCGTCAGGAATGGCAATGCGCGGGGATAATAATACTATATTTTTGGGTTGGGACTTGAGAAGTTTTGCCAAATTGCGGAGTTTGCGAGCGATCGCTACATCATCTAAAAATCGATGATAGTCACGCAAAATAAATACCGCTGGTGCAGTTGCAATTAATTTTTCTACAAACTCCAAAGCTTGCAAAGGGTTGCGACGACCGAATCCGGCATCATTGGGGTTTCCTTGGTAGCCATCCACAAAATCCCAAGTATATACCGGGCGATTACCCTGGTGTGTGGCTTCTGAGCGAATTGCTGATTCTACCCGCTCCTCTTCAAAAGTGGGAATATAAATTAAAGGGTAGCGGGCACGTAGCAGCAGTTTAAACTCGTCACGGAAGTTCATAAGTAGGTGTTAGTGGTAAGTGCAGTTAGTGATGAGTGCATCTGTAACGCAATGTACAACTTTCCGCGATTAAATCCCACCCAATGCCAGAAGAGCCTCAACCGCCCTTCTTGGTAATGTGGTGTGAAGCAGTCAAGCAAAAGTGGCAGGAATTGGCAAGTGCGATCGGCCCTCTAGATCCAATAAACTCTCTCAAAAGTGCTACTCAAAACTTTGGTGATTACCAAAGCGATGTATTATATAGATAAATTTATAAAAATTAACAATGGTAGAACGCCCAATCAAGAAATCGGAACGCCAGTCCCAAGCAAGTACTGACAGCGATTCCGGAAATTCGGATTCTATGCCTCCTGTCGAATCCAATCCCAAAATCTCAAAACGGAGCGACGACCGCTCGTCAGGTAAAGGCAAAAAACCATCCTTTGGGGAAGCCAAGCAGCAGGTTAATCCTGCCCTAGCTCGCGGTCCGAAACCGGTTAAGCCTCAAACCAATGTTAAAACAGAGCCTGAAATTGAATCAGAACCTGTTTCTGAGCAGGGCATCATCAATCCTTGATCAGAGGAGCGATCGCACTTCAAAAGCATCCCCCCTCAGCCAATTAGTTGATGTTTTTTTTAGTTCTTTTTAATCTCATGAGCCATGTTGAGGTAGTAGCCCATTTTGGCATTCTTGAGGCGGCGGGTGGTAGTGGAAGTTTCAGGAGCGGTATCTTGCTTGGCTTCAATTGGCTGTTTAGCTTCAGCTTGCTTTATTCCTTGTGCTTCATCAGATTCCAAGAAATAATTAGAACTAGTCAATCCGAAGAGCCTAGCAAAAAAAACAAAGAAATTTCTGACAAAATTAAACAGATTTTTCAAAACAACAGAGAGAAAAGCTTCAAAACGTATGTACAAGTTCCGAATAATTTGAGTTAGACGAAACATAGCAGCGCCCTTAATAAATTACTTACTACCATTGTGACCTAATGCCATGTTGAATTGCAGAAACGTACAAGATTAGGGTTTTGTTGCTCAAGAGATAGCAATTCCTCTAAGCGTTCAACTCCAAACAGGTCGAGAGAAATACTAGTAATGCAGGTTGCATGAAGCATTTCCAGGTTTTGCAAATTTGGCACAAACCAAAATCTAGCTTCCGTTGTGGAAAATTCACCGTCATTAATGCGATCGACCCTTTTCTATCTAAATCTCTTATGGGGTGGACATATTGTCCGCCCTTAATTAGGGACGGGCGAGACGCCCATCCCACAAGGAAAAATCAAGCTTACCGCAAATTAGCTGGCACTTGTTCCGGAATAGTCCAAAAATAAACTGTTTTGCCGTTAACTTGCACTACTTGTTCGGGTTTCCAATCGCCCATGTCAAAAGCGTGGGACACTACACGAGTACCGGGTTTAAGTTGCTTAAACAATAGAGGTCGTAACTTGACATTAAGTTCGGGCAATAAGTAGAGAGTAACGACCGTTGCCTTGCTAAAGTCAGTTTTGAACAAATCTTGCTGAAGAAACTGCACTTTATCTGTCACCCCTGCCTTTTTAGCATTTTCGTTCGCCTCTTTGATGCGGTCTGGGTCAATATCTATACCAATGCCCTGCGTACCAAACTTCTTGGCGGCGGTGATAGGAATTCGCCCATCTCCACTACCAAGGTCGTAAAGCACATCATTTTTGTTTACCTTGGCGATTTCCAGCATTTTATCAACCACTTCTTGAGGTGTGGGCACATAAACTACATCGGGTGTCCGTTCCTGGGGTTGAGTTGGAGGAGTGGTTTGCTGAACTTGCACTGCGGCAGGTGACGGCTGAGTCTGTGCTTGGGGAGTTTGCTGAGTGCAACCTGCCAATACCAGGCTACCTGCACTCATGCCTGCCATTAAGACTTTTAGCATTGCTGGTAATTGCATGATAATTGTCTCCTTTTTGTTGGTTGTTGGGTGTTGGTTGGTGGGTGTTGGGGCGCTCTTGGTAGGGTTTCCCGACCCAGGCGATGGTTCCGCGCTACGCGGTAGCGATAGCGAAGCGCCCTTCGAGTAATCGAGCGTCCCAACGAGCGTCACCCCGAAGGGTTGTTGGTTATTGGTTGTTGGTTGAAGATAGCTAATTGCTTCTCTGGTTGAGCATTAAGACGGGAATACCTGTTAATAGCACTGCTACACCAATAACTCCTCCGGTGCCGGTATATGTCAGACTGGAGTAGAGCAAGTATGCACAAATGCCGCAAAAAAGCAAGGGCATGAAGGGATAAAAAGGCACTCGAAAGGGACGGGGTATGTTTGGTTCGCGGTAGCGCAGCACTAGCAGTGCGACACCAGACAGTAGAAAAAAGAACCAGAATACTGGTGCTGTGTAGTCCACCATCGTTTCAAAGCCTTTGCGGGTTAAAACGCCAAGAAACACTAATGTTAGTGCGATCGCTCCTTGAACTGCTAGGGCATTGGTGGGGGTACTGCTGCTTTCTCGCCAGTGTCCCAGAAAGGCTAATTTTGGAAAATCTCGCCCCAAGGCATAGTTAGTTCGCGCACCAGTAAAAATGGTGGCGTTGGCTGCACCCAAAGCAGAAACCGCAATTAAAAAGCTGACAAATTTTGCTCCATTTTCTCCGGCGGCGCGGCGCATTAAATCTGCTGCAGGTGCTTCTGATGCAGCCATTCCTCCTATCCCCAAGCCGTGAATGTATGCCAGATTAATCAACAGGTAAATCCCCGTGATGATAATAATACTTGCCAACAACACCCGCACCATGTTGCGTTTGCCTTCCCGCACTTCGGCTGAGATATAAGCAGCTTCGTTCCAACCGCCATAGGTAAGCAACACAAAAATCATCGCCAGCCCAAAGGTAGTTTGGGAAGCAGGAGGAGTTGGGGTATTGGTTGGTAATGATGAAAATGAGATATGGGCGATACCAACAATGATGACTAACAGTAAACCCAGCACCTTTGCAGCCGTGAGCAAATTCTGAGTCCATTTACCTTGCTTGACACCGATAATATTTAAACCAGTGAGACAAGCGATCGCGGCGGTGGCATAAATAGCTGAAGAGTAATTTCCCAGACGCAGCAGTTGGGAAGCATAATCCCCAAACACAAACCCCAGCAAGGCTATAGAACCAGTTTGAATTACAGTCATCCGTGCCCAAGCAAACAGAAAAGCTAAGTTATTACCGAAGGCACGCATCAGGTAATGATAGTTTCCGCCAGCGTGGGGATAGGCAGTCGTCAACTCTGCATAGCAAAGAGCGCCCACTAAAGACATTACTCCACCTAGCAACCATGCCAGCAGTGCCATCTCTGCACTTTCTGTATTGGCTGCGACTAAAGCTGGTGTTTCAAAAATGCCTACACCAACTACCATGCCTACAATCAAGGCTCCTGCATCAATTGCTGAAAGCGTAGGCTGCGGCGCTGTTACTGGCGCTGTTACTTTTGTTGCCATAATGTAACTCACCTGGTTTTTTTTGGTTATGAACCCTGAGGCAAAAACTTCAACTTTGGAAGGCTTTTGCAAATTATTCAGCTTGAACTGGGTATCCTCAAAATTGCAGTATTAACATGTAGGATTTATGTTATTTTTTTCGCAAACTCTTCTAAAGCGCAGCAACTTTATCGCCTTTTACTTTATTGAGTATTAGTAAATTCTATAAATTTGCTGTGAAAGTTTTATGAAAAAAAATTTATGTTTTATTTATACTTCGGAGCAATTAAAATCTAAATTGCAAATGTAGGTGCTAAATTTTACTTGATAAGCAAATTAACCAAATAATATCAAGATGTCGGGTGGAATGGCACTTACTTAATACTTGTAGGTTGGGGAGCCAGCACTGCGGGAGGGTACACGAGCGCAGGTAACTGGTGTTGAAGCGGTCGGCGGAACCCAACTCTCATCCTTGAAGGATGTTGGGTTCCACTGCGTTCCACCCAACCTACTAATACTACTAATACAGGTCATTTAAGTAATTTTCAAACCAAGGTTTTGTCCATCAGGATTGTACCTGTATGCCCATCAATGGACGCAAAAACATGCACGCCCTCATAAGTAAACTGTTTGTATAGAATCTCATCGCGAGCCACAAAACCACATTTTGTGAAAACTTGTTGGGAAATCGAATTAGCTGCTTCAGTAACAGCAGTTGTATAGCCTTTACTGGTGCCATTTTTTAAGCAAGCCTGAATCAGGTTTTGTGCAACCTTTTGCCCTCTTCGCTGCGGAGAGACTGCAAGCATATAACAGTGCAGGTATTTACCCAAGCGGATATCTTTACCTTGCTTGTATCGTGTTTCTAATTCTTCCAAAAGCTCAAAAACAGGCTTAAACTTATCACTGATATTTTCAATATTCAAAGGAGAAACTGAGGCGAAGTCAGCAGCAATAATTGCGCCGATAACCTTATCAGAATGTTTATCTCTAGCAATAACAGTCAGTTCTTCTCTTTGCGCCCAAGACCCTAAAAGTTTAATGTAATTTGCAAATTCTTCATCATAAAAACCTTGGACAATTGCCATCGGGTCAGAGTAAATAAATGCCTCAGCAACCATGAAAGCCATTTCATAGAGTGAATTTAAATCGAAAATTTCGTCTTGTAAGTCTTCACTTTCATGTAAAACTTTCATATTTACCCTAATAACTATCTTTCAATCTCATATAGCAATATTATATGATTTGTGAAAATTCCGAAACCCGGTTTCTCCAATAAACCGGGTTTCTAAAGTAATTTTTGCTATCGCAATTTTAAAGAGTTGGCAAATCTGTTATTCATACAATTTGAAAACCGCCGCCAATTAGCCCGCAAAACTTTCCACTGAGCTAAAGCATGTAAAATAATCAAAGCCAAAAATGTATAGGCAATCCAGAAATGCGAACTTCTAGCTACATTCACCATTTCTGAATTTTGCGGAAAAATATCTGGTAAAACAATTCCGAAAAATTTCACGTTATCGGCTTTAAAAGAATTGGAGAGAAAGAAGCCAGTAACGGGAACCGCCCACATGAAAATATACAGGCTGGCGTGTAGGAAAAATGTTTTAAACCACTCTTTGGTAAATGTTGGCGGACGTTTTGTATATTTGCGCCACCACACGCGCAACAAAATCAAGATTCTCCAGGTAAGTAACGCCATTGTTACTATGCCTATAGACTTGTGAAAATCATACAGCGGATTTCTAAAAAATAACTCTTTAGGCAACCGCGTCATGAAGTAACCTGTAACAAATAGCACTAAATAGCAACCTGCCATCCACCAGTGCATAGACATTAGTTCTTTGAAAGCGGAATTGAGCCTGGGTTTAGCAATGGCTTTGTTAAATGGCTGGATTGCGCTCATAGACTAAGTTTCCTCTACTTGTTATGCAGTTTGCTTTACATTGCTTTACATACTTCAGTATCTGCAAGCTGCATAAATGAGCAGTGAAAATTTTATGAAAGATTTTTTATGATTTTGTTGGTGGTTGGTGGTTGGTAGTTGGTGGTGAACCAGTACTGCGGGAGGGTAACACGAGCGCAGGTAACTGGTTCTCCCGTTGGGTTGGTGGTGAAGGGGCGCTCAAAGGTAGGGTTTCCCTCGTGCCAGCGATGGTGAACCCCGAAGGGGTTGGTGGTTGGTGGTTGGTGGTGAACCAGTACTGCGGGAGGGTAACACGAGCGCAGGTAACTGGTTCTCCCGTTGGGTTGGTGGTGAAGGGGCGCTGCGGGAGGGTAACACGAGCGCAGGCGACTGGTGAACCCCTCTGGGGTTGGTAGTTGGTAGTTGTTTTTTTACCAATGCCCAATGCCCAATGCCCAATGCCCAATGCCCAATGCCTAATGCCTAATGCCTAATGCCCAATGACTAATGACTAATTAGGCTTGTCGTCATTAATTGCTGGATTTTCATTTTCCGAACTTTTTGTGACTTCGGCAGATTTATTTGAAGAAGTCTGGTCAGAAACGAGGATAAACTCTGTCTCTCTCTCTTTTTTAGGATTACTACCCCATTCATCCAAAACATCTTTGACCAATACTTCTTGAAACCAAATTTTAGCAACAACTGTCAAAGGTAGAGCCAATAATAAGCCTAAAGGGCCAAAGAAAGTGAGGAAAAATACTTGGGCAATTAAGGTGACAGCGGGCAACAGTGACACCTGATGTGCCATGATCATAGGTGTGATGAAATTGCCTTCTGTCTGCTGAATGACAAAGTAGAGAGCCAAAACAGCGAGAGATTTCCAAGGAGTATCCAACAAAGCGATCGCCATTGCTGGTATAACACTAATTGTCGGACCCAGGTTGGGAATCAAGTTCATAAATCCCGCTAAGACGCCTAATGCCAATGCTGAGGGAACGCGCAAAACTGATAAGCCGATCAAACTCATCGTTCCCACGAAAAACATGGCAATCATCGCGCCGATTATCCATCCCTCTAACGAGACTTCGCATTTGTCAACAATGCCACTTACCCGCCGCCGATAAAACGAGGGAAACAGCCGCACAAATAGCTTGCGGTAAGCTTGGGGGTCAGCCAAAAACATGCCTGTTAAAACTAGCACCAGTAAAATTCTGAGGACTACTTCCAAAGAGCTGGAAACAAAGGCAAATGAGCTTCCCACTACCCGATTGATTAAGGGTTGTGCTTGTTGGCTGAGACTATTTATATCCGGTATGTACGGAAGCAATTGAGGGGGAACGCGACTTTCAAATTGGTCAAGCCATCCATTGAATCGTTCCAAACCTTGGGGAACTTTTTTTGTAACTTCTTGAAACTGAACGGCAAAAGTCGGCACGATTAGCCAGAAAAACCCTACCATGACGATGAAAAACAAAAAAACCGAGAGCAATACGGCAAATCCACGCCTCATCCCCAAGCGTTGAAACTGTATAGCCAATCGATTTAATGTAGTGGCTAATACAACTGCGGCAAAGACTAACAAAAGCTCGTTCCGAATTTGCCACAGAATGTATAAACAAAGAAGTAGGGCGATTAAGCCAATCCATTGACCTAAATTCACAGGCTAACTCCCAACTGGTGGTGAGATGCAATTTCTTTTCAATGCAGCTAGGTTAGCTGATTAGAGCAACTTTCGCCTACATGCTTTTTGTTAATTTTGTTTCTGTGCTTGGTATCGCCACAATAAGGCGATCGCTATTATCGCTATTGGCGATAAAACTATAATCAAGGCGTTCGTCGCTGTCGCTGCAATCGGTACACTCGGAAGAACGTACCTAATTAATAATGAGATTCCAACAGAGAGTAGAAAGACTTTCAGAACAAATCCAAACTGATTTTCCATATTTCCCATCACAGTAAAGCTAAAAGTACGGCAATACACATTTTTCTGTGGGGTATACACGAAATTCGCCTACAGTTCCCAGTTTCTACAATAAAGACTAAAGCATGGGGCATGGGGTATAGGGCATAGGGCATAGGGCATGGGGTATAACAGATGGGTATAATTCCCAATTCCCAATTCCCAATGACGCCAGATGCCTGGGTCGGGAAACCCTGCCGCAGCACTGGCGCAACAATGCCCAATTGCAATACTTTTGGCCCAATAGCTTCATCATCCCCATGATTTACCTACCAGTTTCACTGCTGCTATTTCTACTGTTATTGCTGCTAGTCCCTTTTATCTGGCTGGCTGTGGCAGTAGACGTGGTGGAAATTGCAGTCGCCAAGTTGGGATTTTCTCCCAATATCGCTTTTTTCTTGCTTGTGTTGATAATTCTCACCAGCACTATCAATATACCCCTTTACCGCATAGAAACTCCTGTCCAGCTGGCAGATGATTTTGCCTCAATGTGGTTGCAAGAATTTTGGGGCATCCCTTTAACAAGAGTAGAACGCTCAAGTGTGGTGGCTGTAAATGTCGGCGGTGGCTTAATTCCTGTCGCATTGGCGCTGTATCAATTTACTCAGGCAAATGCTCTGTCAATTTTGCTGGTGACTGCCATTGTCACAGTTGTTAGCTACTATGCGGCGCGGGTGGTGCCGGGTATTGGTATCCAAATGAACCCGTTATTGGCTCCTTTGACAGCGGCTTTGTCTGCGATGTTAATTGCTGCACCTCATGCTGCTCCTGTGGCATTTGCTGGCGGTGTTCTCGGAACTCTGATTGGTGCGGACTTGCTGCATTTAAAGGACATTCAAGGCAAGAGTGCAGGAGTACTGAGCATCGGTGGTGCTGGAGTGTTTGATGGCATTGCTTTATGCGGTCTATTCGCTCTTTTACTTAGTTAGGAGGCGCCCAGTTAGTTAGGAGGCGTCCAGTTAGGAGTTAAAAGTTAGGAGTCAGGAGTTAAGAGTGAGGAGTTAGAAAGTCATAACTCATAATTCATAACTCATAACTCATAACTCTTTACATAACTGATAACTGAAAAATACGGAGGATAAATCAAAATGCCTGTGGAAACTAATAATAAAAACAAAATCAAACCACCCAGAATTGGTCAGTTTGGCGGCAGCTTTCTGGTTCTGTTGAGTCTGCTGTTAGTTCTAAACTTGATTGTTCCTAGCTTTTTTGGTGCGCGACTACCACAAGTTCCTTATAGCGATTTTATCGCGGCTGTTGAGGCGGGTAAGGTTGATCGCGCTGTTGTGGGTGGCGATCGCATTGAGTATGTTCTCAAAGCTCAAACCCCTGATGGTAAACCGACTCAACAGGTTTTTAGCACTACACCTGTAGCTATTGACCTGGATTTACCTAAAATTCTCCGTGCCCATGATGTCAAATTTGCTGCTCCACCTCCCAGCCAAAATGGTTGGATTGGCACTCTTTTAAGTTGGGTTGCACCACCGTTAATTTTCTTTGGTATTTGGGGCTTTTTGATCAACCGTCAGGGGGGTGGTCCCGCTGCACTGACTGTAGGTAAAAGCAAGGCTCGCATTTACTCTGAGGGCACTACTGGTGTCAAATTTGTTGATGTCGCCGGTGTTGATGAAGCGAAGGCGGAACTGGAAGAGATTGTTGATTTTCTGAAGAATGCTGGTAAGTACACGCGTTTGGGAGCGAAAATTCCTAAAGGTGTGATGCTGGTTGGTCCTCCGGGAACGGGTAAGACTTTATTGGCGAAAGCGATCGCTGGGGAAGCTGGTGTTCCTTTCTTCAGTATTTCTGGTTCGGAATTTATTGAGTTGTTTGTCGGTGTGGGTGCGGCGCGGGTGCGCGATTTGTTTGAACAAGCCAAACAACAAGCCCCTTGTATTGTCTTTATTGATGAGTTAGACGCACTGGGCAAATCTCGCGGTGGTAATGGTCCAATGGGTGGTAACGATGAACGGGAACAAACTCTCAATCAGTTACTTACCGAAATGGATGGTTTTGACGCTAACACTGGTGTGATTATCATCGCTGCTACCAACCGTCCGGAAATCCTTGACCCCGCTTTACGCCGTCCGGGACGCTTTGACCGCCAAGTTGTTGTAGACCGTCCTGATAAAATTGGTCGGGAAGCGATTCTCAAAGTCCATGCCAAAAATGTGAAATTGGCTCTTGATGTAAATTTGGGAACCATTGCCGCTCGGACTCCTGGCTTTGCTGGAGCTGATTTAGCTAACCTCGTAAATGAAGCCGCATTGCTCGCAGCCCGTCAAAATCGAGATGCTGTGAAAATGGCAGATTTCAACGAAGCGATCGAGCGGGTTGTTGCCGGTTTGGAAAAACGCTCTCGGGTACTCAATGAAACCGAGAAGAAGACCGTAGCCTATCACGAAGTTGGTCACGCCATTATCGCTGCTTTAATGCCGGGAGCCGGTAAAGTCGAAAAAATCTCTGTGGTTCCCCGTGGTGTGGGTGCTTTGGGTTACACGATTCAAATGCCGGAAGAAGACCGCTTTTTGATGGTGGAAGATGAAATTCGCGGTCGAATTGCAACGCTTTTAGGTGGACGTTCGGCAGAAGAAATTATCTTTGGGAAGGTGTCTACTGGTGCTAGCGATGACATTCAAAAGGCTACTGATTTGGCAGAACGTTATGTTACTCTTTACGGAATGAGCGATAAACTCGGTCCGGTGGCGTTTGACAAAATCCAGCAGCAGTTTTTGGAAGGTTATAGCAACCCACGGCGTTCTATCAAAACATAGTGGGAGCGTGAGAACCCCTACGCTTTAGCGAGGGGATGAAACGCGACTCAAGGGGATTTATCCCCGCGTTTCCTCATTTTCCGCGCTGATTTTCAATATACCTTTTAACTACCTCAGTGCTGACTTGACCAGTTGACGCTACAAAGTAGGTTGGTGTCCATAAAGCGGGTAGTTTTTTTAATTCTGGAAATTCTTTTCTTAAATGGTGGGATGCCCTGCCTTTAACCCATCTAGCAATATCTGCTGGCGCTTCGTGTGTTGGTGCGTTAATGAATAAATGAACGTGGTCTGGTTGAATTTCAAGCGCGATAAGTCGCCATCCATGCTCTGTCACTAGCTCAAAAATAATCTCTTGTAACCTTTTGGCTACGTTGCTGACCAATACTGATTTTCTGCGTTTTGGCACAAAAACAAAATGGTAATTAATTGAAGATACAGAATTTTCAGTACGTCTGTACTCGTGGTCTTCACTAGATAATTTAGCCATATTTTTTACGGAATATTGTTGTTAAACGGTGTAGTAGCAATGATAATGAAATACAGGAGGTGATGACAAGTTGTACAGAACAATACCGCTAAAAGCCAAGTTTACTGATGAAGAGAAAGCTTTTTGGATTGACCAATGTGAACACGCTAATAGCTTGATTAATTGCGCTATATATGCGACAAAGCAAGCTCATTATGCAAGGAAGCAAGAATCCGAAAACGCTTTTACTACTTATTGGCGTGGTGATGAATTGCGCTATGGTTGGAAAAGTTATCATTGCAAAACCACCTACCCAGAATTAGATAAAATTCTCAAAGATAACCCACATTACAAAGCGATGGCTGCACAATCAGCACAACAAACACTTAAGACTGTGGGAGAGTCAATAACCAGCTACAACGGATTGGTTAAAAAATATTATCAAGGTGATGTTGATAGACCTTCATTACCAAGATATAGAAAACGTGGCGGTCTTGCTGCTGTCACATTTCCACGACAAGCTTTAACCTACAAAAACGGTTGTTTTTACCCATCAATAAGCAAAGAAACTAAACCACAGTTACTAACTGAAATTACTTTACACTTGCCTGATTTTATTGATTCAGACTGGGTTAAAGAAGTTACTGTTAGACCTTATTTGGGGGAATTGTGGATAGATTGGGTAATTGATGATGGTAAAGAGCCAATTGATATTAATCCTAACCTTGATTACTCGCAGGCTTGGAGCTTTGACCACGGTGGGACTAATTGGCTAACGGGTGTTTCAACTCGTGGTAAAAGCCTGATTATTGATGGCAGGAAACTAAAATCAATGAATCAAGGCTACTGCCGTCTGGTTGCTAAATATAAACAAGGCAAATCCGACTTTTATTGGGATTCCAACCTTGATCGAGTACAACGTAAACGCAACAATCAGATGCGTGATGCTGTTAACAAAGCAGCAAGATTTATTATTAATCAATGTCTTAATGACAAAGTTGGTAATCTGATTATTGGATGGAACGATGGTCAAAAGAATGGCTCCAATATGGGCAAGCGTGGCAATCAAAACTTTGTGGTCATTCCCACAGGGCGATTGATTGAACGCTTGAAACAACTTTGCCCAGAATACGGAATACAGTTAACGATTACTGAGGAAGCGTACACATCAAAAGCGTCTTACCTAGATGGCGACAGCCTCCACAAACATGGTGAAAAACCCAACGGATGGAAACCGTCAGGACAACGGGTAAAACGTGGATTGTACAAAAGTCGTGATGGTCACTTAATTAACGCTGACTGTAATGGAAGTGCCAACATCATGAGAAAAGTAGCCACACAGCTAGGATTAAACTTAGCCGAGGTGGGTAGAGGGGTATTGACAGTCCCACAACGAATTGATTTGTTTACGCGATTAAATAAATCATATCGTAAACGTTGCGAAGTGCGGCTTGTAGCCGCCGTAGCAACATCCGTTTAGAATCCCCCGTGTTTCCAACCGGGGGAGATGTCAACAGTCCAAAAGTGGCTGAGGAAATTGACCGCGAGGTGAAGCAAATTGTTGATAATGCTCACCACATCGCTTTGAGCATTCTACAACAAAACCGTGGTTTGTTAGAAGAGACTGCACAGGAATTGTTGCAAAGGGAAATCCTTGAAGGCGGAGAATTGCGGGAAAAACTTAACCAAGCGCAAACACCCGCTGAATTTGAAGAATGGTTGCGATCGGGTAAGTTATCGGAAGATAAGCCTTTGATGCAATCATTCCTGGTCTAGGGATGAAAGGATTTTGGATGAAAGGATTGAATTCATTGTAGAGACGCGTTCATGAACGCGTCTCTACACAACCAACGATTTCTACCAATAATCCTTTTTGCATTCTTGTGGGTAAAAGGAAAGGTCAAGAAATAATCCCCTTGCCCCTTTCCCCTTGCCCCTTTCCCCGTATCTACATTCATGGAACAGTTCAAAAATCATCTAGAATTCCTTGGATACACCGTATCGCAGGAAACTGAAACAGTCTTGATTGCTCAACACCCTACGAATTCTAATATGGTGTTATCAGGCTTCGCTTATGGTGCATTCTTGTGTGTATTTTACACTACAACAGACTAAGCAAAAGCCAATAGACTGGGTTTTTTGGAATTTATCAACACGCTAAATAGTAATAGTTCTTTAGAGACCATTTATAAAGTAAATCTTAAGGCTTCTGTGTATGAGAGAAACCGGGTTTCTGTCGATGGGGTGTCGAATACCCTCGTACTTAGTCTCCCAGAAACCCGGTTTCTTAGGTCTTAACGTTCACTTTATAAATAACCTCTTATCCCATTTCTATGTTAATGAAGACTTTGATTTCTGCATTCAAGCGCTATATATGGGAGATTACGACAAAATGAGATTGGGTCAGGTTTTAGACTGGTTTAATGAAGAGTGTGATGCAATGTTTGATGTAGAAGAATATCAAGTTTTTTTGGAATAGTGCTGTTAATTGTTAATTGTTAATGGTTAATGGTTAATGGTGAAGGGGCGCGAAGTCTGCCGGAGGGAAGATTCCCTCCGGATCGCTTCGCGCCCTTGGTAGGGTTTCCCGACCCAGGCGACTGGTGAACCCCTCCGGGGTTAATGGTTAATGGTTAATTGTTAATAATACTCAAAAGCAATGAACGATGAACAATGAACAATGAACCATTAACTATCATCTCTTAACTTCGCTGCCAAATTTTAATTGTTTTATCCAAACTCCCACTCACTAACATTTCCCCGGAAGCTGTAAATGCTACTGCTGTTATAGCGCTGGTATGACCTGTAAATGTACCTAACAATTCCCCCGTTTCTAAATGCCACAATTTGATTGTTTTATCAGCACTACCGCTAGCAATAATTTTCTCATTGGGAGAAAGGGCGATCGCATAAACTCCATCTCGATGTCCTTTGAGACTGCGAATCAATTCTCCAGTCTGCAAATTCCAAACTTTAATTGTCTTATCGCGACTGGCGCTAACTAAAATTTTGCCGTCAGCACTCACAGCCAAGGAACGAACAATGTGAGAATGACCGATCAGGGTATGGTGTGGCTGAGTATCAAAACTTAGTATTCTCCCCTCTTGCAACCAGCGCCAAACTTTGATTTTGCGGTAGCTACCAGTTACCAAAGTTTGTCCGTCTTGGCTCAACGCCATAGAATGAGCAGCTGTATCATCTAAAGAAAGAGCGATCGTTACTTGACGCTGCATTAAGTCCCAAAACAAAATTTTTCTGTCATCTCCACCTGTTGCTAACATCCTTCCATCGGGAGTGAAAGCAACACACCGCACCATTCCATTATGTTTGTGCAAGATATCAATTAAATCTTGAGCGCCTGCGTGCCAAAGTTTAATTGTAGAGTCTGCACCACCACTCACCAAAGTTTGTCCATCCGGACTGAAAGCTAGAGAATTTACTTCGTCCACCAGTCCAGAAATAATCCACGGATACTCTGACAGAGTACCTATCAATTCACCCTTGTTTAAATCCCATAACTTTGTCTCGCCACGACTACCACTAGCCAGTAATGGCGAACTGTCGCCGTTTTTACCGGGACTAAAAGCAAGACAATTAATTCCTTTGGTGTGTCCTTTTAAAGTCTGCCAGCATTCCCAGTCGCCAATTAAACTTTTTAGGGGATGGTCTGCAGTTAAAGTCTCAACCGTTTCGGCGATCGCAATCTCATTATCTGCCGACGGCGTATGTTTTTGCTGAATAAATGACTCTAAATACCAACTCAATCCCCCTGCATACAACAAGTTACTGGGAGTTATATATAATGGCTCGCTAATTTCAATTTGATTTGTTGGTAAAAAACCAGCAATTACCGCTTGCTTTTCGTAACCTAATTTACCAGTAAACGGATAAAACAAACAAAGAAAAATTAATACCTGATGACTTCTTAAATCTTCTTGATTTACACTCCACTTAATTTTATCTTTTTTAATTGCGTTAAAACTTTCTCCATCAGCAGCGTAAACTTGAATATTTACCTTGGGGTCATCTTTGAGGAAGTAAGAAAATTTGCTTTCGCCCCGTAAATTTCCCTCATCATCCAACACCATATTTTTTAAAGTGTCTTGCGGTACTTTTCGCACCAATTTTCCCAAGCGCGTACTAATTACGCGATCGACAATTTGCTCTCGCAAAAGATAATCTTCCGCTTGTTGCTGAAAATATTTGGGAAAAGGTATCACCCAGTCTGGAGGTTCCGGATATTCAGGCGGCGTCGGCGGTGGATTTTTCGCGAGAATTTCTGCTTGCTGACGTGCAAATTCTAGCGATTTTGCCAATGAATCGCCCCAAAATGCCATAATCTCACTGTGACAACCTTTGACTTGACTTTCCAACAAAGAAAGGTCATAAGTCTTTGGTTTTTTCACCCGTTGAAGGAAGTCAGCTTGTTGAGCTTTTAGTAAGCTAATCCAATCCATCTGCATTCCTGAGGCTCACTATTGCATACCTACGGTAAGCTATACTACGCAATTCCTCAAGTTTATAAACTTTAATCGCTCAATAATTCAGTAACATAAGCACCAAAAATAACATAAATATCAGTAACCACTTCTAGATAGCAGTTAGCTACCAGACATCACCGAGAGAATATCTGGATATGTTTAAGAATTGATTTATTAAGTCAATCTGAGATTTTGGGATGCGTAGGCTGAATTAATGCACCATCTGACGGCAGTGCTTGGAAGTGCGGATAGTAATGTAATTTTAAATAACTCACCAATAGGGTAGCGTTTAATGCACCCTAATTTCAATTAATATTTTTCTTGTATCGCTGACTCTACTGGCGAGTATTTAACATATTGCCAGAAATTTAGTTAAAATTGCACAAGAAAAATTATTTAGATTAGAATTCCCTGACTTTATACATGGCGATCGCCTATAGCAATCCTATGTGAGTTGTGAAAATTACAAGCTTTCAGAAACCGGGTTTCTTGAAGAAACTCGGTTTCTCCACTTTCACGAATTATGCAAAGGACTGCTATAGGTTGCGCGAAGCCTTCTGGTTGGATTCTAGCTGTTTGATTTTCATCCGCAAATCAAAGTCATCGCTGCTAACAATTGTTTCTAAGTCAGCGATGCGTTGTTCTAGGAGTTCCACCTGTTGCGGTTGTAGATAGCCACCTTTAGATTTTTTATCATCAGAACGCCATACAGCAACCGTACCGGCAGCAGCACCACCAATAGCCGCTAAAGGAAGAATAGGACCGCTTCTGGTGACATCTGAAAGCGGAATGCAAATGGCTAAAATTCCGACAGTTAGACCCCAGATTCTGGATGTCGCCGCAACTCGGACATCTTCCGACTTTTCTAAGTCTTTTTTTGATGATTTCCCCATAAATTTGTCCTAGGACAGTTACTTATCTTATATATAGACTATGTAAACACGATCGCCAAAAATAGCGTTTCATGCGATCGGGTTATATAATGAATGGATTTTGGATTGTGAAATAGCGATCGTGTCATTGTTTGAACAATCCATTTGTCGCAATATTTGTTCAAAGTGGTATTCCAAGCGTGATATTGAGAAGGGGATGCGTTGACATCCGCCTGGGACTATAAGTCCCAGTCTAATAGTGTAAGTCCTCTCCAAGAGGACTGAAAAATCAATTATTGCAGAGTCAAAATCATCACTTTGTATTCGTGTATTCGCACTCATACGTTGCATGTGCAAGATATAAGTCCCCTTAAAAAATCCTCTTATCTTCTTTCATAAATAAATAATAGTCCCTTTAGAGACCATTTATAAAGTAAATCTTAAGGCTTCTGCGTATGAGAGAAACCAGGTTTCTGTCGATGGGGTGTCGAATACCCTCGTACTTAGTCTCCCAGAAACCCGGTTTCTTAGGTCTTAACGTTCACTTTATAAATAACCTCTTAAACCCAATAATATAGTTTCCTCCTTCTGTAGTATACCTCAGCCCTCTGCCTTTCTTCGGTAAAATTTGAAGGAGTTTCACTGGAATTGAGGAATTGTGGAACAACACGAGCAAATTACAATCGACGAGTACCAGACGACAGCAGCATCTTTCCGTGATGGTACTTGGAATCATGATGTTTCGCAAAATCGCGATGCTTTGATTGCAGCCATGCCCAGAAAACCTGGTAAAATACTGGATTTGGGCTGCGGTCCGGGAAGAGACTTAGTAGCATTTAAGGATTTGGGACATATAGCGATCGGATTGGATGGGACACCAGCTTTTGTGGAAATGGCAAAACAGGTATCGGGCTGTGAAGTTTGGCAACAGTCATTTTTGAATTTAGACTTGCCAAAACAATACTTTGATGGAATCTTTGCCAACGCCTCCTTGCTGCATGTACCCCGTGGGTCAATGATGAAAGTACTAGATGATTTATTCCAAGCCCTTGTTCCCGGAGGTGCAATTATGATATCCATCTGTAGGGGAGATAGCGAAGGCTATGTAGCCCGTCCCACCGGACATCGTTTTGTTGCAGGTTGGGAGTACGAAACCCTCGCCCCATGTTTAGAAAAAGCTGGTTTCCAGATTCTGCATCACTACTACCGTCCCCCAGATGCACCCCCAGAGGCGCAATTTTGGTTAGTCATGGTGGCGCGTCGGGGAGAGGGGGAGAGGGGGAGAGGGGGAGAGGGGGAGACGGGTGTGGGGGACAAGGGAGAGAAAGAAAATAACCATTAACTACCAACTACCAACTACGTGCCTACCAACTACCAACTACCAACTACTAACTACTAACTAATAACTAATAAATGACTAATTACATTTTTTTAGCGGGTGCAAGTCGCGGTGTTGGACGAGAAATTGCCAAACGTCTAACAGCACAAAATCTCAAAGTCAAGGCACTTTTAAGAAGTGAAGCCGCTCGTGCTGATTTAGAAGCAATGGGCGTTACAGTAGTTTTGGGTGATGCTTTAAATATTGCCGATGTCGAAAGTGCAATGTTAGCAGATGAACCCATCCAAGCTGTTATTAGCACTCTTGGTAATTTGCCCAAAGATACGGTAAAGGTTGATTATCTGGGTAATAAAAATCTCATTGATACTGCTGTCAAAGCAGGGGTACAAAAGTTTATTTTAGTGACTTCTATTGGCAGTGGTAATAGTGTTGCTGCTTTGAATCCCCAAACTTTGGAGGTACTGAAACCTGTTTTAGTCGAAAAAGAAAAAGCCGAACAAGACTTAATTGCTAGCGGTTTAACTTACACCATTATTCGTCCCGGTGGTTTAAAATCAGAACCCGCCACTGGTAATGCAATTTTAACTGAAGACCCGCGCATTCTTGGCAGCATTCACCGCGCAGATGTAGCGCAATTAGTTTGCCAATGTTTAAATTCCGAACGCGCTAATCATAAAGTCTTGTCAGCGATAGACAAAAATCAACTGTTTGGACAATTCGAGTTGGCGGAATTTAATTTAGATTAAAAGCAAAAGCCCTTTTATATCTAATATATCTAAATTCAATCTAATTCTTGTGGGGCGGGCCGGAAAGTCCGCCCATATCTGCGTTGTTAAGGCAAATTTACATTTTTAGCGATCGCATTCAAATAAGCCTCAAAACTTTGAAAATTTTCCAGTTTATCGAACTTACCCGTTATTGAGGCTGGGTCAAATCCTGTAGTAATTACGTAAATATATTTACCATCATAAGTAACATAACCAACATGCCTTTCCTGTATTCCACCCCCGCGTTTAATGCCGGCAAACCCGTAATACATCCCCTGAAGCCTACCAGTATTTACCTTTTGCGGAAGTTGGGTTAAAAAAGTGATGTCCTTGCCATAGGTAGCCTGACGGTCTTTCGCTAAAACAGCGTAATGGTCATCAACCCAAGCTTTGAGTGCTGCTGCTACCTTGGTGCGGTACTGAGGACTTTGGTCATTTTCTTTTACACGGGGTGTAATACCAGCAGCTGCCAACATCTTTTGGAATTGCGGCAGATTTTCCAGTGGATAAACCCCTAACTCAACCGTACCCAAAAGTTCTTTTTTAGACGAAACACACAACAGAGGTGCATTCCCCTGACAAGGAGTGACATTCCAGCCAAGTGAGTTATTAGTTGTTTTCACATCGAGGATTTTCTTCCAAATATTTCCCTCACTTGGGTTGGGGGTTGTTAAGGAAGTGCTTTGAGTCCGTGTTTTCGCGGAATTGGATTGTTCTAATGGAGTTGGCTGGGCGTTGCTGTGTGAAGAAAAGTAGGGTAGAACAAATTTTACTCCCAACGGAGTTAATAACAACAAAATAACGCCAAGCAAAACATGATAAAGTCGCAACATTTTTCCGGAAATATCTATAGTAGAAACTTGTAGACTGATTGTATTCGTAGCACTTTGTATATTTATACCAATTATCTTTAATCTTGCAACATATCCAGAGTCGCTGTGCCCCCCGGGAGGGGGGTTGGGGGGATCGTAACGCGCAAATATTTAGAGAAATTATATTACATAAAAGAAGCATTTACATCGCGCTAAGTTCCATAAATAATTTTGTTAAAATTTTTTATAGAAGCATCAATATACCAAGGCAAGAAGATGGTCGTAAGCCCAAACAAATACTATATCTCGCCAGAAGAATATTTAGAAGGCGAGAAAGTCAGTGAAATCAAGCATGAATATATTGATGGACAAGTTTACGCAATGGCGGGGGCTAGTGACGCCCATGTCACTATTAGCCTGAATTTATCAATGCTGTTGCGAAACCATGTGCGGGGTAGTGGTTGCCGTGTTTACATGGCAGATATGAAAGCACAAATTGAAGCAATAAATCGCTATTTTTATCCTGATGTGATGGTGACTTGCGATGCACGGGATAAAGAATTTGATTATTTTAAATGCTATCCTAAGTTGATTGTTGAGGTTCTTTCCGATACAACAGAAGGCTTTGACCGAGGTAAGAAATTTGCTGACTATCGAAAATTAGATTCGCTACAAGAATATGTGTTAATTTCGCAAGACACAATGAGTATTGAGTGTTTCCGCCGCAATGAAGAAGGACGTTGGGAACTTTACCCTTATGGAAAAGGGGAAGAAGTGCATTTAGCTAGCGTTGATTTTCGTTGTGCGATAGAAGTGATATATGAAGATGTAACGCTGGCAGAAAATTAAAAAAACTTCAGAATTTTCTATATAGCAATCCTATATAATTTGTGAACATAAACCGGGTTTCTAACCTTACGCTTTGATATTAAAACTCTCAAATCTAGATAGCAGCGCAACACATAATCGCCACCAAGAAGCTGTTACTATTGCACTATGCCATTCCCAAACACCTAATACTTTTACCCGCCAAACTTTCTCAAAAAAACCAAAAAAAGGCAGGTGTCCTGGAGGTGCATCATCGGAAAAATTCAAGTCACTATATTCAATCCAAGAATCTTTTAACCGCCACCCTACACGATTGACAAAATCAATGCAGGTTTCCGAATTGGCAACGTTATCATTTCCAATTGCTAAAGCTAATACATAATCTGCAGCTTTGCTACTTCTCAAACTTTGCCAAATGCCCTTTTGTACGCTGAAACCGAAGCGTCCGTTACTGTATTTTACCCAGAGAGTATCAATAGTTTTGAGGTCAGTTTCAGGAATATTTTGAATTCTTTCAGATTCGAGGTGATTTTGTTGCTCTTGATGAGCTAACTTTAGCATGAGATTTGTTGTCTCTTCATCTGCATCACGCCATTTTTTAGCTTTGAGTAAATCTCGCAATTTTCGATAATCGATTCCTACAGATGAAGTCAAATTATCTGGCGTTGAATTTTTAACGGTGGATGCTTCAACACTGCCCTGTAAAACTTCAATAACGCCTTGAGAACCTGATAATAAAATATATAATTTAATCTTACTATCCGCTAATTCTACTTGCAATTGAGTAATCCAACCTGCTGCGGTTAACCCCGATGCCTGAGTAGTTTTGCTGAGAGTTTCTATTGCGACCGTAGCAAATTTATCGAGTTCTTCCAGTGGAGAAGCGGCGGCAATTAAACATTGTCCTTCATCTATTCCCAGTTGCAGTTCTTCCACCCAATCACGCAGAGAAAGGGATTGTGTATCGCTTTTTACAGGGCAATCTAACACGATAATTTGTTGAGACTTTGAGCGGCGTAACTGTTTTTTTAACCAGGAACGAGTAATTGTTACATCCTCTCCCAGCAGCAACACTGATTCTTGTTGTTCTGTTTGTTGAATGCGCGATCGCATGTATAACAATACGGTTGCTGTCTCTTTTGGCACTATGGAGCGAGTCGGTTTTTGTGCAAAGCATTCAGATAGCAAGCATTTCTGAATGATTTTGCGGATATCTGAAGTAGCGCTATTATCAAAGTAAGACCAGTATTCTACATCGAAACCACCAGCACCTTCGAGTATTTTACTCAAAGCTAGGGAATTTTCGTTTTGGGCTAATCCATCTATTACTAACGCCTGTCGCAAATGTCGTGATTCTAAGCCTTTTGGTTTGAGTCCTAAAATTAATTCTCCGACTCCTTCCACAATTCGCTTAGGCGTTTGTAGCGGATATTCTGAATAGATTTGCGTTTCTCCTCGACCTCTTTTCTGTTGATTAATCAATCGCAATTGTTGATTAAATTTATCGATATATGCCAGCGTTTGATGATAAACATATCGATAAAGTCCATCCGCCTCAATCACACCTTGAGAATCAGATGCTTCACCCCGCAATCCTCGAATTAAGTAATAAGTGAAAACTCCATGTCCCAATTGAGGAAATTCCCAAGATTGCTGTCCTTGGTCGCAAGATAACAAAGCATAAAATCCCTTTCGCTTTGCGGCGCGTTGTCGCAAAACTTCCACCAATTGAGTTGTGGGGTTGAGAATAGGTTCAGTTTGCGTTGTTCCCTTTGCACCCAATAGCGTCATTCCACCGCTATGACAAGCATCTAAACATACCAATTGCTGCTGCGCCTGACAATTTTCTAATAATTGCAATAATTCTTGTAACTTCAAACCAGTATTTATTAAATTGTCTTTTTGAGTATCTTTAAGACACAACACCACCTGTTGAGTATTTGACTCTAACATCCCATGTCCCGAAAAATAAAACAGGATGGTGTCAATAGATTTGCTGGCTTTAACGATTTGCCTCAAACTAGACCTAACAGTATCCAAATTAGATTGATAGAAAGCAAAATCGTGATGAATTAAAATCTCTCTTTGGGGAAAACCCTCGGTTGCGGCGAGTAACGCTTCAGCTAACCCCTGACAATCTAGCGCTGGATAACCCAAACTTGGCAATGCTTCATCCTGGTATTGGTTTACTCCTACCAGTAAAAGCCAAAGCTTTGCTAGCCCGGTTTCTAGGACATGTGTTGATTGACTGGTACGAACACCAACAGGAGACATCTTATAACATTTTGGATTTTAGATTTTGGATTTTAGATTGTAACAGCCCTTATGGATAAGCACTTTACAGCATTTCTAAATACATTGTAAACAAAACTTCTCTTTCTTCCCTTCGTGTCCTTTGCGCCTTCGTGGTTTATTAAAAAGGCTGTAACGCATTTATCTTATTGCAACATTTCTGAGTCAATTCCTAAAGCATCCAATTCTTCGGGAGAAAGCGATCGCAATTTCTCTACTATTCTCTCGCGCTTTTGTCGTTCAACATCAGCACGTTCCTCACCTGTTAACAGTAAATTTCCTTGTGCATCCCACCAGCGCAACCAAGGTAATTCAGCATTTTGATACAAACCCTGCCAAATTCCCAACTCTACCCCCATAGGCGTAATTGGGTAATGTCCCCTTTCATTTGCTGCCATTATTTCATAAGTATTATATACTAAATGATCAACTTCCACCTGTGCTTTTTCTACTTCATAAATTGCGTAATAAGGCACACGAATAGCTTGTTCGTAAACCCAAAATTTACCAACTTTACCAGCTTCTCCCTGTGAAGGTGAAGTTTTATCTCGTTCTTCGCTATTATCCCCCGATACAAATTCAATTACAATCAAAGGCGCGACATACTCCTTCCACAACACATAGCAACGCCGCATTTTGCCATCGAGAGTAGGCGGTACATTGGGTACATAAAACCAATCTGGCGCTTCTGCGCCTTTTTCTGGGGGGTCAGTTAATCGCCAGTAAATTCCGGAATCTTGTCCAATACATATTGACCATTTGGATGAAGTTGCTCTAGAACAGGTTTAATAGAATCTGTAATTAAGATACTTTGCGGATGCTCTTGCTAGTTTTTCACAAATGTACCATCGGAGTCTGGCAATTGCGTGTGGTCTGGTAAAGTTAATGCTGATAGGGAAGTCATGGGCACAACTAAGGTTGTATTTGAATTTAATTATGTTCATAAATCTAACAAGCTTTGTTGTCCTGAAGTTACTTGAGACTTAGAAATTTTGCGCTTGTTAAATTCGCAATCAAGTACGTTTCTTCCAATTTGGATCTCTCAAAAACATTGCCTGTTAATTGTTAACTTGTTCTATCGTTACTTTGCCCTTGGTGTCAGCTTACTGCTATTTGATAAGTTATCAAGCGTGCATCAAGGTCAACAACTACGATTCCTCCCCGATATTTCTCTACCTGTCGCCAGACATCATAGCCCATCAGAATTGCCTTCTCCCAATCACCGAGCCAACACTGAGAAACTTCTAAATGCGATGTCATATTTTTGATAGTTTTCAACAGTTGGTAATCTATCACTGTAACCCTTTCCAAGAATCTGTGATCTTTGGCATAGCTAAATACGAGTGCTGATATACCTTCCTCAATAGCTATTGCACGACCTCCGTCTTCAACCTCGTCAATACAGGGATTGCTTTTACGCTTCCGTTTAAGCATACTACGAGTGACAACTGACCAACCTAAAACTGCGGCGTAGGAAAAATGGAAAACATCGTGAAAGCGGTAGCCATCGCTTGAATAGGAGTTATCGGTGAGGTCATTTCCAATCTGTTGTTTGTCGATAAATGCCCTCATCTTGACTGAGTTATCTTTGCTTACCTCAGTAATTTCTACTTCAAACTTTCGTGGTAAGCTTTCATGTTCGGGAAAGTCATTGTCGAATATGTAGCTTGTAGATTTATTACTTATCTCCACCGAATCTCTCCATCCCCAACGGTCACTGCACTTTTTCAGATTATCTTCCGCAATTTCTTCCAAATTAAGGTTAAACTTGCTTGCCAAGTTTGCAATATACCAAAGCATATCTCCCAATTCTTCTGCGATGCCTTCTTTAAATAGTTTGTGTGCGTCACCGTCGCGTAAATGTTTTTTATACTCAGTCATCAATGAGCCAACTTCACCAACTAAACCTAGTAGCGGTATGATTAGTTCAGTACCCTCCACAGCAGGAATTTGGTCCGTATTAAGTGCTTGTGTTTGATATTCAGAAAAATTCATAATGAAACTGTTCCAATTTCAAAACTTTTGATTATGACGATTCTCACAGGGATAAAATACAAATCTGGTGATAAATAAAAAGAATCGGTATTAGAGTTTCTATTTTAAGTAGTACTATGGGGAAGGACCAGGAAAACAGATTCTTTCTGTACTAACTGGAAGATATAGCGGGTGGCGTGGATGTCCATCTTTTGTTAAACGACCTAGAGAGTAGAGAGTTTTGCTAGAAATTAGACTTAGCACTTCTTGATTGCGGTTCATAATTTTGGGAAACTTACCCCCACCCCATGCCACAATAATTGAGTCAGCGCGTCTTGTTGCTAATTGAATATAGCAGTTATTTTTTAGACCCACAGGATCGGCTGGTAGGAGAAGATCAGGGGGTTTTGTAGCACGGTAAGCAAACAAGTTAACTACTTCAAGAGAACCATAACCCCAACAGTGAGCAAAGTTAATACATTTAGTGAGTGTTCTATCATTTTTGTCAGCATCCGCAGTACTTGGGTTAAGCATCACAAAAGTAACTTGCGGCAAATCGGCATCCCACTTACGCCCTAGTAGGTAGCGATAATTTCCATCAATCTCTGCATATCCTTTGATTTCCATGTGTTTTAGTCTGAATTGCTATTGATTTCTAAATAGAATAAAACATCAAAACAGACACAATTGTTGAGATTTTTCTATGTCAGCATTTTGCAAAACTTTTGATTTTTTATTCGGAGTTTCTTGCTTATATTTTTTATGTGGTTTTGATATATTATCTGGAGTTTCAGATGCTGTTTTTACTGTAGGATCTAATTCCAAAGACAATTGCTGAAAATTACTATTATTGAGTTTTGGCTTAGGAGTATCTAATTGTCGCAATCTCTGTGCTAAACTTTCTTGGACTTTATCGTTAATTCCCCATTTCGGCGGATAAAAATAATCAATTCGTTCAGGCGTTGAAGTAAATTTTGATTTTATCTTTTTGCGATTACTTTTCAAGTCTGGAAATGCTGCTCGGCAGTATTTATCAGTTTCACAAAAAAGATTTTGACAGTCTATAGCCTGTAGCGGACGACCCCAGAGTGACTGAAAATTTAACCCCAAACGTTGAAACTCTTTCTCTTGGTTTTCAGTCATCCAATGAATGATATCGGTGTATGTTTTACCGTCTGTATCACGGAAACACTTGCTGATACCACGTTCAGCGCCTGGACCTGCTATAGTAAAACTGTTTTCGTCAAAGTTAATAATTTCGCTATAGTTGATATCTGTCGCTAATTGGTAAGCCATAAACTTACCTAGTAATGGATACTCTTGAATGATATGAAAAACCTCTTCAAAATTTTTGGCTTTTACTATGGAATTGACTACCCTATCTTTGAGAATCATTTTATCAATTAATGCTAAATGATTCTGGTGTTTTTTATCATAACCAAACTCTTTGCTGGCACAAGACATATACGCACTGGTATAAATGACATATCCAAGATTCATCGCCTCTTGTAATATTTTTGAATATGTGTCTAAATCAAAATTAGATAGTGTAATATCATCTCCTATTTTTTCTTCTAAATATTGCCATGTTTCTATTTTATTAAATATTTTAAATAGTAGAATCCTTAAAATTACTTCTTCTTCATTCTTCCTCCTATTCTCATCGTAAATTACGTTCTTGATAAGATATTGGGAAACGCGATCGCTTGCTCGATATGCATTACAAAATTTATAAGTATTAATAATAGGGTCACTCGTCCAAGGCGGTGGTACGTTGTTAATTTTGTTGAAAAATACTTCTTGGCGCATAGTGGCAAATCGCCAATATGTATCAAAAATTTCTTGTCTTACTTGCATAGATCATTCTCCTGGCTTGTCGTCATCAGTTTCAAATGTTCCTTAATTATGGGGTATTAATCCGGGTTTCTTGTACGTTAAGCTCAAAACCTCAATTGTGATATATCTTGAGAATCAACCAGGTAAAAGGGATTCCAGCAGAAATAATTTTATTCACACAATACAGGGTAGGCAGTTTTGCCCACCCATACAGATTTTACACAGCTATGTGAAACTTGTTTAAATTACGCTCCCTCACGCAATTTATCCAACACGCTTCTATCCTCTAACGTCGAAGTATCACCCGATACCTCTTGCCCTGCAGCCAGATTCCGCAGCAAACGCCGCATAATCTTACCCGATCGCGTTTTTGGTAAAGCATCTGTAAACCGAATTTCTCCCGGACGCGCGATCGCCCCAATTTCCTGGACAACGTGTTTCTTCAGTTCTTTACTCAGTTCTTCACTCGCCTGATAAGTGCCTTCTAAGGTAACAAAAGCAACAACTTCTTCACCTTTCAATTCATCCGGCTTACCCACCACAGCAGCCTCAGCAACGGCAGGATGGGACACCAACGCCGATTCTACTTCCATTGTTCCCAGTCTATGCCCGGAAACATTTAGCACATCGTCTACCCGCCCCATTACCCAAAAATAGCCGTCTTCATCTTTTCTAGCACCATCGCCAGCAAAGTAGGTATACTGCCCATCTTTGGGGGGGATATGTTCCCAATAAGTGCGGCGGAAACGTTCTGGATCGCCATATACTGTCCGCATCATACCGGGCCAAGGATAGCGCACCGCCAAATAACCGCCTTCGTTTTCAGGTACGGTGTTGCCTTCTAAATCGACGATATCTGCAATAATTCCAGGGAAGGGAAGAGTTGCCGAACCGGGTTTTGTCGCGATCGCACCAGGAAGCGGTGTAATCATAATTCCGCCAGTTTCAGTTTGCCACCAAGTATCTACAATCGGACAGCGTTTCCCGCCTATTATTCTATGATACCACATCCAAGCCTCTGGATTAATCGGTTCGCCAACGGTTCCTAACAAACGCAGAGAAGACAAATTTCGCGCTTTCGGATGGTGTTCGCCCATTTTCACAAAGGTACGAATGGCAGTAGGTGCGGTATAAAAAACTGTAACGCCGTATTTCTCAATTACATCCCAAAAACAACCAGGATTCGACGCACGAGGCGCACCTTCATACATCACAGTCGTCGCGCCGTTGGAAAGGGGACCGTAAACAATGTAGCTGTGTCCAGTAATCCAGCCTACGTCAGCAGTACACCAATATACGTCAGTATCTTGCAAATCAAAAATCCATTTGGTGGTCATGTGTGTGTATAAGTTATAACCACCAGTTGTATGCACAACGCCTTTCGGTTTGCCGGTACTGCCAGAAGTATAGAGGACAAACAGCATATCTTCGCTGTCCATTAATTCGGCGGGACAATCTGCGGAGGCATTTTTCTGCAATTCATGCCACCAGTGGTCGCGTCCCGGTTCCATGTGGATTTTTTGGGCTGTACGCTGGACTACAAGCACATCTGTAACTGAAGGGACAGCGCCATCGGCTAAGGCTTTGTCAACTTGTTCCTTGAGAGGAACGATCGCATCTTTACGCCAACCGCCATCAGCAGTGATTACTAACTTTGCCTCAGCATCAATAAGTCTATCGCGTAAAGCTTCAGCACTGAAACCACCAAAAACCACACTGTGAGGTGCGCCAATTCGGGCACAAGCTAACATCGCGATCGCCGCTTCCGGTATCATTGGCATATAGATACCAATGCGATCGCCTTTTTTGACTCCCAAATCTTTCAGGACATTCGCGAATTGGCAAACTTCGCGATGTAGTTGAGCATAGGTAAGAGTGCGCGAGTCTCCTGGTTCACCTTCCCAAATAATTGCCGCTTTATTTTTGCGCCAGGTAGTGAGGTGTCTGTCAAGACAGTTGTAAGAAATATTAATTTTGCCATTGACAAACCATTTAGCAAACGGAGGTTGCCAATCTAGAACAGTGTCCCATTTTTGGAACCAGTGTAGCTGAGAGTCCGCCAGCTCTGCCCAAAACTTTTCCGGATCTGCCTTAGCTTTGTCGTAGAGTTGCTGGTAGTCTTCCAGACTTTTGATCTGGGCATTTTGGGAAAATTCCGGGCTTGGGTGAAATAAACGCTTCTCTTGGAGGATGGATTCTATCGTCGGTTGAGACATAATTAATATTGGATAATGCGATCGGTATTGTTACTGAACACTATTTTTAACGGAGATGAGCGCAGAAAGTGTTTAGATTTTCATTAAGAAAGGCAACCTGAAGGCGCTCAGTATGAAGTATGAAGTATGAAGTATGAAGTATGAAATTACCTCATCGATAAAAGCCCTCTGCCACGCCACATGCTTCAACGCTTAAAGGCGCTTTCTTCGCAGTGGCTTCCCCGCAGTATGCCTCGTGCCTTAATTGAAAGGCTGATCATGTTGCAAAAGCTCAAATTGCGGTCATTTTGACACAAATATTAGATTGAGAAGGCACAAGTACCTCGTCTAAAGGCAGATTTGTATCAAAACTATACCTTCTGCCCTCCGCCCTCCGCCCTCTGCCTTTCTGTAATAACCTGCTGCATGGAATTAAGATTTGTAGATTGCGATCGCTCAAGTCAGGGATTCAAGTTTATTTCGTATACTCAGAAACATCACTGCTTGAATTTTTTTTAACAGTGACATTTTGAATTAAAATTTCAGTATAAATTACTAAAATAAGCATTAGTTCTTGAAAGCAGGGCATCGTTTGCAAGCAAAAGATATTAAGGATAAGCTAAAGTCCCTCATCGAGCAAGCCTCCTCGATAGACCCCAATTTAGCCAGAAGATTAGATGAAATTAATCGTTGGGTAAAAGATATTAAACCTGGTTCCCTGACAGCTAAACCACTTGTCCTTGCTTTTCTCCTAGAGGTGATTGCAGATTCTACAGTTTGGCTGGTGATTAAATCACTACCTACAGAAGAACAACAATCAAAGTTCGCACAAATGACACCGACAGAGAGATATTGGTATAGTTATCTGTTTCCTAAATGGTTAAACGAAACAGACCCAAAATTTTCGATTTGGAGACAAAAATTAATGGCGGGGGAGTTTAATCGGGCAGATGATGATATTATTAGAAATATAGCTAATGATGTTGTGCATCGGCAAGGAAGTTTTTGGCAGCGTTATATAGCCGACCTTTCTTGTGCCACAGATTTAATTATCAGCAATCATCAACAAAAAGCACTTTGCATACAGGTTACCAGCGTCTCGGAAGAATTTAATCAACAGAAGTATCTAGATTGGAAAAATACACTTTTATTGTGGGAAATAGAGAGAGGTTTGTTTGTCAGTTACAATCCTGGGTCAGATAATTTTATACATCAGGTAGTGAATATGGCGATGTATAACAGTGATTATCTTTCTGAAGGAAAGTATTTAAAATTTCCTTAATGTTCTGAAAGATTCGCACGTTTTCCTAATAAAAGATTTTTGAAACTTATATAATTAACTGTTAATAACAGCAATGATTCCTAACCAACAAGAAACCAACAGTAACCAGAAAGTGGACAAATTTACTGAAGCGTTAGCAGCAGCTCGACAAATGCAACAAGACTGGCTGAATTACGGATTGGATTTTGTTCATCTTTACGTTGAGGATGTGAATGCAAATTGGCTGGAAAAGTGGGAAGAAGAGCAATCTATTTTAGATTCGCTGAAGCTATTTCTGGTAAGTGATGATGATGTAGCGGTGAGGGTAAGAGAACAATTAGGAAAACGTTCCCTATTTGATATAGCAGTCAATTTAGAAGAATTACTCAGCCTTCCAGATGGAAACGACAGACTTTTTGCTGTGAAAAATCTTTTAGCTGATGGAGAACAGGATGAGACTGAGTTATTAGATTTAGCAGATAATTTACTGGAAAAGTTGGCAGAAATTGTCTGAGATTTTGATCAAAGAAAAAAGGCGATCGCTTTTAGAGGATGTGTCAGCAACCCCGGTCGTGCATACACGGGGCTTCTAGCCTAAAGCTAGACGCCGTGCTGACCAGACCACCTAGTAATAGGTAAACCTTATTTGAGTCACGACAAGGAAGGAATGCGTAGCTAGTTCCTTGGTCTGTCGCTTGCAATTAAACAGTTTAATGGTCACTCTTTACAGTGTTGCAAGCTTTACACAAGCTCTTATAACAGGTTGAAGCTAACTTAACCCCTCCTGGGAGGCAGAAAGGAGCAAAACCGTTATGCGTACAGGGCGAACAATTTGAAACGGTAATTGTCCCGTTGAAAGTGCAACACAATAGCACACCAAATTAAGTAACCCCAAGGCGGTAATGGAAAAAGATTCAAGGCGACGCGCATTCTGGGGTGTCGCTTCCCTCTCTCTTCGCGCTAACTCTCTCGTTTCCCGCATACCGTGAGGTTTTATGAAAAGCCAGGTAAGCCAGGTAGCTTTATTCAGCATGACATTTTTAACTTCTCAGGCATCGTCTCAGAAATCCCCTCAATCCAAAACTCCTTTTTGCTATTTGTTAATACAATAACGTTCGTTTAGGGTTATTAGTAAGAATTTCAGGCTGTATGAGTTTACACACTTTGTGAATAGGACTTACGTAACTGAGTCTACTGCCTCAATTCACTAGCGATAATTCATGAATTATCGCTACTATCGTTATGTTTTGCGTAAGTCCTAGTACTCCACCACATTAATTTTGAGGGGTTTAAAGAATCCGGGTAACTTTTGCGAAAATTGGATTCTGACCGAAACCAACCCATCATAAATAATTTGGCAGACCACTAGTAGTCCATGTCATTAGTTTTGATGGGTTGGATAGATTCGTGAAAGTTTAATTCTCGCATCATCTATACGAAAGCGCCAATTAACACAAACTCGCTCAGAATTGCGATTATGTTCCCAAACTGAAACCTCTTTTTCTAGTGTTTTAATATTTGAAATTCTCCGGTTTAGGCATTGGCGTGCAAGCACGGATAACTCACATTCAACCATATTTAACCAACTACCATGTTTCGGGGTGTGGTGAATCTCTAATTTTTTCGCAATTCGTCTAGCTTCCGATGGCTCAAATACTTCATATAAAGCACCAATAGTATGAGTATTTAAATTATCCATTACTAATTTAATTACAACAGCCTCTGGAAAGTGAATATCAACTAACTCTTTCATACAATGAGCAAAATCAACTTTGGTACGGCGCTCTGTAACTTTAATATGTCTCCAACCTAGATATGGGGCAAAAAATGCAAATAAATTAGAACTACCCTCTCGCTCGTATTCGTAATCTTTTTTTTCAACTTTCCCTGGTTTTTCTTCTGTTTTGGGTGTTGCTGGTATCGGTTCATGAACATCAGAGATAAGAACGCACAATTTTTCGTCAAAACAAACCAATGGTCGCTCTGGGTCTACTCGTTGAGCATATAAATCAAGTACGTCTTCCATCCGGGCTACAAATTCAGAACTAATTAGTGGGATGCACCATTGTTCTTTTAGCCAAGGTTTTAACTCGTTTTTTTTAATGTACGACCAATTGTATTTGTACTAACGCTATCTATTACTTCAAGGCTAACAAGTTTATCTGCCAACATTTTTAATGTCCAACGAGCGCTACCGTCCGGAGCATCTGAGCAAGTTGTTGCAATTAAATATGCTTCTGCCGTGTCAGTTATTTTTGATGGCTTTCCACTGCGAGGACGGTCTCTCAAAGTCACTGATAAACAATCGAGGCAAAACTGTTTGCGAGTTCGTTCAACTGTTGGTATTGATATATGTAAGCTTTTCGCTATCGCCTCATCTGTACTACCAGAGTTTGCCATTAGTAGCGTATGTGCGCGACGAATCTCTCTAGCATTTGCTTTCCCTTTCTTGACTAAATCAACCAGTTGTAGCCGTTGCTCATCACTAAGAAAAATACTATGTTTTTTATTCATACACCCAATTAATATACTTTTAAATTGTTTGCGATCGCACGGACACTCGTGGACGGATATGCGGACACATCGTTATTATATAACGCTCCGGCGCAACCCATCAAAACTAATGACATGAACTACTAGTGAAAATCGACAGCATCAGAAGTCGGGTAACTCCTGCGGAACCCGACACTCACGTTGATTGCGCTCGCCTACAATGTAAGCGAGGCTGCATAGACAGGAAAGAGGGCGACTTATCTTCAGACATCGCCTTCATTGGAATGGTTTGATCGCAAAAGTTAGATCGGCTATATCTATGGGAAAAATAAGCCTGTTAAGAGTTTTAAGTAAACAAGGCAAAAGCATTAATGGGTGACACTGCCCAACTGTTGTATCCCTCTGTCTCGCAGCAGCTGTGAAATTGTAGCAGTTAATCACGCTTGGAAAGCAGCGCGTGAACTATTTGGAGAAGATTCACCTCTATCTACTTCATCGCGGGATTTAAAAATTTGTTTGCAGGTGCGGTTGTTGCGAAACTATGCACCAAAAAACGTGTATTTGGTTATCGATTCAGAGACAGAGGGTGAAGCACTTTACAGCTTACGCCTGCGAGAACCTATAGGCAACCGTCAGGATGCAGAACATCTCCCGGTGCGGGTGGCTTATGAAGTTCTCTCAGAGAAAGAATTAAAGCAATTCAGCAAACATTAACCAAGGTAAATAAAAAGGGTGCGGTGTGGGAATAGCAAAAATTTGGGACATAGTTTGGGATAGCGAGCCTTTTCATTGGGCAACAGCTATAGTGTTAGCGATCGCAGTTATTTTTGAGCTTTACACAGTACGGCAGTATTGGTCAAAATGCGGTGAAACTGCAGCCGCGATTAAGTTTTTGAAGATTCTGAGAAACAATCGAAATCAGCAACCAACAGACGCGGTTAGACTCTGGTTAAGTAAGCATCTGGGAAGCGATGATCCAACAGGTTTCAGGCAACAACATGACAAATTTGTACTTATAAAGTATCCATCTATCTTAGCTCGTCCAGTTCCCCGTAGTTCCCTACGCTTCGTGACAACCTTGTGTACAGCAATTGGTGTCTTGGGAACCTTTTACGGGATTCAAGAGGGACTGCAACAAATAAACTCTAATGCCGCAAACTTTGAGCAGTTAAAACCTGGTATTGACAACCTAATAACAGGAATGAAAACAGCTTTTTCTACTTCCTTAATGGGGCTTGGTTCAGGAAGCTTGTTTACATTGCTTTTGTTTGTATGCGATTCACTGCGGCAGACACGGCGCGATAAATTACGCGATCGGCTGGATAAAATTGTTAGCTTAGAGATACTAGACAACGCCAATTCCCAACTGAGTGCTGACGCTATTGGTCAAGCTGTAGGTAGGAGTATAGCAGAACAATTTGTAGGACTAAACCAGCTTTCATCTCAAGGCATTGGTGAAGCTGTAGGTCAGCAGATGCGATCGGTTATCATACCAGCGCTTCGAGACATCTTTCAAGAGCAGCAAAAAATCAGAGAACTCCAAGAAAACCAGCGACCGAGAGTATTAGAAGAACTCATCAAGGATTTACGAGTTCAGGTAATCGAACCGATTAGCGATCGCCTAGATAAAAGTGCAGCATTAACTCAACAAGCTTCGGAAGCTGTGTTGATTCTTCATAAAGATTTGGCAAGTTCTATAGTCACAATTCAGAACTTTCAAAAAGAAACTTTGCTTAGTCTTCAAAATTTCGCCGAAAGTCTCAAGCAAACTTTGGGTCAATTTCAAACTGATACAAAAGGCGTTTTAGAACAAACAGTCCAACATATTAATCAAGCAGTTGACCAAAGTATAAAGGGAATGACAGCCCAGCGAAGTGCTTTTGAAGAAAGTGCAGACAAGGCTGCTTATACATTCCAAGGTATTCGAGAAGAACTTGAGAAAGCCCTGGAAAAACGAGCAGAAGTAGAACAACAGATGCTGCAAGGTCTGGGTGATGAGATAGAACAAATTATTCACAAAACCAATACTACTTTCCAGCAGCAAACTCGCACTCTTAAAACAGTGGGTGATCAAGCTTCTGGACTGATGAATGAAGCGAAGGAAAATCTTATCGCAACTTTAGGAAATATCAACGAAACCTTGACAGCAACCCGTCACACAGTCGAGGAAGATTTGAGAACATTCCGGGGAGAATATCAAGCAAATCTTCAAGCATTTTTTCAAAGACAAAACAATCTGTTGGAAGGTACTTTAGGACAACAACGCGATGAGTTAGCCGAAGTAGTAATAAATTTGGATAGAATCTTTCAAGAAGAAGCTAACAGACGTAGTGAGTTAGCCACAGAAGTAGATAATAGCATGAATCAAATTCGTAGAGCTGCTGAAGAAGTCGGTCAACTCGCAATTGCTGCCGGGTTAAATTCCAGTAATCAGTTTTCACTGATGAAAGAAGTCGCTCGTGATATCAATCAGCAGATGCAGGGTGTAAGACAAGAATATCAGGAATTAACGACAACTTTTACAGACAGCTTAGCAGCTTGGATAAATCATTTTTATAATTCGCAAACAAAGTTTTTCAGCGACGCTGATAATGCAATGGCTAGGGTTTGCGGAGATTTACTAAAGACAGCTGAAGTCTTAGCATCTGCAAATAATAACCGCGACATGGGCAATGGGAGAAACCATCATGAATAATTTCACCAAAGGCGAATTTTTGGAAACAGAAATTACCGAAGATGATGACTCTAGTATGTATCTATCTATCGGTGATTTGATGTCCGGCTTGCTGATGTTTTTTGTGTTGCTATTTATCACTGTACTAATGCAACTTGCAGAAAATGACGCACCAAAACGATTAGTAATTGGTAATGTTGTTGGGCAAATGAAAAGTAACAACATTGATGTCAAAGTCAACCCTGAAACCGGGGATGTAAGTATTCAAGAATCGATTCTATTTGCTAAGGGAAGTACCGAACTTAAACCGGAAGGTAAAGACTTTCTCCGCCGCTTTATTCCCGTTTACAGTGGGGTAATTTTTTCCAAGCCCGAATTTGAAAAAGAAATTAGCCGTGTAGTCATAGAAGGTCACACAAGCTCAGAAGGAGACGAAAAAACTAATCTAGAACTTAGCTTGCTGCGTTCGGCTTCAGTTTATCGGTACATTTTCTCTGAAATGAATTTCCCTACCAAAAAACCTTTAAGCCAGAAAATCTTAGCTGCAGGTCGAGGAGAAATAGAAGCTGACAGAAACCGTGACAACCCTGCTGACCGCAAAGTACTTTTCCGCTTTCAGTTTCGCAGCGATGATTTCAATCAAAAAAGTATTCAAAATCCTTCTTTAGGAGAGAAAAATTTATGACCTTTCAGTTTCCTACTCCTTCTTTAACTGAAATTTCTCAGCATTCTCCTGATAAGCTGATTCAGCTTGCTAGCCAGTACCCTGATGTAAAAATATCTTTACCAACTGTTGACAAAGTGCTAACAGCAGACGTAGAAAATTTTGGGCTAACTACAGCAATCGCTTTCAGAAGCTTCGCATTTTACTACCCCAAACATCATTAGACGCTATAGGTTATCAGCTAAAGGGCGATGTGGATCTACTAGAAGATGATGGTAGCGACACTACAGAAGTATGTATTTTCGATTTTGGTAAGTGGTTGGTGGTTGAGTTCTTTCGTGGAAGAGGTAGTGAGACTCGCCTATTTCCCAACAATGCTAAAAATCAGCAATTGCTTTTCAATGAATCCAGGCTATCTGTAAAACGTATTCGTTGCTTGGGTGGTGATAAACAGGACTACGTATATTTTTGGCAGGAATTTTGGACAAAATGGTTAGCCGCAAAACAAATTCACCCAAACCCAGATACCGAGCCTTCTAAAACTCCTACAGCCGAACAGTTGCAAAACAGACAAAGGAAGCTTGAGCGCTGGCAAAGTGAAATTGAAAGGCTAGAACGCGAGGCTAAAACATACTGTAACAGAAACAATTTCTGAAGCATTGGAATTAAGACGCGATCGCCTACAGTTTGACCCAAAGCACCTGTGGTAAAACCCTGCAAACAGAAATCACCACCAAAAGGTTAAGCTGTATTAAAGGTTAACCTATAGTAAAGTGGAAGATCACATTTTCAAATTGAGTTCACGATTATACTGACTTGTTCAAGGTGCGGTAAAAAAATTCTAAATGCTAGACCACATTTTTGATTCTCCATTAAGCGTAGGCTTTGAAGCCCCTATAGTCCTGCTCGTCCTAGTGTTGTTAGAGGCGGTGCTATCTGCTGACAATGCGATCGCCCTCGCCGCGATCGCTCAAGGACTGGAAGACAAAAAACTGGAACGTCAAGCCCTCAATTTGGGTTTGGTCGTTGCCTATGTCCTGCGTATCAGTTTACTACTCACTGCTACCTGGGTGCAAAAATTTTGGCAATTCGAGCTACTAGGTGCAGCTTACCTTTTGTGGCTGGTATTTCAACACTTTACCTCCGAAGAAGAAGACACCAACGGACACCACCATCACGGTCCTCGTTTTAACTCATTATGGGAAGTAATTCCCGTAATTGCACTGACAGATTTAGCCTTTTCTTTGGATAGCGTTACCACAGCGATCGCTGTTTCTCAAGAAAAATGGTTGGTAATTACAGGCACAACCATTGGCATCTTCACCCTGCGCTTTATGGCAGGTTTGTTTATTCGTTGGTTAGATGAATATGAAAACCTAGAAGACGCAGGCTATATCACCGTGGCATTGGTAGGATTTCGCCTGCTTTTAAAAGTCGTCAACGACGCCTTTGTACCACCAGAATGGTTAATGATTAGCGCGATCGCCTTAATTTTCACCTGGGGATTTTCCAAGCGCACTGTTATTCAACAATCAACCCCCGAACCAGCCCAAGAACCTGAAAAAACCGAAGCGCCTAAATAAGTTAGGAGCCGCCCAGTTAGGAGCCGCCCAGTTAGGAGTTATGAGTTATGAATTTTGGGCGGCATCCCAAATGTGCTTTCTTTACGATTTTGCAGTGCGAGCCGGAAAGCTCGCACTACCAGTGCTTTCATTAGGATGCTCCCAAATTTTGAACTCCTAACTGGCCGCCTCCCAACTCCTAACTGGGCGCCTCCTTCTCATTCGTGCAACCAAGGCAAAATTTGCGGTTGCCAACTAACTAATTCTTCTTCCTTAAACCACAGAGAAACTTCATTTTGCGCGGTTTCAGGAGCATCGGAACCGTGGATGATATTGCGACCAATATTTACGCCCAAATCACCACGAATTGTCCCTGGTTCTGCGTTTAGGGGGTTAGTTGCGCCAATCATCTTTCTGGCAGAGGCAATTACGCCATCACCTTCCCAAACCATTGCTACGACTGGACCAGAGGTGATAAACTCCACCAACCCGGCAAAAAAGGGTCTTTCGCGGTGAACGCCGTAGTGCGCTTCAGCCAATTCCCGGCTGGGTTTGAGAAACTTCAAGCCAACGAGGGTAAAGCCTTTTGTTTCAAAGCGACGGATAATTTCTCCGACTAGTCCGCGCTGCACGCCATCAGGCTTAATTGCTAAAAATGTGCGTTCCAAAGCTATCTCCTCAAATTTTAAGAATTTTTTTTGATTGTTGATTGTTGGTTGTTGGTGAACCAGTACTGCGCTTTTGGTAACACTCGCGCAGGTAACTGGTTCTCCCGTTGGGTTGTTGGTGGTTGGTTGGTGGGTGTTGGGGCGCTTGCGTCTGCAGTCGGGAAGATTCCCCCCGGTGAGCTTCGCGCCCTTGGTAGGGGAGCCACTGCGGTCTTGGGGTCTCCCCAAGTGGAGCAAGTGGCGTTTTCCCGACCCAGGCGACTGGTTCTCCCGTTGGGTTGTTGACTGTAAAGCGTCAACCACTACCCACTACCCACTACCCACTACCCACTACCCACTAACCATTAACAAACAACCAAACCCAGAATATCTCAGAAAGTATCTTAAGGGTGGATATGCGTTACCAGACTAATGCGTTAAATTGTAAATTCGTGGGTGAAACACAGAGGTCTGGAATAAATGGGTGTTGAGTCAAGTGCTACATCTGCCGAGTTGGTGCAATCTCCGTCCGCTAACGGGCACAAATCTGAATTGAAAAATCACAAGCATAAAAAACTTCTACCACCTAGCATCACACAAGATGCACCTCGCGGAAGCTGGAAAATTGAGGATAGCGAAGCCCTTTATCGGATTGAAGGTTGGGGACAGCCTTATTTTTCGATTAACGCCGCCGGTCATGTCACAGTTTCCCCCAAAGGCGATCGCGGGGGTTCTCTAGATTTGTTTGAATTAGTTAACGCTCTTAAACAGCGTAATTTGGGGCTTCCCATGTTAATTCGGTTTTCCGATATTTTGGAAGACCGAATTGAGCGGTTAAACGCTTGTTTTGCCAAAGCGATCGCCCGCTACAATTACCCCGGTGTTTATCGTGGTGTCTTCCCTGTTAAGTGCAACCAGCAACGGCACTTAATTGAAGACTTGGTACGGTTTGGCAAACCCCATCAATTTGGTTTAGAAGCCGGTTCCAAACCAGAGTTAATGATTGCTTTGGCTATTTTGGATACACCGGGAGCATTGCTTGTTTGCAACGGCTACAAAGACCGTGAATACATCGAAACGGCGATGTTAGCCCAAAGATTAGGGCAGACGCCGATCATCGTTTTAGAACAGGTTGAAGAGGTCGATTTGGTAATTGATGCCAATCGCCAATTAGGTATTAAACCGATCTTGGGAGTTCGCGCCAAACTCAGCACCCAAGGAATGGGGCGCTGGGGAACTTCTAGTGGCGATCGCGCGAAATTCGGTCTGACAATGCCCGAAATTATCCACGCTGTTGACAAGTTACGCGATGCCAATTTGCTGGATTCGTTGCAGTTATTGCACTTTCACGTCGGCTCGCAAATCTCAGCTATCAATGTGATTAAAGATGCCATCCAAGAAGCCAGTCGCATCTACGTAGAATTGGCGATGTTGGGTGCTGACATGAAATATCTCGATGTCGGCGGTGGCTTGGGTGTAGATTACGACGGTTCCCAAACCAACTTCTACGCCTCGAAAAATTACAACATGCAAAACTATGCCAATGACATCGTGGCAGAGTTAAAAGATACCTGTGCCGAACGTCAACTCCCCGTACCAACACTGATTAGCGAAAGCGGAAGGGCGATCGCTTCCCATCAATCTGTATTAATTTTTGACGTTCTCAGTACCAGCGATGTCCCCCTTGACTTGCCAGAACCCCCACAAGAGGGAGAATCTCCGATAATTAATTATCTTTGGGAAACTTACCAATCCATCAACAAAGAGAATTATCAGGAGTTTTACCACGACGCCGCACAATTCAAAGAAGAAGCCATCAGCCGCTTCAATTTAGGAATTTTACGCCTCAGAGAACGAGCTAAAGCCGAGCGGCTCTACTGGGCTTGTTGTCAGAAAATTCTTGACATCACCAGACAGCAAGAATACGTACCCGACGAGTTGGAAGACCTAGAAAAAATTATGGCTTCCATCTACTACATCAATTTATCAGTGTTTCAATCTGCACCTGATTGTTGGGCAATAGACCAATTATTCCCCATCATGCCAATACACCGTCTGGGTGAAGAACCCATCCGGCGGGGAATTTTAGCAGACCTCACATGTGACAGCGACGGCAAAATCGACCGATTTATCGACTTGCGCGATGTCAAATCGGTATTAGAATTGCATAGGCACAACCCAGGAGAACCCTATTATTTGGGGATGTTCCTTAACGGAGCTTACCAGGAAATCATGGGTAATTTGCACAACTTATTTGGCGACACCAACGCAGTTCACATTCAACTGACGCCCAAAGGCTATCAGATTGAACACGTCGTCAAGGGAGATACCATGAGCGAAGTTGTGAGCTACGTCCAGTATGATTCTGAGGATATGGTGGAGAATATCCGCCAGCGTTGCGAGAAAGCTTTGGAAGAAAATCGCATCACCTTAGCGGAATCTCAGCGATTGTTGCAAACCTACGAACAAAGTTTGCGGCGCTACACCTACTTAAATAGTTAGGAGTGAGGAGTTAGGAGTGAGGAATTAAGAATTTTAACTCATAACTCATAACTCCTAACTCCTAACTTTAATTTGAGTTAGTCCCTAACAATTCAGCGATCGCTTGACGTTCGGCTGGAGTATGGGATGGTGGGGCTTGACGTGCGTCGGTAATCAACCAGTCTAAAGCCGCCGCTTGGACATCTATCGTTGCTCCCGTTTTATCAACGCAGTAACGTCCATACACTAACTTATCAACTAGGCGGACACCGGGACCCAAGCGCGAGTATCCAAAAATCACGCTGTTTTCTACCGTTGCGCCACTGCATACCCAGCAATTCGGACCAATCATCGTTGGACCGACGATTTTTGCCCCGTCTTCAATTCTGGTCATGCTACCAATGTAAACTGGACCAGTGATATCAACTTTGTCCCAATTCACTGCCACATTTAAGCCAGTGTAAATGCCGGGGGCGACTTCGTGACCGGGGATTTGCACGTTTTTGATTTCGCCTAACAGCACAGCGCGAATCGCGTGCCAGTAATCTGGTACTTTACCAATATCCACCCATTCAAAATCCATTGGCATGGCATAGAAAGGCGCACCAACTTCCACCAGTTTGGGGAACAATTGGCTACCAATGTCATACTCGACTCCAGAGGGGATATAATTGAAAACCTCTGGTTCAAAGATGTAAATACCCGTATTAATATTGGTACTCTTAGCTTCTTCTACAGAAGGTTTTTCTTGGAAAGCTTTAATGCGACCATCTTCATCAGTGACAACCACACCGTAGCTAGAAACTTCTTCCCGTGGGACTGTTTTTGCAATGATGGTAGCGATCGACCCCTTGGATCTATGCCACTTAACAGCCGCCGTTAAATCCAGGTCTATTAAAGCGTCACCGCACAAAACAACAAAAGTATCATCAAAAAATGGCGAGAAGTCCTGGATGCGGCGCATCCCGCCGGCAGAACCGATCGCTTCCCCCACCAGTGTACCGTCAACAATTCGCCCTTCAAACGAATAGGCAATTTGCACGCCAAACCGCTGACCGTCACGGAAATAGTTTTCAATTTCCTCAGCCAAATGGCTCACATTGACCATAATTTGGTCAAAGCCATGCTGGCGTAACAATTCCAGTAAAAATTCCATCACTGGCTTTTGCAGGATGGGAATCATCGGTTTGGGAGTTGTGTAGGTAATCGGACGTACGCGAGTACCTTTACCCGCCGCGAGAATCATCGCCTTCATAAAAATTTATTCCTCAACCAGAAGCCAGTTTACTTTTATTGAGTGATAATTAATCATCGGTTAATTTGCGCTCCAAGTCATCCTTAAAAGCACGGATTACAGAAATATTCGCACTTCATGCAACCATAGGCATCGCAAGATGACAAATTATTAGTCATCTTTTCAATTTACTCGGATTTTGGTCTCAGCTGAGTCAAAAGTCTGGAAATCATCTGTATATTTAGGTTATACCTTACTCAGTTAACCGACTGCTTCAAGGGAATGTCAGCGATTTCTGGCTGTGTAAGTAACCGAATTTTAATTTCCTGATAAAACTCCTCTTGACATAGCTCTACCTTAGATTGAGCCGAGAGAAGTAGTAACGCCCAGAAAACGCTAACCGTATGACTGTGTTCAGACTCATGATGACCGGAGCCATTTTGGTATGGCTGCTTAGTCTGAGTCCACAACTCTACTAGTTGTTCCAAATTCAACCAATTTTGTTCTAAACACAGCTTTTTTGCCGAAACATTCAACACTTGCTCCAGTTCTCCAGCCACTTGGGTCAAATTTTCTTGGTGAGCCAATTCTAGCGCCGCCCGCATAGATTGGACAGTAGGTTGACGCCGGGGACGGACAGGTTTGCTGATTTTCTGTACAAGTTGCAGTTGTGTCGCCATAATCTGCAATTGTTCGATCAACTCTTGCAGACTGACGCGGCGTTTCGGTGGTGGCATTGCTGCTGGGCGACGGCGCAAGTGTCGCTCTAAATGCTGCCTTGGGTGATATCCTAACCCGTTTTCACCATCCAAAAACGAATCCTCGATCGCAGTCTCCAAATCATCTGCCGCTGTTTCGGACTGCATCAAAGTGTTCGCCTTGAATAACACCAGCATCGACGCTGATAAAAAAGCCTGCCCGGATTGGGACAAATCGGCTTCATAGCCTCTTTGTGTTGCCTGCGGTACCATTAATTCTAAATAACGGTCAATCACCTCAATCACCTGGACATCCCAGGGGTCAATTTCTCCCTGTTCAGCCTGCTGAATGAGGAGTGTAATTGTTTCCAATAACTCGGAAGCATCCATCAACAAGATAAGAGCGATTTTGGATTGCGGGTTGTTGGTTGTTGGTGAACCAGTACTGCGCTTTTGGTAACACTCGCGCAGGTAACTGGTTCTCCCGTTGGGTTGTTGGTTGTTGGTTGTTGGTTGTTGGTTGTTGGTTGCGGGTTGTTGGTTGTTGGTTGTTGGTTGTTGGTTGTTGGTTGCGGGTTGTTGGTTGCGGGTTGTTGGTTGCGGATTGTTGGTTGCGGGTTGTTGGTTGCGGGTTGTTGGTTGTTGGTTGTTGGTTGTTGGTTGTCAAAAAGTACCATGAACCACCAACCACTATCTACTAACCACCAACCAACAGCGCCGAACCACTAACCACAATTATCACAAATCTTATTTGTCTCATAAAATACTAAGTAACATGTAATTCATTTTGCCTAATGCTTCGGGTGAAATTGGCAATCAATACCATTGTGAATTGTGAGTTGAGATTCTGCAACTTGACATTTTAGGCATTTTTCGACATGGAAGTTTTGCATGTCTAAAACGAAATGGTATCAGCAGAAGTTCAAAGTATCAAGTATAACATGATATTTTTATACTTAACTTTATGTAAAAAACAACAATCTATATATACTTTTTATACTAAATTTTTTTGTGAAATCATTATTTCAAAAAAGAGCGAACTGAGGAGATGGGGTTCGGGGGAGAGAGTTATGAGTTATGAGTTATGAGTTATGAGTTATGAGTTATGAGTTACGAGTCATCAGTTACGGTTTTGAATTGTCTTGTCTCCCACACCCGTCTCCCCACACCCGTCTCCCCACACCCGTCTCCCCACACCCGTCGCCCCAAGTCGTCCCTCAACCAGGCGGTGAGTCATGAGGAATGGTTACAGTTGATACAGGGTTTCCTGTTTTACTGCTCTTGATGGCGTCGAAGGTGCCTTTGATGGTGCCGGCTATGGGGACTGCAACGAGTGTTCCTAATAAACCGCCTATTTCAAATCCCATCAAAATAGCCACAAAAATCCAGATGGGATTAAGTCCGATAAAGTCGCCAAGTAGTTTGGGTGTTAACAGGTTATCTTTTACTTGCTGTACGAGAATTGATGCCAATGCTACTTGACTTGCCAACCACCAATTTTGTAGCAATAGCAACATCGTCACTAACCCAATGCCTAAAGTCGCCCCGATAAAGGGGATGAGTTGGGATATGCCGATGAGGATAGCAAATAACAGGGCAAATTGCACTTTGAGAATTAAGAAAATTGGGGTAAGGCAAACCACCATGAACAATGCTAGTAAAAACTGGCTGAGGAAAAAGTTGTGGAAGTTTAGCCGCAGGGACGTGGTTATGGGTAGGCGAATGTTAGCTGGTAAGAGGTTAACCAAACCAAACCACACGCGATCGCCATATAAAAGCATATAAAACGCCAGTACTACGACTAACACTAAGTCAAGCAATCCTGACAATAGCGTCCCAGCAAACCCCACAGCGCCAGAAGCTAGCTGTTGCACGAGATTTTGAATGTTGGCATTGATTTGATTGCTGACAACCCGCAAATCTAGAGGTAAACGCCGCTTTCTCGCCAACGCCTCAAACTGCTCTAGGTTGGCTTGACTGGTGCTTAACCAATCCGGAATCTTATTTAATAGTTGGATTGTTTGATCGATGACTATTGGCACTAGGGTGACGCCCACAATCACCAATAGGGTTAAAGTTGCCAGCAAAACGATAATCACCGCTTGAGTGCGAGTGATGCGAGCGCGTTCAAAAAACTTAACTGGGTAATTCAGCAAAAAAGCCAGAATTGCCGCAGCGCTAAGGATGGTAATTGGATGCTGAAAATAACGAAAAAGGACGGACAGCAACCAGACATTGAGAGCGATAATTGGACCGCTCAGGCCATAGATTAATAAACGTTGAAGAAAGGCTGAACGGTGCATTTTATGCAATCTGTCCTAGAAACTCCTTAGAAGAATAAGTCAACTGAAGGATGAAGTATGAAGTATGAAGGATGTAGACGCCTTTGGGGCGTTTACATACTTTATACTTCAGACTTCTTTAGTAAAATAATGCCCTTAGTGCTGATGATAATAATAGATATTTTTAACAAATACCTGTATAAGCTTAACTGATTACAAGGAAGCAGAGCGCATGGACAAAACTATAGCTGACCTTCGTAAAGACTACACCTTGCAAGGTCTTAATGTCTCGGAGGTTGACCCTAATCCTTTTATACAATTTAAAAAATGGTTCGACCAAGCACTAACGGCACAACTTCCGGAACCGAATGCCATGACTATTGCTACCTCCACGCCAGAGGGCAAGCCGTCGGCAAGAATGGTGCTACTGAAAGATTTTGATGAGCGTGGTTTTGTTTTTTACACAAACTACAATAGCCAAAAAGGACAGGATTTAGCAGAAAATCCCCAAGCAGCCCTGGTTTTTTGGTGGGCGGAACTTGAACGTCAAGTCCGCATTTGGGGGCGCGTGGAGAAAGTTTCTGAAAATGAGTCTGATGAATATTTTTACAGCCGTCCTTTTAATAGTCGCTTGGGGGCTTGGGCATCGAATCAAAGCGAGGTGATAGAAAGCCGAGAAGTCCTAGAAAAAAGCTTGCAGGAACTCCAAACACAATATGAAAATCAGGATGTTCCCCGCCCGCATCACTGGGGTGGTTTGCGAGTGATTCCCACAGAAATTGAGTTTTGGCAAGGACGCCCCAGTCGCCTGCACGATCGCTTACTTTACAATCGCTTAAATGATCGTAGTTGGATGATTTCGCGGTTGTCACCTTAGGAAGGCAGAGGAGCCACTGCGGTGCCGGGGTTCCCCCGGTTGAAGCATGTGGCGTGGCAGAGGAGCCACTGAAGCGCCCTTGGTTCCCCCGGTTGAAGCATGTGGCGTGGCAGAAGGGAAGGGGGGGAGATTTTTAGCGCTGTTTATTTATCATTTTCATCGTCCCAAGGGGGGATTTCTCCGGTGATTTCTTGGGGGATGGGTTGTTCGGTGTCTTCGGCTATGGAATTTAAATCGCGGGTTCCTCCAATTTCTGTGCGACGGGGTTTGCCGTTGCTGGGAGGCTTGGCATTTAAATCGCGGGTTCCCCCAATTTCTGTGCGACGGGGTTTGCCGTTTGCTGGTGGTTTGTTGCTGGCGTTATTTTGGCTCATGAGTAGTGCATCTCCGTGATTGTGTGATTACCGAGCGTTGTAGTTATAACTAAATAGCGTTGTTCAGGACTTCTTCTATGTGCTTGGCAAATCCCTCACCCTTGCATTTAGCCAGGTCGGGAACCTTATTGATTTTCTTCAATAGTATGAATTGCAACTCCGGAAATTGATCGCGAATTGTTAAAAAATCTGGGTCTTTGCTTGCCCAGTCCCAAAGTTGTCGATCGCGATTTCTCACTAAGGCGCAAACTAAGTAACAACGGGCGGTTTTTAAGGTATTGGCTAAGATAAAGCAATCAATACTTTTACCAAGCCCAATACAATAGGGGTGATGCTTTTGTCAAGTATTTCGCTTTGCTTTACCAAGTTACCAGCAGGAGTGGTGATGCTTTTTGACTGACTCGCTATTGATGTGACAGGTAATTGTGGATTGGGGATAGGTGTTTGGGAATACACCGCCGACGAGGAATTTACGATGAATCAGGCGATCGCTAAAAAGTCGCGCTTTCACAACTTTGATATTCTCATTTCAACTAAGTGCTAACTATATAACCGACGAATATCATACACTACTTAGCTTTTATCTAACTTGGCTGTTGGAAATTTTTAATACCCGCGTGTTGGCTTTAGTCGCAGGAAAATTGGTTGTTTTGAAGATCGGGCGGGCAAATCGGCCCACCCCACAAGAGTTATGTTTAATTTGATAGCAGCAATGCGCTTCGGTTTTTCAGCTTATGAGCCTTTGACTCGCAAAGAGCTCACATCCTCTTTCCTTTCCCCTTGCCCCTTATCCCCGTGTTTCTTAAAAGTTCTACAATCAGCCTTGGGTAACTGCTGGGGAAGTACGCTGCATTGAAGTCGGATCGGGCATAAAGGTGTAACGCAGGTAAAGCCCGCCCCACACAAACAAGATAATCAACAATGTACCAATACCGAGGGGACTGGGAAGCCAGAAAACTACTTCTATGTGGTTGAGTTCGCCTGGTTTGAGCTTCCACACAAGTTGATTGTTATTCTTTTCTGGCGCGATCGCATTTTCTGTTATTTGTTCTGTGTGTTGAATGTTTTTTGCTCCCCACGGTGTTTTTAAGACAAAATCCAAATCGAGAATTGAGCCTGCGTTTGCCAAAACATTACCGTTGCTGGAAATTAAAGAAAGCGATCGCAAATCTAAATCATAAATCAACCGATTCCGTACTAACAGTAAAAAGTTGTTTTGATACAACAGTAAGTTTGATTCGATTTTCGGCAGTTCGGAATCGGTTTCGCTGGGAGATTTAGCTTTTTGATTGGTATTAGAATTGAAAAATTCGTTGAATTTCTCTTGCAATTCCTGACCGTTACTGAAGGGAATTGTGACAATAATTTCTTCTTTGGAAAGTCGTTTTGTTTTGCCTTCCAGTTTGCGGGCGCGGCGCTCAATGCTATTCAACCATTCATACACAGAATCGCCGCTAAAACTGGTGAGCTTTTCCCCTAACTTAATATGCTGCACCAATTCGCCATTATTCGGATTGTTAAAGTTCACGCCTACGTCATACTTTACACAGCCAGACAGCAACAGAGATGCAAACAATACAAGCAATACAGACCTTGCCCGTAAGAAAATCTTTGCTAACTCAGACAAATTCATTACTATGAATCTCCGAAATACTCAGTGTTGATCGCAAATATTAACCATGCCGATTTGAGATTTGGGCGTTTTATCTCACGTTTTGAGATCCACCATTATCCCCCTCCCGGGGGACTTTGATGTTATTGTTCCCCCCGGGAGGGGGGCTAGGGGGGATCGTCGGGGTTTGAAAACACATCCTAGAGGAAGAACATACCCCGGATTAATTCCTGGGGTTAATCCAAAATCCTTTCATCCACGCATTGCATGGTTCAAACACTAAACCAAATCAAGCCAGTTAGGGTTAAAGCAATAGCAATTAACGCCACCCAGATAAAGCGATTATCTTTGGTATTGACCTGGCTGAGGTCAACAAATTCTGGCTCGGCGGGCTTTTTTCGTCCAGAAGATTTGGTAGGATTAGCACTAAGACGAATTTTGCTTTCATTGTCAGACAGAGTGCCCAAATCGGGAATTTCGGTCATCCATTCCTTGGGGCGTTGCAACCTGGGAGCTTTAAGGATGTAATGCAACCGCTTTGCTTGTTGGCTAGTTTCTGAGTGGGGATGGCGTTTGAGCTGTTCGCAAAGGGCGATCGCTTCTTCTGTGCGCCCAGCTGCTTCATAAGCTGTCACCAGCCAAATTTGGACTTCACCCCCAAGACGAGAATTACGAGCCAACAAAGCGCTTGCTTTTTCCAGATTTTCCACTGCTTGTCGGTATTGTCCGCTTTCAAAGGCAATTTTGCCAGTCTGATACCGAGTTTTGGCAATTTCTAAACTTTCTGAACTCACGTTTCGCACACAAATTAGCACTGCTTTAATTTTGCCAATCACAGCAATCTTTTTGGAATCTTTTTGAAATCTCCCAGGTCAAAGTAGGTAGACTTTTAAAATCCCGACCGCGTAGATTCCCCTATTTTTTAGACTTTGTACTTATTTGTACTTAATTTGTACTTATAGATGTTTTCAGCGTTTAGGAAGCACAACCGCCAGACCTAACCCCCCCAACCCCCCTTCCCTACGTAGCTTGCTTCCCGCAGGGTGGAAAGGGGGGAGATTTAAAGCCTCTCTCCTAAGAGGAGAGAGGTTTGGAGAGAGGTTTTCCAGATACTGTGAAAAGTCAGGTGCTTAATTTGTACTTTTATGTACTGTAAAAAATTCTATGCAATCAAAAGTGGATGAAAAAAAGATGATTAAAATTAAGCAATTTCTCCCAACAAGCCGCTTTTTATCTACTTCTCTAAATTTACTTGCATTAGGTTTTATTGTTGCATTAGCTACCACTACTACTCCGGCTTCTGCCCAACAGTTGATAATAATTGACCGTGGAGCGCCCTATCAAATCAACCAGCAGCCTGTTGTTGGTTCCTTTATTTACGGTAGTCCGATTCCCACACCAATGCCAGTAAATCCATCGACGGGATTGATGCCCATAGATACCGGGAATACTTATTACTCCTATCCGCAAGTCAGGCAGAATGTCACAGATTCTACCCTTTTCAATCCAATTTTAGTCAATCCCTACATTGGCAACTCGACACTGGTGAATCCAGTGATAGTCAACGATGCATCGCGTCACAGACCATTAAAAGGGCGATCGCGTGTTATCTTAACCTTCCCCCGATAAGCAGGATGGGGAGATGGGGAGAGAGGCGCAAAGGCGCGGAGTTTTAAATTGTTTTGTCTTCCTTGTCCCCACACCCGTCTCCCTTTCCCCTTTCCCCTCGTCCTCAGCTAGCCCATATGGGAACCGAGAATCATTGTGCCGATACCAACATCGGTAAAGATTTCTAACAATAGGGCGTGAGGAATGCGACCATCGAGGATGTGTGCTGCACGTACACCTTGAGCTAGCGATCGCACGCAACAACTTACTTTGGGAATCATTCCACCGCCAACTATACCGGTTGCAATCAATTCGCGGGCTTCTTGAATATCTACTTTGGGTATCAAGGTAGACGGGTCTTTATAATCTTTTAAAATTCCTGACGTGTCTGTCAGCAAAATCAACTTTTCAGCCCCCATTGCTGCGGCGATTTCTCCAGCTACGGTATCGGCGTTGATGTTGTAGGCTTGTCCGTTCTCGTCTGCACCAACACTGGAAACTACGGGGATATAACCATTGTTAACCAGTGTATTCAAAATCTTGACATTCACGCTACAGACTTCTCCCACAAAGCCAATGTCTGCTTGACCTTGGGGACGGGCTGTGAATAAATTACCATCTTTGCCGCAAAGTCCCACCGCCGCACCACCAGCGCGGTTGATTAAAGTGACAATTTCTTTATTGACTCGACCAACTAAAACCATTTCCACTACATCCATTGTGGGGGCGTCGGTAACTCGCAGTCCGTTTTTAAATTGGGGTTCGATACCCAATTTATCCAGCCAGCTGTTAATTTCTGGTCCGCCGCCATGTACTACAATTGGTCGCAAACCCACGCAAGATAAGAAGACAACATCGCGGATGACCTTATCTTTGAGGCTACTATCTTTCATCGCCGCGCCACCATATTTAACAACAACAGTTCGACCGGCGAATTGTTGAATGTAAGGTAGTGCTTCGCTTAACACTCGGACGCGAGTGGCTTCAGCTTGTCTAATGTATTCACTATCGTTGACCATGAGGAGCTTTGATACTTAAGATTGATCTAGACAGTTTAGAGGAGTTTGTAACTCAAAACACTTTCTCACAGAACAGACCCAAGTCGCATTTAGTGATAAAATCTTTATTCTGCTTGTTGTCACAATAGTAATTAGACTAATTAGTATATTTTATCTATTTGCGAAATTCTGGCAGTTTTGTTTGTAGATAACACTGCCGAATTCAGGCACACTACTAGGTGGCAAGGAATGGCGGACGATGCTGCAAGCAGAACAAATATTAGGCTCGAGCTATCTACTGACAAAGATACTGGGTGAAAACGCAGGTCGTCAAACCTGGCTAGCACAGGATGTATCCACACAAGAGCAAGTTGTAATTAAACTACTTACTTTTAACGACCAGGTGCAGTGGGATAATTTAAGATTGTTTGAGCGTGAAGCTCAAGTATTAAAACAGCTTAAGCATCCACGCATCCCTAAGTATCGCAATTATTTTCAGGTTGATGACGAAATACTGTGGTTTGGCTTGGTTCAGGAATACATTCCCGGTGCATCGCTGAAGGAATTACTGACACAGGGCAAAATATTCTCTCAAGCAGAAGTCCGAAAAATTGCCCGTGATGTGCTAAATATACTGATTTACCTGCACGAATTGAACCCTCCGGTGTTACATCGGGATATCAAGCCCAGCAATTTGCTAATGGGTAAAAATTCTCAGATATATTTAGTGGATTTTGGTGCAGTGCAAGACCGCGCCGCCGCTGAGGGAGCCACTTTTACGGTGGTGGGAACCTTTGGTTATGCACCTTTGGAACAGTTTGGCGGACGTGCAACTCCTGCATCTGACCTTTATGCTTTAGGTGCAACTTTAATACATTTACTTACGGGTATTGCGCCTGCCGATTTGCCTCAAAAGGATTCTCGCTTGCAATTTGACTCTTTGGTAAAGTTGAATCCTGGGTTTGTGCGTTGGTTAAGGCAAATGACTGAACCAAATCTCGAAAACAGATTTCGCAGTGCTTCATTGGCTTTGGAGGCTTTAAACGCCAATGAGGCGGCTATCTCTGCGCTAGTAAATTCACAGCCCAATGATAGCCGGATCAAACTCAAAAAATCAGGCGATCGCTTGCAAGTTAAAATCCCCATACCTGGTTTATTGGCATTAGGCACCCCAGAAAATCTAGTGATTGTGGTACTGGGACTATTTTTATTGTGGTTCGTCATGTCGGGGATAGGTTTAGGCAGCGTGTATGCTTGGATGTGGTTGATAGCTGGCATTTTGGTATCAAGTTGGTTTATATTGCCTATTTTTATAGAAACCAATCTTTCTTTTGACCATCAGCAGTTTGAAATTGAGTGGAAATTACTGGGTTTTTGCTTGCGACGACAGCGAGGAAAGGTATCAGAAATTGACAAAGTTTTCACCAGTAAAACTGGTGGTTATGGCACTAAAAAACTGCCGGAAGTGACCTTGGCAGTTGGTGTTGAAGAGTATACATTTGGAACTATTAAGCCGCCTTTGACTTTAGAAGAATGTCGCTGGCTGGCTGCGGAAATTCGGCATTGGTTGGGACTTTAACAATTCACGCATTCACGCATTCACGCATTCACGCATTCCAAACTAAAAATTACAAATTAAAAATATTTTTAGGAGTTATGGGAGATGTTAGAAGTAGGGGAGTTAATTAGCGTTAGCGTAGCGCCTCTGAAAGAGGCACGCTATCAACTCCAAGAAAAATTAGGGCAAGATGCCAGCCGTCAAACTTGGCTGGCTGTGGATTTGGGCACGCAACCCCAAGAAAAAGTAGTTGTAAAATTGCTCACTCTCAGTCCGCAAATGCAATGGGATGAATGCAAATTATTTGAGCGTGAAGCTCAAGTGTTGCAAAATCTCAATCATCCCCGAATTCCCAAATATCGCAATTATTTTGTCTTAGAAAATCAGCCCGGTTCGAGATTTCCTTGGTTTGGGTTGGTACAAAGTTATATTCCTGGCGCATCTCTCCAGCAATTACTTAATCAAGGAGAACGTTTTTCTGAATCACGGGTAGAGAAAATTGCCGTAGAAGTTCTGAGTATTTTAGTTTATCTTCACGAACTTGACCCTCCTGTATTGCATCGAGATATTAAACCCAGCAATTTGATTTGGGGTGAAGATGAACGAGTTTACTTAGTTGATTTTGGTGCAGTTCAAGACCAAGCAGTATCAGAAGGTGCTACTTTTACTGTTGTGGGGACTTACGGTTATGTGCCGATGGAACAATTTGCAGGTCGAACAGTTCCCGCTTCTGATTTGTATGCTTTAGGTGCAACTTTAATTCATTTACTAACAGGAATTGCCCCAGCGGATTTACCCTATAAAGATTCTCGCATTCAGTTTGCTGACAGGATAAATGTTGATTTGGGTTTGGTGAATTGGATTGGTAAACTTACAGAACCCAATGTAACAGAACGACTCAGCACAGCCCGTCAGGCACTAGAAGCATTGAAAAATAGACACGCCCTCAGTCCGCCAATTACCAGCCGCAAGCCTGCGGGTAGCCAAATTCAACTAAAAAAATCTGCCAGTCAGCTAGAAATTAAACTTCCCAGACGTGGCGGTAAAGCTTTTAGAGTTTTTTACCTAATTGGGTTGATAACTCCTTTTATATGGCAATTACCAAATTGGCTGAATTACGTTATAGGATTTAGCAATTCGTTTTTTGTGATTTTCTTGATTGCAATATTGTGCGGTTTAGTGCAAGCAATACTGCTACCCGCCTTTGGGCACACTGAATTGTACTTCGATCGCCAAAATTTTGAAATCAGATGGAAGTTATTTGGTTTATGCTACAAACGGCGGCGCGGTCAAACGCAACTGATTGATATAGTTGACCAAGAGGAAGTTAAGCAAGGTTCAGCACCCATAGGTGTAACTATCGAAGCGAATAAACAGAAATTCACCTCCAGTCCTTTAGCTACCGTGGAACGCCACTGGCTAATCGAGGAAATTAGAGATTGGTTGGAGTGAGATAAAAGCTAATATGGTTTATGGTTTATGGTTTATGGTTTATGGTTCATGGTTAATTAACCATGAACAGCCACACCAGATAGTATGGGTATTTACCCGGAAATGAACTACACTAGTTTTGCGAATCAGGCGGCGAAGTCGGTTTTTTCAAAACGCTAGGAATCGCCTCCATTATTCTAGTAGCTAATTGTTCGGGTGTTTCTGCTTCGCTGACACGAATCGCAATATCTGCTTGATTGTAAAGTGCTTGTCGTTGTTCGAGAAGCGATCGCAATTTGCCTTTGGGGTCAGCATCTTGCAACAATGGTCTTGTGGTATCCTCAGCTAAACGGTTGTAAAGCACTTCTACAGGAACATTTAACCAAACAACCAAACCGTGTTGCAGATAACTCCAGTTTTCTCGCTTGAGAATAATTCCCCCGCCAGTTGAAATCACTAAATTCTTAAAAGCACAAACTTCTCCCAACACTTTGCTTTCAAGTTGTCGAAACGCCGCTTCTCCTTCTTGGGCAAATATTTGGGTAATTGGTCGATCGCCAGCCACTTTCTCAATCAGCGCATCAGTATCAACAAATTTGTAACTTAGCTGCTGTGCCAGCAAGCGTCCTACAGTCGTCTTACCAGCACCCATCATACCAATTAAGTACAGGTTTACCCCTTGCAATAAACTACTCACCAGTCGCTGCGCTCCAATTTGTGAGTTATGAATTATGAATTATGAGTTATGAGTTTAAGAAAATTCTAATTCAAAATTCAACACACAAAACTTCAAATCTCAAATTTTAAACTCCTAATACCAATTTACTAAAATAGTGAAACAAATTTAGAATGTAGAGACGCGACGCCAGGAAAGCACACTCAGGGGAACCACCAAAACTAGCACTGGCTCAAATGGAGCGTCTCTACAATTGTTAATATGTATTACGCTTTTCGTTAAATGGTATAATTCTTAACTCCTAACTCCTAACTCCTAACTCCTAACTCCTAACTCCTAACTCCTAACTCCCAACTCCTAACTCCCAACTCCTAACTCCTAACTCTTTTTACATTTCCGCGTTTAACCGACTTTCTCGGATGTAGTTTTTCAACTGCGATTCAAAAATTGTATGGCTCATCAACAAATAGCCTTCTTTTTCTTCGCTTAATTTCAAATTTTGCTCAATTAATCGTTCGGCGATATACTCGATCAATACCGGCGTTTGCACAAAGCTGGATGCTTGTCTTTCAATTAGCGATCGCCTTTGTAATAACTCGATACCTTCTAAGATTAATCTTTGGGACATCCTTGGCATAATATCTTTCTGCAATTTTCGCACCGACACAAAATTTTGATTCAGCGCCAACCAGTACATAATCTGCTTTTCTAAACCAGATAAACGATTAAACTGCTCATCTAAAATTCCCCGAATCTCCCCAAAAACCACAGTATTCTGTGCTAAAAATTCATCAATACTCCCACCAAATAATTCTTGAATAGTCGTGGCAACTAATTTAATAAATAACGGGTTGCCTGCATAAGTGTCAATTAATACGCTGCATTTCTCTTCCCTCGAGTCCGCAAATCCTTTCGCTTTTAAAAGCTTCCAACTTTCGGCTCGATTTAACCCAGCCAATTTTAAACAGCGAACAGGTAAAGTTTCTCCTTCCAACGCTGCAATTTGTTGAGGTTTTTCGCGACTGGTTAATATCAAGCAACTTTGATGTTGAGAGTCTCCGATTCGGCGAATTAACTCACCATAAGTCTCATAACCGGGGCGATAGCGAATCTGGGGTAACAAATGAGACGAATATTGGATATCCTCAGACTCGCTGTATAAAATCGAGTCAACATTATCTAAAACAATCAGACAGCGGGAAGCACGCAAAGCCTCAATTAGATGGGAAATAGAGCTTTCGATTGTGTCTTGGCTCGTTGGCTCCAAATCTGGTGATAAAATTTGCACAAATTGATTTATGATGACTTCTAGGGGCGGAACCAGACGAAGCGATCGCCAGATCACAAACTCAAAGTTATGCTGAAGCTGTTCTGCCAGCTTTACAGACAAAGCTGTTTTACCAATTCCACCCATACCCAAAAGCACCACCAAGCGACAGCGCTCTTTTTCAATCCATTCTTGGACTTGAGATAGTTCCGTCGTCCTCCCGTGGAAGACACTCACATCAATTGCTTCACCCCAATCTTGTCTTTGGGCTGATTTCACAGTCACAAAATCAGTCTCTTTGATTGTGTTTATATTTATAGAATTATTGCTGGTTGTTACATCAATTTGAAACCAACCCTTTTTGTAACCAGCTTTTTCCAGCAATTGAGTCACCCGGCTCCAATTTTTGACTTTCACGGAGTAACCTTCTTGGTTGCTCAACATTTCTTCTATATATTTATATAATCCGTTGGAAAGATAAACCCTAACAGTACTGCTACTACGACTTTGATAAACTGTATTCGCAATTTCAGCAGGGCTAAAGCCGCACAGCAAGCCTCTGAGGAATTTTTTTTCAACAGGCGTTAGGGCTTTTCCTTTTGCGGATGCCAAATCTACGTATAGTTTTTCTAACTCCCAATTATTTTTCGCCTCTACAAATTCCTCTTCTATTTTATTTGGATCGGCTGCCATTATCGTTATCTATGTATAAGAACTAAGCCAGTATTTTAACGATTATTCTATGAAATCCAAATAAATAAACGATAATAAACCATGAATTTATAACGAATTTAATAACTTTCGTTAGGTGACTTGCGAGTTGTTACTTAGGTATGTTTAAGCTTAACGGAAATTTAATAAAACTAATTTGCAAGTTTATCGAAACTATGAAGGTCAATATTAACCAACAGGACTTTCACATCGAAAGAGAAAGTGTACCGTTACACAATACGGTGTTTTTATCAGCACAGTATTTATCTTCTCAGAATAAGCGATCGCAAGCCCCTGTAAGTAATCTGTCAATAACCTCTCAATAAGTCTATTAGATAAAGGTGTAAACTATGACTGGAATTGTGACATTATGCAAAAAAGCTCTACTGACTACAGAGTTAAAGCACAAAAACTACTGCATATCTTATCTGAGTAAGGCTGAATAAATAAGTGTGGTCTCTTGAGGTGACAACCATGACTCGGATTCGTGATGTTGTGCAAAAAGCTTTGTCAACTGGCTACTTAACTGTAGAAGCAGAAAACCAACTGCGACAGTTACTGGCAACTCGGTATGATGTAGAAGACTTAAATGCTTTTATGACTTTGCAGGAAGCTGCCATGATGGGTAAAGTCAAGCAGGAGTCCCGCGAAGAAAAATGTCGTATTTAGTAGAGACGTGGGAGGCTATGTCTCTACTCACCGACGGGGGCGCTTATCCTTATCCTCATCCTCAAAATCGTCATCATCCTCAAAAAAGCCCCAGTCATCATCATCGCTATCATCGGCATCATTGGCATCATCAGCTTGATTGCTAGCCGATGATTGATAAGGGGGAATAATTACTCGATAATCAGCATCGTAAACAGATTCTGTTTTTCCTACTCCAGAATTTTTTGGCTCGCGGTAGCTGTAGGAGTAAACTGAACCAGACTGGGAACTTTTTTTGGGTTCTTGTTGGCGATCGTAGTTTTTAGATTCTCTATCTTGTTGAGTTTGAGAATTGGGTGCAGGCGCTTCCTCTTCTTGCCTTTCCTCAAAGTCCCAATCATCTGAGTTGCTATTTGTGCCCCAATCATCTTCATTATCTTCATCAGATGTGTCGCGGCTGTTGTACTGAGTTTTACTCGCTGGTGGTGGCGGACTGTTAGGACGGGGTATAGGTTCTTCGGTGCGGGTTTGGCTGCTGGTACGAGGTGAAGTAAAGCGCGGTTTGGCGGGGGTTGGGCGTTGTTGCAGGGCAATATAATTCGTCAATTTAAACAAGCTAGTAATAAATAAAGATGTAAAAGCACCGGCGGTTGTGCTGAACAAAATCCACATTTCCAGGGGGAAGGGGTGGGGTTGGGTGCCGAAAAAAACCAACGGGAAAGCAAGGGAACCGGTTTTTGCTAACAATAGCGTTAGTCCTCCCATTACCGCCACTAATAAAATTAAGCGAATTACACCCATATAAAAGTAAAAGGGGAAGGGGGAAGGGGACAAGGGGGACAAAGGGGACAAGGGGGACAAGGGGGACAAGGGGGACAAGCCAGACGGCTGTGGGGTGTGGGGGAAATTAAAATTCCTATTATTTTACTTTTACCTTTTTACTTTTACCTTTTTACTTTCTTCCTTGCCACCGCTGAATAGGTATACAATCAATATCCAATTGATCTAAAGTACGGGCAATTACAAAATCAACTAAATCTTCAATAGTTTGAGGATTGTGATACCAAGCGGGAATGGCGGGCACAATTCTGACTCCGGCTTCTGCTAAGGTGGTCAAGTTACGCAGGTGAATCACGCTAAAAGGAGTTTCACGGGGGACAAGCACTAGTTTGCGTCGTTCTTTAAGTTGAACATCTGCTGCTCGTTCTAGCAAATCAGAACTTAAACCAGATGCTAGTTTGGCGACAGTACTCATACTACAGGGAACGACAATCATCCCCAGGGTGCGATAGGAACCACTGGCGATATTAGCCCCTACATCGCCCCAAGGATGGCAATTTAGCTTACCTGCGGCTTCAACTCCTGCTTGCTGTCGCCAGAATTGCTCTTGTTGAGTTGGTTCTGGTGGCATGCGAATATTTTGTTCTGATTGCCAAACCATGTAAGTTGATTTGGATGCCACTAGTTCAATTTGATAATCGGCTTCTAGCAGAAATTTAATCGCACGAACTGCGTAAATTAAACCTGATGCGCCGGATACGCCTAAAATAAGGGGCTTGGTATTATTTGACACTCTATTTTGTTAAGGTTTTTGAAGAGTTAGTTGTTGGGTGTTGGGTGTTGGGTGTTGGTTGTTGGGTGTTGGGTGTTGGGTGTTGGGTGTTGAGTGTTGGTTGTTGGTTGGTGGGTGTTGGGGCGCTTGCGTCTGCAGTCGGGAAGATTCCCTCCGGTGAGCTTCGCGCCCAAAGGTAGGGTTTCCCGACCCAGGCGACTGGTTCTCCCGTTGGGTTGTTGGTTGTTGGGTGTTGGGTGTTAATTGTTCATTGTTAATTGTTCATTGTTAATTACCGAAAATCCATGAACCACCAACCACCAACCATCAACCATCAACCATCAACCACCAACCATCAACCATCAACCATCAACCATCAACCATCAACCATCAACCATCAACCATCAACCATCAACCATCAACCACCAACCACCAACCACCAACCATTACCCATTCCCTCTATTCATCGTCACCATAAGGTTCTAAGTCGCCCGGATCGATATCGTGAGATAAGTACATATCTGATACTTCGCCGTTGGAACCGTTGATACCTTTGGTGGCTACTCCATCGCTACCAACTGTGACCAAATCAATTTGCTGGCGGTAGTAATCTACACTTTTCACTTGGACGGCTACGCGATCGCCTAATCTATAAGAGGCGCGATTTTTGCGACCAAATAACGCTTGCTGTCTGGCGCGATACTCATACCAATCGTCTTTGAGGGAACTGACGTGTACCAGTCCTTCTACCCGTAACGGTACGCCTGCGTTACCAGCTGCACCAGAATCGTCTGCGGCAACCTCAATTTCCACAAAGAACCCGTAGGATTGGACGCCAGTAATTACGCCCTGAAATACCTGACCGATCCGCTGTTTCATCAGTTGGGCTTTTTGCAACCCTGCTAAATCGGCTTCGGCTTCTTGGACTTCTTTTTCTCTGTCGTTGAGTTGGACAATTACCCTAGTTAATTCGCTTTGCAATTCGCTTTGCAATTCTGGGGGTAAAACGTTCCAGTTGATTTCGGCGTGACAGGTGGAACTACGCAGGTTTACACGCTCTTTGACTCGGGTGTTGCGGCGATCGCGTCCATGTTCCAGCAAAGCATAAAATACTCTTTGCATCAACATGTCCGGATAACGCCGCAAAGGAGCAGTACAGTGAGTATAGCCCTCTGGTAATGCCAGCCCAAAGTGAGGTGCTTTGGTTGTGCTGTAAGAAGCTGGTTTGAGGGTATCTTGCAACAAGTAGGTGAGAACTTGCTCGGATGGCGATTCTGCAAATGCCCTGGTTAAGTGCTGATAATCGAGGGGTTGAATGTCTACTTCTGCTTCTAGTGACAAATCGACGCCTAAGTTAATTGCCAATTTCAGCATTTCTTGGACATCTTCGGGGTCGGGTGCGCCTTGGACTCGCCAAATGGCGGGAACGCCTAAGGCGCTTAAATGAGCCGCCATCAGTTGATTTACCAGCAGTACAAACTCTGTTAAAAGCGATCGCAGTGGTGAATCATTCACGACTACTGCACCGAGAATACCCTCATCATAATAGGGGTTTTGGTTGGGAGGCAGATTTAATTGCAGGCTACCACGAGCCAAACGCGCTTGTTTGGCTGCTGACTGCAAGCTGTTTAGGTCTTGCAGCATCTGAACTATTTCTTTTGAATCTTTAGTAGATTTACCGCTGAGAATAATTTCTGCTTGTTGTGCAGTTAGTTGCTGGTCTACTTTAATAACGCTGGGTTGAATTTCCCACTCGATTACTTGTCCGGATTTAGGGTCGATGGTAATCAAAAAAGAGATAGTTAAGCGATCGCTACCCTGTGTCAAAGAACAGCGTTCGGTTACGGCATCTGGTAACATCGGCAACATTATTTCGCCCAGATACACTGACCTACCCCGCTTGAGCGATTCTCTGTCTAAAATTTCCTCTGGCAGGATAAAGTTTGTAGCATCGGCAATGTGAAAACCTACTTGCCATTGTCCGGCAGTAGTTTTTTCTAAACTAAAGGCATTTTCTATTATTTTGGTGTCATCATTAGCACCTGCAATAGTTACGGTAAGTAAATGGCGTAAATCCAGGCGATTTTTCAGGTCTGCTTTTAAAAGCTTTTTGGGCAACTTTGCCGCCGCATCTAAAACAGCATCCGAGAAATTACGGGATAAATCGTGCTTGCAGGTGACTAAATCTATATCAGCAGCGGCTTCAGCATCGCTGCCGAGGATTTGCACCACGCGACCGAGTGGGGGATACTGGGCTAAGGGGTAACGCAGGACTTCTACATGGGCAAGGTGGTCGATCGCCTCTTCTAAAGTCATGTCGCTAGTTTGCAGTTTCAGTTCAAACAACAAGCGATCGTCAAGAGGTACAGCCCGAAAGCCGCCTTCAACTTGCTTAATCCGAGCCAGCAAAGTGTGGTTGGAACGTTCTAAAATTAGCTTGACCTCTCCTTCGGGAGAACGGCGGCGACTACCTTCCTTAAGAACCCTTACCAAAACGCGATCGCCATTCCAAGCATTACTCAAATGACTTTCGCGGATGTAAATATCCTCAGCTCCTTCCACATCTTGAATCGCAAAGCAAAAACCCTTACTAGAACAGCGGAGTTTTGCTTCAATAATTCCCTCTTCCATAACGCGGCGATACTTACCGCGTTCTTTCACCAAAATCCCGACTCTCTCCAACACATCTAAAGCAATGTGAAGTTTTTGTAAACTGTCTTCATCTTCACAACCAAGTTTCTTTTCCAAAACTTTACGGGCTACCAATTTATCATCGGTGAAATTGGCAAGGAGTGTAGCGATTGAAAATTCCATGCAGTGAACCGACCTTTGGTCAAAACATCATTTTTTCTTTGAACATTTGCGTGCGAAGAAAATTCCGTACGCAAATGTCCGTTGTTTACTCTGGTTTTTGGGTATGTACCCTCACAACCTACAAACACTAGCTAGAAAGGAATAGCCCTGAGGCAGGGCACTGCACGACACTCTCAGAGTACGATCGGAAAAGTTTCAACATCACCAGCCAATCTTACAAAGCACGCCTGATTGAGAATTTGTCCTAGGTGTTAATACGCAACGAGTTTTGGACAGGCTTGGTTGGGCGAACTTTCCAACAACAGCCTCACAGCGCTCCTTGGGCAAACAGCAGGTGTTTGATTGTCTAGCTTGAAGGTACTTTTACACCATTAGACTCTGAATTTGAACTAAGAGAAACTGCTGGCAAACCCAATTGTCCCTTATGTAGAATCGGTAACAATTAGGTAAGCAGCTTAACAAGCAGTGAGGGCGAACCTTATCTTCATTATTGTAGATTTTGAGCGTACTTCCAGAAAATACTCTAGATATCGAATTGGGTAATTAGTATAGCATTGTTAGTCCTATCACTTAGAATTCGTTAACAGTAGCGAAAAATTTACCCAAAATTAGCACATGATACAAGGGGGAAGGGGGAAGGGGAAAGAGGCTATTTTCATGCTTGGTGGTGAAGCAGCGGTCTTGGGGTCTGGCCAAGACATGCGGCAAGTGGCGTTTTCCCGACCCAGGCGACTGCTTTCGGGTTGGGGAAATTTGATTGATCGCGACTGTTTGTTATTGTCAGCAGGCAAAGCCTCCCAGAAGCTATTCGGTGGCTCTGCTAAGGAACGAGAAAAATATACCCTTGAAGGTGTTGTTAATAAAAATAAGAGACGTTTGAAAAAGCTTTCGATGCATAGAAAAGTGTTCAGCTTTTCGCTACATTAGTTTGAATAAAGCGATCGCTTTTTTTGAAATGTAGGCTTGATAACATTTCATTGATCTCATGACGATACCTGGCTTGAAGATACAGGTAACAACAACCTTCTTAAATTTAACAGACTTAAATTGGTGGCAGTATTATGTTGGCTCAATTCCAGAGCTTGTATCCCCAGGGCAGTCTTATTTCTGAATTAGTAGAAATTTTTCAAGGAAAATATATTGTCCGGGCAAGCGTACAAATTGATGGTGTAACCCGTGCTACAGGTATGGCAGCCTCTGAAACGGTGGAAGACGCAGAAGACCGTGCTATAAATCGAGCGTTGATGGTTTTAGGTATTACCAGTACACCACAGGCTGCGCCAAAGGTGGCACTTTCCCCAGAACCAATTTCGCAAGTGCCAGCAAAAGCAACTCCTGCTTCGGTAACATCTAGTGAATTAAATGAACGTGTTTATTCTCCTGTAGTTAATCCTTTACCTGTAGTTGAAATCGCACCGCCCGCACCGCAACCGACAACAGTTAAAAGCGATACCTATACCCAGGACTTTAGTCAACAGTTTGGTGTTACCAGCGACGAGGAACCGCAATGGGATATTCCCCCAGATGATTTGGGGATAATATCTGATGACGAGATTGAAAATGACGCGCCACCAGAAATTGCTTCTAGTAATGTGAAACAATTTGTGCCAAGAAATTACAGTCCGCAAGAGGATGCAAGTACGCCACCGACAACAAAGAGAAAGAAAAAGAACGAACCTGTAGATTTATCTGATGTAATTGCGAAAACAGATATTGAACTTCGGCGTTTGGGTTGGTCACCCGAACAAGGAAGGGAATATTTAATAAAAACTTACAATAAGCGAGGACGTACTTTGCTTACTGAAGAAGAGTTACACAGTTTTCTCAAACATTTGGAATCTCAGCCTACACCGATAGACGGCATACCGGGTTTTTGATTAGTGGTAGTGGTAGGGTGCGCTAAGAGCGAAAGTACGGCACCGTAACTGAATATTACATGTGAAGTTGTTGTGACGAAACCTATCGAACCGGTGGATTTAGATAATGTAATTGCGAAAACAAATATCGAAATGCACCGCTTCGGCTGGACACTAGAGCAGGGACGGGAGTATTTGATTAAGAATTATGGTAAGCGATCGCGCTTTTTACTTACGCAAGAAGAATTATTAGATTTTCTCAGATATTTGGAATCTCAGCCTACACCAGTTGACCCATTAGCAGGATTTTGATTAGTTAATAGTCATTAGGCCCAGAAGTGGAAATTAATTCTGCGTTGCCCGAAATACGAGCGTAGGGACAATTCATGAATTGTCCCTACGTCTTTTCCACTTCTCGGTCTATTAGTCATTAGTCATTAGTTATTTGTTCTCCTGCTTGCCGTGGTAGAGGGGTTATATCAAGTCCGTATAATTACTTATAATAAAATAAGTGCGAATGTAGAATGTAGGTTGGCGTAGGCAGTCGTAAACGGCAGTTGCTATAACGCTTTGAACCACCAAGGCGGGCACAGCCTCCCCAACATTAGCAGGCGACAATAGTTGGGTAACACGAGCGTGACAATGCCACATCACTACTGTCGGGAAACAATGAGCAAAAGTCGCCTGGGTCGGGAAACTCTCCTAAGAGCGCTGGCTCACCACGCATAGCCGCTCCCCAACCCACGCTCCTTCGCGCGACTGTCGCGGTCGCGAAGGGCGCTGGCTCCCCGAACCAAGGGGAGCTTTGCCTAAGTCCTACAATAAATGGAGGCGGAGCCTCCTAAAAAGCATTCCCCGGCAAAGCCAGGGAACGAGAAACGAGAAATTATGACTAATGACCAATGACTAATAACTAAACCACAGCCATTGGACGGCTACCAACACCATGACGGTCAATCACTTGGTCGATTAAGCCGTATTCCTTGGATTCTTCTGGTGACATGAAAAAGTCACGCTCAGTATCTTCAGCAATTTTCTCAATCGGCTGACCGGTGTGTTGGGCTAAATACTCATTGAGCTTGCGCTTGTGGTAGAGAATTTCGCGAGCCTGAATTTCAATATCAGTCGCTTGTCCTTGAGCGCCGCCCAGAGGTTGGTGAATCATGATTCGAGAATGGGGTAGACTCATGCGCTTACCTTTAGTACCGGCGCTGAGGAGGAAAGCGCCCATACTCGCCGCCAACCCGGTACAAATGGTACAGACATCTGAGTTGATGTGGTTCATCGTGTTAAAAATGCCCATACCCGCCGTCACTGAACCACCAGGAGAATTAATGTACATGTAAATGTCTTTGCCTGGGTCTTCAGCATCCAAAAATAGCAGTTGGGCAACAATCAAGTTTGCGAAATTGCTATCAATTTGTTGTCCCAAAAATATCACGCGATCGCGCAACAGCCGTGAGTAGATATCAAAGGCGCGTTCGCCCCGACCCGATTGTTCAATAACGATAGGAATCATGTGCATCGTTTAGGGGTGATTTTACATACATTTTATCGATTTCAAGGCTGATTGTTCTTCCAGACAAGCGTTAGGACGGTTTTCAACACCATAAACAGGGATGGGGGGCTACCGGTCCCCACGAAGGAGCCAGCCGCCCTAGCGACCGCGACTTGGGCGGACTGGCGTTGGGGTTGGGGGGAAATGGGGGGCAACCGGTCCCCTTACTTGTGGGGTTGGGGGGAGATGGGGAGATAAGTAAGAATCTTGCTCAATAATTTCCCCTTGTCTGCCACACCCACACCTGTCTGGCTTGTCTCCCACACCCGTAGTCCCCTGTCTCCTTGTCCTTCTTAAAAGCGATCCCGGTCTTGGTTGTTAGATTTTGTGATGTTATGGTGAAATTTTCTACATTTTTGCGATTAACTGTCCGGATATAATTGCCCAACTAGGTAAATCAGTAGTACGAGGCGCATTCGTTCTAATTAACTTAACTGAAAATGCCATCCATCTAAAGACAGAGGAACTTGCAATGCTGGAAAAACTTGTGCAAGCCGCAATCATCACTTTTTTACTCCACCTGATCGCAGGACTTAACTCAGCTAATACAATTCATTTAAAAGCAGTACCACTAACAGGAACACTATCGATGCCTGCGGTAAGTTACGATATCGGCTCTCTCAAGTAGTTGTTAGTTGTTTGTTAGTTGTTGGTTAATCGCAGAGGACTGTTAGCCTGCTGCTTTGGTATGCCTTCCTATAAGGATTTTTAAGTCTTTAATAAGTTTTTACCTAACGTTATTAATACCATTTGGATAAGCGTTTGTAACACCTGAAATTCTGAAACTACCGACTGACAAGGTTTTTACAATCTCAAATCCCAAATCTCAAATCCTTAATCCTTTCATTTAATTTCGGGTATGAGAACAAGTTAGACTGAGCAACGAAGGCACATTTATCGCATTTGATCGTGACTAATCGTCTTGCTGAAGCTAAGAGCCTCTACCTCCGCAAACACGCCCTTAACCCGATTGATTGGTGGTCTTGGTGTGATGAAGCACTCTTTACTGCAAAGGCGCAGAATAAACCGATTTTTCTCTCCATTGGTTACTCTAGCTGCCACTGGTGTACTGTTATGGAAGGTGAAGCGTTTTCCTCACTAGCGATCGCCCAATACCTAAACGCTAATTATCTTCCAATCAAAGTAGACAGGGAAGAAAGACCAGACCTTGACAGCATCTACATGCAAGCTTTACAAATGATGAGCGGTCAAGGTGGTTGGCCTTTAAATGTTTTTCTCTCCCCAGATGATTTAGTACCGTTTTATGCCGGTACTTATTTCCCCATCGATCCGCGCTACGGACGTCCGGGCTTTTTGCAAGTGCTGCAAGCGCTTAAAAGCTATTATGACAATGAAAAAGAAGATTTGCGTCAGCGTAAAGCTGTGATTGTTGAATCGCTGCTTACTTCTGCGGTATTGCAACAAGATAGCCGCAGTGAAGCTGAAGATAATGAATTATTACGACAAGGTTGGGAAACTTGTACGGGAATAATTACTGCCAATCAATACGGTAATAGTTTCCCAATGATTCCCTATGCGGAGTTGGCTTTGCGAGGAACTCGATTTTCTTTGCCTTCTCGGTATGATGGCAAGCTTGTTTGTACCCAGCGAGGACTGGACTTGGCGCTGGGCGGTATTTACGACCATGTGGGCGGTGGCTTTCATCGCTATACGGTTGACGCTACTTGGACTGTACCGCACTTTGAAAAGATGCTTTACGACAACGGTCAAATTGTCGAGTATCTGGCGTCTTTGTGGAGTGCGGGCGTACAAGAAGAGGCATTTGCAAGAGCAATTGACGGCACTGTTCAATGGTTAAAGCGAGAAATGACCGCCCCGGAAGGTTATTTCTATGCAGCGCAAGATGCTGATAGTTTTACTACCCCAACAGAAGCGGAACCAGAAGAAGGCGCGTTTTACGTTTGGAGTTATAACGAACTGCAGCAAGTACTTGCGCCCGAAGAACTAACGCAATTGCAACAAAATTTTAGCGTTACTCCTAACGGCAACTTTGAAGGCAAGAATGTCCTGCAAAGGCGCAACGCAAGCAAACTCAGTGATTCGCTAGAAAATATCCTAGGAAAACTGTTTGTTGTTCGTTATGGTGCAACACCTGAGTCACTGGAGACTTTTCCCCCCGCCCGCAATAACCAAGAAGCAAAAACCGTAAACTGGCAAGGACGCATTCCGGCGGTGACAGATACTAAAATGATTGTCGCTTGGAATAGCTTGATGATTTCCGGTTTGGCTGTGGCTTACAAAGTATTCCAACAGCCATCTTATCTGGAACTTGCGACACGAGCGGCGAATTTTATTTTGGAAAATCAGTTTGTAGATGCCCGATTTCACCGACTTAATTATGAAGGTCAGCCGGCTGTGCTAGCTCAGTCTGAAGACTACGCCCTTTTGATCAAAGCGCTGCTTGATTTACACCAAGCTTCGCTGGTAATAGAGAATGAGTCTTCACCCAATTCTAACTTTCAATCTTCTTCCTTTTGGTTAGAAAAAGCTCGCGCCCTCCAAGATGAATTTGATGAATTCCTTTGGAGTGTTGAGTTGGGAGGTTATTATAACACATCCAGTGATGCAAGTCAAGATTTGATTGTACGAGAGCGGAGTTATGCGGATAATGCCACACCATCAGCGAATGGAGTAGCGATCGCCAATCTTGTGCGTTTGGCATTGTTAACAGATAATCTTCAATATCTGGATTTAGCCGAACAAGGTTTAAACGCGTTTAAAGGTGTGATGAGTCGGGCACCTCAAGCTTGTCCTAGCTTGTTTGCAGCCTTGGATTGGTATCGCAATTGCACCTTGATTCGTACTACATCCGAACAGATAAATTCTCTGAACTCTAACTATTTGCCGAGTGCTGTGTTGGTAGCAGTATCTGATTTACCAGAAAGAAGCCTTGGGTTAGTTTGCCAAGGTTTAAAGTGTCTTGCACCGGCAGAAAGTATAGAGAAGTTATTGCAGCAAGTCCAGCAAAGTCAAACGAGAGGGTGATTGTTGGTGGTTGGTGGTTCGCCAGCGCGGCCAAGGGGGGGTTTCCACGCTCCTTGCAACAAGCGGGGGAACCATGAGCGACTGCCGTGCATGCTTCGCCGACAGTAAGGAACTGCCGTGGTTTCCACGCCGTCATAGCGACCCTTGAAGAGACCCCAAGACCGCAGTGGCGATGGCGGACACACTGCACACTCACAAAGGTGTCCGGACAGAGGATTCTGTCCGGAAGACTTTGCGGTCAACCCGAACTGTGCAGGTGTCCGGACTATGAGCGTAAGAGCGAAGCGCGATCGCGCAGCAGCGGGGCGCGTTCGAGCGCACAGCGCCCTTCGAGTACTCGAGCGTCCCAACGAGGGTCACCCGAAGGGTTGGTGGTTGTTGGTTGGGGAGTTTATATCTTGCATCTGTCTCAATTCTAACACTTACGCTACTAGCCCCCCTTTTTTAGCAGGACTGTTTCATTCGCGTCCACGACCGCCCGGAAATCAATTTCCGGGCGGATGAGCGTGCATTTTGTTGAAACAAACTCAAAGCATTGATAGACAAGGTTTTTAGTCCTCTTTAGAGGACTTTCGCTTTCAGCCAGGGGTTTATAACCCCTGGCGGTCGAACACGGGGATGAAACAGCCCTGCTTTTTTAAGGGGGGAGAAGGAAGGATCTAAAAGTTTGAAAACACACTTTAGCCCTTTACAAAACTTATGGATAAACACCCCATACTCGGAAACATCAGCCCGCTAATTCCGGCTGGTGGCGACATGGAAAAAGCGATCGCTTTTTACGAACAGCTTGGTTTCAAGAAAATACATCAAGAAGGCAATCCTGTAAAGATGGCGATTGTCAAAGGCGATCGCGCGGAAATTTTTCTGTTAAAGAATGATGATAAACACCTTGCCGAAGGAACAACTTTTCGCATTCAAGTAAATGGCGTTGAACAACTTGATCGGGAATTTCAGTCCAAGGGCGGACAAATGATTCACCCAAACGGTCATTTGTCAACGAAACCTTGGGGAATGAAGGAGTTTGCAATTGTTGATATAGCTGGTGTATGCATTACATTTTATGAGCCAGCAAATCAATGACGAACCGTAGCAAATTAACTGCCATAATCTTAGTAGGGGGCAAAAGTTCTCGCATGGGAGAGGATAAAGCCCTAATTCCAATCAAAGGAGTGCCATTGTTGCAGCTAGTGCAGTGCATTGCCCAAAGTTGTGCCGATAAAGTTTATGCAGTTACTCCTTGGGAAGAACGCTATCAACACTTGCTGTCGCCCGGTTGTCATTTTATCCGAGAAGTGCCTTTATCTTTTGAAACTGGTAATGAATCTCAACCTCACGGACCGCTAATTGGGTTTGCCCAAGGACTAGTACACGTGGAAACAGATTGGGTGTTGTTGCTAGCTTGCGATTTGCCTTCTTTGCGGGTTGAAATTTTGCAGCAATGGATAGACGAACTTGATAATGTACCAAAAGAAGCGATCGCAGCTCTAGCTCACCATGCTAAAGGATGGGAGCCGCTTTGTGGTTTCTATCGTCGCAGTTGTTTGCCTGAACTTCAAGATTTTATCAACCAAGGGGGGCGTTCCTTCCAAAAGTGGCTGGAGAAACATCCGGTGCATATTTTGCCCCTAAGAGAACCATCTATGCTATTTAACTGCAACACACCAGAGGATTTAGCTTGGTTTAATAAAGCCGATTGAAAGGGTAAAGGGTTAAGCGTTAACCCTTGTCCTTAAATTTACAAGAAAGCGCGATCGCTGTGAATAACACGAAAATTATTAGCAACTATTATCATTTCGTTAGCAATTAAGTTAACAATAAAATTCCTAACTAAATCCTCATTTCAGCATAGGTAAAAATCTGTGCCAATCATCGACAACAACCAGCAAAAAACTCATAGACCGGGGATTATACTAATCATTAATTTTTTCAATTCCAAAAAGTTACTATCGCTAATTATCGTAAAAATAAGAATTTTTGTTCTTTACTCAACAACTTTTTTTGCTAACTCAATTTATATTAAATAGAGGTTTTATCAATACACCTTGTATATATGTGGCGAGTAGTAACAGCTATATTTCCCTTGGGAGAGTTTGGCTGGTGTTTGCACTCGCTTTTTTTTACATACCCTCCCACGAAGATAAACATTTATTTGTGTAAAAATTTACTTTTATAACCTGGTTACAGGGAAATATAGCGATTCTCACTTGCGTCAAATACAAAGTATCTCCGGGACAATTCATGAATTGTCCCTAGTGCTTGCGATTGTGTATTGCATCCAACCCAGAAGCGCTATATGCTTGCCTGGTGAGGCAGCACTGCGGTAAGGTTAACTCCAGACCACTGCCGTACATGCTTTTCCCCACGAGTTAAAGTTTTATTATTTGAGTTTGAATTTTGAATTGCTTATGTATCGTCGTTGGGTATTACCCGCTTTTGCACTTCTATTGAGTTTAGTTTTAGCTGCTTGCACAACTACAACCACGCAGCTATCAGAAAAAAATACAAATCCTACTTCAACAACTACAACTAATTCTCAGCAAATATCAAACCAATCTGCCAAAAGAATAGTAGCTCTCACTTCTCTTTCTGCTGATATTATCTATCAATTAGATAAAAGCAAACTTGTCGGAATTACTGGTAGTAGATTATTTAATCAAGATGCAAGGTTCCAGAATCTTCCTCGCGTGAGTGAGGGTCAAACTCCTCCAAATTTAGAAAAAATTGTTTCACTAAAGCCAGATTTGGTTATTGGTGCAGAAGGCTTTTCTAACCTAACCCTTGACAAAATCAAACAGCTAGGAATTTCAACTTTTCTTACCAAAGTTAATAGTTGGGAATCTTTAGAAGAACTTACTAAAACCCTTGCAAAGTCCATTGATGCTGACCCCCAGCCTTTATTAAACCGCTATGGGACTTTCTTACCAAAACAGACAAATCAAAATCCTTCAACTCTTGTTTTAGTTAGTCTTCAACCGATTTTATCACCCAATAAAAATAGTTGGGCTGGAGATTTGCTTAACAAATTCCAGGCAAAAAATGTAGCAGCAGAATTACAGGGTAACAGTCCAATAGGTGGGTATGTGACCCTTTCTGCTGAAAAAGTTCTAGAAGCAAATCCAGAGGTTTTAATTGCGGTTAATGCTCCGCAAGGTGGCTCAGAAACAACGTTAATAGAGTCATTGAAAAAACAAGCTTTTTGGAAGCAATTGCAAGCAACTAAAAATAATAGAGTTTACGTTTTTGATTATTACGGACTTGTGAATGCAGGTAGTATTGATGCAATTGAAACAGCCTGCAAACAGTTGACGCAGGCTTTGTCTGGTAAAGCTTGAAGGTAGTAATTTGTAATATTTGTAGGGTGCGAAGCGCCGAAAGTACGGCACCATTTTCAATCGGTACGTTACGGCGCATTAAGATAATTTGTAAAAGCTCACATATAGCAGTCCGCGCATCTTTAGAAACCCGGTTTCTGGACACCGTGAACGCACCCTGTGAAAATCGACAGCATCAGAAGTCGGGTTCCCTTAGGAGTTACCCGACACGAACGTTTAGAAGCGAATAATGCGCGGATTGCTATACTATTTAATTTTTAAGATTTTGTTTCCTTTGTTTGTGCGTCGATAACTGCACTCCAGTCATCATGTTTTACAGCAGCTTCCAAGTTAAGTCGCCGTTGGGCTTCAGTTGCATCTACTGTCTCTAACTCTTTAGTAAGGGTAGTGTCAGCCATTGCTTTCCGCAATTTCAGCTTTTTCTCTTCGTAGGCGTTGCGTTCTGCTTGTGACATTGCTCTAAACGCAACTTCCCCCACTGTAGCAGCCCACAAGTCACTTTCCGAACTATTACCTAATGGTACGGTATCAAATTCATTAATCCATGCATCCCGTAAATCTTCCATTTCTTGACGCTTGGGAAACTTGAATACCTGCACGCGCACAAAAGCACATTTTTCTTGACCATTTTGTGCTATGTGACCGTTTAGGGAAAGCAAGACATTTCGCGAATAACCAATATATTGGGTGTGGCGTTCGGCATCTAACACAGCGTAGACACCCGCAATTTTTGTATTTTGCGTACATGCTGACCAAGCTTCCAAGGGCATGATTTCCGTGCCATTATTTGCCGCAAAATCAAGAGTATTATTTACCTCAGCGGCGGCGTGTTCATCGTCGTCAGAGTATAGAAAGTCATGCAACCCACGGTGGCTTACTGGTACATTTTGATGCTCAACTGACAAATCGTCGTTAATCTCCATGCAATTTTCTCCATTGCAACTTACTTTCGGGCGATCGCCTACGTCTTTCTGAGAAGATTAGCAAGTAGATGCCTATCCAACATTCAAGCTGATATGCGCTCACAACTCAAGAAATAAGTATTTCCCATAAACTATCCTTGACAAGGCAAAACGAAAATCTTTATGCCCCATGCCCCATGCTTGATTTCAAGTATTGGAGGAAAGTGCAAATTCGGGAAGCAACTGCGGATGTTGACGTTGCCAAAAACTTAAAATTTGGTTGCCAACTGCTTGAGGGTGAAAGTAATGGAAAAAGTGATATCCATCAGGACATTCCCAAAGGGTATCTCCTGGTTTTAACCAAGTCCGCCATTCATGCAAGGCTGGGGGATGGACAATTGGATCGGTTTTGCTACCACATACCATTAATGGCATGGAAACTCCTGCCTTTGGCAAATACTCTAACTTGCAAACAGAGTGCATTGTGGGGGATGCGTCTAAATCTATATCTAAAGCAGCCGCTAAACGGTGAGTCGGGTAGGGGGGATTTTTCCCAAACAGACTGCGGACGGTGTTTGCTAGAACTTTTTCGCGGCTTAAAGTCAACAGTTGGAGTTGAACGTAATAATGGGCGTGCCAAGTGGCTGCCGGTTGCGGTGCTACAGCTAGTAAAGTTAAAGAGCGGACTCGTTTGGGATATTGACGGGCAAACATCAAACCAACCACACCACTGATACCGTGTCCTGCTAGATGAACTGGGCGATCGCTATATTTAAGAAAATCATACAGCAGCACAACGGCTTTATAAATATAACTGGCTTCGTCTTTGGTTTGATAGTATTCCCACTGAGCAATTTTCAAATGTCTAGACAAATATTCAAGTAATGGACGATCCAACTGTTGCAAACTCGGACTGGTATTTAACCAAATAACATCAAATGATTTAGACATAAACACTACATCACGTTTATTACTTACAAATTAAGTAGGTCGGCGCAAATAAATATAAGTGTGTTAATGGTTGATGGTTCATGGTTGATGGTTCATGGTTGATGGTTCGTGGTTGATGGTTGATGGTTGATGGTTCGTGGTTGATGGTTCATGGTTCATGGCTATGGACAATTAACTATGAATAATTAACTATGAACAATTAACTATTAACACCTTTCAAAGTGAACTTTATTTATACCAACCTACTTATGAGTTATGAGTTTAGGATTGAAACTTATACCATTTGGAAAAAAGATTGTGACAGATGGATTCTTGAAACCATGATTTCATCAAGATTTCACAATCCAAAATCCTTTCATCCAAAATCCTGTTAGGGTATTACTTCTAGTCTAACGCTAGTTCATTTTTCTCTGGAAATGACTAAATCTGAAGAATACTGTTAACGAATTTAATATAGAGAAACTAACCGTAAACTTTCATTCCTCGCAGCCCAACTGACACAATACCACTCGCTATTCATTACAGAAACACGCAAAAGTTATATTTCCCTTTGCCCCTGCCCCTTATCCCCACGAAAGTGGGGACCCCACCTTCCCCCTTTCCCCACCGAGACTTTCGAGATACTCTAATCCACAGTGTCCTATTAATTATTGTTTAGCTTTGTAAATAATTGCCCATCGACCGCCAGCTGCCAATGTGATATATAGGACTCCAACATTTCCTGAGTCTGTTTTCTAGAAGCCGGTTGTGAAAGCAAGCGATATTTCATCACATCGCTACAACTATAGGACTTACGCATAATTGACGAAATCTCAAATGTTCCAGACGTTGCAGATCCCACAAAGGCTTCGCACGACTGTCACGGTCGCGAAGGGCGTCAGCGCCCCAACCCCCCGTCCAGGGGGCTAGCAGCGTAAGTCCTAAACTATATATTTTTGCTAAATCGTCCAAATCTGTTTTTACCAGCGGATGCAACCACATTCGAGGAGTTTCGATGCTAGCCATTTCTATCCCAAAAGTGCATAAGTTGATTTCGCTTAGACCTATATATAAGCAAGATTTCCAGGTTGATAATCAGTTGCATTCAAATGTAGGACAGGCGTCTGGCCTGTTCTACTAACTCTTTTTTTCCAGGACAGAAGCAAAACATAACTACTGTAGCGATAATTCATGAATTATCAAAGGCTGAATTGAGGCGCTTGTAGTCGAAGTTGCGTAAGTCCTATTTTCTTGAAACGCAACTTTGTATTAACTGAATCTTTAGTAAGTAAGCTAGTACCTAAAGGCAGAAGTAAGAAGGCAGAAGAGCCACTGAAGCGCCCTTGGTTCCCCCGGTTGAAGCATGTGGCGTGGCAGAGGGCGCAAATGCTTATTCCTTAAGCTTTTAATCTTAATGCAAATGGTTATCTGATTTGGGCGCCCGGTGTACTAGTACAGAAAGGCGAAAATAAGTTAACCATTCACATTCAATCAAAGTCTGAAAAATTAAGCTTTTCACGAATGCCATCTGCCTTGTTACTTCTGCCTTGTTGTACTAGTGCAACACTGTAGAAATAACCAGACAGTTAGAAACAGACAAAAATCATATTTTACAAACTTGACAACCTTCTTTCTGCCTTCTGCCCCCCGCAGGGCAGCCTCGTGCCCCCCGCAGGGCAGCCTCGTGCCCCCGCAGTATGCCCTCTGACGAATTGTAGTAGACTTAGCTTACATAATCAAATTTTGTCAAGATGTAAATCCGATTAGCAAATATTATTTATGTTAAAAATTATTGCAATATCTGGTATCAGAATCGACATCAATAGTTAAAGAAGAATTAATACTCGCACTTGATGACATTAGCGTTGATAGTGCGGCTATATAAGGATTTGCAATCCCTCTCAAGAAAGTTATACAAGTATCACTTACGGAATAATACAGAGAAATATGCTAAAAATAAATTACTATTTACACCGGGTGCAATTTGGGCAAAAGTGTCAGTTTTAGTTAAATAACACAGTTTAGCGAATAAAACTACCTGAATGGAGGTTGTTTTCCTAAAACTAAGTACAAGACTCTGCGGCTGACAGCATCACAAAAAATTAGCACATATCAAGTTAATTGTAAGCTTGCTAATTACCCTCTATTGCAACGATTAGCCAAAGCGTAAAATCCAACAAATATCAGGAGGTAGGGTTAATATGGCTAAGAACATTTACGCACTTTTGGTTGGTATTGATAACTGGAGTCCTGAATCTGTTCCTCCAATCCCCCCGTTAAAAGGTTGCGTTAATGATATTAGAGCTGCGGAAGTTTATCTTCGGGAACGAATTAAAGATGGCGAATGGAATTTGGTGGAACCGGCTGACAAACCGTGGATTCTCACTAATGAACAAGCTACTCGTCAGGGTGTGATTGACGGTTTTCTCAAGCACTTGTGCAATGCTGACAGTGAAGATATAGTATTTTTCTATTATGCCGGTCATGGCGCTCAAGAGAAAGCACCCCAAGAGTTTTGGAAGTTAGAGCCAGACCGGTTAGATGAAACTTTGGTTTGCTATGACAGCCGTACTGAAGGTAGTCGAGATTTAGCAGATAAGGAATTAGGTTATTTAATCTCGAAAGTGGCGCAGAATAATCCCCATGTGGTGATTATCATGGATTGCTGTCACTCTGGTTCGGGAACAAGAGATTTATCCCCAGAAATTAGAGTACGACGTTCTCCGGTAGATTCGCGCGATCGCTCTTTAAGTAGCTTTGTTTTTGCTAATGACAAAGCTGTTATAGATGAATTATTAAGTTCTTCTGAAAATTTTGAAAATAAAACCACTGGTGTGGTATTGCCTAAAGGCAAGCATGTAATGTTTTCTGCTTGTCGGGACTATGAGTTGGCGAAGGAATATAAAGGAGAAGACGGTCAACCCAGAGGCGCTTTTTCCTACTTTTTGATGCAAACTTTACAGCAGACCAACGGTAGCATGACCTATCGAGATTTAGCGAGAAATCTCAATGCGGTGGTAAGTGGTAAAGTCAAGGAACAGTCGCCGCAAGTCGAAGCTACAAATCCAAAAGATTTAGACCAACCGTTTTTGGGTGGTGCAATCAAAGAACGTCCCAATTACTTTACCTTGACCCACAGCCGCAATGATAATAGTTGGGTAATTGATGGTGGTGCTATTTCTGGTATTCCCAAACCATTTAAAGATGGAAATACTTTATTAGCAATCTTTCCGGCGGGAAGTACTCCAGAACAATTAACTCAACTTTCCCAGGCTTTAGGCGAAGCGCAAGTTATGCAAGTGCTGCCACAAAAGAGTAAAGTCAAAATTATCAGTGGTGGGGAAAGCTTATCTCAAACTCAATCTTATTGGGCGATCGTTACTAACATACCATTACCGCCTTTAAAAATTTACATCAGGGGCGAAGACAGCGAAGCCGCAGGTGTAGAACTCGTAAAACAAGCACTGCAAACATCTGCGCCCGATTCCAAACCTTCTTTGTATGTCAGTCAAGTAGAAGAACCACAAGATGCAGATTATGACCTAGTAGTTCGCGGTGGTCAGTATTGGGTTACACAGCCTAACGATAAACGTCCGCTAATTGCTCCGATTCCCGAAAACTCGGATCAAGCAGGTTATACCTTGAAAAATGCTGACCAAGTAATTGTTCGTTTAGAACATATCGCTCGGTGGACAAACATTCTCGAACTTTCTACCCCCGCGACTAGTAGCGTTAAAACCGATGATGTGACGATGGAAATCAGCGTCCTTTCTGGACGACAAGACACTTCACTCAGTGGTGGTGATGAGAAAATAGCCTCAGAAATGCGCCTAGAATATACCTACGAAAATGATGAGTGGGTACCGCCAACAATCCAAATCAAACTCACTAATAATAGCAATAAACCACTCTACTGCAATGTAGTAGACCTGGCAGAAAGTTACTCTGTATCTAGCAACTTGTTAGACGAATACCAAGCAAGTAGCTTCAAACTTGCAGCCAAAGGCTCACAAAAAAGCAATACTCTCGAGAGTGGCGTTCTCAATTTGTTGATCAGAGATGAATATTTAGCATTGGGAATTACTGAGTACAAAGATATATTCAAGCTGATAGTCAGCACCACAGAATTTGATGCAAGTTTGCTACAACAAGATGGATTAAATCCGCCTCCACCAACTCGTTCAATCGGAGGAAATCAAGGCACCCTTGACCGTTTAATGGCGGGGGTAAACAGTCGTGAAGCGGTGAGAGCGGAAGGCAGCTATGATAATTGGATGACAAAGGAAGTCTCAATTACCATCATCAGACCGCAGGATGCTAAGGTAATTAAATCTAATAGCAATACCTCATTACAAGATGGTGTTGTTGAGGTACAACCCCATCCAAGTTTGCAAGCAAAAATTAATCTCACCACCGTACCGCAAGCCAGTAGAGATTTAGGTAATTTAATTTTGCCTGCGATTTTGCGCCAAGAACCACGGGTAACAGAATCTTTTCAATTTACCACCAGCCGAGGCAGCGATCCTGGTTTAAGCGCTGTGGAATTAACTGACGTGGAAGATTACACGGTAGTTACAAAAGAAGCGCCTTTAAAATTGCTAGTTGATGCCCAATTAGCAGAGAACGAACATCTTTTACCATTCGCTTATGATGGTGAGTTTTTCTTACCATTAGGACGAGGTTCCACAGTTGCAAATGGTAAAACAGAGATTACTTTAGAACGTCTCCCCAGACCAACAGTCAGCAGTCGCAGCTTGCAAGGTTCAATTCGCATTTTCTTTAATAAAATTGTCAGCAAAAAGCTTGGCAAACAATTTGAATATCCCTTGTTGAGAATTGCCGAAGTTGACAACCACGATAAAGTAAATTACATCAAAGATAAAGAGGTAATTAAAGCGCGAATTGCCGAAGCCAAGCGGGTTATCATGTTCGTTCACGGGATTATTGGCGACACTGAAAGTATGGTTACCAGTGTTAACAATGCTACAGTAGAAGTGAATGGAAAACAGCAATTGCTTAAAGACAAAGAAGTCTATGATGTCATCGTGACATTTGATTACGAAAATCTCCAAACCACAATTGAAGAAAACGCCAGATTTTTAGGCAGAAGATTGCGAGAAATCGGTTTGGGACCAAATCACGGCAAAGAATTGCATGTTGTGGCTCACTCAATGGGTGGTTTAGTTTCTCGCTGGTTTATTGAGCGAGAAGGTGGTAATGAAATGGTGCAACATTTGGTGATGTTAGGTACACCGAATGCTGGTTCACCTTGGCCCGCTGTCCAAGATATAGTTTTTGCCATTCTTGGTATTGGTTTAAATCAACTTTCGGCAATAATTTGGCCCACCAAAATATTAGCTCAGTTACTGCAAGTTCTAGAAGACAATGATTATTCTTTAGAGGAAATGAAACCTGATTCTCACATTATTCAAGAACTTGCAGACAATCCAGATCCTCGCGTACCCTATACAATTATTGCGGGTGACAGGTCGGTGATGATTCCAGCTACAATCATGCAGGACAATAAACCAAGTCCCGTCAAGCGACTGATGTCGAAGATACTTGAACCGGGCGTAAACAAAGTTGTAGATATGGCGTTTTTTAATCAACCAAACGACATCGCTGTGACTTTAACCAGCATTAAAAGTGTCAGTTGCGATCGCTCACCCAAACCGAAGATTTTTACACCAGATGTTGCTTGCGACCACCTGACTTATTTTACTCATCCGGCTGGTTTAGCAGCACTAGCAAAAGCACTTTCTCCCAATTCAAATAGTGAAAGTCAACCACCCGCAACAACTAATCCAAATGCAGTTATTGAGAATGAAACTCGAAGTATAGATGCTCAATCAGAGCCAAATGCCACAAATTCTTTTAGTGAGGAACCACAGCAAAATCATACACCAAATTCGGCTTTTAACTCTTCAGAAAACACAACTGAAGATACAGAAAATCCTTTGGGGATGAATAGTGTAGTTCTGACCATAATTACATTGTTAATTTCCTTCTTTGCTGGCTTAATTTTCTGGAACCGTCCTTCCCAATCACATCCAGCTAATCAAAGTAAAACCAGTGACTCTTTAACGGGTAAAATTCAACATTCTCAAGAAGGCGATCGCCAAATTTAAGCAGATTAATCAACAATCAGTTTCATCATGAGAAACGAGAATCCCGGTTTCGTAAGAGTTACCGGGATTTTGAGACTTTCAATTTTCACAAATATAAGCGAAAATTGCTATAGAAGTTGGGGTTGCTGTAGGTTTGGGCAATGTTAGAATTAATTTTAATAACTTGTTTAAAATTAAAAGCAACCCATAACACCACAAACGGCGCTACTGAAAAACATCTTCTAAGGCGATAAAGATGGAATTGAATTGAGGCTGTCTGGATTCCACGTGTAGTCTTTCATGTCGCTTGGCCATGATACTTCATCGGGTGTGGCAATTTCTAAGGTGCTGGAATTGAGTTTGTTATATAAGCCAATAAAATCACCAATTTCAATGTGATTTTTTTGAAAAGTTTGGCGAAGAAGTTCGATTGTAAACATCATGTTATGGGCTTCAAAGCTGCCTTCAGGAAACAAACGCGGAAATATCAAAAATTTTATATCGTCTCGTTTTTGCTTAATAGCTTTTTGGGGTGTAATTCCAAATTTTTTTGTTAATGTATCGCCTTCAATATAAACCATAATGTAATTTGGACCTTTGACCCATTTTCGATAGCCGTTTCCGAAGGCGAAGACATTGATGAGTGAAAGAGTGCGCTGTTCCCACTTCCGTTCTTGAATTCGTCTTGCTGCAAAATCAAACATTAATGCGCGTCTACTGATAAATTTTCTTTTAGCACGCCTAATAGCTCTCGCCAACAAAATTGTTCCAAGACTATCGCCTGAGAAATTGAGAATTATATCGTTGTTTATGGCATAATTAATTAAACTTGCAGTGTTTTCAATGACTGGACTACCAGATAAGCCAACACGGTCAAGAGCTGCATTAATCCAGTCAAGGTATCGGTTAATAAAAGCGACGAGGGGACGTTGTTTGAGAAAAGAAGAATTGTTCATATTAGCGATGCCAGTTAAAAGAGTACGTGCATACCTGCGACTCCTTTTTGAAGACTCCGAAGCCCGTTGTCCCAGCCCAGAGATAAATATTGCAAAGAGTTCGCGTTTATCATTTTCTGGATAGTAGACAATTTCTTTGGCAATCTTAGCAATGGGATTAAGAGATGTGATCACCGAGTCAAAATCAAAAATTTGTTCGCTACCTGGATTTTGCAATTGTCCATCAAATTTTTTATCCGGGAATAGAGTTTCAACAGGCCAGCGCCACCAATTAGATAGGATCTGTTTTGCTTTATCCAAGCTCTTCATATCAATAATTTTTCCACCCAACGCACTGACACTGACTTTTAACCACAATTATCTCATCTCCCTATTTGCAGCATTCTCGTTTACACTAGGAACTTGGAGAATTTATAGCGCTTCTGGGTTGGATGCAATATACAATCGGAAGCAGTATGGACAATTCATGGTCCCTACGATCCCAATGTATTTGACGCAAGTGAAAACCGCTATATGGTGTATAAACAATTATAGAAATAATGTTGAAAGCAATTTTTAGGCATGTAGGATTGATGATTGTTTGCTGTTCGATGGTAGCCTGTACGCAACAGGGCGATACTCAACAAACTTCTAACCCAACAAACGCGACGAGTACTCCATCAGTAGCAGCAAACGAGGCGAGTGTAACTCCTACTCCCACGCCAACTGCGACATCTACAACAACGAATACTCCGAAAACAACCACGACTGACGCGAAAAAGACAATTACCACTGCTTCAGGATTAAAGTACGTGGAACTTAAAGTTGGTACTGGTGCGACACCAAAGCCAGGTCAAATTGTTTTGGTTCACTATACGGGTACTTTAGAAAATGGTACCAAGTTTGATAGTTCGCGCGATCGCGGCGTACCTTTTGACTTTCCACTTGGTACCGGACAAGTGATTAAAGGTTGGGACGAAGGTTTAAGCACAATGAAAGTAGGCGGTCGCCGTCAGTTAATCATCCCCCCAGAGTTAGGTTATGGCGCAAACGGTGCTGGTGGTGTGATTCCTCCTAACGCTACACTGATTTTTGATGTCGAATTGCTGGGTGTAAAATAATCTTCAAAGCGTAAAAGCGATTGCAGCACCTCACCGGAATGCACCAACAGATCATGCAGAAAAAAGTTGCTAAGTATTTATCGCTTTTCCGACTGCTTTCCTGACCGCCAGGGACTGTAAGTCCCTGTCTTATAACTAAAGTCCTCGCTCATGAGGACTGTTTGAGAATATTTACGAAGGTAAGATTAGCTACTCAAAACTATTTAGTTCCTTGTTTATGCGTAAAGGTGCAAGATATAAGGCACGCTAATAGCCTCTCGTTTTAAAGTTGCATTATTCGCCCTCAAACTCAAAAACCCAGCTGTTGCAGCTGGGTTTGAGGTGGGGTATATCCCCAAAGGTTATTTATAAAGAGTTAGTTATACTTGCAAGGCTTCTAATTACTACTACAGCAGGCTTGGCAATTACGGAAAATTAAGAGTAATGTTGTCAGATTTTTTTGAGAAAGTGCGATCGCGTTTTATTCTACTTTGCTGGATATGGTATCGCCCTCCGGGAATCTCAGTATCTTATTATACCCTAAGTTCAATTATTTATTTAAGACAACTTGCGTTGGTTGCAGACCTGCTTGAGGCGTGAAGTCAAGCGGGAGAAGAAACGATAGCTTTTGCGGACAACATCTAGAACAAAGTAGGGTATCCGTATCCTCAGTGGGGATAAGATAGGGCGATACAGCCAGTAATACCCTTTTTTGAGGTTATCCCACTTTGAGCAGGTTTCTTTATGGAGGAAATCTGAGATATCAACGACCAGTCCCCGGCCTTGGTGCATCATTACATTGCGACCGTGGACATCATGGGGGTGAAGACCGCGTTTGCGGGCGTAGTCTAGGGCTTGGTCGATGTCCTGTATAACCTGCTTTGGTATTCGCACACCGCGCTGGATGCAATCGTAGAGGGTGATTCCGTACAGCCGCTTCAAAATTAAAAATCCTTCTTTAGCATACAGACACTCGGAGAAAGCAGGGTGAGAACCCAAACGGCGGTAGACTTCCATTTCCTCGAAGAAACCCGGACGCCCAGGTGCGTAAATTTTAACTACTTGGTCTGGGTATTCGGGGTGATAAACCACCGCAGCGTAATTTCCCCTTCCCAGAAGTTTCCAAGGTTTGGGAAGGTGACGGACTTCCACAGGATCGTGAGGATCGACACTCTCAATCTGTAACTTGGGAAGTAATTCTTGGTGGACACTCTCTATTAGCCGATTTATGTGCGATGCATCCATATGGTTTATGGTTTATGGTTTATGGTTTATGGTTTATGGTTCATTGTTCATGGTTTATGGGTCATGGTTTATGGTTTATGGGTCATGGGTCATGGATGAATGGCTATTAACCATTAACTATTAACCATTAACAGCCATTCTAGATAATAGGGGTGCTTATCCGAACATCATACAATTGCGCGATCGCTCTCTAAAATCCTCTGGAATTTAACATTACCAGATGGTAGATATCTGGTAGTCTGATCGTATCATTTATGGCAGAAATTAAACGCAGTTTTGCAATAGTTATTGGTATTAATCAATACGTTAATGGCATCCCGGAACTCAAAACCGCTGTCAATGACGCCCAAAAACTTGCCCAAACCCTAGAAACTAAGTACGAATACGAAGTTTTGCAGTTGTTGGATACAGCAGCAACTCACTCTCAATTAGAGGGTTTGTTTGCGGCTTTTGAACAAAAGAAATTGCCTTTAGCTGATGGTAGCAAAATTCAACTTCAAGAAACTGACCGAGTATTATTTTACTTTGCCGGACACGGTATTGCATTAGATGCACTAGATAACCCTGATGGTCCGGTTGGCTTTATTGTTCCGCAAGATGCCAAAATGGATAATAATGGTAGTTTGCTGCCAATGAAGCGAATGCATGATGCTTTACTCAAGTTACCATGCCGTCATTTATTAATTATTCTTGATTGTTGTTTTGCAGGCGCATTTCGTTGGGCGGGCAATAGAGATGCAGTGCGTAAAGATAAGGTTTATAGGGAACGTTACGAACGCTTTATTGCAGGTTGTGCCCAACAGGTAATTACCTCCGCCGGCGATGACGAAAAAGCTGCCGATTCTCTATTTAAATTTGGAGAACGCAACGAAGAATCTAACAATTCTCCTTTTGCTGAATTACTCTTAAAAGCACTTTTAGGAGAAGCTGATTATAGCAAAGATGGTGTAATTACAGCAACAGAATTATATTTATATATACAAAGTGAATTAAACAAGACAAGCGTCAAACAAACTCCAGGTTTGAGTCAACTGAAGCGCCATGATAAAGGTGAGTATATATTTGTAATTCCTGGGTTTGACCCCAACAAGTTAGCGCCAGCCCCCGCACTTGATGAAAATACTAATCCTTATAGAGGTTTGCAGTCATTTGAAGAGAAAGATAGTGCTTTATTTTTTGGTAGAAAAGGGTTAATTGAAAAGCTTGAAGCTTTTATTAGCAATCAATCATTAACAGTGGTATTGGGTGCTTCTGGTTCGGGTAAATCTAGCTTAGTTAAAGCTGGATTAATTCCCTTGTTAAAGCAAAATGAACAACAATGGCGTGTTCTTATTCCTATTCGTCCGGGTGAGTCTCCATTTACTGCGTTGAACAATACCCTTGTCAAAGAAAAATTACCCATTTTCGACAAGCCAAGTACAGCTTTTGAAGAAGAATTGCAAAAAATTGCTCAAAGTCTTGCTAAATGGATGCATCTCAAACCTCAAATCAAAATATTACTGGTAATTGACCAATTTGAAGAAGTAGTTACTTTGTGTCGCAATGATATTGAAAGGGAAAAATTTTTAAGTGGTTTAGTAAAAGCTTTATCTACTTTTCCCGAACAGTTACGAATTGTTTTAACGCTGCGTTCTGATTTTGAACCACAATTTAGAAATACACCTTTAGAACCTTATTGGCAAGCAGCAAGATTTATTATTCCAGCAATGACGCGGGAGGAATTGCGCCAAACAATTATTGAACCTGCTACAGCAAGAGTCATGTATTTTGAACCACCTGCTTTGGTAGACCAAATAATTGATGAAGTGGCGCAAATGCCAGGGGCATTACCTTTACTTTCTTTCAGTTTAAGCGAACTGTATTTAAAATATATTAAAAGTGCTAGAGAAGGAAAAAGAACTAATAGGGCAATTACTCAAACAGATTATGAAGAATTGGGTGGAGTGACGCGCAGTCTCACTCAACGTGCAGATTTTGAATATGATGAATTAGTCAAACTTGACCCAGTTTATGCCCAAACGATTAGGCATGTGATGCTGCGGATGGTTGCTATTGGTGGCGGCGAGTTAGCCCGAAGGCGAGTATTGTTATCTGAATTGGAATATCCAGAACCCGAAAATACGCGGGTAAAGTTAGTAATTGAACACTTTGCAGCCGCGCGTTTATTAGTAAAAGGACGAGATATTGAAGATAATCTTTATGTCGAACCCGCCCATGATGCTTTAGTGCGGGGGTGGCAAAAGTTGCGGCGATGGAAAGACGAAAATTTAGGAAATTTGCTACTGCAAAGAGAGTTAAATCCGACTGCGAATAAATGGGCAAGTAACAAGCAAGATAAACAAATTCAAGGTCTGCTTTGGAATAACGACCCCCGCCTACCTTTGGTGCAGCAATTATACAAATTCGATACAAATTGGCTAAATTCTGTAGAGTTAGATTTTGTTAAACGCAGCATCGAAAGAAAACGAAATAATCGCCGTCGCCTTGTTGTTTCTGTAACTGCAGTAATAGCATTGCTTTCTGGTTCGACGATGTTTGCTTTTACGCAATTGCAACTTTCGCTGTTACGCGAACAAGCTGCTGTGGTGGAAAATCGAATATCAGTAAAACCTGTTGATGGACTAGTTTTAGCAATTCAAACTACTCGTAGAAATCGGTCATTGATAGCAGGAGGCATTCTGAATTCTGTTAAAACTAGTTTGGTTGATGCAGTCCAAGCAACTAAAGAAAAAAATTTGTTTGAACATACATCTCCGGTAAGAACAACTGCTATCAGTCCCGATGGAAGATATATTATTAGCGGTAGTGAAGATAATTATCTGCGTTTATGGGATTTTCAGGGTAAACAAATTGGGAAAACATTTGTCGGTCATAAACTTCCGATCGCATCTGTTGCTTTTAGTCCTGATGGGCGATATATCATCAGTGGAAGTGAAGATAAAACAGTGCGTTTGTGGGATTTGCAAGGTAATTCTATTGGAACACCTTTTATCGGTCATAATCAGCCAATTCAATCTGTGGCATTTAGTCCCAATGGGCAATATATAGTTAGTGGTAGTGAAGATAAGACAATACGCTTGTGGGATTTAACAGGTAAACAAATTGGACAACCGTTTGCAGGTCATACAGATGGTGTTTGGGCTGTGGCATTTAGTCCCGATGGACAATATATAGTTAGTGGTAGTCGGGATAGGACATTGCGCTTATGGGATTTAACAGGAAAACAGATTGGACAACCATTTAAAGGTCATGCATCTGCGGTTTGGTCTGTTGCTTTTAGCAGTGATGGTAAGTTTATTGTCAGTGGTAGTAATGATAAAACAGTGCGCGTTTGGGATATTCAAGGTAATCCGATTGGACAACCTTTTAAAGGTCATAAATATGCTGTGATGTCTGTTGCTTTAAGTCGCAACAGCCAAATAATTAGTGGTAGTTACGACAATACCATACGCCTGTGGGATATGCAGGGAAATCCTATCGGTCAACCGCTTGTCGGTCATATGTCTGGTGTCACATCAGTGGCGATAAATCCCGATGGACGCTACATTGTCAGTGCTAGTAAAGACAACACATTACGCCTGTGGGATTTGCAAAACAATCTAATTGGGCGAACTTTCTCAGGTCATGAGGCTACCGTCACATCAGTTGCTATTAGTCCCGATGACAAGATGATTGTTAGCGGTAGTAACGACAACACAATCCTCTTGTGGGATTTACAGGGCAAACTTATCGGTAAACCGTTTGTCGGTCATCAAGATGGCATCTTATCTGTTGCTTTTAGTCCAGATGGAAAGTACATTGCAAGTAGCAGTAAAGACAGCACAATTCGTTTGTGGAATTTGCAAGGCGAACTCATTGGTAAACCGTTTCTCGGTCATCAAAAAGATGTATATTCTGTTGCTTTTAGTCCTGATGGAAAATACATAGCGAGTAGTAGTGAAGACAAGACAATCCGTTTATGGGATAACACTGGTAAACTCATTGGTAACCCATTTGTCGGTCATAAATCTGCGGTATTATCTGTTGCATTTAGTCCTGATGGTCGATACATAGTTAGTGGTAGTGACGATAACACAATACGCTTGTGGAATTTACAGGGCAAACAGATTGGTAAATCGTTTCAAGGTCATACAGAAGCGGTATTATCTGTGGCATTTAGTCCCAATGGGCGGTATATTGCCAGCGGTAGCTATGACAACACAATACGCCTGTGGAATCTTTCTGGCAAATCGATGCGGCAACCGCTTCAAGGTCATAAATCTGGCGTGAGGTCTGTTGTCTTTAGTCAGAATGGACAGCACATAGTTAGTGGTAGTTATGACAACACAGTAGCCCTGTGGAATTTACAGGGAAATCCCATTGGACAGACATTTCAAGGTCATAGTGATGGGGTAGTATCTGTTGCCATAAGTCGCGATCGCCAATTTATTATCAGTGGTAGTCGCGACAAAACCGTCCGTTTGTGGAAAGCTAGATGGGAAGATTGGTTGGAAGCCGGTTGCAAGCAATTGCAGGAACATCCTGTTTTGCGAAAGCCCCAGACAAGTGAACAACAAGGGGCAAAACAAACTTGTAAAAATTAAATGAGAAAAGCGCCACAAGCACGACTTGGGCACAAGGAAAAAATTCTCAATCCCTAATTCCCTATTTTCTATTCCCTCTACCACGGCAGATACTCCACTTGGGGAAACCCCAAGACCGCACTGCCTCCTCTGCCCTCTGCCCTATCGAGTGAAATACAGATGATTGTAGGGAACATGATTGTACCCCTACCGCGTACTGCATCCAAACGAGAAGCGCTATATAAAAAAACCAAATTTCTTCACTATTGTGCCCGGTGATTTTACCTAAAATAAGAAATGCATAGCCAAAATTCTGGTTGTAGCTAAAAAAGGCGAATGCATCTATGGCAGAAATTAAACGCAGTTTGGCAGTAGTTATTGGAATTAATCAATATCTCAACGGCATTCCGGTACTCAAAACCGCCGTCAATGACGCCACCGAAATCGCCCGAACCTTGAGGAAAAAATACGAATACCAAGTTTTGCGGCTGTTGGATGACGATGCGACTGCAGACAAACTCAACAATTTATTTTCTGCCTTTGAACAACAGAAACTACCTTTACCAGATGGCAGTTTTATCCAAATTCAAGAAAGCGATCGCCTATTATTCTACTTCGCCGGACATGGTATTGCCTTAGATGCATTAGATAACCCCGATGGTCCCGCTGGTTTCATTGTCCCCCAAGATGCCAAGATGGATGATGATGCCAGTTTTCTACCCATGAAGCGAATGCATGATGCTTTACTCAAATTACCATGCCGTCATTTATTAATTATCCTTGATTGCTGCTTTGGTGGCGCGTTTCGTTGGGCTGGTCAAAGAGAAGCTGTGCGACGAGATAAAGTATATCAAGAACGTTATGAACGCTTTATTTCTAGTTGTGCCCAACAAGTTATTACCTCTGCCGGTGATGACGAAAAAGCCACTGATTCTCTGTTTAAATTTGGACAACGCACCGAAAATGATGCACACTCTCCCTTTGCTGATTTAATTCTGAAGGCACTGAATGGAGATGCAGATTTAAGCGATGATGGGGTCTTGACAGCTACGGAATTATATGTATATTTGCATAGCGAATTGGGCAAGATAAATACCAAACAAACTCCAGGTTTTTCTCAGCTAAAACGCCACGATAAAGGCGAATATATCTTTCCCATACCTGGATTTAACCCCAATAATTTAGCTAAAGCACCACCGTTAGATGAAAATGCCAATCCTTATCGGGGGTTGGAGTCTTTTGAAGAAAAAGATAGTGCTTTGTTTTTTGGCAGAAAGGCGTTAATTGAACAGTTGGAAGATTTCACTACGAGTCATTCTTTAACGGTGGTTTTGGGTGCTTCCGGTTTGGGTAAATCTAGTTTAGTAAAAGCGGGGTTAATTCCCCTGTTGAAGAAGCAAAATCAAGAAACTGGAGACAAGGAAACGGACACTGGGACTTGGGGACAGGGAAACAAGAAAGAGGAGGGAGATAAGGGAGAGGGGGGAGACAAGGGAGAGGGAGGAGACAAGGGAGAGGGGGGAGATAAGGGGACAAGGAGACAAGGGGATAGGGTTCAGGAGGAGGATACGGTAATCCAGGAATATACGGTGATGCAGAGACAAACAGATGTGGGAAATTTTCCTTTGTCGGCGTCTGTTTCTCTCAATGTCCCTGTGTCTTCTGAAAGTGGAAATACGCAGAAGCAAGAGGATACGGTAATGCAGAGACCTAGAGATGTGGGAAATTTTCCTTTGTCTGGGTCTTCTAATCTTCATGTCCCCGTGTCTTCTGAAAGTGGAAATACGCAGAAGCAAGAGGATACGGTAATTCAAGAATATACGGTGATGCAGGTACATCGAGATGTGGGGGATTTCTCTTTACCTGCGTCTTCTAATCTCAGCGTCCCCGCGTCTTCTGAAAAGTGGTATGTTTTTACGCCTATTCGTCCGGGTGAATCTCCGTTTTCGGCTTTAAACAATATTCTTGCAAATGCAAAGTTGCCAGTGTTTGCTAAGCCAAAAGAGAATTTTCAGGCAGAATTAGAAGCATTAATCACTAGTATTCGTGAATGGTATCGCTTTCATTCCCAAACAAAATTATTAGTAGTAATTGACCAGTTTGAAGAGTTAATTACTCTTTGTCGAGATGAAAAAGAAAGAGAATTGTTTTTGCAAGGTTTGGCGAAGATAATATCAAGTTTTGCCGAACAAATCCGCGTTGTATTGACTTTACGTTCTGACTTTGAACCGCAATTTCGAGATACGCCTTTAGAGCCTTTTTGGCAAAAGGCGCGTTTTATTGTGCCGATGATGTCAAAGCATGAATTGCGTCAAGCAATTGTTGAACCTGCGGCTTTACGAGTAATGTATTTTGAACCGCCTTCTTTGGTAGAAAATTTAATTGATGAAGTGGCAGCGATGCCGGGGGCTTTACCTTTACTTTCTTTTACGTTAAGCGAACTTTATTTTAAATATATAAAAAGTGCAAGAGAAGGTAAAAGAAATAATCGGGCAATTACTCAAGAAGATTATGAAGCTTTAGGGGGAGTGACGCGTAGTCTGACGCAAAGGGCTGATAAAGAATATGATGCATTGGTGAAATTTAATTCAGCTTATGAGCAAACTATTAAGCAGGTGATGCTTCGGATGGTGGCACTGGGTGGCGGTGAGTTGTCGCGCAGACAGGTATTGCTAACTGAATTGGAATATCCGGAACCAGAAAATCAGCGTGTGAAGTCTGTGATTGAAGCTTTTGCTAATGCCCGTTTATTAGTTAAAGGTCAAGATGCTGAGGGACATCTTTGTGTAGAACCTGCCCATGATGCTTTAGTTAGGGGATGGCAAAAGCTACTAATTTGGAAACAACAAGAACAGCAAAATTTAATTTTACAACGACGGCTGACACCTGCAGCTTTGGAATGGAAAACTAAGCAAAAATCAGAGTTTCTTTGGCACTCTGACCCTTATTTGGATGTCTTAAAACAAGTACTTGATTCTGATAAGAATTGGTTTAACAAATTAGAAACACAGTTTGTACGGCACAGCATTCAGAAAAAACGCCAAAACGCGATCGCGCGTTGGAGTTTGGTCAGTGGTGCCCTGGTATTATTAAGTGGGGCTACTATTGTGGCTCTAATCCAAAGACAAGAGTCTATCCTGCGGGAAAATGCCGCTGTCGCAGTCAACCTGTCAGCCTCAAAGCCGATAAATGGGCTGGTGTTAGCAATTCAGTCTACCGGTCAAAGTCTCTCGGTATTCCGTAATGTGCTTTCTCCTGTACAATCTAGTTTATTAAGCGCGATCGCTATACCCCGCGAACGAAATATTCTTAGAGGACATCACTTTGGTGTTGCAACTGTTGCTATCAGTCCAGACAGTCAAATGATTGTCAGCGGTGGTGGTGACCAAACTCTCCGTTTATGGGATAGTCAAGGTAAAGCGATCGCTCAACAAGCAGGCGAAAATCAAGGTGAAATCACCTCTGTGGCATTTAGTCCTGATGGTAAATTTATAGTCAGTGGCAGTGCAGACAAGACTGTCAGATTGTGGGATAACACTGGCAAACTTATTCGCAAACCGTTTGTTGGACATCAAAAGTACGTCACCACTGTGGCATTTAGCCCTGATAGTAAATTTATAGTCAGTGGCAGTGTCGATGGGGCTGTCAGATTGTGGGATTTACAAGGGAAGCCGATTGGTAAACCCTTTTTGGGACATCAAAATGCAGTTACTTCTGTGAAATTTAGTCGCGATGGTAAATTAATAGTCAGCGGCAGTGCAGACGGAACTCTGCGTTTGTGGGATAATATCGGCAAACCCGTTGGTAAACCCTTTGTCGGACATCAAGGTGCAGTTACCTCTGTTGCTTTTAGTCCAAATGGTAAGTTTATTGTAAGTGGCAGTACAGACCAAACCTTGCGTTTATGGAACTTAACAGGCAAACAAATTGGCGAATCTTTCCGAGGACATGAAGATACTGTCTCATCTGTCGCCTTTAGTCCAGATGGTTTAGTGATTCTGAGTGGCAGTCATGATAATACCCTGCGCTTGTGGGATATTAATGGCAATCAATTAGGCGCATCCTTTCAAGGACATGAAAGTTGGATTCGGTCTGTGGCATTTAGCCCTAATGGTAAATTTATCGTCAGTGGTAGCAACGACAACACCATCCGCTTGTGGGACTTGCAGGATATTAAAGCTATTGGTACGCATTTTCAAGAGTTTCCCGGCAAAGATTATCAAGGTGAGGTTTGGCAAACAGCTATTAGCAAAGATGGTAATACCATTGTTACCGGCAGTTATGACGGAAGTGTGCGTTTGTGGGATAGACAAGGTAAATTAATTGCTAAACCATTTCAAAACAACGGCGTTATCGTTTGGGCTGTAGCCATCAGTCCAGATGGACAAATTATTGCTAGTGGCGGAGATAATGGCGTTGTAAATTTGTCAGACAGACAGGGAAACTCAATTGGTCAGCCCTTTAGAGGTCTTAGAGGCGCTATTCGGTCTGTAGCTTTTAGCCCTGACGGACAAATTATCGCCAGTGGTAGCGATGACGGGACTGTCCGCCTATCTGACAGACAAGGAAAGCCACAAGGTAAGCCTTTTAACACGGGTCGTCAAGCTTCTATTAATGCTATTGCCTTCAGTCCTGACGGTAAAATTATTGTCAGTGGCGGTCAAGATAAAATCGTACGCTTGTGGGATTTAAAAGGTAACCCCATTGGCAAACCTTTTCAAGGACATCAACTGGGCGTGCATTCTGTAGCCTTTAGCCCTGATGGTAAAACCATTGTCAGTGGTAGTGAAGATAACACCTTGCGTTTATCAGATAGACAAGGCAACCCCATAGGCGAACCTTTTCGGGGACATAAAGGTTGGGTAAGTGCTGTAACATTTAGTCCTGATGGTAAATTTATTGTCAGTGGTAGTTGGGATAAAACAGTGCGCTTGTGGGATTTAAAAGGCAGACCGATGGGCGAACCCTTCCGGGGACATAAAAGTTGGGTAAGCGGTATTATTTTCAGTCAGGATGGTAAATCGATAATTAGTAGCAGTGCAGATAAAACAGTGCGATCGCATCAAGGTGGCGATTGGCATGATTGGCTGCAAATAGGCTGTCAGCAATTGCAAAATCACCCAGTAATGCAACAGCCCCAGACAAGAGAAGAAAAAGGTGCAAAAAATACTTGCCAAAAATACGTTTGGAATCGCAAGTAAGCCAGTTGTAGCTAGTTAATGGCTGGTTGCAACTTTTAAGGCGATGATATTGCACCTATGGTAGAAATTAAACGCAGTCTTGCTGTAGTTATTGGTATTAATCAATACATTGATGGCATTCCCGAACTCAAAACCGCCGTCAATGACGCCCAAGAAATCGCGGCAGTTCTAGAAAACAGATACCAGTACAAAGTCCTGACTCTACTCGATACGGATGCCACTGGTGTCAAACTTAACAATCTATTTGCAGATTTTGAACAACAAAAACTGCCTTTACCAGATGGTACTTACATCCAAATCGAAGAAAGCGATCGCGTTTTATTTTACTTTGCCGGACACGGTATCGCTTTAGATGCCCTTGATAATCCCGATGGTCCGGCTGGTTTTATTGTCCCTCAAGATGCGCGGATGGAAAGCGATCGCACTCTGTTATCGATGAAGCGAATGCATGATGCTTTATTTAAGCTACAATGCCGTCATTTACTAGTTATCCTCGATTGTTGCTTTGCCGGTGCCTTTCGCTGGGCAGGTTTTAGAGATGCGGTGCGGGTAAAACGAGTATACCAGGAACGCTATGAACGCTACATCTCCAGTTGTGCCCAACAGGTAATCACCTCTGCCGGGGATGATGAACGCGCTGCCGATTCTTTGTATCGTTTTGGACATCGTAGCGGTGATGAGGCTAACTCCCCATTTGCCGAATGTCTCATCAATGGGCTGAATGGAGAAGCTGATTTAAGCGATGATGGTGTACTTACCGCGACAGAGTTATATGTATATTTACATAGTAAATTAGGCAAAATAAATATCAGACAAACTCCTGGTTTTTGTCAGCTGCAACGCCATGATAAAGGCGAGTATATCTTTGCGGTTCCTGATTTTGACCCCAGCAACTTAAAGAAAGCGCCGATACTTGTTGAAGATATCAATCCTTACCGGGGTTTGGAATCTTTTGAAGAAAAAGATAGTGCTTTATTTTTTGGTAGAAAGATATTAATTGAAAAGCTGCATGATTTCGTCATCAACCAACCTTTGACAGTGGTATTGGGGGCTTCCGGTTCGGGTAAATCTAGTATAGTCAAAGCCGGATTAATTCCCTATTTAAGAAAAAGTGATGAAGAATGGCGTATTCTCGCTCCTATTCGTCCGGGTGAATCTCCGTTTATGGCTTTAAACAATATGCTAATTAAAGAAAATTTACCATTTTTTGCCAAACATCAAGTCGCTTTTGAGCAAGAATTACAAAGTTTGGGACATAGGATTGGTGAATGGATTAAACTTCATCCCAATGCCAAATTGTTATTAGTAATTGACCAATTTGATGAATTAATTACCCTTTGCGATAATAATGAAGAAAGGCAAAAATTTTTGCGGGGATTAGCAATTTCAATTGCAGCTTTTCCAGAACAAGTCAGAATTGTGTTGACATTGCGTTCTGATTTTGAACCGCAATTTCGCGATACTCCCTTAGAACCATATTGGAAGGAAGCGCGATTTATTGTACCGGCGATGAGGCGCGAAGAATTGCGTCAAGCAATTGTTGAACCCGCTTCCCTTCGGGTGATGTATTTTGAACCGCCATCTTTGGTAGATAGATTAATTGATGAAGTTTCACAAATGCCAGGGGCATTACCTTTACTTTCTTTTACCTTAAGTGAACTTTATTTAAAGTATATTAAAAGTGCAAGAGAAGGGAAAAGAAATAATCGCGCGATCGCTCAAGAAGATTATGAAGAATTAGGGGGAGTAACGCGCAGTCTCGCCCAACGTGCAGACCAAGAATATCAGGATTTAGTTAATATTGACCCAGCTTACGCCAAAACAGTCAAACACGTGATGTTGCGAATGGTGGCGTTGGGTGGCGGTGATTTGGCGCGTCGGCGAGTATTATTATCAGAATTGGAATATCCCGAACCAGAAAATACGCGAGTTAAATTAGTAATTAAGCGATTTTCTGCCGCAAGGTTGTTAGTTTCCGGACAAGATACAGAAGGAAATCTTTATATAGAACCTGCCCATGATGCTTTAGTGCGAGGCTGGCAAAAACTACTGATTTGGAAACAACAATATCAGGAAAATCTAATTTTGCAAAGGCGGTTAACACCTGCGGCTCTTGATTGGAAAAAGCAGAAAAAATCGCGTTATTTGTGGTATTTTGACCCTTATTTAGATATATTGCAACAAATACTTAATTCTCATGATAATTGGTTCAACAAAATAGAAGCTGAATTTGTCCAGCGCAGCCTCAAACAAAAACGGCGGAATACTCATTCGCTTTGGAGTGCCGCCAGTTTAGCATTTTTGTTGTTAGCTAGTTTTACATTTATAATTTTTGTGCAATTAAAATTAAGCGAACTGGGGGTAAAAGCGGCTCGTGTAGACAAACTTTTAGCAGCAAAACCTCTAGATGCATTAGTTTTGGCAATTGAGGCGACTGGTGATAGTGAATCATTATTAAAGCCATTTTTAAAGCCAGCATCTTACCAAGTTCAGTCTACCTTAAGTAAAGCGATCGCCGAAGCGCGAGAACGCAATTTTTTCAACGCTGGCGAACCATCCGCCCTCGCCATCAGTCGCGATAGCAAGTATATCGCTACCAGCAATTATGATGGCAAATTAACTATATGGGATTTTAAAGGAGAACGCCTTGCAGAATTTCAGGTTAACAATACCGTCCAATCAATTATTTTCAGTCCCAACGGTCAGACAATTCTAACTACAACTAATAATATTATCCAACTATGGGGTATTAAAGGCAATCTTATTCGCAACTATCCTTTATTTGAAGATGGTGTTAGTGCCGTTGCTTTTAGTCCTGATGGTAATAGAATTGTTGCTATTAGTAATAGCAACCCCGCAAAAGTGCAAATGTGGGATTTAAAAGGTAAACTCATCAGCAACTTTGCTGTATCTAAAAGTAGTGTTAATGTCGTTGCTTTTAGTGCTGATGGTCAAATTATTGTCACTGGTACTAACGGAAATCCCGGACAAGTGCAACTGTGGAATCTTCAGGGTAAACTTATTCGCAGCTTTTTCGTTTCAAAAGGTAGTGTAAATGCTCTTGCTTTTAGCCCCCAAGGTAACGCCATAGTCACTGGTAGTAATGGAAATCCTGCAAAAATAGAGTTGTGGAATCTTCAAGGCAAATTAATTCAAGCTTTTCCAATTACTCCAGACCAACAAGGCGTCAACTCAGTTGCTTTTAGCCTTGACGGGCAAAAAATTATCAATATTAATCGCGGTGAAGACGGTTCCCAAACAGTAGTTTTACAAATGTGGGATCTCAAAGGTAATCTTTTAGAAAAACCCTTATTATATCCAGGCTTTTTTGCCGTAGTAAGTGCCGATGGACAATATGCTTTAACTAGCGGTGAAGGTAATAAAGGGTTAGTAAAATTGTGGGATTTACAAGGTAATGCAATTAGTATTTTCTCCGGACATACAGATGCAGTAAAATCGGTAGCGATTACTCCTGATGGTAAAACAATTGTTAGTGGTAGTGACGATAAAACAGTACGTTTGTGGGATTTACAAGGTAAACCCATCGGTCAACCCCTGCACCATGAAGCAGCCATAAAATCTGTTGTTATTACTCCTGATGGTAAAACAATTATTAGTGGCAGTGAAGATAAAACAGTGCGCTTGTGGGATTTAAAAGGTAAAGCGATCGCTCAACCATTTAAACATAATGCGCCTGTGAAATTAGTAGCCATCAGTCCCGATGGAAAGACAATTGCCAGTTTTAGTCAAGATAATATTAATTCAACAATTCAATTTTGGAATAACATCGGTAAACCCATCGGAAAAGCCTTTAGACCATCGAATGGAGTTTCAGCGATCGCTTTTTATGATAACCAAACTATTGTCGTTGGTGGTAATGGTAATATTGGCAGCGTCCAGTTGTGGGATTTACAAGGTAGACCCGTCACAAATCCCTTTCAAAGTCAAGTAAATGATGCAACTATCGAATATGTCAGCGCCGTTACTGTCAGCCCCGATAAACGAACTATTGTTAGCGGTAGCAGTAACAGCGTGCGATTGTGGGATAGTCTGGGAAATTTGATTGGTGAACCTTTTGAATATCCAGCAAATCCCCTTTCTGTCGCCATCAGCCGCGATGGAGAGTATATAGTTACAGGTGACAATGATTTCAATGTGCGGTTATGGGATAGACAGGGAAATTTGATTGGTAAACAAGCATTTGAAGGGCATAAAGATATTGTTTCATCTGTTGCTATTAGCAGCGATGGACAATATATAGTCAGTGGTAGTAATGATGGAACTTTAAGATTGTGGCGGGCTGGTAATTGGCAAAATTGGTTGAAAATTGGGTGCGATAGATTGCGTTACCATCCAATTTTAAATGAAGCAGAGAACTTAAAGCGTAATAAAGTGGCGAAAGGCGCTCGTGAAACTTGTGAAATGCATGTAAGTAAGTAGTGATGAGGCTGATATCAATTATAATACCAGTTCTCCATAATGTTGTCACGCAGATCCCCCCACCCGACAAGGGGAGGCAAAGGCGCTAAGTGGATTTTCCTCCCGCTTTATTGCCGTGGGTACTTCGATTGTGGTTTGGTGCAACGTTAAAAAGAAGTGGTATAACTTAAATAAAACAATTAAGTTCCCTTTGTATTCTTAGCAGAATTTGGTTGCCAGTACCAATTTGTGACGCGATCGCTATTCACCTGTTCCCGCAAGGAGGCTCACAAATCAATGCTTGTATATCGGCTTGCGCTCTGAGAAAAAATTCAAATGTGGCAATTGTGGGTTGTCCTGTGATGCTGATTTGAATGGAGCAAAGATGATTGCGTTATTGGGGCAGTCTGTAAACCTGCCTGGAGGCTCGAACGGTTTGTGCTGTAATCTCAGTACGGACTCTACGCGGGCTACTGAAAGCCCACACTGTACCGCAAGGTCAGTGTGGGTAGTTTACATTTCATCGCTTCATCGCAACTTAGGCGATCGCTAAATCTGTCAAATCTATCTTTGGGAGTAGTCCTGTATCCGGAATTATACGGTAACTAATTGTTTATATATAAAAACGTACTTAAAACTAAATAATACCGTGAAAAAAATTTTAATATTATCAGCAAATCCGAAAAACACAGAGAAGTTACGCTTAGATGAAGAGGTGCGGGAAATTCAGGCGTCTCTGAAACGTGCCAAAAATCGAGAGCAATTTGAAATTGTTACTGAGTGGGCGGTACGAGTTGATGACTTGCGGCATGCGCTTTTAGACTACCAGCCAACTATTGTTCATTTTTCTGGACATGGTTCGGAAAGTAATGGTTTAGCTTTTGAGAATAACTCCGGACAAATGCAAGTTGTCAGTACAGAATCTCTCGCAAGGCTATTTAAATTGTTTCAAAACACAGTTGAATGTGTTTTACTCAACGCCTGTTATTCAGAAGTTCAAGCAGAAGGGATTCATCAACATATTAATTATGTAATTGGTATGAATCGGGCGATTGGAGATAAAGGTGCAATCAAGTTTTCTGTGGGATTTTATGACGCGCTAGGTGCTGGAAGAACTTATGAAGATTGTTTTAAAATAGGCTGTGCTGCTATTGATTTAGAGGGAATTCCAGAGTCAGAAACCCCAATTATTAAACTTAGACTACAAAAAACTGAATTTCAAAAAAATCAACAAAGCACACCTCCAATAAAATCTTCAGTTCCAGAAACAACCAATATTCAACAAACCGCTGCCGATAATGCGATTGTGTTTGGGCAAATTGGACGAGTAGATAATTTAAATATTCAAAAATAGAAACACAATAGGAGCGAGTTATGACTAACGTCATTTCGCAGTCCGCTGGCGATCGCGCTATTTTGTTCGGAAGCATTAAGAAAGTCGGAACTATCAATATTCTCAAGCCTGATTCCTCTGTTGGTGCTAAGGTGACAATTGCTCCTTCTGTTCACCAACTTCCACAACCTCGCCCTCTTCCCGTTGTTTTACCTCCTCGTTCCTTTCCGCTGTTGTTAGGTCGCCGCGAAGAAGTGAAAGTAGCGCTTGATGCTCTACCCTACGACCAATCTCTGGAATTTTACGGTTCTCCAGGTATCGGCAAAACAGTTATTCTGCGATATCTTGCCCATCATCCCTCGATTGTTCCTGCCTTGAGAGATGGTATTGTTTATTACAACTGCACCCGTTACCAGCCAGTCTCGGATTTACTGCAAATTCTCTTTAACGCTTTTTATGATAGTGTCACCCCGTTTAAGCTTACAGACATTCAAATTCGCGAGGCTTTAAAAGACAAAAAAGCTCTCATTTTGTTAGATGGGGCGAAGCTGACACGGGAAGAAGTGCAAGATATCATCAACGCCTTACCCAATTTTACCTTTTTGTTTGCTTCCTCAGAACGCCAGCTTTGGGGCGAAGGACATCCTGTAGGATTGGGCGGACTACCTTTAAATGATGCTGTATCTTTAGTTGCACGTGAACTAGGACATTCCCTGAGTTCAAATGAACGCCCATTTGCTGAAACACTCTGCACAGCTTTAGAAGGTCATCCGCTGCGAATTCTTCAAGCTGTAGCATTGGTCACGCAGGATAATCTTTCTTTGGCGGCGGTAGTTCAACTGGTCAATAATAATACTTCCAATAGCGCTTGGACTGAACAGTTGCTATCATCGTTGAAAAAGCCTCAACGGATGATTTTGGCATTGCTGGCGGCTTTGGGTGCAAATATTGCTTTAGCTGGACAGCGAATTGCAGATTTAACTGAAATTCCCCAAATTAAACCTGTTTTAGAAACATTGGTACGGCGTAACTTAGTGCAAGTAGAAGGCGATCGCTATCATCTTGCAAGTTCTCTAGTTGAAGAGTTACGCAACTCAGCAGATATAACCAGTTGGATGGAAAAGTCTGTAACTTACTTTACAAAGTTGGCACAGGAAAGTCAGGGGATTCCACAAAGCTTGTTAGAAGAATCCGATGCCATTCTGCAAACGCTGGAATGGGCTGCTGAAGCTGGTCGCTGGTCTGATGTGCTGTCTTTGGGCAAAGCAATAGAAGGCGAATTGGCTTTTAGCGGACAATGGGGTACATGGGAGAACGTGTTACAACTAACACTTGAAGCCGCGCGTGCAACAGGAAATCAGGCTGCTGAAGCTTTTGCACTGCATCAATTAGGTACTCGCGCCCTTAGTTTGAGTGAGGTGACTAAAGCTCAAAGTTATTTAAATCAAGCTTTACACATTCGAGAATTGTTAAATGACCAAGCGGGAATAGAAGTAACCAGGCATAATCTCCAATTTATTTTAAATCTACTAAACCCACCTTTACCAGCGCGAAAGCGAGAAGATGAATCAGAAAATGTTGTAAATAAAAATATTCTACTGTTAATTAAATTTAGTGTTGCTGTTTTGCTGTTAGGGTTAGGGGGAATCGTAACTAGGTTTTTCTGGTCTTCGTTTGAATGGGAACCACAAGCTTCTAATCCTGACGTAACGACAACGCCTGTAAAGCTTACTTCTCTATCGCTGAAACCTGAGGATATAACTTGGGGTACAACAGTGCAAGGAACAGTCACTCTTAATAATCCTGCTGTTGGCGACGTAGCTGTTAATCTTAAAAGTAGTAATCAGGCTCTTGCTCCCGTACAGGAAAATGTTACGATTCCAGCAGGAAAAAAAGAAGCAAATTTCGAGTTTTCAATTCCTAAAGATGGTAGTAATTATCCAAAAGGTGCAACTGTAGAGATTGCAGCATCTGATCAGGGAATAACTAAACCAACATCGCTGACACTCAAACCTCAAGAGTCTGCAAAACCAGAACTTACCTCTCTAGTTCTGAAACCTGAGGATATAACTTGGGGTACAACAGTGCAAGGAACAGTCACTCTCAATAATCCTGCTGTTGATGACGTAGTTGTTAATCTTGAAAGTAGCGATCGCTATCTTGCTCCCGTGCAAACAAATGTTACGATTCCAGCAGGGGAAACAAAAGGTATTTTCGAGTTTTCAATTCCTAAAGATGGTAGTAATTATCCAAAAGGTGCAACTGTAGAGATTGCAGCATCTTATAATCAAGTAAGCAAACCAGCATCATTCAAGCTTGAACCTTACCAGAGGCTTCCAGAACTAAAATCTTTATCACTTCCCGAAAAAGCTTATCGGGGGGAAACTGTCCGAGGAACAGTAACTCTCACTACTCCAGTTCCAAATGATAAGATTACAGTCAATATTTCCAGCGATGATTTGTATCTTGTACCCCGGCAAATTGTCACAATTAAATCAGGAAATCCTACAGGAGAATTCAAGTTTCAGATACCGGAAAAATTAAGACCGGGCGAAAAAGCAGAAGCAAAAGATGTAAATATTACAGCTTCCTATGGAAAAATGAGACTCACAGAAAAGTTGACAGTACTCGTATTATTTTAAGAGCATATTCACCCGAATGCAGCTGTGGGATTATTCGCCCAGAAATAAATTTCGGGCTAATAGCTTAAACCCGTTTTAACGGGTTATACCATTTCACCAAAACCCTGATACAAATACAGACGGTGTATAGACGCCTTCCTTTTCTCTTTAACGTTCCAACATATGACAATCGATGTGCCCACGGCAATAAAGCGGGAGGAAAATCCACTTAGCGCCTTTGCCTCCCCTTGTCGGGTGGGGGGATCTATATGTATCAAACATTTAGAGAAATGGCATGAAATGGTATTAGAAGCTTGCTCAATAAGCTTTAGCTTATTTAAGCTTTTAGCGCGTAGACCCCGAAGGGGGCTTCCCGCAGGGTAATTTATTTCAGCGCTTAACAAGCACTAATGACTAATGATTAATAACTAATAACTAAATCATCAATTGCCACACTACCATCAGCAATAACTTTTGCCAAAACACCTGTTTGCGCGTGTTTAAAATTCTTTTGCAACAAAGATAATAAAGAAATATCTCGTTCTCCAGTCTCCGGATTTACATCAATATTTAAACAGCGATTTATCCGCGCTGTAATCGCAATTCGTGCTGTACCCAATTGCATTTCTTGCCCTACTAAATCAAATTCTCCCCAAGCAGGTAAATCATCTAAAACAATATTGGGGCGAAAACGCCGAACATCAACTTGTTGTCCAGCTAACTCACTTAAATGATTAATTGTTGCTTGACTAATTAAAGAAATATCTACTATATTTCTGTCAGGATAGCGAGTTGTGCCAAACTCTCCCACAAACCGCACGGGTGCGCGATGCGGATGTCTTGCTGATTGACTGGGATAAATTCCTGCGAGATATCCAGTGAAAAAAGTAGAAATGCGATCGCGTCCTGTTTCACTATTAACATCTGCAACTAATAACTCTACGCCTTTGCGCTTCACCCTGAAAGTGCCAGTAGTTTCTTCATAGTCGCAATCTAACGCCGCCAAACCGTGCCAATCGTTTTGCATGGCGAAGTTTTGCTTGTTCATCCACGGCACTTTTGTCAAGTCCTGAGGAATCGCCTCTTCTTGAAACATTAAAGCAAAAGAGCGATCGCCTGATATACCATGTCCTATTTGTAAGTCCGCGTCTACGCACTTTTGGGCGCTTAACCCTTTCACCGGATAAATAAATAACTGTTTAACCCACATTCTGCTCATTTCATCCTGATTTCATTGTTGCGTGGAAAACTAGATAGTAAGTTCATTGTTCATTGTTCACACGTTTATGGACTTTCGGCTATGAACCATTGACCCCGGAGGGGTTCACCATCCCCGGCACGAGGGAAAACGCCACTGCGACCCTTGGCCAGACCCCAAGACCGCAGTGGCGGACCTACCAAGGGCGCGAAGTGAGCCGGGGGGAATCTTCCCGACTGCAGACTTCGCGCCCCTTCACCATTAACCATTAACCATTAACCATTAACCAAATGCAACGTAATTCTAGAAAAACTGGTTTTATGGCGTTTGCGCTGATAGCGATCGCATCTTTAGGCGGTGTTGTAACAGCTTGTTCTGATGCTGCACAAAGCAAAAATCAAGTCCAAAACACCACTGCAACCAATGCTGCTGATAAGCAGATGCATCATAGTGGTATGAATCACAACATGGCAATGGATTTAGGACCAGCTGATGCCAATTACGATTTGCGGTTCATCGATGCAATGATACCGCATCATCAAGGTGCTGTGGAAATGGCAAAGCAAGCGCAACAGAAATCTCAACGCCCTGAAATTAAAAAGCTAGCAGACGACATCATTAAAGCGCAAAACACAGAAATCGCTCAAATGAAGCAGTGGCGACAAACTTGGTATCCCCAAGCTGGAAATAAACCAATGGCTTATAACAGTCAAATGGGTCACATGATGGAGATGTCACCTGACCAAATGAAAGCCATGATGATGAGTATGGACTTGGGTGCAGCCGATGCTGAGTTTGATTTGCGCTTTATCAATGCGATGATTCCTCACCATGAAGGAGCTGTAACAATGGCTCAAGATGCTTTGAAAAAGTCTCAGCGCCCCGAAATCAAGCAATTAGCCCAAAGCATTATCAAGTCACAAGAAGCTGAGATTCAACAAATGAAGCAGTGGCGTCAAACTTGGTATAAAAAATAGGCAATTATTCCCTTTCTACCAGAAAAATATTTAATTTAATTAACCGCATTAATTAGCCCACGCAGGTGGGCTTTGTTTGTATGCCCGTAAACTTCGCGAGTTCACAAAGTCGGGTTATTAAGCGCATTGTTGCAGAGAATCGGTATAAGCAATTTCATCTTGATTTCATCTTGGTCTGAAAAACTGAATTGTTAGATGCAATTTTAGTAGTCCGCCAAGGCGACGCCTGATGAGTCGGCAGCAACAATTCCCTACTGCCCAATGCCCAATTCCCAATGCCCAATGCCCAATGCCCAATTCCCAATGCCCAATGCCCAATGCCCAAACAGTTGCGCTGCGGTGTTGTATTTCTGCAATCTTTTTGCTGCTGTTGGGTAGTCCAGCAGTTGTTTTAGCACATGGCGGACACAGGCACGAATTTCAAGGCGCAAGCGAAGCAAATCAGGCCACAGGCCCCATTCAAGTTGATGCTGAAACCGCCAAACGCCTGGAAATTAAAGTTGAGTCGGTTAACCGCCAGCGCTTGGCTGTTGGTATCAAAACCACCGGACAAATTGAAACTCTACCCAGCAAACAAGTAGAAGTTACTACGCCAATTTCTGGCGCGAAGGTGGTTGAACTGTTAGTGGAACCCGGTGCAAGCGTTCAAAAAGGTCAACCATTAGCTGTTTTATCCAGTCCTGATTTAGTGACATTGCGCGTTGAATCTCAGGAAAAACTCGCACAAGGTCAGGCTGATTTGCAACAGGCGCTAGCTGATTTAACGCTAGCTCAACAAAATCGCGATCGCTATCAGCAAATAGCAGCCGCTGAAATAGTCCAAGCCCAAAGTCGAGTGGCATTTGCTCAAGAAAAATATCACAAAGACCAGCAGTTAGCTAATGCTGGTGCTTTACCGCGTCGGAATGCTCTGGAATCTCAAACTCAGCTAGCAGAAGCTAAAGCCGAACTTGCGAAAGCTAGCAGCCGTCGAGATGTTATTGAGTCGGAGGCGCAACTTAAACACGCTCAATCAGCGGTTAAAGTAGCTAAAACGCGAATTAGCCTCAGTAATACTGCGTATGAAACTCGGCTGCAACAACTGGGAAGCCGTGCCAACGCTAAGGGATTGGTAACAGTGACTGCTCCTATCTCCGGTAAAGTTGCTGACAGAGAAGTTACCCTCGGTCAATCATTTCAAGATGCGGGTGGCAAACTGCTGACTATTGTGAATGACAGTCAAGTTTTTGCCACGGCGAATATTTATGAAAAGGATTTGGGTAAGGTTAGGATTGGTCAACGGGTAAGCGTAAAAGTTGCTGCTGTGCCTAACCGTATATTTACTGGAAAAATTTCGCGGATTAGTTCGGTGGTGCAAGGGGAAACGCAAGTTGTACCAGTGCAAGCGGAAATAGATAACCCTGGTGGAGTGTTAAAACCGGGTATGTTTGCGGAATTAGAAGTTTTAACAGACCAAACGCCGACAAGTATTTTGGCAATTCCCATCTCGGCTGTAGTTGAAGCCAATGGTAAAAAACAGGTTTACGTGCAAAATGGTAACGCCTATCAAGCGGTTGAAGTCACCTTAGGTCAAACCTCTGCGGACATGGTTGAAGTGAAAACTGGCTTATTTGAGGGAGATTTAGTAGTTACCCAACGTGCGCCTCAACTTTATGCCCAATCTCTACGCGTAAGTTCTCCAAAAGCAGAAAAAAATTCCCCCCCTCCCCTTATCCCCCCCTCTCCCCCTCTCCCTCTGTGGTTGCTTGGGGGAGGAATAGCGATCGCTATTTTTGCTTTTATGGCTGGGACTTTCTGGTCTAGTCGTCGCAGTAAATTTCAACTTCAACAATCTCTAGAAGTTGCCGAGGGCGAAGATTTTTCCAATGGTGTAATTTCTGCGGATAACCATCGCGTCAGAACACAGGATTCAGAAGTTAAGATTCAAAAATAATAACAATGCTCAGTGCCATCATCAAGTGGGCGATCGCCCGACGCTGGCTAGTTGTTCTCGGTGCAATTGTTATCACATTTTGGATATTTCGTACCATTATCCAAATGCCCTTGGATGTATTCCCCAGCTTTGCACCTCCCCAAGTCGAAATTCAAACTGAAGCACCAGGACTAGCCCCTGAGGAAGTCGAATCTCTGGTAACTTTACCAATTGAAAGCGCAATTAACGGTACTCCTGGTGTACAAGCGGTACGTTCTTCAAGTGCGGCGAGTATTTCTGTTGTCAGAATTATTTTTAACTGGGGAACCGATATTTATCAAGCAAGGCAATTGGTAACAGAGCGATTGCAACAAGCTCAAAATAAGCTTCCGGAAGGCGTAGAAACACCACAAATTTCTCCCATTAGCTCCCCCATCGGCACTGTTATTAAATACGCCTTCACGCTACAAGAGGAGGGAGAGAGGGAGAATACCAATTACCAATCCAAAATTGACTTGATGGAACTGCGGCGCATTGTTGATTGGCAAGTAACAAATCGTCTTTTAGCTGTACCGGGTGTATCTCAAATAGTAGTTTTTGGTGGAGATGTTCGTCAGTATCAGGTGTTAGTTGAACCTGATAAATTGAAAGCTTTTAATGTTTCTTTGCTGGATGTTAGCGAAGCAGCAAAGGGCGCAAATGTCAATGCACCGGGAGGTTATCTTATTACCCCTGACCGAGAAAAATTAATTCGCGGTATTGGAAGAATTGAATCTATCGAAGACCTGAAGCAATCAGTAATTACGGCTCGCAATGGGACACCAATCAAAATAGAAGATGTTGCTGATGTCCAAATTGGTGCAGCCCTCAAACGAGGTGATGGCAGTGTAAACGGTGAAAAAGCGATTATTCTGATAGTGAATAAACAACCCCAAGCTGATACTCCCACTGTCACCCGCGCCGTTGAGACGGCTATGGAAGAACTCAAGACAAGCTTATCTAAAAATATCAAACTTACCGTAACTTTCCGTCAGGAAGATTATATTGAATCTTCAATTGAAAATGTTAGAGAAGCTGTAATTGAAGGCAGCATTATTGTTGCAATTATCTTGATTCCATTTTTAATGAATTGGCGCAACCTAGCTATTTGTTTAACTGCTCTTCCCTTATCTTTATTAATAGGAGTTTTGGCGTTGAATTGGTTGGAACAAAATTTAAATACAATGACTTTAGGAGGGTTAGCAGTAGCAATTGGTTCAGCAGTTGATGATGCGATTGTAGACGCCGAAAATGTTTATCGCAACCTGCGAGAAAATAAATATTCACTTAACCCGCGTCCAGTTTTAGACGTGGTATTTGAAGGCTGTCAGGAAGTGCGCGATTCAGTATTTGGAGCAACGATAATTACAGTAGTTGTCTTCTCTCCAATTTTTGCCTTGACTGGCGTAGAAGGTAGCATTTTTATTCCAATGGGGTTGGGATATTTAGTAGCAGTTCTCGCTTCGAGCGTGACAGCATTAACAGTAACTCCGGCTTTATGTGCAATTTTATTACCTTACGGTAACTTGCCAGAAACAGAACCTTGGGTAGCGAGATTTTTTAAGAGACTTTATCATCCTTTACTCACCTTTTCTATACGCCATTCTGGAATTATTTTAGTACTAGCTACTGCTAGTTTGGTCGCGGCAGCTGTAATTGTACCAACCTTGGGACGTGTCTTTTTACCAGAATTTCAAGAGCGATCGCTAATCAATGCTGTTAGCCTTTATCCAGGGACTTCTCTAGAAACTACCAACCAAGCTGGCTTTGCTATCCAGGATGCGCTTAAAGGCGATTCTCGGTTTGAAGCTCTAGCACTGCGTTCCGGACGCGCCCCAGGTGATAGCGATGTCGGTGGTGTCAACTTTGGCGAACTGGATGTGCAACTCAGTCCAAAAGGAATGAAAAATAGGGAGGAGACTATTGAGAAGCTACGATCCGAATTTGCTAAATTACCAGGGGTAGCGCCGAATATTGGCGGTTTTATCTCTCACCGGATGGATGAAGTTTTGTCAGGAGTAAGAAGTGCGATCGCTGTCAAAATTTTCGGTTCAGATTTAGAACAACTTCGCACTATCGGGGGTGAAGTAAATGAGGTAATGAAAACCGTTAATGGTATTGTAGATTTGCAACTTGAACCTCAAGTACCAATCGAACAGATACAAATTAAATTCAACCGTTCTGCTGCTGCTCGATATAATTTGACAGTCGGAAAACTTTCCGAAATTATTGAAACTGCTCTCAATGGAAGAGTGGTATCTCAAGTTTTGGAAAAACAACAAACCTTTGACTTAGTTGTGTGGTTAAAATCAAATGCACGTCAAAGTCTAGATACAATTCGCAATTTATTAGTTGATACTCCTGATGGTAAAAAAATTCAATTATCACAAGTAGCCACAATTTACAATAGCACTGGACCCAACACCATCAACAGAGAAAATGTTTCCCGTTTGATTGTTGTTTCTGCCAATGCTAGTGGCAGAGATGTGCGAGCGATCGTGAATGAAATTCGAGACAAAGTTAAGCAAAAAGTGCAAGTACCCTCTGGTTATTATATCCAGTATGCAGGTCAATTTGAAGCAGAAGAAAGAGCTACTCAAAATATATTAATTTCAAGTATCATAGCATTTATAGTAATTGCGGTAATCATGTACCTTTCAGTCAAATCTATTCCTTCTACCGCCATGATTATGATTAACTTACCTTTGGCATTGGTAGGGGGAATATTTTCCGTAGCTTTGACTGGCGGCGTTATTTCTATTGCCTCTTTAGTTGGCTTTATCACCCTCTTTGGAGTTGCCACCCGCAATGGTTTATTACTGGTTGATAATTACAATACCAAATTTGCTGAAGGAATACCTTTTAAAGAAGTTCTGATTCAAGGTTCAATAGAAAGACTTAACGCCATTTTGATGACAGCTTTTACCTCTGCTTTGGGATTAGCTCCCTTAGTAGTTGAGAGTGGACCCGGCAAGGAAATTCTGCAACCTCTTTCGATTGTGGTGTTGGGAGGTTTGTTTACTTCTACGGCCTTGACTTTGGTAGTTTTACCTGCATTGTATGCCAAATTTGGCAAGTTATTAATCCCTAAAGCTACACCAGTTTATGAAAATGAGATAACAGTTTAACCTGTTTGTCTAATTCATTTTGATGTCTGATTTGTACAGAGATAATTTGTTATTATTTTGATGTAAGGAGTTAAAAAATGAAATCTATCAATTATTTGTTGAGTGTTATCAGCAGTGTAAGCTTGCTATTTTTAGGAGCTTGCAGTAACAGCAATCAAGCCACAATTTCCGAAAATAATACTAAAACTGCAACGCCTGCTTCATCAATTGCACCAGCAAATGAAACAGCTAAAATTGAATCTTCCAGTCATAACGCAGAATCTAAAAAAGGCGGACAAGTTGTTGAATCAGGTGCTTATCATTTAGAATTCGTACCTGAGAAATCAGATAAGGGAACTCACATGGATTTATTTTTACTAAAAGGCGATAATCACGAAGCAATACCTAACGCCAAAGTAACGGCTCAAATCCAACTTCCTGATGGTACTCAGAAATCTTTAAATCTCACCTATGATGCTGAAGGTAAACATTACACAGTTTTATTACCTGAAAAAGCCGCCGGTCAGTATCAAGTCAAGATGATTGCGGAGGTTGATAGTAAAAAAGTAGACGGTCGTTTTAGTTTTAATAAGTAGATTATTTGATTGGATAATCGTATTCTCTAACCTTTCCGCTTGGATGCAGTACGCGGTAGAGACACAGAAACCCGGTTTCTTATCCACTAAGCACGAGAATATTCGATACTCCACCGACAGAAACCCGGTTTCTCCCATCACTCGATTTAAGATTTACTTTATCGGGGAAAGGCACGAGGCATACTGCAGAGGAGCCACTGCGTTGCGTGGGTTCCCCGCGTTGAAGCATGTGGCGTGGCAGAAGGAAATATTAGTAATAAGGTAATAAGGGATACCTCTGCCCTCCCTTCTGGCATAGGGGTTTAATACCGCCGCCACTGTTGACGTCCCGGTAGGGTCGGTGCTGCGCCATCTGAACGCTTTCCTTCTGCCTCCAGCATAGCTGCCTTCTGCCTTCGTTCAAAAATGGTCTCTTACAAACATCTGTATTGCACTCAGCCGAGAACCGCAATAAAAAATAATTTTATTGGCTTAAAATTTCATCTTGATTTCATTACCATCTGCCAAGCTAGTAGATAAAAGGCTTATTTATTAAATATAAACCTCAAAAACGGTTAGGAATCAAGATGATGAAAAATATAATTTATCTAGCTACCTTAACCCTAGCACTAGCAGCTTCAATTCCTGCTGCCTATGCAACTCACTTACCAGATAAGAGAATTTACCCTCACGTTTTTAGTACTGGGCAATTTCCGCAAACTAAATGGGGAACGGTACGGCAAAGTTTCCAGTTACAGATTCCCTCTCAAAGCAACAATCTTTCAGAGTTAGATATCGAAGTTCCTAAAGGTTTAACTGTGAGGAATGATATTAGCGTGTCTGACAAGTTTGGTCGCAAAGTTCAGGCTAATACTTCTATTAACGGTAACAAAATGATGATTGTTTTCCCCCAAGCAGTTTCTCCTGGAAGCATACTTAATATTGATATGAACCGGGTGAATAGAACAGGAACTTCTAATGGTTGGATTTACCGAGTTTCCGCTAAATTTGTTGGTAGTGATGTAGAAATGCCCATTGGTATAGCTAGGTTTGGTCTTTTCTATTAGTTGAAAAAGTTAATTTTATGAGAGTGCTGCTAGTCGAAGATGAGCCAGATTTAGGACAAGCTATTAAGCGAACTTTGAATCTAGAAAAGTATGTAGTTGACTGGGTTTTAGATGGTAATGAGGCATGGGAATATCTAGAAAGCCAGTGGACGCAATATACGCTGGCTATTATCGATTGGATGCTACCCGGATTGTCGGGGTTGGAATTGTGCAAGCGCTTGCGATCGCACAATAATTCTCTACCAGTTTTGATGTTAACAGCCAAAGACCGGATGGAAGATAAAGTTGCTGGATTGGATGCTGGTGCTGATGATTATCTCGTCAAGCCTTTTGGGATGGCGGAATTGTTGGCAAGATTGCGGGCTTTGCAGAGGCGATCGCCTTTATTCCAATCCCCAAAATTAACTGTGGGAAACTTAACTCTAGACTACAGCACCAGCACTGTTGTTAGTGAAAATACTTTGGGCGAATCTCAGGTTATTCCCCTGACTACTAAAGAATTTCAACTGCTGGAATATTTTATGAAGCACCCGCACCAAATTATTAGCACCGAACAAATTCGCAACCAACTTTGGGAAGTGAGTGCTGAACCGATTAGTAATGTGGTGGCGGCTCAAGTGCGTTTACTGCGGCGCAAACTTGCACCTTCAGGCTGCGTTAGCTTAATCGAAACTTTGCATGGTATGGGATATCGCCTCAATCCAACCCATGAATCAAAATAAACTCTTTTATCGAACCCGCGCTCATTTGGCTTTATGGTATGCGATCGTTATGGGTTTAATTTTAAGCCTGTGCGGATTCACTCTCTATAGAGCAATGTTCCATGTTCATTGGATAGCTTTGGATCGAGAATTGGAATCTGTAGCCGGAACCCTGCACGATAGCCTGGAACTAAAACTCAAGCAGCCTGGACGTTTGGAAGCTGTTGTACAGCAGTTGTTACCGGAAATGTGTGTAGTTGGAGCCAACTGTATTAAAGAGCAATCGAGTTCAAAACGCCATATTTTAAGCGCTATTAATCAAGGTAACTATTATGTACGTTTGTTTAATAATTCCGGACATTTAATTGCTGTTGCAGGTGTTCATCCAAATGGATTATCCCAAGTTTTAAATAAGCAAGTTTGGCAAACCCTCAAAGATAACAAAGGTGAACTTTATCACCAAATTTCTTTAACATTGCACACCCAAGACAATCGTGATTGGGGATATATCCAAGTAGGAAGAAGTCTCAAAGATTTCCACAACGATCTGACTGCTTTAAAATGCATTTTGGGATTGGGATTGCCGATCGCAATGGCTTTCGTTGCTGTTGCTAGTTGGTGGTTGGCAGGATTGGCGATGAAACCGATTTATCAATCCTATCAACAGATACAACAGTTTACAGCAGATGCAGCACATGAGTTGCGGACACCTTTAGCGGCGTCACAAGCAACGGTAGAATCAGCGCTTTTGATGCCTCACTTAGATGAAAAAGACGCCCAGGAGATTCTACAAACTATCAAACGTCAAAATCAACGATTGACTCAGTTAGTTGTAGATTTGCTGCTGCTGGCTCGTTTAGATTTACAACCAGTGCCATCGCGACACGAAATTTGTTGTTTAAATGATATTGTCAGCGACTTAATAGAAGAATTTACCGCTTTAGCGATCGCCTCTGATGTAAACTTGACATCTGTAGTTCGGGTACATGAACCTATAAATGTCGTTGGCGATGAAGACCAACTTTATCGTCTGATTTCTAACTTAATTGTGAATGCGATTCAATACACGCCAAAAGCAGGAAGCGTCACAGTTGTATTAGAACGCAGTGATAATTATGCAGTTATTCAAATTCAAGATACTGGTATCGGAATTGCACCCCAAGAACAGAAACGGATTTTCGATCGCTTTTATCGGGTAAATAGCGATCGCTCTCGTGGTACAGGTGGATCTGGATTGGGATTAGCGATCGCGGCTGCAATTGTTCAAACACATCACGGCAATTTACAAGTGCAAAGCGAATTAGACAAAGGTAGCATTTTTACCATCCGATTACCTTTGCAAGTTACCCGTTGAAAAAGGCAGCTTTGCTGGAGGCAGCGGCAGCTGAAGGGGAAAAGGGCAGAAGAAAAAGATTTTCATTCAATACCCAATAACGCGGCTATGTTACAACGCTTAAAGGCGCAACGGGCAATGGGCACTCTTGTAAGGGGAATGAAGAAAGTTTTTTGCTGTGAGTTATTAGCTTCGTTCAAAATTCTTCAACTCATAAGCTGTTCCACATAAAAGTTGCATATCTTGGGCGGGCGAGACGCTCCGAAGATTGGATGCCTACGGCAAGCCGCGCAAAGCGGGTCTACGGAGGTTTCCTCCGCTCCAACTTCTCTCCACCCCACAAGAAATATACAATTTCACACTATGCTTTCCTAAATGTGGTGAGTGCTTAACTCATAACTCATAACTCATAACTCATAACTCTCTCCCAATGCCCAATGCCCCATTTTTAATCCTTTGCAGAAGTCATCGGTTTTTGACCTGCTGAGGCACTCTTGCCTTGAGGCGCACCTCCAGTAATACTACGCATATACAATCCACCAATAGTCACAATAAATACAACATACGCCACAGCTTGCACTAGATAAATATTATCTCTGTAACCAAACAATGATTTCAGAACAATGCCGGGAAACTTTTCGTCAGGCAAGATTTTGGAAGTATTCCAAAACAGCGGTCCTAAAATGCAAGAATGAACTTTAGTAAACCGTTCGTAGTAAAAACAAAAACTTTCAGAAGAGCGATCGACTAAAGAAAGGGCATTAGCCGCTTCATCAAAACGTTGCAGTGCCGTTACCACTAACCCCGCAACAATCAACACCAATAAAATGCCCATCACCTGGAAAAATGAGCGGATATTAATCTTCACACCCCACTTAAATAGAAGCACGCCAATACCAGCTGCTACCAAAATTCCAGCCAAAGCGCCAATCCCAGGAAGTAACCCCTGTTGAAAATTTGCCGCGACAAACAAAACAGTTTCAAAGCCTTCGCGAACTACGGCAACTAAAATTAACGTAAAAACGCCCCAACCGGCATTATAATCTTTTGTCAAAGCACTTGTAACCGCTCCTTCAACTTGAGCCTTCATAAACCTGGCTTGTTTGGTCATCCAGATTAACATCCAGCTGAGCATAGCGATCGCCAAGACGCTAAACACACCTTCCAAAGTTGGCTCAACTACAGACGTGTATTGAGGATTAGCCGCCCCTAGTGCTTGAATCACCCAACCGAACAATACCCCAACAATCGCACTAACGACAATCCCAACACCGACACCAGCATACACCCAAGGATTAAGTCGAGATTGTTTGGCTTTTTTCAACAAAGCCAGCACAATACCCACTACAAGGGCAGCTTCTACTCCTTCTCGGAGTGTAATCACAAAAGTAGGTAAGGCAGAAGTAAAATTCATCTTTTCTCCTCTTATAAGTTAGGAGTTAAGAGTTAGGAAGCGCAAAGTTAAAACTCATAACTCATAACTCCTAACTCCTCACTTCTATTAGCTGCTAAAATCGCGTAACATTTTTTTCAGTTCGAGATTATGCATCTCTTCCTGTCCAATCATGTTACGGGCAAATTCCTCCAGATAAACACTGGCATCATTGACAGTATCGAGCAGATTTTTATACAAATCCAGTGCTTTCTTCTCGTGGGTTAAACTTTCTGCCAAGATATCCTTGACTGAATGCTTATAACTTTCTTCCATTGGCGCAATTTTCAGGCTGGGATGTCCATCCAAACCTGTAAGAATTTCTCCCACCTGTTGGGCATGAAGTAGAGATTCGCTAGCCTGCGCTTTGAAAAAATCCACAATTGGAATCCGGTAAGGACCCGTCACCATCAGGGAATAGTGAGTATAGCGTACAACACCCGCTAGTTCAAATTCCATGATGGCGTTCAGCAGGTCAATGGTCTTTTTCTGGTCAAGCTCTTGCATCAGTCGTTAATTAAAGTTATGAGTGGAGAGTGGTAATCAGTTATGAGTTATGAGTTATGAGTTATGAGTTATGAGTTTTGCTTTTGTCAGCGGTTAGTACCCCAAGCTATTCTCACGATTCGCTCCTAACTGATTTCTCATTCTCACTCATTTTAAACTCCTCTTAAAATCTTCACTGCTTACTACAATCAAGTTGAACTGCTATCGCTGCGCCTGAGTGCTGGATTTATCAATCACTTGCTGAGAGTTTTGCTCAATGATTTTGACTAGTTTGGTAACTTCTTCAGGAGTCTTAACCGGTGTAGCTGGCGGAATGGCTGCGGGCCAAACTTTTGTGAGTTCAGCCATTGTAGTTTCAATCGCTTTGTGCGCTTCGGGAAAGTCTTTTGCCATCGAGTTAGAAATCCCTTTATATAATTCTGCCGCGTAGATGACAAAACCGCGAGAGTCTTGATACTCAATTGCAGCAGAGATTTTGCCATTGGCGATCGCCGCCCCATATTCTGAGTTAGCTGAATCCAACAACCCATTTATCGCTTGCAAAACAAATCTCGGTTGCTGACGCTGCGCTTCTGGTAAAGCCGCGATCGCGCCATCAACTGCTTGCACTGAAGAGGTAAAATCTGTTTTCAGTTTGGCAGCTTTGGGATTCGATTTCACCAAATCTTGCAAACTCACCAAAGTAGACTTAAATTCTTTGACTTTGCGCTCATTCAATTGGTCTTCCACATCTACATAAATTTCCTCAACAGGGTGCCCAATGTGAGGTTCCGCCTGTTTTGGCTGATTTTGATCCAATAGTTCTTTTGCTACCAAAAGATGCCCTTTCATCAATCCCAACTTTGTCATGTAATCAACATCTTTCGCCTCACCAGTCAGGACAACTTCCTCAATCGTCACCATGTCTTTAATTTGGTCAAACTGTTCCTGATTTATCACCTTCTTAGAAACCAATTCCTCAGGAGTGGCGTAAGGACGGTTCGCTTGAATCTTGTTAGATAACCCCGGTACTCCTAACTTACCTTCAAACTTATCCAACTCGGACAAGATAGCAGTATTGATATTGATTTTGGCTTTGCTGCCATGACCGCTGTGACCGCTGTTACTTGCCGCTACAGTAGCTTGGGGAGCAGAATTAGCTAGAGGCGCGGTTGTATTTTCTGCGGTCGGAGTGCCCCCACTGCAGGAACTTAGGGAAACTATGGCACAAGCTGCAACAGCCAAAAATACATAACGGATTTTTATCATTATTTGCTCCGGTCGGGGTATTTGAAAGGTACTAATAGGAACATTTCTTTCTTAATATCAGTAAGTATATTTGACACTCTGTCCTAGAAGTTACTGTGTTAATTTCGCATATAATGACACTTTTTATCAACTAGTCAGATAAATAATAAGCAGAATTTTATAATTATTTTCAATTCAAAAGCAATTGAAAATAATTCTTAACTATAAATATTTTGCCTAGCGACAACCCAAAAGGGGAAAGGGGGAAGGTGGGGCCCCCACGAAAGTGGGGATAAGGGACAGGGGGAAGGATGTGAATATCCATTTGTTACTTGCTCTTTGCGATAAGGGCTTACCGGAATGCACCAATATCAACAAGGCTATTTTTGTAGGGTGGGGCGCGATCGCACAGCGCTTTGCAGTACTGCCCACCATTGAACTAAACGCCGATTTTTTTGTTGGTGGGCAATGCCCACCCTACTGTTCTTGAGAATGGTGCATTCCGGTCAGCTACCCTATCTTCGGAACCTTCTACCCTTTGGGAACGGTTAACTGGCTCACCTATGCAACGTTCAAAACGTAAGAACGAGTCCCTGTTTGGCTTGCTCCTGCGTCATTTTTATAGGTGTAAGTACCTGTGGCAACAATGTCACCAAAGTTGTTGATAGCCGTTGCGCTACTTAAGGTGACAGCAGCACCGTTGTAGGTAAGCGGTGAAGACACCAGGTTATTCAAATCAGCTAGTATACCTCCATTCCAAACGTAGGCATGGTTAGTACCAGAGCCAATTTGAGATGCTCCAACCACTTCACCAAATTCGTTGATGCCGTTGGTTGAATCGGTCTTACCGCCTAAACTACCAAGTGCTGTAAATTCGCCATCCCGCAGAATAAACCCAGTGCTGGTTGCCGTAGTGCCAGAACCACTACTCGTAGAACCAATGATGCTACCTGCATCGTTGATATCACGCAGCGTCGCTTGTTCTGCCCCAAAGGTACCCAGGTTTTTCAGCTGATAAGCACCTGTGGCATCTGTCTCCCAAATCACAGCAGTGTTGACAAACGTTTCATTGAGAGCGCCATCACTATCTACATAGCCGACAATCTGACCCTGATTATTGATGCCGCGTGCAGTACCTCCATCACCACCAAGCGCTGCTAATTCCTTGATAACGCCATCTTCTATGTAAATCGTCTTCTCGTAGCCCGATGACAGGATATTACGACCCACAATCAGGTTGCTGTTGTTGGTATCAAAGGAGTAGCTTTCAATGCCACCAAAATCATTGATGGTTAGCTTGTAGCTGCTGCCATCTTTTTCCCAAACAAGGGCGCGATCGGTTGCTTTCGGAATCGGTTGACGCACTTCATCGCCTGTTCCCAAAATTACACCGCGATTGCTAATGGTGTTGACGTTGGGCGTAAGCATGGTAACGGTCGTCCCATCGGCTGCACCAAAGTCAGACTCACCGTTCTTCACACCCGTGCTGGTGAGCGCCGTTTGGGTGCCATTTTCCCAGATGAAACCCTGACGCACCAGATTATTCGTTTGGGTAGCACCCGTCGTTGCATTCTGGTTAGTAAAGGTTGCGCCAGTATCATAGCGCCCTGCGATTTGCCCAAAGTCGTTGATTGAAGCTGCGTTCACAGAACCGTTTGGATTGGAACTCAGAGAACCCAAGTCAGTCGCCTGGTAGCGATAAAGCGGTCCATTATCTAATAGGTTTGGCGACCCGGATGCAACATCTTTGAGCGTGGCGAGGAGGTCTGAACCTGCCATGACCAAGGTATCTGACCCTTGGCTGGTGAATTTGATAGATTTACCTATCAAGCTTTCTGCTAGGCGCAGTTTGTCAGATTTCACGTTAAATCCAATGACGGTAACTGCGCCTTTCCCAGCTTCTAGAATGAGTTTGTTGCTGCCACTGCCGATGTAAACTGTGTCATTTCCAGTGCCTGCATTGATGACGTTATTCCCCCCGCCCGCATAGATGGTGTCATCACCTGCACCACTATAAATAGTGTCATTACCAGCACCAGCAAAGATTAAATCGCTACCTTTGCCTGTAAGAATGCGGTTGTTACCTTCTCCTGCAAAAATGGTATTGCCACCATCGCCAGCATTAATAAAATCACCGCTTGCACCGGAGTAAATCAGATCGTCACCTTTGCCACTGGTGATGAGGTTGATTCCTTCACCTGCAAAAATTGTATTGCGACCATTGCCTGCGTCGATAATGTCACGACCAGAACCTGCATAAATTAAATTGTTACCAAAGCCACTGGAAATGAAGTTGTTACCTTCACCTGCATAGATGATATTATTGCCATTGCCAAGGACAATATTATCGTCACCACCTTCGTAATAAACTGTTGAATCGACAATCATGCTAGAGCGATTGCTTAATCCTTGTAGATTAGTGTCGAGTCCCTCTAGCGAAGAACTAGGAAGCACAACAGAAGTATTCAAGGGTGTATTCAAGGATGTATTCAGATTGTTATTTGTTTCCATTTAGATTCCTTTGAGGTTTAGGAGTGCGAATTGATTCAATTAATTTCCAAATGCACCCTTAAGTAAGTTTCTGGTAATTGCTTACAAAGCAACACCCACAAAAACTGACTCACTTTGACAACGTGATTAAACTTGTACGGAACGTGCGATCAACGCAGTAAAGTGCATATCACCCGCACCGAACCCAATAATCATAATCATGGAATCATGGAAATTTATATCAATAAAAATGAAAGCAAGCTCACCAGATAAGTTATATTCGTGTGTTCAACTGTATATCTGGTGATGGGAAAAGTACGAAGGACAAAAAAACTAAATCTCTCCCAAAATTACTTCCTTTGATGTTGAATAGGCTTATATTCAACTGTCAATGACTTGAGATAAAAGTCATATTTAGCAAATTTTTTATCATGGCTAATTCGCCAGCAAGCTATCGGGAAGGTGATAGTAAATAGGAGAAATACTCCGAATAAACCAAAGACATAACCATGCATTTTTGTTGCCGGAATCAACTTTCTTTTTTGTTGCATATTTTGGTTCCTGAATTGCTCTAATTTCTAAATATTTATGACAGTGGTAGATATGGAAACAGTGGATGCCAACTCATGGCAGTAGCGGCAACAAATAAGAAGAACATCCAAAAAAAGATAGTTCTAGATTTTATTTGTTTGTCTTTCCAAAGAGAGTAAAGAATTACCCAACTAACAACCCAACCTAACAGCAGCATTGTTTCTTTACCCGTGTAACTGCCAATATTTCCCCATAATTTACTGGGGTTATGACTGCCAGGAATCCAACTTCCAAGACTCCAGAGCAAATTCTCTACTTGCTTAGACTTATCCCCATCTGAAAAGTGGTGACAAATCATCATAGTCACGCAACCGATTCCAGCACTAACTAAAGCTGCTGCTGCTGGACCTGATGTGCTTGGTGCTTTGGCTGAACCTTTGGATAAAGCACTAGGAAAGGTTTTGAGTGTGTTCCAAAATCTGCCGTAAAAAGGTTCTGATTTTGCTTCAGATGAATGTGACATAAGTTTCGACATTTGATTTTTTGACTCTTGGTTGGTAAATTTAGCATTTATTGAGACGCGACGTATCGCGTCTCTACAATGCGTGAATTTTGGCAACACCAAGTCCAGTTACTAATCCGCCCATTGCAAAAAACATCATTGCCATTAAAGCTACACAAGTTGCTGTTAAAACTGGACGATTTTGCTTTTCTAAAATCGAGTCGCCATACTTCCATAAAATCCAGGTACAAGCTACTCCCAAGGGCAAGGTAAACAACACGCTAAATTCGTGATACTCCATGAGAATGTATTGCCCTAAAGGTGAATTTTCTTTCAACCAAGCCCTTGCGCCGCCAACTTCCATGCCTGCACGGTAGCGCATGTATGCTAAGTTGCCTGTAGCAATACCCAAAAATGCGATCGCTGTTGACCAAAATGTCAGAGTCCGCATCTGAGGTAAAATCTTGCTAACTCCCCTCAGCAAGGGAAAAGCTAAATGCCCCGTGTATACTGCTACGACTGTTGCCAGTAATGCCCCAAAACCATGAATTGTCCCTATCCATCGCTGCCAAGGACTGGGATGCAATAAGTTAAAGAAGGGCAAAAACAGAAACATCGCCGCCGATAAAATGCTCAATCCATAAACCGCAACTTTGGCGATATCTAACTGTTTGGGAAACTCACCCTCAACTGTATCGACGCGTGAATCTAACACCATATCAACTCCTTTGTTGCTGTTTCATGAACAACTAATCAACAACTAATCAACAACTATTGATGTTGAATCAACGAATGTGGATTAATATGTATTTAAGTTGCGAATTATAGAGATACTATTCATCGCATCTCTGCCAGGTAAAATCGCTAATTTTTCCCTTTCTCCCTATCTATCTTTCATTTACAGAGAGGATACCAAGCAACCCATTACCCCAAATTATTGACCTTAATGCTTGGCAGCTTAAAACTTGAGATGCAGCCTCTTTCTATCAATCGATAGATGGTATTTCTCTGCAAATCTAGTGAGAATTATTGGGTATTTACCTATCTTAAATACTTTCCTAAACTTACATTGTTATACGTAGTAAGTCTATAGAATTCATAACTAGTAACAGATAGGTGATTTTATCTGTTTGCATATTGGTGATAAGTTTTATTTATAAAAAATAAACTTTGAATTGTTTGCATCATTTTTCTGAATTCAATGGCATCTGTTTTTTGAGCTTGTGACTCACATAGTTATAAATATTTTTTACTTGTTCAATGCTGAGGCGTTCTTGTTGACTAACTTGCTCGATGCTGGAATTAATAACTTGTAAATAAATGCCTTTTTCGTACCTTTGCGTGTACTTTCTTCGCCAATCGATAAACTCCAAACGCTCTGTGATGTAGCGTTGGCAGACTCGACAATAAAATTGACGGCGTGGCAAATTTAAGTAAACATCTTTGCCTAATGCTGGTAAATCTTTAACTAAAATTGGTCTGACTTGATGTAATTCTTCTGTATAGTTTTTGCAATGGGGACAGTTGATCCCCTCAGCTAAAATACTTAACTGAAAACAGACCGATTCCTCAGAGTAATTGCAAGATTCTACTGCTACTCCCTGCAAATTGAGTAAGTTTGTTAAATGTAGATACATCGGAGAAATGTAATATAGACTACTTTTTGCACCATGAAGGTTGAATTGGCTGGTGCTATAATTGTTAAATTATGTCAACAAGCTAGTTGAAATCAGGATTTTTCACGCGACTTGCCGGTGACGGTGACGAGTCACAATGTCAGTTTCAGAGGTGTAGGACTTCCCGAATACCCTGCTGTTATTCATTTTTGGTAAATCTTAAGCAACAAGCTGTGTTGGTAATGGTATAATTACTGGTTTAATTAATTAATGAGAAAAACTATTAAGAATTTTGGAAAAAATTACTTTCTTTTTCTCGTTCCCAGCCAGAAGCTGGGAATGCAATTAAGGGGAAAGGGGAAAGGGAAAGGGGGAAAGGGAAAGGGGGAAGAGGTTATTTACATATTTGGTGGTGTACGAAGTTCATAGCGACTGTCTCAAGCGGGTTAGAGGAGGCACCACAGAGAGAGCCTCCAGCTATGTATTCCCACGCAGAGCGTGGGAACGAGGTAAACACGGCTAGGAGTTTTTTGCAGTATTTTTTGAGTCGTTATTGGCGACGACTTCAAATTGACCCATTGCGCCATTTTCCGCTATCCAATCCTGGTGGGGATGAAACATGTACTTACCTGGGTACTTAAAGGCAAATTCTAAGATGTGCCTTTCTGCTATCCCCATCGTAATTACATCGGTTTTCTCGCTGGGAGTGAGAGTCATTCCCGAACGATAGACGTCAAAAAAGTTGGCGTGGAGGTGAAATGTTACTGCTGGCTCAAATTCTGTAATATTCAGGATGTACACCCGAATCAATTGGTCTTGGTAAATGCGAATCGGATTGTGCATATAATAATCAGGCAAACCGTTGAAGGCGTAATGCTCGTTGCGGTTGTCTTCATTTACGTCATAGCCTGCCATAATTAATACCATTTCATCCGCGCTTGGGCGGGGTTTTGGGGGATCGATGATGAACATCCCATACAATCCCTTGCTGATATGACGGGTTACTGGTTCAATATGGCAATGGTAGAGGTGGACGCCATAAGGTTCGGCATCAAACTCGTATATGGTGGCGCTGTTATTTGCTACTGGGCGAATACCATCCATTTCTGCACGGTGGACGCCATGAAAGTGCAATGAATGAGAATGTCCCCCTTGATTGTGGAACAAAACACGAATGCGATCGCCTTGTGTTGCTCTTAATGTCGGTCCGGGAATTCTACCGTTTAAATCCCAGACGTTGTAAGCTACTGCACTATTGAGCTGTATCGTTGAAGAACCTGCAGTTAACCGAAATTCTCTGATGGTGCGTCCGTTTTCTCGCTTTAGCGTCCCATAATCAAAATCTCTTAGCACTGTCATCGGGTTTGCCGAATCTGAAGGTGCAGCAGTCGCAATAGGCGGAATTCTTACCAACTGTTTTTGTGGATTCAAGGTTTGCCAAAGCGCCCCCGCGCCCGCTATACCAGCACCCGCTAATCCCAGCTTCAGCAGTTGACGGCGGCTCCAAAGCTTTTCTTTCCCCAAAGCGAAGTTGTTGGGCATGGCATGATTAATAGTTAGTTAGCACCAAATAATGTTGCTTTTTTTGCAATAAATTTGCAATAGCTTCAATGTATTTTATATGGCTGACTTGTTTATTGTCAATTATTCTCAAGTACACAAAAAATAAAATTTCAGCAATTTACCCATGCTAAACCTACAGTGCAGTCTCGATAAAAGCGCGAAAGTTGAATTTTTTCTTTATTTATTGGCTATCTCAGCTATATGGATTAATTCTTGGAAAAGTTATATTTAGGAGTTTGTTAGCCTAGCCGTGACTGGAGACGGAACATATATAGCAGTCCTTTGCATCATTCGCTTCTAAACAAGAAACCGGGATTCTAAGACTTGTAATTTTTACAAGTCAAATAGAACTGCTATCTAAGTGCGATATCATCTCTCTCACTAGATAAAAACTAGGCGTTTTTGGTATGGTGTACACTTTCGTCTTGGGCTTGTTGGGTAGTAAGATGGATAAACAATAAGAATGATAATCATTATTGATTGGAGATGCCCGCCAATCTAAACTTAGTGGTTGATATACATCTGCGAGGTAGAGAAATTGTCGAGAATAATTCTTAATTCCAAGCGCATATCAATAATAGCGATCGCGATCGCCAGTTTTTATGCAGTGGTTAGCGCATCTGCACCAGCTTATGGGATGCATATCATGGAAGGCTTTTTGCCGCCACAGTGGGCGATTTTTTGGTGGGTGGTGGCGTTACCGTTTTTTATTTTAGGATTGCGATCGCTTACTCGCATCACCAAAGAAAACCCGGAGTTGAAATTGCTCTTGGGGTTGGCGGGGGCGTTTACTTTTGTGTTATCGGCGTTGAAAATGCCTTCTGTTACAGGTAGTTGCGCCCATCCTACAGGGACGGGGTTGGGAGCAGTATTGTTTGGTCCTTTGGCGATGTCGGTTTTAGGTAGCTTGGTATTGTTATTTCAGGCGCTGTTGCTAGCCCACGGCGGTTTAACGACACTGGGAGCAAATGCTTTTTCAATGGCGATCGCCGGACCAATTGCAGCTTACTGGATATATCAGCTAACGATGCGGTTGAGTGGTAAACAAAAAATAGCGATTTTTTTAGCAGCCACTCTAGCAGATTTACTAACATACACAATTACTTCTATCCAACTTGCTCTGGCTTTTCCTGCGCCTGTGGGTGGATTTGTGGCTTCCTTCGTCAAGTTTGCTGGAATTTTTGCTATTACTCAAGTACCCTTAGCAATTAGTGAAGGTTTGCTGACAGTGCTGGTGTGGAACTGGCTGCAATCCTATACTCCTCAAGAATTGGAACTGTTGAAATTAATTAAACGGGAACCTCAACAAAATGAACCAATCTAAAAAAGGCTGGAGTAACTGGTTATTAGTGGGAGGAGTAGTGATTTTAGCCGCAGCACCATTCGTATTTGCTCGGAACGCGGAATTTGCTGGTGCGGATGACAGAGCTGCAAAAGCCGTGACTGAAGTACAGCCAGGATATCAACCTTGGTTTCAACCATTAATGAGTGTACCTAGTTGCGAAGTGCAAACATTTTTATTTGCAACTCAGGCGGCTTTAGGTGCTGGAACGTTAGGATATTTGATTGGGTTGTATAAAGGGCGTTCCCAACAGCGAAAGCAGCAAAATGAAAATTCAGATTGACACGCTGGCTTATACAAATCGGTTGCGGTGGTTAGCACCAGAACAAAAATTGCTGTTTGCGATCGCGCTTTTGATAATTGCGGCTTTTGCTCATCCAGCAGTGCAGATTTTGATTGCTCTTTGGGTGAGTATTTGGATAGTAATTTATGCAGGTATTCCCGCAAAAACTTACTTTGGATTAGTCTATGTTGCATCTTTATTTTGGTTAACTAGTTTACCCGCTTTAGTGATTAATGGAGTAAATATTGCTAACTTGCATTTAGTGCAACTAGATTCAATATTTGGATTGACATTTGGCGATTATTATGTATATGTAAGTAGTCATGGAATAGGGCAGGGAATGACAATTTTAACGAGAGCGATCGCCTCACTTTCCTGCTTATATTTCATCATGCTAACAATCCCTTTTACCGAACTTTTGCAAACTCTGCGGCGTGTTGGTTTTCCCGTGCTTTTAACCGAACTTTTATTGCTGATGTATCGCTTTATTTTCGTTTTATTAAACACAGCCGCCGAGTTATGGACAGCCCAACAATCTCGCGGAGGCTACCGCACTTTTGCCACTGGCATGAAAAGTTTAGCATTATTAATTGGACAATTACTCAAGCGTACTTTAGAAAACTATCGTCAAGTCTCCTTAAGTTTAGAATCGCGCGGTTTTAGTGGAGAATTTCGCGTTTGGCATCCCTATAGATATCATCATTCAAAACGGTATGCCATCGAAGCGATATTTGGTTGTGCAATATTAATCGCATTGGAATGGTCGTATCATAATGCAGGAATGGTTACTCGAATTTGAGCAAATACATTACACGTATCCAGGCGCACGGCAATCGGCTCTGAATAATTTAACATTAAGAATTCCAGCCAATAAAAGATGTGCCTTAATTGGTCAAAATGGCTGTGGTAAAACCACATTATTTTTATTAGCTAACGGTTTATATAAGCCCCAAAAAGGCAATGTAAAATTTCAAGGTAAACTCTTGCAATATGACCGTAGCTCATTAATAAAACTACGTCAAAAAGTCGGATTAATATTTCAAGATCCAGAGCAACAATTGGTAGCTTCTACTGTTGAAGAAGATATTTCTTACGGTTTATGTAATTTAGGATTGCCAGAAAAAGAAATTAAACAGCGGGTTGAGGAAGCCTTAGTTGAATTTGGTTTAAATGAATTAGCAGAAAGACCAGTACATCATCTCAGTTTGGGACAAAAAAAGCGAGTCTCTATAGCTGATGTGATGGTGCTACAACCAGAATTATTATTGTTAGATGAACCAACAGCATATCTCGATCGGTTGCATACTCGTAACTTAATGACAACCCTAAAAAGAATTCATAGCTATGGTACAACAATACTCATGGCAACTCATGACCTTGATTTAGTTTATCGTTGGGCAGACTGGATTTTTGTCATGGATAAGGGAAGACTGGTGTTGGAAGGAAAGCCCCAGGATGTATTTAGCCAACGCGAGATTCTTGATAGTTTACAGTTAGGAGTGCCGCTGATATATGAAATGTTATTTGCTGAGGGAGTAGGGGAAGAAGGACCAGTTTTAGAAAGATTGCGGCAAAGGATATTAAATTTATTTCGTTACTTTTAATACTCCTAAATATTAGGCTTGACTTACAGGGATTAGGGACTGGGGGCTGGGAACTGGGGACTAGTCAGTATTTTATTGCTAGCGATCGCTTGACAAAATATCAGAAAATTTTCAAATCTGAAATTAAGGTATATTTATATACGTCATATTTTTGTCATCCGTCTAAAGTATGCCTGGTAAATCCCCCGATAGGGCATTGCAAAGTTAGTAAAAATTCTGTTTTATTAATTGGATGCCGTATTTATATGGTGGCAATAAGTAGTGATTGATACATAGGATATGACACGTCATGCATATACCTGATGGCTTTGTTTCTCCAGTGGTAGCTGCGGCGACAGGGGTGGCGAGTGCGGCGGCGGTAGCAGTTGCGTTAGGGCGATCGCGAGAAGCGTTTGGTATTCGACGTGCCCCAGTATTGGGTTTAACCACCGCTTTTATTTTTGCGGCGCAGATGATTAACTTCCCCGTAGCGGGTGGCACCAGCGGTCACTTATTGGGGGGAACTTTAGCGGCGATCGTTTTAGGTAGTCCTTGGGCGGGGACGTTATGTATTGCCACAGTGTTAATTATTCAAGCTGTGTTGTTTGCAGATGGGGGCATCACAGCTTTGGGAGCGAATATTTTGAACATGGCAGTGATTGGGGTTTGGGTTGGTTGGAGTTTAACCCAAACCTTGCAGCGGCTGTTTGGAGGGTCTAGAGGGCGCTTACCTTTAGCGGCTGGCATTGCCAGTGGTGTGAGTGTAGTAGTAGCGGCTGTGGCTTGTGCCATTGAGTTAGCCCTTTCGGGAACAGCGCCAGCAAACATAGTTTTGCCAACGATGACAGGAGTCCATATTCTGATTGGTATTGGCGAAGGTTTGATTACCGGAGGCGTGCTAACTTACCTTGCCACAGCGCGACCAGATTTATTACCAGGCGAACAGCAGCAGTTTAGAGGGTGGCTGGTGCCCGTCGTGAGTATTTTCTTGATTGCGGGCGTGCTATCGCTGTTTGCTTCAGCATGGCCCGATGGCTTGGAAAAGGTTGCCGAAAATGTTGGCTTTATCAACTTAGCCGAAAAAGTGCGGGTACAAGTGCCCACACCGTTAGCTGATTACACAATTGAAGGGTTGGGTCCTATCGGCACGAGTATTGCTGGGCTTTTGGGGTCTGCGGTGTGCTTTGCTGTTGCTTTTGGCATTGCCCAAGTGGTGAAACCGAATAATGTTTAAAATTTCTCTGCCGTTACGCTTGCAGTTGTCCTTAGTAATTGTTGTAGGGGCAGCTTTATTAACGCATCATGCTTGGATTCAACTGAGTGTGTATGGCGCGATCGCTATTTTTTGGGCAGCGATATTGCGCGTACCAATTCGCAAGCTTGGGGGGTTACTCGGTGCCGAATTAATTTTCCTCTCATTGTTAGCATTACCCTTAGGGTGGGAGCGAGCTAGTTTTCTGTTAGTTCGTTCGTTAGTTTGTTTGATAACAATGAATAGTTTTGTATTAACGTTACCGCCCCACAGTTTTGGTATTGCCCTTAAAAGCTTACCTCTGCCAGCACCTTTAAAAGAAAGTTTGTTGTTAGCTGGGCAATACCTAGAAATATTGTTGGGGGAAGTTACCCGAATGCAGCGTAGCGCTCAAATGCGCGGACTTACCGGCACGGCGGGGTGGTTGCGCTACGCCAGCGCGTCAATGATTGGAGCGTTGTATCTCCGCAGTTTGGATCGGGCAGAAAGAGTGTATGGGGCAATGGTAACTCGCGGTTATAACGGAAGCTTGCCAGTAGATTCGACATTAAGACCAAAAGAGCGTTTTATTTTAGTTATTGCTTGGGCGATCGCCATTAGTTTAACGGTCACTTCCTACACCAAATTTTTAGGAGTTAGGAGTTAGGAGGCGCCCAGCCGCCCAGCCGCCCAGTTAGGAGGCGCGTAGGGGCACGGCACTGCCGTGACCGTAAGGAAGCGCCCAGTTTTGAGCCGCCCAGTTTTGAGTGAGTAGTTGGTGGTTGGTGGCTAATAATTAACAATTCACAATTCACAATTCACAATTAACTAATGACTAATCAAGCAACTGTCGTAGTTCAGGATTTAGCGTATGCCTATGGGAAGCAAGAGCCGGTTTTAAAAGACATTTCTTTTACCTTAAATGCCGGCGATCGCGTGGCGTTAATGGGACCGACTGGTTCGGGTAAAAGCACCTTGTTAGAGAATTTGATTGGTTTAAAAGAACCGCGATCGGGGAAAATTACGATTAATGGCATTCCCTTAGAACCGAAAACTCTACCCCAAGCCCGTCGTCAAATAGGTTTTGCCTTTCAAGATGCCAATGACCAACTTTTTATGCCCACCATCTTGGAAGATGTTACCTTTGGACCGCGTAACTATGGCGTACCGCCAGCATTAGCAATAGATAAAGCGCGGCAATTATTAGCAGATTTTGGTTTAGAAGCCTACACCAACCGTTCCGCCCACGAACTTTCTGGTGGACAAAGACGCCTTGTTGCTTTAGCAGCGATTTTAGCCCTAGAGCCTGCAATTCTAATATTGGATGAACCAACAAACGGTTTAGATCCTGCATGGCGGCGTCACTTAGCTCAAGTTTTATTAAAGTTGCCCGTGCAAGTAATGTTAATCGCCTCTCATGACTTGCATTGGTTGGGCAAAGTTACTCAACGCGCTTTGGTGCTTGCTGGTGGTCGAATTGCAATAGACAAGGACATTCAGCCACTTTTGCAAGAAGCTGATACTCTAGATAGGCTGGGTTTGCCTGTAGATTGGTGATACCGTCAGTAGGAATATTAGGATTCTCCAGCCGGATTTAGCGATGAAAGTCGATAGAATTGACCACTTGGTTCTTACAGTACGCAACATTAATATTACCTGCGAGTTTTATTGCCATGTCCTGGGTATGCAGTTAGTCACATTTAGCGATCGCCGCAAAGCGCTACTATTTGGACAGCAGAAAATTAACTTGCACGAAGTTGGCAAAGAGTTTGAACCAAAAGCCCTCCATCCCACCCCTGGAACAGCAGATATCTGTTTCATCACTAACACCCCGCTAAAACAGGTACAAGAATATATCACATCTTGTGGTATAGATATTGTCGAAGGTCCGGTGACTAGAACCGGAGCCACAGGAGCAATTGAATCTATTTATCTGCGAGATCCAGACGGTAATTTGATTGAATTATCGAATTATAGGAACTCTCGTTAAAAATACTGAATCATTGGGTACTATAATTTGGGCTTTATTTGGTGGTACGGTATTAATGTTTATTTGGCGTAAATATACTGTTATTGGTTCTGTTAGCCTGAGCGTGGCTTTATTGGTTAGTGGTTGTAACGAGACTAAAGTTGCCCAGTGCGAGCGACTGATGAAGAAGGTTAATGAAGGCTCTGCTTTGATTGATAAGAGTAAGGGTCAGCAGGTAACGACTAGTTTGCAACTGTCTAAAGATTTGGAAAAAGTTACCAAATCGATTAAGGAAATGAACTTCAAAGATGCTGAAGTGCAAAAATTTCAAACCGATTTTGTACAGCAGTTTGAAACACTCAGTCAAGCGATCGCTAAAGCAGGTAAAGCTCTTGGTGCAGCGAAAACAGCAGAAGCCTCAGCCACTGGTAGAGAAAAACTGCAAAAGGCAAGAACAGAAATCGACAGGGCATTGACAGATGCTAATAAAGCTGCTATGGAGTCCGATTCCTTAGAAGATGAGGTGAAGAACTACTGCAACCAGCCAGAATAATCGATTTGGAAATTGGGCATTGTTGCGCCAGTGCTAACTTACGGGTTCCCCTCAAGGCTTTGCAACTGGCGTCCCTTGGGCATTGGAATACTGAAATTTCTCCCACACCCGTCGCCCCACACCCCACACCCGTCGCCCCACACCCGTCTGGCTTGTCCTTGATGCTGATTCTTGTTTATTAGTAACTTTTATAACTTAAAAAAAAATATTTCTGTATAACACTCATTTTGCTTGTGAAACTAAATGTTGGTGTTTAGTAAACTGTCGCGCACCCAAATCTAAACAAGCGATCGGTCCGGGCAGTCGAGTATTGCTGCGCTAGGGATTGATACACTCCAGTCATCGTCCACCATTATCCCCCTACCGGGGGACTTTGAAGGAACTAGTAGTCCACCACAAAGCGTGCGTGATGGGTTACTTGCCTTTGTATCTTTGCCAAGAGTGCTACTTTGTGCGTGAGATTTAACCGCTCATAATTTGTGTGGCGGACTACTAGTATCAGTAAATCGCAAAGTTTTGTGAAAGGGCGATACCTACGGCGAGCTACGCCTACGTCAATTAGACAGTCATTAGAACTTAGTTCTAAATAATACCTGTTTTATAAGTAAAATTTATATTCAATAAAAGAGGTTCAAAAACTGAAATTATCAAGAATGTATATGCATCCCAATAATGACCATTGACGACTTTACCAACACAGCTTGCACTAACTGATTCAGAAACCCTTGACGAAGTTCTTTCTTGTTTAAGTGAAAATATTTCTATTGAGACACAAGGAGCTTGCGATCAGAAAACTCTATTTGAAATATTAGTAAGAGCAGCAAGTAGTGGAGATAGTATTGAAAATACAACAAAAGTTTTAAATAGTAGTCCATGTGGCAGCGATATCAGGTATCACTTAGATAAATTCAATAATTTTGAGCAGCTAGAAAATCAAATCAACCTAGCTCTCAAAAGTAGAATTCCTCGTCGTATTACAGATGGCTATCATAAAATTGCCATTGATTTAAATTTAATTTCCTACTATGGAAAACCTGATAGTGATGAAGAGCCTTATATTTATAGAAGTCAGGCTAAATCAGGAACTTGTTCTTTTTACGCTTATGCAAGTTTATATATATTAACCAAGGGAAAACGAATTACACTGGCGATTAGAGGAGTACGTTGGTTAGATACAAATGTTGCCATTGTCACCTACTTATTAGCTGAACTTGAGGCTATTAAAGTAAATGTAAAAACACTGTATTTGGATAGAGGTTTTTTTAGTATTTCTGTAATCAGGTGGTTGCAAGCCTTGGATATTCCCTTTGTAATGCCAGCGATTAGAAGAGGAAAAAAAGGTGGCGGAAATCAATTTATTAAAGGCAGAAGTAGTTATAAAACTACTTACACAATGGGTGAAGAAAAAAATAATCGTGTTACCTTTAATTTATGGATTATCTGCAAATACAAAAAAGGTAAAAGAAAACAACATGGCATCGAATACTTTGCTTATGTTGTTTATAGAGCTAAAATAAACTTATCTTACATTCATCAAGATTATCGAAAAAGATTTGGAATTGAAAGCAGTTATAGATGAAAAAATCTATGTCGAATCAGAACAAATAATAAGAAGCCAGTATTGAGATTATTATTTGTTGGTATTTCTTTTGTGTTAGTCAATATTTGGGTTTATCTTCTTTGGTTTAAAATTAGTCAAAAACGAAAGGGTAGGCGATTAATTTATCGTAACCTTTTTTGTCTTAAACAAATGTTAGCTTTTCTACGTCAAGTTGTTGAGCGCAAATATGGAACTGTTAAAGGTATTTATATTCCATCGGGTTAGTAGTCATAGAAAGTTGCTTAACTATAAGTAAAAGTAATTTCTCCCAGTCTAAGGGTTAAGATAGTTCTGCAAAAAATGTATCTCAAGTTACAAAATATTGGCGATCGCTCTCTTGGAAAAAACTTTGCGATTTACTGAGTATAGAAGGGCGGAAATAAGCCAACCATTTCATTTGATGAAAGTTTTGAAAAATCAAGCTTTTTCCTTCTGCCATCTGCCCATCGATCTTCTGCCTTTTTGTACTAGTACCCAGTACCCAGTCCCCAGTACCTTCAATAACCGCGATCGCATTGACATTATTCTGGAACATAACCAGAGCAAATTGAAATCTATAACATAGTTAGTAGCATCAAGACGTAGTAATTAGTTAAAATATCTTTGCTTATATCGCTTAAACGTCCTTAACTCATGCTAGAGTTTTGTAGTCGAGTTAAGTAGGTTTGAATGCAACATGTCACCCCCAAGGAAGCGGCAAAACTCCTTGGTGTCCACGTCTCCAGCTTGCGAAGATGGGAGAATGAAGGGAAGCTTAAAGCAATCCGGACACCTGGAGGTCAGAGACGGTTTATCCTCGAAGAAGTCGAAAAAGCAGCGGGTATCCCTAGGGCAATTAGAACTGTTTGCTATGGGCGAGTCTCGACTCATTCCCAACAAGAGGATTTGCAGCGACAACTTGAACATCTACGCACAAAATACCCAGAGGCTGAAATTATTTCAGAAATTGGAAGTGGACTCAATTTTAGGCGGAAAAAATTCCTCTCTATTTTGGAACGAATCATCTCAGGTGATATCCAACGTCTTGTCGTTGCCCATCCGGACCGACTCGTTAGGTTTGGATTTGAATTGGTTAAGTGGTTATGCGAAAAATTTGAGTGTGAACTCTTGGTTCTCAATGACCGCAAACTCAGTCCGGAAGCCGAACTCATTCAAGATATGTTGTCGATCATCCACTGTTTCTCTAGTAGGTTGTACGGGCTTAGAAAATACAAATCAAAAATTAAAGAAGACTTACAAAAAGAAAACCCGTCACTCTCTTTCGAAATCGACAAAGCCTCAGCCGAACAGTGTACTGAAAATCAGGTTATATCCTAGTAAAGAACTGCATAAAGTTTGGAAACAATGGCTTGCTCAATACCGTTATTATTACAACGAAACAATTAGTTTATTGCGTTGTTTTGATGCAGTTGATCAAGTAAGCGCTGAGTTGTTGGATAAGATGTTACAACAAATTGAAAATCTACCAGATTGGGTAAAAACAATACCAGGGCATCAACGACAAGAAGCATGTTTTGAGGCTTATGATGCATTTAATAGAGCTAAAAAAGATGGAGGTTTTGCTAAGTTTAAATCAGTTAAAGCTACTAGCCAAACAATACAATTCAAAGTTGGTAACTACAAAAATGGTACATGGTATCCACGTTTAACTAAGGGCTTGAAGTTTACCACGTTTAGTCAAACTGTTCCCGATCAATGTGAATATGGCACAGAGCTTGTATACCGTTGTGGTAAATGGTTTGGTTGCTTTCCTAAGCATAAAGAAGTGGTAACGACTGGTAGTGACCGCGTAGTTGCACTAGACCCAGGTAATCGTACTTTTCTGACTGGCTTTGATGGTGAGAATGTCTTAGAAATTGGAAAGGGAGATATCGGACGCATACAAAGATTGTGTCAGCACCTTGACAATTTAATAAGCCGTTCTGCCTCTTTTAAATGCCGTCAGCGTCGAAAGATGCGTATTGCCGCGAATCGTGTCAGAGAAAGAATTCAGAATTTAATTAAAGACTTGCACAACAAAGCTACCAATTTGTTAGTTGATTCATACAAAGTTATTTTCCTTCCTACTTTCGATGCGAGCCAAATGGTAATCAAAAAGCGTAAAGGTAAAAAACGTAGAATTAACAGCAAGTCAGTACGTCAAATGTTGACACTTTCTCATTACAAATTTGAGCAAAATCTTAAACAAGCTGCATCTAAAAAAGGTGTGATTGTAGTACTTTGCAACGAGTCTTACACTTCCAAAACCTGCGGTAATTGCGGTCATATCCACCAGAAACTCGGTGGTTCTAAATTATTTAAATGCCCACATTGCGGAACTCAAATCAATCGTGATGTGAACGGCGCACGTAATATTTTATTGCGTGCTTTGCAAGCAACTGCCTTCACCGTGACGCATGATTCAATTGTGCTTTCCGATTCGTCGGAATTGACGGATGCCATAGTTAATCACGTTTAGGCGTTTTGATTAGCTTAAAAGTTGCACACATCCCAGATAGGAAATTCCTGTATGGTCAAGTCGCTGCTGATATTTCTGGCTATACTATTGGGTTAGCCTGGTTAATGAATAAATTTGGCACAAGCACCTATGAAAGCGGAATTGATTGAATTGATAGCCACAGTTGTGCAGGTTTTGCAAATCAATAGTAAATGGATGATTTGGAATCTGTTTCTAGCTTTTATACCTATGGTTTTGAGTGTTTGGCTGTTTCGCCCCAGAAGCCGGCGTTCTCGGTTGTGGTGGCTGGGATTCCTAGTTGCCTTTGCTTGCGTACCTCCCAATGCAGGTTATCTTGGGGCTGTTGCAAGTTTTTTAGTTCAGTATATTCGCTCAACACCATCTGTATTGTTATTTACTCTGCCTTTTATACCTTTGGGTGTGTTGTTGCAGTTTAGCGGGCGCTTGCAATCTTGGGTTTGGTGGCTGGGATTTATAATTTTCTATGCTTTCTTACCAAATGCGCCTTATTTGTTAACTGATGTCATCCACTTTATTGACGATATCCGCAAAATTCAATCAGTGTGGATGATTACTTTGGTGCTAATTCCTCTTTATCTGCTAGTGATTTTTGCTGGCTTTGAAGCTTACGTTGTATCTTTAATTAATTGGGGTTACCACTTACACCGCATTGGCAAGAGTCAATGGATTTTGTGGATGGAGTTGATGACCCATGCCTTGTGTGCGGTTGGTATTTATTGGGGTCGCTTCTTGCGGTTCAATAGTTGGGATTTTATTACTCAACCAGATGCTTTGCTTACCAAAGGGGTAGAGGAAATTTTTGGTAAGCAGCCTTTGGTGATTATTGCTATCACTTTTGTAGTACTTACAGCTTTGCATTGGCTGATGAAACGAGTAACTTTAGGTTTTCTTAGGCAACCAGACAACGGCGTAGCCATCAACTCGCGCCACGCTAATTCCAACACTCCAAATATTGGATAAGTAATAGATAATTAAGGGTTTTTCCCGAAAAATCACCTTTATATTGCCTGTCAGTCGAAAGAAAGATGAAACTTAACCCTGCTTGAGGTGACATAAATCCAGAGTCAGCGGTTTTAACTTTCACCACCGCCATCTGGAATGTCTCATCAGACCGTTGTTAAATGTCGGCGGTCTTGTTTGAAGCGTCCAGTCACTTTAACTGGAGGGATATTAAATGAAATTGATTTCTAGAGAAGAAATAAAAACGCTTTTAGAACAGCCAAAAGGTAATTGCGTTTCAATTTATATGCCGACGCACCCAGCAGGACAGGAAGTGCGACAAGACCCAATTCGTTTTAAGAATTTGATTAAAGAAGCCCAGGCGCGTTTGATTGATGCTGGGCTTGAGGAAAAAGATGCGATCGCCTTTTTGGCAAAAGCCCACGAAATCGACAACCAAGATTTCTGGGAACAACTGGAAAACCAAGGACTGGCGATTTTTATCTCTAATGATACTGTTCGCTACTATACTTTGCCGCTCGATTTTGAAGAGTTGGTTGTAGTTACAGACCGCTTCCACATTAAGCCACTGCTGCCAATTTTAAATAATAACGGGCGTTTTTACCTGCTGGCTCTAAGCCAAAAGGATGTAAGATTTTTTGAAGGAACGCGCTATAACATCAACGAAATTGAGGTAGAAAATCTGCCTAAGAGCTTAGATGAAGCTCTTAACAATGATGAGACTGCTAAAGAAGGTCAGTTCCGGATTGGTACATCAAAAGGAGGAACCGCCAATTCCTTTTCGCGATCGCAACCAGGAGCTTTTCACGGACAAGGTAGTCCCGATCGCGATAAGCACCAAGAAGACATCTTACAATTTTTTAACCTAATTGATGGCGCATTGCACGAGAAATTGCGAGATGAAAAAGCGCCTTTGGTGCTGGCTGGTGTGGAATATTTGTTACCTCTTTACAGAGAATCAAATACTTATCAGTATTTGATGGAAGAAGGTATTACGGGAAATCCAGAGGTTCGGAGTGCTGAAGAGTTACATGGCGAAGCTTGGCAAATTGTTGAGCCTGATTTCCACAAGTCACAGCAAGAAATGTTAGAGCGATTTCACGAATTGTTCGGTGGTAACAGTGACAAAGCATCTAACAACCTCAAACAAATCATCCCCGCAGCTTATTATCAACGAATTGATTCATTGTTGGTTGCTGTCGGTCAGCAGCAATGGGGTTTGTTCGATCCATCTTCAGAAACGGTTTATTTACACCAAGAAGAAGAAACCGGTGATGAGGATTTGTTGGATTTCGCCGCTGTTCACACTTTATTAAACGGTGGCACAGTTTACGCCGTTGAACCGGAAAAAGTACCATACAGTACACCTGTGGTTGCAATTTTTCGGTATTGATAATTAACCTAATTGTTAATGGTTAATGGTTAATGGTTAATAGACTTTGTGACATTAGCCGGGAAAAGGGATTATTTCTTACCCTTTCCCCCTTTCCCTTTTCCCCTTTCCCCTTCCCCCTTTCCCTCGCTAATATTTAGCTGACGTCGGGAAGCTTCTAAAATAATACGTTGTTCGGCACGGGCGATCGCTTGATGTGTTCTCGATACTGCTTCTGGTTCGACGGATATCGAAGTAATGCCCCATTTCACCAAACGGTCGATGATTTCCGGATATAATGCCGGTGCTTGACCGCAAATAGAGCAAGGAATTCCAGCATCTCTTGCCATATTAATTAATTGAGCGATCGCTCTCATTACCGCCGGATGACGTTCATCAAATGCTCTCGCTAGCTGTCCCAACTCTCGATCTACTCCCAGTAATAACTGAGTTAGGTCATTTGTACCAATCGAAATTCCCTGTACGCCAGCTTTCACATATTCTGGCAGCAAAAACAGCACGCTTGGCACTTCTGCCATAATCCATAATTGAAACTGGGGTACTTGAGTTAAACCAGCTTCTTCAACTTTGCGACGGCAAAAAGAAAACTCTTCTACTGTGCGAACAAAAGGCAAAAGCAGGTGAATATTGCTATAGCCAGCTTGCTGTACATTCGCCAAAGCCGCGAGTTCTAACTCAAACAGCGCCGGATTTTCCATATAGCTGAAAGTACCCCGTTCTCCCAGCATTTGCTGTCCTGAAGATGATAAAGTTTGGGTGTGAGATAGCAATTCTTGCGATCGCCAATCCAAAGACCGATAAAAAACTGGTCGTGGAGCAAAAGCATGAGCAAATTGCATAGTTTGCTCGTACCAGCGTTCTAACAATTGTGCTTTACGCCCGCTTTCTAACCAAGTATGGGGCTGTTGTCCTTCCAAAAAGGTCAACGACATCAAATCCGATCGCAATAATCCCACACCATCCACAGGCAAGTTTTGCACTTGCTCGATCAAACTCGGTTGACTCAGATTAACCAGCAATTGGGTTGCAATCATGGGTAGATGCAAGGTTTTTTGAGAGTGCAAAGGCTGAGAAGATTTTCTCAAATTCGGGGAACTGGGAGTTGCAGAAAACTGGAGATTAGCAGTATGAGAAAGTGAGTTTTCCTCCGTATTGTCTACTACTTCTACACCACCATCTTTCAAAACTAATTGCTCGCCTTGTTCAAAACTTTCTACCCTCACGCGATCGACTTCTCCCCGATCGCCATCAACAACTAGTCTTTCACCAGTTTGAATTAAATTTGTAGCACCTAACGCACTTACAACTGCAGGAATTCCCAATTCTCTGGCAAGAATAGCCGCGTGGCTGGTTAATCCCCCCTGTTCCGTGATAATACCAGAAACCTGTTGCAATAACGGTAACCAATCGGGAGCGATCGCCGATGCGACTAAAATTACTCCTTCAGGCAGTTTTGCTGTTTTTTGTAGTGAATGGACAACTACATGGGCGACCCCTGTAGCACGTCCCGCAGCCGCCCCGATTCCTTTAATCAAGTGGAAATTGGGAATTGCATATAGGGGAGTGCTAACTTGTGTTAGGTAAAGTTTGGGTACAGTGTTTTCCTCAAAGATAGTCCATTTAATAGTAAAATTTTTACCAAGTTCGCTGACAAGTTGATTTGTCAGATGAATTAATTGTTGCAGATATTCTTCTTGTAAAGCGTACTGTTTTTGTTGGGCTTCTTCCAGCAAGTAAGTAACCAGATTACTATTATCTACAGTTAGCACTGATGTAGGGATGGATGGTGAAGAAACGACAGACGCGCAAACATCATCAACACGATAAGCCAAATTTTTATTGCCTAATTGTCGTTCTAACACAGCCCTAGTTTCCGGCTGAATGTAGTAAACATCTGGCTGCACTTCACCTTGGGCAATTGCTACTCCCAATCCCCAAGTAGCTTCAATTTCCCAACTAGAGGAATTGCCATTCACCAAACCAGAAGCTCGCGCATTGTAAACCGGTTGCACCAAAACCGCTAAATTAATTTTTTGCAAGTCAATTCCTGCCCGTTGCCAATATAGCAGGCTTCTAGCGCGAAACATCTGACTCCAAATGCGCTTTAATGCCGATGCTAAAGCTTCTTCATCACACCGACAAAACACAGACTCCAGCAACCCAGATATCTTTGGCGCCCCAAAAGTGCTACTCGGTACTATCAGAGTTGGTCGAAAAATCAAACAGGTAGTTTCCCACTTTCTGGCCGCCTGGAAAATTTCACTTACCCACTGCTGCGGTACAGTCGCAGTGATAATTTCCTGACGCAAACGACCAGCCACCTGCTGAAGTTGACGCCAATTACCTACATCTAAGTACAAAGAAGAATGGGGTAAGTCAGCAACTAAAGCCTCGGAACTGTTGAGAGTTTCGAGAAATTCTCGCAAAACTTCCGCCGAAACAACAAAACCAGCCACCACAGGGTAGCCACGTTGCATGATTCTGCTCAAGTTAAACGCTTTGTCACCGACTTTAGCGCGGTCTTGCAGTTTAATTTGATCCAACCAGTAGAGTTTGTCCACTCAATTTGTTACTTGTCAGTTGTCAGTTGTCAGTTTGTAGCTACAGGCATTACCTTGCAATTAGGCTGTCAGGTATCATCCACAGACCGCCGATGACGAGTTGCCATCATTAATTGTGATTATTGGCGATCGCAAAGCGTGGTTAATTGTTAATTACGCCATGTTTTACGGTAATCTAACTCCCTTGTAAATCAATATTTTTAGTTGCTCAACCAAGGCTGCATCCCTGAAACAGAGGCTAAAGCCTGCTTATGAAGTTGTACATGATGGTATTACATCCAATTATTGAGTGTATTGTTAAATCTAGCAATTTGAGGTAATATACTACGATTCAATAATTTACAACAATAAAATATTCGTTCCAAAAAAGTAAAATTTCTGCTGTTTGCCCTCAAGTAGGTAAAGTTTTTTAGAGACCTGATTCATGCTGTCTCTCAAATGAAATACTGTCTTCGTGTAAAAATACTACCTTGGGGGGTAGATATTTCAAAAAATTCAAGCGTTCAACTTAGCAGCTAGAAATACTATTCCTGTAGTTAGAATTTTAGCCTTGATGAAAAGCATTATAGTTCACCCATCAGGCACAAAAGTATAAGCACAAGGTTAGAATAAATTTTTAATTTTTGGAAGTATATTATTTAATATTAGGAAACTTGCAATCATTAAGCAATGTTTAAGTTATGGGATGAAAAGCAAGGAATTTTTTTAGCTAAGGGATAGGTTAAAGACAAAAGAAAAGAAAAATTTCTTTTCTCTATAACTCTTCGGCTTTTTCCTATCTTGAAGATAAACTAGTTTCCTTTTACTTACATCTGCAACTAATTCATTAAAAACAAAATAAATTTAAATCGAGTTTGCATTGTTTAATACTTACTACCTTGCCCCCAACGATTGGTTTAATATAACCTTCAGACTATGCCTTGCTTTGATATTTGGCGCGATTATCGGCTTAGAACGTCAACTTCGGCATAAACCTGCAGGTTTAAGAACTCATATGCTAGTGAGTTTTGGATCGGCATTATTTACTCTCGTACCTTTACAAGCAGGTGTAATTGGTACAAGTTCCGATCCTCTCTCGCGGGTAATTCAGGGTATTGCAGCCGGCGTGGGATTTCTTGGTGCTGGAGAAATTTTGCGAGAATCTTCTCAAGAATCTCGGCGACCAGAAGTTCGCGGACTTACATCAGCAGCGGCGATTTGGGTTTCTGCTGCTTTAGGAATTATTGCTGGATGTGGTTTGTGGCAGTTAGGATTAATAGGCGCTGTATTTTCTTTTATGGTACTCAACGTTTTTAAAAGATTAGAAAAGCGTGATTAGTTATTAGGCATTGGGAATTGGGCATTGTTGCGCCAGTGCTGCGGGAGGGTTTCCCGACCCAGGCATCTGGCGTCATTGGGCATTGGTTAAAAAAAACAACTACCAACTAACAACTACCAACTACCAACTACCAACTACCAACTACCAACTACCAACTACCAACTAACAACTCATAACTCATAACTCATAACTCATAACTCATAACTCATAACTCATAACTAATTAAACAGCGCCAATGCTTTGGAAAAAATTTCTTGTTGTGCCCTAGTTTGAAGAATTGATTTCACTAAATTGATAAATTCCACATCAGCTTGAGTATGATTTTGAATTGTTTTGCTGGCAGCATAAAAGCTGACATCATCCATATGTAATTCATTAGTAATACCTGTTTGCAATTCTCCGTGCTTGCTATCCCAAGAAACGGCTTTACCACGCAATGTAAATTGAAACCATACTATTTCATCATTTTTTAATTCAAAAAAAATATCAAAATAAGGTTCCTCTCCCTGAAACCAAACTCTGCTTGTACCTTGTTGTTGACCTTCTTTTAGTATCTTTTGCTCAATCTTTCGTAATGACAAGCCCAGTGATGCAATTTCATTTTTGTCTAGCACATTGTTGTTTTGTGTCATCATTAATTTTCCGGAAATGCAATTATTCCAAAATTACTCTCAAAAAGCATCAAACGCCATGCATTGATGCAATATGGCAGTTTTTTAAAATAAGAAAAATATATATATATTTTTAAATGAGAGTACATTAATCAAATTAATCAGAAATATTATGACATTATAACCATTGTTAATCAAGAGAAAAATAGTAGCAATTTCTAAATAAGTTTAGTTAGTGTTCGGGAGCATACCAATTTTACAAAAAGCCGTGTAGGCGAAGACTTTCCGTAAGGTAATAAATTTTCGCCCTTTAGCCTAAACCCATTTTAATGGCTTAAAAATTTAATTGAGTCATCTTCGTGCTGGACTTGAGCTTGAGCGCCCGTAGACCTCATAGACGCGCAGCAGCTTCTTGCAGGCGGCTGAGTGAAGGGTAATTAATTTCAGGGCTAACTTTTGGGAAATTTGCACATTTGGGATGCTCCTAGTGTTATGAGTTTTTCTAAAAATATAAAGATATCCTGCTTGCTTTTTAGATTTGACAACTTGATTTTTGACGCTTGAATCAGTTTTGATATAGTAATAATTCATCAGTTATTAATTTCAACATTAACTACTAACAACCAACAACCCAACGGGAGAACCAGTACTAGGAGGGAAACCCTCCCGCAGTACGCGCTTCACCAACAACCAACTATTAACCATTAACTATTAACTCATAAAATATCATTTGGCAATGATATTTCTCCGGCATTAACGGTAAGAATTTGGGAGGAATTCAACCATTGGGAATCAAAAGAACTCAAGTGAGTAGTGGTAATCAAAGTTTGAAAGCGGTCTTGAATAGCATCTAGCAATTGATTTTGACGAGATGGATCTAACTCAGCCAAAACATCATCAAGTAATAGCAGTGGTGGTTCTTTGACCACTTCTTCAATGAGTTGCAATTCTGCTAGTTTTAGCGCTAATACCAGCGTCCGCTGCTGACCTTGAGAACCGTATTGACGTGCAGGTGTTTGGTTAATAGTTAATTCTACTTCGTCTCGGTGAGGACCGACAAGGGTAGTGCCTCGGTATACCTCGGCAACGGCTCGCTGTTGAATTTTTGTTAAAAATGCTTTATGTACTTCTTCGTTAGTAGTTGTATTTAAAAGCACATTTGGGGCATACTTGATGGAGAGAATTTCTGTACTTCCACTGATGCTGGCGTGCCAAGCACTAGCGATTGGGGCTAGTCTTTGTATAGCGCGATCGCGTCTTCTAATTACCCGTGTTCCGGTGGTAGCTAATTGTGCATCCCACACAGGCAGTTCCGATTGTAGAGACGTTGCATGCAACGTCTCTACATGACGTTTCAAAAAAGCATTGCGCTGTCGCAATACTTGGTTATATTGCTGCAAAATGTGAGCGTAAACCGGTTCTAGCTGAATTAATAATGTATCTAGCCAGTTGCGGCGACCTTCGGGACCGCCGCGCACTAAATCCAAATCCAAACTAGAAAACTGTACTGCATTCAAAACGCCAAGAAAATCCATTTGACGCCGCAGAGTTTCACCATTGAGAGCGACGCTGCGGCGACCGTTGCGGCGTAAAGTTAAACTCAGGTCACTAATTCCAGTTTCTCGCTCTACGGTGGCACTAATTTGAGATGCGGCTTCACCTTCTCGAATTAAATCGCGATCGCGTGCCATTCGATGCGATCGCAATGTCGCCAATAACTCCACCGCCTCCAACAAATTAGATTTTCCCTGGGCATTATTGCCTACCAAAATAGTTTTAGCAGCAGTGAACTCCACCTGCTGCTCTTTGTAATTGCGGAATTGTCGGAGGTTTAGGGTTTTGAGATACATAAGGGAAGAGGAGGGGGAGAGGGGGGGAGAGGGAGAGAGGGGGAAGGAACAATTCAAAACTCAAAATTCAAAATTCAAAATTGCTCTTACTCCCCCACTCCTCCACTCCCCCACTCCTCCTAGACTGTCTTTTTACCCATCAAACGGAAGAATATTTTCTCGATTTCAATCCACACAAACATTAAGGCGCTAAAGCCAAAACAAATCGCCAATTCTGTAGGACTTATCCAGTGAGTACCAAAGAAATCTCGCAAAGGCGGGACGTAAACTAGCATCAACTGCAAAATCGTGGTAGAGACGACAGCCGCTAACACAAAGATGTTAGAGAAGGGATTCATTTCTATCGTCAATCTGTTGTTTGAACGAATTGCGATCGCGTGTCCCATTTGGGCGAGACATAAGGTAGTAAATACCATTGTTTTCCAGCGATCCGGATCGAGTCCCGCACCCGTCACCACTTTCACATGATTGTATGCCCACTCCATGAGGATAATTGTGATGATGGCGAAGATAATGCCAATCCGAATCATGTAGGAACCCAAACCCCTGGCAAAAATACTTTCGCGGGGGCTAAAGGGCGGGCGTTTCATCACGTCTGGTTCGGGGGGTTCTACAGCCAATGCAAGGGCTGGTAAACCGTCTGTCACCAAATTCATCCAGAGAATTTGCAAGGGGCTAAGGGGAACGCCTCCCAGTCCCAAAAGGGGTGCTGAAGCAATGGTGATCACTTCGCCAATGTTACTGCCTAAGATGTATTTGATAAAACGGCGGATGTTGGTGTAAACAACTCTACCCTCTTTAGTGGCGGCGACGATGGTGGCAAAGTTGTCGTCTAGCAGTACCATGTCGCTGGCTTCTTTACTCACATCGGTGCCTGTGATGCCCATCGCGATGCCAATATCGGCTTGTTTGAGGGCGGGGGCATCGTTGACGCCATCGCCTGTCATTGCCACAAATCTGCCCCGGCGTTGCAATGCTTGGACAATTCGCAGTTTGTGTTCTGGGGCAACCCGAGCATAAATACTTACTATATCAACATTTTGCTCTAGTTCTTGGTCGCTCATCCGTTGCAATTCTTGCCCTGTAAGGACGCGGGCACCTTCTTCGGCAATTCCCAAATCGGTAGCGATCGCTCGTGCTGTTAGTTGATGGTCGCCGGTAATCATGACTGGGCGAATACCTGCTTCCCGACATTCTTGCACCGCCGCCCGAACTTCTGGACGGGGCGCATCAAGCATTCCCACCAATCCCAGCCAAACTAATTTTTGTTCGGATGTTTCATCTGAACCTTCTGGTGGAACTTCCATCAGCGGTTTGTAGGCAAAACCCAACACCCGCAGACCTTTACTCGCCATGCGGTCATTTTCTGCCAGAATCTGTTTGCGTAGTTCGTCGGTTAAGGGAACTGAATTAGTACCCGCATAAATCTGGGTACAACGCGCCAAAATTAACTCTGGCGAACCTTTGGTGAACATCAAGTAATTTTCAGATTTCAACATGCCAGCGATCGCCGGGTCAACATCTGTGACGGGCGATACTCCTGTGGAAATTTGTTCAACTTGACAAATCACGCTCATCCGCTTGCGTTCCGAGGAAAAAGGAAACTCGGCTACTCTGGGTAATTTACTAGCCCATTGGTCTTTTTCAATACCACCTTTTCCAGCTAGGGTCACCAATGCGCCTTCTGTCGGGTCGCCCAAAATTGTCCATTGTCCTTTTTCTTGTTGGAGAACCGAATCATTACAAACAGCGCAGCTAACAAGTAAAGCGGGTATTTCTGGATACTGGTCTAAAGTGGAAAGTTTCTGTTTGTCCAACAAAAATTCTCCAGTCGGAGCATATCCATCACCAGTAACACCGAATGAGCGATTATTTGTGTATATTGATTGCACCACCATTTTGTTCTGAGTCAGGGTGCCGGTTTTATCAGAACAAATGGTGGTGACAGAACCCAAAGTTTCCACGGCGGGCAATTTGCGAATCAAGGCATTGCGCTTCACCATGCGCTGGGTTCCCAACGCCAAGGTGACGGTGATTACAGCGGGTAAACCTTCTGGCACAACAGCCACCGCCATACTTAAAGAAACTTCTAAAAGTTCGGCTAAATTGCCACCACGGAACAAACCGCTAACAACAACAATTGCTACTAAAATTAAAGAACCAGTTACCAGGACATTGCCCAGTTGGGTCATGCGTTGTTGTAGGGGCGTAGGTTCGCTTTGCACCGACTGCAACATCTGAGCAATTTTACCCAGTTCAGTTTTCATGCCGGTGTTAGTGACTAGAACCTTGGCGCGTCCTTGGACAACTTCAGTTCCTTGAAATACTAAATTAATGCGATCGCCCAAAGCAGCATCTTCAGGCAATTTTAATTGTGACTGTTTGTTAACGGCTTCGGCTTCCCCCGTCAGGGCAGACTCTCGCACTTGCAAATTTGACTGTTCGATTAAGCGTCCATCTGCGGCTATTTGGACTCCGGCTTCCAGAAGCATGATATCTCCTGGCACCAGTTCCTTAGCTGCGACATCAACCAGTCTGCCGTTGCGAATCAATCGTACGTTGGGAGAAGACAGTTTTTTCAGGGCTGCGAGGGCTTTTTCGGCGCGACTTTCTTGGACATAGCCGAGTATGCCATTAAGGATAACAATCGCTAAGATAGCGATCGTGTCTTTGAATGGCACCTCACCGCTTTTAAGGGTACCCGCTTGTAAAGACAACAAGTCTAAAACCCCGGAAATGATGGCTACGCCAATCAGCATCAACAACATGACGTTTTTGAACTGATCTAGGAGAATTTCCCAGGCACTGCGTCCACCACTTTCCTCTAGTTCGTTGGGTCCGTATTTCTGCAACCTGGTTTCTACTTCTTGAGGCGTCAAGCCAGTGTCTGCGTGACTGGAGAGGAGTTCTAGAGCTTTATCAACTTCTAAACTATGCCAAACGGCAGCTGAATCAGGCAGAGAATTAGCAGACATGGTGTAGGTCACAGGAAATGGTTACAAAATTCGATCATAATTTAGTGGTGGCTGGAAAACCATCAACTAAAGTTACATTAGGGTTGTCGCCAAGTTTTATCAGTTTAGGTGTGATTCTTGACATTTGCCAAGTTTTTCTCTGTGGTTACCTAAGTGTTATTACCAGGCAAATAGTTTTTCGTAAGACATTTATCGAGACTTGAGAGTAATAACAGTTAGAAGTTTTATTACAGAGAAAATACCACTATTGATTCTAGGCGTGCTAACCCTTGAATGATTAAGTTTAATATGAGTGTTGCACTCCCGATATTGACAGCTAGCCAGATGTTTGGGCAAAGGACCATTCGACCGTTAAGCGCTGCCGCCCTTGGTGGTATCGCCTTCATCCAAGATACGCTGATTGCGATCGACACAACTAAAGGGCATCTACTGCAAATTGACCCGTTGTCTGACAACACCAAAATTCTCAACCCCCATCAAGTCAGAGATTTTCAGGGGGTTACGGGTCTAGCTGTGTGGGAAGATACTCTTTGGCTAACGCGGGATAACAGTGTTTATTTGTGCAAGTTAAATTCTTTAGGTTTGGAACATTTTGTTACTTTACCTTATCCCGCGAATGGCGTTGCTGTTTGGGAATCAACTGTTTACGTCAGTTGCCAAAAGCTGAATGTCATTTTGATTTTTGACCGCGAGACGCGCAAAGAAATTACCAGATTTTATGCCCCTGGGGTAGGGGTGGAAAATTTGGCAGTCAGCGAGGAAACCCTTTGGGTTAGCGATACAACCGAACAAACAGTTTACTGTATCGATCGCGCTACTGGAGAAGTTCAATTTAGCGTGCTGACGCCGTTTGATTCTCCTACAGGCATCGCAATATACGCAAATGCTGACACAGATAAAGATACTCTCTACGTCGCCTATGCGAGTGAAGAGCCGTATATTCGGGATAATCCGAATGCCGACCCCAACCATGAATTAACATACCGCGATCGCACGTTTATTCACCCCCTGCATTACCATTACGACCCAGAAAAACGTTGCGCCCTTTCTAACGGCTATCTCATCGAAATGTCCTATGCAGAGGAAATTTCGCCCTTAGAAGAGGTATATTTACCAGATGTAGAATGGCGTATTGCCTTACCTTCAGAAACCAACCGCCAAAAGGTAAAACACGTTGAGGCGATCGGTTTGCCTTTTACCGAAGAAGTGATAGAAGGGCAACGAGTCGCAGTATTTAAATTTGATGCCCTCACCCCAGGCGAACGCCATATATTTGGCTGGAAAGCACTTTTGGAAGTCCGAGGCATGAAGTATCGCATTACGCCTAGGGATGTCCAAGAATTTACCGAGATACCGCCAGAATTCCAAGCTCGTTACTTGGTAGACGATGACGAATTAGCAATGGATACAGCCATTGTTCGCCGCGCCGCCCGTGAAGCGATCGGTTCTGAAACCAATCTGTTGCGGAAAATGTACAGCATCCGCAACTACGTTTATGACGAGTTGTCTTATGGAATTAAACCTTACATAGACACCCCCGATATAGTCTTAGAAAGGGGCGTAGGTTCCTGTGGCGAGTATGTAGGCGTTTTGCTGGCACTATGCCGTTTAAATGGCATTCCCTGTCGCACCGTTGGTAGGTACAAATGCCCAGCCAATGGCGAACTGCAGCGCATCCCCCTGCAACCAGACTTTAATCATGTGTGGTTGGAATTCTACATACCGGAATTAGGCTGGTTGCCAATGGAATCAAACCCTGATGATATAGGTAATTTTGGACCTTATCCCACACGCTTTTTTATGGGTTTGTGTTGGTATCACATTGAAATTGGTAAAGGCGTTTCTTTTGAAACCCTAAGCAGCAAAGGCGATCGCCTGAAAAAAGAGGAGATTTCAATTGGAGAGTTAGCGATTAACCACATTCGCTTTACCATCCTCGAAGAATTACCACCCCCGTGAGGTAGATAAGGGGACAAACACACAAGGGGCGGCGGGTGTGGGGAGATATCCCAAGTCTAAAAAGCCTAATTCTGATGTTTTAGCTAGCTTGTAGCTAGTGGTCTGTGTCATTAATTCTGATGGATCAATTAAACGTTAAAACCCTTGTAGAGACGTTACATGTAACGTCTCTACATCCAGCAAAATTAATGACATGGACTACTAGTGGTCTATCGCATTAATTTTGATGGCTTGTAGTAAGGGCTTTAGCCCTTTAAGGAGAGCGATAAATCGCTGACTACGTATCCCTCAGAACTAATGGGACAAACCACTAGTTTTAGCTTTCAGCCCCAAATTTATTTGAGGGCTTCAATAAATCATCAAAAAAATAATAAATTCAAACTTTTCCCTGTTTTTCTGTATATTTTTTGAAATTTTACAAATATTTTATTATTTAGCGGCAAGCTTTATCGCTACTTGATTGAGCAACAGAGCTTCATTGTGTAACTTGTGAATGTAGCCTTAGTAAATTCGCTAATTTTGCCCAAATGTTTCCGTAAAATTACTAATTTATAATCGCTAATCTGATTTTTTGTTAATACTAGCAATTCCCGTGAAAGCTCACACGTAAATCTGTAGGGTCGCAATATATTGTGCCTCTACAAAGGACGCTATCTACAACCAAAATAAACATGAATTGCTCTTAACTCTCATTTCTATAAACACCAGCATGGAAAGATTTGTCGTCAGATATCGCTTCAATATTTATGTGTGTATCAACGCAAAGAAACCGGGTTTATAGACACCGTGATTTTTCACAATAATGGTTTTTTATCTCTGACTACTTCATGAATGTAATTAACATTCCCGATTGCGGAAACAATTATTATGAAAATTGCGTCTTTGACTTGAGAAATATTAAATATTATCAAATCGTCGGGCATCATGAAGTTATAAAAAAAGGCAAATTCAGCCTCAAACCGAAAACAACTGTGCTGGAATCTTTAGTAGTTTGCTTGAAAGCGGTGATAACAAAGTGAGTAATTGCATAGACCCTTACTACCAAAAAACTCGCCCAGAAGAGCAGAAGATATATCAACATCTAATTGATTTGGTACAAGTAGAATCTCCCAGCCAAATGATTAGGCGCTGTCGTGCTTTATTTCTTGAGGGTCTAGATTATCCGGAAGCAGAAATCCTGTTAATTTTAGATATAATTACAGCTTCAACAAACGCCGCACAAGACTTTAAGTTTTTCCTCAATCGCTGCTGTCATATTTTAATTAATCGGTGGCACATGCAACCTCAATTGCATAACGCTATCCCGGAATTAATTGCCTTGTTTGAATTTTCGCCTTCCAGATTTAGAATACCCAGTTTTCGCCAAAGAGAAATTAATCGCTTGCGCGAACTGGTACAGTCGTTTATCCAAAGCGAACAGTATTCAACCTTGCGCCGTCTCGCGCAGGTAATGACTCAACAAAATGATGTTATTAGTAATAATAGTAATAATAGTAATAATAATAGTAGTAATTATAATAAACCTTTAGTAACTTTGATTCACCGTTATCCTTACTTGTACGAACATTGCTTACTCGGCGAACAATATACCTCCGAACATCAGCAGACAGTAAGGAAAATTCAAACTCAGGTGCAAAAAAAGTTTGAAATTGATTTGTCTCAATATGTGACTTATCAAGTCAGATGCACTCAGATATTAAAACATGCGTCAGCAGCAGAAGCGAATCGAATTTTACGACCTGTAAATAATCCTACATTATTAAGCGATCGCCAACTTAATGCCACTCTCAACCAATTTATCGGTAAAGTCGAAAATGGCTGTACTTACAACGATTTAGCGCAAAAGTTTTTGCATTATACTCGCCAGTCTTCCAGCTTCCGCGCTTTTAAAGATGATTTATATGAGTATCTAATATCTTCTGTTGATTGGGAATATGGAAAACGTCAATTTCATCAGCGTTTATATACCCAGTTACAGAATACATTACCGCAAGCTGATTCTCAAAAAGTTGACGATTTTTTAATTGTGAGAACTTGCAGTCAATTACTAAACTTTTTAGTCGTAGAAAGTCAATTATCACCGCAACACTTTACTTTTATTGACCTCATTAGCAACCAAGGTACGATTATTACAACTGGTTTATTGCTGAAAATTGTACTAATTTGCCGTAAAATTAAGCCTTATCTTGAAAAGCGTTTCGCAATTTTGTTTAACCACTATGAATCTGCGACTACAAACGGTATTGAGTGGTTAATAAAAACTCTAGAAGAATTAAATATTGCCCTCAGCCTTCACTTTGGCGAAATTGATTTATCTTATTTTAAGCAAATTTGTTAAATAGGTGTTGGTGGTGAAGCGCGTACTGCGGGAGGGTTTCCCGACCCAGGCGACTGGTGAAGCGCGAAGGGTTGGTGGTTGGTAGTTGGTGAAGGGGCGCCCTTGGTAGGGGAGCCACTGCGGTCTTGGGGTCTCCCCAAGGGTCGCAGTGGCGTTTTCCCGACCCAGGCGACTGGTGAAGCGCAAAGGGTGGTTGGTTGTTATTCATCTCAAACCTCCAGGAGACCTCCACCAAATCTGTACTCAGATTGGTGGCGGGAGGAATGGAGGGTTAATTGTGAAACGTCCCCTAAGTGAATTTGTGCGTTAGCACAAACAATGATGGGGACAGTTGAGCAATTTACAAATCTTTTATTGTGCATACGAGTAACCGTCTTTTGCGTGAATGCGTTTACAAAACTTGTGCGATATTCCTTGGACTAATCCGTTTTTAGCAGAAATATTGAAACTACCTGACGAACGAATAGCCACTTTCCCAACATAATTACCAACCTTTTTACCAGTAGTGACAACCGCTTTTACAATGTCGCCAGTCTGGAAATTAAAGTGTATTTTTTCTCTTGGTACATGACGATTCGGAAACCCGAATTTATCCGTACGGCATGATTGTCTAGAGCCGTGCCCGTTAGCTGTAATTAACAATGGCTTGATACCTTTGATATTAAGAATTGGTGTTGATATGCCAACACAAGCAGCGTCTAGCCAGTGAGTTTTGGGTAAGTTTTGATTATTGCGATTGAATTTGGTTAAACCTCCTGAACCACATTCGACAGTTAAGCCAGTTTCTTTTAAAACTCTAAACATCGCCCACCTAGTTGTATTTACTGCGGCTGCGTAGAAGAGCGGTCTTTTTGCTTGTGCTAAGATTTTTGTTAATTTGGATGGGTCTTTTTTCAAAAAATCTTTAATGTCTTTAGTCCCCTTTTTTGTATTGCACTTTTCGCAACTCAAAGTAAGATTTGTGATGGAATTTGAACCTCCTTTAGAGCGCGGATGAATGTGTTCTATCTGTAATGTCACGTCTTTAACACCACAATAAGCGCATTGTCTGTCCCATTTTTCAAGTAGATATTCTCTAGTTTCGTAACCTTGGAGCGTGCCCTGTTGATACTCTTTACCCTGAATATCTGGGTTACGCATCAACTGCATATCAAAGCGAACCAACTCTTGACTGATAGCCTCAATTGGTGCAAGTTTACACAACTTATCAACCCAAGTCTTGATATTCTCAACACGACTCTGTAAGCTCGGTGCTAACCATCCTTTTGGACGTGTTCTGTTTAAGAATCTGGGTTGTCTGTAACGAGTTTTTCTAGCGCGTCTATTGCGTCTTAATTGTCGTCGAGATGTTAAAACTTCCCTAATTGCAAAGCCGCGATGCTTTAATTCTGCTGCAAATACAACTTCCCCTGTAGCATCGTTGACTAATGCAATCCCAGTTGTTTTAGCACCTGGGTCAAGCTTTAACCTAAGTGGCGACACAGGAGAATCGGGACGTATTTCTTTGAGAATAATTGTGAACGGAAATCGACGATAAACGGCTGCTTTTTTGTTCCTTAATAACTGTCTAGCTTGTGCTGAATGAATTGGGTTTTGCGGTCTTTTTTGGATGTCTAAAACAAAAACTTTGGACATAAGTCCCTCCTTTCGGGTAATGTTAGCCTGGACAATGATTTAAAGGCTTTTTACGCTAACAGCACTGGCTTAACCCATTACACCTGTTTAACTGTTAACCTTAGAGCTACAAACTGGCTGCGTATTTGTAGGTAAGATGACCAAAAAATCGTAGTACCAAAGGTACTTAGTCGGGTAAACTCTGGGCTTTTAAAGCCCCCACCATATTGCTAAAAGCAATTGGTGGTGGGTAGTTTACTATCTGCTGGAACCGCAACAGCCTGAAGATTTACCCAAAATTATGCACTGGCTTAATTGGTATAGTGCTATGTGTTTTAACCGGATGCTAAATCGGACTGGGCATTTTTGGGAAAAGCGATACCACAGTACAGGTTTTGCTAATACAGATCAGCGACGAGCATTAAATACTTTGCGATATATCCACGCTAATCCGAAAGCTGCGGGAATGCAGCAGGGCTTTTTCTATGAATTTAGCAATTATGGTATTCATGATCGCCTGAGCAATGATGGTATCACTCAATGGCATCCGGCATTTTTGCAATTGGGCAGAAATTTGGAGGAATGCGCGACTAAATACCGAGGATTTTGCAAGAAATATCGGCCGCAGTCAAAGCCAGAGAAAAAAAATCATTGGGGTAGTCGCTTTTTGCCATCGATGACGAAGGGTGGTAAGTCGAAGAAGTCTCCAGGGCAAATGAGTTTACCTTGGGACAAGCAAAAGGTAACAGAAAGCACTGAGGTACATGAAGTAGCAGAGGCGGAAAAATTTATTATTGAGGCGAACCGTTATAACCCGCCGGTGCCAGGTATCGGATTTATGGAATGTTGATTCTATCGTGGAAAAGAGTACTGTAATAAATCTTTATAAAATTCTGAAACGCTTAGATGTTACAGTTTACAAGTCTCGATGCGAGAGAAGAGACGTACCAAACTACGACGCGACACACGCCCCAACAACCCCAACTCCCCAAACCAAACAAAACCCCCCACCACACATCCCCAACTCCCCAAACCCACCCAACCCACAGGGAGGTGTCCCCGACACGAAGAGGTGCTAAAAGTTACATCAGAGTACCAAATCCAGTTATTATCCACTTTCCATCCGACGCGATCGCCAAATTTTTCCCAAGCTTCTTGATAATACGAACCATCTGGTTTACCACCAACTTCCAGGTAAATTTGCTTTTGAACGCTGAAGCCAAAGCGCCCATTGCTATATTTTACCCACAGGCGGTCAATCGTGCGTAGGTCTGTACAGGGAAAGTTTAACAATTCGTCTCTTGTGAAATAGTCATTTTCCTTCTTACCTACAGCCTGAATCATCGTCAGGTAGGTTTCATAGTCCGCGTCTTTCCAATTGCCAGCCTTCAATAAGTCGCGCAATTTGGTATAGTTTACACCTTTTTCAGAACTCAAGTCATCTTCATCGAGTGTTGTGTGTGGAGGTGCAGAAATTTCCTCTTGTGGGGTGGGCGTCTCGCCCGCTTGTATTGAAGAATCATTTGATGGCGCAACACCTAAACGTTGGTGTATTGGTGCAACATCCTCATCTCGAAGTTTGAGACTTTGCTGCAATCGCTTCAATTCGTCGCAAGTCTCATCACTGAGAACAGATTCCTCTTTTAACGCCTCAGTCAGAACTTGTTCATATTCCTGCAAACTTTCCTGAAACTCACGGAATGGTTTAAGAACTTCCTCTTTTATCGCAGCCGCTACTTCCGGTGTTAATCCAAATTCTCTTTGCTTACGATTAAGAATATTACGTCCCACAACCGAGAAACTACCATCAAACCTGACATTTCGCTCAACTTCTTTGCGATATTCTAATTCTGAGCTTACAGGCGCATTTGCTAGGTTAATTTTATAACCTTCCCGAACAGCATAAATTTCCGGCTTCATCGCGGGTTTTGCTTCCTGCACCTTGCGCTTGGCATATTGATGCAGTTCATCTACCGTAATTACACCATCATTGTTTGTATCAGCGGCTCCCTTTTCAATTCCTTCAACCAAATACTGGGTGTAAACTCCACCTCCCGCATCTTCAAACGAGGGTTGTGTAGCTGTGGAAGAGGTTAACACAGCTCTGCCCTCACCACCTAATTGCTGCTCGATTTCATTTTTAATACTGATAACAAAAGCTTTTTTAGCACTCATACCCTCAGCAAATGCACCGCTAAAGCAACAGTCCAGAATTAACACCTGTCGCTTTGATGGGCTGCGACTCATGTAAGATTCATGAATAAATTTCGCATTTACTGCTGTTCCAATTCTCAGTCCTCCTTGAGAATTGATTTGGGTGTTGTGGCTGACAAAGAACAAATTTCCGTCTTCATGTCTGTAACCATGTCCGGAAAAATAGAGCAGCACTATGTCATCTTTTTGACATTTTTCCATAAACAGCTGCTCAATTTCTGACTGCATGGTGAAGGAGTCAGGATTAGACAATAATTTGACATGATCAAACCCGCCTATATTTGGGTTTAGCAAAACACGCTGCATTGCTTCGATATCTTTGACGACACCAGGTAGCGCCTTTAATGGTTTAGATTGATACTCACTTATTCCAATCAGCAATGCATGTTTCGCCATTTTGCTTGCTTTTGTGATTTAAAATACATGAATTTACAATAATTCTATATTTTATACAGTATAACGGTTGATGATTCCGGATTTTAAGGGCGGGCTTTTCGGCTGGCTCACCTCACAATAATTTTAGCTATAGCAGTCCTAAATCATTCGTGAAAATCTAGAAACCAGGTTTCTGGACACCGCGATTTTTCACAAATCATATATAGGAATCCGATTTGGTTCCTGAAAAAGTTCCGTACACTTGAAGCGATTAGTGTAGGGTAGGCAATGCCCACCAAAACCCGGATATGGTGGACAATGCCCACCCTACATATATTTCAAAAATCAGATAGGAATCCTATAGGATTGCTATATATTAGCTATAGTAGCGTTAGCTTTTTCTTCCCCTCTGCCACGCCACATGCTTCAACCGGGGGAACCTCGGCACCGCAGTGGCTCCTCTGCCCTCTGGCTTCTGCCTTATCCAAAAGGTTGATAATTTTTCACTCGGATTGTTAGAAATATGGGTAAAATTCAATGTGATGGATAAGGTTTAAAATTAGAAAATTCACAAATAGAGTTAAATGGACAAAAACGACAGTGAAATCCTGGGTTAGGGGGAAAAATTTGACTAAAATTTCTGGTTTCTTCCTGATATTTTTGCAAATCTTGCTGGTGTTTGTAGGCAATATTCGCCAATTCCAACTCTACATAATCCAATTCACTCTTAGTGACGGTAATTAAGTCTGATTTTTTACCCATTTCTAAATTATAAAAAGAAGCTACCGCTTGATATTCCGGGTAAAGATAACGAGCCGCTAATAAATAAACTAATGCTTGTCGCTGGTCAAAAGCTGATTTACCAGTTTTAAAATCTATAATATGTAAAGTGCTATCGGACTCAATAAAAATACAGTCCATCGCTGCATACAAACGAAAGCAATAATCCTCATGTTCAATCACAATCGGTTTGGGAAAACCTTCATCACCGCGAGTTAATTGAATGATGTGTTTACCCAACAACAACGGAGAATTGTGATAATTCTTTAAAATTTGTAATACCCGTTGCTGAACTTCATCCGTTGAGTTGCTTAATTTTAGTAGCTGTGCAACTTGTTCTACACCATCAGATTGGTCTAACAAATGTCTGTTGTAATGAAACTCATAAACCCCTTTTTGTGCTAATATACCGATTCGTTGGGGTGCAGTCGCTTTAGCTAACAGTGCTTTAACTTGTGGATCGTGTTGACGCGCTTTGACAAACCCCCGTCTCATCTGGCAATGCCAGCGCTCTTGCCCTGCGCCTGGGGCAATTAAAGACCAAAGGTGATAACTGGCAAAAAATCGCTCAGGGGTTGACATCGCGCTTGCTTCAGTGATAAAAAACCGGTGGAGAAAAGTTTGAACTGCTGACGCTGCTCCGTACTTTAAGGGATAATGACGGCTACATACGCTTTGCAAAAAGCTTCACTGTAGTATTGATGATGGACGAGAGAAGGTGGCAAAAATGAGCGGCAGTAGCAATTCCAGCAAGATAGTATTTGGCACCGATGGATGGCGAGGTATTATTGCCGACGATTTCACTTTCCCGAATGTGCGGAAAGTGACTAGGGCGATCGCTAGTTACCTCGAAACAGCTTATACTAAAGACCGACCAGTTCTCGTAGCCTACGATACTCGCTTTCTAGCTGACCAATTTGCCCTGACAGCAGCTCAAGTCTTGGCAGACTTGGGTTGGACGGTAAAAGTTACTGACAGGGATTGCCCCACACCAGTAATTGCTTATAACGCCCGTCACTTAAATTCGGCTGGGGCGTTGATGTTTACTGCTAGCCACAATCCAGCACCCTATTGTGGGATTAAATATATCCCCGATTACGCTGGTCCGGCAACGCCAGAGATTACTGATACTATTGTGGCAAACATTGAAGGTGCATCGGATGAATTGCCAAGCAGCAATCCTGCTGGTTCAATTTCCACCTTCGACCCCAAACCAGATTACATGCAATTCATCTACACCCTTTTGGATGTAGAAAAAATCAAGAGCGCCCATTTAAAGGTAAAATACGATGCCCTTTATTCTACCTCTCGCGGCTATCTTGATGAAGTTTTGCAAAAATGTGGTTGCGATTTAGAAAGTTTCAATACCTATCGCGATGTTTTGTTTGGCGGCGGAATGCCGGAACCCAAAGGCGAACAATTGGTTGGTTTAGTAGACGCTGTTAAGAAAGATAAAGCTGATTTGGGTTTGGCAACCGATGGCGATAGCGATCGCTTTGGTATTGTCGATGAACAAGGAAATGTCCTCACACCCAATACTGTGCTGCTAGTGCTAGCACGTCATTTAATTAAGAATAAAGGCAAAAAGGGGGCAATTGTTCGCACGGTTGCGACAACCCACCTTTTAGATAATCTAGCAGCTAAATATGGGCTAGAAATTTTTGAAACGGCTGTAGGCTTTAAGTACATTGGCGCAAAAATGCGGGAAACCACCGTGTTGATTGGTGGGGAAGAATCGGGCGGTTTAAGTGTTATCGGGCATATTCCCGAAAAAGACGGTGTTTTAGCTGATATGCTCGTTGCAGAAGCGATCGCCTATGAAGGCAAACCGCTGAGTCAACTTGTTAATGAAGCGATCGCCGAAGCTAATGGTCCGCTTTATAACAAACGCCTTGATTTGCACCTCACACAAGCCCACAAAGTCGCTGTGATTGACTCTTTTACTAAAAACCCACCCTCAGAAGTCGCTGGGGTGAAAGTCAAGGAAGTTGGGCGTAAAGACGGCATTAAACTCTATTTAGAAGAGGGTAGCTGGGTGTTGCTGCGTCCTTCCGGTACTGAACCGCTGGTGCGCGTTTATATGGAAACCAACTCAAAAGAAAAGCTAACCCAAATCGCCCAAGAAATGGAAAGCGCGATCGCGCTTCTAGAGACAGTAGGAGTTTAATCCACAAATAGCTGACGGTTAATGGTTAATGGTTAATAGTTAATTGCAATTAGCTATTAACCATTAGCTATTAGCTTTCCGATTAATTATGAAAACTATTGTTAATTTAGTCACATCGTTGGTTTTGGCAGTTTGGGTAATTGCGATCGCTATTCTTTCCGTCCAAAACTACACGCCAGTATCTTTAAGATTTCTTACTTTTCAGTCAATTCAAATTCCATTTGGTATAATATTGGCTTTTTGTGCAGGTTTGGGAATGATTGGCGTCACATTGCTGCAACCATTGTGGGGACTTTCTGATTCTGGACGAAGTAATTCGCGATCGGATGACGATGACGAATTTTTTCCCGATGATGATTTTTGAAGCGATCGGGACTTACGCACACTCTTCCAAAAACCCGGTTTATTCGCGAATTTTCCTAGAAACCGGGTTTTTTTGCGTAAGTCCTAGCGATATTGCGATTTCTTGAAATTTACTCCAAATTATCAGTCTGATAGTCTCGAAACATCCTTAAACCATCCCCCAGCACCGAACGCATTAGTTTTACTTCATCATCCGTCCAAATGGGTTCATAGTGCTTACCTGGGGGTGTTACAGAGGGAAGATTATTACCCCAAAAAAGTTTATCGTAAATTTTGTTTGTTTTTTTGTGGTCTGGATCGAAGGTTAAATTCCTAACAGAAGAAGCCACATCGATAAACAGATTCCAAGTATTCAAAAAGACAATACAGTCTACCTCGTTCTTGTTGGGATTTTTCAGCCAATCCTTGACTTTATCCAGGTCGTAGAAAGTTGGCTCCTGATCATCCAAGTTCAAGTTTACCTTGGCACAGTAGCCAAGCAAACTAGATATATCTCGAAAAATAGGAATTTTTCCAGCGCTGTTTGTGATAATTCCGTCAACATCATTCCCATACCAGATGAGATAGCTATCTTTTTCGTCAAGACGATACCAGAGAATGAAATACGACTTTGTTTCTTCCATTGTCTCTAGTGCCTATTTTCAAGAGACGATATTTAAAGACAAGTGACTACTCGTTTGTTTATCATTCTCCTTGATTAGAGTTTTCGCCAGAAACCTCTTGCAACCAAACTTCTAAATCCGTAACATCAGAAAAATCCAACAGCGCGATCGCTAAATCTTCTAACTGAGTCAGCGATAACTGTTGAACCCGCGCTTCTAACTCAGGAGTAAGCGTACCAATTCGTCGGGTAAGCTGACGCATAACCAAAGATAGTGTTGCTTGCTGTTTTCCCTGTTCCATCCAGCTTGTAACTATTTGCATAACTACCTCTTGTTCTCTTGCCTCCATGTTAGCAATGTTGGCTTGTAACAATCCTTCTTCTTCTGCATTTAGGCGCAAATAGGTATCAATAAAACCGGAAATCATTTGCATCCGCGCTGGATCGAGTCTTAATGTAGCCAAAAGTCGGAGACATTCAAACTTAACCTGACGGCGTTCTGTTGGTGCTATATTCATTTTCGCCATCAATGCAGTAGCTACCGGGTTTTGTTGACGCAAAAAATCGCGCCAATTTAAACGATTTAGCTGGATTGTGTCGTAGTTAAACTGTAAAACCAATTTATTTGGAAATACTATCTCGTGTGCATTTGGTTCCGGTGTTTTCGGATTATCGTAAGAAAAAATTACCACCGGATACACAGGTAAATCAAATTTTTCATACAGACGAGAAAAGTAGCGAAACATCCGCTTACCAAAATCTTGTTGTTTGTAAGCTTGGTTTTCTACATGAATCAGAAAACAAGATTCTTGTTCGCGAAATTTAACTTTGACAATTAAGTCAGCTTCGTAGCGTTCCCCTGCTGTGACATCGGTAAAAACTTCCTTATCTAAAAACTGTATGGAGTCGCGTTCCAGATAAGTTAGAATCTCTGGAAAAAATAAATCTAGGAACTCCACAAAAAAGGTTGTAAGGAGTTCTTTAAATAAGCGATCGTGGTCAATCATTTGATTGTGCGGCTAAACTTATTTCGTCTCCATCCAATTCTCACCCGCACGCGCATCTACAACCAAGGGGACACTTAATTGCACCGCATTCTCCATCTCCGACTGGATTCTTAATTTTAATTCTTCCCACTCTTTAGGGGGAATTTCAAATACTAATTCGTCATGAACTTGCAACAACAGCCGCGCTTGATAATTCTGCAAAACATCATGCAATTTCACCATTGCAATTTTGATAATATCAGCGCTAGAACCTTGAATTGGCGCATTCGCAGCGGAACGCAACAAACCTGCATCGTCAGCACCCAAATTACCAAGTTTTTTTAGATCGATATCTTCTGGTTTGTTGCCTTTATACTTGCGTAAGCTGTTGCTAGTAAAATCAAAATAACGACGACGACCGAGAATAGTTTCGACAAAACCTTGTGCGATCGCTTGTTTTTTTACTCCTTCTAAATATTCAAAAACTTTCGGATAGCGTTCGTTAAATCGCTTAATAAACTCATTCGCATTGGTTTTATCCACACCAGTGGAACGCGAAAACCTCAGAGAACCCATCCCATAAATTACGCCAAAGTTGATGGTTTTTGCCAATCTGCGTTCGTCTGGTGTTACATCTTCTTTTTCAAACACCAACCGCGCTGTTACAGTGTGAATATCTTCATTATTTTTGTAGGCTTCTACCAACACTGGTTCTTGACTCAAATGAGCCAAAATTCGCAACTCAATTTGTGAATAATCCGCAGCTACCATTAACCAATCTTGTTTTGGTAAAAACGCCTTGCGAATTTGCCTGCTAAAAGCCGTACGAATTGGAATATTTTGTAAATTGGGATTGGAAGAAGATAATCTCCCAGTCGAAGTTGCCGTTTGATTAAAATCAGTATGCACTCTTTGAGTATCTGGACGCACTAATGCAGGCAATGCATCAACATAAGTAGACTTTAATTTAGAGAGAGTGCGATATTCTGTAATAGCTTCAACAAACCCGGTTTCATCAACTTCTCGCAGTTTTTCCAGCGTCGCCGCATCAGTAGAATAACCACTTTGAATTTTGCGGGAATATTTGGTACTTAATCCCAATTTTTCTTTGTCAAACAATATCTCACTTAATTTTTTGGGAGAACCCAAGTTAAATTTTTCGCCAGCTATCTCATGCGCCTTTTCTTCTAACTTAGCTAAATCGATTTCTAACTGTTGCGAAAGTTCTTTTAAATAATCTGTATTAATGCGGAAACCTGTATATTCCATCTCCGCCAAAACTGGTTCTACAGGCTGTTCCACTTCCAACAGTAGCTTGTGCAAAGCGGGAATTTTTTCCAATTCCTCACGCAATTTTGGCACCAGCCCGAAAGTCGAATAAACATCCATACCGCAGTAATCTGCGACAGTGGGAATGTCCAAATCAGCGATAGTTTTGCCTTTAGGAACTAACTCTACATAACTTTTTGCCGTTAAACCCAAATAACGTCTAGACAAATCGCTCAAATTGTGAGAACCATCTGGATTTAAAACGTAACTTGCCAGCATGGTATCAAACACCACACCCGCTAATTTAATTCCCTGACACCGTAAAACTAAACGGTCAAATTTGGCATTTTGCAACGATTTGGGATATTCAGCACTTTCTAAAATTGGACGTAGTGCTTCTAATGCAATATCTTTATTTAAATTATTTCCAGTTTTGTGACTGAGGGGAATATAAGCCATTTCATCAGTTTTTGTTCCCCAACAACAGCCAATTCCGACTAACTCAGCATCCCTTGGTTCTAAATCGCTGGTTTCAGTATCCCAAGCAACTGGTATTTCTGGATTGATGAATGTTTTTAACAGTTTTACCAACTCATTTAGTTTGGCTTCTGTATCAATAATGCGTGGTTGAATTGCTGAAGCGGCTTGCTTTTGAACTGCGGCTGTATCTTCAGCACTGAAAAACCACAGTTCGGCATCTTCATAAGTAATAATTGGTGAAGTCTTTTCTGGTGCTGGAGTTTCCTCAACTTTGCCACCAAAACGTTGTTGAAGTTCGTTGACTTTGCCTAAAAAAGTCTTGAATTCTAACTTTTCTAAAATCGGTGCGAGAATGCTTGTATCAAATCCTTTTAATTTGCACTCTTCTAAATCAACTTCTAAAGGAACATCAATAACTATATTTGCCAAATAGCGAGAATGTTGAGCGTCTTGTTTCCCAGCTTCCAGTTTTTTCTGAGTTGCGCCTTTAATTTCAGCCAACGCCGCATAAATTTGGTCAAGTGAACCGTAAGTATTCAGCAACTGGACTGCTGTTTTTTCTCCGATACCCTTGACACCGGGAATATTATCTGATTTGTCGCCACAAATAGCTTTAAAATCGACAATTTGCGACGGCAAAACGCCCATTTTTTCTTTAACTTGTTCCGGGCTAAATTCGGTGATACTGTTTGTAGAACGCTTCATAGCGTCCGGACTAAAATATAAAACCGTAACTTCTTTTTCCGGATCTATAAGTTGAAATAAATCGCGATCGCCTGTAAGAATCTTGACTCTATACCCTGCGGCAGTTGCTTTTTGTGCCAAAGTACCCAACACATCATCTGCTTCGTAACCAGGAGCCGTTACAATCTTAAGATTGAAGCCATCCAGCAACTCGTGCAGATTTTTCAAGTCAGGAATGAAGTCTTCTGGTGTCCCTGGGCGATCGGCTTTATAAGTATCATCAGCTTCGTGGCGAAAGGTTGGCAAACCCAAATCAAAAGCAACCGCCATCGCTTGTGGCTGTTGCGTTCCCATCACTTCTAGAAGGGATTTGAGAAAGCCAAAACATACACTGGTAGGAATTCCCGTTTTTGTCCGCAATCCACCGTCTCGTCCTTTAGCGAAGGCAAAGTACGAACGAAATGCCAGGGAGTGTCCATCAACAAGGATGAACGTGGGGCGTGTGGCTGTAGCAGAATCGGAAGTCAACTGGTTAGAGGAATTTTGAGACATAGCCTTATTTTAGCCAGATGCTTACACCACGGAACAAGTAATGTAATTTCAACAGTTCACGCAGGCGGATAGCATTTTGGATTTGAGATTTGAGATTTTGGATTGTAAAATCCTGGGTTAAACCCCCAATCGATCCAAAACTCTTTTATTGAGTCCGTTTCAACCCAATGGGCGCTATTAGTCTGGGGTTTCTAACCCCAGGCGGGTTGAAAGCGTGCCCCAATAGCCGTTCAAACATAAGCAGCATCATTCATTTCCGGGCGATCGCGGGTGCATGTTGAGTTTGGGGTACAACATATCAGTTTTCCCTTCTCTCTCCACGTCTTACCAGACCCTGCTACCCTCTTACTGGGACTTCATTCTTTATTGTTGAGTTGACAAGCAATTATATGCACAAAGCATCTGCCCCAGACTTGGCATCAACTTTTGCTGCGAGTACCACAGCAAAAGATATTAAACTGTTAGTTCTAGATATAGATGGCACGATCGCCGGCGAATCTAACACACTCTCACAACGAGTAAAAAGTGCGATCGCCGCAGCCCAAGCAAAGGGAATTCAAGTAGCGATCGCCACCGGTCGCATGTACTGTTCCGCCTTGCGCTTCCATCAAGAAATTAAGTCTACGCTGCCATTATTAGCTTATCAGGGAGCCTGGATTCAAGACCCCGCTACCCAAAAAATTCATCGCCATTTAACTGTTTCCAGAGAAACTGCAATCCAGCTACTAGATTATTTTGAACAGCCAGAATTGCGATCGCTTTTATCCGTCCACTTCTACATCAACGACCAACTTTATGTCCGCCAGTTAACCAGAGAAACTCAACTTTACGCACAACGTTCGGGTATTACCGCCATTCCCGTGGGTGACTTACGCCAAGCTTTAGCCAACGAACCCACAAAAGTTCTAGCTTTGTGCGACGACACAAATATTATTGACCAATTGCTGGGGAATTTACGCCGTCAATACACCCCCGCCGAACTCTATCTCACCAAATCTGTAGCCACCTTCTTTGAAGCAACCAACCCCTTTGTCAACAAAGGAACCGCCGTGCGTTACCTCGCCGAAGAAATGCTCGGCTTGCAAAAAGCCAACGTCATGACCATTGGCGATAACTTTAATGATGTAGAAATGCTAGAGTACGCCGACATTGGTGTCGCAATGGGTAACGCACCATCACAAGTACAAGCGATCGCAACTTGGGTAGCCCCTAACGTAGAGCAACATGGAGCTGCAGTAGCGATTGAAAAATTTTTGCTTTCACAGCAGTGACCCTTTAAAAGCATTTAAACCTTCTGCCTACTGCCTACTGCCTACTGCCCTCTTCCACTAATTAAGCTAAAAAATATTAAAAGCTAAAAGCTATTATCTAGCTTTTAGCTCCTGAAAAATCAGAAAGGGCACCGACGACTGGCCGTGTTTCGTCTCGGTGCCCTTACTGGTTCGCTCCTCACACACCTGATACTATACTCGAAGTTATTTAACCAGTCAATAGTTGTTAAAAAACTTTTTGTTTATTTTCAATAATAAAAATATAAATCAGATAAATTATTGTTTTATAATTCACTCAGAGCAGAAATACCTATTTTCTCTTCCAAAAGAAACCTTAACACAGACTGAGTAGCCATAAGCAAACCCAATCTGGCTTGTGCAAGCTCGGGCGAAGTAATTTTCACCTCGCCCCAAATGCGGCACTTACTCCAGAAATTTTCAAAAGCTTGGCTTAAATTCAGCGCAGCTTTTTCCCACTTCAGCGAACTCACAACTTCATCAGAGTTTTCCAAATTATCTACCGCTTGCACTAACTCGGCAATCAGACGAAGTTCAGCCGGGTGATTTAGGCGAAGTTTTTCATCACAATTTAGCCAAGGTATGGGTTTGGAGGGAATTGCACTCCCAAAAGCAGGGTTAGCATCTGCTTCTGTTTCCCAAAATTCAATCAATCCCTCTCTAACAGCCAGCCTTAGTAGCGAACAACAACGCGCATGGGCATATTGAACCGCAAACAACCTCCCATCCCCTTCTCTGGACACCCGTCGCCCCCCTCTCCCCCTCTCCCCCTCCTCCCCTCCTCCCTCAACCAGGTTTTGCAACCAAGCTGCTAAAAACGGGTGAGTTAATTCCAAATAAATCCAACCTGGGGGAACAACTTGGACGCCCAAAACGTCGCCATCGGCTACCAAGAAATGTGAAGTTATGCCACCAGCAATCTCCATTGCTTCTCGATTATGAGATTTTGAAAGCTGCAAGGCTATACCTGAGATATATAAAACCCGATTATCATCTCTGCCTTTGGATAGAGGAATGTTTTTGCCTAATATGCGGGGCATTTTTACTATATCGGTATAAATACTCAATGCCCTCAGCAAATGACTGCATACTAACTGCTTGATTGCTGTGTATTTACTAACTAGTAGCCCCGGATGCACATATCCCCTCAAAAAAAAGACATACTTACCAAAGATAGCGATATAGTGGCATCTGTCCTAGGATAGAACTTGAATTTAGGCAAATAAAAATGAGAATGAGATAAAATTTTTTGAATAATCTGTAAACTTTACTACCATCATTGTACAGTAAGAAGTATAACAAAAGAGTAGAAGTTCAACTTTCTACTCTTTACATGGCTGGCACTGTTAGGTGTTTAGCCTGACTCGCCAACACAAAGACACTCCTTGCACCTTTTTTATGACGTCTTTGTCTTCAGCCGAACGCTCTTTGTTACCTATGCAATCTCCATCCTCCTTTTCCGAGGCATCACGCCCTTTTTTGACTTGGCAACGAATTCTTGATTGGGCTCAAGAACACTATCGCTGCCGCACCTTTAGCAAAGATGAACGCATTCCAGCCAGACCTGGTTTGCTATATTTGGTGCAAAGGGGTGCGATCCGCATGGTAGGAACCGCCCAGGTAAGTGCTACAGCCAGTCAGTTAACGTCCCGACGCATAAACAGAACCCCTGAAGAAGCCTTCTTAGGCTTTGTAGGTGCGGGACAGCCATTTGAAATTGTTGCTCAGTCACCTTTCACACTCCAGGCTTACGCCCATGTTGACCAAACAGCGGTGTTGTGGATGTACTGGCACGATCTAGACAATTGGCCTCACTTCCGCCGTGAAGTTATGGATGCCTTTAGATACCAGCACCAGCGCAAGCTGTTGTGGCTGAGTGCTTTAGGACAACGGCGTACCATTGACCGACTTTTAGGATTCCTCACATTGTTAATTGAGGAATATGGAGAGCCGGCAATGAGCGACACCGATCCCGATGTGATTCGCGGCTATTGTCTGCCTTTCCCCCTCACCCATGCCCAAATTGGTAGTGCGATTGGTTCGACTCGCGTCACTGTTACCCGTCTGATGGGCAAGTTGCGCCAACGCGGCTTAATCCTGACTCAAGGGGATAACCTGATTTGCTTGCCAGCAGAGTCCATTAACAGAGCCAGCTAAAACGCGCTATAGCAGGTGTCAGCGAATTTTGACAAACCCACTTTGGGCGATCGATTCCTGTCCCTGCTGAGTCAATAGTAAGTTGGCGTAAGCAGAACCTGCTTGCTCCTCGATTTGACCATTCTGTTTGACCACTACAAACAGAGTGCGCGTAATCGGGTACTTTCCAGATTGGAAAGCCTCAATGTTCAATTTGTTCCTTTTACCAGGACATTGAGAAGGAAGGACAGATGGTTCTTGGTAGGGAGCAATGTATTGTCCTTGCTTCTTGCCCAATGGCAAAGCTCTGATGGAACATTGAGGGACAACCTCTGGGGCAGAAGCGTAGTATATGCCACCAGGACTATTAGCTACTTTTTGTAGCGCTTGGGTGGTTGTGGAAACAAATTCCACATTTGAGTCGAAAGCTTGACCACCCAAGATGTCTTGCACAAATAGTTCTACCGTGCCGCCATCTGTGACGCGGCGAGAATACGCTTTGATTGGAATATTGGGACCGCCCAACTGATTCCAATTCGTCGTTTTACCCGTATAAATTGACTTTAACTGGTCTACGGTCAGTCCAGGGATATTAATATCAGGGTTAACTGCTACCGCCAGACCATCAATTGCTACAGGAATTTGTTTTAAATCGAATCCGCGCTGCTTGGCACGGGTTAACTCCTGGTCTAAAATTGGTCGGGAGGACTGAGCAAAAGCAATTTGACCGTCAATTAACGAATTTATACCCGTACTGGAGCCAGGAGTACCGCTATTTGGTTCCACATAAGTTATCCTAAATTCCGATCGCGCGGTTTGAATTTCTGGGTCAACAGCCAGTCGAATCGGTGCCCATGAGGTGCTGCCCCCATATCTAAATGTGCCTGTGGGGACATTTTGCACGGAGGCGAAATTGCTGCCTTGAGATTGTTGCTGGTTGTTATTGTGACTGGAATTATGACCTTGAGAGCCAGTAAATTTATCTAAATTGAAATCGGATTTTCTGGTGAACCACCAAAAGCCCCCAGCTATCAGCCCAACTGTAATCAGAAGGGATAAAACCAAAATAGGCGTTTCATTTTTTTGCGACATAAAGCAAATTACCCCGCTTGTCATTTAAATATCAGTGCGTGTTAATTAAAAGCAGCCCAACTGGCGGCACACCACTTGCTATTCATTACAGAAACACCTTCTTTTTCCTTCCTTCTGCCTTGTGCCCTCTGCCTTTTTTCTTGAAAGTTTAATTAAAGTGCGGGCGTTTTGTTAGCGAATCCTGACAAATCCGGCTTTAGCGATTAATTCCTGACCTTGAGAGGTTAGCAGCAATTTGGCGTAAGCTTCTCCTGCTTGCTCATCGTTTTGACCATTTTGCTTAACAATTACGAATAATCGCCGGGTGATGGGATATTCACCTGTTTGAAAAGCGATCGCATTCAGTTGGTTGCGTTGTTGCGGACACTGGGAAAGTGGTACAAATGGCAGTTTGTAGGGTGGAACCAGTTGTTCGGCTTTACGCCCCAACGGTAATGGCTTAACAGTGCATTGTCCGACTACTTCAGGGGCTGAAGCATAGTAAATACCGCCTGGATTTTTCCCCAATTCTTGCAAGGCTTGAGTAGTTGTGGGGATAAATTTTACATTGTCACCAAACTTTTCTCCCCCCAAGACATTCTCATCAAAAAATTCGATAGTGCCGCCATCTTCCAGACGCCGGGAGTAAGGTACGATCGCTAAATCTGGACCACCTAAAAGTTGCCAGTTGGTAATCTTGCCAGTGTAGATTTGTTTGAGTTGGTCGAGGGTTAAACCAGGAATTTCCAGATTTGGATTAACTGCGATCGCAATGCCATCAATCGCCACGGGAATTTCTTTCAGGGTAAAGCCCCGTTGTTTTGCCTGTTCGTATTCCCCATCTTTAATTGAGCGAGATGCTTGGGAAAAAGCCAGTTGGCTATTTAACAGCATTTTGATCCCAGGACCAGTACCGGGCGCACCTGTGGTAGGGTCGGTGTAACGTAACTGAAACTCAGGTTTAACTTTCTTAATTTCTGAGTCTACTGTTCCCCGGATAGATGCCCAAGTGGTGCTACCCCCATAATTAAATAATCCAGCGGGAACGTTTGGCACTTGGGCAAATGTGTCACCAGATTGTCCTAACGGTTGGGATGTTTTATCGGTAAAATTCTTTATAATGCCTGAATTAATAGCGAACCACCAAAATCCACCGCCCAACAACCCCAGTGCGATCGCCAGAGATAAAAGCAAAACAGCAGTTTCGTTTTTTTGTAACATAGCCGTTTTTAAATTTTTGCCTATAAACGCAATGTCGCATTTTGAGCATTGCTCTAAGTTAAGAATTGGTTAAGTTTTCTATTTATTGTGGTACTGGCTCAAAGTCGTAACCAGTACGAGAGCGAGTACCGGGAACAATTTTCACAAGTTGGACTGGGGCATTGCGATCGCCTGAAGCTAAAAATCGAATCGGACCAGATGCACCTGTGGCGGAAAATTCACGCCTCGTAAGTGCTTGTTGGATACCAGATCGGCTGGGGTTGCGTTCTAATGCTGCAATAAAAGCGCGTGTGGCGTCATAGGCGAGGGCTGTTCGCCAGTTGACATCAGCACCCCACAATTGCCGCGATTTTTGGGGAAAGTCTGAAGTAGGATTGCCCTCAATATGCCAGGGAACTGCGACTATCATTCCCACCGCTTTTTCTCTGCCAATTTCTAAAGTTTTCAGGTTATAAGTGTCGTCTCCCCCTAGCAGGTTTAACCGTTTTTCGTTAACTTGAACAACTTGCAAAGCTTTATCTAAGGTGTCATTGTTAGGCGCTAACATCAACACTTGTGCGCCTTGCTTAATAGCTTCTTCTACACTTTTAGCGGCGCTAAAATCTGCTTTAGACAAATCAAACTCGTTTGACACCTGTCCGCCTTCTAGGGAAACAGATGAGACAAATTCTGATTTGAGGGACTGACTATAATTACTTTGAGAATTGAAAAAAACTGCTGCATTTTGTTTTTGCAACTTCTTGACCATGTAGTTAGCCAGCGCCCTTGCTGCAATAAAATCACTGGGAACTGTGCGAAAAACATAAGAGCTAAAGTTAGAAATTTTTACAGAAGTGCTGGTAGGAGAAATAGCTACAAGTTGTCCGGAATTATAAATATTACCTGCGGCTAAGGTGACATCGCTGGCATTTGGACCAACTACACCTAATACTTCTGGGTTATTTACTAAGCTGGTGGCAATTTGTTTGGAGATTTCTGGATTGTCGTCATCGTTAGCGATTCCTACCTTTAACGGTACTCCTTTAATTCCCCCAGCGGCATTAATTTCGTTTTGGGCTTGGGCAATCCCGCGTAAAATTTCTAAAGAAGCATTGGGGTCAGTGCCCATTGGTATAGATGCCGCAATAGTGTAGCTTTTTCCAGTTCCGATGCGGGCATTATTCAGAAATATTAGTGCTTCTGGGTCATTGCGCTTTACTTTCAGGGCAGCTTCTAAATTAGCCTTTGCTTTATCATATGTTTTTTCATAAATTGCCTTTACACCCTCTTGTTTTGCTGGAGAAGCTTCTCCTGGTGTTAAAACTTTTTCACCAAAACTAATACGTTCTGCAATTGGTTGATTGCTAGCTGTCGGTGAGGTAGAATTATTATTAATAATTGACTGATTTGGTGGGAATATTTTGTCTTTCAGCAATAATGCACCGCCGCCAAATAGTCCCAACGTAATTAACACAGTCAATACGAGAAGAGTCGTTTCGTTCTTCTGGGACATGGGTGGTTTTTAGCTCCTTAACTCTATTTAAAGTATCAGAGATAATAGTTTGTAAATAAGACGGAATAGGGCTGTCAAAGCTATACATAATAACCCAGCAGCAACGGCTAAAATTACTACTTGTTGAATGCCAAGACCAGCCTGCAAAAATTTCACAAAAAAGATAATTGCGAAAGTAATTGTTGGAATAATTAATAAATCAAATTTTTCAATCCACCGCCGCGATTGGGCAAAAATCAGTATTCCTAAAATTAAAGCTGAAGGAACAAGAGCGATCGCCACTGGCAGTAAACTGGAAAGAGCGATCGCAATCAATGCACCTTCAAACCCGCTAAACGCCGCCCCAGCCAACAATTCCAATGTTGAAAATTGTTGTGTGGCAGTTTGACGTTGTATCGGTTGTGGCGGTCGCGGTGGCGGTGGTTGTGGTTGTGGTTGTGGTTGTGGTTGTGGTTGTGGTTGTGGTTGTGGTATTGCGGTGGGCTGGTGGGGATGGATCTGCGTGGGGGCTGGATTTGCAGGAAAACCAAGGGCATCCAAAACCTCTTGGGCTGATTGAAAGCGTTGGTTGGCTGCAGGTAAAAGCATTTTGTCTAAAATATCAGCGAGGCCAGGACTGACATTAGCAAGCGATCGCCATTTCCACTGGTTGCTATAGCCATCAAACAGCACATTTGGCTCTTTGCCTGTGATTAACATCACAGCGGTTACAGCCAAAGCATATAAATCTGTGGAAGGGTATACTTCACCGCCAGCCATCTGTTCTGGTGGGGCAAATCCTATAGAATAAATTCCCGTAGAAGAACCAGCAGTTCCAGTTGGAATGTTTGTTACCTGTTTAACTGCGCCAAAATCTAATAAATAAAATTTTCCATCACGACGGCGCATGATATTAGAAGGTTTGATGTCTCTGTGGATAATCCCCCGATTATGAACAAACTTCAATACCTTGAGGATTTCCCGCAGCATTTCTAACACTTCTGCTTCCGAAAATTTATTTTTTTTAAGTAATTCTTCTTCTAAGTTTTGCCCGTCAATATATTCTTGAACGAGATAAAAGAACTTGTCATCCTGTCCTGGTTGCAAGCTAGGAACAGTCACTTCAAAATAAGCATATAAATCAGGAATTTGCTCGTTTTGATTGCCGATATCTTCTAAAACTTCGGCTTCTTGTTCAAACTTTTCTTGTGCCAGTTGTAGTTGAGTTTTAGTTAAATTACCCGCAGGTTGAAACTGTTTAACTACACATTGGCGCATTCTGCGAGTTCGGCGATCGCGTGCCAAAAAAGCTGCACCAAACCCACCCCTTCCCAGGAGTTGGCTTGGCACATATCGACCATCTAACATTAATGGCATTCCGCAGGTAGTGCAGTATTTCTGCTGCACTGTTCTGAACATCGCGTCATCATCTAAATCTGCAAAATAATTTTGCGGACGGGGGCAGCGTGGACGAGTGCAGTAAACTTCCATTTTCGTCAAGAGTCAATTGTCAATCGTCAATAGTCAATAGTCTACAGTCCATAGTCTTTAACTAATGACTAATGACCCTTTGGGTTGAGCAGTCACCTACGGCGGGAAACCCGCCTGCAGCGCTGCTTCACTAATGACTAAGGACTAGTGACAAAATATTAGCCTTCATTAGAATTAGGCGTCGCTGCATCCAATGTATTTACCACTATGTTTTTATGTGATAATTTTAACACATCCTGATTCCATCCAGGTGTAGCAAACTGTGGTAAAATTTCCCGACTAAAGGCTTCTGCCGCCTTGGATCTATACCGATTGGGATTACAAATCAGCCACAGCGTCCGCTTGACGACTACACCATCAATAGGGGTACAATGCAGCACTCCCATTTGTAATTCTTTAGCGATCGCGCTAGTTGAGACAAATGCTGCTCCTAAACCAGATTGCACGGCATTTTTAATCGCTTCTATGGAATTTAATTCCATTTCCACTTTAAAACGCCGTGTATCAATCTCACAGCGTGCTAGCACCTGGTCAATCACCTTGCGAATAGTTGATTGAGAATCTAGGGCAATGAATTGTAACTTGTATAAGTCTTCTCTATGAATTGTATCAAGTTTGGCAAAGGGATGGAAAACAGGTAAAATCAATGCCAGTTCATCTTCAGCGTAGGGAATAATTTCCAAAGATTCCGCCAATTCTGCCGGAATTTCGCCGCCGATGATTGCCAAATCGACTTGTCCGTTAGCCACACTCCAGGCGGTGCGGCGGGTCGAGTGGACGTGCAATTGCACAGCCACATCTTGGTATTTTTGTCGGAACATGCCAATCATCCGGGGCAAAAGATAAGTACCGGTGGTTTGAGAAGCGCCGACAATGAGAGTACCGCCTTGGAGATTTTGCAAATCCTCAATAGCGCGACAGGTTTCCTGACACAGACTGAGGATTTTTTCACCGTAGCTGAGGAGTAAATGTCCGGCTTCGGTTAATTGTGCGCGTCTTCCTCCACGGTCAAACAAGGGAACATCTAATTGCCGTTCGAGATTTTGCACCTGCAAACTGACGGCGGGTTGGGAAACGTAGAGACTATCAGCGGCGCGTTTGAAGCTCCCTTCTACAGCGATCGCTTTCAGAATACGTAACTGATCTAAAGTGAAAGGAAGGTCAGACATAAGGCTAAACCCACAAACTTGGAAAGGAGCAAGATGACCGCAACAAACCAGCGTCAGATCGCTTTTAGGCAGGGCGTGATTTATTGCATCTTAAACTTGGAGGCTTTAATCGCAAAAGGTAGTAGCACAACATCTTGACTAAAGTCCCCTTTTGAATACTTTCTGGTATTGGTTGTACTGAATTAAGTTTTCTTTAAATTACTTCACCTATGTATATGATGCAGACAGCTTGGTTAACCCCCAGTCATTTTGTCATGCTGGGGTTACAATTTGCATTTGCGATCGCTCACAGTGGAGGAGCCGCCCTGCGTCCTTGGGCAGAAAAACGCATTGGACCAAGGCTTTATCGCATTTTTTTTGCATTAGTCAGCCTGCCATTAGCTGTCATCTTAATTATTTACTTTTTTAACCACCGTTACGATGGTTTGCAACTTTGGCAGGTGCAAGGCGTACCAGGAGTACAAGCAGTAGTTTGGGTGCTGTCAGCGATTTCGTTTTTGTTTTTGTATCCTGCTACATTCAATCTACTAGAAATTGCTGCCATTCAAAAGCCCCAAGTTCACCTGTTTGAAACCGGAGTTATTCGGATTACGCGCCATCCCCAGATGGTAGGACAGGTAATTTGGTGTATTGCCCATACTCTGTGGCTGGGTACTAGTTTTACCCTTGTGACCTCAGTTGGGTTGGTATTGCATCACTTATTTGGAGTTTGGCATGGCGATCGGCGTTTGAGTCAGCGCTATGGCGAAGCCTTTGAAGCTGTTAAACAGCGAACCTCAATTATTCCTTTCAAAGCTATTATTGAGAATCGTCAATCTCTCAAATTTGAAGAATTTCTCCGCCCTGCGTATCTAGGAGTTACCGTTTTTGTGCTACTGCTTTGGTGGTCTCACCCTCTATTGCGTGACAGCACTAGTAAGATAGAATGGTAAACCTAATTAAACGCAATTCCTGGTAGCAGTTAATCGCAAATAACCGATGAGAATTTAGCCGATCTATTTTTCCCGAATCATGTAGGATTAATTGAAACAGTTGGAACGTGGGGGGTGCGTCCAGACACTTTGAGGAGAAATTATATTGGTAGTTGCTGTAAGATTGCTTTTCATTCCCAGGCAGCTGCGGCAATCGGATTTTCAAATCCAAAATGCCACCGTGAATCCGGTGCTAGCTTTTTTGTGTGTGCCAAAATCAAGGCTGCAAAAATTGCATAGTTAATTGCATAGTTATCGTATGTATCTATGTAGTATCTATGCTCTGAAAGGACTATCGGCAGAAGCTGAGACGGGAGCAATTACTCCTGCCGATCGCTAGTTTAGATATCAAAACCTTATAATTTTAGAGGCGTCATGGTGTTGTCGGTTAGTGAGCGGACATTTTTTCAAGAAGTTTTAGAATCACCTGTTCCTGTTTTGGTAAATTTTGAAGCCCCTTGGTGTGGCTTGTGTCGCATCATCCACCCGATGTTGTTGCAATTCCAAGCCCAATGTGGTGGAGAAATTAAATTAGTTAACGTGAATGCGGATAACAATTTTAAACTATCTACCACCTATAAACTGAAGTCACTTCCAACTTTACTGTTAATTGAAAATGGCATTGTCCGCCAGCGTCTAGAAAGTTTTCGCGGGCGTGAAGATTTGCGCCTCGCTTTAGAAGAAATTAAAATTACTTATAACAAGCGCCCTAAAACTTATAACAATAGAACGAAAACCGCAGATTTAGGCTGTCGTTCAGCATAAAAAGTGTCAACAGTCAATAGTCAATAGTGAATAGTTAATAGTTAAGGATTTTATATTTGGACTTGAGACTGGTGCGAAACGGGCAGCAAATCTAAAACCATGCTTAATTACCCCACCGAATGACTGTCCGGTGGGGTATTTTATCCTAAAGGGTGTGTGTCACAATTATTAACAGTTCCGATCAAGTTAGTCAAGAATTCTAAAAGTAGGCGTCAGTGATGGAAGTAATCTATCAGTATGCCTGGATAATTCCAGTTTTGCCGCTTTTGGGGGCAATGCTGGTAGGTCTAGGATTAATCTCGTTCAATCAGGTGACAAACCGCTTGCGACAGCTTAACGCCGTATTGATTATCTCCCTGATGGGAGTGGCGATGGGGCTGTCGTTTGCCTTGTTGTGGAGTCAAATTCAAGGACATGCGCCCTACCTGTACACTTTAGAGTGGGCGTCGGCAGGGAATTTTCACCTGAGCATGGGCTACACTATTGACCAACTGACAGCCCTGATGTTAGTGATTGTAACCACAGTAGCCTTCTTAGTCATGGTTTACACTGATGGCTACATGGCTCACGATCCGGGTTATGTCAGGTTCTACGCCTATCTCAGCTTATTTGGCTCTTCGATGTTGGGTCTGGTGGTCAGTCCCAACCTAGTGCAGATTTATATATTCTGGGAACTGGTCGGGATGTGTTCGTACTTGCTGGTCGGCTTTTGGTACGATCGCAAGTCCGCTGCCGATGCAGCACAAAAAGCATTTGTGACCAACCGTGTAGGTGACTTTGGTTTGCTACTCGGTATTCTCGGGTTATTTTGGGCGACGGGAAGCTTTGAATTTGATGTCATGGGCGATCGCCTCGCCCAATTGGTGCAAACTGGTTCTGTGAGCAATTTTCTCGCCGTCCTGTTTGCGATTTTAGTGTTCTTGGGTCCGGTGGCGAAATCCGCCCAGTTCCCCCTCCACGTTTGGCTACCAGACGCGATGGAAGGTCCCACGCCCATCTCAGCCTTGATTCACGCGGCAACGATGGTGGCGGCGGGTGTTTTCCTAATTGCCCGGATGTACCCGGTTTTTGAACACGTACCGGCGGCAATGAACGTAATTGCCTACACTGGGGCTTTTACAGCGTTTTTGGGGGCAACTATTGCCATTACCCAAAACGACATCAAAAAAGGTTTGGCTTACTCCACCATTTCCCAACTCGGTTACATGGTGATGGCGATGGGAGTAGGCGCATATACAGCAGGTTTATTTCACCTGATGACCCACGCCTTCTTTAAGGCGATGCTATTCCTCGGTTCCGGTTCCGTGATTCACGGTATGGAAGGTGTTGTCGGACACGACCCCGTTTTGGCGCAGGATATGCGGTTGATGGGCGGACTGCGGAAGTATATGCCGATTACGGGGATTACCTTCTTTATTGGTTGCGTAGCAATTTCTGGTATCCCGCCTTTTGCTGGCTTCTGGTCAAAAGATGAAATTCTCGGTGCGGCTTTTGCGGCTAACCCATTTCTTTGGTTTGTCGGCTGGCTAACTGCCGGTATTACTGCTTTCTACATGTTCAGAATGTATTTCTCGACATTTGAAGGCAAATTCCGGGGTAACGACCAGAAAATCAAAGACAAGCTGAAGAAATCAGCGACAATCTTACTAGAATTAGTCTCCGAAGAACAACCTGCACCGACCTTTGGTCCTGGGGCAATGAAAAAAGGAGAATTGGAAGCAGCCGGTCACGGTCATGACTCCCACGGACATCACAGCGATTCTCCCCATGAGTCGCCGTGGACGATGACTTTACCGTTGGCGCTGTTGGCAATTCCTTCGATGTTGATTGGGTTGGTGGGTACGCCCTATGCCAACTATTTTGAACACTTGATTTACGCACCCAGCGAAACTTTAGCAGAAGTGATCGAAAAAGGTGCTGAATTTAACCCGACAGAATTTTATATTATGGCGGGTGGTTCAGTCGGAATTTCCTTAATTGGGATTACCTTAGCTTCGCTAATGTATTTGTGGCGTAAGATTGACCCAGCAGCGATCGCTTCTAAAATCAAACCACTTTACGATTTGTCTCTCAACAAGTGGTACTTTGACGATATTTACTATCGCGTCTTTGTCCTCGGCTTGCGTCGTTTAGCCAGACAAGTGATGGAAGTTGACTTCCGCGTTGTAGATGGTGCCGTTAACCTCACAGGCTTCTTCACCCTAGTTAGTGGCGAAGGTCTGAAATATCTCGAAAACGGTCGCGCTCAATTCTATGCCTTAATTGTGTTTGGGGCGGTCTTGGGCTTGGTAATTTTCTTTGGTGTAACTTGAAAAGCGCAGCCAACCTTAAACTTTGAGGTATCAAGGATGAAGTTTGAAGGATGGCGTAGACGTTACGCCTCTTGTCGTAAGACATCGCCTTCTCGCTTCATCCTTAATTTTTAGTTAAATCAACCTAAGAATGAGGCTCAAACTCGAAAAAAGCTGCTAGTTAATAGCTAGGTAGCTTTTTGGCAAACGTCATTTTGATTCCAGACGAATTACGATGAATACAGCGAATTTTCCTTGGCTGACGACGATTATTCTATTCCCGATAGCGGCGTCACTGCTGATTCCTATCATTCCCGATAAAGACGGCAAAACAGTGCGCTGGTATTCCCTGATCGTAGGGTTGATCGATTTTGCACTGATTGTTTGGGCTTTTTATACCCAGTACGACTTCTCCAATCCAAATTTGCAGCTATTTGAGAGTTATCCTTGGGTTCCACAACTAGGTTTGAATTGGTCAGTAGGGGCAGATGGCTTGTCAATGCCCCTTATTATTTTGACTGGATTCATTACCACTCTGGCAACTTTAGCAGCTTGGCCTGTAACGCTTAAACCCAGGCTATTTTACTTCTTACTTTTGGCGATGTATGGCGGTCAAATTGCCGTGTTTGCCGTCCAAGATATGCTGTTGTTTTTCCTAGTGTGGGAACTGGAATTGATTCCGGTTTACCTGCTGTTGGCGATTTGGGGAGGTAAAAAGCGGCAATACGCAGCAACCAAGTTTATTTTGTACACAGCAGGCGGTTCGCTGTTTATTTTACTCGGTGCTTTGACGATGGCGTTTTATGGTAATAACGTCACCTTTGACATGCAAGCACTCGCCGCTAAAAATATCGCCCTGAATTTCCAACTTTTACTTTATGGTGGCTTTTTGATTGCCTACGCCGTCAAGTTGCCCATCATTCCCCTACACACCTGGTTGCCAGATGCCCACGGTGAAGCTACAGCCCCCGTACACATGTTGCTGGCTGGTATTCTGCTGAAAATGGGCGGTTACGCCTTAATTCGCATGAATGCCCAAATGCTGCCTGAGGCCCATGCTTATTTTGCCCCGGCGTTGGTGATTTTGGGGGTAGTTAACATTATCTACGCTGCCCTAACATCCTTTGCCCAGCGCAACCTGAAGCGGAAAATTGCCTACTCTTCAATTTCTCACATGGGCTTTGTCACCATTGGTATTGCCTCCTTTACCGATTTGGGATTAAGTGGGGCTGTGCTGCAAATGGTTTCCCACGGGTTGATTGGGGCGAGTTTGTTCTTTCTAGTGGGGGCGACTTACGATCGCACGCACACCCTGATGTTGGATGAAATGGGTGGCGTTGGCAAGCGAATGCAGAAGATTTTCGCCATGTTTACCACTTGTTCGATGGCTTCTTTGGCATTGCCAGGAATGAGCGGTTTTGTGGCAGAATTGATGGTGTTTGTCGGCTTTGCGACTAGCGATGCCTACAACCCGACATTCAAAGTTATTGTGGTCTTCTTGATGGCAGTTGGGGTGATTTTAACTCCAATTTATCTGCTGTCCATGTTGCGGGAAATTTTCTACGGTCAAGAAAACGAAGAATTAGTTTCTCACCAAGCTTTGATTGATGCCGAACCCCGCGAAGTGTTTATCATCGCTTGTTTGTTGGTGCCAATTATTGGAATTGGTTTGTATCCTAAGTTACTGACTCAGGTATATGACTCGACTACCGTGCAGTTAACAGCGAGGTTGCGGGATGCAGTACCGACCTTAGCACAGCAAAAAATAGCACCAACTGTTTCCTTGAGTGCGCCGGAAATTGCGAAGTAGATAACTATTGCGAGTTGAAATCAATATTGTTTTGAGATCGTGTCCGGTTAATTACTTGTAGTTAGATGGTTGATTGTTGATTGTTGATTGTTGATTGTTCATAAATTTTCGCTATTAACCATTAACAATTAACCCAACCCGACAGCCAGTACTAGGAGGGAAACCCTCCCGCAGTACTGGCTCATCATGAACAGCCACACCAGATAGAATAAGTATTGACAAAGGGCATGATATGAGGGTGGGTTTTGTACCTGCTCTTTTTTGTACTTATGCGATCGCTTTTCTTTAGAAACCCGGTTTCCGGACAAAAGTGAATTTTCACCCTCTGATAGGCGGATTGCTATACCATGTCCGGCAAATTACCTATGATGTAGAGACATAGCACTAAAACAGCGATCGCAAATTTTGGCAGACCGGTTAAGGGCGTTGGGTGTAGATCCTGAAACTTTGGCTTGAAATTTTTGATTGCTGTTTGTTGGGGTGTAAAGTTTTAAAACTGGTGCCGTACTTTCCGGGCTTCGCACCCTACTATTGAATTATGCTGATTTTAGCTGAATTAAAATTCGGGCGCTTTAGCTAAAATTGGTTGAAAATTACTTTTATTGCACGATTCTCTAAAAGCACTCGCCCCCGCCCACCAAATAAATTTCGGGCGAAAGCGCGATAGTTCGCTAAAGGTTAGGGAATAACACTTTTAACCGATTGAAATGGATGTAGAGACCCACTTAGTGCGTCTCTACAAAGCCGGAAATTTATTTCAAGGCTTCTACTACAATTTGACTTGGGGCAAATGACTGCGGGGATTAAAGCTACGGATAGCGCGGATTTTTTCATAATATTCCCGCTCTTGTGCGCTGAGGTCTTTGGGTGGAACGATCGCTACTTTCACTAATTGATCGCTTCGTCCACCTTTGGGTAACACCCAACCTTTACCGCGCAAACGCAATGATTGACCGGAACGCACTCCCGCAGGTAATTTGACATTTACCATACCATCCGGTGTCGGTACATCTATTGAAGCTCCTAAAGTGGCTTCATCCGGTGTAATTGGAACTTCACACACCAAATTATCGCCCTCAAATTGAAAGAAGGAGTGCGGTTGCAGTTCCACTTTTAAGTATAAATCACCACGTTGTTGTGTTAAAGGGTTTATTTGACCTTTGCCCCGCAAACGCAGTCTTGAACCGGATTTAGCACCCGCAGGAATGCGGACATCTACCGTCTCATTACCTCGATTAAAGCGCTTTTGGACACCGTGAAATGCTTCCGAAAAAGTTAAAGCGATCGCGGCTTCGCTATCTTGGGCTGTACCCGCGCCTGCATCTTGAAAGCCAAAATCATTAAAACCGCCACCAAAACCAGTTGGTCCACCTGTAGAAGTGCGGTAAGAATAAGTTTGTTGTCGCGCACCAGTGCGAGGACTAGCACCACCAAAGCGCCCTAACAACTCGTTGATGAAATCATCAAAACTGCCATATTGACTGAAATCAAAGCCTCCCATATCCACACCAACGCCGCCTGGGAAGCCATCACCAGCTTGTTTCCAGTATTGACCGAATTGGTCATATTTTTTGCGTTTGTCCGTATCAGACAAAACTTCGTAGGCTTCGCTAACTTCCTTAAAGCGTGCCTCAGCTTCTTTGTTGTTTGGGTTAACATCAGGGTGATATTTGCGGGCTAATTTACGAAAGGTTTGTTTAATTTCCTCTGGAGTGGCAGTTTTACTAACTCCCAAAATTGTGTAATAGTCTTTGAAGTCGGTTGCAGCCATCTACCAGCCTCCTCTAAAAATTCCCGTTATGTTTTTTTTTAAGATTATGATTTGAGACACAGTTGCCAGATATATCGCCAGGTATATTGCCCAGTAATATAGAGTCTGATTTTAAATTAACAAACATTACATAAAATCAAGTGGGGTTCTCGCTGAATGGGAGAGTGCAATTTCCGTACTTTTCAACCTCGGGAAAAAGAAAATCAGGCAGTCGAGTCCTTCTTCCAAGCTTGGGGGAGTATCGCCCAATTGGCGGTGCATTCGCAAAATCACATCTTCACGAACTTGGCGCGATCGCTTTTTATTACGTGCCAAAGACAGCCAAACTGGGGTTCTTACCCACACTCCGGTAATGTAAGTAAAACCGATATCGCGCCCTAAGGCGATGACTTCACGGCGATGGGGGCGTTGGGTGTTGGTGGCGTCGAAAATGGCTTCAGATTTAGTGGCGTAAGCTTGTTGAAATTGCCGTTGAATCTCTTGCCAAATCAGAAACCACGGTCCTTGAACTCCTTCATTGCCAAAAAGTTGCCCCCGGATGGCGTCAGTAGAAATTAGGCGCCTCTGGGGGCATTCAGCCAACAATTGTTTTGCCAAAGTCGATTTCCCGCTACCAGGAAGACCAATTAGCAACAACACTGAGGAGTTAGGAGTCAGGAGTGAGGAGTTAGGAGTCAGGAGTGAGGAGAGATTAGAAGTTGTACTCATAACTCAAAATTCAAAACTCATAACTCCTAACTCTTAAATGATAGTCCCATCGGAAATTACAGCATTTTTCAGCACGACGACAATGCCACTGCGGATGTAGAAACCTTGACTTTCGCGTTCGGCTTCTTGCACGTTATCTTTATTGATAATCTTGACATTGTGACCGATTTGTGCATTTTTATCGACGATCGCACGACGAATAATCGTATCTGTACCAATGCCTACGGGGACGCTGCCGCTTTCTACACTACAGTGCCGTTCGGCAAATGCTTGGTAATAGTCGGCACCCATTATCAAAGAATCTTCGATGATGCAACCGGATTCAATACGCGATCGCACTCCCAAAACTGAATGTTCAATCCGGCAGTTCTTGAGAATGCAACCTTCACCTATCATAGATTGGGTAATTTGGCAATCTAATAATTTGCTGGGAGGTAAATAACGAGGGCGCGTGTAAATTGGGTATTGTTCATCGTAGAAACTAAAGGGCGGCAGGGGTTGCTGAGTTAAAGCTAAATTGGCGTTGTAAAATGCCTCGATAGTCCCGATGTCTTCCCAATAGCCATCAAATAAGTAGGCTTGAACGTTGTGATCTTTAGCAGCATCGGGAATAATCTCTTTGCCGAAATCTGTTCTTTCTAAAGATTCTTTCAGCAACTTGATCAAAACATCTTTTTTAAAGACATAAATCCCCATCGAGGCGATGTAGGGCTGGACATCGGCTTGTTCTTTTGACAATCCAAGGATGGTGGTATCAACGCGCATTTGGGTTAAGGCGTCGCCTTTGGGTTTTTCGCTAAAGTCGATTACCCTACCAGAATCGTCAATTTTCATCAAACCAAAATCTGAAGCGCGGCGATCGTCCATTGGGATGACTGACAGTGTAATATCAGCCCCTGTATCCCGATGACGCTGCACAAACTCCCGGTAATCCATCCGATACAGGTGATCGCCTGAGAGAATCAGAAATTCTTCTGCGTCCCATTCTTGCAACAGCCATATATACTGACGCACGGCATCGGCTGTACCTTGGAACCAATTGGGGTTTTCTGGGGTTTGCTGTGCGGCTAGCACTTCTACAAACCCTTCACTAAAACCAGAAAAATTGTAGGTACGGGCGATGTGACGGTTCAGAGAGGCTGAGTTGAATTGCGTCAAGACATAAATTTTGAATATTTCTGAGTTTATACAGTTACTGACAGGTATATCAATTAAGCGATACTTCCCTGCCACAGGCACAGCGGGTTTAGCGCGTAGTTTTGTTAGGGGATAAAGGCGGGTACCTGCACCACCGCCGAGAATGATTGCTAATACTTTTTTCACAAAATTTCTCCCGACTGCCGTTCAACTCTCACCTTCAGTTTAGGACTGTCTGAAGCAGCTGGTAAGGGGGGGATCGTATATTGTGCTTAGTTAAGTTTGCGGTATGTTTTTGGCGATCTATAGTACTGTCAATGGCTAAAACGTTGGAACGTCTGTAAAAAATTGACGTTAAGAATTATTAATCACCCACATCAGCTACACTTATCGACGATTCACCAAGCGCAATTTTTGGGACAATTTCAGATATTGCACCCAAGGCTGCTCTGATAATTGGGAAATGGCATTAGGCGACAATGTTGCCGTGAATACATTTCTGTCACTCGTAACACCACTGACACCTAAGCTTTCTAAAAAATCAATAGCGGCAGAGTCTGGAGGTGTTTTGGTATGGATAAAGACGACCAAACTAGGTTCAAGTGAGTCTTCAACATCATTCAGCCCCATTGCAAGAGGGGCGTCTAGTTTCTGATAATTCATAGTCTATTCCCCAGTAACAACAGCAAGCTTGTTTGCCTGCCCTGCAACCAACCTATCAAATTTCGAGGGCGTTATCCCCTACCTTTATGCAGACGTAATATATTAATCTCTATTTCTGATTGCAAAAAAAGGCAGCAGGCAGCAGGCAGCAGGCAATTAGAGGGGTCTGAATCCCTCTGTCTAATTAGACATAGAAGTGGAAATGACGTAGGGACAATTCATGAATTGTCCCTACACTCGGATTTCGGGTAACGGATAATTAATTTCCACTTCTCGGTGTATTGAAGACCACTAAATCTACCCTTGGGGAAAGCTGCACGAACAATTTAATGAGGGTCTTCAAACCAGTTTGTAGCGGCTGTTGGCAATACCTAAAACTTTTTTTATTTCCTTCTGCCACGCCACATGCTTCAACCGGGGGAACCCCGGCACCGCAGTGGCTCCTCTGCAGTATGCCTCGTGCCTTAATTCAAGGGTTGATAAAAAAACGCGATATATCGTGTCTCAATATATCGCGTTTATGTTATGGCTTCTTGACATTAAATTGCAAATCGTAATTACAGCTTGGACGCATCAATCAGTCCATAACCCCATTTGTTATCAAAGGTTCCCGCAGGTTTGTTGGGAATAGAACTATTTTTACGCAGTATATCTTTGACTGCGTTGGGGGTGAGATTTGGATTGCGCTGCAATAGTAGTGCTATTAAACCTGTGACAAAGGGTGTTGCCATACTCGTACCAGCTAACGCCACAAATTTGGAATTTACCATCATTGAGCGATCAAAACCGGCATCGGCAGAAAGGGCGGAAACAATCATTGCCCCCGGTGCTGCTATATCCGGCTTTTGGGCATCATTCCGCAGGGGTCCTTCACTGCTAAAATCAGAAATGGTATTCAATTGCAAGCCGACTTCCCGTGTCTTACCGTCAATATCGGTATACTTGGTTTTGGTAGTATAAGCGGCAACTGTAATTGCACTGGCAGCAGCTCCGGGTGAACCAATTTTCACTGAGTCCGCGATACTCTTACCGCTGAAGAATACCGATCCAGCATCATCTAGCGTCCACACGTCCAAGCGCAGGTTTTTGGATGTCTTGTTGCGTACCTGCAACTGCCAAACACCTCCCGGTACTGGTAATCTACCTTGACCGCGAATTTGCACGAAGAAATTATAGTCGCCGTTGATGGGATCTGGTCCTGGTGTGACTATTTGCACTCGTGCATCTAACAAGGTGTATTCTTGGGTGGGATTACCTTCAGTAATGACTTTTTGCCAGGGGGTAACGAAACCGTTGGGACTCCGCATCGATATTTCCAATTCACCGTTGCGGGAGTACCAACCGTTTAACCAAACGATGCCTACTTGATTTCTAGGGACGTTAAAGCGCATCGCACCTTTGGTATTGGGGGATACGATCGCCTGACCATGAATGTTATCATTGCCTTCGTTACCCGCAGCACAGCAAACAATCCGCCCAGGACCAGATTCGGCGTCAATAATTTTTGATAAGGAGTCGGTACCATCGTGAGGATCGGCGTGTCCGCCCAAGCTGAGATTTACGACTGCTGGGCGTCCCAACTCACGGGCTATGCGGAAAATGTAACGAACACCATCGGCAATGTGGGCATCCTGCAAGTCTGAATTGACGATGACCAAATCTGCTTCTGGTGCTACACCGCCATAGGTAGCATCAGCACCGGCAGCAATGCCAGCAACATGGGTTCCGTGACCTTCTTTATCGCGGGAAATTGTTAGCTGTTGTTTGGTGAATTCAGCCCCATAGCCGCCTTCTGCGACTCCCGAACCGGGCAGTGTTTGATCCCAAATCCGTAAAATCCGTCCGGCAAAGGCGGGGTGTTTCGGGTCAATACCGCTGTCTACAGTGCCGATAATTACTCCTTTGCCAGTTAATCCAGGGTTTTTTGCCTTAAATTCTGGCAGTTTCACAGCCCCTGGTGCAACATCCATCCGCAGTTTCAATTTGCGCGATGGTTTGATGCGCTGAACAGCATCATCTTCTGATAAGGCGTCTAAACTTTCTATAGGTAAGTAAGCCGTCCTTACACTTCCTGTATTTTGATTGACTTCTATACCCTCTTGTGATAAATGACTCAAGTCTGCTTGTTCGTCGCAATAGATAAAAACGACACTCTTAGTTGGTTTAGCAGAATTTTTCGGGGCAATGATACCAAGCGATCGCCTTTGCCCAATTAAAGCTTCAGTCCCTTCCCGTTGATAATCTTCAAACGCTAATAACAGTCCGGGAGAAAGTTTTTCGTGTCTCATTTTTACCTCGTTTTAAGTCCAATTGCCGCAAGCAAAGTATTGATTTTAGCAGGTGAAGTCGCCCCAGCATTAATTTAGACAGCGTTATTTTTTTAGCTTTCATCTCTGAGTACGACTATAGTTATCTATGATTTGGATTGGGAAAACAAAAAGAAGCTAACAAGAGCGAAGTGACTCATAACTTCCATGTCATAATTATTAATTCTTAGCTCAGTTTGGTTTCATCAATTCTTATTTCTCCGTTAAGATATTGCTCTGTTGGCTTGGTCAAAACCTTTGAACAGTCAAGCACTTGCATTGTCAGGCATTTATGCGATCGCCTAATTTAATCGGCTAAAACTGCTTTTTGGGAAATGCCTTTTACTCATACAAAGCCAGCCTTAGTCTTTACGGAAAACTTAAATAGATAATATTAAATAATAATGATTAAAAAAAAGTTGCAAAACTTAGTAATAATTCATATCAGTAAATGTGGCGATCGAATTAGTTGATACGCAGTTGATACGTAAAAGATTTGCGTATAATAAACTTTATACTTCAGACTTGAGAAAAAACAGCAAGGGAGGGGGGTGTGGGGCGACGGGTGTGGGGGACAAGGGGGACAAGGTGATTGCAACCAACCAACCCCAGAGGGGTTCACCAGTCGCCTGGGTCGGGAAACCCTCCCGCAGCGCCCCTTCACCACCAACGACCAACCACCAACAACCAACAACCAACCACCAACTAATAACTATTTTTCTATCAAAAGTGTGAGTCGTAAGATGCAAGTATTTGCAACGATGTCGATGAAGGTATCAAGAGTAATTCATGGAAATTCAAACACCAGACTGGGTAAAACACGCTGTTTTTTACCAAATTTTTCCAGATCGCTTTGCCAGAAGCAAGCAGCCTCACAAGCGGCTTCTGCATGATGCGCGTTGGGAAGATTGGGAAGCTATGCCAACATTACAAGGCTACAAAGGCGGGGATTTGTGGGGCATTGTAGAGCAGTTGGATTATATACAAAATCTCGGAATTAACGCAATTTACTTCACGCCCATTTTTCAATCGGCTAGCAATCACCGCTATCATACCCACGATTATTATCAGGTCGATCCAATGCTGGGAGGCAATCTAGCTTTTAAGGAATTGCTAGACGCAGCGCATGAAAGAAATATCAAAGTAGTTCTAGATGGTGTATTTAATCACTCAAGTCGCGGTTTTTTCTTTTTCCACGATGTTTTAGAAAATGGTCCTTATTCACCTTGGGTAAATTGGTTCAAAATTGAAGGCTGGCCTCTTTCTGCTTACAATGGTGATTTTCCTGCTAATTATGAAGGTTGGGCTGGAAATCGGGCTTTGCCAGTATTTAACCACGATAATCCGGAAGTGCGGGAATATATTATGGAAATTGCCGAATATTGGATTAAATTCGGCATTGACGGTTGGCGGTTGGATGTGCCTTTTGAAATTACTACTCCGGGTTTTTGGCAAGAATTTCGCGATCGCGTTAAAGCTATCAATCCCGATGCATACATTGTCGGTGAAGTTTGGGGAGATTCGCGTCAGTGGTTGGATGGTACTCAATTTGACGGCGTGATGAATTATTTATTTACCGGACCAACGATCGCATTTACCGCAGGCGATCGCGTAGTATTGGAACAAGTGCAAAGCCGTGACTATCAGCCTTATCCACCCTTATTTGCCACTGAGTACGCCCAAAAAATCCAAGAATTACTGCAACTTTATCCTTGGGAAATTCAGCTTACTCAACTTAATTTATTAGCAAGTCACGATACAGCGCGGTTAATGACTATTGCTGGCGGTGATATTCCTAGCATTGAACTCGCAACTTTACTGCTATTAACTTTTCCCGGTGCCTCCAGCATCTATTATGGTGATGAAGTGGGTTTACCTGGTGCAATAGATCCAGACTCCCGTCGTGGCTTTCCTTTAGAAGCGACTTGGAATCAGGAAATTCTTGATACTCACCGTCAGTTAATTGCTTTACGCCACACTTATCCAGCTTTGCGTACGGGTGATTACCAAGTTCTATACGCCCAAGGAGAACTTTATATCTTTGCGCGAACTTTGGGAACTGAAGAATTGATTGTGGCGGTTAATGCCGGTACTGCATCGGCAAAAGCGAATGTAGATGCAGCAAATTTGAGTACTCAACCGAATAAGCTTTTATACGGCAATGCAGAGATTGAGTGGAACGTTGAAGGAGAAACTAAGCAACTAACTTTAAGCCTTTCTCCACGCACTGGCTGCATTTTGGGTATTAGTTAATTAAATATTAATAAATATGCTGGGCATTGTCCAGCATATTTATTAGTATTACTAAATTGTCAGCAACTTAAAGCCAATAAACATAGCTGTGTTGACCGTTAATAGTTAATAGTTAATAGTTAATAGTTAATAGTTAATAGTTAATAATCATTAGCTATGAACCATTAATCATTAACGACCTATCGGCTAAGTTTATTTATTAGGACTTACGCAACTTCGACTTGAAAGCGCCAATTCAGCCTTTGATAATTCATGAATTATCGCTACAATAGTTATGTTTTGCGTAAGTCCTGTTTATGCCGACTTACTTAATTAGCCAAGTGAACTACCTGCTTGATTGAGTAAAGAGGCTAATTCTTCCACTTGATCGTTACCGGCACCAGCAGATGAAGTCTTTTGACCAAGACTGGTTAACAACTGACTTAGGGATTCTGGGGTTGCACTACCATTTAATAAAGCTGCTTTAAGTTCGCCAAGGGCATTAGCAATTTCTGGTGCGGCTTCGTTGAGATCGTTTTGCCAGCTTTCGATATTGCTTACTGCTGCTTCTGGTGGAATAGAAGTTAAGCCGCTTTTTAAAGCTGAGATAGTTCCTTCTAAATCGGCTGCCATGAATAGATGCTCCACAAGTGAATTTACGCAGTCTGTTTTTGAGAAATTTCAGAGAATAGACAGCACAAATTACTGCTTTTAATATTTCATGCAATTTGTGTTACAAAGATGGCAATTAATACTGGCATCATGAACTGAAAAAGCAAAAATTTTTAGCAGTATTTGCGTTTTTCTGTGAATTTTTTTCAAAGACTAAATTTATATTATTAATTTTTGTCAACTGTTTTCATCTACCTTTAGTAGAAGTTCAAGTATACACCGATACAATTTTCCGAAAAAACTCTCACTAATTAAGTCAATACAGTTGAGATCAGCCTAGAGAAACCAAGCCTGAAGCTAGACAAACTAAGCCTGCAAATGCAGGCTTAGTTTGTGTGCTTTACCGAAGATATCCTCTGTGTTTTGCTTCAGTAGGCGATCGCCTACAAAAAATACTTCTAAGGGGGGATGATTTGGTAAAGAATTTGGTTAAACTTGAAAAACTGCTTTCAATCCAAGCATATTAGGTTAATCACAATTCTTATGAACTACCCCAGGCTGGCTTCGCCATCGCCTGGGGTTTCTACAGCCCCCAAACCATCAACGGCGAAACTTTTCTGAGATTTCTTACGCTTGATAGACCCCAGTTGCTTCAAGCCTCCCGTATTCTTACGTTTACGGGTACTTGAAGTAGAGCCGGAGTCTCCACGTTTGACGGGGCGCGTTCCACACCCCGGTAGTTTTCCAGACTGCCATAGAAGCATAACTTCCGCAGAAGCAATATCACGTTGCTGCGTATATTCGCATTTACCACAAACGTGAGTACGCTGGTCTAAACTTTTCTTTTCCTGATGTCCACATTTCGGACAGGTTTGAGATGGTTTCACCTTTTTGGTTGGTACTTCAGAAAATACACCTTGTACATCTTCTATTTTGTACTTTAGGGCGCTTCTTATCATTCCCATCCCGACATCAAGAATCGATTTGTTTAGACCTGCTTTTTGCTTCTTGCGCTTACCCTTCTTTGCAATGGAGATGATTTTTTTGACTTCTAGTTCTTCTGTCACAACCATGCTATTACTGCTTACAATCTGTGTTGTGACTTTATGTACCCAACCCACGCGCTGATTTGCAACTTTACGAGTGAGTTTACTAATCTTGGATTGAGCTTTCTTCCATCGTCTAGAAGCTTTAATTTTCTTTTTATAATTAGGCGAGCGCTTACGACGTTTAGCCTTACTTAACTGTTTAATTTGCTTTTCAGCCTTTCGTATAAACCTTGGCGCTTCAACTAATCCATTTTGATTTTTGTCATTAGTCCAGGCAATAGCGTCTTGAGTGCCTAAATCAATGGCTATTACTCCAGTATCAGTTTGACGGCTATTCTTAAGAAGTTCATCATCAATTTCTAATACTATGGACACATACCATTTCCCATAACGGTAAACAATATCGCAAGCTTTCGGATGTCCCCAAAGTCTTGCCTCTCCACGCATCTGAATTTGACCAATTTTAGCCAATTCAAGATACCCATTTTTACCCGTACTATGAGCATTCCATCCTGTAAAGCTGGGGTAACTCCACCCGGAATAATGCCGAATTGATTTGAACTTGGGATATTTTGCTAGTCCTTGAAAAAAACGACTAAAAGCATAATCAACTCGTTTGAAAGTTGCTTGTAATGCCTGAGAGTTTATTTGTTTATACTCTGTCCAGACCTCCTTGAAGTCAGGTAAACAATTTTGTTGCTCAAAGTAAGAAACTGACTTACCAAACTTCTGGTATGAAGTTTTGCGGTTATAAACAGCGGCATTATACAATTCCTTATGAAGTCGCCTATGGTAGTGTAATTCTTCGTTTACTTTCTTGTTTGGATAAAGTCTGAAAGTTGCTCTACGTGTCGCCACTGTTTATCACCTCCTTGTTAGTAACTTCAATTCACTGTTATTCTCAGCTAAACGTTTATGTATGTAAACTATGAAGAAAAAAACACCTCAAGAGCGATGGCAGCAAAGAAACCCAGATCAAGCTAGAGCTTACACAGCTAAATATTTAGAATCCAAAGTGAAAGCTACTGTGATTTGAAGTAAAGAAGTAGTAGAAAAGATAGATAAGCTAAAACAACCATCACAAACTTATGGTGGTTGGATACGTGAACTAGTAGAAAAGTACATCAATAACTTGGAATAGCCCAAAATAATATTGTCAAAATCTCAACTGTCCCACTAATTCCTTTTACCTGTGGTAAAAATTAATTAGTGCGACGTTGAGATTTTGACTCGCTTACATCCCCGCCCTGTAGAGGGACGGGGAATTACGCGAAAATGTTAAAGTCTAATGTCCGGCAACCATTGCAGGCATTAACACTTCATCAATAATGTGAATCGTGCCATTGTCGGCAAGAATGTCGGTTTTAAGGACATTGGCGTCATTTATTTTAAAACCGTTATCAGTAGACTCAATCGCCACAACTGACCCTTCAAGGGTCTGTGCTTCATCAATTTCAATCAAATCATCAGTCCGGACATCGCCAAAGGTGACATGATACGCCACAATTTTCTTCAGCTTGGGAATGTCTTGCAGCAACTCATCTAAAGTGCCTTTTGGTAGCTTGGCAAAAGCATCATCATTGGGTGCAAAAATCGTGAAAGGACCGGGACTTTTAAAAGTGTCTATAAGTTCCGCAGCTTCAGCCGCTTGGATGAGTGTGTGAAAATTTCCGGCATTAGTAGCAGTTTCAAATAGGTCAGCCATGAGGAATGCGTTATTTTATTAATAGAACAAAGGCAGAGGGGAGGAGGCAGAAGGAAGAAAATAATTTTGCCCTCACACCCAGGGTTTAAAGTCCCTGAATTTATGAAAAGGGTAAAAGAATTTTTTTGTTCCGGCAAAGCGCGAGTGGTATTGGCGTCCTTGTTTGAAACCCCATAAATGAATTTTAGGGGTTTCCCTTCTGCCCCCTGCCTCCGTACTTCTGCCTTCTTCATTTATAAAAAGATAAAAACTTTGCAACCTCTATCAACAGAAAGGTTATACGATTTTGGATGAAAGGATTTTGGATTGGGAAAGGCTTGTCAGGTGATAAATTCAACAATTGAAGTCAAGCAAAAATAAAACGAAATCGTAGAACAGCTTTCTTTGCAGTACTGCTACACTGGGGAAACGATCCAAGGAACCACTAATTATGCTAAAGCGTTCTAAGTTCGAGACAACTCAGTCTCAGATTATGCACCGTGCAGAGGATTTGATTAGTGCAGCCTCAAATCGGTACCGCATTACAGTTCAGGTAGCAAATCGTGCCAAGCGCCGCCGTTACGAAGACTTTGACAGTGCGGAAGATGCAATGATGAAGCCAGTACTCCGGGCAATTATCGAAATGTCCGATGAACTGACTCAGCCAGAAATTATCGGCGAAATGTAAAGCGGCTGCAACATATTGCAACAATAAGGAAGAATGAGCAAAAATTTATCGTTCATTCAACCGCTACTGAAACCCAGGCTAACACTCACTACTTTAACGGTGGTGGGTGTACTTGTATTTGGTGCGGTGGCGAGTGAATTAATTAATACAAGTTTATTTGGGATTCAAGGGGCGATCGCCCAACAAAGAATAAGTCCGGGTGATGTATGGCAGAAGGTATACGAACAATTGCCCGACTTGCCACGGGAAAACAAGTATATCAGCAAAGATACGGGTAAAATTGCTGAAAATAATACTTTAGGGAGTCGGTTGATTCGCTATCACATTTATGTTAAAGAACGTGCGCCAAATTATCGCCTGGATTGGAAGCTGACTTTAGCTGATTATCTGGGTGCAAATGAGATTATGTATGATACGTCATATCCGGGGAATGACTCACTCAGGCAAAATCCTTTAGAGGGCGATCGCGCTGCGATTAAAAGTCTCAATCGCCGCCAGCGAGATGCTTTAGTGCAAGTATTGGTGAATGTGTTTAATAATTCTAGGTAAAGGTTGGGGGTTGGTGGTTGGGGGTTGATGGTTGGTGGATAGTGGTTAGTGCTTAATCGGATAACTAACAACTAACAACGCGATCGCGCTTCACCAGTCGCCTGCGCAGGGAAACCCGACCGCAGCGCCCCAACACCCACCAACCAACAACCAAAAACCCAACGGGAGAGCCAGTTGCAACAAGCGGGGGAACCATGCACGGCAGTCGCTCATGGGGAGCCACTGCGGTCTTGGGGTCTCCCCAAGTGGAGCAAGTGGCGTGGAAACCCCCCCTTGGCCGCGCTGCCTCACCACCGCACTGGCGAACCAACAACCAACAACCCCAGAGGGGTTCACCAGTCGCCTGGGTCGGGAAACCCTACCAAGGGCGCTGGTTCACCAACAACCAACTAACTCCCAACTCCCAACTCCCAACTGTTAACTCCTAACTCCTAACTCCTAACTTTTATGGAACGCGTTGTTAAAAGTGGATCTGGTTGGCGTATTGGCTGGAACCCCAATGCACCAGAATTTAAAGGTTTGGTGGGTACAGATGATTGGGCTGTAGAGTTAACAGAAGCTGAGTTGAATGATTTTTGCCGATTGGCGGCGCAGTTGGCGGATACTATGAAGCAACTTGCAAGCGAGTTGATGGATGAAGAAAAAATTGCTTGCGAAGCTGAAAGCGATTTACTCTGGATGGAGGTGGAAGGATATCCCCACGCCTACAGCCTGCGTTTCATCCTCAATACAGGGCGCTGTGCAGAAGGTGAGTGGAATGCTTCATCTGTTGCCGATTTGCTGCAAGCCGCCCAGATGCTCAAGGTTTTTTAAATTCAGATTGGTATTTTTCCTTGAGCTTGTGCTAATATAGTTAAGTTGAGCGAATTTGATTTCAGATTCAAGATTTGTTAAATGCAAAATCTCAAATCTCAAATCGATTAACGGGGCGTAGCGCAGCTTGGTAGCGCGCCACTTTGGGGTAGTGGAGGTCGTGGGTTCGAATCCCGCCGCTCCGATTGATTAATTAAATATCTACAAGCATGACTTGCTGGTCTTTCTCAAAGATTAGCAGGTTTTAATTTTTAGTGTGTCTTTAAGCAGGCTGATTGGAATTTATACGAAGTTGCCAAAGATAGTATTGTTACATTTCGTTATATTGAACACAACCAGGAAAATCCGGCTTCTCCCTTAACAGTGGTTGGATTGTTCATCAACCACTGATACCGTTCAATCAAGACGGTCTCTAAAGAATCGAGGGTATCAAATACTTGATTGGCTAATCGTTCTCGCTCGTAATGGCCATATACACTCGGTTGGGTATAGTTGAAGGAATATTTGGGGAGTTTGTTGTTGAGCTTGCCTAGAATCTGTTTTATTTAGCAGCCTTTTAAGTTTTAGCGTGCGATTACCTTTGAGGATTCGCGCGAGCGATCGCACGTTCTCCAATAGAGTTAAGCGTTCTTAGGGCAGGTAGTGGGTGCGATTACTCCTGGGGACTCTGTGGAGAACTTTTAGCTAATTCTGATAATGTGCCGTCTGTGTTGACTATCATAGTAACTCTTTAAAAAGTTATTAAGTAATCTAAATTTACAAAGGTCGCAGATGATGGTTTATTCCTATGGTAGGAGGTTCGGAAAAATGCTAGCAGTTATTTTGCTAAGTATTGGCAGCAAAACCTCGTGCTGAGAGCAACGGCGGAAATAAAGTTACAGACATTAATAAGTGCAGCCTCTAGGCTGATTGCTCAACTAACGGTTTTTATAAAGATTTTCTTTTTTAAAGTTAGAAACTATGGCTATTTCACTCAAACCTCTCCAAAACCAAGTAATTGTCATTACCGGTGCCTCCAGCGGAATCGGCTTAGTAACCGCTAGAATGGCTGCACGGCAAGGTGCGAAACTTGTCCTTGCAGCCCGTAATGAGGATGCTCTGCGTCAACTTGTCGAAGAAATCCGCAGCAAAGGCACTCAGGCGATCTACGTCGTTGCCGATGTAGGGCAAGAAGAAGACGTTAATCGTATCGCTGAGGCAGCGATCGCCGAGTTTCGAGGCTTCGACACCTGGGTCGACAACGCGGGTGTATCCATCTTCGGTCGCTGTATGGATGTTTCCATACCAGATATGAAGCGGATGTTCGACACTAACTTCTGGGGGGTTGTCTATGGCTCCCGTGCCGCCGTCAGACATTTTAAGCAGCGCGGCAGTAGCGGTGCGCTGATCAACGTCGGCAGCTTTTTGGGGGATCGGGCGGTGCCGGTTCAGTCAACCTATTCGGCTTCAAAGCACGCGGTTCATGGCTGGACGGATGCCCTGCGGATGGAGTTGGAAGCTGACAATATCCCCGTCTCCGTAACATTGATTCACCCCGGACGGATTGACACCCCGTACAACGAACATGCCCGCAGTTATATGCCTAAGCAACCAGCCGATCGCGGCATGATTTACCCACCGGAGGCAGTAGCTGAAGCTATCCTGCATGCGGCAGAACATCCGAAGCGGGACATGTTCGTTGGCTTCCAGCCCAAGTCCCTCGCGGTGTTAGGTGGTATAGCGCCCCGCCTGACGGACAAGTTGATGGAGATTTGGGCGTTTTTCTCCCAACAATCCGACCGACCCTCACGCGATCGCGAGGACAACGCGCTTTATCGGGCTGGCTATGGTATGCACGAACGGGGAACCCACCAGGGATGGATTCGCTCTAGGAGCCTGTATGTGAAAGCCTCGAAGCATCAGGGTTTCACAACCGTGGCTGTGGCTAGTGTCGGCTTGGTAATCTGGTGGCTTACAAGAACGACACGTTGAAAGCCCCGAAACTCAAGACTCAAAGCCAAAAAGTTTTGAGTCTTGAGTGTCATTCATGTCGGGGATGAAAACCGTCAGAGGGGCTTTAGCCCCCAGTGACGCTAAGTATTAAGCGAGTGCAGCAGATATAGCATTAATGGCAGCATTGCGCGACTCTATCCCATCCAAGTATTCTTGCGCCCATCTCTCGCCCAAGTGTTTTTTGAGGCACAGGTATTCGTTGACGGGTGCATAATATAAGATGATTAACGCTTCGTAGCAAGAGGTGGGAGAGGTGTACACATCCCAAGTTTGCAAGGTGAACGTGTCCGCCTCTTCTTTGCACCCTCCCATGACGTAAGCAAAATACTTGCCTGCTTGAGCGTCAAAGTCTTTCTGCAAGTCTTTTAAATAGTCTTCTAGTGGCTTGTTAGACATCCCCCCACCTGCCACCCATACATGAGGTGCGTCCGGCATTGGCTTCGCTATTATGTCAAGTGTTGGGGGGTGACCACTGTTTGGATCTGGCAGCAGATTCAGATAAGTCGGCTCGATGAACCAAGAATCCCCGCGTATGCGCGACCGGGGAGTGTCAATGCATCTTTTGTTCAAGGCTTGAGCGCGAAAACCTTTGAATAAATCAATTTATTCTGATCAGGTAAAGGAGCGATCGCTCCTTTAAAAGCTTTGTATGCTAGTTTGACTTGCTCAATACTGACAAGGAAAGAAGCGCTGCCAAAAAAAAGTACACTCGCTGGTGCAATTTGAAGCGTTCGATTTGATAAAAAATATTGCTACAATGGCGTTTATGCCAAAAAAATCCTTGTTTTTCAATGCGTTATGACTAAAATCCTTGACGCAATAACCCCAATCAGTACGATGAAACCTAACGCTCTGCGAAAATAATTAACGCCTTGAAATAATTCCTCCCAAGCCCAAGTAAATAAGGAGCCAAAAGCCAGTGCGTCTAACCCTATATTGATTTCGCCGCTTGTAAAAATTAGTTTCAGTAAACTAGCTGCACCCCAGACAATAAGAGGTAGGTTTGGCATCTGAGCCAAAACAATATGACCATTACTGTCGCGGAAGATTTTGTCGAATAATGTATTTTCCATTATCTAAATTTAGCCCACATCCCTAACCAATCTTTGAAGAAAATATTGCAGTTTATTAAGAGTGAAAACACATCGGCGATAGCTTTTGCGGACAATACTAAGGACAGCGTAATTTTAGCTTGCTAAAGGAAAAGTAGCTGCCAATACCCAACCAAAGAACATCGCACTACCAATTGCATAGCTCCAAGGTTGATTGAGGCATCGTGCGGCAAATGAGAAAATTGCCATCACAATCGGAAATAATGGCAGCAAAAGCGAAATAAAACCGAGTTTTGGTAGTAGGTAAAGCACCAAAATCAAACCTCCGACTAACACTGTGCTTTGCAATAGCCACCACACAATTGGTTTTCCGATCCCAAGATTTTGTTGTGCCACTCCGGATGCTAAAAACCAAGGAAGACAAGCTAGCGCCAGCAAGGGAAATAATAATAAACGTAGTGGAATTAGCCACCACTGCAACCATACGAACTGCGCCATTGCTGCAAAGCCAGTATCCAAGTATAGCGTTAAAACCGAGTTGAATCGGCGCTCCTTATCCTGAAGGATATCCTGGTAATGCTCTTTTAAGCTCTTTTACAGGATTTCCTGCTATGGTTGTACCTGCTGGATTTACATCTGACAATTTACCAGTTGGAATTGAATTGTTAGGTTCGGAATTTGGCGAACCAACTTTAATTAGTATTGGTTATTCATACGAGCGTTCAACTCTTCACCGCCGTCTACCTACAACTACACCACCCCTTCCAGGCGAGGTGTTTGAATATAAGCCAGTGCCTGAACTGTCTTATATCCCACATTCCGCACCCTAACTGTCACAAGTTCATTTGTACTTAACTAATTGTCGCTAAATAGTACTGATGAACTATAATCAGGAGTAGTATTTTAAAACTTAATAAGAATAATTAGCAGTAAACCAAAAAGTTTTTCGCCAAAGAGCGATCGCGGAAATACTTATATTTTTTAATACTAATGATCCGCAATTATCTCACCAGCAGACATAGTATAGATGATGATTACTTATGATTAGTTGGTCGAGAAATGGTCAGAACTAACCTGACGGAAGAGCAAATAGATTTTTAGGTACATAAAATATGAAAATTTGAACAGATGTTGTTTACTCTGTTCTATCGCTATGTCTAATCTGAAAAAAATCGAAATTAAAAATCTAGATCATTTGGGTATAATAGCAGGAATTATAGACTCTATAGGCTTGGTAAAAATTATTAATGAATTAATCGGTCAAGAGCCAGGAGAAAAAATCAGCCCAGGACATGTGGTCAAAGCAATGATATTAAATGGATTGGGTTTTGTAAGCAGTCCTTTATATATGTTTCCAGATTTTTTTCAAGATAAACCTTGTGAACATCTAATCGGAAAAGGAATAAAAGCCGAATATTTAAATGATGATAAATTAGGTAGAGTCATGGATAAATTATTTATTAAAGGCTTAACGGAGATATTTTTAGCTATTAGTAGTCAGGTGATAAAAGAATTCAATATTAGTTTAAAATCGTCACACTTGGATTCGACTTCACTCCACTTACATGGTGAATATAACACTAGTTTACCAGATGTAACTTTTGATAATAATTCATCAAATGCTCAAATTAAATTACCCAACGGGAGAGGAAGTTTCGACTCGACGGGAACCGCCAAGACTCGAACTTCCTCACCACAAGCTATTGAGATTACCTATGGCTATTCTCGTGACCATAGACCAGATTTCAAACAATTTATCATAGACTTAATATCATCGGCAGATGGAGATATACCAATATTTTTCAAATCGGCATCTGGAAATCAATCAGATTCTTCAAGTTTTGCGAAAATATTTTTAGAATACAAAGAGCAAATACAAAAATCAGAAATACATTCGGATAATAGTTTAATGGTCGCAGATGCGGCTTTGTATAATGCAAAAAATATAAATTCATTATCTGGAATCAAATGGTTATGTAGAGTACCGATGACTATAGGACTGGCAAAAGAGCTAGTATCAACATTATTATCGCCTGATTTTATTAGTAGTTCTTTACCAGGATATTATTATTCTGTAATCAAAAGCAATTATGCTGGAGTTGAACAGAGATGGTTAGTTGTAGAAAGCACTGAAAGAAAATAATCTGATTTACGGCAATTAGAAAAAAGGATATCTAAATCAAAAGTTAGTGCATTATCTAAGCTCAAAAAACTGCTATCAGCAAACTTTAAATCTGAGTCAGAGGCGATTAAATCTGTAAATAGTTTAAATAAACAATTAAAATATCATCAAATTGAAAACGTTAATTACTTGGAGAAGCAATCACAGGATAAGAAAAACATTGCTTATCAAGTAAATGCCAGATTATGCGAGAATATCAAAGCTATTAAAACAGCTTATATAAGTGCTGGACGTTTCATACTTGCGACAAACATTTTAGATGAAAAATCTCTTAGTAATGATAATATTATTTCTGAATATAAGGCGCAGCAAAGCTGCGAGAGAGGATTTAGATTTTTCAAAGACCCCTTATTTTTTGCAGATAGTATTTTTCTGAAATCTCCAGAAAGAATTGAAGCTATGGCTATGATACTGGGATTATGCCTATTAGTCTATACTTTAGCTCAAAGACAAATAAGAAAAGCTTTATCAGCGTCTGAATCTACTATGAAAAATCAGTTGGGTAAATCTGTAAATAACCCGACTATGCGATGGATATTTCAACGTTTTCAATCCATACATTTAGTTAAATTTGATAATCAAATATCAATATCAAATTTGACTTCAGAAAGAAAATATATTCTGAGTTTTCTGCCAGAAAATTGTCACTACTATTATAAATGTTAATCATAGTCTATCAAAAATTTATTTGTGATAGAGACTATTAATGAAAATTAATAGTTACAAATTCTCATGGTTTTTCATCGACATGTCATAAGCTAAATACAGATATTATCATAACAATCATAAATTTTTATCTATCGAGAAATCATAAATAATTATTGCTGTTTATTGAGAATATAAATATTATTTAGGGTAAGTAAATAATCTGACAAAATAAACAATAAAGTATTATTTTACTCTCTTTTAAGTAGCAATAGTCAGTAATAACCCCTTTGTGACAGTTAGGGTGCGGAATGTGGGTTATATAATAACCATAATAGCCTTTGGTTTTTTAGGTGCTGGTTCTTTACTACAACGCCAGTTCAGGACAGAAGCAAAACATAACTACTGTAGCGATAATTCATGAATTATCAAAGGCTGAATTGACGCAGTAGACTGAGTTGCGTAAGTCCTACAGTTGAAGAAAGGAAAAATCATTAAGATTTGGAGTATTTTTTTATACTAAAATCTGATACAGAAAGCGACTTTCTGTAAGGGTAGCGGCTTGGGGTGCAAGGTATGACATTTTTAACAGCACCCCAAAGATTACTCACTCATCCACAAGGGCGATCGCTATAATTAAAAGAGTTTTTGCTAGAGGTCAACGAGGCGGATATAACATCAAGGGTTTTAAATTTAATTCTGTCTAACGACTTGAAAAAAGGCAGCTATGCTGATGGTAGAGGCTGATGGCAGAGGGGCCACTGAAGCGCCCTTGGTTCCCCCGGTTGAAGCATGTGGCGTGGCAGAAGGAAAGAGTAAGTTTTTTTGATGCGTTTTGGTGTACGCAGTTAATGATGGCTACTTATTCACAAATATACTTATTTGCTTATAGGGGTATTTCTACACTTTCAGCATGATAAACTGTTCGTTCTCTACATAATATTTATCTGCAAAATTTACACGCGTTGCAAAATATCGGTTAGCAAGGTAGTCTGGAAGGCTGTTACTTTTGCTGTGGCTATGTCTGTTTGTGTATCTATGGGGCTGAAAATATGATTAAACTTGGTTCACTGGTACAGTCCCGCAACAATGATTTGGGGATCGGAAAAGTTACTGAAATATCCGATTTGGATGCAATTGTTGAGTATTTTTGCTCAGTCGGGCAACGCATCGAAAAAACTTTACCTTTAAATTCGCTGTATCAAGTCAAACTTCAGCCTCAGACTCGATGCTATATCAGGTCAGAAGTTCAGGATACGTGGATAATTGGCAGAGTTTTTGAATGGGACGAAGACAGGCTAAAATATCAAATTGATTTGCCTGATAAAAAGACTGCGATCGCTACCGATCAAGATATTTACGTTCGTTGCAATATTCCCATCGTCGACCCGATTGAAACTTTAGCAATGAAGGGTCACGAAACGCCTTATTTCCACGATAAACGATTGGCTTTTGTCAAATGTTTGATTAAGCAACGCGCTGTCAGTCGCGGAATGACGGGATTAATTTCGTCGAATATTAATCTTTATCCCCATCAAGTTGAAGTTGTTAGGCGCGTACTAGAAGACCCGACTCAACGCTATTTGTTAGCGGATGAGGTGGGACTCGGAAAAACGATTGAAGCGGGTGTAATTCTGCGTCAATACCTACTTGATGAACCAAAAAAACGTGCGGTGGTATTAGTTCCGCAATATTTGCTGGAACAATGGCGAATTGAGTTAGAAAATAAGTTTTATCTCTCTCATTTTCCAGACCGGGTGGTGGTGTTAGCGCTGGAAAACATTCATAAAATCAACCCGAAAGCGAATATCGGCTTTTTAATTTTAGATGAAGCGCATCATATTGCAGCGATGGCGACTTCTAGAGATGCAGCACAGCGCCAATGTTTTCAAACTTGCAAATTTTTGGCTCATAAAAGCGATCGCTTACTTTTATTATCCGCTACTGGGGTTCTCAACCACGAGCGAGATTTTTTAGCAATGCTGCATTTACTCGACCCGGATACTTATAAACTTGATGATTTAGCAGGTTTCCGCGCCAGAGTTGAAAGTCGCCAAGAAATTGGTCGGGTTCTTTTATCTTTTAGAGAAGGTGCAGATGCTTCTGTCCTTAAAAACAATTTGGAGCTTTTGCGAAATTTGTTTGCAAAAGACCAATATTTGTTAGATTTGGCGGACGAATTGCAACAAAATTTGTCAACAAAACAAACAATTCCTGCCGAACAAGATAAAATTATTCGAGCAATTCGCACTCACATTAGTGACACATACAGACTTCATCGGCGAATGCTTCGCAACCGTCGCGCTTCCGTGGAAGATGTTATATTTGAGCGCGATTTGGCACCCAAAGAAGAGTATGATTTAGACGAGCGATCGCCTGATATTCACGAAGCGATTGAAAAATGGCGTACCACCGCCCCGAATGAAGAATCGTACAAACGAATTTTTCTGTTATTATTCCTAGCTTGCGGAACTTGGTCGGGTATTTTAGAACAGGTAATCACCACACGTTTAAGCGGAATTCGTCATACTGGACTAATTCAAGAATTTGGTGAAGATGACATTCACAACCTTACCGAAACCCCGAAATTTCCACAGGAAGAGGCGATTTTAGAATCATTGCTGAAAATTATTCGCCAACCTTCAGAAGATGGCGATCGCATTGAATTACTCAAAATTTTACTGCTTTATCGCCTATCAGAAATTCTCGGATTGCAATCTTTCCGCAGCAACATTAAACAATTGCGTGAAAGAGTCCAACAAAGAATTAAAAGACCAATTCCCGGCGATTCTCTGCCCAAAATCATCATCTTTACCGGTTTTAGACAAACTTGTGCGGAAATTATTCGTTCCTTATCTGAAACATTTGGTGCGGGAAGTATCGCCACTCATCAATTAACCCAAACTCCCGCGCAAGTTGAAAAAAGTTTAAACCAATTCAAAAGCAATCCAAATTGTTTTGTTTTGGTTTGTGATTCCTCTGGCGAAGAAGGGCGTAACTTCCAATTTGCTGACTGGATGATTCATTTTGACATTCCCTGGTCGCCAAATCGCCTCGAACAAAGAATTGGTAGAATTGACAGAATTGGTCGTTCGATGAACATTGATTTTACCGTATTAGTTGGTGTGGATTTAGAAGATAGCCTGCATGATGCTTGGTATCGTTTATTCAAAAACGGGTTTCGCATCTTCAATCAATCTATAGCCAGCCTCGAGTTTTATGTTGATGCCAAATTGCCAGAATTGTCAGCAACTCTGTTTCAATCAGGCGCTAGCGGACTGTTAGAAAAAGTCGAAACAATCAAAGGAGAAATTGCTGAAGAACAAGTAAAAATCAGCGAACAAAATACTTTAGATGAAATTGATACTCAAGAGGAAAGTGCTACTGAGTATTTTCAAGAATTCGACAATTACGACGCGCGTCATTTAGAAATTAAACGAGCAATTGAAGGTTGGATTGATGACGCCTTACACTTTAAGTCAATTGATAGCCCGAATTTATCAGAAGTGTTCCGCTATCAACCCAGTACGCGCACCTTGGTTCCTGCGGATGAATTGAAAACTCGTTTTGCTAATTATACAGAACAATTTGGTACTTATAATCGCAGGGTCGCGAACCAAAATTCAGGAATCAAACTCTTTCGTATTGGCGAAGGATTGGTTGAATCTCTTTTCAGCTATATCGATTGGGATGACCGGGGTCAAGCCTTTGCTTTGTGGCGTACCGATGAAACTTGGGATTCAGCAGAAGGGAAAGAATGGTTTGGTTTTCGATTCAATTATGTAGTTGAAACCAACTTAGAAATTGCCAAGCAAGTATTAATCAAATACAAGCTAGATAGCACCCAATACACAATTTTAAAGCGACGAGCCGACGCTTTATTTCCGCCAATTGTCGAGACAATATTTGTTGATGCACGAAAGCAGCCAATGTCCGTTGTTGCAGATGAAAAGCTTTTAAATATCCTGCAACTTCCCTATAAAGATAAAAGCAGCAATCAATATTGGGATTACAATTTGGCGAAAGGTCGCTTGGGAATTATTGACGATTTTGTTGATGCAAATAAATGGCAAGATTTTTGCCGTCAAGCCCGCAGCACTTCATTGGAATTACTCAGCAAACGTCCGGAATTTAGGAAATTGTGCGAACAACTTGCCAAAGTCGGTGAAAATAAATTAGGTAACAGAGTCGAACAATTACGCTTGCGGATGAACCTGCAAACTTGGGATTCCGCACTTGCAAAAGAATTGGATATTGAAAGTGAATTGAGTGAAGCCCTTTTAGAAGGAATTCGCCATCCTCAAATTAGGCTAGACTCAGTTGGTTTCATTGTCGTATCTGGGCGATCGCCCGTGCAACCTGAATAAAAAGGCGATCATAGCAGCCCTATTGGATTTGTGAAAATCGACAGCATTAAAAGTCGGGTTTCGCACTTATTTACCCGACACTCACGTTTCTCACCAATGATGGGCGAATTGCTATATAGGATTCCTCGCAGGATTTTTGAAATATACGTAGGGTGGGCATTGCCCACCCTACAAAACAATCAGATTTTTCACTCTTTCAAATAAGATTCCTATAGCAATCGTATTTGAAAGAGTGAAAATTGAAAGTTTCAGAATCCGGGTTTCGCAGGAGAAACCCGGATTCTCGTTTCTCACGAATGATGCGCGAATTGCTATATAAGTTTTCCCAATCCAAAATCCTTTCATCCAAAATTCTTTCATCCAAAATCCCATAGATGGCTTACCCTGGTAAACGTAAATTCATCTGGGCTAGCATTCATGACATCTACCCCACAGTTGCTGACCGACCCCTTTTTACAACTCCCAACTGAAACATCAGTGCGAGTAGTTTGGTTTACCGAGTTTGCTGGTTCTCAACACACCGTCGCCTACGGAGAAAATCTCCAGCAGACCGTTGTAGCGAAGACTACCAAACTCAGCCGCACCCGCGAAGACCAAAAATCACGAGTTGGAAACCAAACCCAAGACGGACAAGTTTATCAACAACCGGTTACACGGGACATCTGGCGACAGGAAGCTGAGGTGACTAATTTAACTGCTGATGTGCGGGTGAATTATCGCGTTACCAGTGTGCGGGAAGATGGCGAAAGTGTCAGCAGCGATTTGTTTACCCTTGCACCCACCCCGAAACCGGGTACACCGTTGAAAATTCTATTTACCTCAGACCACCAGCTTAAACCGATGGTAGCGGCAAATCTGCAAAAGGTGGTGGAAACAGTTGGACAAGTCGATGCAGTTTGGTTTGCAGGGGATTTGGTGAATGTGAGCGATCGCGCGTCAGAATGGTTTGATGATAATCGAGGCGGTGCGTTTTTTCCCTGTTTGCAAGGTCGCGCCAATTATGTAATGGAACACAACGGCGTTAAAACATCTTACACTGGCGGACAAATAATTCAACACGCGCCGATGTTTGCTTGTATCGGCAATCATGAAGTCATGGGACGCTTTAATCGTGGCGGTTTAAACGATGAATTTAACGATTCAATTCCCCGTACAGCCGCCCTGAAATTATATCAAATAAATGACAAAAAATCCCTGAAAGATAATTATTTTAATACTGATACTTACGAAGAAATTTTCACCCTACCGGAAAGTCAAGAGGGTGGAAAAACTTATTATGCAGTCAGTTTTGGTGATGTGCGTTTGGTGGTACTTTATGCCACAAATATGTGGCGAAATCCCAATTTAGATGCAACAGCAAAAGGTAAATATCGGGAAGCAGAAGCTGATTTTAATAACCCGGAAAATTGGGGTTACGGACAACATATTTATGAGTCAATTGCCAAAGGTAGCACCCAATATAATTGGTTAGTAGCCGAACTCAACAGCCCCGAATTTAAACAAGCAAAATACAAAGTTGTAATGTTGCACAATCCACCTCATTCTTTCGGGGATAATATTGTTCCTGCTTATACCGATCCGGTGCAGATAATAGAACGAGATGAAAATGGTAAAATCAAGGCAATACGTTACGAATATCCTAAAAGTGCAGATTACATAATTCGCGATATTATACCCTTGTTAGAAGCTGCAAAAGTGCAGTTAGTATTAAACGGGCATTGCCATTTGTGGAACCGTTTTATTAGCGCCAGCGGCATGCATTTTTTAGAAACTTCTAATGTTGGTAATTCTTACGGTGCGGCTATTGGCAAAATTAAACGAAATAACATTCCGGTTGGGTATAGTGAGGAATATGTCGAAGTTGGCGACCCAAATGAGTTAGAACCAGTAACGCCAACAATTGCCCCGCTATTGGGTGAAGATGGTAAAGCAATGCCATATCTTGCTAGTAATGAAATCACAGCTTTTAGCATCTTTAACACGGCAACTGGTGCGGTAAGCAGCTATCGTTTTGATACTCGCAAGCCCGATTCAGAAGTAATGAAGTTTGATGAATTTTATTTGAAATAGTTGTTAGTTGGTTGGTGGTGAACCAGTACTGGTTCACCACCAACCACTAACTAACTACTTTTAAACCAAACTTGCATTTAATTCTATTTCGACGCCGCCACGCAAAGCATTAGAAACAGGACATCCCTTTTCGGCTTCCTGCGCTATTTGCTGGAAAGTTTCTGCATGAATATCAGGAATTTTTCCTCGTGTTTCTAAATGAATTTTAGTAATTTTGAAACCACCCGTTTTTTGAGGTTCTACCGTGCAAGTTGCTTGAGTTTGCACACTTTCTGGTTTATATCCTTTTTCACTGAGTGTAAACGCAAATGCCATGCTGAAACAAGCGGCATGAGCTGCGGCAATCAATTCTTCAGGATTAGTACCGGGGGAGTTTTCAAAGCGAGTTGCAAAGCTGTAAGGAGTGTCTTTAAGGACTCCACTGGTAGCACTAATTTCGCCTTTGCCGCTTTTTAAGTCTCCACGCCATACAGCATCTGCGGTACGCTTGAGGGCTGCCATACTCCGACTGCCTTATGTTATTTAAAGGAGCCAAATAATTGTATTGTGATTAGGGAATCAATACATACCTCACTGGGTAGATTATAGCAGTGCTAAATCCCAGAGGAAAATTTAGAAACCCTCTTGGAGAAACCCGGTTTCTCCAAGAGGGTTTCTTGACAATCATATAAGATTGCTATAAATGCCCGAATTTTTAATTTAATTTACTGCACATCATTAATGCCTAATTTTCTCAATCTTTCAGCTAATCTTTCAGCACGTTGGCGTTCTTGTTGTAACTCTAATTGTGCCTGTAATGCGGCTTCTTCTGGCGTTGGTACTAAACTACCTTCAGATGTAAAGTAACGCAATTTTCCCGACTCTACACCCAAATACAAGCCTAATTCTTGACTCCAGCGCCAGCCATTCGCATTGGGTGTAATTTCTTGATATTCACTTCCTGCTAACCGGAAACCTTCAAATTCCAGCGTGTCGGGTGAAAACCAAAAATACTCTGGTGTATGAAAACGGTCTTGATACAAATTCTTTTTCAAAGTTTTATCTGTATCTGCGGTGCTAGTTGATAGCAACTCGATAATCAAATTTGGATATTTGCCATCTTCTTCCCACACTACCCAAGAGTTACGCGGACGTTTTTGAGTTTGTTTGACTAAGAAAAAATCAGGTCCGCGAAAGTCGCGATTTCGCAATTGTTGGCGACTAAAATAAATGGTGAGATTTGCACCAATGAAGTAATCATTTCTGTCGCGCCACAGCCATTCTAAACAAGTTACTAATATTAATAGCTGGGCATAGTGCAGAGAACTTTCGATTTCTGGCTCATCGCTTAATAGCTGACTCGCATCTGGCATTTTTGCATCTAATTGTTGAGGTGTTTCCATTTTTAGACCTCCTAATTTTATTATATTGCCAGCGTGTCACACCATCTTGCTCAGACTTAACTAGAATTCGCACTCTTGTTTCTCCTAGCATTCCGCCTTTTCTACTGTCGCACGGGAATCGCGAACGCAAACTCTGTTCCCTGTCCAGGTGTAGAAAAACATTGCAATTTTCCACCATGTTTTTCAATAATTTTGTAACTAATGGACATTCCCAAACCTGTACCGTAACCGACTGCTTTAGTCGTAAAGAATGGGTCGAAAATTTTATTTTTTATCTCTTCTGTCATGCCACAGCCGTTGTCAGCAATTTTAATTATGACTTGATTGCTGTGATTAACTTCAGTGGAAATCGTAATTTTACCTTGATAATTATCACCCAAGTTATAATTAATCATTAATAATTCGTCTATTGCGTCGATCGCATTAGTCAAAATATTCATAAATACCTGATTTAATTGTCCGGGATAACACTCGATTTTGGGCAAGTTGCTGTATTGTTTAATTACTTCAATTGCTGGATGGTTTCGGTTTTCTTTCAACCGATTTTGCAAAATAAAAAGAGTGCTATCAATACCTTCGTGAATATCAACTTCCTTCATTTCCGATTCATCCAGTCGCGAGAAATTCCGCAAAGATAAAACTATCTGACGTATGCGTTCGGCTCCTATTTTTAGGGAAGATAATATTTTCGGTAGGTCTTCTTTAATAAAATCGAGGTCAATTTCCTCCACACAAGTTTGAATTGCTTCTGCAGGTTCGGGATAGTATTGCTGATAAAGTGAAATTAAATTGAGCAAATCTTGGGTGTAGTCATTAGCAGGATTAATATTGCCGTAAATAAAGTTAACAGGATTGTTAATTTCATGGGCAACACCAGCAACTAATTGCCCTAAAGAAGACATTTTTTCTGTTTGAATTAGTTGCGCTTGGGTATTTTCCAGTTCTTTAAGTGCCACTTCAAGTTTTGTTGCTTGCTCTTGTGCTAATTGTGCAGTGATGCGACTTTGTTTGTAAAGTTGGGCTTGGTCAATAGCGATCGCTAATTGATCGACTACAGCTTGCAGTAATTCTACTTCACTATCCAGCCACGGTCGAGAACCATTACAATATGCACAGGCAAAGGCTCCAATTTCACCAGATTGAGTGTGAATTGGTAATAATAATAAGGCGGTGAAACCCAAACTGAGGAAAAATTGCCGCGATACTAGTTCTTTAAAAGCCTGAACATCATCGATGCTGACGATTTTTTTGTTCAAAGTTTTGGCTGACATCGATCCAACTTCTGCATTAGTCGTTTGAAAACCAACCATACTTGCTAAGGCTGGATTTCTTGCCTCTTGAGTAACTTCCCAAACTCCTTGTTCATCGCCTCTGTCAGCCGGGTGTCGATACCAAAGAAACAAACATCGGTCAACCTGCAATAAATTGCGAATTTCAATTACAGCAGTTGCCAAAATTGTATTGAGATCTAATGAAGCGCGAATTTGACTGGCTAGGCGGTTCAGCAGCGCTTCTCTAGTGGCTAGTTCTCGATATTTCGCTTCGGAAAGCTGTAATTCTGCTTCTGCACGTTTGCGTTCGGTGATGTCTTCAGCAGTACCAAGAATTTGCTTTGGTTGACCTTCTTCTGTGTAGGAAAATATTGTATTTCGAGTGCGAAACCAATGCCATTGTTCGTCAATATCTTTTAAGCGAAACTCAATTTCAAAAATGCCATTTTCTGGCGATGTGGAAATGCAATTTAAAAATTGCATAATGACGCTAATATCATCAGGATGTGCCAGTGTTGACACAACATTTTCTCGCAGTTCAAAAATTTCTTTGGAGGTGAAACCAAGAATTTGAGCTAACCGACGATTGGAGTAAATTACACGATTTTCTATTAAGTCATAGATATACAAAACATTCGGGTTGGTAGCAGCAATCTTTTCATTAAACAGCTGTTGTTGTAGTAAAGCTTCTTCGGCACGTTTGCGATCGCTTATTTCTAAAACGAATATACCAATGGCTATTGGTTGGTCATCTTTGCCAAAAATCGGAAAGTACGAAACTAACCAATGCCGCAATACTCCCGGCTTTTTGGGAGTTTCACCGCTCAATTCTTGATTTAAAATTGGTTTGCCTGTAGTTAATATCTTCTCGAACAGAGGTTCTTGTGCCGCTAAATCCGGCAATATTTCTCCTACAGTCTTGCCAAGATGTGCCTCTATTGATAGACCATTAATTTCAGCGAGGGCTGCATTAATTTGAATGTATTTTCGTTCTCGATCGAGAATGCAAAGTCCTGGAGGTGCTGCATTAAAAAAGCCGTCAAATAAACTTTGTCGGAAAGCTAATTCTTTTTCTAGAGTTTTGCGATCGCTTATATCTTGTACTACTTTAATCATCTCTAACGGTTGCCCGTTGGAATCATAAATAGCAGAAACGCTCAGATTCACCCAAACGAAAGACCCATCTTGACGAATATAGCGTTTTTCTAGTGAATAACTCGTTATTTTACCATTTAAAATTTGGCTGACAAATTCCAGTTCACCTACCAAATCTTCTGGGTGAGTAATATCCTGAAATCTGAGTGATTGTAATTCATCCGGAGTATGACCAACAATATCGCTATATCTATGGTTTATCCGCAGAATTCGCCCTTCCATATTGGTTTGGGAAATTCCTACAGCAGCTTCTTCAAAAATGGCGCGAAAACGCTGTTCTCTGTTGCGTAGTACATATTCTGCTAAAATGCGATCGCTAATATCTTCTACTATCTGAATTAGTTCTATTATTTCACCATTTGCATCTCGAATTACCGAAACTGTCAAATTAATCCAAACCAAGGAACCATCTTTGTGAATGTAACGTTTCTCTATCCAATAGTTTGATATTTCACCATTTAATAATTGCCGGATCAATAATAATTCCCTAACTAAATCTTCGGGATAAGTAATATCTGGAAATTCCAGTAACAATAATTCTTCTTGGGTATAGCCAATAATTTCGCCAAACTTGCGATTAACTCGCAAAATGCGCCCATGCAAATCAGTATGGGCAATTCCTACAACAGCTTCCTCAAAAATGGCGCGGAATATCTCCTCACTGGTGCGTAGTGCATTTTCTGCTATAGTCTGTTCTTGAACTTCTAATTGCAATTTTTTAATTTTATTCTCAAGTTTATCTCTACGAGACTCAACTATATTTTCTAATGTTTCATTATCTTGCTTGCAAACGCGCAGCGCAGCTTGCTGTTCGCTAATATCTCGCAAGTAAACCGAAAGCCCATCTTCACTAGGATATCCGCGTACCTCAAACCACTTATTTAAAGGTGGGTAAAATTCTTCAAAAGTGACGGGGACTTGCTCTTTAACTGCTTTGTGATACTCTTGATAAAATTTTGATTCAACTGTTTCTGGAAACTCATTCCAAATATTTTTACCTAGCAGTTTCTCACGTTTTTTATGAAAGATTTTTTCGGCTTCGCCATTAATATAAGTAAACTGCCACTCGCGGTTAAAAGCACAAAAACCATCAGTAATTCTTTCTAATATTCTCGAAGTTTCTAAATCCCAATTCCCATCAATAAATATTTCTTTATTTCGCTCCTTTTTTCGTCTCGTAAGCAAGTATAACCAGGTAATAATCAACGCGTAGCAACTTAAGATAATTAAAAACCACAAAACTTTCGGATACAAAAAATAATAATTTTCATTTTCAATAAATAGCATTTGGTTAAATAACCTTATTAAAAAAATCAACATACGTTATCCTAATTACAGTTGATTAATAGCATACTAAAATTGAAATTATTCAAATATGACGCTTTCTAATTTTCCGACGATGGCAAAAAAATATGCGAGATTTTGACAGGATATGCTATCTTATTCTCTTGTCGCCGTGTTAGGCGATCGCAACTGCGATTCCGCTGTTAATCATAAATATTATACATTAATTTTAAGTAATAATACGGTAAAGCTCCATCAATAAAAACTAACTATCAAGCTATTAAGCGCTTACACTTTGCTTGCAATGACATTAGATATATTTGTCAGCCCAAGGGCGAGAAGTTGTTTGTTAATAAATCATAGCTAATAGCTAATAGCTATTGGTTGCGATCGACTATTCAGCTAAAAGACAAAGAAAGGCTTTGAGTTCACTTTAGCGAACTTGGGTTGGCAAGAGCGCTTCCTAAGAATGTTGATAAATTATAGTTAATATTGATTTTATCAAATCTATCTTAGGTTCAGTTGTTAAATATTTTTTTAGATAAATTAAATAATGCTCTGCTCAATAATTATTGTAAATTCGATGAATGTTAAAAATCTTAAAGTTTTAACAACACTTACCTTTGATTAGCTTTAAATAAATGTTTACCGTTCATGCTTTCTGGTGGAAAGTATTCGGTCATGAATTGCGTACACCAGAATGCATGAAAATTTGTCTTTCCTACGCCCAATGGACGCGGCTATGCCTTGCGCTTAACCCGCATATAGCACGCCGTCTCCCAAATTTCCAATGCCCAAGCTCATATTTCATGTTTTTCATGTTTAATAATCTTGACGTTGACCTGAAGTTAATTTTTATTAAAATTAATTCAGATTTTAGCCATGCTCAGAAAGAAGACTTTACCTTTGATACTTGACCTGAGGCAGAAGTCTTTAGCTTAGTGCCCTTACTAGTACACCGTCCGCCCAAATCAGATAACCATTTGCATTAAAATTAAAAGCTTAAGGAATAAGCATTTGCGCCTAAGCGCGGAGCGCTGCCTTCTTACTTTTGCCTGAAGGTACTAGTTTGTTTTAGCTATTCCACCAGATAAAAAAAACAATGCTAATTGTTAAGCGATATTACAAACCTTGCAAAAATATTTAGAAATTGTCGGAAAGGCAAAGAGGGATTTAACGTAGAACCTAAGGAGAGACTTGAGGCAAATATCATGCTTAATATGCAAAAGTATCGGTTTGTCTGTACCCTGACTTTTGGTGATATATACGGTCAAATAATAGTTTGGTTAATCACGATTACTATAAGTTTAGCTACAGCTTTGGCGCTGATGGGTGCCAGACGACCTGTTTATGCTTTAGCAGCGGTAGGACTCGTTGTCCTGCTATCGTTACCATTCTTGCTTTTTGCCTTCGTGACTACCTTGTTAAATCACATTGAGTTAACTGCTGTAGAACCAGGAACAAAAATGGAACCAATACCGGGGAATGTTTCCCAGCAGCAACCGGTACAAGCAACCAGTTGAACAAAGAGTTATGAGTTAGGAGTTAGGAGTTGGGAGTTATGAGTTGGGAGGCGCCCAGTTAGGAGTTATGAGTTATGAGTTATGAGTTACTTAATCTTCTTCTAACTCCTCATTCCTAACTCGTCACTCCTAACTCCTCACTCCTAACTCCTCACTCCTAACTCCTGACTCCTCACTAAAAAATCGAAAGAATGTCCCTGTCTTTTGGCAGGGAATTTTTTTGTAGAGATGTGATAATAAGCGTCTCTACAATAGAACAGCAGCTTTTTTTACAATCGGGGGCTGATTATGCTGGAACATGATGTAATCATTGTCGGGGGAGGATTGGCTGGATGTCGCGCTGCTGTGGAAATTGCGCGGACTAATCCTAGCTTGAATGTGGCTGTAGTTGCCAAAACCCATCCAATTCGCTCCCACTCGGTTGCAGCCCAAGGTGGTATGGCTGCATCGCTAAAAAATGTCGATCCTGAGGATGGTTGGGAAGCCCACGCTTTTGATACGGTAAAGGGTTCTGATTATTTAGCCGACCAAGATGCGGTGGAAATTCTCACCCGTGAAGCGCCAGATGTGGTAATTGATTTGGAACACATGGGTGTTTTGTTTTCGCGCTTACCCGATGGTCGCATTGCCCAAAGGGCTTTTGGCGGACATTCTCACAACCGTACTTGTTACGCCGCAGATAAGACAGGTCACGCAATTTTGCATGAATTGGTAAACAATTTGCGGCGTTATGGTGTGCAAATTTACGAAGAATGGTACGTAATGCGCCTGATTTTAGAAGGAAGTCAGGCGAAAGGCGTGGTGATGTATCACCTTCTAGATGGACGTCTCGAAGTAGTGCGGGCGAAAGCGGTGATGTTTGCCACTGGCGGTTACGGTCGCGTTTATAACACCACTTCTAATGATTACGCTTCCACCGGTGATGGTTTGGCAATGACAGCCCTCGCCGGTTTGCCTTTAGAAGACATGGAATTTGTGCAGTTTCATCCTACAGGGTTATATCCCGTAGGCGTGCTGATTTCCGAAGCCGTGCGCGGGGAAGGGGCTTATTTAATTAACTCCGAAGGCGATCGCTTTATGGCGAATTACGCACCCAGCCGCATGGAACTGGCTCCTCGCGATATTACCTCACGAGCGATCGCTTACGAAATTCGGAAAGGTCGCGGTGTTAATACTGATGGAAGCGCTGGCGGCCCTTTTGTCTATCTTGATTTGCGCCACATGGGCAAAGAAAAAATTATGAGCCGCGTTCCCTTTTGTTGGGAAGAAGCACATCGTTTGGTAGGTGTTGACGCCGTAACTCAACCGATGCCAGTCCGCCCGACAATTCACTATTGTATGGGCGGTATACCAGTTAACACCGACGGTCAAGTCCGCAGCAGTGGCGATGGTCTTGTAGATGGCTTCTTTGCTGCTGGTGAAACCTCTTGCGTCTCCGTACACGGAGCCAATAGATTGGGTAGCAATTCGTTATTAGAATGCGTGGTTTACGGTAAGAGAACAGGAGCAGCGATCGCGCAATTTGTCCAAAAACGCAAATTACCAAATATAGACGAACAACGCTATATAAACGAAGCCAAGGAACAAATTCAAGCTTTGATAGAACAGCCCGGACAGTATCGAATTAACCAAATTCGTGAAGCTTTCCAAGATACCATGACTGAATACTGCGGCGTATTTCGTACCGATGAATTAATGCGTCAGGGCTTGCAAAAATTGCAAGAGTTACAACAAAAATACTCGCAAATTTACTTAGATGACAAAGGCAGTTTTTGGAATACAGAACTTACAGAAGCCTTAGAATTGCGGAGTTTGATGGTAGTAGGGCAGACAATTTTAGCATCAGCTTTGAACCGTCAAGAAAGTCGCGGCGCACACTTCCGCGAAGATTATCCCCAGCGAGATGATGTGAACTTTTTGCGGCACACAATGGCTTATTATTCGCCAGCGGGAATTGATATTCAATATCGTCCGGTGGCGATTACCATGTTTGAGCCAAAAGAGCGGAAATATTAACTAAAGTTTAGGGGATAGGGTGAGGTCAAAATCTTCCTATCTGTAGTTGACAATACGCGAGCGATGTTTTTCCAGGGTGGATTGACAGAAAAACTCGTGCATTGTCCTCACTTTACGATCGCGGCGATCGCCTAAATTAACCCGATCATCAAAGGCGATCGCCCTCTAGGCAAGATACTTCACAGTTGAATAGTAACTGTCTTAACTTCGGTGTAATTCTGCAAGCAATATTCACCGAGTTCTCGACCCATCCCAGATTGCTTGAACCCACCGAAGGGTGCAGCCGTATCAAAGACGTGGTAACAATTTACCCAGACAGTACCAGCACGGACATTATTGGCGATCGCATGAGCTTTTGTAATATCCTTCGTCCACACACCAGCCGCTAGTCCATACATCGTGGTGTTCGCCAGATGAATCACCTCTTCAATGTCTTTGAACTTAATAATGCTCATCACTGGACCAAAGATTTCCTCTTGAGCAATCTTCATGTTATTGTCAACATCAGCGAATACAGTCGGCTCGATAAAAAATCCGCGATCGCCAACTCGATTACCACCGCACACTATCTTTGCTCCTTCCCTCTGTCCAGCGTCGATATAGCTCATCACCTTATCAAACTGGTCTTGGTCTACCTGGGGTCCCTGCTTTGTCTTGGGGTCAAAGGGGTCGCCAACGGTGCGCTGTTGGGCTACTTCAACGCTCTTAGCGACAAAATCGTCGTAGCATTTTTCTTCCACAAACAGCCGCGAACCAGCGTTACAGCACTGACCTTGGTTAAAGAATAGAGCGTGATGACTACCTGCGATCGCTGCATCCATATCAGCATCGGCAAAGACGATGTTGGGACTCTTACCACCCAATTCCAAAGTGACGCGCTTGAGGTTACTCTTAGCTGCTGCTTCCATAACCAAGCGTCCCACCTCAGTCGAGCCAGTAAAAGCTAATTTATCCACATCCATGTGACGTGCGATCGCTGCCCCAGCCGTTGGTCCATATCCTGATAAAATGTTCACCACTCCCCTTGGAAAACCAGCTTCAATTATCAGTTCGCCTACCCGCAGCGCCGACAAGGGAGTCTGTTCAGCAGTTTTGAGAACTACTGTATTACCCGCAGCCAGTGCTGGTGCTAGCTTCCAAGCCTGCATCAGTAGCGGGAAGTTCCAAGGGATAATTTGACCGACCACACCCACTGGCTCATGCCGCGTGTAGCAGAGGTAGGAACCGTTAATTGGGATGGTCTTGCCTTGAATTTTATCTGCCCAGCCTGCATAGTAGCGGTAACACTCGATTACGAACGGCAAGTCTGCATTCATTGCCTCCATTAGTGGCTTGCCGTTATCGAGGCTTTCCAACCTTGCCAGTTCCTCTTTATTCTGCTCGATTAAGTCAGCCAACTTGTAGAGCAATTCGCCGCGACGGCGGGCAGACATCTTTCGCCATTCCCCGCTATCGAAGGCATTTCGAGCGGCTTGCACTGCTTTATCAACATCTGGGGCATCAGCTTCCGCAACGTCGCAAATTACTTCACCTGTAGCCGGGTTAATCGTCTCAAATCGGCGATCGCTCGAACTTTCTACCCACTCATTATTAATTAGTAATTGGGTCGGACCAATTTTCGCCTGCTTTTCTGGTACTGTCGCTGTAACCATTGCATCCTCCTTTTGGGCTGACTTTTGCCTACTTTTATTAATAGGTAAAATACAAATTGACTTATGCAGTGAATCGCAGGAGTCAAGTGTAAAAATTAACTCAACTTCCGAATCTTCTATTCCTCTCAATTTAAGAAAATTTAAGCATCTATCAAAAGGCAGAATTAATATAAAGTTAAAACAGACATTTAAGCGTTTAGTTGAAAGTAGTGTTAACTGCATAGCAATCAAATTAGTTGTGATGCTTCTACGGGAACCACCAACACCAGGCGTGTTAAAGGTTTAATCAAGTGCAGAAAGCAATCCTGTTGGTATTAGGCACAAAAAGCAAGCTTGTGTTTAACATCTTGATTGGATAGTTCGATAAAACACTTAACGAAAGTTAAGTTGCAAGCCAAGAAAATATTAAAATTTGTAAATTTATTGTTTACTTGAAATTTTTTGGCAGACGTAAAACCAATAGATAATGCTGTTTCTTGATATAGGACAGGTTGAATTTCATCGAATGAGTGCAATTAGTCCTGATAAAATGCAATAATTGCCTAATTGAGCTTCTATCTAAAGAGATATTTTTTGGTTTGTGTTTAGTATCTAACTAAAACTTATTTCTTGGAAATCCCTAAATATCTAAGTTGAAGCACATAACTATTTGTTTGTAAGGTGCGATGTAATTGTTGCGTAATTCCAGTCTGAATACTTTCCCCTACTTACAGCAGGCAATTTAAGCAAATTAAGCCTAACTTAAGCATTTGGTAAACTAACGAGAGCGATCGCCTACATTAACCCCATCACCAAGAGTGCGATCGCAGTCATTACCACAGAAAGCAATGCTGTTGGCATTACGCACAAAAAGCAAGCTTGTATTTAACATCTGCCCTCTCTCTGCCCTCTGCCTTCCTTCAGTAAAAATACGGTAGCTAAATCAAGTAGATTGCTTTTCCCCGGATAGTATAAGCGTCCTAAAGGTAAGTATGGTCTTATTTTTAACTAAGTTTCTTCAAGACTTTACTGGCTTCCCCGCCAAGCTTTCCTTGCAGTTGAGGATGAACTGGATATGACTGTTGTTGGACAAGCTAGCGATGGCTGTGAGGCAATAGAAGTTTTTCGCCAACAGCAACCTGATGTCGTATTGATGGATTTACGGATGCCACAAATTTCAGGTGTCGCAGCAATTAAAACTATCTGCGTCGAGTTTAAAAATGCAGGTATTATTGTTCTAACCACTTACGACAGTGACGAAGACATTTATCGTGGAATAGAAGCAGGAGCAAAAGGCTATCTACTCAAGGATGCTGAACTCGATGAACTTCTCGAAGCTATCCGTACTGTTGCTTATGGTAAAAAATACATTCCAAGCGCAGTGGCAGCTAAACTTAAAGAGCGGATGAACAAGCCGAAATTAAGCGATCGCGAGTTGCAGGTACTCCGCCTTATGACTAATGGCAAAAGCAATCAGGAAATTGGTGCAACCCTGTTTATTACTGAAGGTACTGTCAAGTATCATGTCAACAATATTTTAGGTAAATTGGGAGTCGATGACCGAACACAGGCGGTGTTGCTCGCCCTGAAACAAGGAATGGTTGATTTTGCAGGTATCCGAAGATAGTGATGAACAATTTTCACCCTTAATACCGTTATACAAAAACAAAATGGCGTTGCACATTTAAAGGATGATTTGTAGGGTGGGGCACTGGCCACAATGCTCGATTCTGGTGGGCGATGCCCACCCTACGATTGACATTTTATCCCGCATTTATGCAACGCCAAGGAAATTATAGGACTTATGCACAAGTCAGGGAATAATTAACCGCACCAGCGCCAGAGGACACGGAGGAATGAGAGGAATGAGAGGAATGAGAGGTCTAACAGCGCTCATTCCTGAGTTATTCAAATCTTCTCCATTCCCTAATCCCTTGACTCATACCTGACAGAAGTGTACAATTATCTTCATATAGAAGGGGAGTAGCAGCTGGCACAAAAATTTGAAATAAATTAAAAGCCAGCACATCTAAATCAACATACTGGCGATGAGCCTGGTTTAGATGGCAAATAAGTAATTAGCTATTAGCTATTTGTAAGCGAGACCTTCACTAAGTTCACACGAAAAAGTGTGTGAGCTTGGTGAAGTCTCAGAACTCTCATCAAGCTCGCACAGATTAAAAAATCTTCAGGAGCTTGAAAGAGTGCTAACAGGTTTCACCGCAGCTTTATCAATAATTACAGTATCCGAGTTAGGCGATAAAACCTTCTTTATTGCCATGTATTTAGCAATGCAGCATTCCCGGCGGTTGGTATTAGCAGCAGTGATAGCAGCTTTAGCTGCAATGACAGTACTTTCGGTAGCAGTGGGACAGGTAGCATCTTTTCTGCCCAAGGATTTTATTCACCATGCAGAAATAGGTTTATTTTTAGGCTTTGGTATCAAATTGTTATATGATGCCTGGAGGATGCCTCCTTCTACGAGTTGCGATCAAGTTTTAGAAGAAGCAAAAGCCGCCGTTGTCGAGACAGAAAAGCAATTGAATCAAAAAAGTGCCTGGGCAATTATGGTAGAAGCCTTTACCCTGACCTTTGTAGCAGAATTAGGCGATCGCACGCAATTCGCCACAATTTCTTTAGCGGTAGACAATAACCCAATTGCAGTAATAGCGGGTGCAATTTTAGGACACAGTATTTGTGCGTTAATAGCCGTAACTTGCGGAAAACTGGTTTGCGGACGTATTTCCGAGCGTCAACTTACATTTATCGGCGGATGTCTGTTTATAATCTTTGGTATCATCGCCGCATTTGAAAAAGCGTAAGGAAAAGATGGGGAGATGGGGGGAGGGGGAGAGGGGGGGAGGGGGAGAAATTATGATTCTTATTTGTCCCCCACACCCCACAGCCGTCGCCCCACACCCCACAGCCGTCGCCCCACACCCGTCACCCCACACCCGTCACCCTTGTCTCCTACGGCGTGGGAACTCCAGAAGCAGCCGGTGTCGGAGAGGCTGTTGCTTGTTGGTTAATTTCGTCTTTATACTGGGCGGGTGCTAAAGCAGCAGCAGCGGTAAATAAAGGTTTCGCTTGATCAAGTTTGCCCTGTTCTTTTAAAAGCATTGCTTTTGCCAAAACCGGACGAAAATCCTGTTTATCAACCTTAATTGCTCCATCGTAGGCAGAAAGAGCTTGAGAATAGCGTTTCTGTTCCGCGTGAACATTGCCCAACAGCACCTGTACCGCAACAGTATCAACACTTCCAGGCTGAATTTTATTTGCTTGAGTGGCAGTAGAAAGAGTATCTTGAAGCAAACCTATTGCAGCTTCCGGACGTTTTTGATTTACTAGGAGAGCCACCATTCCTTGCAAAGCTTCCAAGTCGCCCGGTTTAGTTTGTAAAACAGAACGATAAGCTTGAGCAGCTCCTTCTTTGTCGCCAATTTGCTGCTTTGCTTGAGCTAGCAGCACGGCGTATTTACTTTGATCTGGATTGAGCTTGACTAACTTTTCTAAAGGTTCAATTACCGCTTGTATATCAGCCGGTTTGATTTGACCTTTACCTTTTTGACTCAGCAATTGTAGCCTCGCCTGTAATAAACCTTTGAGCGCGGCTTGATTTTCTGGTTCTCGTTGCAAAACCAGTTCATAACCTCGAACTTCGTCTTCCACTTTTGATTTTTGGTCAGAGTCAGGCGAACTGCTGCTGGTGCTAGCAGCTTTCTGAGGTGAACGTTGCGTATCATTAAATGCTGCAATTATGGGAACCATAGAAACCCCAACAAAAGCAACAACTGCCAGCACCAAAACCACCTTAACTATCCAGCGATTGCCTGTTTGAGACACAGAACCGTCCTTCTTCTGAACACTAATGACATTATCATTAACACAATAGGGAAAATTAAAAATTTCAAAAACTTTGCGGAATACAGGGATTTGCCTGTGAACTTTATAACAAATAACAATTTACACTGCTAAAGTAAGTGATGACTTTTGGGGGAATCGTCAGAATTGTAGCTATGTTATGCTTCCAAAACTAGAGCAAAGACGCTAAATTACACATTTAGTGTATAAATGCGAAATTTAGCGTCTGACCGTATATACAGAGCGCTCTGGAGTGGCAAATTGAAAGGAAATATACTTTCATCAGCCGCACAAACGCTCTTTCCAGCTGCCTTCGTAAAATCCCACAATGGGATGTGTCTCCGCCGCAAGGAGTTTTATATGAATTCCGACCTGATGCCGTCGTCCGAATCGTCCAATTCCGCCTCTAATCAACCTGAAAGTAATATGGAGGCAGCCGCCAAAATTCAAAAAGAGCCTCCTAACGTCTCTAAGCCTGAGAATTCGCCCGACAACCCCAGCGAGACTGTTTCTGGTGGGAATTTCGCAAATCGACAGCAACCGATTCCGCCTCCCAGCGAGCCAATGCAGTATCGCGCGATCGGGTTAGTCCGAGGTCGTTACCTCGCTAGCAGCGAACAATTTACTCAAGGTGGGCTGTTAACCGCAGATGGTGTAGAACTCAATGCCGTCCTTTTGGGTCGGATTATGAGTTTGGTTAAAAATCACCTAGATTTGGAAAAAGAACATCTGTGGGTAGTTTATCCGCGCACGCGCCAAGAAAACGACGCCTTACACCTGCAAATTGTCGGGGTTTGGGAGCCGGAAAATCTCGCTAAAGACCAACCAGAAGATTTAGCGTCACAATTCGAGCCGCACACGCCTGAGGATGCTTCATCAGAAACCTCTGAAGAAACTACCAGCGCCCTCATACCTTCATCAGAAATTGTCGATGGTGGTTTTTCCGTTCGTGGTGAGGTGGTTTTCCAGTCTTTTGACGCTAAAAGTTTGGTGGTCAAAATCAAGCAGGCTCCCCGCAAAAACGACGAGAAACCCAAATATTTCAAGTTGAAACTGAAGGGTGTGCTTGGTACTAAAGCAGTCGGCAAGTTCTGGGACTTCCAGGTTAAGCGAGAAGCTGACCTATTAGTAGTAGAAAAAGCCGAAGCGATCGCGGAATTGCCCAAAAAACGCAGACCACCCCAAAGAGGTGGCGGCGGCGGAGGGCGTCCTCCTTTCCGTGGCTCGGGCGGTGGCGGTGGCGCTGGTGGCAGAAAACCATTCCCCCCCAGACGCAATGGCGAAACCCCACGCCCAATCAAGAAAACAGCCTCAGGCGACTCTCCTGCGGTGTCAAAACCCATACCAAAAGCCCCTGCTCCTAAGCCCGTCAAGCGCCCGAAACCACAGGAGGAGTAGAAGAGGAGGGGGAGAGGGGGGGACAAGGAGAGGGGGGGGACGACTTGGGGTGACGGGTTTGGGAGATAAGGGAGAATTATTTAGGAAAATTCTCCCCCTCCCCCCTCCCCCCATCTCTTGTTAAAACTCTGTCCAGCGGTCTTGGGGCAAAAACGATCGCTCCATTGGAATTGGTGAAACTGGCTCTGTGAGGGTAAAAGTGCCTGCTTCAATCCATTGTTTCAACTCTTGGGCTACTTGCCGGGAAAGAAACAAGCTCGCAAGAGGTGCGACGCGCACTGTTTTACCCTCAATTGCTATCCGCCCAGATTTTAATTGGGCGTAACTCACCAATCCAAATGTGGGACGAACGCGCCGAGGTATGGAAAAATCCACTATCGGCGCTACTAAATCTTTGTCTTGCACTGCACAGCGTTCTATCACTTGTTCGTTTAATACGGGTATTGGTACGCCGACACCCAACATCATTGAAGGTCCGTAACTTTTAAAGTAGCAACCGCGCACCCAACGAGCATCCATTTGCTTCGCATCACCAATTAACGCTAAGGTTGCAGCCGGGCCAATTGGAGTGCGATTTGGCAACCGCTTTTGTAAGGGAAAATGCTGAGTGCCTTCCCAGGCTACGTAGCCAATACCACCGCCTAAGAAAATCCGCGTGCCAATGCCAACGATTTGTAAATCCGGGTCGTTGAGTAGGGGAGAAATGGCGCCGGGGTTAGAAAAAACGGCATTTCCCAAACGCGGTTGTAGGGGACCAAGGTAAGTATGTAATGGGCGATCGCCTCCATTTACTCCCACTATAAAATTTTGGTATAAATTGCGCGGATTAAATAGATAAAACTGATTAATTGTCTCGCGGGTAACTGTCGTTTCAAAGGTTGCCCTAGGGTAACAATCTGTAACTTGACCTTGCGCTCTTACGTGTATTGGTTTACCTGCTATTAAATCTTCTATGACATGACCGCCGCCGCGTTCCCGCACTTCCTCCCCGTCCATCGCTTCTACGCTACAGCTAGCACCAAGGTATAAATCTACTGCCCCAAATCCGCAATATACGGAAACGCCATCCAACCAGCAGCGGCGAATTTTGATTGGCGGGTCAGTGTGTCCGAGGTTAATAATAGCACCACTAGATTCCATCGGTTCAAAAGTGCCGGTGGTGATGACATCAACTTCCTTGGCAACTTTAGTCACGCCGACTTCAGCAACTCGGGCTTTGAGTTCCTCAGCGGTCAATACTACCGCACGTTTGCGGCTGATTTTATCGTTAATTTCGGCAAGCGATCGCATATTTTTTTGGTTGTTGGTGAACCAGCGCTGCGGTCGGGTTTCCCGACCCAGGCGACTGGTGAACCCGAAGGGTTGTTGGTTGGTTGGTGGGTGTTGGGGCGCTGCGGTCGGGTTTCCCGACCCAGGCGACTGGTTCTCCCGAAGGGTCGTTGTTGGTTGTTTTAAATGTTGCATCCTCAGTCGTAAGAAAAGGAAATAAATTTCCGGCTTTGTAGAGAGGCACGCTTTTGCGTCTCTACACCGGTTTCAACCGGTTGCAATGATTATCCAGTAAGCTTTTAGCTTACTTGAGCTATTAGCCCGAAATGCAACTAGGGGCGGATGAGGAGGCTTTTTGAGTTCGGGGTGTAACATCTAAGGTTGTCAAAAAGTACAACTAACCACGCGCCTACTAACCACCAACCAAATACTAATGACTATTAGCAATGAGTATCCAACCAGCTGATTAAATCCGTCTGGCTTGAAAAATCCAACAGCGCCTCAGCCAACTCATCTAGCTGAGTGATAGATAACCCCTGAATTCGTTGTTCTATTTCCGGGTTAATGGCAGGAAAACGACGAGTTAGCTGACGCAGTATAACCGCAGCCTCGCCTTTTTGCAGACCTCGTTGCTCTCCTCGTTGCTCTCCTTTTTGCAGGATGTCTTGATAAATCACAGATTCTTGCATAATTTCCTCTCGAAATAATTGTCGAATCAAATTTTTCTCAAACCGCAAACCAGCCAGAACCTGCACGCAAGCTGATATATTTATTCGCTCCTCGGTTTCCTCAATCATATCGACACTCTTAGCGACTTGCTCTAACAAGACATTGGGTGACTCGCTTTTAGCCAAAGTCGCCAGGGGTAAAAGTGGAGGGTTCGTTAGCAGTGGTGTGGGGTCTTCCTCCCACAAACGAATAACTCGATATTCATGTCTGGTTTTCCTGTCTGTATACTGAGTATTAAAGACGATTTCTGAGGTTGTCGGTTGTAAAAAAATTACTACCTGCTCAATGTCACACCAGTATTGACGCTTCAATCGCGTATAGTAATCGAGCATCCGGAAGTCGAGTGGGGTCGTGGATGCTGGTAGCGTTTGAAACTCTAGGTGTAGGATTTGGTTGGAGATTTGTAGGAAGGTGACAGAATCGGCGCGAATTGGTTCGAGACTGAGTTCTGTTTTTAGAACTTGGATGTCTGTTGTGTCAGATGAGAGTAACCATCTGACAAATTCGCCTGGATAATTTTCGGCGAGATATTTGCAGGTGTTGTCGTAACTCAAGGGCGATCGCTTTTTATAAAACTATTTTAGGTATTATTCTCTCATGACGAGTTTTTGAGGATTGACACCCCACAAACGACAATTCCTCTTCAAGTATTGTTATATAGCATTCCGTGTAGGAGTTGTAAAAATTGAAAGTCTCAGAAGTCGGGTTTCGCAGGAGTTACCCGACACGAAAGTTTCTCACGAATGATTTAAGACTGCTATATTGGTTTTCAAAGGTTTCTAGCAATAAACACCATGCGAGTAACTCTAGACATTCCTGAAGAGTTGGCGGCACGCTTAAATTTACTAGAGGATAAACTTCCACAAATTTTAGAGTTGGGACTGCGTGAATTAGCCGCTATTTCTCAGACAGGTTTTGCAGGCACAGCAGAAGTGTTAGAGTTTTTAACGCAACTTCCAACACCTGAAGAAATTATCGCTTTGCGTCCATCAGAAGCTTTGCAAGGGCAGATTACTGCTTTATTGGAAAAAAATCGTACTGTTGGGTTAACTCCTGCTGAAGAGCAAATATGGCAACAGTATGAGTATTTGGAACATCTTGTCAGAATGGCAAAAGCTAAAGCTTACATCAAGCTGAAAGCGGTTTGATTGAAGGCTATGAGCAAAACTTACATTCCGTCTGCTTTGCGGAAACTTGTTTATGAGCGTGCTAAGGGTTGTTGTGAATATTGCTTTTTCCCTGAAGTCGCAACATTAGCCTCCCATGAAGTAGACCACATTATTGCTGAAAAACATGGTGGTTTGACGGAAGCTGATAATTTAGCATTTTCCTGTGTTATTTGCAACAAACTTAAAGGCAGCGATTTGGCTTCGATTGACCCAAATACAGGAAAATTAGCTCCACTTTATCATCCCCGTCGGGATAGTTGGATAGAGCATTTTCGCTTAGATGGTGCTGAATTTGTGCCGCTAACACCAATCGGTCGCGTCACTGTAAGATTGTTGCAACTAAACCGGAAAGATAGAGTTGAGGAACGTAAGTTGCTGATAGATGCTGGAATGCTAAATATTCCAACTCAGTAGAGTATATTGCAACTGGGCGATCGCTTTTTATAAAACTATTTTAGGTATTATTCTCTCATGACGAGATTTTTGATGGTTTTGAAGATATGTAGACGTGCAGCGTCTACACTCACGCATCCTGCGCTAACCTTGTTTTATTACTCTAAATGTCAGATTTATTCTTTCTTTTAATAGTTTAGAGGTCTTTGGTATTTGGTGATGCCAAAAGTGTTGTGTTGAACCTTTCATTAGCAAAAGGCTACCATCAGTCAGGCTTACTTCAACTTTATCTAAATCTTTGTTTGACTTATGTTTCAGTTGAAAACGCCTTGTTTCTCCAAAACTTACTGAAGCGATAATTGGATTTTTTCCTAATTCTGGCTCATCATCACTATGCCATGACACGTAATCTTTTCCATCACGGTAAAGATTTACAAGGACACTGTTGAAGTTTACTTCTACCACCTTTTCAACTCTTTGTTTGATTGAAAGTAGTGTACCTGTCCAAGTTTCCGGATTCATATTAATCCCTGAATACTTATAAGATTTACCTTCATCTCCATACCAAGCTGTCAATCTAGGTAAATCAAATTCCTTACCAAACATTTTCATTTTATCTTGCCGCCAATTTAGGCTATTTCGTAGTTCTTTGAATTGCTTGCTTTCCAACTCTTCAAATAAATTTCGATAGATAATTACCTCTCCATCAGGTAAAGGTTTACCATCTGGCATAGTTATAACCTCTGCCTGACTTTGAGGATAATTTTCTGGTTCTCGAAATAAATTTAGACTCAATTGTTCTACAGTTTCATTTTGCATGATGAACCCTGGTTATACTAGTAAAATTAACTTACATATGTCATAAAAATCCTTTGATACCTATCTATATGGTAATTATCCACGAAACGTCCTGCTGTCATTAACCAAACTGTACCTACAACATCTTCACTAGTTACTGATATGTCCGATATCTCAAATAATTTTGACATGATATTACGGAAATTATCAATTCGTTGCTGAGCGGTAGAAAAATTAGGACTTACACATATAAAATAGTTTGCACCTTTTTGAGAGTTTTTTAGTAGCATAGCTAATTTATCTAAATTTATCTGTTCCACGTCAAGAATATTAGAGAAAACATGAAGCTTCACAGTTTGAGGCTGGGAACTAACGTCGCTAACTTCTAACTCTTCTAGTGCTTTGTTGATTTTCTTAATCTTTAAATCTGCTTGCCTTTGTATCATAGCTGACTGCACATATTGCATTCCTCTTTGAAGTGAAGTGATAGAAGGTTCAATTAAAGTTAGAGACTCTATACTCAAGTTAATTTGGTTGGAGACAAGATAGTTGATTAAAACACAAGTCTCAGTTGCTGGACCACAACCATAACTTAAAATATCGAACGACTTACCTGTAAATTTTGATAGGTCTAATGCATCGAAAGCGCTGATTAACTTGTAGTAATGATGTGCGCCATAAAGGGCAATGTAAGTGTCTACTTCTTCATCGGATTCCAAGATTTTTGTACCATTATTAATATCATTGAGAGCGCGACGATAATCTACATTATATTTTGGATTGTTGCGATATCTTCGTAAACAATCTTGATATACTTCCTCAAGATAATTAAACGTAGGTCTAAATAAGCGATTGTATTCCATTTTTTACCTTTCTTCGTGAATCTACTGATATAAATCCAGGATGTCGCAAAGAAAGTTAAAAAACGGCAAAGGGTTTGTTTGATTCAGTGAAAATTCTGTGTGTTTTTGTACTAAAAATACAATCTCTTTAGTAATTATACTTAAAAAACTTAGCGCAAAGACCTAAGAAAAACTTTGCGCCTACCCTACGGGAACGCCTAAAGGCGAATGCGTCTTTGCGTGAGATAAAAGAAAAACATCACAAAGTATCACCTAAGTCCGCAACCTATACCCAATCCCCCTAACCGTCTCAATCCGATCGCTTCCAAATTTCTTCCGCAAATGTCCCACATACACGTCAACAATATTTGACCCAGGGTCATAGTCATAACCCCATATACGATTTAACAATTGCTCTCGACTCAATACTTGCATTGGATGACGCAGAAATACCTCTGCTAAAATAAACTCGCGGGTGGAAAGTTCCACTAAGCGATCGCCTACCCAAACTTCTCGTGTCAGCAAATCTAAGGCAATATCACTCACTCGAATCTTTGTATGTTCTTTAACTCTTGGTACATGCCTATTCCGTAATTGTACGCGGATACGTGCAAGCAACTCTTCAAAGCGAAAGGGTTTGGTAATGTAATCATCGGCACCGCCTTCTAACCCTGCTACCGTATCATCCACAGCATCACGGGCTGTCAAAACAATTATCGGTAGAGTTTCTCCCGTTCCCCGCAAGTGTTGCAGCACTTCTAAACCATCGCGATCGGGAAGTCCTAAATCCAAAATCAACAAGTCAAAATCTTTACTGTTCGCCATGCGAAGGGCTTGTTCGGCGTTACTGGCGATTGTCGTTGTGAATCCGTGGGCTTGCAATCCGGTTTCCAAAAAGGAAGTGATGCGGGGATTGTCTTCGGCGATGAGAATCCGGTTCATGAGTTGCAGTTTCCTTGGGAGGAATTAAGGGGATCGCGATTGTGAAGGTAGAACCATGACCCAAACGACTGGTAAGCTCAATGCTACCATTATGTGCTTGAGCGATCGCCTGCACAATTGAAAGTCCCAAACCATATCCTTCAAATTGGCGATCGCACTTTGTCGCCCGTACAAAACGTTCAAAAATTCGTTTTTGGTCTTCTGGAGCAATACCTTCTCCGGTATCGCGTACCCAAATATAGGCGCAGTCTTCTTTTATTGAAGAACCAAGAGTAATGCTATCACCATCAGATGTATGGCGAACGGCATTTTGAACCAGATTCATCACAGCTTGAGTTAACCGCTGACGGTCAACCATTATCGGACTCAATCCTTTAGACTCCAACCGCCAATCTCGATTTGCAAGGCTTCTGGCTTTAAGATACAATTCCTCAGTCAGCCAATCTAACTCTTCTGGTTTTAGCTTTAAAAAATCAGGACGTTCTGTTTTTGCCAGCAACAACAAGTCATTCACCAAGCGACTCATTCTTTCTAATTCATCCATCACCAAAGCGATCGTTTCTTGCTGTCTTTCTGGTTGAAACTCTAACATCTCCAAATGTCCCTGAATTATCGTAATCGGAGTTCGCAGTTCGTGACTGGCATCGTTAAGAAACTTTTGCTGACTATCAAAAGCAAATTGCAGACGATCCAGCATTTGATTAAATCTAGTTGTCAACTCCGCGATTTCATCCGAACCTTGTACGGGGATGCGTTGAGTCATATCAGACTCAGTAATCGAATGTGCAGTTTCAGTTACCAAGCGCAAAGGATACAGCACTCGTCCCGCCGTCACCCACGCCACAACAAAAAACACAAGCAGCACAACCAATGTTACCTGCATCACCAAGAAAATCGCATTCGTCCCGGCGATATAGTCCGCCGATGCATCATGAATCGCGATAATCGTACCGCGATCGCCTTTTATATTAAGTGGCTGTGCTACATAACGAATCCGTTCTGTGTCAGTAGCCGAACCACCCCGTATAAAGTGGGTAGCGCTTGTCCACTCCTTCATCAAAGTTGGATGCTGTTGTAGCAAATCTGGTGGGAATCCAAAACTAGCTTTATAAAAGCGATCGTTCAATAGCGTAACAACATATTCGTTTTTTGTTGGGGCGTAGCTAGATAAGAACTTATCGAATAATGCAGCAGTATTTTTAGGAATTTCCGATACTTTTTTATTCTGTGTATTTGCTAGCAGCTTAAATCTATCTACTTCCTTAACTAAAGAAGCATCAGCTTTTGCTTTCACAGCATCGCAATATATCTGGCGAGTTGCTTGAATTGAAACTAGCGCCGTACAAGCTGTTAAAACAAAGTACCAAACTAAAAGACGAGTGCGGACGCCGAATAAATTCCTACGCCATCCCTGAAGTTCTCTAAATGTGTTGTTATATGATGACTTTTTCATTGTGAATTTTCAATTGAAAATTTGGAATTACTTATATTTTGCATCTATCTCAATTATTGCCAGGGGTTATAAATCTCCAGCCTGCTATAGCAATCTAAGGGAAAAATTGTAATAATTGAAAGTCTCAGAATCCTGATAACTCCTGCGAAACCGGAATTCTCGTTTCTCACGAATGATTTAAGACCAGCTCAAGCCATCCTAAATCAATTGTGAAAATCTCTCCGTTCTCTTTCTCTGTGTTCTCTCTCTTGGAAAGTTCCGTTCGCCCTTGGCGTTGGCGTTCGCGCAGCGTGTCGCAGACAAGCCATCGGAGGTTTCCTCCGATCGGATTTTCCGCTGCGCGGGCGTGCGGTTTATTTACTCAACGTTTATTTTCACTCTTGCAGATAGGACTGCTATATAGAATTACAGCCCATTTTAATGGACTTCAGCTAAAAGCCTGGGAAATTTATTTCCGGGCGGGCGAGAATACTTCTTAAGAAAGGTGCAAAATATCAAATTATTTATAATCTATGAAAACGTTGCAATATAGTTGCAATATATCAGAGTCTCTGTGCCCCCCGGGAGGGGGGTTGGGGGATCTTAACGCACAAACATTTGGAGAAATGGTATTACACATCTAGGTTAAAAATTTTCTATTTGTTACACAGCATTGAGTATCGACAAACTACATAAATCGAAAGTGAAGATTTTATGAAAAAATTTTCATCTTCAAGATGAGGCAATGTCTGACTGCCAACAGAGGTATGAAGCTGAAACATTCTGCAATAATTAAAACAACAGCTACACTAACTCCTTGAGAGAACACTTCATATGTCTGTAATAGCAACTTCTTTGCAGCACGAATACATCACCACCAACGGCATTAAACTGCACTACGTCACCCAGGGAGAAGGTCCCTTAATGCTGATGTTGCATGGGTTTCCTGAATTTTGGTACTCTTGGCGGCATCAAATTCCAGAATTTGCTAAAAATTTTAAAGTCGTCGCCCTTGACTTGCGTGGCTATAACGACAGCGATAAGCCAAGCGAACAATCGGCTTATGTCATGGATGAATTTATTAAAGATATCCAGGGAGTAATTAAAGGATTAGGATATCAAAAATGTGTTTTAGTAGGACATGATTGGGGAGGTGCGATCGCTTGGTGTTTTGCTTATGCTCACCCGGAAATGCTAGAGCGATTAATCATACTTAACTTGCCCCATCCTGCCAAATTCACCCAAGGTTTACGCACTCCCCAACAATTGCTGCGTAGTTCGTATGCCTTCTTTTTTCAACTTCCTTGGCTACCAGAATTCCTCATCCAATCGTCAGACTATCAAGCCGTTGAAACCGCTTTTAAAGGTATGGCGGTTAACAAAAGCGCTTTCACCAAAGCTGATATTGACGCTTATAAAGATGCAGCAGCAAAACGCGGTGCCTTAACAGCAATGTTAAATTATTACCGCAACGCTGCTCGGCATGGAATGTTCAAAGAAAACTGGGGTATTCTACAAATCCCAACTTTAATGATTTGGGGAGAAAAAGACACCGCCTTGGGCAAAGAATTAACTTACGGCACAGAAGCTTATGTGAAAGATTTTCAAATCAAATATATTCCCAACGCCAGCCATTGGCTACAGCAGGAACAGCCTGAGTTAGTAAATCAGTATATACGCGATTTTTTGGCAATTTAAACCAGCCAAAACTTCATTATTTTTCAGTGTTTTTACGTAACTCCAAAAATCCGTATCCAAAATAGCCAGGTTTCGTGTTAATGGCATGAATGGGGATATATCATCAAATCATGATTTTTCCCCATATTTTTAATCTTTGTAATTTAGCTCTTAAAAATATTTAACATTAGTCGGATCGAGCGCCTTTATAAGGCATTTAGAGCCTAGAGAACTTACTCAAATTCATCAATAGCATAATTGCGATCGCTAGCGCAACGCGATCCATCACAACTAACTGGTGGAGTTCATCAACCTCCTCCCAAATTTTAGTGAGATAATAGAAGTGTGAGGAAAAAACGGAAGCAACTCGATCGCAAAGGGGAAAAATTATGAAAATCAAACTCTTAGCCGCCCTAGCTTTGGCAACTCCCCTATTTTTTGCCAGTTCAGTTAACGCGGGGAATCCGCAGCAAATACAACAGCTTTTATCAACTCAGGAATGCATTAAGTGCAATCTATCAGGGGCAAATCTCAGCAACGCCCATTTAATTGGTGCTGATTTGAGAGGCGCAAATCTCCAAGGAGCGAATTTAACAGGGGTTAACCTCGAAGGTGCAGACTTAACCGGTGCTAACTTGGCAGGTGCAAACTTAACTTCAGCTTATCTAACCAATGTCAACTTTAAGCAAGCCAATCTCGACCGAGCAAATTTGACTCGCGCTAAAGTTTACGATTCTAACGTGTATCAGGCATCAATGAATGACCTGACTCTAACTGATGCTGAAATCTACCACACAGGAATCGGTATTGGTGGTGAAGATGCAGAGATTCCCGACTGGGACTAGGTTGAACTATTCCAGGTTCAGCAGGTTTTGGATTAAGTGGTTTTACATGTAAGAAACAGGGTGTTTACCAGCATTATTCCTAAACCCAACTTGAACTGTAAGTCTTAATTGGGCAATCTTAATATCACAAATTAAACTCCAATTTCTTGAGCAACACCTCAAGAAATTGGAGTTTTTATCTAAAAAATTACCGCTCAACCATATGTAAATAAATCTACAGATATAGCAGTTTTAAATCATTCGTGAGAAACTTTCGTGTCGGGTAACTCCTGCGAAACCCAACTTCTGAAGCTTTCGATTTTCACTTTGAGAAGCGGGGATTGCTATATCATTCTTATTCCAATTCGCGTGAAAACGTTGCCACATCCCAAAATCGCCCTCGCCCACGGCAATAAAGCGGGAGGAAAATCCACGCCGCTTTTTGCCTCCCCTTGGTTCGGGGGGTTGGGGAACCAGCCGCCGTAGCGACCGCGACAGTAGCGGACTGGCGTGGGATCTGCAACGTCTGAAACACAGAAAATGCTGTTAACACTGCGTAAGTCCTATTCGGACAATGAATGTCAAAAATGCTATTTTACTCTACAATTTTTTACTTAGGAAGTAACCACTAAATTGATCCAAGATTGATAAAAGTAACTAAACTCAAACACAGAAAGTGTTTTAATTCCTTTATAAATAAGATTTGCTCTCAATATCAGAGGCTGACTTTTCTTTCTCGCAATTATAGAAAAATTTTATGAGTATAGCTGTACTAAAAACGTAGTATTTTTCTATGGAGCGATCGCGCTTTGTGAGGGGTTCGCCATCACCAGAGGTTGCTCTCTACCTGGAGCGATCGCCAACCAAATCCCTACAGAGAGCGGCATATTTCCCAAATCAGATTGAACTCTATATCATAAAATAGCATTTATGTCTAGGTTAGATGAATACATAAAAACTTTTATTACGTATTAATATCAATACCAATACATTCATTGGCGATCGCGTCTTAAGATAGCTTTAATATCAAGTAAAATCGGCGATTAGACTTGATATACATGAGAGGTAGACTGATTTTTGATGATTTAGACTTCGATGAGCGCGATTATTAGCAAATTACAAGGCGTAGGATCGCATTAACCTGAGGATTCGGGGTTGATTCAAAAAACAAACTCAGAATCCTGAATTGAAATCATCCTGCTGCCTTCTGACTTCTACTCGGCTACGAATTGTCTACCTTGTAGTTGATGAAGTAGTGGTTAAGGGGCAATTATGGTTATAGGCAACTAAAACTATGATTGTACTCAAAACTCAGGGTATTGCTGATGCGCTGCATCGCAAGTGTCAACAGCCTTTTGGTTGTAATTGTCCGGATGAGAGTAATTCAACTGTCAAAATAATGGAAGCCCAAATGAAAGAACCGGAATTCATGGAACCCAAATCTGCAGAAGCAACGATGTCAGATATCAACAACCAAACAGGAACCATAACCAAACTCCAGCCTCCCACGCAGTCTCAAGACCAATGGCTAAAATACGGAGAACAAATCTCTAACTTTTTAGCCACACTGCCCGAATACCTGGGAAGCTTCTTTAATCAATACAAACAGCCTCTGGTTACCATTGGATTACTTCTAGGATCAATTGTCGCCGTTAAGGTACTCTTGGCGGTATTGGATGCTTTGAATGATATTCCTTTGGTTGCGCCTACTTTTGAGTTAATTGGTATTGGTTACTCTGCTTGGTTTATTTACCGCTATTTACTCAAAGCCTCAACTCGCAGCGAATTAACTAGTGAAATCTCAACCCTGAAAACACAAGTTCTGGGCAAAGAACAACTTTCATAAAGCTCTTTCATTAGCAGTGCGGAAATTATTTTCGACTGCTAATGCGCTTGAATTGCTGCTATTGGCTATGGCTGAGGCGTAAAAGTGGTCAAGTTGAATTCAAAAAAACACTTGACCACTTGCTCTGCCGTTCTTACTTAGGCGGGCGTACAATATTTGGGGATGCAATAGGTTGCAATCTTCCCATTCGCACCAAACCTTGATGAATCATCGCAGCTACCTCAGCACGGGTAGCTTCTTTGTTGGGTTCAAACAAACTAGCGTCTGGATAGTTTACCACAAGACCGTTGGCTGTGGCAGCCGCTACTTTGCCAATGGCGTATTGAGGAATATCTTTGGCATCTTTATAGATGCTTAAAAGCTTCTCTGGGGAAGCAGGTTCTTTCAAATTCAAGCCACTGACAAGAGCAACTAAAACTTGCACTCGCGGAATTCTTTGGTCTGGTTTAAAGGTTTTGTCAGGATAGCCTTTTAAAAATCCGGTGCTAATAGCTTGGTCAATTGCTGGCGTTGCCCAGTATTTTGCTGGTACATCTTGAAATTGTATTGAAGTCTTACCAATCTCTTTGTCAAAGGCTTGTTGCAGTATGGCAGCATATTCCGCCCGATTTACAGGCTGATTTGGTCTAAAAGAATAATCAGGAAATCCTCTAATAATATTGCGGGAAGAAAGAGTGTCAATAAAACGCTTTCCCCAGTAGTCAGGGGGTACATCTGTAAATGCAATTGGCGGCGGAATTGTTGACTTTTTCTTTGAGGGAGTCACCACAGGTAATTGGTTTGCCACCGCATTGTTAGGCTCAATTGGCACCGGCACCCCTGGTAAGACAGGTGGGGTAACTTTGCTAACGGGTGGTAACTCTGGTGTCGGAGTTGCCTCAATAAATGGGAATGAAGTTTCAGGAAGTGTTGCACCAGGCGCAGGCGAGGTCTTGGGGTTGGAACCCGCATTTGGTGGCACGCTAGGTACTGGAGAAGGCGACAACAAATTGCCCAAGTTATCTTGATTTGGTTGCACCCTAGGAGAGGGAGTTGGGGAAGGCGTCAGCAAACCGCTGAAGTTCCAGCCCGTATCCCTGCGGGAAAATGCCCAAAACAGAATTGCCCCAATAGTGGCGAAAGCGACCAAAATGGCAATAAATTCATCAAAGCCAAGGGCACTTGTTCGAGATGACTTGGGATCTGAAGGAGGCGTATTGATCATCGTAATTACCCTGATAGCGGTAATATTTGTATTTACAACAAATTAAGCCACAGATGGCTCTGTTTTACACCACTTCTTTTTACAAAGTCAGGAGGCGCCTCTCAAAGCACTCGCAGCAAGCTGGGGATGCTGTCTATCGCTTCTAGAGTTTGAATTTCTGTCAAAGCTTGCCGAAAATCACCTTCCTTGACATCGTGGGTGACAACCACAATTTCTGCTAGTTGTCCCTGAAAGCCAGTTTGAACAACTGATTCTAGGCTGACGCCACAGTCGCCAAAGCAAGTACCCAATTTACCAATAACTCCTGGCTGGTCTCTGGTGAGGAAACGGGCGTAAAATCGAGTTACAAGTTCTGACATCGGCGCAATTTGACAGTAATGCTGATGCCCACAAGCTAACAAGGAATTTGGCGTTTTTGTATCGGTTTTGAGGGTAGCAACTAAATTTAAAATATCTGAGGATACTGCGCTGGCTGTTGCACCTGCACCTGCACCAGGTCCAAAAAACATCACCTGTCCGATGGGTTCGCCTTCTACAAGAATGGCGTTATAAACGCCGTTAATGCTGGCTAATGGATGTGCTTTGGGTACTAACGTGGGATGGACTCTTACGGAAAGGGGAGCATCGGGAGTATGCTGTTTGGCGATCGCTAATAATTTGATTGTAAATCCCAATTTGTCGGCGTAGGCAATATCTGTTTTGCTGACTTGCCGAATGCCTTCACTATATACATCTTGCAGGTTGATCCGCCCGCCAAAAGCTAACGATGCCAAAATGGCTATTTTATCTGCAGCGTCTAAGCCATCGACATCAGCTGTCGGGTCTGCTTCAGCGTAACCCAATCTTTGGGCATCTGCCAAAACATCGCTAAAATTACTACCTTCTGTTTGCATCCGGGTTAGGATGTAGTTTGTTGTGCCGTTAACTATACCCGTGATGGCTTGAATGCGGTTGACGCTTAAAGACTGCTTCAAAGGTTGAATTACCGGAATACCACCACCAACTGCCGCTTCTAACATCACATATACACCAGCTTGATTGGCTGCAGTGAAGATTTCATCGCCAAAGCGAGAAATTGCCGCTTTGTTGGCGGTAACAACATGCTTGCCATTTTCAATAGCTTTAAGAATAAGCGATCGCGCTGGTTCCAGTCCACCCATCACTTCTACCACAATATCTATCTTTGGGTCGATGACAATGGCGTCTAAATCTGTAGTTACAATCCCTTCTGGTAGTGTAACCTCACGAAGTTTATCAAGCGATCGCACCCCCACCCGATATATTTCTATTTCTTTCAACAACGGGTGACGCCCAGTCTGATCTTGCAACAACTGTACCGTACCCGTGCCTACCGTACCCAATCCCAAAATTCCCAGCTTCACACCCACAAGCTTTGCACCAATTTTAAATTTTAGTATTACAAATAACAATTGTAGGGTGGGCAATGCCCACCCTACTAGAGTTAGTCCTTTTATTAAGTTGTGAATCCTGAGTTGTGGGTTATAAGTTATAAATTTTTATTTCTAACTCCTAACTCCTAACTCCTAACTCCTAACTCCCTTAGTAGGTTTCTACGTGCCAGCGACCGGCTTTCTTGAGTTCCTTTTGGTAATCACTCCAAACCACGTCTTCCTTCGCAGCAGCAGCAGTCAGGGCAGCATCAATACCATCTTCCATGCCCCGCAAACCGCAAATGTAGGTGTGGGCACCTTCTTTAATCAACTTCCACAGTTCATCTGCGTGTTCTGCTACGCGGTCTTGAATGTACATTCTACCGCCTTGGGGATTTTTCTGTTCCCGGCTGATAGCATAAGTTAAACGGAAGTTATCGGGATACTTCTGTTCCATTTCTTCCAACTCTTCCTTATACAGGATGTTGGGAGTTGTGGGAACGCCAAAAATCAGCCAAGAGAAACCATTAAATTGGTAATCTGGGTTAGCTGCTCTTTCTGCATCCTTAAACATCCGCCACAGATAAGCCCGCATCGGTGCAATACCCGTTCCTGTTGCCATCATGATTACCTTGGCATCGGTATCATCGGGTAACAACATTTCTTTACCCACAGGACCAGTGATTTTTACATCATCCCCTGGTTGGATATTACACAGATAAGTAGAGCAAACACCGTAGACTGTTTCGCCGGTTTCTGGGTGCTTGTATTCCAACTGACGGACGCACAGTGATACTGTCTTATCATCTACATCATCGCCATGACGAGTCGAGGCGATCGAGTACAATCTCAGTTTTTCAGGCTTGCCGTTTTTGTCCAACCCTGGTGGGATGATACCAATACTTTGACCTTCTATATACTTCAAATTTCCTTCGGAAAGGTCAAATTTGATGTGCTGAACAATACCAATGCCGTCTTGTTTTACTAACGGTTCATTAGATATACACTTACCAATAAAAGGTGCATTGGGGCGGTAAGTGTTTACGGGAACATCAGCATGTTTGGCTTTCGCTTGAGTCATGGTGTTGCCTTTTTTATCCTTCTTAAGCTGTTGCTCAGGTGGTGATTTGGCAAAGCCTTTCACTTCACCGTTACCATTTACAGGTGTGGCTTGACCATTCCCTTCACTGTTAGCAGTCTCATCAGAAGTGGCGTTACTTATCGCCTCGTTTATAATAGTCGCTCCGGAGGCTTTTCCGTTAATTTGCTCTAGAGCATTCATCTGCTGGATGCTAACAATTTTACCGCCTAGGCGAGTGACACGACGCATTTCTTGATTCATGCGGTTGTAAGGCACTCTGATGAATACACTGCCACTTTTACGAATTGGGTAGTTGGTTTTATCAGTTTCTTCGCTCTGACGCAGACCCACCACTTCGTAGACGAAGATGCGGCTACCTGATTCTGTGTTGGCAGCACCCTCAACGGCACCTTGATTGTACATTCCTTCTCCCACTCCGATCTTTACTTAACCGTTTCACAAAAAAATCCTTCCCACCACATGCCAGCTTTAGTTTACCGAATTTCAGGTTGACAAAACTGGGGTTTTGGGAAAGCGACATTAGAAAATAATGTCTTGCTCGTACACTCGCCAAAGACATGCAGGTACTGCCAAAAACACACCTGTTCACCTTCTAAGGTAGAGGATAAGTCTTTTGGAGAATGTTAATAATGACTCAATTTAATCTTTTCTTCGCGAACTACCATCTTTCCGTAAGGAAGATAGCTTCCATCTAGCCAACGAGCATGCAGCCAGTTGAGCTTTGACATCGAGTAATCCCAATTACAGAAGATTTCTTCTGATTGGTTTTACTGAGGGCGATCTATCCCAAACTTTCCTACTCTCCTGCGTTCTACAAGAGAATATCTATCTGGGATATTTTGTCAGATAGTCAGAATATTTTAGCTGTAATTTATGTCAATATCGCGACTAATTTCACGACTGGGACAAATTTAGCTACAAACATTCCAAGGCAGGTAAGGGTGATATAAGCAACTACCATAAGTTTTACTTGATGTGAAAAATCTGTCAACCTCTATCAGTGCCTTTCCAGAACGCCTAAAATTAAGTTAGAGCGCGTCCACTTTCGTGAATCCAAAGGATTTTGCAATTTCAATCAGCAATATCTTTCGTGGGATAGATTCTGGCGGTGAACACTTGGAGCATTATTGAATTCCTTTCTTAATATTCATAACTGCGAAAAAAATTAAAAAAATTATACCTGAGATAGGCGATCGCGCTTCCCACGACAAGTATTTGATCCCCGACTGCCAAGTCAGTTGTGGGTAATCATAAGAGTTTTTTTGCCACCTACAACTAATCGTCAGCATGATTACTGAATCATCAAATTCTTCCTAACGTTAAACTTGTATAGAATACTCTCGTCTGTTAGAATCGAATATACCACTAGGATTAAATACTTAGCTCAACGAATCTAGAAGCTTCTGACGGCAAACAACAACTTTGTTGGTAGTATGTTTGTTTAATTGATTTTTCATGGTTCTGTTGGGTGGCAAGAATGCCAGACAACCCAATCAATAGACCTCTTGCAAGAAAAACTTTTGCTCATGGGGGGAAAGGGTAAAGGGTAAAGGGGAAAGGTTTTTTCTGACTTTTTTCCGGCTTGCCCTTTCCCCGACTAATGCCACGAAGTCTAATGGGGTATGCTGGCTTGAGATCTGCTGTGTGAAAAAAATATTGACTCATCTTTAGTATTTAGAGGAGATTTATGACCACTAAGCCGGAACGCGTGGTACTGATTGGAGTTGCGGGAGACTCCGGGTGCGGTAAATCTACTTTTTTGCGTCGCTTGATAGATTTGTTTGGGGAAGAGTTAATGACGGTCATCTGTTTGGATGACTATCATTGCTTAGATCGCAAACAGCGCAAAGAAACTGGGATAACGGCACTTGACCCGAGGGCAAACAATTTTGACCTGATGTACGAGCAAATTAAAGCGCTCAAGGATGGTCAAGCAATTAACAAGCCCATCTACAACCACGAAACCGGCGCGATCGATCCACCAGAGCGAGTGGAGCCGAATCATATTGTAGTTATCGAGGGGCTGCATCCTTTATATGATGAAAGAGTGCGATCGCTAATTGACTTTAGCGTTTACTTTGACATCAGCGATGAAGTCAAAATTGCCTGGAAAATCCAACGGGATATGGCAGAGAGGGGACATCGTTACGAAGATGTCTTAGCTCAAATCAATTCCCGCAAACCTGATTTTGAAAAATTTATCGAACCGCAAAGAGAATTCGCCGATGTGGTTCTCCAAGTACTGCCAACCAATTTAATCAAAAACGATACAGAGCGCAAAGTCCTGCGAGTGCGGATGCTGCAACGAGAAGGTAAAGAAGGCTTTGAGCCATGTTACCTGTTTGATGAAGGGTCAACAATTAACTGGACTCCCTGCGGGCGCAAGCTAACTTGTTCCTACCCAGGTATGCAACTATACTACGGCTCCGATGTCTACTACGGTCGTTACGTTTCAGTATTAGAAGTAGACGGTCAATTCGACAACCTCGAAGAGCTAATTTACATCGAAACCCATCTCAGCAAGACATCCACCAAATACCAAGGTGAGATGACTCACTTGTTACTCCAGCACCGCGAGTATCCAGGTTCCAACAATGGTACTGGTTTGTTCCAAGTGCTTACGGGTTTGAAGATGCGTGCAGCTTACGAGCGTTTAACGGCGAAGGAAGCAAAGCTAGCAGCAGTTCAAGTATAGAGCAGCAGTGTTTGTGTCAAAGCTTGTGGGGAATGCTTCCGGGCGTCCCCTTTTTTTGTCTGAAACAATATAAAAAAATGTCAAAAAATCCGGTTCTTCAAAAGCTTAACTTTTATTTATATGAACTTTGACCATTCTTCAATAGATTCAGCGCGAATGAGTGATTTTGATGAAGATAATAAAAGACTAACTGCTGGTTGTGAAAATATTGTTATTATTTCATAAATTAGCTGCTTAACTAAATCGCAACATTTAGTTAAGCTGAATAACTTATTAAGGAGGAAATGCCTTTGTCTCGTCGATATTTCTTTACCTCCGAGTCAGTTACCGAAGGACATCCAGATAAAATCTGCGATCAGATTTCTGATACAATTCTAGATGCCCTACTTGCACAAGACCCCAGTAGCCGTGTAGCTGCTGAGGTAGTAGTGAATACTGGTTTGGTACTAATTACTGGTGAAATTACCACCAAAGCCAATGTAAATTTCGTCAATCTTGCGAGAAAGAAAATTGCCGAAATTGGCTATACCGAAGCTGATAACGGCTTTTGTGCCAACAGTTGCACGGTGCTGCTAGCTTTAGACGAACAATCACCTGATATTGCTCAAGGCGTTAATACCGCCCATGAAACCCGCGAGCAGGATAGTGATGAACTATTCGACAAGATTGGTGCTGGCGACCAAGGTATCATGTTTGGCTTTGCCTGCAACGAAACGGCAGAACTGATGCCTTTGCCCATCAGTCTGGCTCACCGCATTGCTCGTCGGCTGGCAGCAGTCCGGAAAACCGGTGATTTGCCATATTTGCGTCCCGATGGCAAAACTCAAGTAACCGTCATCTACGAAGATGGACGCCCTGTTGGTATTGATACAATCTTGATTTCCACCCAGCATACAGCCACCATCGGCGATATCACCGATGAAGCTGCAGTGCAAGCCAAGATTAAAAAAGACCTCTGGGCTGCAGTGGTCGAACCTGTTTTTGGCGGCATTGAAATTCAGCCAGATGAGCAAACTCGCTTTTTAGTCAACCCCACTGGCAAATTTGTTGTTGGTGGTCCTCAGGGAGACTCTGGTTTAACTGGACGGAAAATTATTGTCGATACCTACGGTGGTTACTCGCGACATGGCGGTGGAGCCTTTTCCGGTAAAGACCCCACTAAGGTAGACCGCAGTGCTGCTTATGCTTGTCGCTATGTGGCGAAAAATATTGTTGCCGCTGGTTTGGCAGAAAAATGTGAAGTCCAGTTAAGTTATGCCATTGGCGTAGCGCGACCGACAAGCATTTTTGTCGATACCTTTGGTACAGGCAAAGTGGATGACGAAACCTTGTTGGAATTAATCAAAGAGCATTTTGAACTGCGTCCGGCAGGAATTATCCATACGTTCAACTTACGCAAACTGCCAAATGAAAGAGGCGGACGTTTTTATCAGGACGTCGCGGCTTACGGGCATTTGGGACGTAACGATTTAGACCTGCCTTGGGAACGTACTGACAAGGCGGAATTGTTAAAGAAAGCTGCAAATCTGTCACTTTCAGCAGTAATGGCGCAAGCGCTGACCTAAAATTAGGAGCCGCCCAGTTAGGAGTTAGCAGTTAGGAGTTAACAGTTGAAATTCATAACTCTTAACTCATAACTGGGCGGCTCATAACTATAACTATGCACTACTGGAAACAACAGGCTAAGAAACGAAACTAAAAACAGAGATTTCTGCTTTGTACTTAGGATGTAAAGATTCCAGAGTGCGTTTTTATGCGAGGGTATTGGCAACTTGTGTAGTTGCATATGCCCAAGCGTCCTCTTGACTTGATTCCAGACTTTATTTTCGTCATCGGTTATTTAGACGATTTAATATTAGTGCCTTTGGGAATCGCTTTGGTATTGCGAATGATTTTCCCTGTTGTGATGGCCGAATGTCGTGAAAAGGCTGAAAAAATTATCAAAGGTTCCACCCCTAGCAGTTGAATAGCAGCAGGTGTAATTACAATTATCTGGTTGCTTGTGGGGGTTTTCGCCGTTATTTGCATCATCGGTCTGATTTTCAAAGATTCAAGGCGTTTTCACAAATCAGAGCGATCGGTGATAGGATTTGTTATGAGCTAGCTTCTCGCAGAGTGAATGGTTTCCGCCTGAAGTAAAGCTGCCCCGTCAAAGATCGTAGAATCTTGCTGCAATAGGCAAGAATGCACTCATTCTATGAAGAATGCTCATTGGTGGGTAAAGGGAAAAGGTGAGTCAGCGCGAAGTCTGGCGGAGGGAAGATTCCCCCCGGTGAGCTTCGCGCCCTTGGTAGGGGAGCCACTGCGGTCTTGGGGTCTCCCCAAGTGGAGCAAGTGGCGTTTTCCCGACCCAGGCGACTGCGAAGTGCGAAGGGGAAAAGGGAAACGGCAAAAAATAATCTCTTTTCCCCTTCCCCTTTTCCCCACCTGAGCAATAAGTCTAATAAATTGTCTGTCGCCCTGGAAAAGTGATTTCAGTCAGCGTTTATTTCCAAGCAGCTCACATATAATAAAGCTCATGGGAACTATTATAGTGAGCAGGCATTTGCTCTTGTTATAAAAGAAGATAACGTAAGTGTTAATTAACATTAAAAGTGATTTTAGCATTTACAATGATATGGTAATTTTTCGCGGGGGGGCAAGGAGATTTGAGGAATGCAAACTCAAAAGCCAACCGCTGTTGACAGTAGTTCAGAAAACAAAGAAGTGTCAGCCGATCAGCCCTCGACCGACGAACTCCCGACTATAGAATTTCCCTCGAGAGGGAAACTCAAAGCTAGCTCTTGGCGCATCCATCAGAAAATTGGCTATGGGTACTTTCTGGCGATTGGAATTGGCTTTTTTGGCTCCCTGACTGGGTTGGTAATCGCCAACTTCTATCGGGGAAGAGAAATCAAGCAATTAAATATAGCGCACGAGCAAACGCAACTCCTGGCTAATTATAAAGATGCGGTAGTTGGGGCGCAATTGCATAGCTCAAACTTGGTTGCTGTAGTAGACGATCCACAAAGACTGCAAAGTAAAAAAGCCGAATTTCTGAAAAATGTGGAAAATGCTAAGAATGTAGAGCAAAGAATTGCCGAATTTATAACTCAACATCCACGGAGGTTAGCAGCAACCGAAGCTTCTTTACAGACTTTATTGCAGGAGTACGCGGATAACTTAAAATCCTACGTTGAACAAATCGAATTTATTTTGAAGCAACTTGATTCCGAACAAGTGCAACCACAGGAGGTTCTCTTAGTAAGAGAACAGTTGCTGAAAATTATGCGCGACGAAAATACTACCCAGCTAGACCAGCTTTGTCAAAAATTGAGCAATATTCTGCAAACTGCTGAAGAACAAGAGCAAGAAAGGGAAAAAGATGTTCGGGAGGCAAAGGGTGTTGAGAGATTAATTATTATAGTTAGTATGCTGGTGTCGGTGGCGATCGCTGCTGTTGTGGCGTGGCGTACCAGTCGGGCGATCGCTGAACCTGTGATCATTGTAACTCAAGTGGCGGAACAGGTCGCGAAGAAATCTAATTTCGATTTGCGAGCTCCTGTCACGACTGAAGATGAAATTGGATTGTTAGCCAAATCTCTGAATCATCTGATTGAACGGGTATCGGAACGTACTAAGCAATTAGAACAAGCGAAAGAATTAGCAGAAGCTGCTAGTAAGGCAAAAAGCGGCTTTTTGGCAAACGTCAGCCATGAGTTACGCACGCCGTTAAATGCGGTGATTGGTTTGAGTCAATTGTTACAAGATGATGCAGCCGATCAGGGTTTAAACGGTGATTTGATCACGGATTTGGAAACCATAAATTCTGCTGGCAAGCATTTATTGAAATTAATTAACGAAATCCTCGACTTGTCAAAAATTGAGGCGGGGAAAATGGCTCTCTACCCAGAGACGTTTGAAATTGCGAGGGTTATACATAATATCGTCCTCACTGTCAAGCCTGCGGTTGAGAAAAATGGCAATATTTTAGAAGTGAGTAGCGATCGCGAACTTGGTACGATGTACGCCGATCAAACTCGGGTGCATCAGGTGCTGTTAAATTTGCTCAGTAACGCCGCCAAGTTTACCACAAATGGCAAGGTGTCACTGACAGTTAAGAGCGAAATGGATAATTCGGTATCAAGTATACCGGGTAAAATCATTATTTTCACTGTTGCGGATACTGGAATTGGGATGACTGAGCAGCAACAGCAACAGTTATTTCAACCTTTTACCCAAGGCGATACTTCGACTACGAAAAAGTATGGCGGTACTGGATTGGGTTTGGCTATTAGCCGCCACTTTTGTTTGATGATGGGTGGTGAAGTTGTTGTTAAAAGTGAGCCTGGTGTGGGTTCGGTTTTTACTGTTCGTTTACCGTTGGTAGAGAAGGGATGAGGAAGTTAGTAGTTAGTAGGCGCGTAGTTGGTCACTCAAGAACAAGCTAACGCGTTGGGTGAGTTTTTTCATGTTGATTCAACCTTGTTTGTTTTTGAATAAGATTTTGCTAATTCAACACAAGTTAGGTTTGTGTATTGCAGCTACTGTGAAGCATTTGGGTTTACCACTGATTAGTAGAGATAGCAGGATGCCTTTATCTGGGGTCAGTATCATTTAGTAAGGTGGGAATTCTAAATAAGTGCGATCGCGCTTTCATTTTTAGTTGATAAGCAATGGGATAGATTTTTTGGGTTTCGTCGCCTGTAACGAAACTACTTACTTGCTTTTTTAGGAATTGCAGATAAGATTGCACGCAGCGCATTGTTTACCGCTTCAGATGTGGTGAATATTTCAGCTACATCTGGATCTAAAGTTATAGTTATTTGAGTTTTATTCTGTTGATTTGTAAAACGGTTGGGACAAGCTTGATGATGTTCGCAAATGGTCGGAAGAAACACCATACGGCTGGCTAGCATTTACCACATCTATCGTTGGCTTTATAATTACATTCCTGTCCTATCTTCAAAATTATTTTAAGCAGGTATAAGTCACAAAAAAATTGCGACCTTGGCATTATAGATTATTAAATTTTTATTTACCTTAATTTATTTGGGTGCAAAAAAAACTGCTAAACCAACAACAGCACTGATAAAGCTGATTAAGCTTACTATCCAATGTTCCTTGAGAAATTCTCCCAAAGCTGCTGGGTAGCTTCCGTAAATGTCTTTCCACTTAGCATTAGTTTTTAGAATACCGTTGCCAAGCCTTTCGGTAATGTTGGCGATAACATCTACTTTTCTTAGGGTGGACTGATGAAGTTTGACATATTCTTTATTTTTAAAGGCATTGGCTTCGCTTTCTCCATTTAAAAAGTCTTTGTCAGTTATCTTGTTTCTTTCCATCAGTTTCTGCAAGCGTGGGTGACTTATGTATTTAGTCCCATAAATAGAAATAAGCAGCCTTGCTAAATCAACCAGATTACCTTCGTTTATTTCTAACGGGTTTCCACCTAAAACCTTGTGGCGATGGGCTATGGCGGGAAAACCATAATTTATATCTCTCATATTCCAATGTACCCAAGTAAAATGCTGGTGGCTAGTAACATATTTATAAAAATCATCTAGCATTAATTTCTCAAGAGAATTATAATTAATTTCTATCTCATCTTTTGTGTATCCCTTGATTTCTGCAACTTGATGAATTGAAAAAGAAGTTGTCTGACCTGAGTAAAGGTTTTTAACAGCAATGGAGGTAATTCTAGGCGAAGAGCCGTCAAGTCGGTCATAAAAACTCTCACAAGAATAATGAATAATAATTACATTTTTCGAGTTATTGATAATATCAGCAAGCTGTTTTCTTGCTTCTTTAAGCCTTTGAATTCTGTTGATAGCTTCGCCCATTCTCAATAAGTGTCCTCATTGTCAAGATTACTTAATATATTGTATAACCTCGAAAAAGTTATTTAGTGGAAATTACTTACGGAGGGGTCACATCGGTTAAGCTAGTCAGCCCCTATTTGTCAGAGGATTAGCAATCGTCTAACTTATAATCCTTACCTGGAGTAAGTTTCAAGGTTTTTAATGGATATAATTTTGGCACAACGTGAAATGCCACTCAACTGTTCTGGGTTACTCTCACCAGAACATAGTCAAAACAGTATATGAGCAGACTTCAAGCGAAAAAACGAACCTGGTAATATCACCAAGCCCGCTATAAATTGGTTTGTTTAGCACTTAAGACTTAATCCACCTCCCATTCTCCTTGCTGCCTATCTTGGTCTAGTGCCTGCTCCAAACCTTCCAGAAACAGTTTATTGCCAAAAAGCCTCTCAGCCGTTTGTACCCAAGCCTGTACTTGCTGTGGTGTACCGCTCCACTCTGGGTTTTCGGCATTGCTTGAGTCTGGATCAATATCAAAAGCACTTAGAATGTAATTGAGTGTGTTGATGGTGGAGCGTTTGTTGCTGTGCCGCAGTGTAGCTGTGATTTCAAACCAAGTTTGGGTGTAAGTAAGGCAAAAGTCATACCGACTGCCCTGAAAGTTAAGCTGGTAGGTTTCTTTGGTACTGAAATATTCATCAAAAGCAGCTAAAGCCTCCTCTCGCAGTTGCTGCCTGTCAATATCCAAAAGGTAACTTCTTTCTCCTGCTAGCACTTCTAAGGCTTGTTCTGGGGAGATGTTATCTTTCTCCACAGCATAGTCCAAATGGTTGATTAATTTTCTTAGTGGACTATTTGCATCAGTTTGGGGCATCTGGGCAACTGTCTGTTTCCAGTGAAAGACTGGCGATCGCATATATGCAGCGATGCTGTCATTGATTTCCCTGTGCAGGCTTTCAATTTCGGTTGACGAGAATGGCTGATGTTCCTCCTTCTGTGTATTTTGCTGGAGAAGGGCTAAACCTGCCAAGATTAGCTCTATCTGGCTGCCGTAGAGATGTAGGCTGATACATTCCCGACTTAGCAGCCCCAAATCGGAGCTTTGAAAATCGCTCATAGCTGTTTACCTAAAAACTAAGGTTTGACAGCACTTGTATTGCTTGCAGACCACAGAGCAAATAGTTTGTAGGCTGGAAACAAGGTAGCAAGTGCCTTGAGGAGGGGTAGGAAACAAGCTGTTTATTGTCAAAAAATCTTGAGTATGTATCAACTCAGTAACCAGTGTATAGGCTGTTTCTTAATACGTTGGTTAACAAGGGAGGTGATTATCCGATATACCGTGCAGGACTTAGGACAGGTGAGGTTTTAAGCATTATCGTTACACATTCAAGGGCTGATCTGTAAAGAATTTCGCTTGCTTTTCGCTTGCCTGTTACTGAAAAATCATTAAGCCTTCATTAATAGACCTCTTGCAAAAAAGTTTTGTGGTAAATTAGGGAGTTAAACAAAATTTCAAAAAGTTAACTAGCATTTTGAAGGTCATAGTTATAAATGCCTGCAATTAAGTGACAACGTAATGCAAACCGTTTTCTGTGATTGCGATATCGCTGGCTGAAAATCCGAAATACTTTTAATCTACGGTTGACGTGTCCAACCGCAACTCGGCGACGCGCGTGCATTACGGTTAAACTGCTTATCTTCCTTAGTCAATTTACCTTTTCTCGGTTTCTTTCTCGGTAAATGACTATTGGTATGAAATTTAGCAATTCCTTGGTAGCCGCTATCTTCTAAACTTTCGGTATCACGATGAAAACGAACTTTACTGTGAATAAACAGCTTGAAATCATGTTTACGACCGGAATCATTGACAACACAAATTATCTGTAACGTTTCCAGGTCAATCACAAATTGAGACTTGAGCGTATGTCGTTTTTGTTTACCACTGAAAAAACGTTTCTGACCATATTTAGGGCGTTCTATCGGACTTTCAGTCACATCCATTGCTACTGTTTTCGGTTTTTTTTAATGGTGTCAACAATGACTTTTTTCCTCCCAACCGAAACCTCCCACAATTGACTAAAACATTTTCTACCCAATGAACAGTACGACAAATCGTTGCTTCTGAGACTTCCCAATCACTGGCAATATGGAAATAAGTTCGATATTCACGCCAGTAAGTTAAACACACCAACGCCTGATCTTCCTTTCCACAGCTTTTTAGAACACCCTCGTGTTTGTCTGTGACTGGCAGCATCTTGTAGTACGTTGACTATCTCATCAAATGTGCGTCGTTGTACCCCAACCAGACGTTTAAATTCTCGATTAGACAGTCGCAAAGTTTGTTCGTATCGCATCGGCGGAGCATATTCATGTCAAAACTCTCTACTCTACCATAAAATAATTCTGCAAGAGGTCTATTCTGGAAGCAAGTCATTTTTTGAATGGCTGTCAAAGTCAGAAACGCGTGTGTTGTTCATAATCTTTGCATTCTTTATTAGTTGCTATACCTGCGCTGATTATACGGATGACGTTTGCCCTTTCAGTGAAGCAAACTAACAACAAGCGATTATTGGGGTCATGTCCAATAATAATCTCCTTCTGTTCGTCAACTGAGTGCCATTTATCCTCGAATATATAGGCTAGTGGGTCATAAAAGACAATTTTAGCTTCTTCAAAGCTGACACCATGTTTTTTGAGATTGCGGTTAGCTTTTTGGTCATCCCACTCAAATTGTAATTCCAATTACCATAATCACTGTTAGTCATCCTAAGCATTAATACTGTCTCTACACAAGTAGTTTGATAGTTTCACTAACGCACCCTACGCAAAAATTACGCAAAAATTACACAAAAGTTAGTTTTTGATAGCTGGATATTGCTGCAATACCTGCTTCAAATATTGCCCAGTATACGACCTGGGATTTTGTGCAACTTCTTCTGGTGTACCCGCTGCAATTAATTCTCCTCCTTTGTCGCCACCTTCTGGACCCAAATCTATCACCCAATCTGCACAACGTATCACGTCTAAGTTGTGTTCAATCACTAAAATTGAATTACCTTTATCTACCAATCTTTGCAACACATCTAACAATTTGTGAACATCGTAAAAAGATAAACCTGTTGTTGGTTCATCGATTAAATAAAGTGTTTTTCCTGTGGCGCGACGCGATAATTCAGTTGCTAATTTCACTCGTTGCGCTTCACCACCAGATAAAGTTGTCGCGGGTTGTCCTAGTTGAATATAACCCAACCCAACATCAACTAAAGTTTGCAAGCGCATAGCAGCTTTGGGAATGTTTGTAAAAAATTCCAAACTTTCTTCAACTGTCATGCTCAAAACCTCAGAAATGGATTTATCTTTGTACTTGACTTGCAATGTTTCGCGATTGTATCTTGCACCTTTACAAACTTCGCATTGCACGTAAACATCGGGTAAAAAGTTCATTTCAATGACGTTTACGCCCTGTCCGCTACAAGCTTCGCAACGTCCACCTTTGACATTAAAAGAAAATTGTCCGGGTTTGTAACCCCTAGCTTTGGCTTCTACTGTTTGCGAAAATACGTCGCGAATAACATCGAAAACTCCTGTATAAGTCGCAGGGTTGGAACGTGGTGTGCGTCCTATGGGTGATTGGTCGATTACAATTGCTTTGTCAACTGCATTTAATCCTTTAATTCCATCCATGTCCTTTGGTAAAGGAACTTTTTTAGTTAGGTGATGTTGCAGTGATGGATAAAGTAATTCGTTAATTAGGGTAGATTTTCCAGAACCAGAAACACCTGTGACAGCGACAAGTTTACCAAGGGGAATTTCTACATCGATATTTTGTAAATTGTTGCGACGGGCATTTTTTATTGTTAAACTCCGCCCATTTCCTTCGCGACGTTCCCCTGGAGTTTGAATTACCTTTCGCCCTGATAAATAAGCACCCGTTAAGGATTTATCTGCTGTTAGTAATGCTTGTAAATCACCTTGGGCGACAATATGTCCGCCGTGAATTCCTGCGCCGGGACCAATATCAACTATGTAGTCGGCGGCACGAATTGTTTCTTCATCATGCTCTACTACTATTAATGTATTACCCAAATCGCGCAATTTTGTTAAGGTTTTTAATAACCTACTGTTATCTCTTTGATGCAAACCTATACTCGGTTCATCTAATACATATAGAACTCCTGTTAAACCAGAACCGATTTGCGTGGCGAGGCGAATTCTTTGCGCTTCTCCACCAGAAAGGGTCATTGCTGGGCGGTCAATGGTGAGATAATCTAATCCAACATCGAGCAAAAATTGCAATCTGGCTTTGATTTCTCGCAGTACTAAATCGCCAATTTGCATTTGCCTCGTACTCAATTTTAATTCATCTATTTTTTCGCGACAATCTCTAATCGATACGCTTGTTAAATCCAATATTCTATACTGTCCCAACCTCACGGCTAAAGCTTCCGGTTTTAATCTTTTCCCCTGACAAACCGAACAAGGTTGATCTACTAAATATTGTTCTAATTTCTGTTTTATTAACTCCGAACCACCCTCATATTGACGCTGCAAAATCGGAAGCACTCCTTTAAAACTCTGCTTCTTCTGCGTCTGCGGCGTTTCTTCCTCTCCATTTACAATTATTTCTCGCTGTTTCTCAGTCAGCTTACTCCAAGAAGTCTGCAATTCAAATTCATAAGCTTGTCCCAAACTATACAGCAATTCTAAGTAGTAGGAATTTTCTTTATCTGACCAAGGGGCGATCGCAGCATACACCGGCGCTTCTGGATCGGGTACTACCAAATCCGGCGAAAATCTTCTTAATGTCCCGATTCCATGACAATGGGGACAAGCACCATAAGGTGAATTAAAGGAAAATAATCGCGGCGATAATTCCTCCATTACCGCCCCATGTTCCGGACAAGCAAAGTTTTCCGAAAAGACTAATTCTTCGTTGCTTGGTTGTTGATTGTTGGTTGTTGGTTGGTTGTCAAGGGTAAAGACTATGTTGGCAATACCACCTGATTCCTTTAAGCACGTAGAGAGTGAATCTACCAAACGCTCTTGAATGCCGTCTTTTTTGATGAGGCGGTCAATTACAACTTCTATTGTGTGTGTTAAATTTTTATCTAGTTCAATCGAATCAGATAATTCGCGCACTTCGCCATTGATGCGGACGCGGACAAAACCTTGAGAGGCGAGGCTGGATAACAGCTTTTTATGGGTGCCTTTTTTACCGCGAACTACGGGGGCGAGGATTTGGAAGCGAGTGCGATCGCCTAATTCCATAATCCTGTCAACCATTTCGTCGATGGTTTGGGGCGCAATACAGCGATCGCATATCGGACAATGGGGTTCTCCCGCACGTCCAAATAGCAACCGCATATAATCGTAAATTTCTGTTACAGTACCAACAGTGGAACGCGGGTTATGAGACGTTGACTTTTGGTCGATGGAAATCGCCGGACTTAAACCTTCAATCGCTTCAACGTCCGGTTTGTCGAGTTGTCCTAAAAATTGGCGTGCGTAGGCGCTGAGAGACTCGACGTAGCGGCGTTGACCTTCGGCAAAGATGGTATCAAAAGCTAAAGAAGATTTGCCCGAACCAGAAACGCCCGTGAAGACAATCAGGCGATCGCGTGGTAATTCCAAGTCAATATTTTTCAGATTATGCTGCCTAGCACCCCGAATCCGGATGGTATTCTGGCTGTTGGGGCTGGGGTAAGGAAGATGACCATTTAAGGATGCAGCTAGCTTTTGGTCTGACATATCGGCAGGCTGATAAATATGAGGCAGCGCGTAACAGTCCTTAATAATACTACCTTTACCGCTGTCCTAGTAGAACTCTTGTACTGATTAAATTAAGTAGCGATTATACACCTTTAGATAGAGCGAGGATGAAGGATGAAGGATGAAGGGTGAAGGATGAAGGATGAAGGATAAGGGGCTTATATCTTGCACATTTACGTGTAAACAATGAATTTAATAGTTATGAGTAGCTAATTTTACAAAAAAAATATTCTCAAACAGTCCTCTCTTAGAGGACTTTAGCTATAAGACAGGGACTTATAGTCCCTGGCTGTCGCGAAGGCAGTCGGAAAAGCGATAAATACGAGCGTAACTTTTATTGCATAACATGCCTGTGCAAGATGTGATATCCTTCATCCTTTAAACCAATACGGTTCAGTTAAAGCTCAAATACATGTAAATTAAGAGTTGTTCTGAAAAATGGGAATGAAGTGCGGTGCATCTCAAGGAATTCTCATTAGTGTCTCCCAAGATACAAAGTACTGAGATATTCAAAGCAATAGAGACAGCTATTCCAGCTCTAGCAATCGAACAGGCGATCGCTAAAACTAAAGTCGAAGAGGAACGTCATCGTTCGTTACCTGCACAACTGGTGGTTTGTTTAATAATAGGAATGAGCTTGTGGTCAAGAGATTCAATGCGGGATGTATTAAAAAACCTAATTGATGGGCTGTCAGAGGCATGGGTCAAAGTTGGTAAATATTGGCGATTTCCTTGTAAATCAGCCATTACCCAAGCCAGACAGCGATTAGGAGCAGGGGTGATGAGACAATTGTTTCATCAGTTGGTTCAACCAATGGCAAACAGCGAAACAATTGGAGGCTTTATAAACGGATTACGAATCGTGGTGATTGATGGAACGTGCTTAGATATCCCAGATAGTGATGAGAACGCAAGGGTTTTTGGTCGTCCCGGTAGTCGTCCTGGCACGCGAGCAGCATTCCCAAAGGTTAGATTAGTAATTTTGGTAGAGGCTGGAACACATTTAATATTTGATGCATTAATGTGTCCATACCGGATTGGAGAGCGAGTACGAGCATTAAAGCTATTACGCTCAGTAGCATCGCGAATGTTGTTGATGTGGGATAGAGGTTTGCATTCATACGCGATGGTGCAAGCAACAGTAAGTAAAGATTGTGATTATTTGGGAAGAATTCCAGCTAACGTTAAATTCTTAAATGAAAAACCTTTAGATGATTGTTCGTATTTGAGTTGGATTTATCCATCTGGGGAATTGCGGAAAAAAGGTTGCGAGCCAATACAGGTAAGAGTTATAGAGTATACAATTGAAAATCCTGATAACCCAAAAGAACAAATTAGATATCGCTTAATTACAAGCTTATTGGACATTGAAAAATTCAGCGCCCAGTTACTTGCTTGTGAGTATCATCAACGTTGGGAAGTCGAGAATACGATTGATGAACTCAAAGTACATCTTTTGGAACGAAAAACTCATATTCGTTCTCAAAAACCACGCGAGGTGGTGCAAGAAGTTTATGGTTTATTACTGGGGCATTGGGCTATACGGTCATTAATTTTTCAAGCTGCGACCAATGCAGACGTTGCACCCTTGCGTCTAAGTTTTACAGGAACATTGCGAGTTGTTCGTCGTGCCCTCCCCAAATTTCAGCGTTTGAAACCACAAGAACTTCCCTTTTTTTAAGTTGGTTAACTGTGGAGATTCTTGACCAAGTTTTACCCGAAAGGATTCATAGAAACAACCCAAGAGTTGTGAAAAAGCCTGTATCAAAATTTCGCTCGAAAAAAGTTAAACACAGAGGTATTGGGACACAGATGAATTCTCCTGTTGTCGTTGTTCTAAGCACTGCATAGCCTTAACTGAACCGTATTGTCCTTTAAACGACTAACTCAGCAAGGCGCTTTAACCCGCCGACGGTTTTGTAAAGGTCATCTCCACGATAAATTGATAAGGGATATGACCGAGCGTATCTTGGTTCTGTTTGCTTGGTTAATTTGAGAAACTGAAACTCATTGCCATTGGTAACAAATCCAAATGCAGGTTTCTCAGTATTCGGGCTAGCCAGCATATATGCTAGCGCCTGGGGTGTTGCTGCTTCTAAAGAAAATTCTGCTTTTTTTGCCTCAATTACAAGTATCCAAAACTGAGGATGAAAAACTAGGATATCAATTCTTCCTCGAACAAGCATTCCTTCATCCTCAGAGGTAATTTCTACCTCTTTTTCCGCAGCGAGGTAAAAGGGGGGTTGATAAAAACCAGCCAGTTTTAATAAAGGTGAAAGTACTACCATTTTCACAATCGGTTCTAGCAGGGGATACTTTGATAGATGTAGATATTCGCTTTTTACTTCATCTAAAGATTGCTTTTCTCGAGGGCTGAGTTCGGGTAGACTATCTTGCCACTCCCGAAAAAAGTTTTCATCGTCAGTACGTTCTAAATGAAAGGTTTCACTTAGTTGAGCCAGAGTAATATCTTTTGCCTGGATGAGTTGAACCATAGGTAAATTTCGTTTTGCTTTAATACTATGTTATAGACTAGTTATAAAGTAAATCTTAAGTATTCGCGTGATTTAAGAAACCGGGCTTCTGTCGTGGAGTATCCAATATCCTCGTGCTTAGTGGATAAGAAACCCGGTTTCTTTGGTCTTAAGAAAGCGATCGCTTCTGTTGTGCAATCGACGCTACGATTGAAAAAGCCTGGATAAAGTTTGCGGGTGCTTTTCAGAACATCGATGATTTTGCCGTAATCGCCGATCGCATCAGAGGCAAACGTAACGTCAGAGATGGTAGTTTTATAAATTCAAAGAAAACTATTGGGGCGGTATTACTTAGAAACTTGCTGTGCTATTTCCTCAGCTTTATTTATATCTGTATTTTTCACTTGCTGGAAAAATTCATCAAAAAGTTGAAAAAAATATTCAAATCCTGCTTTTTCATCGTGACAGGAAAGCATAATCAACTTTGCCCAAGAAGTAACAGTCGTTACACCAAACCTTTTTTGCAGCCAAGGTTGAAACTGATCGTAAAACTTTTCTTCTTCCTCGGTCATGTCAATTCCCAATTCGCTGCGAGAAAATTCATAACCAACTAAAAACATAAATAAGTCACTTACAGAAGGTCGTCCCAGATACATTGCTGGTTTGACTCTGATTTTTTCTATAACTTTTAATAGTCCACTCATATTCATTCCTTCCTATTATTAGAGTTTTTACAGTGATTCTAACTCTTCAACAATAAATTTTTCACTTGGACAGTGAAAATCCCGCAACCAATCTTCCCTAGCCATTCCTTCGGTAGATAAATTATCAAAGACTCGTCCTAATACTTCTACTCCATAGTGAGTACCATTTTCGGTAATTGACTCATTGGGGTTCCATCGGTCACTGGCGATAAAAACTTCATTACGCCTTTTAGTTTTAAGCCTAATAATTTTGCCTTCAATCTCATTTTCTGCTACCCATTGCATCACTGCTATGGCGCATTTATCACATTCAAGTAAAGGAAAGTTTGCTACTATTTTGCCAATTGCTTGATAAATTTCCTCTGGTGATAATTGGCTCACCCGCCCTCCCATGATTCAGTAAATATTTAAGTATCAAATGCAGCCAGCGCTTGCTGAAAGTTTAAAGGAATTTCACCTTTGGCTGCTTGCATAGCACGGGTTAGCCCCTCATCTTCAATTGCTGCTAACAAACGCTGATATTCTTCAAATTCTAAAACGACCTTGATAACTTGACCTTTTTTGTCCGTGATTAATTCTTGAACAAACGGGCATTCTTCAGCTTTCATAGGCGATCGCACAGAGTACTTGTATCAGTTCTCTATAATATTGTCAGGAATTAGATCCCCGCCCCCCAACCCCAACGCCAGTCCGCCCAAGTCGCGGTCGCTAGGGCGGCTGACTCCTTCGTGGGGGCCCCTAGCCCCCCTTAAAAAGGGGGGTACTTCGACTGTAATTGGTTGCAAGGTTGAAGAAATTGGTATTACTTAACTTTTAATCTTTTAATATAGAGGGCGATCGCTCTTTACAGCAGTTTCCATTTAGTTACTTCCAGATAAGCTGTCGTTACTTCCAGATAAGCTGTCGTTACTTCCAGATAAGCGTTTGTTACTTCCAGATAAGCGTTTGTTACTTCCAGATAAGCTGTCGTTACTTCCGGATAAGCTGTCGTTACTTCCACAAAAGCAAATGCGATCGCCAAATCTCCATAACAAACACAAAAAGCCATCCCCCCCTTATCCCCCCCTCCCCCCCTCCCCCCCTCCCCCCCTCACTCCCCAGCACACACCTTACCCGCATCACCACGGCTAGCCAAATAACCCTCCAACCACCCACACCCCCGCGCTAGTAAATCATCTAAATCCAAATTCCACAATTTGATGGTCTTGTCATCACTTGCAGAAGCTAAAGTTTTGCCATCCGGGCTGTAAACGACGCTGCTGACCCAAGATTTATGCCCACTCAGGGTGGAAATTTCTTTACCTGTGGCGACATTCCACAACTTGATGGTGCTGTCATCACTTGCAGAAGCTAAAGTTTTGCCATCCGGGCTGTAAACGACGCTGCGGACCGAAGATTTATGCCCACTCAGGGTGGAAATTTCTTTACCTGTGGCGACATTCCACAATTTGATGGTGCTGTCATCACTTGCAGAAGCTAAAGTTTTGCCATCCGGGCTGTAAACGACGCTGCGGACCGAAGATTTATGCCCACTCAGGGTGGAAATTTCTTTACCTGTGGCGACATTCCACAATTTGATGGTGCTGTCATCACTTGCAGAAGCTAAAGTTTTGCCATCCGGGCTGTAAACGACGCTGCGGACCGAAGATTTATGCCCACTCAGGGTGGAAATTTCTTTACCTGTGGCGACATTCCACAATTTGATGGTGCTGTCATCACTTGCAGAAGCTAAAGTTTTGCCATCCGGGCTGTAAACGACGCTGCGGACCGAAGATTTATGCCCACTCAGGGTGGAAATTTCTTTACCTGTGGCGACATTCCACAATTTGATGGTGCTGTCATCACTTGCAGAAGCTAAAGTTTTGCCATCCGGGCTGTAAACGACGCTGCGGACCGAAGATTTATGCCCACTCAGGGTGGAAATTTCTTTACCTGTGGCGACATTCCACAATTTGATGGTGCTGTCATCACTTGCAGAAGCTAAAGTTTTGCCATCCGGGCTGTAAACGACGCTGCGGACCGAAGATTTATGCCCACTCAGGGTGGAAATTTCTTTACCTGTGGCGACATTCCACAATTTGATGGTGCTGTCATCACTTGCAGAAGCTAAAGTTTTGCCATCCGGGCTGTAAACGACGCTGCGGACCGAAGATTTATGCCCACTCAGGGTGGAAATTTCTTTACCTGTGGCGACATTCCACAATTTGATGGTGCTGTCATCACTTGCAGAAGCTAAAGTTTTGCCATCCGGGCTGTAAACGACGCTGAAGACCCAAGATTTATGCCCCTCTAAGCTATTTTTCTCGCGAATATTTAACAAAATCGTCTGTAAATTAAACACAGGGCTGTAGGCGGGATAATCAGCTAAAGATTGTTTATCTTTAACTAAACTTTTCAAATCCCTTCCAGCTTTCATTGCTAACAGCAAATTATCAATATTTGCTTCCTCAGAAACCCGCAATAAATTTATTCCATCTTGTTCTAATCGTGTAGCTGTTAAGGCGGTTTCACGGGTACGTATAGCTTCAGCAGCAATCATAGAAGCTAAAATTGCCCCCACAAAAGACACAACTAACACCACAGTCCCCAGCTTAATTTGTCGCTGAGTTTTTCGTTGCACCTGGGCCAACCGCTGATTTGCCTTCTTCTCTTCCTCTAAAGCTAATTCTGCTTTTTGTTGCGCCTCAGCCAAAATCTGATTAGCTTCTGTTTGTGCATCCAAAGCACTTTGTACCTTGCGCTTATCAAATTCCTGACTAGCAGCTAAAAACTGCTCATCCAAATAACTTAAACTTTTACCAGTCCGCCACAAAAGAGCATCCTGCAAAGCTTGTCCGCGCAACAGACGGGATTCATCTTGACAATTTGCCGCCACCCAAGCGGTGAAAGCCTCAGAATATGGTCGCATTTTTGCCAGAATGCGATCGCACCATTCTTGATTAAACACTACCGCGTAAATACGGTTATAAATTCGCAGCTTTCCATCCCGCTTGACCACCAACCCCGTCAACCGCAATTCCATTTGTTCCGGACTGTCATCAGTTACTATTTCTCCCTGCTGCACAATTTGCTGACACAAACCCAACAAACGCCCGGTACGCTGTTCGCCACTTTGCATAATGCGATCGCGTATTGTCTTTAAATGCTCAGGCTCATCCTGCGCTTCCCAGTTTTCGATAATACGCTTTATTACCACACAATCGACAAAAGCGTAGAGATTAGGTATTGGGGATATGGAGTCCACCGAGACGCAGGGAAGTGGCGATACTCCATCTTTGTATCTTCCGATTTCCTGATTGTTTTCTTTGTGAAGTAACTCCGCCGCTTGCAACAAGAGTTTACAAACCTTCTGTGTCAAAAACGGCTGTCCACCCGTCCAGTCTAACACCGCTTCCATCAGCGTTTGCGGATTCTCCACCGCCGCCAGTCCCCTTGCTAGCGGTTCTGCCTCCTCAAGCCGAAAACCCGTCAAGTCAATTGCGCGACCAATATTAAAAGGTGTTCGTCGCCTATCCTGAATCAAATCTGATGGCGTAGACACCCCCAACAGTGTAAAAGTGAGACGGCGATAAGCTGGTTGATTTGCCCGACGGTTATAACAGTCCCGAATAACGGCAAAAAAGTCATCAATGTTAAATGAAAGACTGAGAATACTGTCAATTTCGTCAATAAATATAACTATGTTTTCAGTAATTTCTACTAATAAAACTGTTTCGATAAACTTGCTAAACTTTTGCACTGGCGACAGCAAACCGTTATCAGTCCACCATTCATCTAAATCAAACGTACTGTAAATATTAAAACTACCCACCAAACTATCAATTACCCCGGCATACCATTGTTCTGGAGTAATATCTGATGTACCAATGGAAGTAATATCAACAGCAGCACAGGCAAATCCTTTATCTTGCAACTGCTGCATTGTTTGCACCCGCAAGCTAGATTTACCCATTTGCCGAGAATTCAGAACATAACAAAATTCTCCCGCCTTTAAACTTTCATACAGGTCACTATCAGCTTTGCGCTTAACATAAGTCGGGGCGTCAACAGGTAGACTTCCCCCAACTTGATATATATCGGCTGGGCGGGATGCTGCACTCATTAATTAACCCCCAAGCGATCGCTAAAATATTGTCGATATAAATCGCACAATGGCGTTACGTGATTTCCCTGGAATCTCACCAACCCCATACTCCGGAGTTTAAACGCTTCGGTTGTTCCTACATCCACCGGACAATCTGCTGCAAGCACTCGTTTAAATGCAGCCAGCAAATCTTCATCTTCTTGCAAATTCAACAAATGACGCCGTAAATAATCGCTGTAAGGACCTTCTTCAGTTGGGGCGATTTGCTGCAGTTTCTCCAGGGTCATTCTGCTACGTGCAATTTGATACAACGCCACTCGCACCAAATAAGGATGTCCACCTACGAGCGTTATCAATTGTTCAACTTGTGAATTAGTCCACTTCAGCCCGTGACGCTTTACTAAATCTTGCACCTGTGTATGATTTAAGTCTGGTAGTTCAATCGGCAACCCGACGTTAAAAGGCGATTGATTGATATTAAGTGGAATGTAAACTTCTTTAGAATGTACAATTATTAACCTCAGCTTTTTCCAGTCTGGCTTATTTTTTGCATCTTCGTGCCAAGCCCGCAGCAACCCAAAAAAATCATTGGCGATTTCGGGGTGTTTGAAAACTTCATCGACTTCATCCAAACCCAAGGCGATCGGGGTTTGAATTTCCGATAATAAATATCTTTGGAAGTAATTTGTACATTTATTTTTACTACCTAAAACGCCCTTCCAATATTCTTCTAATTGTTCTGGTAAATTTAATTCGTTGGTGATGCTGGCAGAAAACCACTGCAAAAATAGATCCAGATTGCTGAGATATTCTGCATCCGCAGATTGGAAATTTAAAGTTGCTTTTTGATAACCTTGTTGTTCTGCGTGGTGAAGAATTCGCGTCATTAATGAACTTTTGCCCATTTGTCGGGGAGCTTTAACGCGAATCAGCGCACCAGGTTTGATAATAGTTTCGTAACAATCTGCTTCAATTGGCGGGCGATCGACATAAAAAGCAGATTCCAGAGGGACTTGTCCTTCTGGTTCTTCTGGGGTAACTGTTGGAATTGGTGCGATATTTATCACCTCCTCTTGCTTGAGTTTCTTTTGTACAGTAGCTTTTCTAGTAGAGCGTGGATTTTTAACGTTGTCTTGCTTCTGTTGTGACTCCGCAATAGTTTTTTTGTCAGACAGTGAATCTTGTAGATTTTTCCGGCTTTTGAGTACCGGGGTAGAAGATTCCGGAATACCCTCCAGTTCAATAGCAAGACGCCCAAATTTATAAGCATCCTCATAACTTCTGTCAGCGCCCAGGGCGTCATAAAATCCGACAGCAAACTCAATCGCCGCGCGATCGCCAATTTCTCGACTCATACCAATCACGCAGTCAACATATTGGCAAATCACCTCAGCTTGCTCATGGCTATAGCAGGCATTCAACAAGACACATTCAATATTGTCAAATAACTCAAATAGTCCCGCCAGTGTCTCTGTTTTCACCAGCTGCATTTGCCCTACTTTATTCTCCAAAGCTAAACCTTCACTTTCCACCCCATGTCCCGAAAAGTGAACAATTTCAGGCTGATGATCCAACAAAGCACGACGCAAATCGCTAGGACGCACCGCCCATTCATAAATAATTTCAAATTTATCTCGGCTTTTAGAGCGTTGCAATCCAGCTTGAATTTCCCGCACCTCCTCATCCAGGCGCAGCTTCTCCGTATTCTTGGGATTTGCTGACAAAATCAGGATTCTTTTCACGATGCTATCAACTCTTGAACGCAGGCTTCTTGGCTACTATACGTAACCTACAGCACTGTCCGGCATAATTACCGATAGCATATTTTTTTCTCATAAAAATTAATCCTAATAAGGCTCTCGATTAAGTGGGGACTTACGCCAAGCCCTTTGCAATCAAGCGTTCAGTCTAAGCTTTGGCGGTAAGCGATCGCATCACAATTCTCACTCAATATTATGGCTGTTTGCTACCATCAGCCATGATTGCACCTTTAATTGTTGGGAAAGCGGTAAGGGGTAAGGGTAGCCCCCGTCTTGGTGCTAACAGAAAAACCGATCAAAGAAACCGAGTTTCTTCTGGACTAAGTGTTGAAATCCTCATACTCCACCTAAAGAAACCCGGTTTCTAACGTTAGTGGCTACCCACCAAGACGTGGGGTAGGGGTAAGGGGTAAATATTAAACTTTTTTCCCTTTACCCTTTACCCTTTTCCCCACTTTCGTTACCTTGTCAAACTACTATTTAGTACTGCCTTAACCACTCTACAATTTGTGCATTGACAATATCTGGCACTTCATCATGGGGACAATGACCGACTTTGGGAATAGGGACAATTTTGATTTGTTGTCCATTCTCAGCCGCCTTTTCGTAAATCTTTACCCCGCTAATTGGTGTCCAAGGGTCATCAGCACCCCAAATTACCAACAACGGAGATTTCACTTTGGGTAAAAGTTCCCCAGGGCTGGGTCCAGGAGGCGCTGTCAGGATGGAAGCGAAAACTTTCTGCGCTCCTGGGTCACAAGAAGGTTGATAAAGTAAATCTACCAGTTCATCGGTGACAGCTTGGCGATCGCGATAAACTTGGTATAAAGTCCGGCGAATTTGATGTTTTTGACGAATGCGGTTAAATACAAAATTTCCGCTAACCGGATGATTTACCAGCTTATTAAATGCTGACATCACAATTCGTAGCGGCGGGTTTAATTCGTGGGGACGATGGCTTAAACCACCCGCACAGTTAATTAAAACACCACCAGCCACAATTTCTGGATGTTCCGCTACCACCATCAAGCTTAAAAGTGCGCCGATGGAATTGCCGATAAATACCGCAGGTTCTTGGATATTTGCTGTCCAAAAGTCTTTCAGTAGTTCCACCCAGACATCTACGGTATAATTTAACGGCGGCTTATCGGAACCACCAAAACCCAAAAGGTCGATCGCAAAGACTTGATAGCCAGAGGCGGCTAAAGCTGGAATATTTTTCCGCCAATGTCCAATCGAAGCACCAAAGCCGTGAACCAGTACCAAAGGGCGTCCTGTACCCATGACAGTGTACTGAATTTTGTAACCTTGCCAAGTCCAAAAGAGTTTTTCAAAAGTGGCTGTTGTGGCTAGTTGCTGAGTAATCACAGTGAGTATTAAGATTCCTAAAGTATTTCTTACTTTTCTATGTTAGTTTCATCTGCTGCACGGAATTAATAAGTCAGGCTTACGCTCTCGTTACAAATAGATATTCACTATATAATTTTCCCCTTCCCCCCTCCCCCCTTCCCCCGTGTTTCTAAAAAGTCCTACTTTAGGCGGAAGAATGCAGTGCAATATTTTAATATGGACTTGCCAATAATTTATCACCCAGATTACGTTGCACCGCTACCTGAAGGACATCGCTTTCCGATGCCGAAATTTCGTCAACTCTACGAGATGCTGTTAGCTGATGGCGTGGCGCAAAAAGAACAATTTCACGCGCCTTCACGCCCACCGCAAGAGTTGATAGAGTTAGTACACACCCCTAACTACGTTCAAGCTTACTGTGAGGGAACCCTAGATGCAAAATCACAAAGGCGTATTGGCTTGCCTTGGAGTCCGGCGCTGGTGAATCGTACTTGTGTGGCGGTAGGTGGTACAATTGTTACAGCTCGTCTGGCACTAAATCATGGTTTAGCTTGCAATACTGCTGGCGGTACTCATCACGCTTTTCCCAATTATGGATCTGGTTTTTGTATTTTCAATGATTTAGCGATCGCTTGTCGCGTTTTACAAAAACTCGGACTTGTCAAAAAAATCCTCATTGTTGATTTGGATGTCCATCAAGGCGATGGAACCGCTTTTATCTTCCAAAACGACAACAGTGTTTTTACTTTCTCGATGCATTGCGAAATCAATTTTCCCGGCATCAAACAAAAAAGCGATTTGGATGTTCCTTTACCTGTAGGAATGGAAGATGACGCCTATTTGCAAACCTTGGCAAATTATCTTTCAGATTTATTGTCACAAGTCCAGCCAGATTTAATTTTTTACGATGCGGGAGTTGACCCTCATATAGGTGACAAGCTGGGAAAGTTAGCTTTAACTGATACTGGCATTTTTCGTCGAGAAATGCAGGTTTTGAGTACTTGTGTGGCGGCTGGTTATCCGGTCGCCTGCGTGATTGGCGGCGGTTACGCTGACGATATGAAATCTTTGGTTTATCGTCACTCCCTCTTACATCGTGCCGCGAGTCAAGTTTACCGACAATATCGACTTTAATATATCAATGATTGGGCATTGGTAGGAATTATTTTTTAGGCGTAGGTTGGGTTTGACTTCTTTCGTTGTAATCTACTAGTCTGTCAATCAAAGTCAGTAAATCGCAAAATGCGCGGAAACCTGCGTAAAAACAAGAATTTCAGCCCTGCCGAAAAAAAGTCTAACAACGCTTATAGCAATCCTTTGCATCATTCGTGAGAAACTAGAAACCCGGTTTTTTGGAAAAACTGGATTTCTCTGGCTTTCAATTTTCACCTATCAGATAGGATTGCTATATCAATAGCGATGGCCTTAACATCACCTAACGTTGTTGGCTAAAATGCCCATTTAGACGTACTTTTATGGGAAAGGAGTGTTTAGCTCAAATACTGATGTGGCAAGGCTTTTAAAAAACTGTTCGATTTACTGAAAGTTTGCCTTCTTTAAATAATCAATCGCAGAGAGAAGTTTGAGCGGAGGTTTCCTCCTTTTCAAATCTTCGGTGGGCACAGAGAAGCGAGTGCTAACTTGGTGATTCCCCTAGCAAAGATTCTAAAACTTGATTTACCTCATTAAGTTGCTTTGACAGATTACTACTGTTATCGATTTTAGACCGATAATAGAATAAGTTCATCTAATGAAAAATAGATTTCAGTTTAAATATTTGCATCGTCAGTTTTGTTACTTTTATCAATTATTCTTTACAATTTTCCCCCTAATTGAGAATATTCTCAATTAATTACGAATTGACAGGGTTTTGGGGTTTTGGTAAAATTTTCATAATCTCGGCGGCGTATGCCAATTTTCAATAAATTATCCGGGAAATTGCCCGGAAGCTTTAGAAATCGTGAATCAAAAAAATGTAACTCATTGTAAAGCGTGTTGATTGACAAAAATTTACTTTACAAAAATGACTGTTAAAAGTTGAGAGGATTGACAAAAGTAGGGTTTTATAGAGATAATCTTGGCGGAGCAATATTTGATGAACAACGCCAAAGTCAGAATCTACGAACTAACAAAAGAATTGCGTTTGGATACCAAAAAGCTATTAGCGATTTGCGACCAACTCAATATTGTTGTTAAAAGTCATAGCAGTGCAATTTCTCAATCAGATGCAGAACGCATTCGGATAGCGACAAAGAAACCACCTGCCAATACTGCAAAGGTCGCTAAATCTTTAGCAGCAAATTCTTTAAAAACAAGGATAGGCTTTGAAGATTGGAGTTATGCGTTAGTAGGTTCGGCAATTGATAATTTAATTCGCAATCTTGAAGGTGAAACTGCCGTTAAATCATATCCCGAATTTCGAGAACGGCGGGAACGTGCGAATGAATTAATGTTTGAATGCGTCGGTCAGAAACCTTGTATTTTTTATGTACGTCGCAAAGGGTCTGGACGAGATCCAGGAGAAGAACTTTGGGATTTAACAATAGCAACAGATAGAGATGATTTTAAATTACCTGCAAGACTAAAAGAGCTTGGAAAAACCTTAGGTTTGCTGGTAGCTGTACCTCAAGATGGATGCGGCGGTTTAAAGATATTATCCGCCCAGTCGCGACATCCCGCACAAGGACAAGCTGATGGTTATGCTGTACCTTTTTGCTTGCGTTTGCTGCCCAATCATCAACATCGTATCAACATTAAGCCAGCGACATTGGCACGCATTGCAGCGATGCCGATTTGTGGCAATCATGTGCCTACAGAAGACCAGCTTGCTGCTTGGAAAGGGTTTTTGCAAATTGAGGAAAAAATCGCCAAAGCGCGTCAGTTTTGCGTGCGTTTTGTCAGTCACAATTATAATTCAGGTGTCACGAAAGTCTCTTTTGAAATTGATGTCAATTCAGCCACTCTTGATGGTTCCAATGAAAATTTATTAGAAAGTGAAAATTTTTGGGAACGAGCAAAGCGGTCAAAAAACGATGATATCAAACTTTTTGAAACTGCTCCTACAGGAAAAAACTGGCATAACAGCCGTCAAATTGGGTCTATTGAAGAAATTGACCAAAAGCGCTGCATTATTCGCATCAAATTAGAGCGCGAAGTAGCTGATTACATGGCGGCAAAGCATTATCAATTACCAAAAACGGGATTTTTGGTTTTCGAGGCGGCTGGTGACATCAAGCAAATTCAGCGCAAGAAAAAAGCTTTGGAAGACTTGAATAATGGTCGCACCCAAAATCCCTATTTGGGCAACTTTTTATTCGACGCTTCCCAAGCAAGACCTATTCAAAAAAATATCGAACTGCAACCACAAGATTTATTGTTATCTTCTGCAAATCCCGGTCAGAAAGCAGCAGTCGAAATGGTGCTTGCAGCGAAGGATTTAGTTTTAATTCAAGGTCCACCAGGTACGGGTAAAACTACTGTAATTGCCGAAATATGCTATCAAATTGCGCTGAGAGGTGGACGCACTCTGATTGCTTCTCAAGCAAACTTAGCAGTTGATAATGCCCTGAGTCGATTAGTTCACAACCCAGTTATTCGCGCCGTACGAAAGGGACGATCCGAAAAAGTTGGGGAGGAAGGACAACCATTTTTAGAAGACCAAGTAATTGGTACGTGGTTGGACAATACCGCTACTGACTGCGAAAATAGTCTGGCGAAACGTCTGGAGAATGTCCAAATCTTCCGTAAATTATTGGCGTCATCGCAACGATTTGCAGAGTATTTAAAGGCAGAGGAAGAATTTCATCAAAAACAAGATGAGTTAAATCAAAGTAAAGCGGATTTCAAGGCAAATTTTCAAAAGCAAGAAACAACCTATCAGGTAAATATTGCCCACAAAAGCGAGGTTGAATCTCTAATTTCCGGATTAGAAAATCTGTTAGATGCTGCACCAAGTGTAAATTGGGAAGCTTCAGAAGTTGCGAATTTTTTGCCGCGTCTGAAACCTTACACAGATAGCAATAATTTAGTAGAAAACTTTTTGGCCAATGTTCGGACAGCTATCAAATATAGTGATGAACTTGGTTTTATTCGCCCTGGGTGTGGTGCATTTGGTTTGGCGGTTTGGTTGCGTGAAACTGTAGGGACTGAAATATCTAAATATAAAACAGTATTTACTTCTGCAAAAAATGCGGCTGCAGCCATGTTGGAAGTTGCAGCATCGGTGCAGGTTTTCAAAGAAAATTCTACCGCTTTGAATCAGCTGCAAACAGATTATCAGAAATTCCTTAACAAGCAGCAAACTCTACAGCCAACAATCCAAAAATGGGAAAACCGCAAACGCGAAATTGATTATATTATCGGTGCAGTTACAGAATGGAAGTCTACAGCAGATTTCAATTTGTATCAAATCTTGAAAAAATGCCAGCAAGACAATCAACCTTTAACAGATAATCTGGTGGAATTACCGCTAGGTTTGTTGATGTATGCGAATACACTAAAATTACCACTTGTGCCAAAAAATTGCAAAATTAACTTACCAGATTGGGAGATATTGACAAAAGCAATATCTTATGAAATAGAGGGAGGTTATATTGACCGACAGGGGAAACAACATACTTTTAGTTACTTTTTGCAACAAACTTTTAGTCAAATTCCACTGGTGTTATCAAGAAGCGATCGCGTTCAATGGCAAGAGATTTACGAACAATTTAATAATTATCAAATTTTCAGCCAAAATCAGCGAAAAATTTTGCTTCAAAATACTCAGAATTTTTTCAAAAAAATCCAACAAATGTATGGTAAATCATGGGAAGTAAATAACATCGATTCTACTCTGAAGCGAATTACACAAGAATTGATAGAAACCATTCTAGCGAATGCGCGTAAATGCGTTTTAAAAGTCAAAACTGAAGCCGAACAACAACTTCAGCATTTGCAGCAACAATTAAATGAAGTTCAAATAAACGAAATTAGTCAAGAACAAATATCAGCCATTCAACATCAGGTAGAAGCAGCACGGCAAGATGGTAATTTAAAACTTGAACGAGTTATCAAGATTTTAGAACAAATAAACCAAGAGCAAAATATACCTGTTAAATTACGCATTTTAGTTGAACAATATCTCGCAAAACAATCAAATATTTGGGAACAGCCGGACAAATTTTCAACTCAAGTACATTCTTGGGAAAGTAGCACAATTCAGCTTGAAAGTTTAATTTTATTATTAGAACCTTTCGCTGTATTGGAGATTATCAAAAACTCTTTATTTGAGCATTTATCAAAACTCAACGCTGAAACGGCAATTGCGAGAAATGAACTTGAAAAACTTCAAATAGAATTACGTGAATTAGAAAAACTTCAACCAACAATATCAGCCCATTTAACCGCCGATCGCAACTGGTGGTCAACATTATGGCAAGAAATACCCGATAAATTTAAACCTGATATTTCGGCGACAAAATTGTTTAATATTGACTTGTTACACAACATCAAAACTAAATTTGATTCCTGGGAAAATCAACTTGCTGAAGAAGAAACTTATCTCAACAGATATCAGCAATTGACTCAAGATTGGATTGAAAAAGTACGAAATCCATCCGCAGGCGATCGCAACGATTTAAGACGAATATATTTAGATAATGCAAACGTCGTTGGAATCACCTGCGTTCAAGCTGCAAATCGCGAATTTTCGGAAGAATTCAAATACTTTGATGTGGTAATCATTGATGAAGTTAGTAAATGTACACCACCAGAATTACTAATACCAGCTTTGAAAGGTAAAAAGTTAGTAATGGTAGGCGACCATCGACAATTACCACCCATGCTTGATACTAGCACTTTAGAAGAAGTTGCCCAAGAAATCGGCAATACACGAAAAGAATTACAATTTTTAGAAGAATCATTATTCAAAAGTCAGTTTGAAACCGCCGATGAAAGCATCAAACAGATGCTAACTACCCAGTATCGAATGCATCCCTTTATTATGGGTGCAATCAATCAATTTTATGAAGGTAAACTAGAATGTGGTATTTTAGAACCTGACACCAAACGCGCACATAATTTGGCAGGTAAAATAATCCAAGAAAATCACCATCTACTTTGGGTTAAAATGCCTAAAGAAAATCAATTTCAAGAACAACGTGAGGGAACTTCATTCTTTAACACTCCCGAAATTGATGTAATTGAACGTTTGTGTCAGCAATTAGAAAATACTTGGGCTTCTAAAATTGCGAATGGCGAACCAAAAAAAGAAATTGCCGTAATTACATTTTATGGCGCTCAATTAAAAAAAATTGATGAACGCCTGCAATCTGAACTTTTTCCTTCTTTGCAAATTCGTACCGGTACTGTAGACCGATTTCAAGGAATGGAAAGACCTATTGTAATTGTCAGCATGGTTCGCAACAATAATCAGGGTGATGTGGGATTTGCTAAAAAGTCAGAAAGAGTTAACGTTGCTTTTTCTCGCGCTCAAGAATTACTGATAATCGTGGGTTGTCACGACTTATTTACCCACCAACCAGGTAAAGTTGGAAATATGTATTCAGAGGTTTCAAATATTGTCCGTCATCATGGAGGCTTTGTAGATGTTTCTCGCGTCCTCTGCTAAACCCATTGATGACAGCTTAAAGAATTTGGTAGCCGAAATAGAAGCCCAAAGTCCTAATTTATCAGTTTTAGCAGCACGTCAATTCCGCTATAACTTGCGTCAAACTCTTGTAGAAGTAACCATCAAAGAACCCCGCCAATTTAACGTACTTGAAGAATTTATCATCCGCGCCGGTATTGAACTTAAACCTCCACCAACAGTCGATGAATTAGCATCTGTACTTGGACTAGATCCTGTATTTGTGCGAAGTGCCGCTGCGACTCTTCAGACATTACAAACTCTAGAAGCAAAATCACCAATTACAGTTACTGCTGAAGGTCGTTTATTTTACGAAAAAGGAAGCGTCCCACAACCTTTATATCCCGTACAAATTTATGCTATTACAGACCCTTTAGGCGGAAAACTTACCTTTCAATCTGAACCTTTAAACGATGTCATCGGAAACCAACCTGATTTGGCAAGTGTGGTATCTATTGATAATAAAATTAAAGATATTTCTTCCTTACCGCTTGAGGAAATACAACAAAACATTCAAACTTCAGGTTTAGAACTTCATGTACCAACAGAGGGAAAAATAGTTACTTCCTGTAAGTTGCTAGGTTCGACCAAAATAATTTGGAAATCTATATCAATTTTTGTGAATTTTGATGCACGTCAAGAAAAATTGAGCATCCAAATAAGAAGCGGAAAACGAATTTTAGAGTCAGAATCAAACTGGATAGAATCGCTGCACTCTCAAGAAAAAATATCCTTACAAGCTTTGTGCGAATTGTCAAATAAAACCATCAATTTTGAGCGTCAGGTAACCCTGAATCAGAAAAATGCCGAAATTGAAGCTAGAGTCCAAAACATTCGACAACAGGCGCTTAAAACGGCAATATCAAATTTAAAACAGAATACTAGTACTGTAGCTGGCACAGTTGTGCAGTTAGCTGACGAACAAATTTATCAAGTTTTTTTAGAAGTTTTAAATTCGGCAAAGCATGAGATTTTTATCTATTCTCCTTGGGTAAATCAAACATTTGTAGATGACAACTTCCTGAGGATATTACAAAACTTAGCTCATCGCGGAGTTGGGATTATCATAGGATATGGAATTTGCCAGCAACAAGAAGATGAAGAAAGACCAATTCCACCAGATGTAGAAGAAAAACTTCGAGATATTAAAACTCCGGAAAATTTACCAGCCATACAACTTTTGTGGCTGGGGAATTCCCATATAAAAGAAGTAATAGTCGATAGAGAAATTTATCTTTGCGGATTTCATAATTGGCTTGATTATCGCGGCGAATATTTACCTCAAGGCGAGTTAGTCTATAAAACCACAATTCCCAATCAAGTCCAAGAAGCGTATGAACTTATCGCAAATCGCTTCAAAAATCACGCCGATAAATTATGGGAAAATGCTTTACAAAATAATGATTTTACCTTGAGAATAAAAGCTTTGTGCCTGTGGGGTGCGCTGGGTATGTCAGAAATCGCACTTAACGCGATACAGCAAAATAACAGGCTTGAAATTTTACCTGTATGGCTGAATATGGTATGTCAGAAATTAAGGTCGAAACAGGTAACGGCTGATGCAGAAAATTTTCAACTTACACTGAAAACCGCACTTTCATTGCTAAATAAAACTTCACCAGAAGACGCTTATATAGAATCATTGCGTCAAGGATGGCGTAATGCGATCACACTTATCGCTACTCACAATCCTCAAATTGCAATTAAGTTAGTAAACGATGACATTTGGCCAGAATTTTTGCGTCTCGCCATAACCCAACCACCATTTGACACGCCAGAGAAATTTCTAACTGAATATGCTGCATCCCAAAACACGCCAAAACACCTTAAAGACGCAAAACGTAAACCTTCAAAAGCGAAAAAATAATTGATTTTTTCAAAACAAACAAGGGTGTTACCCCCCATACAGGCATCGCCTCAGTAAGTTAGCCTTAATACTAGGTAAGCGCCTAGGCGCGTAGTTGTAGTTGCTAATTAGTAATTGTTAATATCTCCTTGTCCCTCTTGTCCCCCCATCCCCCCTCCCCCCCTCCCCCTACTCCTCCTTAGTGAACTTTTCAAATAATCTGAATTTTGAATTAAGCCAATTGTTAGATGCAGAAAATCGTCGCATTCGATACAATTTAAAAGTAAGGAGAGCCGAGGAGAACAAACGAAGTGCTATTAAAGGGCTTTGAGATTGAGATGTACACTGGCACACCTCAAGGAGATATCGTCGGACTCTCCGACAAGATAGTCGCTGCTTTGGATGGATTTATGCGGGAACCAGATAGCCGCAATGTAGAATACGTAACCGCACCATCCGAAAATTACGAACGCCAATTGTGTGGACTGCTGACTCCGCGTCAGCAACTGCGAAATTATCTCCAGAACCTCGGTAATTACACTTTAATTCCGGGTAGTACCCTATCCTTAGGCGGGAGCGATCGCTTTTTCCGCTCTGACCCCCAAAACCCATACCACGACTACATTGAACAAACTTACGCCACCAAAGTAGTCACCGCTAGCGTTCATATAAACGTCGGCATTAGCGACCCAGAAGTATTAATGCGAGCGTGTCGAATTATACGATTAGAAGCGCCCCTGTATTTAGCATTAAGTGCCTCGTCTCCCTTCATGAATGGCGAAGCAACCGGTTATCATTCCACCCGTTGGGGTCTCTTCCCGCAAACGCCAGCTTATGTGCCCTTATTTGAAAGCCACGCCCATCACATTCAGTGGGTGGAAAATCAGATAGCGGCTGGTACAATGCAAAATGTCCGGCATTTGTGGGCGTCAGTGCGCCCGAATGGCGATCGCCGTCCCTATGACTTAAATCGTTTGGAACTGCGAATCTGCGACTTGGTAAGCGATCCAATTGCCTTACTGGCAATTACCGCCTTGCTAGAAGCGCGTTTGTTGCAGATAATAGAAGATCCCCGTATCGAACCGTTAACCCAAAGTATTTTCTCACCCGACGAATTAGTCGCGATAACTGCAGCCAACGAAACCGCAGCCGCGACTGCAAGTCTTGATGCCCAATTGAAGCATTATTCAGATGGCAGAAGTATCTTAGCCAGAGATTGGATTGCCGAACTTTATCAAGAAGTTTGGGCTACTGCCAAACAAAACGGCTTCAGTTGTTTTCTTTCGCCTTTGCAAAAAATTCTTCGCGAAGGCAATGAAGCCCAACAGTGGTTGCAACTGCACAAACTCGGTTTTAGTTCCAGACACGTCATCCAAATGGGGATTCGTGCCACTCAAGAACGTGAAATCGAACTAGAAGAAAAATTATGTTCGCCACTTGTTGCTTAAGCTTGTCCTAACCTTACCACCGTTATTTACCCCCGACCACATCTTCCCTTACCTGGAAAAATTCCTCAAAATAGTCCCAGAACCGAGTTATTCGCACTCCGACGCCAAAACTTATGTTTTCTTAACTTTGTTAAAAATGCTCTGAGATCTTTTTCTGAGTGGGTTCTCGATTGTTTTAAATTTCTAATCAATCGAGTTGACTTTATAGTTATTAACAAAAACTATAAATGACCTCTACCTGACGGTAGATTTGGAAAATTCGATACATTGTTTGTCGCAATATATTCACATTGACCGCTAATGCCTCAGGTAGTTTTAGTTAACCCCCAAATTCCCCCCAATACAGGCAATATAGCCCGCACTTGTGCCGCGACAGGCACAGAATTACATTTGGTTGGACCATTGGGATTTGAAATAAGCGATCGCTATCTCAAAAGAGCAGGTTTAGATTATTGGCCCTATGTAAAACTGCACTATCACGAATCCTTAGAAGCCTTCAAAACCGTACATCAGGCCCGTGGGGGAAGATGGTTGGGCTTTAGCGTGTTGGGTAGTTTTAATTATGTCAACTTTGAGTTTCAAGTTGATGACTGGCTGCTATTTGGCTGCGAAACAAAAGGCTTACCGCCAACAGTCTTGTCAGCTTGTGATGCAACCCTTCACATTCCGATGAACCAACCAAACGTTCGCAGTTTAAATCTTTCAGTCAGCGTCGCAGTCGGCTTGTTTGAAGCCCGTCGCCAGTTGGGTTATTTACAATAAAATCACCACAAGTCCCAACGGACAAGCCAAGAGTCAAATTTCTAGCTGAAGTAAAAATAGTTGCATATTTATAAAAACTTCATTTAAAAAAGTATTTTCTTTACGTAAAACTGCCTGTTTTATACAAAACACCAGTGTTAATTAGTATACAATTTTTGCAAAGTATCTGCAAAAAGTAGCGAGAATTACTTACGATCAACAGGATTGAATGATAAGAAATTTGTATAGGGAAACCGACGAAAAGCCAAATTGGAATCATAGATTTTCATGAATTTGTATTTTTTCGACTTGGGAAAAAAAGAAGGTAGAAGGTAGTCTAATAGCACATTTGAGCGATTTTACTATTCTTGGCATTATTTTGAAGCGCGAAAGTACCTGCGAGTTTACACGGTTGTATTTTAGGGAATAATCAACGTAAAGTCTCGAATTGGGAAGACGGATTGGGTGCAGAAATATTGAAAAGACTTAGAGCAGGGGGCATCGTTCTTTCAGAAGTCATCGCATCTGATTGCGAGAAAGCCATATCTGACTTGGCAAATCGAGTATTTATCCAGTTCCAAAGCTGAAAAGATACATAAAAATAAAAATCTGTCAAGAGTAAAAAGTCCTAGGTCGTGAGGAGTTGAACGGACAAGTAGCAAAGCAATTTAAAATTTGCTAACTGGTATGAACTTGTCTAAATCAGAGAAGCAGGTTAATCTTGCGTAAGTATCTCTGGTGAGTGTGATCTTGATCTGTCATTGGATGTGATCTAAATCATTGACTAGTATCCGACTGCAAAAAATCGAGGTCAGTTAAGCGCTAGTGATCATAGGAGGTCGTCTTTGAAACGAGCATTGAAGAAGAGAGTAAAGGCTGTGGTTGACAATACCCCTAGCGAGGATGCCCTGGTGGACCAACAAAACGCAATAAATCCACGGGTGAACCGCCGGGTGGGGACGCAAGCCGCGATGATTGGCTTGGCAATCTCAATGGGAGCAACCAGCCTTTTGGTGACTCGACAAAGCGACCAAGCCCAAGCAGCAGAACCAGTAGGCAGCCAAAAGGCAGCTACTAATCCTGCTAGTGATGACACCGAAGTGAAGTTTGCCCCCACAAACAAGCTGGAATCCCAAGCCGTTTCCCCAGCGAGCGTGCCTGAAAGTCCTGCCATCGTGGAACCAACAGCAATTTCACAGTTGCCTGGGCTTGGAGCTAAATGGCAAGTTGCGGCAAATGGAATGTCTGTTACTACTACTACAGACAAAAATTCCTTCTACGCAAAAACCCAATTGGGACAGAAACTGAAGGCAGCAAACGCTAACGTACAAACAGCCAACAAGCAACTGGAGACAGTAGAAAAACTCTCTAGTGCTTCTGGTGTTGCTGGCAATCAAACCACATCCTTCACTGTTGTGCCACAAACAGTGGCTTCTTCGGATACTGCAAGCAGTGAAGTCGATGCTCAATTGAAGGCGCAGCAAGAGTTTGCACTCAATCGCTTACAGGAAAAATCGAACCGTTTAAGAGAAAGTCTGGCGGAGTTGCGGTCTGGGGAGACCAAAGGTTTATCACAAGTATCACAAGCTAGTACTGCTTTGTCGCAGCGAGTAGCTGTTAGCACAGCTACACCGCAGTTGACAACTACCAACAATGCCAGTCAAGCAAACCTCGTGTCGAGGTTAAAGCAGGCATCCGAGGCGCAAGTACCAGCACCAATGCCAAGCAAGACAGCAGCCACACAAGCAACTGTTGCGCCATCGGCTCAAACAGCCTACGAAGTTAAGCCTGGAGATACACTAGCAGCGATCGCGCTTAATTACGGTACTTCAGTCTCAGACTTAATAAAGGCAAATAATCTTTCCAATCCCAATCAACTGCAAATCAGCCAAAAGCTGTCCGTCCCCGGTACTGTTAATCGCAACATTGCCAGCCAAACAACAGTAGCGATGAACGCAGGCGAAGTAGAATCCAGCATTACTTCCAAGGTAGCCACCCAGAGCATTAACGCAACTGGTGCCAACCCCAACACTACAGTAGCTGCTACTTCACAGTTAAACGCTACCATCGTGGCACCGACAACTGAATCAGCTTCTGCTTGGGCTAACTTTACAGCAAATGCGATCGCGCCTGTAACAGTTCCCACCCCGATTGCTGGTTATGGCATGGGCGGTGACACTCCAATTCCGAAAGCTTTTGCCGACATGCAACTGGCTAAAAGGCCAGATGCCCCAGTCAGAACAAAACAAAATCAACGTCTTCGCAGCTTGCAAGACGAAATCGAGAGATTACGGGAAAAATACCGCGCTCAACAATCTGGTAACGTTGTAGTGCCAGTAGAGCCTCAAGCTAATAATATTCCCGTGTCGATTCCTGCATTAAGACCCAATAACGTAGCCGTGCCGGTTCCCGTTTACAGACCGACTAATACAGCGGTACCTATTGCCGTTCCCAGACCGATGGTTCCCAGCTATAGCGCCCAGCCGGTTAAGCCAGAATTCGGTGCTACAAGACAAGTTAACCAACCAATTAATCCCGAGTGGAGTGCGCCCGGTAACAGACCTAGCGTCAGGGTAGCAACGCCTCCAACCGGTGTAGACGCCTCTGCATCCCTTGGGGATATGCGAGGACGTCAAGTTTCTCCAGATTTACCGCCTTTGGCAGCAGTAGATAGATACCTGCCCAGAGCGGTTGACGAAAATACCCCTCCTGCATTCAACCCGTCCGATCCGTCTAACTCCATCACTGCTTTCATTTGGCCTGCAAAAGGCACCCTCACCTCCGGCTATGGCTGGCGCTGGGGAAGAATGCACAGAGGAATTGACGTTGCTAACTCAACTGGCACGCCGGTTTACGCCTCGGCTGACGGTGTGATACAAAGAGCTGGCTGGAACAACGGTGGCTACGGCAACCTAGTAGAAATCCGCCACGCTGATGGCAGCATGACTCGCTACGGTCACAACAGCCGAATTATGGTGCAAGTCGGTCAACAAGTGCGTCAGGGAGAAACCATTGCTTTAATGGGTAGCACTGGCTTTAGCACTGGTCCCCACAGCCACTTTGAAATCCATCCATCAGGCAAGGGCGCAGTTAACCCAATCGCTTTCCTGCCGCCTCGCCTGTAGTAAGTGCCTGTCTGCAACGCGCATAATTGCCTTGTTGGTTGAGGGAGCAAAACTCCCTCTTTTGCTTTTTGGGCATTGGGCATTGTTGCGCCAGCGCCCTTCGCGCGACCGCGACAGTAGGCGAAGCCGCGTCCCTTGGGCATTGGGCATCGGGCATCGGGCATCGGGCATTGGGCAAAAGAATAAACAACCCAACGGGAGAACCAGTCGCCTGGGTCGGGAAAACGCCACTTGCTCCACTTGGGGAGACCCCAAGACCGCAGTGGCTCCCCTCCCAAGCGCCCCAACACCCACCAACCCAACGGGAGAACCAGTTACCTGCGCGAGTGTTACCCTCCCGCAGTACGCGCTTCACCAGTTACCTGCGCGAGTGTTACCCTCCCGCAGTACGCGCTTCACCAACTAACAACTACCAACAACTAACAACTAACAACTAACAACTAACAACTAACAACTAACAACTAACAACTAACAACTAACAATAATTTTTGGTTGGGGGCTAGCAATGACCGGATTTGTATGCTATATTTAAGAACGAAGTGAAAAAATTGGCTCAGTAGCTCAGTTGGTTAGAGCGTGGGACTCATAAGCCTGAGGTCGTGTGTTCGAATCACACCTGAGCCATTTAAAGCAAAGTTATGAGTTATGAATTATCAGTTATGAGTTATAAGCCCTAATTCATAACTCAAAACTCATAACTCATAACTCAAAACGAGCGCACGAGCGCACTATTTGTTGATGTGACGGATGACTTCAGCAACTGACCATGCTTGAGCGATCGCTCCTCTGGGTGTATGAGGTGCATCGCCATCAAAAATTTCCGAAATTGAGCCAATACAGCCTGCATATAGAAAGTGATCCAGCAAGGGTTGCCAATCAAAGGGCAACGGTTCTTGCGGGTAAAAACGCTCCCAGGCGCGGATAAAAGGACCAATTAGCCAACTCCAAACAGTACCTTGGTGGTAAGCGCGATCGCGTTGGTGTGGATCGCCCAAATATTTGCCTATGTATTCCGGATCGCCTGGATCGAGAGAGCGAAGACCGTAGGGTGTAAGCAAGCTAGAAACGGCTTCCTTGAGTATTTGACGCCCCTGCTGTTGTGAAAAGGCGCAATGGCGTAGGGAAAGGGCTAAAACCGCATTTGGGCGAATCTGAGAATTGCGGCGATCGTCCGGCGAAATCGTGTCGTACAAGTAGCCTAAATCAGGATTCCAGAATTTTTGCAGCGAAGCTTTAAGGAGTTCTGCTTGCTGGGTATAACGTCGCGCCTGCTTGGCAAAACGCCCCGAATCGCCAACCCCATCTTGTTCGCTCAAGATTTCTGCCCAGCGAGACGCCCAACACAAAGCTGAATACCATAGAGCATTAATTTCCACCGACTTACCGCGACGGGGAGTCACAGGTTGTCCGTCAACCACCGCATCCATCCAGGTGAGGGCTACACCACGAGCATACCAACCAACCAGCCCATCAATCGAATCAACTTGGATATTGTAACGAGTACCACCAATAAAGGCTTTGTAGATTTGCTGCACTATTGGGTATTGTTCAGCCAAAAATTGCCAATCGTGGGTAGCTTCCAAATAAAGCCCCAAAGTTTCAATCCACCATAGCGCCGCATCGATACTGTTGTAAAACGGTTCGCCATCCTCATCAGGAAACGCATTGGGAATTAAACCGTAGCGACAGTAACGCCCAAAGGTTTGTAAAAGTCCTTTTGCCAAGTCAAAACGCTGCGTTACTAGCGCCAACCCCGGCAAAGCAATTAACGTATCCCTTCCCCAATCATTGAACCAGTGATAACCAGCAATCACCGTCGGACCAGCAATTGAAGCTCGATAAACGATAAATTGGTCAGCTGCTTTGAGTAATTGTTGCCAGATTAGGGAATAGGGGAGTGGGGGAGTGGGGGAGTGGGGGAGTGGGGGAGTAAGTTTGAATTTTTCATTCCCTCCCTCTCCCTTTTCCCCCCTCTCCCTCTCCCCCCCTCTCCCTCTCCCCCCCTCTCCCCCTCCTGCCTCTCCCCATGCAAAAATTTGCGAGAGCCTTTGTTGCTCTGCTTCTACAGCTTCTGTAAAGGTTTCGCAGGTAAGAGAACTTTGTTGTACTTCAGGAAAGCCTACCCGCGCTTCTAGAGTGACTGTATCTCCCGGATGGAGAATAACAGTTAAGTAACCAGGACTGTAGAGGTCTTCGCGATCGCCTAATCCCCGGCGCGTTTCCTCTGGCAAACCATAATTCCAATACCAAACTCCATCTGGTTGATATTCTCCTTGGGTCCAGCGCAAATGCCAAGGCGTGCCAAAATTCCCGGAATTTATTCCTTGCAGACAAACTTGCCCTTGTCCCAACAATTGAGAAAACAGTAATTCTGGACTGGCTTTTTGCTGGTGGTGAAAATCGCGATCGCCTATTAACAAACGCAGCCTTAAAACCGCAACATCTTTACCCTCGTACCGATAATGAATCAAAAGCCGATGGCAAAAACAAGAGTGGGGGAGTAGGGGAGTGGGGGAGTGGCAGACTTCCCCCCCTCTCCCCCTCTCCCCCTCCCCCCCTTTTATCCCATAGGGCATCACCATCTGCCTGCTTAACTGCCAGCTATCATCACCCCAAATCCATTTGGGAACTGGGTTAATATCAAAAGAGCGCAGCATCTGGTAGCCCATAGGATTCACCTGACCGCTGCCCCAGAAATTCGTCCCCAACGCCATAACTTGCCCTGGTAGTTCCAGACTAGCTTCCAAGTGCGAAAGCAGTAGTGTGCGCCCTATTGGCGGGCTGGTAGCCGCAAATAGCCAGCCATGATAGGTGCGAGTCCGGACATCAGAAACTGTACCGCTGGCAAAACTTCCCAAGCCATTGGTGAGCAACCATTCTCTCGTATCTAAATCAGCCATTTGCTACTCAAAATCGTTATGACTATGATATAGTCGTAACAGAACGTAATCAAAGTGTGATAGCGTGGACGGGTGAATTTAATTCAGACCCGAATTTCAACGCTAATAGACGGATATAAGTTGAAGGAGAATTAGATTAATGCCCCTCACTTACGCAACAGAAGGATGCCTCCGTGTAGGTCAACAGGCTCCCGATTTTACAGCAACAGCTGTGGCGGATCAGGAATTTAAGACAATTAAATTGTCCGACTATCGCGGCAAATATGTCATCCTATTTTTCTATCCATTAGACTTTACCTTTGTTTGCCCAACAGAAATCACAGCATTTAGCGATCGCTACGAAGAATTCAAGAAAATTAACACCGAAGTACTTGGTGTTTCTGTAGATAGCGAATTTTCCCACCTAGCGTGGATTCAAACCGATCGCAAATCTGGTGGCGTTGGCGACCTCAACTATCCTCTAATTGCTGACATCAAAAAAGAAGTAAGCGCTGCTTACAACGTTCTCGATCCAGCAGCGGGTATTGCTTTGCGCGGTTTGTTCATCATCGACAAAGATGGTGTAATTCAGCACGCCACCATCAACAACCTCGCTTTTGGTCGTAGCGTTGATGAAACCCTGCGGACTTTGCAAGCCATTCAGCACGTTCAATCTCACCCCGACGAAGTTTGCCCTGCAGGTTGGCAACCCGGAGACCAAACAATGGTTCCCGATCCAGTCAAGTCCAAAGTTTACTTCTCTGCTGTTTAGATTTCAGTAGATGGAGGACTCCAACACAGGAGCGTTGGAGTTGAGGGCAAAATAGAAAATAACCACAGTTGACACTCCTATTTGCACAGATGAAAATTAATCACTGTCGATTTTAGTGTACATCTGTGGTTTTATCATCAGAGAGTTCCCAGTTATGAGTTATGAATTATAAGTTAAGAAAAAGTCTTTAATTCAAAACTCAAAACTTAAAACTCAAAATTATTTAACGTTTATTTACTGAAGAAAGGCAGAGGGCGGGAGGCAGGAGGCAGAAGGAATAAAATATATTTTTTGTCCTATGCCACTTTCTCTTAAAGTCTCTGAGTTTCTTTATGAAAATGCTAAAAGGTTGTTTTAGAGACGCCTACAGTGAAGAAAAAAAAGGTGTCCTTGTTTGAAACCCCGAAAATTTATTTATGGAGTTTCCCTTCTGCCTTCTGCCTTCTGCCTTCTGCCTTCTGCCTTCTGCCTTCTGCCTTCTCATTAATAATTATTGCTCAGGTATAAAATATGCTAACTTCAACTGATTTTAGCGGCTTATTAAATGAGCGCTTTTTCCGCAATTTTTTCCCAATTCCGGCTGCAAATAGCATCCCCTTGGGATTTATGACACCAGACTTTCAACTACCAGATATTACTAACGGAACGCTAGTTAAATTATCGAGTTATCGAGGCAAGCAACCAATATTACTTGCCTTGACTCGTATTTTTACAGAGAAGCAATATTGTCCCTTTTGCTTTCCTCATATCAAAGCTTTGAATGAGAATTACGAGCAATTTAAGAATCGCGGTATAGAAGTTTTAATGATTACCAGTACCGACGAACGGCAAAGCCAAATAGTTGTGAGAGATTTGGGTTTAAAAATGCCGTTGTTGAGTGACCCTACTTGTCGCGTATTTCGGACATATAAGGTAGGGCAAGCGTTGGGTGCGCCTTTACCAGGGCAGTTTGTGTTAGATAAAGAAGGGAAATTGCGTTATAAGCATTTGTTTTCTTTCTTGGATAGTAATGCGAGCGTAGAGAGATTGTTAGAGCAATATAATACAAACGGCATTCACGTGCCCTCACCCTATTCGTGTGGGGCTACACGAACGAAGCCCACCTTCGTGGGCTAAAGGCAAAGAGTTTCAAATTGATGCTTCCTGAATGTTGATTAGCTGGTATCTCAGGGAAATACATGTATAATGCGATGCCTTAATTCCTGAAGAAACCTGTAGAATAAAGATAAACCAACCGCTAATCACAATCAGGAGTATTTTATGATTCCGCTTATCTTGGGCGCTGTTGCTTTAGCTGGCGCTGTTCTTGGTGTGGGTGCCGGGGCTGTCGGCGTTTCTGACATGAATGAAGCAAAAGAAATTGGTAAACGCGCACAAAGACATCATGAGTCTGCTGTCAACCAGTTGAAGGCAGACTGGGAAGCAACTAACGATCTGGCAGAAGAGTATGGGCAATTGCAGCTTGATGTGATGATAAGTACAATTGGGCGCTTTGTTGACTTCATTGAGCGAAATATTGGTAAAGCAAAACAGAGCGAAAAGGAGTTTTTAGAAGGGCTAGACGGAATTTCAGTTCAGCAGATAAAAGAGTATAAAACTGCAGCGATGGAAGCTGAACAGTTTTTCAAAGGTGGTGCTAAGGTTTTTAAGGCAGCGGCTTTAGGATACGGTGGCGCAATGGGTCTTGCTACTTCTGTCGGGGTGGCAAGTACAGGAACACTTATAGGAAGCCTCAGTGGTGCTGCAGCCTGGAATGCGACTCTGGCATGGTTGGGAGGCGGTTCGTTGGCTACTGGTGGCGGCGGTATGGCTCTTGGTTCTCTTGTTTTAGGTGGCATTACTGTTGGTCCTGCTGTGTTGATTGGTGGCTTTGTGCTTGCTGGTGAAGGCGAGAAAGCCTTGACTAAGGCGCGGGAGTACGAAGCCGAAGTCAATGTTGCGATCGCTAAAATTGACGCAGCAAGAGACTTTATGCAACAAGTGCAACGGCGAATTACTGAGTTGATGGATTTGGTGAAATCTCTCAATCACCTTGCTGTTATTGATCTTAATGAACTTGAATCTTTGCCATCATTTGATAAAAACAGGGATGCCAAGAAGTTTCAACAGGTAGGGCTTCTACTGAAGGCACTTGCAGAAATTATCAAAACCCCTGTTCTAGATAGTGAAGGGAATTTGAACTCTGCTACTGCAACTATTAAGGCGAAGTACCGTACCCTTGGAGGCAATTAAAAATGTCAGTAAAGAAAGTTGTCACAGGAGTATTTAACGAAGCTATTAATCCTGCTGAATGCCTCCAACAAGTTGTTTCAGCCTACACAGAATACAAGATAATTGCCGAACAAGAAAAGACAAAGCGACGCGATATTGATGCTTGGGAAAAAACAACGATCGCCCAAATAAACGCCCAACGAGAATTGCTGATGGCGTACCTCGATCGCTCGTTTGATGAACGTGCAGAAAATTTTCGCGCTTTGTTTGCTGTCGTTGATAGCGCGATCGCATCTGGCAATAATGACCAACTAGCCCTAACATTAAATTTGATCGCAGAAATAGCTAAATCAAGCCCATTCAAAGAACTTTCAAACTTAGCCTCCGTCCGCGCCGCCCTTGACGATCCAAACCACGAATGGACTTTCTAACTTCTTAAGCCTGCCTTCGCAGGCTTCGTACGCGCAACGCCCCACACGAATAGGGTGAGGGCACCTCACCCAACATCTAATTTCCCAAATTCCTCACCGTCAACACCTGCGGCGGCGTCGCATCTGGCGGATACAGCAACTCAACCTGTACCAAACGCCGATCGCCTGGTAACATATTCAATCAGGACTTACGCACGCAACAGCCATAAACCCGGTTTCTTCGTACAAATTTAGTTGTAAAACCAACGATTTTTCATAGAAACCGCGTTTCTTTGCGTAAGTCCTATCAATGTTACTAACGGCTCACCTTGCTGTCCCCGTCGCTGTACTAAATGCACCTAGCGCGTCTGAGGTAGCTTTTTATCATCAGTATAACGCACCCGCGCCGTACCGCGAAAGAACACCCGCCGTTCCGGTCGCCCAAAAAATAGCAATTCAGCTTTGGGTTGAGCGACTGGCAATGCAGTTATAATTTTATACACCCTTTCTCTGTGTTTTCTTGGTTGAATTTTCTAGGGGCAAAGTCAGACTGTATTTAATTGCGTAGTTTCCGTGTGCCTCGTAAGCAGTATCAGGATAGCGAACTAGCATTTTCGCACTTTGATTTTGACCCGTACCGAGGGTGCCATCATACAAAGTGCTAAGACCGTAAGAAAACGATTTCCCCGGCTTCGGAATCGAAAGAGTTTTAGCTTTGGGGTTATCAACAACGCGGAAATGAATGTTAATTAATGGGTAAATCAGGGAAATCTATCTATAAGGCAATACGGTTCAGATCAGACCAAAACATTTATCTAGACAACAACGTAGAGACGCGAAATTTGAGCCAGTGCGTTGGTGAGGCAGCACTGCGGGAGGGTTTCCCGACCCAGGTGACTGGTGAAAGGGTTAAGAGGCAGCCGCGCACCGGGCGTCGATTTAATTCCTCACTCTTAATTCCTCACTCCTAACTCCTCACTCCTAACTCCTCACAACACTCTTAACCATAGTCTAATTATTTGGATTGCTGATTGCTTTGCCACTTGTAGCTAGTGCTACCCAAAGTGAATAATTTGTGAAACACGCAAGATACTTGCTGTTCATGGACGAGATGCCTATTCTATGTTTTATGCTATCTACTTTTACAGTATAAAAATAAACATAAAATTGTAGGGGCACAACAATGCTGTGCCCCTACGAATGCAACGTTTAATTAAACAGTTTGATATTATTGAGTGCGGCAGAATTTGCGATCGCTATCATGACCGGGTTCTTGCCAAGAATAAGCAAAATGGCTGACTCCCCTGAGTTGGGGTGCAAATCGGCGAAGTGCCTGCATTTGCACTTCTAGCGATGGACGATTGCTAACAGATTTTCCCCAGGTGCCTGCTAAAGCGGGAATCACCCGCGTGCCCGGTTTTGCCATGCTCAAAACTCGTTGTACTTGCGCTGCAATACATCTGGCATCATCACAATTAGCATAAGACATGGGATGCCACTCTAAAGAACTCCCAAACCGATCCCAAGGTTGTAAGCGAGAATCAAAGCCTTGACCGACTGTTTGGTTGCCATCTGGGAAAAACACTACTCCGGCGGGAACACCTTGTTGCTGTGCTGGATAACTAGCTAAAGCGACAAAATCCAAGATACCTTGCATGGCGTGGGCAACTGAAAGCTGCCACAATTGAGATTGCAAAAGTGGTTGTCTTTCATCCGCAGGAAGGATTGACTTTTGCTGCTGCAATGGAATGCGACCTTGCCACAAAGGTTCTGCTTCCTGGGGATAAAGTTGATCGGCGTCTGCGATATCTCCGGTGGTTACGTATCCCTTATTTAAAAAGCGGCGAATTAATTCCAGCCCTTTATAATTTTGTGCCCGTTGAAATAAAGCTTGTTGAGTGGCTTCTGTATACAACCACAAATCTGTAACTTTGGTGGCGATGGAATCACTTCCAGTCTGTCGCGGATAGCGCACGTAGTCAAATAATATACCATCTGGACGGCGACGCATGACTTCCTGTACCATTTGGTAATAATCGCGTTTCGCTTGCATGTTGTACGGATCGATAAATACTTGAGAAGAATTCTTTACAACATACAAGCTACTTTGACCTTTACCATTGCGAGCGATCGCTGCTTCACGATCTCGACGTTGGGCGTAGGAATAGCCAAAATTTGTTGTAAACATCCAAGCATAAACTTTCAAACCGCGTTGTCGCCCTTTTTGAATCGCTTGGGCTAATAAATCAACATTTTCTGTCCCAGGCGTGCGAATTACAGAAGGCCAAACCGTCGAGTTAGTGCCTGCTGGTAATAATACCTGCCCATCGTAGAATACTTCCAAATAAACTTGGTTATAACCACGGTTGACAATTCGATCCATAATCTGGTCGATTGATCCGGGCTGTATATCACAGGGATACAAACGCAACCAAACAGCTTGGACTTGGGGCCAAGTGTTTGAGCGGCATTCCTGTACAGCTTGTGCGTTTTGCTGCAAAATCTCTTGGTAGCGCCTGGGGGCCTCTTGGTTGCCTTTAATTGCAGACAAACGCAAGCTTTCTTTTTCTTGCGCCACCGCTGATGATAGCTGGCAATACTTGTTTACTTGCGCCCCTGCTGGCTGAGTCCCAAAATTGGGAATTAGCAAACTACTACTGAAAAGAACAGCGAACAGGCGTCTCCAAAAGAACATTGGTTTTGCAGCATTCAAGGGACGTTTAAACATACCTACAAATAGAAGGACAAAACAATCTTCAACCCTAACTCACATCACTTAGGGCGAGGTGTATCGAATACTATAGTTTAAAAATAGGGGTTTTGAAGCCTAATTTTATAAGACTCCCAAACCCCTATTTCTGTTGCTTTATTTTGTTTTTTTAGTTAAGCCACAGTCGGCGATCGCACGGGATTTTTTGGCTTGTTTGCTTTGTCGCCCAAAAAAACAGTGATATCCACAGGTATTTGTGGCATGCCCGTGCTTATTGATAGCTGTAACCAACTTTAGCTGAATCTCAAGTTTAAATAAAAAACCGCTCAAAATTCACTCATTCAAAATCCCGACAACGCAAGGGTTTTGATTATACAGTCATCAGTCATCAGTCATTGGTCATTAGTCATTGGATTTAGAACTAAGAACTAAGGACTAAGGACTAATGACTAAAGACTAATAACTCCGCAAAGCGGATAGTTAACCACCACGCTTTAACGCAGCCTCGACAAGCTCAAACTCCTTTTCTAGGCGGTTCTTGAGCTTTTCGGGTACGGGACGGTTGGGGTAAGAGCTGTAATGTCCCGCTAGGGAGTTGAGGGCTGTTCGCATAGTAGTGAAAGAGTTAAGAGTCGAAACAGAGTTAACGCGCTGGTAGCGAGCTGAAAAGTCGTTAATTTTTTGACGCGCTTCTGCTTGAGCTGCTGCTTTATCTGGTGAATCTTGTGGTAACTCTAGGGCATTTCTCAAGATACCCACTACAGCCAAGGTATCTTGACGATAATCTCCTGTTAAACTATCCGGACTGCTACAACCCATTAAGCCAATAGTAACAACTAACACTAGGGCAAGCAGACGTGACCAATAGCGCTTCATAAGCCTTTAAGTGAAACAACTCATAAATCAACGTCCATCCTATCTTGGATTGGTATCCAGGGGATCATGGGAAGGATGAAGGATGAAGTATAAAGGATGAAGGATGAAGTATAAAGGGTGAAGGATGAAAGTAAAGTGTTTAGATGCCCAAAGGGTGTCTCTCTGACCAAGGGTAGGATGAAGGATGAGTGAGGACAAGCAAAAACCGTGGAACATTGGGGAACGGTCTTTGGAATATGCTTTACGAGCAATTAAACTCTATCAATTTTTACAGGAGGGAAAAAACGAAGCTGCTTCTATCATTGGTAAACAATATCTCAGAGCCGCAACTTCGATTGGTGTTAACGAAGAGGAGGCGAAATCTGGAGAAAGTCGAGCAGATTTTATTCACAAGTACAGCATTGCTCAAAAAGAAGCAAGAGAAAGCTTGTACTGGCTTCGTCTTTTGGCTAAATCAGAACTTGTTCCTCCTGGACGTTTAACATCATTGATGAGTGAAACCGAAGAAATAATCGCTGTCATCACTACCATTATTGTTCGCGCAAAACAAAATAAGCGCTCATAAACTTCTTGATTTCATGCTTCATCTTTCATCCTTCATACTTTCTGATAAAGGGTATCTCTTTGTTGGTAAGGTCTTCCTAGGGAAGCGATCGCACTTTGTAATGTTTCAACTTCCATACAAGTACCGCCAATCGCACCCGCCATTGTGGTAATGTGTTCTTCCATTAATGTGCCTCCGATATCGTTACAACCCCAAGTTAAGGCTTCGGTTGCACCTTCGAGCCCCAGTTTTACCCAACTCGGTTGATGGTTGAAAATCCAATTTCCTAAGAAAATCCGCGCTACTGCTGTTAATAGCAGTGCGTCCGCCAAAACCGGTTGATCTCGTCCGACACGACGGCGTAAAGGTTTGGGTGCTTCTTTGCCGACAAAGGGTAATATAATAAATTCGGTGATGCGAGCTGGATATCCCTCGTTAATCGCAGTTTGTTGAAGCGATCGCAATTTTTCTAAATGTTTTATTTGCTGTTCTGGTGTCTCAATATGTCCAGACAACATGGTGCTGGTGGTATTCAAACCTAATTTATGAGCGGTACTGACAATTTCCAGCCAAGTCGCTGTATCAATCTTCTCCGGACACAGTATCCGCCGCACTTCATCATCCAAAACTTCTGCTGCTGTTCCTGGTAGTGAACCAACACCAGCATCCCGCAAAGCTGCAATGACTTCAGCATACGACAGTCCATCAACTCTTGCGATAAATTGCACTTCTTGAGGAGAAAAGGCGTGTAAATGCAGTTGCGGAAATTCCTGTTTGATTGTTTTTACTAGTTTGAGATAATAAGACAAAGATTTGCCATTTATCTTCGCTTCGGGATGCAATCCTCCTTGCATGCAGATTTCCGTCGCACCGCGCTGCACCGCATCTGTTGTTTTTTCTAAAATTTGTGCCCAATTTAACCAGTAAGCATCTGCATCACCATCATCTCGCCGAAAGGCGCAGAAACTACAATGCTGCTCGCAAATATTGGTAAAGTTAATATTCCTATTGATGACATAGGTAACAGTATCACCAGCTTGGCTGTGGCGGAGTTTGTCAGCTGTTGCGCGAATGGCGGCTATTACACTTGAGTCTGTCTGCTTTAACAATACCGCTCCCTCTTCGGGAGATAAATCATACCCGGATAAAACACGCTCTAAAATTGCATCAATAGTTTGAGTTTTCATAAATTTAGCAAGACATAAACCATTTATTTTATTTTGACAGTAAATCAGCGCTTACATATATTATTGATTATTTTTTATCTAGTATTTTTATATCTTTTATTTTTTAACTTTCGGCATATTGCGAAAGATAGAGTCTGCCGATTTAATTATATATTAAAATTTAATTTTTGACAGATGGCATTTTCTCAAAATGCCTTTGCTAACTCTTTTTCATCAATCAAATATCAAGCATTTGCCTAATAAAAAATCGCTGGAAAAATCTGAAAATGTGCAATCATTAATTTGCAATCAAAGTTTTATAACAGCCCTTAATTATTTGTGAGAAACAAAAAGTCGGGTTCATGAAAGAAGTTACCCGACTTCTGAGACCAATTCTTTATAACGTTGCAACTCCCTCAAAATCGATGTACCCCCTGGGAGGGCAGCCAGCGCCCCTTCGCGCTTCGCCAGTCGCTTGGTCTCTCACTGTGCCCCAAGCCTTTGTGGGATCGTAACGCGCAAACATTTAGAGAAATAGTATAAGGCTTGGGATTCTCACAAAGAAAGCGGAGTATTGCTATAGGTAAGTTTTTCCAGTGTAGAAGCCGTTTTAACGGTTCATTCGAGCTTAATTTTATAACTACATTTATTTTTATTGGACTTTGGACAAAAAAAGAGTGGTTCGCGATTATCATGACTCTGTTGGCGAATTGCGATCGCTATCCCAAAACCCTTGAAGTGTCGTAGCTACTCATACCGTTTTGTGACTTGCACTATAAAATAAACTTTTAGCTCATTATATGCTTCAAAACATAGGTAGCTAGTTTATGCTTCACTTTTAATATCCGAGTTTTTTATTAATAATGATTATCGTGCAGGGGGATAGGAGAAGAAGACAAGCAACGCTCGTCTACCACCAGCCAATTTGATAATCATTATTATTCAACATCAAATGGGTAGGCGATCGCGCAATCCAAGAGCGATCGCTGTCCGACTGAAATATCATATTTAAACTCAGTTCTTATAAAAACAACGGTTTTGAATCATAAAATAAGCGTTTGAACCATATCTTGGAATAAAAGTTTATGAAAATGCTGTGTTCACACAGTTATTTTGTACAAGTTTTGTCCGAAAACGTTGTTAGAACTCATATTTTGGTTATGGTTCAAAAAACCAACACAGTGTGTTGGTTTGATGCAGAAATTTCTGTTGCTATTGGCTGTGTTGCTTGAAATTACGTTAACTCTTGCTCAGATTATGGTTCAAAATTTTTCTCAAATTATGATTCAAAGCACAGGTTTCTTTATGAAGATGCGCCAAATTTCTCACCTTGTCTAACCCTGGTTTCAGGTTTTGGCAAAATAAAGCGCAGCCTCATACAGAATTGGTATCACGCCAAAAAATGCCGCTACATGAATTCGCCAACAAAGTCTTATCATGAGCGAACAAAAAACTAGGCATCAGAAATTACCCCAGTTATTTTTCCAACTGAGAGAAACAGAGTTAGACCTCCTCCTCAGAAAATTTACAGGGATTTTTGTTTATCAGGTGTTTATTTTGACTGTATCTTGACAACAGGATGCTTAGACCGTTTTGGTTGAGTTTGACCAGTGACCCGACCATTTGAATTTCCGGCGTTGCATAATGGCGGTATGAATTGAGGTGAAACTGGATGGAATGTCCGCGTTGTGGGTCGTCCCATATCCGTAAGAACGGAAAGAAAAGAGGTAAGCAGAATCACATTTGCTGTGATTGCGACGTGCGTTCCGCCCCGCTTCGCTAACGCCAATTCATTGATCGCTATGAACCACCCCAAGGATACAGTGATGAAGTGAAACGAGAATGCCTGAAAATGTACCTTAATGGCATGGGATTTCGTAGCATCGAACGGGTCAAAGGTGTGCATCACATAACATTCAGTAGATCGCAAACTTTCGGAAACTGACGTAATAATGAGGGTTTCAGTCATCGTGAATCAAGAGGAAAACAGCGCTCGTTTAAGGGCGATCGCTTTGTCTTAAGTAACGGTATCGGCTGAAACGCTGATTAATCGGTTATTTTCTGGTGTCTGGGTGTTTTCTTGAAAAGTCCATGTGGCAGGGGTTCTAAAAAACTTTGCGATCTACTGACATTGATTACTTGGGTAAAACTTGTGGGAGAACTACTGCCTGATGCCTAGGACCCAGAGGCAATTCCAGAAGTTGGTGAACTCGATGAATTAGAAACCTTCGTCGGCTCAAAAAAAACAAAATTTGGCTTTGGACAGCAGTGAACCACTTCACACAAGGTATTTTAGCGTGGATTTTGGGCGACCATAGCGCCGAAACTTTCCGCCCATTATGGGATATCGTCAGTACTTGGCAGTGCTATTTCTATGTCACAGATGGATGGTTGGTCTATCCAGGCTTTATTCCAGAGGGTGACCAAATTGTCAGCAAGACTTACATGACGCGGGTTGAGGGAGAAAACACACGGTTGCGTCATTATCTCGCTCGATTACATCGCAAAACGCTATGTTATTCCAAGTCAGTACAAATGCTGAGATACTCAATTCGATTGTTACTTCACTATCTAAAATTTTGGGATGTTCCAATTCCTTAATGATTCATACCGCTACTATGCAACGCCTCATGCGCTGATGCTGAAACTTGGCATGAAGCTGACGAAACAACTATACTTTTGCAGACAACTCGTAAGGATCGTCACTTAAATGTTACTATCCAAGCCTGGCATCAAATGCTGATGAGGGGAACCAAACAGCAAAAAATGTACCGTCATCCCTTCACCCTCCTAAGGATTCATGTGACTGATGATACTGGCGATTCTGTTTGGAAAGCGATGTGGTTAATTGTCATCGGTGACCGACGTCAAGAAATCTCACCTACTGTTGCTTACCATTGCTTCCGACAACGGTTTGATATTGAACATATGTTTGGTTTCGGTAAGCAGCGCTTGTTGATGACCGAGTTTCAGACCCCAGATCTGCAACATGAGGAAAACTGGATACGATTAGTTATGCTCTCTTACGTACAGTTATGGGCTGCAAAGGACTTGGCAACATACTTACCCAGACCCTGGGAACGCCCTAACGATACTACAAATCCGCCAATTGTCACGCCAAGTGTAGTACAACGTGATTTTTACAGAATTATTTCACAGATTGGTAAACTGGGACATTCTCCCAAAACCCGTGGAAATTCACTTGGAAGGGTGGCTGGCGACATTCAACCAAAGCGCTCTGTACATCCCGTGGTGAAAAACACTCAAAATCTACACTGAATACAAAAAAAGTTGCGTAAATCTCCTTAGACTTTACCGATTTGACTCTCTCTCTCTTAGTTTGAAACATAACTGAGGTAATTTTTAGTGCTTAATTTTTGCTTCGCGAGCACTACTCGCTAACCACTTTTTTTGTCCAAAGTCCAAATTTTTACTTTGATAGAATTTTTTGTGATTTTTTCTTGGAATTATTTTATATTTACATATTTTTCTCAACCACATTATCAGGTAATGAATAAAATATTACCAAGCGTTTTCTAGATAAAATATAATTTTATTTATTCATTAAATAATAATTTTTATGTTTGCAAATACATATAAATTAGTTGATTTCAGCGGATAAATCACTTGTCTTGACAGCATATGATAAATTGGCTAAGACAAGATTCAGCTAATCTGATTCAGTACAAAAAATGTCTTGGAAAATACATAAGTTATTGATTAAAACCAGTAATTTATTGGAGATAATAGCGCTGGTTGCGATCGCCCTTGCGGTGTTGTTACGAATTATTAATTTAGGAAGTCGGGAATTTTGGTACGACGAAGTTTTATCATTACTACTTTCCAGCGGACAAAGGAATAATTATCAAGGTCTAAGTGATTTACCGATGGTTTTGGCGAATTATGCACCCTTGTTTAATTTACCTGTTGAAACGGGCATAGGCGGCGTGTTTTCAACCTTGAGGCAGCTAATTCGGGGATTTTGGGGAGGTGAACCTCATCCACCGCTATTTTTCTTAAGTCAGCATCTGTGGTTGCGTCTTTTTGGCAACAGTGAGGCAGCGACGCGGAGTCTTAACGCATTATTAAGCGTTGGTGCGATCGCTACTACTTATGGTTTGGGTCGAACTTTGTTGGGACATCGTGGGGGATTACTTCTAGCAGCGCTTTTGGGAGTAAATCCATTTTATTTATTTCATTCTCTTAACATGCGAATGTATGCTCCTCTGGTTTTATGGGGAACACTCAGTGCATGGATGCTACTGCTACTGATCTTTGAAGGGGAGATTCTAAAAGATAATAAACCTCGTACTTGGCTGTTGTGTAACGTTCTTTTGATTGGTTCATTAGCAGCTGGGTTACTCACGTTTTATTTATTTGCTTATTGGGCGATCACTTTGGGTATTTTAGTACTTTACCTCGGCAGGAAACATTGGTGGCAGCATAATTTGCGTTTGGCAACTGGTGTTATGCTTACCGTTCCTTGGGTGCTGGTTGGTACACTCAAACAACTCCGCAATGCTGACTTAAAGCGTTTTGGAATCACGCCAGAAGGTGGATCTCCCTTATTAATTCACTTACAAGATTTCGCTCAAGTTTTAGGAATTCATTTAGTTGTCGGAGACTGGGTAACAAGTCTACCGTTAACAAGTGTAATTGCATCTGGGTGGGTGGCGTTCTCGCTACTTATGATTTTTAGTATTAATCTTTGGCAACAAGGTGAAAAGAAAAACTTGGGCGTGGCTTTGATATTAGGTATTTTCCCTCTGTTACTAGCTTTAGGAGTAGATATTGCCACCAAAAAGTTTACCCTCGGCTTTGGTTGGGGGCGAACAATGATTATTATTGTGCCTGGGTGCTTATTATTACTCGCCCTGTGGCTGGAAAAGGCGGCGGGTAAATGGCGTACACCATTAGCAGCCGGGTTATTGCTGTTTTATCTTACCGTTAGTATTGGTGATTTTAGCTGGCGACAGCGATCGGTTTTTCATCCGATTGCCAACTTAATTTCCCAAGAACCAAATACACCAACTTTAATCGCCATGAATACCCAAGCATGGGGACACGTGACGCGTTTGGGTTATTATATTTCCCCGAAAGCGTCGGTGAAGCTGTTAGCCCAGCCCCCTGCTAATTTAGCAACTACTTTAGAAAAAATCCTTAAGGATGATGCCAAGCAATATCCTCGTCTGCTTTGGTTAGACAGTGGCGATCCTCTTTGGGCTAGCCTAAAAACAGATGCAGAAATTGAGAGAGAAAAACAACGCGTTCAACAAGTTTTGTCTTCTCAATATCAGTTGACACAGACACAGCATCTGTCGGGTACTATGTCTCTCGATCGCTTCACTGTCAACCTTTACAAACATTCTCCTGCAACTTGATATTTACTGGATTTATTTTATGAGTTTTACACCGCCAAGCTCGCTTTTACCTGTTCCCACTGGCTTATTGCAGATTTCTCAATTATCGCCTGCTTCCCAAGATGCAAACAGCAAACCAATTCTCTTTTCTCTGGTAATTCCAACTTACAAAGAACGCGATAATATAAACAGTATCGTCAGCATCTTGACTCAAATTCTCGATGAGTCAATCCCAGGAAACTACGAGTTGATAGTGGTAGACGATGATAGTCCAGATCGAACTTGGGAAGTGGCTCAATCTTTAATGCCAGAATATCCCCAATTGCGAGTTATGCGACGCCAAAATGAGCGCGGATTGTCTTCTGCAGTCATTCGCGGTTGGCAAGCTGCACAAGGAGAAATTTTAGGAGTAATTGATGGCGATTTGCAACATCCTCCAGAAGTGTTGATGCAACTGCTACATACTATTAAAGAGGGAGCAGATATGGCAGTTGCTAGCCGTCACGTTGATGGCGGCGGTGTTAGCAGTTGGAGTTTTATCCGGCGTTTTTTATCCCGTGGCGCTCAAGTTTTAGGGTTGATTATCCTCCCTGGGGTACTTGGCAGAGTTTCCGATCCCATGAGCGGTTATTTTATGGTACGTCGTAGCGCGATCGCAGGTGCAACACTTAATCCAGTCGGATACAAAATTTTACTTGAGGTGATTGGAAGGTCAAATATCCGCGAAATTGCCGAAGTTGGTTATGTGTTTTGCGAACGCAAACAAGGCGAAAGTAAGGTGACATGGAAACAATATATAGATTATCTGCATCATCTATTGCGGTTGCGAGTTTCCACAGGAAGGTTGGGAAAAATTACTCAAAGTTTCCCCATCGGTCGATTTCTGCGCTTTGGCTTGGTAGGGTTGTCGGGTGTGTTTGTGGATATGGTGATGCTTTATTTGCTGAGTGACTCCGCGACATTGGCTTTGCCCCTAACTCGCAGTAAAATCATTGCGGGTGAAATTGCGATTTTCAATAATTTCTTGTGGAATGATGCCTGGACTTTTGCTGATGTCACAATGAAACAGCAAGAATGGCGTCATCGCTTGAAGCGCTTTTTGAAATTCAACATGATTTGTCTTGCTGGACTGCTGTTAAATGTTTTAGTGTTAAACCTGCTGTTTAATAAATTCCACATCAACCGCTATGTCGCCAACTTGATTGCTATTGCTGTGGCTACCATCTGGAATTTCTGGGTGAATCTAAAACTCAGTTGGCGGGTAACGGAAGTGAAATAGTTGCACTTTATGAGTTATAAGTTATGAGTGATGAATTTGAAACCCAAAATTCAAAACTCAAGACGCGAACAATCGCTTCTTGACAAAACGCCACTGTTGTTATTGGTTTGGCTGGCTATTGGCATTTTCCTGCGTTTAGCCAACTTGACTGCAAAGCCTCCTTGGACTGATGAATTTTCTACCCTGGTGTTTAGCCTGGGGAATAGTTTTTTAGGAGTTCCTTTAGATCAAGCGATCGCACCTGATATATTATTGCAACCACTACAACCGCAAGCCGCCGCTAGCATCAAAGATGTCTGGACGCACTTGAGTAGTGAAAGCAATCATCCGCCACTTTACTTTATACTCACTCACCTATGGTTGCGGCTATTTCCCACAGAAGGGGGTTTAGTTTCATTATGGGGGGCGCGATCGCTTGCTGCTATCTTAGGTGCTTTCTCAATTCCAGCGATTTATGCCCTCAGTTGGATTAGCTTTCGTTCCCGCTTAGTTAGTCATTTAGCTGCAGCCATGATGGCGGTATCTCCCTACGCCATCTTTCTCGCACAAGAAGCCCGCCATTATACTTTAGCAATTTTATGGGTAATTGCTTCTCTCGCTTGCTTCGTAATTACCACACGTCACATTCAAAACCGCAGGCAATTACCCATCTGGGTGGCACTTTCCTGGGTCGTAATTAATGCTTTAGGTATTGCCAGTCATTACTTCTTCGCCCTCACCCTCTGCGCTGAAGCCATTGTCTTGATTTTTCTAGCTTGGCAGCAGTGGAGAGAAGGGCGACGGGTGTGGGCGACGGGTGTGGGCGACGGGTGTGGAGACATGGAGAATATATCCAGAGAATCCTCATCTTTCCATCCCCCCCTAGCCCCCCAACCCCAACGCCAGTCCGCCCAAGTCGCGGTCGCTAGGGCGGCTGGCTCCTTCGTGGGGACCGGTAGCCCCCCATCTCCCCCTCCCCCCCTCTCCCCCTCTCCCCATCTCTTCCTCCACCCCTGGCGGCGCATCTATGCGGTTGCGGCTGGCACTTTTATCGCTGGTGTAGTTTGGATTCCCGTGTTTTTACATAACAGCTATGGCGGAAAATTAACTGAGTGGATACAAGGGCCACGCCAGGGAATTGCTTGGATCAGCCCAATTTTTCAAGCTTTGGCGGCATGGATTACAATGATTTGTTTGCTACCAGTGGAATCACCGCAAATCGCAGTGATGGTTCTCTCTGGCGTGTTGATGCTGATTTTCTTTATTTGGGCGACACCAATTTTAGTTCGCGGTTTTAAAATTCAACTACAACAACCAGAAACTCGTTTTACAACTCAAGTGTTTGCTGGATTGATTGTAGGAGCGATCGCGTTATTTTTTATTTTGACCTACTTTTTTGGTATCGACCTCACACGGGGCGCTCGTTACAATTTTGTTTACTTCCCCGCTGTGATGGTTTTAGTCGGGGCAAGTCTCGCAGTTTCTTGGAACACCCTTGCAACCCAAATTCCAGATAAAAATATTACTTATGCACCCTCTGCGGCTGCAGTTTCTAAAACCAAAACACCTACTGGAAAGACTGGTGTTGCAATCATTTGGCTGATGGGTTTCCTTAGTGGAATCACGGTTAATTCCAACCTAGGCTATCAAAAATATTACCGTCCTGATTTATTTGTGCAACTAATTGAGCAAACATCTCGCGTACCGATACTTATTGCTACTACTCAAAAAACTCACGTACATATTGGAGAAATGATGGGAGTCGCAAGGGAATTCAAAATTCAAAATTCTAACCTTTCATCTTCCCCCACTCCCCCCCTCCCCCCCTCCCCCCCTCTCTTTCTTCTCGCCCATCAAGATATAGACCCCAACACTTCCGCGATCGCGCTGCAAAATACTTTAAAGAAATTGCCTCGACCGCTTGACTTATGGTTAACGAATTTTTTCGCTGACGAACCAGAGGAAGTGAAAAGCTGTGTTGCGGAAACTAAATCTTTACCAGCAGTGAACGGTTACCAGTATAAGTTGTATCACTGTAATTAGTTATTGGTTGGTGGTGAAGCGCGTACTGTGGGAGGGTTTCCCTCCTAGTACTGGTGAAGCCCGCAGGGGTTGGTGGTGAAGGGGCGCCCTTGGTAGGGGAGCCACTGCGGTCTTGGGGTCTCCCCAAGGGTCGCAGTGGCGTTTTCCCGACCCAGGCGACTGGTGAAGCGCGATCGCGTGGTTGCTTGTAGCCCCCTTGTCCCCCACACCTCACACCCGTCGTCCCCATCTCCCCATCTCCCCATCTCCCCATCTCCCCATCTCCCTGCTAATCTCGCTTCAGCGCATCAGGTATACCGACTGGAGACAAACCAGCGATCGCGCGTAAGTTTTGACAGCGGATCAATTCGGTAAAACTTAAACCGGAACGTCCTTCAATTTTTCCTACGGCTTCAATTGCAGATAATAAATATTGGGCGGCTTCTGTTTCTGAATAACCCCGTCGCAGTGCGATTTTAATTGCTGCGGTATCGGCGTTTATCTCTGATTGTTGAGAATTGTTAGTGCGCCAAATGCGGGTTATAGCAGTTGCGGTTAGTCCTAAAGCCACTACCACACCAACCGCATCTTGTTGAGATGATTCGACCAATCCGCCCAAAATCCCTGCTACGACAACGCCTTGATAAATATCCGGCTTAAACCATTTCACAAGAGTTAACCAACTTACCGCCCTCAATAACAGTAAGTCTCGTTGCGGCACTTTTAGGCGACGCCACAGATCAAAATTTATATAAATTGGTCGATCCTGACTCCAAGGGAGAGGAAAGGAGATATCAATCACCTTTTTTTGCTCCGGCTTGCTGACGATTTTTGTCATCATCCGACCCGAAGCAGGCATAACATCTAACAAACGGCGAATTTCAACCGTAGGTTCCATGATTTTATTATCCAACGTCGCCGATAAAATTTTGCTGATTTCAGAAAGCCAGAGGGCACGAGGCATACTGCGGGGGGCAGAGGGCACAAAGAAGGTAGAAGCAAAGAAAAGGGACAGAGGGCACAAAGAAGGTAGAAAGAAGATACAAGGAAACAAAAGGGACAGAGTAACTAAATTTATTTATACAGTACTTGACACTCCCCGCTCTAAAGAGACGGGGATTCTTGGTTCAATGACTCGCCATTAGACGACAGGTTTGCACCAATCGCCCAAGAGGGCAAATCTCCCCAAGCGTAACTTCCGGTGTGCCCCACCGTA
>JBIPDF010000002.1:0-847429 GCA_044006015.1 Heteroscytonema crispum UTEX LB 1556
GTTCGTATTATGAAGAAGCTTGGAAAAAATTTGGCGATCGCGTCCTCGGGAAAGTGGATAATAACTTGAATGGGATCTCTGATGTTTTAACTAGCACCTTTGGTTTCGGTGTACCTCCCGTGCGTAGCGCCATTCTCTTCTCCGCTTCTCTCGCATCGAGACTTGTAAAGTGTAACATCTAAGCGTTTCAGAATTTTATAAAGATTTATTACAGTACTCTTTTCCACGATAGAATCAACATTCCATAAATCCGATACCTGGCACCGACGGATTATAACGGTTTGCCTCAATAAATTTTTCTGCACCTGTACCTAGCGTGCTTTCTGTCACTTTTTGCTTGTCCCAAGGTAAACTCATTTGCCCTGGAGACTTCTTCGACTTACCACCCTTCGTCATCGATGGCAAAAAGCGACTACCTTAATGATTTCTTTTAATATTTACATTGACTGAACCCCTCCCCTTAATCCCCTCCCCGCAAGCGGGGAGGGGAGACAAAAGGTACTTTTGGCGGGGTGGGGTTTTCCGGGTTTTGCAGATAATTTAACAGGCGTTATATAACTTCTTTTCTCTGGTTTTAATTGCGGTAGATATTTATTGCAAAATCCTCGGTATTTAGTCGCGCATTCCTGCAAATTTCTGCCCAATTGCAAGAAGCCTGGAAATAAATTTCCGGCTTAAAGCTAAAACCCGTTGAAACGGGTTAAGATGCTTATCCTAGTTAGCTTTTAGCTAACTTTAGCTATTAGTCCGAAATTTATTTCCGGGCGTGCATGTTTCTTTATTTCCCTGCGGGCGTGTATGCTTCTTGAGTTCAAGATGCTTTACAAAGAAACCCGGTTTCTAACGGGGCGCGAAAAAAGCTAAAAGGGGTTGAAACTCCGCGCCTTTTATACTTGCTCAAAACTTTGGTGGATGTTCGCCTAACTTCACCCACATTTTACGCACGCGAGTTAATTGCTGACGATTCATTTTCAAAGCAGAAATTGTTGCTCTACCAACAGGTGTAAGTCCTATAATTTCCGTAGCATCTTCACTCCAAGCAAAATTATCTGTCCATAATTGCTGCTATGGATGAAATAATTTAACTTCCTCTTGAGTGATTGAATCCAGTGCCGTTTGACGAGATGCTTTATAGCGATTACAAGATGGACAAGACAGACAAAGATTTTCAAAAATAGTTTCCCCTTCAGCAGATAGGGGGATGATATGCTCAAATTCAAAAGTTGTGACAGTCAAAGATTCAGCAGTACGGCAGTAAGCACAACAATCTGCAAAATTATTGCGAATCTGTCGTTGTCACTCAACAGGAATATAAACACTCACGCTACTTCCGATTTTCCTTGAAGGCGATTTAAAGTATATCTAGCTCTAGTTTTAACTATATTTAATTGATCAACTTGTTCTAATAAACCGTCTAGGGTTACTGTTTCATCAGATGATAATTGATTCGACCCATTGCGAGTTAGCAAATCGTCTAATTGCGCTTGAGCTTTTGGAGATAACATACATTCTGCCAAAGCTTTCAATTCATCTAAACTTAAGCCAGTTAAAATTTCACCATCCTCTACAAATGGATTTTTCAACTGATGATATGTTTCCAAATATAACAGGACACCGACCCGCTTTCCCTCTTCGTTTGTTACGTACTTCACTGATTGAGACATACGTTTTTTTAGCTATGCTTATATATAGGTATGATAGCGTACTATAGCAGTCCTAAATCATTCGTGAGAAATGAGAAGTCGGGTTTCTTCAAGAAACCCGACTTCTGAGGTTATAGAAATTAGGTAAACCCTCACGCTACGATTCCCTTTTAAAATTTCAACAAATTATTTGTGGGCTTCCATATAAGCTCTAAGCAAGGCATTAATTTTTGTTTGATAACCACCCCCTTGTGCTTTGAACCATTCGAGGACATCACTATCTACCCTTAGCGTCACTTGTGCCTTTTTAATAACTGGTTTTAAACCACGACGCACAACACCTTTAGCAAACATTTCTGGTGGAATTTCAGGACACTCACAAAGGTCTAGATCTTTGTCTTCCATTGCATCCAATCTTTCCCACTCAGTCTGCGATTTGTTGGAAGTAGTTAATTTCTTCATGTTTCGTCGCCTTCCTTACAGAAATGATACGTATCCGGTTATCGCGTTCGGTGTGTACTACAACAACAACACGACCTTCAAGCAATCCAAGTGTAATAAAGCGTTCCTCTCCATAATCAAAGCGGTTATCCACAATGCTTACAGTATCACCTTCAAAGACTGCCTCAACATCGACAAAATCAATACCATGTTTGCGAATATTAGCAAGTCGTTTGTTTTCATTCCACTCGAACTCCATACCCTAATTGTAACTACAATTTGTAGTTACAATTAACCGTTAATACTTGCATCTCAAATTGTTTTTGAAAGAAAAAGAAACATAAACATAATTAGCCGTAAATGTAATGTTGCGCTAGTGACCTAAAATCCTTTCCACAGCTAGATTGTCAAATATTGTATAAAATGCAACGCAATATGCAATACTACTATATTGCGGAAGTATCAATCTCTTCCCCAGAAGCGCGTAAATCATAATTTTTATGACTTACGCAAAGAAACCCGGTTTTTAGGAAAAATTCATCATTTTAACGAATGGCGTTGACGAAAAAACCGGGTTTCTAGATTCGTTGTGCGTAAATCATAATTTTAGATAGCGACATCCAAAAATCGTGGGGGTTGCGCTGATTGCTAGTGAAGTTGAGAATATATAGGCGAAGCACACGGGGAAACTAACGTGAGTCAGGGATTTGATTACGATTTAGTTATTGTAGGCGCTGGTGTAGGCGGACATGGCGCTGCCCTACACGCCGTAAGTTGCGGTTTAAAGACAGCGATTATCGAAGCGGGTGATATGGGGGGAACCTGTGTCAACCGGGGCTGTATTCCTTCTAAGGCGCTGCTGGCGGCGTCTGGTCGTGTGCGAGAGTTACGCAATGCCCACCACCTGAAGTCGCTGGGAATTCAAGTTGATAATGTACAGTTTGACAGAGAAGCGATCGCTAATCATGCCAACAATCTTGTCTCGAAAATTCAAGGCGATTTGACAAACAGTCTTAAACGTCTGGGAGTTGATATAATCAAGGGTTGGGGTAAACTCGCAGGACAACAAAAAGTAACGGTAACTACAGACAGCGGTGAAAAAACCATCACGGCGAAAGATATTATTCTGTCTCCGGGTTCTGTTCCTTTTGTACCTCCCGGTATTGAAGTAGACGGCAAAACTGTCTTTACCAGCGACCAAGGCGTTAAACTCGAGACTTTACCAGATTGGGTGGCGATTATTGGCAGCGGTTACATCGGTTTGGAATTTTCCGATGTTTACTCGGCTTTGGGCTGTGAAATCACCATGATTGAAGCCTTAGACCAGTTAATGCCGGGATTTGACCGCGATATTGCCAAACTTGCCGAAAGGGTGTTAATTACTGCCCGCGACATTGAAACTTATGTGGGGATATACGCTAAAAAAGTCATCCCCGGTTCGCCTGTGGTGATTGAGTTAGCTAACTTCAAAACCAAAGAAGATGTCGGTGTCATCGAGGTGGATGCTTGTTTGGTGGCGACAGGACGCATTCCCGCTACGCAAAATCTGGGTTTGGAGTCTGTCGGCGTAGAAGTCGATCGCCGAAATTTTATTCCAGTCAATGACCGGATGGCGGTGTTAAGTGCAGGTGAGATTATACCACATCTTTGGGCAATTGGCGATGCTACAGGTAAGATGATGCTGGCACACGCAGCTTCTGCCCAAGGCATTGTCGCCGTGGATAACATAGTCGGGCCCGAACGTGTAGTAGACTATCACAGCATCCCCGCAGCGGCTTTTACCCATCCAGAAGTCAGCTATGTGGGCATGACAGAAACAGCCGCCAAGGATTTAGGCAAAGAACAAGGATTTGAAGTTGGGGTAGCAAAGAGTTACTTCAAAGGTAATTCTAAAGCTTTGGCAGAAGGCGAAGCTGATGGTATTGCGAAAATAGTATATCGCAAAGACACCGGAGAAGTCTTGGGCGTCCATATTTTTGGCATCCACGCCTCAGATTTGATTCACGAAGCCTCAGCCGCGATCGCTAACCGTCAAAGTGTCCAAACCCTCGCCCATCTAGTCCACGCCCATCCAACACTTTCCGAAGTATTGGATGAAGCCTATAAACGCGCGATCGCTTCTTAAAAGTTAGGAGTTAGGAGTCTTGAGTTAGGGGTTAGGAGTTAGGAAGCGCCCAGTTTTGAATTAAAAGCTTTTTTCTTCAACTCATAATTCATAATCCATCACTCATAACTCATCATTCCTAACTTATAATTCCTAACTCATCACTCCTAACTCATAACTCATAACTACTCATGCAAATTCGCCGCCGTCCGCCAAATCCAGCTATTGCTGTGTCCATGTTGCGCTACCAGGTTGCCCAAGCTGATAGCGAACCCAACAACATTTTAGAAGAAATTGTCTGGCATAAAGAAATCACAATTGAGCAAATGCGGGAAAAACTGCCTTTGCGAGAATTGCAACATCAAGCACTCTCTGCACCACCAACTCGTGATTTTATCGCGGCTTTGCGCCAAGGCAAAACCAATCCAGCCTTGATTGCTGAAGTCAAAAAAGCTTCTCCCAGTAAAGGAGTTTTACGAGAAGATTTTGACCCAGTAGCGATCGCCCTTCAATATCAACTTGGCGGTGCAACTTGTCTTTCTGTCTTAACTGACGAAAAATTCTTTCAAGGCAGCTTTGATAACTTAGCCAAAATCCGCACTTACGTAGATTTGCCGTTGCTGTGCAAGGATTTTGTGATATATCCTTACCAAATGTACTTAGCACGGATTCAGGGTGCAGATGCCGTCCTATTGATTGCGGCTATACTGAGCGATCAAGATTTGCAATACTTCCTCAAAATTGCCAAAGCCATGAAAATGGCAGCTTTGATAGAAGTTCACACCTTAGCAGAGCTTGACCGTGTGCTAGCCTTAGATAATGTATCCTTAATTGGAATTAACAATCGCAATTTGGAAGATTTCTCAGTTGACGTGCAAACTACATGCCAACTGCTGGCGGCAAGAGGTAGTCAATTACAGCAAAGGAATATTCTGGTTGTCAGCGAGTCAGGACTACACAACCCAGCAGACTTGAAATTAGTAGCACAATCGGGTGCATCCGCTGTACTCATCGGCGAGTCTTTGGTAAAACAACCAAATCCAGAATTAGCAGTAGCTAATCTCTTTGCCGAATTTTGATCGCCAGTAAAATCAAGCCTTTAACCAATTACTTGTTGACTATGTAACAATTAACGATAATGAGAAACTTTCTCTGACTAAAACAAAATCCCCATTTATAATCTCAAATCAACTTCATGGAGCAAATTCCTTTACCTTCACCTATCCATTACGAACTATTACTGCAACTTCTCGAAAGACAAACCATGTCAGCAGTCAGTCAAAATCCGGATTTGCGGCATCAGGTGAATCAGCTAATTATTACACTCCGTAAAGCGGCTGTTCAACAAAAGCACTTGGAAGAAATTTGCCAGTATTCTTCTGTAATGGTTGACCACCGCTGGTCTCTCAACCATCATCATGCTGAGAAAGTCGTTGCTGCTGATTGATTGATTTTGCTACAATTATTCACGCCCCCACATTTGAGTTTGTCACTAAGCCTGCTATAGTTTAGGCTATTTTTGGGTAATGCTTTTTTGGGAGGTGCGATCGCTTGCTAGTTGGGGCTGCAAATGGGGAGGGAAAGTTAAAAGTTAATTTTTTTGGCTTTTGACTTTTTCTCCGAAAGCAACGAAAATAAGCTAGCCAAATTTGCTCGCAGTGTCATATGTAAATATAAACTCATGGAATTGAATCTGCTTACACCAGATGCATTCCGAGTTTTAATAAGTGCAAATCAGCAACTCAACCAACCGTGAGTTAAGTTGCTTTGATTGCTTTTTATGCTTCTATTCTACAGATGCTGCTAATAATAAAATAGATAACTATTATACCATATATTTTATAGTTTTCTAAAAATAAATCATCAATATGGACGATAAGTTAATGCTGATGATGCCTGGTCCGACGCCGGTGCCAGAAGCAGCGTTACTTGCCAAAGCCTTGCACCCCATCAGTCACCGCACCAGGGAATTTAGCGAGATTATGGCAGAGGTGATGTGAAAACCTCAAATGGTTGCATCAAACTCAAAGTGATGTGCTGACGCTGACTGTAAGCGCTACTGGTGCTGTAGAAGCGGGAATGATTAATTTTTGAAAGTCCAGGCGATCGCATTTTAGTTGGTTGTAATGGTAAGTAAGCGCGATCGCTGGGCATAAATCGGTGAAGCCTATAATTTGAATGTCGAAAAAATTACCGCAGAATGAGGGAAGCCCCTTGAACCGACGCTATTTGCCGAAAAACTAGAAGCTGATAAACAAAAGCAAATTAAAGCCGTCGTCATCACCCACAGCGAAACCTCGACGGGTGTAATCAATAACTTGGAAATTATCAATCGCCACGTTAAAGCCCACGGCGAAGCTTTAATTATTGTTGATGCAGTCACAAGCTTGGGTGCAGTCAACGTCCCAATAGTCGCCACCGGTTCGCAAAAAGGCTACATGATTCCCCTTAGATTGGGATTTATTGCCGTCGGCCCCAAAGCTTGGGAAGCTTACAAAAGAGCGAAATTGCCAAAATATTATCTATATTTAAGTAAATACCGCAAATCAGGCGCTAAAAATACTACCCTATTTCTGCCTCCGGTGAATTTGATAGTAGCGCTGCATACCACCTTAAAGATGATGAGGTTTTGTAAGCGATCGCGATATTCTTAGCTGCATAGCATTCTTGGAAGTAGTCCTCCCCGAACTCGGTCACGAAAGCTTCACCCGGTGTGCGAGCTGTAGTTAGAGTACTGAGTGCCAATCAGTCCTGAGTGCTGAGTATTCTTCTTTCAACTGGGCGCCTCCTAACTAAACTAAGAAAGCGAGTTGATTGTTCAACTCGCCCTCTGAATTCCTATAGTATGGTAGATACTTACACAGTCCATTTTCCTAGGTGTAAGCCTTTGCAAAAGGCAGAGTAGATGTGGCATACATCGATTCTCCTGATAATGGTACTCATAATTTATGCTGCCGTCTCCAGCCAATCATAAATTTGTTCTAACTGGTCGAGAGTAATCAACCCATATTGCCAAAGAATCATTGGTAAAGGTCCTGGATCTTGCTCGCTGTGGCGAAGAGCAACCGCAAGCGAAGCCGCAGAAATTGCCAAATCTTCTTGTAAAAAACGAATCAGTCTTCCATAACTTGATGGTGACATTTTTATCTCACCTCCTTGGGTAGAGTGTATTGTCATATATATATTTACAGTTTTTACGTAAATAGTGCCAGTATATAATCTGCCACTGTCCTTTTGCCCGATCGCTACGCCAGTAAAAAAAAATTGTCTGGTGTTTCTTAACGAGAACAATATCGTTAAGGCATTTGAGGAATATAAATTTTAGGACTACTTGCGATCGTTAATTCTCAAGCAGTACTTTATTTACCCTGGTCAAATTAGTTTAATCCTTTTTACTTCTGTGCATTACTTAATTACACCTACAGTAAGAAAGATTTCATAGCTTATACTCCCTGGTTGGCAACTCTTTACACCTACGCCAAAAGGAAGATTTTTTTTGGCACTGGTCTGCTAAAACGGCGATTCCACTTTGTAGACATCAGGAGTTCATAAAAGGAAAGCGGGAAGTGTGGAAACCGATACCTTCTAGGCGTGGGAAGAAACAGGACATGAGAACGTAAGTCCGACAGACGGCAGGGGGCAAGCTGCTTCTTGAAGTCTGGGAATTATGCACGCCCTTTTGCTTGGATGGGTCTAACCTTTGGGCAACGCTAGCTGCTTTTAAATCCCATCAAGATAGCAGAGTTTTTACGCTATAAGCCAGGTACTCTGCGAAACGCGTATATAGTTTTCTTTACTACTGACTATCAGAGGGGTTACAGACTGGGGAAGTATCTGTAACGTCTTATGGGCTGACACGCCCAGACAGTTCAGTTTTCCTTTTAGAATGGGCGCTTACACTGTTTTCGTCTCGGTTTAAGTAACTAGCAAGGCTACCCTTTCCAAGTTCCTGCTTGACAGCGGGGGTCAGTGACATGATTAGCACTATATAAAATATTACCATCACTTTGAGTTTTTTACCATACTACGTGATACTTTTTTTACAAATTTTTCATGCAGTTAAATTTTACAGCCTAGAAGGGCAAACGAACTAGAAATTTATCTTTGCGAAGGGGCGGAGTTCAAGAATTCAATTGTGACACGATCACCTACCTTCAAACCCAATTCGGCGGCTCGTCCGGAACGCAGTTCAATTACCTGATTTATTGGTGTATTTGAACCATAAGTGGGGCAAGGTTCGCTACTGCAGGGAGGTGCAGAAGCTTGAATATACTGCACTACTCCATCGCGCATAAAGACCATATCCAGGGCTACGGGTACATTCTTCATCCAGAAGCTGGCTTGGAAGGGGGAAGAAAAGGAAAATAGCATTCCCCGGTCATCAGGCAAAGCAGGTCGATACATCAACCCCATTGCTTGCTGTTGCTGTGTCCGCGCTACTTCTAGTTGAATGATTGTGCCATTAATAGTGGCTTTAGCGGAAATCGGTAATTTTTGACCTAAATTCACGGGTACTTGAGTTTGAGTTTGAGAATTAGGAGTAAAGAAGGGGGGTTTAGCTGGAGTGGGAGTAGAACAACCCATCAGTAAAACGCCCAGCATTATAGAAAGTAGACTTTGCCAACGAACCATAACAATTTTAGATTTTAGATTTTGGATTTTCGATTAAAAGGGGCATTGGACATTGGGCATTGGGCATTCATTGGGCATTGGGCATGGGAGAACAAGAATTATTTACTTCCCACACCCGTCTCCTTGTCTCCTTGTCTCCCCACACCTCACACCCGTCGTCCACACCTCACACCCGTCGTCCCCATCTCCTCATCTCCCCATCTCCCCCTCATCTTCTACGATTCTCTCAAAACGTAACCCACACCCCGCACCGTTTGAATTAGCCGCTTTTGACCTTCATCTTCGATTTTTAGGCGCAGGTAGCGAATGTACACTTCAATTACATTCGACTCGCCCATAAAGTCGTAACCCCAAACGTTTTCCAGAATTTGTTCGCGGGTTAATACCTCACGGGGATGTTCCATTAAGAACTTTAAGAGTTCAAATTCTTTCATTGTTAAGTCAATTCCCCGTCCGTTGTGAATGGCGCGACGGGTTGCAATGTCTAAAACCAGATCTCCAAAACGTAACTGTTCTGTGGTGTCGATATCAGGTTTTAAGTAGAGGCGAACTAACTTTAAAAAGTCTTCTGACCGATAAGGTTTAAGGAAATAATCATCAGCCCCAGCTTCCAGACAGGCTACGCGGTCATCAATAGTATCGCGTGCCATTAACACCAGCACAGATGATCGCATGCCAGTATTTCTGAGATTTTTGCATAACGAGAGTCCTGATTCTCCAGCCAGCATCCGGTCTACAACAATTAAAGCAGGTTGGCGATCGCGGCAGTGTTGCATTCCCGAAGCCGCATCATGAGCCACAATTGCTTCATAGCCAGCTTCTTGCAAATCGAAAGAAAGCTGATTTGCTAGGCTTTCGTCGGTTTCAATCAACAAAACACAGGGGTTTTGAGCAAGTGTCATATCAATTTCGGATTTGGAATTTGGAATTTGCGAATCACTCTTACGAGCTGTAACACGTCTATATAAGGATATAAGGTAGAGATTTGACTAAATAAAGGATGAAGGATTCTGGATGAAGGATTCTGGATGAAAAAAGAAAAAGGACGATAGCACCATTATTTATGGCGCATAGAACAAAGATACAAACCTCGTACTACGTATCTCGGTTTGTAGCGTCCTTATTCCAAGCTTAGAGCAATATAGTAAGGGTCTTAACTTCATCAAGCGCCTTCGGCAAGCCGCCTTTGGGGCGTCTACATACTTCACACTTCATCCTTCTCTTAAATAATGGGTTTTTGGCGATCGAGCAATCCTGACTTGACAAGCTTATACCACGTTTTAGCAAATTCAAGTATCAGCTATGGAAATTTAAGATGCAATTAATTATTTTAATAACCACTTCAAAGTCTGCATTCAGAAACCGGGAATTTTGGACTGGGTACTGGGGACTGGGAACATTGCTCATTGGCTAGGTACGTACACGCGTTTGAGATCCCACGCCAGTCCGCTACTGTCGGGAGACCCGCCCACGCGGCTGGCTCCCCAACCCACGCCACATGCAAAGGCTGCCGGGAGACCCGCCCACGGCTCTGGCTCCCCAACCCCCCTCCCGGGGGGCACAACGACTTTAATGTGTTGTAACGTTTAAAAGAATTGGTCTAATGGGCACAGCATTGCTCATTTATGTTAAATTTTATTTAAATCATCTAAGTGTGTATACGTGTACCAAATACCCCAAACCCCGCTTTTTAAGGGGGCACAACGACTTTAATGTGTTGTAACGTTTAAAACGATTGGTATAAAAAGCTGTAAGGAACATTGCTGTGCCCTTACGGCATGAGATAAATAATGACGAATGACGAATGACTAATGACTAATGACTTTCAAGGCAATTCCACCGAAGTTGGTTTGGCGATGTGTGGCAAACCCCAACCCAATTTTTCGCGCAAAATTCGGAAAAATTCCGGTCGTTGCAGGCGAATGAATTTGGCAGTATATTGCGATCGCTCTAAATATACTCGATCCTCTGGCAGGACATAACACCCACCATTACCATCGACCACCATCACCAACCGAGGAATATTAACTGGATAAATATTAACTGGTTCGCTATCTGGAAATACCAACGCCCTTGAAGCTAGAGAATGGGGACAAATGGGTACTAGCTGCAATACTGGCACGCCTGGAGTCACCACGGGACCGCCAGCACTCAAGGAATAAGCGGTGGAACCGGTCGGCGTCGAAATAATTACACCATCTGCAGCAATATCAACTGGCGAGTGACGACCCACGACAATTTCAAAATGGCACATGGAAGTCAACGGTTCCCGATGCAGCACCATCTCATTCAAGCAGAGTGCTTCCCATATCACCGACTCTGTGCGAAACACCTTGACAGTGAGCATCACCCGTTCTTCAATTTCATAATTACCCGCCAGTAATTTTTCTAATGCTTGGGGTAGCTTATTTAAATACGTTTCTGTCAAAAATCCCATATGACCCGTATTCACGGTAAGCATTGGGATACCGCAAGGGGCGACCAGGCGAGATGCTGCCAAAACGGTACCATCTCCGCCTAAAACCACCACAAATTGCATTTCTGAGTCAAAATCAGGGGGCGTTAACCCCTCTATGGGGGTGTGGCATACAGGACTTTGCGGACTAGCATAGCCCAGCATCCCACCGGCACCCGTTGTGATACTTACATCCCAACCGGCAGCGGTTAGTTTGTCTTTCAGTTCGATCGCGACACGACTCGCGATCGGTTTAACGTCGTTGTAGATAATGCCTGCTTTCGGCACACTCAAATATCCAATCTTTTGGCGATGCTTTGTATTAGATAATCCTTACACATTTTTGACAATATAGTCATGTTTTCGTTTGTTATTTGTTGGTGGTGAACTAGTACTGCGGGAGGGTTTCCCGACTCAGGTAACTGGTGGAGCGCTACGCGGTAGCGATAGCGAAGCGCCCTTCGAGTAATCGAGCGTCCCAACTCGCGTCAAAGAGAAGGGTTGGTGGTTGGTGGTGAAGCGCGTACTGCGCTTTTGGTTTCCCGACCCAGGTAACTGGTGAACCCGAAGGGTTGTTGGTTGTTGGTTGTCTAATGACTAATGAGTAATGACCAATGAGTAATGACTACTGAGTAATGACTACTGACTATTGACTTTTTTAAACGGACTTCTTTTTTCTTTCTTATTTTTGCCTTTATTTTTCTGGTAGTCTAGCTCCTTGAGTTTCTTCATAATTCTGCTGAAGTACTCTTGCAGGTAGCTTTCTAGGGTCGTGGTGTCTTTTGCATCTAAGCCAAAAACTTGATATACCTCATCCATCGGGGCATTTAGCGCTTTACCACTTGCCAAGACTTCTGTAAACGCCAGCCTGTCAGATACATTCCATCCCCACTGAAAGAATCGCATTATACCCCGCACGGCACGCAGTAAGTTCATCGGCATCCGTGTTATCCTGGCTTCTTTGCCAGATAAGCGTTCGCACAAGCTAATAATTTCCTCAGCACTCCAACCACGAGTTCCTACGACGGGAAAAGTTTGCTTTTCTGTTTCTTTGACTTGCAAAGCACGGATGGCAAACTTAGCAATGTCCTGAGTGTCCATATAGGCGATGGGGGAAGACTCACCCGTTACCCACACTGGCTGTGATTCTAAAATGGGGATGCCATATTGACCAATTAACCCTTGCATAAAGCCAGCTAACTGCAAAATGGTGTAATTTAAGCCAGACTCAGCTAGGAAAATTTGGGTACACCGTTTAATTTCCATCAATGGCACTTCTGGGTACTTGTCGGCATCTAAAATTGAAAAGAATATAAAACGCTCTACACCCGCAGCTACAGCCGCTTGAATTAATGCGACTTTGCCGTCCCAGTCTACCTGCTTGATACTCAATGAGTCCGTAGGACGAGATGTTGCCGCATCAATAACTGCGGTTACACCTTCAAGTGCATTACTGAGGGTTTGGGGGTAACACAAATCTCCGGATACCAGTTCGGCACCCCATTCCTTTAGAAATGCGGCTTTTTTGACACTCCGGACAAGACAGCGCACTTTATACCCCTCATCGATAGCACGACGAGCCACTTGTCTTCCCAAGGTGCCAGTGGCACCGACGATTAATAATGTCATGAGGGTTCGTTAAAAATATTAAAGTTTTATTAATAGAATCTTATCAGAATCAATCACGTAAACAAAAGGTTACAAATTTTTTAATTAACTTTGAACTACCCTTGTTGAAAGTGAGAGGCTACAACAAAGCCTCTCGCCTCCTGATGGTGCGTCTGACAATACCGATTATTCTTCAGCCTCTGCGCCCTGAATCTTGAGTAACAACGCACCCAGACCCCAGCCCACGAAGATTAAAACGAAGGGTAACAGCGCTGCATTTAAAATTTCGCCACCCATAGGTGTAATTCTCCTTTGCAAATTGTTTAATTAAATTAAGTCTACCAGAGCCGTTAATCAGGCGTGAGACAGCGGCTGTGAGATGAATGGCATTAAGTTAAGGCAGGAGGCAAGAGGCAGGAGGCAGAAGGGAAGAGGAAAAAATTACAGAAAGTCTGATGGTAAGGGTTATAAAACTTATGTCCTCTGCCTTGTAAATAGGGGCAAGGGGAAAGGGGTAAAGGGGAAAGGGAAGAGGCTATTTACATACTTTGGTGGTGTACGAAGTTCATAGTGACTGCCTTGACTTCCACAAAGGTCTTAACTTAGTACCATTCGGCTATGAGATGAGACCCGTGTAAAGTATTTTAAAACACTTTGCGGGTGAATCCCTGAAAACCTCAGGAGCAGTAGTTGAGCTAATGGGTCATTTTAATAATATGTATTCAGAATCTGAAAACAACAGCGTAATCTCTCGTAAAAAAATGCGCCCGCGTCTTTTGCTGACACTGGGAGATCCGGCGGGTATTGGGCCGGAGGTGATTTTGAAAGCTTTGGCTGACCCGGAAGTGAGCAAAATTTGTGATGTGACGGTGGTGGGTAGCCGAGATTTGCTGGTAGAAACTTATACCCAACTCAATTTAACTGGAAATTTGACACCTTTAGTAAATCCAGAGGTGTTATCGGTTCTGGATGTGCCGTTGGCAGAGAATATTAAAGGTGAAATTATTATCGGGACGGGTAATGCGGCGAGTGGGGCGGCGAGTTTTGCTTATATGGAATATGCGATCGCCCATACAATATCAGGTGAATTTGATGGAATCGTCACCAGTCCAATTGCCAAATCTGCGTGGAAGGCGGCGGGGTATAATTATCCGGGGCAAACGGAACTTTTGGCTCAAAAGTCGGGCGTTGACCGTTTTGGGATGTTATTTGTGGCGCGATCGCCTTATACTGGTTGGACGCTCCGCACGTTGTTAGCTACCACACATATACCTTTAAGTCAAGTACCTCAAGCATTAACACCCCAGTTGCTGACAAAAAAGTTGGATTTGCTGGTAGAGTGTTTAGAGAAAGATTTTGGTATAGAGAAAGCGAAAATAGCGATCGCTGGTTTAAATCCCCACAGTGGCGAACAGGGACAATTGGGAAATGAGGAACAAGATTGGTTAATTCCCTGGTTGGAACAAGAGCGTCAAAAGCGTCCTAATTTGCAATTAGATGGACCAATCCCACCAGATACAATGTGGGTTAAACCTGGTCAAGCTTGGTACGGCGATTCTGCAATCCAAAATCCAATCCAAAATCCAATCCAAAATTCCAAATCTAAAATCCAAAATCCTGCTGATGCTTACCTTGCACTTTACCACGATCAAGGTTTAATTCCTGTGAAATTGATGGCATTTGACCGTGCAGTTAATACTTCTATCGGTCTTCCTTTCATTAGAACCTCACCCGACCACGGGACAGCATTTGATATAGCAGGTAAGGGAATTGCTGATGCGACAAGTATGAAAGCAGCGATACATTTGGCAGCTTTCTTAGCTTCGCAGAGAATATCTTTTTAAGAAAAGACCAAGAACTAAATTAGTCAAGAATAAATTTACCTAAGCATAAATATTGTCAATTTCAATCTTGTTAGGATTACATTTTTCTCTTGATAAAAAAATCGAATCAATTAATAAGTAAGCGTTGAGAATGATACTATTAACCTTGATGCTTTTTACCCGTGAGGAGAAACAATGAGTAACCTACTTCGCAACGTATTAGTCGGTGCTGGGATTGCTGCTGTTGGTGCAATTGGAACTAAAGCAGCAGTAGATTATTTCAAAAACCGTGGGCAAGAAGAAGTTGTTGATGAAAGTCAAGGTGACGCTCGCTCAATGGATGCAGATCAAGTTGCCTATGCTACTGTAGAATCTAACTCAGTTCAAGATTTTTTAGATAAAAGCTTTGGTGACGCAGGCCGTTACGTGCCCAACCGTCCGCCTAAAATCTTTGATTATCAAGGAAAACAATATATGGTGATTTGGGCTTATGACAATAAGCAGCAAAAAAATCAAATGTTGGCTTTCCTCTACACTGAGCAAGGGCGGAAGATGATTGCTAGTGTAGGATATACAGGTGATAAAACTGATTACAATGTCAACTTAGGTGATACGCCTTTTGCAATTGCAGTTAATGGTGAAAAGCTGACATCTGGGAAGTCGGAAACTGGTGGGGCGAATGACGTTGATTTTGTGTTAGCTAATGCTTAATTGATTTTTTTGGACAACTATAATTTAGAGATAGGGTGGTTGTTGCAGCCACCTTATTTTATTTTTTATTCATAATAAATTTATAGAATTTAGATTTTGCATCTAATCGCCCTTAGGCTGGAAGTCTAAAACTTTATTTTGGTTGTAGCTGTACCAGTTAGTGGAAGTGACTTATTTAGGATTAATGAATAATATAAGGTTCTAATGGAATGTAACCTAGCTGGAACTTGAGAAAATGAACTCACCACTAGATGATATAGACCTGTTGATAGCAGATTTAGGAAAGATTCGGCAAACATTAGCTAGCCATGAAGTTCAGCAAGTCAGAAGCAGTGTTCCACACTTGAACAAAGCAATAAATATCCTCACAAGATATAAGGCTAGTCGTAATCAACAGGAATTTGAACCTGAACCACGTCCCGAAAAACCCAAAGTTCAAAACAAAACAGTGCAAAAAAAACAATTGGGTAATTGTCAAGACTTCTTCCCAATTCTTTACAGAGTGCCTTTATCTAAGGGACAGCCATCGTTCCAATAGAAACTTCCTTCTCTTAGTGACTACTGATTGCTACTGCTGGACAAATTCTATTTATCTTCTCATTTCTTCACCAAATCCGAGTTAAATGTTAAATGTCGAGAAGCTATCCACAAAAGGTTGTAAGGTATAGACTGAAGTGCATAAGAGAACTTTCTCCAAAAAAGCGATCGCCTCGAACTACTTTCCCAATTAAATGCTCATTTTTTTCGTTCAACTACATCCCTTGCAGTTTTATAAGCCTCAATAAAAGTCCGGAAAGACTCTTCAGAAATTTTCTTATCAATCAAGTTTATCGCCACATTTTGAAGAATTTTATCTAACTCTTGATGAAGTAAATCTTTACTTTGCGTTTGTTTGTCCAGCAGTTTCAATACTGACTCAATATGCTCCGCAGAAAGCTTTTTCTGTTCGCCTTCAACAACTTCCTGAGCAAGTTGTCTGTCGCGTTCTATCGCTTCTCTAGTCGTTTTGTAAGCTTCGTTAAACGTCCGGAATGACTCTTGAGAAATCTTTTCTTTATCAAGTGCGTCAGCAGCTTCTTTAAAAACATGGTCGAGTTTATGCTGTCTCTCCTCTAAGTTATATTTATCATCTTTCATTAACTCGATCGCCCACTTAATATATTCATCTGCCTTATCTTTTCGGCGTCGTTCCCACGATGATTTTAACTCCCACGTCAAGGGAACAATTACGACGACAATTCCCCAAATAAAAGATAAGTATTCAGCATTCTCTTTGAAAAAATCTTTGTCCCGTTCGTAGAAAGCGATCGCACCTGGATGCATGGGTATAGGAAATTCTTTATTATCGTCGGTTTGGGGACGACTAATATTGCTAATTAAGGGTTTAACAGTATGATACTCTCTTTCATATTTGTTATGTTCTTTTGCAACTTCATCAATGGCATTGGCTATTTCTTGACGATGTTCGTAAATAATTTCAGTGATTGTTTTGATTGTCTCTTTATCTACTTTGTCGCTGGCTAAAAATAACCTTGGTACTGCTACTGTTAGCAAGTCGGTATCAGGCACAGGAGGATTACCCCCGTATGCTCCTTTAGGAATAATTCCAGGTTCAAAAGCGGGATATTTAATTTTCATTCCCGCCGCCTGTTCAATTGGCACTAATCGCCCATCATATTGTTGTACAGATGTCGAAATACCTTTATTGCCTAAAGCGCGGACGCGGAACAAAGCATCTGCATTTTTGGTTTTAAAATCTTCTTCTGCTTGCCTATCATCATAATATTTATTCTCTAAACCTTTAATGATTACATCTGGTTCTTTTGCATCTTTTTTCATTAGCCCGTAATGTTCTGCAACCTTAAGAAAGGATTCATATTGTCCGCCACCAGCACGCAGGGCAATTCTTTTACCTCTGAGTTCACCAAATTGCTTAATGTTGGGGTCTTTAACAACTAATTGAAAGAAATCTTGATACAAAACAGCTACAGTTCGTGCTTCAGCTTTTGGCTTGAATGAGCTAGCTTTACTACTTACCAACATATCCATTTCTTGAACTGCAACATCCGCTTGAGCCGTTATTAATTGAGCTTCGCCCTTTTCTAACATTTCTAGGTTTTGTGTTGTACCTTTGGTGGCTAATACTCTAATTTTGATGGTTTTATCTTTTTCTTCCACCACTTTTTTAATTGCTTCGCTGATAACATGACTTTCTCCTTCTTCGTCGCCAGCAGCGAGGGTGAGTTCTTCAGGGTGAATATAACTAATAATATTTGAACGGAATATAAGGAAGATTATGAGTCCCAGCCCCAGGATGATAAAAATACGTTTAGATATAGGGTCAAAATTGCGAATAAAGCTCAGGAAATTCGGGTTTGTAAGTTGTTGATGTGTTGCCATATCTGCAAAGAGGTTGGTTTACCAAAGAAAGGCAGAGGTATACTGCAGAGGAGCCACTGAAGCGCCCTTGGTTCCCCCGGTTGAAGCAAGTGGCGTGGCAGAAGGTAATATTCGCGATTTTGCCCTCTGCAATTCGGTTTAAAGAAGAATGAATTTATTTATGGGGTTTCTATAAGTGCCCTCTGCCTCCATACTCACCTTTCTACCAAATCAAAAGCTCGTATTCCTGATTTGTTGGTATTTTTTGGTAAAATTATATACGCTTAATTTGATTTTATTTTCTTCATTAAAGTTGATACTAAAACCAGAAATTTTTAATTAAGAAAAGGTTAGGGCGAGTTTAAATTTAAATTAATTTTGTCGAAAGTTATAAATAAAAAAATCTGCATCTATTGCAACATTTTAGGGTTTATATGGCAGTTCTATCTGCAAGAGTGAAAATGAATTTTGAGTAGAGACGCGACGTTCCTCGCCTACTGTCGCAGTCGAAGAAGGGCGCTGGCTCAAATTTCGCGCGAAGCTCGAAAGAGTGAAGCTTCCCCCGACAGACTTCGCGTCTCTACTAGGCGCAGCGGAAAGTCCGAGCGGAGGTTTCCTCCGATCGGAACTTTCCAACAGAGAGAACACAAAGGAAGAGAGTAACAGAGGCTGATAATTTCACGCTCTTATTTATGATTGCTACTGAAAAATTGGGGTTATTTATGCAAAACCATTGTTTTGTTTCAGCAATGAGTTTATTTACAGTGATGGACATTTGAGGTCTTGGTGGGCAGTGCTGCAAAGCGCTGTGCGATCGCGCCCCTCCCTACTGAATAAATGCTATAGCAGTCCTTTGCATCATTCGTGAGAAACGAGAATCCCGATTTTTTGGAAAAACCGAGATTCTGAGACTTTCGATTTTCACAAATAGAAGCGAGGATTGCTGTATGTAAAATAAATTAATAAAGTCAAAAAAATATTTATGATACAGTGATTGATTTTATTTATATAGTAAAAAGTTAGAAATTTCCGGTTGGGTTAGTCTACCATAAGACGGATGTTTAGAAGCTTCATCCCAAAGAAAGAGAAGTAAATTTTTTATGTTTTGCTAGATTGCTGTTATTGAAATCAACACGGAAGGAAAGCTTATGAAAAACAAATTAGTGGACGGGATCATTCCAGAACAGCCACCGATAGACTCACAGTCTGACGTTCATGTACTGAAGTCTCGCCTGGAATGGGGTGAACCTGCTTTTACAATTCTTGATGTGCGCGATCGCATGACTTATAACAACGGTCACATCATGGGCGCAATGCCGATGGCACTGGATGAATTGGTAGAGCGTGCTGTACCATCGTTAGCTAAAAGCCGTGATATTTACGTTTACGGTGCGAATGACGAAGAAACTGCCCAAGCTGCACAAATGCTGCGTTCTGCGGGGTTTGAGCATGTATCTCAACTAAAAGGCGGTCTTGATGCATGGAAGGCGGTTGGCGGTCCGACTGAAGGGGTTATTGAATCAATGTCTCCTCCGGGTAAAGGTGACTATAATGTTGTTTCTCGGATACAAGAACACATAGAAACCCAGAATAAAGAAGTTTAGTTTTAGAAGTTAGGAGCCGCCCAGTTATGAGTGAGGAATTAAAATTCATAACTGGGCGACTCATAACTCATCACTTGTGTGTTAGTGTTCAAATATATCCTTGAATTGCAACAAGTCTAAGGAAACTATTGTTGGCAGGCATTGAAAGCATTGTTGGGCGAGTTCCCAACGTTCTTCTCGTTTGAGCATTTCTATTAATTTCTGCCGGACGCTGATTAGGTAGCGCACATCATTGGCGGCGTAACTTAATTGAGCTTCGGATAAATTAGCGGCGTTTCCCCAATCGGAACTTTGAGCGCTTTTGTCTAGTTCTACTTGTTCTAATTCTTGCACTACATCTTTAAGTCCGTGGCGATTGGTGTAAGTGCGGGCCAGTTTACTAGCAATTTTAGTGCAAAAAATCGGTTGAATTTGAATGCCGAGATTATAGCGCAATGTGGCAATGTCAAAGCGAGCAAAGTGAAATATTTTAACTATATTACTTGCTTCCATTAGTTTTTTTAAATTTGGGGCTTCGGTTTGCCCTCTGGGAATGCGAATCGCTGTGACTTTGCCCTCTGGGTTACACAGTTGAACGAGACACAAGCGATCGCGTTGCGGTAATAATCCCATTGTTTCCGTATCGACCGCGATCGCTTCGGCTTGCAAATACTCCGAGAGGCTAGCCTCATCAAGGTCGCGATCGCAAACCTGAAAATTTTGTAATTTCATAAATCTCTAAAAAAGAAATGTAGTACCCAGCAGGCAAAAATCCCACCAGACACTACATTATTGTCCAAGAAAAATCGAAAGAACGAACTATCTGTTGTTAACAAAAATTTGGGTGAAGTAGACTTCACCTTTGCTATTTATGGCAGCGCCAATGCCAGTTTGGTTGAATTTGCCTTCTATGTTGCTGCAATGACCAGGACTTTTCAGCCAACCCTTAATCGCTTGAGTGGCTGGATCTGGGAAACCTTGATTGTAAGCAACATTTTCAGATGCTCCCTTGGACGAAATACTGGTCGCTTTAATGCGATTGTCAAATCCCTGATGACCAAAAGAGACTTGACCGCTAGCCATATTCTGGCTGTGAGCTCTTGACTGACTGTCGAGCGCAGAATTACGCGTCAGTGCTGGAAGTCCTTTGTAAGCCCGGTATTTATTAACTTGCTCAAAAATCAACTGCTCCATAGTAGTGGTATTACTAGTAGATTGTGCAACCTGAATCACTCTATTCGATAAGTGACTGTTAGCCGTTGGTGTATTTGCAGAGGTGCGACCCGATGCAGAAATGGCGATCGCGCCATTAAGCACAAGGGTACCTAACGCAATACTGCGAACTGTCTTAAGGAACATGGATGTCATCAAATAAACAGCACTTCCTGTTTAAATTAGCACCTTAAATTTTAATTTAACTAAGGAATATTCCTGATTTATAGTTCTTAAAAAAAACATAAAAATATATGTTTTACGAAAAAACACTTAAAAAAGGACTTACCATAAACCTAGTTAATTAATCAAAACCCTTTGTGTGCGGACGATACAGGCTTTTTATCAACAACTAGTTTATTTGCTAGGTAAGCCCCAGAAATAACAGACCTATTGACGACTGCGAAGGAAAATTTGTGTAAGGTATACTTCGCCTTCGCTATTGGTCGCTACACCAATTCCAGTTAAGTTGTAACTACCTTTGATGTTGCGAAGATGTCCGGGACTGTTCAGCCAGCCGATAACAGCTTCGCTAGCGGGGTCGTTATAGCCAAGGTTGTAAGCGACATTTTCCGCTGCACTGTTGTATTTTATCAGGATGGCATTAACACGTTTTTCAAATCCGTGATGGCTAAAGGTCACTTTACCCTTAGCCATATTACGGCTGTGAATTCTTGCCTGCTTAGTGATGTTTGCATTTAGGGATAACTTTGACAGACCATTAGAAACCCGATATCGATTAATTTGCTCAAAAACTGATTTTTCTAGATCTGTAGTTTTAAAAGTAGTAGTCGATGCTGCAACCTGTTGTGGAGGAATAGACGATGGTTGATTTCGGGTGTCTTGTTGCGTAAAAGTGTTACCTGGTACAGGGATGCCCGTTAATCCACTGGCGAGGACAAGCGTACTTAAAGCGATGCCAAAAGCAGTTTGTCGAATCATGAAGAGTTATGTAGTGTGTAGAGTTATCAGACGCATACCCTAGTTGTTTGTTTCTTGGTATACTAGTATATTTTCCAATATTCAAGAACATAGCAAATGTTTGCACATTGCGATCGCTTGGTCAAGAGTAGTTATAACTGTTTTTGTTTAAGGGTTGGTGGTTGGTTGATGGTTGTTGGTTGGCGGTTCACCAACCACCAACCATTAACCATTAACAATTAACCATTAACTATTAACCATCAACCATCAACCATTCAAAAATTTGGCTACAGTTTGCACATCCTTATCACCGCGCCCGGAACAGTTAATTACAATTCGAGGACTGTCGGTAAGTTGGGGACAGAGGATTTCTAAATAGGCGATCGCATGAGCGGTTTCCAGTGCTGGTATAATTCCCTCTAACCGCGATAACCTCTGAAATGCTGCCAAAGCCTCTTCATCCGTGACGCTGTAATATTCAGCCCGACCCAAATCTTTCAAATAACTGTGTTCTGGACCAACGCCAGGATAATCTAACCCCGCACTAATCGAATGCGCCTCAATTACTTGTCCGTCATCATCTTGTAACAAATAACTCATCGCTCCGTGCAATACACCAATTTCACCTTTTGTCAAGGTGGCGGCGTGTTTTTCTGTATTGACACCTTCTCCAGCAGCCTCAACTCCAATTAACCGCACAGACGGCTCATTGACAAACTCATGGAATAGTCCCATTGCATTGGAACCGCCACCCACACAAGCCAGGAGAATATCAGGCAAGCCGCCCCACTTTTCCATAGCTTGGGCGCGAGTTTCTTGCCCGATTACCGCATGGAAATCCCGCACCATCATTGGGTAAGGATGGGGTCCAGCTACCGAACCCAAGATGTAATGAGTGGTTTCTACGTTCGTCACCCAATCCCGAATTGCCTCGGAAGTCGCATCCTTGAGCGTACCAGTTCCCGCCGACACCGAACGCACTTCTGCCCCCATCAGACGCATTCTAAATACGTTCAACGCTTGACGTTCCATGTCATGAACGCCCATATAAATCACGCATTCCAATCCAAAGCGAGCGCAAACTGTAGCTGTAGCGACTCCATGCTGCCCTGCACCGGTTTCTGCAATGATACGCTGCTTGCCCATGCGCTTGGCTAACAATACTTGAGCTAAAGCGTTATTAATTTTGTGAGCGCCTGTATGATTTAAATCTTCGCGCTTTAAATAAATTTGCGGTCCAGTGCCATCTGGTCGGGCATAGTGCGTTGTCAGGCGTTCGGCGAAATACAAGGGTGTGGCACGTCCTACATAGTCTCGCAACAATTGTTGCAATTCTGTTTGAAAACCAGACTCGTTGCGATATTGTTGATAAGCTGCTTCTAATTCGGCAAGAGCTGGCATTAACGTTTCTGGAACGTACTTACCGCCAAAGCGTCCAAAGCGTCCTAGTGCGTCGGGGCGTGCTTGGGTTGATGAATTGGGGGTTAGGGGAGTGGTAGTCACGATTAGAATGAGATAGCGGAACGAACTTAATTATAGGAAACAGTGAAGCAGATATAATGCGAATAGGGGAAAGGGAATAGGGCAAGGGGAAAAGGGGAAGAGGAAGGGTAAAGGAATATTTTTCTCGTTACTAGGCAAAGCCTAGTAACGCAGTGCGGGAGGCTCTGCCTCCCCATAAGCCGTGGAGGCAGAGCCTCGAGGCAGGCATTCCCAGTCAGAGACTGGGAACGAGAAAAACGAGAAAACGAGAAAATGTAGAGCATGGTAACGAGGGAAAAGGCTATATTTTCAGGGTTTTGGGCTGAAGTTGACACTAATGAACAAAGGCGTTATACCCCTACAAACATCTGTATTCCATTTAATAAAGAACCGTTATAATCCTAAGTGGTTGTTGGTACTGCCCGTTAAGATTCAACCGCTCGCATTGATTATTCACTACTCTCCCTTGATTAAAGTGTATGGCTTCTGGTAATAATAAATCTTCTGATAAGCGCTTTGTCTACCGCGAATTTGGCAACGGTGACAATTCTCCTGCTTTAGAAAGACCAATTCAAGAATTACCTCCCCAACAACAAAATGTTAGAGTGCAAGCTACCCGGTCGGGACGCAAGGGTAAAACTGTGACGGTGATTACTGGTTTTCAATCCAAACCAGAAACTTTACAAGCTTTGGTGAAGCAGTTGAAAAGTCAGTGCGGTTCGGGTGGTACTGTTAAAGATAATGAAATCGAAATTCAAGGCGAACACAAGCAGAAAATTCTCGAAATTCTCATAGCGTTAGGTTATAAAGCGAAAATTAGCGGTGGTTAGAAGAAGGCAGAGGGCAGAGGGCACTCTTGCATACTGCGGGGGGCAGAGGGCATTGGAATTCTGAAATTTCTCCCACACCCGTCACCCTTGTCCCCCTTTCCCCCTTTCCCTTTTCCCCTATTTTTAATTGATATCTTTAAAATAAACGCGATCGCGTGGTGCTTTTGGATCTTTACTCGCAAAGGCACAATACGCCCCTGGATTGATTTGTCCGTAAGTTTTTAAGAATTTGATGCAACTAAAGCGATCGCTAAAGGTGCTAGCGTAAACTATAAATAAGTGTTTATCTGATAAATTCGGATAATCTGGTACCCAAAATACTCCTGATTGACGATAACCCGCCGTCTCTAAAGTTTTAATTTGCTCTACTGCATCTTGCAGATTTGGAAAGGTGGAATCTGCTACGAAATGAAAATAATTCGGCAGATTACCGCTGTTTCTAATTGCTGTTTCCCGATTTGGCTCTATTTCAAAACTCGTGCTTCCACGTGGAGAAGGAATTTCTGTAACTTGGGGTTTGGGGATTAGGGAAGATGTTGCTTTTCTATATACTTCAGGTTGAGGAGAATTTGTTAACAATAGACTCACAATTACAGATGTCCCGATTAATCCACCTGCAAGTAAAATACTACCCAGAAAAATCGCGTTTTGTCTACTATTTTGAGTCACGGACTCGGAATTAGCAGCAATCTGAGGAGGCGGTTGGGTAAATGCAGACACATTGGCTGCAATCGAATTTGGAATACTTTGTTTAGAAATACTTTGCAAAGCATCTAACATTGCTTTTGCTGTGTGGTAGCGTTCCCTGACATCAAACCGAATTGCTTTATCTAATATTGCTGCTAAATGAGGGCTCACTTCATCCCGTTCCCAAATATTCTCTCCTGTATATGAGTCTGTCGCCAATTGTTGCGGCAATTTTCCTACTAATAAATAAATAGCTGTTAGCCCCAAACTATACAAGTCACTGGCAAAAACTGGACGCCCTGCTGCTTGTTCGTTGGGCATAAATCCCGGTGTGCCAACAACTATTGAACTGCTGACGTTTCCTTCTGAATTTAACACTGTTGCCATCGTTTCTCGCACGGCTCCAAAGTCAATTAAAACTGGTTCGTCATCAGATGAACGCAAAATAATATTGTCTGGCTTAATATCACGGTGGATGATGCCTTTACTATGTATAAAATCCAGTATTTTTAACAACCTGATTAAAATTGAGCGCACCTGACTTTCACTCAAGCAGCCGCTTTCTTCTACTTTTTGGATGAGGGTTTGTCCGGAAATAAATTCTTGTACTAAATAAAATTGACCATTTGTTTGAAAGTAAGCATATAAGCTGGGAATTTGATTGCTGAGTCCTCCCAATTCTTCTAATATTGCAGCTTCTCTTTGAAAGCGCTTTTGGATCAGATTGTGTACCTGAGAACTCTCGGTAAAAGGTTTTAGTTGTTTAATTACGCAACGACGCCCAGAAGGCATTTGGGTGTCTTCTGCTAGGAATGTTTCGCAAAATCCACCAGTTCCAAGTATACTGATAATGCGATAGCGATCGCTCAAAAATTTTGGTATCATCACCCTTTATTGACTCAGGTTTTTCTGGAATCACTCTCGATTGTTAACAGGCTGCAACTACCAATTTTTACAACTCTTAATTTTATTTATGTATAAAAAATACTTGCTCACCCCCCGGAAGAAATCAAGTGGTAGCCCTTTAAATTTATTAAATTCTTATATTATACCAGTAAAGAATATTAAAAATTGCTGTTTTGATAACTGTAAGTATATATAAACAATAAAGAAACAACAATTATTTACTTATTTACTAAAAAGTAGGATAAGTAAGATAAGTAGGATAAATTGTAAGTTTTTAATTTTTTTTAAAGATTTTTATTGACAAATGCGGAAAAATCAAGACAAACAATCAAAAACACAAATCAATTTCAGAAATAGTAAATATATTATTCCCAGATATTCTGTGTGGTTAAACCATACATATAGCAGTCCGCGCAATTTAGAAACCGGGTTTCTGGACACCGTGAACTTTGACGCTCTGATATAGAATTGCTATAACAACATAACAGTCATCGGAACGCGCCAATTTTCTGTTGCGACGAACAGTTAGAAAATCCTTGGCTTGTCAAGAATTGGTCTGCCCAAAAAATCGAGATTGTTTTTGTCAGTCTATCTCTATTAACTTAATAAGTTTATTGATTTTTAAATCAATTATAAAATTAAATGATAATTTATGGAATATCTAATTTCTGCATTAATAAAAAATTATCAAAGTCGAAGAAAAAAAAGTCAAACTTTATAAAATATCCAGCTTGATATCAGCTTGAGGTTAACCCGATGCTTGCTTCAGATGTGGCTATGAGTAGTACCTACGACTTACGTCTTGTAGGGCTTTCAATATTGATTGCAGTCCTTGCTTCATATACCGCACTTGATTTAGCAGGGCGGGTAACGGCATCTAAGGGATGGGCTAGACTTGCTTGGTTGTTTGGCGGCGCGATCGTGATGGGAATCGGTATCTGGGCGATGTATTTTGTGGCGATGCTGGCTTTCAGTCTGCCGATACCGATCGCCTATGATATGTTGACCGTGTTGCTGTCAATGCTGCCTGCGATTATCGCCTCTGGCAGCGCACTTCTTCTCGCCAGTCGCCGATTTTTGAGCATGGGGCAATTGCTAATTGGCGGTATTTTAATGGGTATTGGTATCGCGTCGATGCATTACATTGGCATGAACGCGATTCAAATTGAAGCCACCATTGAATATAATCCGTTACTGTTTGGGCTTTCTGTGGCGATCGCTATTTGCGCGTCGATTGCAGCGCTGTGGATTGCTTTCCAACTCGGTACCCAAAGCAGCGCCACTGTGGAGTGGTCTAAAATTGTCAGCGCGATTGTCATGGGAGGCGCGATCGCTGGGATGCATTACACGGGAATGGCGGCGGTTCGCTTCACGCCCACTAACCCAAAAGCAATATCTGCATCAGAGACAGTAAACGATTCCTTAAACTGGCTGGCTGTTTCTATCGGTATTGCAACCTTTGTAATTTTAGGTTTCGCGCTGATTACAGCGTTTATCGATCGCCGTTTAACCGACCAAGCAAAGCTTTTAGAATTGCAAGAAGCCGAAGCCAAACGTTCGCAACTATTTACAGATATTACCTTACGAATTCGGCGATCGCTCAAATTGGAGGATGTTTTAAATACAACCGTCCACGAAGTTCGCCAAGCATTGAAAGCAGACCGTGTAGTTATCTATCGCTTCAATCCTGACTGGACTGGTACTATCATCGCCGAGTCAGTAGCACCAAATTGGATGCAAACCAAAGGGAGAACAATTAATGACCCTTTTCGAGAAGATTACATCCAAATATACGCTCAAGGGCGAGTCAAAGCTACCAACAATATTTATAAAGCCGGTTTTACAACTTGCCATAGAGAGATTTTAGAAGGCTTGCAAATTAAGGCAAATTTGGTTGCCCCAATTGTCAATAACAATCAACTTGTCAGCTTATTATGTGCCCATCAATGCTCTAAACCTCGATATTGGCAGAAAACTGAAATTGAATTAGTCAAACAGTTAGCAATTCAAGTTGGTATTGCCTTAGAACAAGCAAGTTTGCTGAGAGAATTTCAGGAAGCACAGAAAGTTTTGCGGCTTCGCGATCGCGCGATCGCAGCAGCGAGTAATGCCATCATCATTACCGATCCGCGTTTACCAGACAACCCGATCATTTTTTGCAATCCTGCTTTTGAAACAATTACAGGCTATTTACCAGAAGAAGCCATTGGGCGTAACTGTCGATTTCTGCAAGGGAAAGATACAGATCCAGCCACCCTGCATAAATTACGCAGTGCAATTCGCGATGGACATGAATGTCAAGTTGTAATTAAGAATTACCGCAAAGATGGCAATTTTTTCTGGACAGAATTAACGATTTCTCCAGTGCGAGACGCCTTTGGACAAGTAATAAATTATATTGGCGTGCAATCTGATATTACCTTACGCAAGCAGGCGGAAGAAGAATTAAAGCGCAGTCAAGAAGCCCTGCAAAGCCAGTTGCTAAAGCTGCTGACAGACGTGAAAGAAGCATCCGGCAATTTAGCTGCGGGTGAAATTTCAACCAGTGAAATTGGGGTAGTAGCTGATGTTTTTAATACCATCATCCAGAACTTGCGGCAAATAGCTACTCAAGTCAAAACAACTGCTTATCAAGTGAATGTTTCCCTTGAGGAAAACTCGAGTGCGATCGCGCAATTGGCGGATGAAGCACTCAAACATGGCGAAGAGATTAGCCACGCCCTTGAGGAAATGGATAAAATGAATCTCTCAATTCAAATTGTGGCAGATAGCGCCCGCCAAGCCGCAGAAGTCGCCAATACTACCTCAAACACAGCACAGGCGGCTGGATTTGCTATTGATAACACTGTCAGCAGTATCTTGAATTTGCAACGGACAATTACAGAAAAAGCGAACAAAGTCAAGCGTTTGGGCGAATCTTCTCAAAAAATTTCCTATGTTGTGTCATTGATTGGGCAAATTGCCTTGCAAACCAACTTATTAGCCATCAACGCCAAGATAGAGGCTGTGGGAGTGGGTAAAGAAGGTAGAGGTTTGGCGATCGTAGCGGAACAAATTGCTAAATTAGCAGAACAATCTATCGAAGCAACCAAAGAAATTCAAGAAATGTTGGAAAACATCGAATTAGAAACTAGCGAAGTGGTGAAAGCCATACAGCTAGGAACAATCGAATTAGTGGAAGGAGTAAATTTTGTCCAAGATGCCAAGTATAACTTAGAGCAAATTTTAGAAGTATCTTGTCAAATTGACAATTTAGTGCATTCAATTTCGACAGCAACAGCATGTCAAACACAAACTTATCACGCGATCGCACTACAGATGAAAGAGATAGCGTCTGCTTCTCAAAGCACAGCAGATTCGTCGCGCATGGTGTCTAACTCCCTGCAGCAAACCCAACAAGTAGCACAACAATTGCAAGCCTCTGTAGGTATATTTAATACTGGCAGTTAGAGAGGGCAATGGGCAATGGGCAATGGGCAATGGGCAATGGGCAATGGGCAATGGGCAAGGTAAATAAATTAGTTTTTATAATTCCCAATGTTTAATTCCCAATGTTTAATTTCCAATGTTTAATTTCCAATGTTTAATTCCCAATGCCCAATTCCCATTGCCCAATTCCCATTGCCCAATGCCCAATTCCCAATTCCCATTGCCCAATTCCCATTGCCCAATGCCCAATCCCCAATTCCCAATTCCCAATGCCCGATGCCCAATGCCCAATGCCCAATACCCAATGACTATTCAACTTGTTGTCGGTGATTCGCGGCTTGATTTAACAACGATTCGGCAAATGCGATCGCTTCTTGGGCTGACTTTCCACCTGCTAATTGCGCTAGTTCGTCCCGCCGTGTGGTTAAATTCTCTAATGCCGTAACTCGCACTACGGTTCGCTCTTCGCTGTTACCATTGTTCTCTTTTTTACCTTTGAATTGATTGATTGTTTGCTTATCTACCCTAAAATGGCGGTCTGCCATTGCTGCTACTAAGGGTTGGTGTGTAACACACAATACCTGTTGCTGTTGGCTGAGTTGGTGTAATTTTTCGGCGATCGCTTGGGCGACTCTCCCGGAAACGCCAACGTCAATTTCATCAAATACCATTGTCCCCGCTGCGTCTGCTTGGTAAAAACAAGCTTTCAACGCTAGCAAAAAGCGACTCATTTCTCCACCCGAAGCAATTTCTGTTAAAGGTTGCATTGGTTCCCCTGGATTGGGGCTAAACATAAAAGTAATTTTGTCTGCACCTGCAGCGGTTGGCAATGTCGGTACAATTTCCACTTGAAATTGGACTTTTTCCATCGCTAGGGGCTTGAGTTCTGCAATCAATCGTGCTTCTAAATTTGCAGCAGTTTTTTGACGCAATTTTGTTAACTGGTTGCAAGCTTGGGTAAGTTTTTCCAAAGACGCTTTTTCTTGCTGTTCCAGACTTTCAATAGATAGTTCGCTGTCGTTAAGTTCGGTTAATTCCCCTTGGATGCGCTGGTAATAAGCGATCGCTTCTTGTAATGTCGGACCATATTTGCGACAAATTTGCTTTAATTCCCGAATCCGTTCTTCTACCTCTTCCAAACGCTGCGGATCGGCTTCTAAAGCTTCCCCATAAGCATTAATTTGCCTCGCCACTTCCACGATTGTGGCTTGGGCATCCCGCACCAAGTCCAACATCGGCTGCAACTGGGTATCATATTCTACCATATCAGTTAATGTCGCCTCGCTGTCTCCCAGCAAGTCAGCAGCGGCTGCGGCTTCATTATCATTTTGATACAAAGCCTGATAGATTTTGTAACTCATCTGTTGCAATTCAACCACATGATTGAGACGCTGGCGTTCTTGTTCTAGCAATTCCAATTCATTCGGTTCGTTGAGATTTGCGCCTCCCAACTCCTGCACTTGATAAGTTAATAAATCAAATTGTTGCAAACGTTCCCGTTCCGAAGTCCGGCGTTTTTCTAAAACCAGATGTGCTTGTTGATAAGCACTAAAAGCAGTAGCGATGAATTGACGCTTTTGCAGCTGCGAATCACCGCCGTAAACATCCAACCAATCGCGGACTTGTGCAGACTGTCCCACCAATACAGTTTGACCTTGGGCGGTAATTTCCACCAAGCGATCGCGCAAACCGTTCATCAACTGTCGATTTACCAACACGCCATTTACACGCGAACGGCTGCGGATATTACTGACAGTAGCGGTAATTTCGCGACTGATGACTGCGGAATTATCATCAATTAAATCAATTTCCTGTTCGGTCAACCAAGCAGCTAAGGAACGGTTAATAGTGAACGTAGCTTCCACCATAGCGCGACTCGTCCCCGTGCGAATCACGCGACTAGAGACTTTACCACCCAAAGCCGCATCAATCGCATCCAGGATAATCGACTTACCCGCACCGGTTTCCCCTGTCAAGACATTCAGTCCAGCACCAAATTCTAATTCTAGCTGGTCAATGAGGGCAAAATTTTCAATTCGCAGGCAGAGCAACATCAAACAAAATTCTCCGTTAAGGCAGACGCCGGATAGTTACAACTTCAAAGACACTAGAGATAACGAATGAGCAAAGTTCAATACCAACTACCATTGAAAAAACTGAGGAGTCGAAATTGAGTGTAACAAACCTAGTTTAGTTTGGCTGCGATAACCATTGGTAAAGGCGATAGCTTTCTTAATTTAGAACAAAGTTAGTGGTTGGTGGTGAAGCGCGTACTGCGGTCGGGTTTCCCTCCTAGTACTGGTTCTCCCGAAGGGTCGTTGGTTGGTGGTTGGTGGTGAAGCGCGTACTGCGGTCGGGTTTCCCTCCTAGTACTGGTTCTCCCGAAGGGTCGTTGGTTGGTGGTTGGTGGTGAAGCGCGAAAATCTCCCACACCCGTCGCCCCTTCCCTTCCCCCCTTCCCCCCTTCCCCCCTTCCTTAAAAATCTATCCAAAGATTGATTATCTCTCACACAACATATATTTATAAGGATTATGCTGGTTTTCAGACTTCTCGCCTCTGAGATATTGTTACAATACTTAATGTGAACGTTCCGACGCGGTGGCAATCTTCATGAATGTTAAGACAGTTCCTCCTACTTCCCAGCTGATTCAGACTGAAGTAGTGCCAGCAAACGGTGCGCTACTTAAGGATGTCAAATTACCAGAACTTGTGGACAACCACAGACCCAAAGTCTTGGTGACTGTAGCCGAACCAGAAATAGGCTACGATCCACAAGCGATCGCAGCGCAATACAAAAGGACACCGTTGCAGGTTTTGCGGCGCATTTTCGCAGTTTTGGCACCTACCCTAAACTTTGCTTTTGGGGTGTGGTGGGATAGCAAGCGGGGAGTTGTCGTTAAAAATGACCGCCGCCGTGCAATTCACCTGCGAGAGTTGCTGACAAAGTTGGGACCAGCCTACATTAAAATTGGACAGGCTTTGTCTACCAGACCTGATTTAGTTCCTCCGATGTATTTAGAGGAATTAACTCAACTGCAAGATAAATTACCGCCCTTTGCCAACGAACTCGCTTACCAGTTTATCGAAGAAGAACTCGGTCAGCGTCCGGAAGAAGTTTACGCCGAACTTTCGCCCCAGCCAATTGCTGCAGCATCTTTGGGACAAGTATACAAAGGCAAGTTGAAAACTGGTGAAGAAGTCGCCGTGAAAGTGCAACGTCCCGACTTGCGAGAAAAAATCACTATCGACTTGTATATATTACGCAAGTTGGCAGCATGGGCGCAGAAAAACTTCAAACGGGTGCGCAGTGACTTAGTAGGTATTTTAGATGAATTAGGCGATCGCATCTTTGAAGAGATGGACTACATCCACGAAGGGCAGAACGCTGAAAGATTTTTCCAACTTTACGGTCATATAAAAGACATATATGTACCGAAAATTTACTGGGAATATACCAACCGTCGCGTATTGACGATGGAGTGGATAAACGGCAAAAAGTTAACCCAGATAGAAGAACTGAGCGCCGAAGGGATAAACGCCCGTTATTTAGTAGAAGTAGGCGTCCAGTGTTCATTGCGACAGTTATTAGAACATGGATTTTTCCATGCAGACCCCCATCCAGGGAACTTGTTAGCCACAACCGATGGCAAATTAGCCTATCTCGACTTTGGGATGATGAGCGAAATTCAACCGCCCCAGAGATATGGTTTAATAGAAGCGATCGTTCATGTCGTCAACCGCGATTTTGAAGGTTTAGCAAAAGATTACGTCAAGTTAGATTTCTTATCACCAGAGACAGATTTAACACCAATAATTCCGGCTTTCGCGAGAGTATTTGCCGACGCTCAAGGAGCCAGCGTTGCCGACTTGAACATTAAAACCATCACCGATGAACTATCGGCATTAATGTATGAATATCCCTTCCGCGTACCACCTTATTACGCATTAATTATACGTTCTTTGGTGACATTAGAAGGCATAGCCATCTATATAGATCCTAAATTCAAAGTTCTCAGCGAAGCATATCCTTACGTAGCCAAACGCTTATTAACCGACCCAGCCCCAGAATTAAGAACATCCTTGCGCGACTTGCTATTTAAAGATGGTACATTCCGCTGGAATCGTCTGGAAAACTTGTTAAAAAATGCGCGTAACAATCAAGAATACGACCTCAATTTAGTAGTAAATCAAACCGTTGAATTTCTCTCTTCAGAAAGAGGCGCATTAATTCGCAATAACCTAGTTGATGAAATAGTCAGAGGACTTGATGCATTAACTAAAAATGCCTTGCATAGCTTTACATACCTGCTGCGAGAAAGAGTGGGTATGACAGCAGTCAACGAAACTCCCGCCGCCACAGTCGAACAACAACAAACCCTAGAACATATTAAACGTATCGTAGGAATTCTTCGAGAAACTCGTGGCTTTGATGCATCACAACTTGCGCCCCAAATTGCCCAGTTATTCTTCAACCCAGGCGTACAGCGTTTGGGACAGCAAATTGCCAGTCAGTTAGCCCAAAAAGCAGTAGCAAGGCTAATTCGGGAATTATTGGTATCAGAAGAAGAGCAGAATTTGAGTCAACCTACACCACCAAACCAGCCCGTAAGATTATCTTTACCAGCAAGAGTGTAGTTAGTTAGTTCCTAATTATTTAATAACGCATTTCAATTTAACTCTCTCGTCTCTCGTCACAGGGCTTCTGCCTTGTGACGCGAGTCGAAAGGCAGAAGCCCTCCACAATGCGTTCCCCAGAGCCTAGGAACGAGTCATTGAAAAGATTATTCCTTCCCCCTTTCCCCTCTTCCCTATTAACATTCATCAATAATGTTCTGAATGTGATAAACATCCCACTCTTGAATACCCATTCGCTTCAAAATTGCTTGGGCATCGTCTATCTCATCTTCTGCATTTTCTAACATTAACAAATAATTTCCTTGGAGCAATCTAGATTTATAAAATCTGGCGCGGTCTTCAGGAATACCCCTTTTTAATAAAGCACTATTAATACAATCTTCTTCACCCCTCGCAATTTTTATCCAGGCGTTAGTGAACAGCGATACTTTATCTAAACAAAAACCTGCATCTTTGAGTTTGCTAAGAGCAGCTTCTACATCTTGGCGAATTGAAAATAATCCAACCGCGTATTTGCTGATTGTGAAAACCATCGTCTTTTATACTCCATTCAAAGTTTTTATTAAAAAAGCACGCACATTCGAGCCTCCCACGCCAGTCTCCTCAACAGAAGAAAGCTACGTGGTAAGCGTAAACTGCAGAAAAGTTCCCCGACTCAGACGGCTGGCGCCGGGTTAAGCGCGTCATAGTACCTGCCGTTGGGTTAAAGCAAGTGGTGTAAAACTGACATTGTTGAATCTTGGGTAGAAAAACTGAAATTAAGCGTATTCTCCTTAGCAGCAGTCTACATAACTCATGATGAAAACTTAGATGATAAATTCTTGAAATCAAGGTGTATTTAAACAATTCGCTGCCCCTTAAACTTGTCAGCGTCAACTTCTAGCAATTAAAAATGTATTCTATTTGTCTTATATAATTAGTAATTATAATATTATAAATAGAAATCGATATACTTCTTTAACACCTTAGTTATAGAAAATATTAAAGTCTTGAAAACATGACAAATAAATTAAGTGATGAGATATCAAAATTGCCTAATTTTGGCGATTTTGAGCTAAATTAGCAATTTTCAGGCATATATGGCCGTTGCAGCTTGGATAAAACGCTCCAAAAACAACCGAAGATAGTTGTAAGGTAAGCATCGCCAATTTCGTCAAAGTATTTTTTTAGCAGAGAAAATTAAAAATCTTGATGATTTCTTAGGGTCCGGCTGAAAGCGGTAAAAGCGGTGAAATTCTGTATCCGCCGAACTTCCATTGTCTGATGACAAGTAACTTCAGGGAAATTGCTGCCGCGTCGGCGGAGTTCTTGTTTTATTGTCGTTGCGCGATATAGCCCACGGTGCGTCTACGACAAATAATACACCTTTCAGGTATTGGATAAACTGGAGCGATAAATCAGCTAACGGTATAGCGATCGCAAGTTATTCTAAGGCATGATTTGCCCAGCTTACCAATAATAAAAAATATTAATCTATCTGAGGTAGTGTTAATATCCTTGTTTCAAATTCTTCTGACAACTTCTCTGGAGAATTTATTTATGGGGTTTGGGCGTCTTGTCCTCTGCCTTTTTTCTTCTGCCAACAACTTCAGCTTTGAACTATAACAAATAGTACAACCGACACTGAAAAAGTTCGGTTAATACACCATATTAGTTAGTATTGACAAGTTACATTAGAAAAGTATTAAGAAAAGCAAAACTCATACACAAATCACAGATAAAACAATAGCTTGAAAGTCTAATCATTCCGGAAATTTTTCGGACATTAAGGCAGAAAATAAAATAAATAATTTTAATTAGTTCCTACAATCAACTTATAAAATTAAATATTCAATTATTAATGAGCCAAATGTGCAAATTAATGATTTGGCAGTGCTTTCATTGTCATGTTCCTAATTAATAATTATATATATTTGACTAATTATAAATTATTTTATCAGCCCACTTGCTGATTGGCTATGGAGGATTTGTGATTGTTAATTATATCAACTAAAAAAATCCCAATATTAATTTTTGTTGCACTACTTGTTTTTTGTCTAAAATTTATGTTTGTACCCAAAACTTCAATTTCAAGTGTTGATAAAATCAACCAATTTTATATCTTTGGTGACAGCTTATCAGATGTTGGCAACATATTCCAAGCCACTAATAGAGTTTATCCCCCTAACCCTCCTTACTTTAAAGGGCGTTATTCCAATGGTTTAGTGTGGGTAGAATATTTTGCTTCAAAGCTGGCATTAACTCCTAAACAAATCATTAACTTTGCCTATGGTGGCGCAACTACAGCAACAGTTAGCAGTAATGGAATACCAGGTTTATTGGGGCAGGTTTATAATTTTACCAAAGCATATCCAGATGTAGATCCGAATGCACTCTATATAATTTGGGCTGGTGCTAACGACTATCTTTATGATGTGACAAATCCGGCAATACCAGTTGAAAATTTATCAAGGGCAATCCAATCTTTATCTCAAGCAGGGGCTAAGAAAATTTTGGTTGGTAATTTACCAGATTTGGGAAATATTCCAGCCACGCGTAACAGTTCAAAATCTAGCGCTTTGAGTGCAGTTAGTGACGCCCATAATCGTGGTTTAGCAGAGTCGTTAGATGTGCTTCAAAACAAGTTTGGTTCTCATACAAAAATTATTCAATTTGATGCACATTCCCTTTATCAAGAAGCTATCTCCAACCCCCAAAAATTTGGTTTCACAAATGTAACTAATGCTTGTCTATCCAATTTTGCTAGCTGCGATAATTCAAACAAGTTTTTGTTTTGGGATGGTATTCACCCCACAACTGCAGCTCATGAAATTTTGGCTGAAACAGCTTTAAAAAACCTCAATTTGCAGCTTTCATTGCAACATAATTAAAGCTGATTATATCTCAATACGGTTGAGTTAAGCATTTTTGGTGAGATTTGGAGATTTGTAGAGACGCGTTCATGAACGAGTTTTTCTTAAATCCAGAGAATTTTTGAGTTAAACGTTCTCTTAATGCCGCAGCATGAGCATTAAATGGTGAAATTACACCTATATCTTATCGGGATAAGCACAGAGTTCTGGGTCAATTAAAGCAGCATAAATTGCTTGAGTATCTTTTACTGTTACTGGTAGAGACAAGTCACGATAAGCTGACTCGCCAACCCCAATTAATAATGCATAGCCGTTAATAAATTTATCGCTCATTTTCTTCTCACCCCATCAAATTTGTTATTCTTCGTAGCGACTGACGCGGAAAATTACATAATTGTAAGGAAGCGTATAACTATTATCTCTATTGACAATCGCGCCCATCTCTGGTTTGTAAACCCATTGTTTCCAATCAATTGCGATTTCATTAGAAACCTGTACCGCAATATAATTTCCCTCGGCTAGGCGACACCCCATAGCCGAATTTTCAAAGTCCAATCCCAGAAAAAATTTCTGTACAGCAACATTTTTATTGCGTTGCGCCAGTAATTTTACTACTCCCAAAGTAATTTCTGTAAAAGGCGCGATCGCTGGTTGGGCTGTTGTTAAAAGTTTGAGTCCACTTTGAAAAGGTGAAGATTCTAATGCTGCTAATATTGTCTGGTCTTCCTCATTTTTAACGTTCACCGTCGAGCATTCAAAGGCTACTCCCTGAGAACCCACATTTAAACCAATAAACACAGGGTAGCCAGAAATACCAGCAGACTGTCCCTCTTGTACGCGGTAAGTTTGGCTGAAGCTGACTGACTCTTGCGTGTCGGCTACTTGATTGCGGACAGCAAAAGTAACCATAACATTGTGCGTACCTTCCCCAGGATACTTTTCAATATGCAAGCGATCGAGACGAATGTTGATGCGGCTGTTTTTGAGAGTATTATCGGGTTCAATTGCGCTGGGATGTTCGATGGGTTGAGACTTCATTAAACCTGATTTACGAGGTGCAATGTAGCCAAATTTATGCGTTGTATACATCCAGGGTTGGTCATGGACTAAGTTTAAAAACTTTAAAATCCCTTTGTCATACAAAGTTGCGGTCAAAAGTAACCCTTTGGGCGATGGGTGGTGGGGTGGTGGGGTGATATTGTTCTCCCTATCTCCCCATCTCCCTATCTCCCCATCTCCCGATGCCTCAGTTACTATTTTTGAATGCAACTTAGTATCACCCTGTTCTAGATTAGTATCTCCCACAACATCGCTCTTGACATCGGGGTCTTTCATCTGTTGCAGCTTTGCAGCTATCCATTTAGGGTCTTCGGATTCGCCAATAACCTTGATGTCATCGAATACACTACTGAACACTTTGCTCTCCTATTGGGAAATATAAATTTTTACGCTTCACATATTATTTTTATCTAAGTGTTTATACGGTTATCTAACTGTTAAATTGTAATGTGTGTAATAATCAAGACTAATTGTCAAGTGTATTTTCTTTAGATTTATATAGAAACCGTTCTTCTCTTCGTTTGTGCCCTTTGTGGTTCGTTACATCAACATTACTTTTACAAATTATTTAGGAATCCCATAGCATCCACTTGTATTCAGCAATAACCATAACCATGGTAGACGCAAATGAGTTTCGATGATCGCTTAAATGCTATTTTCGACCGTTTTATTAATCATCAAGCAACCGAGGCTGATAAGCAAACCCTGCGGCAATTAATACGTGCAGGCGACGGGAAAAATGCAATACAGTTAGGTAAGAATATTGTCAATAAGTAGGAAGGCACAAAAAAACCGAAGTATGTAACAAAAAGTAAAGTTACCTGAAAACCCCTTCCCTTCTGCCTTCTGCCCCCTACCCTCTGCCTTGTCTTAACGATAAATATTCATGCCCACCTACTTATCGCTGAAGGTAGAGATATTCAAATAGGCGATCGCACTTACTACGGCACAGACGCCGAAGCCATTAAGGAAGCACTGCGTTCGATTCTACAAGAGAACCAAACTCAAAAGCCCATAAATTGCCCAAAATACATCCCTTATAGCGGCGTTCGCCAATTTGTGGGACGCGAAAAAGAACTTACCAACCCTCCACCAACAATTACAACAACCCCGCACCGTGGCGATTTCCGCCGTCGCGGGAATGGGTGGTGTGGGAAAAACCGAGTTGGCGATTAAATACGCTCTTGAACACCAAGCTAATTACCCTGGTGGTATTTGCTGGTTAAATGCAATAACAGAAAATTTAGAAGCGGAGATTGTGCAATTTGCCTCACTGAACATGAATTTGAAAGTTCCCCAAAAGTTGAACGAAAAACCACTCTCCCAAGGACGGTACAGCGAAGCCGAACCTTTGTATATCCAAGCTTTAAATATTTGTTCGCAGGTTCTCGGCGAAAATCATCCCAATGCCCAAGTTATCGCCCAAAATTATATCATTTGCTCATTTGCTGTGCCGAGATGAAAAAGCGTAATTCCTGCTGGGGGAGGCTTTTGGGTTTTATATTTAGATTTTAGATTTTCGAGCCAATCGCGTGCGCGGGTTAAGAGGATGTCGCCAATTCGCTAGAATTTGCCGCACTATACTGACAATAATTATTTAATGTACAAATGGAGCTAAGCGGATTCGAACCGCTGACCCCCTCAATGCCATTGAGGTGCTCTACCAACTGAGCTATAACCCCTTGCCGTGCATTATTAATGCTACCTTAATATTCTTAAAAAGTCAAGTAGTCTCTATAAAACGTAAACCACACCCAAAAAGAAAATTTTTCTTTTCTGCTCTATAACGCTGACTTATACTCGTGTTTGCCGTAGTTGTTGGCAACGTTAATAAGCCAGAAAATGCTCTTTACAGAGAAAGCAACTCCTCAGGATTTAGGAATAAAAAGATTTTCTAAGAAAGTTGCAATAAATAGGTCATGCAGTGCCCCATTAAAAAGTACACCACTAACATGGCAGCAGCTGCAATAGCAACTAATGTTCCAGCCAACATAAAGGAAAACTCTCGATACTGGAAGGCTTTCTCCATTAGGTGCAGCGACCAAGCTACTAGCGCTACATCAAAAACTAAAATAGGTATCAACATATTTCTTAATATTTATTAATATCTGTAAATTGATATTAACATCGTTTTGGGAATCTGTGTGTAAGAAGCATTATGGATGTGGTTAGATGATGACTTAAAGTTAGGAGACTATTCGGACTGGTACAGAACGATCGCGCAAATGATTTTTAATTTCTGCGACGCTTAATTGTCCGTAATGTAAAAGCGATGCGAGTAAAGCGGCTTCGGCTTTACCTTCTGTGAGTGCGGCGTGGATATGTTCGCATGTTCCGGCGCCACCGGATGCAACAACTGGAATGTTAACAGCAAGAGCGATCGCTCGCGTTAACTCTATGTCATAACCTGCTTGAGTGCCATCGGCGTCCATACTAGTTACTAGCAGTTCACCTGCTCCTCGTTGTTCAACTTCTTTCGCCCAAAGTAAGGCGTCTAAGCCTGTATTTTCTCGTCCGCCCCGGACATATACATCCCAACCTGGGTTATTGGCATCCGATCGTTTTCTGGCATCAATCGCGACGACGATGCATTGATTGCCAAAGCGATCGCTTGCTCGATTAATTAAATCTGGTTGACGCACCGCCGCAGAATTAATACTAACCTTATCAGCTCCACATCGTAATAAAGCTTTAACATTTTCTAAGGTTTGTATTCCACCGCCCACAGTCAATGGAATGAAGACCTGCTCTGCAGTTCGGTAAACTACGTCCAAAATAGTATCCCGGTCTTCATGAGTGGCTGTAATATCCAGAAACACTAATTCATCTGCACCAGCCTCGTTGTAAACCTTAGCCAGTTCTACCGGATCGCCTGCATCCTTAAGGTCAACAAAGTTAACTCCTTTTACAACCCTGCCCGCCTTGACATCCAAGCACGGTAAGATTCTTTTAGCTAGCATAACAACTCCTGCACTCCTGAGTAATTACCCGGAATTTAAATTTTAAAGCCCGCGAGCGTATTTCAAAACGAAAATATTCGCACCAGTATTTTGGCTTAAAAAACCGAGAAATGCTGTTTTTACGCGGTAATCGCTCTCATAAAAGTCCTAAAGTCAAAGTTGATAGCAGCAATTATGGCGATAATTTCCTCAAAAAAACAGCCTCAAGAACCCAGCAAAGAACCCAAGCAGCGCCGGGAGTCTCCCCCAAAACCACCTTCTGGGGAAAACCTTTTACAAGCTGAAGCTGCTGTTGATGAACAAGATAAGCAGGAAGAAAGTATTCGACCGCAGCGATTTGAGGATTATATTGGGCAAAAAGATTTAAAGGATGTACTCTCAATCGCCATCTCTGCAGCCAAGTCTCGCGGTGAAGTCCTGGATCACTTGCTGCTGTACGGTCCTCCCGGTTTGGGCAAGACCACAATGGCAATGATTTTAGCATCTGAAATGGGCGTTAACTTCAAAATTACCAGTGCGCCAGCCCTAGAACGTCCGCGTGATATTGTCGGGTTGCTGGTGAATTTGAAGCCGGGAGATATTTTATTTATTGATGAGATTCATCGCTTATCACGAATGACAGAAGAAATCCTCTATCCGGCGATGGAAGATTATCGTTTAGATATTACAGTTGGCAAAGGTTCCAGCGCTCGCATTCGGAGTTTGCCGCTGTCTAAGTATACTTTGGTGGGAGCTACAACCCGCGCCGGTGCTTTGACTTCACCATTACGCGATCGCTTTGGTTTAATTCAAAAACTGCGATTTTACGAAGTTAACGAACTCAGCCAAATTGTATTGCGAACCGCCCAGTTACTCCAAACTCCCATTGCCGAAGATGGTGCTGCAGAAATTGCCCGTCGGGCGCGAGGAACGCCACGCATAGCAAACAGGCTACTTAAAAGAGTGCGTGATTATGCGGAGGTAAAAAAGTCGGGGGAGATTACTGAAGTTGCTGCATCTGAAGCATTGCAGCTATTTCAAGTAGACCCTTGTGGCTTGGATTGGACAGACCGCAAAATGTTGAGTGTAATAATTGAACATTTTAATGGCGGTCCCGTGGGATTGGAAACCATAGCGGCGGCGACGGGAGAAGATACGCAAACGATAGAAGAAGTGTATGAACCATATCTCATGCAAATAGGCTATTTAAGTCGGACTCCGCGCGGTCGGGTAGCGACACCTGCAGCTTACAAGCATATGGGTTTTAAGCCGCCTAACGAGCAGTTGTCATTGTTGTAATCAGGAAGAGGAGAGGGGGCAATGGGCAATGGGCAATGGGCAATGGGCAATGGGCAATGGGCAATGGGCAATGGGCAATGGGCAATGGGGCAGAAGGAATGAACTGCCTACCTCACTTCACTACCCATGAAAATCCGTCTTTCCCATCCCTAATACCCAATGCCCCATGCCCGATGCCCAATGCCCAATGCCCGATGCCCAATGCCCAATGCCTATGATAAATTGTGGATTTCAACCACAGATGGACACAGGTAAACTCAGATGATGAAGTTAATTGCGATTGTTTTAAGTCTGTTGCTTGTGTTTGGCTGGGGTAAGCCAGTCATGGCACAATCTCAACAGCCCCAATTTACTGAAGAACAGTTACAATTCGGGGATAAATTGGCGAAACAGGCTTTTGAAGCTACTAATAGGGGTGATTTCGCCACAGCTGAACAGTACTGGACTGAGATTATTGAAAAATTTCCTCAAAATCCAGCAATTTGGAGTAATCGGGGAAATTCTCGGGTAAGTCAAAATAAGTTGCAAGAGGCGCTAGCGGATTATAACAAAGCTGTCGAACTTGCGCCAAATGTGACCGACCCTTATTTAAATCGCGGTACGGCGTTAGAGGGTTTGGGAAAATGGGACGAGGCGATCGCTGATTACAATCGTGTTTTAGAATTAGATCCTAAGGATGCGATGGCATATAACAATCGCGGGAACGCTAAAGCCGGTTCGGGAAAATGGGATTTGGCGATCGCTGATTACAAAAAAGCGAATGAAATTGCCCCAAATTTTGCTTTCGCCCGTGCTAACTACGCCCTCGCCCTTTATGAAACCGGTCAAAAAGACCAAGCCATTCGCGAGATGAGAAATATAGTCCGCAAATATCCCAAATTTGCAGATATGCGGGCGGCGCTAACTGCTGCATACTGGGTAAGCGGACAACCAGGCGAAGCTGAAAGTAACTGGGTCGCAGCTTATGGACTTGATAGCCGTTACAAAGATATTAATTGGGTAAAAAATGTGCGTCGTTGGCCCTCAAGTATGGTAGCGGCTTTGGATAAGTTTTTGAAACTGAAGTAGAGGCATTTACCATGAAATTACCTGATGGACCGAAAACTCCCTCTTGGTTGCAGTTATTACAGTGGGTTGCTGACCCTTTAAATTATATGGAAACTGCTTTCCAACGCTATGGAGATGTTTTTACCGTTCGCTGGGGTAGTATTTACCCAGAAGCGGTGTTCATCAGTAACCCGCAAGCAATTCAAGAAATTTTTACCGCTGACCCGAAGCTATTTGACTCCGGTCGAGGAAATGGACTGGGCAAAGTTTTTGTGGGAGAACACTCCATGCTGTTGTTGGATGGATCTAGCCACCAGCGTCGGCGACGGCTGTTGACTCCCCCTTTTCATGGCGAACGGATGCAAGCTTATGGTGATTTGATTTGCACCCTCGCCAAACAAATCAGCAATAAGTGGACAATTAACAAGCCCTTCTCTGTAAGAGAATCAATGCAAGAAATTAGTTTGCGCGTCATTTTGCAAGCAGTGTTTGGTCTTAATGAAGGACCGCGTTATGAAAAACTCAGACAACTGCTAGCAGCAATGATGGATTTGACAGCCTCTCCCTTAAGAGCATCTATGCTGTTTTTTAAGTTCTTGCAAAAGGATTTCGGGGCTTGGAGTCCGTGGGGATATTTTCGGCGTCAGCAGCAGCAAATTGATAGTCTACTCTACGCCGAAATTGACCAGAGACGTAGAGAAAACGACCCCAACCGCACTGATATTCTCTCCTTGATTATCTCAGCTCGCGATGAGCAAGGTGAAGGAATGACAGATGAAGAGTTGCGCGATGAATTGATAACTCTGCTGTTGGCTGGTCATGAAACTACAGCAACTTCCTTATGTTGGGCTTTATACTGGATTCACTACCAGCCCCAGGTAAGAGAAAAGTTACTCCAAGAACTCAATAGCCTAAGTGAAAATCCACAGCCTACAGATATTTTTCGCTTACCCTATCTAACTGCTGTCTGCCAAGAGATAATTCGGATTTATCCGCCATTATTCCTTACCTGGCCCCGGATTTTAAAAGCTCCCTTAAAAGTGGGGGATTATGAATTTGATACTGATACCGTCCTACTGCCTTGTATTTATCTTACCCATCACCGTGAGGATATTTACCCAGAAGCGAATCAGTTTAAACCGGAACGTTTTTTAGAACGGCAATATTCTCCTGGGGAATTTTTACCCTTTGGTGGGGGAAATCGTCGGTGTCTTGGTGCGGCATTGGCGATGTTTGAAATGAAGCTGGTATTGGCAACAATCCTATCAAATTATCAACTGGCGCTGGTTGATAACCGACCGGTGAAACCACGGCGGCGAGCCTTTTTTCTCGCCCCTGCTGCTGGGTTCAAGATGGTGATGACAGGTAGGCGCGTGGGTCAAGGGCAGCTCAATGAGCCTGTTGGTAGCTCAGTTTAAGGACTTGCAAAAAATAAATTATCCGTTCTTGTGCTTTGGTGGGCAATGCCCACCCTACTACTTGATACTAAATTCACTAGTATCCGTAGGTTGGGGAGCCACTGCGCCCTTAGGAGTTAAGAGCGTTGTAGCATGTGGCGTTAGAACGAAGACAAAGGAGGCGACTTCGCTCAAGAGTAGTGGAACCCAACATTTATATAGCTATAGCGGGTTCTCATTTGACTGGAATACACTCTTGTGGGGCGGGCGTCTCGCCCGCCCAGGACAGGCGAGACGCCTGTCCCACAAAAAAATATTGAGTGTATTGGACTCAACCCTTGAGGCGCTATATGTATTGGGTTAAGCTGCCGAAGTTCTGAGCGGAGGAAACCGACCAAGAGACTTCTGTTTGCTTCACCCAACCTACAACTACTTCTATTTTCGGATGAAAGCAAGCTGAACGAATCTGGAGACAATACGGTAGTATCAGGATAATCCGAAATTTTTGTTGGGCGAAGGTAGATTCATGTTCCAAGAGATTGCGGCTCAGATTGCTTTGTCCTCATCATTTCCATATCTAGCCACAGTTTTAGGCGTTACTAGCATCGGGGGAATACTTGGCTGGCGTTGGTGGAAACAAAACAACATTTATAAATCTCTACAGTCACTTCCCTCTCCTCCCAGACACTGGCTATTAGGGAATATTCCTCAAGTATTAGCAGCAGTCAAAGAGAAAAAATACTTCCAATTATTATTCGATTGGTCACAACAGCTAGGCCCGATGTATGTTTACTGGAATGGCTATCCAATTGTCGTTTTAAGTAAGCCAAAAGCGATCGAAGACACCATTATAAATGGTATGCGAGATGGAAGCCTGGTTAGGTCTCAGCGATCGCGTAAAGCTTGGAACGACATAAGTGGTCCTATTCTTTTAGGTCAAACCGGGACTGAATGGCAGTGGCGACGCAAGGCTTGGAACCCCGAATTTAGTTCTAGCGGTCTCTCCAAATATGTTGAAATTATTGGTCAAGCCTGCGAACAGGTAATTGAGAGAATAAAGGAAACTACGCCGCAAAAAGAGGTTCAGGTAGATCCTCTATTTGTAGAACTGACAATGAGGGTGATTTCCTGTCTAGTACTGGGCATTCCTGTGGATAGAAACACCAATAGTCCTGAAGGACCACCCCTCCAAGTTCTCAAGGTGTACGAGGCTATGTCTATTGTCGGCTATCGGTTCTTACGGGTAGCTACTGGTGAGAAGAGATGGATGAAATATCTACCAACTAAGGCTTCACGAGATTACTGGGCAGCAAGGCGATATTTAGAGGAGTTTATTACTCCCCGAGTAGACTTAGCTTTACAGATGAGAGAACAAAACAAGATGCATTTAGGGCAGGTAAGTCCTTTGTTTCAGGAATCTATGCTAGTTAAAATAGCGACCAAAGAACCAAAATACAATCGGGAATCACTGATAGCAGAATCTATTGAAATCTTACTAGCTGGCACTGACACAACGGCTCATACTTTATCCTTTGCAGTAGGGGAATTGAAGCTAAATCAACGGGTTTTTCAGCAGGCACAGTCCATTGTTGACCAAGTTTGGGAAAGTCAAGGCAGCATTAATACAGAAAGCCTGAAGGAATTGACTTACATTCGTGCCATTATCAAGGAGACTTTGCGCCTTTATTCAGTAGCATCAGGCTCGACTTCATTGGAGGCTCAACGTGATACCGTTATTGAGGGACAGGTTATTCCTCGTGGCACGAAAGTGTTCTGGTCAATGTTTGCTGCTGGGCGAGACCGAGAAGTTTATCCTCATCCCGAAGAATTTCTACCAGAGCGATGGTTAGAGAAAGGTAAGGAAAGTAGTCCACTGCCAATGATAGACTTTGGCTCAGGTTCTCATCGTTGCTTGGGAGAGCATCTGTCAATGCTAGAAGCAACGGTGATGCTGGCACTGCTGCTCCGCTACTTCGACTGGGAATTGGTCAACGGTCGTTCATCTCTGGAACAGTTACAGCAGAACCTTTTGATTTATCCTTCCGATGGAATGCCGGTGCGCTTTTGGTTGAGAAAGTAGGGTTGTATTGCAAAAACTTCGTGAGGTATTAAAAAAACTGTAAAGAGGTCAATTTTTTTATTAAGTTCTGCTTTTCATAAATTCGTAGCGTTAAGGTTCGTAGTTGCGCTGTCTTCGCTTTGGTCTTAGATATCGTTACGAAACGAACTTATGCAATCGTGTAGTAAGTTAAGTTAACCAAAAAAACATAAAATATCTGTAGGGTATTACCTCGGTTCTCCTAACAAGACAATTGAACATTTCAATTCTTTAAGCACCTGAGTTGTAACTTCACTTACAGCTAATCCCCCTGTAGTGCGATAGCGAACGGATCGCAAAACTACTAAATCAAATGTTTTCGCTTCTTGGATAATAACTTTGGCGACATTTTCATTCACAAGAGTTTTGATATCTGTATTCACTTTTAACTTACTTTTAGAAGCAATATCAGACCATTGACAGACAAAATTTGCCACTTGGATTGGGGGAATTCTACGATCGCATACGTGTAGAAGTACCACTTCGGCGTTATTTGCTGCAGCCAAAATTTGAGCAAACCGCACAGCACCAATGGTTTCCCGCGTTAAATCCCCAATTGGGACGAGAATTCTCTGAAAGTTGGCGGGGTTGCTTAAAAGGCGCGTTACCGCTACCGGACAGTGAGAAGACCAGAAAACGCTATCAATGAGATTACCAAATAAGCGATCGCGCAAAGCTGAGGTCCGCCCCCAACCCATCACTATCAAACTAGCGTTTTGTTCCCGACTGGTGCGGCTAATCCCTAAAGCTACATCATCATCAATGCGAATTGCTGGTACTAACTCTACGTCAAATTCTAGACTAAATGTTAAAGCATCGTTTAATCGTTGCTGGCTTTGGCTGAGGGCGGTTTGCAATTGCGGATCGTCCATTTGAACGTGAGATTTAGCGATCGCTAATGGTACAATTCTTCCAGATTCATGACTAGCCAGCAGTGCAGCCATTTCTATTAGATAGCGCTGGGTTTGAGGATTGTAAATTGGAACTACTACAGTAAATGGATGGTGTCTTTCTTGCTTTGGGGTGTGGGAAGCAAAGGTGACTCCTTGCATTTCACCCCCAGAATTTTCCCACCAAGTTGATAGTTTATCTGTTGCAGGTTCGGTTTGGGATAATGATAGGGAACTAGCAAATCGGGCTGTAAGTACCGGACCAAGGATAGAAGTTACTACCATCAGCACAATTACACTATTTAAAACACCTTCATTAATCAGCCTTGCACCAGCAGGATTTAGAGTTTGATAAGCGACTAGTGTTGCTGCTAAGGTAGCTGCTACTTGCGGTAGTGATAATGACCACATTGTCAGCATTTCTGGAGTGTTGTAGCGGTATAATAATTTAGCTAAAAATGCTGCTACAAATTTACTGCCAATCAATGCTATGACAATCGCCGCAGTCAAGCCAATTGAACTCAGAGTTTTGATAAATGCAGGGATATTAATCAACAATCCCATGTCTACAAAGAAACAGGGAATAAATAAAACACTACCAACAAACTCAACTTTTTCTCTAACTGGGCTGCGTCCCAAAACATCGTTGACAGCTAAACCTGCGAGGAATGCACCAACAATTTTTTCAACTCCAATTAACTCCGCCCCTAGTGATGCTAAAAATAATGCTAATAAAATAAATAAAAACTGGTTACTTTCTTCATTTCCAGTCCGCCGAAAGTACTCTTTACCTGCCCAGTCAAAGCCAAACAAAACAACAGCAGAGTAAATTGCCAATCCACTTAACAGAGTAATTAAACTAATGGGTGTAAATTCTCCGCCGTGAATTCCCACACAAATTGCCAGCACTAATAAAGCGCCCGTATCTGTGAAAATTGTGGCACCAATTGTCACTGTTACCGCTTCATTTGTCACAACTCCCAAACGGCTGACAATCGGATATGCTAAAAGTGTATGGGAAGCAAGTAAAGACCCAATTAAAAAAGAAGAGTTCCAACCAAAATTAAATAAACGCCCGACAATAATACCCGCAATCATTGGCATTAAAAACGTCAATGTCCCAAAGCCAATTGAGCGATTTTTTGTCCGGCGAAACTGCTCTAAATCAATTTCTAAACCTGCTACGAACATCAGATATACCTTACCAATATCCGATAGCAACTTCATCGTTTCCGAGTCAGAATTAAGCAGCTTTAAACCGCTTTGCCCGAGTACCACACCTGCTAGCAGCAAACCGACTAATCCAGGCAATTTCAACCGCTCAAAGATAGGCGGTACAGTAAAGATAGCGGTTAAAAGAATTGTAAATGGAACGATAGGATTTTCTGTTAGCAAGTCCAACATAATTTTTATTTCATTCCAAATTGTCAGTCCAAATTAAATTTTGATTTTTGATAATTCCAAGTCCTCAGAAACCCGGTTTCTTTAAGAAACCGGGTTTCTTTGTTCTCGCTTTGTTTTGACTCTGTTCTGAAAAATTATTTAGTAGTGTTATATATGCTCAAATATTAATTGCTAACCTAACAAGAGTCATTAACAGCATAAATGTTGCGATCGCCTAACGTCTCCATCTGCAGAGGTGAGTTTTTTCTCCATCTACAGAGAGAAAATCTCCACAAGGATTTGAGATTTGAGATTTGAGATTTTGAGGACAGTTGCACAGTTCGGGTTTCCCGACAGTAGCAAACTGTCCGGGATTTTGGATTGTGAAACCGTCAAAGCGCGGTACTGGGTATTGGAAATTCCCACGGTTGATACCGGGGGCTTGAAACAAGGGCGGGAACTGGATTTTCCCAGTACCCAGTCCCCTTTTCGCTAAATCCTGACTTTATTACTTTTGCAACCAAACGGACACTGAACCACCCGGACAAGGGAAATTACCCCATCCATCATTGTTGGTATAGATAATATCTTTGAAATGTCCGGTGCAGTCATAGAAAGCCGCATTGGGGCGGAACATATTCATCCACTTGTTCCCCGGTTCGCTGTTCGTCATCACTACAGCCATTGCACCTGGATGTTCGCTATTTCCCAAACGCGTCCAACCGATGGTATTTGCATGGTCAAAGTAATCGTGTTGGTCGCCAAAACCGTATTCATGACGCGCTTTCAAAAACTTGTCAATCAAGAAACGGTGAGAATACAGGGTAACATCACGCCCTTTATCGCTATATTGCGCCCCGTAATAATCTGCATAAAAAACGCAAGGATAGCCTTCGCGACGCAGCAATATCAGTGCATACGCCAAAGGCTTAAACCAAGGTTCCACCGGAGACTCTAGTGCTTGACAGGGTTGAGTGTCATGGTTATCAACAAAAGTCACCGCTAGAGAAGGTTGTTCTTTGGCTAGGGTTCTGTCAAAAATCGTCCGCATATCGAAATTATTGCCCATGCGGCTGGCTTGGTGAAACTTAAAGTGCAGGGGCACATCAAACAATGACAATCGCCCTTCGCTAGCAGAGATGTAGCCGTGTATTGTATCGATATCCTGAGACCAATATTCACCAACGCTAAATAATTCCCGTCCGCCAAAATGCACTCGCAAATGGTTTAGCCAGTCGCGGAAAAAGCTGGAACGGATATGTTTGACAGCATCGACGCGAAACCCGTCTACGCCAGTTGTGTCAACAAACCAACGCCCCCAATACATCAATTCGCCGCGTACGAACTCGTTACCCATATCCAAGTCGTTTGCTAGCAAATAGTCATAGTTACCGTGTTCGTGGCTAACTTCTGTCTCAAAGTGCTTGCTTTTGATGCGGTAGAGTTTATCAGCCCGTTTGGTATCTGCGTTGTAGGAAAGGGCATCAAAGCACCACCAATACCACTTCATGCTGGAGTATTTATCTCCGCGACCGGCAAAATTGAACTTGGTATAAGCGCCAATTTCATACCAGTCGCTGACTGGATTGTTGCGGTTATTCCAATCCATTTCCTGCGCCCAAATGCGTTCTATCTCATCTCCACCATCTTTATGGTTGAAGACGACATCAGCGTAAATTTGAATACCAGCACCTTGGGCAGTTTTAATCGCTGCCAGGTAGCGATCGCGCGTTCCATATTTTGTTCGGACGCTACCTTTTTGGTCAAATTCGCCTAAATCAAACAAATCGTAGACTGTGTATCCCACATCTCTTCCACCGCCACTGCCTTTGTAAGCTGGTGGTAGCCATAAAGCTGTAAAGCCTGCATTCGCTAGCTCCCTGGCTGTTTGAGCGAGGTTGTCCCATAAAGTACCATCATCAGGAATGTACCAGTGAAAATACTGCATTATGACGCCGTTAGTCATGCGATCGCTTTCCTAAAATATTTGGTTTGCAGATTTCTTAGAGAAATGGGTGCTAGAGCAGATGTTTTTTATAGCGCTTCTATCTAAGGATAACCAGTATTCAGTATTACTGAAGAAAAATTTTTCTGCATCTATTGTGTGATTTAAATTTGCTGATGTACTTGGGAATTGGGCATTAGACATAGGCGTGGAAAAGATGTAGAGACGAGAAATTTCGCGTCTCTACAAAGAATTTCGGGCAACGCAGAATTAATTTCCACTCCTATGTCTATTGGGCATTGGAAAGACTGATTTTCACGGCAAAGTTGTGTCAAGTTGCAAGCTGCAGTCGTGCTGGTGGAGTGAGTCACGCAGATGATACAGGACTTACGCAAAACATAACGAGAGTAGCGATAATTCATGAATTATCAAAGGCTGTATTGAGGCTTTCAAGTTTTTGTTGCGTAAGTCCTAAGTAAGTCGGCACGATAAAACCAATGTATGTTTAGTTTTGTAAAAACCTTAGAACGATGCATTCATAAGCTCTTTGCTGATTTTACATTTCGTTACATAGGTTGATTTTTTAACGCCGACTTACTTATGATATTATTCATGGAAAAAAAAAGAAAAATTCTCTTCGAGAGTGCTTGCACGGATATTTAAGGCGTCCCGATCAGAAAAAAGTGCTTTTAAGTATGGGGTTTCCCTTTCCCCTTTCCCCCTTCCTCTTTCATAGGGAAACCTGTTTTTTCTAACCAACCACTAACCCCTAACTGAATTACTGATGACAGGGAAAATAGATCTACCATATTTTGACGATTTATTAGAAAGTTTCCGCCAAGGGAACACCGAAGTGATTAAAAGCTTTGGTCTTCACGTACATTGGGGCTACTGGGAAAATCCCGCAAAGGCTGACGGTTCCATAGATGACTTTGTGGCTTCAGCAGAAAATTTAGCGCAACGAGTATGCAATGCAGGTGGCGCAGGGAATGGACTCTCGATTCTTGATTGTGGTTGTGGTTTTGGTGGGACGATCGCCCTTTTAAGCGATCGCTTTTCTGATATGCAGTTAGTAGGCTTAAATATTGACCCCCGTCAACTAGCTAGGGCTAGAGAACAAGTTAAACCTCGCAATAATAATTCCATTGAATTTGTTGAAGCAGATGCTTGTCAGCTACCATTTGCCGATAATTCTTTTGACGTTGTTATGGCTGTTGAGTGCATTTTCCATTTTCCCAGCCGCCAGCGCTTTTTCCAAGAAGCATGGCGAGTGCTGAAGCCAGGTGGAAAACTTGCCATCTGCGACTTTGTACCCTTAGAAATTTTGAGTCCTTTCTTAAAACTTGCGGCTACTTTACTGCAACCCTTTGTTGGTAACACTTACGGTTCTGTTGATAGTAGTTTTACCCTAGCTTCTTATCGCCATCTGGCACAAACTACAGGATTTAAATCAATCTTAGAAGAAGATATCACTGTCAACACTCTACCAACTTATCCGGTGTTGCGGCGACTTCAGCGTCAGGGGGGAAACCCACAATCAGAAACCTCAACAGCTGTTACTGAATGGATTAGTCGTTTGGGGTTAATGCGTTATTTGATTTTGTCCTACAGCAAGAATAATTAAAAAAGGGGCAAGGGGCAATGGGCAATGGGCAATGGGCAATGGGCAAAGAGTGCTGTGAAATAACAAACAGGTTCTTCTCTATACCCAATGCCCAATGCCCGATGCCCGATGCCCAATGCCCGATGCCCCGTTACTGCAGCAATTGTTGAATTCTAGCTGAAGTGAGATGCTCTACATTAGTAAAAACTATATCTGCTCCTGCCGCTATTAATGCCTCTGCATAAGCATCGCGACGCGCTACTATTTCCTGTACGTGAGGCGGCAAAACTCCTACACCAATCCAAGTGCGAGAAGAATCTATTTCCCGCGCCTTCTTTACGGTATACATATCAGCTACTGTATCTCCTACATACAATATTGGCGTTTTTTTGTCAAGCCCATTCTCTAACTGGCTAAGGGTGGTAAAAAGTCCGGTGGGGTCTGGTTTACCGGGAGCATCTTCCATCGCAATTAAAACTGGCGATTTTAATCCAAGCCGTTTTTCTAAAACATAAGTCGCTGAAGCACGAGTCGCACCGCTAAAAAATCCCCAAAAAATCCCAGCTTTTGTTAGTTCCTCTAAGTAGCTAGGCTGTAATAATAAAGGCTCATTGCAGATATAGCCATTCCAATTTTCGGGGTCTGTTCCTCGGTAACGTGATTGAAAAAAAGCGACAATGTTTTTGTAATCTAATTGGAGTTGTTCGCGGGTTTGTCTTTTAGCTTCAAAGTAGCGATATATAAACTCTTGAGATGCTTCCCAATCATTATTCCAGATGCCTTCAGACTTTAACTTGTCTATATCCAATGGTGTCGGACGATACGCTTTAGCGGTAAAATACTCGACAGTATCTGCGAGCGCGCGCCGATAAGAATTACTGACATCGCGGATAACGCCGTCAATATCGAAAACAACGATCGCATGTGGTAATTTTGAAATCATAGAATTTGGATTTGAGATTTTGGGCTTTGGCTAATTGTGCGCCTGTGGTCTTCAATTAGCAATTAGCTGTCTGAAGTTTGGTCAGCAGGTAGTAATTGCGTTAAAATAAGCGATCGCATTCGTTAGTAAGTTATGCCCGGTTATTACCCGGAGGTGTGATTGACCAAGTTTATTTTGAAGATTCTTTGGTTAGATGAGAACGTCGCCCTAGCGGTCGATCAAGTTGTAGGCAAAGGCACGAGTCCTTTGACTAAGTATTTTTTCTGGCCCAGAAACGATGCTTGGGAAGAGTTAAAGAAGGAACTCGAATCCAAACACTGGATTAGTGACCTGGATCGGGTGGAGTTGCTTAATAAAGCCACTGAAGTGATTAACTACTGGCAAGAGGAAGGCAGAAACCGCCCAATGGTGGAAGCACAGTCTAAATTTCCTGAAGTTACTTTCACCGGTAGCGCCTGATATCGCACCCATTAGCTTCCCTGCTGTTCTACAAGCTGCCAAAGTTTGATAGTCTTGTCCCTGCTGCCACTAGCAATCACTCGTGCAACAGGGCTAACAGCAACGGCTGACACACAGTCTATATGACCGCAAAGAGTAGCAATTTCTTCTAAATTACTTACCTTCCATAATTTGACTGTCTTGTCCCAACTCCCACTAATCAGTGTTTCCCCATCCGCACTAAAAGCCACTGTCACCACCGACCAGGAATGGCATAAAAGTGTACGAATCAACTGACCAGTGTTTAACTCCCACAATTTAATAGTGTTATCTTCGCTACCCGTAACCAACATTTTCCCATCGGGACTGAAAGCGACTGTTAAAACCGCCCATGCATGACCTAAAAAGGTATAATCTGGGCGGTTTTTAACTTTTTCAGCTAATTTCCACAAGCGAATTGTTCGATCAAAACTAGCGCTGGCTAAAAATTTTCCATCGGGACTAAATGCTACTGAACTTACTTGTAATTGATGTCCTGTTAGGGTGCAAATTTCTTTATTTGTATTTACATCCCAAAGTTTGATTGTTTTATCCCAGCTACCACTGGCTAGCAGCTTTCCATCTGGACTGAAAGCCACTGATTTTACAGCGTGTGAATGTCCTTTGAGGGTGAAGATTTCCTCAAAGGTGTTGAGATTCCACAATTTGATAGTTTTATCATCGCTAGCGCTGGCGAGAATTTTACCATCCGGACTGAAAGCCACTGATTTTACAGCTTGGGAATGTCCCATGAGAGTGCATAATATTTTTTTAGTGTTTAAATCCCATAATGCGATCGCTTTATTATCATGACCGCTAGCTAAAATCCCCCCAAACCCCCCTTCATCAGGCGGGCTAGGGGGGATCGGACCGATCGCGATTGAATTCACGCCACTCAACATGGCAGAATGTTCGTTGAGGGTGTGGGAACAACGCCATTGCGAGTTGGTAGTTGGTAGTTGGTAGTTGGTAGTTGACGGGTGATAACTGTAAAAATCAGGATTAATCGCTTGTATAACTTCCGAGGCTGATTGAAAGCGACGGTTAACAGCATTTTGCAGCAACTTGTCCAGGATTTTTGTTAGGCGATCGCTTACTTTAGTTGTGAGATAATCTTGCCAAGCCCAGCCATTATTCGCAACATCAAACAAATCAAAGGGCGGAATGTGAGTAAGTAAATAAATGCAAGTTACACCCAAGCTATAAATATCACTTGCCAATACGGGTTTACCCTTAGTTAGTTCGGGCGCGGCATACTCCGGACTGCCGATAATGCTTGTGTTAGTTAGCGGTTCAATTTCTGAAGTTAATTGAGCAGTAGCAAAATTTACCAAAAACAAATCTATCCTGTCCCCCCTTTTTAAAAGGGGATTTAAAGGAGATTTCAAAATAATATTTTCGGGTTTAATATTGCAGTGAATAACATTGCAATCATGAATAAACTTGAGAACAGGCAAAACATACTCTAAAAGTTGCCAAATTTGACTTTCACTAAAAGCACCCTCCTCCTCAATCAAACTTGCCAAACTGGAACCTTCAATAAACTCCTGCACCAAATAGAAATACTCTTCCTCTGGAAAAAAATCTAAAAATGCCGGAATTTGTGGATGCTTTCCCAATTCTGCTAAAACCTGTGCCTTTCGTTGAAAACTTTCAAAACTTTGCTTTTGCAGCGAAAATTGTTGAACCACACAAGAAACTCCCGGACATTTACCTTCATCCACAGCAAGAAAAGTTTTGTATAATCCCCCCTTACCAATTACTTCAACTAAACGATAACGTTCTTTTAAAACATTCATTCATACCCTTCCCTTTCTCTCCTTTCTCTTCCTCTGCGTTTTCTCTCTTGAAAAGGTCTGATGCCTTCTCTTCGCTCTTGCTTCGCCTTTCTTGTATGCCGCAAGGCTATACGGCAACCCCTTCTCTTAACGGAGGAAACCGACCCTCAGACTTTTCGCTGCTTCCTAGTAAGGTTAATTAATTTTACAAATTTTATCTAATTGTTATAGCATTGACTTCAGCCCCGACTTAAAAGTCGGGCGCTTAAGCGTTCAAGGCGTTGAAATAGGTTAAAATCCTGTGAAAATTGCAACCTCTAGAAACTCGGTTTCGCAGAAGAAACCGGGTTTCTCAACTTTCACCTGGGATGCGCGGAATGCTATAGAAACGCGAGAAACATCACGTCTCTATATTTTGTAAACTATTAATTGTTACTTATCCCCAGGAAAATCAACAACTACAGGCAAATTACCATTTTGTTGAGCGACTTTTGGGATAGTAACCGATGGTTTTGCCTGCATAGGTGGCGTTGCATCACCTGACTTAGCAGTTTGATTCCATAAAATCATCGAAAGCAACCCATCCACCAAACCACCAGTACCGCCAGAACCCCCAACTAAAACATCTGGGATGAGACGGACATTGCGATCGCCGATAATTTGCATCATCTGCATCGCTGTATATCCTTGTTCTCCCAAGGCTTCCACACCAGCGCGATAGGTTTCAGCTTTTGCATTACCAATCGCCCGGATACCTTCAGCTTCACCAACAGCTTGCAAGCGAGTCGCTTCAGCTTGACCGGTCGCCTGTTTAATTTGCGCCTGCGCTTTCAAATCAGCCATTTTCACACTTTGTTCCGAAGTCACCATTTCTCGCTGAATATCCGCCAGCGAAGTTTCCCGGACAAGTTGTTGTCTTTGGGTTTGCGCCAATTCTTGAACTTGATAAGTCTTGCGTTGTTCCTCAGCAATTTTCCGGTCTGTCTGGGTTTGCATCAACGTTGCAGGCGGTTGAATATCCCCAATTAACGTATCAATTGCCTGTACATCATAACTGCGTAAGGCTATCTTAATATACTCAGCAGCCTCCGTTTGCCGTTCGCTGCGGGCAGTCAAAAAGTCAAGCACCGTATAGTCTTGAGCCGAGTTACGGAAGTAATTACCGATGGTAGGCTCTAATACATGGTCTACCAAATTCTGCATCGAACCAACGCGAGAAATCACCTTTGGTGCATCCAACGCGCCGACATGAATAATTTGCGCTACTTCCAAATCAAAGGCAAACCCATCTTGAGAACGCACCGTCAAAGAGCCTAATTTTGCATCATAATTATGACGTTCGGTGCGAACCGACCAATTTAAAACTATGTTGGTCGTGGGCACCAACTCAATCTTCATAATGCGGCTGTTAATCGGGTGTTTACCGGGATACAACGGTTCCACCCACACGCCCTTATGTCCGGGATTAACTAAATTACCGTGAGTGAAAGCTGCACCGCTAACATCTTGGTGCGCCTTACCCACATAAGAAATCACCACACCCACGTAACCGATAGGAATTTCCGTCATCGGTACAGGTTCAACCTGAACAAGCCAAGGATTGAGATTCCAAGAACCAGATAACAAAGTTTGTTCTTGCAAACCCCGGCGTCCACCACCATCAATGAATTTCTGACCGCTTTGGAAATTGTCGTGTCCGCCAATTACCGGACCTGCCATTTCACCTGCAGGAATTGGCAAACCATCCAAGGTGGTGACAATACCAACTTTATCAGCCGCAAGACTATACACCCGCAACTGTTCCGGACTCATGCCATGTTGGTTGGCATTTGACGACATAATTACTTTAAACAGGGCGGTGTTGATGCGGTAAGTACCTGCTGTCAGAAAACCTATTTGCCGACCTTTTTCGCCACCGTTGGTGAGGAATTTTCGCGCATCTTGGAAATTGTCGCATTCTACAACTTTACCCAAAATGCGTTCTGGCGGGTTGGATGCACCATCTGCGGCGACAATCAGGGCGATTTCATTTTGGGGTACAACAATTACCGGCTCTTTTTTCACCGAATATTGCCAAGCCCAATAACCCCAGTGCCAACCAGGTACTAGAGTATCAGCTTGCAAGCCAGCTTCGCCGTTCATCGCAATCAACCGTCCGGGAGGAAGTCCGCGTCCGGAAATGGCAAATTTTTTCACCACAATGCCGACTTCTCGTTCCCCAATAACCACCAGTCCGCCTAAGAACAGGGGTACAAATATCACTAACCCGCCAACAATAACGATGGGGATAAGTCCCCACGGTTCCACCTGTGTTGGTATTTGGGCAATTGTTGTCTTTGTCTGATTTAATTGAACTGATACTGGCGCGATTTGTTTTACAGTCGCTGTTTTCACCGGAGTCGCACTAGCAGAATGAATGCTACCAGCCAGTGCCAAAGTTGCTATAAAAGATGTTGCAAAACGAAGTATTTTATTTGACTTACTTTTACTGAAAAAGTCTTGACCGCTTTTCATAACCTGTGCCGCTTTGGGCAACTAATTATCCAACTTATTACTTCACTAAGAGTTCCCAGGATTTCTTAAACTTGCTATAATTTTTTTAGGAATTACGCAACTAACACATAATGCACAAAATCTTCACCTTTGTGCGTGATATCATGTCCGTTTAATTGACATTAATAAGAAATTTCTAAATCCCTGTAGAGACTTTTCTGTGTGGAGTCTCGACATCACATGTAATTTACCGGACATGATATGACACTTGCTCCCGTCCTGACTCAATTAAGCACAAAGGTGGGCAAATGCCCACCTTTGTGATGTTCTGAAGAAAGCAAGAGCAATTTGGCTGAGTTCTATTAAACCATGCCGCCAGCGGCTTGAAAGCGAGCGCGGGCACGTTTGTAGGCTTGGTTTGCCTGGATTTGTGCTTGGCGATCGCCTGCTGGCACTTGATTCAATCGAGTTTCGGCTTGGTTAAAATCTGCACGGGCTTCTTCAAGGTTAATTGAGTCGCCACGTTCCGCACCGTTAACCAAAATGGTGACTTCATTTTCATCAACTTCGGCAAAGCCACCCATAAGGGCAATGGGTACCCAAGGCTCATTTTTGGCACCACGTACTCGCATGACGCCTGTATCTAAAGCGCTCAATAAAGGTGCGTGTCCGCTGAGGATACCTAGCTGACCGGTGGTGCTGGGCAAAATCACTTCTTCAGCTTTGGCATCCCAGATTGTTTTATCTGGGGAAATTACACGAACGGTTAATGTCATAAGAAAAGTATGAAGTGTGAAGTATGAAGTATGAAGTAGGAAGGATGAAGTTTCAATTTCAACCTTTATCCTTCATACTTCAGCCAAAGTTTAGCCTTTCATTTTTTGGGCTTTAGCGATCGCTTCGTTGATATCGCCTACCAAGTAGAAGGCTTGTTCTGGTAAATCATCCAACTCACCAGATAAAATCATTTTGAAGCCTTTGATGGTATCTTCCAACTTCACGTATTTACCAGGTGAACCGGTGAATACTTCTGCCACAAAGAACGGTTGGGACAAGAAACGCTCAACTTTACGCGCACGAGCCACAATCAGGCGATCGTCTTCAGACAATTCATCCAATCCGAGAATGGCAATGATATCTTGTAGTTCTTTATACCTTTGCAAAGTTGCTTGTACTGCCCGTGCGGTGTCGTAGTGGTCGCCACCAACAATGTCTGGCTGCAACATTGTAGAAGTGGAACCTAACGGGTCCACAGCTGGGTAAATTCCCTTAGCTGCCAAACCGCGAGACAACACTGTTGTTCCATCCAAGTGAGCAAAGGTGGTCGCAGGTGCGGGGTCGGTTAAGTCGTCCGCAGGTACGTACACAGCCTGAATCGAGGTAATCGAACCTTCGTTCGTAGAAGTAATCCGCTCTTGCAGTGCGCCTACATCAGTACCAAGTGTAGGCTGATATCCCACAGCAGAAGGCATCCGACCCAGTAGCGCCGACACCTCAGAACCTGCTTGTACGAACCGGAAGATGTTATCGACAAACAGCAGCACGTCTTGCTTGTTTACATCCCGGAAGTACTCTGCCATTGTTAAGCCAGAAAGACCAACCCGCATTCTCGCTCCGGGTGGCTCGTTCATCTGACCGTAAACTAGAGCAATCTTCGATTCGTTGAGGTTATCTTTATTAATAACCCCAGATTCCATCATTTCGTTGTAGAGGTCATTGCCCTCACGGGTGCGCTCACCCACGCCTGCAAATACAGACACGCCACCGTGCTGAGTCGCGATGTTGTTGATTAACTCCATCATGATCACGGTTTTGCCGACACCTGCACCGCCGAACAGACCAATCTTACCGCCACGACGGTAGGGGGTTAACAAGTCAACAACTTTAATCCCAGTCTCGAACACAGAAGGTTTGGTTTCCAGTTCGGTGAATTTGGGAGCGGGGCGGTGAATGGGTAAAGTGTCCTCAGCATTTACAGGTCCTCTGTTATCTACAGGTTCGCCGAGGACGTTGAAAATCCGACCCAGGGTAGCTTTACCAACTGGTACGCTGATCGGAGCGCCTGTGTCAACGGTTTCCATGCCACGCACTAAACCATCAGTGGAGCTCATAGAAACAGCTCGCACTTGGTTGTCACCCAAGAGCTGCTGTACTTCGCAGGTCACGAGGATTTCCTGTCCAGCTTCGTTGGTGCCTCTGACAATCAACGCGTTGTAGATTTGCGGCATTTTCCCGGTGGGAAATTTAACGTCTACAACAGGACCAATGATTTGGGTAATGTAGCCAATGTTTGTTTTTTCTGCGGTGGTGACCATGCTGAGCCTAAATAATTGAAGCTATATTTCAGATAGGGTCTATGAGGCTTAAAGATTAAGCAATGTCATCTTTTAGGTTAGCACCGAACGACCCCTTCGCTTCGGCTTAATTCGGCATAAATTGATTCTTAAGAGTGATGCCTTCAATTGGTAAGCCGGTTAATATGCGATCGCCCTTAAGAACAATACAAATCAACGTCTGCCATATTTAACTATAACTGAGATATAAATTTTTTCCGATATGCCGCCAGTTTTAGCAATTTTATGATATAATCCCGCCCATACCTTATTACTTTCAAAGGCTAGGTGTTGGCAGGCATAGTTTCTGACATCATCTAGCCTTTTCTTGCGAGATTGAGAATTCTAGATTTAGTTTCGATGCAAAAGCGCGATCGCGATCGCCGCTCAAATCTTGAACTGTTATAGCGTTGCTGTGGCGGAGACACTCATCAAAGCTTTATCGGGTTAAAGAAAATGGAAGATTCTACGTTTGTTATTTTCATTGTCTTCGGGTGCATCTGGATATTGATGGGAACAGTTGGCGTGATTGCGCTTCTAAAATCCGATGGTCAAGAAATCCGGTTTGGCAAATGGGGACTTATAGTTGCTCTGCCGATCGTTATCCCCATAATCGTTACCCTGATTATTGGCGCATTTTACCATTAGTAGTTTGGCAAGTCAAAATTGCCGAGTGAGGACTGGGAAAGGGGCAGGTGGGGCCCCCAGGGAGTGGGGATAAGGGGCAAGGGGGAAGGGGAAAGGGGAAAATATTAAACCGCAAAGTTTGCTTGTCAGACCGTTAGTAGTGCGTCAAGGTAATGCATGAGAATTTCTTCACAAGTTTCTCAAATTATTTGCGTATAACTAAAAGTGTAGGGCGGGAAATCGCCAGCTACGCCAGATAGCACCTGCTACATCACCCAGTCAGATATTGTCTTTATTAGGACTTACGCAAAGCTCACGGCAATAAAGCGAGGAGTGAAAATCCACGCCGCTGTCTTGAATGCTGCGCTTGCGAGGTTTCCTCACAACACTTTTTGAGCTTTAAGCCAGACCCTTAAAAAAGGAGCCAGTGCCTTGGACGTCCAAGCCGACCGTGGTTTGGTAATTGATGGTGTAATTGGTAGCGAAACTTGGCAATGTTTGGTTGAAGCTATACCAGTCCCATGTTAATTATTTTCAGGCAATAAAAAATTGCTAACTAAAATGTCCAGCTAAGTACTCCGAATCGTCGTCAGCGATTCATAAATTATATCTGAAAAAATTCCGATGGACATTAATATATTTCCGCATTAAATATTGCACATTTAGTGCTTGTATTAAATTGTTTCAATTTCACACATTTTCCGATATATTGGATATATTAAGAGTAAGATTTTTCAAACCACTTCATGTAAAGTTTCTTTCGCTATACAGTTCAATAATCAACTTTTGTAACAATTGTGTGAGGTTGAATTATGCAAGCGAAATTTCCAGCTAACATCAATGAAAATATAACAGTTGAAATGCCAGTTTTGCAGATTGGCGCTAATGGAAAAGCTGTACGATTTCTGCAGAGGCTTTTAATAGCTTATGGCTTTTTTAGTCGTGATTTGTTGACTGATGAATTTAATGGCAGAACTGAACTGTCGGTGAAAAATTTTCAGACAGTTTATCGTTTAAGAATCGATGGTATTGTCGGTGAAGAAACATGGCAAAAATTAGCAGAGGTTGCTGCTGAACCACGCGACTAAATCAACTAGAACAAATGCGAAGGAATTGTGAATTAATAATTTATTCGTGAATTCTTGATAGGTTGATTTTGCCATTTAATATTTGGGATAAAAAATTATGACAACTAACAAAATTTTGGTTGCCCTTGACCGTTCATCGCAAGCATTAGTGGTATTTGAGCAAGCACTAGATATAGCTCAAAAACAAGGAAGTGAGTTGATATTATTTCATAGCATTCACTCGCAGTTAGAGGGCGAGGCTATCCAGTATGTTGGTACTATTGCAGATGTAGATATGTACGGTACTTTGCATAAACTATATCGCGATCGCCTGCAAAAAGAAATTGATAGCGTTCAAAGTTGGTTGCAGGAATACGTCCAAAAAGCAAATGCACGGATGATTCCTGTAGAAGTTATCCACGAATTTGGCGAACCAGGTAAAAAAATTTGTAATTTAGCAAAATCATGGGGTGCAGATTTAATAGTTATCGGTCGCAGAGGTCACAAAGGAATTTCAGAAGTTTTGTTGGGTAGTGTTAGCAATTACGTACTGCATCATGCGCCTTGTTCGGTGTTGGTAATTCAAGGTCAACATACCGCCAATACTGGGATGCGAGTTGAAGAAGCGATGAGTACAACACATACAACACAATAGACTTGCCACTTATAAATCAAAACGTGGCGATTTGTCGGTGGGGAGGATTTATGTTTAACCGTGTTCCTCCTCACAAGTTCCTCAAATTCTTGCAATATGTATAAAAGTGAGAGTAAGAAAGAAGAAAAGCAACAATTCTTAAATTCTCCATTTGGTGTAGGCGATGTGACATTTTGCGGTTAGCCAGACCAGACCGTAAAGATTCCTAATTCTTTGATTTTGCCTTACCCTCCTATTGCTCTCAAAACTTAAAAATTTTACATTTGGCATAGCTATCCATACATAGTATGTACTTATTTTGAAGTAGAAGTACATACTATAGCAATCCGCGCATCATTCATGAAAATTTAGAAACCCGGTTCTCCGAGAAACCGGGTTTCTGGACACCGTAAACTTTCACAAATCATATAGGATTGCTATAGCTTGCTTCGCTGTAGAGGTGAGAAGGAGAGAAAATCAAAGTTTTTCTTTTACGAAGAAAAATTTACCTCCAGAGGTCTGCGTGTGGTCTATTTATTTGAAAATCTGTAACACTAAAACAACCTAAAGAAGCTTTTGAACAGCGCTACTAAATTGCTCGTAAGGAGAAACTCCCACAATAGTTTCTAGTAACTCAGTATTCTTGAAAATTAAAACCGCCGGAATGCTGCGAAGACCAAATTTTTTGAAAATTGGTTTGTTGTTGTCGATGTCTACCTTAACGACTTTAACGCGACCTTTGTATTCTTCAGCGAGTTGATCCATTAGCGGACTGATAAGGCGGCACGGACCACACCAAGTAGCAGTAAAATCTACAACAACAACTTCTTCTGCACTTAAAAGAGTATCAAATTCACTTTCTTGGACGTAAGCAACGGTTTCAGGGGACATTATTTTTTATTTCCTAGCGTCAAACTAAAATTTCAGTTCCAAACTAAGAATACAGGCAATTAACCACACTAAACCGACAGCATAGCCCGCTAACACATCAGTAGGCCAGTGTACGCCTAAATAAAGCCTACTCAAACCTATTGCAACAATTAAGACAGCAGTCAAAGCAAAAATCTGTCCCCGCCATTCCGGAAATTCCTTTGCCAGAATATAGCCTAGAAAGCCATAAATTACCATTGAAACCATTGCGTGACCGCTAGGAAAGCTGTAGTGACCTACATCAATAATCCGGTCCCACAGTGCTGGACGTGCCCTAGCAAACAGTACTTTCAACCAATAATTTAAGCCGATCGCACCAATTACGGCTATACCCAAGGTATTAGCTTCCAAGGGACGGTTATAATGCACCAAGGCGCTTCTCAATGCCAAACAACTTATCAGTATTGCTACTGAGCCAACCATAAAAGTAATACCAAGCATGAACCGATCCAAAAATGGCGCATGCAGTTTTTGAATTGCCAGTAAAATACTTTCGTCAAGAGCATATCTGTGTAACAATCCGGTGCCAAAGGCAAGAAGGCAAACAGCACCTGATGCCAAAACAATTTGACTGTTCGTTTGAGAAAGTATGGCTGAGGTAACTATATTTTGGTTTTGGGTCTTCTCCCTCGTTGTAACTTTTTCTTCAGTACCCAGGAAACGCAAGTTACGATCTTCAACGGCTGAAGCAGGTAATTTTCTCAACTGTGTTCTGTACTCTAAGACAATATTTTGGATGAGTAGCGCGATCGCGTTTGGGCTAAAATTCGGATGGAAAAGTACAAGAACATTGCCCGTGTAATGATTGGCACTAACTTCCGCGATTCCTTTCTCCCCTAACAATCTCAATTCAAGATATCTTTTGATTGCTTCTGAGCGATAAAGTCCATTTACTTTATATCTAGCTCTTCCTTTAACTGTAGTATGTATTGCTCTAACCAAAGGATTATGAGGGAGTTTGTCGAAATTAGTAGCCATTTTTTTAACTTAGCTGTCTGAACCTGCCAATGTGAACTTTATTTTAATGCTTGACATCCTCCTGTGGGAGGATGTTAGGAATGTCAAACAGCTTCGGTTTTTTCGACAGCTGGCATTTTGAACGATTGCAAACCCGATAAGCGATCGCTGTTTTGCGATCGCTTGTTGGGCAATATGAACATAATGGCAGATTTTAGCCCGTTAATTGTGGTTTTCGCACCAGAGAGTAACCTCTCCCAAGTGTCTTTCCTAAAACGTTTATGCATAATGGCGTTACGCGCTTGGTTGATGTTACGCGTACTGTCAATTAGGTTGATTAAAGCATCAAAGATGACTTGTGCAATTGATTTTGCCGATGGTTTGGTTGGTACAACTATATTTGGGGCATTTTGAATGAGATTAACCAAATGCGATCGCATTTTGTCATCTGATGCGCCTCTTTGATAATTGATGACAATAGATGCAGCTTGGGGATTAACACGGACACTCGTAGTTTTAGAGTCAGATTGCATCACCAACTTGAGTTTGTTGGCATAATCAGAATCTACGGCTAACCGAGGAATACGAAAACGAATACGTCCGGGAATTGCATGGGCAACGCTATAAAATATCTTTTCAGGTGGTGCTGTTTTGTCAGCTACGCTCTGATTTATCTGTTTAGGTTGTCGATGCCGATTGAGAATAGCACTTTTGTCAGAATTCGACCGTTTTCTAGAAATCATATTAAAAAATTAAAGGTTTCAGCTTTAAAAAAATAAAAAGAGAGCCGATATTTATAATGCGATCGCTCTTGTCTGTACCAGCAGCAAAATAAGAATGCCAGTTTTACTCTTCCTACGCGATCCGAACTGTCCCAATTAAATTCGCCAATAGTGTCTGTTACTCTATAAAAAATTAACAAGATGTAGCATCACACTAAAGACTGGGAATAAAAAATTCTTTTGTAATCACCGCAGATAGAGGAGCAGTTTTTAGCGTGTAAGGGGAAAATCGCAATTGTTATATATAGCATTGACACTCCCCAGCCATAAATGGCGGGGATTCTAGCATCGCTGAGGCAATGATGCTTTTGCACGACCGAGGTCTAACATAAGTAGGGAGAGCATCTCCGAAGCGCGTTAGTTTGGGACTGCCCGTCCCTACCGTTTGCGCGACTGAGAATTACTTTGGCTGCGTTCAAGGGAGTTTTTTTCTTGTTCCAATCGACGCCGTTGGCCTTTTGATGGCATAGTAAGTACCTATAAGCTTGAAACGAAGTGGAACCCAACACATGCGTAGCGCGTTAATGTTGGGTTTCGCTCCGCTACAACGCCACATGCTTCAAGCATCTTAACCCGAAGGGCGCAGTCGCTCTCCAACCTACGTTTATTATAAGTATTTATCCCAACTTGATATTAGATGTGTTTCAGCTTACTTCAAATCAGCAACGCCAAAAAATAACCTCTGGAAGCGATCGCATATCCACTTACTGCAACCGTACTTCTTCAGAGGTTATTGTTGAACCGAATCATTCGCCCACATCTGGAGCTTTTTAAGTATTTTTACTTATTCAACGGTAACACTTTTTGCTAAATTTCTCGGCTGATCGACATCTAAACCGCGACGGGCTGCAATATGATAAGCCAGTAATTGCAAGGGAATTACCGTCAATATCGGTGAAAGTAACTCATCCACATTTGATACAGTCAGCAAATCATTAAAAATTTCCGCCGCTTCACCATCTTTGCTGGGAGTAACGCCAATCAAGCGAGAATCGCGGGCTTTGGCTTCTTGGGCGTTAGAAATCACCTTTTCGTAAACACTACCAGGCATTGCGATCGCTATTACCGGTACTTTCGCATCTAATAAAGCGATCGGTCCGTGTTTCATTTCCCCCGCAGGATAACCTTCGGCGTGAATGTAGCTGATTTCTTTTAATTTCAACGCGCCTTCCAAAGCGATGGGGAAGTTAATTCCTCTTCCCAAAAATATGAAATCTTGGGTTTCGGCAAAGTCATGTGCTAGATGTTCGGTGAGTTTTTCCTGACTTTCTAAAGTTGCTTCAATTTGCTTGGGGACGTGGCGCAAACCAGCAATAATCTCCTCGAATCTATCTGGGGAAACTGTTTGACGGCGATAAGCTAAATCCAAGGCCAAAGCATAAAACGCCATTAATTGAGCTATAAAAGTTTTTGTCGCCGCTACCCCAATTTCAATTCCTGCGAGGGTATTGATAATATGCGGTACCATCAAACCCAAGCTGCTTTCCGGACGATTCGTAATGCCTAAAAGTCGCGCTTGATACTTAGGTTCTTTTGCCAAACGGCGTTCTTTTTCCATCGCCAAAGCTGCTAGGGTATCAGCAGTTTCCCCGGATTGAGTAACGCCAATGGTCAATGTATTGGGCGTCATGGGTGATGGTGCATAGCGAAATTCCGAGGCATAGTGTACCTGAGTCGGAATTCCTGCCAGTTGCTCAAGTAAGTATTTACCCACTAATGCTGCGTGCCAACTAGTACCGCAAGCGACGATTTGAATTTGTTCTAAATCTGCGTAAAATTCTCCAGGCAAGCCAAGGTTAATTGGTGACTGGGCAGATTCAGTTGAATTGCCATCAGAGTTAAAATAAGCTTCTAAAGAATCTCTTACCACTCCTGGTTGCTCGTAAATTTCTTTGAGCATGAAGTGTTTGAATCCCTGTTTTTCTACCATCGTGGGACTCAAATTGAGCATTCGCGGTTGTTTTTTCAACCTGTCGCCAGCAAAGTTGTAAACTTCTACTCCCAAAGGTGTTAGACGTGCCATTTCACCATTTTCCAGTGCTAGTACCGCACCGGTATGAGAAACGATCGCCGGCGTATCAGAAGCGCAGAAAAATTCCCCTTGACCAAAACCAATCACCAAAGGAGCTTGTTGGCGTACGACAATAATCTCATCAGGGTAGTCTGCAGAAATAACAGCGATCGCAAATGCCCCCTCGAGTTTGTTCACAGTTTGGCGAATTGCGTCCAAAAGGGGAGAGGGGGAGAAGGGGAGAGGGGGAGAGGGGGGGTTCTTAAGAAATTCGGCGATTAGGTGGGGGATTACTTCAGTATCGGTTTGGGAACGAAACTGATGTCCTTTTTGTTTCAATTCCTCGCGTAACTCGCGATAGTTTTCAATAATACCATTTTGCACCACCGCCACCCGCATTGCCGTATCCATATGAGGATGGGCGTTGTATTCTTCTGGTTTACCATGAGTTGCCCAGCGAGTGTGACCAATACCAATTTGGGCTGGGGTTTCTAATTGTTCGAGTTTGGAACGCAAGTTATGCAGCTTGCCCTTTGCCCGCACGCAATTAACCTCACCTTCCCAAACGGTAGCGATTCCCGCAGAATCGTAGCCGCGATACTCGAGTTTTTCCAATCCAGTCAGTAAAATTTCTGTCGCAGCTTGAGTGCCAATATAACCAACGATTCCGCACATATACCAACACCAGTTTATTTTCCAGGACGATTAAAACCTACAATGCTGTAGCCAAGCGGTCAAGCTGAATGCGCTCAGTATGAATGCAAGTCAATGTCTTTGATTTTTATACACCCAACTCGCTTTTTTATGCCACTTTCGCATTTTATTTTACTTACCCTCGAAGTTTGGGTTTAACTATCGGTGATACTTTATAGACAAAAAAAGGAGCAAATTGCTCCCAATATTACTAGATAGTGTTATGGAATTTTGGCTTTCACACTAAAAAAATAACTTTGCAGGGCAAGCACTGCCCACCAATTTTCGTTCATGATGGATAATGCCCACCCTACAATACTAAAGGTGTTTGCTATCGAGACAGTTAATCGCGAGGCAAATGAGAAATTAATGAGAAATTAAAATTAATTCCTCAATAAGCCAGACCCATACTGCGGGTGGTTTCAGCGCCCAGATAAACCCGGATGCTTAAAAAGTCAGTAGGACAAGCAGTTTCGCATCGCTTGCAGCCAACGCAGTCTTCAGTGCGTGGTGAGGAGGCGATTTGAGCGGCTTTACAGCCATCCCAAGGAACCATCTCCAACACGTCAGTGGGGCAAGCCCGGACACATTGAGTGCAGCCAATGCAGGTATCGTAGATTTTTACGGTATGAGACATTGAAAAAACGCTCCTAACTGAAGTGTTCTTCTCTTCTGTGAAAGAATCATAATCAAGGCTTAGTTTACCTCAGCGCCTGAGCGTCCGTAATCAAAAGGCTACAGAACTTTAAACAATGTAATAAGTTGGGCATTGGGAATTGAGAATTGTTGCGCCAGCGCCCTTCGCGACCGCGACAGTAGGCGACTGGCGTCATTGAGCATCGGGCATCGGGCATCAAGAGATAATTCTTTCTTCCTTGTCCCCCACACCCGTCCCCCCCTCTCCCCCTCTCCCCCTCTCCCTTGCCCAGCATGTATACAATTTTTAAGTAGTAATATTAGCTACAATTTTTGGCTGGTTGAGAAATTGTGCGATCGCATTCCCGATTTTCTCAGTATTTTCCCGGTTGCAGCAGTAGTTTGTGTAAGAAATATCCATCGGTAGTGTTTGATTGGGAGCGATGAATAACTTTACTCGATAGGTTTTCCAGACTTTGTTTGATTTTTCTTCTAATTGGACATTTATAATATCTTGCAGTGGATGCTGGATGTCGGTGCTGAAAAATAACCAGCTGCGTTTTTGAATTCTCAAACCATTACTGCGATCGAGTTCCCAGGTGATAAATTCGCTACAGTAAAGCAACCATAGAAGATTTAAAGCGATCGCACTGCCAAAAGCCCAGTTAATCCAGGATGTACCCTGTTGAATGGTCAAATAGGACTGTTTGGTGTTTTTCAGAAAATTATTGATTTGCAATGCGATCGCATTCAATTTTTTGGCTGTCATGTCTGGTTGTTCGGTGCGGGTAAACCCAAGAGGTATCCCACCCTCTTTTGTCAGCAAGACAATTTGTTGATATTGAGTTTTACCATCACCTCTAGGGACTATAACAACCTTAGCTTGCCGTAATTGTTCCAGGGCAATAGTTTTGATTCGTGTTTTCACACGCTTTGATGAACTGGCTAGCTGACAAATCCCTTGGTTTGCCTGGGAGCGTTCGCAAGTCAGAATGTTATTAGGTGATAGGGGTGACAAAATTTTCAACAGGTAAAGCAGTAATAATAGGGTGCTGAACCCTCCTGCAAGGTAAATAAACTTTGGTAAAAACCAAAGTTTTAGTTTTGTGGATGTTTGTTGCAGATTTGCCATAAACCGAGTGCTAATACTGTCCCTGATATCAAGTTATTTGATGGCTATAGAAAAATATCTCTCCTTAAACAAGGTATATCGAGAATCGACTCAATTACTGGATTTTAAGAAAAGCGATCGCATGAAGGTGCGCTGGTTTAGTTCGTAGGGACACAGCAATGCTGTGCCCCTACTTTTTCACAGGTTTTCTAGCCCATCCATTTCAGTAACGGCAAATTCATCGTTGATTGCAGCGATTTCTGCTTGAATATCTCGATTGCTAGCCATTGCAGCTAGTTGTTCTTCCATATATTTGGCATCAGCGAATTTATCTGCTGTATGTTTTCTCTCTCGTAATTGTCGCGCAATACGTTCTAACAACCAAAGTTGTTCTTCTACAGGTAAGGCAAGGATAGAGCGCTCGATTTCTAGTAAATGCGGTGATATCATTTCGCTTGTTCTTGCAACCGAGGCGTATTTTTTACAGGTATTATATTAACTTTATCTGATTGGATTCGCGATCGCAAAGGGGCGGAAATTAAACCATGAAGACGCGTACTGCTTTGCAGAACCCGAAGAGTAGGGCGTAAACTACCCACACTGACCTTGCGGTACAGTGTGGGCTTTCAGTAGCCCGCGTAGAGTCCGTACTGAGATTACAGCACAAACCGTTCGAGCCTCCAGGCAGGTTTACAGACTGCCCCAATAACGCAATCATCTTTGCTCCATTCAAATCAGCATCACAGGACAACCCACAATTGCCACATTTGAATTTTTTCTCAGAGCGCAAGCCGATATACAAGCATTGATTACAAGTCTGACTCGTGTAGGCAGGGGAGACAGCTATCACCTCAACGCCGTCTCTCAATCCTTTGTATTCCAGAAACATTCGCAATTGATAAAACGCCCACGAGTTGCTTCTACGACGTTCCGTTTTGTTGCGTGGTTTTTGGTTTGTCCTCTCACGGATACCAGTTAAATCTTCAATTACGACAAGTGCTTGTTCACTCTTGGCTTGCTGAATGATTGTTTTGCTTATGTTGTGGTTCACCCACGCTTGAAATCGTCTCTCACGCCCCGATAGCCGTGCCAAGACTTGCCGACATCTACGCCGACTAGTTCTTGTGCGTGTGGAAGCTTTTTTCTGGAGAGACGCTCTTGTTTTACTGTATCTATCCCTCGTCTTGGTTAACTGTTTACCACTCCATGAATCACCGTTGCTGGTTGCGGCAATATCACGGCGTCCAAAATCAACACCGATTACTTTTTTGGTCGGCTGTGGATCTCGGACTTCGTCTTTGAGTTGAATATGGATGTAGTATTGTCCATCGCGATGCTTGCACAACTGGGCGCTTGTTGGTTTGCGCCCTGCAAGTTTACCGCGTTGATAATTGCCAGCATTAATCTTGATATGTTCTCGACCAGATAATGTGGTCAAACTAACAGTCCAATCCTTCTCCCTAAAAGCAAAAATTCTTGCATCGTAATCAGCAGATGTAGGCTTAAATGCTTTTACGGGTTTGTCTTTCTTTTTGGCTGTCAGTCGATTAGCTCCGACCCTGGCACAAGCTCTGACTGCTAAGTTAGCTGGCAACCCAAATTTGGCTCTCAAATCTTCGTAAACAATACCCTGAATTGTCAGTTTACTGGTTATTTCTGGCTTAATTACTTGATTAGTGTAATTACAGGCTTCCGCAAAAGCATGAAGAACCACCTCCAGTTTTTCCAACTGTAACGGCGTGGGGTTGAGTTTGCAAACTAGTGTCAGTACTTGTTCGATGAGTTCGACCTACTCACTATCTGATTATAATTATCGGCTACAATTCTTCGTATTGAGTTCCCGGAGATTGTTAAAAACTTAACTATCCCCACTCCTTTAACAACCTACGGTTGTCATCAGTCGGGGGATGTTGCGTTTTTAACCCGCAATTCCTCTCAACACCGAATCAAAGATTACGGTGTGAGCCTCCTTGCGGGAACAGGTGAAGAAAAGAGCGATCGCATACTTGCTACAAGCAGTATTATGTATTACCAGCGGTGACGTTGGAGCCAGGTTTTATGGTTTTTTCAGATAATATTAGGTATAAATATTTACTAAAACGCCAGAGTATCAAATTTATGCATAATTTTAGCAATTCGTTAACTCTAACACAAACTCTGCATGTTAAGGCAAGCGAGTGCGTTACCATCCTAATAATGTAAATCACATTACAAAAGTTTATGGAGCCAGACTCTCTACCAACCGAGGTGATTCTGACCCACCCGCGTCAGTCCCTCGGCAGCGTTAAACTTGATTGGACACCGCAGCCCGGAAACTATCTCGATTTAGAAGGCGAAACCTACGCGGTTTTAGAGCGCCGTCACCGGTATCAATTGAAAGCAGGGCGCTACCGCTTGCAAAATATAGCCATTTACGTACAATCGGCAAAACGGCCATCAGAAAGAAGTTTGGTTGACGGACGTTGGGTAGTCGGCGATGCAACCTGTCGCTACAATGCTCATTCAGAAATCATTCGCTGTGCAGTCAACCCAGAAGGACTGTGCAATTCTTGTCGATTCTACGAAAAGTTAGGAGTCTTGAGTTAGGAGTTATGAGGCGCCCAGTTATGAGTTATGAGTGATGAGTTTTGAATGCGTGAATTAGGAGTGACCAAGGATGGCTAACTCTATAAACTTCAACTTTTAACTTTGCGCCTCCTCACTCCTAATTCCTCACTGGGCGCCTCAAGACTCCTAACTGGGCGGCTGGGCGGCTGGGCGGCTCCCAAACACTTCTCCTGTAGATAAACGCGTACCGTTGACAAAATCCCATCCCGACTGGGGACGTTTACCACTTAGCTGCACTTCTCGCAACAATAATAAACCGAATCCAGTTTGAGCGATCGCTCCAATTCCCTTGGCAATGCTTACCACTTCTCCTGGACTGCCCGATGTTGTTGACAAATTAGGTAATTTATGATTCAGTTCTTGTAATTCTGGTGGTAGCTCCTGACTGTAAGCAGAACCAAGGGGTGCGGTGGCGGTAATTTTGAAAGGTTCGTTGCGAAAGGTTGTGATGCAGTTGGGGTAAAAGCCTCGAATTTGATTGTGTAATTGTATGGCACTCTTTGACCAATCCAGTTCGTAATCTTGCTTTTTAATCAAAGGTGCGTAAGTCGCCTGGGAATTATCTTGGGGAATTAATTCGATTTCCTGGCGTTCTAGCTTGAAGACGGTTTCCACTAACAAATCTGCACCTATTGTTGCTAGCCTCTCAGCTACATTTTGGGCATTATCCAGCAATGCGATGGGTGTAGTAGCTTTTAACAGCATCGCCCCAGTATCCATCCCTGCATCCATCAACATTGTGACAATCCCCGTTTCTTTCTCACCGTTATAAATACACCATTGAATGGGAGCCGCACCTCGGTATTTAGGCAAGATTGAGCCATGTACGTTAATACAACCTAACTTGGGCATATCTAAAATTTCTTGGGACAAAATCTGTCCGTAGGCGACAACGACAAATACATCTGCACCCAATTGTTTGAGTTGGCTTAAAGTTTCAGTGTCTTTTTTTATGCGTTGGGGTTGCCATACTGAGAGGTTGTGATTTGTCGCGATGATTTTTACTGGTGAAGGTATAAGTTGATTGCCGCGTCCTCGGCGTTTATCTGGCTGAGTTACAACTGCCAACACTTCAAATCCGGGATTATTAAGCAATTTTTCTAAAGTAGGAACCGCAAATTGGGGAGTGCCAAAAAATACTACTTTCATTAGTTTTTAATCTTAGTCATTAGTTAATAATCAATCTTAAGTATGAAGTATGAAGTATGAAATTACCTCACTTATCAAGGGATAGGACATGAATATCGCAATGAACAGCAGATTTTTTTACCTGCTAAGGGTACGCCCGTTTGTCCCCATTTCATGCTTTATCCTTTATCCTTTATACTTCAGACTTCTATGGATGCCTTGTTCCTATACATGATAAAATGCCTTTGCACAAGATTGCTCTCCCCCCCCATCCGTAATTTTGTAGTTTAGAAAAACCGCTTTGCATGCAAATTTCTTGCACTTTTAGTGGTAGAATTCATTTGTGTTTATGAAACGAAAGGTTGCTTGATAGAGTTATAAGAAGTTGGCTGGGAAATCAGTCAGTATCAATAGCATCTGCTTCTAGCAAACTCGATTATTTGGCGAAGTCTGACAAGGTGCTGAGCATCCTCGTCACGGTTCAACTTAGTTTCTAACATTTACCGGAACTCCGCAGCAAAAGCAGAGCTTCCAAATCAGTGGTGTGTTCCCCCCTCAAGTTGAAATTTTCTAACTTGTAGCGCGATTATTGCGGGTAAGCTTGCAATTTTTGTTTTTGGCTAGATGTTAAGTCATAGTTTATATTTGGCTGGTTTGTCCGATCGCTTTGCTGGCTTTTAAAAATAAAGCCACGGAAATACCTCGATCGGTATTTGCCTTGTTGTAGATAACTACAAACAGGCGATCGCTAATCCCAACCACTAAGCTAACTGACCACTAAGTGCCAGTAACTGCAGTTTGTGAGTGATATACTTAATAGGCTTCCATCGCTACCTATAATTTGGTGTGATTTAGGCAACAGGGGTGCAGAAGTCTCTGTTACACGGCAATTAGTAAGCGAATCTGCATGAACATTATTATGCTGGCATATTCTAGCAATAACTTCAGAATTCTCAGTACTTTGTCAGGTGTAAAAAAATGATACACGCATGTCAATCTGTGCAAAATTTGAGTAAACTATTTCGTTGAAGCCAATAGTTTCTTGTTATACATGTAATCGTAGCCTGCCCCATTGCTGTCTAAGCATTGCTCCTCGCACTGCAACCGCCCTCTAGAGAGTCAACACATGCTTAAACCCCTTTTGCTGTCAGGATGGTTCCGCGTACAACCGTTTTTAAAGTATGTTGTACTTGTAATCTTAATCGCGCCTTTCGTGGCTGCCTCTGGTCACTCGAGTTCGGCGACACAATCAGAAATAGCTAGAAGCAACTCCGCGGCCAGGGAATCTGACTCTGTGTCAGGGGAAATAGCTGCCGCAAGCAAATCTGATTTCTCTGATTACAATGTCATAAATGAAAATCAAATCGGTTCATTGACAGAAGAATCTGTGACTGTGCCAAATGAAATGACTGCTGTTGTGGAACCGCAAGTATTACCAGCAGATCAAACAGATCAAACAGAATCTTTAATAGCAGAAAATGGTTCCTCCTCTAGGGAGGCGTTGACGACTGATAAATTGGCAGTGGTTCAACTTGCGCCATTCCCAACAGAATTTGACTCTGTTTCTCAGCAAATAAGCAAAAGCCAAATGGATTTAGCGCAAAAATTAAAAGTCGCTAAAATTCAATCTTTGAAAAAGATGAATGGCGCTGATTCGTCGATAGTAGCTAAAAATTCTGCTTCATTGAGGCAATTGCAACCAATCCAACCACAAGAAGTACCGGCTGTAGCACAACCCCAACAATCTGAAGAAGTACCTCAAGACCCGTTGGGAAGTCCTCATCCGATTCCGTGGAAATGGATAGTGTCTACCCATCAGGCTGTTAGTGCTAACGGTGGTTCTGGAGTGCGCTATTATCGCAGCGTGCCAGTGATGTCACCGGATGGTAGGTATGCAGTTTACAGCCGCGTGCAATTAGAAGTCAAGCCGGAAATGTACAACAGCCGCGTCACCAGCGTCTTGTTTGTAGAAGATACCCAAACCAAGAAATTGCGAGTTGTAACTTCAACGACTCGCATCAGCGATCCCTTGTTGGCGACAAAAGCAAAAGTATCAGTAACGTCACCACAACCCGAGGAAAATGGGACAATTGGGGTATTGGTTCCCGTTAGCTGGTCGCAAAAAGGCGATCGCTTTTTAGCACGTCGCTTTGAAGCAATATTCAATACTGCCGACCTTACAGACAGCGCAGTTATTTGGGATCGGCAAAAAAATAACACCAATACAGTTTCTCCCACAGTCGGTCATGGAGAAGATGAGCATGAGAAGATTGCGATATTGTTAGGTTGGAGTAAAAACCAGCCAGACAACGTACTGTTCCGTGTTGGTGAAATGGGCGAGGAAAATTGGCCTTTGGTGCAAGTAGCTAGTGATGGTAAGACTGTAACTACAACAGATGTAGATCAGCCTGTTACCTATAGTGACAACGTTTCGGACATTTGGGCTGGTCCTCAAGTCGCCTACAGATAATTTCTCGAAAGATAATAATCTTGATAATATCTCCCGTTTTAGTTGTTGGCTAGAACGGGAAATTTTTTTGTTATTAGTTATTAGTTATGAGTCATTGGTAACTAACCACCAACGCGATCGCGCTTCACCAGTTACCTGCGCGAGTGTTACCAAAAGCGCAGTACGCGCTTCACCACCAACCACCAACAACCCTTCGGGTTCGCAGTTGCAACAAGCGGGGGAACCCGTCCACCGCACTGCTCACCAACCACCAACCACCAACAACGCGATCGCGCTTCACCAGTCGCCTGGGTCGGGAAACCCTACCAAGGGCGCGAAGCTCGCCGGAGGGAATCTTCCCTCCGGCAGACTTCGCGCCCCAACACCCACCAACCAACAACCAACCACCAACAAATTTATTGTGAAGCATCGCTGCTTTCCAATTCAGGTGTAGTTGTTTTCACGCGACGAATGGGCAAATTGGCAATTAAGGCTGTTGTCCTATCGTTGCTTTCTAGGGAAAATTCCAAGCCGTCTGTCTCGACTTCCACGTAGCGACAGACGATTTCGAGGATTTCTTGCCGCATTTTTTCTACCATTTGAGGGCTTAAATCGGCGCGATCGTGTGCAATTACCAATTGCAGGCGACGTTTAACTTGAGTGCGACTGGTGTCACTACTACGAAAAAAAAGTCGTTCTAGAAGTTCGAGAATCATTGCAACCCGGCGTGCGTGCGGAGACTGGAAAATCACTTAAACAATCTTTGTCCAAAACAATCTTCGGAGACGGGAGAAGATGTTGTCATTAGGTGAATCAAGCTCAAGGAATTCGACCGTTTCTCCTTCCAATCTACGAGCAATGTTATCAAAAGCTGTGGCAGCCAAAGATGGATTTTCCGATAATACCAGTGGTTCGCCGCGATTGGTAGAGACAATAACGCGCTCATCGTCAGGTATGACTCCAATCAGGGGGATTGCGAGAAGTTCCTGAACATCTTGTACTGACATCATATCATTTGCCCGTACCATTGCGGGTCTGATGCGGTTAATTATTAAATAAATCCGCTTGATACCTTGTGCTTCTAGTAACCCAACTACGCGATCGGCGTCACGAACTGAGGCAATTTCTGGTGTGGTTACGATTAAGGCTTCTTTGGCTGGGGCGATCGCGTTTTTAAACCCCATTTCTATTCCCGCTGGGCTATCAAGAAGCACGTATTGATACTTCTGTGCCAGTGCATTCACCAATAACTTCATTTGGTCGGGGGTGACTGCATCTTTGGTGCGATTTTGTGCTGCGGGCAAAAGTACCAAATTGGGTTGGCGCTTATCTTTGACTAAGGCTTGTTCTAAGCGACACTCCCTAGCTAAGACTTCCACCGCCGTGTAAACGATGCGATTTTCCAGTCCTAGTAACAAATCTAAATTTCTCAGACCAAAATCCGCATCAACTAAAGCTACTTGACGCCCCATTTTGGCTAAAGCCATGCCCAGATTTGCAGAAATTGTGGTTTTACCCACCCCTCCTTTGCCGGAGGTAATTACAATAATGCGAGTCATGATCGAAACGCGCTCAATTTAGGGATCGGGAACTATAAGAAGTATGAAGTATGAAGTATAAAGTGTGAAGTGTGAAGTATGAAGTATTAAGTTAGGAAGTTATGAAGTATTAGGCATTTTAGACCTTGAATATCCCCCCAACCCCCTTTTTAAGGGGGGCTTTGAGTAAGTACTGTTTCATTTTGCTTTTATCCTTCATCCTTCATCCTTCATCCTTCATCCTTCATACTTTAATTTTTATGCCTCTTGATTATTTATCCTACTTATTTGGGTTCGGGAAAAATCAGTAGCCTTGGTGATGCGAATTCCTGTTGGGATAATGTATGCCACTTCCGGATAAAATTGCATCGGTGATTTTTCTGGTGCCCTAGCTACGGCGTCTGCTATCCGTAACTGGGTTGGTTCCATTTGCAATGCCATTATTAGACAATCAGTTTTGCCCCCTGCACCGGCGTGAGCAATTCCACGCAAACGACCCCAAACTAGAATATCTCCATCTGCGATTACGATACCACCTGGGTTTACATCTCCCAAGATAATTACAGTACCGGGATGGCGAATTTCTAATCCCGAACGTACTGTCATTTCGAGATAGAGGGCGTCTGCTAGGGGTGTGGGGGCGGTGGTAGATGCGGAACTCAAACTGGGTTCTTGCTGTAGTTGTTCTACAGAATACCCGGCTGAGACGGCTGCGATCGCGGTTTGGCGACGGCTGGTAGAAACTGATTTTAACTGGAGTTGGATTTCTCTCAAAGTTTCGGCAATTTCTTGTAACTGTCTGCCATCCAACAGGCGATCGCGTGCGATTAAATGTACCGTTGTGTTGGGTACAAAAAAGCGATCGCCTGCCAATAATCGCAGTTTCATTTGTTGCCAAATCTCAGATAAACCGTATTCTGAGGCTGGTACTTGCGATTCTGTTGGTAATATTAATAACAGCTTTCCATCTTCACTTTTAATCTGAACTTGGATATTCGGATTCACCGCTTTTTCTGGTGGCGGCGTCTCGGTATCATCTCCACCCCATAGTATATAATTCGACTCTATATTATCCAGTGTTTCCGGATTTGAAGATGTAGAATTTGACTCTATATTATCCAGTGATTCCGAATTTGAATATGTAGAATGTGACTCGACATTCTGAAATGATTCAGGATTTGAATGTAAAAATTGCAGGACAGAATCGACCTCTGTGTCGGGGAGAATAGAATTTGACTCGACATCATAAACAACAGAATTTGATTCTGCTACCTCAGAAACAGCAGAATTTGATTCTGCTGCATCAGAACCAGCAGAATTTGACTTCTTATCGGGGATAGCAGAATCGTAAGTCATGCAACACCAGCCAAAAGAACCGAAAACAGCAAGCAATTACCAATATTTAGATTAGTAGTATTTGGCGATAAAATCCTCACACAGTATTTTGAGTCAATCTTTTAGTCAATCTTGTGTAAACTGTTGCCAAAGCATCCGCATCGCCTACATTACCAGGAAACAGCACCACTGGCATGTTGGGAAACTGGGGATGGTCAGATCTAGTAATAATCATTGAGCAACCAGCTAAAATTTGACCGAGTAAACGGGCAGAAGTTAATGCCAGTCCAGTACTCAAGACATCGTTTGAGGTAATGCCACCTTTACTAATTAAGAATCCTATATCTGATGGTAAACCCCGCACAATATCCATTAATAAACCTGAAACCTTTACTCCAAAATCTAACCTTGTCTTGACATCCGGAAAGTTAAGTTCTTGGCGGCTGGTATAAACTACTGGTGTTTTGCCAGCGTCGTGTGCAGCCCGGGCACTTTCAAGAATGTTCGTTAGCAGTGTAGCAGATTGGTTTGTCGTATTATCTAATAACTGCGCTACATTTACTTCAATCGGGATCGTACCGTCTGCTTGTAACAATTTTGCTAACTGCTCGGTAGTCTTTTTGACATGGGAACCAACGATGACTGCACCGGGTTTACCTCCGCGTACGTAGTGTGCCATATTTTCCGGGGCGATCGCTTGGGGAGGTAATGCCGCCAATGCGGTTAAAATACTGGCTGCACTGCGAAATAGAAAGCGTTTCCCTTGACTTGCAGCTTCTAAAACATCTTGTGCAAAGCGGTTGAAATCAACTTGAGTTTCTCCATCCACCACAGCGCATTGATTACCGCTGAGTTTCATCAGGCGTTGGAGACTACCAGCACGGATATCAGCTAGTAAAAATCTTTCTACTGTCTGGGCTGGAATACGCCCCTGTGTTTTTTCTTCTGCGTATTTGGGCAAGTAACTGTGATGGTAAGCGAAAACAGAATCGCGGGCAAATTCAGTTTCATGTACTGGTGTGGGTACGCCATCAATAATTAAATAATGTACGCTGTCGCGGGTGATACGTCCGCCCTCAAAGAATGCCGGTACGAGAAAATGAGCATCAAATGGACCGAGTTCTGCGGCGATGACATCGGTTTCAATTGGATAATGTCCCCGCAAAGTCGAATCAGAACGACTTACAATCAGAAAATCCTCAATTCCTTCTGCTTGTAAAGCCAGTTTGAGGTTGTGACAAACTTCTTTAGTAACAGCAGCCGCTGACTCTGGGGTGAGAGACCTGGTATTAGTCAGCACAAAGAAAATCGGTGAATCATCGTGCAAACCAGTGCGTAACGTATCCACATCCCAGCGCATTAGCAGCAAGCAACTGTGGACTGTTTGAGAACCCGTGGGATCGTCATCCAGGACGATTATTTTCGGTTTGTTGCTCATTTATTTGTTACTGATTTAAATCAACGGGGCGAATGTAGTTTTCTGATTTCTGCTTGGACATCGATCGCAATCTGCAATGATTGATTTAGGAGTTGGGCATATTCGCCTGCCTGACTGCTAAGTTGCAAGGCTTGCAGATTGGCTAAATTATTGTCAAATAACTCTTGATTTGAACTAAGCAGTTTTTTATTATCTCGCAAAATTCGTTCCGTTTTCAAAGCGCGAACTAAATCTTCTCTAATAAGTTGTAGGGCGGAAATTATTTTTTCTCTATCATTGATGCTGCTTTCATTCCCGGATGTTGACAATTGGTCATTAATATCTATAGCGTTGATAACTGAATGATATCGCTCGACTTCATCTAAAAGTATTGTCAGTGCTTTGGGACAGGTAAAACGCCGCCAAAGCACGCGCCCAATTATTACGGCGATCGGTACTATAATTAGTAAAATAATTCCCAGCATAATTGACGAACCGATTGTTGGCAGAATTATAAAGGCATAAATAAAGCCAACAATTATTGGGGTTAGCGCCAGCGCTACAACCATTTCATTAATAAAAAAGCCCAATCGCTTTTGTTTATCTCGCATAATTGATGGGCGGAACACTTCATCAGCATCCATCCCAGTTAAGCGTCTCAGTTCCCCTTTCGTAATTTCTAAGCCTAGTAAGTCCGGCTGCACAAATTGATACTCCTTACATTAATAGTGCCTAACTCTAGGTGCGGCTATACGAACATGCGTCCGCGATTAGGCGGACTAGAAAATTTCAGGTTCTTAGCCTAGGTCGGCTTGTGGCTTTATTTGTGTAGCACCAGAATTATAGTCTGGGGGCTGGTTGATCAGCGTGGAAATAAATTTCCGGCTTTGTAGAGACGCACTAAGCGCGTCTCTGCATAGGTTGAAACTGACTCAAGACGCACTATTCTCATGGTTGGTAGGGTGGGCATCGCCCACCAACACAAATATGAGCGTTTCAGGCAACGGTGGGCATTGCCCACCCTACAAAAAATGCGTTATTGTGACTCTTTGAAATCTATTATCCAGTAAGCTAATCGCATACTGAGCGCTATTTCCAAAATTTATTTGGTGGGTGGGCGTGGAGTTTGTCCTTGAATCGTGCAATAAAAGTGAATTCCAACTCCTTTCCAGATACAACACGAAAAGGAACATACTTTATTTTCCGCTTGATAGACCGCAATTATCAAGGCAAAGGATATGGACGTGCAGCTTTATAACAACATATAGCAATCCGCGCATCATTCGCTTCGCTCACGAGAAGTCGGGTTCATCAAAGAAGTTACCCGACTTGTGAGACTTTCTATTTCCGGACTTACGCAACAAAACTCTGTTCGTAGCGGTAATTCATGAATTACCGCTACGACAAATCAGGCTTTTGAGACAATGAAAGTCTAAGTCCGATATTTTTCACAAATCTTCCTTTGGATTGCTATGGTAGCCGCTCAACTCTATCTTCAGCTAGATTTTATATTAACTGGCGAAGTGGAAGATGACAAAATTGTTGGCGATTTAAAATTTAATCTGGAAAGTGGAATCGCCGTTGTGTAGGAAATATTGCTCCAATTAATCTCGTGGGGTGTGGGGAGGGGCGTCTCGCCTAACCCCACTTTCTTCAATACTCTAACAGGATTAGGACTTACGCAACTTCGACTACAAGCGCGTCAATTCAGCCTTTGATAATTCATGAATTATCGCTACGGTAGTTATGTTTTGCGTAAGTCCTGAGGATTTTGGATGAAAGGATTTTGGATTGTAGAGATGTTGCAGATCCCCCCCAACCCACGCGGCTTGGGCTACTGTCGCGGTCGCTACGGCGGCTGGCGACCCTTGACAAGGGGAGGCAAAGGCGCTAAGTGGATTTTCCTCCCGCTTTATTGCCGTGGGCACGGCGATTCTGTGATGTTGCAACGTTAAAAACAATTGATATTAAAAAAAGGCTTGGCTTCTCCACCCCCTTGGTTTGGGGGTCAACCCAGGCGGGGCGATCGCAAACGAGATGACCATCTCACAAATTCTCAATTCTTTTTTGTATTACAATGTAGTGTGTTATTACCTCGGTCAACTAAGGCAATTTAAGGAGATCAATTCCGTGAAGAATATCAACGCAGTTAATCAATTCATGACGAAAACTATGTATTTACCTCATTTCCGGTTTGAGTATGCAGAAAAAATCGATTTTGCTCGCAGAAAATTTAAGTTATGAACTCGCTTCCACTAAGACGTTATTTAAAGAAGTCAATATTAGTATTGAGGAAGCCGATCGCATTGCTTTAGTTGGCAATAATGGTGTCGGCAAATCTACTCTTCTACGTATTATTGCAGGAAAAGAACGCCCCAAAACGGGTTCGGTGATAAATTATGGTGCTGTTTATTACTTACCGCAGATTAGCACCATCAGGCAGGAAATCAAAGCAGATACGGTATTTGATTTTTTGAATTGCGTTTCTGATGAATGGTGGAAAATTGAAGAAATTTTAGATGTCAAATTTCATACAACACTTGATTTATCGCTAGCGATCGCCAACCTCAGTGGTGGGGAACTGACAAAATTATTTTTAGCGATCGGTTTATCGCAAGAACCTAATATTCTGCTGTTGGATGAACCGACGAATCACATGGATTATTTGGCGTTGGAGAGTTTGAGCCAGTTTCTCAATGATTTTGATGGAGCGTTTGTAATTGTCTCCCACAAACCGTTTTTCTTGGATTCAGTTGTAAATACTACTTGGGAACTTACGCAAGAAGGAGTGAGGGTGTATGGGGGCAATTTTTCATTCTATCGCGAACAGAAGCAGATAGAGCGTTCTGCAAAAATGCGATCGCACGAAGTTGCAAGAAAGGAACTCAAACGCACTCAAGAAGCAGCATTGCAGGAACAACAACGAGCTGCGAAATCTCGCAAAAAAGGTCGCGAACTCGCGCCTAGCATTCCTAAAATTGTCGCTGGGGCGATGAAACGAAAAGCAGAGGTGACCGCAGGAATTGCCAAACAAAAACATGAAGCCGCTGTAGAGAAAGCGACACAAAAATTTACAGAAACAAAGCTTAAAACGACTAAGGCGACAAGTATTCAACTAGAGGAGAAGAGTCAAAAACGGAGAAATCTAATTGATATTCAGAATGCAAATTTAAGGGTAGGAGAACGGCTGCTAATTGAGAAGATGCAACTGCATATATCTTCGGGAGATAGAGTTGCGATTTCTGGTGCTAACGGTTCCGGTAAATCGAGTTTAGCTAAAGCAATTTTGGGGATGGATAATAGCCCTGCATTTCTCGAATCGGGTGAAGTTTTGCTTGCACCAGGAATGAAAGTTGTGTATCTCGACCAAAATTATGAATTGGTAAAGCGAGATAAAACGATTTTGGAGAATATGCAACTTGCCAATCCCCATCTGCAATACCAACTAATTAGACAGCAGTTGGGACATTTTTTATTTTTTAACGATGATGTCTTCAAAAGAACATCAGTACTGAGTGGGGGAGAATTAGCAAGATTAGCGATCGCTCTTATTAGTATTTCAGAAATAGACCTGCTAATTCTCGATGAACCAAGCAATAATTTAGACATTGAAACCGTTGAACAAATAATCGAAGCAGTTAATGAATATCAGGGTGCGCTGTGGGTAATTTCTCACGATTTAGATTTTCTTTGCCGAATTAATATTACCCAATCCTTCAAATTGAAGAATCAAGCCTTGGAAACAACCAAGTATCTACCAAATGAACAGGAGGAATACTATCAAGAATTACTTATGTAACTAAGGATGATGATTCGCTTTCAGAACAGAATAAAATAGAGATAAAGTTAGCGATCGCTGTTCTGTAAAAGAATGTACGTAAAACCCACTTAACCTTACTTAACGTTATGAATACTCCAAATCTCAAGCCTTTAATTAGCAACAATTGGTTCAAGAGATTGGCTTGTGTTGTGGGAATTGCTGGTGCTACTACCCTCATCAGTGTTCCAGTCTTAGCCAAATTCTATCCACGCTACGCTCTGTTTCAACCTTCGGCTTACAGCAGCTACCCCTATCGCAACTCCCAAAGCACCATTGCTGAAACCCTTGCACAGGATAAGGATGCTAAATATGTCAATCTGGTTTATGAATTGAAACAAGCCGGTCTTCTAGACACTTTGAATAAAGCGGGTACTAAATTCACAATTTTTGCCCCAACCGATAAAGCCTTTAATGCTTTACCAAAAGAAAGCTTCAAGAAGTACAGCGAGGGACAAAATCGGCAAAGAGTGTTGAAATATCATTTAGTTCCCGGTGTACTTAGTAAAGAAACCATAGATGCTGGGGCAGTAAAAACCCTTGAAGGTAGCGACATTAAAATCGCTATTAACGACGCTGAAGACACGGTTAAGCTGAATGATGCTCATGGTAAGCATCCCTCTACTGTGACGAGCAATGGCGTGATTATTGAAGTTGACAAGGTACTTTTACCTCCTGACTTCTAACTTTGAACCTGTAAAGATGACCTGTAGAGACGCAATATATCGCGTCTCTACAATGAAAAAGGAAAAAGTAAGAAGAAATTTTTTTCCCCTTCGCACTTCGCAGTCGCCAATCTTCGGGAAACCCTCCCGCAGCGCTGACTCACCTTTCCCCTTGCCCCTTATCCCCACGAAAGTGGGGGCCCCCCCTTTTCCTTATTGCCAATTTCCTACAAGAACAAACGGTGCCCAAAAATGGGGATGATTGTATTCCTTATCTTTCAAAAGGCTCAATTGTGCTTTTTGGAGTACTTGGGCTTTATTTAACTTCTCTTTTTTAGCTTGCTCTAACTGACGATATAATTCACCCATAATTTGGGCAGTACTTTTATCTTCCACAGCCCAAAGTGTCGCCAAAGTACTGCGAGTTCCAGCCCGCACCGCTACTCCAGCCAGTCCTAAAGCAGCCCGGTTGTCTCCACTCGCTGTCTCGCAAGCGCTAAGAACCAATAATTCAATTGGTCTACCCTGATTTAGAGTATTATTTCGCAGTAAGTTGCCAAAATCTATCACATTAATTCGCTTATCCCAAGAAAGGATAAAAGTCTTTTCAGCTATAGAGCTAAACTGACCGTGGGTAGCTAAGTGAACTATCGGAAAACCAGAAGCATTAATCTCTTTTTTGAGTTCGCCGCTACTAAATTGGTCGTTGAGAATCTGTCGATAGGAAATTCCAGATTTCTCAATTTGTTGAAGTTCTTCTTTGACAAACTTTAATGGCTTAAATTGCCCTTCAAATTCTTTAGGAACTTCGCTGAGTCCTGCTGTTAGCGCTCTTAAATTAATATCAGCGAGGGGTTTGGGATCGACTAGCTGCAAGCCGGAAGTTATGGCAAGTGCATACTTTTCTACGAGATATTTATTGCCATCATGAAGGATAGACATCGGGATATTTCGTAAGTCGCCATCCAGTACAAAAACCAAGTTTTTGACTTTACTTTTCTCCAATTCTGTTTCCAGCGGTTGAATCAGCCAGCTATATAACTTTTGGTATTGAGGCAAAAATCCCTCTACTAAACTGTCACGAGTTTTAAGAGAAGCTTGCACTTTTTGTACAGTACTCTCAAAATCTTGGCGCTTAATTCTTCGTGCTGGATAAAGGCTTAAAGGTTGATTGGGGAGGCTAAGAATAACCTCTAATCGGTCTGGTAGAAGAATTGGATAAATTACCGCCGCTGTTGGGTCTATTTTATCAATTTGTTTGGGATTTGCTTCTACACAAGCTTGTCGAAAAAAGTTATTAAGTTCAGCTAATTGTAGAGATTCAATGACTGTACGAGCTTGGGTTAGTAGTTTTTGGGTTTTGTCGTTGTTTGCAGCTTTATTTTGATTTAAAGAAGCGACATATTGCAAGTCTAAATCAACTAACTCTCGGTAAATTGGTTCGACACTATCCCGAAAAGAAAACTGAAATTCTGGGTTATTCGCTACTAAATCGCCGCGTAATGATTGCAGGGCATTATAGGCTTTAGTGTAAGCAGCGATCGCATTCTCAATTTCTCCTTTATTTTTACCTATTCGTCCCAACTGCCAAAAGAATTGGTAAGCTACATCTGGGACTGCAAAATTAGAAGCTATAGCCAGAGATTGTTTTGTAAATTCTTCTGCTTTAGACAAATCTTGCATCAGTCCAGATAGTTCGTACAGTCCGCCAAGATTTCCTAAAGCATAAGCTTCGGCTCGTTTATCTCCCAAAGATTTAGCCTGTGCGGCTGCTTTATTTAAGATACCAGCGATATCGTTAAAAGTTGGTAATTGAGAATTAGCTTTGAGTTGAAAATTATCGGTTTTAGCTAATTTGACTAAACTTTGAGCAAAGTTGATTTGCTGGTATATCCCTGTACGACTGGGGGGCAAATTACTCAATTGAGAATTAAGCGATCGCCATAATTCTGTAGCTTCTGATAATTTCTCTAATTTTAGCAATTGGCTGAGTTGATTTAGTTGTGCTTGCTGTCGCGTGGTTGGCGATGCAGACAGCTTTACCACTTCGCTATAAGCGTCTAATGCTTGTTGTCCGTAATTCTCGCGCACGCGACGAATTCTTTCTTTTTCAGGTTCAGCTAAGACTTGCGCGGTGTTACCTAAACTTAAATAGATAGCAGCTAGTTCTTGAGGATAATTTAATTTTTTTGCCTGATTTAAACTGGCTGTCAAAATTATTTCTGATTGTCTTGGCTGACCTACAAGTAATAGCAATTCTCCAAGACTTTTTAATTGCAATACTAAGGGTAAATCAGCAGGTTTATTTTCAACTTTCTGAAGTTTTTCTGTTAATTCTTCTGGAGTAAGTTTACTTAAATCTTGACAAGTTTTCACTCCCAGAATTTCTTGATTTAAATCTTCTAATAAAGTCTTGCAAGCACGGGGATAAAGACCCAAATCTTGCATTGCTTGGGCTTGGTTAATCTTGCTTTGGGTTAATTTTGCTCTTTCGCCAATTTGACTGTAGATTTTAGTAGATTGTTGCCAATTATCCAAAGCATCAGCCGATTGTCCGATTTCACGCAGCAAATAACCTTGAATATCCAAACTTTGAGCTTGGATTTTGAGTTTTTCCTTGCTTTCTGGCTGAGTTTTGAGAACTTCTAAACTGTCGGCGATCGCTTTTCTGGCTGGTTCCCACTCTCCCAACTTTTGATAAGTCAAACAGAGGTTGCTTAATGCCATTGCTTGGTTTAATTTATCTCCTTGAGCGAAAAAAACCGTCGCTGCTAATTGCCAAGCTTTCGCCGCTTCTGCAAACTGTCCGGCGCGATATAGTTTGACAGCCTTGTCAATTGGCGGTTCGGAATTTTGTTGAACTTGGAGAATTGGGGTTGCGGAAGGAACCTTGGCGATCGCAGGCGAGATTGCAGAGACGATGAATAATAAAGCTGCGAGAAAAAACGGCGATCGCTTTCTATATATTCTCTTGAAAAGATTATTGAATCTCTGCCCAATTTCCTGCTGATTCTTTACCATTTTTTCTTACTCTTGTCAAGATACGCAATATCATATCTGCTAAATTATCCATAATTCCGGAAAACCCCACCCCGCTTTGGCTACGCCAAAGTTCCCCTCCCCGCAAGCGGGGAGGGGTTAGGGGTGGGGTGCTGTTAACGTGGGTATTATGGGTCATCATCGAGGCTTGATATAGACGGTGTTTTTTGAACTTGAAATTTTGAATTATTTAACGTGCCCCACAAGCAGCAGATGTCTGCCAATAACGCTGGGATTCGCTGCTGGTGGGATTATAAGCTGTAAGTACCACCTCACCTTTATCATTCAATACCCATCCTTGGGCAGGCACAATTGGCTTTGAAACAGAAGCATTTTTCTTTATTCCCCCACTCCCCCCTTCCCCCACTCCCCCACTCCTCATAGCGACAGGCGAAACTAAATCAACACGAGTATTGTCACTGCTGAGGGTTTCATTGGGTGATGGTGGCAAACCGCCGCGTCCAGTCACCACGAATTCATTTTTTGCACCTTGTTGGCAGGGATTTTGTGCCACCTGCTGTTTGGGATCGATGACAGTTTCTGGTAATTCAACTAATCCCCTACTGGGGTCGGTTTCTGGGGTTTGAATACTCACAGTACCGTCTAGAGATGGTTTTTGTGCTGAAAAGGCAGTGATATCATTAGTAGATAAATTTTTCGGGTCTAAATCTTTAACACCCAGTCTTTCAAGTTCAGCCCGAGTGCGTTGCACTAGTCCAAAAATGCCAGCAGAATTAATTGCAATCTTTCCTCCCTGACCGCCGGAAGCATCGGCTGTAATATCACTATTTTCTAAGGGAAAGGCAATAATTAAGCCATCAGGAGCATTAATTGTGATGTTACCGCCATTACCATTTGCTTTGGCGGATATTTGACTGTTGCGACGTAGCAGCAATAATTTAGCAACGTCTAGTCTCAGGTTGCCACCATTGCTAGATGTAGCAGTTGCAATTATCACACTTTGATTATCAAGTCGAATGGTATCTGCTACAACATTCAAAGTTCCAGCATTGCCAGAAGCATTAGCTTTACTTTCAACTCGCAATCTTCCATTGTTAAGATTTATAGTTTTTGCTGTCACATTCAGCGTTCCTGCATTGCCTTTGCCCTCGGTTGATGTTTCAATTCCACTATTGTTATTGATTGCTAAAGATTCGGCATTAATGTTGATTTCTCCCGCGCTACCTTTGCCAGAAGTTTTTGTATCCATACCCGAAGTATTACGCAATACCAAAGAGCTAACATTAATGTTGATTTCTCCGGCGTCACCTTCACTTTTGGTACCGCTACTAAACCCGGAATCATTTTCAATTAGAAAAGAATTTCCAGTAATGTTAATTTTTCCAGCGTTACCTGAGCCAGAGGTTTTATTTGACATGCCACTGTGATTTTGCAATATAATGTCGCGAACATTAATGTTCATTTCTCCGGCATTACCTGTACTTTGGGTATCGCTATTAAACCCGGAATAATTTTCAATTAGAAAAGAGTTTCCAGTAATGTTAATTTTTCCAGCGTTACCTGAGCCAGAGGTTTTATTTGACATGGTACCGTAATTTTGCAATATAATGTCGCGAACATTAATCTTGATTTCTCCGGCGTCACCTTTACTTTCCGTACTGCTATTAATATTTGACTTGTTTTCAAGTAACAAAGAATCTCCAGTAATATTGATTTGTCCGGCGTTACCTTCACTTTTGGGTTGAGTTTTACTTGATATGCCAGAATTATTCATTACCATGTCGCGAACATTAATATTGATTTCTCCGGCGTTACCTTTACTTTCTGTATCGGTATTAAACCCTGATTTTTCAATTTGCAAAGAATCTGCATTAATGTTGATTTGTCCGGCATTACCTTCGCCTTTGGCGTTACTTCCCATGCCAGAACTATCACGAAATACTATGTCGCCAACTTTTGTATTTGGTTCTCCAATGTTGATTTGTCCGGCGTTACCTTGACCGTAAGAATCAGTACCAAAACCAGATTGAACTTCAACTATTAAAGAATTAGTTTTAATATTGATTTGTCCAGCATCACCTGTGGCATCTTTATAACTATTGCTGCCTGCTCCACTTTGATTTCTGATAAGAATAGAATTAGCTTCTAGAGTAATTTCTCCAGCTTTTCCTGCAGCTGATGTGTGATTGCCTACGCCACCTAGATTTTCAAATCGCATCGAGTTGTTGGCAACTAACTTAATTTTTCCAGCATTCCCCGAACCAAAGGTGTTATTGCTGGCGTCGGTTTCATTGAGAATTATCGAGTCTCCCTGAATGCTGATTTCTCCACCGTTGCGATCGCCTAATGTATCTGCGATTAAAATTGACTTGTCGGTAAGATTGACTAATTTCCCTTTAAGTGCAATGAAGCCACCGCCAACTCCTGTAGCACTCACGAATGATTTACCTGACATTTGGATGTCAAAAAAGCTGGGTACACCTTCATAACCTAGTTTCCAACCTTCTGTGACTGGAACGAGGTTGACTCGTGAATTACCGCCGACACTGCCAATTTCAATTCGTCCAGCAGGTGCCCTAAGAACACCACCCTCAATAGATACATTCCCTCCTACGAAGGCTAAGGTTTTCCCTTCCTTAACCTCCAACCCTGTAACACTACTGTCAACTCGGGGACGGGGAGTTTCTTTAATTCTTTCATAGGCAATTCCAGACCCCTGTCCTGAAACTTTAATTTCTCCTGGATTGCTTCTGAAAGATAGTCCCACAGGAATATTGACAGTTAGCAGTGGCGATGTCTGCAAATCAGTAGCGCTAAATTCCACGCCACCATCAAATAATAAACTGTTTGCTGTACTTGCAAAAAATGAACCGCCAATGTTTAACTTGGCATTTGGTCCAAACAAAATACCGGCGGGATTAAGTAAAAATAAGTTTGCGTTACCTTGGGCTTTTATCAAACCATTAATATCAGACCTCAAACCCCCCGTTACTCTACCGATAATATTTCGCACGTCCACATCATTTTGGAAAACAGCGGAACCATTATTGGGTACAGAAAATTCTTTAAAGCTGTGAAAAAGGTTTCCACCGACTTTATTGCCATTATTAATCGTGAAATTTAAATTATCAGCGCTTTTTGTAACGGTGGTAGATAAAGTCCCATCAGAGGAAACTTCTTGGGCTTGGGCGGTGTTGATAGAAATAACAGTCCCGAAAGCGGCTACGGGTAAGGTGATGAAAAAGAGCCGCTTTTGATATATTCCTTCAACAATTTTTTGTAATTGCCGAGCAAATCCAGGTTGATTTAATACCATATTCCGCTTATTTTGTCAATATTTGTTGTTATCAAAATGCATTAACGTGCTGACTCCTCACCAATCTGTTTTAAAAAGGACTGTAATTGACTGAAAAATAAAAACCTTGCTCTTGCAAGGTTCTCTCATCTTTTGCCCTCACATCAATCAAAGGAATACCGTAATCTAAACGGGCAGAAAATTGATCGCCCATTTGCCATTGCAAACCCAAGCCCACACTAGCTAAAGTATTAATATTAGGGTCTTCGTCAGGATTGCGAGAATTATTCCAGCCTACGCCAAAATCGACAAAGGGCACTACCTGCAAAAGCCCTTCTACCTCTTTTACCCGCAGCACGGGTAACCTAACTTCTGCTGAAGCTAAAAAGCCATTATCTGTCAATAACTGATCCTGGCGATAACCCCGGACGCTTTGCAAACCCCCAACGCCAAATTGCTCTAAAGGTACGAGGGTTCTAGTCGCTAGCTGTACGTCAGAACGCAACACTAGCAAAGTTTGTGGTGCTAAAAGTCGTACGTACTGCCCTTGTCCCCGCCAAGAGAAAAACCGACTATCAGGAGGATTTTTATTAATAGTGGCATTAAATAACCCAACTCCCAGACTAAATTGAGAGCGTAAGGCAAAGACTTGTTGTGGATGGCGTTGTGTATATTCTTGAACAAATCTTACCGCAGATATACGAGTTTCTCCATCGCCGTTTGCTCCTGGCGACAAAGGACGGTTTTCGCCCTCAATTTTGGTCTGACTTTGCTGTCGGGAAAAAGCTAGACCCAACGCCAATTCTTGCGTAGGAGTTTGAATAACTGGCTGGCGTAAACTCACATCAACATAGAAAGAGTCACCGGTGATATCGGCGCGGTCAAAAGGTGGTTCAACTACATCAGTATTTGTCCATCCACCAGATACAGTGATTGTGCCGTTGCGGGGATTGATTGGTACGGAATAGCTCAAGTCATAAGCATTGCTGCCATCGGTATTAGTGTACTTAGCATCAAAGCGATCGCCAAATCCCAATAAATTGCCTTCGTTGATATTCACACCCCGGCGGAAACTACCGACACTAGGATTGCGACCGTTATCAGCAAAAAATTCTGTTCTAAAAGAGTCTGCTTCTTTGACTTTGACTTCCAGCAAACTCACCTCCGGACGCGACCCAGCAGCCAATTCCGCAGAAAGATTTTCAATCAAGGGGTCAAGTTGCAATAATTGCAACGCTTCTAACAACCGAAATCGATTCAAAGGTTTAGAAGTTGCAAGTCCGATCCGACTGCGAATGTACTCCGAGTTCAACCGTCGCGTACCCGTGACCTTAATCTCTTCTATTCCACCTTCAACAATCTGAATTTTAACAACTGCACCCTTTGGCGAGAATGCTTGATTGGCTGGGATAACAGCACCAGAGTTGATATACCCTGCCTTAATATAAAGAGTGGTGATAACATTCTCTACTTGCAGCAGTTCGGCAAAGGTAATTGGTCGGTTAATATAATCAGCAGTAGCCTCTATTAACTTTTGATTGCTAAATGCCGTATTACCTTCAAACTCAAACTTAGTAACAGTTATGCTTCCAGGTATTTCCGGGCGCGTTTGGGATGAAGGAGGTTTTGGTTGAGTTTGGTCTAAAGGAGTTTCTGATAATGGTTGCGGAATCTCAATTGGCTGTTTTGGTGGTCTCGGAGTAATTGGATTGGGGGCTTGATTGGGGTTCGGCAGCTGAGACAAAATAGTCGATGGTGTCGTGCTATAAGTAGAAGTCAGGATTTGAAATTCACCCGACAAACTTTCACTATCAACACCCTCAGCCGAGGCTTTACAACCAGAAAAGGCAACTAAAACCTCCACCATCAATGAAATAACTAAATTGGTTTCTAAACACCAGCTCTGCCTTTTGTGATTCATAGTATAATGCAGCACTCATGGTTAAAAGATTTAATTGCAAAAGGCGATCGCTGTATAACAATCAACAGTTATAATTAATTTTATTTAAAGTTTATCTACCACATATTGTTATTTTTCGTCACTATCATCATAATAAAATTTAACTAAGCGATCGGAGAAACACGTAGAATAGATAAAATCTCTTCTCTCCAATAAATTAAAAATTAAAATTCATAGTTTCTGGAGCTTAAAATATGTAGGTGAGGGCCGATGAACGCAGATATATTAAGAAAATGTTAAATCAAAATGACAGAACAGTCGCGAAAATTACTAAGTGGGCGTTACAGGATTATCCAAGAGTTAGCACGAGGAGGCTTTGGCATAACCTATTTAGCTGAAGATACTCAGTCATCTAATCCTGCTTGTGTGATTAAAAAGCTCGACCCTCAAAATGCTGATATTGAAACAGCAAAAACATTATTTAAGAGAGAAGTTGCAATTCTGAGATATTTGCAACAAAACTTACAAATACCAAAGTTTTTTAATTACTTTGAGGAAGGGCAAAATTATTATTTAGTTCAAGAATATATCAAAGGTAAAGCATTGCATCATCTTCTTGATGAGGAATGGACACAACCAAGAGTTATTAATTTTTTACAGCAAATTCTGACAACTCTCAAATATCTTCATCAAATAAATGTGATTCATCGTGATATCAAACCATCCAATGTGATGAGAAGAGATGAAGATAAAAATTTTGTCTTGATTGACTTTGGGGCGGTTAAACAATTAAACCTAAACTATTCACCTTATCAGCACCAACCGCCCCAGACAATGATAGGAACACCTGGATATGCTCCCCCAGAACAAATGTCAGGAAGACCGGGATTTAACAGTGACATTTATGGTTTGGGTATTACAGCAATCCACCTATTAACAAAAATACATCCCAGAGATTTAAGACGGGATGAAAGAGACAATATTATCTGGGATAGCGGGGTTAGTATTGATAATTCCTTAGCGGCTATTTTAACAAAAATGGTCTATTCAAGTCCCGAAGCTCGTTACCAATCTGTGGAAGATGTGCTTAATGATTTGCAAGGCTTGACATCGGTTAACGAACAAGATTATTTCAATAACTTAAATAGATCTGCAACTGTAGTTTCCCCAGAGCCTGCCAATAATTTACAGCAAATGGCGACTAGAAGTCAAAATAATGCTTTCAGTAATAATTTAATTAATCAACAATCATTATCTAATAATAATAATTATCAGAATTATAATAATAATTACAATAATAGAAGACAAAATAATTCACCAAGGATAACGCGTTGGAAAATTCCACTGATACTGGCAGCACTGAGCGCGATCGCACTCTTGGTAGAATTGATTAATCCATATATTCGACCTGCATATTATTCCTATAAAGGCAATCATTTACTTGATGTCCGCCAACCAGAAAAAGCTCTGGAGCAATTTCAAAACTTGATAACAATTAAACCAAACTCTGCCGAAGGCTGGAAAGGAAGAGGCGATGCTCTCCTTAGTTTAGGGCGCGACCCTGCGGCTTTAGTATCATATAATAAAGCGCTTTCTCTCCAACCCAAGGCTCCCAAAACCTTAAACAATATAGGTAAGGTTTTATATAAACAAGGTAAATATAAAGAAGCCTTAGATATCCATCAAAAGCTAGTTAAAATGGAACCCAATAATCCTGAAGCATGGAGTGGAAAAGGTTTAGCTTATTTGGGCTTGCAGCAGTATCAACAAGCAACAGAGTCCTTTGAGAAGCTAAAGCAAATCAACCCTGATGAACCAAGTATTTGGTTACAAATCGGTTTAGCTACAAAAAATATGCAAGGACCGCAAGCTGCAAAAACATACTTTGAAGAAGCGCTTTCCTCTTATGACGATTTTCTCAAAATCAAGCCGAAAGACCCCATCGCTTGGAGTGACAGAGGGCTTGTGTTGCTACAATTAAACCGCCCTCAAGATGCACTCGGTTCTTATGAAAAAGCGTTGGAAATCGACAAGGATTTTTACGAAGCTTTACTTGGTAAAGGCAATGTACTTACTACATTAAACAAACCTCAAGAAGCGCTTTTAGCTTTTAATCAAGCTGCGGAAATTCGTCCCCAAGATTTTAACGTTTGGTTTAACCGGGGCAGTTTACTGGCACAATACCTTAAAAACTACGAAGAAGCCTTAAAATCCTTTGATAAAGCAATTGAACGAAGATATAACTCAAATGACGCTTGGCTAAACAAAGGAACGGTATTGTTAGAGCTAAACCGCTACGATGAAGCATTGGCTGCTTTTGACAAAGCCAAAGATATAAATCCGAAAGACCCTTATATTTGGGTTAATCGAGGATATGCCTTAGATAAGTTAGGAAGAACTCAAGAAGCACAAATTTCCTATAAAACAGCCGTTGAAAATGGATTTCCCCCCGAAGAGTTAAAAAATATCAAATAGTTAATAGTTAATAGTTAATTGTTAATGGTTCGCCAGCGCGGTCTTGGGGGTTTCCACGCCAGGTGCAACAAGCGGGGGAACCCGTCCACCGCACTGGCGGACCATGAGCGACTGGCGTTAGCGTAGCGGTAGCGATAGCGAAGCGATAGCGAAGCGATAGCGAGTAATCGAGCGTCGGAACGAGCGTCACCCCGAAGGGGTTAATGGTTAATGATTTATATAGCAATCTTATATGATTTGTGAAAAATCACCGTGTCGAGAAACCGGGTTTCGCAGGAGTTACCGGGTTTCTAAATTTTAACGAATGATTTAAGGTTGCTATAACCGAAAACATATGAATTACGAACAACGAACAACGAACAACGAACAATCAACAATCAACCCTGACAATATTAATCATTTAACTTTCTCATTTCCTCTTGCACGTCTTGTGCAACTTGCAAAGCTTCATCAAGTAACTTTGTATATTCCCGCGCCTCATGGTTAACTTCTAATGCTTCCATAGCAGTCAAATTACTTGCCAAAAGTTCCTTATTGCGAGCTAAAAATGCTCTATTTTTCCTTAAAATTCGCTCTGTTTTTAAAGCGCAAATTAAATTTGCTCTTGTAATTTCAAGTGTAGCAATTACTTTATCTCGCTCTTTTAAACTTACTTCTTGATTGCCAGCATCTGCTAATTGGTCGTTAATATCTATAACTTTTAAAACTGCATTATACTTATCGACTTCATCAAAAAGGTTTTTTTGACGTTTTCTCAACCATTTCCACTTAATTAAATATCCCAGAGGAATTAATCCCCAACCTAAATATAATATCTGCTCAAAATGCCCCGCTATAAGCAACACAAGTGCTAGACGGGGAGACTTCAATTTTGTATAAGCAGATAAATCGCGATCGCTTACATTCGCTATCTGCTTTAAGTCTTCACGAGAAATATATAACTTTTGCAAATCAGTTTGCATAGTCATGTATTTTTTAGCTAATAATTTAATTATTATTTACAAACATGGCTCGTACTTAATTCTACTCATAATAGCTCTAATGAGCGGGAGTAGAAGGAGACGAGCCATGTTTGCGAGGTTTCCACTATCAAGCTTCTAGCTTTAAGCTATTTCCTCCGGATAAATAATTCTAAAAACAATTACGGATAAAGACCTCTATCTGTAAGCGCTTGAGCAACTCGACCAACACCTAGGGTGTAAGCTGCTAATCGCAGATTAATCTGTCGCACCTTCGAGTGTTGAATCACTTGACGGTAAGCATGCACCATCAACTGTTCCATTTCGCGGTTGACGCGTTCCTCATCCCAAAATAGATAAGAAAGACCCTGTACCCACTCTAGATAACTCACCACTACACCACCGGCGTTTGCCAAAATATCCGGTAGTACTGTCACGCCTCGCGCCTCTAATGACTGGTTTGCTTGCAACGTCACCGGACCATTCGCCGCTTCGGCGACAATTTGCGCTTGCACCTGATTCGCATTTTCCTCTGTAATTTGGTTCTCCAAAGCAGCCGGAATCAAAACATCGCAAGGCAAAGTTAATAAGTCTGCATTGCTAATTGGTACTGCTTGCGGGAAACCAACAAGACTTTTACGGTTCTCTGCGACGTAAGCTTTCAAAGCTGGAATATCCAAACCAGTTTCTGAATAGATACCTCCAGCACCCGTGGAAACCGCGATTATCTTTGCACCCGCCTCGTGCAACAATATCGCCGCTGCACTACCGACATTGCCAAAACCCTGGATAGCTACTCGCACTCCTTGGAGAGACTTACCTCGATCCGCCAACGCTTCACGGACAATAATCATCGTCCCGCGTCCCGTTGCCATTTCCCGTCCCCGCGAACCGCCAATGGAAAGGGGCTTACCTGTGACAACCCCAGGCACAGCATGACCGACATTTACAGAATAAGTGTCCATCATCCAAGCCATTTCACGGGCAGAAGTACCCATGTCTGGTGCGGGAATATCTACCGAAGGTCCAATATCTTTAATCAACTCGCTGGTGTAGCGACGGGTAATTCGTTCTAATTCACCGACACTGTAACGTTTTGGATCTATAGCAATGCCTCCCTTCGCACCCCCGTAGGGAATATTTAGAAGCGCACATTTCCATGTCATCAACATTGCCAAAGCTGATACTTCCCGCAATGTCACCGCTGGATGGTAACGAATTCCACCTTTGTATGGACCTAAGACATCCGAATGCTGCACTCGATGTCCTGCTAGAACCCGCACTTCACCACTATCCATTTTTACGGGAATGGAAACAGTGACCACCTTGCGCGGATGGCTGAGAATTTCTAACAGACCTTGGTCTAGCTTTAATTCACGACCCGCCGCCTCTAGATAGCTACAGGCTTGGTCATACGGGCAAATGTACGCTGGAGAAGGACTTTCCAGCGGCTGTAGCGATGTTGTTGCAACCATAAAACTTTCTCCCAATCGCGGTATTCTCGCGAACCGGATATATATATCTGTAGCTTATCTTTTTTTCCAAAAAAAAATATGATTTTTGTAAATTTCGTTACATTTTTCTCTTAATTCCGATGTTTTTTGTAAGCACAAAAATATTAAGATAAGGAAACCAGAGATACATACAGATGAACACAGATAAAAAACACTGTGTTCATCTGTATTCATTTTTTCCTGCGTCTACCTTTATAGGGATCAACGGGGGTAGGACTTACGCATTGACAGAGTAGGCAAAATGTGTATTAGGGAAATCAAGGAAGGAACGAGACGAACGGTATCTTTTAGTTAGGCTTACGCTAATCACTAGGGGCAGTAAAAGACGGATAATACCTATGTTGTCTCGTTTAGAGGGTTCCGACTATCAGAGCGGCTACCAAACCATCGACAGCAAAGTGTAACCTAGACACTTATACTTTATTTCTATTGGCGGAATCAAAATATGTAGGTTGTTCCCGTTTAGCAGAGATTCTTGAAGGTTTGTCTGATGATAGTGTGAATAGATTTTTATTACGAGAACGGTATGAACCAAGGGATTTATTTGACGAAATTAAACCACACATAAATTTGCATGGTGGTACTTGAAGTGGAGATGATACCGTTATAGACAAACCCGAAAGTGACCCTTAATTAACGGAATTAATCGGTTATTATTGGTCTGGTAAGCATCATCGAATAGTTAAAGGTATTCAATTAATTACCTTGTATTACACCGATAGCTCAAGTAAGTCTGTACCTATCAATTATAGGATTTATAACAAACAAGAGTCCAAGACAAAAAATGATTATTTGAAAGAAATGCTTATTGAAGTTTTGGATTGGGGATTGCAGCCTCGGCGAGTAACAACAGACGCCTGGTATGCCAGTCGAGAAAACCTCAAGTTCTTAACAGACAAAGAGTTAGGGGTTTTGATGGGTATAGCTAAAAATCGCTCATGTGACATTAATGGTCGAGATTATACCCAAGTTCAAAACTTGGAAATACCCGATGAGGGTTTAATTGTGCATCTAAAAACTTTTGTCAGCGTGAAGGTATTTAGGAAAACCTTCTCCCAAGGGGAGACGCTTCGCGAACAAAAACTCAGAGCAAAGATACTATATCATGTTTTTACCTCAATAAGATGCATTAAATCAAATTACAAAGGCAGAATTTCAAGTACTACATTCAATCCATTGGGGAATCGAGTGTTACCACAGGGCTATCAAACAGGTTTGTGGCATTGAGCGCTCTACGGGCAGTCAACTGAGGCTATCAAAACTCACTTTTTTAGTTCTATTCGTGCCAAAACCCAATTAGAATTAATGCGAGCCGAAGAGTTAATTGAAAATTGGTATGAACTCCAAAGAAATTTATCTCTTCAAGTTGCTCGTGACTTCATTTTGGAACACTTACAACAGAAGCTAGGCTGAAACGCACATAGTGAGTTTTCTGTCAATGCGTAAGTCCTAGGGGGATCAAGTTGCAGTAAACACTTCAGAAGTAAAGTTACCGTGCAGACCGTAGGGAATATGATGTTTTAGGTGCAAACGCGCTACTGGTCCGTTATTGAAGTTTTTTGCATCCAAAATCACTACATCTGAACGATGGTGCGCGGAGTCGTAAACTAAAGCCAGCACCCAACCATCATCTTCTTCTTGAGAATTGGGACGGGGTACAAAAATCGGTTCGCTAGCAAAGCCACGGGGTGCTGCACTCCAAAGTTGTCTTTCTCCTGACTCTAAATCAACTTTCAGAAATGCTTGCAATGGTGCATTTCCAGTTTCTGCATGGGCTGCACCCATATACAAGTATCTGTAAGGGCGTGCCTCTTTATCTGGATGGATGCTGGGAAATTCACAACAGCGACTTTCAATCAAATCGCGCCGTACTGTTTTATCCTGAAGATTGAGATAAAACCGCCACAGTTGACCGGGTTTAAGGGCTTCAAAATTAACTTGGCGAAAATCGCTTTCTGGTTCTACTTCTGGTAAAGATTCGTAGCAAATCGAATCAATAATAATTTCATCGCCTTGTTCAAAAGCATTTGTGTGATGGAAAACAAAACCTGAGTGAGTTTCGAGAATTTTTACCCCCCTATCTCCCCCCTTAGTAAGGGGGGATTTGAGGGGGGTGGGGTTGCGGGGAATAATAATAACGCGGGTGGGTTGATTTGGTTGAAATTTAATACATTCCCCAGCACTACGCATTCCCAAAGCGAAAGGGATGGGATTGAAGGCAACAGGATTTTGAAAGAATATGCAGTAATTGGCAGTAATGACGAAATCGTGAATGAAACAGAAACCCGGAACACTATGAGCGTGTTTTCTAACAACTTCACCTGCTGGGTTTAACTCGAAAATTGTAATTGTGGTAGATAATCCCGGCTTGATGGAAAAGTTTACCAGACTTGGCGCACCGTTATCTAAATTACTGCTGGGGTCAAAGCGGGGATGTGCGCCAAAAGCTTCACCTTCTGACAAAACACCATTGAAATATTCTCTTCCCAATGTTTCTAGCGTTTGGGGGTCGAGGCGGTGGGGTTCAGCTGCTTCCCACAATGCTAAAAGTTTATTACCCCAATAGATAACGTTGGTGTTGGCAATATTTTTTAATTTGACATCAAGGATATTAGCTAACCAACCGCCGGGTTTTTGCGTACCAAAAACACCGCGATAGAGAATTTTGCCTGCTTTTTGTTCTTCCAGATAGCCGGTGGTGCGAACAAAGCGGTTGCGGAAATGGGCGCGACCATTAGAGAAAGTTATGCGAGAAATCATCCCGTCGCCATCAAAAGGGTGATGAATTTTTTGTCCGTTTACATCTAGTAAACCAGGACCATTTCTAAATAGCGTTCCTTGCAATTCAGGGGGTATTTGTCCTTCGATATCATCAATCGAATAATCAAACTCTTGTGTGAGAGATTCATATCCTCCCTGCCAATCATCGCGAGTGTAGAATTTTTTGGCGATCGCGCTTTCTTGAATCTTCAAATTCTGCATAACAATTTGGGATTTTAGATTTGGGATTTGGGATTGGAAATTGTTGTTTGTTTAACTTGCACATTTTGAAATTCGCATCATCGCCCGCCCACCAAATAAATTTTGGGCGAAAGCGCGATAGTTCGCTAAAGCTGACCGGATGCAATTTTCAAATTGTTTCAGCTTTTCGGGATAAAATTTATTTCAAGGATGATGCAAATAGTGCAAAGTATTAGTAGTTATTAGTCGAATTTTCTAATAACTCCTAATACCCAGTTGCTGACTATTCAAGTATTTATGATTCTGGTTTTTGCAGCATCAAATCAGGCATTAAATCAGCCATAAATGGTTGTTCCCCATCATTTGCTGTTATTTGCAATGTCGATGTTTCCGTTTGCGGGTCGGCGGCTGGTAGCCAATTGAGAAATGGTAAGGGTAACAATGTACTTAAGTTAGTAATAACTACCAACACCCACAGGGCGTTAAAGTTAGTTTCGGTAATCCCCAACCAATGCATCAATACTGCACCGAATTCGTAGGAAATTAGTCCCCCTAAGTTGGATACGGACATCAAAAGGGCAAATAATGTGGCTTCTACTCCAGATGGACAAAGCCTCGCTGCTAACACCAAAATTGGCATATAAGCGATTTTTCCCATTACGGTAAGAATGAGACTGTCGCCCAAACTAAACCAATGGTCATCTATACCTAAAGCACGGTTGGCGTGAGTCACCAACAGCAGTATTGTCATCCCCAAAACAAATGAGAGGACTGTACTCCAGCCAAAAATCGCCCGAAAGGGAACTGTTTTGAGGAAACGTTGAAAAATCCAAATACCAACCAAAGAAGCGATACTTGTTACTAAACGCACCCGTCCTAAAAATTCTGGTGCAAAGTGCAGTTCGTTGGTGGTGAAGAAGAAAAAGGCTGAATCAGCCGTTGGTGTAGCTTGCAAAATGAAGACAAAGGCTGTTGGTAGCCAAATTGCTTTTTGGCTAACGACTTTGCGAAGTTGTCCCAGTTGATGCTTGAAGGTTGGCGAGTTGGTTTTATTACTTTCGGCTTCGTCTTTCCTAACGGGAGACTCGGCAATCAACCAAGCCACAGCTGAGACAATTAAAGGAAATGAGGCGGTAATCCAAAATATAGTTTGGGTAGTGAAATGCTCTAACAGCATACCGCTAAAGTAAGCCGTGATTAAACCCCCAAAGGCGGAAGCACCCCAACAAAGTGATTGTAGCGAACCTGCTTCTGCTTGAGATTCCGATCTTGCCCGTTCGACTACTAGCGAGTCAACTATCACGTCACTCACGGCGACGGAGAGAGAACCGAGGGCGATCGCTATTGTGGCTGCCCAGCTAGTATGAACTATTGTTGCAAGGGCGATCGAGGAAATAGCTCCCAATATCCCAGATAAAACTAAGTAGGGACGCCGCCGATAGCCAAATATCGGCAAGCCATCCGAGACAAAGCCGAACACGGGCTTGATAATCCAAGGTAGAGCAATAATGCCAAATAGTGCTGAAACCTGAGCCGGACTCAGCCCCAGTTCGTCTTTAAGGAAAAAGCTGACGGCTAAATGCGCCAACCCCAAGATTCCTTGGACAAAGTAGACAGTCACAATTGCAATTAACTCGGCACTGGGTTCGTTACCGAAAAAAATTTTTTCTGTTACTGAGTCTTTGACTTTGGACAAGCCAGAGGAGGAAATCAGCATTCGATAAATATTTTTTAAGATTTATGACTTTTCTATCATATCTATTTTCAAGGGCTGGGGTGTAGGATGAGCGATCGCTTGTCAGGAGATGTTCAAACTACACTCGGTGCATAATGTGTAGAAGAGAACAGGGAGAGGGGGAGAGGGGAGCCAGCGCGCCCTTGGAGGTTCCCCGGAGTGTGCCGACTGGCGTGGAGAGGGGGGGCTACCGGTCCCCACTACGTGGGGTTGGGGGGAAATGGGGGGACGACTTGGAAGGTATAGGTAAAAGTGTTTTTTTTACAACTAGACTGTTAAGTTAAGTAATTTTACATTTGGCTGTTATGTTGAATTGCGGTGATGAGGGAGAGAATATGAAAAATAGAAATATCTGGCTAAATATGAAGGCAAAAATTGGAGCGATCGCATAACTCATATCATGTCCGTTTAATTAACCGCAAAACCCCGAAAATCGCTCACTTGCCATTACAATAATGTTCGCACGGGTAATGCTTCGTGCCTTATGCTGACCTGTTGAGCGTTCGCGATCGCAGTTGCCATAACTCTGCTTCGTTTAAATCTACAATGTATTTTTTTGCCATGATGCTACCCTAATTCCTCTTATATTAGGTAGCTTACCAGCTAGTGCATTAATGCCTAAATCTACACCGACATAATCAACTCTAAATAAATTAATTTCTGGTTGTTCTTGTTCGTAGGAAAAAGCAATATACCAACCATCAGCAAATAAAGATATAGTGACTTTTTTGATTTCAATATGAGGTAAACCCTCACTCATTCTTTATCGATCCAAAGGGTTTAGGCAACTTAATCTTGGTACCACCAACAGCAATTAAGCCGGGAGAACGGTCAACGCTAGAAGACCACATTGGTATCATGACTTACCTAACGTAGAGTTTATTTCAAGTCTTAAACTGCATCCTACCAAATAGTAAATTCAGATAATTCAGGAAATTACCCGAATTTACCACTGTTTTAGGTAAGAGTTAGGTTGGGTATGAGAGGAAGTTAAAAAGTCAAACCATTTTGGATGAAAGGATTTTGGATTTTGGATTGATTCCAGCGATAAACGGATTAATTACCCTCACCGATCGCAATGAAATTAAAAGCCGATTTTTCTTTCGTAACTGTCAATTCTGGAGAACCTTCGACCGATTGTTGTTTAATTCCCAAATCCCAGATGCAAACTTGGCATTTGTTGGCGTCTATATCTTTAACAAGAATTTGATTATCAGCGCCCCAATCCTTCAAAGTAGCCACTACAGATGGAGGAGTCAGAAAAGGTTGTGAAAAAGTAATTAAGTATGCCCCCGTATCTGCTGATACGACTGTAAATCCTTCACCACCCTGTTTTGTTCCATCTTCAGCAACTGTTCCATAGATAATTTTTTGTGCCATATTCAACTTTCCTAACTTTCTGAAATTAATGATAATTTGCTCTTCACGGTGGACAATTGTGCAGATTCAAGTCAGTCGTTCTCTAATTTACTGGTAATTTTTGGTAATACCTTAAAATCTTCGGTTATTAGTTACCACTTTAACAGGTGCTGGCGGCATCTTTAACCATAATTTTTATCAACCAAATAATACCATTCCTTAAAAGAGTGTAATTCAACAATAGTTCTTCAGTCAAATAATAGTAAATAATTATTAACGTCAGTTGCTAGTTAGAGCTAATTTGTAAACTAAAGTAAAATACTTACCTTGTAAGGGTTTCAGGAATTTGAGTTAATACAGCACTTATTCGCTGAAACTTAGACTTAGTAATAATTTGAGTCCCCTTAAGATTTTCTTTACGAATCAGCTCTTAGTCTCCAATAACCGTATCATTTAGATATAAAATCACGTTTTGAAAGTATCATTAGAAAAAATTATAAATTTTTTTACTGGAAAAGAGTCGCTTTTTGATAACTAAAAACTTGGGTTATTAAGCAAAATTACTTCCAATAACCGACATATCAACAGTACTACATTTAAATCCTTCTAATTCTAGGCGATGTTTTATACTCACCCAACTCTCGCGAAGTAAATTCGACAAACTGAAAAAGGTTTCAGAACAGGCGATCGCCAAACACTGTAGCGTTAATCATCTCTACCCAAAGTTACCACCGCATTCTGTCCGCCAAAGCCAAAACTAAAACACAGCACCCGCCGAATTTGACTTTGACGCGCCACACTCACAAAATCTAAATCAAACTCCGGTTGCTTCAATCCCACACACGGCGGTAAAATTTGTTGCTGCAACGCCATCAACGAAAAAGCCACACCCAAAGCTCCCGATGCGCCTAATGTATGACCTGTAGCTCCTTTTGTGGAACTAACTGCCACACCTTGAGGGAATAACCGCTGTATAATCATACTTTCTATCCGGTCATTTAGCTGCGTGGAAGTACCGTGAGCATGAATATAATCAATATCAGATGGTATTAAATTGCTTTGTTGTAAACATTTTTTGATAGCAGCGATCGCGCTTTTTCCTTGTGGTTCTGGCGAGTTGGTATGATATGCATCTGCTGTCAAACCAAAACCAAGAATTTCACCATACACCCTCGCCCCACGTTGCTTTGCTAACTCTGCTGATTCCAAAACGAATACCGCTGCACCTTCTCCTAAAACCAAGCCTTCCCGACATATATCAAAAGGGTAAGCCCCAGTTTTTGCCAAAGCGCCCATTTGTTGAAATCCGGTTAGCGTCAAAGGTGTAATCGGTGCTTCTACTGCCCCGGCAAGTACTCTTTGACACTGCCCACTTTGAATAAGTAACGCAGCTTGAGCGATCGCCCAAATTCCCGTAGCACAAGCAGCCATTGGTGCCAAAACTATCCCAGTAGCACCGATTTGTCGCGCCGATGCGATCGCATTCATGTGCGGCAAAGTATCCAACCAAGGAAGAGGAGGGGGAGAGGGGGGGAAAGGGGGAGGGGGGGAGGAAGAATTATTTGTTTTCTCGTCTACACTTTTGCCTTCATACATTTTTTGCGCCATTTGTTCCCACGACGCCTGATAACTGCGACTAGAACCAATGACTACCCCGCAATCAGGCAAAGGTGGAATCAACCCAGCATCTTTTAAAGCAAAATCAACAACCAAGCTAGACAGTATTTTCACTGATGCTGGTTGTTGGCAAATCAAGCCTAGAGGGCGCGGTTCTAATTCTGTAAAAGGTTGATGCAGATAAATTCCAGATTTACCTGCAATCAAATTTTGCCAGCTAGCCTGCAAGCGATCGCCCAAGGCGGAAACTAGACCAATACCAGTAACAACAACCTTGACCAATTTTGGATTTTACCCAACAGGATTTTGGATTAGGGCATTGGGAATTGAAATTCTAAAATTTCCCCCCACACCCGTCGCCCCACACCCGTCTGGCTTGTGTCCCCTTCCTCTTACTGTCCGCCGTTTTTGAGATTTTCTGCGCCTTGGGTGACTTTGGCAGAGTCAATGCGATCGCCTTGTTGAATTTTATTAACTACATCCATGCCTTCTTTGACATTACCAAACACGGCGTAGCTACCATCAAGGAATGCCAAATCTGCTAGGGCAAAGTAAAACTGAGAGGAAGCAGAATCAGGCATTTGCGATCGCGCCATTGCCACAGCACCAAGTTTATGCTGCAACTCAGGGGCTTTAGTAATACCAGCGCTTTCAAAAGTTTTACCGTAAATCGGGGTTGGTTCCCCTTTTGCCTTAATTTCTAAAGGTATACGGCGCTCAGTCCCAGTTTTTTGGTCGATAAAACCACCGGTTCCCAATTGTTGTGGCGGCGTTTTCGGGTTTTTACTCTTAGGATCGCCCCCTTGCGCCACAAACGGTTGGGGAGAGCGTACAACTCGATGGAAAACTAATCCATCGTACACACCTCGTTGTACTAAATCAACAAAATTGCCTGCGGTGATTGGTGCATTTGTGCCGTCTACTTCGATAGTAATCGGCGAGCCTTTAACCGTCATGACTACGGTCGCTTTGCCTTCGAGTCTTGGTAAATTATTCATTCCAGGAAAACTCTCACTAGTATTTTCGGGTACAGAGGTTTTCTCTGTAAGTACCTGGGTAGTTGTCTCGGTAGTTGTCTTAGTATTCGCCTCGGTAGCTGTAGAAGCTGGGGAAGAAGAATTAGAAGCATTCTGCTGTGTTGTACATCCCCCTAAAATCAAAGCACCGACAATTAAAAAAGCCAGAAAAAATTGGGGAATTTTTAAGCGCATTGCCAGTTCCAAAATCAATCAGAGTATCTTATCGGACAAGAGAGATTAATAACTCCAAACTCCCAACTCCCAACTCCCAACTTCCAACTGGGCGCCTCAAGACTCCTAACTCCTAACTCTCTCATTAAAGTCCTTCCAAGGGTACTCCCAAAAAGCGTGCTAATTCAGCGCCTTGAGTTTCCAATTCTGTTAACGACATAGGTTGACCTACCCGTGTTAAGGGAATGTCTCGACGACCCTTAACGCGCAAATAAAGTGCGCGACGGGGATTGAGGCCCTCTTTGAGGTCAACTCGAACAGATTGTACGTCTTGAGTGCGACAGTCAAGTTCAATCCGGCGGTTTTTGCCGGGAAACCCCCAACGAAAAATTTTTATTCTGCCAGTGTCTTGATTAAATTCGTTGTATCCGCCGCCCACGTTCCATAAAATCATCAGCCACAGGTATAAGGCTAAAAGCAAGCCAGCGCTGCCATATAGCCCCATAACCAAGCCTTGGGGGACGAATATCAGTTGAGTTGCGTCGGTAACTATGAGTAAATTGACTTTCAGGTAACTGGATATCCCAGCCAGCAAAAAGCCCGTGGCTCCCAAAGTCACGATAGTTGCCCACCAGTAGTTGCTAAACCGACGCGAACCGAGAACTTTTTGATTGAGGACGCGTGAACTGGAGCTATCGCCGTTGGGCGAATCACCTTTGTTAATGGTTGTTGATGCCGTCATTGAACTACTCTGCCGCTTTGAGATATTCCCTGTGAAGTACTAACCATCAAGCAGAGTACTGCTGTGATGGCGGTTTGCAGTTTCATTCACTCCTACTACTGTAGACAAATATTGGCAATTCCTCAAACACTTCGCTGTTTTATTTCAGCCTCAGGGGTGAGATATTCAGTCGGAATCGCTCGTCGCCCGCTTTATATTTCTTGCGCCCCTAAAGGGAGTACCGTATTTATAGCGGCAAGGGCGCGGGGTGCGTAAAAAGTCTGCTATTGGAGCAGAAGCGATCGCTCCAATAGCAGTTAAAGTTTTGAGATTTTTTGAGATTTATGAGAAAATCTGTGTCAGATTGTAAAAATTCTGATATTCATAATATTTAATAGGTTTGTTGTGTTGACTACTAAATTCACTAACTTGGATTGGGCGCAAACCCCAGCTAAGTGTGATAAGTTAAGAATCATTAAGTTACCAAAAGCAAAATTACTAGCTGCTGGTAACCTTTCTGGCACAAGAAGTGAGAAGTGCTGACTTTCGGGGAGGCAAATTCTCATAAACTCAGCAGCCTTCGGGCAACTGAGAGTGTCAAAACAAACGTTAATCCCTCACGGCAGTCGCCTCAAGCAGGTAAAACCGCCGACAGCGCTGTTTGAAAACGTTGCAATTTTAGTAAAAAAGAGGATTTTAGTCCGATGACCATCGCAGTTGGACGCGCCCCCAGTACAAGAGGGTGGTTTGACGTTCTCGACGACTGGTTGAAGCGCGATCGCTTTGTGTTTGTAGGTTGGTCAGGAATCTTATTATTCCCCTGCGCTTTCCTCGCACTCGGCGGTTGGCTAACCGGCACCACCTTCGTCACCTCTTGGTACACCCACGGTTTAGCCTCTTCCTACCTGGAAGGAGCCAACTTTTTGACCGTGGCAGTATCCACCCCCGCCGACAGCTTGGGACATTCCCTATTGTTGTTGTGGGGACCAGAAGCTCAAGGGAACTTCACCCGTTGGGTTCAATTAGGTGGGTTGTGGCCATTTGTTGCCCTACACGGAGCCTTTGGTTTGATAGGCTTCATGTTGCGGCAATTTGAAATTGCCCGCCTAGTAGGCATTCGTCCCTACAACGCGATCGCCTTCTCTGCTCCCATTGCGGTATTCGTCAGCGTCTTCTTGATGTATCCCTTGGGACAATCAAGCTGGTTCTTTGCACCCAGCTTTGGCGTCGCCGCAATTTTCCGTTTCATCTTGTTTATTCAAGGTTTCCATAACTTCACCCTCAACCCCTTCCACATGATGGGAGTAGCAGGGGTGTTGGGTGGAGCTTTGTTATGTGCGATTCACGGTGCTACCGTGGAAAACACTTTGTTTGAAGACGGAGAAGCAGCTAACACCTTCCGTGGCTTCAACCCAACCCAAGCTGAAGAAACCTATTCAATGGTGACAGCAAACCGTTTCTGGTCGCAGATTTTCGGTATTGCTTTCTCCAACAAACGCTGGTTGCACTTCTTCATGTTGTTTGTACCAGTAACAGGCTTGTGGATGGCAGCGATCGGTATTGTAGGTTTAGCGCTCAACCTGCGGGCTTATGACTTCGTGTCACAAGAATTGCGGGCAGCAGAAGACCCAGAATTTGAAACATTCTATACCAAGAACATTTTGCTGAACGAGGGTATCCGCGCTTGGATGGCTCCTCAAGATCAGCCTCACGAACAATTTGTATTCCCCGAAGAGGTACTACCACGTGGTAACGCTCTCTAGACCTTCAGTTATGGGCGGCGGACGCGACCAAGAATCAACAGGTTTTGCCTGGTGGTCTGGTAACGCTCGTTTAATTAATCTATCTGGTAAACTGCTGGGCGCTCACGTTGCCCACTCTGGTTTGATTGTATTCTGGGCTGGAGCGATGACTTTGTTTGAAGTCGCTCACTTCGTTCCTGAAAAACCCATGTACGAGCAGGGCATCATCCTGCTATCTCACTTGGCTACCCTCGGTTGGGGTGTTGGTCCTGGTGGTGAAGTTATTGACACCTTCCCCTACTTTGTAGTTGGTGTACTTCACCTGATTTCCTCAGCCGTGTTGGGTTTCGGCGGTATTTATCATGCCGTTCGCGGTCCAGAAACCTTAGAAGAGTATTCTTCCTTCTTTGGTTACGACTGGAAAGACAAGAACAAGATGACCAACATCATCGGCTTCCACCTAATCATTTTGGGATGCGGTGCGTTGCTCTTGGTGCTGAAGGCGATGTTCTTCGGTGGTATATACGACACCTGGGCACCAGGCGGTGGTGACGTTCGCGTCATTACCAACCCAACACTGAACCCAGCCGTCATCTTCGGTTACCTGATTGCATCACCTTTCGGTGGCTCAGGTTGGATTGTCGGCGTCGATAACTTGGAAGATGTTATTGGCGGTCACATTTGGGTTGCCTTTATCTGTATTGCCGGTGGTATTTGGCACATCTTCACCAAGCCTTTTGGTTGGGCGCGTCGCGCTTTCATCTGGTCTGGTGAGGCTTACCTCTCCTACAGCTTGGGCGCTTTGTCCCTGATGGGCTTCATTGCTTCCTGCATGGTTTGGTATAACAACACCGTTTACCCCAGCGAATTCTTCGGTCCTACTGGTCCTGAAGCTTCTCAAGCTCAAGCTCTTACTTTCCTTATCCGCGACCAACGCTTGGGTGCAAACGTCGGTTCTGCACAAGGTCCTACTGGTCTTGGTAAATACCTGATGCGCTCTCCCACTGGTGAAATCATCTTCGGTGGTGAAACAATGCGCTTCTGGGATTTCCGCGGTCCTTGGTTGGAGCCTCTGCGCGGTCCTAACGGTCTTGATTTGGAAAAAATCAAGAATGATATTCAGCCTTGGCAAGCTCGTCGCGCCGCTGAATATATGACACACGCTCCTCTGGGTTCTTTGAACTCTGTGGGTGGTGTGGCTACCGAAATTAACTCCTTCAACTACGTATCTCCTCGTGCGTGGTTGGCAACTTCTCACTTCGTGTTGGGCTTCTTCTTCCTCATTGGTCACCTGTGGCACGCTGGACGCGCCCGTGCGGCGGCTGGTGGTTTTGAGAAAGGCATTAACCGTGAGAATGAGCCAGTAATGTCTATGCCTGACCTAGACTAAGTTGCAAATTTTCTTTCATCACTGACAATCAAATCGTTTTTGTAGTGTTGGCTCCTGTGTAAAAGCAGGAGTTTTTTTTACATATTTATACGGGACAATTAGCGATCGCCTGTTTAAAATGAGTTAGGAGTTAGGAGGCGCCCAGTTATGAATTATGAGTTATGAGTTATGAGTTATGAGTGAGGAATTATACTAGTTTACCCGTAGGGGCACTTGGGTATTGTGCCCCTACAGATTGACATGTGTAATTATAAAATCCGCAATTGGTATTAAAAGATTTCTCAACTCCTAACTCCTAACTCCTAACTCCTAACTCCTAACTCCTAACTCCTAACTCCTAACTCTTAACCATTACCAATTCCTAAATTCACTATGTTTAAAAAGCTTCTAGCCAGCGTTGGCATTGGTGCCGCCAAAGTTGATACGCGCCTTTTCAAAGATACCGTGATTCCCGGTGAAGTTTTAGAGGGTGAAGTTTACATCAATGGTGGGGATGTAGCCCAAGATATTGATGATATTTACTTAAAACTCGCTACTGAGTATAAACGAGAAGTTGATGACTCTACCGTTTATGAAGAATGCGTGATGGTTAATTATCGCTTGCTAGAGCAATTTACCATCCAGGCAAAAGAAGAAGTGGTAGTACCTTTTTCACTAGAACTGCCCTACGAAATTCCGCTTACCATTGGCAGAATACCTGTATATATACGCACTGGATTGGATATTAAAACTGCTATCAATCCCAGAGACAGAGATGCTTTGGAAGTGCGCCCGCACCCATTAATGCAGAGGGTGTTGCAAGCGGTGGAAAATCTTGGTTTTCACTTACATAAAGTTGATTGTGAGTACACTCACCATTTCGGCGGTGTGTATCCGTTTGTACAAGAGTTTGAGTTTCGCCCCACGGGAAATTATCGCAGTCAGTTGGATGAGTTGGAAGTAATTTTCCGTTTGCAACCGAATGAATTGGAAGTGTTGCTGGAAATTGATAAACGGGCGCGTGGTTTTAAGGGATGGCTGCAAGAAGCTTTTGATGTAGATGAACGCTATGTGCGCTTTTTTCTGACACAATCGGATCTATATGAGGTGGATGTGGAAGCAATGATTGATGACATCATTCAAAGTCATATTCATTAATTTTTGCCCTTGCTTGTCACAGCCATTGCTGCTCAAAAACTGCTATTACATCAGGATGTGGGTATAATGAGCGACTCCAATTTTACAGATGCTTTGCGATGGACAGCTGAAGCTAAAACAAAGTTGAAGAATATTCCCTTTTTTGTCCGCGCCCAAGCTAAAGCGAGAATTGAGCAACTCACTCGTCAAGCTGAACAAGACGTGGTTACAGCGGAGTTCGTTGAGCAAGCGAGAGTTGAATTTGGACAGTAATTTTGAATTTTCAATTGTAGAGACGCGTTGATGAACGCGTCTTTACTCGTTTCTGAGTTGTGAAAATTAGAAGCTTTCAGAAACCGGGTTTCTCCACTTTCACGAACAGGCGATCGCGCCAATCTCAACTATAGCGCCTCTCGTTTGAGTGAGGTACGCCTCTGTTTAGGGGCACAGCAGTGTTCCCTACAATGGTATAGCTGTATTTCACCCAACAGAGAACCGCTATATTTAAATTTTCAATAAAATAAGTAAATTTTTTATTCTAATAATTATATTTTAATAAAAATTAAATATTTTTAATATATTCTGGATTTCGTACCCTACCCATAGCCTAGGGGTATGCACCCTGAGCGAGCAACTATTTATTCACCCACTCCAAGGTAATTTCCAAATTAGCTGTAGATATACCTTTGACTAACATAGCCGTGATTTTACTACCTTCAATGGCAATTTATATACCAAATTTCACGGTGGCTTTATTAGGTTTAGTCTTCTGCAATGTTTCGGCGATGTCCTGAGAAAGGGATTCAATGACTGCGGTTACTTCATTAAAAGGACGAGTTTGAAACCCTCCGATTTTGCGATCGCCGATTGGAGTGGCTTCAACTCTCACATTTGTACCATCAGTAAGTTCTACAGAAATAATTTTGCTTTGGAGTTCCATGTTAATTTGACTGGATTACTCTGTTGTTATAACATTTCGTTACTAGTAAGAAATATAACTTAGAATACAAAGGTAGCCTTTGTTACTACTGTAAGTAAGCATACTGATGAGGCAAAGCAGGGAGTGTAACAGAGGCTGGGAAAGTCTGATACTGCCAATGAAAAGGCAGAAGCAAGAAGGCAGAGGGCAGAAGGAAAACCCCATAAATAAATTGAGGGATTTCACTCCCCGGGCACCTTTTTTCTCTCTAGGAGACGCCCGCGCCCAGGATGCCCGAAGGGCTGTAGGGCGGACGCACTGCGCGTCCCCTTAAAAAATATGAGTCATCTTTCTTCATAAATAAATCGCGTAGCGCTGCAAACGAAGCGTGGCGGTCTGGGGCTTTAAAAGAAAGTGGCAGAGCGCAAAAAATATATTAAAACATAGCTAACTGCCTTCTGCCTCCTGCCCTCTGCCAATATTTGGTAATTTGGAGTTGAGTCAACTTCCTTCGATGTTCATTGCTGCTAAAAAAGCCTTCTGGCTAACATCTTTATAAACTGCATCTAAATACTTCATTACCACATCGCCAGAAGTTAAATTTACTACATTTTCTTCTTCTTTTGCTAAGGGAATTGACCCCAACACGTCTAATACAGTTTCGCTACTTGAAGGTGCAATTACTACCAAAGAAGACTCCAATGGTTGATCGTATTGCCAAAAAGAGTCAATTTTTAAAGTTGGTTGGGAGTTGGGGGTTGAGGGTTGGGGGTTGGATGTTGATTGTTGGGTGTTACTAGCGCCGCGTAACTTGCGTAAATCGCTGATAATTTGTTCTTTAGTACGTCCCCGCAACTGAAATAAGACAAATGGATCTTCACTAAAGCGATCGCCTAACTGATAGTAAATTGCACCTACATGTTTGCAGGGATTTGCTTTATCAGGACAAGAGCATTTACTGTGAACATCAGATAAGGTAAAAGGAAATAGAGAAAGACCGTTGCTAGTGAACACATCTTCCATATTTTGTGGCATTTCTCCCGCCAATAATTTAGCAGCAAAAAGTGCCTTTTTCGACATTGTTTCAATTACATAACCCCATTCTTCTTCGCTAAAAGGGTCAAGGGAAAGAGAAACTTTATATGGTTCGCTTTCGCTACCTTGTACTCTAGCTAATACTTTTGCACCTTTAAATTCGATGCTGAGGACGTTTCCCTGACGTGCATAGTTTCTAGCGCGTTCCAAACGCTTTTTAAAACGATAGGAATCTAGTAAATCAAGCCACCGTTGCGACCACCATTCTCTACTTGCTTGAAGGGTGAAATTAGTTTGCATAATAGTTGTTAGTTGTTAGTTGATAGTTGTTAGTTGATAGTTGTTAGTTGTTAGTTGATAGTAGTAGGGTGGGCAGTGCCCACCGTTGCCTGAAACGCCGATATTTGTTTTGATGGGCGATGCCCACCCTACCAACCATGAGAATGGTGCAAGAAATCAGTTTTAACAGGTTTTAGATTGGGTTCCTGAAATTTATTTCAAGGCTGCTTAAGATTTGTAGTAACGCACCGCATTAAATTGGTGGCTGCGGCGCAATCAATTATATGATTTCTAAAAAATCATCAATAATATGCGCCTAACGCATTCTACGGTCATTAATTCATCATTCTGCGTCCTCATCAATTACGGCGTTGCGGTCAAGTAATAACAAGTTACGAAGTTGGTCTGTATCCATTTCAGTTAACCACTCTTCACCCGCGCCGACAACTTGTTCAGCTAGTTGTTTTTTACTTTCAATCATGTCGTGAATTTTCTCTTCTAAAGTGCCGTTGCAAACAAATTTATGCACTTGCACGTTACGAGTTTGACCAATCCTAAATACTCGGTCTGTGGCTTGATTCTCTACCGCCGGATTCCACCACCTATCAAAGTGAAAAACATGATTTGCCCTAGTTAAATTCAACCCTACACCCCCAGCTTTTAGCGAAAGAATCATAATTGGCGGTCCTTGGGGGTCGTGTTGAAAACGGTCTACCATTTCCTCGCGTTGCTTTTTGGAAGTACTACCATACAAAAACAATGTTTCGCGATTTAACTCTTTTTCTAAATGGGGTTTGAGTAATTTACCCCATTCAGCAAATTGAGTGAAAATTAAAGCGCGATCGCCTTCTTCTAAAGCGACTTCTAACATTTCCTGCAAGCGCAATAATTTACCCGATTGACGCGGTTCTGTCAGGGTGTTTTCTTTCAAATATTGGGCTGGATGATTGCAGATTTGTTTTAACTTGATTAGTAAACCCAAAATCATGCCGCGTCGTTGCAGTCCTTCAGCTGATTCAATCTCAGCTAAAGATTGTTCTACTACTTGTTGATAAAGTGTTGCTTGTTCGGGACTTAAACCGCAAAATACATTCATTTCTTGCTTTTCTGGCAAGTCTTGAATAATTTCGCGATCGCTTTTTAAACGACGCAGAATAAATGGTTGCACTAATGAACGCAATTGATTCAAAGAAGCCGCATCACCATACTTTTCAATTGGGATGGCAAATCGCCGTTGAAAAAACTGTTTTTTACCCAAATACCCCGGATTGAGAAAGTCTACAATTGACCACAATTCTTGCAGTCTGTTTTCTACAGGTGTACCAGTCAAGGCTATACGAAATGTTGCTTCTAATTGCCGCACCGCTTGGGATTGCTTCGCTTCGGAATTTTTGACATTTTGGGCTTCATCCAAAACAATTCCCTGCCAAGAAACAGGTTGTAATGTTTTGACATCGCGTTGAATCAGCGAATAACTGGTAATTACTATATCGTGGTTGTTAACTGCTGTGGCAAACGCCTTTCCTTTAGGGCGTTTATCACCGTGATATTGCAAAACTTTCAGACTTGGTGCAAATTTTTTGACTTCTCTTTCCCAGTTTCCTAATACAGATGTTGGGCAAATTAATAGTGTTGGTTTTTCTAGTGCATCTTGTTCTTTTAAATACAGTAGAAAAGCAATGAACTGGATGGTTTTTCCCAATCCCATGTCGTCGGCGAGACACGCACCCAAACCCCAACGTTCCAAAAATGCCAGCCAAGCCGCACCTCTTTCTTGATAAGGTCGCAACTGTCCTTGAAAACCTTTGGGTGTTGGCAAAGGCGCGATCGCCTGATTGTTTGTCAGCGCCCCAACCAATTCTTGCAATGCGCCAGATGCCTCAAAGCTGACTACTGGTAATTTTTCAATAGTCTGGGTGTCGCCCGTACTAATACGCAAAGCATCTTCCAAAGACAGTGCCATTTCGTCTTTGCGAGAAGCAAAAAATGATTGCGCTGTTTTGATATCTTGCGATCGCAATTCGACCCACTCGCCGTTAATTTCCACCAGCGGGCTATTTAACGCCACAAGTTTATCAAATTGGGCTTTAGAAAGAGTTTGTCCGCCAATTGCCAATTCCCATTGAAAATTTAGCAGACTTTGCAAACCCAAACGTCCCTGCTTTTTGTTTGGCGTTTGTGCCGTAATTTTCAAACCCAAACGATTCGCCCATCCCTCGCGATTCGCCAAACTCTTAGGTAAAACTACTCCCAAACCGCTATCTTCAAACCGCCACGCCCCAGATTTGATAAACTCATATGCTTGCATGGGGTTGATGCGGCAAGATTGAGGATTTGGAGTTTCCAAACTCGATGCGATCGGCGGATACAATCGAGAAGCTACACCCAAACCCCGCAAAAAGGTTTCTTGGGGCTGTTCAATTGTCCGATTTTCCCAAACAAGTTGTTCAACTGGCTGATTCCAAATCGTTGCTGCATCCACCAAAAATTCCGGATCGTCAGCCGCTTGTAAAAAATATGCCAAAGTCCAATCCGCTTCCCCTGATTCAGGCGATAGCGAAGTGCTGCTGCCTTTGGCAGGTCGCAATTCAAAACAGGTGCGGTATAAAGTTTTTCCCGCCAGTTCGTATTGCAAAGGCATCGTCCAAGCCTTTAACGCCGCCTCCAAGCGTTCCATCCCAAAAGGATCGGCATTAATTGTGTTAGATGCACTCGTTAAGCCTTGCAACCATTGCCGTACCGCTGGTGCTAAAGACGACATCACCCTGGCGTCTGCCAAAAGTTGAGAACCTACCATTCCCCGCACTTGGGCATCTATCGTATTGTTAAGAAATCCTAATAACAAGTCTTGAGGTTCTACAGGCAAATCTACTGCTAGATAAGAGATTTCCTCACTCTTAACTCCTAACTCCTCAACGCCAGTTTGCTCAACGGGGGGAACCCCCGCACGCAACTGGCTCCTCCTAACTTGATAAGTCCGACAAGCGATCGGCATTTTACTAGAAAATTTTTCCAAGCGAGTTCCGTCTACAGCACTATCCAAAAGTGCTTGCCACTTAGCAAATGCGGAACCATCTAATTGCCTCTGAATTATCGGTAAAAATTTACACCGCGAAATTAAATCTAAACCCCAACGGGCAATTTGCGACCAAAAGCGTAAATCTCCGCCCAAAAAGGCATCTCCATCAGCAACACTCAAAGGTAGAGAAGTCAGAAATTTCATTGCCTCTTTGGGGTTGAGACAAAAACCCTCAACTCGCCAAGGTTGCAAATATTGCGGCGATTCTATTTCCGATTCTAATGTTGCAGAATGCAGCGGAGAAAATGATGCGCTTCCAGCTTCATCGCCTTCTAAAATATGAGTTGGTAGGGCGATAATTTGCGAATATGCGGGCATTATTTCGGCGGTAGAAGTCACCGTTTTGCGCGTTCTTTGAGAAACTGCATTTCGCGTCTGTGTTGATACCTGCTGCTTAGAATTGCGAATTGTAATGTTACGAGAATGCAACCACTCATCCAACTCAACAGGTGACATTGCCAATGGATGTAGTGGTATATTTGTCAATTTATTAGACTCATAATTCACTCGCGAAGAACGCCAAGTCTCTCCCCAAACAAATAAACAACCACCCTGATGTTTTAGTAACCAACTACCGTGTAAAATTGCCATTTGTCAATTACTTACGAATGATTATTGTCGAACTCTAGTGCAACAAGGCAAAAGTAAAAAGGTAAAAGGTAAAAGAAAGAAATCCTTACATATCAGGATTTTAAGCATAAACTCACGCTCTCGCGTTATTTTAGCCGTGCTGCACTAGTCTTTAAAAAAGCTGATTTTTTCAGTTTGTCAATTAGTAATTTTCAAGTTTTAACTAATTTTAGTTATTTCAAATTAAATCTAAAATAGATATAGTATACCAATCCTACTAAATCAGTTGTGAAAATTTACCTTCTCCCTCTTAACCTCTGGGTTTATTCCTCTCTGCGTTTTCTGCGCCTCTGCGGTTATTTCAAAAATCTCACAACTCATCTAGGACTGTTATATTATTACTTTTACTCATCCTAATAAACATCCTTCACTAATGCAATTACCAATTTATAAAAATTTAAAAAATGGAATAAAACTCGAACTTGATTACATGCATCCTCAAGAACAAGAGGTAGTAAGAACATTACTAAATCTCATAATTCTTGAAGGCAAAACCTATCCTCAAAAACAACCACTCTCTCAAACAGAATTTGCAGCTTACTGGTTGAATCGGGATGCATTTGTTGTCAGGGCAGTGGAACAAGGAACTCAACACAAGGCAAAAGAAGTTTTAGGGGCGTTTTTTATCAAACCAAACTTTCCCGGTCGGTGCAGCCATATTTGCAACGCTGGTTTTATTGTACTACCTGGAATGCGGGGTCAGGGTATTGGGCGGTTCATGGGAGAAGCAATGCTAGAAATTGCAACTAGCCTTGGCTACGAGGCAGTGATGTTTAATTTAGTCTTTGAAACCAATATACCTTCAATTGCACTATGGCAATCCTTGGGATTTGAAATTATTGGGAAAATTCCCCATGCGGCGAAACTAGCGTCAGGACAGGTCGCAGACGCGTTGATGATGTATCGCGGGCTGCCATATTGACATCCTCTACGCCCAACCCTTCGGGTATGGACGCAGATTCCTAAGACTCGCGACTTAGGGTTTCTGCTTCACAGGCACTTGACGCTTGCATTGCTGCCCCCGCCAGTACGCCTCCACAGACTGCTTCATCCACGCCGTGCCCCGGCGCAGAAATCCCTCGATTTCGGATCACTTGTGCGGCTGCCACATCTCGGTTTGTGGTGTATCCACATTGTGAGCAGTAATGAACTCGCTCACTCAGTTCTTTTTTGCCAGTATGGGCTCCGCAGTTGGGGCAAGTTTGACTCGTACCATTTGGGTTCACTTTGCCAAAATGCACATCTCGCTTCGAGCAAACCCACGGCAAGATTTGATTGAGGAACTGTCCAAATCCAGCATCTAGGGTGTGCTTTCTCAGCATCCCTTTCGCCATGATGCCCAAGTCTAAATCCTCCACAAAAATCATCCCAGCCTGGTCGCAGAGGTGATGGGCTTGCTTGAAGTGAAAGTCCTTACGAGAGTCCGAAATCCGTTGATGGAGCCTTGCAACTTTTTGGTTGAGTTTGCGCCGATTATTCGAGCCTAGTTTCTTTCGCTTTACTCTGCGTTGCAGTAATTCCAACTGGCGTTGCAGCAATTTGAAGAACTTAGGTCGAGACACTAACTCCCCGTCAGAGGTTGCAAAAAATGATTCCAATCCCACGTCAATCCCCAAGGGATGACCGTGAATTGGAGGAGTTGGAATGCTGACATCTGCCTGTAAAGACAGAATGACAAAATACCCGGATGCCCGTCTGATAATTCGAGCCTGCTTGATCTCGAAACCCTCTGGAATAGGACGCGACAAGCGTAGCTCGACTGTTCCCAATTGAGGTAATTTGACGGTATCGCCAACCATCGGATTCTTGAGCATTTGAGGAAACACGAACGAGCGCATCCTTCCCCATTTCTTAAATCTGGGAAAGCCTAGCCCTTTCGTTTTCATGTCTTTAAACGCTCTGTCCAGTGTCCTCAAAACTTGCTGCAATACTTGAGCATTGACGGTTCCCAATTCGGGATTAGTCGTCTTCGCCTGAGTCAGTGATTTAGCTTGTTTGTGGTAGTTGGGATACGGTGCATCGGGAGCCATGATGTACTCAGCGACGAGTGAACAAGCGTTGACGGGGCACTTGCGAGAAGCACTCCAATCTTTACGTTCTTGCAAAGCGAAATTCCACACCTTGCGACAAACCTCTAACACATGGTCAATGAGGCTTGCTTGTTTGGGTGTGGGGATTAGCTTGTACTCGTAGCTAAGGGTAATCATGGTGAAATCATAGCATATCTACATACTGAATTTATCTATGTAGACATCTCAGAAATTGACGATTTGGGCTTTGTTTCAACCGCCCGCCTATCCCCCATAGGACCAAACGCGAAGCGCGTTATGGTCGCAGTACTCCGGCGATCTCGATAGACTTGTTTAGCTTTGTATGCATCGACCGACAGCCATAGTGCATAAATGTTAGGATTGCCACAGAGAGAGATATAACGAAAGAGAAGGAAAAAAAACTGAATGGTAGAAGTTGATAAGTCAATATCCTTTGACGGACGGGATATTCGACTGAAGGTAGGTCTACTAGCTCCCCAGGCTGGTGGGTCGGTTTTGATACAATCGGGGGACACAGCTGTATTGGTGACAGCTACGCGATCGCAAGCCAGAGAAGGCATTGATTTTCTACCCCTCACTGTAGATTACGAAGAAAGACTGTACGCAGCAGGTAGGATTCCCGGAGGTATCATGCGACGGGAAGGTCGTCCCCCGGAAAAAGCAATTCTCACCAGTCGCCTCATAGACCGTCCTCTGCGTCCTTTATTCCCTTCATGGTTGCGGGATGACCTGCAAGTTGTGGCATTTACGCTATCGATGGATGAGTTAGTGCCACCCGATGTATTGGCTGTTACCGGTGCTTCCATTGCTACCCTGCTGGCTAAAATACCGTTTAACGGTCCGATGGCAGCAGTGCGTGTGGGTTTGGTTGGAGATGATTTTCTGATTAACCCCACCTATGCAGAAATTGAAGCCGGAGACTTAGATTTAATCGTCGCAGGTTCACCGGAAGGTGTAATCATGGTAGAGGCGGGAGCCAATCAATTGCCAGAGCGAGACATTATCGAGGCGATTGATTTTGGTTATGAAGCAGTGCGGGATTTAATCCAAGCACAGCGGGATTTGATGGCTGAATTGGGTATAGAAATAGTCCAAGAAGCGCCACCAGAGGTAGACTCAACCCTGGAACACTATATACGCGATCGCGCTAGTGCTGAGATTAAGAAAATCTTGTCGCAATTTGAATTAACTAAACCCGAACGCGATATAGCTTTGGACGTAGTTAAAGATTCAATTGCAAATGCGATCGCGGAACTTCCAGAAGAAGACCCGATTCGAGTTGCCGCCACTGCCAATAGTAAAGCACTAGGCAACACCTTTAAAGACATCACCAAATACTTCATGCGCCGTCAAATCATCGAAGATAACATTCGCGTTGATGGTCGCAAACTAGATGAAGTCCGCCCCGTTTCTTGTCAAGTTGACGTTTTACCCAAGCGAGTTCATGGCAGCGGTTTATTTAACCGGGGACTCACCCAGGTATTATCTGCTTGTACACTTGGTACACCCGGAGACGCCCAAAACTTAAACGATGACTTGCAAATAGACCAACACAAGCGATACCTGCATCATTACAACTTCCCGCCTTTCTCCGTCGGAGAAACCAAACCCTTACGTGCCCCAGGAAGACGCGAAATCGGTCACGGTGCCCTAGCTGAACGCTCAATCCTGCCCGTGTTACCACCGAAAGAACAATTTCCCTACGTAATTCGCGTAGTATCGGAAGTGCTTTCTTCCAACGGTTCCACCTCAATGGGTTCCGTATGCGGTTCCACCCTCGCTTTGATGGATGCTGGCGTACCCATTCTCAAACCCGTCAGCGGTGCGGCAATGGGTTTGATTAAAGAAGGCAATGATGTACGTGTTCTTACCGATATTCAGGGCATCGAAGACTTTTTAGGCGACATGGACTTTAAAGTTGCCGGCACCGATAGCGGGATAACAGCCTTGCAGATGGACATGAAAATCCCCGGTCTGCCCTTGGAAATTATCGCCCAAGCCATCAACCAAGCAAAATCAGCGCGGTTGCACATCCTGGACAAAATGCTCGCCTGCATCGATGCACCACGCACCGAAACTTCACCTTATGCCCCACGCTTGTTGACCATCAAAATCGATCCAGACATGATTGGTCTGGTGATTGGACCCGGTGGTAAGACAATCAAGGGAATTACGGAAGAGACTGGTGCGAAAATTGACATCGAAGACGATGGCACCGTAACCATTTCTGCTGTCGATGAAAGCAAGGCGAAAAAAGCCCGGAACATCGTCCAAGGCATGACCCGCAAATTGCATGAAGGGGATGTCTACGTTGGACGTGTGACTCGGATTATACCTATTGGAGCCTTTGTGGAATTTTTGCCTGGAAAAGAAGGCATGATTCACATTTCGCAACTAGCCGACTACCGCGTTGGCAAAGTTGAAGATGAAGTCGCAGTTGGTGATGAAGTGATTGTCAAAGTGCGCGAGATTGACAATAAAGGTCGGATTAATCTCACCCGCTTGGGTATTCACCCAGATCAAGCAACTGCAGCGCGAGAAGCAGCGGCGGTGAATCGTTAAATCGATTTAGGATTTTAGATTTTTGAGGACACTGGTGTCAACGGTTATCGCCGCAACCAAGTGTCCGGTGATTTTGGACTAATCGCCTAATCTAAAATCCGCGATGCCTTTGTTATAGGCATCGCCGTATGCTTCTTAATAATAGGTTTGAGAAGATTCGTGATACACATTCGCCTCAATCAACATGGCAAGCCAAGGGGCACGGCGGCGGCTGTGCCCCTTTGAAAGTTGAAAAAAATTAACAATTCTTCATCTAAATCAATAGCTAAACAAAGCTATCAAATCAAAGTACATATGTGCCAAAATTACAGGCATGATGCGCTGACACTTAATGTAATATATTGAAAAAATTATAAACATTGGGACTAAAAGCCATGTTGAAAGGAAACCTTGATATAAATGATATGTACTTTGTATTACTACACTTAAAAAAATGGCTAAATTAGTGTCATTTGTTAAATATTTTACTTCTGATATAGTGTAGGCACGAACTATTAACTCCTCATAAAATGGATTGACCAACATAGCAGCCACAGACAAAAATGTAATCCCTGTTTTGAAAATCTCTATATTTTTAGATGTTGCATGCAAAGTATTTTGGGTAGCAAAATAATATGCGTAATACGTTACAACCCAGCATAAACTATAAGCGATAAATGCAGTGATTGCTAGTAATATCGAACTAATTAAATCTTTCCATACAAAAGAAAAACCTATTTCAGATAGATTACGTCCTTGTCTAAAAAGAATATATACTAATAGGAAAATTGCTGCTAGGTCACTAATTATTTTAGACCCAAAACGAATTATTGCATATGTAGCATCTGGTTGAATAATTTGATATTGAGTTAACTCAATGCATACAGAATCAAATATTTTAGAACCAAAAGCTACGGCAATAACAAGCAATAATTCTATTAGACGCAGCGAATTACTATTTTTCATCAAATCTCCACATCATCCGTAGACTGTGCCCATCTGACTCCCCGTGCAACCAGCGTCAATAGGAATACTCACTTAGTTGGTTTGAGAAATTAAGCTATGTATGGTAAAAGTAGCCTACAACAGTCAACCTCTAAAATAAACTTGACATCAAGCATCGTGAGTGCTAGACGCCTACCAGAAACCACCGCCCATGTTAGAGTTACCCACCAATCTTGGCAACATGGCTTACTTGAGGGAGAAGTGAGAGCAGGTGACTTTGAATGGCAGTTCCAGTGGCATTTCCGCCGGGGAGAACTGTCTGTTAAGCCTTCTCAAGGTAGGGCATTAATCAAAGAACCCCTCGGTCGCTTTTTGGAGCAAAAAGATTACCAGCTTGAGCCTGGAGGAGATTATGCTTTTACTATTCGGGCGGAGTTATAAAAAGTTAGGAGTTAGGAGTTAGGAGTTATGAGTCTTGAGTTATGAGTCTTGAGTTATGAGTCTTGAGCCGCCCAGTTATGAGTCTTGAGCCGCCCAGTTATGAGTTATGAGTCTTGAGCCGCCCAGTTATGAGTTATGAGTTATTAATTCCTCACTCCTAACTCCTCACTCTTAACTTATTACTCTTGACTTCTCATTGTTGATTGCGTGAGGCGATTTAAGTATCTCTCGATTAACAGGATGGCTACAATGTCATCTATCGGTCGTGGTGGTGTTCGCATACTCTGTGGCAACAGTTTCGATAGTCCTTTGGGTGGATACATCTGCCAATAGCGATCGCGTGCCTCTAATGTACTGTAACGCTCATCGACTAAAATAATATTCAACGGCTCGGCTAATTCTTGATTTAATTGCTGTTTCCACTTCTTGGCTGTGGTTTGGTCGCCCATCACCAACAATGTAATGGGAAACTTTTGACGCAATGTCTCAATAGTCGCGATCGCATTCGCAGATGGCACAACTTCATGATAATGCAGTCCTCGATCCAGCCCCATCACCGCTAAACCACACTTATCTTTACCTGGATCGAAACCCAAAATAACTGGCTGTGTGGGCGAAAATTCACTCTTATTCATATTAACTACGCTTAAATCCTATTAATAATTATGTTTTCATATTGAATGCATGATTATTAACTGTCAACTGTCAACCTCAAATCCTCAAAAATTAACAATTAACAATTCACAATTCACAATTCACAATTCACAATTCACAATTCACAATTTTTCAAGTGCTAAAAACAACTTTTCCGTTTTGTATAGCCACCAATCTAACTTTCAGCGGTCCTGCTGTATAAGTGTCCTCCGCCGCAACGGCTTTAATATCCACAGGTTGATCGTACTGCCTTAACTCGGCGATAAAACGAATAAAAGTACCATCTATTTGCACATTTTCCACAATTCCGGCATTTCGGGCACGAAACTGGGAAGCAGAAATCAGCAACTCCAATCGCTGCCGCAATTGGTAAGATGTCATGGTTGTAGGATCGGCAGTAGTTGTCGCCACCACCTCGCCCCCTGTAAACACCATTTCATTTCGTGCTGCATCTGCAAAAAATTCTATCTGTTTTTCTCCCCTGACGTAATTACCTGCAGAGAAAATTCGCACTACATATTCTTTACCATCATTAATCTGCTTGGTTAATTGCTCAATCCTCTCTTGAGTTACGTGCAGTATTTGCACATTCGCAGGATTTGCATTCGGCTCAGTTAATTCCAAGTTGGCGTTTTGGTTAGCTTCTTGTAACAATCTAATCACTGCCTGACGGGCAGAAGTAGGTTGATTAACGCTCAATACGCCAGCAGCAAGAACTTGACCCCGAATCAGGGCAAGTTTACCTATCCGTAAATCGCGAAAAGACTGGTAATATTTTTCCAGTCTTGCTACTTCCTGTTCTAAAGAACCCTGTTGTGCTTCTAATTCTTTGAGGCGATTTTCCCGTTGGGCAATCACTTGCTCTCGCCCTGTAATTTGGAGATTGCGCTCTTGAACCAGTTTATCTAGTTCGGCAATTTTGCGATCGCGCTGTTCAATATTTTCCTGCCTTTTGGCTAACTCGCGATCGCGTCTTTCAATCGCTGCTTTGGCTTCATTGAACAATATTTGACGTTCTGCCTTTAGCCTGTCCATTTCCGACAGCAGCTTCTTTCTTTGCGCGGAAACATTTTCGAGTTCACCTATGGCTTGTTGATACTGCGCTATAACTTGACCGAGTTGCTGTTGGGTATCTTGGAGACGAGCTTGGGTTTGGGCTTGTTGGTTAACAGTCCGGTTTAGTTGAGTTGTGGTGACGTTCAGTTGGGCTTGGGTTTTCTGTTGTTTGTCAACCGCTATCTGCAAAGACTGATTAATTGCTTGTAAATCTTGCTGCGCTTTTGCTTGTTCTTTTCTCGCTTGGTCTCGTTGCGCCTCTATCTGAGCTTTCTCGGCTTCGGTTTTTTTCAACTGTACCCGCTTTTGCTTCAGGTCTCTTTGAATATTTTCTAGCTCAAAGACCCCCTTTCGCAATCCTTCGTCAGCAGCAAATAAAATTGCTAGGGTTGATGCTGAAATTATCGTCCCCGTAAAAATCGTTACCAGTACCGCAGTGTTTTTAGGACGCAGCTTAAACAGCGAGAGACGTTTTTTGCCAACTCGTGTGCCAATGCGATCGCCCACGGTGGCAATTACGCCTCCTACAATTAAAATTGCCGCGATGAGGATGTACCCGGTGGTCATCTTCAGCTACCGAAATGCTTCCAGATACAGCCTACTACTTCCAGCCATTGTCTGTGGGGTATGAGAGCTTGCCAATAGCTGAAATTACTCAAATTTTAAATTTTCCTCCATCTTAGGATAATATCTCTAAAAACAGAATACGCGCCATCTATCAAATAAGTGTAGATGAGCGCAATTAAACGTAGGTATGGGGTAATAGAAAGTCAGCGCCCTGGCTTTATGCCCATGACGGCGACTGGCGTGTAATCAGGGTAATGGGGTCATTGAGCAATAAGGTTGTCAGGAGATGGGGAAGAACATCACCCCATCTCCTTTGGTGATGTTGATTTTTCTTGACCTGGAGATGCCCGAAAAGATTTTAGGTGAATTGCCTACTTAATGTAACAGGTTTATGGACAGTAATCTTCTTTTTGTGGATAGAAATCATCTTTTTCTCTCGCAAATCGCCAAGTAACCTGGTGACAGTAACGCGAGTAGAACCAATTGCTTCAGCGATCGCTTGATGCGATAACTTCAGATCAATTGTGATTCCATCCGCACAAGGAACGCCAAAATCGCGGCAAAGAATTAACAGAAAACTTACCAACCTAGAACCCATATCTCGGTGAGCAAGAGTTTCAATCATCATCTCTGTCTGTAAAATCCGCGAAGACAGACCCCGCAGCATTAACATCGACAATTCTGGATTTTCCTTGAGTGCTTGCTCGACCTGTTCAATCGGAGCTGAGAGCAATTCTGCCGGAGTAAATGCAACGGCATGGTAAAAACGATCCGACTTATTTCCCGTCAGCAATGACAAAACACCAAAAACGCTATTTTCCCGCAGCAGTGCTACCGTTATTTCTTCACCTGCCTCGTACACCCTGGAAAGTTTAACAGCACCTTTCAACAGAAAATAAACTCGTTCGGCAGGATCTCCGGGAAAAAAGATCGTTTTATTTCGTTCAAACGTTTCCACAACTGGCGGAAACGCCCCGGTCGCCATCTGACGAAAAACATTTGCTAGGGCTTTATCTTGTGTCACGATCATTTACCTTCCCCTACCCAATGCCGGAAACACTAAATCTGATTACCTAAGAATACACCCGAAAAATCAATAATACACCGTCAACCTTTCTGTACTTTACTATACTTAAACCAGCACTTCATAGCTATTTGTTCATAATGATACATAATTTTTGATTGGGAAAGCTAGTAGTTGTTCATATCTAGTTCTAATACCTGTAGTAAAAAGCTTTTTTGAAGACAAAATAAAGATATCTTGAGAATATCTTAAATCAGGAACCTTTGATGAAAGTTGCAGCCAAGATACTTGACAAAAAATGTCTTTAAAAATTGTGGCTAAAAGTAAGACAAACCAGCCTCAGATTCTAGTATGCTCAACCATGAACAAACTTCTTAACAATTTTTATGCTAAATCTGAACGGAAAAAACGCCCTTGTCACAGGTATTGTCAATAACCGCTCCATCGCTTGGGGTATTGCCCAACAACTGCATAAGGCAGGTGCTAATTTGGGCATTACGTACCTACCAGATGAGCGAGGCAAAATGGAAAAAAAAGTTGCGGAACTGGTAGAACCCCTCAACCCCAGCCTATTTGTTCCCTGCAATGTCCAAGATGATTCGCAAATTCAGTCTACTTTTGAGACGGTTCGCGAAAAGTGGGACAAGGTAGACATACTGGTTCATTGTATTGCTTTCGCAAACAAAGACGATTTGACCGGAGAATTTAGCAAAACTTCACGTTCTGGCTTTAACACAGCTTTAGAAATCAGTACATATTCTTTGGTGCAGCTGGCTGGTGCAGCTAAACCTTTGATGACAGAAGGAGGTAGTATTGTCACTCTCACCTATTTGGGCGGAGTGAGAGCGATTCCTAACTATAATGTCATGGGCGTTGCCAAGGCGGGTTTAGAAGCAAGCGTGCGTTACCTGGCTGCAGAAATGGGCCCGTCAAATATTCGGGTAAATGCCATCTCCGCCGGTCCGATTCGCACTTTAGCATCTAGTGCGGTGGGAGGCATTTTAGATATGATTCATCATGTAGAGCAAGTAGCTCCCCTGCGACGGACTGTAACCCAAATAGAAGTGGGCAATACTGCCGCTTTCTTGTGTAGCGATTTAGCAAGTGGAATTACCGGACAAGTCCTGTATGTGGACGCAGGATATGAAATTATGGGAATGTAAAACGATAAAGTTAGAAGTTAGGAGTGAGGAGTGAGGAATTATGAATTCATAACTCCTAACTTCTAACTCCTAACTCATAACTCCTAACTCATAACTCCTAACTCATAACTCCTAACTCCTAACTCATAACTCTCTGTGTTAGCTATGCAAACAAGCGATGCCTCCGGCAAGGACCCCGTCCTACGCCAAATTTTCTCCTCACACAACCCAGAACCTACTAAAACCCCTCGTATTGCTTCTGTTAGTCGCATCACTGGCGAAACAAACGTGCAAGTCACCATCAACCTCGATGGTACGGGAGTTTGCAAGGCTGCAACCGGCATTCCGTTTTTGGATCACATGTTGCATCAAATTGCCTCCCACGGGCTAATTGACTTGGATGTCCAAGCAAAGGGAGACTGGGAAATCGACGACCACCACACTAACGAAGATGTGGGCATTACCTTAGGACAAGCTTTGCATAAAGCCCTAGGCGACAAAAAAGGCATTGTCCGCTTTGGTAATTTCCTCGCCCCTCTAGATGAAGCTTTAGTTCAAGTGGCGCTCGACTTTTCCGGACGCCCGCATCTGAGTTACGGTTTGCAAATTCCCACCCAGCGCGTGGGAACCTACGACACCCAGTTAGTGCGGGAATTTTTTGTCGCGGTGGTGAACCACAGCCAATTGACGCTGCATATTCGCCAGTTGGATGGCATTAATTCCCATCACATCATTGAAGCGACCTTTAAAGCCTTTGCGAAGTCAATGCGAATGGCGGTCGAAGTAGACGGGCGTCGTGCGGGAACGATTCCCAGTTCCAAAGGAGTTTTGTAAAGTAGTAAAAATTACTTTGCACCCATTGAGAAGGCAGCTATGCTGAAGGCAGAGGAGCCAGTGCGTTGGTGAAGCAGTGCGTTGGGCGGCTTCGCCGACTTGTAGCACCTGCTGAAAGGGTTTCCCGACAGCCGCGCATCTGGCGTGGCAGCTATGCTGCTATGCTGCTATGCTGCTATGCTGAGGGCTGAAGGCTGAAGGCTGAAGGCAGAAGAAAATCTTTATAAATCAATTTAGGGGATTGAATAAGGAAAAAGTTTCTGCATCCTACGTGAATAGATTTAGAGTCTTGTATTTTTTTTTAATCAAAAGGCATAAGACTTATAATTATTGAAAAATAAAAACCCTCTGCAGTATGCCTCGTGCCCTCTGCCTTCTTACGAAGTCGGTCAGATAATTGACAAACCAGTTAGTGATGATTATTCTGAGGCAACTAGGTACTTTGTAATTAAAAAGTATTTTTTGTATTGCCTCTAGCATAAATGGAACTGAGATGAAGTCTGTTGCAGACGCCCCTGATTCTCAACTGAATACCACGGAGAATCCCCCAGTAGTCCTAACTTCTGAGTTGCGAAAAGTCTATCGCACTGGTTTCTGGCTGAATCAAAAAGTCGTGTCCCTGAAAAGCTGTTCTTTAAAAGTTTACAAAGGGGAAACCTTTGGGTTACTCGGACTAAATGGTGCTGGTAAAACTACGCTGTTAAAATTGCTACTGGGAATTATCCGTCCCACCTCCGGGCGGGGATTATTATTGGGTAGACCTTTAGGCGATCGCAGCGTCAAGCAACGTATCGGCTACTTGAGCGAAAATCCTTATTTGTATGACTATCTCACGGGGTGGGAATTTTTACAGTTGGCGGCGGGGTTATTTCAAATTCCCAAGAATATCCAACGCCAGCGCATTCCCCAACTTTTGGAATTAGTGGGTTTATCCCAAGCCGACGCCCGCAAAAAGCAAATGCGCCGTTATTCTAAGGGAATGTTGCAGCGTGTAGGTATGGCACAGGCACTAATCAACGATCCAGAAATGGTGTTTTTAGATGAACCCATGTCTGGACTAGATCCTGTCGGACGCTACCAAATGCGGGAAATTATCCTAGAGTTAAGAACTGTAGGCAAAACGATTTTTTTCAACAGCCATATTCTTAGCGAAGTCGAACAAATATGCGATCGCGTCGCCATCCTCGCCCAAGGTCAATTAATTTGCTCCGGTTCCCTCAATGAACTCCTAGGAGGTGAGAACACATATTACGTCAAAGGTCAAGGTGGTGACTGGGAAATTCTCAAAAAATGGATGCCTAGTCTTCAATTTGAACCTGATGGTTATTGGCAAGGTACGCTAGAAGGCGAACCCTATGATTTTCTTGCCAGTCTCCGTTTGATGGGGGGGCAAATTATCTCTATGAATTTATTCCGTCTATCCTTAGAAGACTTCTTTATGCAACAAATCCAAAAACAAAATAACCAGGCTAACTAGTGCAGGCTAACTATAGCACTCCTTTGCATCATTCGCGAAAAACGAGAATCCGGGTTTCTCCTGCGAAACCCGGATTCTTGCCAATTCAATTTTCACAAGTCTTTTCTTGGATTGCTATAAAACAACCAGCCTGCTTTTAGCAGGCTTTGTTCTTTTAATTAACATTCCACAACCCCACAGATTATTTCCATAATTGGAACATAACCTGTTATTATTTCATACAATCTGTTATCAAAGTCAGCAATTTTCTATAAATAAGGAAAAAAGAGGAGTAATATCATGTCCGGAAAACATCCATAATCCTTAAGGCTGTTAATGGTTAATAGTTCATGGTTAATAACGCTCTGAACTATGAACGATGAACGATGAACATTTACTGTATTGTTTAATACTAAAAATCTAAATTTTCACTTTTTAAGATGCTCGCAAAAAAAGATGTTATTTTGACTACCGTTGTTCAACTTAAAATCAAACAAATAAAACATGATTCTTTTCAAAAAAATTTTTATTTTTGAATGAGCGAATTTTTTATCACCTTCTGAATTCAAGTTGGTTAAGCTTGAAATTATAGCGGATTTCAACTGTATGAGGTATAGACTACTTTGTCGCTGACAAGGTGTACCATTCTGACTTGCAACTCGCGATAACTTCATGAAAAATTCAAATTTAATCAATCAATTTTTGAATTCAAGTTGATTAAGCTTGAAATTCTAGCGGATTTAAACTGTATGAAGTACAGACTACTTTCTAGAAGCAATTCATGAATTGCTTTCTGTTCAAAGGTGTACCATTATGACTTGCAACTCGCTATAACTTCATGAAAAATTCAAATTTAATCAATGTATTTTCTTCTGACAATTACAGTATTTTATGAAAATAAGAATGTCGGGGAACTTGAATATTTACGTATAGTCAGGATTAAAATGTTTAGACAGTACTTTACGTACCTTAGTGTCAGCTAAATATGCTTAATACAAAAATGTGGAAAATGCTTACCCAGCCAGTTTTGGGTGTAGCTTTGTTAATGGCAGTTCATCTGGCTTTTCCCGTTGCTTCCTCCGCCCAGCAAAGACGAGCAGTAGCAGCAACTACACGATTAGATACAAATTATACATTAGGCGGTGGCGACCTCATCAGGGTCAACGTTTTGGAAGTAGCAGAATATACAGGTGAATATCAAGTTCCTCCTGGCGGAGCGATTAACCTACCTTTGATTGGTAGCGTATCGGTTCTTGGGCTAACGACAGAACAGGCTGCGGATGAAATTGCCAAAAAATATTCTCGCTTTCTCAAACGTCCCTTGATTTCAGTCAATCTTTTGTCACCTCGTCCCATCAATGTTTTCGTTGCTGGAGAAGTAAGCCGTCCGGGGTCTTATACTCTCAGCTTGCAGGGAGGCGCAGGAAACAATCCTGGGGTGCAATTTCCGACTGTATTAGCCGCAATTACGACAGCGCAGGGAGCTACCCTAAGTGCGGATGTAACGCAAGTGCAATTGCGGCGCAAGCTAGGACGTACCAATCAAGAGCAAGTAATCACTCTCAATTTGAAGGAACTGATCCAAACAGGTAGGCTATCACAGGATATTACCTTACGGGATGGAGACACCATCTTTATCCCCACAGCAACCAACTTCAACATTGCGGATGCACGCAATTTATCAGCAGCTAACTTTGCTGCTGACCCCAGCAGACCCCGCACGGTGGCTATTATTGGTGAAGTGAACCGTCCGGGAAGTTATCTTGTTACCCAAGGCGGCGGAGATGGTGGAGGAAACAACCAAAGTGGTTTGGCAAGTGTAACTGGTTTGCCAACTGTAACCCGGGCATTACAGCTAGCTGGAGGAATTACGCCACAAGCTGATATTCGTAATGTCGTCATCCGCCGACCTACGAGAACAGGCCCAGAACAAAATATTAGTATCAATCTCTGGAAATTAATAGCGAGTGCTGATATCAATCAAGATGTAATTGTGCAAGACGGAGATACGATTTACTTCCCAACTGCAACTGAAGTCAATGCAGCAGAAGCAACTCAATTAGCTACAACTACTTTGTCTCCTTCACGCATTCAAGTTGGTGTTGTCGGTCCAGTTAAAAAACCAGGACAGGTAGAAGTTCTGCCTAATAGTACATTAAATCAAGCGCTGCTTGCTGCGGGTGGATTTGATGGTGCCAACGCTAGCAGTTCTGCGGTAGATTTGGTTCGCCTCAATCCCGATGGTTCTGTTACCAAACGTAAGGTAAAAGTTGATTTTTCTGCAGGAATTAATGAGAAAACTAATCCCATACTCCGCAATAATGATGTTGTGGTAGTTTACCGTTCTGGCATAGGCAAGGCTGGTGAGACTGTGAACACTATTATCAATCCTTTTGCTGGTGTCTTAGGTATTTTCAGGGCTTTATTTGGGTTTTAGATAACTACACACTGGGGGCGCTTGTTAAGCTTCCCGTCCCCAGACTGGTATAAAACTGGATCTCGACAATTGTAGATATAGCTTGACAAGGAATATAAAAGTGGGTGGTTCGTAGATAATCCAGTTATAAGTTATTAGTTTATAGTCAATAACAATGGGTTAAAAAGCAAAAAAACTACTATAGCAATCCGTGTAGGAGTTGTGAAAATTGAAAGTCTCAGAATCCCGGTTTCGCAGGAGTTACCGGGATTCTAGGTTCTCACGAATGATATGCGTACTGCTAGAAAGAAAGCAAATTTTAGCCCGATATCTAGAAAAATTAGTCGATAAATTAATTTATCAGCCATTTATCAAAATATGATTTAGACGCAACTTACAAAATAATGGTTCCGAAAAATATTGAAATTAAAACTATTTTTAAATACAAAGTTTTTGCCATAAGTTGTCAATAAAATGTATTAATATTGAATGGTTTGCAGTAATTAAGTAGGTAGGCATTAGTAAATACAAAAGATTTCCTCAGTACACATTGTTATTAATAGGGGTCAAAATTGTAGCTAGGGTAGAGCAAAGCGACACCCAACATTAACGTTCAAATTGTTGGGTTCCGAAAAAGGCTGCACCAACCTACAAATAATTGAATTGCGAACTGAATCCCCAATGCTTGATTTTCACAAGTGATGTTGAATTTATCCTACCTAGCTTGTAAATAAAGGAAAGGAAAAGGACTTTACCCCTTACCCCTTCTTCCTTCCCCTTTACCCTTTTCATACGTTATTGGTGTACGCAGTTGATCACGGCTACTTAATTTTGAAAAATGGTAAAACAGTTTATACAGTTTCAGCTTGGCGGACAACATCGGCGTAAAGCGTCCTTTATACAAGGATTGTTGTGCAGTTTGACTTTTGCTTGCGGTTGGGGTATATCAGTTCCCTCTGCTTTAGCGGCAGAAACAGTTACAATTCGCTTGGGACCATTTGAACAGTCAATAGCGATCGCAGACTTAGATAAATTTGCCAAAACTGGTAAACTGCCACAATCGCTGCAAGTTTATGCTCCTTTTCTGACTTCCGAAGTGCGACAGTTGCTTTTGCAGCGTTTGCAAATAGATCCGGCTGTTGCAGACAAATTTGTCGATGATTTAGCGCGAACACCAGAGGGCAAACAATTAATTTCATCTTTGGGATTGGCAATACCGGGTAGTACCGTAGAAAGCCTCCAAGGAACCCTGAATTTAGCACTGCGCCAATTCAACGGTTTAAGTGTAGTTAATTTTTTGCGTGCTTACCCGGATGAGAATGTTACCGTAGACGCAACAAAAGCAATTCAAATTGCAGCGGAATTCAACGTAAATCACTTGCAAAGTCAAGCTTTGGGCGTATTGTTAGCAAGGGAATTATCTGATAAAAGTAATACACCCTTTAAAGGCACATTCGATCCGGCGGCAATGGGTAAAGAAGCATTTAGGCAGCAGACAATTACCCTGCAAGACCGACAGCGCAACCGAATTATTCCTGTAGATATTTATTGGAGTCAAACTAACAGCCAAAATTTAGAAGATTTATCGCAAAATCCTTTGGTTGTGCTATCCCACGGCTTTGGGGCAGATCGGAGATTTTTGGAGTATTTAGCGCGTCATTTAGCTTCTAGAGGTATCACTGTCGCCTCCATCGAACATCCGGGTAGCAACGCCACCGCTGTATATCAAGCGAACGATAGAGGTAATTTAGCAGATTTGATTCCAGCCAACGAATTTAGCGATCGCCCAAAAGATATTAGCTTTTTGTTAGATGAGTTAGCAAAACTTAATACTCAACCGGGACAACTGCAAGGAAAATTCAACACCGAGAAAGTCAGCGTCATCGGTCATTCCTTAGGGGGTTATACCGCCTTAGCTTTAGTGGGAGGAGAAGTAGACTTAGAACAATTGCGGCAATTCTGCAAAACTTCCCTTTCAATTGGCGAAGCGCCCGGTGACTGGTTGCAATGTGCAGCAGCTTCATTAAAAGATAGAAAATTACAATTAAAAGATAATCGAGTTAAAAGTGCGATCGCGCTAAATCCTCTCGTTGGGAAAATCTTTGGTAAAAAAGGTTTAAATCAAGTTACCAACCCAGTTTTGATTTTAACTGGAACCGAAGACGCCCTCACACCATCTTTGAACCATCAAATAGCACCTTTTACCCAACTGCGGGGTCAGAAGTATCTATTAACAGCCATTGGTGGCACACACTTAAGTATTAGCGATCCCGCCGTGGGAAGTGCAGCCACCACCATTGTTAGAGAAAGGCGGGGTGAAGAAACCAAATCCTTGCGTCAGTTAACTTGTGGCGTCAGCTTGGCATTTATCAAACAACTAACACCAGAAGCGAAAATTTATCAACCATTTCTCACCCCAGGTTACGCCCAATCTCTTTCGACACCGCAATTACCCTTGCGTCTGGTTTCCGAATTACCAGGAACAATCAAACCTTGGCTGGAATTTGTCTTGAAGTAAAAATTGGTCAAGAGTTGGTGGTTGGTGGTGAAGGGGCGCTTGCGTCTGCAGTCGGGAAGATTCCCCCCGGCTCACTTCGCGCCCAAAGGTAGGGTTTCCCGAAGATTGGCGACTGGTGGAGCGCTACGCGGTAGCGAAGCGCGAAGCGCCCTTCGAGTAATCGAGCGTCCCAACTCGCGTCACCCCGCAGGGGTTGGTGGTGAAGCGCGTACTGCGGGAGGATTTCCCTCCTAGTACTGGTTCTCCCGAAGGGTCGTTGGTGGTTCTCCTCTTGTCCTCCTTGTCCTCCTTGTCTCCCACACCTCACACCCGTCGTCCACACCCGTCGCCCCACACCCGTCGCCCTTGTCTCCCCTACTGCGGCTAAGGGCAACTTGCAACAGCAACTATCAAGGTGCTTTAATAGCCATTGCCCTCTGCTAATGTGCCTTGCCTGCTACAAGCGTTTGTGATCATAAGATTACACAAATAGCACATTAAACTTAAAAGTAGGACACAGTAGTAGCAATTCCTTTAGACTAAATTCTCGCCAAAGCTGAATAGGAGCATATATGGAGCCAATCATTGCTATAGTTTTAGTGCTTATAGGCTATGCCTTAGGGTCTGCAAAACTGATTAATCAAGGAAATGAAGCTTTAGTAGAGCGCTTGGGACGGTATCATCGCAAACTCCAACCTGGTTTGAACTTTATTGTTCCTTTGCTAGACCAGATTGTGATGGAAGATACTACACGGGAGCAAGTGTTAGACATCAAGCCTCAGAATGTGATTACTCAGGATGGGATCTATCTAGAAGTTGATGGAGTTGTCTCCTGGAAAATTGAGGATGTTGAGAAAAGCTTTTACGCGATCGACAATTTAGAGGAAAGCCTGAAAAAGGAAGTGTCATCCCAACTCAGAGGAAAGATTGGACAAAAAGACCTCAGAGATGTTATTGCTTCTACTTCTAAGATGAGCGAAGAGCTATCGAGTGAGTTGTATAGAAAAACCAAAGATTGGGGAGTTAAGATTATTGCGGTAAATATTGAGAGTCTGACACCGCCTGAAAGTGTGCGGAAGTCAATGGAAGAGGAACGAGCTGCCGAAATGAGAAAACAGGCAGTTATTACTACAGCAGAAGGGGAGCGACAAGCTGCAATTAAGAGAGCTGAAGCAACTAAGCAATCAATCCAGATACTTTCTGAAGCTATGAATTCTAAGCCAGAAACTAAGGAAATTCTTAAGTATCTTGTGGCTCAAGAACAGGTAGAAGCTAGCCAAAGACTTAGTGCTAGCAACAATGCTAAAGTCGTCTTTCTTAACCCAGGAATGTCTGAGGGAGCGTTTGACCAAATGATTGGCGATACAGTTTCTCACGAAGCTAATGGCAACAGCGGTAATGGTTCCTAGTTAGAAGATAAGACTTGCGGTTGTCGCACAATTGCATCGGCAACTAACGAGACTTCGCGCATTTCTTTGACATCGTGAACTCGGAGAATATCAGCACCATTAAAGATAGCTGCACAACACGCCGCCGCTGTTCCCCAGACTCGTGCTTTAGGGTCTGGTTGATTTAAAATGCGACCAATAAAACTTTTGCGGGATGGTCCTACTAAAATAGGGCAATTCAGTGTTTTTAATTCTGGCAAGCGGCGGAAAATTTCTAAATTTTGCTCGTAGTTCTTCGCAAAGCCAATACCAGGATCAATGATAATTTTCTCTTGGTTAATGCCTGTAGTTGTTGCTGCTGTTATTTGCTTTGCCAAAAAACTATAAATTTCTCCCATCAAATCCTGATAGTCAGTTAGCTGTAGCATTATTTGCGGGTTTCCACGGATATGCATTAAAACAATCGGCACATCCATGTTGGCTGCTGCTAGCAACATTTCTGGGTCAAAAGTGCCGCCAGAAATGTCATTAATTATATCTGCACCTGCGGCTACAGAAGATTTTGCCACAGCGGCGCGTGTTGTGTCTACAGAAATTGGCACTGAGATTTCTGGGCGCAATACTTGTAATACAGACAACACGCGGTCAAGTTCTTCTTCGAGACTGATTTGTTCGGCTCCCGGTCGAGTTGATTGACCGCCGATATCGATAATATCAGCACCAGCGGCTACAAGTGCTTGGGCTTGCGTGAGGGAAGGCGCGATCGCATTAAATTCGCCACCATCACTAAAGCTATCGGGCGTCACATTTAAAACACCCATCAAATAAGTTCGCTGTCCCCACTCAAAACAGCGATCGCGAATTATCAACTTGTTGGACATAAATTCACAATACACACTAGTACAAAAAGGCAGCTATGCTGCGGGAGCTGCTATGCTGAAGGGAAGAAAGGTTACAAGATAAGGGTTTTAACCTTTTTCAACTGGATAGTTATTTTAGCCGTGCTGCACTAGTTGCACTAGTTACCAGGCTCAGGCTGGTAACGTAATTACTGGAGGCTCTGCCTCCTTTAGATTAAAAGTGAGGCAGAGCGGCGAGCGCTGTGCGTGAGCGCCCTCACCAAAGGCATTCCCCGGCGGAGCCAGGGAACGAGAATGTAGCACATGACATTACTGGTAGTTAACAATACGAGCAAAACTCGCAGGTTCCAGACTTGCTCCTCCAACTAAAGCGCCATCAATTTCTGGTTGAGCCATGATTTCATCAATATTATTTGGCTTGACTGAGCCACCATATTGAATTGGCACATTGGGATTGCTCAATTGGCTGCGAATTAAGCCGATGACTCGATTGGCTTCTTTGGTTTCACAAGTGTCACCAGTACCTATAGCCCAAATTGGCTCATAAGCAATTACCAAATTTCCTTGATCGACCCCCACCAAACCATTTTTGAGTTGGGAGATAATCAGCGATTCGGTTTCTCCCGCATCTCGTTGTTGTTTAGTTTCGCCTACACACAAAATTGGGAGCAAATCATACTTTTGAGCCGCTTTTAGACGCAGGTTAACGGTTTCATCCGTTTCACCAAAATATTGTCGGCGTTCGCTGTGACCGACAATAACATAGCGCACGCCAAGTTCTGCGAGCATCGGTCCGGAGATTTCACCCGTGTAGGCTCCACTTTCTTCCCAGTGAACATTTTGCGCCCCCAGTTGTACGAGGCTACCATGTAAAGTCTGGGATAAAGCGTTTAAATCGGTGAAGGGGACGCATAATACCACTTCTCGGTCTTGGGGCGTTTCCTCCAAGCTGGGCAGAAATCCTTGTAAAAAGTCCTTGGACTCTGCCTGGGTTTTGAACATTTTCCAGTTCCCGGCAATAACTATTTTCCGCACAAATGATTTAGTCAAGTTCCTAACGCTATTAAATGCATTTTTCAGTTTATGACGTTTTGTTAGCCAATAGTCAGTTGTTAGTTGTTAGTTGGTGGTGAAGCGCGTACTGCGCTTTTGGTTTCCCTCCTAGTACTGGTTCTCCCGAAGGGTCGTTGGTGGTTGGTGGTTAATAGTCCCCCTTGTCTCCCTTGTCTCCCCCTCTCCCCCTCTCCCCCTCTCCCGATTTATCTGGGGAGATACTTCAAGCTATAAGTTTTTTACTTCGATTGCGGAATTGAGAATGAAAACCATGTGGTAATCAGTAAATAGAACGCCGCTAAACGAGGTAGCACATGAAGCCACTCACACAAAGGTGCGATCGCGCGCAACGCACTCATGTCCAAAAGGCGATCGCCCAAAACGCTTTCACAAAAGCTTTTCAAGCATGCTACTAATTCGCTTCCGCGCATTTAGTGGGGTTGTTAGTAAGTAAGACAGCATGAGTGAATTAATTTAGGGTGGTTTATGGAAGTATGGGTAAATTTGAAATTTGGCGATGGTGATTTTGAGCAGGGATTTAATAAAATCCAACTTCAGATAGATGCTTTTTCTACTCAAAATAATTCTCAGCAATTAGAAACCCAATTACCCCCAGCCCAAGAAATTCCAAATAGCTATGAACGTTGGAAAAAAATCTACGACTTGTTAGCTCAACCTACCAGCAGAGGTTTTAAAAATAACCAAGTTACAAATGTATCTACAGATGTCTGTTCTGAATACGCTAGGTCTTTACGGGAAAAATTAAATCAATGGCTACTACCAATTAAGTCACACTTAGAACCAGTAATTACGTCAAATACTAATGCTGATATTCGCTTAGTTGTCAACACCCACAGAGTTAAATCGGAAATAACAAAGAACATCTTACATCGCATACCTTGGCAGGAGTGTAATTTATTTGGAGAACATTCTTCATCGGAAGCAGCGCTTTGTTTTAAAGATTCCCTACAAAAAGTGGGAGGAGTAACAAAATCAAATTCTGAAACTTTCAGAAGAATTAAAATCATCAGTATTTTGGGAGATAGCAGAAATCTTGATACCTCAACCGATGAAGAATTAGTTCTCAGGTTAGAAAAACGAGGTGCAGAGACTATCTTTTTGAAAGAACCGAAGCGTGAAACACTTCATAAACTTTGGGATGAACCTTGTGATATTTTGTTTTTTGCTGGGCATAGCGAATCTCAAGAGTATGGGAAAAAAGGTATAATTGCCATTAATCCCAACGACAGTTTAGATTTAGAAGAAATCCCCCGAACTTTAAAATCAGCAATTAGTAAAGGTTTAAAATTAGCGATTTTTAATTCCTGTGATGGTTTGGGTTTAGCACAACGATTGGCAGATTTAAATTTACCCTACGTTATAGTTTGGCGAGAACCAGTACCGGATAAAATCGCGCAGAAGTTTCTCAACTTTTTTCTTTCTTCTTACGCTGGTGGAGATTCTTTATTTACCGCTGTATTGAAAGCAAGGGGTAAATTACAAGAACTTACAGGTTTGTCTGAGTCAGAAAAACCACTTCCAGGAGTGAGTTGCTTACCGATTATTTGCAAAAATACATTAGAACTTCCTCCCAGTTGGGAAGATTTGGGCGGATTATCTGGTAAATTACCTAAGTCTCCTTACCAGGGTTTGTCGGCGTTTGGGGAAGAAGAGGCAGATTTTTTCTTTGGTCGGGAGAAGTTTGTTGATGAGTTGGTAGCAGCAGTCGAAAGTAAATCTTTGGTGACTGTGGTTGGTGCTTCTGGGAGTGGGAAGTCCTCTGTGGTGTTTGCGGGGTTGGTTCCGAGTTTACGAAAACTTGGGAATGTCGAGATTATTTCTTTTCGTCCGGGGAATAATCCCCTTGGGAATTTAGCGATCGCCTTAAATCATCATTGCTATTCCCCAGCACAACTGCAAGGAGAAAATTCAACAGATATACAATGCAGATTAGACCAAATGGTCTTAGAGGTGGACTTGCGGCATGATGAGACAAGGTTAGCCGAGATTATTGAAAATATTATCACACCACCCGGAATTACCCTACCCCCTAACCCCCTCCCCGCAAGCGAGGAGGGGGGAGATTCTTCTCATCTTTTAGAGACTTCCAACAATAGCTTACCTTCTACCTTTAACCCCGCCCCTGCTTGCTTTAGCCCCCTCCCTGCTTGCGGGGAGGGGGATGGGGGGTGGGGTGCTAAACATCTAGTACTCATTGCAGACCAATTTGAAGAACTTTACACCCTCACACCGCAAGAGGAATGCCAGCCTTTTTTAGATGCATTAATTTACGCGATCGCCCACGCTTCCAGATTTACCCTGGTTTTGACGCTGCGGGCGGATTTTTATGGCTATGCTTTATCTTACCGTCCTTTTAGTGATGCTTTGCAGAAGGGAATTTATAATCTTAGTCCGATGAACCGGGAGGAGTTGCGTAGATCGGTTGAAAAACCAGCGCAAAAAATGAAGGTTGTCCTTGAGGAGGGGTTGACTGATACTTTAATTAAAGATTTGGGTAATGAATCGGGACGTTTACCTTTACTTGAGTTTACCCTGACGCAGCTTTGGCAAAACCCTAGAAAATGGTTTCTCACCCACGAAGCTTATCAAGAAATTGGTGGTTTACAGAAGGCTTTGGCTAACTACGCCGATACTGTGTTAAATAAGCTGAGTCAGGATGAAAAAAAACGCGCCGAAAAAATATTTATTCAGTTAGTGCGTCCTGGGGAAGGTACGGAGGATACCCGACGTGTGGCGACTCGCCAAGAAGTGGGGGATGCAAATTGGGATTTGGTACAACAATTAACTGATGCGCGTTTGCTGGTGACTGGTTGTGATGAGAGTAGCAAAAATAACGAAGAGACGGTAGAGATAATTCACGAAGCGTTAATTAGGGAATGGGGAACTTTGCGGGAGTGGATAGAAGCAAACCGTGAGTTTCGCATTTGGCAAGAAAGACTCAAGCAAGAAATGCGTGACTGGGAAAATAGCAATCAAAATCCAGAAGCCTTATTGCAAGGAACACGGCTAGTTATAGCAGAAGATTGGTACAAGCAACTTAGAGAACAACTCACACAATCCGAGCAGAATTTTATTACTGCGAGCATAACACATCAACAACAAAAGCTACGCCACAACAGAAGCAAGCAGCAACTTATTATGTCAGGACTCAGTGGCGGTTTGGTAGTCACCTTAATGCTTGCTGGATTAGCTTGGTGGCAATCGCAGAACGCGCATTTTAACGAAATCAAAGCTATTAGTGTATCAAGTAAAGCACTTTTGACTTCGAGTCAAGATTTTGATGCCCTCATAGAAAGTTTGAAGGCATCCAGAAAATTGAATGAAACATCTTTTTTCCCAGCATTTTATAGACACCAGGAAAAAGCTGATATCCAAAAGCAGGTTGATATTTTCTTACAGGAGGCACTTTATAAAGCTACAGAACGCAATCGATTAGAAAGGCATAAAGATGAGGTGACAGACGTTAGTTTCAGCCCTGATGGGAACATTATTGCCACCGCGAGTAGAGATAAAACCGTAAAAATATGGAGTTTAGATGGGACTCAGATACAAACTCTCAAAGGACATAAAGATTGGGTACGTAGCGTCAAATTTAGCCCCACAGAAAAAACAATTGCCACAGCTAGTTGGGACGGAACCATAAAACTTTGGACAACAGAAGGTAAATTAATTACTACTCTTACGGGGCATAATACAAAAGTTTATAGTGTGAATTTTAGTCCAGATGGAAAGACAATTGCTAGCGCTGATGCCAAGGGATATGTGAAACTCTGGACAACAAAAGGTAAATTAATCACAACCTTCAAGGGACATTACAAATCTATTTTAAACTTGAGTTTCAGTCCTGATGGTAACACTCTTGCCACTACCAGTCAGGATGAAACAGTCAAACTCTGGAGCCGTGATGGAAAACTACTGCGAACCTTCGCTGGACATAAAGATTGGGTTTGGAGCGTGAGTTTCAGCCCTGATAGTCAAAAAATTGCTACCGCTAGTAGAGATGAAACTGTGAAACTCTGGAGCATTGAGGGACAGGAAATAAAAACCCTAAAAGCTCATACAAATTCGGTTACTAGCGTGAGATTTAGTCCAGATGGAAAGCAGATTGCTACCGTCGGTGCTGACCAAACTATTATCATCTGGAGTGAATCTGGCGAGAAACTCCAAACCTTGATGAGCGGACATAAAGATTGGATATGGAGCGTCAGTTTCAGTCCTGACGGAAAAATGATAGCCACTGCTAGCAAGGATGGAACTGCTAAACTCTGGCAACTACAAGGGAAGAATTATTACATTCAACAGGCGCATAATGTTGCGATTTATTGCGTAAATTTTAGCCCTGATGGAAAGGAATATGCCACCGCTAGTAAGGATGGAACTGTCAAAATTTGGAAGCGCTCAGGTGAATTAATTAAAACCCTTAAATTAGATGACAGTAGCCATAATATATGGTTTACTCACATCACTTTTAGCCGGAATGGACAAAGAATTGCTACGGCTACTCAAGATGGCACTGTGATACTTTCGAATCGTCAAGGAGAGAAAATAAAAATTTTCCAAGGGCACAATAAAAAATGGATTTGGCAAGTCAGTTTTAGCCCTGATGGCAACACCCTTGCCACTGCTGGTCATGATGGTACTGTCAAACTTTGGAGCTTAGATGGCAATTTGCTCCACACCATTAACGCACATAAAAAAGATAAAGATAAAGATGAAAATGGGGAAGGGGCTAATAGCGTCAGTTTTAGTCCAGATGGCAAAATGATCGCCACCGCTGGTTGGGACAAAACAGTCAAACTTTGGACGAGTGAAGGTAAACTAATCAAAACCCTTAGACAGCATACTGATGGAGTTCATAGTGTCAGTTTCAGTCCCGATGGTAAGATGATTGCTACTGCTAGTGAGGATAAAACAGTCAAACTTTGGGCGCTTGAAGGTAAATTAATCACATTGATCACACCTCTCAAAGGGCACGAAGCTGGAGTCTTCCGTGTCAAATTTAGTCCAGATGGCAAAACAATTGCTACTGCCAGTTTAGATAAGACAGTGAAACTCTGGAGCCTTGACGGTAAAGAATTGAAAACCTATAAAGGACATGGTGATTCTGTTATGAGCCTTAATTTCAGCCGCGACGGCAATCACCTTATCTCAGCCGACAAAGCCGGAAAAATTATTATCTGGAATTTGGGATTGGAGTCAAATCAACTACTGATTGATGGTTGCAATTGGGTAGGTGACTATCTGAAAAATAATCCTAATGTAAGCGAGAGCGATCGCACTTTGTGTAACGTTATCGGAATTCAAAAGTGAACTACTAAAAGCACAAAAGAATTCCAATGACGCTGGCAGTGTTTTCCCTAATCAAAAGGGACTTGGTATCCGGCGAATTCCCCCAGGTAGGCGAGAATAGAAGTGCCATTTTCATCTTGAGAAACCTGGTTATTAAGCAGCAGCTTGGCAACCCCTCCTTCGCCACGCAGATGTGCTGCTGCAAGAATTCCGGATGCTGTGACGACTACTCCTCCTCGTTGTTGTCCGATAAATTCTTTTATGGAGCGTCCATTGAGTTGATTTTTGATTAGACCCCACTTGTATTGCATAGCTTCTTGAATAGCTATTTCTTGCACATTATTCTTATTATTAAGGAAATCTTCCTTACTATTAATCCCATTTTTTCCTCTCCATGTACCGCGCCAATAATTCCTATCTACACCATTTCCTCCACCAATATAGGGATTAGGGGTGTCGTAATAGCCAAGGTCTTTCAGTAAGCCTTCTCCGAATTGATACTTGCCTATAAAACCCAACTGGTTCTCAATGTTAGTAGGTGGATTTTGTTGTCCTGTTTCTCTTATTGCAAGTGCTGTCAAAAAGTCTTTGTAATTTCCCCTAACTCCAGAGTTCTGCTTTGTTTGGACAACAGCAGAATCTTTTTTGTTGAAGACACTGTTAGCGTAGCTAGATTCGGTTGTTAAAAATGATGCACTTAAATACGAACACACCACTAGTCCGATAGCAGAAAATTTGCTGATTGTTTGTGTAAATGATTTTGTTTTCAGCAATTGAATCATAAAACTTTGTTGCAAATCAGGTTTGATGCTCATAGGAATGTTTTTTTGATGGTGTGATTTTCTTTTAAGCAGAAGGAGGAACCCAAGCTAATTGCTTGTTTTTCCTGCTTCTAGTTTTAATTAGATGCAAATCCAATCGACTTATACACTTATGTGACCCAAATGGAAGTTTAGTCATATTTACTTATATTTATAGATGGATAACAAGCGATCGCACTTTGTGTGACGGTATCGGCACTCAGAAGCATTAACCTACACCTTACACAGTCGCTGACTTTCGCCAAAAGTTATAAATGCAGCTTATTTGTTATAATTTATATCAAGTCTTTCAACTAAGTGTATAGGTTGATTGAACTTGAACCTATTAAAAAGTGGAAGCAGAGAAAAGGATTATCTTAAGCTTCTGTTTCTGCTCAACAGAAAAATAGAGTAATCAGGATTTTTTTATGTTACTGAAGAAACGCCTTTTATGTGGTATTTTGGCTGTAACAACTGCGATGACAACTATTGCGTTTACCGCTTCATATTCATATGCAAATCCGGGTGTGAGACGTACAAGTTCAGTTGTGAAGAATGTTAGAAAAGTTCCATTTACATTGTCAAAGATACGGCTACCTAAACGTCCTCCTAATATTCTGCAATGGAACCGAAGATACCGCCAGCTTTGTGCAAAACTTCCAAAAGCTCCAACTTGTAATAGATAATAACCTTAAAGTAAATTAAAAACCACCTATCTAAAAAGTGTACTGCAACTACTAAATACAATACTTACAGTACACTTTTCTTAACTCCAGTCGTATGCACGTAAGCAGGCATGTTCAATCTGTTGATTGCAAGTTATGGAATAAGTTAGCAGGCTTATTTGATAAAGACTTAGTAAATTGCTGAAAAGGGTAAAAATTTCTAATATTAGGAAAAATCTTTTTTTGGTAATTAGAGTTTTGCTTTATGTGGGAATGTTTAGTTGTTGTACATTAGAATAGGAAAACTTTAAATGTTAGACACATTTGGTGCGTTTGAACAAGGTTTTATCTTATCTCAAAAAGCACTTGATTATTTAATGGAATGGAATACTGAAGCTGAAATTGCTTATAGTATTTCTCAGACAGCCCAACAAGTTGTTGAAATCTTGGTTAATGTGCCTGGTATGACAATGGCTCATAGTAGAGATTTTCAAAGAGCAATACCCTATTTTACGCTAAAAGATAAAACTGTAGTTAAAATTTACATAAATCCAGCACAAGTAAAACACATATTTTTAGCAGATTACAACAACAAAATGGTATTTGGAGGTTATGTAGGTTGGATTCACAAAAAACCATTAAATGAAACTATAGATAAGATCAAGAAAGAATTTGGTTAGTAGTTATTTCACTGTTGTTAAAAACATAAGAATAAATAACACAATAATTAAATTAAAAAGAACAAAAACGAGGTAGTAAAAATGGAAGCTGTCGTAGCGTTATTGGCACTAACTCTCATAGGAAATGGATTGAGATTGTGCAAATTTGCTTATGCAGATAAATTGAAAAAAGAAAAACAACAAGAAGAAGATTCAAAAGATTAAACGCGATAAAGGCAAGCGTAGAAATTCGCTTTGTACTATCTACCAAACCTTGAAAAGCTAGAACTATCAGTAAATAACCAGAATCAAAGCATATATTCTTTTTTCCAGGAGCGCAATCGCGCTCTTATTTTTTGGACAATGACTCAAATTTAATTGTTTAATTTCTGAAAGATTCCAACTAAGTGTATAGGTCGATTGAACTTGAACCTATTAAAAAGTGGAAGTAGAGAAAACAATTACCTTTAATTTCTCTTTCTGCTTCACAGAAAATCGAGTGAAAAGGATGATCTTATGATGCTGAATAAACGCCTTTTGTGTGGTCTTTTGGCTGTAACAACTACGATGACAACTATTGCTTTTACTGCTCCATCTTCATCTGCAAATCCGGCTGTAAGGGGTACGAGTTCAGTTGTGAGCAATGTTAGAAAAGTTCCATTGAAATTGCCAAAAATACGACGAATGCCAAAACCTCCCGTCAAACCGTACAATAATTACTGCAAAAATAATCCTAACACTTTGCAATGTCCTTTCCACAAAAATAAATAGAAGATAAATAAACTTGCTAAATGCAATTACTAAGATTTAGCAAGTTTACCTAAATACATGGAGTAAAAGTATAATTATTACTGAGTTATCAGGCATTGAACGTACCTTTTTAAATAATGGCTCATTTTACTCCAACACTAATAAATGCTGAAACTAGGAGAAATGAAAAATGAACAACCTAGACGACTTGTTTAGAGCTATGAAAGGTATTGCTAGTAATATTGATCCCTCTGGATTAGTCAAAACAGCCGATGGTATTGCCACTGTTGCAATTGGTGTAGCAAAGCTAGTAGATGGTGAGTCAGATGCTTTAGATGACATTGCAAAAGGCGGTAGCAAAGTTATATCTGGAACAGGTATATTTTTAGGATTTATTAAATCAGATAGCGATAGTGATGAAAGTTAGTAAATCCCCATCGAAATAATTAAGACAGCCCCTACTCAACACGATTTTAGTAGGGTTCTTTTTTTAATCCGCAACTTTCCCTCTCCATTCCCCAAAAGTGTATAGGTTCCCAAAATCAACCCTATATATATAATGTAGCCCCCAGAAGATGAATTAAAAATCGTCTCTGGTGCTAAAGCTGCGCTGTTAATGTCATTTTTAGACGCGAGGTACTGAAAATTACTATGGTGTCACCGACAAAATATTGGCAAATGCAGATACTTCCACTAGGAGAACAGGTTCAGCTAAAACACTACAGGGAAATTCTTAGGGCGAAAGAGTTCTTGAAAATACAATTTCCTCACTTAAGCAACAAACCCACACTATCGAAAGAAGAAAATAAACAAGTTCAAACAGTTCTGTGGGAAATGTTTCGTTCAACTGATGACATTTACCAACGTGCGATCGCTGGACTTTGTTTGCGGTGCTATGTCTCACACAGAATTCTCATCACCTGCAAAACCATCCCTCACATCTACAACGCCAGTGCAGAAAACCTTTTCAGGTACACTGATTTACTTCCCTTTGTCTTAAACGACGATGGTAAAGCACTGGTGGTTTTAGATAGTCAGGGTAAAACTCAACATATCTTGAACCATCATGATGGCACAACTCGAGCGATCGCAAAGCTTCTTTACAGCTTTGTTTGTGGAACAAGAGGCTACTTCTGTGGGTAAGCTTTAACCTTCGATTACCCAAAAGTGTATAGGTTCCCAAAATGAAACCTATATATAAATGTAGCCCCCAGAAAATGAATCAAAAATAGGACTCACGCAACTAGCACATAAAATTGGTTTGTAGTAAGCGTTTTAACGCTTCTCTAGAGTACTAAAGTACCCACTACAAACTTCAAAATCACGATTCTCCATGATATTGAGTTTTATTCGCCCTCAAACTTCCAGTCTGAGGGCTATACGCACCTTGCTTAAGAGAAGGAGTACAAAGCCCGCGATTAGGCTGACTAATTAAGCTCATTCTCGTAGAGAATTGTTATCAGTCCTAAAAAATTCGTCTCTGGTGCTAAAGCTTCGCTGTTAATGTCATGTTTTCAAGAGACTTGAGGTAATTTAAATTACTATGGCGTCACCGACAAAATATTGGCAAATGCAGGTACTTCCAACAGGGGAAGATGTTCAGCTAAAAAAACACAGGGAAATTTCTAGAGCGAAAGAGTTTTTTAAAATACAATTCCCTCATCTAAGCAACAAACCGACACTATCGACAGAAGAAAATAAACAAGTTCAAATTGTTTTATGGCAAATTTTTCGTTCAGATGATGACATTTATCAACGGGCGATCGCTGGGCTTTGTTTGCGGTGCTATATTTCACACAGAATTCTCATCACCTGCAAAACCATCCCTCACAGCTACAACGCCACTGCAGCAAACCTTTTCAGGTACACCGATTTGCTTCCCTTCGTTTTAAACGACGATGGTAAAACACTGGTGATTGTAGATAGTGAGGGTAAAACTCAACATATCTTGAACCATCATGATGGCACAATTCAAGCGATCGCCAAAGGTGGAGAATTTTTTAGCGTTGACATTTTGCGGAAATTTAATCCCAACTTAGGTTCTAAGGAAAGCTTAGATAATTGGACTACCAGACTCACCCGCCAAAACGAAAATATCAAATCATTTTTGTGGGGGTTTGGGTTAGCAACTCCCAGTGATTGGGGGTTATTATGTAAATATATACCCCTTTGTCTGTCAGGTCTTCTTTTAACAGAAGACTATGAAATTGTAAAAGCTTTTCAAATAGTTTATCAACGAGATAGACTAAAAACACGCCAAAAAGGACGCTGTTCTGAACCAACACCAAGCCAACTGCAAGAAATGTTGCATTTGTTGCAGCAATCAAATATTATTCTTTCTCCGCAAGAATTAATTTATCACCTGAAACGTATTGCAGAAATCTTGCGTCAAGACTGGCTTTACAAAAAAACAGGCAGTACCAAAACCGTACCCACAGAAGTGTATGATAATTCAACAAATAATTATCTTCCCAATCCAGAATTACCTTATCACATAGACCGTAACCCGGAGGATGTGGAATTAGAAAAATTACAAGAAATCTGTCAAAATTTGTTTGAAAAAGTATTATATCAAATAATAGCAGAGGTAATTGACCAGCGAATTAAAGATTTACAAAAAAGTAGAGGTTACAAAAACTTTGCTCAACGATTCCCAGAAGGCTTGCGACTTTATTACCAAGAGAATATATCCTTAAGTGAAATTGGTAAACGTTGGGAAATCGAATGGTGTAAAGCCAGACGTATTTTTCAACTAGAAAACTTTTTGGAAATTGTGCAGTATCGAACCGAGGAAATTTTTTTGGATAATCTTTTACAATCGCTGAATAAATCTCGGTTAACAAGAATCTCTGATGAACCTGACTATCTAAAAAATATTGCTGCGTCAATTAGAGAATTTGCCTGGAATAAAACATTCAAAAAAGCAAAAGCAGAATTAGCGGCTAGTAAAAAGCAGATGAAAAACAGCTTATTTGCTCAACTCATCCGCATCTACCTTAGTGATTCATCCTACACAGCATAAAGAAAGCATCTGCTAATAAATCTCTCATCCCTGTTTTAATAAGATAATAAATCATCAGGGGGAAATATGAGTAACTCACCCATTTATTTAATTGATGCACAAAAAATGAGAAGAAAATTGTCCCCAAAACTTGTTTGGCTAGAACCAGAACATTTTGAAGAAGCGCGAGTAATCAGTGAGGAGAATTTTACCCAATTTGGCGAGATAAACCAATGGAAAATATATTTAAACGCACTAGCATTACTCGGTTTTGAAAAGTGTCTGAAAGAACGGAATCCAAATATCAAAGTTAATCCAGACAACAGTGTTAATGCAATTGATGATGTTTGTTATCTCAGTGTAGGTGAATTTCGTATCTGCTTAATTACCGTAGATAACCTGATTGATAATTTTGTCATCGTACCAGTAAAACTCATCACCTCAGCCAAAACGGCTGCTCATTTCTATGTCTTACTGGAAGTGTTAGAAGAGGAAGAACAATTAAATATTCACGGCTTTTTGCGTTACGACGAAATATTTAAATATTCTCAAATACCAGATTTTAAATCTCAGTCAGAAGATAGTTATATTTTCCCTTTGTCTTTGTTTGACACAGAGTTAAATAACCTCTTGCTGTACACTCGTTTCCTGGAACCATCTGCAATTAAATTACCCGTAGCAGTCACAAGTAATAACACAGTTATAGAAACTGTAACTCAGGTAAAAACTCAAGTAGGTAAAACATTAGTCAATCTGGGAAAATGGTGGGATGGAGTAATTGAAGAAGGTTGGCAATCTACAGAATCTATTTTGAGTACAATTCCAAATAACTTAACTTGGGGTTATGTTAGAAGCCGGAATGAATCAAATAATTTTCCTATTTCACAAAGTAAATTGTTTGATTTTGGGCTACTGCTGCAAAATAAACTCTTAGCTTTAATTGTCAGTCTTAAAAAAGAAGAAAACCAAGAACAAGGTGTGCTTATACAAATTCTTCCTCATCAGGAAGAATATTTACCATCTGGCTTGAAATTGAAAGTTACTCTTAATCCCGACACCTCTGAGTCTATAAGTCAGGAAGTTACCGCGAGGAAAGCTGATAATGCTATTCAGTTAGAATTTAGTGAAGCACCAAATAAACAATTTAAGGTTGAAGTCAGCTATCAAGGTGCTGTAGTTACCGAGGAATTTGTATTGTAAATTTGGGACGCAAATTTCATATAGCAATCCTCGGCAGATTTATGAAAATTGGAGGATTCAGATCCCCGACTTCTTAGAGAAGTCGGGGATCTTGTTTTTCACGCAAGACCTGCGCGGACTGCTATAGGAGTCATTATAAACAATGCAATAACTTTTTTCGATATCCTCTTGACAAATTTCCTTCCTTATCAAATAAAAATCAAGGTCATGCTTGCGGCTTTTCACCCTTCCCGTCAAGCTTGATTAGGACTTACGCACAAGTCACGGAAAATTAACCGCAGAGGAAGCTGAGGACACGGAGGAATGAGAGTTTGGGAGGTCTCACAGCGTAAGTTCTGTTGATAAAAAACAGCCTTCCTTGTCTCCTTGTCTCCCACACCCGTCGCCCCCCTCTCCCCCTCTCCCTCTCCAGATTCCCACGTTGCTGCAAAAAATCACTACCATAAAGGATGGCGTCAATATATCTAAAAATCTAAAATCTAAAATCTAAAATCCAAAATCTAAAATCCAAAATTCCTATGACTTCTCACCCGCCCGAACCCGATCAAAGCCATTCGCCCAACACTGATGATACTTCTCTCAATTGGGAGGAAGAACTAGATAATGCTATTTTCAGCTTTGAAGATATTCAGGCGGAACTCAACTATAAACAAGCACATACGGCATTGCGAAATTTAGTCAGCAATTTTGACCTCACTAAAGAGGAACAACGCGGACTGGAGACGGAAATTGCTGATTTGGAAATCATGCTGGGAAAGTTAGACCGCATGGTGATACAAATTGCTGCTTTTGGAATGGTGGGACGCGGTAAGTCTTCTCTACTCAATGCTTTGGTTGGACAATCGGTGTTTGAAACTGGTCCTTTACACGGTGTTACCCGCGCGGAACAACGCGTTAATTGGATTATTAATGAAGAAGCGGTTGGACAAAGCGAACGTGCTTTACGCGTAACTTTACCGGGAATTGGGCGATCGCAAGTAGAATTAATTGACACTCCCGGTTTAGACGAGGTAGACGGTGATACCCGCGCCGCATTAGCCGAACAGGTAGCAAAACATGCAGATTTGCTGCTGTTTGTGATTTCGGGAGACATGACCAAAATTGAACACGAAGCCCTTTCGCAGTTGCGGGAAGCAGGTAAACCGATATTGCTGGTGTTTAACAAAGTAGACCAGTATCCAGAAGCCGATCGCATGGCAATTTACCGCAAAATCCGCGATGAAAGGGTGCGGGAGTTACTTTCGCCTGATGAAATTGTCATGTCTGCTGCTTCACCCTTGGTAAAAACGATGACTCGCCGTTCTGATGGCACTAGGGCGGTGCAGTTGCGTACGGGAAACGCCCAAGTTGAAGAACTAAAGTTAAAAATTTTGGAGATTCTGCACCGCGAGGGTAAAGCCTTGGTCGCCCTCAACACCATGCTTTATGCCGATGATGTCAATGAACAATTGGTGCAGCGCAAATTGATGATTCGGGATAGAAGCGCGAATCAGATGATTTGGCGAGCTGTGATGACCAAAGCATTAGCGATCGCTCTCAATCCTGTCACGGTAGTGGATATACTGAGTGGCGCAGTCATTGATATTACTATGATATTGGGCTTATCTAAACTTTATGGCATCCCGATGAGTGAAGCTGGAGCCGTACAATTATTACAAAAAATCGCTTTGAGTATGGGCGGTATCACTGCCAGCGAATTGCTGGCAAACTTGGGTTTAAGCGGGTTAAAAACTTTACTTGGTATATCTGCACCAGCCACGGGAGGCGTTGCATTGGGTCCCTACATATCGGTGGCGCTAACGCAAGCGGGTGTGGCTGGTGTGTCTTCTTATGGCATTGGACAAGTCACCAAAGCTTATTTAGCGAATGGGGCAACTTGGGGTCCAGATGGTCCAAAAGCGGTGATTGGTAGAATTTTGTCAACCCTTGATGAGACTTCGATTCTCAATCGCATCAAGGATGAATTGCTTAAGAAGGTCAAAGTAAAAAAGTCTAGGGCATAGGGCATTGGGCATTGGGAATTAGGAATTGGGAATTGGGCATTGGGAATTGAGAATTGGGCATTGGGAATTGAGAATTGGGCATTGGGAATTGGGAATTGGGCATTGGGAATTAGGAATTGGGCATTGGGAATTGGGAATTGGGCATTGGGAATTAGGAATTGGGCATTGGGAATTAGGAATTGGGTATTGTTACTCTTTTCCCATGCCCCATGCCCCATGCCCCATGCCCCATGCCCCATGCCCCATGCCCCATGCCCCATGCCCCATGCCCCATGCCCCATGCCCCATGCCCCATGCCCCATGCCCCATGCCCCATGCCCCATGCCCCATGCCCCAGTCTTATTGCTTTTTAGCTTTGAAAGAGTCTAACCACTCTTGAACTTGTTCTCGGGCAATCTCGCGACCGCCGAGACCAAAAGCTAAGGCAATTGCAACCGCGATCGCGCCTAGTAACAATCCAAAGGCTAAATTTACAATATCGCTGGCAACGCCAATTTGTTGCAGTGCCATTGCTGAAACTAGGGCAATAATCGAAATTCGCGCTACTTGACCCAATACTAGCGCTTGGCGATCGCCTGAACTGGTAATAATGCTAAAAGCCAGGTTTGCTAAAAACAAACCAATGGCAAATACTACCAATCCTGCCAATATCCGCCCGAATATAATCAAAATTCCAGACACCAGTGCTGTCAGTGCTGGAATATTCAGGATATTAACCGCAGCCACCGTCGCAAACAGCATAATGCCGACTAAGACAACAATGCCGGCAAGTTCCGAGGGAGTGCGAGTTGGTAGGCGAGGTGCTGTCGCTGCATCTCCAACAGTTTGTCTGCTGGGTGTTGTAGGTGTTGGCAGACCCAAGACAGAGAAAATGTTGTTAAAACCTATACTTGTAAGGATACTTGTGACTAAATCTGCCACAAACCGCCCCAAGAAATAGGCGAAAATCAAAATCGCCGCTGCTGTAAATATGGCGGGTAAAGCATTGAGAACCTGTTGCAGCATCGCAATCGCTGGCACGGAGATTGCTTGGATTTGCAACGCATTCAGCGCCGCGATCGCTACAGGAATCAAAATCAAAACATAGACTATCGTGCCGATAATCGTCGATAGCGGTTGTGCCCCGGCATTGGACGAAATTCCAAACCGACTGCCCAAATGGTCGATTCCAGTAGTCGCCAATAGATTCGTGACAATCCGCTGCACCACATTCGCCACAAACCAGCCAACAGCGGCAATTAAAGTCGCAGCTAAAATGTTCGGCAGAATTGAGAGAATCTGCGTTACCAGAGATTGTACTGGTTGTAAAGCCTGTTGCAATCCCAGAGTATCTAAAACCGGGACGAGAAACAGTAAAAAGATAAACCAATACAGGGCATTGCCAATGGTATCAGTTAAAGAAATCTGATTTAAACCTGGGGTATCATCTTGTGTTTCTCGATTCAACAGATCGTCCAGGTTCAACGCCTGCAATCCGCGTACCGTCAACAGTTTAACAAGAGTAGCTATTACCCAAGCTACCCCCAAGAGGATTCCCGCACCTGCCAACTTGGGTAGAAAATCACCAATTTGATTGAGAAAAGAATTAAGCGGTTGAGATGCCACCCTCAACTCTAACGTATCCAAAACCGCAACTATCGCTAACAGCAGGATCGCCCAAAAGACCAAACCTGCGATTAACTTCTCTATTTGGGGAATATCTCGCCCGCCAGTTATCCCGGCGGCGATGCGGTTATCTAGCTTTGTGCGATTGAGAATTCCCCGCACTATAGCAGCAGCAACCGCCGCTACCAGCCAGCCAACCAACAAAATTACCACAGCCCCAAGCAAACGGGGCAAAAACCCAATTATCTGTTCAACAGTTCCTTGAACATAATTGATTCCTGCTTGCGCTGGTGGCAGACTTGGCGATTGTGCCAAAAAATGCTGCACCCTGAGTGACCAACTTTGTTCCATTACCTGTATTATTCCTTGCCAAGTGGTATTCATGGTTTTCCGGAATTAAGGTTTAGTGTTATTAAAGAAAACAATGCGCGATGCTTAGGCGAGTAGATTGCCTTTAGCAATCCTACACCTGAGTGACTTCAGCAGTGTTTTGCATACAATTTACCAGTAAAGCTATATAAGAAATTGATTTCAAGAGTGATTTTTAATTTTTTACTTAATATCTCTTTTTAAGAAGCAATATCGCAAAAATAAACGATTATACATGTTTTTTAGTAATTCCATATAGATTTTTTGGTTCGGCGACAAAGCGATCTGTATCATTGATGTTATTGGCGGGCAATGCTCAATTTTGCGTTACCCTAATTTCAGCGACAGCAAAAAAGATGTGGAATGTCTCAAATTTTTGAACAATCGATTCAAATTAATGCTTCAGCTACGGTAGTGGAGCGTTGTATTACCGATCTCGCTCTGATGCACCGTTGGCTAAACCCCGTTTTGCGTTGCGAACCCGTGGGTAAAACTTGGAGTACAGATTTAAATAGTAAAAGCAAGTTTGTGATTCAAATACCTGTAATAAAACCTACATTAAATAGTACTGTTGTGGAAAGACAACCAGGTTTGGTAGTCTGGTCGTTTGACGGTTTTTTTAAAGGACGCGATCGCTGGGAATGTCAACCGATAGAAAAGGGAACATGCCTAGTTAATAACTTTGAGTTTGAGATACCCAACCCTTTAGTTAGTTGGGGTTTCAAAACATTTGCCGAGACTTGGACAAAAAAAGATATGCAAGCCCAACTGCGCCGTCTCAAACGAGTAGCAGAAGAAGTGCAGATTAGTCAATCTTAGTTAAGAGTTGGTGGTTAGTGCTGAAGGGGCGGCCTTGGTAGGGTTTCCCGACCCAGGCGACTGGTGAACCCCTCTGGGGTTGGTGGTTGGTGGTTGGTGGTTGGTGGTTGGTAGGCGCGTAGTTAGTTTTTCTTCCTTGTCCCCCACACCCATCTCCCCATCTCCCCATCTCCCCATCTCCCCCTCTCCCCCTCTCCCCCTCTCCCCCTCTCCCTCACGCACCTCTCAACTGAGAAAGCAATTGCCGAATCACATCGGCATCTTGGGCATTAGGAACCTTTGCTAGATAAAATTCCAAATCTTTGGCGGCTTGGGGGAAGAAACCAAGTTGATAATAAATCAAACCGCGATCGCGCAATTCTACAATCACGCTGGGAAACAGTAGCAAAATCCTCTCAACCGCAGCTAAAGCTTTTTCTAACTGCTGCTGTTTCAAGTAAATATATTTTAAATTTGTCAGCATTCGTGCCAAAAAGTGCTTCTTGCCGATCGCCGCTAAAAATTCCGGTTGTAGCGTCACGTTTTGCTGATAAACCTGCGACAGCATCTCCTGACAATCTTGTGCAAACATTACCTCACCGCCATTAAACGCATCGACGAACATATCCATTTCTGGAATATCGGGGCGGATCAGGAAATGTGTGGGCATTCCTATTCCCACCATCGGAAAATCAATGCGTCGCGCCAATTCCAGGTAAACCAGCGCCAAGGTAATCGGAATCCCCAAACGACGGTCAATCACATCATTTAAAAAGCTATTGCGGGGGTCGTAATAGTCTTTTATATTACCAGCAAATCCTAAATCATCGTAGAGATACTGATTAATACTTTGAATAACTCGCAGCGGATACCTTTGTGATGGCAAGCGTTCTTGTAGCTCGAATGCCATTGTATCAAAAGCATTGAGGTATTCTTCTGGGTCAAGGTCGGGATATTCTTCTTGTGCAATGTATAAAGCAGCCTTTGCCAGGTCGATAGACTCGTCAGGTTGCTGGATTTCCCGATCAAAATATTGTCGCGCTGACGAGAAATTCATAAAAAAATCCTGGGTTGAGTATAGGATTCAGCCAAAGCGGCTTAGAGCAATTTTAAGGCACGCCGATGAGCCAAAAGTCCACCTTTTGAAGGGGTGGAAGCGTTAAATGTTTATATTTTTATATTAAGGGACTTCTAAATTAAAAAACATCCAATGATTCTGTAGAGTCGGCGTCTCGCCTATTTTACAGGATAATTTATTTTTTGCGAGTCCCTAAGGATAAGCTGTTCCACATTTAAATTTAGGACTTACGCTGCTAGCCCACGGCAATAAAGCGGCAGGAAAATCGACAAGGGCGGATTTGCCTCCTCTTGGTTCGGGGAGACAAAGCTAACGCCTTTACAGGCATTTTACGAAAATACACTTATTTAACGCCAGTCACAATAGTAATATCAGCTACCTTTATTTTGAGTGCTTTTTCAAAGCATTATTTAACTTTCTCGAATCCACAGTGCTAGCCCACCGCCACGACCGCGTGCTGCAATGAAATCCTCTGTCACCAAAAAGAAGGCAAAAAATGGTAGTTTAGCGATCGCTTGATTGTAAAAGTCTTCTGCTGTACCTTTACCACCCCCAAACTTCCCGTTGTAAATAACACGACCAAACAAACTTATTTGCATTTGCGTAAAGTCAAATGCCAACAAATTTTTCTTGCCCAAATATCGCGCCGGTCCGGTCAGCTTTAACAACACTGAACCCAATTGCACTTGGTTGCCAATTTCGCATCTATCTAAAGTCTGCTCTGAAGAAGCACTAAAGGAAATTTGCGCTTTCGCTAACTTGGGCAAATAAAAACCTTTGCCCAAGACAATTCCCCCTCGTTTTCTAACTTTACGAGTTCCAGTCGCAAAACAAAGCCGCCATTCACCCTGCAAGGATGCAAAAGCATAGGAAAGCCGTTGCTGTTTGGCATTCTTCTCTGCTTTTAGCAATGCATCAACTACTACCCCAACATCAGGACGTTTATTCTCTTTTTGCCGATAAGCTGCCGCAGCCTCTGCTAGTACTGCAACAAAATCATGGGAAGTTTTTGATGTCAAATCAGCACTCATTCTAGATTTTGCTCAGAAGATTTAGCTTAGATTTGCTTTCTCCACCTTCAGCATAAACTGTAACGTCCATTATTTGAGCAGGACTTACGCAAAACATAACGAGAGAGCGATAATTCATGAATTATCAAAGGCTGTTATTGTGGCAGTAGACTGAGTTGCGTAAGTCCTATTGAGGATAAAAATACTCTTTCCATGCCCAATACCCAATACTCCATCCCCAATGCCCCAATTATTTATGGATAGACTTCTGTAGCAATTAACACAGGCTTCTTATTATACTGCGCTTCCATCTGCCTTTTCACATTTGAATCCCAAGTCAAATTGAAATCTCGCTCAATTTCATTAGCAACAAACTGACGAACTTCACCAACCACAGCTACTTTTTGACCCTGATTAATAGCTACTGTTGGCGCTGTTTTTAATAAAACCGGCAAATCTTCCCCACCAATTAGTTGCTCTTTATTTAGGGTGAATAAAACCGGACTTTGAATGTTGCCCACTTCACCTTGAACTGCAACTTCCTTGCCATAGAATTTTCTGGCGTTTTGAGTAATTTGACCGGGTTTGGGAGCTATTGCAATATGTTGAGCAACAATCGCTGGTTTGTTGATGTAATCTGTATAATATTGGTCTTGCAAGTTGATCTTAAAATCTCGCTCAATTGTTGGAATATCCAAATTGCGAACTTGACCTGTAACTTGAACTTCTGTGTTGCGATCGCTAGGTATATTGAAAGGCACACCTGAAGCGTTTACAATTACGATGGGTTCGGTTTCTGCAGAGGAGCGATCGCTATTATTGCTATTATCGCTCTTATCCCTATTCTCCCTATTATCGTTAACCGTAAAGGAACTTAAACCGATTTTTTGAATCGGTTTGCTTTTAATCGTCACAGTTTTCCCAAGGAAGTCATCTGTATTTTCAGCAATTTGGGATGTATTGACAAGTCCTGGCGGAACGCTTGCCCTCGACCCATTGAAATCGCAGCCTCTAACATATGCTGCCATCAGCACTAGAGTCAGCATTATCCCTATGTCCCAAAATCGCCGATCCGAACGTCTGTTTTCGGATGCGGTATTGTAGACTGTAGTGTTGCTTGTTTCCACTTTACTCATAATTACAAAACTCTTTCAATTAGATTTAAATTATTTTTTTAGCATGCGTATTCACCTGAGAAACTGTTAATTTTAGTTAGATAAAACAGTTTTTCAGGAGTTGAATACTACGGGTTAGTTATTTTATAATTTAACGGTTATAAGTCGTATATTCTTCTATCTAATGAAATATGTATAGTGATATATAGTCAGTTTATTTTATTTGTAAAAATCAAAAATTTGAGAAGTCGGGTTCCGCACTTATTTATCCGACACGAACGTTAATCGCGAAGGATTTAGGGCTGCTATAGTGATGAATTACAAATTAATTATTGGATGGAAATTTCATTGTTGCGCTGTGCAGCTTTGTCTGTTAGGGTTGTTAGGGCAGATGGTGACAAAGACGATTGACTATCTTTGCCTTGAACGCGATCGCTACCAATTCCATCTGCTTCTGGTAATAAGCGATTAACCCAACTCAAAATATCGGCAGTCAATCCTGGAAATAAGGCGTGTAACTTATCGGCAATCTGCGCGATAATTGACGGTACAATTTCTGCATCGCCCCGCTTGCAAGCTGCAAGAATTTGAGAAGCTGCATTTTCAGCACTGATAGACAGCAAAGGTAAAGAAGAACTCGTACTAAACCAAGTGTATTCCTGGCGGTGCTTACCTTTAAAAAAGGCGTTGTATTGACTGCCGGTGCGAATTAAACCAGGACATACAGTAGTTACCGCAATTCCATATTTTGCTAATTCGGCTCGCATTCCTTGCGAAAGTCCGACTAAGGCAAACTTGCTACTACTGTAGGGCAACAAGTGCGGCACGCTCACCTTACCGCCGATAGAAGAGATATTTACAATCCGCCCAGCATGTTGTTCCCGCATTTGGGGAAGGACAGCAAGTGTTGTATACAACGGTGCCCAGAAATGGGTTTTGATGGCTTCTTCATAATCATCAAGAGTCATCAATTCCATTGGCGCAACTTGGATAGTACCGGCATTATTAATCAATACATCGATTGAACCGAAGCGATCGCGCACTATCTTAATCATCTGCTGCACCTCAAATTCATCTGTGACATCGCAAGGTACAGCCAGCACCTCTCCACCGCGCTGTTGAAGATCCGCACGCGCCCTTTCCAGTTCAGCCGCATCACGGGCACAAATTGCTACACGCGCACCTTGTTCTACCAACTGGCGTGCCATAACCAAACCCAGTCCCCGCGAACCGCCTGTAATCAACACTGCTTTGTCGCTAAAACTATATTGTCTTTCGCGCCACTGTTGTATCGCTGTTCCCATCGCAAACAATGCACCTACGCCCAAGGCTGCCAGAATGAGGAGATTCTGATAATTTACATTCATGGTTCCACCTGTTTTGAAAATAACTGGATTTCTTGTAGAAGTAGGTGAAAGGGAAAGGGTTAAGGGGAATTTCGCCTTTAACCTAGCCCCTACCTAAAGGGCGTTTCTTGCCCCTCTGGGTTTTCATTGGAAGTATCCAGCGTTTCTATATTGCTTGTGTTATGCTTTCATCCTAAAAAATTGGAAAATTTTTCTCCTCTTTCTATAGTTGTGTTACTTTTGCAAGGAATGCATATCGAAAGAGTGAAATTTAGTAAGTAGGTAAAAACCTTACCCCACAAGCCTACAGGCGAGACTCTTATACTACGGCATAATTTAATTATGAGAATTTCCTAACAGTTAGCAACAGAGAAATTTCTCAAATATTTAATGCAAATAAAGATGATTTTTTTGCCAATAGTTAATAGCTAATGACAAACCGAGAATCAGACTATTAGCCATTAAGTTACTTGACTTTTAGAAAAGCCATCCTGACGAAACTTTAATTTAACGGTATATAAGTCAAAGAAGGCGAAAAAACGCTCTTACCAGCCAAAGAGCGTTAGAGTTATTGCAGGCGATCGCTAAAAATCCCGTAGGAGGTTCGCTACAATCGTAACTAATCAAACTCAGGAAATGCAAAGGCGCTCAGTATGAAGTATAAAGTATGAAGTATGAAGTATAAAATTACCTCACCCAGCAAGGGACAGGACATGAATATCGCGCAATACAACAGTTTTTCGCCCACTTCATCCTTATCCTTTACACTTCAAACTTATGCAAGTCAAGTAATATATTTTGATGCTTCCCTGTTAACGAAATGGATGATGCAACTAGTGTATTCACCAAATGTAATGCCTCTGTCTATTCTTTCTCAATAGGCGGCGCGAAAATTTGTGTATTATATTTGACATTTTTTTATCTTTTGACCATCGAAATTAATTTATGTGAAAAAAAATCACATAATGCTTGCTTGATTGTGAATTGATAAGCTTAATGGTTATGTAGTAATATAACTCTATTTTATTTGACGAGGATTGTACGGCTGTGCAAGATGATTTACTAGGTTTGGAGATAACTCAAAGAGAGTTGCAAAAACTGACGAATTTGCCAGTTAATGAAGAGTTGATGCTGATTACTAATCCCATTAAAAAATTGGCAAGGCAATTTCTAGAAAAAGTCAAAGGTTCTGAGGGGGCGACTGTAGTTTTTATAGGATTTTCTATATTTGTTTTTGCCTATATTGTATTTGATGTTTTTCTCAAATTTGCTGCACCTGGGTTATTAATTCCTTCCTGGATATTGTTTATAGTATTATCTTTTATTGGCGGTGCTGCAACGCAATTGTTATTGTATTTGTTCTGGAAGGAAAGAAGTAAGCTTGTGAAAGCGAATATGACCCATTCTCTGAAAATTCTTTTAAAGGATGTTGAGAGATATAATGCTGTCATTAGAGCAATAGATATTAACGACCAAATAGAAGCGGCTGGCAATCCAGAAGTTGCCATTCAAGAAAGAGAGAGAGTTATCGATGCGCTGAGACTGACAAGAGCAGATTTAGTTCGCGCTTTGAAAACAGAAAAGATATTGAGAGAGAATAAAAATTTTATAATCAGCAATACAGATTTATTTGCCAATAATTTACCAACTTTAAGTGCCATGCAAGTTAGCGAACGGGCTAGCGAACATGGAAAATTATTAAATGAAGCTTTACAGATTGCGTTAGATGTGCAACATGAAATGAAAAATTTACAAAGTCAGGGGTGAATTTACCTTTCTTTTATATTATGTACGGTTGAACACTTTGTCCCCAGCGCTAAACGTACCGCAAGGCGGAACTTGATATTATTTCTCCAGCCTCAAAAAATGTATTCTTCCTGATAGTTCTCCAGCAACAATTGATATCAACTTCGGATAAATACATATAATATATGTAGGTTGGGGAGCCACTGCTACTGTCGGGTTCCCCAGCCGTATGTGGCGTTGTAGCGCAGCGAAACCCAACATTTACGCTCATGCATGTGTTAGGTTCCACTACCCTTCAACAAGCCGCTTTTCTGCGAGACGCTAGCCTGCGGCATCCCCGTTGCGCTAGCTTCCCGAAGGGTAGGGGTACAAAGAGTGCGTCTACGTGACAACCCCACGAAAGCACACTCGCCGAACCCCGAAGGGCGCAGTGGCTCCCCAACCTACAATTTATAATTAACTATAATTAACGCTCTTTTATTACTCTGGCCAGATAAAAATACCAAGTATATGCGGGTTTTCCGCGTTCGACTACATCCGTCTGGGACTATAAGTCCCAGTCTAATAGCATAAGTCCTCTCCAAGAGGACTGATGTTGTTATTGTGTGGTCAAAATCATCACTTTGTATTCGATGAAGAGTGGTTTATGCGTAAAGGTGCAAGATATAAGCCTCTTAGGGACGTGGTTTACGCTCTCGTTACAAATGGATATTCACTATATAATTTTCCCCTTTACCCTTTACCCTTTACCCTTTTCCCTTTTCCCTCAGCCAGCGTGTTTCTTAAGAGTAACCCAACATCCAAAATATGAAGCATGCGTTGGGTTTCGCGATCGCTGCACCCAACGAGGGAATAATTTTATTTCTTCAGAGTAATAAAAGAGCGCGAATCAAGCGAACATGATATGAGACGCCACCGGGTGCAACAGCACAGCAATTTATTCCACTCTTTCCGGTGAAACTAGCATTACCTCCCCACCAATTCCAGACTTTGACAGTACTCGCGCGGTTCATATCCAGCCGTGAGAGTATAAATTTGAAGTATATTCCTACGAGTTTCTACCAGCCATATCCGGAACCATTCTCAGTTAATATCATGTACGCATGTGAACACCCATAATATTGCTTAAAACTGTTAATGGTTAATGGTTAATGGTTAATAGCGCTCAAAAGCGATGAACCCTTCGCGCCTCGCCAGTCGGGAGTGGGGGAAACCCCTCCTTGGCCGCGCTGGCGAACCATGAACCATGAACGATTGAATTATGGATAATTAATCGGACTTGATATAACAGGCAGAACAACCTGTTTTTTTTACCTTTCACCCTCCTAATAAAGCAAGATACCCCCCACAACATCAGTAAACAAGCCTTACCATTAAAAAGTATTAACCCTTCCCCCTCCCCCTTCCCCCTTTCCCCTTCGCCTGCGCGAGTGTTACCCGGACGCAGCGCTGATTCACCTTTTCCCCTTCCCCCTTTCCCTTATACCTTATACCTTTTACCTTTTACCTTTTACCTTCAAAGGCATGGACTGGAAAGAAATCAAAGGCAACTGGGTGCTAATTCCCCAACATCCCATCGGGATTATTCATTTTTTGGGCGGTGCATTTGTCGCTACCGCACCCCATCTCACCTACCGCACCTTACTAGAAAATCTGGCGGAAAAAGGGTATGTTGTAATTGCAACACCCTTTGTCAACACGCTGGATCATATTGCGATCGCCCAAATGGCACTGTTAAACTTTGAACGCGTCCTAGAACGCCTTAAAGATAGTTCCGTCATTCGCAAAGCCTACCTTCCCATCTACGGTATCGGACACAGCATGGGTTGCAAACTTCACTTGCTGATCGGTAGTCTCTTCGATGTCGAACGCGCAGGCAATATTCTCATATCTTTTAACAACTATGCCGCCAGCGAGGCTATTCCCTTAGTCGAACAAATCAACACGAGCTTTGCGATCGAGTTTACACCTTCACCGTTGGAAACCAATAAAATTATCAAAGAGCGCTATAGTGTACGCCGCAACTTATTGGTAAAATTTTCCAACGACACCTTAGACCAATCATCAGCTTTAAGCGAACTTTTAGAGAAACGCTTTCCGGGGATGGTGACGGCGCAAAAGCTACCAGGAAGCCACGTTACGCCTTTAGGTCAAGATTTAAAATGGCAAACAGGAGCCGCGTTTACGCCCTTGGATGCTCTCGGACAGTGGTTCAAGCAAGAAGTATACCGCGACTTTAACCAGTTAAAAAGAGCTATACTCTTGTGGTTAAACCCCCTTTCACCGCCATAATATTTGATCGCCGCAAAAAGGTAATGAAGCTCATGGGGAATTAGATATTCGTTAGTAAGGGCGCTTTAGCGCTCTTATTTGCTATTATCCAATTACGAGATTTTTATTTTTATCTTGACAATTATTAACTAAAAATAATCGTTATTATCGTTAATTTTCGTTGTTTCCTATGTTTCAAATTTTAGTAATTGATGATGACCAAACAATACGAACACTGCTAAAAAGGATGCTGAAAAGGCAGGGTTATGAGGTAGTAGCTGCTAGTAATGGACAGGAAGGAATAGAAAAGGCGCTTGTTTGTCATCCGGCGTTAATTATTTGTGATTGGGTAATGCCGGGTTTGAATGGTTTAGAAGTATGCGATCGCATTAAAAAAGACCCTAATTTATCTACCACTTTTTTTATATTATTAACATCTTTAGATTCTGTTGCCGATCGCGTTAAAGGATTGGATGCTGGTGCCGATGATTTTATCGCTAAACCGATTGAGCAAAATGAATTGCAAGCAAGAGTAAGAGCAGGTTTGCGACTGCATCAACTAAGTAAAGATTTGCAAAATCAAAAGCAACTTTTAGAAACAGAAATGGCAGAAGCGGCGGAATATGTGCGTTCGCTTTTGCCTTTGCCGATGAAACGACCCCTTACCATTAATTCTTTATTTATTCCTTCGCGGCAACTTGGCGGTGATTGTTTTGATTATTATTGGTTAGATCCTGATTATCTGGCAATTTACTTACTCGACACTGCCGGACATGGACTTAGAGCAACTCTTCCCTCGATTTCAGTATTAAATTTGTTGCGTTCTCGCGCTCTTAAAAGTCTAAATTACTATCAACCAAGTGATGTTTTAAAAGCTTTAAATGACACCTTCCAAATGAATTATCAAAATGATAAATACTTTACTATTTGGTACGGTGTTTATAATCGAGACAAACGTCAATTAATTTATTCTAGTGCCGGTCATCCCCCAGCTATTTTAGTATCTGGCAACTCAGAAAATAAAACCGAAGTTAAACTTTTGAGAACCCCTGGAATGCCAGTTGGGATGTTTCCAGAAGCAAAATATGTTGATGGGTTTTGCAAAATTGCAAAAGGCAGTACTCTTTATATTTTCAGTGATGGCGCTTATGAAATTACGCGAAGTGATGGCACACTTTGGAGTTTGGATGCTTTCATTCAGCTATTGCTAAACTTACAGCATACGGTTAATTATCAACTCGACGAGGTACTAAATCACCTAATCGATTTGAACTCCAAAGAGGCTTTTGATGATGATTTGTCTATACTCCAGATCAAATTCGATTAATTACGTGCTGGTGGCGAGTAAAATTTTATTAAATTCATCTTGGTTGGGAAAAATTTCAAATACCTTATCCATGCCAGTCAGCTCAAATAAAATCCTGACTTGTTCGTTAATTGAGCAAACAACTAGCTTTTTATCGGCTGATCGTAAAGCTTTAAATGCTAATACTAAAGCACCTAAACCAGAACTATCCATAAACGTTACATCTTTAAAATCAATCAAAAGAATTTTTGCACCGCTTTCTATAAAATCAGTAATGTTTTGTTTGAAATCTTGGGATTTTGTAGCGTCTAAACTACCGATGGGTTGTAAAACTTTCACTTGTTGTATCATCATATCTCCAAAGTTAATTTTGAAAATGACATTCTGATTTTACTAGTATAGACCAATGATAATTCATTTAAAAAATGGTTGCCAGAGTAAATTATGAATTATTAGTGATTAATGATTAATTATTATTTCAAATAATAATTAATCATTGCTAAATATTAGATATTAACTTATAAGTACTACTTATTTTAAGAAATAAGGCAGAGGGCTGAGGAGCCACTGCGCCCTTCGGGGGGAACCCCGAAGTTCTGATGCCTTCTGTTCACTCTTGCTTCTCTTCTCCTTCACCAGACGCTGCGCTTTCGAGACGCTCCCTTGACGCCTTTCTTGTATGCTGCAAGGCTATACGGCAACCCCTTCTCTTAACGGAGGAAACCGACCAAGAGACTTCTCTGTGGTTGAAGCATGTAGCGTGGCAGATGGCACTTATGGAAGAGTATTTAACTTGTTTGTTTCATTTTTAGCGGGTGGTGTTGTGCAGTTGGGCTGGTTTTAAGAAACTTGCGCTCTCTAGGCTTATAAAATCGTACTTTTTGATTTTCTCACAGCGTAAGTTTTTTGCATCTATATTGGGTTGCGATAGCCGCCCATTACCCGCTCTACAAGATATTACTGAAATAAGCTACGACTGAGTTAAGAAACTTTACCTATAAATGTAGTCCCCATTACCAATAAGGTCAAAACTAGAGATTAAGCGATCGCCTACAATCTCTAGTATTCCAAATGTTTGTTATTTCTCAACAAACAATGCGAAACGTGAGGAGGCGCCCAGTTAACAATAAAATTTCGCGCCTTTGCGCCTCTCAAAAAACAGGACTGACCTTGGCTCTATACAGCAGCTTGTCGCCCTGACGATAGCCAGTGTAACGCACTTTGACTGTTTGCCCAGGCTGTGCTGTTCCTTCCATTAATTGATGCAGTTGGGGGTCATAGGGTATTTCTGTTCCCACGGGTGCGATCGCTTCTATTCCCCAAGCCTGTAATATTTTTTTTAATGGAGTTTCAACTAACGGTACTATCTTCAGCGCTTCTAACTGCGGATTTTCTCGCGCTTTTTGCGCTGCTGTGGGAAATTGCAATAAAAAAGATTCCAGCAGTTGCAAACTCGACTGCTGGAACTCTTGCCAAAGTACCTCTCGCTGCTGTTGTAGTTCTTGGCGCGATCGCTGATACTCTGTTTTTAAATCTGCTATTTGTTGTAATAATTCTTGCTCGTTACCTCTATTCCCTGAATCTACAGAAACGCCATTCGCCGCTTTTGCACTGCTTTTTTCAGAGAAAGTTTCTACTAAGTTATCTAAAGATATATGTAGCGATTGCGACAGTTGAAGCAGTACATCTACTCGCATCTGCTCAACTTCTCCGCGCCGCAACCGCAAAAGTTGACGCTCTGAGACGCCAGATGTGCGACTCAGAGCTTTAAAACTAGAAACACCCACCTGTTGCATTAAAGAAAGCAACTTCTGCGTGAAATCTACATTAGACATCATTGCATATTGGGAATTGGGAATTGGGAATTGGGCATTGGGAATTAGGAATTGGGTATTGCGAATTAGGAATTGGGTATTGTTACTCTTTTCCCATGCCCCATGCCCCATGCCCCATGCCCATTCTTTATTCTTCCAGTAAACTTCTCAACATCCAAGCAGTCTTTTCATGTACTTGCATCCGCTGAGTCAATAAATCGGCGGTGGGTTCGTCGTTCACCTCATCCACTACGGGGAAAATAGACCGCGCGGTTCGCACTACAGATTCTTGTCCTTCCACTAACAAGCGGATCATTTCCGTAGCTTTAGGAACTCCTGGAGTTTCGGCGATCGAACTTAGTTTGGCATATTCGCTGTAAGTTCCGGGTGCAGGATAGCCAAGCACTCTGATTCGTTCGGCAATTAAATCAACTGCTAGCGCTAATTCTGTATACTGTGTCTCAAACATCAAATGCAACGTCTGGAACATCGGTCCAGTAACGTTCCAATGGAAGTTATGAGTTATCAGATACAGGGTATAGGTGTCAGCCAACAGGCGAGAAAGCCCCTCAGCAATTTTAGCTCTGTTGGTGTCGTCAATGCCGATATTCACGTTTTTACCTTGAGTTTGCATATTTTTCTCCTAAATTACTCATTGGTTAGTGGTTAGTAGTTAGTGGTTGGTAGTTGGTGGTTGGTAGGTAATGGTTGGTGGCTAATCGGTAAAAAGTAGTGGTTAGCAGAACAACGACCCTTCGGGAGAACCAGTACTAGGAGTGTTACCAAAAGCGCAGTACGCGCTTCACCAACAACGACCCTTCGGGAGAACCAGTACTAGGAGTGTTACCAAAAGCGCAGTACGCGCTTCACCAACAACGACCCTTCGGGAGAACCAGTACTAGGAGTGTTACCAAAAGCGCAGTACGCGCTTCACCAACAACCAACAATTAACAACTTTACGCCAAATGCATCTTCAGAACGCTCTTGGGCGCTTTGCGGACTCTTGCTAAGATTGTTTCTTTACCTAAACGCTGGCAAGCCTCATAACGATGACATCCAGAAAAGCCGTAATATTGCCCATCTACTTCTAAAACGTCAATTGGCTCTTGCTGTCCAATTTCAGCAATCGATTCCATTAAGGCTTGCACTTTTTTTGGATCGTTGCCACGCGGCAAAGGTCGCCTAATCTGATTTAATGGAATTTCTTGTACCCTAACCATAAAGGGTTTTCCTGACTAGTTCTTTTTTGTGTTTCTTAATAAATCATAATCATTATGACTTCGTTTTGCAAGTTTTTCTAGGCAAAACCGATCGTGATATCATTGGGTGGCTCATGCTACAAGACCACGACGCTACACAAACAATTAATAATCCATCCGAACGGGGCATTAGGGGCAAAATGAAGTTGGTTCCGATGAAAATCTCGCTCTGGCGTTTTTCTTACACTGTATTGACTGGATTTTGCTTGTTGGGGTTGACTGGGGCATCGGGTCCGGCGAGTCAGACTAAGGATATGGAGATCGGGGTTGGGATAGTACAGCGGTTTGGAGATAAAGCTACAGATGTGCTGCAATTGGAACCCACAAAAGGCGATCGCTTAAAGTTGAGATTTAAACTTGGCAATCGGGAGCAAACCCTAGTCACAGCCAAACCGATAAAGCTGGAAACTGTTATGCAACCTTTACCCCAAACAGCAGTTGACGAACGGGTAGTTTTGGGCACCTACCGCACTTTTGAAACTGCGGAAGATAGTGCTTTACATTGGCGTGCTAAGGGAATAGAGGTAGAAATAGCCCAACCAGAACGCTGGCAAGTGTGGGCAAAACGGGATGTATACAATACTCCCTTGCTGAGACGTTTGCTGTTGCAGAGCGTAAAAGCGAATGGTAAAAAAACAATGGCATACATCGATACCAAAATTCAGCAAAAGGTGCCGCAGGTTAGTTGGGTAATAGATGGTAACCGCTACAGCCACAAGAATTTGGAAATTACCAGCGACAAAAACTTGATTAAGGTAAATCAAGGTAAAAAACCCGAGAATGCTCGTGTTTACGCTGGGCGGATGAAGTTACAGCCAAATGCTTATGGCAGCTACACTTTAGTAAACAAAGTGCCTGTTGAAACTTATTTGCGCGGGGTTGTGCCCTATGAAATTGGCACGAATGCGCCCGTGCAGGCACTAGAAGCACAAGCGATTATTGCCCGAACTTATGCCCTGCGTAATCTACGTAGATTTGCGGTAGATAATTATGAGTTATGTGCTGATACTCACTGCCAAGTTTATTATGGGCTGAATGGAGTATCTCCCAGCACAGACAAGGCGATCGCTGCAACTAGGGGTATGGTACTAACTTACAAAAATGAGTTAGTCGATGCTTTATATTCTTCTACTACTGGTGGTGTTACCGCTTCCTTTAGCGATGTCTGGAATGGTAACGATCGCCCTTATTTGAAACCGATAGTAGATGCTGCTAGCGAAATTTGGAACCTGTCCGGGCAAAATTTAGCAGATGAAAATAACTTCGAGGAGTTTATAACTCTGGACAAAGGATTTAATGAAAGCAACTGGGATTTGTTCCGTTGGCGCAAAGAAACCAGCCTGGAAGATATTACCAAAGGCTTGCAGAAATTTCTCAGAGTAAAAAACAGTCCCTACGCCAAATTTAAAACAATTAAGGAGATGAATGTAGTAGAGCGAAGTAAGAGCGGGCGCATTCTGGAACTCGCCGTCACCACTGATATTGGTACTTTTAGTTTACACAAAGACGAAGTACGTAGTGCCTTCGTCGCTCCTAGAAGTACGCTGTTTTATCTGAAAGCTTTAAATAAAGGTAAACCAGGTTTTCTGTGGGGATACGCTTTTATTGGTGGTGGACTGGGACATGGAGTTGGTTTGAGTCAAACCGGGGCCCAAAATTTAGCCAAGCTAGGTTGGTCGAGTCCAAAAATTCTCCAGTTCTACTATCCTGGCACGCAAATTCAGATTCTTAACAACGCGATCGCGATTAGACCATAGTTGATGGTGAAGCGCGTACTGCGGGAGGGTAACATTCGCGCAGGTAACTGGTTCTCCCGTTGGGTTGATGGTTGGTGGTTGGTGGTTGGTGGTTCACCACCAACAAACAACCACCCAACGGGAGAGCAGTTGCAACAAGCGACGGGTTCGGGTCCACCGCACTGCGAACCAACCACCAACAACCAACCACCAACAAACAACCCCTCCTTTCTTTCACCAGTCGCCTGCGCGAGTGTTACCCTACCAAGGGCGCCCCTTCACCACCAACAAACAACCCCTCCTTTCTTTCACCAGTCGCCTGCGCGAGTGTTACCCTACCAAGGGCGCCCCTTCACCACCAACAAACAACCAAACAAAATAAGGCAGGAACACAAAAGGTGCTTAATTCCTGCCTGATGTTTTTAGATTAGACTTTTTGCCAAAGTAAGTTGAAGGAACAATCGTTACAGAGGAAGATATTTTGCCCTGTTTGCGCTGCTTCTTTGATTTCCTTGTCTCTACAACATCGATAATTGCAAGAGATTTATTTTTGAGGTGCCTAACTCTTAGTAGAGTTCTTCTTCTTTATGGGTTTGGATTGTGACGTCAGAAGTTGGGTAAGCAACACAGGTCAGCACATATCCAGCTTCCATCTGATCGTCGTCCAAGAAAGATTGGTCAGACTGGTCAACGGAACCCGATACGAGCTTACCAGCACAGGTGGAACAAGCACCAGCACGGCAAGAGTAGGGTAGGTCAAGACCAGCTTCTTCAGCAGCGTCTAGAATATAGACATCATCATCAACGTCAATGGTTTGGTTCAGACCTTCGGCTTCGTTGATTAGTGTCACCTTGTAAGTAGCCATTTAGTAATCCTCTCTTTTGCAAACGGCAGTATAAGTTATCCTAAAGCAAAATCCACGGCTCATCTTATCGGATCGGCCGTTCATTCAAATTTGCTTCAATTCTGATACTACGAGAAAAACTAAAGGATGTAACTGGAAATTCAACCCGATTAGTAATGAAATTTAGTTAGTTAATCCCAATAAGTTTTAGTTATATATTCAGGCTGCGATCGGGGATGTTATTAGAAAAAGTTATAGTTTTCTGAATAAATTGTGAGTTTATCAATAGATAACCTAGAATACCGATTTACCGGGGTGCTGTACTGTGAAAGTACTTGGTGAATGTTCCCTACAGTAAAGCTACAAACAGAACTGGTGACGATAATGTATAATTCCTCGGCTTTTCGGGAAGAAGCAAGAGTCGGCGTGGGTTTGGTTGGTACTGGGTATGCGGCAAAGCTACGGGCTGAGACGTTTTTGCTTCAGGAGCGATCGCATTTAGTCGCGGTTGCTGGTAACACGCCCCAAAGAACAGCAGCTTTTGCTGGAGACTATCAGACGGAGGCGATGAATTCACCGCAGCAGCTAGTAGAGCGAGAAGATGTGGATTTGGTGGTAATCTGTACTATTAATAGAGATCATGGTGCGATCGCCAAAGCAGCATTGCAAGCTGGCAAGCACGTGGTTGTAGAATATCCCCTATCTCTAGATTTGGCAGAAGCTGAGGAACTCATCGCCCTAGCAAAAGCCCAAAATAAACTTTTGCATGTCGAGCATATTGAACTGTTGGGCGGTTTGCATCAAGCTTTAAAGCAAAATTTATCCCGTGTTGGACAAGTCTTTTATGTCCGTTACAACACCATCAATCCGCAACATCCCGCACCTCGCAAATGGACTTACAATCACGAAATGTTTGGTTTTCCCTTGATTGGTGCGCTTTCGCGATTAAACCGACTCACAGATTTGTTTGGTAAAGTTTACAATGTTAATTGCCATCAGCGATATTGGGCGACCCAAGAAGATTATTACCAAACCTGTTTTTGCACAACTCAAATGTGCTTCGACAGCGGACTGTTAGCCCAAATTATCTATGGTAAAGGGGAAACCCTGTGGCAAGCAGAACGTAAGTTTGAAGTTCACGGTGAAAACGGCGGATTAATTTTTGATGGCGATACAGGGGTTTTTGTGCAAGAAGAACAAAAAACGCCCATAGAAGTTGGTACTCGCCGGGGTTTGTTTGCTAAAGATACAAATATGGTGTTAGACCATTTATTTAATGGCACTCCCTTGTACATCACCCCAGAAGAAAGCTTGTATACCCTGAAAGTTGCCGACGCCGCACGCAGATCGGCTGAGACTGGGCTAACTATAATTTTAGGTAATTAGCGGGTCAGTAACTCAGGGCTAAAGCCACTGAGCTTGTAAGAGAAATCAAGCAAGCTGTACTGACCAGTCTAAGTCTTAACTGACTACGTTTTTTGAGTCACGATACCAGAGAATGCGAAGCTAGTTTTCGGCTCTATCATTTGCAATTAAACAGTTTTAAAGTCACTGAAACAGTATTGCAAATCTAAAAAGCTCTTAAAACATTGACGAAGCTAACATTACCCGCAAGGAGGGACTGAGTGTCCAAAATATTTGTTTTAGATACAGCAAAGTTGACCGCTAAATCCAATTCATCCGGCACAAGCAAGACAATTATTGAGGAACAAAAAAGCAGCAGTATTTCGGCGTTTCCCCTTCACAATAATTTTGAAGGAAGCTAGACCAGATGCATCTGTATCTGACTTGAGGATTAAGCTAGACCCTGGAGCTAAAACAACGGGAATCGCATTAGTCAATGATGCAACTGGAGAAGTTGTATTTGCAGCAGAATTAAAGCATCGTGGTTTTGTTATCAGAGATGCTTTAACCTCTAGAAGACAGTTAAGAAGTAGCAGAAGAAACCGTAAAACCCGTTACAGAAAACCAAGATTTATCAACAGAACTAGACCAGAAGGATGGTTAGCTCCTAGCCTTATGAGTCGGGTTCACAATGTTGAAACATGGGTAAACAGATTACACAAATTCGCACCAATCACAGCGATTAGTACCGAATTAGTCAAGTTTGATATGCAATTAATGCGTAATCCTGAAATCAAAGGTAAGGAATATCAACAAGGTACGTTAGCTGGATATGAAACCAGAGAATTTCTTCTAGAAAAATGGAACAGACAATGCGCCTATTGTGGTATCAAAGATATACCTTTACAGATTGAACACATTCACCCACGCTCAAAGGGAGGTTCTAATTCAATCACTAACCTTACTTTGAGTTGCGAAAAATGTAACGTCAAAAAAGGGACTAAAGATATTAAAGACTTTCTCAAAAAAGATCCCACTAGATTACAGAAAATTTTGGCACAAGCCAAGAAACCATTAGCTGACGCAGCAGCAGTCAATGCCACTAGATACAAACTTCTAGAGGTTTTAAAATCAACTGACTTACCCGTTGAGTGTGGTTCTGGTGGATTAACGAAGTTCAACAGAACTAATCAACAATTACAAAAAACTCATTGGTTAGACGCTGCTTGTGTTGGTCAATCAACTCCAACATTAATTATCAAAGGTATCAAACCGTTGTTAATTAACGCTAATGGACACGGAACAAGGCAGAGGTGTAGAACTGACAAATTTGGATTTCCTAATAGATATGTTCCCAGATTGAAATTTATCAAAGGTTTTCAGACAGGTGATATTGTTAAAGCTGTTGTCACCAATGGAAAAAAAATTGGTGAATACATTGGACGTGTAGCTGTACGTTCTACAGGTAGCTTTAATATCTCTGCTCAGAGAGGATTGATTCAAGGAATAAACTATAAGTTCTGTAAATCAATTCACAAAAAAGATGGTTACAGTTATTCAAGTTAAAAAGACCTCAGCGAATAAATTCGCTCCCGTCGCTTCCCTCTCAGTGCTAAAGCCTCTGAGTTTCCCACTTACCGAGGATTTTTTATGATTGGCAGATAATTAGCGATAGAAGCAACAAACTGCTATAGTTCGCGCGTTAATATAGCGGTTCTCCTGAAGGATGCAATACCCCGCGATACATGGTAAGGGCACAGCAATGCTGTGCTATATACGATAAGAATGTGTTTGACGCAAGTGAGAACCCCTACAGTTCGCCCATTCATGGATTTTCGGCTATGAACCATTAACCATAAACTTTAAATTATTTTGGTTGCATAAACCGCGTGGCGAAATTTTGCGATCGCGTTGGCGACAATGCCCTTGCTTTCAGAATTGCTGCTGCCAAAAATGCATAAGACGCCACTCCAACCAGCACTAACAGCAAAAAGTTAATATTTGCTGCTGCATCCCACAAAGTATGAAGTCCTGCTGCAGTTAAATAACCTATTATCAGAGTTCGCCAAGCATGATGCGGCTTGAGTACGCTCAAACCAATAAAATATCCAAAATAGCCACTGTAAGCCATATGTCCAGCTACTTCGCCTAAAACTCGCGGAATTAACAATTGCAAACCCGCCAATAAACCAGCTTCTGTACTTCCCGACTGCTGCGCGGCAGAGAGAATTTGTCCCGGAACATACAGTCCAAAAGTTTCCAATATAGTGAAACCCACCGAAGAAGCAGCTCCCAAGAGAATTCCATCGAGTGGTTCCCAAACGCCAACGCGTTCCCGTTTAGGCGAGGCTAGTACTTTACCAATCAGATACGCCCCGACTACTGGCAATACTTTGACAAGTTCTTCCAGCAACCCAGCTGATAAACTTCCCGGTAAAATACCGTCAAATATAGAAAACAATCCGAACCCCAAACTAAGCAATGAAATTATCGCAGTCGCAATTCCCGCAGCAATTAGCGCAAACCAAGATTTCGGCTTGCCACACAACTGGTAAACAAAATAAAAAGCTGCACCAGCTAAGTAACTACCAAGTATGGTTTGGTACGCTAAACCTGATGCCAAAAACAGGAAAATCACGCAAATAACTGTGATAATTCCCGGCACGAGGTAAGCTTTACGAGTTAAATCTTTGCCAGTAGAAAAAATAGGCAACAGTTGCGATAAGCTCACATCGTCGGGTTCTGATGACGAAGTTCGGTTTGCAGTCCGTGGTTTAGTTTTTGCCGGTGTCAGCACAGTTGCTTCCAGGCTATTGAATTCGTACCCGAAAAACAATTCTGGACCACTATTACCTAGAGTAATGCGATCGCCTGCCTGTAATTCTTGACAACCCTGCAATAGTTTTCCATTTAAATAAGTGCCATTCGCACTGTTGAAATCGCAAATATGCCAACGATATCCCCCATCTGGTGATACAGAAAGGGGTCGAATTACCGCATGACGGCGAGAAATCATGCGATACTTCAAAGGATCTAAGGCAATTTGGCAACTGGGGTCGCGTCCAATTACCATCTCACGAGTAGTCAGCAGCGAGTAATTTTGTTCGGATCTAGTATCTGCACCACTAGCAGACATTAATCGCAGAAATGCGTTTTGTCTTGCTTTTTTACCTGCCATCGAGTTAATAGGGAGTTTTTGACTAATTACCACACATTTATAGCTGTTTTCGCTCCAACCAAGCAAAATTCTTGATTTTCTCTACTCAGCGTTTTTTCGTTATACCAAGTCACTTTGTTTCGTCGAAATTATACAAATATGCAAAACAGCGATCGCTGTTTGGCGACTCGGTATAAATAACTCATCCTTATAGAAAATTTAAACATATTCCCAAGGTTTTTAGTTATTCTTTGCGTATTATATCTGAGTGTTAAAGTTACAAAAATATCTTAATTAAAAACTTTAGCTTTACTTTAAATTCGCTTTATAGATACGCAATAATACTGCGTCCGGTTAATTACCTTCAGTAGATGGTTCCATTGCTCATGGATTTTTAGCTACCAACCATTAACCCTTCAAAGTACTCCTGACGCCCTTCGTACTCGAAGGGCGCTGTGCGCTCGAACGCGCCCCGCTTCGCGCTGCTCACCATTAACTATTAACAACCGCTCCAGCAGAATATTAGTATTGACATTTTAATGATTTCGATTATTCTAGAAATATGGCTAAGTTTCCGAATGAAGACACGGCTCGCTATGCAGACATCTTTGCTGCGCTGGGGTCTCCCCCTCGCCTTGAAATCATGCGGTTGCTGTTTGCGGCTTATCCGGATGGGATGATAGTCGGTGAGATTCAGGAAAAGTTAAAAATTCCGAACTCAACCCTGTCGCACCATTTGGAGAAGTTGCGGATAGAGGGTTTAGTTAATAGCCGAAAAGAGAAGCAATTTCTGTGGTACTCAGCGAATGCAGAGACGATGGAGGATTTGCTGTCTTTTTTAACGACAGAAAAGAACAAGAGCGATCGCGTTGTTGAGCCAGTCAACAATACATCCACCCAGGAAGGGTTTATGTTTGAAAAATTTTTTGAGTCTATCTTTGAAAGACTCTTTGGCTTCATGACAGACAGATTCCACCTCAAGGGATTTGAAAGATTCACCCAAAAAGCGGTTACAGCCATCTCAATTGCTCAAAGTGAATCGAGGCGCTTGGGACATCAATATGTTGGAACCGAACAGATATTACTGGGATTAATTGGCGAAGGTAGCGGCTTTGCATCACAGTTTCTCACCTCTGTGGGGGTGAACTTAGAAAAAGCTCAGATTGAGGTGGAAAAAATTATTGGTAGAGGAAAGGGTAATACACCTTTAGATATTCCCTTCACTCCTAGAGCCAAGCGGGTGTTAGAACTATCAGTGGAAGAGTCTCAAAAGTTGGGTCATAACTACATTGGCACAGAACATCTGCTGTTAGGTATTCTCAAGGAAGGAGGGGGAGCAGCAATTAAAGTTCTGCAAAATCTTGGAGTAGATTTAGCTTCATTAGAACAACGACTGCGAAAAGCTTTGACTTAGATAACTCCATAACTCCAGCACCTACGCTGCTAGCCCCCCTTGTCAAGGGGGGTTGGGGGGAGCTGCAACGCCTAGAAGCACAAAAATCGTTCAAACTGCCATAACTCCAGCACCTACGCTGCTAGCCCCCCTTGTCAAGGGGGGTTGGGGGGATCTGCAACGCCTAGAAGCACAAAAATCGTTCAAACTGCGTAAGTCTTGAATGATATCGTGTCCGGTTAATTACTTATAGTTAGATTGTTCATGGTTCATGGTTCATGGTGAGCCAGCGCGGCCAAGAGGGGGTTTCCCCCATGAGCGACTGGCGTTCATAGCGAAGGGGTTCATGGTTGATGGAATCAGCGCTATTAACCATTAACAATGAACTATGAACAGCCACCCTAAACAGCATAAGTATTCACCCGGATATGATATGAAACGTTTTTCCTATTTTTGTAGGGGCACAATATTGTTGTGTCCCTACCTTTTGCTTATATTTTCAGGCTGAAGGAAAAATCTTAATTTTATTTTCCAAAATTTAAAAATACCAAAGATAGACTTTGATTGATGCTAAATATAGATTTTTAATTTAAATATTTAATTTGGAGATAAAAATTTCAATCTACTTATCAGCCGCAAGAGGCATTTTATTTATATAAACTGTTGTGGATATAATAATGCATTTAGCAAAGAGCTAGGATGCTGACTGTGAGTGCTTTGGGCGACTTTTAAATTGAAGCGATCGCATGACCAAAATTTATAGAATTTTACTCCTCAAGCTATAGCTCAACACAGGAGTACTGATATAATTAACACTTTTAACTCATACCAACGCAAGAGGTCAGATTTCTGGAATTTGAGAAAATGGAATTGTAGAAGTAAAGTAACAGGGTGCAAATCAATATAACAGTCTAGGGTCAAGAGTTAAATACTTGTGTCCCTGTGGTTGTTGAATAACTTCTAAAATTTTGAGAGGAAAATAAATATGAAACCTAAATTTTTAACTGCGGTAGCTTTACTAAGCAGCATATTTTTAGCTGCACCCGCATCCGTAAAAGCCGAAAACTCACCTCAAGTCCAACGCTTGTTAGAAACTAGAGAATGTTTCAAATGTAATTTAGCAGGCGCAAATCTTCAAGGCGCTCATTTGATTGGTGTAGATTTGAGGAATGCCAACTTAAAGGGAGCTAACCTAGAAGGTGCTAATTTAGAAGGAGCAGATTTAACAGGTGCAAACTTGCAGGCTGCGAATTTAACAAACGCATTTATTAATAGCACAACCTTAGAAAACGCCAACCTCACCAACGCTAATTTGAGCAATGCTCATTTATATAGCGCTCAACTAGATGGCGCTGTATTGATTGGTGCCAACTTAAGCGGTGCTGATGTATTTAACAGCAATGTCGGCATTGGTGGAGGTGAAGAATAGTTAGGAGTTATGAATTATGAGTTATGAGTTATGAATTGAAGAAAGTACTTAATTTAAAACTCCTCACTCCTAACTCCTCACTCCTAACTCGCAACTCCTAACTCCTAACTCCCAACTCCTAACTCCTAACTTTTACTCACTCGCTAGTAATTGACAATTCATCAACCCAAATTTTGGGACAAACCCCGCCTGGAGTCAATTCCGCCTCTTTTTCTACACAAACAATTCTCTTCAGGAGTTCCAAGAAATCGCCAGCAACAGTTGCTGACTCAATACTTGTCTTAACACCTTTGTTCACTAACCAACCATCAAAAGGCAAAGAAAACGAGCCTTGCAATGATTTTACTCCCGCGTGGAGAGCTTGTAAATCATCGATAAAAATCACATTTTCTGCCGTTTCCAAACTCAATTCTTTCTCAGCAGGTGCGGCTGCAAATACGTGATAAAAATTGGGACCAACGCTAACTTTTGCACCGATACTTGCATTACCTGTAGGTTGAGCATTCATTCTTTTCGCAGTACCGGCACTGTGAAGAAAGCCTGTTAAAACGCCATTTTCAATCAGCGAAACTTTACGAGTGGGAGTTCCTTCACCATCAAAAGCTTCTGCGCCAATATTAGCTGGATGCAGTGAATCATCACACACTGAAAGTAAAGGAGAAGCGATTTGCTTGCCTAAATCATCGGGGGTAGATAGACTTTGCTTGTCTAAAATACTTTGAGCATTAAATAAGTTGGAAAAAGCGCCCAACAAACTTAAAAAAGCATCCGCTGAGAAAACAACCGTATATTTACCAGACTTGATTTTTTCATAATTCAAGTGGCTGATAGTTTTCTCTGCTGTTTCTTTGATGCAACCATTGATATCTAAATTATCTAGACCCCGGTTGATTCTAAAAGCACCGGCACTGCGCGGTTTTTTTCCTTCTTCTTCAGTTTTGCTGTAAAGATAAATCGACGCCAAAGAGTGAGATTCAGTTCTCATTGCGCCATCGCTATTAAGATAGAACCTATCAATATCTCTTTGTGCCAAAGCATTATAAGGCACTCCTTTAATAGCTGGATGCGCTGCCAATACTTCTTTTTCAGCCAGCAACAGGTTTTCTATAAGTTGAGAAACTGGTGCTTGGGTTACTTTTTCATGAGATGTATTGTCTAAGGCAACAGTCGCCTCTGGACTAAAATCAGGGACATTTTCTTTGACACCAAAGAAACTGGCTTCGTATGCAGTTTTCAAAGCTAATTCCAGTCCCTTGGGGTCTACATCTGTGGTGCTGGTGACACCCATTGTATTATCTTCATTCCAAACACGAACGGTGACACCAGAACGATTTGAGGCTTTGACTTGTTTTGGCTCACCTTGGTCTACTTGTACGCTAGTTTCATCTACGGTTGAACCATAAATATCGAATTTTTTGATGCCAAGTTTATCAGCATTTTCCCGGGCATGATTTGCAATTTCGTTGATATTCGCCATAGTCAATTTTGGATGAAAGGATTTTGGATTTCTTTTCTCGCTCCCAGGTAGAACCTGGGAGTGTATTACAGGAGGCTCTGCCTCCTGGTATTAAGAAGTGGCAGCAGCCCTTTGGAAGGCATTCCCAGGTGGAACCTGGGAACGAGTAAACGAGTAACGAGTAATTTTGGGATTCAACAATTTTAGATTTGGATTTTAAATTTGAAATTTTAGAGTTTAGATTTGATTTAACGGAGCAGCATCAGAGATATTTGCAAACCCATTTAACTTAACTAATCCAAAATCCCAAATCTCAAATCCAAAATTATTTACCGTCCGCCGACGGTAATTGAATCAACTTTAATATGAGGCTGTCCAACTGTGGTGTAGATACTGCCGCTAACGGAACCGCAGAAACCAGGTGCAAGTTCCAAATCTTGGGAACACATGGAAATTTTATTCATAATTTCCTTAGCTTCACCAATCAGAATCGCTCCCTTTAATGGCTTGGTGATTTTGCCATTTTCGATTAAATAAGCTTCATCTACACCAAAGTTAAATTGTCCTGTAGCACCAACGCTACCGCCACCCATTTTTTTACAGTAAATGCCTTTATCAACAGAGGCAAATAAATCGTCAACGCTGTATTCGCCAGAAGCAATGTAAGTATTACGCATCCGACTAGCAGCAGCAAAAGTATAATTTTGGCGGCGTCCGCTGCCGGTTCTGGGGTGTCCGGTTCGCACTGAACCAGATCTATCTGCTAAGAAGTTCTTGAGAATGCCTTTTTCAATTAATAAAGTTCTTTGTGCGGGCATTCCTTCGTCATCCATATCAATGGTGCCGAAGGCATTTTCAGAACGTCCTTCATCCCAAGCTGTTAAACTTTCGTGGGCAATTTTTTCGCCTTTTTTGTCAGCAAAGGGAGAGGTGTTGCGTTCAATTTGAGTTGTTTCTAATAAATGTCCGCAAGCTTCGTGGAAGATTACCCCGCCAAAATGATTCGCCATAATAATGGGATAATTACCTGATTCCACATAATCGGCGTAAAGCATTTTACCGGCTGATTCCGAAATATGCTCGGCTGCTGATTGATAATCCCAGGTTTTGAGGAAATTTGGATCGCTTGTGTTACCAGCACGTTCGCCAATGGAGGCGCGATTGGCACCATCAGCGCATAGTATATTAAATCCTACCGATTGGGTGAGGCGAATGTCACGGGCAAAGGTGCCATCACTGGCGGCGACTAGGACTTCTTGCCAATCTCGGAAATAGCTGGCGCGGCGCGATTGTACGTGGCTGGCTTTTTTCTGTAGCTGGGCAGTACCATCAAGGAGAACTTCTCCCATTTCTCGGATGGAACTACAGAGAGTTAGCCATCCATCTTTGCCTCTTTTTGTGGCATAGTCTCTCAATAATTCCAGGTTGATTTCCGGAATGAAAGAGTTAGGTGCGGGTAATTGCAAACCCAGGATGGAAAGACCTTTTTCTAATGCTGCTTTCAAACCTGAAAACGAAAGGTCGTTGGTGCTGACATAGCAGTCGGCTTTGTTGCGAAATACTCTCACTCCCGCGCCTGTTGCCAGACTGGGTGTAATGCTGGTGATGGCGTCTTCTTCTGCAAGAGTGCTGATATAGTTGCGACGTTCTAAATAGAATTCGATGAAGTCTGCGCCGGCGGCGCGTCCCAGTCCCAGGAGGGTAGCCAGGGGGGCTTCCCAGGTTTCATCAAATCGCTCTTGCGTAGAGGAGTATTGCAGGTTGGGAAGTTGGTTTGAGAGAATTAGGGAATTTGTAAGCATGGGTAGCCTCGTCTGCTGGCGTGATTTCAGAGATTTGACTGAAAAATCCTGGTGTGTTCAGTCTAACAAATCAGTGAATGCCGCAGTTGGTAGCGAGGAGTGCGGAGAACCCCACCCCCAGCCCCTCCCCGCAAGCGAGGAGGGGAGTAGGAGGTAGGTTGTGTTAGTGTATAATATAATGCATCTTACACATCTTGCAGAAAACAGTGAGCTAGGCTTCGTCGCCGCAAAAAACCTTAGCGCTACTCTATAAGAATTATTATTGTATCTTTTTACACTTGACTTTTTTAACTTCCTAGACTCACAATGCTATCTAATTAGTTTAAAAGGAGAAACTAGTGGGAATACATAGCCAAATAATTCATAAAATAGATATCAAAAAGCTCAAAAATGTTTCAAATGTATCTATTGACTTTGAAGGCTCACCATTGATATGCCTTATGGGAGTAAACAGTTGTGGTAAATCAACCATATTATATGCTTTAGCTTGTGTATATAAACCCATAAAAAAAACAGACGATAATTATAAATTTTCTATGTTTTTTCCTCCGCATAATCACTTTGATTGGTCTGGTTCACACCTATCCATAACATACAGTTATCGTGATGATGGGAATCCGGAACAGACATTGGAAAAAGATTACCCAAAAAAGGATAGATGGGTAATCTACGAAAGAAGACCTGAAAGATACGTTAAATTTATTGGTATCAAAACTTGTGTTCCGATAATTGAGTCTGAAAGCACAGGTCAAAAAATTAAATATACCACTAAACCACAAGCAACCAAACTAGACGAATTAATCCGCACTAAAGCTAGTTACATTTTAAATAAAAACTACGATAGCCTACACGTACATGAGTACGGCAATAAAACTATTCTTGGCGTTAAATCTGGAGCAACACAATACTCAGCATTGACGATGGGAGCAGGAGAACAAAGGGTATTTACAATACTTGATGCAGTTTTTAGACCACCTAAGAATAGCTTAATTTTAATCGACGAAATAGATTTATTAATGCACCCTCAAGCTCTTGAAAGGTTAATTGATGCTTTGTATGAAGAAGCAAATAAACAACATCATCAAATAATATTTACTTCTCACAATACTGAACTTTTTAATTTTAAAGATAAAGTACAGCTTAGACATATTCATCAAACGGAAACACGAACAGTTTGCATCCTAAATACAACCCCAGATATTACTCGTCGTATGACTGGTAAACAGGTGAAATCCATAGAAGTCTACGTTGAAGACGACTTTGCACAATCAATAGTAAGACATATCGCAAACTCATTAGGGATTTCCAAAGACGTTGTTATTAATACATATGGTGCAGCCATAAACGCATTTACTGTTTCTGGAGGACTCGCACTTTCGGGTCAATCATTGAACAGTGCATTATTTGTCTTGGACGGAGATGAATATATTACTGCTCAAGAAAAGGAAAAACAAATTCAACGCGTTGTAACTGGACACGGTTCAGAAATAGAGAGATTAAGAGATGAAGTGTTAAAAAGTCTGTCACAATTTAATTTACCCCAAAGTATGCATCCTGAACAATTTATCTTCAAGTCAATTCATGATTTGGCAGAACAAACTGATTCAGAAAATGAAGAAATTAGGAAGATGGCATCTGATATTGTTAACGCAGGAGATCAGCATAATTTAGTTAAACTTCTTATTGAACAACTAGGATGCTCTAAAGAAATAGGGTTAAATCGTATCATTCGAGTTTTTTCTCAATCACCTCAATGGTCAAACTTTTCTGAACCAGTCCGTATTTGGTTAGAAAGTAAAAAAGATGAATTACATTTAGGGTAAATATATTTTATACTTCGTCAGGATTAATCCCTAATTCTCGCAGTCTTGCTGCCAAACGCTCTGCACGTTGGCGTTCCTGAATTAGCTGTTGTTCTGCCTGTTCTGCTCGTTGTGTTTCTTGTTCTTCGGGTGTAAGTACCCAGTTATTGTTTGCATCATACCAGCGCAGCCATAACCGTTCTGTACTCTGGTAAATACCCTGCCAAAGTCCTAGCCCTAGTTCTAAAGTTGGCATCCATATACGTGTTTCTTCTAGGTTAAGTTCGGTGTAGCGGTCTGCCTGAAGTATAAAGGCTCGCAGTATATCTGTGTAGCGGTCAAAGACAATGTAATAAGGAAGACGCAAGGTTTGTTCGTAAACCTGCCATTTGGTTGGAGGTTGATCTACTGTTCGTAAAGTTTGCCCCAGGTCTTCTTTTTCTCTGCCTGGAGAAAGCAACTCTATGATCGCGAAGGGATTCACTCCCTCTTGCCAAGTAACATAACTAAGACGCAATTCCCGTTCTTCATAAAGTCGAGAAACGCCAACCACTGCAAACCAATCAGGACGTTTGTACCACAGAGGATGGTGGGAGTCGTAGTAGAGATTTAAATCGCTACCTACAAAAACGCGATCGCATGCATAAGTTGGCGGACGAAAGGTTTCTCGCAAAAGCTGGGGTTGAAGAATATGAAATTCGTCGGGTAAGCCTGGTTCCTCCGGATCTTCACTAGGAAGAAAAGTACATGGTAGGAAAGATTTTTTTGGGAGGACGAGGAGGTCAGTGATGGGAAATTTGTTGATAGATTCAACATTCAGCCAGCCTTCTTTTTCTCGACCTGCCACCTCCAGCATGAGGGCAACAGTTTCCCGATCTGCTTGTTTCCACTTCTGTGCAGCTAGCAAATCGCGCAGCCGCTTGTAGTCTATTCCCCGTTCGGAATTTAGGTCACTATCCCTAACCGTAAATTTGCGTATATGATTATTGCCTTTGCAGTCTAAATTGAAATTGAAATTTGAAATCTCGGTTGGGATTTCTGGAATTTCAGGTGTTGACCTTAGTCCCTCTTGTGCAAGTAAAACAGAGAGGGATGAAGTTCTCAGCAGGGAACGGGGTGGGGAAGTTAGGTTTGTCTGAGGTTGAGAACCTCCCACCCGTAACTGGCTAATTCTTTGGATTGCTTTGATTGCATCCATATCTGAATCGCAAGTCGCAGCATTCACCCGAATCCATAATTGCTCTGCTAGTTCAAAATTTTTGTAAACTTCAGCCTGGAAAGCATCTTTCTTGAGTGTGGCGATATCATCTAAAGTTGCGTATTTCGGTATAAGAATGAGGTGTGATTTAGTTACAGGCTCAACTATAGTGTAAGGTGTTTGCCGCGCATTCTTATATTGTTCGACAAGTCCGGGCACTCGAAAACTTAGATACTGGTTCAACCGTTTAACTGTGGCGCATTGTCCCTGAATACCTAAACCTTCTAATAACGCATGGGTAAAAGCACCTTTTTGCAGTGCGTCGATTTCATAAGAATATTCATGGGGAGTACAGGACAAAATGCTGATGACTCCGGTAGAAAGTGCTATTTGTTGTGTTTGTCTGCCAATTCCTTCGCCATTTTTGTTTTCCTGGTAGCGACAAGCATCCAAAATTAAAATAATATTACCAGCTCCACAGCGATGGAGGCATTCGGTAAGGTAGTTAATAGAAATTGCTGTATTTTCTACGTCGTTTGGATTGCCATCAGCGGGCATCAGGTAATCATGGTTAGCGTGTATTATCCCATGACCGCTGAAGAAAAACCAAAAGTTATCTCCCGCTTCTAGAAAAGGTTGCTCAAATAACTGTTGCAGCATTCGCAACAAGTTAGTGCAAGAAGGGCGAGTCGGTTTACCACCAATATCAGGTGAGTCATCCGAGAAGAAGAAAACTTGCTCGAAACCTGATTGATTGCCAAAAAACTCCTGCATTAACTGTGCATCCCGCTTGGCGTACTTTAGCGGTTGCAGGAAGTCATACTGATTAATACCGATCGCCAACGCCCAATTTTTCACCATTTTAGTTTTGTTATTGACGCTTAAACTTAAGTTTGATTGCTACTTTTTGCCTTTCTTCGGTGACGGTCAAATCCTCATAAACAGGAGCGAAATAGACGCATAAAATCGAGAGTAGAATTGGCGATCGCTAATACATTCTTAGCAAGTAGTTAAGTAGTTAGTGGTTAGTGGGTAGTGGTTAGTGGGTAGTACAAAAAACAACAACCAACCCAACGGGAGAACCAGTACTAGGAGGGAAACCAAAAGCGCAGTACGCGCTTCACCAACAACTAACAACGACCCTTCGGGAGAACCAGTACTAGGAGGGAAACCAAAAGCGCAGTACGCGCTTCACCAACAACCAACACCCAACACCCAATACCCATCAACTATCAACTTTGATATCGTTGCGTTCTACATAATAGGAACCTAAGACAATAGCATCCATATGAGTTCTTAAGAAGCACTTGATAGCTTCATCTGGTGTCCGGAGGATCGGTTCATTTTCGTTGAGGGATGTGTTTAGGACAATGGGAACACCTATACCTTGGGCAAAGGTATTAATCAAGTCCCAATAGAGGGGATTGGTGTGGCGACTGAATCCTTTAATTATTATTGTATTTTTTTACTGCACAAGCAATCAAAAATGGTACAGATTCAATCAGGCTAAGACGGCAATATTCGAGTTTACCTGTCGATTTATGACGTGTTTTGAGCGTATTAAGAGTCAAAGTTTTGAGAAAAATTCTCTCATGAATACTTTGTCTAGAAATTAATTTTACAATTCCTTATGTTAAGTTATATTTTATACATGTTAGAATAAGTAACATCGAAATTCGTCGTACTAGGCATATAAACTAGGTGGGCATAAATAAATATAACTTACTTTTTTCCATGCCCCATACCCGACCCGCCCGACCCGAATGAGGGATATTTAATTTTACCGACCTATTATAGTTAACTTATCCCATCACTTGCTGCATAACTTCCCTAAACCTCAAAACAATCGTTTGAGGGTAGGAAAATTAATCAAAGGACAAATTATGATACATTAATCAAAGTTTTTGTCAAGATTAATTTAGAGGCGATCGCCAAAAATCCCGAAATACAACCAAGCCTGCGGATGAATGCTTTGCAGTACGCGGTTCGTTTTTTGACCCTAAAAGCGTAGGTCCTGTATTTGTAGGACTTACGCATTTCTATCTTTTGTTATGCCCCCTTTATCACTTTTCGACAATCTCGTCTCTGAGACTATTGACAAATGCCAGGACTTCGTTTTTGTCTCTTTGATTGACCTTGTTTTTATCAAGGGCTAGCGATACACCATTAACAAAAGCATCAAATTCACTGTTCGTCAGACCTCCACCAATTCCACTATGGGAAAGCTTCATGATCCGCCCAGTATAAACACAAGGACCACCTGCCGCTTGGCAGAATTGATCCACCAGCAACTGACGCAGCCGCTGTTTTGAGTTATACCAATTCTCTATGAAGATGAGCTTAATACAGCAGTGGTGATGAAGTCCCAACCAGTGAGGGAATTAACAACTTCTGGAGTGAGTTTTTGAATGATCTGTCCCAAGCGATCGCGTAGTAGATTAAGAGTGGAAAAGTTTTGCCACTGTAATTCGACTTTGAGGTATTCCCACATACGTTCAATGGGGTTGAGTTCAGGAGAGTGTGGCGGTTGGAAGATAGGAATGATATTTTCTGGCCAATCAATATTGCGAGCGCGGTGCAGACTTCCTTGATCCATCTGCATCACGGCAACACTAGAACCAAGCATTTGAGAAACTAGATCAACGAATACCTGAAAGCAGGTACTATCAAGGTGAGAAAACTCGTAAAAAAATAATTGCCAGTTAAAGGTTCGACAACACCGTATAGGTAAAAATTATCTCTTTTCCACTGCGTAGAGCCTACAGGTTTTGTGCCTGTAAGGGTAATCAGGCGACCAGGTATTGTTTGTAACCCAAAACGGCTTTCATCCTGACATAAATAGCGTAAAGGCTTGTCTAAACCAATTAGCTCTTGTAGGAATTTCAGAGCATCTGGAAGGTTTTTTTAAATATTTCTTGTGCAGATGGATGTTGTTTATGACTACAGGGACGAGGCACTTTCAATTTAGCCCTGAGTTTATATCTCACTAGCTTATGTACTGTTTTATACGCCGCAACTACCCCACATTCTGTTTGTAACCACTGTTGGGCTTCTCGGTAACTCTTAAATCCTTGTGGCTGTTTTAAACGCTGTTCTAGGCAAGCGATCGCTTCGTTTGGGATGATAGTTTTTTTTCCTGGCGGACGCTTTACCTCCAACAGTGCCGCTAAACCTCCTTCTTGGTATTTTTTCAGCCATCTACTAATTGTAGCCTCACCCCGGTTCAGTCTTTTGACTAGTTCCTTACGACTATTAACTTGTCCGTTTTTTAACCAGTAAAGCATCTGTAGGCGTTCTTGGGCGTTAGCACTCATTGGTGCTTTTAAGCGCTTCTCTAGTTCTTCTTTTGTTTCGTGAATTGTTAATTTTAATCGACGACTCATTGCCATGCACCTTGTCTAACCCATTTTTAGCTTAGACACTAACTACACCTTCATGCTGATTATTAAGCTCATCTTTACAGAGAATTGGTATTAGTACTCAAGCCTATAAAGTATCTACCAATCTGTGGGTCATTGAATACGTATTCTGCGGTATCGTCAATGACGGCGGCGATTGCGTTGTAGCCTCCTAGCCTATTATAGAGAGACCTTCGTTTTGAACGTTCTGAATCAGACTGGGCTACAATCACTTCCGCTGCTGATAGTTGTGCTGGCGGCGTTGTCGTCGTGGAACGAGCCAAACTAGGGCTTAATCTGAAAATAGTCACAACCATGATTGTGATACAAACCAATGTCAACCCGAAAACCTTTGTAAACAGGCTTTGTATTTTCATCGTCAAAACTCCTATCTGAAGTTTCATGCTGAATAAATTTTATTACTTGACTTCGGATACTTGCGGCAGTGAAATTGCTGTAGCAAAGTTTTTCATAATCAAATCATGCTTTACGTATTATTGCTATAAGTCAAAATACTTATAATTTAAATCCCCTACTCCTCACACCCCACGGGCGCGTGGAATAAGGGATGATGGGACGATGGGGTGTGACTCAACCAAAAGAATTAGTGGCTAAAGTCACTTTAATTTTGAATAAATTCACAAAAATTTTACATATTCACTCATAGTCTTGTTGAAAAATGTATCAGGTTTTGTGTAACTTTATTAACATAGTGTATGTATATAAACATGAACTAAATAATTAGTAAACACTGAGACACCCCTTTAAGTGAGAGTATGCAGTGAAATTTGTTCATGCCCAGTTAATTGAGAAAATTTAAATATGTAATGTAACAATATTATCTTTGGCAACTTGGTATATGCATCGGGAAAAAAAGGCTTAAAGCTGGCTGCAGTGTGACCTGTGACAATCGAAAGCAAAGAGCGAACAATATCGCGAAGGGGCAAGAAGAGGGAACGGAAATAAGGGTGAAAGTTATACCTTGGCTACCGAGAACGATGGTAGCGATCGCCTTGGCTCTGGGTATATGAAAATCTGAGGTAATCACGTAGAGATGTTGTATCCTAAGTTGTTTAAAATCTGGAACGAGGGTAGTAAAGTTGGTAACGGTATCTGTGGCACGGTTGTCGAGATGAAGGCGATCGCCAGAGATACCTGCGGCTTGAAAGATAGTATGGGCTAGTTCTGGGGATGTGCCACTGGAAACGCAGATTTCGAGGGAGGGATGTTTTTGGGCAAATTGGGCGGTGAACTCTTCTCGTTTTGGGTTGCCTCCAAGGGTGAGTATGGCTTGGGGTTGGGGTGCTTTGTAGGAAGCAATGGCTAATCGAATTGGAATAAACAACAGCAGGACGAGGATAAAACCTACTAAAGCCAAAATACAATATTGTCTGAAAAAATAATGGGCGTTGCTGAATCAAGGTATTCAATGTGAAAGCAATTCATGAATTGCTTTCACATTCAATTCTAAATGCAATATCACCATTTTCATAACTGAAATCAGCAACGCCAAATAATGAAATCCTGTCACCAACACACTCACTAATTTACCGATGCTTGATTCACCAGTCCATTTTGCATAAAGTCGAGGGCAGAATTGGCGATCGCTAATACATTCTTAGCAAGTGGTTAAGTAGTTAGTGGTTGGTGGGTAATGGATAGTACAAAAAACAACAACCAACTAACAACCAACAACTAACAACTATCAACCAACAACTTTGATATCGTTGCGTTCTACATAATAAGAACCCAAGACAATAGCATCCATATGAGTTCTCAAGAAACACAGGATGGCTTCTGTTGGAGTCCGGACGATCGGTTCATTTTCGTTGAGAGATGTGTTAAGCACGACGGGAATACCGGTGCGTTGAGCAAATGTATTAATCAAGTCCCAATAGAGGGGATTGGTGTGGCGACTGACACTTTGTAAGCGACCTGTGCCATCAACATGAGTGACAGCAGGAATTTGCTCTCTTTTTTGGGGGCGAATTTTAAAGACTTTTTCCATAAAGGGTGCCGGTTCATCGATTTCAAAGTATTCGCCGACTCTTTCTTCTAAAATGCTAGGGGCGAAGGGGCGAAACTTTTCCCGGAATTTGATTTTCAGGTTGATAATATCTCGCATATCAGCACGACGCGGATCGGCTAAAAGAGTTCGATTGCCTAAAGCTCTAGCTCCAAATTCCATTCTGCCTTGGAACCAACCCACTACTTTACCTTCACACAGAACATCGACAACATGATTTAAGAGTGCATCGCGCTCTAATTTTTTGGGTTGCAAATTGTGATGTTGCAGGGCTAACAAGCATTCCTCATCAGAAAATTCTGACCCCCAGTAAGCATGGTCAAGTACAAATTTTCGAGGTTGCTTTAGCAGTTGATGCCAGATATAGAAGGCTGCACCAAAGCATGTGCCGTTGTCGGCGGCACCTATTGGAGTGTAGACATTTTTAAAAGGTGTATTTTGGGTAATTTTGCCGTTAGCGACAGAATTCATGGCTACACCACCCACTAAACAAAGATTATCGCTATAAGAGCGATCGCCTAAACACCTCAGGAGATGAAAGATAATTTCTTCAGTCACAGCTTGCACAGATGCAGCGATATTTTGATGCTTTGATGTAACTTCCGATTTTGGATCTCGCGCCGGACCGAGTAATTTTTCTAACTCAGGACTGTGAAACGGTTGGACACTTGGAGAACCACTTTCCCAATTCATGGCAATACCTTGGGTGTGGTGGGTAAAATAATCCAGGTTCAACTCAAAGCTGTCTCCTTTGGGGTAAATAACCCGGCGAAAGGCTTCTAAATATTCAGGTTCGCCATAGGGGGCTAGTCCCATGACTTTATACTCATCCCCGTAGGCGGGAAAGCCTAGGTAAAGGGTAACGGCGTTGTAGAGGTAGCCGACGGAATGGGGGTAGTGAGTGCGAGAAAAATATTCTAACTCGTTACCGCGTCCGGCAGCCGAGAGAGTGCTGACAAAATCTCCCATGCCGTCGATTGATAGAATTGCCGCTTCTTCAAAGGGAGAAACAAAAAAACCACTTGCCAAATGAGTGGTATGATGCTCTAAGTTATGGATTTTGGCGCGGATATCTTCGCTTTGGCAGCGGCAAGCATCGGCTAGTTGTTGAAGAAGACTTGCAGATTTGCTTTGCTTGTTAAATCGATCCAAAAGCGATCGCACAGAGGGACGATTTTGCAGGGTAAATAGTAGCTTGCGATTGAGGTTGGCTTTGGGATTGAAGGATACTGCAACATGATGCAAGTCTGCGGCACTAATACCACCAACTTTTAAACAATAGCGGATAGATTCGGCGGGAAATCCCGCCCAATGTTTAACTCGATTAAACCGTTCTTCTTCAACTGCGGCAACGAGTTGACCGTTTTGGAGCAAGCAAGCGGAGGCGTCACCGTGGTAAGCGTTGATTCCTAGGATGTTCATTTAAGTGTTACTCTGATTTTTATAGGTTTGTTTGCCATTATCAGGAAGAGGCTATCGATTGAGAATGGCAGTATAGGCAGAGGAAAGGTTCTGAGCGATCGCACTCCAAGAGTATTGACCGTTCACCAAACGTTGAGCATTTTCACTTAGCTGTTGCTGTAGTTTTGGACACGCAAGCAATTTAGCGATCGCATTTGCGAGGGCATCTTCTTCTCCCTCCACAACTAGTCCAGCTTTCGATAAAGCAATTTCTGGAGCTATTTGCACACCAGGAGTGACAATTACTGGTAATCCCACTGCCATAGCTTCTGCTACTGCAATGCCAAAGTTTTCTGAAAAGGATGGCAAAACAAAGATATCGCAGCCTTGGAGGAGCAATTGTTTATCCTCACCTGTGACGAAACCGGCAAATGAAGTTTGAGAAGTTAAACCAAGGGATGCTATTAAATTTTTTAGATAGTCAATATAGTCTGGCTCTCCTGCACCAGCTACAATTAGATGAAAATTGTAATTTTGAGCAGCCAGTTGGTTAAGCGATCGCACTAGCAAATCGGGACGCTTTTTGTAATGGAGGCGAGAGAGAAACAGAACCACTGGTGTTTCACTCTCGATTCCATAAAGGTAGTGCAGCTTTTGCTTGGCTTCTGGCAAATAAATTGGCTGATTAACTCCTAGAGGTAAGGTAATAATAAGAGTTTTAATGCCAAAGTTACGGACATCTTCAGCTTCACTAGCTGATGTGCAATGTATAGCAGCAGCACGATTCAAATTATGTCGCTCAATGATAAAGGTATATACCTGTTTTTTGAGACGACTTTGGGCTAAAGCCCAAGGCTCAAGTTGTCCCATCGTTCGGATTGTGTAGGGAATACCTTGCCATCTAGCAATTGTCCCAGCACAGCTAGAGGCATAGGAAAATAGATAGTGGATATCTAATAAGTCGTACTCTTTGAGATGCTGCCAAAGCCAACGAGTCAGTGCTTCCGAGAAGATAAATTCTTTCATTCGATGAGAATATCGGGGCAAAAACCATACAGGAACTTGCTGATATTCGACACGTTGGTTTAGGGGTACATTTAACACTAATTCATCTGGACCATTATCATTGGTCGTAACAATTTCAGTGTCAACACCACACTCACGCAAAGCTTTGACTAAATTCAAAACTACTTCGGTTGGTCCCCCTAAACTTGGACTAACTGAAGGGATAACATGTAAAATTCTCACCTGGAATTCATTAAAATAGCTAGGGTTTGTTTGAACTGTTCAAAACCGAAAGTATCAATTACTTTCTGTCGAAGAATTTCAGGCTGATACAAGATGGGATGGGGATAAGTGCCGTTTAAAATTTGAATCAGGGATTGGGCGATCGCTTCCACATCATCCGGGTTGACTAAAACACCTAATTCTCCCTCGCAAAGAGCATCAATTGCTCCATCTTGGTTTCCTCCCAGCACGGGTTTGCCACAGGCTAATGCTTCTAAATATACAATTCCAAAACCTTCACCTTTACTGGGCATGGCAAAAACATCACAAAGATTGTAGTAGTCACACAGTTGATTGTCAGGTATGAAGCCTGCTAGGGTAACACAATCTTGCAAACTTAGTTGAGCGATCAGTTGCTCAATCCGGGGGCGATCGTCACCTTTGCCAACTATTATGTAATGAACATCTGGAAGCTGATGCCTAATTTCAGGTAAAGCTTGAATAATTTTGTCATAACCTTTGTAGCCATCAGCACTTGCTAATCGAGCCACGGTTAAAATAACTGGCTGTTCAGGTTTTAGTCGGTATCGGTCTAACAAATATTTCGGTTTATCAGTAATTTGGAAGCCACTGGCATCAAATGTATTAGGTAAAATGGAGATTTTACTAGGATCTAAATTCTGTTCTTTCAGCAGGCGATCGCGCGTGTAATTACTCACTGCTAAAATGCGATCGGCATGGGATAAAGCAGTTTTGAGGGTAGGGTTTGTGATATTCCAAGCATCTACACCGTGAGCAACAGTCCAATAAGGTATACCTTTTAAGTGTTTTAACAAATAGGCAACAACCGTAAAATTCAGATGGGAAGAGATAATCAGATTAGGAGATTGCCAAAAACTAAATTGGAAAATTTGAGTAGCAAAGGCAAGCGTCCTTAACTTTATATGCCACTTACCTGCAAAGTGAAATCGGGTATTATTTATCACAAAAACATTTGATAAGCAGCGAGTATCGTGTTTGAGAAAAACATCATACTCAATATGAGGATATAAACTTTGTAACGCTTCCAGCAAGAAAGCTGAGTAGACCTGTATGCCACCTTTAAATTCAAAAATATTAGGAAACCATATGTGTAAATGCTTATGTTTTTTATATTGGCGATTATTTTTGATGCTTCTATTCTGATTTAACAAATTATCGGAGTCAACGTTTATCTTCGTCATACCAGAGATTTATTCACATAATTTTAGCTTTATTCAAAGATTTGTCGCCAATGACTTGCTGATAAATTTTAATATATTGACTAATCATTGTTTCAACTTGAAATCTTTGGCAATTAACAAATCCTTTTATTTTATATTCTTCTAATACAGGAAAACAGTCAATAATTTTTTCTGCGGCTTTTTCAGGTTTATCCGGTTCTATGTATATAGCTGCTTCTCCTCCCACATCATTCATAGGAGGACGGTTTGATGTAAACACGGGACAACCACAAGCTTGAGCTTCTATAATGGGCCAGCCAAACCCTTCATAAAGGGAAGGAAATAGTAAGGCAGTAGCAGAAGAATAAAGCGATCGTAAATTCTCATTATCAATATTTACTAATTCGATGATTTTTTGAGTCATATTATGCATGTTGATGAACTGGCGCATTTCCGCTGTTATGGGTTTACCAGCCATGACTAAATAAAAATTGGGCTGTTTTAGTTTCAGCATTAACTGATAAAAAATTTCTAAAACTCCCAGCCGATTTTTGTACCAGTAATTTCCCCCAACATGAAGAATAAATTGGCAATCTTGAGGAATTCCTAAAACTTTTAAACGTTGCTTGGCTTCTATAGTTGTCATCGGGGTATAGGGATAGTTTAACCCCATAGGAATACAACATACAGCACTTTCAGAAAGAGAACTAAGGCGTAACACATCGCTTCTAGTTTGTTCGGAAACGCACACAACTTTTTGAGCTTGATTCAGCCCCTTCATCATCATTTGCTGCAATTGTTTCCCAGTCCATCCAGTTTTATATTCCGGAAACTCACCCAAACCCGAACGAACTGCTAATAAATCATGACAAGTCACAACATGAGGTATGTTTGCCAGATATTTTATGTAAACGGCATTGCCGGGATCGCATATATGAACTACATCTGCCCAAGATAATGCTTGACGCAATTGTGATGGAAAGATAATTAATTTATCAATATAACCTAACCATTTTTTTAATAACTGCGAAGATAAACCAAGCCTGCCAAAATAAGGTATTGGACGAATGACACGCACTTGATGACCAAATTTAGTTAAATAAATTTCCAGCATAGAAGCAAACCTATCCATGCTTTGTATGGCATCTGGCTGATAATTCCCTATCAATAAAATTTTCATTTATTGCTATGAGTCTGGCTTATGTATGATTATTTTGATTTGAGATACCATAAGATTCGCTTGGCATTAATAATTACTTTAGCAGGCAATAAATAATTTACTATATATTTGAAAAAAGCTTCTATTGTTTGAGGTAATAACTTCTTTTGTAGTGCTAAGATATCTTGAGGTTTCAGAGTAGCAACTGAAGAGTTAGGGAAAGCCGGATAAGTTCTTTTAAAACCGAATCCGAGATAATCCATTACCTCTGGAGTTAAATTATCAAGATATTCAGTATTAACTAGATTTTTTTCACCATGTCCTACATATTCACTACCAACTTGATCCACTTGAAAAAGTAAAGTAGTTCTGTTGTAATTATCATCCTGAAAAGGTTCAGCCCGATGAATACCGTGGATATCACAAATTATCAAGCTTCCCTTTTTCATGGGGAATGAAAGTATATCGTTTTTATAATTTTTTTCGATAAAATCATCACTTAAGTAAATTTCATGGTCATATTTACTAGACCACTTATGAGAACCTTTAAGATATTGAAATGCATTTGTTGTAACATCGGAGAGATAAAATAAAAATAATAGACCCGGCATATTATGCTTGGCAACTAATTGCTTACCACTCTGTAAGTTATTGTCTGTATGCCAAGGCATATGAGCTTTTTGATAAACTTGATAAACTCTATGATTTGTTAATTTATAGTTATCATCAAAATATTCTTTGCAAATATCTAAAATTTTTTTAGAGGTGATAATATCGTATGTTTTTTTTGAGCTAGCTAAACAGTGAGTTAAAAATTTGATATTTTGGGCAATAACTACACCAACATCATTGTTGTTGACTAAAATATAATTGAAATCTACTTCTTGAAGTAGTTCATCAATATACTGTTCTTCCAATGCTTCCTCAAAAACAAAATATCCCTTGCTTTTGAGGTCATTAACTATTCGGCTAGTACTGATATTTAGAAAATCTAAATTAAACACATATCTATCTCCTAATTTATATTTATCGCTGTGATTATTTTTTTTGCATATTAGGTATTGGAGAAATGAAAAATTTAAATAATATATGTATAACTAAAAGAAAAGGAATTAGAGGTCCAAACAATAGAGAAGCATTGGTTTCTTGATAAACTAATTGAAACATAGTTGAAGCGCCTACAGCAAATTCTAATTCACTCATGTTTGGATGATTAAGTTTTTTATCAATGAAAACAAGTAAACTTCCTAATAATGACATTCCTATAATTACACCCCAACTTCCAAAGTTTACATACATTTCAACAATCATAGGAAGGTTCATAGATGTACTAAAATCATCTGCGTCTAAAATTTTATAGCGATGACCAAAATCATTACCTATTCTTATCTCTGGTTTATCAGGCCAAATTATACGTGGAATATAACTTGTAAGCAAAGGTAAGTAAGTTTCACCATTCCAATAAGGTACTATTTCTGGAGTATTTTTCATAACATCTGATAGGAAAATGATCATTGCGGATCTTTCAGCAGCTTTATCCGTAGCAGATATTTTAGGAGCGCGATAAATTGATTCCTTATTAAAGGTATATTTCTGATGGTATTCAATTGAAAGATTTATAAATAATTGTAATCTCTCTATCGGATTAAGTTGTGCTTCCGGTTTGCGACTATTCCAGGTTAGATTTCGATACTCAGCTTTAACTGGGCTGAAAGCAAGATATAATACTATTAATATGCTTATAAGAATAACTGGAATTTTTCTGTGTACGAACCAAACTATATTAAACATAAATAAAAATAAGATCATAATCTCAGCTAAAAGTCCACTACTTAAGCGTGGAATTATATCTATAGGGAGAAATATCAGTAGCAGTAACCATACTTGAGTTTTTGGCAACTTCCCACGAGACCAAAGAATATAAAACATTCCGTAAGCTAAATATAACCCTCCACCTATGAACATACCAATCGAGGGGATACTCCGTATAGAAGGTATATATCTTGCAGCAGTGTTTAATAAAATTAATACCCATAAGAAAATTAACAATTTATCTAATGAATATGTTTGAGGTAACCGAATGGGTTTAATTTTATTCCAGATAGTATATTTAGAGATAAAGAAAGCAATATTCATGGCAGCTAACCCCAGTAATGTTAGCGTTAGTGCTTCATTACTCACATTACTTATGGAAAAACGACCTGACAATTCTGACTTACTAGAAAAAATAGGTAAGCCAAAGCTTGTAGCATAATAAATCCCTACTAAAGGGAAAAAAGGCATTAAGGATCGATGCCTATCAAATAGATATTGTATACATGGCAAAAACCCTAACCAAACTACTCCCAAAGCCAGAAAAGCTTTGTCAATTGAAACTATTTCTGGACGCTTATCTAACAAATAATTACTACATAATATCAGTCCAAATATTAATAACCAAGCTAGTCTTTTAATATAACGTTCGTTCGCTCTTTGAATTTTTAAATAGCTTTGTATTTGATTCCAATAAGCTTGCGTATCGTCAGAGTTATACATAAATTATTCGCTGTTATTTTAGCAAGAGAGATATTTATTTTTCAAGATTGAACAAATTCTTGTATTTTTGCAAGCAAAGGGAAAAAAGCAGACTCGTAGTTATACTTTTGTTCAAAAGCTTGTCGAGCTGCTAAACACATTTCTTCGTATTTGCCAAAGTCGCTCAGAATATCCTGAACAGCAGATGCAATAGAGCGAGGATCGTCAGGATCTGCAAAACGAACCCAAGTCTCATTAGCAAGATATTCTCGATAGTTTGGAAAATTACTGACGATGACAGGTACACCACAAGCTGCATACTCATATATTTTATTACATGCAGTCACGCAAGCTACCCGATCAAAGCTAATATTCTTGTAGAGAGCAAAACCTATTGTTGCTAACAATGTAGGAGCTTGTAAATCTTTATAAGGTAGGGTTCCTAAATAAGAAAAATGGGTTGACATCTTAAGATGTTCCACCCAATTGGTAAGCTTTTCAGCATTACCAACAGTCAGAAATCCCACGAATTTAATATTAACATTCTTGTTTAAAAGGGAAGTGGCAGTGACAATTTCTTGCATAGCGCTGGCATCTGAAATTGACCCTCTGTAGAATAGCGTGATAGACTCCCAGCGTTTATTGATTACCAAAGCCCAATCTTCTGGAAGGCTAAAAAAAGATTTTAACGGAAAGTTAGGAACAATTATTGGTTCTTTTTTAAGATTAGTTACTTTCTGAAAAAATACTGCCCTATCTTTATCAGGAAATACAGTAAGCACAGCTTTATTTATCCAGATCCGTTCTGCTCTTTGAGTCCATCCAGATAAAGAAGATAAAGGAGCTAGGTGTTCGCTAGTTTCATGGCTTTGGTATACTAAGGGAACTGTTTGAGGGAGGGATATTTGGCAAAGATAAGCTATAGTGTAGGCAAAAGTATCATAAGCATAGATGAGAGATACGTCTTTTAAAAGATGGCGTGCTTGAACAACAAAGTTAATATATTCCAAAAATTTAGCTCTAGCTGATGCTTGCTCTCGTTCTCGTACTGTTGTGTATTCTCCCAGTCGGTAGATTTTAACATTAGAAGGATATTCGCGATCGCCAAGTTCTTGATTACGACCAATCAAAACCAGATCAAAATGTTTTGATAATAAATGAATAGCGTTGGCTGTTGGAGGATAGTGGTCGGGATTTGCATAGATAAGCATTCCAATCGTTTTTTTACCCATCTTTATACCTTTTTAAATTAGGATTGTAATTGCAACATTGGATGGACTTGGCTCAACAGCAAATACTTGCCCACTTGTGCCGACTATTCGAGCTGCTGGTAATGAAATCAAACCCCAATTAGCTCCGATATCCCAAAAAGTATCGCCGGCTTCCAGCCATTGCTTCAGCCAAGTTATGATATAAGGCTCATATATATCCGTGAATACAGCTAAGTCTGGAACTAATTTATAGATTTCCCCATTTACACGTTTACGGATAAAGTTGCTGCCCGTATCCTTAAGGAATACAGAGTGGTAAAAATTACGACCAAGCGAAATTAGACTTTCAGCTCCTAATTTTTCCACGAAGGCTTTGATAGAACGAGCAGTAGTGACAAGTGGTGTATCAAACATAGCAACCCTTAAATGAGGATTTGATATTAAAGTTTAGTAAGGAAGTCAGGCATTTGTTTGCATAGCTCAGATCAAATAGACTTAATGAAATAGCCCTGGCGTAGAATTTTTAATTTCCCTTAATAGACTTTACATAAAGACTATCAGCAAAATACTTTAGCCAATAAGACTTTTCACTGCTGCTTTTCAGTGTGTTAGAACTGTTAACAATCAAACGATAATACCAGGGAAGTAGATCTATATCTGTAACTTGAGGATTTAGCGAAAAAAAGCCATCTACAGAAATAGATGTTTTCCCGATCAATCTAGAAAAATTATCTGAAAGTTCATTGATAGTCCAGTATCGCACTTCAAAGTCCACTGGTTCGCGAAGCCCTCGTTTAAATTGATACAGCAAGTTAACTATACCAAAACTATTGGGTAACTGGATAAAACTATATCCCTGAGTTTTTAATATTCTGGAAATTCCAGCAAGACACAATCGCACATTATCTTTTGATAAATGTTGCAGTACACTGTAAGAAAAAACTACATCAAAGGTATTTTCTTTAAACGGTAAGTATCTGCCATCAGCAACAATATAGTTAGTTTGTACACCCAGTTGAGTAGATACTCTTTTTGCGGCTCTGAGAGCCTCTATATTATGATCTATACCTATTGCCTGATAGCCTAACTGAGCAGCACTGATACACCAACGTCCCCAATTACAACCTATATCAAGTAATAATTGGTTCTTGCCTTGTGGCAAAAGCAACTTTGGTATGGGATACCGAGTAAGTTTACCAATTAAATGAGTGTATAGATTTCCCCCCGTTGCACCGATAACATCTTGAACGAACGGATCGATTTGGTGGATAGTTTGATATTTGCTTTGAACAAGTACTCCTGATTGCTGACTACTCTCAACTTGATTATTTGCAACGTAAGATTTTGCCATTTTTAGGCTATTGCAAAATTCTTTATTTTGAGTAGGGGTAACATTATCCACTAGCATTACTGGTATATTATCTATTAGGGGATAGATATGACCTGATGGGCAAATGAGGTTGTTGTCCACTAACTCAAGCCTATGATTATCGCGTGGACACACGAGGTTTTCTACTAGCCATTCTTTCCAATCTTTTGTATTCATAGTGTGTTACTTAGAAACAGTTAACGTGAACTTGACAAAGAAAAATTAATCTTGTGTTAAATACTTATTAGTAGTCTGTCAAACTCATTTTGACGGTTAGAGAGACGCTTGGGTATCGCCGTCTAAATCAGAAAATCTATCCGTCAATTAGTCCTTGACCAAATAATTACTAATTACTAATTACTAATTCATAATTCGCGCATTAAATGGGTTCAAGGAAGAGAGCTAAATTAAAAATTTAGTGGTCTGAAATCAGTGGTGGGTTCAACCGAACACGATTGCAATGCGCGAATTATTAATTATAAATTATGAATTAAGTTGACGCACTACTAGTACCATGCGGCGTAAATACACATACCATTTTTAAGCCTTGCGGTCAGCCAAATTTTCCTAGCTTTTAATGGTCTGCTTACTTACGCGCCCGCTGTACTAGGTTTGTATGGCTACTGTATTCATGTATGCTTTCGTAATCTTTTCTCCATAAATGTCCCAGGTTATAGCTCTAACAGATTGCCCGAAAGCATTTTTGCCCATTTCATCTCGCATGACGGTTAAGGATTTGATATCCTGCATTCTTCAAAATCCTAACAATTTCTTGACTATCTTCGGGTGTAGCTAGCCAGCCAAGATTATAATTGGGGCTGCTTGACTGGTGAGCAGTTGAGTTGCTCCTTTAAGTACTTTAAGTTTAGCGCCTTCGACATCTATTTTGACTAATTTGCGCGATCGCCCTTGTTTAATTAATAGGCTGTCTAAGTTAATCGCTGGTACGTTAATTTCTTGACTTACTTGAGGAGAATCCCCATTTACAGAACGAGAAAACATTATCTTTCCAATAAGGCTTTAATAGAACGAGCAGTAGCGACAAGTGGTGTATCAAACATAGGAATCTTCAAACGCTAATTTTATATTACGAGTTAGTAAGTCTGGCATTTGCATAGATTTAGGATCGAAGCCCCCTTCAAATACATTTTGGCTGATATCCCTAGGGAAAACACCCGCATGGAAGTGTGCTGGATGCCATATAGTCGGGCACTGTCCTAGATACGAAGCCCAGCTACTAAATGTGCTTCCACTAGAAGTAATCAAAAGCTTACTTTTAGACAATGTAAGTATATCGCTTAGAGCAGAAGCAGCAGATGCACGAGAAACTTTAGGAAGTTGTAGTAATTCCCAAAGTTCGCGATTGTAACCATCTGAAAATATGGTTACTGGCACATCATAACCAGCAATTTCACGAATGGCGTCAATAACCCTAATGAACCAGCTAAAAGGAGTGCGTACACCACCTAATTTAGTGAAGTCATTCTCTGGTTTTAGTGAGCGAAAGTCACCCATTCTTACATGAAGACCAATTTCTGGTGCTGGGCGTTTTGAAATTTCTTCCAGCACAGATGGATTAATGGTTGCAAGAAGTTTCTCTTTGATAATGGGTTGATGTTCTTTTAAATCTATAAAATAGTCACTCCAATGAGGAGATTGATTAAAAACAAATAGATGATAGCCTACTTTTGATTCTAAATTAGATAGTTCTATTTGAGAAAGGGCAGGATTATAGTGAAGGTACTTTTTCTTCAAAAGAACGAGAAAATATTTTAACCTAGAGAGATAATTTTTATTGGTAAATAAATTTCCATAATACCTTTTATCGCGTTCACCTCTTAAATAAGGTCCGATCACAAACTTGCCCCAAGCTGGTGCAACCACAGGAAGGCCATTAATACTGGCAAATAAAACAGCCCTAGCCCAAACTAAAAGCATGTTGCCTAAACCTGCTCTTGGTAATTGGGGATCAACTAAAAATATAGATTTTTTGCTCATAGTTAGTTGTTTTTCAAAAATAGATACTTACTATTTATTTAGTGAAACAGTAATTTGTTTAGCTAATCTGATTCCATTCTTTTCAATAATATAATATGTAATATAGGAAATAATCAGGACGCCAGATAGAGCTACTGTAAAAATATATCCAACTTTAAACATACTAATAAAAATAGTAGAGTCACCCATTAATTTATTTATAAATGGAAGGTTAATTAGAATTTTATCTATATAGCCCAGCACGAAGAAGTGAAGTAGATAAATACTATATGAAAACTTCCCAATTAAGATTGTAAAAGGATTAACTATAACTTTCACTGGTTTTAGTGAAAGTAGAATAATTAGTAAACTAAAAGAACATGTCCATAAAAATTTGGAGCTAATACCATATATGACCAAGGTCGCAATAAAACAACTGACAAATAAGTAGTATTGCCATATGTATGTTCTCAGATGCTTTAAGAAAACAGAATTTAAATTGTTTTCTTCTGCTTCACTAATTAATTCTTGTTTTAGCAAGAAAAATAAACATATTCCAGTCATAAATACAAAAAACTCAGCAGGCAGCCAAAATGTATGAAAATAGTCCTTGTATAAATAAAGAGTATCTTTAGAAACAATTAAGCTTGAAAACGAATATAGTAAGCCTGAGAGTATTAAAGCAAGAAAAATATAAGAAATTAAAGTTAATGATAAAGCTGAGTTAATTCCTTTGATTTTTTTATACAAAAAAGGGATTAAAGCATAGAAATTCATCTCAATTGCAACTGACCAACCGCCTTCTACAACTGATGTGATTGCGTTGGGAATCCAAGCATTCAAAAATATGAAAGCTGAAAAAAAATCAAAATTTGATATACCTTCCGGTGCCCAGTACCTAGCAGAATAACCTTTAATGATAAAGTTGATGATAATTACAACATAAAATAAGGGGGCAATCCTAAAAAATCTTCGGACAAAGAATGAGATGAAAGGATATTTATCTTTTTTATATCTTTCTTCAAGGGATAAAAATAGTGTTAATGCACTAAGGATATAAAAAAGTTGCACTCCTCGCAATCCAGAACTTGTAATTCCTGGAATTAATGCATGTATAGAACCACAATGTTGAATGCTATGAACTAATAGCACCCCAAGTGCTGCAAGCCCTCTAAGGGCATCAATAAACTCAAATCTTCTAGTACCTGATAATGTATATTTGTTAGCCATTAGTTTGTATTAAATGTTTCAGCCACAACTCATATTTTCGCAATAATCAATTGGTCTAAATAAACTGTTGTTTGATACTCATAAAACTGATTTTCCACAGCTTTTAATAACTCAAATTTTTTGGGTAAACCAGGCTCGCTACCAAATGAACGAAAATCATCGATAATAATACACTTAATTTTATTTTTATACTTTGCAAGTATGTTTAATTCCTGAATGGCTGGCTCTGGTAAATCTCCACATGCAGTTACCCCACCAGAAAAGTGACCATCTAAAAATACAAGAGCATTATCAATTTCTTTACGTTCTAATAGTTGCGGCAATACTTCTAAAGAATCTCCCTGAATCACTTCAACATTCTTATTATTAGACAGAAAGCTTTTAGCTTGTTCGGCAAGCTGTTTGTCGAGTTCAATAGTGTAAAGTTTACTAAAAATGGGAACACATCTCTTGGTTGTTACACCTAAAAAAGTACCAGTTTCAATAAAAACACTTGCATTTGTTCTTTTCTGCAAACTTTTAATTTGGCGAAACTTGGTGTAGCTACGTGGATTTTTAAAATTGAATGACGCTATTTGATACAGGTCTAACACATGACCGATATAAGCTTGTAAATTCCGATTTTGCTGGTTCATAGTTAACTCCGTTAACTCCTAGTCTCCGTTATAAAGTAGAGTTTAAACAATCAACTTGAAAATCAATTTAAGCATATGTTTACTCGAATATCTTGGAGTAAGCATCGATCATCTTCTGCCCATAGTCATCCCATGAGAGAGACTTACGCGCTTGTTTTATAGCATTTCTGCCCATATCATGTCGCTTATCGAGGTTTTCGTAGAAGAAAAGTATTTTTTCTTTCAAAGTTTCTATATCCCGAATTGGAATACAAAAACCGTCAATTCCATCTCGCACAATATCCTCCCCACCGGTATTAGTGGTATGAATCACAGGTAGACCACATGCCATTGCTTGAGGAATCACCATGCCAAAACCATCTTCAATCGAAGCTAAACAAAACACCGAACACTGAGAGTATAGTAAACGTAGTTGTTTTTGAGGGTATGTGCCTTTTAGAATAATAAGATCGCTTTGATATTTAGCTAAAAAAGGTTCTATTTCTGGGGCAATTGCACCCACAAGCCATAACTCAGCTTCGGGTAGGTTTAACTCATAAAAAGCTTGCAATAAATACTGCACACCTTTGCGCAGTGTGATAGCACCACAGTGGATAACTCGAAAGATATCATCTTCTTTTGGAACTGGATAAAATTCTGCAAGAGAAGTTCCATAGGGAACATGAATTAGTTTACTTTCTGGTATCCCCTGTTCTATAAAAGTACGCTTGACGAATAAGCTAGGAATAGCAATTCGGTCAGCATCAGCATAGGATTGTATTTCTCTTTCGTATATTATAGGATGAGTTTCAGTAAATTTTAGTCCCCATTTTTCATATTCTTCTTCGAGGATTGCTGTTTGGTAATGCATATGACTACTACCGCGCTCAATTACTGTTTTAGCACCCAGTTCTTTAACCCGATGCAGAGACCAAAAGTTAAATCCTGACCAACCTACAAACAAGTCAAACCCTGGTGATAAACTATTTGTTACCGAGCGGTCAAATTGCTCTGAAAACCAGAGTTGTAAGTTGCGATCGCCTCTTAGCCAACTTGGTATTCGATACCAACTACGGGATAAAACTTCCAGATGCCATATAGAATGAATTAACTTACTTTCAATACCATACTTATTAATGGCAAAAGTTGGATATGTAGAGATTAGCTTGTGTAAATGACCTCTATTTTGTAATTGTTGAGCTAAGTTAAATGCATGAAAACGTCCACAAACTGAGACAGTGACTTTCATGTGTGTACTATACCTTCTGATGAATGTAAAATCTGAGAGTCACTACATTGGGAAAGTTTGAGTTCTTGATAAAGGTTAGCAATTTCTGTTACTCTATCAGCAATCGTGTTTGCTAACGCTTTTCTATACCCTGCCTCAGCAATAGATTCAATTAAAGTGAAATTCTGTATAAAATACTCAACTTTCTGTCTTAACTCATCAGGGCTAGAAAAATAGACAGCTTCTTTATCTTCTGCAAATAAATTTAGTAACACTTGACTCCGCTCACTGAGCATTAGTGTTTTTGTAGCAGGAATCTCATAGGTTCTAATATTGTGTCCTTCTTCATTCTGGGGACGCAGAATATTTAGACCCATTTTAGCAGAGCCTAAAATTTCAGGAATTTCTGTATAACTGCACATTCCTTGGCACAGACCTTTTAATGCAGGTTCTTTACAATGAGTATTCCAGTAATTAGACCCCCAAAGTCCTAAACGGTAATCAGCGATCGCCTTTAAATACTGTTCTCGCTTCCGGCTAGTATCCCAGTTACCAATAAACGCTACATCATATACTGGATTAGTCTGCCGTTTGGGAAAGTGATATTCAACATCGCTACAAAAGGGATGAAAAAAAGCTTTTTTTACGCCATTGGCAATTAAGCGCTCAACTAGTTCTTGGCTCCAAATAAAAGCTGCATCCCACAAGGGAAATCCCCGTTGTACCCAAGAATTAGTATGGGTATGATGTGCATCTACCGGATTGTCAGTAAAAAAGACAAAAACTAGACCATGTTGCTTCAAAGCCAGAATGTTGTCAGGATGAATCAAACGAGGTGAAATTACTAAAGTTAAATCAGGCTGAAACTGATTTGCTGTGTCCGCTAATTTCTGATTTGCTAATTTTGCCAACGGCTGCCATGCCAACCGCCAAGCTAATTTATGCCACAATGAACCAGAATATAAACTGGATGCAGCTGCTTTCCAGGTGAAATGTTGCACATCACAGCCAAAGGCAGAAAATCCTCGTCCGTAAACTTCTTCGGTACGCCCTATTTCTAGTGTGTCTCCGACTATCAAGATTTTTTTCATTTAAGCTTTCACCTGCAAATAATTTAAGGCTTGTTTGAGTCCCTGCAAATCTTCCTGATAGCTCCACTTTTGGATCTGTTTAAAACTTATATCTCCTGCCGAAGAATGGTTTTTGATGCAAAAGCGAATTGCCTCTGCTAAAGCTGCAATATCTCCTACAGGAAAAGTTCGTCCATTTTGCCCCTCTTTCACCAAGTCAGGCACACAGCCCACGCGATCGCTCACAACTACTGCTTTTCCTGCATTCATCACTTCATTAATTGCCAATCCCCAAGGCTCAAAATCAGATGGTAAGACAAATACGTCGCACAAATCATAAACAGCAGGCATTTGGGACTGATTGCGAAAACCCAAAAAGCGAATCGATTGCCAGTTTGTTTCCTTGGCTTGGGCTGACAAAGTTGGGCGCAAAACTCCATCTCCCACAAACAACAGGTAAGGATCTGGCTCTTGCACACCATCAGATGAAAGCAATCGATAGGCTGCGAGTAAATCTTGGGGACGCTTGACATCAATCAACTTGGCAGCATAGAGAATAATCGGTCTACCAAAATCTAAATTGAGCGATCGCCGCAGTTCTTCACGATGGGCACGAGCTATTATAGCTTGCTTTTGGAAATAGTCATTATCAACAGCATAAGGCACGCAAAATAGCTGTTTATCCTCAACTCCATAACTCTTGTAAAACTGACGATTAAAAGTCCCGATGTAGAGAAAACCAGCTATCTTCTTAAAAAGCCAGCCTAAGAAAACTTTTTTTGCAATTTTTTTCAGAGGATTGGTTGGTTCACTTATACCGTTAGACTCTCCCCGGATTAACACTGGAATGCCCAATTGGTTAGCTGCCAGCACTGCTTGTATACTACACAACCAAGACCACCCATGCACCCAAACTGCATCAAATTTTCCTTGTTGTAACTGTTTGGAAATATCTTTAGCAAGAGATTGTTGTAAGACATTTTGCTGTTTCTTACTACCCCAGCAGTCTAAAAAATGATAATCGTAGCCCTGTGTTAATGGCACATCCCATTCGATTAATCGTCCAAATCCCGCATCTTCATAAGCCTTCAAAGAAAAATCACTGTAAAAAAAAACCTTTAGCTCAATTTCTGGATCTGCGGCAATGAGCCGCAACAAAGGAGCTTGATACTGAATGGGATGAGAAACAAAGTAAGCTAAACGTAGCATGTTTTCTTCATGATTTTACAATTCAAACCTACTATTTATGCAGGAAAATTAATTAGCTTTAAAATTTCCCATACTCGACTCTCCCAACTCCAATTTTGTGCTAATCTTTCTCTATTTTTTAAAGAAGATTGTAAATAAATATAACGATTTTCCCATAGCTCTTCCAAAATTAACTTTAAATGCTCCTGACTTTGCGTATAGTCAATTGGAATTACTAAATCAGAACCAAATATTTTTTCAAATTCAGGTTCTTTAGGTGGTTGACCAAGAATAACTGTCCCACTGGCAGCAGCTTCAAACCATCTACAAGTCATTGGACTAAATGTTAGAACCCTTTTGGGATTAGTTAGCTCTACAGGCCAGGAGAAAGTAAAAAAACTGTGGGCAAGATGCCATGCATATTGTCTGTAACTTTCGCGCGGGTCTAGTTGCGGTTGTAAAGCAGTTGTAGTGGTGTATTCATAATACTTATCAGTTTGCAAACAATATTCTTTGATACTGTTATGAACATTTTGTAGTCGGCGACCATAGGCAGAAAAACTAATTAATTTTTCTTCCTTGGTAACTGGTTTAAACCTGTCAAGCTTCACCCCTTGAGGCACAGCATACCATTTGTGTTGTGTTTGTTCCTCCAAAAAGGGAAGCGCTCCATGAAAGGAAGTGATGGCAAGATCCCATTTTACTGACTGTAAAACCCGACGAATTGAAGGTAGTTGTTTTTCAAATGTATCAAAAATGTAAAGTATTTTAACTCCAACATTTCTATCCCAATTTTTGAATAAATCGAGAGGGAAGTTTTCGGGACCCATGAGTATAACCCAAAGAACATCTGCTTTCAGGTCACACTCAATTTTTGGAATAAATTTTCGGAAGTTAGCATATCTAGTTCCATGTCCAATACGACCCTCAATAAACGTTGGTAATTTTCGCTTTGGCATTACTAGAGGATGTCCACTAGTAATACGAATTATTTCCTCCTCAAAATCTCGAAGCACTCCATATTCAAAACCGTTGAGAGCTGGGTCAGTAAGTACAATATGCTTTAAGTTCATCATCCTTGTTAGTCAGGCATTAAATACGAATAATTTACTTAAGCACTAGGTTAATTTTGCCAATTGGCAATTTCTTGCAAAGCTTGCCTAATACCTTTTTGCATTGCCGCATAAAAACGGCATCTTCTTGTACCATATCGCAGACGTAAATATAGCAAATATATTTTCGATGATTTCCAACCTGGCTGAGGTGGTAGTTTGCCTCGCATAGACTCCAAAATAGTTCCTGAGTAAGATAACCCTTCAGTTAGACGCAAGAGATAATCTTCTTGAAGACGACTAGGTGGTATCAAGTGAGTCATCTTCAGATATGTAAACTGTCCTGTGCCCAAGCCTATATCGCAAGCTGCATACGCTAAGTCTGTGTCTCCACAAGAGGTCAGCATTTGACCTTTGCGATCTAGATCTGCCCGTTTGGAATCGTTATGAACTAATTCGGCATACTTTTCAGCAACAATTTTACGAACACAAAGTCCAGCTCCACACGGAGTTGTTTCGTGTTGATGCAGCAAGTTTGACCAACTGTCTCTATCAAATTCTCGACAAGCTAGAGAGTATAGGTAATTTTTTAGGTCAGGTTTTATCCATTGCGGAGGTTCCTGTTCCAATTCAGGTATGACTTGTCCACCCCAAGCACCGATGATTGAGAAATCTTTGCTGATTTTGAAAGTGACTTCTAAATAATCTGGGTCTAAAACATTGTCATCATCAACAAAGACTAAAGTTTCACCTACTGCCTCTTTAATTCCTCGTAGTCGAGCCGGAGTTAAACCTAACTGTTCTTCTCGAATATGGCAAGATTTAGGATGCCAGGTTAAATCAATTTCCTCAGAAAGAAGTTGAACGCTAGCATTATCAATGAGTAATAGTTCCCATAAATCTGTTGGCAAGGTTTGAACCTTAAGTGCTTGCAATACCCTTTCCAGGTAATCGCGTCGAGGATTGTGGGTGCAAATGATAACACTTATAAAAGGTTGCATAAAATTAGAAAATTATTTTTTTGAGGCTTCAATAATTAATTTGAGCAAACTTCGACCTGGTGAATTATCAAGTTTTGTGGTGGCATATTCATGAGCTTTCATACCCATCTGCTTCCAGTGGTTCAGAGCTAGCCATGCTCTGTTTAAAGCAGCACCAAATGATTTAGCAGTAGGAGCTTCTGCTATGAAGCCAGTCTGCTCATCTTCAATCCATTCAGCATTACCTCCGACATCAGTAACAACCGCAGGACGACCGCACAACATTGCCTCAACCAGAGCTAAAGGAGTGCCTTCTGCTCTAGAAGGTAGCAATAATATATGGTTGTCTAACCAAATCGACCGAACATCATTGACATGCCCGATAAACTTAACCCTATCAGCGATGCGATAATATTTAGCTAAAGCTTCAAGGTAAGCTTGATCGGGACCTGCTCCGTACAGATGAAATTGCCAGTTTCTTTGTTGCCATATTGGCAAACTCAGAGTTTCAAACAACACATCTTGACCTTTGAAAGCTACATCTAGTCGAGCCACAGTAGCAAAAGAGATTGTTGATTGATATGGCCAGGGAACCATACTGAGGTCAGATAGATTAACAGGGTTTTGTAGAACTACTGCATTTGGTAAGGATTGAGCTAGTTGGCGCTCGGCTAATCTCAGATTGTGGTTTGAGACAAAGACATGATAAGCAGCTTGAGAAAAAACTTTTTGAGCAACTTTTTGACTATTGCTGTCAAGTGTGAAAGTATCTACATTTAACTGGCTAACAATCAGGTAAGGAATTGAAGTTGAATTTAATAATTTAACAAGGTCTGATTGATAAAAGGTAGCATCATAAACATGCCCCTGACTAATGCATATAACGTCTGGTTTACAGTTAAAAATAACATCGTAAGGAGATTTAGAAGATAGTTTTTTTAAGAAGAGAATTTTTTGGGTAATTCTTTGCCAAATTCGGGAGAAAAAGCGAGAAAATCGAGGTCGAGGGAGTATTTGGGCACCCTGCTGTTGTAGTTGGATAATTGAGGGATGATTCAGCGACCAATCATAAACTGAAATCAAAACTTCATGTCCTTCTAACAATGCTTGTTCTGCCATCACTGCCCATAAGTATTCACTGCCTCCCCAAGGGAAAGCTCCCATTGTCGAAATTATTGCAATTCTCGTCATCTGATTCCAAGTATGTCAGCTACTAAAATGGTAAAAAAGAACGTAAACGCGAGTAGTAGCGTAAGTGAAACCACTCAGGAAATAACAAGCCGATTCTACGATGAACACCATACTTCTTAACCAACCGCAGCCAGTGACGCAACCGTTCACTAAATGGCATAATTGTTAACCGCGATTGAATCATTCCGTCAAAATCGAAGTCCTTTCCAATAACCACTGGCAAGAAAACATCTGGTTCGCCAAGAAACATTTTATCCTTCACATCTGGCGTTAAAGTTACCCTAGGTAAAGTGGTAGCAAGAACATATACATCATTCAAGGAACGCTGCCAGTTGTTTCCCCAGTGTGTCTGTGCAATTTTTCTTCTGGTTGCTTCCCCAAGAGATAATCGGAATTCCTCTTCTATAATTAAGCGAGAAAGAATTTGTGTGTACTCCTCAAGCTTTTGCACACGTATCAAATTGCCAGTTAAACCAGGCATGTCAGCACCCAGGATTCCACATGCATTCGAGGAGTATGGGTAGCGACTTACCAGAGGTACACCATAGCTTCCGGCTTCTAGCAGCGATGTAATTGAGGTCCAGGGAAACGAGTCAACATATATGTCAGCCGCCTGGTAAAACACACTGGTATTTTCTGTTTCTCCTAATACTTTGATTCTTCCCTGTGTTTGCTGGATAGCTGCTGACCAATCTTCGCTATCACCCGGTCCAATAACAATCAGGATGGCTTGGTTGTATTGTTTAAGTAATGGAACGTGTGCATCAGCAAAGCTGACTCCATCAATCGTTTTGTATTTTGGCGACCTGGCAATTGATACCAGTATAACGCTACTTTCGTCAATACCTAGCTGTTGCTTTGCCTCTGTTCGAGAAAGCTTTCTATAGATGGGATTTAAAATCGTGGGCAGCAGTGCGTTGCGTTTTGTTTCAATGCTTCTGCGCTCTTGTGACAGGTGCATACCAGACGAGCGAAGATTAGCTACGACATTGCTGATATTGACGCCCAACCAAAAGCCGTGATCGCTGTGATTAACAAAAATAATCGGTGGAGATTGCTCCTTGTCCGCAAACGCAATGCATGGGATTGCATCGTGATCCCATGTATGTAGCAAAACTACATCCGCTGTTGCGGCAATTTTGCGTAGTCGTTTGGCTCGAGAGACAAGACCACCAATGCTTTCGTTCAGCACGTGTATCTTGCCGTTGCTATTGTTTACAGCGTCTCTAAAGATTTGTGGCACCTCGTCCGGTGCCTGTTTAGTCAAAGCTAGTGAGTGCGAACGTTCACCATCCTGCTGAATCAAACGCCAAATAAATCTGGGAATTCCACCTAAGATAGAAATATTACTAGCAACATGAAGTATATTTTTTATTTTTCCATCTGATGTGATTGTTTTACTAGAATAGAGGCTTTTTGATATACCCTTGTGTCCGATGATATGGAGAATATGCTCAAGTTCAGGGCTAACAAACAAACCAGGGTGTTTCCACTGAGCATGAAAAGCTGCCATCTCTGCATAGACAGCCGCTGCATCATACTTGCCGCGTTGCGCGAGGTCTTTCGCCTGTGCTACAAGAGTGCGAAAAACGTCAAAGTTTTCAGGAATGAGGCGGCTGCCTTCTTCGAGCCAAAGGCTGAGTGTATCGTTAGGTGTTTTCTCTATCAATATTCTTTTCCTAAATTCAGTTCATTTTTGCTAAGTACAATCTCAAGGCTGACACGCAGGTTTTAGAATTTCGACTTCACTTTCAGTTAGGCTCAAGCACCTAACTGGCGTTGCACATTTAAAGGATGATTTGTAGGGTGGCACTGCCCACAATGCTCGATTCTGGTGGGCGATGCCCACCCTACAATTGACTACAATTGACATTTCATCCCGCATTTATGCAACGCCACCTAACTTGATACCAGTGCCAATCATCAGCATATTTTCTGAACATCACCTTCCACAAAAAGCGATCGCCGCAACCTTTTGAACGGCGTCCGGAAACCCGGTAACTCCTGCGAAACCGGGTTTCTAAATTTTCACGCTCTTTGGCAGTCACTACACATAAACTTGACAAGTCTTTTTCAACTCCTCAACCGCCCGATTCTGTTCTTCCTCTGTCATCTGATGAAACAGTGGCAAAATAATCGCTCTCTCTTGAGCTTGTTCACTTTCAATTAAGCGCTTACAACTTCCTTGTTCGCAGTTACAAGCATTGCCATCAATTCCACAAGACCAAGCTTCTATGCTGTAAGCTGGTTCCCGGTGAGCGCACATAATCCCGCGTCGTGTGGCAATACCAGCATCCAGCATCGCCTGCATCACTTGTATTTGGTCAGATTTCTCTGGTAAACGCACACAATAGCTTTGCCAGTTACTCTTTGCCCAATTTGGCTCTGTAGGTAATTTTAATCCCGGTACATCTGCCAGCATTTGATGATATCGCTGTGCCAAATAACGCCGACGTTCGATAATCTCTGGTAGGCGTTTGAGTTGTTCCCGTCCCACTGCTGCTTGAATATCCGTCATCCGGTAGTTGTAACCCAACATGGGATAGGACTCAAATATTACCTGTTTTGCCCCGTGGCGCACGGTGTCGGGAATGCTCATTCCGTGCTGTCGCCAGAGGCGAAATTGTTTGTCAAATTCGGGATTATTGGTAGTAATCATACCACCATCGCCTGTGGTAATTACTTTGCGGGGGTGAAAGGAAAAGCAGGCTATATCCCCATGCGGTTTGCCGATTTTCTCCCACTTTCCGTCCCAGAGAATTTCACTTGCGATCGCACAAGCTGCATCTTCAATTACTGGCAATTCGTAGCGCTGGGCAATATCCAAGATAACTTTTAGGTCGCAAGGCATCCCCATCTGATGGACAATAACAATGGCGCGGGTGCGTGAAGCGGAGCTATCCCGAAGGGAATCGCTAATTACATCTGCAATTAACACCGGGTTAATATTATAAGTCTGCGGTTCAATATCCACAAAGACCGGCGTCGCCCCGCAGTAACGAATGCTGTTAGCTGTGGCAATATAAGAATGGCTGACGGTAATCACCTCATCCCCTGGTTGCACGCCTACAGCTAACAATGCTAGATGCAGTGCCGTGGTACAATTGGAAACCGCACAAGCATGTTTTGCCCCTACGTAAGCAGCAAATTCTTGCTCAAATGCCGCGACTTCGGGACCTTGAGTTACCCAGCCGGACATGATTGCACGGGTAGCCGCCTCTGCCTCGGCTGACCCCAAGCAGGGTTTGGCAATGGGAATATTTTGTATCTTTTCAGACATTGGTTGTTTCCTTCATCAGCTTTTGTTCGCTCCACCAACTCACTAGCCGCTGCAACCCTTCTTCTAGGGAAACCTGTGCTTCAAAGCCGATTAAATTCTTGGCTTTGTTCACATCCGCCAGTCGGCGTGCTACGGGGTTGACTTTACGCTCTGGTCCGTATTCCGGCTGCAAGTCTGACTTCATCACCTTTGCCAAACTATACGCCAGGTCATTCAGGCTGCTTTCTACACCACTAGCAACGTTAAATACTTCGTCGGTGACATCGGCTTTTGCTGCTAAAATATTGGCTCTGGCAATGTCTTCAATATACACAAAGTCCATTGTCTGCTTGCCATCGCCGAAAATCAGAGGTGGTTGACCGGCGGCTATGCGATCCATCCAGCGAATCAGTACTTCGGTGTAGACGCCGTAAATATCCATACGCGGACCGTAGACGTTAAAGTAACGCAATGCTACATAATCCAGCCCGTACATATCGTAGAAACTACGTAGTAAACCTTCATTAAAGGTCTTGGCTGCACCGTAGATGGTGGAGTTGTTGTAGGGGTGGTGTGACTCGGTGGTGGGGAATTCTTCCGCCATACCGTAAATCGAGGCTGAGGAGGCTGCAACTACCTTTTTTACCTTTGCATTAACTGCGGCTTCTAAAACGTTGAAAGTACCATCGGCGAGAACTTCCAACGCCAGACGCGGTTCTTGGGCGCATTGGGTGATGCGGATGGCTGCTTGATGGAAAACTACATCCACATTAGACATGATTTTTGCGAGGAGTTGGCGATCGCGAATATCTCCTTCTACAATTACCAAAGGTCCATGCTCTTTTGCCCACGCCAAGTTGTCTAGGCGTCCGCGCGTGAAGTTATCCAGGATAATGATTTCAGCTACTCCTTCTTGGACTAGCAAATCGGCGATATGGGAGCCGACTAGACCTGCACCACCGGTAATTAAAACGCGACTATTTTGCATTTTCTTGTAGTTTAGTAATTTGTTTTTCCAAAGTTTGAATTCGATTTAATAACTCAGACATTCGCAAGCCTAAAGTACTTTTGACAGACTTAATTACATTGGCTGCGGCGGTTTTTTCTTCACCGGGTAATTGCACTTCTAAAATCCGCAAAACTCCATCATCTGTCAGGACATCTACATAACCTGCTGATTTGGATCTGCCGATTATTCTACCAGGAATGCGTCCTATATAATTAGGGGGATTATCTACAGGTTTTGCTTGCCAAACTAATAATTTTTCTCCTTGAAAATACGTGTAAGCGCCAGGAAAAGGCGAGACTAATGAACGAATCAAAGCGTCAATACTTATAGTGGAAGCTGACCAGTTAATTTCACCATCTTCGGGAAGGCGAGTACAACCATAAGAAGCTTCAACATGATTTTGCGGTATGCCTGTATAGCCTTGCAGTGCCTTGACAACTGTCTCGCCTAAATGTTGTTTTTGAATTGTATTTAATCGGTCGTATAAGTTGGCTACCGTATCATCAAAATGAATTGGGATTAGTTGTTGAAATAAAATATTTCCTTCATCCAATCCCGGTGCTATTTGATGAATGCTAATTGCTGCACAAGGTTCATCATTAATAATAGCCCAATTGACATTAGCACGACCGCGATATTGGGGCAAGGGGGAATAATGAACATTGATAAATGTAGATAGTTCAATCAGTGAAGGTGGCAAAATTTGGTTATAGGAAGAAACTACCACGCAATCTGGTTGAAATTTTAAAACTAATGATTTAATCTCTTTCTGAGAGGTATCAGAAAATATCGGAATTCCCGCTTGTTGTGCCAGATGGACAACGGGGTCATCAAAGTTAGATTCTCTTACTACTGCTTGCACATTACACTGGGAAATTAAAGATTCCAAGGCTGTTAAAGTAGTCGTACCTAAACCAATCAGCAGTACATTCACCATTCACCACTTCCTTTACAACAATTGCACAAATTCCATTCCTGAACTGCCACACTGCAAAGATTGTCGCCAAATCACTTCTGCGGCTTTCAGTCCACCTGTTTGCAGGCGAATAATTGGTTCTGGTCCGACTGCTGATGGCAAAATACCCATGTGTCCTGGTTTCGGTTCTACTTCCGGACATAAAGGGATATTATGGGATAACAAGGCAGAGCGATCGATATCACCCCAGTATTGGGCAACTAAAGTACCCGACCAATACTTGGCAATCATCGCCGCATCTAGTGCAGATAATACTGGCTCTGCTTGGGGTTGTAAAGCCACCAGAATCGCATCGTAGGTTTTGTTTGTGGGTGCTGCTGCCAAACTATCAACAGTATCTACACTCGCACCAGCGTTTACCAAACCACGTTCAATGAACTTACTAAACGGGTTATCGCACAACAATAAAATGTTGCTGGTGTAAACTGCAATCCCAGCATCCAGTAACAGCTTGACTGCCATAATTCCCAGAAAGGAAAATACGTCTACAGATGGATGCCGTTCGTTTACACCTGCCACTTGGATTCCTCGCTGGCGAGTTGCGATCGCATCTACATCCTCTGGTCTAAACTCCCACGCCTCATACATTAACCCAATGACGGCGGTGGGTTTCATCCACCCAATCATCTGGGCATCGATGGGACGCACATGTCCGCTATTAGTAATAATATCCGCTTGGGCGACAATCTCTTGAGATTTATCAGTGATAAATTCGATACAACCACTCACCCCGGCGATGTCGGCTAGTTCAAGTGTCTGGGCTTTCACCTGTTCTACAGTGCCATAACGGCTACTACGGGTGAGAGCAAATACCTTTTCGGCTGCTGCCATTGCTGCGAGTACGGGTGTAACCGCATACGCACCTGTGGCGGCTTCGGTGAGGACGATCGCATGACGTAGTTGCAAATTGCAGCGCTCGATTGATTGCTGCGTTAGGCTGACGAGGCGATGGGGATTTAAACCAGGACGGATGTCGTGCATTACACTGTCACTTTCTGAAGAATGCTAGCGATCGTTTGGGCAACAGTTTTAATCTGTGCCGGTGTGAGTTCAGGATACATGGGTAGTGAAAGTTCTTCTCTGGCTGCGAGTTCCGAGTGGGGAAAATCCCCTGGTTTATACCCTAAATCAGAATAAGCTGGTTGTAGGTGTACGGGAATCGGGTAGTGAATACCTGTTTGGATGCCTTGCTGGTTGAGCAGATGTTGCAGTTTATCGCGTTCGGGCGTTCGCGTAGCGTGCCCTACGGGCATTCGCACTGCATAAACATGGTAAACATGATAGCTGTAAGCCTGGGCGGCAGGAATAGTTAAACCGCAATCTGCCAAAAGTTCATTATATAATGCTGCGTGCGATCGCCGTGCCTCTGTCCAGGCGTCTAAGTAGCGTAACTTCACCCGCAAAATCGCTCCCTGCACACCATCCATGCGGTAGTTGTAGCCTTTGATGACATGGTGATATCTGCGTTCTTGCCCCCAGTCGCGCAACATGCGGATTGTCTGGGCGTATTCGGGATTATTAGTGACTACCATGCCACCTTCACCATAAGCGCCGAGATTTTTGCCAGGGTAAAAACTGAAACAGCCAATGTCACCAATACTGCCTATTCTCCGCCCTTTGTATTCAGTGCGGTGAGCTTGTGCCGCATCTTCTATAACGGTTAAATTATAACGGCGAGCAATCTCCATAATCGGGTCCATATCCGCTGGCTGACCGTACAAATGCACGGGCAAAATAGCACGAGTGCGATCGGTGATGGCTGCTTCAATTTTCGTGACATCAATGGTGTAAGAAACCGGGTCAATATCTACGAAAACAGGTGTAGCACCAGTATAACAAATTGCCGCTACCGTCGCCACAAAGGTAAAAGGAACGGTAATTACTTGATCACCAGGACCAATACCCGCTGCTAGCAGTGCCAAATGGAGGGCGCTAGTACCTGTATTGAGGGCAATGCCGGAATCTGCATTGCAGTAGGCGGCAAACTCTGACTCTAAGGTTGTTACCTCATTCCCCAAGATAAATTGGGTACTCTCCAGTACTTTCAGGACAGCAGTATCAATTTCATCTTTAATGCTCAAATACTGCGCTTTTAAGTCTACAAATGGAATCATGCTGCTACCTCTGCTAAGTCCAACTCAATTAACCGACCTTGCTTTTTCATCGACTGGGTAGCAGCTTCCAAAATCCTCACTATCCGCAGTCCTGCTTCGCCATCGGTAATGGGGCGATCGCCTTTTTCGATACAATTAATAAAGTGCAATCCTTCTATCCGCAGTGCTTCTGTCATGTCCAAATGCGGTGCCCACATGTCGCCTGTGCGGTAGCCAATCAGCATTTGGTAAACGCTTTCAGTATTGCCGTTGAGGGTAATACCCTTGTCATATATCTTCAACTTTTCGCTAGGTTCCAAATCATCGAAGACGATCATCTTTTGAGAACCGCCAATCAGGGTACGGCGCACTTTCACTGGTGCTAGCCAGTTTACATGGATATGTGCCATCAAGTTGCTTTCAAAAAATAAGGTCAAGTAGGCGATATTTTCCGGTTCTCCGGGAACATGGCTCATCCCTGTCGCCGAAACCGCATAGGGTTGGGATGGCAAAACATAGTTCATAATCGACAGGTCATGTACTGCCAAATCCCAAATGACGTTGACATCGTGCTGGAATAGTCCTAAATTCACACGCACGGAATCATAATAATAAATATCGCCTAATGTCTTGCTGACTACCAAATCTCGCATCTTGCGTACCGCGCCAGTGTAGACAAAGGTATGATCAACCATCAGCACCAAATTGCGCTTTTGAGCCTCGTCTATCAGTCGCATTGCTTGATCGCAAGAGACAGTCATCGGTTTTTCTACCAGTACGTGCTTACCAGCCTGCAATGCAGCCAAAGCCAAATCGAAGTGGGTAGAAACTGGGGTAGCGATCGCCACAGCGTCAATCTTGGGGTCTGCAAAGATATCACAACAATCTGTCGTCAGATTGATTTTAGGATATCTCGCCTGGACCTTTACCAGCAATTCTGCTTTAAAATCGCTGACCGTTGTTACCTGCGCCCCAGGGATTTCTGAGAAATTTCTTACAAGGTTCGGACCCCAGTAACCATAGCCGATGACACCGATATTAATCATGCTGCTTCCCAATGTACTACTAAGTGATGGATACAATACCGTTAATAATTTGTGGCTTGAAAACTGTTGAGATTTGGAAAACTTAATTTGTTGAGTTCTGAAAATTTCTAAACAACAAAAACCCGGTATCGACAAGAGACCGGGTTTATCTGTTTCTCTAAATAGAAGAAAAAATGAAATTTTCTATATTGTGATGTTTTGTTGTTGCCTCTTTTTCAGGAATTTCAAAAATCTTCTGACTTTTTAACAGTGACTCTGCTTTTCTTAGCTAATGAAGGTGAATCCCCCAATAACAGAAAATAGAGATTGAATTATATCAAGCGGAGTTGATTATTTATAATAAAATATATCGAATGTAGAATGTAGGTTGGAAAGCCACTGCGAAGAAAGCCGGTCCGGCGAGTGTGCTTTCGTGGCGTTGTCACGTAGACGCGTTCGCGTACAGCGTCTCGCCACAGAAGCGGCTGAGGTGAAGGGTAGTGGAACCCAACTTGCGTCTTGGACAGATGTTGGGGAGGCAGTGCGTTGCGGGGGTTCAAAGCGTTATAGCAACTGCCGTTTACGACTGCCTACGCCAACCTACTTTATTTATAAGTGTTTAACCGGACTTAATATTAGTCACACCACTCTCAATACTTGTCGGGTTTTGCAGGAAAAAAGGAAGGGTAAAATCGGATGGCGCTAATCTTGCCCGGTACATTGCTACTGAACTTCATCCCTAATCCGACTGACTCGGTATCGGAGTCCATTGGAATTGTCGGTGAGATCGAATTAGGCGAACTAGACCAGAGTGAGTAAGCCTGCGTCTCTACTGTCTGAGGTGGATTTTGGACGCTAAATATAGCATAGTTTGCTTGTTCATTACCCTGTGTAAAAATGTCTTGACTTTCTCCTCTAAAATTATCCCACCTTGTAATATAACTATTGACTTTGCTGACAAGAAACAGAGAACCATTGGAGGCAACTACTCCTCGATATGGAACCAAAGCTGATGGATAATTATTAACTTTTGTTGGTATGGGTTGTTGAGAGTTCAGCAAGGATGCAATGTTGTCAACAGCTTTTTGGGCTGTTTGGCTATTATCCCAAAAAGTAGGTCTATTAAAATCGGAACTATTGGGAGAGCCAAATAAGTTCAGAAATGAATCATACTTGAACGTAACATCATAATTGATGCCATCAATCACTAAGCCCTCAATTTTACTGACATCACCCGAATTGCTGTATATCACTGTAGGCGAACTAGACCAGAGTGAGTAAGTCTGCGTATCTGCTGACACCGACTGCATGTGCGGGTCAGTAGGCAAAAACCCAGCTAGCAGAATAGCACCAACAATACTCATGGTATTACGGTGATTCTGCCACTTGGTATATTTCATCCTATTCTCCTCACGTAATAGTAAAAATCTGCTTTGAATTCATCGCAATCCTAAATGCTTCATGAGAAAACAGTAAGTACTACGAGTCTATGAGTTTAACCCGTCACCGATGGGTAGCTGCTATTTCGACTTTTGAGATGCGATCGCCTTCATCCGGAAGCTTTACTTCATCCCGGACATCACCGATCGCACGAGCAGGCACTCCTACTACAATTGCATAATCAGGCACATCACGAGTAACAACAGCTCCAGCCCCAACAATGGCTTTTTCCCCAATCGTCACCCCAGGCAAGATGGTAGCATTACTACCAATAGAAGCACAGCGTTTGACTTGCGTCTTGGCTACATCCCAGTCAGCATCCGTTTTCAAACTACCATCTTCATTCGCGGCACGGGGATAAAGGTCATTGGTAAACATGACTCCGTGACCAATAAACACTTCATCTTCAAGGATGACACCTTCACAAAGGAAGCTGTGGGATGAAATCTTGCACCGACTCCCGACAACAACGTTTTTTTGGATTTCTACAAAAGTACCAATCTTTGTGTCATCACCAATTGTGCAACTGTAAAGGTTAACTAAATCGGGATGAAAAATCTTGACGTTACTGCCCAACTTTACATCATCATTCACTGGCATAATAAAACTGCCTTTCTATAACGTTCAACCATTTTTTTAATCTCCAGTCTAACAACGCAAAGCAAAACAGCACTCGCTGTATCAAGAGCAAACCTTGATGCAAAATTGAAAATTCAAAATTCAAAAACCTTGTGTTTTTGAATTTTGAACCATCGAAAATAATCGGGCTATTTACGCCCATCTGTACTAAGTAAGTCGGCACAATTAAACGTAACTATTGAAGAAAAATTAACTCCGATCAAACCCTCTTTCCTTCTGCCACGCCACATGCTTCAACCGGGGGAACCCCGGCAACGCAGTGGCTCCTCTACCCTGGGGCAGTATGCCTCGTGCCTTTCCCCAATGATAAATATTGACGCCGACCTACTTAGTTGTTAGTAGTAAAAATCACATCTGCCCAGTAGTTGCTTGACGCATAACTGGTGCTAGGGAAGACAGGGTTGGCACTGTAGCTATAGACACCATTACCGCCACTTACGCCATCACGTAAGGCGTGTAGTGGTAATTTGTCTACACCAGAGTTGGTGAAGTAATTCTCGGTTACGGAGTACTTTCCGACATTGGTGTGGTAAGAAACCACGTAGATAGTATTGGCAGTAATCTGCACTGGTGTTGCAAAGTTTGCCTGCTGCCACCCAGAAGCAGTTTCATTTGTAAAGGTCGTCTGCGCTAACTGCTGATCGCTGCTAGTCCATAGCGTTCCGACATGGATACCTGTATTTTGCGGACCCTTGTAGAATTTAATGCCAGTGATATAGCCATTGACATCAGAGCGGAACTTGAGACCTAAATCGACTGAGCCAGTATCCGGATCGGTGAGAATGGCAGGTGTAGCACTATTATCCCATATACTGATGTTACTGCTACTACTGCCATTAGCCGTAGTGAATGACCAGGTATAGTTTTGTGCCAGAGCATTACCCGCTTGGTCTTTCACCCGTGGGTCAGCACTACCGCCTAGAACCGTGGCAGTATAAGTAGTGGAACTTGCCAGGGGACTGCTTGGTGTGAGCGTGGCTGTGAGATTTGCCGGGTCATAGTTGACGGTTGCCGCTACTAGTGTATTTGCTTCGGTTAATTTGAAGGTATTAGTGTTAATTGTGGCGGCGTTTATCGCTTCGTTGAAGGTGGCTTTGACGGTTGTAGCAGTACTAACGTTTGTTGCACCGTTGGTTGGAGTTGTCGAACTCACCGTTGGTGGAGTTGTGTCTGGAGCCGTACTTGTGGCAAAGACTACATCTACCCAGTAATTGCTGGAGTTATAAGTGGAGGTGGGGAAGACAGGGTTAGCGTTATAGGTATAGACGCCATTGCCGCCACTTTCACCATTACGCAGGGCATACAGTGGTGGGCTATTAAAACCAGAGGCAAAGTATTGCTCATTGATAGAATAGCGCCCAACGTTAGTGTGATAAGACGCTACGTAGGTAGTGTTGGCGGTAATCTGCACTGGTGTTGCAAAATTGACCTGCTGCCAACCAGTAGCAGTCTCGCTGGTAAAGGTAGCTCTCGCCAGCTGTTGCCCATTGCTGCTCCACAAAGTGCCGATGTGCGTACCTGTGTTTTGGGGACCTTTATAGAACCGGATGCCAGTAATATAGCCGTTGATTTCGGAACGGAACTTCACTCCCAGTTCAACCGCTTGTGTTGATGGGTCTGTGAGTACACTTGGTGTAGTGTTGTTACCCCAGATACTGCACGGACAAGTGCGGGTAGTGACTGTAACAGTAACTCCGGCTGCAGGTGTTTCGAGATTACCGCTATCGTCAGCAGCACGGCTCTTAATGGTCGCTGTTCCGGTTGTTGTGGGTGTCCAGGTGTAGCTCCAACTAGCACGACCATCAGCCGGATGCCATGTGGTGCCACCGTCCACCGATACTTCGACACCGCCGACAACACCGCCACCTGTGTCGCTCGCTGTGCCAGTTATTGTTACTTGATTGCTAACTTGCACCGTCGTGCTAGCAGTGGGCGAAGCGATCGCGGAGGTGGGAGCGGTACCATCGCTTGAAGCTGTGGCTAGCAGTAAATCAGATTGTAGCGTGACAGGTTGCACGCCCATGTCAGCGAATAGGTTAACGGTTGCCTGCTGCATCCGTACATCTGGTATTGTAGTTACGCGATCGTGATTTCCATCCAGACCCCAAGGCCACTGTATCGTTCCAGAACCGAAAACCAGCGCCCCGCTACTGTGCTTGTACAATGTCAGGTGGTGAATTGCTGTACCTAAGGCATAAGTAGATCCGTAGTCTTGTAAAATCTCAACATTATTGACTGTGGTCGTTGACATCCGAATCAAGCCAGGGGGACGAAACCCGTTGTCAAGGTCTTCATCCCATTCGTAACCCAAGGTTCCATCGGTTAGTGTAGCCGTGTTACCTGCCGAAAGGTTAGCAATGCTGGTGTTGCGCCACAAGCGCATCTTGCCATCATCCGCAGGTACTTCGATCGCAGTAGTCCCGCCGTTAACTTTGAATATTGTTCCAGTCAGGGCGTTTTCAGGACGACCGCCGTCAGCAGGTGGGCTAAAGCGCGGGTCGCGCCAAGTACCTGTCCATGTGGGTGGGTTTTGCGGATCGATGACCGCATTGGCTTTCGTCTCCTTGTAGCAAACCAAAGTACGATAGGGTGTTCCTGACGCATCGATACTGTTCTCCCAACGAGTTTTCCAGAAGACTTCGTTGCCGCTAAAGAAGGCTAGATGAGTACCGAGATTCCTGGCATCTGTAACATTACTGCGTTGGTCGTTTGACCAATACTCGTCATGTCCGACAGACAGAAAGATTTTATGATTGCGGATCAGATTACCACGGCGATCGCTATCTACATCGGTAAAGTAGCTGACGTTGTAGCCGTTAGCTTCCAACCAGCGAACCATCGGATATTCGGCGTTAAATAACCAATCCTGACCGTTGTCAACTATGCGGGTGTTAAACGGACGGTTATAGCTGACCTTGTATGCCCTACCCGCAGGCGATCCTGTATAAAGGCTGTTGCCACCATAGCTGTTGTAAGCCTGCCAGGTCGTATCGGAAGTCTGGAAAAGTATATCGGAAGTGCTGGCATCGTCCCGAACAATGAAAACTATATGGCTGGCACCGCCTGTGTCTTGGCGCACCGCCTTCGCAAAGTAAATTCCTGACGTGGCATTTGCTGGGATAACCCATGATGCCGACACCGCCCAATTACCGCAATCAATTAGCCCAGTTGTCGCATTAGTAAGGCAATTCGGTTGGTTTTGAGCCTGGGTTCGTACCACCGAAACAAAATCTACTTTGCTCGCGCCCTGCCCACCATAGTAGCCCATGCGGTAGATATCGAGGCGGTATTGAGCGGCGGTGGTTTTGATTTTGAAGTTAACCGTCCCACCCCGGTTGTAGCTGATATCAGTCGCGAAACCTTGGATGGTCGAATCTCCAACACCGCTGATGTCCCATTCTGAGGCTGGATTGCCTGCTTTACAGTTTTCAGCGACAATCGGGTTGCTGGTCGAGGTGCAGAGATCTGCCGCAAGCACCCGCTGCGCTGGTTGCTGAAAGCCGACGTTCAGGTATAACACCATGAAAAACGCCAGCGCTATTAGCGCGATCGTGCGAATGAGCTTTTTCATCTGGCACCTGTTGCTGACAATAAGCAGCCGCTAAATAACAGCAGTTCACCGCATATCTTGCTTTTTATTAATAAATTAGTTCTAATTTCAATCATCATTAATCAACTAAAAAATAGGGTTTTTAAGTTTCTCTCCGCTTTCAAGAGAGGCTGAACATAAAAGTCAAATCATATTTCTCGAATTCACTTCTATAAAAGAAGTTTTGACAGGTATTAAAAAAGAAGACAAAAGATAAGTTTTTGTTACAAAACTTTTTTGTCCTCCTTTTTTCCATCCTGTCAAAATTTGTGTGTCTTAACTACGAGTTTGTCGTGCTAAATATAACGTCCACCCAGTAGTTGGTCGATAAATATGTCGAGTTGGGGAAGGCGGGAGTAGAGCTAGGAATATAGACACCATTACCGCCGTTCACACCATTTTGGAGAGCGTGCAATGGTGGTCTATCGACACCTGAGTTAGTGAAGTAATTCTCGGTTACAGAGTACTTGCCAACATTGGTGTGATAGGAAGCCACGTAAACGGTGTTGGCAGTAATCTGCACTGGTGTAGTAAACAAGACCTGCTGCCAACCGGAAGCCGTTTCGCCAGTAAAGGTTGCTTGTGCTAGTTGTGTTCCACCAATGCTCCACAGAGTACCAACATGCGTACCTGTATTGTTGGGTCCTTTGTAGAAACGAATACCCTTGATGTAACCACCGACATCGGATTTGAACTTCACACCCAATTCGATCGCGATCGCATCTTGGTCTGTGATAACAGCAGGTGTGGCGCTGTTATCCCAAATTGTGATGCCACTACCTGTGGTAAATGACCAAGTGTAGTCCTGGGTAAGAGAGTTGCCTGCCTGATCTTTCACTCCAGAACTTCCGCCTTTGACCGTAGCAGTATAGTTAGTGTTAGCTGTCAAGGCAGTGTTCGGCGTCAGCGTTGCTGTGTTGTTTGTTGCATCATAGGTAACGTTAGCAGCTACTACTGCGTTATTTGGATCGATCAATGTGAAAGTACTAGTATTGATCGTTGCCGAATTCATCGTTTTATTGAAACTGGCTTTGACAGTTGTGCCAGTGCTGATACCTGTCGTAGTATTACTGGGTGTTGTCGAAGTCACCGTTGGCGGCGTCTGGGCAGGAGTACTGCTGGTAAAGAGGACATCTACCCAGTAGTTGCTCGATTGATATGAGGAGTTGGGGAATATAGGAGTCTCGCTATAGCGATAGACACCATTTCCACCACTCGCGTTATTGCTTAAAGCACGCACTGGTGGACTATCGACACCTGAACTAGCAAAGAAATTATTATCAGCGGCGTATCTGCCAACATTGGTGTGGTAGGAAGCCACGTAAACAGTGTTGGCAGTAATTTGTACAGGGCTAGTAAAATTGACCTGTTGCCAGCCAGAAGCACTCTCGTTGGTAAATGTTGCCCTTCCGAGTTGCTGCCCGCTACTACTCCACAAAGTACCGACGTGAGTACCTGTATTTTGGGCACTCTTGTAAAATCGGATGCCACTGATGTAGCCATCCAAATCTGATTTAAACTTAACTCCCAACTCTACAGCATTCGGATCGTTTGCTGATGGATTTGTTGGCGTTGGCGAATTACCCCAAATTTGACATGGCTGCTGCTGAGGACAGGGTAGTCCTGCTGTAGTGAAAGACCAAATATAGTCTGCTGCTAAAGCAGCGCCAACTTGGTTTTTGATTGTTCCGCCTTTGAGGGTAGCAGTATAGGTTGTGTTCAGCGCTAAGTTACCGTTCGGTTCCAATTTAGCAGTGCGGGTTGCTGCGTCATAAGTGATAGTACCAGCTACCACAGTATTTGCCGAGTCTCGCAATTCAAAGGAACTGGTGTTAATCGTTGCCGGGTCCATAGCCTGACTGAAGGTAGCTATGACACTAGACCCAACGCCGATACCTGTAGCATTGTTGGCGGGAGATGTGGGAGATGTCGAATCTAATGTTGGCGGGGGTGAGGGAGTATAACTAGCAACATAGGAACCAGCATCGCCAGAAAAGGTAGCGTACTCAATGCCTTTAATACCTGCTGTCGTATAAGTAACCTGGCTGCCATTACGTGTAATGCTGCTCAGGATTCTATCGGCAGATCGAGTTGGCAGCATCGCCTGCAAGTTATTTGCACCTGTACCTTTGGTGATACTAAAGCTCAGTTGTGCGTTGCTGCTATTCCATGACAGTGAATTGAAGGAGGAGTTATTACGACCATCAAGCCAAGTCAACAGTTGACGGGCGGAGATAACTGGGACACCACGGGCTTTGGCAGCAGCTACGACCCCATCAGATATTGATTGAGAAGTCGAGCCGTTAACATCGGTATGAGCATTAACGTTGAAAACACCGTAATATCCCTCAGTTCCAAGTGCCAGATTGAGTAGCGTATCAATTGTATAAGGGTATGACTGTCCGGATTCATCAGTCATTTGTGTTGTTGCATTATAAACATCGATCGCTGTGCCGTCCGTCTTGGCAAACCGCATTGGCATGCCACTACCTGTAAAGAATCCCGGGCGATCCAAAACCCAAATGGGTGGCCAGTAGTAGTAGGTAGTGTCGAGCCGCATACCTTTACTAAGCTCGACTTCTGGTGTGTTAGACCAGTCACTCCATACCAGGCAGTGGTGCCGTTGAGTAACAGGAGCGGGCACGCTGGGGTAGCTGGAGCTAAACTGGCTCAGTTGCTGGGTGTAGAAAGACCCAAGGGAGGAAGGAGTGTAATCACTACAGTTGGTATTTAAATGCAAGGAAATTTCAAAGCCATCAGCGTTGTAAGCTGCTGCTTGGGCGTTACTAATAGGCGTGTTGGGATAGATATATGAGGTTCCCCGAATGCACTCCCAATTGTCTACGTTACAACCAGCAGGACTCTGTTGTTTAAATTGGTCAAATCGACCTGCGGTTCCATTATTCGCGTGATCGTCACCTGTCATGAGTACAACCGCCTTTTTGCCGTTGGGGAAATACCAGAAGCGCGGCAGCGGTTTCTTAGAAGCATTGATTGTGATAATCAAGTTTGCCAGCAAGCGTTGTTGCTCATCTGCTTGGGGAATAGCAACTTTGTTGAGGTCTACCCAGTCTGACTGGGAATCGAAACTGGCTGCACCGTAGAATTGGTCATCAGAGCGAATTGGTGAGAAACTATCGCGCTCCTGACTTGCCCAGGCAGGATTACCTTGGCGCGTGTAGATGATAGAACGTGCTAGGTCAAAGGTAAATGCAGCAGCTTGACCGCTGCCGACGTTACGCAATGTGACGGCTGGATTGGAGGTTTGTGTTGTCGTATTGCTGTAAAGTGTAGCTAGGCTGGAAGCACTGTTTAGGGTATAGCGATCGCTTACACCGTGGAACTGGATGGTTTGGTTAACAATACCATTACCAGGAAATTTGGAAGTGTTTGCAAGTAAATAGCCATTGGCAAGGGTAGAGTTCGCATCTGTAAGTCCCAACAAACTAGCAAGTTGCTTGTCAGGACGCATGGCAATTAGATTGCCACCACTGTTCACCCAATCGCTAAATATTGTCACTTGAGCGGGGGTGAGAGTCATCTCAGCCAGGATGACCACATCATAGTTGGTCAGCGTTGCAGACGACACTGAGGAAATATCGCTGACGTTGAAGTAGTTAAGTCCTTCATTTCGCAGAATCTCGGCGTAGTATTCGCTAAAGCGATTGTTCGTACTAGTTACAACCAAGATGGGTCCTCCTGGCGGTGATGGTATAGCCGCCAGGAGAGTTTTGTTACTAGAACTAACAGTAGCTTTTTTGAGCGAATTATCAGATTTCTGGCTTTTTAAACTCTTTTGTTTAACTCCTTTAGCAGGGACTTTGATAGATTGATTCTTCTTAGCCTGTGCCACATCTAAAAAAGAAATCTCACCGTCCTCGTCTCCTGTAACCAAGCTATTTTCATCGGCTGGATTGAAGACAACAGTGGTAGTCTTGGAAGCCTTCTTTTTGGCAACGCTTTTGCGCGGTTTGCCGCTGTCTGCGTCCCACAAAAACACATTGTCGTCTTCACCGACCGCAGCCACGAACTTGCCATTGGGGCTGAAAACAACTGTCGTCAATCGTTTAGTTGGTTTTTCGAGAATCTGGCGCTGTGTACCTGTGGCTACATCCCACAGCCTAACTGTGCCATCTTTGCTTGCACTAGCTAGGAGCTTTCCTTTAGGATCGAAAGCGACGGAGGTGACTCCATCGGCATGTCCCAGCAGAGTAAAGCCCTGTTTACCAGAGGCTACGTTCCAAAAGATAATCCGGTCGTCTTCTGCCCCACTGGCTAAGATTGTGCCATCCGGGCTAAAGGCAACGTCGTTAACGAAGTCATGATGACCCTGCAAGATTTGCAGCAGTTTATCTCCATCCCACAACGAGATTCTACTATCTTCGCCTGCGCTGGCGATGATTTTACCATCGGGACTGTAAGCAAGCGCCCTAGTGGGGTTTTCGTGCCCATTCAGGCTCTGGGTTTGTTCTCCCTTTTCTACGTCCCATATCCTCAGTACGCTATCCCGACCAACGCTAGCCAGCTTACCCCCTTTTGGATTGAAGGCTACTTTAGTTACGGGGAGACCTTCATGTCCTTTCAAAGTTCGTTTCTCTTGACCGCTCTGTGGATCGAACAGTACGATCCGAGAATCCTCAATTCCAGTTGCTAAGGTCTTGCCATCCGGGCTGAAGGCGATCGCTGTTACCGCTGTAATCGGATTCTTGCTGGACTGTTTCAAAAGGGCGGAGTCTGGAGGCGTTATTGCCATTACCTGACTCAAGAAAAGGATTGGAAGCAAACTACAGCAAAATGCCGACAGATACTTGATATATAGTCTTATGAGCATAATATTTGTTTTATTTTTTTCAGTGCTGCTTAATTAAAAGATGAATTATGCGATCGCCAAATCATTGCGCGAGAACATTCCCTACAATCATTCACCTGCAACATAATTTACTAACACTGACAAATTAATATAAGTATTTATATTTAAAAAATCGCAAATAAATCAATTTGCCAATGCTGCTATTTGTTGAGATTATACAACGCCTTTTTTCCTTTTTAATCGCTATTTCAAGTGCTAATAGCCATCGACAAAAATTAGTCTCAAACCCCTATACCACTTGGGATTAAGTTTAATTTCCGGAGATGTTTATAGCGAGTTGCAAGTCAGTGAGGTACACCTTTGAACGTGAAAGCAATTCATGAATTGCTTCTACACGCGTAGTCTGTACCTCATCGAGTTGAAATCCGCGCTTATTGAACTTATTGGATTGTTTTCCATGTTGCATCTTCTAAGTAAGTACACTCATCAGATTGCCAGGGGTACTCTGCCCGCTCGAAACTGTGCATACTGACTTCAAAGTCGCAAATCTCCCTCAGGTTTTCTAACAGCGTTTCGCTGCGACGCTCGGAAAACCATGTTGTTAAGGTATATGAACCCATGTAGAGCCTCAATTTCGGGATCTCGCATTGAATAATAAATGTTCCTGGCTCGCAGCGAAACGAAGCTTGAGGTTCATAAAACCAGAAAATACAAATAGGTTGTTGCAGGGCACTGACTACCTGAAAAGAAAACCACAGACTTTCATGGGGTTTATCTATGTGGAGGGCAAATTCAAAGGTAATCGGTTTTCCCCAGCAGTGAATCCCTTCTCCCTCTGAGGTATGTACCTTTGCCCAAGCTACGTAATTACCAGTTTTGTTGGCAGGCGCTTGGTAATAAGCAGGTTGGGTTGCATCATCTTTGTGTCTCGCCAGATATAATTGCACGGCTTTGCTGGTATCACCATCAAACTGAACGTTACCTTTGGAAAGCAGGATGCAACGCTTTGTTAGTTGGGCGATCGCTTGCATGCTATGGCTGACAAATAAGACTGTCCGTCCTTCTTTGGTTGCTACATCCCCCATTTTCCCCAAGCACTTTTTTTGAAATGCCGAATCACCCACTGCCAGCACTTCATCTACAATCAATATCTCTGGCTCTAAGTGGGCGGCGACGGAAAAGGCAAGGCGGACATACATTCCTGAGGAATAGCGCTTGACTGGCGTGTCTAAAAATCTCTCTACTTCGGCAAAGGCAACGATTTCATCAAATTTCTTTTTAATCTCAACTTTACTCATCCCCAAAACGGAACCGTTAAGGTAGATGTTCTCTCGCCCAGTTAATTCTGGGTGAAATCCCGTCCCGACTTCCAGTAGGCTTGCTACCCGCCCTTGAATGGAGATGCGTCCGTTTGTCGGTTCGGTGATTCGGCTTAAAACTTTTAACAACGTTGATTTGCCAGCGCCATTGCGTCCAATCACACCAACGGCTTCACCTTGGTTAATCTCAAAGGAAACATCATTTAATGCCCAAAATTCTTCCCGCGCTGGATTGGGCATTTTTTTGCCAGCAGGTTTGATAAATGTCTTGGCAAAAGATTTAGCACCATCAGCAATTACATCCCGCAGCGCTTTGTAGCGATAGCGACTTCCTGCCTCCTGCTGGTGAGAGATGATATATTTTTTGCTCAAATTCTCTACACTAATTATATTCTCAGACATCTGCACAGATCCTTTCTAAATTACGTCAGCAAATGTCCGTTCCATTTTACGGAAGTACCAAATGCCACTTCCCAGTAAAAAGACAACTAATCCTACAGATAGCGTGAATCCAGGCAAGTAAAGTTTTGAGTCCCCACCTAAAATTGCCCAGCGGAAGCCATCAATTACACCTACCATTGGGTTCAAAGAATACAGCAACCGCCACTGTTCTGGCACAATGCTGCTACTAAAGCCTACAGGCGATATATATAAGCCAAATTGCACAATAAACGGCACAATGTAGCGAAAATCCCGATATTCCACATTTAAGGCTGCCAGCCACAACCCAACTCCGATAGAAGCGGCAAAGGCAATGCCGATGAATAATGGTAGTGTCAGTATGCGCCAACTGGGAACATAGTTATACCAAGCCATCAGCCCCAAGAGAATCATGCCGGAAACCATAAAGTCTACAAAGCTGACAATCACTGCACTAATGGGTACAATTAAACGCGGAAAGTAGACTTTAGAGATCAAGTTGGCGTTGCTAATTAGACTATTGCTGCACTCACTCAGCGCAGTGGAAAAAAACTGCCAAGGTAGCATGCCGGCAAACACCAAAATTGGATACGGTACTCCCTGGGAAGGTAATTTTGCTAAGTTGCCAAAGACTATTGTGAACACCACCATCGTTAAAAATGGTCGGATCAGTGCCCAAGCCATGCCGATCGCCGTTTGCTTGTAGCGCACCAAAATGTCACGCCATGCTAGAAAATAGAACAACTCCCGATAGCGCCATAGGTCTTTCCAATATTGCTGTTCGCTGCGTCCGGCTTCAATGACTAATTTCTGCTTGGAGGCGATCTCTTGACTGTTCATCTTTTATTCCACGAGATACCCCGACCGAGCGCGAAGCAGGTCGGGGAGGGATAGCGGGTTAAACCGACTCCCAAGGGCGGGAGGAGGTTTAACATTTTCCGAGTTGACTGCACAATTAACCCTGTGCTTCGCTGAATCAACTGGACTTTTTTAGCTGTGAATTGTCCTAGACGCTTCCAGGACGCATCACTAACTGAAACCTGTTTTTCTGTGCCACCACTCACCCATCCGTAGTAAGTACGTCCGGCTTGTTCGGCTTTAACAAAGTCCCCTTTACGGAAACCATGACGAGTTACAGTTCCGCCATACTTACGACGTAACCCACCCTTGGCAGGAACCATTAAATGTAATTGACGGCGGCTAACTCTTGGACGACGCACCACAACAAATTGAGCAGGGGTGGGGTAGTTGAAACATTCGTGCTTAACTGACAAACTTGAAATCTTTGATGTTGTTATAACTAAGCAGTCGTGCATTCCTGCGAGTAAACTCTCCAACAGAAGGGTTTCCCTGAGGATCGATTACCCCCGTTACCTGCTGCCAAAGCTCGCGGGGCGCTATCGAAAGTTCATAAGTACGCTCCGACAACTTACAAACGTGATACCACTTTGTTTGCTGGCACTCATGACACCAGAAAGCTTCTAACCATTCTCCCTCTATGGGAACTGCGGTTTGGTTTGTTACTAGCATCAATGCACTGCGCCGACTCATGCCCCGTTGCTGCAACTGCCCTGCTCGATCGGCAAACAGCTGATATTTTTGACTCATGCTATCTAGATAGCATGAGTGAGCCGGACAGTAGATAGCCCGTCTTTTTGAACGTTTCCGATTTCGGTCACACCTTCTCTGCAATTCGACCTCCCAATATCAATAAAAAAACACAAAAGGAAGGTTACGTTGGAGGGACTGAGATCAAAAAGACCGTCAAAGCCCATCTCTTAAATTTATAACTAACTATTCAATTTCTGTAATGCGATCGCCTTAGGCGTTTTCAGCACTGGCGAGATTTTTTTAATGTCTCTTGACAATACTTTTAACAGTTTTGTCAATTAACTCAGGTTTTAGCACTAGATAATCTAATTTTACTTTGTTTCTCAAAAACGGTTGTTTTTATTACCGATATATCAAACATCATACATCATTACTATATACATTTTATCCTTTTAATAAAAATAAATATAACAAAAATATGAAGTATTCTTATTATATTGTTAACAATTTATCAAGTAAGGAAAATTTAGCCTAAACAATGAAAAACAATGTCAGGTTAAGGAGTTTGTCTTGCTATTGCTATCTCGTAATAACCGGATACAGCCTTCAAATGCACATAAAGTTTCATCCTTGAAAAACAAGTTTTTTAATTAAGAAATATGGCAATACTCAAGTAGATCCAGATAATTAGACTTCAAACAAAACGTAGATGTTTCCATTTAACCTGAAAAAATGCCTTTTGGCTTTCATTTAAAATTGAGAAAGTATCACCGAAAATGCAAACAGCTATTAAAACTACTATTTTTGATGGTAAATACTGACTACAGACGCTGTAGTTTCTATTACCTGCACCCGACAAAATCTTGACGATGTGACAAGCTCCTGGAAATCTTTATCCTTCTAGCATGAGAAACAAATACGAGCGAAAAGGCTAAATGGTAATTGTGACGGCAAGCTCAACTGAGCTATTATTGCCATTCATGAAATTTACCAAAATGCCTATTTTCCACAGCTTTGAGATGTAGTTTTCACTTTTGAGGACAATATCGCTTGACGCAAAACGTCCAGGTATTGTTTAGATATGATTTTGGGCGTGAAATGCGATCGCAAATACTGACGACCTGCTTTGCCCATGCGCTCTGCTAATTGCCGATCGCGGCTGAGTAAGCGAATGAATTGAGCTAGACCATGACTGTCTCCATTGTCAAATGCGCCGCCACAGTCGGCTTCTGCAATCAGTTGCCTTAAGTATGAATACTGCGAGCAAATCACTGCTAATGGTCTTCCAGATGCTAAAGCTGAGTAAATTTTGCTAGGAGTAACTAAATTTTCCGTACACGCATCTACGCTCACCAGGGACAGGTCACAAGCTGTCAGGGAATAAGGTAAGACCTGTTTGTCTTGATAAGGTAGAAATGCGAAATTCTTCAGCCCTAATTGATTAACTTGCTCGATCAGTTCCTCGCGTTTTGCTCCCCCACCAATGCAAACAAACTGAATTGGCTCATCTTGCAGTTGCTTTGCAGCTTCTAGGATGGTGTTCATGTCATGACAGCGACCTAAATTGCCTGAGTAGAGTACGGTAAATTTTTTAACTAAATCATGTTTCCAGGCAAACCAGTTTTCTTGCTTGGCAATTGGCATAATCCAGTCAGGGTCTGCCCAACTGTGAATCACAGATATCTTATCGGCTATTTGCGGACAACTCGCCGCCACCTGCTGTTTCATCGCCGGACTCAGAACCACGATCGCCTTAGCATTTCGCCAAATTCGTTTGTTCGCGAGCTGCCATACTCGCGCCAGCCAGTGCTGCTTTGAGACTACCCCTAGGGCGATCGCAATATCGGGATAAAGGTCATACAGAATGCAGACATAGGGAATCCGGAAGAATACGTAAGCCAGATATCCCAGAAGTGGCAAAAATGGAGGAGCTGTAGTCACTAACAAGATATTGTTGCGACGTATAGCTTTCAACAGATGGAGTGCAGCACGCAAGGTGTAAAGAACACCGTTGAGGGCTTTGCCGCGAATTCGCCCCGGCCAAAGTTGAGCAGTGCGCGATCGCTGAATTCTGACTCGACCGGCTTGTTCAACTCCTGGAGCGCTATGAGTCCCAAACGCATATCCTGGCTGACTTGTAAAAACCTCAATGTCTATCCCTTGCTGCTCTAAATGCCTCACAAGTTCCTCAATCAACTGTCCTGTAGCAGCATAGTCTGGGGGGAAAAACTGGGTGATTACAGACAATTTGATCGACTGTTGAGTTTTTAGCGAATGCTGATTCTTTGTTTCTAATCCAGAAGAGGCGGATTGAAACCATTTGATATTAATCCATTCATTAAGTCTCATTTGCTATATCCTAATGTCAAAATCTTGTTCAAAGCGCCGCCCAAGCTCTCAAGCCATTAAGAAAGCATGAGCAATTTACCTGGATTCATAAGTGTCTGAGATTCTATCCAGGCAATGTATTTGTTAATTAATTTGTAAAAATTTCCTAAGGCTCAGTAAGGTAACGGCAAGCCGACCTAGTAATACAACCGATTAATACGAAGCTGCACTCATTCGAGCTGGGCGATGTATTAGTTTGTGCAAAAGTTTCCTGAGGCTCAGAAACGTATCTGCAAATTCTTTTGGTATACAGCTTATTTATTTATACAAAGCTGTATTCATTTGAGTTTGTATACGTGGTTCTTTTGGACAGGGGAACACATGACACAGACATTAGAACACATGACACGAGCAAAAGTGCGATCGACAACAGACAGCTTGTTACGGTAAAGGCTGTGGTTCCTACGGTAAGTCGCTCTTCGGGCTGCTAGAGAAATTTTCTCGACTTCCAAACAGAGACTACCACGGCAGCAACCGCCACTCTAAAATGCCTTTTGCTCAAAAATTGGCAGCTTACCTAGATGCAATCGGATTGGCATCATTTGACTTATAGGTCTCAAGGTAATTTTTTTTAATTTTTATTACATGTAAATGCTGTTCAGAATACCCTGGTCTTGTCTTTTTATATTACATGCAATTTATAACTATAATACCATGTTTAAAATCTACTTACTGGCAGGAATGTACCATCCAAACTTAAGGAAAAAAATACTAAGTATACGCCAATTTTCCGCGTTCGACTACATCAGCCTGGGACTATAAGTCCCAGTCGAAAGCGCGTAAGTCCTCTGGAATCGGACTGAGGAATGAATTATTGCACAGTCAAAATAATCACTTTGGATTCGGTTATTTGTGGTTTATGCGTAAAGGTGCAAGATATAAGCTTAGATACTTCATCTAAAATTTATATAAAAATGGCTTTTATTTTACACAATCTTAACTTAACTACTATTTTACTCGAAATTTTCATCAATTCTTAACAAATAATACCTTTAATCAATGATGGTACTTACGCGTGTAGATTAGTTTGAATATATATTGCGTATTGATTATTGGTACTTAAAGCTGTTCTAACAGTCAAAATAGACATCAACAGTTATGGTTTAATTTGAGACTCTCTAACACGAAAAGTTACTTGAATATGTCGTATAATATAGTACAATTTTGTCCTTAGAACCGTAAAACAGGCGGAATAGCTGATAACAAAAATTTTTTTGTATTTTTAAACGCGTAATATAGCGTTTCCTAAGCAACTGAGGTACACTATTATCTTTTATAGCAAAATAACCAGCTTTAAAAACGTACCTCACCAGGTCGGGAACCGCTATAACATGATCTAAAGGTTATTGAAAAATCCAGTCCAGTGCGTGGTTTCTACTGTGAGATAAAATTTACAAACTCGATTTCTCTGTTCGGTGACTTCTAAATAGGGGAAAGGGAAAGAGGTTATTTACATACTTTGGTGGTATACGAAGTTCATAGCAACTGCTTATCAATACTTCGCAAAGATAAAACGAAAGTTAGGGGCTTTGAGATTTTTATTTCTTCGTATGAAATTTTTTGATTGAAAAATCAAGTCTAGGAGTCTCCAGACTAATCAGTCTTGACCAAAACACACTTTGAGGCAGCCAGAGATGAAGTTTTGCCTAAGCCCGGGCAGAAATCAGGAAACTAATTGTAGACTTTACAACAATGATGTAATTATGATTAGTCCTTCCGGAACAGCTAGAATCTACTAGAATTTACTAAAGGCTGAGAAAATTAGAAAGTGGCAAGGTAATAATTATGCCTCAACAGCATACAAAGTAAGGATTTTGGGGCAGTGAACAAAGCAAAAGAACAAAACAAATCAGTTGTAGGTTCAATGTAAAAATCAGGCGTTAAGTCTATACTTGTTGATAATGAATTCAAGAAGAGTCAGAATTAAAACGTCTTAATTCATGTGACTGAAGTTTTAATTATTACTGCATAAGGATTAAAATGAGCTTGTCAGTCCCCAGGTGACAATAACCCTACTTTAGTGGTTGCCGCTCTAAGATGTTTGTTATAGTTGAACCCTTCTTGGTTAAAACTTTTAGAAAAATCCTGTTTTAATTGTTACCAAGTATTCATAAATGATGGGGAATAATTCTTCTCAACCCTCAAGTTCTGACGAAAATAGAAACTTTAACTCTCCATTTCTTCAGCCTCAACCTTCTCCCTGGTCTGAAGAACAAGGGGATGATTGGAGTTTTGGTGAATTTATCGGTCTTTTACGGCGACGAGCGCTAGTTATTGCAGGGGTAGCCACCATTGTGATGGCTGGTGTTGTCAGCATGACACTGAAGCAAAAACCAGAATATGAAGGCAATTTTCGGCTGTTAGTGGAACCTGTTAATGATGACGCTAAAATCTTGGATGTTGTCAAAGACTCTAATATAAACACGTCTAGTCTGGATTACGAAAGTCAAATTCAGGTTCTCAAGAGTCCTGAACTGATGGGGAGTATTGTTAAGCAGTTGCAATACTCCTACCCAGAAATCGACTATGGTTCTGTCGTAAATTCTCTGACTATTACTCGCTTAGGTGAAACCAAGATTATAGAAGTTCGCTATCGAAGTCAGGATCCAAATAAGATTAAAGTAGTACTAGACCAAATTGCTAAGAATTACTTAAACTACAGCCTGGAAAAGCGGCAAACCAAGCTGCGTCAGGGAATTAAATTTGTTGAAGAACAACAGCCATCGATACAGAAACGAGTCGATCAGTACCAAAAAGATTTGCAAATTTTCCGGCAAAAGTACGACTTTATCGACCCAGAAACTCAAGCACAGCAAATTGCTAATCAAGTTAACAATTTGTCCGGGCAAAGGCTAACAGTCGATCAGCAGTTGGCGCAGGCTCGTGCTAATTTAGCTGGTTTAAAGGGACAATACGGAGAATTAGCAGTACTGAATGATGCTACTGTGTATCAGCAGTTAATTGTTCAGGTACGCCAACTGGAAACTCAGATTGCTACGGAGTCAGCTCGTTTCCAACAGGACAATCCAACCATCCAAGCATTGAAGGAGAAACGGGATAACTTGCTGCCTTTGCTACGCCAAGAGGCACAACGTTTTATGGATATAAAAGTTGCAGAGGTAGAAACTCAAGTTAAGACTTTAGAAGTGCAGAGTCAAGAGCTTGCTAAAGCCGAAGAGAAACTCGAACAAAAACGCAAGCAATTGCCAGTCTTGGCACGACAATACACCGAAATGCAGCGAAGATTACAGGTTGCAACTGAGAGCTTAAATCGTTTTCTTGCTACCCGCGAAACCCTGCAAATTCAAGTAGCCCAAACAGAACTTCCTTGGCAGTTAATTCAAGCAGCAAGTAAGCCTGAAAGCCCTATATCTTCGGACGTAAAACGTAGTTTGATTTCAGGATTGCTCGCAAGCCTAGCTTTAGGAATTGGTATCGCCATACTGATTGAAAAGCTTGACAAAACTTACCATACAGTGCCTGCTCTAAAGGATAAAATTAAACTGCCGTTGTTAGGAACTATTCCATTTGAAAAGCAGCTCCAAAGCGATCGCCGCACTACCATACAAAAAACTTCCATAGTCAGAGTACCAGATTCGCTGCGTGTGGGTATTCCTGGGTTGGCTGTCATACCTGACCAAGACTACAGCAATTATTCCGCAAAATTTTTGGAAGCTTTACGGGTACTTTGTACAAACATTCAACTACTCAGTTCCGATCGCCCAATTCGCTCGATAATTATTAGTTCAGCTATGTCTGGTGATGGTAAGTCTACCGTTGCGTTTCATTTGGCTCAAATAGCTACAGCAATGGGACAACGAGTGCTACTTGTGGATGCCAATTTGCGCCAGCCCACGATTCACACTCTATCGAATTTAAATAATCTGTGGGGATTGAGTAATTTAATTTCTACAAATTTGCCAGCACAGGAGGTTATTCGGCAGATGCCTTCTATGAGTCAATTATCTGTGATTACGTCTGGACCGATACCGCCCGATCCTACCAAGTTGCTTTCGTCTGAAAAGATGAAGCGACTCATGGAAGATTTTCATAACAGCTTTGACTTGGTAATTTATGATGCTCCCCTATTGGTTGGACTCGCTGATGCTAGCCTGCTAGCACCCCACACTAATGGCATTTTGCTTGTGGTGAAAATCGACAAAACAGATAGCTCCGTGCTGAAGCGAGCTTTAGACAGCCTGAAACTTTCCCGAATGAATGTGTTAGGCATCGTGGGCAATGGTAGTAAAAGTAACTAAGTATATAAAGGTCGAATGAAAAGCGATCGCACATATAAATCGGGTAGGTAAACGGAGAACGGCTTGTCATCAGACATCGCCATCTAAAAGGGGCTGTATAAGGTTGCTAATACCGAGGTTGGTATCCAATAAGGAATTTTGCATGAACTTATCCCACTAATCTAAAAATACATACTTCTTTCAAGAAGATGTACTTGAAAAGCTTGATTTTTCGTTTTTAATTCTCAATAAGATTAAGCTTTTTACGACAAATATTATTAGTGGGATAGGTTCATAGAGGTTTTACTAATGAATAATCACCCACTAAATTACATAATGCTTCTAAAGTTAACAAGTACCTAATGTAAACATCCTACCTATAATACTTTTCTTAATTTTATGGTTACAATCACCTGTCAACTAATATTAAGTCCGGATGATTACATATAATAAAAGAAGTGCGAATATAGAATGTAGGTTGGCGTAGGCAGTCGTAAACGGCAGTTGCTATAACGCTTTGAACCACCAAGGACGCACTGCCTCCCCAACATCAGCAAGGGACAAGAGTTGGGTTCCACTAGCCTTCACCTCAGCCGCTTCTGTGGCCAGACGCTGAACGCGAACGCGTCTATGTGACAACGCCACGAAAGCATACTCGCCGAACCCCTTCGAGTGCAGGTGTCCTCCCCAACCTACAAATATAGATTTTATTACAAGTAATCATCAGGACATGATATGAGTCATCGCCGATATTCGTCGCCACAGTCACCGATTAGCTGATACAAATCGCGTGATTTGTTAGACACAGCATCTATCTGATTAAAATCCTCTACATCTAGGGTGAAGCTAAATACTCTGATATTGTCTTTGATATGTTCGGATATGCCAAGTCTTGCACCGACAATTACACCACCGACACTTGGTTTATCTAAGATGTAACGTACTGCTACGTTAGAGATGCTTACACCATGCTTATCAGCAATTTGCTTGAGGGTGGAAAGTAACTCTTGAAATAAACTCCAGCCACCCCAAGCATCGACCATTTGTTTGTATTTTCTCAAGCTGACGGTAGCAAGTTCTCCCCCTCGCGGTTCGGGTTTTCCGAGGTATTTTTCTGATAGCAAACCGCCGCAAACTGTACCGTAAGTAAACAATTTTATGTCATGCTTTTGACAAAAATTAATCATATTAACTTCGGGACGGCGGTCAACAAGAGAAAATTGTACTTGGTTGGAAACTATCTTAATTCCGGCATCGATAATAATTTGCAAGTTTTCGGTATCAAAGTTAGTTAAAGCTAGATGTTTTATTTTACCCTCTGTTTGCAATTCTGTCATATATTTGAGGGCATCTAGATAGTTTTTATCCTGGTAATCCCACCAGTGAAATTGCATCAAATCTAAGCTGTCAACGTCCATTCTTCTGAGGGAGATATTAATGTTTTCCTCAACCAGTTTTTTTGTCATTTTGGTAGGACGAGGCACCCATTTTGTGAAGGCTTGTAAGTTAGATAAAGCTTCTTTTCCACGGATACCAATTAATTGACGGCGGAACTCACCAATCAAGTCTTCGGCGGGACCATAATGGTCTGCTAAGTCCCAAGTAGTAAAGCCTGCATCCATATATTGGAACATCGTTTGAATTGCGGCTTTTCTATCTATGCGTCCGTGTCCGCCAGAAACTTGCCACATTCCGTTTAAGATACGGCAAATATTTAAATCGGGGATAAATTGCAGACGGCTTGATGGAGGTAATAGCATTTTGGATTTTGGATGAAAGGATTTTGGATTATTGAACACACGATAAAATTATTAGACGCGATATACCCTTGTCTTTACAACTCATAACTCATAACTCATAACTCCTAACTAATAACTCCTAACTATTTTTAACGCCAGTTATTTTCAGCTTGTTGAAGGACGTAAGTGGCGACATCTTGAATTTGTTGTTCGCTGAGGCGGTCTTTGTAGGCTGACATGTTGTTTTTCCCGTTGGCGACTATAGATGCGATCGCTTCTATTGAATTCATATTATTTTTTTTCAACGCTTTCATTTTCAAATTCTTTCCGCGCCTGATAATGTTACCGCCATTGATATGACAACCAGCACAATTAGTTTCAAAAATTTGTGCGCCGTTAGCTATATCTGCATTTGCGGCTAAAGCAGGTGGAATAAAGGAAATACTTAATACAAAAAAAGTTAAGATTACAAAGTTTAGTAGGGTTTTCACTCTTGTTCTCCTTTTTGTGCGATCGCTTCTTGCAGAAATAATATTGCCAATCGTTTATAAGTACCGGGACCGATGTACTGCGGATAGGGATAATCTTTACTGTACACCCATACAAGTTCTTCACCATCATATATGCGGATGTCTTCAAATAGACTTTTGCATTGTGATTTCAAAGAATTGGCAGTATTTACTGCATCAGTCCAGCGTTCAAATTCTTGGAAAGAACCGCGAGCGAAAACTCTAAACATAATATTAAGACTACAATGATTCAAAATAAGCTGTAAATCCAGCAAAATTTGTACAATCTTCCCCAAAAGCTTCAGCGTCGCTGACATCCTCGATTTTGTAGTCCATGATGCGCGTCCCGTCAGGCATTTTTTTGGAAGTAATACACTCGCCTTGATACTTATCTGCTAAGTTCTTAAAGTCTACAGCATAGCGCTTCCAGGCAACGCCAGAACAAGTGATGCTTACTCGCCACATAATAATTGACTCTCCGTTATTGCCAGCTAAATATTAATCATCCCACGAAGGTGCAATGTCGTACATATCACCTGCTGTGTTGAAGAAAAAAAAATAAATCTTATGACTGAGTAAATCGCGATATTTCTCTACCCAAAGGAAGTGGCCAAGCAGAAAATACTACATCACAATAGGAATGTAGCATAATGCCTATAAATTTTTATCCAAATTAGTTACGTCCTTGAGTAATTGAAGATGCCTAAGAATATCAAAGAGCAAATTACAACCGACCTTCAACAAGTCAAAGAAACCGGACAGCAAAGAGTAGAGCGAATTCGAGAAATTGTGAGAGCCGCAGTTTCTGGGGTAATTGCTGAGTTTAAAGAAGGCAGCAGTGATTTTCGCTTAATTGTTAAAGATGCTGTTTCTGCTGTGGTAGAAAACGTACAAGAAAAAGGTAGCGAAGTCAAAGAAGAAGTAACTGCTTCTATTGAAGGAGCGTTGGAAGCTGTTAATCGTAAAAGACTGGAAGCTATGGCGAAAACTCAAGCAGAGCTGAAGCAGCTACAAGCGAAATTGGATAGCGAAGAAGAACAACTTCAACAAGATGTTGATGTAATTTTAGCAGAAATTGAAGATACAAGCAAAGACAAATCTTCTAATACCAAAACTGCGATTGATTCGGCTGTTAATGCGATAAAAAACAGTGATGAAGTAGCTTTGTTAAAGAAACGCTACGCACAACTGCAAGCGCAATTAGCCATTGTCCGCGCTAATTTAGCAGCGCGTTATGGGGGACGTTCTGAAGAGGTAAAAGATTATCTTGATGAAGCAAAAAACTGGTACAATCAAGCTCGTCCCCAAGCAGAAGCAGTAGTTGCACAGGTAGAAGAAAAGCATTCACAAGTAGATGCAAAACTTGGGGAAGCTGGAACAGCGATCGCTCAAAAAGAACGTCAGGTAAAACAAATTTTGAAAGAGTTGCTACATGCAGCCGCTGACAAATTCAAAGAAAGGGATAAGGAACCTGCTGGCAAAGATAGATAGCGATTTGCTGATTTTCGATAAACTTGTTGCAAAACAATTTTTAATGCCTCAGACGCGAGTGTCTGGGGCTACCCAAACGAAGCCTGCATCCGCAGGCTTTTAGGTATTAGGGCTTACGTTTTCATTGTCTCAAAAGCCTGATCTCAGTGCGGTAATTGATGAATTACCGCTACGAACAGAAGTTTTTTGCGTAAGTCCTGGGTATTACAGCTACAACTTTAGTATTGAACTTTAAAGCAAAGTATTCTAACCAACTGCGAAAAGATGTCCAAGCCACATCGCTAATTGACTTGGCTAGGTGACGATTTCTTATCAGCCCTTTTACATTTAAGTCTTCATAGGCTACAAAAGCGTTAGCTTTGCATACGCAACGCGCTAGTCTTTTAGCGTGTTCTTCACGTTGCCTAGTTACTCTTAAGTGCTTCCGGGCATATCGCCCTCTAGCTTTTCGTCTGTTGTTTTTACCTTTTTCTTTTTTGTAAATTTGGCGTTGAGCGTGCTTGATGGCTTTTTCTGCTTTACGTAAAAAGCGAGGATTTTCCTTATGATGCCCATTAGAATCAGAGTAGAAAAACTCTAGTCCTACATCTAATCCAATTTCACCATTTGCAGCCCTAGACTCTTGTTTAACGTCAAGGCTTAGACAGAATTGAACGTAAAAGCCATCAGCGCGTCTAACAATTCTGACTCGTTTAATCGACTTAACAGGATATGTGTGGATATCCCATTTGCCCAACAATTTAACTTCACCAATACCTTTCTTGTCAGTAAAAGTGATACGTCGTTTGATTGGATGCAATGCCCATCCTGAAGTTTTGTACTCAACTGAACGATTGTCTTTTTGAAACCTTGGGTATCCTTTCTTTCCCGGTTTCTTGGATTTGCAATTGCTGTAAAACCTTTCTATCGACAACCACGCTCGTTCAGTAGCTGACTGACAAGCCATTGAGTTTAGTTCTTTTACAAAACCAAATTATTTACGCAGTGCTGTCGAGTAATTATTCAAAGCTACTTTGTCAATTTTGGTTTCACGAGGTGAGTCCATCCAATAGCGGATAGCTTTATTTCTGATGAATTGAGTAGTTCTAATAGCTTCGTTAATAGCCAAAACTTGTTGTTTGTTTGGAACAACTTTGTACTCTAAAACCAACACTGCTTAATCACCTCAATGTTTCCTTGTTGTGATAACATTCTTCTCACATAATAGGAAACAAAAGGGAAACAACATGAAATCAGAATATATTAGGATTCGTACGACACCTCGTCGATTCAATAAGTTGAAGTTATTAGCAGAGCAACGCGAAAAATCAATGACTCAACTTATTGAAGATTGGATTGATTCTTTACCTGAGCCACAAAAAGAGAACGACACGGCAGGCTAAAGCCTGCGTCGGCGCAAAGTCTGCCGGGGGAAGCTTCCAAGGCGCGAGCTTTGCAGCTTTCATCTGGGGTAGTCGCGCAGGGGATTCGGCACTAAATGCCTGTCCCGGAGGAGTTTTCAGCCAGCCATCCTTATAATACATATGACATAGGGTGGGCAATGCCCACCCTATGTTAGCTGAGAAGAGGTAGAGAGAGAAGAGATAATTAAACAAACTTCAGACCTTAGCCTAGTTGTCTGTCCACTTGTTCTTCGCGCTTGGCAATAACCCAAACTGCATGAATACTACCAGGAAGCCAACCTAAAAGGGTGAGCAAAATATTAATCAACAATGTTGGACCGACACCGACTGTTAGAAAAACTCCCAGAGGAGGTAGGACTAGACCAAGAATAAAACGCAGTAATTTCATGGGATTGATTCTACTTTTTGATTTTGGTTACTTACATTTTCATCAATCTCACCGAATTACAAAATCCACCTAGGGAATTATCTTAATTCGGAGATTTAAATTGGCATGGAGATAATTTGGCGAGTGGCTTTTTATCCACGTTAACAATTATCTGGAGGGTAATTCGCCTTGGGTTTTAATATCTCCACTGTTTAAAGCCAGATTTCTCTCGGCAAAGTATTTGCTAATGAAAGTGTTAGCAAAAGATAAAATTACCGGACCGAGAATAAAAGCAACAAGTCCCCGAACTGCAAAACCAGGAACCAAAACTGCGGCTAACCAGAAACACAGACCGTTAACAACGAGTGAAAATGTTCCTAAGCTTAAGAAATTAAGCGGTAAAGATAGGGCAGAAAGTACCGGCTTAACTGAACCGTTAATTAAGCCAATAACTACAGCGGCAATCATCGCTGCAGGGAAATTAGCAATATTAACGCCTGGAACAACTAAATCAACAATTAAGAGGCTTAAAGCTGTAGCTAGAGTGATAAAAAAGGTTCCCAACATTGTTTTTACCTAAAAGCCAGAGACAGACAATTTGTAATTCTATTTACTATGTTGGGTTATACTGCTATGACTTAACATCTCTATAAAGGTAGATTTCTCTTATACCTTTAGTTTTATCAACATCCAAAACGCGATAATCGACAAGTAAATGGGCGTAAATCAATAAAATAACAAGATAATATCAATAATATAATCAGGATTATGGCAGTCTTAAATCATTTGTGAGAAACGAAAATCCCGCTTTCTTGGAGAAACGGGGATTCTGAGGCTTTCAATTTTCACAAACAAATATAAGCGAGGATTGCTATATCAGTATTTAACAAACTGTAATTAGTAGTTATTAAAACTTAAAATTCACTGTGATTACTAGTCTAGCATTGTTGATAACACCTGCCTACTTAAAGATACTTTATAAGATGAATCTTAAATTTGTAGGGTGCGTAAAGCCAGACCGGCATACAAGAAAAACTGAGAGTACGGCAGCATTAACAATTGGTGGTGCGTTAGCTGATATTTTGCACCTTTACCCATGAGCGCGAATACACGAATACAAAGTGATGATTTTGACTCTGCAATAACAATATCAGTCCTCTGACAGAGGACTTAAGCTATTAGACTGGGACTTATAGTCCCGTGATGTGAACGCAGTCGATAAATCGGTATATACTTAAGTTATTTTATTAATATGTCATTTTGTGGTGCAAGATGTTAGTTAGGGCGCATTTAGATAAGTAATAAATACTCATAAATTAAATGCGCCTAACGCACCCGACTATTTACTATTAATTGTGGTAACGCCTAGGTTAGGTTTATTGATAACTATCAAAGCAACCGGTATTTAGTTTCGCTAACATCGTGCAATATTATCGCTTGGTCGAAGCTATAGCTGGGGAGGAGAAATATGACAATCCTCAAATTGTCATAACTGGTATTAATGTATAAATTTAAGTCTATGGCTGAATTTACATTAATCTAGGACTTACGCACTGTACAAATGGGACATCATGTGTATAAACGGAATTTGGTCGTTCCAGGCTTTTGACAATTACCGTCAGATGGGTGGTGATCGCCAAAAGATGATCGAAAAATCAGGTTTGAATGCCTGAAATTCATACCCCATATTTGGTATTTTCTGTCAATGCGTAAGTCCTATAATCTACAAAGCTTTAGGGAGTTAATAATTTAGTTAGTCATCTGTATGTTCTGTGTCGCTTTTGAAAGTGTACTAATTGAAGTTGCTAATTCATCAAAATTGCGAAATTATTATGAAGTACTAAATCAACTAAATATCAAAAAACGACATATTAAAATCTGGCACTAACCCAGCAAAAGATATGAAATTAATCGGCGCAATTTTTTTGACAAGTATAGGAATATTTGTTCTGAGAAGTCTAGTATTTATTATTGTCCATTCCAACTATTCGATTAATAATGTGGAACCTGTCTTAGGGTTACATACAAGTTGCATGGTTCCGGTATCTCCAAACTGTCGAAAGCTAACACAATTAAAACCCATAGACAATACAGATTTAGAAGATTTTAGAAAAAATCAGTATTAGGCGTAATGAAACATAATTAGTAGAGACAGTAGAGACGCGAGGAACATCGCGTCGTTTTGAAAGGGTAAGTTTTGAAATCAGTTGTGAACTATTTTGATTTTTCTGCATCAGGTTTATAGTAAAGCGATGATTTATATAAAACTTGTTCCTGATGGGTTTCTAATGTGCAATCAGACAAGGGATAAGCTACACAAGTAATAGTATATCCCGCTTCAACTTCTAACTTTTTCAAAAATTTTTGCTCGCTTTGATTGACTTCACCACTAATGATTTTGGCGACACAAGCGGAACATTCACCTTGTTTGCATCCAGATGGAAGGCGAATACCAGCTTCTTGGGCTATGTCTAAAATATATTGGTCGTCGGGTACTGCAATGGTACGATCTAACCCAATTGCTGGATTGATGAGTCTAACTTGATAAACTGTCATTTTCTGTCTGGAAAAGTAATACTAATTGCTAATGGCTAAAAGCTAATTGCTAATAGCCTTTGACTTTTATTATTTTCTAACGTCGGGGTGCTGGTTTGGAATTAGTGTTGTTTGCTTTTTCAGGCGATCGCATCGATAAACTAATGCGTTTTAATTTCTCGTTGACTTCCAACACTCGCACTTTTACAACTTGTCCCACTTTCACAATTTTGTTTGCATCGTCAACAAATTTATCAGCAAGTTGGGAAATATGCACTAATCCATCTTGATGGACGCCGATATCAACAAATGCACCGAAGTTGGCGACATTGGTAACAATACCTTCTAATTCCATCCCCACTTTTAAATCGGTAATTTCCTTAATTCCCTCTTTAAAAGTAGCATACTTAAATTCAGCACGCGGATCTCTTCCTGGTTTTTCCAATTCGCTGAGAATATCGCGCAGTGTTGGTTCACCTACTTTGTCGGTGACATATTTTTTCAAGTTGGCTTTGTTCAACTTTTCAGCAATTTGCGTCACCTGATTTAATGGTACGCTGAGGTCAGAGGCGATCGCTTGCACGACTGGATAACTTTCTGGATGCACTGCTGTATTATCCAAGGGGTTTTCACCATCGCGAATTCGCAAAAATCCCGCTGCTTGTTCAAAGGCTTTTGGTCCCAATTTCGGAACTTTCATCAGCTGTCGGCGGTTTTTAAATGCGCCATTTTCGTTGCGATATTTCACAATATTATTCGCAACTGTTGATGTAATTCCAGAAACAAAAGTCAAAAGTTCTTTTGAGGCGGTATTCAAATCCACACCCACATAGTTGACGCAACTTTCGACAGTTTCATCTAACTTCTTTTTCAACAATTTCCGATCGACATCGTGTTGATACTGTCCCACACCAATCGACTGCGGATCGATTTTCACAAGTTCCGCAAGTGGATCTTGCAAGCGGCGACCGATACTAATTGCCCCGCGTACGGTAACATCTAAATCGGGAAACTCTTCTCCTGCAACTTTGCTGGCAGAATATATAGATGCACCCGATTCATTTACCATTACTTTAATTGGTTTGCGTTCTGTTATTTGCAAAACTTCGCTAATAAACTCATCTGTTTCGCGAGAAGCTGTACCATTACCAATGGCGATTAACTCAATTTTGTACTTTTCAATCAGATTTTTGAGAGTTTGTGCAGCTTTTAAACGTTGTTCGGCTGCTTGGTGGGGAAATACCGCCTGATATTCTAAAAATTTACCAGTTTGGTCAAGTACTGCAACTTTACACCCAGTCCGAAAACCCGGATCTACCGCCAAGGTTGGTTTCATTCCCGCAGGCGCTGATAGCAGCAACTCCCGCAAATTGGTTTCAAAAGTTTTGATGGACTCAATATCAGCATAAAGTTTCTTTTCGGAAATAACCTCACTCATCAAAGAAGTTTTCATGAGGCGGTTAAATGCATCTTTTAACATCGCCTGATAAAAGTTGCGAATTTCCCTGACTTTGCTCTTAATTTCCTTTGTCTCCAGATAAGAAAGTACCATATCCTCATCAAAGGAAATTTCAAAATTCAACACACTTTCAGCTTCACCGCGACACAACGCCAACATATTGTGGGGTGCAATATTTTTCACGCGATTTTTATAATCGCGGTACATTTCAAACTTAGTTGTACCTTCAGGATATTCATCTTTAATTCGAGAAACAAACACCCCTTCATCTAACAGATATTCTCGCAAATAAGCACGCAACTCAGCTTTTTCCGCCGTTTCTTCCGCGAGGATATCAGCAGCACCTTTCAACGCTTCATCTGCTGTTTTGACTCCTTTGTCTTCAGAAATATACTTCGCCGCTTCTGCATCCAAATTTGCTGCTATAGCATTCTTAACATTCAGCGACTTAATAAACTCCGCCAGCGGTTCCAGCCCTTTTTCTCTGGCGATAGTGGCGCGGGTGCGACGCTTTGGTCGGTATGGTAAGTATAAATCCTCAAGTTCTGTTTTTTGCAAACAGGACTCAATTTTTACCTGAAGCTCATCAGTAAGCTTACCTTGTTCGGCGATCGCATTCAATATCGCCGATTTTCTCTCTTCAAGTTCCGTTAAGTAACTATACCTATCTGCAAGGTCGCGTAACTGGACTTCATTCATCTCGCCAGTACGTTCCTTGCGGTAACGCGCAATGAAGGGAATCGTCGCACCCTCCGCCAAAAGTTCCAGCGCGTTTTGCACCTGATAAAATTTGAGATCTAGTTCAGTTGCTAATAGTTGAGGAATGTTCAGCATCGGGTGTCTAGGTTGAAATTTGGGAAAGGGGAAAGGGGAAGGTGCGGCCCCCAGGGAGTGGGGATAAGGGGCAAGGGGGAAAGGGGGGAAGGGAAACTTCTATTTTCATATCCTCGTTGTGGGCGATCGCCCATGTCCGTTTAAGTTGAAAACGTTATTTTTAAGGTAATATGCCAGATAGCTCTCAAGCGTGCAAGCGCATAATGTTAAGCTAATTTACCAGATGATTTTGGAATCTTAACTGTTTGCCCTGTTTATATAGGTGTAGCCTATTGTGTCTCAAATTTACTTGATTGTAAAATTAACTACACTTATACTGGTAAATAGTTCTCTTTTCGTTGTATAAAAACTTCTGCTTGGAATTCAGAGGTAAGTAAAGATGTTTTTGATTTCACTTTTTACTGGTTTAGTAACTGGCTACATCTTCAAAAAATGTAAAGATGAAATAGCCTATCTTGCGGGCGTATTTGCAATTGTGAGCTTAATTATCAGTTTAGTTTTAGCACCTTGGCAAATCCAGTTTTTGCTGCTAATTTGTGTACTGTTCATCACTCAAAAACTGTTAAAGAAGAATGAGTACAAACTGAAGCTTGAGGAAAACAGCCAAGGGAAATTAAATTATAGCGATTATCACGAGCAAATTCTTTCTCAGCCAAAAACTACAGAGTCAGAAATTACACACAAGTATCGTGGCGCTAATTATCAAGTTGACGATACTGTTGAATTTAGCGAAGGGGAAATTGCTGGGAAGTATCGCGGTTTACCTTGGAGAATTCATCAATTAGCAAAAACTCACGAACTGCGAGATAGATAAAGCGTTCAAGTTATAGCATTACTGGTCATAAACCTCATGAAGATGGCGATAGCAATTTAGTCAGCAGAAGTTAGTCTGTATCAAGTATATTGTCTCCCACTTCATGGCGTTAAACCAGGAAAAACTTCCGACAAATTGAGTGACAAATCAGGGAAACAAGGCAGATTTACTGTCTCATTCGCCAAAATAATGCGTTTTAGTCTATAGCCAAATTTGCCACTCAATTCTTGATAAGGTTCGCTATAAGTTTCTAAATGATTTTCAATTAAATTAAATATCCAATAATCAGAAATACCAGCTTCAGCATAGAGAGATAATTTCACTTCTTGGTCATACTTGAGGGTAGAGTCTGCAATCTCGATAACCAGAAGAATATCAGATGGATTAGGATGACCGGATAAGTAATTATCAGCGCGTTTTTTAACAATAGTAAAGTCTGGTTCGGGTTCACTTTTGGATGGTAGAGAAATTGGATCTTGACATCTCAGTTTAGCTCGACCTGCAATCAAAACAGCTAGCTGTTCTAGTAAATTACTGCAACAAGTTGTATGAGGTGTCCCCTTAGCCGCCATTTCGATAATTTCTCCATGAATTAATTCTATCCGGTCATCTTCCGTGAAAAAGCCCAGTTCTGTGAGACGGTGATATTCCTCAATCGTAAAGCTTTTTGGGGTTGCAATTTCCATAATTTTTCCACAAAATTAATTCAATATTATTTGACAAAAATCGCAGGTATATTAAGTGATATATTTGGAAGTGGTGAAGCGTTTTTTAATACTGAAATTTCTGCAATCTCCCGTTCGTAGCAAGCTTAATTAAATTATAACTTATTTGTCAGCTGAGTATTTATTTAATTTTCTCGTACATCTGTTTATGCTTTGCTAAAAGCTGTAAATATTTTTCATTCGTTTTTGCTTGCATCCACTTTTCTTGAAAAATTGCCGCCGATTCAGCTTTAATTGAGTCTACTTCATTTGGTAAAATATCTTTTCTAGCTTGAAGTTGTGCTTCTAGAGAAGTTTCTTTTTGAGGATTGCTTTTGTATTTTCTACCACTTTTGTGATTGGCGTAGCGGCGCGATCGCGTATAACCCATTTGGAGAAATTTCCTTGCCATATCTGCGCCGATAAAATCATCTTGCTCAAGATAAGTAAGAAACATATCGTAAATTTTTTGACTTGATTGTCGGGCAATATCCGGAGTTTTAAATCGCCAGTAAGGAAGAATTTCGGATTTGTATGGTTCTACTAAAAGTACTCCCTGTTCGCCTTTGCCTACGCGATATAATTCAGGATGTTGTCGGAAATCTATATTTTTAAAATCTAAAGAATAATCAAAGGACATAGGAAATTTTTATTATGAATAATAGTTTGTAGGGTGCCGTACTCTCGGAAGTTAGCACCGTAAATGAATAGCGGTGCGTTACGGCGCAAAAATAGTTAAGTGGTCAACAATCACATTTAAAAAATGCGCTATCACGCACCCTACGAAATAACTACGAAATAACTGGATGATATATAGCAATCTTATTTTAATTGTGAACTTTACTTTTCGTTACATTCATAGCGGTTTTTTTGCGCCTTTCTACTTAGAACTGCTATATTTTTATTATTCATAATAAAATTTAAGAAACTAGTTTCGCTTCTATCCTAGTAAGTAAATTGAGTTTTGCCATGTTATCTACCCCTCAATCTCTTAACAGCGTGCTTACTCGCGGTGAATTGCGTCGCGTCCATCACATCGCCTTAAATGTGCGCGATATGCAAGCTTCCCGACACTTCTACGGAACTATGTTGGGTTTGCATGAATTAACAGGCGAGGAGATTCCTGCAACCCTTGCTCTTATGGTAGCAGAGGGGAAAGTCGCCAACTTCGTCACGCCAGATGGTACAGTCTTGGATTTATTTTGGACACCAGATTTAACACCGCCAGATCCAGATCCCGATCGTACCTTCACTAGAGCATATCATTTGGCGTTTGACATCGACCCGCAGTTATTCGATCGCGCGGTGACAGTATTGAGAGAAAATCAAATAGCGATCGCACATGGTCCAGTCACGCGTCCTACAGGTAGAGGCGTGTATTTCTATGACCCTGATGGGTTTATGGTTGAGATACGTTGCGATCCAGAATAATGCATAGTGGTTAGTGGTTAGTGGTTAGTGGTTAGTGGTTAGTGGTTAGTGGCTAGTGGATAGTAGGACAACCAACTACCAACAACCAACAACCAACAACCAACTACCAACAACCAACTACCAACTACCAACTACCAACTACCAACTACCAACTAAAATGCAGATTTTTCAAGTTATCGAAGACGCCATTAAAAGACCGCTAATTCCCCACGATCCATACAAGCAATCATTGAAACAGTGGGCAATGTTTTGTTTGCGAGATAAAGGTTTTAAGGTCGTATATGCCCAAAATGCCGACTTTGCTATTGAAACTAAAGACAAAGAAAAGCTATATTTTAAAGTTTCAAATAGTACTGAAAATTTAGATAAATCTGTTGGCTGGATTGTTTGGGATAGTTCTAGCAAAACCGCTAGTTTAATTCCACCTGAAATTAAGTCTTGAAGGGAAAGGGCGAAGGGGGAAGGGGAGAAGGGGAAAGGGGGAAAGGGAAATATTACATCAATTGTAATTAGTATTCTCGACCGCCCGGAAATTAATTTCCGGGCTAATAGCTGAAGTCCACGCTCAAGTGGACTGAAAATTTTCTCAATCTTTATTTAGTCTTCTTAAGAAGACTTTAGCTATTAGCCAGGGGTTTGCAACCCCTGGCGGTCGTGGAGACAGATGCAAGATGTAAATCAGCTAAAATTTTACATCATTTTCAACAAGTGGAGACAGATGCAAGATGTAAATCAGCTAAAATTTTACATCATTTTCAACAAGTGGAGACAGATGCAAGATGTGAATAAGTTGGTCAACATTACAAACGAAATATGTAGGGTGTACCATTGGTAAGTTCCGCCTACACAAGACAAGGGAGAAATTCCTCATTTTCCCCCCATCTTCCCCCTACACCGATTTTTCAAATATCATCACATGCTGCTGTGGTAAAAAGTTCTTGGTTTCGCGCCAAACTAAACCGACGGTTTGCATTTCTTTTCGCACTTGCTTTTGAGTCATTTTGTGCGATCGCTTAATCATTATAAAGGGATTTTCAGCCCGATATTCTACCAAAACTACTCTACCACCGACTTTTAGCGCTTTGACAATTCCCTCCATCATCTCCCGTGGATAATCAAACTCGTGATAAGCATCCACCATCAACGCTAAATCAACACTTTCAGATGGTAGATTCGGGTCGGTGGGTGTTGCTAAAACAGGTTCAACGTTGGTGATATTTTTCTCTTGTTTAAAAAACTCAATAATATCCAACATTTCTGGCTGAATATCTACAGCCAAAACTTTTCCTTGCGGTATCAAAGCAGCGATGGGAAAACTCATGTAACCCGTACCAGCGCCAATATCCGCCACGACATCGTTAGGTTTAAGGTTGAGTCCGTTTACTACTTTACTAGGTTGTTCTTCAGCCTCTCGGCTTGGTCTTTCTAACCATCCTGCGCCTGTGTGTCCCATGACTTGGGCAATTTCTCTACCCATGTAAAATTTACCAATTCCGTCTGGACTGTGGACAAGTCTTTGTTCGTATGTGGTAGATGAAGTGTCTGCATTTGCTGTCAGCGTGGGAATAAACAGCAAACACGACAACATCAGCACAATAATTACTGTGATTTTCGATTGTAGAAACCTTGTAAGTCCACGGAGGTGGACTTTGTTTGTGCAACCGCACCTAGAGTCAGAAGCGTGGTGCAAGATTTGACCAGACGCGACTAGTCGCGTCTCTACAGTTAATTTGGTCATAATTATTCGAGAATTCAAAATTTATAAAACTTACACGGAATGATGAAAAAATGAACCTCACTAGGCGCAGAAAACTCAGAGTTTAGGAAAGTTTTTGCGTAACTCCTAACTCCTAACTCCTAACTCCTAACTCCTAACTCCTAACTCTAAAAAGCAAACGGTTTTAGTTCGCGATCGCACCATTGTTGCTGATACCATTCTGCAACAAATGGTCTGACGACAAATTTGGCTGGATTACCTTCCTTGACATCGATTCGCACGAAGGAATAGGGAAGCCGCTTTGATGTTTTGTGTCCAGTGCGACCAACAAAAAGTAGTGAATCCGCAACTTTACGGTTGTAACTTTCGCCTATTTCGTCAAAAGTCTCCATCAATTCTGTTCCCTCTTCTCGCTGGCGACGGGGACGCCGACCGCTTCCACCAGAAACGATACAGTTGATGTGCGAGTCTGCGTGTCCGGTGTCTGCGGTGCGGAGATGTTCTAAGCAGTGGGCGTGACCGTTTAATATTAAATCGATTATGGGACGCCCTTGAGTCTGGGAACCAAGGGTTTGGGCGACAGCATCAAATACCCAGCGCAAGCGATGGCGTACTGCTAAGGTTTGTGCTTGATGCCACTTACTTCCCTCCGTAACATAGGGAGGATGGTGAAAATAAATTACCCGTCCGCGTACATCTTGGGTATTCCAAGATTCAATTAGCCGACTTCGCAGCCAGTCGAGTTGTTCAAAGTCGATTTCAGAGGGTTCGTGAGATGCAAGTTGTTTTTCGATGTCAATTTTTACTTCGTCGATTTGATATAATTTTGCTTTGAACTCGTCGAGTTTTTCAGCTTGTTCGGGTATTTCTGGATTTAAGACTTCGCTTAATTCCAAAATCTGCAATTCTTCTTGTTCTATTTCATGGCGGCGCTTTTGCAATTCCCGACGGCTGATTTCCCCTTCTTTCGTTGCAGGTAAGGGTGATGGTTCGTTAAAGGTGTTGGAATCAAGGGCGAAAAAGTCAATACCGCTGTAACGAAACGTATAATAACGGTTGGGCAAGCGAGTGAAAATTCCCGGTTCGTAACGCAAACAACGTCCGGTGTCAGTTTTGGCGGTGTAATGGCGGTCTAGGTGGTGTTCTAATTGTTGACCAGAAGCGGCTTTGAGATAATCAAGAAAGGCGCGTGCATAAGCATCACCTTGATCGGAACCATGCCAGCCAATTTCAATATCTTTGTAGCTGAACATGCGGCGCAGGTGTTGCGTACTGCCAGCAATTAAACGATACATCAACGGCACATCATAATAATCGTGATTGCCAAGCACTGGTAGAATTGGCGTTTTAAACACCATGCGATCGTAAGAAATGCGTTTTGGATTTTCGCCACCCTCCAGAAATTCGCGGTAAGGTTCAATAAAGTTTGTTGGGTAATATTCGCGGGAACCCACAACATAAATTACATCACCAGTGTGCAATACAAAACGGCACGAGTCCTGGTGAGGAAGCATCATTTCCGCGACTAGGCGCTGGGGATGTTCGCCGTAATAGGGCTTAGTGCCAGTATCACCGATGACCATAAAGGAAAATTCCGGACTATCATCTCTCCCGTCATCTAAAACCATGCTGGTTTGGTCAATTCCTCGCGAAACAACACTGGGATGAAGCCATCGCACCCGTTGCTTCATCTTTTGGATTTTCACCGGAATCGTTGGTTCGGATATCAATTGCATTGGTGAATACTCCCAAATTTAGTTATTAGTTATTAGTCATTAGTTATTAGTTATTAGTCATTAGTTATTAGTTATTAGTCAAGGGTCAAGAGTTACAAATCAACAGTTAAACGAGAAGTTTCTTCTTCCAAGTGAGAATTTTCAGGTTCTAAATCAGAAATTTCAAGTTCCAAAGCTCAACTTTCAGCCTCAAAGGCTCAACTGTCAGCCTCAAAGGCTCAACATTCAAGTTAAAAGGCTCAACATTCAAGTTCCAAGACTCTACATTCAAGTTCCAAGGCTCAACATTCAAGTTCCAAGGCTCAACATTCAAGTTCCAAGGCTCAACATTCAAGTTCCAAGGCTCAACATTCATTAACTTCCCTCTACTCCCCCACTCCCGCACTCTCCCCATTTCCCCCCAACCCCACTGAGTGGGGGCCCCTAGCCCCCCATCTCCCCATCTCCCCGTTTCCCCCCAACCCCACTGAGTGGGGACCGGTTGCCCCCCATCTCCCCATCTCCCCATCCCCCTACCGATACCCCGCTGCTTGCAACGCAAACAACTTCGCATAACGTCCCCCAGCTTCCAACAATTGGGCGTGGCTTCCTGCTTCTCTAACTTCTCCGTCTTCAATCACCACGATTTTGTCAGCCATCCGCACCGTTGAAAAGCGGTGAGAAATTAATACCACCATCTGATTTTCCGTTAAGGAACGAAAATGATTGAAAATATCAAATTCAGCTTGCGGGTCCATTGCTGATGTCGGTTCATCTAATACCAGGATATCGGCATTAGTACGCATAAAAGCACGAGCAAGGGCAATTTTTTGCCACTGTCCGCCAGAAAGTTCCTGTCCGTCTTTGAACCACTTTCCTAACTGAGTTTGAAAACCTTGCGTCAACTTGTCAATAAAAGGTCGCGCCATACCTTTTTCTGCTGCAATTTCCCACCGGGTTTTCTCTTCCATGCGTTCCACATCGCCGACGCCGATATTCTCGCCAACGGTGAACTGATAGCGCACAAAGTTCTGAAAAATCACGCCGATACGCCGTCGCAACACATCTATATCCCATTCCTGCAAATCTAAGCCATCTAATAAAATGCGTCCGGAATCTGGATTGTAAAGTCTGGTCAGCAGTTTAATTAAAGTAGTTTTACCGGAACCATTTTCACCCACGATCGCTAGTTTTTCACCTAATTTGAGATGTAGCGAAATGTTTTTCAATGCCGGTTGCGAATTTCCCGGATAAGTAAATGTCACATTCTCAAAACGCAGTCCATCGTTAGGATTTATACCTTTAGTCGCTTTACCCCTTGCCTTAGACACTGGCTGTTCGAGAAAATCGTAGAGGTTGGAGAGATACAAGTTATCTTCATACATCCCGCCGATAGAAGTCAGCGCACCGGAAAAAGTAGACTGTCCTTGGCGGAACACGGTGAGATACATCGTCATTTCTCCTAAAGAAATCCTGCCGGCAACGGTTTCTACTACAATCCAAGCATACGCTACATAGAAAGTTGCAGTACTCAGCAAACTCAACAGATATCCCCACAGTCCCCGGCGCAGAGTTAAATCTCGGTCTTCGCCGTACAATCGATGAAAAATGCTGTGATAGCGTCCTAACAGCATCTCTCCCAACTGGTAGAGTTTGACTTCCTTAGCAAAATCTTCTCTCGCCAGAAGAGTTTCTAGATAATGCTGTTCCCGGGTTTCCGGCGCACGCCAACTAAACAAACGAAAAGCTTGCGATGCAAACTTAGTTTCCGCAATAAACGCAGGCAAACCTGCTAAAAACAGCACAACTACTGCCCAAATGGAAAACTTTACCAGCAAAGCACCATAAGTTATCAACGAAAGGGCACTTTGTACCAAGCCAAAAGTACGGTTTACCAGCGACAGCGGACGACTCGAAGCTTCTCGCCGTGCATTCGTTAATTTGTCATAAAATTCCGAGTCCTCAAACTGAGTGAGTTCCAGAGTCAGCGCTTTTTCCATAATCAGTACATTCACTCGCTGCCCTAGTAACACTCGCAACAATGACTGACACACCGTCAAACCCCGTTGGCTGGCGGCGAGTAAAGCTACAGCGATCGCTTCCAATCCTACATACATCAACGGATGATAGCCTGTATTATGTAGAGACGCGACTAGTCGCGTCTCTACAACCGTATCAACAATAAATTTACCAATGTAGGCGATCGCTGCTGGGAGAAGACCAGCCACTAAAGTTAATATGGCAAGGAAAATAGTAAGAGTGCGGTTAGTAGTCCACACCAAGCCTACAGCACGCCCACTGTAGCGGAATACAGCCAGTGATTGGCGCAGGGCGTTGCGTTTCTTTTGAATCCTCATTATTCTTTTTATAACGTGGAATTGCCCATCTTTGCAGCGATCGCAAAAGTAAGTAAGTAGAGAGATCGTCTATCGCCAGTGCTTCTTCTGGTTCACATGCAGAGTTTATAAACAAGATATCTAATACAAACGATGATTCTTTGTCGAGAAACGAGAAATGCGGACAGCAAGGGGAGATGTAGAGTTAAATATTTTTGATGGTCAAGAGTTGACCATTCCGGTTTTGGGTGGTGAAGAAATTACCGAAGTTTTGATCGAGTTGCCTTGGTTAGAAAATCGCCGTCTAGTAGTAGATAGAAAAGCTGGCTTGTTAACCTTGGGCGAAGATTAATCAATTCATCTGTTGAGGATTAGCCATCTGTTGGCAGTACTATTTAAGCGGGAACCTATATCTCCACGGGTGTACTTGCGATGATGCCTCTACGTCAAACTTTATTTGCGCCTGACATCCAACTTTCTTATCTGGAGTGGAAACAAGGTCAAGAACCTTTACTATTACTACACGGTTTAGCCGACCATGCCCTTGTTTGGTCAAGCTTAGGAGATTATCTGGCGGCGGATTATCATATAGTTGCGCCAGATATGCGCGGTCATGGTGACACTGACAAACCTTCTGCGAATTACAGTTTTGAAAGCGCGATCGCGGACTTAGAATTATTAATGGATCATTTGGGGTGGTCAAGCGCTCATATTTTAGCTCACTCCTGGTCTGGCAAATTAGCCGTTATCTGGGCAAGACAAAATCCAGAGCGCTTGCGGAGTATGATTTTAGTCGATCCAGCTTTTATCTGGCAAATGCCCAGCATCTTGAAAATTACATTTCCAATTTTGTACCGCGTCTTGCCGTTTCTCAAAGCTATGGGACCATTTGCAACTTTAGAAGCAGCCGAACAACAAGCGCGTCAGTTAAACCAATATCAAGAATGGACTGATTTACAACAGCAAGTTTTCAAAGCTGGAATTGAACAAAAACCCGATGGTCGTTGGGGTAGCAAATTTACCGTTACTGCACGCGATCGCATTTTTGACGAAATGATGGATGTGCCCGGTTTTACAATCCCCATTGACACACCAACCCTGTTTGTCCAACCAGAGAAAGGTCTTAACCGCCAAGATTGGCAACTCCAACCCTACAAAACCCACCTAACAAACTTACAGATATGTCAAGTTCCCGGAAATCATTGGGCATTTTTGACACAACCTGAAGCCTTTAACCACACAATAGAAGCTTTCTTAAAAGAACATCGCCAAAAAAGTCATTAGTCATTAGTCATTAGTCATAGGAGTGGAAATGAATTATGCGTTATACCAATTCTCGCGCGAAAATAAAGCTCTAATTTAGCCTGTCTAATCGCGGGCTTTGTACGCGCAACGCCCCACCCATAAGAGTGTGAGGGCGATGTTCCGCCCATTGTTACAGAGAATTGGTATTACCCGAAATACGAGCGTAGAGACGTTTCATGAAACGTCTCTACCTCATTTCCACTCCTATGTCTATTAGCAATTAGCAAACGGCTAACACTAGCCCGCGACAGGAGTAAAGTGTTTGCCTAGGTTGCATATACCGTAGGGGCGAAGAAGAAAGCACCTAGATTTATCATTCTGCGATGGGCGATCGCAAGGCGCAAATGCTACGCCCTTACAACCAAAAAGCACCACCAAATTAGCTGAAAAACTGATAATGAATGTTCATTCTTCACCCAACACCCAACAACCACCAACCCCTTCTCTTTGACGCTCGTTCCAAGGAAGGGCGCTGTGCGCTTCACCAGTTACCTGCGCGAGTGTTACCCTCCCGCAGCGCCCCAACACCCACCAACCAACACCTTTCCCTAAAAAATATCAGTATCATTAGACGGAAACACAGAAATAAAGATTATTGCTACTTTCTATTACGGATAAGCCAGTTATGACACTTTGTATTAATCCTTACTGTCTCAAACCAAACCACGAAGACAACCACGAAAACCGCTTCTGTCAAAGTTGTGGTTCCCAGTTGGAATTGCAAGGGCGGTATCGCGTGATGCGCCTGCTAAGTGACAAAACTGGCTTTGGCAAAGTCTATGAAGCATACGAACAGGACAAACCGAAAATTGTCAAGGTACTTAAGGAGGAATTATCAAACGACGCAAAAGCAGTAGAACTCTTTCAACAAGAGGCTGTTGTTTTAGGAAACTTAAACCATCCCGGAATTCCCAAGGTCGATAGTTACTTCCCATATAAAACCAGAGATAATTTGCAATTGCACTGCATTGCAATGGAAAAAATCGATGGTCCCAACCTCTCACAATGGTTAAAACAGCAGCAAAATCGACCAATTTCTCAACAACAAGCTACAGCCTGGTTAAAACAATTAACAGAAATTTTGGATTTGGTACATAAAAAACAATATTTGCATCGAGATATTAAACCATCAAACATCATGATTCGCCCCGATGGGCAATTAGTCTTGATTGATTTCGGTACAGCCAGGGAACTAACAAGAACCTATCTTGCTAAAGTCAACAGTGGTGGACATAGCATGACAGCAATTTCTTCATCTGGCTATAGCGCACCAGAACAAATGAACGGTCAAGCTATACCGCAATCAGATTTCTTTGCTTTGGGACGCACTTTTGTATTTTTGCTAACGGGAAAGCATCCCCTAGAAATGTACGATGCTTTCAATAATGTATTGCAATGGCGGAATTATGCGACTCACGTTTCACCATTGTTGTTGAATTTAATTGATTGGTTAATGGCGCGGGAAGTAGAAAAGCGTCCCGCCTATGCCCAAGAAATTTTACAGCGTTTAAAAGATATTGAAAAGCCACCGACAGCAGAATCTAGTGCTGCAACCGTCAACGTAGTAGGGAATCTAAAAACAGCAGATTTATCATCGCCAACAACAATAAATACAACTTTGCCGTCACAAGAAAAAGAAACAGAAAAATTACCTTTACTAGCATGGTTGACGGCGCTGTTAGTGATGTTGGGATTGTTGGGTTTAGTGGCATTAGCAATGAGAAGTCCAAAATTTTCTGCATCACCAACCTACGGACAAGCACCAGAGAAAAAAGGCAAAGTAGATTATTTTCCTTATGAACAAGGTAAAGATAGTCAAGGTAGAGTTGCAGAATTTAACGTTGCTGTTTTATCAGTAGAATATAAATGGCTTTTAGGCAGTGATTTTAAAGTTAAATATAACGACCAAACTATTAATATTGATGCTTTAAAGTCCAATTTAGAACAAGAAGGCATACAGAAAATCATGGAAAATCCCAGCGAGATTATCTCTGTAGGCACAGCATCTTGTGAAGGTAATGTAGCAGCAGAAGAACGTCGGGCTTTTGAACGTTCCAAGCAAATTCAACTGTTAGTGAAGAAATTATTTAGTAATAACCGCAGCGTCAAAGGATATCGCTTATTAAATCTCGGGCAATTTCAGCGGAGTGATTGTCAGGCAAATCAAGATTTAACAGCTTATCAACGCAGTATTATTATTGTAGGCGTGCGGAAACAATCAGAAGGCGTAGTTTTAGATGAAGCGTTGCGGAATAGGTTAGAGAAAAAGCCCTTTGCTGATTTTAAATTAGAAGATTATTCCCTAGGTTCGGCGGAAAAATTTCAGACAATACCGAGTAATTTATAATATACAACAATATTAAATCATTCCTACACACAGAGAAACCCGGTTTTTCCAAAAAACCTGGTTTCTGCAAGATTGTGCTATGGTGTTTTATCTACAACGAACCTGTTATTTTCAACTTTAACCAAGACGCCGATACCGGGTAAAGGTTTGCGATCGCCTAAATCGTTAAATTCCACCTTTGCGGTTACACCCTCCGCTGAAAAATCACGCTTCTTCAACTCCTCGTAAAGCCGCCGACGAGTAAAATCCTCTTTACTGCGCCTCAGTCCTTCAACCATCGCAGCAGCTGCATCATAAGACATAGCAGTTCGCCAATTTACATCTCCAGTTCCCCAAAGCTTCACAGATTCTTGCTCAAACTTCGATTTAGCACCATTACTTCTATGCCAGCGAACAGCAATTCTCAGTTTTGGATTGTTAGTTTGAGTTACACTTTCAAGATATAAAGTATCTGCACCTAATATGGTGATATTTTCACTTTGGTTAATGATGGGTATTGCCGCAATTTCTGCTACTTTATCGCTAAAAGCTAACAAAATTACTTCTGCTTCACTTTTTTTTGCTTGTTGCAAACAAAGTAATGCTTCAGTCGAACTTTGAGTGACTTGACATTCATTAACAAGCTGTCCTTGATTTTGGAAGAGAATATCTTTGAAGACTTTAATAAAAGATGTAGTGTATTTCTCACTTGGCTGATAAAAAATTGCTGTTTTTTTCTGTTTTTGACGCACCATATATTCAACTAGTTTTCCAGCCCCAGCCGAGTTATCTGGAGATGTGCGAAAAACGTAGTTATTCAATCTAAAATCAGCATCTCTAATAGCAGTACTCGTAGGAGATATAACTACGATTTTACCGTCATAAGACGGTGCAGATTCTAGCATATTATCGCTGGTATAATAACCAACAACTCCTAAAATATTTTCTTTGCTGACGATAGCATCAGCTACTTGCTTAATTTTACCAGTTGAACGAAAATAACTAGCAATTTCAATAAATAACAGCCGTCCGTTAATACCATTTTTCTGATTAAGATTATCTTGAACGTGGGCAAATCCACGCAGCATTTGTTCGGCAAGGGCGTTTGAAGGGTTAAGCGGGTCATCAATAATTGGAACAGCGGCTGCAATTTTCAGAGGATTTTTTGTCAAAGCCGCTTTGGCATTGTTGAGGTAAATTAGTGCTTCTGGATCGTTTTTATTTGAATCAAGGTAATTTTGGAAATATTGAGAAGCTTCTTGAAATTTTTCTTGCTTAAATGCGTCTGTTCCTTTCCGCTTGTAATCAAAAATATCGTTGGTAATCCGAGGATTTTTTGGAAGTAAAACTGTTTCTCCGCAGCTAAAGCCGTTTTCATTCTGAAAATCACAAATAGGATGGGGCTGCATCCGCCAGTTAATTAAGAGTGCGATCGCCAAAGAAAGCAAACCCAATCCAATTAGCGAAGGCGCTTTTAATAAACGCCTTTTAAATTGAACCAAAAAGGACGGTGATGGTAACGTCTCCCTGTCACGAATTGTGTCAGGATAAGAGCGAGCGCCCGAATTTTTAGTTTCTCTTGTTTGCCTAACACTCGGAATTTCTGTATCTTGATTTAGCACTGTTTCTCTAGAAAGAGCAATAATTACCTCCGCAGCAGATTGAAAGCGATCCTTTGGTTCAAGCAACAGCATTCGGTCTAAAATGCTTGCAAGGTCGTTACTCACATTAGCATATTCTCTCCAAATCCACCGATGCTGATTATAAAGCTCATTCACATTTTTACTTGTGAGCAAACAAACGCAGGTTGCAGCTAAAGAGTATAAATCTGATGAAGGATATACCTCTTTTCTACCAGCTAACTGTTCCGGTGGTGCAAATATCGGAGTTCCCATTGCCATTGATTGCTCAACAGGTACTCCTGGTTCTAATGTCCGCTTAACTGCAGCACCAAAATCGATTAAATAAAGAGTTCCATCTTCGTGACAAATAATATTAGAAAGTTTGATATCTCGATGGATAAATCCTTTTTTTTCATGGATGTACTTTAGTACGTCCAGAAGTTGTCGCAGAACTTGGAAAACTTCACTTTCTGAAAATCGAATCTTCTTGTTAAGTTTCTCAGCCAAAGTGTCACCTTGGATATACTCCTGCACCAAGTAAAACAACTCTTGTCGAGACTCTTCTTGTGAATCAGAAGGTGCTGGCAATTCAAAATAATCATACAGTTGAGGAATTTGTTCGTGCCTGAAATCCCTTAAAGCCTTTGCTTCTTCCTCAAATGATTTTTTTATTCTTTCAAGCACCGTCGCAGAAAAATTAATTCCAGAAGGATTTCTCGGTCGCAACTGCTTGACAACACATTGCTGCTGAAGGTGAGAATCCCAGGCGCTAAATGTCTTTCCAAATCCTCCCCAGCCTATTTGCTTTAATGGTAGGTAGCGAGTCTTGAGAATTAAATCCATCCTACAGCTACTACAGTACCTCGGCTTGTGGCTCCTCAGATTGAGAAACTCATCAGGGACAACGTTTTCAGGACACTCGCAGTTTGGATTCGTGCAGTAAACTTTCATGAATTAACCTTCGCCAGGTAACTACACACTGGATGACAAATAGTTTGGTTGTAGAAAATACTTCGTTTACATATCTTTGCCGTCATTGCCCATGTGCCCTGTGCTTTCTCCCTGACTTGAAGGAAGGTTTGCTATTCCTAAAGTACCGCTGTTGTAAATGACCGATGAGTTTGTTAGCACATAGTAAAACTAGGATGAACTAAAATGCGTAGGATGCGATCGCGCTAATTTCACTAAAAATTTTGGCTGTATCAAGTTAAGTACTGTATTTCTTAAAATCGTATTTTCAGTATAATAACTGAGGCTGTACAGGCTACACTATAGTTAATAATACTTTTTCCACATTTGCCTAATTTAGTCATAAACTACTACAGTGGTCATCTACTCACTGTCCTATGGCTAAATCAGCAGACTATTAGCACCAAAAGATTAATCGGACTTGCACCCGAAAATTGGGTCAGTTAATACAAATTCCGACATTGTAGCGATCGCAATCATCAACTCAGAATTTCAATGGATCAGCTGCGAAAGCGATGTATTGGCAGTGCTTTGCGCTCTGAAAAGAAGTTTAAGTGTGGCAATAGCGGGTTGTTTAGCTATGTTCATTTAAACGCAGCCAAGATAATTGCAGCTTTGGGGGCTTCTGTAAACAGCCCAGAGGCTCGAACGGTTTGCGCTGCTTGCGAGCGTGCAGATTCTTCAGGGCTACACCTAGGGAGTGTTTTCTGCTACATAAAACCTAGACAATCCTAGACATTACTTGACGTTTCAACGGGAGCATGGGAGCAATTATCCCTTAACGTCCAGACACGGTTTAGCCAACCGTGCATATTTTTCGAGATTTTGAGATGCATTTAAATCTCGGTCTGTAGTCTCCTACTAATTATAGCGGTTCTGATTTGACTGCAATACACTGTTGTGGGGTGGGCGTCTCGCCCGCCAGGATGGTTCTGATTTGACTGCAATACACTGTTGTGGGGTGGGCGTCTCGCCCGCCAGGATGGTTCTGATTTGACTGCAATACACTGTTGTGGGGTGGGCGTCTCGCCCGCCAGGATGGTTCTGATTTGACTGCAATACACTGTTGTGGGGTGGGCGTCTCGCCCGCCAGGACAGGCGAGACGCCTGTCCCACAAGAAAATATTAGAGTGTATTGGAATCAACCCTTGAACCGCTATATGCACCCTAGTCCTCGGAGATCCTTCGCTCATCCACGGCAATAAAGCGGGAGGAAAATCCACACCGCTTTAAGCCGAACCTTTTTTAAGGGGGGCTAGGGGCCCCCACTCACTCCCCAGCCGCCCTAGCGACCGCGACTTGGGCGGACTGGCGTTGGGGTTGGGGGGCAAAGGAGGGATTTTCCGGGTTTGAAAACACGCCCTAGTCTGTACTCAGACAGGTGTAGGTAGTTTACAACAATCCCCGATAACGAATAAAAACCAAAATAACCGCCCACGACCCCAACGCGACTTTGACTGCAACCAGGATGTTGAGGATAGGGAGAATTCCCCCGCTGAAAAGTGCGCCCAACTCTCCATGGGGTAATTCCCATCCAGCCAGAGTGATCGCTGACAGTACAATGAAAACAAGTACGGAAACCTTCTCCCATGTAGCGGCGTGCCAGCGTTGGTAAATCGCCTGCATCCACTCCGGTGATGAGGTAATCGCCACAAGACCGATCGCTGTTCCGCCCGCCACCCCAGCCGCAAAACCACCGCCGGGACTCAAATGCCCCCGTATTGCCAGTTCGATACCCACCAACGCGGCAATAGTTGCTCCCAGACGCGCCAGCACAATCGAGGGTTGGTCTTTAAACTGATAGATCGCACAGGACGGCTTTTCATTCGCTAGGAGAAAATTGGCACCCAAGATGGCGATCGTAAATACCACCACTTCAAAGATAGTGTCATACAGCCGATTCCGGAAAATGATACCTGAAACCGCATTGGGTATCCCACTATCTTGTACAACCAATTCGGTAATAGAGATATGCGAAAAGTCCGGTGCTGGATTGGGCAGAATCAGCATTTTCACGTACAGCGCTATCCCTGCTGTAATGTAGACCCATTTCATGTATGCTGCTCCCCTAAGTCTATTACACTTATATCTGTTGCACTTATATCTGTTGGAATTACATAGGTCAGGGTTGTCTCTGGTGACGAAAGTTCGGCTTGCATGATGTCATAGATGCGTTTAACCCTGGTCGCGGTGTGATAGGGTTGCTTTTCTTCCCCATGCACTGTGCCGTCTCGATCGCTGTCTTCCAATGGGGCACAGGTCGCATGGACTTCTTTCTCCATCAGCGCTCGGTGCAAAGCCTGGGTATTTGTGTAGGGAACTAGTTCCAAACGCATATAGCGTTTGCCAAAAATCGTGCGGAAGTCATGCATCAATTGCCCAAAATAGTGTCCGTCTTTCGCCTCGTCTTCGAGTACGCCAAGACGCATTACCAACGATGACCGCACCGCGATCGCATAAAGAGTAATTGCGAGCATAGTGCCCATTAATGCTTCGGTCAAAGCAACATCCGCCGCCCCCAAAACCGCATATAACATTGCCGCCACCGCTCCCAGTATTCCCCGAATTGCCAGTGCATGGTATGGATTGACCTGAAATACCAACATGCACGCGGATAAGGGCAGCAAGGCGGTGATGACATAGATATACATATCATTATTATTCATCTTTCCCCCCGCTACTAGTCGAACAATATGCCAACACATAGCCCAACATTGTGTTCCATATCGCCAAGGAAATGATGGCAAGGATCAGCAACGGCCATTCATTGGGTATCTTTAAAAGCAGTCCGACGATGATAGCCATCGAGCCTAGGGTATCGGCAACCGAAAGACTGTGCAGTTTGAATAATACCGATCGCCTACCGAGCAGGTGAGAGGTTCCCCAAAACCAGAAAACGATTCCTACGCCCATACAGGTATAACTTAATATATCGATCATGCGTCATTCATTCTTTTGACTATATGTGCCAGCAACATGAATCCAGCATTACCCACACTCAGGATAATTACCGCGACAACACCAATCATCCAATCATCACGTAAGACGGAAACGAATAGAATCGTCACCGCCGCCTTGCTCGAAATACTGGCAAGCGCCAACATTGTCTGCCAGATATCATCATCCTTCCATGCCTCGTAGAAGGGTATGAGCAGTGCCAGAATCATTGCCACAAGTATCAGGTTCATGCCTTTTTCCTCCGTCGAACCTGGTGTACTTCGTACCAGCCCTCTTCGTGGTATTTCAAGACAATGGTCTTGGGTGTAAAGGTAATCAGGAATACATCCAGAAATATCAGCCGCCGCGATCGCTTTGATTGCACCCGTTCCACGATCACTTGTTCATGGTTATGGGGACGGATGAGCATTTCAAACGCCTCCATATATGCCTGGGGAATTGCCAAGATGATTTTAAAAAACACCTGTAGCAAATCCTTTAATTTTTGCGGGGCTGTGTTGCTGCGCGGTAATAAAAGAGCGATGATGATGCCGATGATGATATTTTCTACACTCCAATTGGCGGTAAGTAGAAACCAGATGGTCAGTCGCAATATCACATGTCCAATCATGCCAATGCCATCCAGAATAGTAGGATCGAAATCAAACTCATAAAACCGATCAAATGTTCAAATTGCTCAAGCATACGCGGCAGCTTGAGTACTGATCGGCGAATAATCAAAAAATACGCCAACCAGCCAACGCCGATGATTGCCAGTGGTTTGATGATATTGGCAACGGTATAAGCCTCGTAATACACAACATTTGCCAGAATGAGCGAACCGATCAATAGTATTACCGCTGACCAGAAACCGGGCCGTACATCCACTTGTCCTCCACGTGGCAGAAATATGAATTTGGCAAACGATATTGCCGTTCCCAAAGCTGCAAGGTTCATGCCGATAACTTGCCAGGGCAGCAGATTCTTCATTGTCAATACCTTCGCCCCAAAGCCGGACAGCAACGGAAAGCCGGAGATTGAGAAGCTAGCCATGACCAAGGCAATCCAGATCGCGGTACCGATCGGCTTATGTTGCAGATCCTTGAAGTTTCGGCTCGGTAAGACACCAACTATCAGAAAGAGCGACGATTTGACCAGTCCGTGCGTCAGCGCATAAAAGCCGCCGACTTCAGGTGCGGCAAGGATAAAGCCTAACTGCGAAACAGTGTGAAACGCCAGCATCCGCTTGGTATCTTTTTCAAAGATTGCATAGAACACTCCCAGAAGCGCTGTCCCAACTCCAAAGATCCTGACTATGGGATCAACCTCATCCAAAATCAGGGCACAACGCACCAGCGGATAGACACCCGCTTTGACCACAACTCCCGACAGCAAGGCCGATACCGGCGTCTCCGATTCGGAGTGGGTCAACGGTAACCACAATCCCGACACAAACACCCCCCCCTTGACCAACAGTCCCATAAAGATGAGGGCAAGCGCCTCCGGAGGTGCCCCGCGCAAACTTGCAAAACCAAACGAATGATTTGCTTTATAAGCCAGCACCGCGCCAACCAGATAAAACAGCATTGCTGTGTTGCTAACAAACAGATAGCGCAAGCCAACCCAAATCGAGCGATCGCTTCGGGGATAGGCAATCAAGAGAAAGGCGGCAATACCGCTTACCTCTAACGCCACGTATAAACTGATAAAGTCCGCACAGAGAAACGCGGCATTTATGCTGCCATGTAAAATGATGGTCTGTGCATAAAAAAAAGCCGTCTTACCGCTGTGCCAACAGTAGAGGATGACCGCCGCCGTTACCAACCCATTGGTCAATATAAAGTAGCCACTCAACTGATCGACAATCAGTGTGACACCGAAATTATCCAATAATTGCAGTGTCAGCGGCGATCGCTCCATAAATAGCAGCAACGCATATCCGACGGAAGCAAAGGCTATGCACAGTGCGAGATAGCGGTCAAGCTTGGGAAGCAGAAAAATGACGAACCCGACAAAAAACGGTAGTCCGATCCAGGCGATCGTAATGTTACTCATGGCGTATTGTTCTTCTCGATCTCGTTACTTTCCAAGGTCGGATTATCCCGTGCTAATTTCATGACACCGACCAGCATTAAGGCCTGAATCGAAAAGCCGATCACAATCGCCGTTAATATGACCGCCTGGGGGACAGGATCGGAGTAAGCGCCCTTTTTGGCGTTTGAAAAAATTGGTGTGAACAAGCCCGATCGCGATGCAACCAGCACGTAATAGGCAATAACCCCCGTACTCATGACATCCATTGAGATGATCTTCATAACAAGGTTCTTTTTAACGATGATGCCGAAAAATCCGCACAATATCGTTGCGAATATGCAAGCTTCTAACACGGGAGTTGTCTGTTGTGTAAGGGTTGGTCGTAATTATCTTTGAAAAAATACACTATATCTGTGGGAATCTGTGGGAATTTGAAAATTCCTAAGCCCAAATATAGCCAGACTTAGCGCGGTGGGCAGCAAACACCTCGATGTGGCTATTAACCAATGGATGAAATGAAATTCAACAACTGTACCGAAGGCTTCCAATGCCTCAACAAAGGTTATGAGAGGTTTAGTCGTCCACTGTCGTCGAAAACTTCCGGTCAACTGATGCCAATGAATAAAACTGTAGGCACAAAAAACGAGAATCCAATGGCGTTTTAGACTAGTTTCATCACGTACCTCATATTCGCTCAGACCTAACCAGCCCTTGGTCTCACGGTAAAATATCTTGCATGTTTCATTTTATTCGTGAATCTGAGGTAAAAGTCACTCTCAACAAGTATTTTCGCCTATTTTTGTATCTCTTTTTTACAAAGTCCCATCTCATTTTCAATAGAGAAGCATTGATGTAACTCTATGTCAAAGTCAGATCAATATATTCAATATATATATAGATATATAGTCAATCCAATATCTCAACCTAGGGTGAAATTGATCGGCGGCTAGTAGTCCGCCACATTGATGCATGATGAGTCGCGGGTATTGAGATCCCCGACTTCGCGAAAGTTGTTGGGGATCTGTAATTCCTGATAATTAATGTGGCAAAGTACTAGTAACCTCGTACCTCAGCACCAGGACTAGGGCGTGTTTTCAAGCTATAACCATAACAAAATACAAGCGATCGCTTTTCCGGGCTGTAAAAGAGTGCAGCTAATTTATCATATCGGGTGACTAATGTGTTCCCACACTGTTGTGTGGGAACGACAAATAATTTAGAAGCGATAACCTACGCCAATCTTCCAGGGAACTTCACTCCTTTGAGTCAAATAAGTTGCATCACCGTAAATAACTACGTTCTTGCTAACAGCGGTTTCAACACCAGCTGGCAGTGCAAATGAGGAAGGATAATAATTATATCACATTTACGAATTGACTAGAATTTTTTCTGCCAATCCAACATCTAAAATCCAAAATCTAAAATCCAAAATCCCTACGCCCCCATTGCCGAATAGCGCTTCAATCCCGCACGCCACAGCAAGCGATTCGCCCCCAAAAACACCAATATCCAACCAATCATCGACCAAAAGCCCCGCGCCACATCTACAGGTAAACCCACTAAAAGACTCGCCGGAAAATCTATTAAATAAGGAAAAGGCGTTAAAAGCACAAGCGATCGCACTGGTTCGGGAAATACGTCTAAAGGTGCAATCAACCCAGATAAAAACAAATAAAACAAAAACCAAAAATTCTCTATAGCGCTAGCTCTTTCCGTCCAAAAGGCGAACATTGCAAAGGTATACTGAATCACAAAGCGCAAAGCAAAAGCTAGTAACGATGCCAAAGCAAACAACAACAAATTTGTCAAACTTGGCACCCAAAAAGCCTGGGGATAAAGTATAAAAAATAGCATAATCAAAAATAGTGCAAACGGTAAGCGGGCAGCTCTTTCCGAAACATGTGATGCAATGTGGTGCCATATTGGATCTAGCGGTTGCAACAACCGTGGCGAAAGCTTTCCTTCTACTACCTCTCTTTCAAACTCCCAAATTACCCAAACTACTGTAAATTGCCTGACAAGGAAAACCGCGAGAAAGTAACGGGCAAAATCTACGGGTGTCAAACCGAACTTTCCACCCTGCGCCGCTTCTGTCCAAATACCCATGAGGATAATCGGTAAAGACCCTGCCAAAACCCATAAAATTAGTTCTGCACGATACTCCACCATATAGGCGTAATATACAGTAAGCATCGTTAGTGCTTTTTTGATAATTCGTTTCATAAAAATTATTGGTTGGTGGTTGGTGGTTGGTGGTTGGTGGTTGGTGGTTGGTGGTTGGTGGTTGGTGGTTGGTGGTTAGTAGTTGGTGGTGAACCAGTACTGCGGGAGGGTTTCCCTCCGCAGGTAACTGGTGAACCCGAAGGGTTGGTGGTTAGTAGTTGGTGGTTAACGGTTTTTTTGACAACTATCAACTATCAACTATCAACTATCAACTAACAACTATCAACTAACAACTATCAACTATCAACTATCAACTATCAACTATCAACTATCAACTATCAACTAACAACTCCCGCTTGAAAAACTCGTCCAATCACTTCTTCTACTGGCGGTTCATTGACTGTTAAATCGACTACATCCAAATCCGCCAAAATCTGAGAAACGGTGCGAGTGAGTGCCTCTTGCTGTATCATGAAACACACAGACGTTTGGCGATCGCCTTCTACGGGTCTACGTCCTTCTAAAAGTTGTACATCACCGTAAGACATGAGTTTTTCTGTGGGTACGGGGTGGGCTAACTCTACATGAACTTCCCGATATGGGGCGAAACGTTCTAAGAGTCCATCCAAGCTACCGTCATACATCAGCTTTCCTTGGTGAATCAACAGTACGCGATCGCACAAAGCTGTAATGTCAGCCATGTAATGGCTAGTTAACAATACTGTTGCTTGATAGCGTTGATTGTACTCGCGCAGAAAATTTCGCACGCCAACTTGAGCATTTACATCAAGTCCCAGGGTTGGTTCGTCGAGAAACAACACTTGGGGACGGTGTAAAAGTGCTGCTAAAAGTTCTGCTTTCATGCGTTCGCCTAAAGACAGCTTTCGCACCGCTTGGGTAAGTTTGCCTTCTAGGGATAACATTTCAGTTAATTCCCCTACCCGTCGCTGAAACTCTTTATCAGAGATGTTGTAGACAGCGGCGTTAATTTTCAAAGAATCCAGCGCTGGTAAGTCCCATAGCAACTGCTGCTTTTGTCCCATCACCAAAGTAATTTTTTGCAAAAATGCTTCTTGGCGGCGAAAAGGAACGCATCCAGCGACTCTAACTTGACCGCTAGAAGGTTGAATCAGCCCTGTAAGCATTTTGAGAGTGGTAGTTTTGCCAGCACCATTTGGTCCGAGAAAACCGACAACTTCACCGGGGGCGATTTCAAAACAAACATCTTGAACAGCTTTGATTTGGCGGTAGGTGCGGCGGAAAAAGTGGGCGAGGGTTCCTTTTATGCCCGGTTCTTTAACCGCGATCGGATAAACTTTGCTCAGGTTTTCAGCAACGATGATTGACATAAGTATAATTTAAACTTAATTTAATCGACCTGAGCGCAAAATACTAATAATTAACCACAGTCCCAACAAACTAGCAGTGGCAAACAACGCGTTGCTTAAAAAAGACAGTTGAGCCGTGCGGGGATTGGTAGAAATAATCGCCGCGCCCATAATTAGCGAACCAACCAAAATGCTAAAAGAAAGACGATTTGCGGCATCATCGGTCGTGCGGCGCAAGCTATCTAAACCTCGAATCGATATATTCCACTGTAAAGTTTCTGAGGTCACTCGGTCTAGTAGCAATTCAATATGGCGGGGAGTTTGTAATGATAGACTTTTCAAATCCAGTGCTGTTCGTAAAAGCGATCGCACTGGACTATCTCCTAACAATTGCCGACGAAACAAGTCTGTCAGCAATGGCTTCATTTCGTCGATAAAATTCAAGTCTGGGTTGAATCCCCGCGCCACTCCCTCTAAGTTCGCTAGAGTTTTGGCATACAAACCCATATTGCTGGGCAAGCGAATTTTATTATTGCGGGCAACTTGCAAAATCTCATAAATTATGATACTGAAATTGATTTGAGATAAATCCAAATTGTAATATTTTCGCAGCATTCGGTCATAATCATTTTCCAGACGCGCCAAAATCACCGGTCTAGTAGAATCTGCTAATTGCAAAGTTAACTGAGCGCAGCGTTGAGCATCTAAATCTACAATTGCCAACAACATCTCAGTTAAAATTTGCTGCGTGCGGGGATCGAGTCTTCCCACCATGCCACAGTCTAAAAGGGCAACTCTACCATCTTTGAGATAAAACAAATTTCCCGGATGGGGATCGGCATGAAAAAATCCATCTATATATAATTGTTGAAAGAAAGCTCGAAATAGCAAAGTAGTAATTGCTTTGCGTTCCTCATCGGCGTCTTTGCCATTTTTATCGCCGCTCAAATTTGCCGATAATATTGGCACCCCATCCAACCATTCCATCACCATTAATTTTGCTGTAGTCAAATCCCAATTAATTTGGGCAACAACTATTTGCGTGGGATCGAACCACTTACCGGCGGCTAAATTGCGTCGCAACTGGTCGGTGAAACCCGCTTCTCTAGTAAAATCCAACTCTGCTTCTAACGCTTTAGTAAATTCCTCAGCGATAGATTTAATTTCATAAGTTTGTCCAAATTCAGTCCGCGCAACCAAATCGGCAATACCTTGAATTAAAGCGATATCTTGAGCCACAGTTAAATCAATTCCCGGACGTTGCACCTTCAGAGCAACTTCTCGACCATCAGCAAGTGTAGCTCGGTGTGTTTGGGCAATTGAACCCGCCGCCACCGCCACGGGATTAATTTTGGCAAAAGTTTCTTCTAAAGGGCGTTTTAGTTGTTTGCGAATAACTACTTCTATATCTGACCAGGGAACTGGCGGTACTTCATCTTGCAGCGTTGATAATTCTTCAATATAGGCGGCGTTTAGCAAATCTGGACGGGTAGACATGAGCTGACCGAGTTTGACATAAACTGGTCCCAAATCCACCAGGATGTTTTTTAAGACGGCTGGTGTGGGTAGCTGGGGTTCATCGGCTTTACCACCGGTGAGCAACCTTCGCATATAGTCCCAACCATTGCGGAGCAGGACTTCGACAATTTCGCGTTGACGGGGAACAGTTTGTGTAAGGAACATGTTGGATTTAGGGACCCAAGGGGAAGAGGAGTAAAAAAGCAAAAAGGGGGATGAAGAATTAAAAATTCAAAATTCAAAATGCATTCATTAAAAATTCAACACTTAAAATTTGACATTTTTAATTGATTTCTCCCTTATTTTATTGTCAAGACAATTAAGTTATACTAGAAAAAGTAGCTTTTACGCCTCTGCCAAGGGTTTTAAGTTTTACGCTTAGTTTGTTAGTGGTTGGTTGTTGGGTGTTGGGTGTTGGTTGTTGGTTTTTGGTTGTTGGTGAAGCGCGTACTGCGGGAGGGTAACACGAGCGCAGGTAACTGGTTCTCCCGTTGGGTTGTTGGTTGTTGGTTTTTAGTTTTTGGTTTTTGGTTTTTGGTTTTTGGTGAATTGCTGAAAACCCCACATTGTAGGGTGGGCAATGCCGACCCTACATTAGTTTCGCCAACACAATCTTCTACCACCCACCAACCACTAACCACCAACCACTAACTAATACCTTTACAACAGATCGGTAAATCGGGGATCGCTTTGTAAGGTTTTGAGGACATTCTTGATTTCCTGGGTACGGTCTTTTTTGACAATCAGGGTGACATTGCGATCGCGCACAATTACTAAATCCTCTAAACCAATGGTAACAATTACATCATCTGGACTTGAGCCATAAATAATAGCTCCTTGCGTATCAAGCCCCACATGGGTAGCTAGTTCCACATTAGGAGTATCTTCTTTTTTAAGTAGACGTTCGATCGCATTCCAATCACCCAAATCATCCCAGCCAAAGTCCACAGGCAAGACATATGCTAAAGTGGTCTTTTCCATCAAGGCATAGTCTATACTCTTTTTAGGCAACTCGGGATAGATATCAGGGCCGTGTTGTTCTAGCGGTTCAATAATTTCCGGAGCGTGGATATGCAGTTCGTTGAGAACAACCCCCGCCCGAAAAATAAACATACCGCTATTCCAGCTAAAGCATCCCGTAGATAAAAAAGTCTCTGCCGTTTCGCGGTCGGGCTTTTCAGTAAAGCGGTTTACACGGTAAGCTGGCAAGTCATTAAAGCTACCAATCTTTTCGCCTTGTTCAATGTAGCCGTAACCAGTTGATGGAAAAGTCGGCTTGATCCCCAGTGTGACAATCGCTGCTGTGCTTGCTGCCAGCTGCGTAGCTGCACTTAAAGTGTCTGCAAACGCCTCTTGGTCGGCAATCCAGTGGTCAGCGGGGAAAAAGCCGATAATAGCCTCTTCTCCGTAACGCTTTTTAATTTCCAAACTTGTCCAGGCAACAGCGGCGGCAGTGTCTCTTCCCTGTGACTCGATAAGTAAGTTGCCAGATGGCAGCTCGGGTAGTTGTTCTTGCACTCCTTGAGCTATCTGACTAGAAGTAATAACCCACAAGTTTTCCCAACCGCCTGCTAAATTTAGCAGCCGGTCGGAGGTTGCTTGTAGGAGACTTCTAGAGCTACCATCAAGGCTTAAAAATTGCTTGGGTCGGTTTAGGCGGCTCAAGGGCCAAAACCGTTCACCTTTACCACCAGCAAGAATTACAGGGAACAATGAACTAGTCATGTTGTCATACAAACCTACTGAAGAACACTACAAGTGTACTGTGGCGTTATCCACTGGCAAGTTTTGTAGCTTGCATTAACATACGTTTAGGGAGTGGTTGAGTGGGGAGATAGTCGTGGTGAAACAAGTACAGTGGTCGGACAATCAGTTAACATCTGAGCAAACGCAACAGTCTGAACATGAGGTGGCGCGAGAGCAAGCACAGCGAACGTCAGAAAATCAAAGCACAGAGAAACAGCAACAAAATGCTTCTGGCAACCTCTTAGAGTCTGTAAGTTCTATCCCCGGTGAGCTTTACGAGAGGATGGGTTTATCCATGCCTCGGTGGCTGTTCTGGATTCTTACGGTTGTAATGGGGATAGTTTTATCCGGGTTGCTGGCATCGACTTTGGCGCTGTGGACTCCGTTATGGAGCGATCTGGATCGAACGGATGAAGAACTGGGCATTGCCAGTCAAGATCAGCAAAAAATGCCATTACCAGGGGAATTGTGGAGCAAAATTTCCCAGTACAAGCTTTCGCGTCCGATGAATATTTTGGTTTTGGGTATTGAACCAGTTAACGGTACTGTAGATGGCTCCCCAGAAAGTTTTTCTGGCAAAAGCGATACCATGTTGTTGATTCGGCTAAACCCAGCAGATAAATCGATTCGGGTGCTTTCGATTCCCAGGGATACGATGATTGCCATTCCCGAAAAGGGTTTGACTAAAGTATCCGAAGCCAACGCTCAGGGTGGTCCGGTGTTGGCGGCACGGATGGTTAGCCGGACTTTAAATAATGCACCAATTGACCGTTATATCCGTATTTCCACTAGTGGATTGCGGCAGTTAGTCGATCAGTTGGGTGGGGTAGAAGTATTTGTTCCTGGTTCGATGTCTTATAAAGATTCTTCTAGCAGGCTGTCGATTAATTTAGTTAATGGCTGGCAAACTCTAAACGGCGAACAAGCAGAACAGTTTGTGCGTTATCGCGAACCAGGAATGGGTGATTTGCCAAGAGTGCAACGCCAGCAAGCATTGCTGAAAGCATTGCGCGATCGCCTAAACAGTCCGACTGTATTACCCAGGTTGCCTCAATTAACTCGCGTTATGCGAAAATACTTTGACACCAACCTGAAACCAGAAGAAATGATGGCGCTGGTGAATTTTTCTGTGAACCTGGAGCAAAATAATTTCCAAATGACGATGTTGCCAGGTATTTTCAGCCGTTTAAGCCAAGACCCCAATAGCTATTGGCTGGATATGACCGGACAACAGAATTTATTGAATGATTATGTTGGGGTGAATATACCCGGTCTCAAACAAGATGCGCGACCGATACAAAACCTCAAAATTGCTATTCAAAACGCGTCCAATCAACCCCAGCTAACCGAAAAAGTTGTCCAATATCTCAAACAGAAAGGCTTTACCAAGATTTATACGGTGTCAAATTGGCCCGATACCCAACGCCAAACTCAAATTATTGTCCGCAAAGGAAATCGACAAGCCGGAAATGACCTACAAAAAGCCTTAGGTTTAGGGAATATTCAGATTTCGGCGGGTGGCGATTTAGAATCTGACATCACCATCCAGATTGGTAAAGATTGGAAGTAGTTATATGTTAGTGGTTAGTGGTTAATGGTTAATGGTTAATGGTTAGTGGTTAGTGGGTAGTAGGTAGCGGTTAGTGGTTGATTGTTGGTGGTTGTTTGGAATGAACAACCAAAAACCAACAACCAACAACCAAAAACCAACAACCAACAACCAACAACGACCCTTCGGGAGAGCGAGTTGCAACAAGCGGGGGAACCATGCACGGCAGTCGTGATGGTCCGCGACTGCGGCCAAGGGGGGTCTGTTCAAGGGTCGCAAGTGGCGTGGAAACCACGGCAGTTCCTTTAAGTCGGCGAAGCATGCACGGCAGTCGCTCATGGGGGAAACCCCCAAGACCGCGCTGCCTCACCAACGGACTGCCTCCCCTCAAGGCCATGCGCTGCCTCACCACCGCACTGGCGAACCAACAACCAACAACCAACAACCAACAACCAACAACTAACAACCAAGAAATTTATGAAAAAGATTTTGCTTCGCTTGTTTAGTTTGATTGTGATTGTAAGCCTCGCTTGGTTATGGATTATACTCAATCCCAATCCGGCTTTTGCTCAAATCAACAAAATTAACTACAACAATAGCAATTTAGAAAATCGCGATTTTTCCAATACTGATTTAGCAGGCGTAACTTTTGTGGCTGCTGAAATGCGGGGGACAAATTTCCAAGGTGCGAATTTAACCAATGCAATTCTCACCAAGGGAGTGATGCTAAAAGCGAATCTGGAAGGTGCAAACCTTACAGGGGCTTTAGTTGACCGCGTGACTTTGGATGGTGCCAACCTTAAGGGTGCGATTTTTACAGAAGCAACATTGACCCGCAGTCGCTTTTATGACGCGGATATTACGGGTGCTGATTTTACCGATGCTTTGATTGACCGCTATCAAGAGTCATTGTTATGCGATCGCGCGGATGGCATCAATCCAGTTACAGGGGTTTCAACGCGGGATAGTTTGGGGTGTCGGTAGTTGGTGGTTGGTGGTTGGTGGTGAAGGGGTACTGCGCTCCTGGTTTCCCTCCTAGTACTGGTGAAGCGCGATCGCGTTGGTAGTCGCAACCCAACAAACAACAAACAACCACCAACAAACAACCACCAACCAACACCCAACCACCAACAAATTCCCAATTTGCCAAAATTTACCTGACAGGGTACGGTTTTCAGGTTAAATGTTTTCAGATAAGCGCTGTCAGAGAGTTTTCGAGTATTATTCGTGACACAAGAAAAACAAAAACCATCTCGTTCTCTAGCCGGAATAGCAGGTATTGTCGCTGCTGCAACCTTAATTAGCAAAGTTTTTGGTTTAGTGCGACAGCAAGCTATTGCTGCTGCTTTTGGTTTGGGACCGGCTGCTGATGCTTTTAACTACGCCTATACGATTCCTGGCTTTCTGCTGATATTGTTAGGCGGCATTAATGGACCATTTTATAGTGCGATCGTTAGTGTTTTAGCCAAGCGCAAGAAAGAAGAAGCCGCACCTTTGGTGGAAACGATTACGACGCTGATAGGTGGAATGCTGCTATTGGTGGCGATTTTTGTGGTAATTTTTGCCCCTCAGATGATTGACTTGTTTGCACCTGGTTTAAGACTGGGTGGCAAAGATTTAGTCAGAGAAATCGCTATTTTACAACTTCAAATTATGGCACCGATGGCAGTCCTAGCAGGACTCATTGGTATTGGCTTTGGAGTTCTCAACGCCGCCAATCAATTCTGGCTACCCTCTATCAGTCCTTTATTTTCTAGCATTACGGTTATTGTTGGTTTGGGCATTCTTTATTTGCAAATCGGTAGCAATATTAGCACTCCTGAATATGCCAAGATGGGCGGTATATTTTTGGCGGGAGGAGTTTTAGCTGGGGCAATTTTGCAATGGTTGGTGCAGGTATTTGCCCAAGCAAAATCAGGTTTAGGTACATTGCGACTGCGATTTGATTTTAAGCAGCCTGGGGTGGGCGATGTCCTCAAAATTATGGGACCAGCTACCTTTTCCTCAGGAATGCTCCAAATCAACCTTTACACAGATTTGTTTTTTGCTTCTTTGATTCCCGCCACAGGAGTTGCTGCTGGTTTATTTAACGCATCGATACTGGTACAAACTCCTTTGGGAATTATTTCCAACGTAATTTTAGTTCCCTTATTACCAATATTTTCTCGACTTACTGACCCCAATGATTGGGATGAATTAAAGTCACGCATTCGCCAAGGTTTACTACTTTCAGCTTTTACAATGTTGCCTTTGGGTGCGTTGATGATAACGCTTTCCGTGCCCATTGTTCGCGTAGTGTATGAGCGCGGTGCTTTTAAAGGAGTAGACTCAATGCTGGTGTCTTCTCTGTTAATTGCTAATGGGATTGGGATGTTTGTATATTTAGGGCGTGATGTTTTGGTGCGGGTGTTTTATGCCTTGGGCGATGGCGATACACCCTTTAAAATCAGCATGATTAATATTTTCCTTAACGCCCTATTTGACTACTTTTTAATTAAACCTTTTGGCGCACCCGGTTTGGTGTTAGCAACTGTGAGTGTCAATTGCGGTTCGCTATTGATGTTGTTATTCGTGCTAAATCGCAAGCTGAATGGTTTACCTTGGCAAGAGTGGAGTTTGCCGATTTTGGGTTTAACTGCAGGTAGCGCGGTTGCTGGGGTAGCTAGCTTTGCGACTCTTCAAATTTCTCAGAAAGTTTTGGGTACAGAAGGTTTGTTGATTCTGCTGTTGCAGTTGTGTGTATCTGGTTTAGTGGGAATCGGCGTTTTTGCTGTTATCGCCTCTTGGATGAGATTACCAGAGGTGGATGCTTTTGTCTCGCGTATGAGTCAGCGCTTTTTGAAGAAGAATTCGTAATTTATGAAGTTGCGATAAATAGCTCAACTAACAAAATATCAAATGTCGGGTGCGTTAGGCAAACAGTACGGCACCATTATGATTAAGATAGAAATTACGCAAGAAGTAGGACAACCAAATTAAACGTAAAAATACGCGGAGTTAGAAGCCGGGTTTCTTCAATAAACCCGGTTTCTGCGTTTTAAGTTTATTTATGTTGAGCTACTTATTAACGTAATTTCAAATATTTAAGGCGTTGTAGATCCCCTCAACCCCCCTTGTCAAGGGGGGCTGTTTCATCCCCTAAAAAGGCAATATTTGCAAGGGTTTAGGAGGTTAAAGTTTAGGGCACGCGCACGATTTGGGGATGATTTTTTTACCTTTTTAAGGCTAAATACATTAATTTCCTTTGCGTCTTTGCGCATGCAGCGTGAGATTATCCCCTTGACAAATCCCATTCCTTATCGAATGAAACAGCCCTGCCTTGTCAAGGGGAGGCAAAGGCGCTAAGTGGATTTTCCTCCCGCTTTATTGCCGTGGGCACAGCGACTCTGAGGCAGAAAAGCATCAAATTTAGACGGTGCGCCCTTGGAAGCATAACGCACCCTAGGAAATTATGAATTAATGATAGAGAGAAAGGGCATTGCCGCGTAAAATTGCAAGTGCGATCGCGTCCGCTTCTTTAACTGTAATATCAGAATCTCTAATTGCTTCTTCTAACACTTCTGCTAAAATTTGACGCCCCCATTTTGCCCCTAAATAATACAATTCTGGAATTGAATGAGCATCGGAAGAATACATGATTTTGCTGGTGGGTGCTAACTCCAACAATTGACGCATTGTCTGACGCATTCCCGAGACGCTTAAAAAGGGTATTGCTAAACCAAAGTCTAAATAAACTTGCGGATAAACTGACGCTAAATATCCAGCTTGCTGTGTAAAAGGATAAGACCCATGCAGTAAAATTAACGGTGCATTGCTGTACTGGGGTGACTCCAATAGATAACGCAGGTAAACAGGATTTGCCAATCGCAAATCTAAATCGCGATCGCCAAAACCAGTATGCAATTGCACTGGTATCCCATATTTACCCGCAATTAAGAGCGCCTGTTGCAGCAGAAAATCAATCAGGGGTTTGTTTGCAAGCCACAATGGCTGATTTTCAAGTTTTTGTTTGACGTTATAAAAGTTACAAGCAGCCGCAGCGTAAGGTACGGGTTGGATATTCAAACCTGTACGGTAACAAGCTATGCTTTTAAAGGCGATAACTTCAGGTGGTGGCGGGTCAATTTTGCTTTTGAATGCGTCTAGAAATGCTTCAAATTTGTGGAATTGGGGAATTAGTTGTTCTGCTAAAACCTCTAAGCGCAAAACTCTTTTAACTTGAGCAAATTTTTCGTGCCATGATAATGGCAAAATTGCATCTGGTAATAATCCGTCATCCAAATAAATCGCTTCTAGGTTGGCGGCTTTAAAGTACAACTGTGTTAAGTTTTCTAATCCTAAATTTTCTCGACGTGCCAAAATTGCTGCTTCTTGCGCTTCGCATTCCAATAAAGCCGCAATTTCCCGCAGGCTGCGCCGATAAAATAAGGTATGACGGGCATGATGGTTGATTATCTGTTCGTCGTAACCTTCAGTGAAAGCTGCTGGGTAGGGATAAGATGCTGCTATTTCGGGTTTTAGCAGGTTGTGGGCGTGTTGGTCAATTGCAGGAATGTCAAAGAGATTCATCGGTAGAATTCACCGTTCACTTTTGACTTTAACTTTCATCCTCTTTTACAGTCTTCACCCCAAAGATGGATGAAAATCTCTCTTCCGTTAGTCGGTCTAATATTTCTCCAACAAAGCTTTGACTTCGGCGGATAGTTCCCAATCTTTCATCGCTTCCCACTCGGCTTGACGCACGGCTAAAAAAGCTTGGGATAACTGAGGATTTAAGGCATTTAATAAGATATTGTCTTTTCGCAAATGCGCGATCGCTTCCCCCAAATTCGTCGGTAAAGAATCAATTCCTCTAACGTTGCGTTCCTCATCAGATAGGTGTCCTGGGTCTACAGCGATCGGATTACCTGGTTCGCGATTGTTTTGTACGCCGTCCAGTCCGGCTGCAATGATCGCACCTAAAGCCAGATAAGGATTGGCTGATGCATCTACGGTTTTTAACTCAAAGTGACTCGGGCAAACAAACCCAGGCGCACTCGGTACTCTCACCGCCGCTTCCCGGTTGTCCTGTCCCCAACAGCGAAAAGCACCACTCCAACACTGAGGACGAACACGACGGTATGAATTAACACTGGGGGTTGTTAATGCCATCAGTGCGGGTAAATGCTCCAAAATGCCAGCGATAAACGCTATTGCTGTCTGGGAAAGACCGCAGACGCCTTGGGGGTCGCCAAGAATGTTTTGTCCGTCCCGCCAAAGACTCATGTGAATGTGGCAACCGCTACCAGCAGCTTCGGGAAAGATTTTGGGTAAGAAAGAGGCTTTGAGGTTGTGACGGTAGGCTACAGCTTTTACAGTTTCTCTAAAAGCAATTTGCCAGTCGGTAGCGCGTAAGGCGTTGGTATATTGCATGGAAATTTCATGCTGACCGGGACCGGATTCTGGGTAATATTGTTCTACAGGAATTCCTTGGGCAATGAGTGCATCGGCAATATTATCAATTACTTCTCGATTTATATCCATTGCCTGAGTGGAAGCAAAAACCGTGGAGTCTGCGGGTATTATTTCATCAGAAGTTTGTCGCAGCAAATAAAACTCATTCTCAAACGCCGCAAAAATTTCCAACCCTTCACGTTTCGCCGCTTGAATCATCCGCAGCAGAAAACTGCGAGGACATAACACCCAAGGTTCGCCATAAAGCACCATGTTACCCATTACACGGGCATGGCCGGGAGAATAAGGTAAAGGGGTGAGGCTTGACCAATCAGGAACCAAGCGGATTTCGCCCACTGGACCCAAACCAGTTTCCGGAACAACGGCATCATACATTACAGGAATTCCCTGTTGTCCTGCGGAAATACCGACACCATTGTCAAAATATTCGGACAGCATGGTTGCATGAAAAGCTTTGCCGCGAATGATATTGGCGTTATCGCACCAGAGGACGCGGACAAAGCGAGTACCAGCATCCTTAAGGGATTTTTTAACTATTCTAAATGCGTTATTTTCAGCCATTGTAAAAAAATCTCCCCTGGTTGATTTGATTGTAAAATTTTCTCACGTTGACTGCACGTCGCCTCTTGTCAAGGTAAAAAGTAAAAAAGAAAAAGGAAAAAAGAAAAAGTAACAAGTAAGAAGAAAGATTTTTCAGGACTTACGCTGTTAGACCTCTTGTTTTTCTCATTCCTCCCTGTCCTCTCTCTTGAAAAGGTCTGATGCCAACGGCAACCCCTTCTCTTAACGGAGGAAACCTCCGCGAGAGACTTTTCGCTGCGTCCTAGTAAGGTTAATTATTCCGTGATTTGTGCGTAAGTCCTAATTTTTTTAACTTTCACCTTTTACCTTTTGAGGCGGTTTTGTGGTTAAATGAGCAGACGCGATATAACTTTATCGCGCCAAGACTTGGAATAAGTGATACAAATTCCTTCTTGTAAATCTATGAATATATCTTTACTATCCTGATTTTTTAGAAGCCTTCCGTAAGATTTATGATAAATTTGTCCGGAGTCAATTTGTAGGGTGCGTAGCGCTAGCCTACGTGAAAATGCATCGGCGGAGATGGTGGATTACGGCGCAAGTGTTTAAATAATTGGTCAAAATTCATACTGAAAAATGCGCCTAACGCACCCTACGTTTTATATTTTTCAGGACTTATGCAAAACATAACGGAGTAGCGATAATTCATGAATTATCGCTACTGTTATTGTGGCAGTAGACAACAGTTGCGTAAGTCCTATTTTTATTAGTCCGCGTAGGCGGACGCGCGTTTGTATAGCCGCACCTAGAGTCGGGGTATGGTATTCAGGTTAAAATAACTAAAAAACGAGGGACAGAAAACTTTGTGGTGACAACATCCCGCATTCCCAAATTACCCCTACCATCCTCACTTGTAGGAACTGAAGTTAATTCTTTTACTGAGTTTACAGTAACTCAACGGATGCCCGGTATCGCCCGTAGAGTCATCGCGGAAAATAAATTTCCACCCAATATTAATCAAAGCTTGGAAAAACTCGCTTCGGAGTTACCATCTGGATATTTGCAATTTATTTCAAATGACACTGGTGCAGATTTTACTGCTTGGAATAACTATTTAGAACCTTACAAAGGTCAACGTTGGGTGGATGTTCCCTGGTTTTTTGCCGAAACTTATTTTTATCGCTTAATTTTGGAAATTACCAATTATTTTCGTCCTGGTGAATGGCAAGGGGTAGACCCATTTCAGTTGCAAAAAACTCAAGGCTTAGAAACAACTATTGAATCAATTATTCCTTTGTGCGTTCAAGTTAATAAATGGTTGGCTGATGCACATAAAGAAAATAATGTCAATAAAACTGCTTTGATGGCATTGTTATATTTTGCTTTGTGGGGCAATCGAGTTGATTTAAGTTTGTGGTCGGCATTTGAAAGCGATCGCAGTCGTTTTGACATTCAAAATCAAGAAGCCAACATATTAGTAAATGATGCGTTAAAAGTTACAGAATTATTAGTTAATTGCCAGGGTGAACGCGTTGATTTTGTCATAGATAATGCAGGCTTTGAACTTATTTGCGATTTATGTTTGGCAGATTTTCTGTTAGGTAGCGGTCTAGCAAATCAAGTTAAACTGCACTTGAAGCCTCACCCAACTTTTGTTTCTGATGCAATGATTAAAGATGTGCTTTCTACAGCAGAGTTTTTAGCAACTTACAATCACCCAGAAGTTACATCTTTTGGCAAAAGACTGCAAAAAAATATTGCATCAGGGGGGTTAGTTCTATGCCAAGATTATTTTTGGACATCGCCTTTAGCTTTTTGGGAAATACCAGAATCACTTAAAAGTGACTTAGCTGCTGCGAGTTTGCTAGTAATTAAAGGAGATGCAAATTATAGAAGATTATTAGGCGATCGCCACTGGGATTTTAGCAGCAATTTTGCAGATATAGTATGCTATTTACCCGCCCCAATGGTAGCTTTACGCACCCTGAAATCAGAAGTAGCCGCAGGTATTAAACCAGAAGTTATTCAGCAAGTCGAAAAATCTGATTCTTCTTGGCTAACCAATGGACAATGGGGTCTCATCCAGTTGGTTTAAACAAACTCAATCATACTATAAAACTTCATTCCTTCTGCACCCCGCAGCATGCCTCGTGCCTTTCTTAAGTAATTATTTATCGCTTTGTTCAATTTTAGCGATCGCATTCACAGGAGACACTTCACCATTAATTACAGAAATGATACCGGGAAGGTATTCATCCATAACAGTAACGTTGGTGTAAACTAATTGTTTAATTAGGGGAAAAGAGAGACTTGCACTCTCAACATCAATACCAGTTTTATAGCGAATTTCGCCATCGGTAAAGTCTAATTCAAAATTGCCTACAATCATGCCATAATTAGCTCTAGCGATGAATTCTGCGATTGCTAAAAGTTTCGATTCTGAGGCATTAACAGGGCAAATTGAATAAAATACCATTTGTTGTTCTTGAACTCTGGCTTTAGCGTAGCAAGTCCATTTACTATTCTTTCCTTCAAAGGATAAACGCAATACAGGTTCTCCTTTAATCTTTGTGTAATGCCAACCTTCTTCAACGAAAAAATCTAGCATTTCCTCAAAGATTTTTCTGTCGTGTGCGTAGAGATGGAGAGATTTTTCACAAGATATTGCCTGACTCGCCATATCAGTTAATTCTTGAAAAGTATTACTTACTTCTTCCAGAATTTCAGAAATGGTGTCTGGGGTTGGGTTCAAAGTTGTATCACCTAAATCCTCTAAAATTTGGGTTATGTTGTCAAAACTTTGAGAAAAACTTTGATAAAAATCTTCTTGGCTGACTCCTGAAAAATTGGCATCATACCAATCTTGGAAAAAATCAATCATTGCCTCGCTAATCTCTGCTTGAGAAAAATTATCCTGAATAATTGCAGAGGGATTTACATAAGACCAAAAGGTGGAATAACCAGTTTCTCCTAATTCGCGTTTTTGTTTAACATAAAGACCGTACCAACTTTCGCTGTCTAACAGTGGATGATCCGATTTTTCTTGATTGAGATTTTGTAGATATTTTATTGCTGCATTGGGATTTATCATGTAATCCCCCAAGAATAAAAGAAAATCGGGTTGTAAAGTAACTTGGATTTCGAGATTTTGTTTTGGTTGAAAAATCCCGTTAGAAAAAGAACCGCGCAACTCTGGTTTAAGATTGAATAATGCCTCATCATCAATGCGTTGATAGAGTTTGAAGTTGACATGAAAAGTGAGGCGACACTCGCGGAGAATTTCGCCTTGTATAGTTAGAGATAAAGTTGCGGCATAGATATTTAAGGGTAACTTCGAGGGAGTTTGTAACGTTAGTTCGCTGTTTAGGAGATAATTTTCAGTATGAGTGTTCATGTAAGCGATCGCCTATTTGCTTTTTACTGATTCAGCCAATACTTTTTTAACCGCAAATTTTAATTTTTGTGAGATTTTTATTCAATTTAATTGTATTATAAAAAAATCAACTAAAACTTTTTATAAAAAACAAATATTGTTTTCCTACATCCGCAATAAAGCAGTGATTTTACCTAAAAATACAGTTATAATTAATACTTTAGACAAAAAGAGCTTTATATTTGAGCGATCGCATTACCAGTAAATTTGAAATGCCGCTTCCCTTAATTTTACCTGTTAAACAGCGTAGTAAAATATTTAGCTAGACTAGACTTACGCCTTTGATGATTGAATAAATCTTTGGTGAGAGAAGGCAATGACCATTGAACCTGTCAGCCTTGTCCTACCAGATCGCACCCAGCTACCAGAGTCAGATGGGACATTTGTAAGCCAGTCGCTTGCGGCGGTTCCCCCGGTTGTGCCAACTGGCAAGGGAGAATTTTCAAGAACATCCCCAGAGTATTCTGTTGACAGATTCCATCCAACCACGTTTACAGCTATTGAAGCAAAAAGCCCACAAATAACACCTTAAAATCCCAAAAAGATTTTAATATGATTTTACGGTGCTAAAGTATTTCTTCTTCAGCTTACCAACAATCTTTTGAGTCAATGATTTAGCAAAACTCATTTTCGCCAAACCCTTGATATTTCCTGGGTGATGCTGTTTGTGGTCAAAAAATTCGTTTAACTCATCCAAAATCACTTTGAAACGCTGAATAATATTTTCAGCCCGATACTCTTCAAAAAACTGTTCTGACATTAGCGGTGCTGAAGATTCAAGCGCCTTCAAGATACGTTGGATATCATACTCTTTTGAATATCCAGCAATTTTATGACAATTAAATCCAGGATCTAAATAATCTGACAATCCACCATTTACGCTAGAGAAAATTTTACAACCACAAGCGATCGCTTCCATTGGTTGCAAACCAAATCCTTCACTAACTCCCTGTAGCGCCCAATACTCAGCAGAGTCATAGAGATAAACTTTAGCCCGATTGAAAAGTCCTGGCAAATCTTCTACATAGGAATTAACCACAAATACTTTACATTGTTGCTGCAAAGCCGGAATTAATTCTTTAATTAAATAGAAGGAAGATTTCCGCGCCTGAACTAAAACATCAATATCTCTTACAATATGTAAATTTTTAAATTCATTACTAATTTCATTAGGCAAATAATAAATAAGAGAATTTGCTGAAACTTGTCCCCAATATCCCATTGTATTTCGGCTAACAGTGATAATCGGAACACTTGAAGGTAACCGGAATCCATAACCTGCACTGTGGGCATGGTAAACAACATTATATTGTTTTAACTTGACAGCAAGTTTGGCGACATCAAATCCCCAACTAATGACAAAAATAACATCATCTAAATTTTTATTTTTTAGCAAGTCATCAATAAAAAGTTTGCCTGACTCCCGTTGGCGATAAGTTACAACATCAGCACTACAAACCTGCCGAGCAAGATTAAGTGTTTTTAACTCTGCCCAAAGCCCACCACAAGCAAATTTGCTATCTGTTCCAGGTACTAAAAAATAAAGCTTTCTCATTACAAACCTATTATAAAAGTTCGTGGTTCGTGGTTGATGGTTGATGGTTGATGGTTGATGATTCATGGTTCATTGCTCATGGTTCATGGTTCATGGATTTGAGATATTAACTATTAACCATTAACCATTAACTATTAACTATTAACTATTAACTATTAACCATTAACTATTAACTATTAACTATTAACTCCTAACTCCTAACTCCTAACTCCTAACTCTTAAGACATGATATTAGCCTATTTGAGTGCGATCGCTGCGGGGGTTTGCAAGATTCCGAAAGCACACTTAAGGTTAATAATGTTGCCGCAGACGCGGTTGTAACAACCACACCAACGCTATGCCTGTAATTCCACCAATTACAGCCCCCATCGTAGCTCCGGTGGCAAGTTCAATCAGCGCTGTATGGCTAGCAAACGCATCTATTTTTTTTATACCCGTGCCCACAAACGCTATGAGTAAACCCAACGACCAAGCTAAAGCATTGGCTACCATCCACCAAGCAGCTTGACTGATATCACATCTCACGTATGCTTTGAGAACCAACCATTGAGCAAATCCCAATACTGCGCCCACTACGCCTCCGAGATAAGCCACTCCTTTAAATAGCGTTGCAGGGTTCATCTCATTCATGCCATAAGCGTAGGCAAAAGCCATTACTATACTCACTACCAAGAGAATCAGCCAGCCTAACAGCACTCCTACTGTTGTCGCCAAAACCCACCAAATTAAGTTGTGGATATAGCGCCGCAAAGCTAACCATTGGGCAAATCCCAATATAACGCCTCCTAAGACGCCGGCTAAAAGCAAGAAGCCGTCCATGTTGAGGTTTCCAAGGAAGCTGTTGCCAAGGATACTGCCTCCTGGATTTATTACCGCGATAATATTTAAGCCAAGAATTGCGGCTATGGTATTCGCCAGCACCCACTTCTCCCATAAAATCAAGCTATTGTGTACGGTGGCGGGTTGTGGATTTCGTTGCATCACATCCTCCTTCTAATTTCAATGGCGAATCGTCCCCAAAGCCTTGTTAATAAAGCTTTTGGGAAGATAGCGGTCTGCCAAATTAAAGTTTGATAAGTTTAAGTATCACTACTAGGACGCAAGCACCTTTTACAGAAAAGAAAGCTAAAGCGTATTGAATTGGGAGTACAGATGGCTGATGGCAGATGGCTGATGGCAGATGGCTGATGGCTGATGGCAGAAGGAAAAATTTTTATGCGATCGCATATCTACGCACAACTTCGCCGTGAAAATTTATCTTTCCAATGCCCCATGCCCCTAAAATTCACACAATCTTCTCTTAGTCGCAAGAGTGTTTGTATCGCTTAATCTGTATTAAAAGTTACGAATCGGACACAATAACCCTAGAGGATTGCACTTACCCCAAATCACAAAATTCTTTAATTAATTGTAGTTTTGTTTACTTTTAACAATTTTCAATATGTGCAAAGTGAACAGAAACGATTCTGCCATGTTTGATACAAATTTGTTAAGAATAGTTACAGCAGTCTCAATACGTCTCAACAGAAGGAAACATTTCTTATGGTAGAAACAGTTGACAATAATCCACCCCATCAGGTAGTTATCATTGGCGGTGGCTTTGGTGGGCTTTATGCCGCTAAAACGCTTGCGAAGGCTGATGTCAACGTTACTTTGATTGATAAACGTAACTTTCACCTATTTCAACCGCTTCTGTACCAAGTTGCGACAGGAACTTTATCGCCGGCGGATATTTCATCCCCCTTGCGTTCCATTCTCAATAAAAGCAAGAATACAAAAGTGCTGCTGGGAGAAGTGAATGATATCGATCCAGAAGCGCAAAAAGTGATTTTGGGTGGTGAAGCGATACCTTACGATACGTTAATTGTTGCGACAGGTGCAAAACATTCCTATTTTGGTAAAGACGACTGGGAAGAATTTGCGCCTGGTTTGAAAACCGTCGAAGATGCGATAGAAATGCGTCGTCGTATTTTTATGGCGTTTGAAGCAGCAGAAAAAGAAATTGATCCACAAGTGCGTCGTGCTTGGTTAACATTTGTAGTTGTGGGTGGCGGTCCGACTGGCGTAGAATTAGCGGGTGCGATCGCGGAATTGGCATATCATACGATGAAGGAAGATTTCCGCAACATCGACACCTCAGAAGCCAGAGTTTTATTACTTGAAGGCATGGATCGGATTTTGCCACCTTTTGCACCAGAGTTATCAGCATCAGCAGAAAAATCTTTAACAAAATTGGGTGTCAGCGTACAAACAAAGACGATGGTAACGAATATTGAAGATGATATAGTTACCATCAAACAAGGCGAAAATGTCGAACAGATAGCAGCAAAAACGGTATTGTGGGCGGCGGGTGTGAAAGCTTCGCCGATGGGGAAAGTATTAGTAGAATGCACAGATGTAGAATGCGATCGGGCAGGAAGAGTTATAGTTGAACCTGACTTGAGTATTAAAGGATATCCGAATATTTTTGTAATTGGTGACTTAGCGAATTTTTCCTATCAAAACGGCAAACCTTTACCTGGTGTTGCACCTGTCGCGATGCAAGAAGGAGAATACGTTGCTTCACTGATTAAACAACGGTTGAAAGGGAAAATTTTGCCACCATTTCATTATATTGATAGGGGCAGTTTAGCGATGATTGGGCGAAATACAGCCGTTGTCGATTTAGGTTTTATCAAACTTACAGGTTTCTGGGCGTGGCTGTGTTGGCTATTTGTCCATATCTACTTTTTGATTGAGTTTGATAACAAATTAGTGGTAATAATTCAGTGGGCATGGAATTATTTCACCCGCAATCGTGGTGCAAGATTGATAACAGGAAAAGAATCGTTGGTGCAGGCTGGAGTTAAGGACAATAACGGTTATTACACGCCAGCCAATAATAGACCGACGGTTAATGTTTAGTTGATATTGGTTGGACCAACAAGCAACTACCAACCACCAACAACCCAACGGGAGAACCAGTACTAGGAGTGTTACCCTCCCGCAGTACTGGTTCACCAAAAACCAACAACCAACCACCAACTAACTAAAATGGCAACCTGACAATAAATGTTGTACCCACACCAACTTTACTGGCAAAAGTAATTTCACCGCCATGTAAATCTACATAATGCTTCACAATTGCCAATCCTAAACCGCTACCTGGTATCTTGCCGAGCAAACTAGAAATAACTTGCAAATTATTTTTGACGCGATGGTGAATTTCTTTTAATAGCACCTCTTTTTCTTTTAAAGATGCTTTGAGTTGATTTTCTGTTTGCTTGCGATCGGTAATATCAGTATTTGAGCCAGCGATGTAACATGGTTCGCCATTTGCATTCCTAATAACTGTACCACGGGCGAGAAACCACAAATTGCTGCCATCTTTGTGCAACATTCGATGTTCAATTTCGTATTTTTGTATCAGTCCTTCCAGATAAGCATTAATTTAAACTTTTACTGATGAAATATCATCGGGATGAATAAACCCCAGCCAATCATGAAAGTTATTGGAGAATTCGCTATCTCCATAGCCAAGCATAGCTTTCAAGTTGGGATCTACATAAATATCGTTGGTTTGTATGTTCCATTCCCATATTCCCACTTTGCCCGCATTAATGGCTCGTGCATATCGTTCTTCGCTAACTCGTAGCGCTTGTTCTACTCGTTTGCGTTCTAAGGCATTTCCTAACATTTCTCCTACCATTTTCAGCAAGCCAATGCTTTCCTCTGTCCAGGTTTTTGCACTCCTAAGTGAATCAAATTCAAGATATCCAATCAACGAACCGCTACAAACTATAGGCAAAATAATCAGCGATTGAATATTTGGCGTGAACAAAGATTTACTTTCAAGTTTCGCTTATAATAAAAGGTCACTGAGATGAGTAATATGAATGGTTTCAAAGCAGCGAAGCTTTTCCATGAGCCAGGGAAAAACCTCAATAAAGTTGTCTTTAGGATAGTGAATTATCTCTTCAAAATCTTGGACACACCATTCATAGGTATTGTTTATTATGATGTCGTTATCAGCAAACAAAAATATATAACTGCAGTCAAAATTGGCAAATTATCCAATTGACTGCAATGCTTTGTTAATACCGTTATCAATATGCTCGGTAGCAAGATTGATAAAGTGAGTTGATATGGTGGTTATCAGTTTTTCAAACTCAACTCGATATCTGAGCGCCTCCTCAATTCGCTGGCGTTCAATAATTTATTGCCGCAAGCGATCGTTAGTATTTCTTAATTCACAAGTCCGCTCTTTAACTCTAATTTCTAATTCGTTTTTAGCTTTTTGCAAGGCTTCTTGTGCTTGCTTGCGTTCTGTGATGTTACGAACAATAACAATAATTTGATGCTGGATTAATCGTAACAATCGCGCTTCAAAAGTTTTTTCCCCTCCATCTAGGATAGGTAACGAATACTCGATCGCCACTAGGGAATCTGTCTGCTGTACCTGTAAAATAGCTTGCTCGAATTCCTTGGCGACATCAGGCGGTAAAACATCTTGCATTCGTTTTCCCAGAAACTCTTCTAATGGCAAATACAAATTAGATGCTTCTCTAGCTTGGCAACTGATGATTGTGCCATCATTATTTAGACGAAAGTATATATCGGGGAAAGCTTCAAAAAGTTCTTGCAACTCACAAGTTGTTTGCAATAATTGCGCTTCAGTGGCGATGCGATCGCATATTTTACGTTGCAAAAGCTTATTAGTTTTTACCAAATCCGCAGTTGCTTCTTGCACTCGCCTTTCTAACTCATTTTCTGTTTTTATCAATGCCAATTCTAATGAGCAACGTTGTGCAATTTCACTTTGCAACTGCTCTTTTGTCTTTGAAAGTTCTACTTGCAATTCCACCGCAATACTTTCTGGCGTCGCAATTCCTATGTGGGGTGTAGGGGACAAGGGGACTGTTAACAACCAACAACCAACAACCAACAACCCCTCCTTTCTTTCACCAGTCGCCTGGGTCGGGAAAACGCCACTTGCTCCACTTGGCCAGACCCCAAGACCGCAGTGGCTCCCCTACCAAGGGCGCGAAGCGATCCGCAGGGAATCTTCCCGACTGCAGACTTCGCGCCCCAACACCCACCAACCAACAACCAACAACCAACAACCAACAACCCAACGGGAGAACCAGTCGCCTGGGTCGGGAAACCCTATCAAGGGCGTCCCTTCACCAACAACCAACTAATGACTAATGGCTAACCCAGAATTTTGCCGATGTTGCGCTTAGACTTCTTAGTCTGTAAGTCTAGGTACTGTTTAATAACAGATGTACTCGATGGTGTCTTCCAAGAAATTGCTGACATTGCTACCCTGATTAATCGAATCGAACAGTTATTGCTGTATAACAGTAGAAATACCAACTTTTCTTTGACGCAATTGGTATACGGCTGTTTCCTGTTGCTAGATTAAGTCAAAATTTATGTTATTACCTCAGGGTTAATACTTAAGAAAAATTGCTGAGTGGTTTGTGAAATTTTACCTGTTAGGCAGTGTTCAAGAGTGTGGTGGCATTGAACCACTAGAAAGTTTTGTGTAGACGCGATAAATGGCGTTTTGTGTTCATTCTGTACTGTAATTAATGTGCCGAGAGCGACTGCTCGTTGCGCCTTGCATTTCTGAGTATAAATACCAATACTCAGCATTTCAGCACTTTTTTGGTAAAGTTAGCCAGTAGATTAGATGTAGGGAGTCAAAAATAAACTGATGAAAGCGATGTCTAACGACAAGCCGCAAGACGTCAACGCTTCTTGCCTTGCATCTATTGTTGGTGAAGAAAATTCTGTCTGTCTTTGGGAAAATACCGAACTCAATCGCCAAAAAATTATTCAACAAGCGATCGCTTCTGGAAATCTTCCCAGTTGCATTGTCTATCCCCAGACTACCGAACAATTAGCCAAAGTCATAGCCCAAGCTTACCAAAACAACTGGCGTGTCTTACCCTGCGGTAATGGCAGTAAACTCAACTGGGGTGGTTTAGCCAAGGATGTTGATGTTGTAATCAGTACAGAACGCATCGATAAATTAATTGAACACGCTGTAGGCGATTTAACTGTTACCGTAGAAGCGGGGATGAAATTCTCGAAGCTCCAAGAAATTTTAGCAGCAGAACGCCAATTTCTCGCCCTCGACCCGACAGCACCAGAGTCAGCAACCATTGGCGGTATTGTCGCCACTGGTGATACTGGTTCCCTGCGGCAACGCTATGGTAGCGTGCGCGACCAACTTTTGGGAATTACTTTTGTACGCGCTGACGGACAAATCGCCAAAGCTGGGGGACGGGTGGTAAAAAATGTTGCCGGATACGACTTGATGAAGTTGTTTACTGGCTCCTATGGCACATTAGGGGTGATAAGTCAAGTAACTTTTCGCGTTTATCCTTTACCTGATGCATCGGCGACGGTGGTGTTGACGGGCACACCTGAGGCTGTATCTCAAGCTGCTGACACTCTCCGTGCTTCTGCTTTGACTCCAACTCAGGCTGATTTGCTTTCAAGTCAGCTGGTGTCTGGCTTGGGGTTGGATAAAGGGGTGGGATTAATTGCACGCTTCCAAAGTATTAATGAGAGTGTCAAGGAACAGTCAAATCGGTTACTGGAAGTTGGGCAAAAGTTGGGTTTGACTGGGGTAATTTACTCAGCAGCAGACGAAGCTGATTTATGGCAAAGATTGCGAGAACAAATGTATTGTTCCCCCACAGAGGCTGTAATTACTTGCAAAATAGGAGTGTTACCCACTGCTGCTATGGAGGTTTTGACTCAGGTGGAAATGGGTTTGATTCACATGAGTGGCGGTTTGGGGATACTGCAGTTCGATAGCCAAATGGGGGTTGAACAGGTGTTGAAAATGCGAAATACCCTGGTTGGTTTTGGTGGGTTTCTAACTGTTTTGGCTGCACCTGTGGCTGTGAAAGAAAATTTAGATGTGTGGGGATACGGTGGCAATGGTTTGGAGATTATGCGCGGAATTAAGAAACAGTTTGATCCGGCGGATATTTTAAGTCCTCGTCGTTTTGTGGGGGGGATTTAGTTGAAATTAACCGCAGAGGCGCAGAGAGCGCAGAGAGAATAATAAGAGAGAAGAGAATTACAATTAATTATGCAAACTTCAGAAAGTTCTGTAAATAATTCAGATAGTTTTAAGCCTGCTTCTTTGAGTGATATACAGGCGAATATACAGGGGTTTGATGGAAATCATCCACCGGAACCTAAGTTGATTGATACTTGTGTTCATTGTGGGTTTTGTCTTTCGACTTGTCCCAGCTACAGGGTGATTGGTAAGGAGATGGATTCTCCCAGGGGACGCATCTATTTAATGGATGCAATTAATGAGGGTAAGATTGCGCTGAATGAAGCGACTGTTGAACATTTTGATTCTTGTTTGGGGTGTCTTGCTTGTGTGACTACTTGTCCTTCTGGGGTGCAGTATGACAAGTTAATTTCTGCGACTCGTCACCAAATTGAACGGAATTATCCTCGGAGTTTGCCGGATACGCTGTTTAGAAAACTGATATTTTCTCTGTTTCCTTATCCTAAGCTTTTGCGGGTTTTATTGGTGCCATTGTTTGTTTATCAAAAGTTGGGTTTGCCGAAATTTGTGCGTTCTACTGGTTTACTGCAGCGCATATCTCCCCGTTTGGCAGCAATGGAATCAATTCTGCCAAAGGTTACTTTAAAATCTTTTCAAGATAATTTGCCGGATGTAATTCCAGCGCGGGGTGAAAAACGCTATCGAGTTGGGGTGATTTTGGGTTGCGTGCAGCGTTTGTTTTTTTCGCCTGTGAATGAAGCCACGGTGCGAGTTTTAACGGCGAATGGCTGTGAAGTTGTGATTCCTAAATCTCAAGGTTGTTGTGCGGCGCTTCCGGAACACCAAGGACAAACTGAACAGGCGCAAGCTTTGGCGAGGCAGATGATTGATAGTTTTGCTAACACAAATGTCGATTTTGTGATTATCAATGCTGCTGGTTGCGGTCATACTTTGAAAGAGTACGGTCATATTTTAGAAAATGACCCGGAATATCGCGAAAAGGCGAAGGAATTTGCGGCGAAGGTAAAAGATGCTAATGAGTTTTTGGTAAGTGTTGGTTTAACAACTAAATTGTCACCGCTAACTGATAAACCGTTGAATTTGGTTTATCAAGATGCTTGTCATTTGTTGCACGGACAAAAGATTAGTGTGGAACCGCGTCAGTTGTTGCGGCAAATTCCAGGGGTGAAGTTAAAGGAACCGATTGATGCGGCTTTGTGTTGTGGAAGTGCGGGTGTTTACAATATGCTGCAGCCGGAGGTTGCTGAGGAATTGGGTAAGCAAAAGGCACAGAATTTGTTGAATACTGGTGCTGATTTAATTACTTCTGCTAATCCGGGTTGTACTTTGCAGATTAGCAAGTATTTGAAGTTGCAGGGTAAGGATATTTTGATGATGCATCCGATGGAGTTGTTGGATTGTGCGATTCGGGGGGAGAAATTGGAGGTTTAGGAAACACGTGTTGGGAAAAGCCCTCACCCTATTCGTGTGGGGCTACACGGACGAAGCCCGCCTTCGCGGGCTAAGAGGCTACCTATTCTGTTTTATTTGCGAATCAGCTTTTCGGGAAGTAATGTAAAGCTATTGGCATTGAGTCGAGGTAGGTGTCAACAAGCTGCAAAATTGACTGAAAAGCCTTGTCTTAAAGCTTAATCTTGCAACGGAAGATGGTTATTTCTTCTTAGACCAATGTAGAGATATTCGTAACAATTTTTCAGCTGCTCATCCAACAATTGGTCAATTAAATGACCGTGAGTTTATCACCTTTCTTAATCGATGTGTAAATTATGCTCTTGCTGAATCTTCTTCACCCCGTGGTGTTGATATTGGGGCTTTTATTTCCACAGTCAAGGGTTCTCGGTTTGCAGAAGAACAATGCTCATTGTGGTTGGATCGTTTAGACGGCACACATGATGCTCAAAGAGAATTGTTATTTGGAACAATTCATGGCATTTATTGTGATCCAAGTACATTAGAGCTAGCACGCTTAAATATAATAGATTTATATATTCCTTATAAAGAAAAATTTACCTCAAATATTAGGTCTAATCTGATTAATCGACATTCAGATTATTTAGCAAAGGGTGACACACAACGTCATGCAATATCTCTGCAATTCTTTGAGAAAGTAGGTTCGCTTAATCTTCTTAATGAGTATGAGAGGCATACTGTAATATCAAAAGCGATTAGTCAACTATGGAACGTTCATCAAGGATGGAACAACTTTCATAATGAGCCTCCATTTGCAGAGCGACTAGCAGAACTTTCTAGACAAGGTTCACTACCATTAACCATACAAGAAGAGTTTGTTGAAAAAGTAGTTTCTTGCTACATCGGTAACGGCTATGGAGTTTCTCAAAAAGCTGAACCTTTCTATGAGGAAATGATACGTGAATTTTCAGCAAAAGAAATTCAGCATATGGTTAATATTCCGCAGAAAAAATCTGCTTTTGTTGCACGTCAAATTACAAGTAACTCTACATGCCGTAAAAGATTTCGAGAAGCTCTTCAACTCATTGATACTAATAGTGTTCCTGATGCTGTTCGAGTACGTTATGAAAATGTTGTTGGACAAAAAGGAAGTATTCAACTATAGTGACCCATAAATAAACAAACTTATTTGGAACCGCCATAATTGAAAATGAGGGATGGGAACAGTCTTTACAATATAAGGAGATTCTCTCCCATTGTCTTACCCCTGTGCCATGCTAATTAGCAGCGAAGCCCTCAAACAAGACCTCGATCAACTCACCCACGATGAACTTCAGCAAGTAGCTGACTTTATCGCCTTCCTGAAATTTCGCAACAAATGCCATCACCGAGTTGTCCTCGATTCTAGTCAACTCGCTGCCCTTGCCACTGAGTTTGCTGAGGAAGATCGTGCCCTTGCGGAAGTAGCCATGAGTGACTATGCAACGATGCTCAATCAGGAAGACCGACGATGACGGAGCAACTTAAGCGTGGTGAGGTTTGGCTTGCTAATCTTAACCCGACTCAAGGTTCTATTTTTCATATCTTCTTCTCAGCCCTCGGAGTCACTACCCAAGATGTTTCTCCAGCAATATGGTCATACCAAGCCACCAAGCTGATAATTACTTTACAAATTGTATAAGGAATATTTGCAATAAAGTAAAGCAGAAAAATCTTCAAGTCATAACGCTGCGACTTCACTACCATTGCTCCAACAAGCGTAATCCAGTTAGTAATTAAGGTGTAAGCAAAAGTAAAGTCCAGAAAAAATTGTGCATCATCAGATATAATCTCTCTACCAATTAACGGCTGCAAAATCATTAAACCTAATGGTTGCAAACTAATTGGCACAAATAATTCTCTGTAACTTAATGTATAAAACCAGTGTAATTTCTGCCACCAGTTAAGATGCTTTGACTTAAAAACCTTCTCTTGATACCCTAAAGTACATTCCAACCAACCTTGACTCCAGCGCTTGCGTTGTCGCCATAATGACTTTAATGTTGTAGGAGCTTCCTCAGTAGCAACAATTGTGCGATCGTGAACTAATTTGTAACCATTTGTAATTAAGCGCAGGGTTGCATCAATGTCTTCTGTCAGCTTATTTTTGTTAAATTTTACTACCTTGAGAGTATCAGCCCGCCAGTATGCGTTGCTTCCACCAAAAATTGCCGTGTTAGTAAATATTGAACGCGCCTCGTGACACAAGCCATAAATAATTTCAAATTCCACCGCCACGAGAGAAGCGATGAGACTATCTTTGTAATTTCGGATCGCGCATCTCCCCTGAACTACATCATATCCATTAGCTATCCAATGCCATGCGCGTGCAAAACAGTCTTCATTGCTGGGACGATGATCTGCATCAAATAATGCAATCATTTCCCCAGAAGCAAGATTTATCGCTGTATTCTGGTTAGAGGCTTTACTAGTGCTTCCCTCGACTTTGAGAATTTTTAGATGAGGGAATTGTTGAGACATTGCTTCTAGTTCGCTTTCTACTCTCAATCTTTTAGGAGTATTATAAGCAAGTATTATTTCATAGTCACTTGGGTATTTCAAATTCAAGAGAAAGTGTTTGATTGTATCAACAATTAAATCTTTCTCGTTGGGTAAATATGCCGCAATAATTACAGAAATTTTCTTCGGTAATCTATAGTTACCATGAATTTGCTTTTTCAGGTGAAAATTTCTCTGCTTTTTTTTGAGTTCTTCTAGACTAGGTTGCTTCAGAAATATTGCATATACAACTTCAAATATGATTGCAGTGCAAGTCAAGCAATACAATGTGGAGTATAGCAGTTTTACTTTTGAAATGGCGGTTAGCCCGTGATAGGCAAATAAAGGTAGAATTACCACCATTAAACTCATTAAAATCGCCTTGGGGAAATCAAATTTAATTTTTGGTGGCTTCACCTTAACCCTCTACATACAGCATCTAATAAGGTTTTGAGTTTTTTTGAAACCTCAGTAGACGAACAATCTAGTGAGCTATTATCACTACTGAAGCTTCCTAGATTATTTCTGGTGAAAATACGTCTAGCCGTATCTGAATTCAGCTTTCCTTGGGTGGAAAGTTTAATAATATCCAGCACTTGCAGTTTAGCAAATAATCCTATACCCCAACTGACACCAACTTCTTTAAGTTTTTGCTCTACGACATTTTCGCAGGCTTGCTGATTTGGCTTCGCCAGAACAAAATTTAGAAAAGTCAGTCCGCTGATTCTAAACAACGCTATTACAATCGCAATACGGTTAAACGCTTTCATTCCATGATATTTTTCTGTGTATTTTTTTCCTGTTAGTTTAACAGTGCGGTATTGAAAGTCAATGTCTTAAATATTACAAAAAAATTAAAGATTGTAACTTATTTTTATATCAAAACATAAATAATATATTTTTTTATTGAGTAGAATTTTTACTTTTATAACCTAGTTTAATCTCCAACTGGAGAAAATTTGTTTTATGAGTTTTCTTACCTGATGTTTGACATATATTATTCCCTTAACCCTTTTTGAGAGAGGGGCGAGCGCGATTCTGATATGTTGCAACGTTATAAGAAAATTGGTGTTAGCGCAAGATGTAAGGGGCAAACTGCACTTTTATGGGTTGCTGTGCAACCAAAGTCATCTACTCTTTGAGCTGCTACGCCCACAAACGCGATCGCCCTCTGATTTATCCAGCAACTCCCGCCACAAATTCTCATAACGCTTGTTTCATCCTCAAGCTAAAGCCTGGGGCTATACTAACAAAGCCTGTCTAATCTCGCCTGCAATAATGGCTAAAGTCGAACAGCATCCCCGAAGGAACACGCAGGCTAATTCAGCGCATCTTTAAAAATAAATGGTATAATTTATAACTGTTAACTCTAGCCTGCGTCTTGGTGGGTGAAGGGTGAACGTTGATTATCAGTTTTTCAGATACTTTGGTGGTGCCTTGTGGTTGTAAGGGCGAAGCATTTACACTTAGATTTATCGTTCAAAATGCGCGATCGCAAGGCGCAAATGCTTGGCCCCTACTGGATATGCAATTAATCCACAGATTTCAGCTTGACAAGGCTACTCAAAACTGGGCGCTTCCGTACGGGCACGCAGTGCCGTGCCCCTACGCGCCTCCTAACCCCGCGCCTCCTAACTCCTAACTCCGCGCCTCCTAACTCCTAACTAATTTGAATCACACTCCCGCAGACACGCATACCTTTTGACGCTTACCTGTGGCAATTAACCATTTGCCTTGAGAAGGTGCTAAGGTTACGCCGCGACGAATTGGTTTCACCGGACGAGGATCGGCAATGGCTAACTCGAAACGTGACAGTACTGTTGCTAATACTAGTTTTATTTCTAACATAGCAAATGCCAAACCCAGACAGCGACGGTTACCGCCACCAAAGGGTAAATATTCATATTGAGAAAATTGTCTTTCTAAAAAGCGCTCTGGCTGGAATTGTTGGGAATTTGGGTATAAATCCTGACGGTGATGTGTTAAATAAATACAAGGTGCAAGCAAAGTACCAGGCTCAAATTTATAGCCCATAATTTCTATTGGTAATTTGACTGCGCGAGGTAAGGCGATCATGGCGATCGGATAGATGCGTAATGTTTCTTGACAGACTGCAGTTAAATAAGGCAAACGGGTAATTTCATACAAATCTGCATTGTCACCAAAATTATCTAATTCCGAAAGTAGCTTTTGGCGCACTTCTGGTAGATGGTGAATCCAGTACAATGCCCATGTTAAAGCTGAGGCTGTAGTTTCATGACCGGCGACTAACAAAGTCATCAATTCATCGCGCAACTCTACATCTGTCATTGGTTCGCCATTCTCGTCACGCGCCGACATCATCAACGAAAGAATATCGTTGCGAGATGTATCGGGGTTATCTCTGCGTTCTTGAATTTCGGTGTAAATTAGTTTGTCAATTTGCTGTTTTTGACGCAAGAATTTTCCCCAAGGACTCCACGCACCTAAATCTTTTTGCAGTGTTGGAAAAAACAGCATGCTTGCACGCAAGGGAGAACCTGATAAATCCAGTACGGAACGCAAAAGTTCTTTTAATTGTGTAAAATGTTCTCCTTCATCGAGACCGAATACTGTTTTTAAAATCACTCTCAGCGAGATTTCTTGCATAAAAGAACGCACGGAAAAAGGTTCGCCAATTTTCCAATTGCTGATGACTTGATTGGTGATATCACGTATCATTTGACTGCAAGATTTCATTTGCTCGCCATGAAATGACGGTGTTAATAGCCGTCGCTGGCGCTGGTGAGGTGCGCCATCTAGCAATAATAATGAATTTTCTCCCAATAAAGGTTGTATAAGTTTATTTGAACTACCAGCATCAAACTATTCTGGTGGAGATGTAAAAATTTCCCCAATTGCTTGCGGGTGACTAAAAAACACCATTGGTTTATTGTCGGTCAGCCAGAGTGTAAAACAGTCGCCATAGGTGTTTGCAGATGTTTCCATCAATTGTAAAGGGTTAATTACCCACTGAATCAATTGTATAAATTTTGGAATTTTTGGACTACCTGGACTATTTGGAAGTTTCATGACAAATGCTCCTAGGAAGTATTCCTACTAACCTAGCAGAGGTAGAAATAAAGGCCTTTTATCTTAAGCAAATCTACCGGAAGATGATTTGAAAAAAAAGCGATCGCCATTATCCTTGCAAAGAGAAGGTTCTGTTTTTAATACAATTCACTATGGTAGATTATGGTAGATGTATATATTCTTGACCTGCTAGTCATTGGCTCGCTATTGTTGTTTGTGACGCTGGGTTCGGGTTGGATTTCGCGTTTACCTCTTTCTTTTGCTATCATCTACCTAGTGGTTGGTATTATCTTGGGACCTTATGGTTTTGGGCTGATTCAATTGCGCCAGAGTGGAGTATTTAATGCGGACTTGCTGGAACGCCTTACGGAATTAGTGGTGATTATTTCTGTATTTAGTTGCGGATTAAAAATTGTACGTCCGCTGAGTTTTAGACAATGGGATATTACTACACGGCTAATTATTTTTTTAATGCCAATTTCAATTTTTGCTTTGGCTGCTGTAGGCAAGTTCTTTTTAGGCATGAATTGGGGAGAAGCGATTTTATTTGGAGCAATTCTTGCACCAACTGACCCGGTATTAGCTTCCGAGGTACAATTAACCGATACAAACGACCAAGATGAATTGCGTTTTGGTTTAACTTCAGAAGGTGGATTGAATGATGCTTTAGCCTTTCCTTTTGTTTATTTTGGCATTCATGCGTTAAAAGATGACAATTGGAACAACTGGTTAATAGAGTGGGTCGCGGTTGATTTAATTTGGGCGATCGCTGCTGGTATTGTAATGGGAATTGTCGTCGCTAAAGCAATAGTTTGGATTGATAAAAAAGTCCAAAAACGCCGTCAAGCCGATGAATTAATGGAAGATTTTGTTGCTATAAGCACGATTTTAATCACTTATTCTTTGACAGAAATTGTTAACGGTTATGGTTTTTTGGCAGTATTTGTTGCTGGGTTGGTCGTCCAACGGAGTTACAGAAATCCGGAAAAGCCATTAGCACAGTTGGAATTTGTAGAGCGAATTGAAAAGTTGTTGGAAGTTGGAACAATTTTACTATTGGGTTCAATTTTATTATTAAAACCCATGCTCACCTATGCGACTCAATCATTGTTGGTGATAGTATTGTTGTTCTTTGTCATCCGACCTGTTGGAGCCTGGATTAGTACAATTGGTAAACGTTCACCTAACCCGCGCTTGGGCAGTTTGCATCCAGGAACCCGCTGGTTGTTTGGTTGGTTTGGTATTCGGGGTGTTGGTTCTTTATATTATCTTGCTTATGCGTTTGGGAATAATTTAAAAGGTGAGCTTGGCGAACAAATTGCCTGGATTACTTACACAACTATTGTGGTTTCTGTAATTGTGCATGGAATTAGCTCAACTCCATTAATGAAGTGGTATGAGCGTCATATTGCCAGTCGCAGAAATCTTAATCCGTCCCCAGCCACAATTGATGAATTTGAATAAACATTCATTATGTAATCTATATTTAGTATGACCGCATCAATTCCTACTCGAGGACAAATCGAGCGCAACCTAACGCAGCGTCTCCAAGCCTTATATCAAGAGGAATTGGGACAGCGACCTAGAAAAGTTACTTGTCAGTTTTTTGATCAAAAACTCGCCATTGTTTTAGAACAAATTACCACTCCCGCTGAACAATTTTTAGTGACTAATGAACGTCAAGATTTTGCCGAAAAATTGCGATTGCAGCTAGACGCAGCTATTAAGCCAAAAGTGCTGTCACTGATTGAAGAAATTGCTGGGGTTTCTGTCAACACAATATTGATTAATACTGACTTAAACTACGCCGTTTCTGGCATAATTACTATCTTAACTAGCGCACCTCTGATTCGCGATCCGGAGACTATCCCAAAAGCGAAAAACAAGAAGGTGACAAATGCAGATAGCGATAAATAGCAGCTTCTAGCTCTTCAAAGTTGAAAGGTTTCTCGATATATTTATTACAACCGGCTAAAAATGCTTGCTCTTGGTACAAACAACCAGGTAAGCTTGTTATCATAATCATGGGAACAAAGTTTCCATTTTTCCGCAAATGCCTAACAATGCTTATGCCGTCCATTTGTGGCAATACCACTTCCAGCAAAATGAGTGCTGGCTGTTGTTCTATTGCTATACGCAAAGCTGTTTCACCGTCGGTAGCAGCGATCGCACAAAAGCCAAGCATCTTTAGTATCTCGATCAGTAATTTCAAGTTATCATTATCGCCGTCCACTACTAAAATAGGCGATCGCATCTGAGCATGATATAAATGATTTTCGCAAGCGCAACTTAAGTCCACAGCTTTACTACGATTAAGCTTGTACAAGAGTCTATCTGCATCCATACGCCAAGAACAAAGAAAGCCGTAATATTTACGACTACCTATGCTCGCAGCAGGGACGAGGCACTCCCAAGCAATAGCAGCGCTTGCGATACTGGCTCGATTTTAATTCACTCGGTTCCTGGCAGTAGGATAACCTTAATCAAAAGGCAGTAAGCGAGTGAGATTATGCTTTCTATTCAAGTCAAATAATATATTGTTTTTGCTGTAAAAACAACAACTTTAGATTTTTTTAAGAAAATTTATTTTGATTTTGCACCCAGGAATTTTTGTGAAGAGGATATTTTGTTCGACTTCTGCTTTACAGAACTTCTAACAATTTTCTTGACAAATGCAACACATTCTATATCATTTGTGAAAATTCACGGTGTCCAGAAACCCGGTTTCTATTTAGGACTGCTATATCTTATTAAATGTATAAGAATCATATATTTCGCCTTTATGACATCTATCTATAAAATGATTGGATTAAAATTTCTGACGCAATAAGTCGTAAAAACGCAGTTTAAAGTTTAAATTGACGTTCAATGCGTTGGTAATCTTTTTCGATTTCGTTCCAAAGTCGGCGGTTGTGGGGGTCGGTTTGCAGGGCTTTTTTAAGATAGATGCGAGCAGAATCATATTGCTTGCGCTCGAGTAATTTTCTCGCCCAACCGTGATATATATAAGCTTGCCATTGACTAAGATTTGAGTCTTTGGGAAAGCGAGTTGCTAAATTTTCTGCTAATGCGATCGCTTGTTGCCATTTTTGACGTTTGACTAAATCCTCAAGCTGTTTTAAAGTGTCTAATTTAAACAAGCTTTCTTTAGCTGAGAGGTTTGGCTGTGATACTTCACTTTTTTCAGAATGCTGTTCGGGACGGCGGACGTAAAAGCGAACCTTTGCTGAAGAAGCAGGTTTTTGGGGTGTAGTTGAATCAGAAGATTTTGGTTGTTTAGTTTGCTTTTGAGACTCACTAAAAGCCTGCGGTGATTGTTTAAATGCTATGAGTATTTGATAAGCTTCAACAACTTGCTTAAAAAGAGCTTCAGCATTGCGATCGCCTGGATTAACATCAGGATGATAGCGCCAAGCAAGCTGTCGGTAAGCGACTTTAATCTCTTGCTCTGTCGCATCTATTGGTAATCCCAAAATATGATAGTACACACTCAGGTCAGAAGATGAATACATAGCTGAAAGAAAGAGAGTTAGGAATTAGGAGTTAGGAGGCGCGGAATTTTGAGTTTGAAATTTTGAGTTTTGAGTTAGGAATTTGAGGTTTTTAATTTGGGGTTAAAAATTACAACTTAGTAGTTAGATGCCTTAAAATTTTAGTTTTTAATTTTAGAATCTTTAACTCCTAACTCATAACTCCTAACTCATAACTTTTAACTCATAACAGGGCGCCTCCTAACTGATTTACGTGGGGAATTCGCCAGGTCTGATTGACACAGTTACATTGCGACCGTTGCGATCAACTTGTATTGGTAAATCGCCGCCAATTCTACTGTTGTCTACCACTTGCTGGACATCATCGGCTTTTGTTACTGATTGACCATTGATTGCTTGAATTACATCCCCTGGTCGCAATCCAGCTTGAGCTGCGGGGGAACTGTTGGCAACTCCTACAATGATAACGCCTCGCGAAGCTTGTACGGGGACGTTTAATGTTTCCCTGATACTGGGTGTAAGAGTTGCCATTTGGATTCCTAGGAAAGGATGAGAAACTTTACCTGTAGCAATTAACTGATTAGCAACCTGCTGCGCCCTGTTGATCGGAATCGCAAATCCCAATCCTTGAGCCCGTCCGATAATTGCGGTGTTCATCCCGATGACTTGACCTTGTTGATTTAATAGAGGACCGCCGGAATTACCGGGGTTAATTGCTGCATCGGTTTGAATGAAATTCAGGCGTTTATCTGATACACCAACATCACTGCTAGAGCGACCCGTAGCACTAATTATACCTGCTGTGACTGTATTGTCCAAGCCTAAAGGATTACCGATCGCGATCGCCCATTCTCCCGGTCTAACTTGCTCGGAATTACCAACACTGACTGTTGGGAGATTGTTGGCATCAATTTTTACCACTGCCACATCAGTTAGTTCGTCTGCGCCTAAAACTCGACCGTTGAGTTCGCGACCATCTTTTAATGTCACTCTGACTTTATCCGCACCGGCGACAACGTGGGCATTTGTTAACAATACACCATCAGACTTGATAATAAAACCTGAGCCGACGCCCCGCGATTCTCGCCCCATGTTCGCCCGACTGCTTGACCTGCGGGAAGAATCGATTCGCACTATCGCCGGACCTGTTCTTTCAACAACGTTGGCAATAAAGTTAGGATTTGTGTTACCTGGTATGGGTGCAGGTAATTGAGCGATTTGCTGTTGAGGTAACTGTGCATGGCTGGGTAAGAGTAATTGCGCTCCTGCTAAACTTCCCACGCCTCCAATAAATAATAAAGATAGATAAGTTGCTGACTTTTGCAAAGAAAAATTGTTAGACATTGTAATATTCCAAATAATATTTTGAATTGTTGTGTTTCCTGGTTTCAGACGCGATTCGCGTTTGGAATCAATGTTATTCTTAGTGTGGTTGACAAATATGACATGAATATGTCAACTTAGCCCTAACTCTAGGTGCGGGTAAACAAACAAAGTCCGACGCCAGTCCGACGCCAGTCCGACGCCAGGGATTATAAATCTCCCGGCTAAAGCGCGAAAGTCCTCCAAAACAGGACTAAATCAAAAATTTTAGTGCCAGATTTGAATCAAGTCGCATTAAGTTGTCTTAACTGCAGCAAAGAAGTGCTTGAGTTTATCCTCGTCTAATTTGCCATTGGTGCGAACTGAGCTACATAAATCAAGCCCAAAAGGTGCAACTTGCTTGATTGCCAAAGCGACGTTTTCCGGGTTTAATCCTCCCGCTAAGAAAATAGGTACATTAACCCGATCGCGGATTTTACAGCTTAAACTCCAATCGTGAATGCGTCCTGTTCCTCCCAACTCTTTCACCTGCAGTGATTGATTGCCAGAGTCTAGTAAAATTGCATTTACATGAGGCGCGATCGCGATCGCTTCTTCCAAAGACTCTTCTCCTGTAACATGGATTACTTGGACAATAGCAATTCCTGGTAAGGCTTTTCGGATATCTTGATAGCTGCCAGATTCGAGCTTATCGCATATTTGCACGGTGTTTGTCCCGCAGCGTCTCAACTGTTCAATAATTTCCTGGGCGTCTGGACTGCAAGTTAACAAAAAAGTAGCGATCGGCGGCGGGACTTGGGCAGCAATTTTTGCAATTAAATCTTCAGTAATAACACCAGGACCGCTGGGCATATTAGAAACCAGCCCTAAGGCAGATGCGCCGTAGCGGATAGCTGTCCATGCTTCCTCAATACTGCTGATACAGCAAATTTTGACTCTTGGCGTTGCTGTTCTTTCCATGTACTCAGCCTAAATATTCAATTTAACAGGCAAATCGATTTTAAATGTCGAACCAACTCCTTCGGTGCTGGTAGCGGTAATTTGTCCTTTGTGGGCTTCGACAATTTGCTGCGCGATCGCCAATCCCAAACCAAAGCCACCAGAGGAACGCGATCGCGCACTATCCACACGATAAAATCTTTCAAAAATATGGGGTAAATCGGCGGCTGGAATGCCAATACCGCTATCTTCTACTTCAATAATGACTCGCCGCGCCTGAGTAAAAAATCGTAGTTGAACAGTTCCGCCAGCGCTCGTGTATTTAAACGCATTATTGAGCAAGTTTCTTACAGCTTGTTGCAACAATTCTGGATCGGCAGATAAGCTTATTGGTTGCGCTGGTGGATGAGAGATAAAACTTAATTTTTTTTCTTCAGCAAGTGCCGTATATTCATCTATCAAAGGTTGTAATAAATTCTTCAATTCAACACTTTTTAAAACTTCCGCATTTAACCTTCCTTCATGACGTGCGAGAAACAACAAATTATTGATTAACGCACTCATTGACTTAGTAATATCTACTATATTTTCCAAGCGCTGGCGTTGCTGCGAACCATCAGTGACAGGAGCCAGCAACCCGACTTGAGCATTGCTGAGAACCGCAGCCAAAGGTGCGCGTAATTCATGGGAAGCATCAGCAGTAAAGCGTTGCAATTGTTCGTAAGCTCGATGAGTTGGTTGCATGGCAATTCCTCCAAGGAACCAACCGGTAATGCCAATTAAACCGAGAGTTATCGGCACACCCAAAGACAAAAATAGTAGCGTTTGTTCTAAATTTTTGCGAGTAGGAGTTAGAGGTATGGCAACTTGCAAATAGCCAATCACCAACTTATCTTTGACAATTGGTAACGTCACTTGGCGCAGCCATTTTGACCTTTGCTTGCCATTAATTATGATAGTATTAAAACCCGGTCTTGCTGTTAATTCCCTTGGGGCGAATTCACCGAAAAATTGCTGTAATTGCCCTTGTGAATTGTACCAACGGGCATAAACGATTTCACTATCAAGCGCCGCAGTACTGCTTGACAGCATAGGTATATATTCCGAATTGACTTGAAAGCGATCGCGTTGTTGTTGATAGTGCGTATCAGATGCGATCGCTTTACTTTTTGTGTAAAGTGATTGATCCAAAGCCTCAAATTGATCCTGTGCTTGGCGGTAATAAACTACCCCAGCAAACAGAATTAGGATACTCCCCATTGATATAGCGAACCAGTAAGCAAGATTGCGACGACTACGAGTAAACATAGAAAAAGGGGGAAGGGAAAAGGGGAAAGGGAAAAGGGAAAAGGGGAAAGGGAAAAGGGGACAACCAACAACGCGATCGCGCTTCACCAGTCGCCTGGGTCGGGAAACCCTACCAAGGGCGCCCCTTCACCAACAACCAACAACCAACTCCTAACTGGGCGCCTCCCAACTCCTAACTGGGCGCCTCCTAACTTCCCAAAGGATTTAAACGATAACCCATACCATAAACAGTTTCCAACCATTCTTTAGTACCAAGTAACTGCAAGCGCTGTCTGAGTCGCCGCACCAGTGTTGTCACAGCATTACTTTCGGGTTCTGTTCCCCATTCCCACAAAGCTTGTTCAATTTGTTCGTGAGATAAAACTTGGCGGGGATGACGCATCAAATACTCCATCAATTGAAATTCTCGCACTGACAATTGAATAGTTTCTTGTCCTCTCTCCAGGGTAAGACTTGTCAAATGCAGTTTCAAATCTGCTTGCGTCAGAGTATCTCCAGTCCATTGAGGCGATCGCCTTCCCAAAGCCCGCACCCTTGCTAAAAGTTCTATCACATCAACGGGTTTCACTAAATAATCATCTGCACCAGCATCCAAACCAGTAACTTTATCTGTTGTGGTATCTTTAGCAGTTAGCATCAGTACGGGAGCGGTTTTTCCTGTATTGCGGTACTCGCGACACAAACTAACTCCACTCACTTTAGGTAACATCCAATCTAAAATTAACAAATCATAATCTTTTTGAGACAAAAGCCACTGCGCCGTTTCCCCATCTTCAATCGCATCTACAATGTGTCCCGCTTGTGACAAAGCAGCGTGAAGTGGCTCTAACTGCGCCTTGTCGTCTTCCACCAGTAAAATTACCATATCAATTATGATTAACTTAACCTGCCTTAATCCTGACATGGATAATAGTAACCAAACTACGCTTGTTAGTGGTCTAGCAAGCAAACGAAAGCGGGGCAAAGGCTAAAAAACACAGGGAAAAAACTTTTATATTTCCCCTTTCCCCCTTTCCCCTTTCCCCCTTCGGAGTCCTCACCCGGCAATTTTGGGTTGCCAGACCAGTAGGTTATGATACGTCCTCGATGGCTGCAAGTTTTGCATTCTTTAGGTTTAGAATTTTGGTTACCATTACCTCTGCTTGGATTAATCTTTTGGACAGGAGGTAGATTGGTGACAAATCAAATGTTAAATCGCTCTTCTGAGACAGCACAACAGATTCAAGCTAATATCCAACGGGAAGCAGAGCCAGCACAAAGGGTGTTATTAATTAAAGTAGAAATTAATAAAAATCAAGGTTTTTCTAGAGTGACAGTCAAGACAACTACAACAGGGATAAAAGAATCAGAATTTACATTTCCCTTCACAGAATATAGTCAAATTGAAACAGCGATCGCTCAAGAATTAGGATTGTCTCCAGAACAAGTCAGAAAGTTATTGCGTTATCGAATAGAAAATTAATTAGGTCGTACAAATAAAGTTAATTTGTCAGGGAGTTAATAGTTAATAGTTCATAGTTAATAGTTCATAGTTCATAGTTCATAGATTTTTATCTACTACCTACTAATCACTAACCACTAACCACTAACTACTAACCATTAACCATTAACCATTAACGAACGTACGTTTATTACGCTCATGTACTTACTTAGCTTTTTCGCCTAAATTCCCCTGAAATACTTTTTCTTGTTCAGTCTTTAAACTTCTTTCATAAGCCTTATCCCGGCTTTCAAGATTTTCAGCATCTTTTATCGCTTGTTCGTAAGCTTTTTGTCGTTCTTCTTCTCGAATACCAGTAGCTTCGCTAAATTCATAAGCACGGTCAATTTTTTCTTGCGGCGTCAGCCTGGATGCATCTGGAGGTATCAGCTTCAATTCTTCAAGCGTCGTTGCATAACTAGCTGGCTGAATGGCAATAAATAAAATCCACAAGAATATTAACAGCATCATCCCTAAAACAAGAATGCTTTGGCGCAATGCTTTCTCTGATGTTGACAAAATTCGTTGCATAAAAACTCCCTCCCTTTGAGGTTCTGAGCCTTGGTAATGGTTAATTTTACGTAAATAAAAACACTATGTATAAGGCTCACAGGAATACTAATTTTCCAAGAACAACTGTGACTTCTACCCTAGGGCACATTAAATTATTAAAAATTAAAAATTAACAATTGTTACAGATGTCACCAGAAGCAAATAAAGTAAAAACTTTGACTTATAAAATCATGCTTGCACTGGCTGGTGAAATCTATATTAGACATAGGAGTGAAAATTAATTATGCGTTACCTGAAATACGAGCGTAGGGACAATTCATGAATTGTCCCTACTTTTCCACTCCTATGTCTATTTATGTGTATGTTAAAAGTTTGTTTAAAAATTATCTTTTTGTGAATTGCCTCACTGCAACCACTCATGGTTAATATTGATGCCTCGGCTTTGCATTGTATACTCAAATAAATCTGTTGGTAGTGCTTCTTCAGCAGGATAAACTCCCGGTTTTTTGAATTTGCCATTTAGTAATAATTGGGCAATGCTACCTGTACCGCAACCAGAAATCACTGCTGTATTTTCATGCACCAAAGTTGAGCAATAAATTGCTGTTTTACCGTCTTTTTGTCCTGTAACTTCCGAACGAACTGCTACTCCTATGCCAGTAAAACGATTGGTTACATCAGTCATAAAATGACTTACATAAGATAAAAATTCAATAGTGCTACGTTTGTGCATCAACCATTTAGGAAAGATGTGAGCAGTTATCCAAGTCATGTGATTGTAAAAATCTGGCACGGAACCAAACTTGGTAATAACGGTTTTTACTGTTGGGAAAGCGTGGGGTAATGTAAAAGTTTCTGGCATATCAAACCAGTAAACTCCGGTGCGTCCATAGGGAGGTGGAAAGTTAACAGCTTCTCGTTGGCTGTAAGGCTTCACAGACTGCCATTTGCCATCTATCCAAGCGTCAAAGGGATTTTGCAAACCCAGAAAAGTTGTCCGCATCACAGTGACACCAGCGCCACCAGAACCAGACACCAAATAACTTAAATGAACCTTTTCTGCTTCATCGAATTGCTCGACACCTTGACGTACCATGCTATTAGAAATGCCGGGGAAAATGCCAGTATTAATAATTGCCGTTACACCAGCGGCGGCAGCTTCTTCGTGATATTTTAAAGCTTTGCTAGTAAAAGACCGATGGTCGCTGACATCTACATAATTAACGCCTTGTTCAATGCAAATTTGGAGAACATTGGCGTCTCGATAGTGAAAAGGACCAGCACAGTGGATAACCAGATCGGAAGAAGCGATCGCCTCTCTTAATTTTTCCACATCAGCCAAATCTAACACCAAAAATTGCACTCGTTTCCCCAAAGACAAGTTATGGGGTGTTCCACCTTCTAGGGTGCGCCCGGTGATTGTAATTTCTGCCTGCGTGTGGGTGACTAGATCCTGTGCAACGCTGCTACCGATCCGCCCCCGCCCTCCAATAATCAAAACCCTATCTGTCATCGCGTAAGCATTGGCAAAACTATATTTAATAATTTCATCAGTTTTTAGTCCTCTTGTCATCGGTAGCAAGTATGACGTTGACTATTTAGCAAGGAAGACTCATAAATCTTACGCCAAGTAGAGACGCAAAATCTCGCGTCTCTACAGTAACTTTATAGCGATTCTCTATTTGGTGGATACAGATAAAATCCTTTCCCCTTTCCCCTTTCCCCTTTCCCTTTCCCCTACATCCAGATGTGTAGTCGAAATTTAGAGAATTGGTATTACATCTTGGCGCGAGACTATTGATTAATTCCGAATACCGACGCAACAGTAGATTTCAGCGAATCGCCAGCTTCTTTAAACTTCTGGGCGATGGGTTCGTTGGTATGCAAAAATACACGCGCACAGTTACGCCCCGGTAACCCGGAAATTGAACCACCCGGATGAGTTCCCGCCCCAGTGAGATATAAATTCTCAATTGGTGTTTTGTAATTAGCCAATTCTGGTAAAGGACGGAAGCAAAGCATTTGTTCTAAAGTCATATCAATGTGATAGTAATTCCCCTTGTAAGTTCCCAATCTTTCTCCTAATTCTGCGGGACTTTCTACATGACGGGCGATAATTGAATGTTTGAGATTGGGCGAATACTGCGCCAGTTTTTCTAACACTTTATCTGCAACTTTATTTTTCAATTCATCCGTCCAACCAGTACCTTTCAAACCAGTACCTTCTGCACCTGCAATTTGATAAGGAGCAAAAAATTCTATCCATAAAGTATGTTTGCCTTCTGGTGCCATTGAAGGGTCGAGTCCAGTAGGCATCACCAAATACATTGAAGGGTCATCATCAGGAATTTTACCCAAAGTAATTTCACTATGAGCTTGTTCTGCATGGTTGACGGAATCAGCAATCAAAACAGAACCCATGAGGTAATTATCTTGATGGTTGTGATGTTCAAAACGCAGCGGTTCAGATAAAGCGCAATCAATTTTGAGGATAGTTTCATTATTATTCACAATCCGGCGGTCTAATCTTTCCCGCAAATTTGAATCAGCACTATCCACATCATTTTCATCTACTAATTGCAAAAACAATCGCTTGGCATCAAGATTTGAAATTACACCTTTATTGGCGCGATATTCTTTACCGCCAGCAACTCGCACACCCACGGCTTTACCATTATCAATTAAAACTTTTTCAACTCTTTGGTCGGTGAGAATAACACCACCCAAACTTGTTACGCAATTCACTAAAGCTTCCGTGAGTGCGCCAGTACCGCCGCGAGGTCTAGCCATACCGGGATGATGGCGCAAAGCCAACATCATCGCCCCGAAAGACATTGCTTTTTGTGAGGGAGGCGAACTTAATTCTCCAGAAAGTCTTGCTAGGGGTGCTTTGACAAATTCCGAATCAAAATACTCGTTGATATTATCTATCGGGCTGCTTAACAAAGTGCGAATTAAATCGAGGGTAGTGTCAGCACCGCCGAGAATAGAAAATAGGTCTTGCAAATGTTTCACACCATAGCTACCAGTAATATCACCTATTGACTTTGGTGCTGCATTGAAAAATGGTCTAACTGCTTTGACAAACCTTTGCCAAAATTCGATATATTCGGCGTATTTTTCGGCATCATGCTGACTGTAACGGGCAATTTCCGCACAAGTCTTTTCGACAGATTTATGAGCTAAAAAATACTTACCATCGGGATGGGGACAAAATACAACAGGGTCGCACAAAAGGTATTCCAAGCCGTATTTGTGCAATTCTAATTCTTGAATAACTGGACCGAGGAAAATAAACAAATGGTTGATAGCGCAGGGATTGAATTTAAAACCGGGCGCTTCTTTGGGCATAAGTTCCTCGGTTGTCGCACCACCACCGGGAATTGAACGAGATTCTAACAGTAGGACGCTGTAACCAGCTTTGAGGAGATAGGCGGCGCAGACTAGACCGTTGTGCCCAGCGCCAATAATTACAACATCATACGCTTCCATAATTGCAACTTGGGGAGTAAAGTATATTCCCCGATATTAGGTAGTGATTAAGATTTCTTAATCTTTCGTGAGTTATAGAATCATCGCTTCTAACGATAAATTGTATTGCGATATTCCAAGCGATCGCTACATAAAGTTTAGATGTAGGGTGCGTTAGGCGCATAATATTACTAAAGTCATTACTAATCTGCAATTTTCTGCGCCGTAACGCACCGATTCATAATGGTGCTTACACTCCGTTTTTGCTGTATGCCGGAACGGCTTTACGCACCCTACATGTTACAAAAAAAAACATACATCTCTTGTGGGGTGGGGTCGTATTGACCGTCCTAATTAACTCTTAAACACCGACCCGACAGTAGACACAATTGAATCTCTTGCATCCTTCAAAGTCTGAGCAATTGGATGCTTTGATTGCAAAAATACCCGCGCACAATTACGCCCCGGCATTCCGGAAATTGAACCACCGGGATGCGTCCCCGCACCAGTTAAAAATAAATTTTCAATTGGTGTTTTGTAGTTCGCTATTTCTGGTAAGGGACGGAAAAATATCATCTGATCTAAGGTCATATCAACATGGTAATAATTACCCTTATATGCACCCAATCTTTCGCCTAATTCTGCAGGACTTTCTACACGACGGGCGATAATTGCATCTTTCACATTTGGTGCATAAGTTGCTAATTTGTCAATCACCCTATCTGCAACTTTATTTTTCAATTCATCCGTCCAACCTGTACCTTTTAAACCTGTACCTTCTGCACCAGCTATTTGATAGGGCGCGAAAAATTCAATCCATAAAGTATGTTTGCCTGGTGGTGCTAATGTGGGGTCAAGGGCGCTAGGCATCACTACATACATTGATGGGTCAGAATCGGGAATTTCTCCTAAGGTACATTTACTATGAGCTTGTTCTACATGAGCAACAGAATCTGCAATTAAGATAGAACCAATGAGATATTCGTCTTTGTGGGCGTGGAATGGAAAGCGCAACGGTTCATCTAAAGCTAAATCTATCTTTAGGATGGTTTCGTTGTTATTGACAATGCGGCGTTCTAATCTTTCCCACAAATCTGGATCGACTGCATCAATATCACTTTTATCAGTCATTTGCAAAAACAATCTTTTGGCGTCAATATTAGAAATTACTCCATATTTAGCACGATATTCTGTGCCACCGCCAACACGAACACCAACGGCTTTTTTATCATCAATCAACACTTTTTCAACGTGTTGGTCTGTGAGAATAACGCCGCCTTTGCTTGTAACTAAATTCACCAAAGCTTGTACCAGTGCGCCAGTACCGCCACGGGGTCTCGCCATACCGGGGTCATGACGCATTGCCATCATAATCGCACCAATAGCGATCGTTTTTTGTGAAGGCGGCGCACCCAATTCTGATGCAAGTCTTGCTAAGGGTGCTTTGAGAAATTCTTCATCAAACCATTCGTTTAGCAAATCTTCAGCGCTGGTTAGCATGTTGCGAATAAAATCCAGCGTTTTGTTTGGAGAACCGATGACAGAAAATAAATCTTTTATTTTTGTGATGTCATAGTTGCCGGCAATATCTATAATTGATTTTGGCGGTGCATTAAACATGGGAATCATCGCACCCAATGCCCGCTGCCAATAATCTGTAAATTCTGCGTATTTTTTAGCATCACGTTCGTTATAACGAGCAATTTCTGCACAAGTTTTATCTAAAGACTTATGTCCTAAGAAATACTTGCCATCGGGATGGGGACAAAATACAACTGGGTCGCATTCCAAATATTCCAAGCCGTATTTTTTCAGCTCTAATTCTTCGACAACTGGTCCTAAATGAATAAATTCATGGTCGATCGCACACAAGTTAAACTTAAATCCTGGGGCTTCTTTGGGTATACATTCTTCTGTTGTCGCCGCGCCACCTGGCACTGAACGCTTTTCTAGTAACAATACGCTATAACCAGCTTTCAGGAGGTAGGCAGCACAAACTAGCCCATTGTGTCCGGCTCCTATAATGATAACGTCATACGTTTCCATAGTTGTAATCTTTAGATAAGGTGGAGAAAGGTGGAGAGAAGTCAGCTTTCCGATATTACAAAGCATTTAAAAACTTTACATCACCCGGCAGTTATAAAAATTAACTTTTACCACCTTATTGCAAGATTTACTTCAAGGCGTGGGTATTTGACTCACTTTAGCTTCTACCAAAAGGGACAATTTTCCTTTTTGCACTTCCATTTTTTTGATGCGAAATGCCATATCCTCATATTCAAAATATGGTGAGTTTACTAATTCTTTCACTTTCTGCATCAATGCCGCAATTATTTCTAGTGAAATTCCCTCTCCTTCTGTACAGTTGAAACTTTCCATTCTGATGGGTTGGGAAAGTGTGCGCGGACGAACCATTGCTGTGAAACTCAATTGACGAGTGTTTTCTGGTTCGTGTAACAGCACTCTTCCCCTAAATCCTATTTTTCCTTGGTCAGGCAAAAATATCTGTATCTGTTGCGCCTCGAAACCCACAATTTGACCATCTACATTCAAGTCGTATTTTTGCAGCTTGCTGCGAACAAAGTCTGAGGTCAAGGCGCGGTTAATATCGTCTTCTAAAAGTACAATACGAGCAGCGGTATTTACTGGCTGGTTTAGTTCAATTTGACCCAAAATAGCACTTAAGGGATTAACAGAAATGCTATCTGTTTGCAGTTTTATTTCCTGCACGCGGATGTCTTTTTGCATTACCAGCCCTTGACCTTCAACGGTAACAGAATCAGCTTGTCCTTGGACTGTTTTTAGCAGGTCAGTTTGTACATCTACGTCTATTTTTTCTGCTTTATCTAATTGGTTAGATAGCTGAGTTTCTACAACTTTACTCAGTACTTGCTCTTCTAGCTTTTGCTCATCTGACATAATTTTATTATCTCCTAAAGTCTTATTACTGCTTACTTTAGATGCTCAACCTCAAGAGTGTATCTACATCGCGAAATAAGCAGGTGGGAAGAGTTAGGGGTTAGGAGTTAGGAGTTAAGAGTTAAAAATTTGTTTTCATTCATAACTCATAACTCATAATTCATAACTAAAGCGTAGCGGTGACAAGCATTGGTACGCCGCCAGAGGGAACAATGGTAATTCCCCGACGTACGGGATTTACTGGACGTTTCTCGGCTAGCTGTAGCTGAAAATGCGATAATATTGTAGCCAGCACTAGCTTCATTTCATACATGGAAAATGCTGAACCAATACAACCGCGATAACCTCCACCAAAGGGTAAGTATTCATAAGGTGAAAATTTCTGGTTTAGAAATCTTTCTGGTTGAAATTTTTCGGGTTCTGGATAAGTTTCACTACGACGATGGGCTAAATGAATGCAGGGAACTAAAATTGTCCCGGTTGTAAATTTATTACCTGCAATTTCAACTTTTTCTTTTACCATTCGCGGTGTGCAAATTAAGGCGATGGGATGAATTCGCAGTGTTTCTTGGCAAACTGCGGTGAGATAGGGTAGTTGTATTATATCTTCTGGATTTGGTGCATCACCTAAAGTATTTAATTCCTGCATGAGTTTATCTTTTACTTTGGGATGGGCGTGAATTAAATAAAATAACCACGCCAATACTCCAGCGGTTGTTTCGTAACCTAAAAGCAACAGCGAAACTAATTGATCGCGTAATTCTTTATCTGTCATTTGCTGTCCGTTTTCGTCTCGCGCTGACATCAGCAAGCTTAGTATATCTGTGCGAGATGTATCGTTTGCCAAACGCCGTTCAGAAATTTCTGCATAGATAAGTTGGTCAATTTCTTGTCGCCTTCTCAGAAAGTTTCCCCAAGGACTCCATGCACCTAAATCTTTTTGCAGCGGTGGAAAGAAAAATAAGCTGGAATACCAAGGTGTGGTGATATCTTCTAATAAAGAAGTTAGCTTTTGTGTTAATTGTTGATAGCGTTCACCCGGACTAATACCAAATACGACTTGTAAGATTATTTGCAATGTGATATCTGGCATTACATGATGCATGTAAATTTTTATGCCGGATGTCCATTTTTTTGTGATTTCTGTTGTAATTTGACAAATTATTTGCCCGTAAGATTTCATGCGATCGCCATGAAAAGGAGGCATTAATAATTGTCGCTGTTGATTGTGTAATTTACCTTCTTGCAATACAAGAGATTTTTCCCCAAATAACGGTTCAAATACATGGGTTGCTTTCTTAAAATCTAACTGCTTTGCAGGGACGGCAAAACAATCAGCTATCGCTTGGGGATGGCTAAAAAATACGACTGGTGGCGAATTTATTCCCATTACCCGCACTGTAAAGGTATCGCCGTATTTGGCTGCGCTATTTTCTAAAAATTTGGTGGGATTAGCAATTAATTCCAGGGTTTGCAGTAAGGATGGTGCGTGTTTTTGAGCAAGTAAATTCATTGTAAAATTGATGGTTTTTATGAATTTAGAGGCGTTAAAAACTATATCAAAATTACGTAAATATTGAAACTATTTTTATTGAAAGTTATTTGGAAATTAAATCGTAATTAGAATTAGGGTAAGTTAAACTCTATCTTATTGGTAAATTATTGGTTAATTTTTTCAGGTAAGTTATATGTTGTATCCCGAACTTAAAAAGCATCCACGTCCGCCTAGGGTTGCAAACCCTAGGCTAATAGCTAAAGTCGTCTAAAGACGACTGGTAATATAATTTGGGATTTGGGAATTTGCATTTTAGAGTCTGGATTTTGAATTGTGAAATTCTGATTGCGATTTGTTTCAACAATTCATCTGTCCCATTCTTTTTTCAAATTGGTATGAGGCATTTCAATCTACTTCAGTAGACTTTAACTATTAGCCTGTGAACTTTCAATTCCGGGCGGTTGAGGGTGCTTCTGGAATTGGCTGCAAAGACTTGAGCGATCGCTTACTTTTCAATAACATTTGAATAGAGCGATTTTGCCCTGTCACCAAACCACGGCGTTTGGGTTTCACCTCACCATTATCAACTAACGCCAGTTCGCAACGCGAGAGTATCACAGCAAGTGCTACTTTCATCTCAAATTGGGCAAAAGCCATACCGATACAGCGTCTTGCACCCCCGCCAAAGGGTAAATACTCAAAGGGAGAAAATTGCCTTTCTAAAAAGCGTTCTGGCTTAAATTTCTTGGGTTCGGGGTATAAATCCTCACGCTGGTGGGTGAGATAAATAGAACCAATCACTTCTGTACCCGGTTCCAGTTGGTGACCCGCTAGCGATAACGGTGTTTTCACTACCCTACCAAAGGTAAGCATTCCAACTGGGTAAATCCGTAAAGTCTCGCAATAAACAGCGTTGAGATAAGGTAATTTAAAAATGCTGCTGGAATCTAAGTTACCGCCCAAGCTATCGATTTCTTGCAACAGCTTTTCGCGCACTGATGGTAGTTTGTGAATCCAGTACAACGCCCAAGCTAAGGCTGTAGCTGTAGTTTCGTGACCTGCTACCAACAAAGTCATCAATTCATCGTGTAATTCCTCATCGGTCATTAATTGACCTGCTTCATCTTTAGCTTCCATGAGTAAGCTGAGGATATCCGTGCGCGATGAATCTGCTTGTTCTCGACGATCTCGAATTTCCTCGTAGATGAGTTGGTCAACTTTCTGCTGGCGACGCACTCGCTTCCCCCAAGGACTATGGGGACCAAAATCTTTTTGCAGGACTGGAAAATAAAGGAAGGCGACACTTAAAGGAGAACTAGTTTCTTCCAAGATTTCACGCAAAAGCTGTTCTATCTTTTGGGCGCGGGGACTGTCATACAATCCAAATACGGCTTGCATAATTACCCGCATGGTAATTGCTTGGGTAGCAGACCGGAGGCAGAAGGTTTTGTTTATCTCCCATTGGCTGATGATTTTTTCGGTAACATTGCTAATTACTTGACCGTAGCTTCGCATCCTGTCACCATGAAAAGGAGGCATTAATAATTGCCGTTGACGTTGGTGTTCCGATTTGCTTGTTGTAGTGATTAAAGAACGTTTTCCAAGCAAACCTGCAAACAACTGGTTCAACTCACCGGGTGCTTCTAATTCTTTAGTATCGCTTGTCAAAATCTGCTGTAGCGCTTCGGGGTTACTGACAAACACTTTTGGGGTAGTACCCAATTGCAGAGTGAAAATGTCCCCGTAATGCTTGGCGCAGGCTTCCATATATGACATGGGGCTGACTATCCACCGTAGCATTTGCAACAATGGTAGGCTTTGAGGACCTTGTGGTAATTTCATAAAATTTTATTACTTCAATTCTTCTATAACTACTTTAACTACTTTAGAAATAATTAAATTAATTTTTATTAAGTTCCTATTGAAGCTAATTATCTTGACATTGAGAAAAAGCAATAAACTGTTACAACCTGAAAGATGTAAAATCTTTGTTAAATTGGACGAGCATCTATAGTTTCTGCTCAGATTTATAAGGTAATCAGCATGACAGCAATCACCCCAAAGGCAACTTCAGCAGTTCCCGATTTTTGCGAAGGAATTCAGTATTTTGGTGAAGCCTTGCCAGATTTTGAAACTTATGGTGCAACTCCTGCAATTGAATCAGATAAAGTAGCGATCGCCGATCCTTCAGATGAGACAGCAGCTTACCAAACTTTACTTGCTGCTGATGCTTTGCGTTATTTAACGTTACAAATTACCGGAAGTAAAGCCTCCGGACACCCAGGGGGATTTGCTTCTCAAGCGGAAGCTTATGCGTCCCTTGTCATGTTGGGTTACAAGAACATTATCACAGAAGTGGGACACCACGCCCCCGGATTTTATAGTGCCATGTTTTTGGATCGTTCCCTAGAGAACATGGGAATTTTTACAGTACAGCAGTTGCGCGATCGCTTTCGCGAAAAGCATGGTTTGTTAGGACACCTTTCCGGTTACATTCCCGGTATTCTCGCACCCGCCGGACCTTTGGGACAAGGACAGCATTTTGCAATGTCAGCCGCACTGTTGCACCACGATAAACTGTTCCCCTTCACCGTTGGCGATGGTGGTTTGGGTGAACCTTATATCATGAGTTCGATGATGCACTTCCACACAGCTTATCCGAGTGTTACCAACTTCTTGCCGGTGTTGGTGTGGAACGGTTACAGTCAGGAACATCATAGTATGGTTTCTCTCAAAACCAACGAAGAGATGATTGCATACTGGCGCGGTAATGGTTTTGACGAAGTGGTATTAGTTGATGCCAAGGACTTTGACGACCAAAATCAACCGGGCGATTACGTTGATAGTACTGCATTTTCCTTCGGGCAACGCCTAGCCTTTACCAGGTCTGTACTGATGGGCGTAGATTTAGCTGCTAAATCTGCGTTTGACGGCAAACTTACCGTCTTTATTATCAAACAACTCAAAGGTGCGGGAGTCCACGCAAGAGGTGCTAAATCGCACAATTTGTATCCGAAAGATACCTTAGATGCACCCCACATTATGAGTGCATTGCAAGGACGTGCATTATCTGCGGAAGCTTGGCAATTAGTGCGGACAAATGCGGAACGCGCTGGCGGTGGTCCGGCGGCGAAAACAGTTGTGACAGAATTTGAATTAACATTGCCAGAATTAGGTCAATTACCTTTAGAAGAATTTGCAGTAGGAGGCGAACCAAAAGTTTCTACAACAGCAATGGGACGTTTGGTGGGAACAGTTGGAAAGAAAGATAAAAATTTCTTAGTTACCAACGCCGACGGTAATGAAGCATCAGGAATTGCCAACATTAACCAAGCATTAAAGATTATTCACCCCACCACCGATGATTTATACAACCAAGCACCAAACGGACAAGTTTACGAACCTTTGAGTGAAGATGCTTGTGCCGGTTTAGCAGTTGGTTTATCGTTAATGGGTGCAAGAACATTGTGGTGTTCTTACGAATCTTTTGCCATCAACGGATTACCAATATGGCAAACAGTCACCCAAGCAATGGCAGAATTGCGGCGTCAAACTCCCTCGACAATAACTTTATATACTGCTGGTGCATTAGAGCAAGGACGCAACGGTTGGACTCACCAACGTCCGGAAATTGAAGCTTACTTTGCTTCGATGATGCGGAATGGAAATGTTTTTCCATTATTTCCACCCGATGCTAACAGTATTCAAGTTTGTTATGACTGGGCGCTGACAACTAAAAATAAGGGAATTGTGATTACAGCAAGTAAATCACCTTTGCCAATTCGGACAACTTTTGAACAAACTAGAAAAGGGTTGCACGATGGTGCAGTAGTGTTGCATGAAGTCGATTCCAATCAAGGGGGAAGCAAGAAAGTTGTATTTGCAGTAATTGGCGATATGACATTAATGCCAGTATTTGAAGCTGCAGCATTCTTAGAAACAGAAGGTCTGGGAGTTAAGATAGTTTCTGTTATTAATCCCCGCCGTTTGTATCGTCCTCATGACACAGCTTGGGATACTTGTTCGGAACCCGATGGCGACTTTTTGGATGATGAACAATTTGCCGAATTGTTTGGTGGTGATGCGTTGATTGGTGTTACTGGTGGCGCGAGTGCGATGCTGGAACCAATAATGTTGAGAAGTACCTGCAAGCGCGATACTTTTGCGTGGAAGCGTGGGGAAACTACAGCGAGTGCTGGTGAGTTAATGGCGTTTAATGGATTAACTGCAGAGGCGTTGACGAAGAGGGCTATTGAGTTAGTGCATTAAAGCTGGGTTGGGTTGATTAACTAGAAAAAGTTGAATTTATAACCGCAGATGTACGCAGATGAACGCCGATAGGTTAGCGTTTTATGCGTAATTCTGCGGTTTTTGTTTTTAATTAAGACCAGTGCGATCGCACTCCTCATCGCTATCAATATCGCCACTTCTACCAACTATAATATATTCAATAATTTACATAAGGATGGAACCATGACTGACGCTGAAGATATGGTTCGCTTAAACCTAGATTTATCACCCGAACTTAACCAGATATTGGAAGAACTTGCAAGTAAAATAGGCGGCAGTAAAAGCGATGTTTTGCGTCAAGCTATAATCTTAATGCAAGTCATGGTAATAGCGAAAGAGCAAACTAAAAAATTAGGCATTGCGTCAGCCGAACAATTAATAGCTAACGAAATAATCATGCCATCTGAAGTATCACCAAAAACTCCTTCTTTGGAAACATTGATAGAAACATCTCGTGCTTGGCAAGATGAACGCACTACAGAGGAAATTATCAAAGATATATATGACAGTCGTAGTATTTTAAAATCACAATTACAAGAAAATGTAGTGCTTGAACGTCAGCTGCGGGAACTGAAATCTAAACAAGAACTAAGAAAAGATTGGATTTTATTTATTGTGAGGGATGTAGTAGTCTTGTCTGTCGTCTTTCTTTTTATTTTTGCTGTCAGCGGCTATTCTCTACTTACCGTGATTAAGAGGTAACACAATTTATACAATTTTGGATTTGAGATTTTGCGAAAAGTTTGAGGGTCGGTTTCCTCCATTCCCCGAAGGGGTTGCCGTTGGCGAAGCCTCTCGAAGAGAAGGCATCAAAGCTTTTCAAGACGGATTTTGGACTGGGAAATCTTGTCACAAGAGAAGTTGTCCCAGCTAAAGTGTCGAGTGATTGCAGATTCACAGGATTATTACCGCTATAATTCCGTGTGCGAGTGAATAATAAAATGCTCAACTTCATAGCCTGGCGTTGCATAATTGCGGGATGTTTTTGAATTTTTGTAAACTAAAAAACCTAACTTCTTCGCGTACTTCGCGTCTTCGCGGTTCAATAATTCATCCCTACTTTATGCAACGCCCATAGCCTTTCTGTTTGTGATTAGAAGAGGAAAAAATCACTCCCCCCCTCTCTGCTTGCGGAGAGGAAGGTAGGGGGGTGAGGTTTTATACGTGAAATTCAACCAAAACAGCGTGGTGTAACAATTTGGTTTACAGGCTTAAGTGGCGCAGGCAAAACCGCGATCGCTAAAACTATAAAACAAGAATTGCACAACAACTACAACGTTATCCTCCCTGATGGTGATGTTATGCGCCAAACTTTATGCAAAGAATTAAGTTTTAGTAAAAGCGATCGCCTAGAAAATATTCGACCTATAGGTTTTCTTGCTCATAATCTGACGTTTGCTGGTGCTTATGTACTAGTTTGTGCGATTTCACCATACCGTACCCAAAGAGAAGCGATGCGGCAGCAGATTGTAAATTTTATTGAAGTGTATATCCATGCGCCTTTGTGCATCTGCGAACAACGAGACGTAAAAGGATTATACAAAAAGGCAGGTTCGGGGGAAATTAAAAATTTTACAGGCATTGACGACCCCTATGAACTACCACTCAACCCTAAAGTAAAATGCAAAACAGATTCAACAGACAGTGGCTGAGAGTGCGGTTAAGGTTGTGACAAAAATCAAAGATTTAAGGTATCGCTGATATTGGCAATGTTTCACAATTTAATTGTTCACTGAGGGAAATTCGCTTATGGCTGAGTATCAAAAAATAGAGTACCGGATGGCAAAGATGGCAAAATTACGGAAACAGCCATCAATGCATCCGGTTTTAGCTGTACAAGCACAACTTCAGCAATTGAAAATGCTTTAGGAAAGGTGGAAAATCAAGAATTTTTACCTGAGTATTACGAAGGCGAAGAAAATTTCAGTGCAGCAGAAAAGCAGTCTATCAAACAAAAGTAGAAAAGGTAATTGATGATGCTGGGTAATTTTGATATCAAGATTTTTGGACTTGCTAGCCTTGCGGTGTTAGTGGGGATAGCTACAGTTTTGTATTTGATTCAAGCTGTAATTAATCAAACTTTGAATTTACCAAATGATGCGCTGTTGCGGGAACTAATGCAGCGAGTTGGTATTCCTAACTGGAAAGTTTTGCAAGCAAAATCAGGTTTGCGTCAAGCTGTGCTTTTTCAGCTACGAGATAGCAGCGATGCAGTCAACCTGAAATTAAGCGAAGTCAAACAAGTAGCAGAAACATTAAATTTACCAATTTTGGAATTTTTAGAAAGGCTGAAGTTACTACCAGCAAATCCCGAATTAGAGGCAATGAGTCAAGAATGTTTAAAACTACAGCAGCAGTTACAGCAGATTGTTTCTGAAAAAGAAGCAATGCATCAAGAAGGTTTGCGAGTGCATGAGGAATTACAGCAGCAACGTAATACACTGACAGATGAATTTCGCTCTTCAACATTTGAACAGTTGCAAACATTGTTAACTAATTATCCCAGCATTCATCAAATGGTGAGATTAAAACCAGAATTACCTGTAAAAAATCTTCTTTCAATGTTTACTCCCCTAGATAACCTTTTACAGGAATGGGGTTACGAAACAATTGGCAAACCTTGGGAACAAGTGCCTTATAATCCTCAAATTCATCAACCAGACGCTGCTGATATAACTGAAGGTGAATTAGTTTACATCAGATTTGTAGGTTATAAACATCAAGAACACATTCTCTGTCCTGCAAAAGTCAGCCGCACTTTACCAGACGAAGGAGATGGGGAGATGGGGGGCTAGGAGTCCCCACTCAGGACCCAGCCGCCCTAGCGACCGCGACTTGGGCGGACTGGCGTTGGGGCTGGGGGGAAATGGGGAGACGGGTGTGGGGGACAAGGAGAATAACTCCTAACCACTACCTACGCGCCTGGGCGCCTCCTAACTACTAACAAATGACAGTTGTAGTTATTGATTTCGGTACAAGCAATACCGTTGTTTGTATCACCGATTTAATGGGCGCAAACACCGCTAACTTAGAAATTTGATTCAATTTCTCGCCGCTTTGAAATTGGCACAGGACAAGTAAGTTTCATACCAAGTTTGGTGTTTGTAGAAGGACAAAATCGCATTCTTTTAGGCGAACAAGTCCGGGCAAAACCCTTGGAATTTGCTCAACCAGAACGCATTTTTCGAGCTTTTAAACGCGATTTTGCGGCAGATTTTATCCCGCCTCCTGCCTTCACTGACATGTTAGAAACAAGTCAAAAAGCATACAATCAACGCATTATTGCCTTCTGCCCCTTGCCCCCAGCAAAGCTGCCTTCACTTACATCCCAAAGACTCGCGGGTATCCACACCAGTCTTAGAATTTACACCAGTAGCCGATTTACACAGCTTTTTCACCTCAAAACCATCTAAAACAGCATTGGTAAAATCAGCACCAGTGACATCCACAGCATCAAATGTAGAACGCAACATCATCGCATCCGTGAAAACACCATCACTTAAATCGGCGTTCTTGAATCTCACTAGATAGGCTATGCCTTCGCTAAAATCTACACCATGCAGATTCGCCTCTTGCAAAACCGAACCGTTAAAAACAGCACCCCGCAAATCGGCGTTGCTAAAATTAGTCTTCTCCAGATTTAGATTTGTATACTCAACCCCAATTAAACTTTGACCGGAGAAATCTTGACCTTTGAGTTGATTACCAGCAGACCGGGTAATACTCGAAGAACTTGCGGCCGACGCAGATAGAGGAAAGAAAAACAGAACCATAGCCAAAACACAACCAGCTAATACAGCGTGGCGAAAATAACTACCCAGTTCCAAAAGGTTAAAAAGCTTATAAAATAAACTTTCTTTCCTTCTGCCTTCTGCCTTCTGCCTTCTGCCTTCTTGCACTAGTATTCGCCAAAATTTCATAATGTTCTCTTAATAAATCTCAACACTTCCACAATTAACTATTAAACCCTACTGGGGAATGGAGAATAATTGAATTTTGGATGAAAGGATTTTGGATTGTCCCCAACAGGATTTTTTCTATAGTTTAGCGGTGTTGGCGATCGCTAATCTTGACGTTAGCGTTGATGAAGTTTTGGGGCGTGAAAATTGAGAAACCCGGTTTCTGGGCATCGTGAATTTTCACAACTCATATAAAATTGCTATGGTCAAAGCATTTTGGGATTCGGAAGCAAAAGTTTGGATTGCAACTAGCGAAGATGTACCGGGGTTGGTAACTGAAGCTGAGACTATTGAGCTTCTCACGCAGAAGCTGCGAGATATGATTCCGGAATTAATTGTTCTGAATAATATTGTATGACTTCCCGTTTCCCCCTTCCCCTTTCCCCCTTCCCCTTTCCCCTTTCCCCTTTTACCTTTTACCTTTTAAACCCCCCCCCTCTAATCTCAAAAAATGCACCCGTCCTGATGCTTCACCAGCAATAATTGATACGCCATCCGGTGCAACTGCACAGCACGTGATTCCACTGTCTCCTGTGAAACTGGCAATTATCTCACCTGTTTGCCAATTCCAGACTTTCACCGTGGTGTCATCGGAAGCAGAAATCGCGTATTTACCATCGAGTGTCAGGGCTAGAGCATTAACCGAGTTACTATGACCAGTGAGGGTACGCACAACTTCCCCTGTTTGCCAATTCCAGACTTTCACCGTGGTGTCATCGGAAGCAGAAATCGCGTATTTACCATCGAGTGTCAGGGCTAGAGCATAAACCGACTTACTATGACCAGTGAGGGTACGAATTAAGGGACCACCAGGGGGAGTTAAACTAGGAGTGAGGGAACGCAACCAAAGTGTTTTATTCTGCTTTGCTTGTGCCAATAATTTCTTAAGTTCTGAGATTTCAAAGCCAACTAAACGCCCCCACAATTGCGTTACCAATTGTGTTTTATTCTCAGCTAAAATATGCGCCGACAGTCGCAACGCCCCTTGCACTAACTGTAAGTTTTTATCTTGGGGCAACAAATCATAATCTGTTATTAAGGCGTTGATATTGGTTTTTTCTAACTTTGCTTGCAGCCATTGGAAATCAAGCAATAATTGTTGTAATTCGGTTGTGCGTCCCGCTTCGATTAAATGATAGGCTAGCTGCTGGTAGATATAGCCGTCGTTTGTGACTGTATGCCAGCCGTTTAGGTCTTGTTTGTAGGCGTTTAATAGGCGGTTGTGGAGGTGACCTAACCCCCCGGAGAACCCCACCCCGGCTGCGCCACCCCTCCCCGCAAGCGAGGAGGGGTTAACAGTGGTGTCATTTCCCCTCCCTACTTGCGACGAGGGGTTAACAGTGGTGTCATTTCCCCTCCCTACTTGCGACGAGGGGTTAACAGTGGTGTCATTTCCCCTCATCGTTTCTAAAGAAAGCTTAAAAGCGCTGTCATTTCCCCTCCCTGCTTGCGGGGAGGGGTTAGGGGTGGGGTTTTCCGAGGTCGCTTGCTTCCTTACATAGTCCAACTGCAAGTCATGTAACCTCAGATTTCCCGCTTCATCCCGCGACGCCAGTGATTTGTTAACCAACTCATCAATTACATCTTGGGTGTCCAAATCATCCAACCCTTCCGGTTCCCAAAACTTCTGCAAAACAACTTCCGGTATTAGTGTATCTTCTGGGAAGACAGCAAAATCAAAATATCGCTCTTTTACATTATTTTTCAGCGCCTCGACACTCACCTGAATTGCCTTAAATAAATCAGCATAGGGATAATTAGGAAACTGTAGCCGGATTTTCTCCAAATCTGCATTACGCAATCTTTCCAGCACATTTCCCCAGCGATTTCTCGGCTTACCCCGCAACATCGCCCCCACCATCGCCAATGCCAAAGGCAAATTACCACATTCCCGCGCCACCTCCTTCGCCTCTTCAGGCAATAAACACACAGATAAACTCCCCCCCCTCCCCCCCTTCCCCTCTCCCCCTCTCTTCATACCCTGCCTGCTGTGCCAAAAGTGACAGTGCCTCGCCATCACTCAACACCGACAATTCCTGTGTTTGCGCCCCCAATGATACAATCAACCCAGCATCACGGGTAGTAATTAGCATCTGGCAACTTTGCCCTAAAGCATCAAATGCCTTGGCGTGTTTTAAATCCCAGACATCATCCAAAATCAACAAGCAAGCTTTATCCGCCAGCAATTCTTGCAACCGCGCTTTACCCAATCCTTCTTCTGTAAACGTTGCTTGAGTGTCGCCCAACGCTTCAGCAAAATATGATTGCCAAGTTAAAGGCTGCGGCGTTTGCCCTAGTGTCACCCACAACACCCCATCTGGAAACGCGCTTCTTACCTCTTCATCCCGCGCCAGTGCTGTAGCTAAGACAGTTTTACCAATTCCGCCCATACCTTGCACGCCCACACTGCGACTTTTCCCTGTGATAGCCACAGGTTGATTAGTATCTGCCAGCACCTTATTTTTCAGAGAGTTGAGTTGATTTGGGCGGGGTAAAAAGTGCGGTGGTAAGTTTGGTACATCACCGATGAGTCTGCCTAAAGGTAGATTGTCAGATTCGACATCAACTAGTTTTTTTTTAACTCTTCAACTAAATCATCTCGCTCAATGGCACTTAGGGCAACTTCCAATTCATCAAGCTTGTTTCTTTGTTCCAGCCATTCCCAAATACCGTGGGGTTCTCTTCCTGGTCTAAAACTATTGCGTTCGAGTAATGAAATCTCAAAATAATCTGCTAAATCTTGCCAATTACCCACAAGCCTGTTGCAGATATTAAATTTAACTTTACCGGAATATTGTTTATTAGCTCTTTGTATAGGTTCCACAATAGTTGTCTTTGGTAGTTCTAAACCAGGTTTCTTTTTCAGTACAGCAATAGTATTCTCGCCAGGTATCCCAGACACCCTAACTGCCTCACGAGTATTATTTCCCGATACTCCAGCCAGCTTAATAGAATTACAAGCAATATTGAAAGCAAACTCAAAAGGCGTATTTTTATCATACTCTGGATTGTAAGCAGCCAAAGCATCGTAAAAGCCAACCGCAAATTCAATAGCATCTCTGTCATGAATTGGAGCATTCATGCCAATCACATAATTAATGTGTTGGACAATAGCATCAGCTTGCACTTCCGAATAGCAAGCATTCATCAGCACACACTCAATTTGCTGAGAAAACTGCTCAAAAAGTCCAGCCAGCGCTTCCCCCGTGACAAACTGTGAATTTCCCGTTTCATCCTCAAATAATAATCCGTCCGTTTTGTCCCCATGCCCAGAAAAATGAATGATATTGGGTCGAAAATTTAAAACAGCGCGGCGAATATCTCGCGGACGTACCGCCTCTTCATACCGGAGTTCAAACTTATCTCGAAAGCGCGATCGCAGTAAACCTTCCTTAATGTCCCGCACTTCCTCATCCACACGCAAACGTACCGTCTGCTTCGGATTTGCAGCCAAAACCAAGATTTTCTTAACTTGCGGGTTGTTACTCATGGGCGGCAGAGTACAGTATCGATTTTTAGTATAGACATTCTCCTCTTCGCGTCCTTCGCGCCTTCGTGGTTCAAACAAAAAGAAACCTACCGTAGTATATAAAGAATAATGAAACGCGGCATAACTACCAGTGGCTAATCAACAACCAGAAAACGCCCAAACCCTAGCACAAACACCTTTATATCAACTTGCAGTCGAACTCAAAGCCCGACTCACCAGCTTTGGCGGTTGGGAAATGCCAGTACAATTTAGCAGCATCACCAACGAACACGAAGCAGTAAGAAATGCAGCAGGCATGTTCGATATTTCCCACATGGGCAAATTTACCTTACAAGGTAAAACCCTCATTCCTCAACTACAAACCTTAGTTCCCTCAGACTTGACCCGCTTGCAACCCGGTCAAGCACAATACACAGTATTATTAAATCCCCAAGCCGGAATCATCGACGACATCATTATTTATTACCAAGGGAAAGACACCAGCGGCAAACAAAAGGCACTAATAATAGTTAATGCCGCAACCACCAATAAAGATAAAACATGGCTATTGCAACACCTTGACACCAGCGAAGTGAAATTCCAAGACCTTTCAAAAGAAAAAGTATTAATCGCCGTCCAAGGACCAAAAGCAGCCAGCATCCTTCAATCTTTCGTACAACAAGACCTAACACCAATTAAAGCATTTGGTCATATAGAAGCAACAGTACTAGATAAACCAGCATTTATTGCCCGTACAGGTTACACCGGCGAAGATGGATTTGAAATCATGGTAGATCCAGAAATCGGCGTACAATTGTGGCAAAATCTCCTTAAAGCTGGCGTAATTCCTTGCGGACTTGGTTGCAGAGACACCCTGCGGCTAGAAGCAGCAATGGCACTTTACGGACAAGACATCGACGATACTACCACACCCTTAGAAGCTGGTTTAGGTTGGCTGGTTCACCTTGATACCAAAGGCGATTTTATCGGGCGTACCGTTTTAGAACAGCAAAAAACAGCCGGAATGCAGCGCAGACTAGTAGGTTTGCAAATGCAAGGACGCAACATAGCCCGTCACGGTTATCAAGTATTATCCTCAGGGAAAATAGTCGGAGAAATTACCAGTGGTACTTTATCACCCACACTTGGTTATCCTATTGCATTAGCCTACCTTGGCGCCCAACTAGCAAAAGTTGGTCAGCAGTTAGAAGTAGAAATTCGTGGTAAAGCTTACCCCGCAATTGTAGTGAAACGTCCCTTTTATCGTTCACCAAATCGCCTCACCACCTAAAAACCCCATTTTTGCAACTTCCGTAAAGCCCCCCGTCCGGGGGGTTGGGGGGATCTGCAACGTCTAATAAAACAAGCACGTCTTCATTGCACCTTCTTCCACCCAACCTACAACTAGTGCAAATTAACTGTAGAGACGCGAAATTTCGGGTCTCTATAATCCAAAATCCAAAATCCAAAATCTAAAATTGTACGACCGTCGAGCTTTTTGAGGAATAATGTGTTGTGGGTTACTCACTTAAAAGCATGGTTCATAAATCACAGATAGCGTGCATCGATATTGGAATGCTAATTTTTGTGACGTCGTTGAGGAAGTAATATGTCATTTGAATATCCTGAGGATTTGAGATATCTCGATAGTCATGAATACGTGCGACTAGAAGGCGAAATTGCCACCATTGGCATTAGTGCCTTTGCTGTAGATCAATTGGGTGACATTGTGTTTTTGGAATTGCCAGAAGTAGGCGATGCTTTAACCAAAGGAGACAGCTTTGGCACAATTGAATCAGTAAAAGCCGTAGAAGACTTAAATTCACCAGTGACTGGTACAGTCATAGAGCGTAATGATGCCATGATCGATTCTCCCGAACAAGTGGCAGAAGACCCCTACGGCGAAGGCTGGTTGTTGAAAGTCCGCGTCAACGACCTTGGTGAAATTGAAGATACCTTGACAGCAGAAGAATATAGCGCCCAGGTGGAAGGCGAGTAGGGAGATGGGGGGATGGGGGGATGGGGGAGGGGGGGATGGGGAGACAAGGGAGACAAGGAAGAAAGATAATTATTTAAAGTCCCCCCACACCCGTCGCCCACACCCCTCTCCCCCTGTCCCCCCCTCCCCCCCTCCCCCTCTCCCCCGCCTCCTCCGGAAAAACATGATGAAATTTAGATAAACTTCCCTCCTAAGGTCCGACGCCTTCAATCTAGTTATTGCAAAATATGAAATAGACGCGTCTGGAGAGCAATTTGTGGTAATTTACGCCCCTCGTCCTCAGTCAAGCAACCAGCAAACACTGGGCGAAAAAAGTCAAAAGTTAAGTGATTTTACGCAGCGACACATTGGACCAAACTCCAATGACATCGAGCAAATGCTTGATTTGTTGGGGCTTACAAGCCTAGATGCCCTCATTGACCAAACAGTGCCGCCGGGAATACGGCTGAATAAAACGCTACATTTGCCAGCAGCAGAAAGTGAGTATGCAGCACTGGCAAAGTTAAAAAAAATAGCTTCAAAAAATCAAGTTTTTCGCTCGTTCATTGGCATGGGATATTATAACTGCATCACTCCACCGGTGATTCAGCGCAATATTCTCGAAAATCCCGGTTGGTATACTGCTTACACGCCCTATCAGCCGGAAATTGCCCAAGGACGACTCGAAGCGCTGTTAAATTTCCAAACCATGATTATTGATTTGACGGGTTTGGAAATTGCTAATGCTTCTTTGTTAGACGAAGCAACCGCCGCCGCTGAAGCAATGAGCATGAGTTACGGTGTTTGCAAAAATAAAGCAAATACCTATTTTGTATCTCAAGACTGCCATCCCCAGACAATCGACGTGTTGCAGACACGTGCCAGACCACTGGGAATTAATATCATTGTGGGCGACCATCAAACCTTTGATTTTCAACAAGCGATTTTCGGGGCAATTCTGCAATATCCCGCCAGTGATGGCACGATTTACGACTACCGCCCTTTTGTCGAAAAGGCACACCAATTAAATGCTTTGGTGACAGTGGCGGCTGACCCCTTAAGCTTAACTTTGCTTACACCCCCCGGTGAATTTGGCGCTGATATTGCCGTGGGAAGCACCCAGCGCTTCGGTATTCCCTTGGGATATGGGGGACCCCATGCAGCTTACTTCGCTACCAAAGAAGAGTATAAGCGCCAGGTTCCAGGGCGAATTGTGGGTGTATCAAAAGATGCTCAAGGTAAAGCTGCATTGCGTTTGGCTTTGCAAACCCGCGAACAGCACATTCGCCGCGATAAAGCAACTAGTAATATTTGCACGGCGCAGGTTTTGCTGGCGGTGATGGCGAGCATGTATGCTGTTTATCATGGTTCAAGTGGACTGAAGGCGATCGCACAAAACATCCATCAACTTACTGTACTTTTGGCAGCAGGACTAAAGCGTCTCGGTTACAGCATCAGTTCGGAATATTTCTTTGATACATTGCGCTTAGAATTGGGAACACGCAGTTTAGAAGAGATTTTAAAAGCTTGCGAAGCTAAAAAAATCAACTTGCGGATTTTTGATGAAAGTGCGATCGGTATCTCGCTAGACGAGACAACAACAATACAAGATGTGCAAGACCTCCTAGAAATTTTCGCAACTGGCGATCAACTAGCTTTCACCATCGAAGAATTAACTTCTCCCCCCCTCCCCCCCTCTCCCCCTCTCCCCCTCCTCCGCACCAGCAACTACCTCACCCACCCCGTCTTTAACCGCTATCATTCAGAAACTGAGTTGTTGCGCTATCTGCACAAGTTGGAAACTAAGGACTTGTCGCTAACTACATCGATGATTCCCTTGGGTTCATGTACGATGAAGTTGAATGCAACAGCTGAGATGATTCCAGTAACTTGGGCGGAATTTGGTAATATTCATCCTTTTGCCCCGGTGTCGCAAACCCAAGGTTATCAAATTCTGTTTGCGGAACTTGAGGAATGGTTGGCGGAAATTACCGGGTTTGCTGGAATTTCGCTGCAACCAAATGCCGGTTCTCAAGGTGAATATACGGGACTTTTAGTGATTCGCGAGTATCACGAAAGTCGCAGTGAAGGACATCGCAATGTATGTTTAATTCCCTCCTCAGCACACGGGACAAACCCTGCAAGTGCGGTGATGTGCGGAATGAAGGTGGTAGCAGTTAACTGTGATGACCAAGGTAATGTTGATGTTGATGACTTGAAGGCGAAGGCGCAAAAGTACAGCAAACAACTTGCGGCTTTGATGGTGACATATCCTTCAACTCACGGCGTGTTTGAAGCGGAAATTCAGGAAATTTGCGCTGTTATTCATGCCCACGGCGGACAAGTTTACATGGATGGGGCGAATATGAACGCCCAAGTAGGACTTTGCCGTCCGGGAGATATCGGTGCAGATGTGTGTCATTTAAACTTGCACAAAACTTTCTGCATACCCCACGGCGGCGGCGGTCCCGGTATGGGACCAATTGGCGTTGCTTCCCATCTCGTGCCTTTTCTCCCCGGACACGCTGTTGTGGAGATGGACAAAGAGGACAAGGGGACAAAAAAAAGCCAAAACTCCTCACTCCTAACTCCTAACTCCTCACTCTTAACTCCTAACTCTGGAAGTGGTGCTGTTTCTGCTGCACCTTGGGGTAGTGCTAGCATCCTGGTAATTTCTTGGATGTACATTGTAATGATGGGCACAGAGGGTTTGACCCAAGCAACCAAAGTGGCAATTCTTAACGCCAACTACATCGCCAAAAAACTAGAGTCATATTATCCCGTTTTGTATAAAGGGGAAAATGGTCTAGTTGCCCATGAATGTATTTTAGATTTGCGATCGCTCAAAAAATCGGCGAACATCGAAATTGATGATGTCGCCAAGCGTTTGATGGACTACGGTTTTCATGCGCCTACTGTTTCTTGGCCTGTCGCAGGTACAATTATGGTAGAACCCACAGAAAGCGAATCTAAGGAAGAGTTAGACCGTTTTTCTGATGCGATGATTGCGATTCGTCAAGAAATCGCCGAAATTGAATCTGGTAAGGTGGATGCTCAAGATAATACTTTGAAGAATGCACCCCACACTGCCGAAAGTTTGATTGCGGGAGAATGGAATCATTCCTATTCTCGCGAACAAGCAGCATACCCCGCACCTTGGACTCGCGAACATAAATTCTGGCCCGCTGTCGGTCGCATTGACGCCGCATTTGGCGACAGGAATTTTGTTTGTTCTTGTTTGCCAATGGAAGCTTATTCTCAACAATAGCTAATAGACATAGGAGTGAAAAAGACGTAGGGACAATTCATGAATTCTCCCTACACTGTATTTCGGGCAACGCAGAATTAATTTTTACTCCTAGGTCTAATGGCTAATTGCTATTTGTCGGGTGATTTAAAATATCACACAAAGACGAGGACAGTTGCGTGGTTCGCCAACAACCAACCCCCAACGATAGCGGGTTCACCAGTTACCTGCGGTCGTGTTACCCTCCCGCAGTACGCGCTTCACCACTAACTACTAACCAATTCATATAATTCTTCTTTCACAGATAAAGGTTGATAACCCAAAGCAAAAGCTTTTGAACTATCAAAAGAAACATCGGCTGGTCTGGGCGCTGCCATTTTTACATCTTGTTGTCGGCAAGCTTTAAGTCCATCTGCAGGAAGTTGAAAAACTTCCACTAATAAACGACCAAAATCATAACGCGAAATTCGCTCTTTCCCGCCTAAATGAATTAGTCCATTAACTTTTTCTAATGCCAATAACAGCCCTTTCGCCGCTGTTTTCCCACTTACAGGCGTGCGAAATTCATCTATAAATAATTTTAGCTCTTTCCCTTCTTTTAACATTTGCATAAATGGCTGCATAAAACTTGTGGCTGTAGGTGTTGCCATCCCAAACATTAACGGCATTCTACATACTGTAGTCATGGGATATCGTTCTAACATACCTGTTTCCGCCATGACTTTTTGCTCGCCATAAAGGTTAACAGGACATACTGGATCTGTTTCTTTATAAGGAGCATTTAAACCATCAAAAACTAAGTCTGTTGATGTGAAAGCGCAAGGAATAGAATAATCAGCACAAAGTCCGGCGATATTGCAGGATGCTTGTACATTTACAGCATGTGATTCTTCGGGATGGGTTTGACAAAAATTAGGTTGTGATTGTGCAGCAGTATGAATCACTGCTGATGGTTGAATTTGATTAAATATTTGCTGAAGTTCTTGGAAGTCTGTTAAGTTTACTTTCTGCATTTTGATGCCAGGAATTTCTAGAGAATGAGAAAAGTACGTTCCATAAACTTCCCATTCTTCTTTGGCTAACTGGCAAATATTCCATCCTAAAAAACCACTAGCCCCAGTAATTAATAGTTTTTTCATATTGAAGTTTTAAACCGCAGAGAGAAGTTTGAGCGGAGGTTTCCTCCGTTCGCCCTTGGCGTTGCCGAAGGCATCAAATCTTCGGTGGGCACAGCGGAAAGTTTGAGCGGAGGTTTCCTCCGATCAAAGCTTTCCAAGACAGAGAACGCAGAGAGTGGATGCAAGTATATGCTGAATAAATTAATAAATATTATAACTCGATGTCTTGATAAATATCTGCCATTTCGACCTAAGATGCCCGATGAAAAATCTTGATTTTGTATACCAGTTGACAATTAGGGCATCTGACGTCAACAACGTTGGTTCTAAACCGGTTAACTTGTAATGAGGCACCGCAGTTTTTCCGGTTTTAATGAAGCGGCTACGCACCCTACTTTCATCCGGTAAAACAAGTTAAAAGCAACTATTGCAGCAATTCTTGAAATCGCTTGTCGCTACGCACTTTGTTAAAATCTGGGTCGGTTTTTGCTAATTTCTGGTACTTTTCAGGAGAAAGCCAAATTGCTTTTTGCAGGTTCTTAACTGTTAATTTAACATTGTTCTGGAGGGCGTAAGAACATGCTTTGTTGTAATATGCTTGATGTTTGTCTGGTTTGATAGCGATCGCTTGATTATATGACTTGAGCGCATCTTGATAACGTTGCATTTTTGTTAGTGCAATTCCCCGGTTAACCCAGGCTTCATATTTGTCTGGTTTGATGGCGATCGCTTTGTCGTATGATATGAGTGCATCGTTATAGCTTTGCAATGATGTTAAGACATTGCCACGGTTATACCACGCTTCATGCAAGTCTTTTTTGATGGCGATCGCTTTGTCGTATGATAAAAGTGCGTCTTTGTAGCTTTGCAAGCTATTTAAGGCATTACCACGATTAATCCAAGCTTCAGGACTCTCTGCTTTAATCGCGATCGCTTTGTCGTATGCTGCAATAGCTTCTTCATAGCGCTGCGAGTCTAACAATTGATTTCCTTGATTCAAAAAATCGTCTGCCTTTTGAGTCGCCTTGACTTTTATCAGCAACTCGGTGACATTGCTTTCTTGTACAACCTGGTTGGTATTTTCTACCTTTGAGTTTGCCCAATCACCACAGCCAAATACAAATAAACCGACAAAGCTAGAGGCAACGAAGCAGTTCCAAGAGACCATGCTGTACCTACACAACTCGCTATACTATCCTAAAACCAATTCATCTATTTTAATAGTATCAAAAAACACTAATATATATTAATTAATCAACCAATTTTTGCTAGAAAAAATTTTGTTTTCACTCTGATTTTTTGCCCTAGCAAAGTAATCATACCATATTCTTTATATTGATTTTTTGCTGATTTTTTGTTTTTTTTGTAAAGAAATGGCTGTTTTAGGATCAACACTCCCAGCTTTTTAACTAGAATGCAATTGCATTGATATTAGCTAGCTAATAGGTTTTTTGGCGATCGAGTACATGGATGAATATGGTTCTTTGTCAATTAATTTTGGTGCTAAATTCATTTGAAGGATGAAGTGTGAAGGATGAAGTAATAAAGAGTGGATAGGCAAACACAGTCAGGCTTAGTTAGGCGATATTGAGGTTGGGAAATGAGCGCGATCGCATGAAGGGCGATAACGGTTGCTAACCCTTGTCATTACCAACATTGGGCACTTAGACAGGAATTGAGGCAAATCGAGTCGTTGTTTCTCAACCCAAAATCCTTTCATCCAAAATCCAAGGGTTTTAGCTGTTATAACCTGGGTATCTTGCCTAGCCCTACCCTGTAGCAGATACGATAAACATGCTAATTTATTGAGCCTGCTGGGGCAAAATATAAAGCATGACGATAGAATCTAACTCCAACTCACCCCAAAAACCTACTCCAGAACCGATCGCCCAAAATGACTTGCGACCGGAAGACATTGATGGTGTAAGTGAAAAATGGCTGACTCCAGAAGGGCTGGTTAAGCAACAAGTCTTAGCTGCAATTACCTCCTTACCATCTGTACAAAATCCAGCAGCAAATCCGCAACAAGCCCTACCTCGCGTCCCAGGGCGTACTAAAATCCCTGTCACAGTTACAGCAAGGGCATTGTTAATTACTTTAGTAGCGATCGCTATTACTTTGATCGGCATTGCCATAAATAACTGGCTGGTTGGCGTCTTGGGAACCCTCGTGACTTTGGTGTTATCTGTGGCGATGGTGTTTCCTTGGTTGCAAGAAGTTGCAGATGAGTGGTTTGCAGCCCGAGAGAGAATGCTGGTTGTTGGCTTGTTGGGAATCCTAGTAGCCCTGATTGGCTTCACCAAGTATACCGGTTTAGGCGATCGCCTCCTAGCTGTGGGGCGCAAAATTAACTGGGAAGCCTCTGGGACATTGGCAGAATGGTTTGGCGCATTGGGACAAATTCTCATCGCCATTTTTGCAGTTTACATTGCTTGGCAACAGTATATTATTTCCAAAGACCTGACAGAAAAGCAAAATCAACTTACCGAAGAGCAAAACCGACTTACCGCCCAGCAAAATATAATTACTCAGCAGCAGACGATAGATTCCTATTTTCAAGGCATCTCTGATTTAGTATTAGATGACCAAGGATTATTAGAAGATTGGCCCCAAGAAAGGATGCTGGCGGAAGGTCGCACTGCGGCTATTTTAAGTAGTATAAATGCTGAAGGTAAAGCGAAAGTTCTCCGCTTTCTCTCGCGATCGAAATTACTCACACCCTTAAAACGCGATGGACATCTCGGTCGGGCGATTTTCAACGGTAATGGCGGTTACGCCGAAGACCGTTTGTCAGGTGTACGCGTGATAGATTTAGGCGTAATGCTAGCAGGGGCAGACCTTTCTTACACCGATTTACGTTGGACTGACCTTTCAGAAGCGAATCTTGTCCGCGCTAATCTCAGTGGTTGTGACTTGGTAAAAGCCGACCTTTCCCGCGCCATCTTATTTCATGCCAATTTGAGTGAAACTGACCTGAATGGAGTTCGCTTATTCTACGGTTCCAAGGAAAATGCCACACCTTATAGTAAAAAAGAACCACCAAATTACGAAACTGGCAAACACACCGGCGCTGTAGTGGAAAATGCCGATTTCACCAACGCCAAGCGCATGTCTGAGTCTGTGCGTTATTACTGTTGCGCTTGGGGTGGCGAAAAAACTAGAGGTACTATTCCCGGTGGTTGCGAAGGCATTCCCAATATGTTGGGACGATAAGCAAAGTACATCTATTAATCTACAATTCCTATTCTTTAGCAACTGATGCAAAATATAGCAGTTCTCACTTGCGTAAAATACAGATAATTGTAGGGAACATTGCTGTGCCCCTACAAATTGACACCTGTAATTATAAAATCGGGAATTGATATTATACCAATCCCCGAAATGCATAATATAAATCAAGGCGGCTTTTTGACTAACGACGATTAACCATTAGCAATTAGCCATTAGCCGGAATTTCTTTGGATCGCAGTTAAAGCGAAATGGAATTAGCGCCAATAGCCGCCTGATTGCGGATTAGTCTTTTCAGTAAAGACCTACACCGCTGTCAGAAACTACGAACTGGAAAGTGTATTTTTGCCATCTTCCAAGTTGATTTTTACAACTTTGTTTTTGGCTTCTTCTGCTTTAGGCAGTGTTAATGTCAAGATACCATTCTTGAACTCAGCTTGTACTTGGTCATTCTTGATTGAAACAGGTAGTGGAATTGTCCGTTGGAACTTACCATAACGGAATTCCGAACGCAAATAACCGCCTTCTTCAGTTTTGTTTTCATAGCGGGTTTCACCAGCAATGGAAACAGCTTCACGTCCTACTTGAATATCAAGGTCTTTGCCTTCAATACCAGGAACTTCAGCCCGTAAAATCAAGGTTTCATCTGTATCTTGCAGTTCGATTGCAGGTGTGCCATTGGTTGTCAAATCGCGATTAAATCCTGCTAGTTCGTCAAACATTCTATCCATTTGACGGCGGAGAGTTTCCATTTCATGGAATGGTTGCCAACGTACTAATGCCATAAGTTGATTAACCTCCTTGAAATCTGCTACAAAGACTCAATAAAGTTGTATAGATTAAAGCAGTAAAGTCTTGATTTCATCAGGTGAATTGCGTTTTCACCTTTGTCTTTATATTGATGCAACTCTCTTTTTGATTTATTGAGGTAAACCCTACCAATTCAGTAGTATTTACCGAAAAAAGAGACGCAAAATTTTGCATTCGTGACCCAACGACTAAAGTCGCGGCTATAGCGGTTCTCCTCCGCCTTTGCGGACTAAAGACGTAAATAAATACATTTAGCCCACGTAGGTGGGCTTTGTTTGATAGCCTCACACCCAGAGTGTGAGGACTTTTGCAACAGGTTTATTTGTCAATCTAAAATCCTGTTGGGTAAAATCCACGCATTGGTATCACTTTTCGCCTAATTGCCGTTGCAATTGTTTTAAAGCTTGATACATTTCTGGCAGGCGGTTATAAATAGCTGCGACTTTTAGATATAGTTTGTGGGGAACCGCTGGAGTTCCCGAGACAATTTCTCCTGGTGGAACATCATTGTGAATTCCAGCTTTTGCAGAAGCGATCGCCCCATCACCAATCTTAACTTGATTGGCGACTCCCGACTGTCCCGCCATAATCACGCGATTCCCAATTTTCACGCCTCCCGCTATCCCTGATTGACCTGCTAAAGCACAACCATAACCAATTTGACAACCGTGTCCTATTTGCACTAAATTGTCAATTATTGTACTGCATCCTATACGTGTTTCTCCCACAGCGGGGCGGTCAATGGCGCTGTTGCAGCCCACTTCTACACCATCTTCTAAAACAGTGCAGCCAGATTGTTCCATTTTTAACCAACCGCTGGCAGTAGGAACAAAACCAAAGCCTTCCGCACCGATAACAGCACCACTGTGAATTACGCAATCTGCGCCAATGCGGGTGCGTTCGTGGATAGTGCAGTTAGCGTGTAAAGTAGTGCGATCGCCAATTTTGGCATCTGGATAAACTACGACATTGGGATGGATAATTGCATTATTGCCAATTTCCGCTCCTTGCTGAATCACCACATGGGCACCAATATAAACATCAGTACCAACTTTAGCCGTGGGGTGAATCACGGCTGTAGGATGAATTTCAGGGGAGGGACGGAAAGGTTGATAAAAAAGCGCGATCGTCTTGGCAAACAACAATCGCGGATCTCGCGTAGCAATCCAAGCGATACCGCGTTCTTGTGCTTGCAGTTTTAACACTTCATCCTGGGGTAAAATCAAAGCACTAGCGTTTGTCTTGCCCACAAAAGTAGCAAATTTTGCGCCTTCTATATAAGTGATATTGCCAGTTACAGCTTCATCAACCGCTGCTAACCCTGTAATTTCCGGGTCTAAATCTTTGTTAGCGGTAAAGCTGTTAGAGGTGGCGGCGTCACCGAGTATTTGTATAATCTCGCTAAATTTCATTGTTGGCTGTTCAGAAGATATTGGCAAGATAATTGTCGCTTGTTGTCAGAATTATGTTCATTACAAAGACGATAGTCATAGGGCTTACGCTTTCATTGTCTCAAAAGCCTGATTTTTCCTACGAACAGAAGTTTTTTGCGTAAGTCCTGAGTCATAATGCAGAGTTGACAATTATCTCAGAACACACCTAAATTGACATCCGCAATCGGATACTTGTTGTCAAGGGATTTGGGCATTGGGCATTGGGCATTGGGCATTGGGCATTGGGCATTGGGCATTGGGCATTGGGCATTGGGCATTGGGCATTGGGCATTGGGCATTGGGCATTGGGCATTGGGCATTGGGCATTGGGCATTGGGCATTGGGCATTGGGCATTGGGCATTGGATTCTAAAATTTCTCCTTGTCTTGCCACACCCCATACCCGTCGTCCTTCTCCTTACTCACCAGTAGCCATTGCTATCCCAGCTAAATAAGCCGTCGTCCAAGCACTTTGGAAGTTAAACCCGCCGGTGACGCCATCAATATCTAGGATTTCTCCAGCAAAGTAGAGTCCCGGTACTAAACGGCTTTCCATCGTCTTAAAGTTGACTTCTTTGAGGTTGACACCGCCACAGGTAACAAATTCTTCTTTGAAAACTCCCTTACCAGCGATTAAATATTGTCCCTGAGAAAGTTCTTGCACTAACAGATTTAATGCTTTGTTAGTAAGTCCAGCCCAACGGTCTTCATAATTAATGCCGACACGGGCGATAATGTATTGCCAGAGGCGATGGGGTAAGTCAACACCACGATGTAAAGCGATCGCTTTTCTCGCCCATTCATTCTTAACTGCTAACAGTTTTTGCCGCACTTGTTCTTGATTCAAGTTTGGCTGCCAATTAATTGATAAAGTGCCTTGATAGCGGCTATCATGCAAAACTCTCGCACCCCAAGCAGAAAGTTTCAACACCGCAGGACCACTCAAACCCCAGTGAGTAATTAGCAATGGTCCAGTTTGTTCGATTGGATTTTTGCCATCACAAGACAAGCGCAACCGCACAGAGTTAACGCTAACACCAGCTAATTCTCTCAGTTTTTCATCGCGAATGTTGAAAGTAAATAACGAAGGAACCGGTGGTTCAATGAAATGACCGAATTCCCGGGCTACCTTATAGCCTACAGGACTGCTGCCCGTCGCCAGAAGTAAGCGATCGCACTGCAAAATCTCCCCCGACTTCAACAAAATCTCAAACTCTTCTTTCCCCCCTACTTGCGGGGGTTTTCGTTTCACCGAAACAACATGCGTACCCGTGCAAATTTCTACACCAGCATATTTTGCAGCATTCATCAGACAGTCCACAATCGTTTCCGAATTATCAGTAATCGGAAACATTCGCCCATCAGCTTCAGTTTTCAGCCCAACTCCCTGGAGAGCAAACCAAGCTACAGTATCCTTAGCTTGAAAGCGAGTAAAAGCGCCCCGCAACGCTTTTCCGCCTCTAGGGTAATTTTGTACTAAAAGGCTTGGGTCAAAGCAAGCGTGAGTAACATTACAACGTCCCCCGCCAGAAATGCCAACTTTTGCCAGTGGTTGGCGACTAGCTTCGAGTAAAATGACTTGAGCATGGGGATTAGCTTTAGCAGCTGCGATCGCGCCAAAAAATCCAGCCGCCCCACCCCCAACAACAACAATCTGTAAAGGTAGCAATTTCAAAAACGTCTCTATAGCGGTTCAAGCTCCTCTATTTCTGCCCCACAAACCGGACAAACCCAATCTTCAGGTAAATCTTCAAAAGGCGTCCCCGGTTCAATTCCTGCATCTGGATCGCCTACCTCTGGGTCATATTCGTAGCCGCACACACCACATACATATTTTTCCATTGTTCTCCCCCCCGATGAATCGTCTGCCTTTCCTCCATATTAAAATTTTCTGACACAAAATTTTCACCCTTTACCCTTTACCCTTTACCCTCAGGACTTACGCAACTAGGACGAAATATTAAGCGAACTCGAAGAAAGCAGATCCCACAAAGGCTTCGCGCGAATGTCGCAGTCGCTACAGCCGCCAGCGCCCCAACCCACAAAGGCTTCGCCGAGGACGGGGGAACCTCCCCACGGCGCTGTCTCCCCGGACGGCGGGCTTTACGTAAGTCCTTACCCCTTTCCCCTAATTTAAAAACGCCACCACGTCTTTTGCACGTAACCGAGAATTCCAATAGCTACAGCCCCGAAGAACAACAGCCAAATAACTCCTCCCGCTATATAAGTGAGAATACCCAAACCTCTTAATATCCAACAGGCGATCGCAATCCCCAAAAGAACCCCAAAAGCCTGGGTTAATATACGGTTTAATTTATTAGAAGATTGACTCACGGAATTTTCTCCTACTCCATCAATGTATAAATATACACTAATTTCAACCAATAACAGTAGTTCTCCCAATCGCTAATTACAATCAACAGATAGATAACATATTGGGACAGAACTTGATATTTAATGGTAATTGTGTAATTTTAGCTGTTAGAAACTAAATTTTTCACGATCTATGTTGCTCTTTTAGAAATAACTTAAGCATATACGGATGCAGTTTTTGGGTGCTTGGAGTGACAGAATTGTGAGAAGATTAAGTAAAATGACGTAAAAATGAATGACGATTTCCGGAAAATTTGTGTATTGGACTGGAACTAAAATAAGTGGGTTAGACTCGATCCAATTTGATGCTTTCCGGGTCGAACACCATTTGTGGATGTTTTGAGGAGTGAGTGAAAAGATTATGTCTGCGTTTTATATCTCAGACTCGATTAATACAGGTTCTGATATGCCTTGGAATCACGACAAGCAAAGGTTGCTAATGCAAGGCGAAATTTTGGTAGAAACACGATCGCATACCAATTGGGGTGGATCTGTCACCGCCTGCATGTATTTGCCAGTTGTGCGATCGCATGTTTGGCAGCAACTAACCGATTATCCCCGTTGGGTGCAATATTTTCCCGATATCACCAAAAGCGAAGTATTACAACGCGGTGAAGTTAAACGTCTGTATCAAGCGGCACAAAAAGCCTTTTTATTTTTCTCCGCTCAAGTCGAAATCTACCTGAATGTTGTAGAAGAGATTGGTCAGCGAATTCAATTCCGGATGGAAAAAGGGACTTTTAACGACTTTAACGCTCATTTAGAGCTAAAAGATTGCGGTAATGGCACTGTCCTGACTTATACAGTGCAAGCCACCCCTAACATCCCCATACCGTCAGTTTTCATTCAACAAGCCATGCATTTTGAGTTGCCTGCGAATATGCGTAAAATGCGACAAGTGATTTGTAAAGGTCAACCTGAAGTGTGAAGTGTGAAGTATGAAGTGTGAAGCATGAAGTGTGAAATGTGAAGTATGAAGTGTGAAATATGAAGTTTGTTTTTATCCTTCATCTCGGGCTACATAGTTGCCTTCATCCTTCATCCTTCATCCTTTAAACTTCAAAAGGAATGCAAGTCAATAATATCAATGTCACAGGCACAAGAAATTTTGGACTTTTGGTTTGGTTCGCCAGACGATCCGAGTTATGGTAAACCTCGGCAAATTTGGTTTACCAAAAAACCGGATTTTGATCAAAAACTCCAAACCCGGTTTATGAAAGATTACCAAAAGGCAGCAGCAGGTTACTTAGACGAATGGATCGATTTACCCGAAACCTGTCTGGCACTAATTCTGCTGCTGGATCAATTCCCCCGAAATATGTTTCGCGGTACACCCGAAGCCTTTGCTACAGACTGGGAAGCACTCTCAGCGGCGCACCACGCTGTTGCACAAGGCTACGACCGCGAATTAATGCCTGTGCAACGCTGGTTTATTTATTGTCCCTTTAAACACAGCGAAAACTTAGAACATCAGCTTAAATCTGTAGAATTATTTAAAAAACTCAGTGATGACCCTGATAGTGCTGGTGCGATTGAGTACGCAATTCGTCATTTGGAGGTAATAGAACGTTTTAGGCGCTTTCCCGATCGCAACGCAATTTTGGGACGCGCCTCCACTCCCGAAGAAATAGAATTTTTACTGCATCCTGGTTCATCTTTTTAAAGTCAAAGCGCGTCAAGATGCTTTCTTTTGCTTGGAAAGCATCTTTGCGCGATTTAATATTTTTTAAGTTTTATTGAAAAATTATTTCAAAAAATAAAAATATTAAACGTAGGTTGGCGTAGGCAGTCGCAACCCAACGTTTTCCAGAACATAATTTTCCAGAACATAGATTTTCCGACATTTAAAATGTGTTTTGCAATGTTTTGCCAACAGCATCCCGGGCGCAACCCAACACAAACCAAGCGTGAATGTTGGGTTCCACTACCCTTCACGGGAGGCGCCTCCTTTGTCTACGTTCCACCCAACCTACTACTAATAAATCATATAAGAGTGCTACATTTGATGTTTCACACCAGATAATTGACCGTATTCCAATAAATTTAGCGAACTATCAAAACGGTTGGCTCATCAAACAAAACTTTTTCTAACTCATTTTCAGTGAAAGTGTAACCAAGATTAGCAGCGAAATTCACAATCTTATTTGTATCCCAATTCCAGATACCAAAAAAGCCCTGACTGGAACATTTATTATAGTATTGCTCGTAAGTAGCTTTATCTAAAGTCAGCATTTCATAAAAAGCATTAACCTGTTGCAGTGACATACTATTTAATCTCCTATTATTGTGATTTTTCTATCTACTATATTATGTACACAACATAAAAACGCTGTCATCCCATTTTCCAAAGATTGATGAAACACGTGTTTTTGTCGAGACTCCGCATTGCTACGTCTCTAGAGGATTTATATCTATCGCGATTAACGTGAAATGGTATCAGTAGGTAGACATGATTAAACCTCAGATAATTTCAGGTTTGTAATTAAGGTTTTATCGGTAAAACGCCAACTACCAACCTTTATTTATTCATGTCTAGCTCGTGAAAACTACATTGCCTAACAAGAAAATTCCGGTTTGAATAATATAGTATTCAAAACTTTTTACTCGCTCCAGGAATAAAATCCGGAACGAACAATCAAAATTATTATTTCTTAGCATTAAAATTTCCACATCTATCAAATGGTTAATTACCAATTGATTGTTCAGGAAGTACTGTTGGTTCAGTCGGTTGTTCGCGAGTTGCATCTTTACACTCAGGTGCATCAGGTGCAGCCTGACAATCGGGTTTTTCTTGTTCTTTTTTGTCTGAATTGGTGACTTTATCGGGAGATTTCTCCTCAGTTTGCTCTTTTTTAAGAATTTCTTCGCGCACAGAGTCGAAAGCTTGCTTATAAGACTGTTCGCAGCCTTCTTTATAACCTCGGTCATATTCAGCATCGGTGCTTGCTTCTTTAGAGCAACTTGCATCCAGATGCATTGCGCCTTTACCACCGTTACCTGCACCGTCTACTTTACCAAGTTGATAACCATGAGCAGAACCATCTTTAAAACCTTTTTGAGAAGATGCTTCTACTTTTGGGCTTGTGTCAGAAGACGAGTTGGAATCTTTTGAGGAATCTGGGGAATTTTCACTAGATGTATTTTGAGAATTAGATTCGGAATTAGATGCTGAGTTGGAATTCTCTACAGAAGTATTTGAATTAGACGACGATGATGTTGATTTTTTTGTAGAAGTAGTAGAAGTATTTGAAGTAGACGACGATGATGTTGATTTTTTTGTAGAAGTAGTAGAAGTATTTGAAGTAGACGATGATGTTGATTTTGCAGAAGAATTGGAAGAACTTCTAGACGTGGGAGTTTGAGGAGAAGTTTTCTTAGTTTCTTGAATTACTCTATTCCCATCACAAGGCTGTATCTGGTCACCAAAAACCCAGCCTTCAGTACCATTGTTCAGTTTAACTTCTACAAAATCACCTTGCGATCGCACAAATAAAACTTTTTCGCCTTGTTTGATTTGTTGAATTGCGTCAACTTCTCTTTGCGGTTGGGGGCGGATTCTTGCATATTCTCTCCCACCTGTCGGAGAAACAAGGCGACACTGTTCTGATTTTTGTGATATTAGCTGTTCTCGATTACTTCCAATAAAATTACCAGTTTTAAATAACGCCAAAGCACCAACTCCACTAATCACACCTGCTACAGTCACTCCAATTAACAAAGCCGGCAATTTGTTGCGCGAAGACCCAACAGCAGAAGAAATTAATGGCGCAGGAATTGGAGAAGGTGAAACTTGCTGATGTGCTGGTGCTGGTACTCGTGCGATCGCTATTGTTGGATCGGTGTAAAATGCTTGTGGGGGCTGTGCGATATTCTCTATAGCTTTTGGCTGCGTAGGTTGAGATATTGATTGATAAAAAGAATTCCCTAATTCCCTTACCGCTTGCAACGCCTCAGCCGCCGTATGATAGCGGTCTTTAAAATGGTAGCGCGTCATTTGATTCAAAACAGCCGCTAACGCCGGACTCACCGCCGCTAAATGTTGCCACAGTATTTCCCCGGTATTTTGGTCGTCTGGTAGTTCGTGCGGATACACCCCAGTCAGTGCCTGAATACCTATCATTCCTAAAGCGTAAATATCGCTGCTGGGACGGGGCAAGCCTCTCGCTTGTTCGGAGGACATATAACCGGGAGTGCCAATAGCTACAGTAGCGCTGGGAATTCCCGTTGCGTTTACCGTCTGGTTTCGCACTTGCTTGATTGCGCCAAAGTCAATCAGAACTAACTTATGATCTGAAACACGCCTAATAATGTTATCAGGTTTGATATCGCGGTGAATTACCCCTTGACTGTGGACAAATTCTAAAACGCCCAAGACTTGTTGGAGCATTTCCAGAACTTGATTTTCCGTCCACCTGATACCGGGTTGTAATTCTTTAGCCAGAGGATGTCCATTGATTAATTCTTGCACCAAGTAAAATTCTTGGTTTTCTTCAAAATAAGCTAAAAGTCGGGGTATTTGGTCGTGGTAACCGAGTTTTTCTAAAGTTTCGGCTTCTTTTGTAAATAGCTTTCTGGCAGTTTCTAAAACATAAGAATCATTACTAGCAGGCTTGAGGTGTTTAACGACACATTTGGGGTTGCCGGGACGGTGAGTGTCTTCGGCAATGTAGGTTTCTCCAAACCCGCCTGCACCCAATACTTCAAGGACTCGGTAATGCCCTGCTAATAACTGACCAATCATGTTTTCAGGGTAAATTGTTAAAGAGTTATTATAATCCCTTCTAATTTACAGAATTAACGTATTTGTTTCGGGAAGAATTTGATTAATTTTATCTAAAAATAACGCAAAGACGCGAAAAATAACTTTGGGTCTACCCTACGGTAACGCCTAAAGGCGAATGCGTCTTTGCGTGAGCTTATTTCTTTGTAAATTAACCAGTAAACACCTCAGCTGGTAAGCGCTGGAAGGACAAACGCTCATTTTGCACATCTACAAAAATCGTGTCGCCGTCGCTGAAGTCACCGCGCAAAATGGCTTTGGCAATTTGAGTTTCTAACTCTCGTTGAATTGCCCTCTTTAATGGACGGGCACCAAATACCGGGTCATACCCTACTTCTGCCAAAAAGTCAAGAGCAGCATCGGAAAGTTTGAGAGACATTTTGCGATCGCTCAATCTTTGCCGCAATCTTTCTACTTGCAATTGTACAATTTGGCGTAGTTCCTTTTTCTGCAAGGCGTGGAAGATGATGTTTTCATCAACGCGGTTGAGAAATTCGGGACGGAAGGTATTTCGCATTGCTTCCATTACCCGGCGTTGCATTTCGTCATAGCGGGAGTCATCGCCTGCGACATCGAGAATGTATTGGGAACCGATGTTACTGGTCATGATAATAATGGAGTTCTTAAAGTCCACTGTATGACCTTGGGCATCGGTAACGCGTCCATCATCAAGAATTTGCAGGAAGATGTTAAATACATCTGGGTGTGCTTTTTCGATTTCGTCGAACAGAATCACCGCATAAGGACGACGCCGAATTGATTCTGTAAGTTGTCCGCCTTCTTCATAACCTACATATCCTGGAGGCGCACCAATGAGGCGAGAAACGTTGTGTTTCTCCATATATTCGGACATATCAATTCGCACCAAAGCCTCTTCGGTGTCGAACATATACGCCGCCAAAGCTTTCGCTAATTCGGTTTTACCTACACCTGTGGGACCGAGGAAAATAAAACTCGCAATCGGACGATTCGGATCTGCTAAACCTGCGCGGGAACGTTGGATTGCATCCGCCACCGCAGTAACCGCCTCATCTTGTCCGATGACACGACGATGCAATTCATCTTCGAGGTGCAATAATTTCTCTTTCTCAGATTCCACCAATTTACTGATAGGAATTCCCGTCCATTTAGAAATAACTTCGGCAATATCAGCTTCGGTTACTTCTTCCCGCAAGAGTGATTTTCCACTGTGTTGGGCGTGTGCCAATTCGTTTTCTGCGGCTTCCAAACGACGATGTAAATCGGTTAATTTGCCATATTTTAATTCAGCCGCACGGTTGAGGTCGTAATCGCGTTCAGCTTGCTGAATTTCTAAATTAACGCGGTCAATTTCTTCTTTGACAGACTGAATTTTCGTAATGATATCTTTTTCAGACTGCCATTGAGTATTTAATGTTCTTTGTTCTTCTTTGAGGTCCGCAAGTTCTTTTTCCAATCTTTCTAAACGTTCGCGAGAAGCTGCGTTGCTTTCTTTTTGCAGCGATAACTTCTCCATTTCCAATTGCAGAATTTTGCGGTCAATTTCATCAAGTTCTTCCGGTTTGGAAGTAATTTCCATTTTCAGACGGGCTGCAGCTTCATCAACCAAGTCAATCGCTTTGTCAGGTAAAAAGCGATCGCTAATATATCGACTTGACAATGTAGCCGCTGCAACTAAAGCACTATCAGAAATCTTCACCCCGTGGTGGACTTCATAACGCTCTTTCAAGCCGCGCAAAATCGAGATAGTATCTACAACAGTGGGCTGATCTACATATACTTGTTGGAAACGTCTTTCCAAAGCCGCATCTTTTTCAATGTACTTGCGGTATTCATCAAGAGTAGTTGCACCAATACAGCGCAATTCACCCCGCGCCAACATCGGTTTTAACAAATTACCCGCATCCATCGCGCCTTGAGTTGCACCAGCACCGACAACAGTATGAATTTCATCAATAAATAAAACAATATTGCTGCCAGATTCGGTAACTTCTTTTAATACAGCTTTCAGACGTTCTTCAAACTCACCACGGAACTTTGCACCTGCAATCAAAGCACCCATATCTAAAGATATCAGCTTGCGGTCTTTCAAGGATTGGGGCACATCACCGGCGACAATCCGCTGTGCGAGTCCTTCCGCGATCGCAGTTTTACCAACACCCGGTTCACCGATTAACACCGGGTTATTCTTAGTCCGGCGCGACAAAATTTGAATAGTGCGGCGAATCTCATCATCACGCCCAATCACAGGATCTAGTTTACCTTGACGGGCAGCTTCGGTGAGGTCACGCCCATATTTTTCCAGTGCTTCATACTTGCCTTCTGGATTTTGGTCGGTCACTTTCTGGCTCCCACGAACTTGTTTAATAATATTCTTTAATTTGCCTTCATCCAAGCCAAATTCTTGGAGTAGACTTTTGCCAAAGCGGTCATCCTTGGCATAACTGAGCAATAAATGTTCAATAGAGATGAATTCGTCCTTAAAATCCTTGCGGTGAGCATCCGCACGGTCTAAGAGAGTATCCAAACTGCGTCCTAAGTATACAGAAGTACTGCTACCGGATACCTTCGGGTGACTTCGGATAAATTGTTCAGTGCGATCGCTAATTTTTTGGCGATTAATACCCGCTTTAGTCAGAATACTGCCGGCGAGTCCATCTTGTTCCAACAACGCCTTCATTAGGTGTTCGCTTTCGATTTGCTGTTGCTGGTGTTGTTTAGCAATTTCCGGAGTATGGGCGATCGCTTCCCAGGCTTTTTCTGTAAATTGATTGGGGTTAGTTGGTTGCATAAGCTGTTTGAGGAGGATGAACCACTACAGACGCCCTTAAGCGTATAGAACAATAGTAAACTTTGTTCTTATACGGTCATTGTAGAAAAAGGGTGCAAGTAACTGGATCGGTCTTCACGTCTTTCTAGAGTAGTGTTTCCGCCCGTTTTTTCAAGTGTTGAGTAAAGAAGTGTTGAGTACTGAGGATACTAATTTTCCCCTCCTTCCCGTGGTAGAGGGGCTAGGGGTGGGGTTTTCACAAAGCCGATCGCCTGCTTCTAAATAATCAATCAGTGTTTGTATTGGTACACGAGTACCAGCAAAAACATCTGTACCAGAAAGAATTTCCGAAGAACTTTGTATTAGTTGAGATTCCATAGTTAGTGGCGTTTTCAGCAATTAATTTCAGAGTAACGCGATCGCATATCTCCTCTAACAAAGGTTAGTTTACACTTGACTACACGAGGGAAAAAACGCTTTCGGCTGCTTGAGGTAATTCAATGGGAACGAAATAACTCTCAGGGTAAAGGTAATCTTCCTGTGATTCATCAATCACTCTAATCAAGTGAAGTTCGGCAGCCTTGGTATCGGGAATTACCTGATATATTTTTCGTACTTCCAATGATGCAGGGTAATTATGATTTTGGATGCAAACGACAAATTGTGTTTTGACGTTATTTTCACTCATAAAGATTAACCCAAAATATACTTAATTTTGATTTCTTTTTTACCAATGCCATGTGCTTCATACCAGTGAAGTTCAGCTTCACAGATTGTGCCATCACTTAGGCTGATTGTTGCTATTCCTTTTAGTTTTCTCCACCGCCCAGAACCATAAACTTTCCGCAGGCGTTCTATTTCACGAATTGAGTTGCCAATTGCAATTATTTCTATATTGGCAATCTCTCCAATGATTTCAAAATCCAATGATAAATACCTATTTGAGTTGAGAAGATGTCCGATTAGTTAAAAATAGACCAATGAGCAAAAATCATTAAACGCTCTTAGATTTATTTTAGAGTAACGCGATCGCATATCTCCTCATCCCCTTCCCTTATTCAACCATCCGAGTGTGCGATCGCTTATCTTAGTGCCATTCGATTGTAAATCCCACCGCTAATAGCGAAAGTCTTCTTTAGAAGACTATAGCGCCTCTCGTTTGAGTCCAATACACTGAATATTTTATTGTGGGACAGGCGTCTCGCCTGTCCTGGGCGTTACCACCGTGAAAGCTGTCGTTACCAATGTGAAAGCTGTCGTTAAGACACAAACAATACAACAAACTCTTGCTTCTACTTAACCTATCCAGACGAAATCTCTAATCCAACAAGCGATCGCATATCCCCTCATCCCCTTCCCTTGTCCAACCGTCCCCATGTCCGATCGCCAGCCCAACCGTTTTCCTGTGCGATCGCCAGCCTAACCATCCGGGTGTGCGATCGCCAGCCCAACCATCCGGGTGTGCGATCGCCAATCCAACCATCCGGGTGTGCGATCGCCAGCCCAACCATCCGGGTGTGCGATCGCCAATCCAACCATCCGGGTGTGCGATCGCCAATCCAACCATCCGGGTGTGCGATCGCCAGCCCAACCATCCGGGTGTGCGATCGCCAGGGATTGTAAATCCCTGGCTAATAGCGAAAGTCTTCTAAAGAAGACTACAAAAGAATTTCAGTCCACCAAGCGTGGACTTCAGCTAAAAGCCTGTGAAATTGATTTCCGGGCGAACGAAATGCCAAATCCAACAAGCGATCGCCCATCCCCCTTGTCCCCCTTGTCTCCCCCCTCTCCCCCCTCTCCCCCTCACCCTTGTCTCTCAATCTAAAATCGCTCAAACACCCACTCATCACCAACTATCTCCTCGAGGCGTTGATTGAGTCGTGGTATAAAATATTCAGGCTCATTCAACCGTTGCTGCACAAACCACGTATCAAAAGCTTCCCGCGTCTCAACCCCTTGGGCAGCCGCCGCACCTCCTAAAATCTTGAAACTGCGCTCTTGCAACTCCTCTAACTGCGGATGCCCTTCACCTCGAATGTGACATAAACACACCGCAACTGCACCTAGCAAGGCTTCCATTTCATCCCCTTGGGGTACTCGATTGTACATAGCCAATAGTGTATCTACGGTATCTGTCAAAGGTACGTCAATTCGCAGACAAAGCCACACCGCTTGGGCGAGGTAGATAATTCCCTTCGTTTCATCAGTAACGCCTAAATTCTTCAAAACCTGGCGTAAATCTACGTAAGCGCGGACTTGTCCGAGTAATTTTGCAGATTCCTGGTAAAGTGCGATCGCCCCTGTTATATCTCCCTGTTGTGCTTTTAAATCAGCCATTTGGTGTAGCGTCGCGGCTTTTCCACGGACATCGTTGATGCTTTCTTTAATTGACAACGATTCTTGGTAAAGTGCGATCGCCCCTGTTATATCTCCCTGTTGTGCTTTTAAATCAGCCATAGAGTGTAGCGTCGCGGCTTTTCCACCGACATCGTTGATGCTTTCTTCAATTTTCAACGATTCTTGGTAAAGTGCGATCGCCCCTGTTATATCTCCCTGTTGTGCTTTTAAATCAGCCATGTTGTGGAGGATGGAGGCTTTTGTTATTAAATCATCCTCTGGACAAAGTTGTAAGCCTTGTTGATAATGCGTCAGGGCTTCTTTAACAAAACCCAAAGTCACTTCCGCCCTGGCAATGGTTCCCAAAATCCGGTAATCTTCTCCTAATTGGAGAATTTCTTGGCATAGTTTCCGCGCCTCAAAATATCGGCTACTATTCACCCATCCAGTTGCAATGCTATGTCCCACACTGGCGGCGATTTCTTTTTCCTTCGCCAACACAGCCAACCTGACTATTTCTCGTCCTTGGTCTTCGCTGCGGTTATCAGTTTCTTCCCACCAACTTTGATAAATTTTCCCTGCTGCTGCTTGTCGCGTTATTTGCCATTCTTCCTCAGTTAATATCGGTTGCAGCAACGGTTTTAAAATCGTCGTCACACGATATTCGGGGGTTTGCGTCGCGTAAGTCGTGGCAGACTCAACTAAGGTAAGGCTGGTTAACTTACCCACAACCGCCCGGAAATCAATTTCCGGGCTAATAGCTGAAGTCCGCTGAAGCGGACTAGAAATTCCCTCCCCTAACTCCTCAGTCCTGTTTACAGGACTTTCGCTATTAGCCAGGGGTTTCCAACCCCTGGCGGTCAAGGAAACAGCTTTAACAACATCCTCTGACACCGGCAAGTTAAACACACTTAACCGCGCGAGAAGTTTTTGTTCTTCCCCTTCCAAAACATTTAGCAGAGTCCGTGCCAAAATATCCTCACGAAACTTTTGCTCAACCTGCTCTAACTGAGTCAGCAAATCCTCAGAATCTAAACTTGGCTGATTAAGTACAACTACCAACCAATCCAACAAACGCGGATTCCCGTCAGCAATTGCTAAAATGCGTGGGTCAAGCGCCCGTTGCTGCAAATCCAAGCTAGATAAAAGACGGGCTTTTTTCGCAATATCCCATTGACTCATCGCCGCCAAAGATTCTAAATGCAACCCGTGGCGCGGCAAAGTATCCTCTTTTAAATAGCGACAAGTCACAATCAACCGACTTTCCGCTTGAATTTCTTCCAAAGCCTCACAAATCGCCTCTAAAATTCGGTAAGCTTCCACCGTCATCCGCAGCGATTTCATATTATTATCATCCATAGGGATGTTTTGCTCAAAATCATCCAACACCAACAGCAGCGGTTTGTCGTGTTCGTTTTCAATCGCTTCAAAAAAGTTTTGCAGTCGCCCCTTAAGAGACACCTTTGGTTCATTCAAAAGTGCTAGAACATCGGCAAATCGCTCATACTTGCTAGAAAGCTTACCCAACAAACCCGCCTCATCCAAAGGTCCAATCAACACCACCCGCTCAAAATTCGGACGCTGCACCTGCACCCGCGCACACAAACGCGCCGCCAAAGTACTTTTACCCAATCCACCCATCCCAGCAATAAACACCCCGATCTCACCGCTAGTTTCCCGCAACGCCTTCAAACACCGTTGCAAAGGTCGCCTGCGTCCGACAAACTCAAACTGACTCGCAACCTTAATTGTATTGTTATCATCAAGAAATTCTTTCTCAGGCTGCGTAAAAATGAACCTTTCTCGCTGCTTCGTTCTCAGTGGAGTCACCAATGCAGCAACAGGTCGCCTATCCCGATAAATCCGCAATAAATGCCAATCCGGACACTTTTGCTCAATCATCTCCCGTTGTGCTGCTTTTACCGCCTCTTCCACCGTTGCACCCGTCGCCAAAGCATAATACAACGCCTTCGCCGCCACAATACCCGTACGGTCAAACACCGGACGCGCCCAACCCAAAACCACACTACCCCCAGCCTTCACCAACTGTTGCGCCATTGAAGGAACCGTTCCCCCATTAGCAACTTGTCCGGTGTGACACCCAGAAAGAAATATCACGCGGGGAAAGCGTCCTTTAAAAGCCTTAGCAAGGTCAGCAACAGTTGTCAATTTGACATTGCCTACCTCATCTTCAGTCATCAAGCAAGGAGTATTTTCCTCAATCTGCCTGCCTTCTGACAAGTAATGCCCATAAGATTTTTTGGTATAAATTAATCCGTGACCCGTCATGTGAAACACATCAAAATAATCTTCCGGGTAGGATTGAATCAAATTAGTTAATTCCGCGATCGAGCCGCTTTCCTCCACAATCAACGCTAAAGGCTGGTCTTTAGTAGCTTGGAGAATATTAGCTTCTTCCCGTTCAAACTGTAGCGAAATAGTTTCTTCCGGAGAAGTAGCCATAAACAGCAACCGCAACGGACGATTTTGCATTCCAGCAACTTGGCGATCGCCCTGATGGACAAAACGCACAGGCAAAACCGAAACATCTTGACGTTCAAGTAAAAACCCTGAGCCATCGTGTAGCAATTCCCAAGGCAAATGAGCCAAACCCAACGCCACCCGTTGAGTTTCCGGATTTAAAGAGTGCGCCTCACTGGTTTGAATTAAATCCAGATAAATAGTTAATTCATCACCATTATTTAACGACCCTCGCAGCCAACCTTCCTTACCATCCAGCCATTGATAAAGCTGGCGACCAAGGTCAGTGATATCAGACACATCATTTTTGTTAGAATAATAATTCTGCTCGCACAATTCAATTAGAGCTAATAACTGTGCTTTATCAAGAGGACGAGAAGCGCGATCGCAACGCAATTCAAAAGTTTCCCGTTGACCGAGAGCGAAAGTGAAATTTAGGGGCATGGCAACGCTTAAGTATATTTCACAATAACTTCAAAATGCGATCGCTAAATTCCGGATAACGGTTCTCACATGAAATGGGCAATGGGCAATGGGCATTGGGCAATGCAAAATAATTTTGAATTTAATGATCTCCTTGTCTCCCTTGTCTCCCCCCTCTCCCTTGTCTCCTTGTCCCCCCATTTCCCCCCAACCCCACTTCGTGGGGATCCCTAGCCCTCCATCTCCGCAACGAGTTACCATGATCCCAAGGTCGCATAATGGAAACCGAAAATGAATGACCAATACGACTTTGAAGACGAAGATTTTGACTTTGACGACGAGGAATCATATAGAATAAAGCGCGTCAGCGAAATGACCGAAGGGGAAAAACTACAGCGCTTTAAGAGGTTTTTCGACAGCAGCAGCCGTGCGATGTTGCAAGAATGCCTATTTCGCGTCGTCCCTCGCGGAGATGGTATAGATAGATTAGAGATTCTTTGTCCCAATGAACTTATACAGCAGCGCCTTGCCAGAAAAAACCGAAAAATTCGCAGCACCATCAACACTTGCTGGCGAAATGTCAAATGTTTTTCACTATGTGTAGAAAAAGATGGTGAATTGATTTGCGAGACATTTACCCATGCTGGTTATGAAATTAGTCAGTAGTCATTAGTCATTAGTCATTAGCAAAGGACAAACAACAACCCAACGGGAGAAGCAGTTACCTGGGCGAGTGTTACCAAAAGCGCAGTACGCGCTTCACCAACCACCAACAACCCTTCGGGTTCGCAGTTGCAACAAGCGGGGGAACCCGTCCACCGCACTGCGAACCAACCACCAACTACTAACTACGCGCCTGGGCGGCTACTAACTGGGCGTCTCCTAAACAAATGCCTAAAAAACAAAAATTTCCTTATTTATTGGGTTCCAAATGGACAGCCCAGAAAAAAGTTGATGGTTGGCGACACTTCCAAGTTATCAACCGCAAAAATCAAGGTAAATGGGTTTATGCCGAAATGGTTTCAGCCTGTGACCCCAATGTCCGCTTTTGGCTCAACGCCAAATTATTACAAGATAACTCTCAATGGCAAGCCGGCTGGCAAACATTACAAGAAATCCAGCAATTGCAAGAGGATGCTTCGTGACGCTCCTACACCAACCCTAGCGCTCCGCTTCCCAGTGGAATCACCTGCGATGAATCGTTCAAACGCTTTGTCAGCCCGTTTGCAAACTTCCTGTAAGGTGTTCGCGCTTCCTCGTGAGAAATCAAGTTTTTCGCCCGACCATTGCACCGTTACAGGCTCTTTTTTGAGTTCTGGTAGATACTTTTTCTGGCTGTAGAAGTTCGGCTTCTCGCGCAATTCAGGCAAATGACAGACCAATGGGCAAGCATCAACGGGTGAGCGATTCATCTCCCACCAATCGAAGCGGTCTCCGAGTTGGCGGTTGTACCAATACATGCAAATCCGCAGCCAGAGGTTTAGTTCTAGCTTCTGTTCAGTGGTTGGAAGTGCTTTGTACTGGTAGGTGTATTTCATCTCATCTGTTTAGTGCTGTTGCTCTAGGCTACGCTAATTCTAGCGTGAATTCCAGAATGTTTGCCATGAAAGATGATTACGTTTCAAAAGGAAGATCGGTAAGCGACATGAAAGCGCATTTGGTGCTTACCTCGAAATACCGCCGCAAAGTGTTTACAGCCCCCATGCTGCAACGGCTAGGGGAGATCGTAGAAGACCTTTGCAAAAAATGGGATTGCAAGTTGATTGAATTCAACGGGGAAGAAGATCATGTCCATCTGCTATTCCAATACTTTCCGCAGATGGAGTTAACCAAGTTGATCAACAATCTCAAAACCGTTACCAGTCGGAGACTTCGCAGTGAGTTCCAAGAGCAAGTGAATCGGTTCTATTGCAAAGACGTTCTTTGGAATAGTTCGTACTTTATTGCGTCCTGTGGCGGCGTTACGGTCTCCACGCTTCGGAAGTATATCGAGGCTCAGGACACACCCGATGAGTGATTTGGCTGCTCCGCTTCGCTCCACAGCCGCGCATTCCTCTCACGCCAAATCAGAGATTCTGGCGTGAGGCTCCTGCTGATCTAGCTGAAACTCTTGAATCTGACCGAAAAAAGCATGAAGGATCAAGGATAAATTCTGAAAAATTTATACTTCGTCCTCGATTTGGCAAAGGATACAAGCCCAGACCAACTTCCGTAGGATATCCTTTATCCTTGACTTGACATGGTTTATTTGAAAAAATTTAGCCAATATTGGTAAATGTAATAACTATTTACAATTTTTCTGTATTCCACTCACAACCAATAATTTCCTTACCTTGGCAGTTGATTAACAACTGCCATTTTTTATAGAGTCTCATAAGTATTTATACTATTTTAGTTTGATAAGGATTTAGGTAAGACTTTAGGCGATCGCCTTTTATTCCCATTTTTATTTCACTCGTTACAAGGAACCCTGACTTGTAACGCAATTCCAGAGAGGCAGAGTCTCCTAAAAGACTTCCCACACTCTGCATGGGAACGAGACATTAGCAGTTAAATTCTTCACCCTATGGCGTTATACCGAGTCGTTGTGCCCCCTATCCGGGAGGTTGGGGGAGATCTCAACATCTAAAACACCCCATAACCTCAAATCAGCTTATTTCACCATAGAATTCTCTGATGAAATCCATAGGCCTATAAGCAATTGAAACATTTTGTCTTTTGTAACTTATTTTATTTTTTAAAATAATTAAAATATTATTTAGATATTTTTTTGAGGTTTAATAAGTCTTTAAGATACATTAATTAATAAAATCGCATAAATGATTCTCTAGTAATCTGATATCAGCATTTTACAGACTTCAACCCCCTTTCCTTTACTTGAGATTTAGACAATAATCAAACTCGAACACCTCACACATGGCTCATTCTTCGGCTAGGTGAAGGCAAGTGTTAGATCCACGACGAGTTTGACAAAAAACTATAAGAGGCAAACAAAAGTGAAACTAGCAGTTTACGGAAAAGGTGGAATCGGTAAATCCACAACTAGCTGTAATATCTCCGTCGCCCTAGCCAAACGTGGCAAAAAAGTCCTGCAAATTGGTTGCGACCCCAAACACGACAGCACCTTTACTCTCACCGGGTTTTTGATTCCCACAATTATCGATACCCTGCAAGAGAAAGACTACCACTACGAAGATGTTTGGCCCGAAGATGTAATCTACAAAGGCTATGGCGGAGTAGATTGTGTGGAAGCAGGAGGTCCACCCGCAGGTGCTGGATGTGGCGGTTATGTCGTAGGCGAGACAGTAAAATTACTGAAAGAACTTAACGCCTTTGACGAATACGATGTAATTTTATTTGACGTACTCGGTGACGTTGTTTGCGGTGGATTTGCAGCCCCCCTCAACTATGCAGACTACTGCTTAATTGTCACTGACAACGGCTTTGATGCCTTGTTTGCAGCCAATCGCATTGCCGCTTCCGTACGGGAAAAAGCCCGGACTCACCCACTACGTCTTGCTGGTCTAATTGGTAACCGCACCGTCAAACGCGATTTAATCGAAAAATACGTAGAATCAGTGCCAATGCCAGTGTTGGAAGTATTGCCATTGATTGAAGACATCCGTGTTTCCCGCGTCAAAGGTAAAACTTTGTTTGAAATGGCAGAGACAGATCCTTCTCTGAACTACGTTTGCGATTACTATCTCAGCATCGCCGACCAGATTTTAGCGCGTCCGGAAGGTGTAGTACCCAACGACTCCCCAGATCGGGAATTGTTCTCTTTGTTGTCCGATTTTTACTTAAATCCGAGTAAACCCCCAGTTCCTAATCCGGAAGAGCAATTAGACTTGATGATTGTATAAATCATTTAGTTCTCAGGATGGGGGACAACTATGGCTTTCTTTTACAGTTTTACAGATTCATTGAAACAGAAGTGGTTGCAGTTTTTTCAGGCGAACCGTGACTGGATTACCCTCCAGATGGAGGTGGAATCAGTCTACACACCTGATGGCGGGAAGCGACCTTCTTCTTACCTCATCCTGGGAGTTGTTAACGCGCTGGAGCCAAAACTGGCGCAGTTAATGCTACCGTTTTCCAAACTCAATCCTGACGCCGATACCTTGATTGAGGTGCTGGATCTGCATTTTGACCCAGACATCGCTGTTGGTAACCGAGTCATTCCCCAAACATCACCTGAAGAAAAAGCGGATAAGTCAATAAATGTCATGGAAGAAAAACTCTATGATGAAATATTGACAATTCCCGATATTAATGATTCAGGCGAAGGAAAGAGGATTGAATTTGCAATGACCGATTCCCACGAACAAACTGCGATGGGAACCGATACAGCACCAAATGCTTTTAACGGCCTGTTTTTGGGTGACATGGCTGAACCAGAAGTGTCTAATGGCACCCAAAATGGCTATGGCGATATTTCCTTACCCCAGCAAAACGGAAACGGTGATTCGTTGCAAATGCCTAGCGTAGAAGCGGCGGATGAATTTGGTGATATTTCCTTTGATCAATTGAAGGATACCAGCAACGTCACCGTAGCAACTGCAACAGTAGCACAGCAAGATAACCAGATGCTTGAAGATTTGGGCACACCCGCCCAGAACGCTTTTGGCGATGTCTTGTCTGATGTTTGGGGTGAAGAAACAGCCCAAAAGGCTGCAGCCGATAATGAAATGTTTTTAGGGGAAGAACTGTCAACTAACGCTTTTGACGATTCGGAAATTGCCCGTCTCTTCCCCAACATGTAATTAACAAGTTAGGAGTGATGAATTATGAGTTATGAGTTATTAATTTTAACTCCTAACTCCTAACTGGGCGCCTCCTAACTTAAAGAAGGGGAGAAAATAATAAAATGACTGTTGCTCAACAACCAGAAGCTTTAAATTTTGAGTGCGAAACCGGTAATTACCACACCTTTTGTCCGATTAGCTGTGTGGCGTGGTTATATCAAAAAATTGAAGATAGCTTCTTTTTGGTAATTGGAACAAAAACTTGTGGTTACTTCCTGCAAAATGCAATGGGAGTGATGATTTTTGCTGAACCCCGCTATGCAATGGCAGAGTTAGAAGAAGGAGATATTTCCGCACAACTCAACGATTATGAAGAATTAAAGCGGTTGTGTACGCAAATTAAACGCGATCGCAATCCTAGTGTAATTGTCTGGATTGGCACTTGCACCACTGAAATTATCAAAATGGATTTGGAAGGCTTGGCACCCAAGCTAGAATCTGAAATTGGTATTCCCATCGTTGTAGCCCGTGCTAACGGTCTGGATTACGCCTTTACTCAAGGAGAAGACACCGTATTAGCTGCAATGGCTGCACGCTGTCCTGATAAGGCTCCAGTGACCGAAGCTGATAAAAACGAGCGAAATGCGATCGCTAAATTGCTCAACTTTGGTAAAAAGAAAGAAGAAGTCGCCCAAGATGAATCTGAGTACGCAGACCATCCACCACTGGTGCTGTTTGGTTCTCTTCCCGACCCCGTAGTTACTCAGTTAACTTTGGAACTGAAAAAGCAAGGTATAAAAGTTTCTGGTTGGCTACCTGCGAAACGCTTTACAGAATTACCAGTATTGGAAGAAGGGTATTATGTCGCTGGTGTCAACCCCTTCCTCAGCCGCACTGCTACTACTTTGATGCGGCGTCGTAAATGTAAGTTGATTGGCGCACCCTTCCCCATTGGTCCCGATGGAACCCGCGCTTGGATTGAGAAAATCTGCTCGGTGTTTGGAGTTACACCAAAAGGTTTGGATGAGCGGGAAGCGCAAATTTGGGAAAATTTGGAAGATTACGTGAAGATTATTCGCGGGAAGTCTGTGTTTTTTATGGGTGATAATTTGCTGGAAATCTCTTTAGCGCGGTTCTTGGTGCGCTGCGGGATGACGGTTCCGGAAATTGGTATTCCCTACATGGATAAGCGCTATCAAGCTGCTGAGTTGACTTTGCTGGAGAAGACTTGCAATGAGATGGGTGTAGCATTACCTAGGATTGTGGAAAAGCCTGATAATTACAATCAAATTCAGCGGATTAATGAGATTAAGCCGGATTTGGTGATTACTGGTATGGCGCATGCAAATCCTTTGGAAGCGCGGGGGATTAATACTAAGTGGTCTGTGGAGTTTACTTTTGCCCAAATTCACGGTTTTACGAATGCGCGGGATATTTTGGAGTTGGTAACTCGTCCGTTGCGTCGGAATAATAGTTTGAAGGATTTGGGTTGGGATAAGTTGGTGAGGGAAGACGCCAAGATTTAGGTTTTTAGGTTTCAAGCAACACCATGATTATTAGGGCGAACTTTGCGTTCGCCTTTTTTTTATTAACCGCCACAGAGAAGTTTGAGCGGAGGTTTCCTCCTTTTCAAATCTTCGGTGGGCGCCCAGGGCGCACCAGAGAAGAGAAGCTTTTTTAATGAACCACGAAGGCGCGAAGACACGAAGTGGCTTGGCGAAGGGTAGGACGCGAAGGAAGAGGAGGAGGAGAGGGCGATCGCTATAATTTCAAGATGGCTGTAGTTCTAGAGGTTTGGATGGGATGATGTACATTAATTCGGCGTTGTCTGGTTTTGCATCAGATGGAGTTAATTTTAGTCAGTCATGAAAGCTGATTTTTAGTTGGGCGATCGCTTCTACTTCTGTTTGATAAAGTCAGTATCCCCCATTTGATACTAGTGGTTAACAAGTCAGTGATTCTCTGTTTAACAAGAGCGATCGCCTGAACTTGATATCAGTTAGAAAGAGTTACAATAAAGTAGATATTGGTCAATCTATCAAAGTAAAGACGAGGAGAAAAAATAAGACTTATGCTTAGTGGAATTAAACAAAAGGCTATTGTCGGAAAAGATGGCAAAATTGAGCTATCTACAACGGAACTACCAGAAGGAACATTAGTAGAAGTCATCGTGTTAGTTGAGCCACCAAATGAAGAAGATGAAACTACCTATCTTCTAAAATCAGAAGCGAACAAAAAACATCTGCTTCAAGCTATAGAGAATGTAGACAAAGGAAACCTAATTTATGTTGATTTAGATGAGTATGAAAAAAGTCGCATTTGAACCAGAAGCTTTTGAACAACTAGGTCAGTGGGCGACAGAAGACAAAAAAATTTTCAAAAAAATATTGGAACTGATTAGAGATATACAAAGAGAACCCTTTTCAGGCATAGGGAAACCAGAGCCATTAAAATATGAATTACAAGGTTACTGGTCAAGACGTATTACAGATGAACATAGATTAGTTTACAAAGTAGAAGAAGATTTATTGATTATTTTGTCTTGTAAATATCATTATGACTAATAGAAGTTGTTGAGACAGGAATATCTTTTTATAAAGGGTAATATCTATGAGTAAAACACCTTCTCAAGATGAAAGCCGCGAGATGCTCAAGTGGTTGAACCGCAACCGTCAAATGTTATTATATTTATATAAAAATCAATATATTGCTTACAATGCTAATGGCTTAATCGCCCACAGTGAAAACTTGCGTGAGGTTATAAAATTAGCAGAAGCTTCAGGAGAAATTTTTGTAATTTACTTAGTTCCCCGCAGCACTGCTTCTATCCAAATTTTATCAATGAAGATGTAATAAGCTGAAAAACATTTAACATCTAACTTGCATATTCGCATCAATCAAAATTCTTGTGGGGTGGGCATATTGCCCGCCCTTATTATGCAAATTAAATGTGAAACAGCTTACCATTTATCCAAATGTTTGACACATACGATCCCCCCCACCCCCTCCCGGGGGCACATCAACTCTGATGTATTGCAACGTTAAAGTTAATTGGTGTAGCGTAATAGCCTGGGTCGGCAGGCTTCGTTCGTGTAGCCCCACCCTTCTAGGGTGAGGGCTACCAACGTGATAACTCAACGCCCCTTCACTCGCAATCATCAACAATCATTCTCTTATCCATCACTGCCAGCAAAATCGACACATCCGGCGAAACTCTTTCAGCCAAATTTAACTTACTTACAGCAATATCAAAATTTCTTCCTTGCAATATCTGACAACCAATTTCTATCAACTCATCCCAGGTAATATTGCTTTCCACATAAGCTTTAGCTAGTGCAATTAATAACTCTTGATATTTATTACCTTCGGCTTTCGTCATCATAGTATGGGGAATTTCTAAAAGTTTATCAAACATAAAATACCAGGATTTTGGCTGTTGTTTAAGTAAAGTGCTAAACAGAGTCTTTAATTCATGATGGTTGATAGTGCGATCGCTTTCACTAAAAATCACAAACATTGGCGCTGCTATCTCATTTTCCAATCGCTCCAAAACCTCTTTACCCATATCCATAAATAGCCGCAATGCCGGAATCTTAAAGCCTTTGTAACCAAAGTTTCCAGGATTATCTTTATTTAGCCATTCGTAATAAAAAGGCAAAATTTCCACGAAAAAATCTACTATTATATTGTTACTAGCTAAAGCGGGAGCAAAGAGTAAAACTCGTTCAATTTCTTGGGGATGTTCGATTGCTAAATTTGCCGCTAAATTTGCACCAGTCGATAATCCGCCCACTATTACCTGCTGTCCTAAAGTTTTCGCAACTTCCAACCAAGAAAGCGCAAACTCTTCATAAATTTGACGTTCGGTTGGCAAGGGAGGGGGATTATCACCATTCCAATCTCCTGCTAATCCATGACCGGGTTGTAATGGAATTAGAACATTGTATCCAGCTGCAAACAAGGCTTTTCCCAACGGCTCAAATTGGTAAAGACCAGCAGTAAATCCGTGGAAGAAAAGGCAAACTTTTGGCGTAAGATGTTCGTGAAAAAAGAATTTTGAGCGGCAAGCTTCATTTTTGATTGGTAAAGTATTCTCAAGAGTTTCCGCTTGTTGAATTATGGTTGCTGTGATGGTGGAATAGTCAGACATATTTGTAAAACTTCAATAAATCTGGAATTTATCAAATTTCAAGTCGTTCTATTTTTAGTACCAACCACAACCAACTTGTATCTGTTATTAGACCGATAATTTTCATCCCCAAGACTGATGAATGGTTACCGGAAATGATGAAATTACCGAATTAACCATTCTTCGCCAATTTCTAACCCCCAATTCCATGATTTGCCAAGAATTGATAATTTATTTGACCAATAATTACTGCTTAAAATAACAGATGGTAACAATACTACTCTATGGCTCTGCCAATGGCAGGTTAAACTAGGTCTGGTTACAGCCGCAAAGAGCGTTCCTGATGAGGCTTTTATGGGAGCTAATCTGCAACAGATAGCTAAATACTTAGACAATCTTGGTTGGGACTACCGTTTCGATGACGAAGCAGACCGTATTATTACAGGTGTAGAAGCTGATAACTTAGAAGATTTTTTGATAGTTGTGCAGCTCGATGAAGATGGCAAATTTTTCCGCGTATTTGCCCCTCAAGTTCTATCGGGAGTGCAAGACCATCCCCACAAGGCAGCTATCTTACAGACTATGCTTGCTATTTCCTGGGAAACCAAAATGCTCCAATGGGAGTATGACCCATCTGATGGCGAAATTCGTGCGATAATCGAATTTCCTCTAGAAGACTCGATTCTTACCGAAAAACAATTTAACCGTTGTCTGAGTGGATTAATTCAGCTTGTCGATAGCGTCGCCATGCCTCGTTTGCAAGAAGTGATGGAAACTGGTCAAGATCCGGGAAACGTAGAACTTGGTGAAAGATTGTTACTCAGTATTCAGGAAGAGTCGCCTGGATTGCTAGAACTTCTGGAAAAAGCAATGGAAGCTCGTAAAAAGCGAGGAATTTTTCCTAACGAGTGAGGCAGATCGTCACTGATAATCGCTATACTCCAAAGTGATACCCTCACTATATACTGAAGTTTTCTAGGGCTGGAGTCTATGACATCCTATGCAACCTCATCCGCCAAAGCCGAAATGAGCGAACTTCGTCGGCTAAAAGGCTTATTACCTCCAGAATTGCAAAGCTGGGTCACCGTTGAAGGCACTACTGAGGTAAATCCACCCCTGATCCGCTGCGAAGAAATCGGTAAAGATCAGGTAGAAGTTCAAATTGACCTGGTGAAATGGGATAATCTGGCGATGGATCAGCGAAATTTGCTGTTCTGGCATGAAGTTGCCCGTATTCAAAATGATACTATCCCCAAAGATGGTTGGGAAATGGCAGCCCTAGCGATTGGTTTAGGCGGTGCTGTGGGTGAGTTGTGGGTACAGGATGGATTGCTATTGGTGTTAGCTTTAGCGCTGTGTGGAGTATCCGGGTGGAGACTTTATCAAAAGAATGCTGGCGAAAAGCAAATAAAAGAATTAATTGATGCTGACGAAAAAGCGATCGCTTTAGCAACTCGCTTTAATTACACTCTCCCCAACGCCTACAAGAGTTTGGGTAGCGCTTTAAAAAGCTTGATTGAAATGACTCCTAGCAAGCGTCAGCGGTCGAAGTACGAAGCACGTCTGTCTGCACTCAAACGCAGCGCTAATAAGGCAAAAGCTAAATCCAAGACGATGGATGAAGGCGGAATGTAGAGGACAAGGAGAGGGGGAGACAAGGGCGACGGGTGTGGAGAAAGTTTTGAATGCGTGAGTTTTGAATTAAGAATTAAGAATTTTTCACTTCAAAACTCATAACTCATAACTCATAACTCATAACTCATAACTCATAACTCATAACTCATAACTCTAGTTTCCCATCCCCCCTCTCCCGATTACTCGGATCGCCTCTTCAACCACAAACTACTCAACCCCAGCAATATTAGCCCCACTGTTGCCGTTGGTTCTGGTACCTTCTTAGATGGAATGAAGTTGCCTAGTTCAGCGGCACTCACTTTAAATGAGTAAAGGTAGCCAGGGACTAACTTTTGACCGTCCGGACAGCCTTGGTTGATGTCTACGCGGCTAACGCTGGTGCGATCGCTATTACTGCAAATATCAAACTGAATGTCGCTACCATCTTCTTGGGTGACACTAAAATCATTATCGGTGCCAACCAGCAGCGCGTAGGAACCATCTTTCAGTTGGGGACCGATCGCTAAACCTTCCATTTTTTCTGCTATCTTTGTCCAATCTCCCGGATTGTCTGGACTCAAAGCTTTAGCAATATCCAAAAATAAAGATTTACTAACTGAGTTTATCCCAGTTTGTAAAGTATTCGTGTTTGCCAAACTAATACCGCTAACATCTGTTGCACCCGTCAGGTCAATCTTAAACAAACGCTTGCTACCAACAGGTAGTGGCGTCTTTGTTGGGTCTTTTGCCAATTCGTTAAGCGCGTCTACCCCAAATCCGCGATTATCTCGTTCCAACACCAAAAATTCTTTATCATTTAGGGCTGTAATGGCACTGATACCAATATTACGCCCCTGAGCATTAGCCCCAAAATCATTATCCGTTCCAGGAATGCGATCGTTAATATCTGCCAGATTTTCTAACTGATAAATGTACTGAGCCGTACTTCTCGCATCTTTTGTATCAAATTCTACTAATCGCAAATTGCGACTGCGCCTTCCATCTGGCAAACCCTCTTCAAGCAAAGGGTCTTGCAGCAATGCAAATAATTTGCTGCCATCTGGGCTAATAGTCAATCCTTCAAAGCCTCGGTTTTGTTGGCGACCGCTGGTGATGGTTGGGCGATCGTCTGCATAGTTAGGGCTGCTTCCAGCTTTGGGAATTATATTTTCTGGGGTTGCAAATGCCCGTAAAAACGAACCAGAAGGGCTGAATTCGTAGACAGAGGGTCCATATTCATCAGAAACGTAGAAATTGCCATTAGGCGCAACAACAAACCCCTCTGGGTCAAAGCTAAGACCAAGATTTGCCACATTACCGTTGAGTTTTTTAGGATTTAACCCGTTGAAGTTTTTACCATCCTTGGTAAATAAAATCGTATCCAATACTTTAAAATTAGCGATCGCTCCCGTCTTTTGGTCTACATCCAGAGAAAATTTCTGCACTCGCGTATCGTAGGGTATCACACCACCACCCGGACCGCGATCGCCCAAACCATAGTAGACATTGTTAAAGCGATCGTAGTAAATATCCGAGAAAAAACCCAAACGATTGACGTTAGCACTATTACCCGGAAATGGGTATAAGTCTGTACTTTCACCGTCAAGTGTCAGAGTATTGGTAAAAGAAATACCGTAGGCAGAAGTTGCAAACCCCGCAAAACTAACTGTAGATGCTACAAGGGAGCAGCTAAATACAGAAAGCCAATGCCTTGCTTTAATCATGTCTCAAACCTAGAGAATCACTTATTTCAGCATCTAGCAACCGTATTAACTACAGGTTAACCGTCAACCTAAGTTCAATTTTTTACATCTAATTTTCATCAAATCTAGTTTTTGCTTAATCTCAGCTTTATAAAACCCGATCTCCTCAGCTTCCCTGCAACTTTCTTAAGAGTGTTCCCCTTCCCCCCTTCCCCCCTCCCCCCCTCCCCCGTTACATCTGATTGAGCATCTTATGCGTCTGCGGCACCACACGGACTTGCTTGACAAACCGCTTCATCAAAGCTTGCCATACTAAAACGCGATCGGGCGAAGGCGCAAGCACCGGCACTTCCGAAAACTGCTCCAGGGGCGACAAAGGCGTCACAGGTTGCAAAAACACCGGAATAGACGGACTGACAGCAGCCACCAACTCACCCGATCGCTCCAATTCGGCAACATCTGTCTGTTCTGAAACAATTATCTTGACAAAAACCTGCAATTGTGATTCCAAACAAAGTTGAAGAAATTCTGCATGTTCTTCCCAACGGCTTTCGCCACTGACGCTGGGCAATTTCAAATCCATACCCACAGAGTCTAGATAAGGTAAAATCATCGCCAATTGTTCTGGGCGATGTCCGCCGGATTCCAAGTATATTGGCAAACCAGTGACTGAACGCACTAGCGGTAAAAAATGTACCAAAAAAGGCGCATGGAGAAGAGGTTCTCCTCCAGTAAGGCTTATACTATCGTGTAGGCTGGGTAAATTTTGTCGCTCAACCCATTCCATTAAGATAGGTAGTGGAACGGGATTTGGGTAAATCTCAAAATCGCGCAATCCAGGCGATCGCTCTATTCTACAAATGGCGGGTGCATTCCATGTATGGGCGCTATCGCAAAAGCGACAGCGCAAATCACAAAGAGCGAACCGAATAAAAAGCTGACGTGTCCCAACGTTCAGTCCTTCCCCTTGGATAGCAGAAAAGACCTCGACCAGGCGTGCAGTAGGTGTCAAAGTAGTTTTAGCAGTCATCTGATGATAGCAACGCTTACCTGTGGCGTCGGCACAATAACAAGAATATTTTTCGACTAAAGAAGTATGAACTGTGAAGTATTAAGTATGAATTTTTGGTTCAAGCCTCACCCTCTTGAGGGAAACTTTCTTCTGGAACGGTTGATGCTGAGTCTTATTAAGCGACCAAACATTTTTCATCCTTCATCCTTTACACTTCAAACTTCAGTTAGCTTCTTGTTCTATTGTGAACCGTCGCTCTTTGTTCTTCAATTTCTACCCAAACAACTAGTAACTAGTAGATATACCTAGTAATTAAATATTAGTATAGGTTATTCGCTAGAACAAAATAATGTTTGGCAGATTACATTTACATGGCAATAAAAGTACAGGGTTTCATGACTAGCCAACCCACAGAAGCAGATTTTCCGGTTACGTTCTTAAACGACATGGCAATAGTGCAGGTACCCGCCCGGTTAAGCGTGCTGGAGGCTGTAGCCTTTAAGCAAACCTGCCAAGAATTAACCGAAGCGGGTACACCTCCCAAGCAAATTATCATTGCCTTTGACCAAACCACTTTTATGGATAGTAGTGGTTTAGGTGCCTTGGTAAGTAATTTCAAAACCGCTCAGGAGAAAGGAATTGAATTAAAATTGCGGAATGTTAGTCCTCAGGTTGTTGCAGTACTCAACCTCACAGGATTGGATCGAGTTTTTTCCATCGAGTCTGTTGGCGATGCACCATCGTCAACAAGCCGTCAATCAGAAGAACAGCTACCCACAACTCATCCTTCTGTGCGCTCTTGGATGAAACGTTTTATAGATATTATCGGGGCAATTGTAGGTTTGGTAATTACAGGAATTTTGTTTATTCCTATTGCCATTGTTATTCAAATTGACGATCGCGGTCCGATTTTATTTGCTCAAACTCGTTGCGGTTGGATGGGTAAGCGTTTCCGAATTTGGAAATTTCGCTCGATGTATGTGGATGCAGAAGCGAGGAAAGCCGAATTGGAAAAGCACAACCAAGTGCAAGGGGCTTTTTTCAAAATTGACAACGACCCGCGAATTACGCGGATAGGAAGGTTTTTGCGGCGCACAAGTTTGGATGAACTACCGCAATTCTGGAATGTCCTTAAAGGAGAAATGAGTTTAGTAGGCACTAGACCGCCCACACCCGACGAAGTAGAACGCTATGAAGTCCCGGAGTGGCAGCGTTTTGATGTTAAACCCGGTATGACCGGGGAATGGCAAGTCAATGGACGCTCTACCGTGCGTAAATTTGAGGACGTAATTCGCCTGGATCTACAGTATCAAAAAAACTGGAGCTTAATTTACGATTTAAAGCTGATTTTTAGAACAGTAACGATTCTGTTTGACAAAAACAGCGGTGCTGTTTAATTAATTACCCAAAATTACCTTAATTTGTTAAAGGTATCATCGCCCAAGGGTAAAAAAGAGCGGGGGAGTGGAAGTAAGTAAACATGTACTTCCACTCCCTCTGATTTTTTAAACGAGCTTTCGCCAATTTATAGCCGCGCCTCAACGCCTCATACCATTTCCTAAAGATTGATGAAACATATGTTTTTGTCGAGACTCCCCATTGTAAAGACGCACTTAGTGCGTCTCTACAGGAGTTTATATGTATCGCGATTAACGTGAAATGGTCGGTATCACGCAAAATATAGCGGTTCCCATTTGCGCTTTTGTACACGGGTAGGGGCACAGCATTGCTGTGCCCCAGGTAATGGTCTATACTTCACCCGGAGGAAGGATGTGGAGGTAATTCAAGAGTGGGCAAGATACCCTACAAGATTTGTATTGGACGTGAAACAGAAGCGCTATAGCAGCCCGCCCATCATTCGTGAGAACCGAGAATCCCGGTTCATGAAAGGAGTTACCGGGATTCTGAGACTTGAAATTTTCACACATCTGCCGAGGATTACTATAGTAGTTCTCACTTGCATTAAATACACATTTATTGTACGGTGGGCCCTATTGCCCGCCCAGGACAGGCGAGACGCCTGTCCCATAAGAAAATATTAAGTGTATTGGACTTTGAGCGAGAACCCCTATATATATCCACCCGCTAAAAAAAGACCGGAAAAAAATTTGTCCAAAAGGTAAATTGACAAAAATCTTTAAAATCGCTTAAGTGCGAAGCGCGAAGCGCACAGCGGTAGCGACGTTAGCAGCGTCAGCTTCTCTGAAAGAAACTCGCACTGACAGCAATAATTTCTTTTTTGAGGTTTACTGTCTAATTTTTACTACTAATGATTCATTAAAAATCGAATTAATACTGCTTTTGGTATAGGCATACTCTATTTTTCCGTGTTATACAACGATAAAGAATACGGGTATTACCTACGTAATAACACTAAAATAAACAGCTGCACCCATTGTTGAAATAGTCAAAAAAATATCACTGTAGAATATAGAAGCTCAGGTCAAATTGTACTCAATCTTCAATGAAAAATAACTTACATAAAGGGTGTCTAAAGGGAAAATTCAAACAGAGGTGTTTCGCAATGCGGAACGATTTTAGATACAAAAGTTGTGATTAACAAAAAACAAACCAGGGATACTCTGACTAATTTGTTATGCGGATTTTAATTTACTCCTACAACTACTATCCAGAACCAATTGGCATAGCCCCCCTAATGACGGAATTAGCAGAGGGACTGCTAAAGAGAGGACACGAGGTGCGTGTCGTTACCGCTATGCCTAACTACCCCCAACGTCAAATTTACGAGGGCTATCGCGGTAAGTTGTTTCTCACCGAACATAAAAATGGTGTTCAAATTCAACGCAGTTTCGTTTGGATTCGTCCGCAACCCAACTTACTAGATCGGGTATTGTTAGATGCGAGTTTTGTTTTCACCAGTTTTCTTCCAGCGTTGATGGGTTGGCGTCCGGATGTGATTCTTTCAACTTCGCCTTCTCTACCAGTTTGCTTACCAACTACCTTGTTAGGATGGCTGCACAGTTGTCCTGTGGTGTTAAATCTTCAAGATATATTGCCTGATGCTGCTATTCATGTCGGTTTGTTAAAAAATAAATTGCTTGTCCGCGTGTTTACAGCGTTGGAAAAATTCGCCTATCGCACCGCGACTAAAATTAGCGTTATCGCCGATGGGTTTGTAGAAAATTTACAGGCTAAGGGCGTACCATCTGACAAAATTGTTCAAATTCCCAACTGGGTTGATGTGAATTTTATCCGCCCCATGCCAAAACAAAATAATGCTTTTCGCATGGCACATAATTTGTCAGGCAAATTTGTAGTGCTGTATTCTGGCAATATTGCCCTCACCCAAGGTTTAGAAACTGTTGTCAAAGCAGCCAGTCAATTGCGGCATATTCCTGATATTGCTTTTGTGATTGTTGGCGAAGCAAAAGGTTTGCAGCGATTGCAGCGCCAGTGTGAAGAAAACGGTGCAGATAATGTTTTGTTACTACCTTTTCAACCCCGTGAAAAGTTGCCACAAATGTTAGCTGCCGCTGATGTCGGCTTGGTGGTGCAAAAGAAAAATGTAATATTTTTTAACATGCCATCAAAAATTCAAGTGCTACTTGCTAGCGGTCGGGCTTTAGTCGCATCTGTACCCGACAATGGCACCGCAGCAAGGGCTATCAGACAAAGTGGCGGCGGAGTTGTTGTTCCACCAGAAGAACCCAAAGCTTTAGCAAACGCAATTTTAGATTTGTACAATCATCCCGAAAAAGTCAAAACTTTAGGTTATAACAGCCGTCAATTTGCTGTGGAACAATATGCCTTTGAACAAGCCTTAAATAATTATGAATCTTTGTGTTACTCGGTAACCGCAGAAAGTTCGCCAATTGAGTCTAGAATCGTTTCAAAACAGGAAGTTTAGCAGTCCCATTTGACTTCATATCAGCACTTCAACTCACAGCACTTTTAGTAGCCCGATCGCGCAACCGCAAATTCAGATGAAAAAGGCTGATGTCCGCCACTAAAAAACTTGATCTAGTTAATATCTCATCCCACAGCCCCAAAGAGCGCTTATTTGCATCCGGTCGCGCTACTATAGCTCAGAATCCCGGTTTCTCGGAGAACCGGGATTCTCGTGAGCGAAGCGAATGATGCAAAGGACTGATACTATTACAATTGCTTGAGTTGTTCGCTTTTTGGCACACTTTCTGCTATAAAATTTGTAAAAAAACTCTTGCAGATGGCTGCGGCTGATAAGTTGGAAGTAGACGAAGTGATGAAAATACATCCCCATCTGTTGCATGCAAACGTCAGTGCCATTGTCGCCAGAGACAAATTTGGCGTTAACGATGAAGAAGTATTACAAGCGAGCCTCCGAAGGAACTGACGCTGCTAACGAAGCTCGCCAATCACACTTTAGGTAGACCAGGCATGAGTCTGCTAAGTTGTATAGTATTCTTAGCGTCCAGTCTGGAGCCTGGACGCGGCGACACAGAAGAATTGCAAGCTTTACAACAAATAAGCCGTCAAAACATACATTCCTCTGTATGGTCGGTATGCGATTATTCTCTCAAAATCTTGCTTTCAAGTTATTGCTTAACTCATCCCCACACGATCGCGAAGCGCAATTGGTTCTGTGCAAAACTCTTTCCTCAAATCGCCAATTGTACAGACATAGGCATAGACACCCATTTTTTTGTTAGTATTCAAAGAAACCAATTCACACAGTTGCAGTTCAATTTTCGTTTGGAAAGAATTGTAAAAACTTGTTACAAGTAAAGATAAAACACCTGAGGTTTAATGTCTGATTATTTCCAAGGAAATTACCCATTACAATCTGTATCTGTAACAAATAGTAAAGTCAGACCCACATCGGTTGACACCAACGTGAGTGGAAAAATAGCCCAAACAATTGCAGAGGCAGCATCAGAGCGCAAAGCGGGTGATATTTTATTGCTAATGGTAGCAGATGTATCTTACCTGGCAGATTATTTTGTCGTCCTGACAGGCTATTCGAGAGTGCAAGTCAGAGCGATCGCCGCCGCAGTTGAAGATGGGGTAGAAACACAGTGGCAACGGCGTCCCCTGCGAACAGAAGGCAAAGCTGAGGGAAATTGGGTGCTACTAGACTACGGCGATGTGATAGTTCATATCATGATGCCGAAAGAACGGGAATTTTATAATTTAGAAGCGTTTTGGGGTCACGCCGAACGCATCGAATTTCCAGCACCCGATGACGGTGGGGGTAAGCCAAAATGATTAAGTCCTCGGTTTCAAATTGCCCAGTTCCCGCAGAACAACAACCGCTGAACGAGTATGAAGAGTTAAAAAATTCCTGGCTGTTTCGCGATTGCACCTTAGATTGGCGCGATTATATCACAAAAATGGCTTGGATTTGGGGTGTATCTTGGGTAGTGGCTGCACCTGTAGCTGCGGCAAGTTTTCCGCCCCATAAATACATCGCCCATTTTCTGCTTTGCGGTACAGCCGGAGCAAGTGTGGGGGTACTGCTGTTTTTGGTGCGTTTGTATTTGGGGTGGTCTTATATACGCGATCGCCTGTTTAGCCCGATAATCTTTTATGAAGAGTCAGGCTGGTACGACGGTCAAACATGGACAAAACCAGAGCAAGTACTAACACGCGATCGCTTGATAGTCAGCTACGAAATCAAACCAATTTTCCAGCGCTTGCAAATTACCTTTGCTGTCTTGGCTGTGTTGTTCGTTGCTGGTACTATAGTCTGGCACTTGTTTTAAAAAGTTATGAGTTATGAGTTAGGAGTGATTAATTAATAACTCATAATTCATAACTCCTAACTCCTAATTGCTAACTTAGAAAGGCGATAGATTTTAAACCCATGACAATGGGAAAACGAACTCAAGCCGCAGCACTGGAAGTCAGGCTATTGCGGGAAGGCATTATTGAATCGAGGCATATAGTCCAGGCTGTTGTCTGCGACGAACGCGGACGAGTGCTGTCAGTTGCCGGTAACGCCGAAACTGCCACATTTGTCCGTTCGGCGCTCAAACCATTCCAAGCACTGGCTGTTACCACCACAGGCACCTTAGAACGTTATGATTTGAGCGATCGCGATTTAGCGATTATCACCAGTTCCCACAAAGGAACAATAGAGCAGGTGCGACAGGTATTTAACATCCTCTGGCGGGCAGATATTGACCCAACTGCACTGCAATGTCCGATTCCCGAAGGCAAAAAAAGTCCTCTGGAATACAATTGCTCTGGTAAACATGCGGGGATGTTAGCTGTTTGTCAGCAACGCCATTTCCCTTTAAATAACTACTTGGAACGCAAACACCCAGTACAGCAGTTGGTTTTAAGCAAAGTAGCAGAATTGCTGCGAATGCCCGCAGAAGAATTTATCAGCGTTCGCGACGACTGCGGCGTACCCACTTATTTAATGCAACTCGCTCAAATCGGATCGCTGTACGCTCAGTTAGCCTCTGGGAACAACTTGGATATGGAACGCATTGTCCGTGCCATGACTCACCATCCAGCAATGGTAGCAGGAGACGGAGAATTTGATACGGAACTGATGCGCTTAACCTCAGGAGAACTGGTAAGTAAATCCGGTGCCGAAGGAGTGCAGTGCGTTGCCAGACTCCGCGAAGGCATGGGATTGGCAATCAAAGTCATGGATGGGGCAAAGCGGGCAAAATATGCCGTTGCGATTAACTTGCTCCAGCAAATGGGTTGGATCGATCCCAGCGTCGCCGAAAAACTGTCCGAAAAGTTTATCACCTTGAGCAAATACAAGCGTTTGGAAGTTCTTGGAGAATTATCACTTTTGTAGTTGCCAAACTTGGGATGTTGCGTTATACTGATTAAAGAAAGAGAGCGACGCGGGATAGAGCAGCCTGGTAGCTCGTCGGGCTCATAACCCGAAGGTCAGTGGTTCAAATCCACTTCCCGCCACCAAGTTAAAAGTAAAATAAATCCCTGCAACTTTAGAAGGTTGCGGGGATTTCTTTTATAGATGTAGTTGCTAGGGAACTACTTTGATCAAGCGAGAAACGGTTATGTCAATCAGTTTGTCTTGCTCGTAATTACTATGTCCCACAGCTGGCTGTCCCGAAGGACACAAATCTTCTTTGGTAGGCACAAATCCCCAGTCAGCAGGAGAACAACCTGTATAAAAGTGCCTAATCATTTGAACCCGTGCCGTTGCTACAAATTCTCCCACATTGTTATAGGTTACAGGGCCACTGGCAATTAGGTATTGAGCAGAAGTAGGGGAGGGAGGTTGATCTTTAACTCCTGCATGTCCGAATTCTTTGATTACTTGCTGTGAATTTGATGAATCGCCAGAGTTAAATGTAAGTTTGTTATTCGTAAAAACAGGTTCTGTTGAATTAGTATATTTGAGTGGCCACATTGAACCTGCACCAACATGGGGGACATACTTCGTACCACCTTCTTCATAGGATGCAGGTAAGAAATACTGGGGACCGATAAAAAAGGTGACTGATTCCCCTTGCTTAATCTCCAGTGGATTAGGAGGAGAGGAAGTCCCACCGTAGTAAGCCCCGAGACGTGGGTCTGTTAATGGTCTGTCTTCTCTGGGCATGATGTTTAAAGCTTCATAAACGTCGATATCCAAGCACTTCCGATCTATATTAGCAGGACAATCGACAGCAGTTTGAGCGACTGCCATTGAAGTTTTTGTTTGCCCCCATGTATCCCAAGTAATCATTGCTGCCGTAATACTCACAATGGTAATACAAGCAACAATTGCTGTTGTAATAAATGCTAAAGTCTTGTGCATAAGTGAAACTCCGAACTGCTCAAAGTTTAAGAGCAAACAAATATCAATAACTTTTCAGGTTTAGCTTTGAGTATTATCAAATTAGTTATAAAAATTTATTTTCTCTAATTAGAGGTAGCAAAATATACTTTAATTTCACCGGAAAGCGACAGCGCAAGCCTCGTTCTGCACTGTATCGTCATACTTGGGAGTTAATTTTACAAGTATCTTTAGATCAAGAAAATTGTGTAGTATCTCCAGTTAGATTCGGACAAGAAGAGTTTTGATCTATTCTGGAGTAGAAACCATCCAAAAAGCGCGGAGAATCATAGTTGTGGTGAAGTTGCAGCGACCAATTTTAGTGGGAGGATTGGGACTGTCCTTTTCTCTGTGGATGTTACAAAGTTGGGATCAATCGATAGTGGATGTCGGAGAGTTTGGTTTATTAAGTTTGTTAGCAGTTGGCGGCGGTTTGTGGTTATTAAAGCTAAATCGTGCTAATAAAACTGTGGATTTATTGGATAATATGCCAGTAGATCGGGCAACAGTAGAAAATGCGATCGCTAAAACTGAAGTTGTCATAAACCAACTTGCAGGTGAAGCAGAAAACCATCAAGCTTTAGCAACACTGCGAGAACAACTTGCCCAATTACCACTTGAGTTAGACAGACAAGAAATTCATCTAGCTGTGACTGGCGGAAAGTCAGTGGGTAAAACTACCTTAATTAAACAGTTAGAGTCTAATTGGCGGCAAGAAATACAAAATAAAGGAAAATTCGTTGCGTCTATAAAAGAGACAGCGCCTTTATTTGTCGAAGCAAGTGAAAAATCAGATGCAGCCACCTTAACAGAAGTTAATAAATCTGACTTTGTTTTGTTTCTGACAAACGGTGATTTGACAGATTCAGAATTTCAAGCTTTGCAACAGGTAAAATCAGCAAGTCAACGGGTAATGCTGGTTTTCAACAAACAAGATCGGTATTTACCAGATGAACGCGCTAGCATATTGCTGTCATTAAAACAGCGGATGCACATTAATGTAGTGGCGACAGCAGCGTCTCCCCTTCCCGTTAAAGTTCGTAAACATGAAGAAAATGGTTCAGCGCAAGAGTGGCTAAAACAACCAGCGCCAGATATTCAGCAATTGACGCAACAGTTAAGTGAAATTGTCGCACAACAAGGAGAGCAACTCGTGTGGGCAACTACCATGAGAAAGGCTTTATTGTTGAAAGATAATGCTAAAGAATTGTTAAATAAAGTCAGACGCGATCGCGTTTTACCGATAATTGAACAATATCAATGGATAGCAGCGGCTGCGGCATTTGCCAACCCAGTACCGGCGCTGGATATATTAGCAACAGCGGCGATTAATGCCCAAATGGTAATGGATTTGGGTGGTATTTACCAGCAGAAATTCTCTTTGGAACAAGCGCAAACTGTAGCTGGTGCGATGGGAAGTTTGATGCTGAAATTGGGTTTGGTAGAACTTTCTACCAAAGCTGTTAGTACAGTTTTGAAGAGTAACGCCGTTACCTTTGTTGCCGGTGGCGTAGTGCAGGGTGTGAGTGCAGCGTATTTAACTAGGGTTGCTGGTTTGACATTAGTCGAGTATTTTGAGCAACAGGAAATCTCAGTAGATTCTGGTAATGCTTTGAATCTTGATAAATTGCGGCAAACCTTGCAAAATGTGTTTCAGCAAAATCAGCAGATTGGCTTTTTGCAAGGTTTTGTTAAGCAAAGCGTGAAGCGTTTGTTACCAGAAGCATCTGAGATAGTTGCTTAGTGATTAGTTACACCTTGTGCAATTTTTTCGCAATCAATTAAGCGATCGCTTATCCGAAGAATAGTCCTTTGCATCATTCATGAAGATTTAGAAACCCGGTTTCTTCAAGAAACCGGGTTTCTGGACAGGAGTGAACTTTCACGCTCTAATATAGGATTGCTATATTACTTGCTCAATATAAATAATCACAGCGGACACTATCAACCAAGTCTAAATAGGATGAAGAAATAAATACTTGGCTTTCAATACAAGAAAAATTACCTTAACTTTTACTAATCAAAAGCTGTCTAAGCTATTTTCAAAATATACACCTACTAATTCATCAGTAGTCACAGCCTGCTTATCAATGAGTTCTAGCAAAGCATTATTGCAGCGTTCTGCAATTTTTGGATATTTATTGACGTAGGATTCTAGGGGTGTCACAAGACAAGGTTCACTAATATAAAAGCCAAGTTTCATGCCATCTTCGGTTTCTTTCAAAGCAAGATTAAAAATTGCATCAAAGTCGATAAAGGGTTCAGACATAGTTACAATTTTTGTTAGGTTGCTATAGATATCAATATTGAATGTGGAAGATATTCTAAGGCAACTTATTTTATCACAATGTGTAACAGTCATTGAATGATTACTCGCCCTTATATTTTCTCATTTTTCGCTGGTTCAGGTTTTCTTGATTTAGGTTTTGAAACCAGTGGTTTTAATATTGCTTATGTCAATGAAATTTTTTCCCCATTCATGGCAGCATATCGCTATTCACGGGAGGTTCTAAACCTGCCATTACCTGAATACGGATATCATCACGGGGAAGAAGCTGATGTCACAAAACTTGTAGAGACGTTGCATGCAACGTCTCTAGGAGAATTAATAAAAGATTGTCGCAAGTCTAGTAATATTATTGGTTTTATTGGTGGTCCCCCCTGTCCTGATTTTTCTGTTGGTGGTAAAAATAGAGGACACTTGGGAGATAATGGGAAGCTTTCGGCTTCCTATGTTGAATTAATTTGCCAACAAAAACCAGATTTCTTTTTATTCGAGAATGTCAAAGGTTTATGGAAGACGACAAAACACCGTTTATTTTTTGAAGAACTTAAACGACAGCTACAGCAAGCTAATTATGTATTAACAGAACGTTTAATTAATGCTATTGAGTATGGAGTGCCCCAAAATAGAGACAGAATTATACTCATTGGGTTCCGAAAGGATTTAATCGAAGATATCGGAATAAATATTGGGAATAATCATATACTACCTGAAGGGTTCTTCCCCTGGACGAAGCACATTTCGTATCCAAAAGAAAAGGTTTTTTCTTTTCCTTGGAGTAAATACGAACCATTTCAAGAAGATTCTATATTGCCTTGTCCTGCTGATGTTCCTGAAGAATTAACAGTTGAATATTGGTTTAGAAAAAATAATGTGGTAAACCATCCCAATGCTGAACATTATTTTCAACCAAGGGCAGGTATTAAAAGGTTTGAGTCTGTTGATGAAGGAGATGATTCAAAAAAATCTTATAAGCGTCTTCATCGATGGCGTTACTCTCCTACAGCGTGCTATGGAAATAATGAAGTACATTTACATCCATATAAGGTACGGCGAATTTCTGTGGCGGAAGCTTTAGCAATACAATCTTTGCCTGCAAATTTTGCGCTTCCAGATGATATGTCGTTAACGAATATGTTTAAAACTGTTGGTAATGGTGTGCCTTACTTAGCATCAAAGGCATTAGCTCAAGCTATTCTTGACTTTTTGACTTCTTCAAAATGGACTTATCAACAGTCAATAAATAAGCAATTAGAATTACCGCTTGGCATTTTCTAAAACTTGGTCATAAGTCGTTACTACTGAACAGCAGTTTCGACTAAAGCAAATAAATCAGCTTTGGTGGTATATGGATATGTACCATCTACCAGCTTAATATTTTGTTCCAATGCAACACCATGAGGGGCTATAGCTTTGGTAAATATAGTTCTATCGGCGGGCGTTGACTCACTGGCAACCATGTAATATTTCCAACGTTGCTGCAATACATACCCAATTGCTTTAATCATTGCAGCCTCGAATAAAGGCTGGTAACGACGGTCTGGACGATTTGAAGTTTTCAGAGAAACCGCTGCTTTAAGTTCTTCTATATAGAGCTTTCCTTTTAAAAAATCGTATATTGCTAAACTATTTGGATCTCTTGCTTGTTGTTGTAAAAATTTACTAACAGATGTTGAAAATCTGCCATTTTTAAAAACAGCAATCATATAATCTGGACTGGACATGAAAATCTGGTCTTTAAAAGGTGTAATTTTTTCTAACGTCTTTCCTGTAGAAAACTCATCTTGACAAAATAAACTTAAAATTTGTGCGGAAGTTTCATTTGCTCCCTCTTTTTGTAATTTTGAGTTTGGTAAAGAAAATATAGCTATACGGCTATCACTATTTTGATTCATGTCTATTACAATTTCCGAAAACAAACTAGTTGCTATAAATTCATTCCATCGTCCCATAGCGTTGTTGAGAGCGCCGACTTCAGGATTTGTTGAATACTTAGCTCTATAAGCTTTTATTGTTTCGTTTCTGAGCCAACTTAAAATCTCATTAACAGATAAATTGTTATCTAATTGCTTAACTATCTCAGAAGAAAATTTTTTGTATATTGCAATGCTATTTATGCTAGCTTTACCATTTCTTTTGTCTGTAAACCATTCAGCTTCACTATGCATCATCTTCTTCCACATCAGGTAATGAGATAAATTCTGTCAAATAAGCATTCTGACAAATCGCATTTTACCTTCCTAACCTGATAACTGCCTGATGTCAAGAAAAACGAAGCCTGTCTGCACGGACTAATATTAATAGTCTAAAAGCCTACCTTCGTAGGCTTTGTTCGTGTAGCCCCACCCTTCTAGGGTGAGGGCGTTTACCGATTTACACAACAAATCTATTGATTAATAGCAGCTTTGTAAGAGGCAAATTTAAAAAACAAAATAGAAAAACCAACCCCCCAAATATACCTCCCATCACAAGTAAAAAGATAGGAAGAAACCAAAGGTCGAAAGAAGAGTTGATTTGCGCTGAATTAGGATTATTTGGCTCATACAATACAGGAACAGTTTGCCCAATTTTGTAGGAAGGTGGATTTGTACCAGTATTCGATTCAAATTCTATAATTTCTCCCTGTCCTGGTTCAAATTTTACCACCGGATAATAAATATAACCTCTGGATTTTTGATTACTAGATATTTCTTTTTTTAACTCAATCACTACACCATTGGTTGATACTGATTTCTCAATAAAGTTTCGAGTAATGTTAAAACTTAACCCACTGCCTACTAATAATCCAATTCCCACTAAGCTAAATATTGTAACGATTATGGTAACTGTTTTGTCGCCCTTTCTATAGCTCATTTTACGTTTTTTTGCTAGCGTCGTTGCTGCAAACTCTAAATCAATAAAGTGGTTTGCTGTATTTACTATTTATCTATACAAACTCGATATAACCTTTTTCCGATAGCGTAAAAACGCGATTATCTGAAATTTCACACAATTTTGGCTTTTAATGCTTGCTAAATTCCCAATCCAAAATCCTTTCATCCAAAATCCTTTCATCCAAACTGCGATCGCTCTAATGTAAACTAAAATACTAAAAAATGTTAAGAAAAATTAAGCGCTCGCCACCACAATTACCCCTCACACTCAGCAATCTGTCACATTTAGGCAGCAAATCCTAAGAAATATGGTTTAATTTATCAAAATAGTCTTAAATTTTTATAAAGGTTAATAATCTATCACTTATAAAACACACGATGGCAGCAGACTATCCAGACATTGATATTGCGCCATTTATCGATCACTCGCTGTTGATGCCAACTGCTACCCTAGAGCATGTCGATCAATGGTGCGAAGAAGCATACAGGTTTAACTTTGCGGCAGTTTGCGTTTATCCCGTTCATGTCCGTCGTGCGGTGGAACTACTCCACGGCAAAAACCCGAAAGTTTGTACGGTGATTGGCTTTCCTACGGGGGCGACGACTTCAGCCACGAAGCTGTATGAAGCTCAAGAAGCGGTGGATAATGGTGCCGCTGAGTTGGATGTGGTGATCAACTTGGGCTGGTTGAAGGCTGGCAATACTGAGGAAGTACACCGGGAAATTGCCGAAATTTGTGAAGAGGCTGGGCAACCTGTTAAGGTAATTTTAGAAACAAACCTTTTGACTGATACTGAGAAAAAGGTGGCATCTGAAATATGTATGGATGCGGGTGCAGCATTTCTCAAAACCTGTACAGGCTGGAATGGGGGTGCGACAGTGGCGGATGTCAAATTTTTAAAAGAAGTAGCACGGGAAAGAGTTGGAATTAAAGCCTCTGGAGGTATTCGCACAGTCGAGCAAGCTCTAGACTTAATAATAGCGGGTGCTACTAGATTGGGCACATCTCGCGGTATCGATTTGCTCCGCCAGCGCGATAACCTGGAGAAGAGAGAGTAGTCGTTTGTTTTTTGTTGGTTGTTAGTCGTTGGTGAAGCGCGTACTGCGGGAGGGTTTCCCTCCTAGTACTGGTTCTCCCGAAGGGTCGTTGTTGGTTGTTAGTCAATGTTGCTTCGCTACTAACTACTATCCACTAACCACTAACCACTAACTACTGACCAATGACTAATGACTAATGACTAATGGCTAAATGAGTAAAACCTATAAAGCAACCGGAATTAATCTGAAAGCAACGGCTTTCGGTGAATCGGACAGGCTTGTGACAATTTTGACACGTGAGTTCGGTCTGATTCGAGTAATTGCTCCTGGGGCACGCAAGCACAATTCCAGCCTTGGTGGACGAAGTGGGATGTTTGTTGTTAATGAATTGTTGATTGCCAAGGGGCGATCGCTCGATAAAATTACTCAAGCACAAACGCTCAAAACTTATCCCGGTTTGTCGAAGAATTTGGGAAAGCTTTCTGCTAGCCAATATTTGGCGGAAATCGTGCTGTGTCAGGCTTTGAGCGAGCAACCCCAAGAAGATTTGCATGATTTACTCAACGAACATCTCAGTCGCTTGGAAGCGTTGTCTAGCAATGATTCATTTGATGTTTTAGCGCATTTAGCGCAGGGGGTGTTTCACCTTTTAGCTTTGGCTGGACTAGCGCCCCAGGTACAAGTTTGTTGTCTGACTCAACGCCCTCTAACGCCAGATTTTACAGACCCCAACCCTCAGGTAGGATTTAGCATCAATGCTGGTGGGACAGTTTGTTTAGCTGCTTGGGAAAAGTTGAAGAAAGAGGGGGAGAGGGGGAGAGGGGGAGAGGGGGAGAGGGAAATACAAGGAAATTCTTCTTTCCCCTTGTCCCCCCATCCCCCTAGCCCCCCCTCCTCCTGGGCTTCCCTTGCATACGAAACAATTGTCCACCAAGAAGAAATGCCAGTTATTTTTAGTCGCCTGAGTGCAACAGAACTTGCTATGCTCCAGCAGCTGTCGCAACCAGAGATAATGCAAGATGCAGCCAGAAATTATGGCTGGTTATCTGTTGAGCAAATTTTGCGCTTTTATGCTCAATATCATTTTGGTCGTTCGATTCGCTCTGCTGCTTTGATTGATTCTTATTTTGCTGCCAACCATGATGCAACCGTCTGAATTGGATTCTACAAAAATCCTGTCACCGTCACCAATCCACGCCAAAAAACAGAATCGGGTATCTTCCTCGCCTTCTGTACCAAATCATCTGAGTGTTGTTCCTCCTAAGTCTACGTCCAGTCAGATTTATACCCATGAAATGTCCCCAAAAGATGTTTCTAAAAATGATAAAAATTGGACGCCGGAAATTCCAAAAACTGATGTCAAGACTGAATACGAAACAAAATCTGATGACCAAGCAATTACTGCTGAAGTAAATGGCAAAAATGATGCCAATTCCGGCAAAGAAATGCCAGATGTAAATGGTTCTGGTTCTAATGGATTAGTATTAGGCAAGCCAAAAGTGCAAGGGTTTTTGCCTGTATTGCAAAACCCGAATTTTCTAGCTCTTTGGGGTGGTCAAGTTTTCTGTCAACTGGCAGATAAGGTTTATTTGGTGCTAATGATTGCTTTGATTAACACTCAGTTTCAATCAAGCGAACAAAGCATTAGTGGTTGGGTGTCAGCGCTGATGATGGCTTTTACAATTCCCGCAGTGCTGTTTGGTTCTGTTGCTGGCGTGTTTGTCGATCGCTGGTCGAAAAAGGCTGTGCTGGTAGCGACGAATGTTTGGCGCGGTCTTCTGGTTTTGGCGATTCCCCTGCTGCTGTGGCTAACTCATGATTGGAAACCAATTGGAGTTTTACCTGTAGGTTTTTGTATTATTTTGGGAGTGACTTTTTTAGTTTCGACGCTGACACAGTTTTTTGCACCCGCAGAACAATCGGCGATTCCCTTGGTGGTAGAAGAACAGCATTTACTCTCGGCAAATTCGCTGTACACAACCACAATGATGGCGTCGGTGATTGTCGGGTTTGCTGTGGGAGAACCATTACTCGCGATCGCTGACGGAATTTGGCAGCAACTTGGCGGTAGCGGCGGACTGGGGAAAGCACTTTTGGTCGGTGGTAGTTATGCTCTAGCTGGATTAATTTTATTGCTTTTAGTGACTCGCGAAAAACCCCACTCACCACAACAAGAATATCCCCACGTTCTCTCAGACTTGCGTGATGGCTTTAAGTATTTCGGAGAAAATTATCGCCTCCGCAATGCCCTAATCCAACTGATCATCCTATTTTCTGTCTTCGCAGCATTAACTGTTTTGGCAGTACGCATGGCAGAAGTAATTCCCAACTTAAAAGCTTCTCAATTCGGCTTTTTACTAGCAGCTGGCGGCGTTGGTATCGCTTTTGGGGCAACGCTTCTCGGTCAATTTGGTCAACGTTTCTCTTATACCAAACTCAGTTTGTGGGGATGTGCCGGTGTGACAGCATCTCTAATTGGTCTTTCGGTGTTCACAAAAGAGTTATGGTTAGTTTTGCTACTAATAGGACTGTTGGGAATCTTTGGCGCATTTGTCGGTATACCCATGCAAACCGCTATTCAAACAGAAACCCCGCCAGAAATGCGCGGTAAAGTTTTTGGTCTGCAAAACAATGTGATTAATATTGCTTTATCCTTGCCTTTAGCATTAGCAGGTTTAGCAGAAACCTTTGTCGGATTGCAGACAGTCTTTTTGGGATTAGCAGCGATCGTCTTATCTGGTGGTCTATTAACCTGGTATAACTCCCGTGAATAGTTAACAACTAAAAGCAGCTATTATTCATTACCTTGGCATAATGAATAATTTACTGAAAGCTCTTGTTTTCGTGCTAAACTGATGTCAGTCATAATTTATGGCACACTTGCTGGGGAAGAATTTAGCATTAGCAAGACGCTAGAGATTGCGTCTAAATAAGTTGTTATCAAAGTATAGCAATGAGCAACTTATAGGTAGAGCAAATAAAGCCATAGATGCAAGAATTTCAAGAACGTAAAGTTTTGCGTTTTTAGTGTAAATGGCAGCATTTTATGATAAAAGAAAATACCAGCAAGTGTGACCAGACAAAAGACAAACCACAAAGGACACAAGCTGATAGATCAAACCCGCTTTTCTGGTAGCTAAATAAAGAATGCGTATAGCCTGGATTGGAAAAAAATCACCTTTTTGCGGTAATGTCACCTATAGTCGAGAAATTACAAATGCCTTGCTAGACCGGGGACACGAAGTGAGCTTTCTTCACTTTGCCCAAGAAGAGTCTGAACCGGACAACTGGCCCAATTGTCAAGAAGTTCCGCTACCCTTCATTTACAAGTCCCAGGTTTACACAATTCCCACTTTTAAAGCGACTAAGGTATTAACTCAGTCGCTAAAGCGCATCAAGCCGGATATAGTCCATGCTTCCCTGACATTATCTCCGCTTGACTTTGTTCTACCGGAAATTTGCGAAGAACTAAATTTGCCTTTAATAGCGACCTTCCACACACCCTTTGCTGGGAAAGGGGCAAAAATTGTGTCGGGAACGCAACTTTTGGCGTATCAACTCTACGCGCCTTTTTTAGGGAACTACGATCGCACGATTGTATTTTCTCAAATTCAGCGAGACTTATTGGCACGCATGGGAGTACCGGAAGAAAATATCGCCATCATTCCCAACGGGGTGGATACTGTCAAGTATTCTCCGGGGTATTCTCAAATTAAAAGAGAATTTAAAGCCGATCGCTTATTTGTTTATCAAGGTCGGCTAGCGCCAGAAAAAAACGTTGAATCTCTCCTCCGGGCTTGGAAGCAGTCGGACATGAGATTTGGTAGCAAGTTGCTAATTGTGGGCGATGGTCCTTTGAAGTCTTCCTTAGAACAGTTTTACGGTTCGGAATACGGCATTTCCTGGTTAGGTTTTATTGCCGACGAAAATCAACGCATCGAAATATTACGGGGAGCAGATGTATTTATTTTACCGTCATTGGTAGAAGGTCTGTCACTGTCATTATTAGAAGCAATGGCTTGTGGATTGGCTTGTTTAGCCACAGAAGTCGGTGCCGATGGAGAAGTATTGGAAAACGGTGCGGGTGTAGTACTGGATACAAAAACAGTGCGATCGCAATTAAGAACCCTCTTGCCGTTATTCCAGGATCATCCGGAGTTAACAACTTTATTGGGGCAGAAAGCCAGAAAGCGGGTATTAGAACGTTATACACTCAGCAATAATATCACTCAGTTAGAAGAACTTTACACCAAAGTTTTAGAACAGCGACACATGCAGTTTAGCTGGGGAGCGTAAAGGAGACAAGGGCGACCGGTGTGGACGACGGGTGTGGGGTGTGGGGAGAAGGAGGATAAGGTGGACAAGGAGACAGGGGAATTATTCCCCCCCTCTCCCCATCCCCCCATCCCCCCATCCCCCCACCTACTGGACGGTGTACGCGGTAAAGACTGGTGATGCCGGTTAGATAAAGAGTTTTGCTGTCAGTGTCGCCCCAAGCAACATTTGTGACCGACTCAGGTGTATAAATCCGGTCTTTTAACTCGCCACTGGGAGAAAAAACCCAAATTCCTTTGGGTCCAGTGCAATAAATACTACCTTCAGCGTCTATCGTAATGCCGTCTGCGCCCCAATCGTTAGAATCGCCTGTCATTTGGGCAAAGACAACATCGCCTGTCAAAGTACCATCGGGCTTCACATCGAAGCGGTGAATGGTGCGGGCTTGAGTATCGTTGATTTGACACTCCCCGCTCTAAAGAGACGGGGATTCTTGGTTCAATGACTCGCCATTAGACGACAGGTTTGCACCAATCGCCCAAGAGGGCAAATCTCCCCAAGCGTAACTTCCGGTGTGCCCCACCGTAGTTAGTCCTAATTTCAGAATGTTGATGCTAGCGTTCACGTCCCTATCTTCCACGTATCCGCAATGAGGGCAGATATGCGTTCTAGTAGATAGGGATTTCTTCACTTTTTCGCCACAGTTAGCACAATTTTGGCTTGTATTATGTGGAGGCACTGCAACAGTTGCCTTCCCATATTTATACCCAAAATACTCAACCCAACTACGGAAAGTGTACCAACCAGCATCAGAGATTGATTTAGCTAGATGTCGATTTCTAACCAGTCCTTTCACATTTAAATCTTCATAGGCTACCAAGTCGTTAGATTGGATCACGGAGTACGCTAATTTCTTGCAATACTCTTTTCGCTGCCTACTTACCCTTAAATGCTTCCGGGCATATCTATTTCTAGCTTTGTGGTAATTGTTTGATTGTCGTTGTTTAGCTTTTTTGCGCTCTTTGCTGAACTTTCTAGATTTGTTGCGATTAGCACGGTTTAACTGCTTTTCAGATTTACGATAGAACTGGGGTGCTGGCTCAACATTACCTTTACTGTCAGCAATGAAATACTTCAACCCCAAGTCAATACCAACTACTTGATTGCTTGGCTCAGTCTCTACCTTCACTACAACATCAATTGCGAATTGGACATAATACCCGTCTGCGCGACGCACTAAGCGTACACGTTTGATCTGCTTGATGTCGTAGTAGTTTAGGTCATAGGTTCCCTTTAACTTTAGGGTTCCAATCCCTTTTTTGTCCTTTGAAAGTTATAGATTTCCTGTTCTCCGAAAGCTTCCATCCAGAGGTTTTGTACTCTACTGAACGGCAGTTTTTCTTGAACAGAGGAAATCCTTTCTTGCCCCTGACTTTTTTCTTGCAGTTATCGTAAAACTTAGATATCGCACTCCAAGCACGTTCAGCAGCAGATTGCCTAGCCATTGAGTTAAGTTCATCTGCAAAGGGGAATACATCCGCGAGTACAGCGCAGTATTTATTGAGTTCGTATTTGCCTATCTTTTTGTTGTCCATCCAGTAACGTAAGCATTTATTTTGGATGAACTGGATAGTACGAATAGCCTCGTCAATCGCCTTGTACTGTTTGTCTTTCCCTTTGACTTTGAACTCGTATACAATCATGGCTCGACCTTAATCACCACATAATTATGCTACCATGATTGGCATAAGACAGCCAAATAAATTTGGCACATTCGCTTATATCCCCCGAATAGAATTCGGGGGTTTTACGCATCACGTCTCATAAAGAAAACGCTCATCTGGTGAAAAAACCATACCATTTGGCAGTTGAATATCCTTTATTAAGAGAGAAAGCTTTCCATCGGGCGAGATTTTATAAACGCCATTAAAATCAAGTTCCTTACCCTGGGACATTTCCGGTAAACCATAGGGCGGGTCGCTAAAGTAAATTGTGTCATCACTGCGAATTACCAAATCGTTGGGACTGTTGAAACGCTTTTCTTCAAATTTCTCAGCAAGTGTGACGATTTGCCCATCTTTTTCTGTACGGGTGATGCGACGCCCTGCATTTTCACAAACAACCAAGCGTCCTTGGGAATCGAATGCCAAACCGCTAGGATATCCCGCAGGATGGCGGAATACTTCAAGTTTGTCGTCTGGTAACAGCTTGTGAATTGTATCGCCTTGAGTATCGCAAAATAGGAAATAACCTTGCGCTGCGTCGTAAACTGGTCCTTCTCCAAAAGTGAAACCGCTTGCAACTCTTTCGACATTGAAAAAGTCTAACGTTTTTTCCTTTGCCAAATCCCGCGCAAACTCATCAAAAGAAGTTGGGGATTTTTTCGCTACATCTTTTATATCAGTTGTGACGGGCGAACCCGCACCCGACGCCCACAAAGCAAACAACTCATTTTCACTATCCAAATACCATTCTGGTTCGCCGCCTGCTAGCCTTGCTTGTTTGAGTTGTTCTGATGTGACGTTGACAAAAACAACAGGTCTATTCAGTGCTTTTGCGAGTTTTTCCGCGACTTCATTAAAGGCGATCGCTTCCGAACCTGTAAGAACATAACTTTTATTTTCATGCCCCGATTCGGATAAACACACAGCCGCAACCGCCGCAACATCTCGTGCATCCACATGGGAAATTTTGGCATCTCCCACCGTAGAAAAAATAGAACCCTGTTGGGCGATCGCTTGGGCAAACCACCTGATATTCTGCATCAACATGTTTGGTTGCAGATGCGTCCAAGTTATACCAGATTTTTCTAAGTGTTTCTCTATCTGTCCGTGCCATCTTTGAAAGGAACTAACAGAATTTATAGCAGTCGCCAAGGCGATTAGGACAAATGCCCCAAAGCTAATTGTCAATCCCAGCTTTTGCAATGTCCTAACGGTTGTGGCGGTTGCTATACATCTGCAGCCAGTACCGAAAGCTTGACAATATGCCGTACACCTGCTATGCGAGCCGCATCAATAAAATTTGATTCCATCTCCACTTGACGCGGATCGTTGGCTGTCACGAGAAATGCCTTTTCTATTCCTTGCAGGGCGGCTTCAAGAGTGTCTAGATGCAGAAAATCACCTTGGGCAATTTCTACGCCTAACTGCTTTAACCCTGCTGCTTTATTGGGGTTGCGGACAAAGGCGCGTAAGGGCAAATTTTTCGCTGCAAGCTGTTTAATAACTTCGCCGCCAATAATTCCAGTTGCCCCTGTAATTAAGATTGTCATTAATTTACTCCTAACTCAATGTAGAGACGTTGCATGCAACGTCTCTACATTTTTGGGAAATGTCTTTTTTTTGCTAATTAAAAATATAGAGACTATCCCAATACCTTGACTAGATAGGCAAAATGAAAAAGTCTATCCCATTGATGGGACAATCAACAATGAAACCAATGTTCGACTTAAACGAAATGGCAATCTTTGTAAAAGTCGTGCAAGTTGGCAGTTTTATTAGTGCAGCGAATGCTTTAGGTATTCCCAAAACCACAGTGAGTCGCAAAGTCGCGCAACTAGAAAAAAATTTAGGCGCGAGATTGTTGCAACGGACCACTCGCAAACTTAACCTTACTGAAGTCGGAAAAGTATATTTTGAACGCTGCGCCAAAATACTCGGAGATATTGAAGAAGCAAATTTAGCGATCGCTACTATGCAAGCTATACCCTATGGCACTTTGCGAATTTCTGCGACAGTGATTCTGGGTATAACCCTGGTTAATCCTTGGTTGCTGGAGTTTTTGCAACGCTATCAGCAAGTAAATGCCGAAGTCATGTTAACCAATCGCCATGTAGATTTGGTTGCGGAAAGAATTGATGTAGCTTTTGACCGAGGACCGCTAAGTGATTCTTCGTTCATTACTCAAAAGCTGGGGTCTGTACCCTTTTGGGTTTGTGCCAGTCCAGAGTATATTGCTACCTATGGCGAACCTTTAACACCACAAAATTTAATTCAGCATCAATGTCTCTGTGTAGCTTCGCCAACGCCTGCAGGGGAAATTCAATGGAAGTTTAATAATGGGACGATTGAGGAAGAAATTACTGTTTTCGGCCGAATTCGGGTGAATGATTACTTTTTTGTCAAGCAAGCAGTTTTAGATGGTTGTGGTATTGCTTATTTGCCCAATATTGTTGTCGCCCAAGAAATTAAAGCCGGAAAGTTAATTCGATTATTAAGAGAATGGACGCCCACACATAAAGATATTTATCTAGTTTATCCAAGCGATCGCCATTTATCCCCCAAAGTTCGCGCCTTTGTTGATTTCGTTACCGAGAAAATTACGCCTCATCCACCTTGGTTGCTTCAAGATTAGACAACCTTTGCTGAAGTCTACCATTAGATTTATTAATAAACTTTACAAAGCGTAAAATATCCTGTTACACTTCTTTACGTGAAAGCAAAACCTCTGGTGACGAAATTGCATGGCTTGATGCAGTGACGTCGCTAAATATCGACGGTAAATCAACACCTTTGCCATTAAATCAAAGATGTAATTGCAAGACAGTCACCAAACTGGCTTCACTTGACATGCAAAAAAACTTAATAATTGGCAATAATTTCCGGTTGATTTTGTCTGATTTTTAGGGCTAGAAGTTTTGATTTGACGCGAGTTGATGAGTTTTTTGCCAGTTTGTCACAGCTTTAAGATTCCTCCCTGGGAATGAAAGCTCATCAGTTAAATAGCAAACAAACAATATTGGAGAATGCGATCGTGGCTTTAACTATCGAATCCGCTCAAAGTATTTTTTCTAACACTCAAGTTCCCAGCCCGATTCCAGCGACAATAGCACTGTTCGATCAACTCAGCGTTGACGACCAACTAGCATATCTTTGGTACGCTTACACCGAAATGGGCAAGACAATTACACCCGCAGCCCCCGGTGCAGCAAGATTGCAACTAGCAGAAAGTTTGCTCAACCAAATTAAGCAAATGTCTCCTGATGAGCAAACAAAAGTCATGCGGGATTTGGCAAGCCGTGCAGACACTCCCATCAGCCGTGCTTATGGATTCTTCAGCGTCAACACCAAACTGGCTTTTTGGTTCGAGTTGTCAGAATTGATGGTAAAAGGTTTTGTTGTGCCCATCCCGACTGGTTATCAAATGTCTCCAGGGGTGCAAATGGTGCTAGAAGCTACCAAGAAACTTGATGCAGGTCAGCAAATTACCGTACTGCGGAATGCCGTGGTAGATATGGGATTTGATACATCGGCACTCGGTCCCAGTAGTTCCAAAGCGGCACCAGAACCTGCATTTACACGTACTACTCCCCCGATTACTTCAATCAAAATTGAGGGTATCACAGAGCCTGCTGTATTGGGCTACATTCAAGCCATGAACTCAGATAACTTTGATGCAGCGATTGATTTATTTACTGTCGATGGTGCGCTGCAACCGCCATTCCAGAAGCCGATTGTCGGTCGTGAGGCGATCGCTAAATACATGCGCGAAGAAGCACAAGGGCTGAATATGATGCCCCAACAAGGTATTTGCGATATTCAACCAGATGGTTCCAAGCAGTTGAAAGTTACAGGTGTAGTTCAAACACCTTGGTTTGGCGTCACAGTGGGAATGAACATTGCGTGGCGATTCTTAATCAATCCCCAAGGTAAGATATTCTTTGTGGCGATCGATATGCTCGCATCTCCTCAAGAACTCATGAACCTACGTCGCGTGTAGAAAGTAGGGTGGGCATTGCCCACCATTAGTTTCAATTTCTAGACTGCTTTGTTGGGTGAAGCGACAGCCCAACCCAACATCACCCTAGAAATTGTTGCGTTTTATAAACTGGGATCGCCAATTATCTGCCTCGAAATAGAGAATTAGTCAGTCGTGCTGTCGGGATATGCCAATCTTCTTACTGGGTAAATGCAATTAAAAAACCCAAACAGTAGTTGTGCGTGTGAGGTCGAAAAAGTATTTGCCGAAAATTTTAAGCTTTTAAGCTATAGTGCGATCGCCCATTTTAATTTAAGAGGGCGTATTTCATGCATCTTGATGAAGCCAAACTCAAATGGTTTCGCCGCCAATTGCAAGCTTGGGCAAAACTAAATTCCAGACAATTCCCCTGGCGTAACACTAAAGACCCCTATGCCATCTTGGTTGCAGTAAGCGTCTTGGCTGAAGCACCATTAACAGAAATAACCAGAATTTTACAGCCTTTAGGTCTTTCCTTTCGCGCCGAGAGACTGTATTGAACTAAGTTAAAAGATTTTTAGCCAAGAAATAAATTTCACCGAACTAAAAGTTAAAGTTATAGCTATAGCCATTTGTATTAGGACGCTGCTTGCTTGAGAACGAATTCGATGGCATCGCGTAAGTTATCCGAATTATGTAACTGTTTGCGAATCCGACTTTTCAACCATGCCCAACATTTTTCAATGGGATTCAGGTCTGGTGAATAAGGCGGCAAATATAGAAGTTGACACCCTGCGTCTTGGATAAGTTGGGCAATCGGACCGCCATGATATTTGGTTGCATTATCCACAATCACCCACTCACCGGGACGCAAAACAGGAATCAAGCATGTTTCTAGCCAGGTCTCAAACACCGTGCGGTTACACGCCCCCTCGACTGTATCAGTAAACCAAAAAGTTTTTCAGAGAAGAGCGATCGCCACTTACACTTGCGTAAGTTAATGTACTATACACTACTGATTATATAAGTAATGCTTATAGTGATATGAAACAGTTCAAAAAATGAAATGATGAAAGTAGTGTGTAGCATATTGGCTGAAATAAATTGACTTTTTGATCAGAAGAATTAGTTCTAACAGACTTAGAAACCCTTGATGAGGTTATTGAATGTTTAGTAGAAAATTTGTCCATTGAAACTCAAGGGGTATGTGATCAACAAACTTTATTCGAGATTCTCATAAAGGCAGCCAGTAGTGGAGATAGTATTGAAAACACAGCCAAACTATTAAAGAATGTTCCCACAGCCAATGATATTAGATATCATCTCAATAAAATCAGCAATTTTGAGGAACTGGAGACACAAATAAATCAAGCATTGAAAAGTCGAATTCCTCTGGGATTAAAAAAAGGTTGTTTGAAAATAGCGATTGATTGAAATTTAATTTGCTATTATGGTAAGCCAACATCAGAGGAATTACCTTACATATATCCAAGTCAAACCAAATCTGGGACTAATTCATTTTACGCTTATGCCACTTTATATGTTATTACCAAAAATAAGCGTGTCACTCTTGCAATAAGAGGAATTCGCCGATTCGATACAAGTGTGGCTATTATTACTTATTTATTGGCGGAACTTGATGTTCTTAAAATAAATGTAAAAAAACTCTATTGAGATCGGGGATTTTTTAATACTCCTGTAATCCGATGGTTGCAAGCGTTAGATATCCCGTTTATGATGCCTGCTATCAAGACAGGGATATCAGGAGGAATTAAACAATTTTTAAAGGGTAAAAAAAGTTATAAAACTACCTATACTATCACAAGAGACAAAGATGATTCTGTCACCTTTGACTTATGGATTGTCTGCAAATATAGAAAGGGAAAGCGTAAAAAGCACGGGGTTCAATACTTTGTTTACGTGGCTTACAAGGTAAAAACAACTTTCGATTACATCTATCAAGATTATCGAAAAAGATTTGGAATTGAAACTAGTTATCGCCTCCAAAATATTTGTCGAATTAAAACGAATAATAAAAACCCCGTTTTGAGATTATTATTCGTTGGTATATCCTTTCTTTTAGTTAATATTTGGGTCAATCTCCTTTGGCTAAGAATCAGTCTAAAAAGGAAAGGTAGCAGATTAATCTATCGTACACTTTTTGCACTCAAACAGATGTTAGCTTTCTTATCTCAAGCTATTGAGCGTAAATATCAAGTAGTTGAAGGCATTTATCTTCTATCAGGTTAGCACCAACAAATTATCCACCAGCTAATCATAAGTAACCATAATCTATACTCTGTCTGCTGGTTAGAGGATTGAGTCGAAAAAAGTATTATAAGCTACAAAATATTTAGCGATCGCTCAGAAGGAAAAACTTTTTGGTTTACTGAATAGAGAGCAAAAGCAGCGTGAACCCCAGTTTACACTACCAGCAGAGGATGAAAGCCTACGCCCAGTATTACAGCATTTCTTGACTCAAAAGCGCGGTATCTCCAATTTCCTTGTACACCCATTACAGCAGCAGGGGTTGGGTTACATAGACCAGCAGCGAAATGTTGTTTTTATCAAGCGGGATTTAAACGGTAAAAAATCAGGCGCACTGGTTTGGGACACCACACGCCAAGACAATCGCTGTTCGCCGTACCCCGAAAACACCCAATCAGATAACGGTTGGTTTCACATTAACTTGGGTGGAGAGCCTGAAGATAAAGTGGAGAGAGTATTTTTGTGTGACTCCCCCATTGATGCACTGTCAATTGCGGATATGGATAGCCCTGTTTTGTCACTCTCGGAAAACAATAATCTCAGCCAAACTCTGAGACTTTGATTTCATCAAGGTTTGAGGCTTTATTTTCTAACAGAAACTAAAATTTCTAGACAAAACGTGGAAATTAAAGCCCTGTAAACGTTTGGGCGATTGGATTCTCCCACTCTGACAAAAGAGGGATAGGGACGCACACAAGGGGATGCCACCAGTGAGAACAATGTATATGGTGGTGGATGACCCGCATAACTTACCTCTAGAAGTTCTCAAAAATATCAGCAGAATTGGGCTGGCCTTTAATAAGGATAAGCAAGGTAAAGAAACAGCTAGTGCTGTACTAGAATTGCTACCCCAAAGTAAGAGACTTCCGCCTGATAATCAGACTTGGAATCAGGATTTGCTAGAACGACTGAACTACGAGCAAGAAAAACGTAGACAGCAGCAAAGAGGTTTTAGTCGGTGATGTCGTGTTGAGCCGACGAACTCGTTGCCGCTTCGCTCGATGAGGCGGTGGCTCTTACGGGCATGAAGATAGTGGTTGGGTTAACTAGGCCAAAAAGCCCGCAAGAGCCACTCCGCTATCGCCGCCTCATCGCAACGAGTTCTTAAATTTAAAAAAAGATACTGTAAACTCGTTGAGGGGGTACAGCCGAGATACAGATACTGTTGGCGACAGTAATACATCTTGTATTTTCAAATATTACGCAACCTCAAACCTTCAATCTGTGGTTGCGGCTTTTAGTTGTAACATCTTTGTTTATCCGTTGGTAACACTTTCGCCAACAGTATCAGCTAGGCTATATCTACGTCTGATACTGAGATCACCAAAGCTCATTCCTTCTTGCTTCTCAGGAATAAAGTTCCTGCCTGGAATGATTAAAATAGCTCTTGAATAAATTAACTAGCTCTACCTAATTACTCTAGTCAAGATGAAAATATTTGCTTCTCAAACACAAAATAGGCAAAAAATATTTTTTGGGGATGCTGACTCATTTACTCTGATACGCCAGCAGATACCCAAAGATGTCCTATTGAGAGAAATAAAGCTTGCTTGTTTGCTTTATGATCATGTAGTTTTGGCAGCAGCTTACTTCTGGCAATCCAGAACAATGTACTCACTGCTCCCTTATGTTGAACCACTTATCCAGCATGGGGATTTACTGCCAGCAATTCGAGATTACTCTCAGACTGTAAATGCTGATGATTATCTTGAGCGACGTATTGAAGAATCTTCAGTAGTTGTTAATCAATCGCCAATTTCTAAAATTCCTTCACTTGCTTCAGAAATTGCCAAACCTACACAACGTCCTATTGCTAATGAATTGAATAATATTGGAACTTTTTTTCATATAGATACTGGCTCTATAGAGGTAATTTATCGCCGTTTATGGCTTAATGATATATTTGATAGTGAAAATCCAAAATCACTACATAGTTTGATGGTTATTTCCATACCTCATAAGTATCATGCTTGGCTAAAGCATTCTCTCCAAATAATTGGTAAAAGGCAATATTTTTCTAGAAGTTTAATTGCTAGTTGCATACTTGAGTTACAGATTCCAAGAGAGACAAAAATTATTTTTATAGAAAGAGCATCTGAATTATATCTTTTGTCCAATGCGATTGCTGTAAATGGTGATTTATTAACTAATGCAAGATATGGAAATATATTTTCTAACTATCGAGGAAAATCATTCGGTTCACTTGCAAGGGCGAACGTTGATATTTTTCAAAAAGTTCTTTCTTTCTGTGAACTACCTATTTCAAGTCTGGACGAAATGTCATCTAGAGATATTTTAAATCTAAAGTACTCTGAAGAATTTATAGCTTTTCGTAGACTATATTTTAATTTAATTAATCAAGCTAAAAGTACTGAGAAAGATATTGCGAATGAGATAATTCAGCATTTTTCTAATTTAAAAAAAATGGAGAATAGAAGTAAAAATTTAGTTCGATTATTAAGTATTTTAGAAGGTATATCATCAGGAGTGTTTGTAAACACATTAAGTAGTGTTTTAATACCTGGATTTTCTCCTGTAGCACCACCAATAATTCTTGGTAGTGGAATTACAGCATCAATAAGTCATTTTTTAAAAAAAATTAAAAAAATACAAAATACACCTCTTCTAAACTTTATTAGCTTTATAGTGGAGGAAAGATATCGTAGTCAATTGCATAGTCATATTTTACAATTGAAATCCAACCTGAAATGAATGAATTTAACAGGGATATACTAGAAATTTCTGAGAATTTGATTTCTGGGGATAAGCTAATTCAAAGCTTGGGTGAAGGTAAGTCTATTCTGTTAAAGGGAAAATTTAGAGATGTAGCAGTCGGTAATAATTTGCTAGTCAAAGTAAACACCTCTATAGGAGTGAGCAATTCAGGAAGCTTGGAGATTGAATTGGACAAACTATACAAGCTTTCATCTGTTGGATATCGTCCAGATACTATGATGGATCTGAGTACGATAATTACTGACACCCCCCTTTATAGTCATGCAATTAATATCTTTGGAGGACCTGTTGGAACTTTGCCACACTATATTTGCTTTGATCATCAGTATGGAATCGATTTAGGACTTCTGATGGAGGAAATCGAAAAGCAAGCTGAAATGGGTGTGGCATTCATGACTCTTCATTTAACACCTCGTAAATATTTATATGAAAAAGCTAAAGCTATTCGACTAACGCCAGTCACTAGTCGTGGGGGAGGAATCATTCTCAAAGATATGTATATAAATAATAGGAAAGAGAGCATATTATCTCAAAACTTCGATAATATCCTTCGTATATTTAAAAAATATAAAGTTACTCTTAGCCTTGGAACAACGTTCCGTCCTGCAACTACAGTCGATGCTCTTGATGACGTTCAATTAGAGGAAATCAAAATTCAAAATGAGTATATTTCAGCAGCAAAATCATTAGGTGTTCAAGTCATGATGGAAGGAATGGGACATGCTCCTCTCCATAAAATTGCAGAATATGTAAAATTAGCTAAACAAATTCACAATGTACCTATAATGCCTTTGGGTCCAATTACGACTGATGCAGCTATAGGTGAAGATCATATATCCTCTGCTATAGGAGCTACTTTCATGGCTTATATGGGTGGTGCTGACATAATAAACTCAGTAACTCGTGAGGAGCATACAGGGGGAGTACCTACAACTGAGTCTATGTTGGAAGGTTTGAGAGCATCTCGTATTGCCGCTCACTCCGTGAATATAACAAGATATCAAAATTTAGATAAACTTGAGCTATCGACATCAAAAATTAGAGCAAAAAATTATACCTGTGTTACTGACACTGGTTTATTTACAGAATCAACTAAGCAACGTTTCAGTATGGGATGCAGCAGATGTGGAAGTTTGTGTCCACTTATTTTTAACAGAGAAGTTAATCATTAGAGTCGGCAGTCTAAAAGGAGTAGATATATAGCTGTAGCCAGTGGTGTTAGGACATAAACTATAAGTATTCGGACTGTTGCTACCGAGACATAGATGGCTAAACCCTACAGTGATGATTTCCGGCTAAAGGTAATGCAAGCGATTGAGTTGGACGGTCTCAAGAAGAGGGAAGCAAGTCAACTGTTCAATATCAGTCGCAATACAATTAACTTATGGTGTCAGCGTAAAGCGCAAACTGGTGATATCAAGCCAAAGCCAAAACAGGGATGGCAAAAGCGTAGCAGAATAACTGATTGGGAAAAGTTTCGGGCATTTGTCAAAGCAAATGGTGATAAAACTCAAACAGAAATGGTAGAGCTATGGGATGGAGAGATTAGTCAACGCACGATGTCACGGGCATTGCAGAAGATTGGACATACCCGGAAAAAAAAAACATCTGGTTACTGCCAACCAGATGAAGCTAAACGGACAGCCTTTCTAGGTCAACTGGAGAACCCAAAAGCACCACACCTGGTCTATGTCGATGAATCTGGAATGGATGAACCAGATAATTACGGCTACGGTTACTCACCCGCAGGAGAACGTTTTTGCGACCTCAAGTCGGGTCGGCGGCAGGGTCGCATTAATATGATTGCTGGGTACCGAGATAGTCAATTGATTGCCCCATTTACAGTCGAGGGGGCGTGTAACCGCACGGTGTTTGAGACCTGGCTAGAAACATGCTTGATTCCTGTTTTGCGTCCCGGTGAGTGGGTGATTGTGGATAATGCAACCAAATATCATGGCGGTCGGATTGCCCAACTTATCCAAGACGCAGGGTGTCAACTTCTATATTTGCCGCCTTATTCACCAGACCTCAATCCCATTGAAAAATGTTGGGCATGGTTGAAAAGTCGGATTCGCAAACAGTTACATAATTCGGATAACTTACGCGATGCCATCGAATTCGTTCTCAAGCAAGCAGCGTCCTAATACAAATGGCTATAGCTATAGCTTCTAGCTAACTCAGATAAGAGTTATAACCCGTTTTAACGGGTTTAAGCTTTAAGCCCCAAATTTATTTGAGGGCTTAATAAGCGTGCCATTCAAGTCTGAAGGTCTAAGATTTATTCCCCAAACCCCACCCCAACTGTGTAGGCTGTTGATAAACCCGCTTCAAAGTATTCACATCCCTCGCAGAAATTTTCGGCGGGTTGCGAACTTGGGAAAAGTATAAAGCATCACTTTGTAGCGGACTGTGACCCCAAATTCCCAGCGCATGACCGAATTCGTGACGAACCGCTGCAGTGAGATAATTACCTGTCTGACTGGGACTCAACAGCATTGTAAAGCGGTGGGATAAAAGATGGTTTTTGTCGGTATATAACTCGTAAGTAGTTTGTGCCGATCGCGCACGGGGAATATTACTATTAGGCAACTTTTGCAGAGGTGGAGTTTTTCGCACAATGGTAATATCCGCAACCTCTGGCTGTTCGACTACCTTTAAAGGCAAATAAGCATTCCACTCTTGTACAGCCTGCAAAACATCGTTAACCCATTCTTGAGACTGCTTGATGCTAATTACTTTCGGTGTTTCTACGTAAACACTAACCGGAAATTGCGACCAAACTAAATAACCAACTTTGGTTTGTGCAACTTGCTCAAAATAATCCCCACTCTTGCTGCTATCTTGCCACTGCGCCAGCGTCGGCGGTAGGGGATGGGCTTTTGGAGGAGAGGCAGAGAGGGAAAGAGAAATTTTTCTCTCCATATCACATTGCGGTGGTTTTGTCAAGCTCCTGGAAAAATGTGGCAAAATCGCAATGGACTGGAAGTTACTCAAAACCACAAACAGCCCTGTACCAATAGCCAAGGTAAGGGCTGTAATTAACCGCCGCAAAATTAAATTTTTTATTTGCTTGATAGGTTGATAAGAGGATAAGGGTAAAAGGGAAATTCCCCCCCTCTTCCCCTCTCCCCCTCTCCCCCTTTTCATTTCGGAAGCCAACCGGCGCTTAAAACCACGGTTAAACCGAGAAAAATGACTGTCAGTGCCCAAGTAACTCGGTTTAATGTATTTTCAGCACTTTTGGTGCTGCTAAACAACTGGGCTTGTCCGCCAATAGCACCAATGCCATCACCTTTGGGGCTGTGCAATAACACTAAAACAATCAAACCAATGGCGGAAAATGCCCAAATGCCTTGTACTACGTTTGTAACGGTCATGATAGCAATCTCAATAGATAACAACTTTCAAGAAAGAGAAGTTAGGAGTTAGGAGTTAGGAGTTAGGAGTTAGGAGTTAGGAGTTAGGAGTTAGGAATTAGGAATTAAAAAATCTTAATTCATAACTCATCACTCATAACTTTTAACTCTGTTACATTCCAACTGGCGCGGGAGTGCGTTTTAATTGCACATCATATTCAGCGCTTTGCAACATCGATCGCCCTGTCATTTCTGGTGGCTGAGGAAGTTGTAAAATCTCCAATATCGTGGGGGCAATGTCGGCTAGCTTGCCATCGCTTCGCAGTCGAACATTTGTACCATGTCCGGGAATTTTAGCGCCTTCTCCTTCAACCACGATAAAGGGGACTGGGTTAGTGGTGTGGGCTGTCCAAGGATTGCCCGCATCATCTAACATCTGTTCGGCGTTGCCGTGGTCGGCGGTAATCAGTGTTGTACCTCCGACTTTGCTAACGCTTGTAACTAGACGAGCCAAACAACTGTCAACAGTTTCTATTGCTTTAATCGTAGCTTCTATTTGACCGGTATGCCCTACCATGTCCGGGTTGGCATAATTAATCACTACCAGGGAATAAATACGCTTTTCAATTGCGGCGATCGCTACTTTTGTGACTGCTTCGGCTGACATCGCCGGGACGCTATCGTAAGTCGCTACCATCGGACTGCTGACCAGTTCCCTATCTTCCCCTGGAAAAGGTTCTTCCAAACCACCATTGAAGAAGTAGGTAACGTGGGCGTATTTTTCGGTTTCGGCGGTGCGAAATTGCTTCAAATCGTGATTGGCAATTACTTCACCCAGAATATTACTGAGGTTCTGTGGCTCAAATGCTACATCAACTGCTAATTCTGGATCGTATTGAGTAAAGGTCACAAAAGATAAAGGCTCGATTTGCTGTCTTTCAAAGCCGTCAAATTTTGGACTGACAAAAGCTTGAGTCAGTTGTCTGGCGCGGTCTGGGCGGAAGTTAAAGAATATCACCCCGTCTCCTGGTTCGACTGCACCCGGTGCAATGCGTACTGGGGCTATAAACTCGTCTGTCACATTCTCTGCATAGGATGCTTTTATGACTTCCACTGCCGAACGACCATCGCCTGAACCATCTTGTGTCATGATGTCGTAGGCGCGTTTAACCCGATCCCAACGGCGATCGCGATCCATTGCATAATAACGACCGCTGAGGGTGACAATTTGTCCGAATCCGCTGCGGTCTATATAATCTTGCAGATGTGCGATCGCTTTTTCACCGTCTGTTGGGGTGGTGTCACGACCATCGGTGATGGCGTGGATGCAAACTTGAGAAACTTTTTGCGCCTTGGCTAAGTCAAGTAATCCGAATAGATGGCTAAGATGCGAATGTACGCCACCCTCAGAACAAAGCCCTACTACATGCAGCTTGCCATTGCGACTCTGAATTTGTTTGCAAATTTTGACAAGTGCTGGGTTGCTGTTGATAGAATTGTCTTCTACGGCGTCTGATATGCGTACCAACTCTTGCGGTACAACTCGCCCAGCGCCGATGTTCAAATGACCAACTTCCGAGTTGCCCATTTGACCCTCTGGCAAGCCCACGGCTTTTCCTGATGTGCGGATGAGGGTATGCGGATAAGCTGTCCATAAACTCTCCATAATCGGAGTTTTGGCAGCGGCAATAGCGTTTCCTCGTGTCTGGTCGCAGTAGCCCCATCCGTCTAAAATGACTAGCACCACGGGAGCAACAGGTGCTTTGGTCATAATAAATTGCCCTTTACTTTTTGTAATACCCGAATGATACCACTGCTACTCCCAAGTGCAAGTGAATTTCTGCTTATTAACTTCTTTTATTGGGGTATACGGTTTTTTTTACACATTTTTTCAACTTTTACACGGATTTTGTGATCGCTGGAAATTGGTAGTAGTTAGTTGTTGGTTGTTGGTTGGTGGGTGTTGGGGCGCTTGCGTCTGCAGTCGGGAAGATTCCCTCCGGCTCACTTCGCGCCCTTGGTAGGGGAGCCACTGCGGTCTTGGGGTCTGGCCAAGGGTCGCAGTGGCGTTTTCCCGACCCAGGCGACTGGTGAAGCCCGATCGCGTTGTTGGTTGTTGGTGAGCCAGTGCGGCCAAGAGGGGGTTTCCCCCATGAGCGACTGGCTCTCCCGAAGGGCCGTTGTTGGTTGTCAAATAACCACTAACCACTAACCACCAACCACTAACCACTAGTTTATTTCCTTTTTCCAGAGGTCTTAGCCGCTTTTGCCGCTTTTTTTGCAGCCTTTTCCGCAGCGATCGCTTCTAATCTTGCCTGCTCTTTTTCCTCGGCAATTTTATCTAGATAGTAATGATAGTCACCTAGATAAACGCGGAATTCTCCATCGCGGATTTCCACGATTTTGTTGGCTACTTGAGAGATAAAATATCTATCATGGGAAACCACAATCACGGTGCCATCATAGTTCTGGATGGCTTCTTCCAGCATTTCTTTGGCTGGAATATCTAAGTGGTTTGTAGGCTCATCTAATATTAATAAATTCGCCGGACGCAAAAGCATTTTTGCCAATGCCAAACGGGCTTTTTCCCCACCACTTAATGCTGCAACGGGTTTAAATACCGTGTCACCGCTGAATAAAAATCTTCCTAACAGCGTGCGAACTTCTTCATTTTTCCAATCGGGAACTTCATCATGAATAGTTTCCATGACTGTCTTTTTCAAATCCAAAGCTTCCGCTTGGTTTTGCTCAAAGTAACCGGGAAGAACGTTGTGTTCGCCTAATTTTACGATGCCTTCTGTCGGTTCTTCACTGCCTGTAATTAAACGTAGCAAAGTAGATTTGCCAGCGCCGTTGGGACCGAGAAAAGCGATGCGATCGCCTCTTTCTATCAATAAATTCGCACCCAAAAATAAGATTTTATCATCGTAGGTGTGAGTTAAATCTTTGATTTCCACAACTTCGCGTCCGCTGCGGGGCGCGGGGGGAAAACGGAAATGCAGGGTTCTGACTCCACCGATGGGTGCTTCGATGCGTTCGATTTTGTCAAGTTGTTTTTCGCGGCTTTTTGCTTGAGTACTGCGGGTAGCACTGGCGCGGAATCTATCTACAAACGCTTGCTGTTTTTCTAGTTCTTTTTGCTGGCGTTCAAAAGCGCTGAGTTGCGCTTGTTGACTTTCGGCTTTTTGTAGCAAATATGACGAATAGTTGCCAAGATAGCTACTAGAAACGCCACGTTCCGTTTCCACAATTTGGTTGCAGAGGCGGTCAAGGAACTCCCGGTCATGGGAGACTATTACCATCGGCGTCATTAGCCCTCTGAGGTAATTTTCCAACCACTCGATGGTTTCTAAGTCTAAATGGTTTGTCGGTTCGTCCAGCAGCAATAAATCGGGTTTTTGCAGCAGGATTTTACCCAAACTCATCCGCATTTGCCAACCGCCAGAGAAAGCACTGACGAGGCGATCGCTATCTCCCGCATCAAAACCGATTTCTGGTAAAATCTTGTCAATCTGGGCTTCTAAGCCGTAACCATCCAAAGCTTCAAACTCTCGCTGGAAGCGATCCATTTGTTTGAGAAGCTTGTCCAACTGTTCCGGCGTCGCAGTTTCCAAGTCCCGGTGTACCTGCGCCAAAGCTTCCTGTACTTTGTTCGCTTCACTAAAAGCACGCCACAATTCTTCTTTTACAGTGCGGGTGGGATCTACTTCAAATTCTTGGTTGAGGTAGGCGATATGCAAGCTAGAAGGACGAATAATAACGCCTGCGGTGGGTTCAATTTCCCCAGTAATGATTTTTAACTGGGTGGATTTTCCAGCACCGTTGACACCGACTAAGCCGATGCGATCGCCTGGTTTAACTTCCCAGTTGACATCTTTGAGAACTTCGCCTGTAGGATAAATTTTACTAATATGTTCGAGTCGCAGCATCAAGTGTCTCTCTGGTAGGGAATAGTTGGGGAAGGCGGAAGTGCTAACGCCGTGTCCAAATCTTAACAAAATTTAACTACAAATTTGGTGTTAAAAATTCCTTGAAGACAGAGAGAATTTTGGTAAAAATATTATTTTAGCCTACCGCATCACTCTAAAGGTAGATTTTGTGCAGCTTCCCTAACTTGTTCCACTGCCAAGCCTAAAGCCTGTGCTATCTGTTCCACACTTAACCCCAACGCCAACAACCGGGGTACTGCTTCCAATTTGCCCTCTTGCTTACCTTCTTGCTTACCTTCCTGAAAGGCTTCTTGATAAACTCTAGTTTGCTTTAGCTCGCTTAAGCCAAACATAGCCTCTATATCCTCCCTATTCATCCTCGGAAACTTGTAAAACAAGATTGTCTCTATTAATTGTAATAATTGCTGCTTAAGTTCATCATTTAACTCTTGGGTTACTCTGTTTATCAACCCCCTTGCTTGTGCAATTGCTGTAGCTTCATCTTCAATCACTAATTTGACGGTTGCAACGCCAATTGATAATGATGCAGCTTCACCCAATTCATTCAAATAAATACGACTGACTAGCTGACTATCGAAAAACTCGCGGTAATGTTTGATATCTCCTGTATCTACACTTCGACTTGGGTAAACAATAACTGCACGCCAATCATTTTGGGGTTTATTCTGACGCAGGTATAAAAAGACTTCTGTAAAAAGTCGAGAGTAAATTTCTGCATCTTGTTGAAACTGCACTTCTACAAAATAAATCGGGTTTTCGTCTCCTTGTGAAGGGAGAAATACTCCGTCGATTCTGAATGCAGTTTGTTTGACTTCAACAGATGAGAATTGATAAACATTAGCCGTTTGAGGAGGATTCCCGATGAGTTCAAAGAAGATGCTGGGGAATTCTTGAAATAAGCGATAGAAGAGGCTGTCGGTTTTCACAAAGAAGTTTTACCGATTTTTAATTTAGAATTTGTAATTATTTTAAATTATCATCATTCGCTGCGTTCTTTAGCAGTTCCATCCCGCACTTCTATTAATTTTTCTTTGGTTATTCCTAAAATTCGTGAAAGTGGTACTAACAAGCTATCTTCAACAGGTTCTCCAGCATAAACATTATTCAATTCAGCGGGTGACAACTTATAGGTATCGCAGAACTTTGTAAACTCCCGATCGCCCAAATCAAGTTCCTCTTGTCGTTCGCGAAGTAAAAAAGCGATCGCTCTCCAAACTTAGGACGTTCGCTCCTAGTACACTGCGGCGTAAATTGAGTTAGGGTATGAATGACGAGATTAATTTGACGACTCATGCCCTGCCAACCGCTGACAATCACCCTGAGTGATACTGAGCAGCAAGCCCTGGAAAAGTTAGTGAATCGACCCAGTACGCCGCAGCAAATCGCACAACGTGCCCGGATTGTGCTAAAAGCCGCGTTGGGGCAAAACAATGCCGAAATTGCTCGAACGCTCGATATAAGTATCAAAATGGCGCGGCACTGGCGACACTATTGGGTTGAGACCACCGAGCAATCCAAGACAGTGATGGAGCGATTGCGCGATCGCCACCGTCCTGGTTCGCCGTTAAAATTTACCCTGGAACAGCAAGTTGAATGCATGGCGATGGCGTGCCGTGACCCGATGCAATACGGTCGTCCCATCAGTCATTGGAGTTCTCATGAACTGGCGGATGAGTTGATAAAGCTTGGTATTGTGGAGCAAATATCCCCCCGCCAGGTCGGACGATGGTTAGCTCAAGCAGAACTCAAACCGCACCAGTCTCGTTACTGGCTTTTTCCCCCCGTATGATCCAGAGTTTGAAGTCAAGGTGGAAGACATCAGCCAGCACTATCTGAGTGCCCCAATCAGAGCGATCGCGGGAGAACACACGATCAGCATTGATGAAATGACTGGCATTCAAGCCCTAGAACGCGCCCTTCCCAGTTTACCAATGCGACCAGGCAAAGTCGAATGTCGAGAGTTTGAATATATTCGGCATGGAACACAGACTTTGATTGCTAAGTTTGATGTTGTTACAGGTCAACTTGTAGCTCCTACAATTGACACTCAGCGGACAGAAGCCGATTTCTTGGGGCATTGCCAGCGCTTAATTGCCTCTGATCCGACTGCCAGCAAGTGGCATTTGATTATGGACTGTTTGAATATCCATCAATCAGAATCCTTGGTACGATGGATTGCCGACATTGAAGGCATCCCCTTTGACAACTTAGGTGTTAAGGGTAAGTCTGGGATACTCCAATCGATGAGTACCCGCGCCCAGTTTCTAGCCAATCCCGCCCATAAGGTTGTTTTCCATTTTACCCCAAAGCACTGTTCCTGGCTCAATCAGGTTGAAATCTGGTTTAGCATCCTCACACGCAAACTCTTGCGTAGAGGCAGTTTTTCCTCTCAGGCAGATCTCAAACAGCAGATATTGAATTTTGTTGACTACTTTAACCAAAAGTTAGCTCATCCTTTGCAATGGACTTTTAAGGGGAAGCTTTTGGCGGTATAAGCCTATCTAAACTTACGCCTCAGTGTACTAGTTATATATTTTTTCATCAAATCTTTTACCTGACTTGTATCGCCGCCAGATTGTTTTACCAAGTCAATACAAGCTCTTTTAAGTGCCTTTGTTAACAGTTCATCTTCATTTAAAAACTTAATCAAATTAGTTGCATATTCTTGTTTTATAACTTCTACAACCTTGCCTTTATATTGGACTTTGGACAAAAAAAGTGGTTAGCGAGTAGTGCTCGCGAAGCAAAAATTAAGCACTAAAAATTACCTCAGTTATGTTTCAAACTAAGAGAGAGAGTCAAATCGGTAAAGTCTAAGGAGATTTACGCAACTTTTTTTGTATTCAGTGTAGATTTTGAGTGTTTTTTCACCACGGGATGTACAGAGCGCTTTGGTTGAATGTCGCCAGCCACCCTTCCAAGTGAATTTCCACGGGTTTTGGGAGAATGTCCCGGTTTACCAATCTGTGAAATAATTCTGTAAAAATCACGTTGTACTACACTTGGCGTGACAATTGGCGGATTTGTAGTATCGTTAGGGCGTTCCCAGGGTCTGGGTAAGTATGTTGCCAAGTCCTTTGCAGCCCATAACTGTAGGTAACAGAGCATAACTAATCGTATCCAGTTTTCCTCATGTTGCAGATCTGGGGTCTGAAACTCGGTCATCAACAAGCGCTGCTTACCGAAACCAAACATATGTTCAATATCAAACCGTTGTCGGAAGCAATGGTAAGCAACAGTAGGTGAGATTTCTTGACGTCGGTCACCCTCTACAATTAACCACATCGGGTTGCAAACAGAATCACCAGTATCATCAGTCACATGAATCCTGAAGTCCAATACTATGTTCATTTTTCACATTTAAGTGGTAGGTGTTTAATTCTCATTTCTACCACTTTTTTGTACCCTGGTTTAGTTTTCGGACGGGTCTAATGCTCCTTAGCTTTAGTGAAGCTGATATTACACCTTAGTTGTTGTGAGATGTTTTACGTACTCGTGCATCAGAAACAAACCCCGTCTGTTTGAGCAGCAGCCCTAGCTTTGCGTGAGGAAGTTTCGTGTCCTTGTTTTGATTTCCCCACTTAGACAAGGTGAGAAATTTGGCGCATCTTCATAAAGAAACCTGTGCTTTGAATCATAATTTGAGAAAAATTTTGAACCATAATCTGAGCAAGAGTTAACGTAATTTCAAGCAACACAGCCAATAGCAACAGAAATTTCTGCATCAAACCAACACACTGTGTTGGTTTTTTGAACCATAACCAAAATATGAGTTCTAACAACGTTTTCGGACAAAACTTGTACAAAATAACTGTGTGAACACAGCATTTTCATAAACTTTTATTCCAAGATATGGTTCAAACGCTTATTTTATGATTCAAAACCGTTGTTTTTATAAGAACTGAGTTTAAATATGATATTTCAGTCGGACAGCGATCGCGCAATCCAAGAGCGATCGCCTACCCATTTGATGTTGAATAATAATGATTATCAAATTGGCTGGTGGTAGACGAGCGTTGCTTCTCTTCTTCTCCTATCCCCCTGCACGATAATCATTATTAATAAAAAACTCGGATATTAAAAGTGAAGCATAAACTAGCTACCTATGTTTTGAAGCATATAATGAGCTAAAAGTTTATTTTATAGTGCAAGTCACAAAACGGTATGAGTAGCTACGACACTTCAAGGGTTTTGGGATAGCGATCGCAATTCGCCAACAGAGTCATGATAATCGCGAACCACTCTTTTTTTGTCCAAAGTCCAATTTATAGTAAACAGGCACAAAAGGTTCATTCGATTCAAATTGCCAATCTTGGGGTTGATTGCGTAATCACATAATTGCACCTTTAAAAAACTTTAATACCGATTCTCTATTTGGTGGCTACAAATAAAATCTCACCCGCCCCTTATCCCCACGAAAGTGGGGGCCCCCCCTGCCCCTTATCCCCACGAAAATGGGGGCCCCACCTTCCCCTTTCCCTTTCGCCTTTCCCTTTCCCTTTCCCCTACATCATTCCGGTGTAGTTGGATTTTAGAGAATTGGTATAACTAGATAGCGATCGCAAATTTTTATTCACCGAAAAACAGATTTACCCTAACTATCCTTAAGTCTCCTGACGGATAGAGGGTAAAAACACAAACCTATCTTTCCTCTGTTGCTTCAATAGACAGAGATTCTCGATCGTTAATACATTTAAAATACTGTAAATACCTCTCCAACCTGTAAATGATTTATCATCAGGTTGATTGCAGCGAACAACCTCTTTTCTCAACAGACTACAAAGAGCATATAAGCCTTCTTTTAAAAACGCTTCAGAGATTGCCACATAAATAGTCATTCCTTAGCCAGCCCTCACGATCCTAGAACTTTCCTATCCTAGGATGCCCATTTTATCGTCTCTGTCAACTCTTCCTCTGCGTTCTTTGCGTCTTGGCGGTTCGTTTTCCTTACAACTCGCTAATTTAGAAAAGCGATCGCTCTATAATAATCTCAAAATTCAACTGGCTTTGGCTTTATCTCCCGACGATTCAGCTACAGCAGCCAATCTATCTGCCGCAGCTTGAACTATCTGAGCCACCTGGCTAAGAGGCATATACTTGATTTGTCTGAGAATTACGCTTAAATCTGAGGTTTCTAGTAACGCCTTACCCTCTAAATAGCCGAGCAACTGTTCTAAGGTATACCCTGCTCTTGCTGCGATTTTAGCCAAATTTTCGGTATCTGGAACGCTGTCTCCCCTTTCCCACGACTGAACCGCAGTAGTAGAAACGCCCAATAGTTTACCAAAGGCTCGTTGACTCATGGTGCCACGAGTTTTTTTAACGATTTCTACTAGTTTCTCTCTACCTACTGTATTCACGACTTGGCAGCTACTCAACTGTAATTACCAGTTTACTTGTACGTTTATTAGTTTGTATGTAGTTATTTAACGATTTGCTTTGTTATTATTGACTAATTTAGCAGGTTAGTGTTTAATTTAAACTAAGCTTGCAATAAGCCAAGACAAAAAGATTAATTAAACGGTGTTCAGCCCGAAAAACTTGGTTTAGTTAGTTAGAAAAGGAAGTAGACATTTCTGCTGAAAACAGGGAGAAGGGTGCATCATGGTTAGCAGGACGCGCAAGAAAAATCAATATCGCCGCAAAGGTCAAAGCCTCATAGCCGCTAATAAAATTAAACCAGAAACTTGGCACATTTCCGACGCCGAGGCGAAAGAAGCTTTAAAAGCAGACGCTTGTAAAGTTAAGCAAATCAAAAAAATCCACAAGCTGAAGCACCAGATTTGCATTTCCTATTGGGACGAAAAAGGCAACGTCTGCAGCGGCTTCTTCAGCTACCGAATATTTGCCCGTTGGCAAAAAGAAGCAGAAAAACTAATTGACTGCTGCCAAAACCTCAAGGAATGGGCAACATTAAATCGTATCATGCACTACGAATTTGCCTATTACCCCTACCTTGGAGAAATACAAAATGCACTCCAAGCGGCATTAGAAAACCGCTCCTGTGTCTTAAAAGCAACAACACTACAAGGGGTTTTTTCGGATATCTAACAGCGAAAATTAGTTTGTAGCAGATGCAGCTAATTCAGCCAATCTTTCCTGTTGGTCTTGAGAGATACAAGACTGTATCAGTGTCTCTAAATCGCCTTCCAAAACAGGAGTGAGCGAATAGTTCTGTCCCAAACGGTGGTCGGTGGCGCGGTTATCTTTATAGTTGTAAGTGCGAATTTTTTCCGATCGCGAACCCGTACCAACTTGCGATCGCCGCATGCTCGTGACAGCTTCTTGTTGTTCGCGTAACTTCATTTCATACAACTTCGCCCGCAGGATTTGCATCGCCCGTTCTTTGTTCTGCAACTGGCTGCGTTCTTCCGTACAGAAAATCCGAATTCCTGTAGGTTTGTGCATCAAGTCAACTGCTGTTTCCACCTTGTTGACGTTTTGTCCGCCAGCACCGCCAGACCGCGCCGTAGTCATTTCAATATCCTTCGGGTCGATATGGATTTCCACATCATCCACCTCTGGCATAATTGCCACCGTAGCTGTAGAAGTGTGAACCCTACCTCCAGCTTCGGTTGCGGGTACGCGCTGCACGCGATGCACTCCAGCTTCAAATTTCAGTTTGCTGTAAACGCTGTCACCTTGAATTTCGAGAATTACCTCTTTAAAGCCGCCCATTTCACCCAGAGACTCGCTTACCAGCTTTACTTTCCAACCCTGGGTGTCGGCATAGCGAGAGTACATCCGCAGCAAATCTCCAGCCCAGATACTCGCTTCATCGCCGCCAGTACCGGCGCGAATTTCCAGCATGATGTTTTTATCATCATTGGGGTCGCGGGGTAGCAGCAATACCTTGAGGCGATTTTCTAAATATTCGATTTTTTCCTCAAGTTCTTTAACTTCCAAAGCTGCCATCTCTTGCAACTCTGGATCGCTCGCAGATTCTTTTAGTACCTGACGCGCTCCTGTCAAGTCTTCTTGGGCAGTTTTCCAAGTGTCATAGGTATTTACTACCTCTTCTAAAGAAGACCGAGACTTGGCGATTTTTTGATACTCATCGGGGTTCTTGGCGGTATCGGGGTCGCCAAGGCGACGAGTTAATTCATTAAAAGTTTGTTCAACAGATTTAAGCTTCTCCAGCAAATATTGTTCAGCCATGAGTGCGATCGCTCCTTCAAAAAATAACAAGTTGGCTCAGCAAAATATGACAAAGCGACCCCGAACAATGCAGGGTCGTCATTAACAGCAGAGCCAACCCGCTACTTTTTCTTTTTGTCGCCAGAGCTTTGAGTGCTGCTCATACCGTACTTGCGGAGGAAGCGTTCTACGCGACCTTCGGTGTCAATAATCTTCTGAGTTCCGGTGTAAAAAGGATGGTTTCCAGACCAAACGTCTACATGTAATTCTGGCTTAGTAGAGCCAACAGTCATCACAACCTGACCGTTACAGTAAACTTTAGCTTCTGGATACCACTGGGGATGAATATCAGGTTTAGCCATTTTTCCTTTCGTGGTCTATCTATAACACATTATAACTTTCAGTTCGGAAGCTTTGAATTTTAGATTTTAGACTTTATATCTTTCAGCATTAAGCCATTAACTAAAAGCTGAATCCAAAATCCAAAATCCTTTCATCCAAAATTGGCAAATCCAAAATCGATTACCGCTTGGAGTACTGAGGAGCTTTCCGGGCTTTGTGCAAACCGTATTTTTTCCGTTCTTTGGCGCGGGGATCGCGGGTGAGGTAGCCTTCGGTTTTCAAAGGAGGGCGGTTATCTGGATCTAATTGGCAAAGGGCGCGGGCGACTCCGAGACGAACAGCATCGGATTGTCCGGTTAAACCGCCGCCTTCGGCTTTGACCAAAATGTCGTATTCGTTTTCCAGTCCTAGAGTTTCTAGGGGGGCTTTAGCACCGGAAATGTAGTTAGCATTGAACTGGAAGTACAAGTCTCCAGGTTTGCCATTAACAATCATTTGTCCGGTACCTGGAACCAAACGTACCCGCGCGATCGCGGATTTGCGGCGACCAGTACCCCAATACATAGCGCGACCGCTATTGGTGTCAACTGCTTGCATTAATTTTGTTCTCCTGGAATTGTCTTAATATTTAATTCTTTCGGTTGTTGTGCATCGTGGGGATGGCTGGAACCAGCGTACACTTTCAGTTTGGTGAACAACTGCTTCCCTAAGCTATTTTTAGGTAGCATTCCTTTAACAGCGTGTTCCACAATTCTTTCTGGCAAACGGTCTTGCAGCTTGGCGAAGGTTTCTGTCTTCATCCCGCCAGGACGACCGGAGTGACGGCGGTAAATCTTTTGAGTGCGTTTTTTGCCCGTAACTGCGACTTTTTCAGCATTGATAACGATGACGAAATCACCAGTGTCCATGTGGGGGGTATATTGAGGTTTATTTTTGCCTCTCAGGACATTGGCGATTTCGCTGGCTAGGCGACCGAGGCGTTTGTCAGTGGCGTCTACGATGTACCACTCACGCTCAAGGCTAGCTTGAGAAGGAAGGTATGTTTTTTCCATTGTTTTTAGTTGATAGTTGTTGGTTGTTGGTTGTTGGTTGTTGGTTGTTGGTTGTTGGTTGATAGTTCTTGGTTGTTGGTTGTTGGTTGATAGTTCTTGGTTGTTGGTTGTTGGTTGATAGTTCTTGGTTGTTGGTTGTTGGTTGATAGTTCTTGGTTGATAGTTCTTGGTTGTTGGTTGTTGGTTGTTGCTAATAACGAACCATTAACCATTAACCATTAACCATTAACCATTAACCATTAACCATTAACATAGAAACCTATTTAGGCTGTTATATCCCCAGTCATCATTCCCGGAAAGATAAATTTGGGCTGGGTGTCGTACCAAACCTCTTTGGGAAAGGGAAAATCCGGATAGCCGACTCGCAACAAGCATAAGCCGTGGGCGGGTGCAGCATGTTTTACTTCTTGCCGGCGTTCTTCTTCCCAAAGATTGGTAAAGCTAGAAAGCGATCGCTCTTTTGCCCCAACCTGCACCAGCATCCCTACCAACAACCGCACCATCCCATACAAAAATCCATCTGCCTGAATTTCAATATGGATGAACGATCCGCTGCGATGACACTCTGCTGCTTGCACCTCTACCCAGGAATGCTTGCGCTTTGACCCAGCACGGTGAAAAGCAGACAAATGATGGCGTCCAATCAGCGGTTTTAGTGCCGCCTGCATTAACGATTCATCCAGGGGCGCATAATAATGCCAACTGAAGGGTCGAACAAATAAGTTCGGTTGTTCTTCAGTATAAAGGGTGTAGCGATACCGACGATAGGCTGCACTAAAGCGAGCGTGCCAACGGTCATCTACACTTGCACTAGCCCGAATCAATATATCTTTGGGCAGATAGCTGTTGAGAATTGCCGCCCACTTACGAGCTGGAATTGAAGAACCTGTAGCTTCAAAATGGGCTACTTGAGCAGCAGCGTGAACTCCGCTATCAGTTCGCCCAGCACCATGTAATGTTACAGAATGCCCCAAAACAGTAGCAATAGCTTTTTCTATCTCTTCCTGGACGGTGCGGTGCTGCAATTGCCTTTGCCACCCATGAAAATGAGTGCCCAGGTATTGAATTACCAGGGCTACTCTCTGGGTTGGTGTAGGCTGGCTGCTTTCTAACATACAATCTACTAAAGGTTGAAGTATGAAGTATGAAGTATGAAGTATGTTTTTTCATCCTTCATCCTAAATCCTTCATCCTTGTTTAGACCAGTTCAATGATTGCCATTTCGGCGTTATCACCGCGACGTGGCACGGTATGCAAAATGCGGGTGTAGCCACCTTGACGGTTACCGTACCGAGTCGGAGCTTGCTCAAATAAAGCATGAACAAGTTGTTTATCAAATACGTAGCCAAGGGCTTGACGGCGTGCTGATAAGGAACCGTCTTTGGCTAGAGTAATCATTTTATCAACTTCAGCTCGCACTACCTTAGCTCGGATCAAGGTAGTAGTGATCCGGCCATGACGGATCAGCTCGGTGGTAAGCGATCGCAATAAAGCGCGGCGCTGGTCTGCTGGTTTACCTAGTTTTTTAACGCGGCAGCGGTGACGCATAATTTGGTTGTTAGTTGTTAGTTGTTAGTTGTTAGTTGTTAGTTGTTAGTTGTTAGTTGTTAGTTGTTAGTTATCAGCCAATAACTAATAACCACTAACTACCAACTACTAACTATGTATGTTTCGAGCCTCTTTCTTGTGGCAAAGTAATGCCCAAGCGTCGCTGTAAAGCTTCAACTACTTCTTCAGCTGACTTCTGACCAAAGTTTTTAATTTCTAACAGGTCTTCTTGGGTGTAATCCAACAAGTCTGCCACAGAATTAACTTGTGCCCGCTTGAGACAGTTATATGCCCGTACAGAAAGTTGCAACTCTTCGATTGGAATTTGGGCGGTTGGATCCTCTGAGATATCGGAATCTGGACCTGGTTGGTCGAGGGAGATATCTTTTAACGGGTTGAACAGTTCTACCAACAGACCGGCGGCATTTGAAAGTGCTTCTTGGGGAGAAATACTGCCATTTGTCCAAATTTCCAACAGCAGTCGGTCTTTTGGTATAGAGTTTTCCCCACGAGCTTCTTCAACACTATAGTTAACTTTCCGCACCGGCATAAATATAGAGTCGATTTGGAGAAAGTCTAAAGATGTAGCTTCCTCACGTCCTCGCTCTACGGTACGATATCCTTTGCCTTTCTCGATCCGAAATTCCATTTCCAGTTTGGCTCCCTCTGCTAGGGTTGCTACATACTGGGTCTGATCGATGACTTCTACTTCACTTGGCAAATCAAAATGTGCCGCCGTGACTGTTGCTGGACCTGTAACGAGTAACCGACCAATTTGAGGCTGGGCAGAATAGCTTTTAAGGACGACTTCCTTCATTTTCATGAGGATTTCCAGCACGTCTTCCCGCACGCCCGTAACTGTGGCAAACTCGTGTGTAACGCCTGCAATCCGAACTGCTGTAACCGCTGTACCTTCTAAATTGGACAGTAAAACCCGTCTCAGGGCATTGCCAACCGTCGTACCTTGACCGCGCTCTAGAGGTTCCAGTACAAATTTACTGTAATGATTCCGACTTTCCTCAGTATTAGACTCTACACATTCAATTTGAAATTGCGCCACGGAGTAGCCTCCCTTCTTTTAAGGTGCTGCTAGCAGGCAAATTAATGCCTCTCGAATTTACTTAATGCCCTGTGAGCTTCGAGGTCTATCAAACTGCCAACATCCGTTTGGCGGTATTTGATGCCCCTAATTAGCCTGCGGGCGCTACTAAGGCTGCGTGGGTTATCGGAAGTTTTGAGCGTCCCAAGAGGAGGAGCAATTAGCACTTCTCGGCGCGAAAGTCGTCCTTTAGAAGTTCTATACATTCACCCCATAGGAGTTTGTGTGTGAGGTGGGGAAATCACCATTATTTATCCATTATTTACGATCAATGTATGGTGACTTCTGTTTGCTCAAACTTCTGCCCCTTACCGCCCATTCTTGTCTTGTTTAAACTCGACGGCGCTTGGGCGGACGGCAACCATTGTGCGGAATTGGGGTAATATCCCGGATGAGGGTAATTTCCAATCCTGCTCCTTGAAGTGCCCGAATCGCGGTTTCTCGACCGGCTCCCGGACCGCTCACCATTACTTCAATTTGGCGCATTCCTTGATCGATGGCTCGACGTGCTGCGCTTTCAGCGGCGGTTTGTGCCGCAAAGGGAGTTCCTTTTTTTGCTCCCTTAAAACCGCTAGAACCAGCACTAGCCCAGGAGATGACATCTCCATTTTGATCGCTAATTGTGACAATGCTATTGTTGAAAGTAGACTGGATATAGGCAATCCCGTTCGGTACGTTACGCTTCTGCTTTTTGCTCCCGGTTTTTTTTGTCGGTTGTCGCGCCATATTGGTGTGGTTGAATTAAGGTAAAACTTGCATGATTTGCAAGCGTTGAAAAAATTATTTGCCTGGTGCTTTCTTCTTACCAGCCACTGTCTGCCTTCTCCCACGACGGGTTCTAGCGTTGGTGCGAGTTCTTTGTCCTCTAACTGGTAAGCCCATACGGTGACGACGCCCTCTATAGGTGCCAATGTCAATCAAACGCTTGATTGACATTGCCTCCAAGCGCCTGAGGTCACCTTCAACTTGATAGTTGCTTTCGACTTCGCCTCGCAGGGCTGCGACATCGGCGTCACTCAGGTCTTTCACGCGGGTGTCTGGATTTACACCGGTCGCCGCTAATATCTCTTGCGAGCGTGATAAGCCAATTCCATAAATGTAAGTAAGACCGATTTCAACGCGTTTGTCGCGTGGAAGGTCTACTCCGGCAATACGTGCCACAATTAAGTCTCCCTCTGTTTCTCAAAGAATGCTGTTCTCTAAAAAGACGCTTTAGAAACGCGTCTTGACTCTTTTTTGATGGTGATTTTTGTCACTTAACTTACCTAACTGATAACTTGATTCGCGTTATCCTTGACGTTGTTTGTGTTTGGGATTTTCACAAATCACCATGACGCGACCCCGACGTTTGATCACGTTACATTTTTCACAAATCTTCTTGACTGAGGCTCTGACTTTCATGCCTTTTCTGATTGACTCCAAATAGTAAATTATAGCATTTTTTTGGGAAAATAGTCAGTTGAATGACTAAGTAACACCAAAACTGGTAGTAATATGGTAAAATTCTCTACATATACTTACTTTTTCCGCAGTCGATAGGTGATTCTACCCTTTGTGAGGTCGTAGGGTGTTAGCTCGACCTTGACGCGATCGCCAGGTAAAATCTTGATATAGTTGCGGCGAATTTTACCAGAAATGTGTGCCAGGACGTTAAAGCCATTATCCAAGTCAACGCGAAACATGGCGTTGGGCAAGGATTCGGTGACCGTACCTTCCATTTCAATCAAATCTTGCTTAGACAATTTGTTTTTTCCTCAACTCAACAGTCTCCTCTTTGTTTGCAGCTATATTTCATCTGCACAAGAACATATTTTGGGAAATATATCAACAGTTTATTAATATATTTTAGCGAAGATTTACATACATTCGGAATACAAATGATCGGCTATTGCTGGAGAAGCGCTTCAGGTGGGAGAGGAGGGGGAAGGCGATTAAAATTAAATTAATTAAATTAAAAGACTTCCCTTTACCACCTGCCTTATTTTTCTCCAGCATTTTGGTGATTTTCTGCTTCCAGCTTTGAAGAAAAGTTAGGAAGCGATGACCTTTTGCAGGTCGGCTGTGACTTCTTCTTGGGATTGATTGCCATTGACAGACAAAAGCTGGTGGCGATCGCGATAATAATCAATTAAAGGTGCAGTTTCCGTGCGGTATATTTCTAGACGACGGCGAATCACCTCTTCAGTGTCATCTTTTCGCCCTCGTTGTAGCAAACGCGCTACCACAACGTCATCTGGCACCTCCAAGTTGACTACCCTTTCCCCAGTAGGTAGATGCATTTTTTGCAGTAATTCTTGCAAAAAAGCTGCTTGAGTTACCTTTCGGGGAAAGCCATCCAAAATCCAACCAGATTCAGCATCTGGCTGTAGGAGCCGCTCCTCCACCATTTCCTGTACTAGCTGGTCGGGGACTAACTCGCCGCTATCTACATAGCTTTGAGCTTTGATTCCCAAAAGAGTTTGCTCTTTCATCGCTTGCCGCAATATATCACCCGTGGAAATATGGGGAATATTGCAGTAATCAGCTAATGTTTTAGCTTGAGTTCCTTTACCAGCTCCAGGCGGTCCCAAGAAGATTAATCGCGTCACTATTGTTTCACCATTCCTTCATAGCGCTGAGATATAACGTATGTTTGGACTTGTTTTGCCGTCTCAATCGCCACACCAACCAGAATTAACAAAGATGTTGCACCCAGTCCCTTAAAGGTTGGTACTCCCAATGCTCTTTCAACTGCGGTGGGGATAATCGCAACCAAGCCCAAAAAGACAGCACCCAAAAAAGTCAGTCGATTCGACACGCGCTCGATGTACTCGCTGGTTGCTTTACCCGGACGAATTCCGGGAATGCTAGAACCCATTTTCTTCAAGTTTTGCGCTACATCAACTGGGTTGAGGATCAACGAAGAATAGAAGTAGCTGAAGAAAACGATGGAAATCATGTAGACCAGCGCATAAACCCAAGACCCACTACCACTAGGACTCAGATAAGTATTAACAATATTCGCTAGGTCTGAATTTTTGCTGAAATTGGCGATCAACAGTGGCAAACTCAACATGGCAGTTGCAAAAATAATTGGCATGACGCCACCTTGATTGAGCCGCAAAGGTAAAAAGCTGCGTTGCTCTGCCAAAACACGCCGACCGACTTGGCGACGGGCTGAAATAATTGGGATGCGGCGCATTCCTTCCTGCACAAACACAATCCCAACAATCGTGGCTAGGAAAACCAAGATCAGCACGATTACGCGACCGACTGCTTCCCGACCGCCGACTTGCACCAACTCGATGGTATCGCCCAAGGCTTTTGGCAGTGATGCGACAATGTTGAGGAAAATCAACAAAGATGCTCCATTCCCAATACCTCTCTCTGTAATCAGTTCCGAGGCCCACATGACGAACATTGAACCAGCAGTGAGAGCGATCGCTGTTTCCGCGACAAAAACTGGTCCGGGATTTAAAGCAAATTGCTGTAAGAAGAATGCCGAAAAAGCGACACTTTGGATAATTGCCCAACCCAAGGATACATAGCGTGTCAGTTGGGAAATTTTCCGCCGACCCGCTTCTCCTTCATTTTTCTGTAAGTTTTCTAAAGATGGAATGGCAGCGGTGAGCAATTGGATAATAATGGACGCGTTGATGTAAGGCAAAATCCCTAAAGCAAAGACTCCCAAAGTCGAAAGTCCGCGTCCGGAGAAGATATCCAACAAGCCGAATATGGCATTATTACTCTGAATGGCTGCTTGAAACAATTCTCGATTAATACCTGGGACGGGTAAATAAATACCCAGGCGAATCAAAATTAAAATACCGACGGTGATCAGCAGCCGACCTCTCAGCCCAGCTGCTTGCGCCATCTGCATAAAAGTTTCTTGAGCCGTTGGGGCTTTATCTCGACTGATCATAGAGGGCTACCTAATGAGTGAACCAGGCGCTGGCAGAGAGTTGACGTGCGCTTAAGTGCGCCTTTCTGGCTCACTATAAGACTTCGCAACTACCACCAGCTGCCTCAATTTTGCTACGAGCTGTTTTTGTGAAAGCTGCTGCTTGCACTTTCAGCGGAACGCTTAATTCCCCATCGCCCAAAATTTTTAATTTACCTTTGGAAGCAGTGAGAATACCTGCTGCTTTTAAACATTCCAAATTAACTTCGGTATTGGCGGGGAGGGAAGCTAGCTTTTCTACATTTATCGTAGTGTAAATTTTGCGGTTAACAATCGGAAAGCCCTTTAACTTGGGTATTCGGCGGTATAAGGGTTGTTGACCACCTTCAAATCCGGGTCTGGTACTGCTACCAGAGCGAGATTTTTGACCTCGCATACCTAGACCGGCACTGGCACCTTGACCGGCAGCAATACCACGACCTACACGGCGACCTCGTTTTTTTGAGCCTTTTTGAGGCTTAACGTCATTGAGTCTCATAAGTGGAGTTAGTCGTTAGTTGTTAGTTGTTAGTCGTTAGTTGTTAGTTGTTAGTTGTTAGTTGTTAGTTGTTAGTTGTTAGTCGTTAGTTGTTAGTTGTTAGTTGTTAGTTGTTAGTTGATGAACTATTAACTATTAACTATTAACGCGCGAACCATTAACTATTAACTATTAACTATTAACTTTAGACTAGTTAAATGTACAGACTTTGAATGGGAATGCCCCGGTCTTCGGCGACTTCACCTAAGGTTCGCAGTGTAGACAGGGCGTTGACTGCGGCTCTAGCATTGTTGAGCGGATTGTTTGAGCCGAGTTGCTTCGCCAAGACGTTACGAACTCCTGCCAATTCCAGTACTGTACGCACAGCACCACCAGCAATTACACCAGTACCAGGGGCTGCTGGACGCATCATGACTTTAGCGCCGCCACCTGTGCCATCAATGGGGTGGGGAATGGAGTTGGATTTGGTGATGGGGATGTCAATCAGATGTTTTTTGCCGTCGGCTACGCCTTTTTTCACGGCACCAATTACATCTGAGGCTTTGCCTACTCCGACGCCAACTTGACCGCGTTCGTTACCGACGACAACGATCGCGCGAAAGCTGAGTTTTTTACCACCTTTAACTACCTTGCTGACGCGACGGATTTGAATAACCCGTTCTTGCCAGGTGGTTTCTTCTTTTTTGGCACGCTTTGTTCTATTTTTACGCTCTGTTGCCATAATTAATGCTCTCTAATTAGTCATTAGTCATTAGTCATTAGTCATTAGTCATTTGCTTTTTTACCAAGGACAAATGACAGAAGAAAAATGACTATTTCAGAAATCTAAACCGGCTTCGCGGGCGGCATCAGCTAGGGCTTTGATGCGACCGTGGTAAAGATTACCACCGCGATCGAAGACGACTTTGGTAATGCCTTTTTCGAGCGATCGCGCTGCAATCAATTTGCCTATTTCTACGGAAGCTTCACAGTTTCCACCAGAAGCTAATTTGGTTTTCAAGTCTGGTTCTACGCTTGAGGCTGACACCAAGGTATGATGCTGTGTATCATCAATTACCTGAGCGTAAATATGTTCGCGGGAGCGAAATACAGCTAAACGCGGGCGATCTGGAGAACCGCTGACTTTGCCACGAACGCGTCCATGACGACGCTCTTTTGATTCTCTGCGAGTAAGTTTCATTTTTACTTCTTACCTTTACCAGTCTTACCAGCTTTACGTCTGACAGCTTCACCAGCGTAGCGGATACCTTTACCTTTGTAAGGTTCTGGCGGACGAACAGCACGAATTTTCGCTGCTGTGTTGCCGACAATTTCTTTGTCGTAGCCGCTAACAATGACGTTAGTGGTTCCTTCTACTGCAAACTGTATTCCCTCTGGGGGAACGATTTGTACCTGATGGCTGTAACCCATGTTGAGAACAAGGTTGCGACCTTGGACAGCAGCCCGGTAACCAACCCCTTGAATTTCCAAACGACGCTGAAAGCCTGTGGAAACTCCCTCGACCATATTGGCAACCAAAGTGCGGCACAAACCGTGTAGCTGGCGTGCTGTACGGGAATCATCCCGACGGTTTACTTGTAATGTTTCTCCATCTTGGGAGACTGACACCGCTTGGGGTAGGTCGCGAGAAAGTTCACCTTTTGGACCTTTAACAAATACTTTGGTGCCATCAAGTGTGACTTGAACCTTGGCGGGAACTGTAATTGGACGTTTACCAATACGAGACATAATTTTTTATCCTTTGTCCTGCTACGAGTTATGAGTTATGAGTTATGAGTTATGAGTTATTAATTTATATTTTTAACTCCTGACTCCTAACTCCTCACTTCTCTAACTATTGACTACCAAACGTAGCAAAGCACTTCACCACCCAAGTTCTGACGTCGCGCTTCGCGATCGGTCATGATGCCACTGGAGGTAGAAATAATGGCAATGCCGATGCCGCCCAGTACTCTTGGTAATTCTTTTTTGTTGCTGTAAACGCGCAAACCAGGCTTACTCACCCGCTTTAAGGCGGTGATTAAAGGCTGGCGATTTTTACCCTTGTATTTCAGGGCAATCACCAAGTTGCGTTTTACACCTTCTTCTGTTTCTTCAAAATCAGTAATGAAGCCTTCTTCCCGCAGCACTCTAGCAATACTCCGGGTCATTTTTGTCGCTGGCACATTTGTAGTTTGATGCCGCGCCAGGTTGGCATTGCGGATGCGCGTGAGCATATCTGCAATTGTGTCGTTTGCCGCCATCGTTCCCTCTGTCTTATGAACTTATTGATCGCGAAAGGGCATTCCCATTTCTTTTAGCAAGGCGCGACCCTCTTCGTCGTTTTTCGCACTTGTGATAATGGAAATATCCATACCCCGGACTTGATCGACTCTGTCGTACTCTACTTCTGGGAAGATCAGCTGTTCTCTTACACCCAGAGTATAGTTGCCACGACCGTCAAAGCTTTTGGGACTAATCCCGCGAAAGTCTCGAATTCTGGGTAGCGAGAGGCTAATGAGTCGGTCAAGAAAGGAATACATTCTTTCGCTTCTCAGGGTCACCATGATGCCCACGGGCATGCCTTGGCGAATTTTAAAACCTGCGATCGCCTTTTTCGCTCTTGTCACTACTGGTTTTTGACCGGTAATCAGTGCAATTTCGGCTAAAGAGGCTTCTAGCGCTTTCGCATTAGAAGCAGCTTCTCCCAATCCCCGGTTAACGGTGACTTTAAGCACCTTCGGTACTTGATGAATGTTCGTGTATTGGAACTGATTCATCAGTTTGGGGACAATGGTTTCTTGGTATAAGGTTTTGAGTCTGGTTGTCGCCATAGTTTTTTGTCCTTGTTATCCCTGGGCTTTGTCAGGGAACTTAATTAGTTATGAGTTATGAGTTATGAGTTTAATTAATTAATTAATTCTTAATTCTTAACTCCTAATTCCTAACTCTTAACTATTTATCGAGAATTTCGCCTGTTTTTTTGAGCATCCGCACTTTCTTACCTTCTGAGGTTGTGGTGTAACAGATGCGACTGGCGACGTTTTGCTTGGTGGAATATAGCATCACGTTGGAGCTATGAATCGGGGCTTCTTGGGTCGTAATCCGCCCTGATTCCCCTTCTTGTTGGGGTTTGACGTGCTTAGTTTTAATATTCACGCCTTTGACAATGACTTTGCTTAGTTGGGGAAGGGCTTTGATGATTTCACCAACTTTGCCTTTGTCTTTACCGGCAATCACTTGCACCGTGTCGCCAAGTTTGACGTGCATTTTATAAAAAACTTTCGGTAGCGGCTTTTTTGCCATTACAGCACCTCCGGAGCCAAAGAAACGATTTTGGCAAAGTTTTTCTCGCGCAGTTCCCGTGCTACTGGTCCAAAGACCCGCGTGCCTCTAGGATTGCCATCTTTGTTGATGATCACTGCAGCGTTATCGTCAAAGCGAATGCTCATGCCACTGTCGCGGTTTACACCTTTGCGTGTACGAACAATTACTGCTTCTACGACATCAGATTTTTTCACAGCCATGTTGGGGATGGCATCTTTGACAACGGCAATAATTTTATCGCCGATGCCGCCGTAACGACGGTTACCGCCGCCGCCGCCGAGGACGCGGATGCACATAAGTTTGCGGGCACCGCTATTATCAGCGACATTGAGGTAGGTTTGGGCTTGAATCACGATTAGTCTCCCTTTTGACGTTGTTAGACAACTAACAACCAAGATATTTAGCTAGGCTTTGACGTTCAGAATTTCTGTAACTTGCCAGCGCTTGGTTTTGCTCAGGGGTCTGGTTTCCTGAATGCGAACGCGATCGCCCACTTTGCATTTGCTTTCTTCATCGTGGGCTTTATAGCGTCTGGTTTGAACCACAATTTTGCCGTATTTGGGATGGGGAGCGCGGTTTTCAACGGCGACAACTACCGTTTTTTGCATTTTGTCGCTCACTACCAAGCCAACTCGTTCTTTGACTGCCATAATCTCCTACTTTTGTTTAAGTTATGAGTTATGAGTTATGAGTTATGAGTTATGAGTTATGAGTTGAAAATGCAAAAGTTAAAAGCTAAAGTTAATTCTTTTTAGTCTTTACTTTTTCCTTAACTCTTAACTCCTCACTCCTAACTCCTAACTTTCTACGGAAGCTGCTTTTTTGCGCTCTGTTTCCACCGTCATCAATTGGGCTAGCCGATGTTTGGCATGTTTGAACTGGTGGGGTTTTTCTAACTGTCTGGTGGCTTTTTGCAAGCGTAACTGAAACAATTGCTTTTTAACGGCAATAATTTCCGCAGCCAGTTTGTCGTCACTTAATTCTCTTGCTTCTGAAATTTTGGGAAGAGGCATAACCTACTCCTGTTCCTGAGGCTCTAGCTCAGCACGCGAAATGAACTTAGTTTTAATTGGCAGCTTGTAAGCAGCCAAGCGCATCGCCTCACGGGCGGTAGCTTCGGGAACGCCGCCGATTTCAAATAAAATCCGCCCTGGCTTGACTACAGCTACCCAAAACTCAGGCGAACCTTTACCGGAACCCATCCGGGTTTCTGCGGGACGCATGGTTACGGGTTTATCTGGGAAAATGCGAATCCAGATTTTACCACCCCGGCGGATATAACGAGTCATTGCCCGACGGGAAGCTTCGATTTGTCGGGAGGTAATCCAAGCGGGTTCTTGAGCTTGCAGGGCAAATTCGCCAAAGTTGAGGCTGCTACCACGGGTAGCTATACCGCTCATCCGTCCGCGTTGTTGTTTGCGGAATTTAGTTCTTCTAGGACTTAGCATGACGACGAAGTGTGAAGTATGAAGTATGAAGTGTGAAGTATGAAGTGTGAAGTATGAAGTATGAAGTGTGAAGTTTGCTATCCTTCTGCCTTCTGCCTTCTGCCTTCATCGTTCATCCTTTATCCTTCATTGGAACGGTCTTCAAATTGCTGGCGGCGGCGTTGTTGTTGGCGGCGGCGAGGTTCGCGATCGCGTGTTGTTGGTGCTGCTGGAGTTTCTTCCTGTCCGGGAATAATTTCTCCTTTAAACACCCACACTTTGATGCCCAAAATACCGTAAACGGTTTTTGCCGTGCAATAAGAGTAGTCAATATCAGCCCGTAATGTATGTAGAGGTACTCTACCTTCACGAGTCCACTCGGTCCGGGCAATTTCTGCACCGTTGAGCCGACCGCTGACTTGAACTTTAATGCCTTGGACGCCAGCACGTTGGGCGCGTTGAATCGCTTGGCGCACTACTCGCCGGAAGGAAACCCGACGTTCCAATTGTTGAGCAATGTATTCCGCAATCAGGTAAGCATCGGCATCAACACGTTGCACTTCAACTACGTTAATGCGAATTTGACGATGCCCGCCCAACATTTCTTGCAGTCCGGTACGCAAGGCTTCAATACCTTGTCCGCCGCGACCTACTACTACACCCGGTCTAGCCGTGCGTACTTCTAGGTCGATTTGGTCTGCTTTGCGTTCGATCCGCACTTCTGAAATGCCAGCATTATTTTGAGCGTATCTACCCAGCTTTTGTTCTATGTAGTTACGGAGTTTGTGGTCTTCTTGTAGAAGTTCTGGATAGCGGTCAGGAACGGCAAACCAACGCGATTGATGTTCTTGAGTAATACCCAGGCGAAAACCTACTGGATGAATCTTTTGTCCCACAAATGCTTCCTCTAAAATTTCTGACTTGACGCTTGCACTGGCAGTGTTTAAAACTTATTCAGCAGCCGCACCAGCACCGACAGCGACAGTGATATGACACGTTGGCTTGCGAATTTGGTAAGCTCGACCTTGGGCTCTGGGTTGGAACCGTTTTAATACCGGACCTTGGTCTGCATAAGCCTGAGTAATAATCAGTTCGGCTCTATCCATACCAGCATTATGCTCGGCATTAGCTGCAGCACTTCTGAGAACCTTTAATACTGGTTCGCAGGAGCGATAAGGCATAAATTCCAGGATAATTAGCGCTTCCCGGTAAGACCGTCCCCGAATTTGGTCGAGTACGCGACGCACTTTAAAGGGAGACATGCGTACAAAACGAGCGATCGCTTTGACTTCAGTAGTAGTATCACTAGCCATAATTTTCTCCTTAATTACGAATTAGTAGTTAGGAGTTAGAAAGCGCGGAGTTAGGAATTAAATTCAACTCATAACTCATAACTCATAACTCATAACTCATAACTCATAACTTTTTATCTCCCTGCTTTTTTGTCACTTTTCGCATGACCCCTAAAGGTGCGTGTTGGAGCGAATTCACCCAACTTGTGTCCCACCATCTGTTCGCTGACAAAAACTGGGACGTGCTGGCGTCCGTTATGGACGGCGATAGTATGACCTACCATTAGAGGCAAAATTGTGGAAGCTCTCGACCAAGTTTTAATAACTTCTTTTCTGTTGTTGTCGTTGAGCTTTTCAATTTTTTTGAGCAAATGGTCCGCAACGAAAGGACCTTTTTTTAGAGAACGACCCATAAGACAATTTTGAGTTTTGAGTTTTAAGTTAGGAATTAAAAGTTAGGAATTAGGAGTTAGGAGTTAGGAATTAAATTCAACTCATAACTCATAACTCATAACTCTTTAAGACTCGCGACCGCCACGACCGCGTTTAGAAGATTTGCGGCGACGGCGCACAATCAACTTGCTACTTGCTTTGTTACGGTTGCGTGTCTTCATACCCAAAGTAGGTTTACCCCAGGGTGTAACAGGTCCGGATCTACCAATCGGTGCCCGACCTTCACCACCGCCGTGTGGGTGATCCACTGGGTTCATGACGCTACCTCTGACCTTGGGACGGCGACCTTTCCAACGGTTGCGTCCGGCTTTACCTGCACTCAGGTTTCTAAAGTCAGTATTGCCGACTTGTCCGATGGTGGCGTAGCACTCGCGCCGAATCATTCGGACTTCTCCAGAAGGTAATTTCAGAGTAACGTAAGCACCTTCTTTTGCCACAACTTGCGCTGTAGCACCGGCGGCGCGAACGATTTGACCGCCTTTACCAGGGGTCAATTCGACGTTATGAACGCTGGTACCTAGGGGAATATTTGACAGAGGTAAAGCGTTACCATCTTCAAATGGAGCGTCGGGACCGGCAATAACTGTTGTCCCGACTTTCAAATTGTTGGGGTGCAGAATGTACCGCTTTTCACCATCTTGGTAATACAGCAGGGCAATTCGGGCATTGCGATTTGGATCGTATTCAATCGCTGCGACTTTTGCTGGAATATTAAGCTTATCCCGTTTAAAGTCGATGATGCGATAAAGTTGCTTGTGTCCGCCACCCCGGCGACGGCTGGTTATCCGCCCTAGATTGTTCCGACCTTTGGCGCGATGCTTGAACGTCGTTAAGGACTTTTCAGGCTCGGTTTTGGTGATTTCCGCAAAGTCGGAGACTGTAACTTGGCGAGTACTGGGGGTATAAGGGCGATAAGAACGAGTACCCATAATTAAAGTTTGGAGTTTGGAGTCTTGAGTTAGGAGTTAAGAGTCTTGAGTTAGGAGTTAAGAGTTAGGAATTAAATTCATAACTCATCACTCATAACTCATAACTCATAACTTTTTTACACGTCTGGGAATAGAACTTGTCTAATCTTGTCTTCGTCCCCAGGGGCCAGTGTGACAATGGCTCGCTTGTATTGGGGCTTATAACCCACAAATCTGCCGACACGACGCTTTTTGCGCGGTGGGTTTGTGGTGTTGACTTTGACAACTTTGACATCAAACAAGTTTTCGATCGCGGCTTTGATTTGTGTCTTGTTTGCCTTTGGAATTACTTCAAAGGTGTATTTATTTTGCTCCATCAGCAAGGTCGCTTTTTCTGTGACGATGGGGCGACGCACTAAATCTGGGAGGTTGCGAGGGTCAAAGTTAGGCACTGTAGACCTCCTGAATTTTTTCTAAAGCTGATGCTGTAACTACAATTTTGTCAGCGTGCAGCAAGTCGTAAACGTTTAGCTGGTCGGCTGCTATTAGCTTTATTTTTTCGACGTTGCGGGCTGATAAATACACGTTTTCAACGCGTTCTGACACGATTAACAGTATATTGCTTTCAACTTCGACTCCCCAACGAGCGATCGCTCCCATCAATTCTTTGGTTTTGGGACGCGATAGCTGTTCGTGAAATTCTTCTACCACAATCAAATCGTCGATGCGACTAACGAACGCTGTCCGCAGTGCTAAACGACGTTCTTTGCGGTTCATTTTCAGGTCAAAATCTCTGGGTTTTGGTCCAAAGATCACGCCACCACCACGCCACAATGGTGAACGAATAGACCCCGCACGAGCGCGACCTGTACCTTTTTGCCGCCAAGGTTTGCGACCGCCACCTCTGACTTCAGAGCGTGTTTTGGTACTGGCTGTACCTTGACGGGCGTTGGTCATTTGTCTGACCAAGGCTCGATGTACAATACCAACCGCCGTTTCTTCCTTGGCTACCCGCAAGTCAAAGCTTTTTTGCCCGACTTGTTCTCCTTGCCAATTTTTGACTACAGTCTCAAATGTCATTTCTTCTTTGTCCTTTGTCTTTTGTCAGTTGTTAGTTGTTGGTTGTTGGTTGTTGGTTGTTGGTTGTGGTTGTTGGTTGTTGGCTGTTGGTTGTTGGTTGTTAGTTGTTGGTTGTCTGCTAACCACTAACCACTACCTACTAACCACTACCTGCTAACCACTACCCACTAACCACTACCTACTAACCACTAACTAATGACCAATGACTACTTCCCAACTTTCTTTGCAGGCAAAATATTCAACAAGGCACCTGGTTTGCCAGGAACGGCTCCCTTGATTAGCAATAAGTTGCGCTCCACGTCTACTCGTACTACTGTCAGTTTGCGAGTTGTGATGCGCTTTCCGCCCAAACGCCCCGCCATCCGCTTACCTGGATAAACACGACCTGGTGTCGTACCAGCACCGATAGATCCGGGCGCTCTATGGTTTTTGGAACCATGTGACATTGGACCGCGACCGAAGTTATTGCGTTTTTGGTTACCCGCAAAACCGCGACCGATACTTGTACCAACTACATCTACAATTTGACCCGCACTAAAAATATCTGCCGAAATTTGTTGACCTAAAGAATACTCACTTTCGCTTTCAATGTGATATTCCCGTAAGTGACGCAATGCTGGGGCTTCGGATTTTGCCAAATGTCCCAACAATGGCTTGTTTAAAGCCTTTGGTTTGACTTCACGATAGCCAACTTGAATGGCAGAGTAACCGTCGGTCTGCTTTGTTTTAACTTGTGTAACCGTGCATGGTCCCGCTTGGACGACTGTGACAGGAATAGCTACTCCTGCTTCGTCAAAGATTTGGGTCATGCCCAGTTTGGTGCCGAGAATACCTACAGACACAGTTACTGGCTCTCCTTTCTACTTGATACGCGTTCATATCGGATTCTCTAAGACATTGGTGACAACGCGATCGCGCATTGCAACCAAGCTTCCTCATTTTTTCGTGAATCCGTTTACTTTCACTCTTTTTTCACCAGAACAGCCAAAAACGCTTTCCTGTTCGGAAGGAATAACTTCTGCAATCAATGCAAGGCTTTGGAGCTTTGCGCTTCGTGCAGCAATGCTTACGTCCAAGCTATTGCTCTGGCACTTTCCGGTGATAGCGGGACTTAAGCGGCGCTTTCCGCTCAGTATCCTTTAACTGAGGCTGATGTAATGCTATAAAACCAACATTACTGCTCAGTTTCTACTTCACTAGACACCTTAAACTGTTGTTTAAGGTTTTGCCCGGTTTTCAAGGGCTACAGGAGTGAACGTATTTCCAATCCTTAAGGCAGGATGATTGTTGTTGAGCGATCGCTCTCCACTCTACCTTAAAGCCTTTTTAGTTTACCAGTCTCTTGTCAATTCCAGCTAGCTTATCTCATTTGGAATCAAGTCATCAACTCCTTGATGCTAAATCTAGCTACAAAAGAGAACATAAAGGCATCTTAATTTTTATATTTTGGTCACAATCTAATAATATAGATCAACTATTCATATTTGTCTAGGGATTTTTATAGAAAGTTTGGCGATCGCATGTTTAATCCAGACGCGCTCTGGATCATGGCAGCCTTCAGAATTCATTCAGATAAAAACGCGATATGCAAGGAACTTACACCAATTCTGTGTGAGGTTGCGCTTAATAACCCGACTTTGTGAACTCGCGGCTACACGTTCTCTCGTTCCAATGCTCTGCAAGGGAACGAATTCTGAGGCTCCGCCTCCAGTAATGCGTTAAGCGCCCGCCCGGAGGCCTTTGAACGAGAAACGACGAGAACCCTCCGCACTCATTGGGGGGCTATGGGTAGGTATTGCAAGTGAATCATAGGGAAAGTGCAAATTGCTTAATTAAGTTTATAAGAAAAATGCTGAAAACCCCTGAGAAACAGCAACGCAGTTGCGTATGAGCGTACTTCAGGCTCTTGATGAAAGCTGATTGAGGATTTTAGTCCTCAGTAACACAATACTTTCTAATCAACTCTTCCAAATATTCACTAGCACTAACTTTCTCTTTGACGGCTAAAATTTGTACCGAATGCCATGCAGTGTCCGTTAAATATACGCCTCTCATCTTTTTCGGCTCATCATACAAAACTGGGATGTTTTTCACTCTTTTTTTACCTTTACCTGTTACCATATTTAGAATAATTAGTTATACTAAAAATATAGCACAGGGTGAAAAACCGCTAGCACATGACAATACAAATCTGGGGCGTCCCTACATGACTGGCTAGAAAATAGTAATGCTAAGAGGGTAAGGCAAGCCCTCTTTAAAAACCTAGTTACCTAACAAGTAGCGATAATCCTAGAAAAGACTAAAACTTAGTAAACAACGTACCGTGGGGCACACGGGAACGTGGGAAATGGAGACTTTTTAAAATCTCCAGTAATCGAAAGCTTGGGGACAGATGCCCTCTAGGTCTTTCATGAATTGACTGAATACTTTGTACGGTAGTAGCGGGTGTTTGGTTGAGTACTGCCAGCTTGCTAGTCGGCGACTAGTACGTGGGAAATGAAGGTTTACGGCTTGCTGGATGAACCAAGAATCTCCTCGCCTAAAGGCGAGGAGAGTGTCAAAAATAAGTTGTTTATCTTCATCTAGGGCTTCCCAGTCAATAATAGAGATATCTAAGTGGGATACAACGGATAATCTATGGCATTAATTACCACTGGTAACGGGTTAATTCGCGATTTGGAAAAACATGGCGCTCTTGGCGTCTATGTTCCTCTGGAAGGAGGTTTTGAAGGTCGGTATCTACGCCGACTGCGTGCTACAGGCTATATCGCCCACAATATGACCGCTAGGGGTCTGGGGGACGTAGCTGCCTATCTCACAGGAGTTCATGGGGTCAGACCTCCACACCTGGGGAAAAAAAGTTCTGGTAGTGGAGCTGCTGTAGGTTTTGTATACTACGTACCGCCGATTGTGGGAACTCTGGTAGAACAGCTACCGCCAAAGTCCAAGGGGCTGGTGTTGTGGATTATTGAAGGGCATGTTCTTTCCAATCAGGAAGTTGAGTATTTAGCGAATTTGCCTAACTTGGAACCACGAGTAAAAGTGGTGATTGAGATGGGTGGCGATCGCGCTTTCCGTTGGACGCCTCTGGAAAAGGCACTGTTAGCTAGCTAATACAAAGTTAGGAGTTAGGAGTTAGGAGTTAGGAGTTAATTAAAGACTCATAATTCATAACTCATAACTCCTAACTCATAACTCTTGCAACATTTCTATTGTGCTGACGCGAAAACCGCAGGATGCAAATAACCGCCGCGCCGCTTCGTTAATAGCTGCGGTATCCAGCCGAATTTGCTTGACTCCCATTTGAGTGAACTTCTCAACAGCCTGCATCACTATCTGTCGCGCTACCCCGTTTTGCCGATATTCTGGCTCAACCCAAATATCATGAATAAAAGCATATTCTTGCAAACGGTAAATCGGAATTTCTTGCTCAATTGTCGCTACTAAAAAAGCCACCAATTGTCTTTCTTCCTCGGCTACTAAAAATACATTGCGCTCTTGATTGACTAACCGCTTCAGCCATGCTTCATAGCGTTGTTCTAGATGTGGAAGAAAACCGTATTTAGCAGAGTCCCAAGATTCATGCAATGCACAAATCTTGGCAACCATCGGTAAAACTGCGGGTACGTCCTTTGGTGTAGCGGGGCGGATTTGCATAAGTTGCTAGATATTTGAAGGCAGATGGCAGATGGCAGATGGCAGGCAGTCGCGATAAACTTTATACACCATAAAGTATCTAAATAACCTCTTCCCTTTTCCCTTTTCGCCTTCCCCTTTGTTCGGTCAAGCGACTTGGTTTGAATTTTGACTAAAATTGACTGCGTGTTCTGGTATTCCAGAGTTGCGAATGATGTTGTGACTTTCATGATTCAGTCCAACTAGTATTACATGCTTGTTGGCGCGATGATATTTGCTAACTACTTTGGCGATCGCATTTGCTGCTGCATAATCCCATACATGGGAGTGATGAAAATGAATCGCAACTTTATCTGGATCTTTACCACAGTCAAATAATTCTACAAAATGGTTGGCAGAACCAAAGAATAATTGACCATAGACGTGATATGTTTTGAAACCTTCACAGTCAATTGCGGCTGTAGTGTTGATTTGCGCCGCTTGCCAGCCAAATATTAGTACATTTAGAATTACCCCCGCCAGGGCACCTTTAGCTAGGTCATGTGTCAATAATGCAACTACTACCGTAAAAGGCATTACCAATGCTTCTGGTAGTGGTGTGTTCTGCAATGTCTTTAGAGACTTCCAGTCAAAGGTTTCAAATGACACCATAATCATCACCCCCACCAATGCAGCCATTGGAATTTGCTGCACAATATCGCGCAACACGAAGATGGAAAACAGCAGGAATGCGCCAGAGACAAAAGTCGATAAACGACCTTTACCAAGCGATCGCACGTTAATAATTGATTGTCCTACCATGCCACAGCCTGCCATTCCACCCATTAACCCTGTGACTGCATTGGCAATTCCTTGACCTCTAACCTCTCGATTTTTGGAACTTCGAGTATCAGTCAGTTCATCGACCAAGGCTGCTGTTAACAGCGATTCTAACAGTCCTACGAGCGCTAGCGTTAGTGAGTAAGGTAAGATAATCAGCAGTGTTTCCACTGAAAAGCTAATTTGAGGTAGGTGAAATACTGGTAAGTTGCGTGTAATTTCTCCGATGTCTCCGACTCTGCGAATATCCAAATCCATTGCGATCGCTACAACGGTCATGGCAACAATTGCTACCAACGGTGACGGTATGCTCTTGGTGATGCGTGGAAATAAGTAGACGATCGCAAGTGTGACAGCCACCATTACATACATTGGCCAAGGTTCCCCCACAAATAGCTGCAATTGGGCGATAAAAATTAAAATTCCCAGGGCATTAACAAACCCAGCAATGGCTGATTGGGGAATAAAATTAAAGAATTTTTCTAACTTAAAAACTCCAGTAAAAAATTGAATAATTCCTGTTAGGATAGTAGCCGCAAATAAGTATTCAACTCCATGCTTTTCAACTAATGTTGTCATCAGTAATGCCATTGATCCAGTAGCTGCTGAAATCATGGCTGGGCGTCCTCCTACCAGGGAGATAACAACCGCCATACAAAAAGATGTATACAGCGCCACCATTGGGTTTACTTTGGCAATTGCGGCAAATGCCAAAGATTCTGGAATTAATGCCAGTGCTACTGTTGCGCCTGCAAGTACTTCGGTTTTAACTGTAGCTAGCAGATTTTTTCTAATATTTGATTTGAAGAATCTAATTTTTTTATCCTTAAATTTTTTAGCTTTTTCTTGGTTAAAAAGCATGTTGTTTATCGCAATGGTAAGATGACTTTGTAGCTAATTGTTTGCAAACTAGTACAGAATTACATCAAAACCACAACTTATGCAGATATATTTTTCTGACGAGTAAGATACCTGCACGATGGTTTGTAGCGTAAATATAGCAATCCTATATCCCAAGTCAAAGTTCAAGGTGTCCAGGAACCCGGTTTCGCAGGAGTTACCGGGTTTCTAAATTTTCATGAATGATGGGCGGACTGCTATAAATAGTATTAGTTTGAAAGCAAAACTAAATTATTTTTACACTATTAAAGCTACAGATGTCAGATTTATGGTAAAGAAATCATGATTTTGATTTCATCTTCATACTGGGGCATGCAAGTATAAAGTTTTGATAAATTATTTGTAATGAAGCACAGAAAGCCTCAGTAAATTTTGCATACAAATAAAAATCAAGGTTTAGGTATTAACCCGGAAATTTATAAGAAGCTGTTCTACATTTGACTTGCAGCCATTAGGCAAGATGCCCACCCCACAAAAGTTATGTTTAATTCGGCTATGCAAAGCGCCATGTTTTTCAGCTTAATGTCAGCGATTTGAGGGTGAAACCCGCTATTGTCTCTAATTCTCGTATAACATTCCTAGGCTAGAGCCTAGGAACGAGACAACCACCAACCACCAACAACAAACTCATTACCGCCATAGCTGATGGCACTGTTGGCATAAAAATTTTTTTGGGCATAGTTGCTATACACAGAAACGGTATAGCCATTAACACTACTATCGCAGGATTTAAAATATTACAGGATAAGTTAAACCAAATTCTCGATAAATGCTGATGCGACAGGAGTTAGGAGAATCTTCTTGCAATTGGTAATCTAAACCGCCTATAATTTGCGTTACCGGACGTTTCAAAGGTTTTTCAAATTGGTGCCATTCTTGGTTACTCCACTCATAAATTGCAGCGTCTACGGTGTTCTGCAATTCCGAGGCTAAAAGGAATAATTCAAGTTTATCTTCAGCACTTCCAGTTATGAAGAATTCAAGGGAAATTGACTGAGTAATTAGCGGTTTTGGTTCATTAGCAGATAGAGTATTGCAGTCTCCAAAGTGTAAATCATAAGTTTTAATTTGTAGATTTTCATACTCTTGTTTGAGTTTTTTTTCTAATTCATCAAGGCGGTCGTCTAGGTGCGGTAATAAACCTAGTTTGGCATCAGTTAATAGCTGGCGAATATTAGAAGGTTGAGTCATGAGATTTGGGATTTGAGATTTGGGATGAAAGGATTTGGAAAAAATTGCTGTAATAAATCTGTTACAGTCGGGTGCGCTTATTAATTAAACAACTCTCTGTGTCTTAGCGCACGAATTTGATATAGTGCCGTACTCTCGGCGCTTCGCACCCTACAGATTAACTACAGATTGACTGGATATTTACGATTTACTTTTACAATCCTTTTATCTCAAATCTAAAATCCAAAATCTAATTAATCCTGTTGATGCGAAAATTGATAAGCGCCCCATAAAGAAAGAGCGATCGCCATTACAAACAAAATCGGTATGCTATACCAGGGAAACTGTGACAATGGTAGATATGCAGCTGCACGCAGTCCCATACTCGCATAAGTCAGGGGTAAAAAATAAACGATCGCCTTTAACACAGGCGGTAATGTCCCTGGGTCAAAAAACGTTCCTCCCAAGAAAGACATAGGTATAATTACAAAGTTATTGTAAAGTCCTACAGATTCGAGCGATCGCACAGTTAACCCAACAATTACCCCCAACCCAGCAAACACAGCACAATTCAGCACCAACAACAGCAAAAATAGCGGGTGGAGAAAATTCCAGTTACCAGTAAACAGCAACGCCACCAATATTACAGAACCGGAAGTCATCAACCCCCGCACCACTCCTGCCAGCATTTTACCAAGGTGTAAAGCTAAGGGATGTACTGGGACAAGTAATAATTCCTCAAAGCTTTTAGTAAACAGCCTGTCTCCGCAAATAGAAAACGTTGTCCCACCGAAGCTAATTGTCATCGACGACAGCGCCACCATACCAGGCAAAATAAATTGCAAGTAATTATCATAGTTACCACTAATTCCCGAGCCTGGCCTAATTGAACTACCCAATCCCAAGCCAAAAGCCAAAATGTATATCAGTGGAGATATTAATCCAGATGCAGCCACTTGTACAATTCGCACGCGTAAATCCAGCCAATCTCCCCAAAAAATCGTGAGAGTATCAGCTAAAAGTGTTTGGAATTGCGAAATTTTTAATTTTTTGCCCAACAGTCGCGAGCTTTGAGATGTCACTTTCTTTCAGTCATGTATCAGAATTTTCTTAATTATCAGTTTACATTTCTTGATACTTCTACTATCGCAAGTCGTAAAAAAAAGAGGGGGAGAGGGAGGGATGGGGAAGGGGGGGCCCCCACGGAGTGGGGATAAGGGGCGAGGGGGAGAGGGCGAGAGGGAGGGACGACTTGGGCGACGGGTGTGGACGACAGATGTGGGGTGTGGGGGACAAGGAGACAACGAACCACCAACGACCCTTCGGGAGAACCAGTACTAGGAGTGTTACCAAAAGCGCAGTACGCGCTTCACCACCAACCACCAACCAGCAACCACTAACTCTTGACTAATGACTAAAAAAACAAAGTTGCAGACAATTACAGTTCAAACTCGTCATACTGAAAGAGGGAGCGCAGTTTAAACCACTCCCTGCCAAACAGGCATAAAGTTAATCAAGCAACAATGAGAAGTAGAAATACTAAAGATAGATCTACTAGTAGATCTGGTAATGTTAATAAATCCCCTGGTTTGCAATCCCCTGTGTTTAATTACACCACTATGGCGATTTTGGCAGGGGTGTTTATTTTGGGAATCGGAATTGGGATTGCTTTTAGTTCTACAACCACTTTGACTCCATCAAATGTGGCTTCCCGTGAATTCATTGATACCAAAGCACCTAACCCTGAAATTTGCGTCCAGTATGGAGCTAGCGCTATGGTGATGGACGCAAGGCTGTTTGTGACTCTCAACCCGTTTAATGTTTATGTTGCTCAACCCAGTATGCGTCCTGGATGTGTAATCCGTCAAAATAACTGGGCACTTTTAGAGCAACGCAAGCTGGTGACATCAGATCAGGTAAGAGATTGTAAAAATCGCCTGAATACCTTTGGTTTTACGGGTGATTTGGAAAGTGACAAACCTGATATTCGTTGCATTTACCAAAACGAGGCTGCTCAAAACTTCTTTATCAATCAACCAGGAGCTGTTGCTCCACCCCAGGAAACTGAAAGATTTTAGCATTGGAGTTATGAGTTATGAGTTATGAGTTATAAGTTATGAATACTCTAAACTCATAACTTTTTTCACTCCATCATAGAAATTTAGTATCCGGGGTTGGGAAAGGGTTGACCAAATTCAATCACTCCATTGAAAGCGCCCGGTTGTTGATAGTTGGGAACGGTTGGGACTGGAAAATTATTGCTAGGCGCTGGGAAAAGAGGCGCATTGTTCAAATTCCCTGGCTGGGGAAAGGTGGCTGGGGGAAGAATAGAACCCGGTTGTTGATATGGGTTGTTAGGTGTGAGAGGAGGTACTATGACAAAGGGTTGCTGTGGGTTGTTATAGATATTTGGGGGTTGGGTGCTAAGTGCAGGAGGTGGAGTAACAAAGGGCGGATTTGAAAACAGGGGGTTGAAGTTGCCGGGTGGTTGGTTGTTATATATATTTGGCGGGTAGTTATTGAGTGGTAGTGGTTGGTTATTATAAATATTTGGATTTGGCGGTAAGTCGCTGTTAGGTGAAGGTGGAAAGCTTCCTGGTTGTACTGGTTGTAGAAAACCACTACTGTTAATCCCACCAGTGTTAATTAAAGGACGTAATACCCAACGGTTGTTTTGCCAGGAAGCGGGTTGGAGTTGTACTTGGTTTTGATCTAAAAAAGTTCCTGGTGCTAAATCCATGACAAGGCGAGTTACACCTGCGTTTAATTGAGAAACGCGAATTCTTTGGATAGCACCTGAGTAATTTTGTTGGGTGGGAACGTAGCCTAATTTCGTATCAGGTAAATCTACAACCAAGCGAGGGGGTTGGGCGAGGTAGAAGTAGCGCGGTGTTGTCCCTGCTGAAAGGCTGAGTTCCAGTTGCGATGTCTCTGGGTAAAAGCGCCAATCTTCTAATCTTGCCACTGTTTGAACGTCACTGCTGCCTGTTTGTGCGTAGACGCTCTTGGGCTTGTCGTAAGGTATTGCTATGCACAAGCCAAATAAGCTTAAGCCAAACAGTTGTTTGCACCGTCGTCCAAGTTTTTTAGTTGTTGCTCCCTTGACCATTATTTTTATCCCCTATGTGTTAAGCCATCAGCGATTGTTTGGCAATCATAATAGTTAATGGGTTATGGGAGGGTTAAGAGTCGCCTAGCCGCCCAGCCGCCCAGGCGCAAAGTTGGGAGTTGGGAGTTGGGAGTTATGAGTTAATAACTCTTTACTCTTGATATTATGTTTGGTTCTGCAATATAGCGGGTTTGTAGGGGGCACCGCAGTGCTGTGCCCCTACGATGTCGTGTGTGGATGTTACTGAGAATCGCTATAATTTAGCGCGAACATGATATCATTCTTAACTTTTGGCGATCGCCTTACCAATTACTAATTACCAATTACCAATTACCCATTCTTTATTTCTATGTTTTAATGGCTGTTTAACTTCTTCGATTGTTCCCGGATTTGCGGCACAGCGGTAAAGAAGAGCGCTTTACTTGTACCATTGACTGTGATTTGACCTGTGAAACTCTGTTTATTCGCTAGTTGGATTTGCGTTGTAACTGAATCCTGAGAGTTTGTTGGTGTTTGAGAAGCTGCGTTCTGACAAAGGACAGATTTGGGAACTTGTCCTGTTAAATTCAATTGTTGATTTTTGAGTAAGCCTGTCAAAGTTGGCTTTGGTTCATTAGTTTTGGAATTTTCGGTGTTGGCGGTTTCTGGTACTAAAGAACCATTCAAGTAAATTCCTGATTGCTGAATGTTTAACATCAGGGATTTTGATTTTTCACAGTTGGGCAAATTTTCAGCCAATGTGAGACGATAGCGATCGCTGATTGCAGGAGCAGCCTTAAGACTGGTTTCTCCATAAACGGTGACGACTTTAAACAGCACTAGCACTGAAGCTATTGTCACGCCATAAAAGGTTAAGGATTTTAAGCTGAAATTACTCATTGTTGGAATGGGGAACTTAGAGTTATGAGTTATCAGTTATGAGTGCGCTCGTTATGAGTTAAGAGTGTTGATTTCAAGAAATTAATTCATTCAAAACTGGGCGCCTCCTAACTGGGCGCCTCCTAACTCCTAACTTACGACTTTTGATTCTTGAGTACTAACGTCAGTCAGTACGGAGGAAAGGTGAGAGGTGACTTGACTGTAACGACGGGTAATCAGTAGGGAGGAACGACATTGAATGGCGAGTTGATCTGTATACCGTCCTAGGGTTTGACGCTCGATTCCCCAAGCGCGACTGGTTCCTGCAATGGTCAAGTCAACGCCTTGTGAGGCTGCAACTACGGCTTGCATTGGCTCTGCTGCTTCCACGATTTTGATGTCAATGCGATCGCGTACACTGTCAGGTAATTGCTCCATCATGGTGCGAAGCTCATAACTTAATTCGTTTTTCACTTCGTTTTCTGGCACTACTTGTAAAATATGCAATCTACAAGTATCGCGATTTACTAACAATCTCAGTGCAAGTACTAGGGCTAAATCATCGTGGATGTTTGCAGAGTATGGAACTAATAAGCTTTCTAACCGCTCGCCTCCCCGGTCTATAAAAACTGCTACATCTACTCGCGCAGTTGTGAGAATTTGACCGACTCGCCCACCTAAGCGATTATTACTAAATGCTGGACGGTGCCATCCCACAAGAATTAAATCAGCTTGTTCAATTTCGGCTATCTGTGCTGTTTCCCGTGCGACGTTGCTGGATATGCGAATGATGGGATGGACGAAAGAACGTGTTTGGGCTGGTTCGAGAGTAGCAATTAATTCTTCTAACTGGTGGCGACGTTGGGCGATTAATCGATTCGCTTCGTCTGGAGTACTCTCAAAGGCGTAGTCTTCATCAAATTCAATCAAACTCAGGGGATGAACAATGGCGGCTTGGCGGTAGTTGAGTGCGATCGCTACTGCTAACTGTACCAAACCTTTTTGCGAACTCGGATTGGCGACTGGTACAAAAATCCGATAGGGACGGTTGTAAGCTTCGGTGCTAGCTGTGGTATCCGTAGCTATTTCTTCTTCGGGTTCTGTGTCTACCACATCTAACCTAATCAGTTTTTTCGGATAAGTCCACTCTAGTAGCGGTGAGGTCATAAATGTGGTTACCAATGCCATAATTACCAGCATGGTAAACAGTAAAGGCGTAATTACTCCTAATTCCAAACCAATGTTCAGCACGATTAATTCGGTTAAGCCGCGAGTGTTCATTAACCAACCGAGTGCTGAGGCTTCGCGGTTATTAATGCCGCTAAAACGAGCTGCTACATAAGTGCCTACGTATTTGCCGGCGATCGCTACTGCTAAGACCAATAAACACAACATCCACAATTCGGGACGGTTTAACAAGCCAATTTGCGTTCTTAAGCCACTGTAGGCAAAGAATATCGGCAGCAGAAAAATCAATACAAAATCTTCGGTTTTTTCTGCTAATTCCCGTACTAATCCGGCATTTTTGGGCATCGCCGCCCCTAATAAAAATGCCCCAAAAATTAGGTGAATGCCGATATATTCGGTAATCAGGGCAGAAGCAACTATACCCATGTAAATATACGCCAAAACCAATTGGCTGAGGCGTCCGGTGCGGTGGTAGTAAATACCAAGGCGTTCTAGAAACCAACGTCCTACGGTCAGCATAAAGCCGATGTAGACTATACTCTCGATGATGGTGGGTATAGCACCAACAAAATTACCAGTCCGTGCAACAGCGATCGCTACTGCTAATAAGCACCAAGCGGTAACGTCATCCACCGCCGCACAAGTTAATGCTAATGTCCCCAGACGCGTACCTTGCAAATTATTCTCGGTAATAATTCGCGCCAGTACGGGGAAAGCTGTAATCGACATCGCCGCCCCTAAAAATAAAGCAAAGGCGGTAAATGACACACTAGCATTGGATACTAAGGGATAAAGCAGCACCGCTAGCAGCGTTCCTAAGGAAAACGGCACTAAAATACTTACATGGGAAGTCAAAACTGCTATGTTTAAATTCCCTTTGAGGTATTTCGGATTTAACTCTAACCCAATCAAAAACATGAAAAATATTAGTCCTACCTGAGACAACACATTCAGGTAGGGAATCGTTTCTGGAGGGAACAGCGTAGCTGAAAATGATGGTGCAAGCAAACCAAACAAAGATGGACCAAGCATAATCCCGGCGACAATCTCACCAATTACCAGTGGTTGTTGAATCCATCGAAATGCCTGACCAACTAGCCGTGACAGTCCAATAACAATCAGCACCTCAACCAGAACGAGAACAACTGTTTGCATAGTTTCCTTAAACGCGACTATCCGGTGTCCCTAAGATAATTCTTTAATCACTTCAATATGTCAACCTTTTTTGGACACACTATTAGATACACTAAAGCTTGATTCGCTTATTGAGCTTTGATGTTAATTGTTGTTACAAAACAGTTATATTTATCCGAAAATTTTAGTAAAAAATAAGACGAATACAATAGATGTAATTACATAATAACATTGAAAGTTTAAAAAGGTAATAAGGAATGATTAATCATGCTTGCAATCAAGATTAATCATTGCCTTTGATAGTTAGCACCAAAATCAATATGTAGTAATTAGTGCTAGCTATACGTAATTGAAATTAAGCGATCGCCAACTCAATATTTTTCTTAAATTTTATTAAGCTGGTGATTTTTCATAACTTGTGCCTTGCAACAACAAAGTAACTAATGGTGATGCCATCAGGGTAGTTACGATTGCCATAATCACCATGATAGTGAATAAAACTGGGGTAATTATGCCTTGTTCGAGACCAATATTGAGGATAATTAATTCCATCAAACCGCGTGCATTCATCAGTGCGCCAATAGTTGCAGACTCGCGCCAATTTTCCCCAGCCAATTTTGCAGCTAGCATGCAGGCGATACCTTTACCGAGAATAGCGATCGCTATAATTAAAGCTGTGATTCCCCACAATGCAGGGGTGTTTACCAGTCCAATTTGAGTGTTAAGTCCGGAGAATACAAAAAATATCGGTAATAAAAACGAAGTTGTCAAAGATTCAGTGCGTTCCACAATTTGATCGGCAAATTCACCCCTTGGCATTACTGCACCTAATATAAATGCACCAAACACTGCATATATGCCCATCGCATCGGTGAACCAGGCGCATAACATCAAAATTACCATGACTAAAGCCAGGGTTTGCCGCGTTACAATACCACCCTCAAATTTAGTCAGACGGTTGAAAATAGTTAACGCAGGTCGCCCGACAAAAATCATTAACAGCACATAGCCAATACCGCCACCAATCGCAAAAGCTGCAATATTGGCGCTGGCTTTAATGCTAGCTAACACAACCGCCAACAAACACCATGCAGTTGCATCATCAATCGAACCTGCAGCTAATGCCAAAGTTCCAAAACTCGTTTTCGCAATGCCACTATCATGCAACATCCGGGCTAACATCGGAAATGCTGTAATCGACATCGAAGCGCCTAAGTATAACGCCGCCGCCCAAGGTGTCACACCAGGTTTAAACAAATTGGCTTGACCATATAATAGAAAAGCTGCTACAGCCCCCAAGCAGAATGGTGCAAGTATCCCCGCCCCAGAAACCAAACTGGCACTTCTTAATCGGCTTTTAATTAAATCGGTATTGAATTCTATACCAATCAAGAACATATAAATTACTAACCCAATTTGACTGATAGCGAAGAGAATTGACATTGAAGGGTTAGGAATCTTTGTGCCATTTTCTAGCACAAGGGGAAGTTTGGGAAATAGCCAATGCTGCAAATCAGGCGCGATTAATCCAAATAGTGATGGTCCCAACATCACACCTGCAATCATTTCGCAGACTACACTGGTTTGCCCGAGATACCGCCGCCCAATTATTGTAATCAGGCGACAAGCGCCTACAATGACTGTTAATTGCAGCAATAGCTTTAAAACTAGCTCAAAATTCGACATTGGTTTGATTTTTGAAGAGATGGGTAGATAGCATACGTTTAAGGTACATCCCGCACCTACCCTAGAAGGGTAGGGCTACACGTACAAAGCCTGCTTTCGGCAGGCTTGAGAACCTCTGATTTTTCATCAGCACCTACCCTAGAAGGGTAGGGCTACACGTACAAAGCCTGTGTAGCCATTCGGCTTTAGCCTGACGGTACTTGATGCGTTGCATAGAACGTTTCTACACAGTAAATTTATGACAAGGAATGGGAGGTATTTTCCAATACTCTTGTGCAAGAATTACTGAGGGTTGTTATGGATATAGCAATCTTAAGTCACCAATACACAACAGCCAGTAATAAAGACACGATCGCTCGAGTCTTTGTATGGAAACTACCTCTGATGCTCCCAAGGTTTCCCTATTGTGCGTTAATTACAGATAGAGAATAAATAGTGCTACATTAGCGCGATCGCTCATCCCGGAAATGTAGTCTAAATGTTTGTCGCTGGCTATAAATCTTAGTAAAGTTTACCAATATTCTCTAAGTAGGGTGCGTGCTTGCGAGAGTACGGCATCGAAAAATCACATCTAAAAATGGCGATCGCGCACCCTACTATAGCAGTCCTAAATTATTCGCGATCAACGTTCGTGTCGGGTAACTTCGGCGAAACCCGACTTCTGAGGCTTTCGATTCTCACAAAATGATTAATTTATAAATGACTTCTTACAATTAAGCTTTACAACCACTCTCCACCCCGAAAACGCCACCGAGGAAATATAATCCGCATCAGGCTTTGCGAGGTGATAAAAACTGCCAGCCACACGGCGCTATAATGCAGAAAAATATCTCTAAGTAACAATAAATCTTTGGGAGTGGGTACTGGTAAAAAACCTAAAATTTTGACTCCACAAAGTATAAAAAAGAATTCCCAAATACCAGCAAAAAGTTGATAAACTGCGGGCCAATCTCTATCCCAACGAAATTTTTGTAAATAGTTATAAAGGGCATCCCAGCCTATACCAAAAATGGCGACGTAGGCAAGTATCCAAAAATAAACCGGACTGGGACCGGAACCAATTAAACCGATCGCAAAAGGTAAAGTTACTAGTATACCGACGGTTGCAAGTAGTAATAATCGAGTTTGCCAGCGACCAAATAATGTAGGAGTCATACAATAGTTAGGAGTTAGGAGTTAGGAGACGCCCAGGTGCGGAGTTTTGCAGCACTCCAGAGTCGATGTACCCACGGCAATAAAACGGGAGGAAAATCCACACCGCTTTTTGCCTCCCCTTGGCAAGGGGGGCTGGGGGGATCAAAACGCAAACATTTTTAGCAATGGCATTACTAACACTAATATTAAATAATTCACTAATATTCTGGTTATTTCCGCAACAACTAGAAATAAAATAAAATTAGCGTATTCAAGACGCGATAAATCAAACGCGATCAATCGCGTCTTTACAAAACTTCAGGCTACTATATAACCTGACAATGGACACTGGAATGATAAGGCGCGATCGCATCCCAAGTAATCACGTCTTCTAATAAAGCTTGATACCCTAATGTGTTGGGATGCAAACCATCTGGAGTTAAGCGATTAATTCTCCAAGTTTCACCGCGCGCCATCCATTGGTCGAAAATATCTAGGTAGGGAATTCGCCGTTGCAGACAAGCTAGTCGAGTAGCTTCTTTGTAGCGATACTGATCGGCGTGATTGTAGTACAAACAATCCATAAATGGCATTTTGGCTTCATCCACCGGTACCATGCCCACAAATAACACGGGACAAAGTTGCTGGGCTTGTTCTAACAAAGAAGCGATTTCTGTTTCAAATTGGGCAAAATCGGTGTAATTTCGTCCGTTAAGACGACCCAACCGTCCGGAATCATTCACCCCAACCGATAGAATAATCAAGTCAGGAACCTGATTTCGCAACTCGCCCCGATGGCGAAATTCTACCTCTAATCTTTGTGCCACTTGTTGAGTGCGATCGCCCCGCACTCCCAAACTATAAAGAACATGTCCTGCACTATCCGGTAACATCCACCAACGCCGCAGTTGTTCGACCCAACCCCCGCGTTCCGGATCGCCGTATCCATAAACTAAGCTGTCTCCGAGTGCCACAACCTTCAAAGGCTGACACTGAGTTGGTCTTGTAGACAGTTGCATTGAGGAAGGAGGTACAAATGTTTGCATCTAAAAAGACTATATTTTATATCTTTACAAGATTCTATACATTTCTACACCATTGAGGGAATCGTGCGGAAATTTTACCGATACATTCCATATATAGGTAGATAATTAGTAGATTTTTCCTGTCTTGAAATAGGGCAGAGGGAAGAGGGCAGAGGGCACTCTTGCATACTGCGGGGGGCAGAGGGCACTCTTGCATACTGCGGGGGGCAGAAGAAATTAAGATTTTTTTCATGAGTGCTGGTGTAGGCAGTTCATGATTTAGTACTTAAGAGAGGCGCAATTATTGCTTCTCTACCCTTCCAAAACTCAAAACTCAAAAAACGAAGCTAAGAACTCCGCGCCTCAGAACTCCTAACTGGGCGCCTCCTAACTCCTAACTCTTTAAGCAGGCGATTGATTTAACACCCACTTTAACCATTGCCCAAAGGAACTCAAGGGATTTAAACGATGCATTCCAGGGGCGCGGGCGGCGGCTAAACCATCGACGGCACATAGGGCGGCGTACTGTAAGCCCAGGAAGCTGTCAACTGCTGCGTAGGGACCGCCGAGAGTTATTGCCCCTGCTGCATACATTTGACCTTTATTTGAGGATCGCATTTCTACTAATTCAAAATTGTTTGCCACAACCAGCCGCCCTAAATGATTTAGCGGTAAATTGTAATGTTTCACTAAATCGTCTAGCAGGGGACTCGCTTCAACTTTGGCATCAAGTCCGGTGGCGTCCACAATAAAGTCTGCATCTAGGGTCATTAACCCAAAACCTTTTTCTTGAATGTAGGTAATAGTACGGTTTTGGGCATCCCGTTCGACTTTTTGCACTTCACCGAATTCAATTTTATACCAGCCTTCTCTTAATCCTTGCTCGGTGATGCGCTGCCAGTCTTGGCGGTCGGCGGTGGTGGTGCCGCCCCAATCTGCTAGCAAGCGCTTGCGTTCGTCAGGACTGGCTTTTTCTAACATTACTCGCAGTTCGCCACTCCAACAGGCTTTGGGCCAGTTAAAGGGTTGAAATTCGTAATGATTCTTAACTAGGCGCTGGGATGTGCCAAATTTATTGCCTTGGGGTTTAGGCGATCGCATTAAATGCAAAACGCTGATATTTGGATTGCGCTTTCTTGCCTCAAAAATCCGCTGGACAATCCGCGAAGCGACAATTCCCCGCCCCCGAATTAATACGGTGCCGCCCTGTCTTTCTAGTTGCTCGTAAACATGGTCATGGGCTTCATAAGCATTTACAACAATCTTAAAATCTTGATATTTTTGCCGATAAGCTTGCAAATCTGGGAGAAATTGAATTGCCGGATAGCCAGTTGCCAAATGTAAATAACGCGCCACAACAAAAGCGTGATTTCCGCCACCTTGACGGGAATAGGCTACACAATATCTACCATCATCAGTTTTGCGAAGCGATCGCACCCGCCCATAACGATAAATTTGCTCCCAACCAATGCGCTTTGCCTCGCGATCGATTGAATCGAACACATTGCCAGCACGAGGTGTATAAGTTTCTGCAAATGTGGGTTCGGCAAATACTTGCCACAAGTACTGCAATGCCGTATCTAACTTGGCTTTAGTTAAATCATGGCAAGCTTCTCGCAAAGCATAACTGGGCCAACCCCAAATATTATCAGGACAAGAGTCAGAATTAGAACGCAATCTTTCGTACAAAGGAATTTGCGAATTCAAACAAAGGCGCTTGTATCGGGCATAAGGTTCTTTTTCCAGTCCCAACGCCAGAATTTTGTCACTACGAACACCACCAATTCTCAGTAAATCTGCCCAGATAAAGCTACCCAACCCCGCCCCAACTGTCAAATAATCGCATTCATCTACTGGCAACCCTGTAGCATGAAGGGCTTGCACGGGAACTTTTTCTGCTTGAAACACTGGTGGGGGAAAATTGCTACCCGTAGCTGCCGCAGGGGCTTGCGGGATGCTGGGGTCTGGAAGATTGGTGTTGGGGTTGAACTGAATCGTTGAAGGAGTGCTGGGCGCTAGTGGCGGTGCGCTAGCGGCAAAGGCAATAGTTATTATGTAGGGACCAATTTGTAATGTATCACCGTTACCGATAACACTGCGTATTTGGCGTATACCGTTGATATAAACGCCATTAGAACTGTTTTGGTCAATTACTACTAATTGGTTTTGTTCCCAGTCAATTAGGGCATGGTAGCGAGAAACTTCGTTGCTATTAAGCAGCATTCGCGCCACACGCTGTCCCCTAAATTCTTCAGGCATTCGGGGAAATTCTCGACCAAAGGCGATCGGTACATTCAGCCTTGGTTCTCGCCTTTCTCCAGTGGCTGGATCTTCCCAACTTAATTGAATTTGTATAGGAGCGGAATTCATAAAAATTTGATTTTATAACAACTGATAAAAAAGGCGAAAGGGGGAAAGGGAAAGGGGGAAAGGGAAAGGGAGAAAGGGAAAGGGGGGCCCCCAGGGAGTGGGGATAAGGGGCAAGGGGAAAAAACAAAAGCCAAAATTTTTGACTTGCATAAATCTGAAGTGCAAAGGATGTAGACCCTTGAAAAGCGGCTTCCCGAAAGTAATTTCATCCTTCATACTTCATCCTTCATCCTTCATCCTTCATCCTTCATCCTTCATACTTCATCCTTCATCCCTTACTTTCTTTTGGGTATTACCAAAACGCTGACTGCTGCTGCTAAAGAAGTACCGCACCAAGGACAGCCTACTTGCAAATAATCTGTAGAAGAAACTTTATGACATTTGGGGCACTCTAAGCCATAAACCCCTTGCTGTTGTGCGCTTTGTATTGGTGAATGCTGGTGGTGATGTCCCAAGGGTGGTTGTGGCTGCGGCGGTGCGACAGGTGTTGGTGGTTGGGGGTTTGTCACTGGCGGCGGCGGTACCAAAATTGTTGCGGGAAGGCTGCTACTTGCAGGGACAGAAACGGCAATGACTTTGAGTTGCATTTGTCCCAAATAGATAATGCTGCCTTCACTTAAAGGCTGTTCACCCCGGACGAGTTGCTGTCCATCTACAAGGGGAGGATTTTGTTCGCGCAAATTCCTAATCAAAAAACATTGATGCTGGGGGTTAAAAAAGATTTCAACGTGTAAACCCGATACCGTAGGATTACTTACAAGAATGTCGCACCGGACTGGATCGCGACCGATGCGGACAGTACCCAAGTTTTTGCTTGGCTGTTGCTCGTAAATTTTGTAAGTGCAATCTTGACCTGCATCGTGCCACTGTAAAGTTAGTGCGTTCATTGTTCTAACTCAGTAACTCTTATTTAGCTACTTCAACTCCTCTCTGTGCGATTCCTAACACGACTAAGCAGGAGCTAGCAAGTATTTGGAAGAAAATTATAAAGAAACTCAGATTGGGTATGGGGCATTGGGCATTGGGGATTGGGCATTGGATGAAAATCTTTTCCCTTTTCCCTTTTCCGTTTCCCCTTTCCCTTTTCCCCTCTTCCGTTCTGCAGTATACCTCTGCCCTCTGCCTTCTTTCTTCATAGTCTTTTTATCTGTTTGACGCCAATTTATCAGCAACGCGGGTGGTTTCTGGTAAGCGATATTTGGGCGTACAGCGCATTACATAGTCAATTGCTGTGGGCAAACTGACTCGATGACCGCTGGAAACGTATACTGGCTTAACTCCCGTGCGCGTGCGTAATACTGCCCCGATTGTCTCACCTTTATGTATCAACGGTTGCCAGCTACCTCGCGTTTCCGGTAACTCTTCGTGTTTGCCAACTAATAAGGATTTTGCTACAGCAATACTCGGTATATCTACTAGAACGCCCAAATGACAAGCTATGCCAAACCTGCGAGGGTGGGCGATTCCCTGACCATCACAAAGAATGATATCCGGTGTAATTTTAATCTTTTCCAAGGCATTGAGTACAGCTGGAATTTCTCGAAAAGAGAGGAACCCAGGGATGTAGGGAAAAGTTGTGGGGCGGTATGCGAGACTCGTTTCTACCACCTGCAAATCGGGAAAGCTTAGTACCGCCACTGCTGCACGGCTAATAGTACCATTTTCTTCAAAACCCATATCTACCCCAGCAACATACTGTATGGGTTCTTGGAATTTATCGATAGTAATTACCTCAGATTGTAGTTTTTCTTGGATAGCGATCGCTTCTTGCAGGGTTAGTTCCCAAGAATGACGTTGATAAATCTTCATAATTTAAATTTGGAATTTTAAAGTTTTTTTCCGAAATCATCACTGGCGAAAGTGTTGTTATTGGTGTTAACTATCTTAAAAGTTTTTTTTAGCCTTTGCGTCAAGTGAATGTCTGTCGTGCATTAAGGAATCAGAAACGACTATTTCACGGAATTTAGATGTTAAAAATATGAACAACCTCAGAAATAATCGCGGTAGTAATTTTCAGCTGAGTTTTTATTTAGCTGGAGGAATCATTTTATTATTTTTGGCAATTCTTTTTCGTCCCTTTGCAATTGTGAATGCAGGGGAAAGGGGCGTTGTCATGCAATTTGGCAAAGTTCAAAATCGAGTTTTCGATGAAGGTATTCATCCGATAATGCCAATTGTCACAACAGTTAAAAGATTGAGCATTCGCGTTCAACAAAACTCTTTTCAATCTGATGCTGCTTCCAAAGACTTGCAAAAAATTACCACAGAACTTGCAGTTAACTGGCATATTGACCCGGCGAGAGTAAATAGAGTATTTCAACAAGTAGGGAATGAAGAACAAATCATTACAGGAATTATTACACCCGCAGTTTCTGAAGTTTTAAAAGCGGCGACCTCGAAAAAGACGGCGGAAGAGATTATCACGAGAAGGACGGAGTTAAAAGAAGAAATTGATAATAATCTCAAAAAACGTCTTGCAGCTTACGGTTTGATAGTAGATGACGTTTCTTTAGTGAATTTTTCTTTTTCTCCAGAGTTTAGCAAAGCTATCGAATCAAAACAAATCGCCGAACAAGAAGCGAAACAAGCAGAATTTATTGCCTTGAAAGCAACTCAAGAAGCACAAGCTGATATCAACCGTGCTAAAGGTCAAGCAGAAGCGCAAAGATTGCAAAGACAAACTTTAACGCCAGTATTATTGCAAAAGCAAGCGATAGAAAAATGGGATGGTCGTTTTCCAACGGTGATGGGTGGAAATGGTTCGCTACCATTGATTAATATTAATCCCAGTAGTTTGACAAGTGGAGAAAATAAACAGCAGTAGTTGCTAATATCATGTTCGGGTGATTTCGTACTATTTTGTGTGGTGGTTCATGGTTAATAGTTAATACTTAATGGTTAATGGTTTATGGTTAATAAATGAAAATCCATGAACTATAACCCCGATATAAATGTAGGTAATTAACTGGACACGATATAAATGATAGATGTATATAGATGTAGGGTGCGAAGCACGAGAGTACAGCACCAAAACCCGACGAACCACTTTCTAATACCAATTTTGAAAAAGAATGCGAAAGATGGATTGTTGAAATCACCGCAGCCTGGAGGGTTTTACAATCCAAAATCTCAAATCTCAAATTTCAAATCTCAAATTTCAAATCCTGTTAGGGTATAGCCATTCATTAAGGGTGGGCTATTGAGTACTTAGTGGATGTAAAGGATAGTTTGACTGTGAAATTTCAAGTTAACTCATCCGTTACATCCGCTAGACAACTTATTAGCAAATCCCCTTATTTTACCACTAAAACATTCGGCAATAAAGTCTTCAAAAAAGTATCGATACTGCTATCAGATAAATCCTGTATTGATAGCAATAGTTCTACTTTTGTAAAGTACCGTTTCATTGACTGAAGATAGGTAGGGTCATAGTGGCAATACAAAATATCTTGCACAAACTCTTCCCATTTTCCAGCATCAATTAACTGATACCATTCAATTAATTTGTCCCAACCACAGTAAGATTTCAGCTTTTCTAGCTGGAGTTTTAAAATAGTGGGATTATCCATCAAATATGGATATTCCTGTAAGAGAAACTTAACTCTAGCAGCTATTGGTATTCTAATTTCTACACAACTAGCTTGCTTAATTTTCTTCCACAAAGACTCGGGCAAATAGACTTGCCCAATTTTATTACTTTCCGATTCTACCCACACCGGCTGGTGAGGACTAAATCTTTGCAATTGTTGCAATAGTAGAGACTCAAAGTGTTTTTGTGAAGGTTGGTTTAACGGTTTACTTTCCCACTCTTTACCTAGCAAAGAACCGCGATGGTTAGCCAAGGCTTCCAAATCTAAAACTTGAGTATTACGAGTCAACCGCATCTGACGTAAAATCCGGGTTTTGCCACTGCCCGCAAGCCCGCATAATACTTGGTAAGTGAATTTTTCTGGTAAATATTCCATTTGATGGCGGACATAAGCGCGATAAGTTTTATAACCGCCTTCAAGCAACTTTACCTGCCAACCAATTTGGGCTAGCACTAAAGCCATACTCAAAGAATGCTGTCCACCACGCCAGCAATACACAAGCGGATGGTAATTTTTATCTTTGGTAGCAAAGTGTTGATTTAGATGCAGGGAGATATTTTTTGATACGAAAGCAGCGCCAATTTTTCGGGCATTAAACGGGCAAACTTGTTTATATATCGTGCCTACTTCAGCGCGTTCAGCATCATTTAACACAGGCAAATTAATTGCACCTGGAATGTGGTCTTCCGCAAATTCGCTAGGGGAACGAACATCAATTATTTCACTGTAAGATTCTGTCCAAGGCTGTTTGGTGTATGTAGGTAAAAGTGGCATGACAATCCAATACTAGCTCTATCAATTTTGGCATTCCCATGATTTTGTTTGTGGAATTATAAAATTGTGCAAATTTTTACAATTTTAAATAAATCCATATAGTGTTTTAAATGTAGTTATCTGATACATTTACTCAAGCATTGATTGATTGCTTGTTGAGTGCAGAGTATTATTTAATGCAAGATTAAGTTTTCAGTTCCTTATCATACAGCCAAATCTTGTGGAAGCGGTGATCTGTGTCACCAACCCCTAGGGGGCGTTTTCAAGCCCTGACGATCCCCCCTAGCCCCCCTTAAAAAAGGGGGAACAATAAAACATCAAAGTCCCCGGCAGGGGGATAATGGTGGATCTCTAAGGACTGGGATAGATAACGAGAAGTTTTAAAATATACCTCAGGCGTCTACGCTGTGGTTTTTTAAAGGTGCAGACAACTAGCAACTTAAGTAAAACATCGGGTGTGTGAGATGAAAAAGAGAAGATTGCCTATATGGTTTCCTTATGCCAGTTCGTGGTTGAGTGCTTTGATGCTATCTGTTGTGATGGCTGGGTTTGTCTCTATTATCAAGCGTAATAGCAGCGGCTTGTTACTTAAGCTAGTTAAATCGTTGGCTAATCCGGAACAATTGACTATCTTGCTAATTTTGTTCTTAATATTACCGATACCAGCGATCGCTTTTTTTCATCACTTTTTTCTCGGTCGCTTTATTCCGATAATTCCAGGGGTCAGAATCAGTAAAACACAAGGATTTCTGCCTGGAGTTATCAGTTGGTGGGAAAGTTTATATAGTTGGCTGGTAGTTGTCCTTTCTACGCTGATAGCAACGTTGTTTTGTACGCCTTTTCTACCTCTTTTTCAACTTAGCTATCAAAAACTAATTTTTACCTACAACCAACCTCATACAGCTATACAAGTTCTTTTTGCTGTTGTTTGGCTGTTTAACGCTGCGATATTTTACCAGGTTGAATATTTATTTAAGCGGCGTTTGATTTCTGATGATTCTGATATTAGTCTTGAAAATACAAATCAGAATTCAACAGTTGAGGTTGAAGCTGAAAATAAGCCGGTAGAAAGCGGTGTAACTGAAGTGCAAATCAACGGTGAATCACCTACAGTAAAGCCGACTCAGCCTAGTTTTTTTGAAAAGAATCGAAATTTACCTAAAAAAATCCTAATAGCTATTTTGATTCCCTTGGTGGGTGCATGGCTGTATTTGTTTGCTAACTTACCAGAAGTGAAAGAAGAAATACCTGCAAGTTTCTCTTTCCAAAAATTATTAACAACATCCTTGGAAACCGAAAATAATTCTCAAACGCCTAAATCATCACCCAAATCTGAAGTTGTAACAGTTGATTCTCCAGTACCTGCATCACCAAAAATTGATACTTTTGACAAGGCAGTTGAAACAGCTAGTACCGCAGACAAGCTATCAAAATTAGCACAATCTCCAGAAGAATGGAAGCAAGTTGCGAGGAATTGGAGAAAAGCGATCGCGCTTATGCAAGCTGTGCCAGATTCTAGCTCAAATTACATATTAGCCCAGCATAAAATTCGCGAATATAAGCTTTATTTGGATTTTGCTCAACAATATGCTCCAGATGACAAAGAAGGTAGATAATTTAAATTAAGTCTATCTACGCAGGTTCAGCTAACTTTAAGTAAATATACGGAAATATTGACGCGATCGCTTAAAAATTAGCGGTCGTGTTTTTCGCGCCTTGAAATGGGGAATCCTGAGAATATAAAGATTTTTCAGGTTTTGGCATTCCCTGGTTATGAAACAACCAAATTTTTTGGAACTTACCAAGCAAAAGATTGAAAATTTCCCCTGGGTTACATGGTTTCCTTATCCCATTTCTTGGTTAAGGACATTTATTTTAATTCCATTTATAGCCATTACGCTAGCAACAAGTTTCAGATTTACAGGATTTTGGGGTGTTGTTTTATCAGCTATTACAAATCATCGCAAAATACTAATTTTAGCTGTGGTATTAGGGTTATTAATACCGATGCTTTTGCTTGCCTACATTCACCACTTTTTTACATCTTTCTTGAAAAAGCGATCGGTATCAACTCGCTATCCTCGATGGTTGTCTAGTCCAAATAGCTTATGGGAAGGTTTTTATGCTAAATTGGTAACTTTCTTATCTTTATTGGTGAGTGTACTTATTCTTATACCATTTCTTCCATTTGTCAGTTGTAAATACGATGGAATATTATTGTGTTACTGTCATTATTTAGGAGAGTCATATTTAACTAGATATTGGGAAAATAATTATTTAGATGAGATTAACGCCGGAATTTTGATTATTACTGCGGCATATCTTGATCAAGCTGAGTATATAATTAGGCAACGCTTAATACCTAAATTAAAAGTTGTATTTCAAAAGTCTAAATCTAAAAGTAAGACTTATAAAATTGATAAAAAAGATGTAGATTTGGATAGATTGCGAGGCGATTTGGGTTTGACTCAGATGAAAAAGGGAAATAAAAATGTTTCCCCGATTAAACTTTTATCGCGAAACCAACATCAAAAGTCGCAAAAGTTAGGTAAAAAACTGCTGATAATTCTTTTGATTCCTTTGGTTGCTGTTAGAGTATATTTATTTTGAAAATTTACAGGAATTAGAGAAACGCCACCTGTTGCTATCTCTCGGAATCAAGTAAAAATATCATCCGAAACTGCAAACTTTACACCTGCACCAGTAACTTCTGCATCGCCAGCTTTATCGTCTCAACCTGATACTTTTAGAGACGCAGTTAATCAAGCAATCAATGCAGCAAACTTAACTCAATCAGCCAAATCTTCAGAGGAATGGCAGAAAGCGATCGCACTAATGAAAATCATACCATCTTCTAGTCCTAATTATGCAGTAGCCCAGCAAAAAATCACAGAATATCAGCACAATCTCAACTACGCTCAAAAAAATGCCGCCAGTAATAGAAAGTAGGGCGATCGCTAAATTCAAGGTGATGTTTTAACCCGGAATTTACCTTAATTAACTCTACAAAACTGTATAATTCACATCTAGCACCTTTACGCATAAACCATGAATCTGCAAAAATAATGTGATGTATTTGACGTTAAATAAATTTAGTTTTCAGTCCTCTTATAGTGGACTTAAGCTATGAGACAGGGACTTATAGTCCCTGGCGAATGTGAACGCACTGCGAAAATCTATAATTATTTAGTGATTTTTGTTGTGCATGACTAGGCTAGTGCAAGATATGAGATAATAAATACTTGAATTTATCTTTTCAATTACTGAGAACCAGCTTCTTTTTGCAACTTGATTAATTCATTACGAATCCGTGTTTTTAAGTCTTCGTCATTTTGTGCTTGTATTGTAATACCGTTGAAACGTTCTGAAGACAAACCATTTTCTGTCACTACTTTTTCGTAGTGTTTGCAGAAATTCGCCGCGATATCACGGGCGTTTTCCGGCAGAGAATTAAAACTTTCGGGTTTGTTACAAGCAATTTCAGGAGGTTGTCCGCCAATAATATTTTTAATTTCAGTGTAGGTTTTTTGACGCTCTTTTTCTATTGCTAAAACCACTTTGGCATAGCTTGTTACTTCCTCATTGCTAACTGGTGCAGATTGCGCTTGGGCTGTTGCACTAAATACTAAATTACTCTTATGTGCCAGTAAATCGGGAGTCAGTCCAGAAAGCAAACTTACAAAAGAGAAAGCGCTGACACTCAAGAATTGAGAAAGTATTCGATGCAGGCTAAGTCTGGAAAAGGAAATTTTCTTCATCATGGGTGTAAACAATAACTATATTACAGATAGGTGATGAGCTTTTGGAAAATTTTGGAGTTTAAGACTTGACTCTTCAGAGCAAAGCTATTCCTCGCTAACATACTAAAATTGTGCATTAACCTAATAAAAAATCATATAGCAATCCTATTTTATTTGTGAAAATTGAAAGCCTCTGAAGTCGGGTTTCGCAGGATTTACCCGACACGAAGGTTTCTCACGAATGATTTAAGACTGCTATAGAGTATCAGCGTAATTTCAACTACACTCAGAAAAATGTCGCAGGTGGTACTGATATAGAAATTGATAAGTGCAAGCCTTAAAGTTGATCGGCTTGGAAATAAATTTCCGGTTTTGTAGAGACGCAAAATTTCGCGTCTCTACAGGCGTTAAAACAGGTTGAAATTCTTACCAAGTTAGCTAATCGCAAACTTTAGCTATTGGTTCGGTAAAATTTATTTCAGAGCGGACGAGTGTACTATTATCAAATAGTACAAAATCTGAGTTCACTCCCTTCTTTATTATTATCAAAGCAAATTTTCGTGCTTCACTCCCCAATAATCCCTGGCTTTTAACGGCACAAACCTTAACAATTGAATATCTCCCAATGACAATGGTTGTTGCGGCGCAAATGGCACACAGTCCAAAGCCGCGATAATTTTTGCACCGATCGCTTGTGCTAAAAGTGGTGGTACAGCATTTCCTACCTGACGAAAACCGTGCCATTTAGTTTGGTGAAATCGAAACCAATCAGGAAATGAATGCAATCGCGCCGCTTCCCGCACAGAAATAACTCGCGCTAACGTCGGATGAATCGGACGGGGAGACGTATGGCTGCCATGATTGTAATCAGTACCAGCGCGTAAAGTATGGCATAGACCCTGGGAATTCAGACGTCGCAAGCGGCTAATCGGTTCCAACTCCCCAGCAAGCGTCGCAGCAAAACGATTTTTAGAACTTTCCCTGTGTTGAGTTTGCATCGAACTCGTTAATAGTTGAGGATTCCACAAACGGGGGTAAGAGAAATTTGGGATGGAAAAGGGAGAGGGGGAGAGGGGGGGATGGGGAGAGGGGGGAGACGAGGGAGTGAGGGGAGACGAGGAAGCAAATTCCTCTTTGTTTGTTTGTCCTTCTTTTCCTCCTTGTCCCCCTTGTCCCCCTTGTCCTTCCATAGAGGGATGCGATCGCAACATCTGCACGTAGGGACTAGAATTTTCCTGTAGCTGTTGCAGTTGTGTGGATGAAAGTAAAACTTCGTCGCTGGTGACAAGTTCGGGAAAATTATCTATATCTGGTAAATCGATGATGGCATCTTTCACCTTCACGGCGTTTTGCTTTGGATGACAACCTGACAATCTCCCAAAAAAATTCTTAACTTCTAACTCCTCAACGCCAGTTTGCTCAACGGGGGGAACCCCCGCACGCAACTGGCTCCTCCTAACTCCTAACTCCTGTTGTGCGCCAATTACAAACAACCGCTGCCGCTTTTGCGGTACGCCAAAATCAGCTGCATTTAAAATTGCTTTTTGCACGTCATATCCAGCAGCTTCAAACTTGCTAACAAGTTGTAAAAGTAAATTTTTGTGTTCTCCCGCCGCCATACCGGGCACATTTTCCATCACAAAGTAGCGGGGATTTAACTCTATTACCAAACGGTAAAAATGAAATATCAAACTATTGCGATCGTCCTCTAATTCTCTCTTACCCATAATCGAGAAACCCTGACAAGGTGGTCCCCCGAATACCAGGTCGATTTGTCCATCCCAGGAAGAGGAGGGGGGGAGGGAAAGAGGGGGAGAGGGGGGGAATTCCTCTTGTCCCCCACACCCCACACCCGTCGTCCACACTGGTCGCCCTTGTCCCCCAGACCCGTCCTCTTCTCGATGTGCAACCCAACTGCGGGAAGCGGCTTGTTTAATCATCTCCCCAGTTACATGTGAGGCGCTGGCACACAAAACCTCAGTTAGGGGAAAATTGAAAGCATAGGTACAAGCGTGGATTGGGTCATACTCTACCGCTACCAAGACATCAAAACCAGCTTGTTCGATACCCAAAGAAAATCCGCCAGCACCCGCAAATAAATCTACCGCCACGGGACGCCTGGGGATTTTGGATTTTGGATTTTGGATTTTGGATTTTGAGCCTACCAATTTTAAATTTGGGATTAAAAATGCAAAGACGCGCTGTTCGCTGCGTCTCCACCCTGAATAATTAACATTCAGCGTAATCTAAAATCTAAAATTTGGTAACATTTGCAAAATTTCTTTGGCAGCGCGATCGCATACTCCCACTTCTCCCAAATTTTGTCGCATTTCTTCATAATCTTTCATAGTTTGCTTTCTGCGACTGGGATTCAGCAATAATTCCATCGCCGCTTGCGTCAAATTCTCTGGTGTCGCTTGTTCTTGAATAAACTCTGGCACAATCGACTTCATCCCGATTAAATTCGGCGGCGAAGCGAAACGTATCGAAAATCTTAGAATATTCCGAGCAATCCAATAAGTTACAGAACTAAGACGGTATAAAATTACTTGGGGTACATTCAACAAAGCCAATTCTAAATTCACAGTGCCGCACTTGGTAATCGCCAAATCCGCAGCCGCAAGCACTTCCTCTTGACCGGATACCAGTGTCGCCCGCAGCCCACACCGTTGTATCGCTTCTTCAATTGGCTTTCGGTAAATTTCCAGAGATAGGGGAACCCAGAAATGCGCCTGAGGCAATTTCGATTGAATTTCTTGGGCAGCTTGAAAAATTGTCGGTAACAAATATTTCAATTCTTGATGGCGAGAAGCGGGAATCAGAGCCACAGCGATCGCATCTTCGGCAATTCCTAACTTGGCACGCGCTGCTTCGCGGCTGGGGAACTTCGCCATTCTATCTACCAAAGGATGTCCCACCCAAGTTACTTTTGCTCCCTTCGCTTCAAAGTAACGGGCTTCCTCAGGAAAAATAGCTAATATGCGATCGCTAACTTTAATTACATTAGAGGTATAGCTGTCAGTGAGCAACCATATCCTCAGTTGTGGCACCCAGACTTGAGGGGCAATGTAATATACCATTGGCACCTGTGGCAAATGCCGACGAATATATTTGCCGATGCCCACATTGGGTCCCATGTGGTCAATTAGCACCACCAAATCCGGGGGATTATCTTTCAAAAAAGCGATCGCCCGTCGTTGCACCTCAAGAGTAGGCAAGACAAAAGCCAGAGTTTCCAGAATACCAAAGGCAGTAATTGCCGTAGTATTGCCCAGTATAGTTGCGCCAGCAGCAGCCATTTTTTCGCCACCCAGCGCCACAATTTCTAATTCCACCCCAGCAGCAAAAGCTTGGCGTTTAAGTGCGTTAATTAGCAGTGACCCCTGCAAATCACCAGACACTTCGCCAGTACTGATAAATATCCGCATTTTTATATAAAAGTTAGGAGTTAGGAGTTAGGAGTGAGGAATTTTAAGTTATTAGCTTCGTGTTTTGAGAGAAGTTTGAGGGTCAGTTACAAGGGTTTGGAACTTCGGTGGTTATCAGTTTTGAATTCATAACTCATAACCCATAACTCATAACTCCTAACTCCTAACTCATAACTCATAACTCATAATTTACGACTCATCACTCACCGCAGCTTTCCCCTTACCAGGAATCAAGCCGCGTCTTCCTGGCATTTGAGAAAGTAACAAAAAGCGGCGTAGATGCCGTAACTCTTCGGTATCTTCTAATAATTCCAGATGTTCTATAGCCTCTTTAAAAACCAAATCCGAGCGGTAAAGCGTGCGGAAGGCTTTTTTAAGGACTTGCAATTCAGAGGTAGTAAAACCAGCGCGTTTGAGTCCGATCAGATTGAGAGTTCTGATTCTTGCCGGATTTCCTTCCACAGTCATATAAGGTGGTACATCTCGGTCAATACGAGCCATACCACCTACCATTGCGTGTCTACCAATATGTACAAATTGGTGAACACCCAAAACCCCACTAAGCCTAGCCCGTGATTCTATGTGAACATGACCCGCCAGTGCCACAGAATTGGCAATCACCACAGAATCCTCAATTAGGCAATTATGACCCACATGGACATAAGCCATTAATAGGTTACCATTGCCAATCGTCGTTGCATCACCCGCACCAGTAGCGCGGTTAATGGTGACATACTCGCGGATCAAATTATTATCGCCAATCTTGACCCAAGTAGGTTCTCCTACATATTTGAGATCCTGAGGCTCCATGCCAATAGCAGCTCCCGGAAAAATCTGATTTCGCGCCCCAATTTCGGTCAACCCGTCTAGTACCACATGAGGACCAATAACGGTTTCGGGACCTACTTTCACATGCCCTCCAATCACAGCATAGGCACCGACTTGCACTGTAGGGTGGAGTTCCGCATTAGGATGAATTACAGCAGTTGGATGAATAAGCGTCTTCAAGGGTGCATCTCCAGAACAGTCTAGTGCTGAGTGTTTAAATATTTCAGTAGCCGAAAGTGTCGGGTTAGCAAGTTCGGTGTGAGGGCGTCGAAAATCGAGAAATTATACAATTTGTAGATGCTGTTGTGGCTTGTTTCTTTTACTGCTATCCTTTTTGAGGATTCAGTAAGGGCACTTCACGGCAGTACCCTTAGCACAAAAGCGAACTATTAAAAGACAAGCGAAAACATCAGTTCGCCTTCAGCAGCGAGCTGACCGTCAACTTCGGCACGACCTTGCATCTTACCGAAACGACGTTGTTTTACCCACAACAGTTCCACGGTCATTACCAGTTGGTCGCCTGGTACTACTTGGCGGCGGAATCGAACTTTATCGATACCGGCAAACAGGAAAAGTCCGCCTTCCATTTCTGGCAGTTGCGTCATAACCACACCACCGACTTGTGCCATAGCCTCTACAATTAGCACTCCAGGCATAATCGGTTTTCCTGGGAAATGTCCTTGGAAATGAGGTTCGTTAAAGGTGACATTTTTAATGCCAACAGCTCGTTTTCCTGGCACGTAGTCGATAATTCGGTCTACCAATGCAAAAGGGTAGCGGTGGGGTAGCAGTTTCTGAATTTCTTCAACTGTCAGAATGGTTTTTTGTTCAGAATTATTGGTGGCATTATCCGGCTGATTAGTAGATGCAGGTGCATTAACATCGGTGGTGTTAACTTCAGTGACGGTTGACATTGACGGTGTGTTTGGTTGTGAATGTTGGTCTTGTTTAGCAGGTATTTTTTAGAACCTCCCCCTCAAGATTTTGGATTTGGGATTTAGGATTTTGGATTAAAAAAACCAATCTAAAATCTAAAATCTAAAATCTAAAATTTTTTGCGCCAGTTGAACGTGTAAATTGTGGCTAGCTTTATAAGCCAGAAAATGAGCGCGGGGGAAAGTTCCGAGTAAACTCAAATCTCCTACTAAATCCAAGATTTTATGACGTACTGGCTCATTTGCATATCTCAATGGCGGATTTAGCCAGCCTTGGGGTCCACATACCAGCGCATTTTCCAAACTACCACCTTTGATTAGTCCAGATCGCTGTAAATGTTCTATTTGATGCAATAAACCAAAAGTTCGGGCGGGAGCAATTTCTTCAGCGAAGCTATCATAAGCTTTTTCAGTTTCTAGAGAAAGCGACCAACTGTGCCATTGATTACCAATAGCAGACAAATCAAAATCAATGCCATAAGTAAAGCGGGTTTCTGCTGCTGGAAGGGCACACACAAAAGCATCATCTTGACGCACCCAAATTGGTTCTGTGATGTTCGTCTGTTCTTCGCCCGTAACGGCTTGCGAGACCAAACCGACTTCAACGATACTTTGGGTCCATACCTTTGCCGAACCATCCATCAGCGGCACTTCTGAACCGTCAATTTCAATGCGGGCGTTATCCACCCCCATTGCTGCCAGGGATGCCAACAAATGTTCCACCGTACGAACGCATGCTTCACTATCCCCCAACTGAGTCGAGAGAACAGTTTGACTAACCGCCGCCACTCGTGCGGGAATTACTGGTTGATCTGGTAAATCTACCCGCACAAAATAGCGTCCACTTTTCGCCTCTGCTGGTAGTATACTTACGTGGGTGTTTACACCGCTATGCAGTCCCACTCCTGTTTGCTTGATTGGCGCGGCTATTGTGTGCTGTTGCATACACGATAAGTCAGTATATTTCGGTTAGTAACGTTCATATTTGGCAAGATTGGAAGTGGAATTAATCCTGTTATCGGTACAGTATTGGCGCAAAAAAACAAAAATGGCAAGCCGACGGGAAAACAGATTTTAATTAGTTGGGTTGGGGGTTGGGGGTTGGTGGTGAACCAGTACTGCGGGAGGGTAACACTCCGAGTACTGGTTCTCCCGTTGGGTTGGTGGGTAGTGGTTAGTGGTTAGTGGTTAGTGGGTAGTGGGTAGTGGGTATTGGTTAGTATAACTACCAACAAACAACAACCAACTACTAACTACGCGCCTCCTAACTCCTAACTCCTAACTCCTAACTCCTAACTCCTTAAAACCTTTCGCCAATACCAAAGTTGATGCGGCTGTCGCCGTCATCACTGATACCGTAATCAATCCGAATCGGTCCTAGTGGAGACTGGACGCGAACCCCAAGTCCGTAGCCGTAGCCGCTACCGTTTTTATTCAGCAATTCAGCTGCCCTAGTGCTGCTTCCCAAGTCACTGCCGACATCAAAAAATAATGCACCGCTAACTACGGAAAATACGGGGAAACGATACTCCACTGAAGCTTGCACAAAAGTGCGTCCGCTACCTAATGCTCCTTCTTCATAACCCCGGACTGAGTTGCTACCACCAAGGGAAAAGGCTTCGTAGGGGGGCAAGTCGCCAAGTACGGTTCCGGCTTGCAGGTTAAATGCTAGGGTTTGCGGTCCTTTGCTGAAGTTGGTAAACTGCACGGGGAAATATTGGCTGTAGCTACCGCGTAACCTGGTGAGAAAAATATTACCCAGTCCTACGGGTACAGACTGATCTACACCGACGCGGAAGAAAGAGCCGCTGGTGGGTTGTAAGGGGTTGTTGCGGCGATCGCGTGCTGCACCTAATTGTACTAACAGCAAATCATCTTCACCTTCCCCAGAAGCGCTCAAATCCAGTTCTTTGTTTGGATCGTTATTTACCCGTCCGATTTTTCTCACATCGCCGTCAGCATCGCGAACGGATACTCGTTGATATTGCAAACCTGCTGTGGCAACCCATTCGGAACTTCTGAAAGGATTTTTGGACAGGGGACGGGTAAAGTTTATACCGCCACCCAAACGCGTGACGCGGGGGCGATCGCCTTCTTCGTTGGGCTTGCTAGCATTAAATGTCCTGATGTCTTGGTCTTGACCGTCAAAAATCAAGGAAATCGAACGACGGCGGAACAGATTCGTTGTGTAAGATGTTCTATAAGGGTCTCCGGCAATCCACGGGTCTGTAAATCGCAGGTCAAACAGCAATTCCCGCTGTCCTACTTGTAACTCTGCCCCCAATTTTTGATTTCTTCCACCCAAGTTTTGCTCTTGGTAACTAATAGTACCAAACAAACCGCTGGCAGAACTAATACCAGCCCCTGCTGCGATAGAACCGCTGTTGCGTTCTACCACGTTCACGACTACATCGACTTTGCTGGGGTCAGTACCGGGGTCAAGAGAGATATTCAAATCTTCAAATAATCCCAGTCCAAATACCCGCTGCAAGTCTCTTTGTACTAAGTTGCGGTTGAATACTTGTCCCGGCTTCAACTCTAGTTCGCGGGTAACGATATAAGTTTGTGTCCGTCCCCGAATCGGGTTTCCTTTGGAGTCTGTGGTTGCACCTTCTTTATTGCGGAACCGCACTTGAATATTTTCTACCACCCCTTCTGCTACTTGTAGGGTGACAACTCCGTTTTCCGATACTCTCGGCGATCCAATTACGTTCGCCAGTACGTAACCTTGGTCTTGGTACTGTTTGCTTAACTGCTTGATACCCTCCTGCAAATTACGCAGGTTGAGGATGCTGCCATACTGGTCTTTAAATATTTTATCCACAGCACCAGGCGGCAGTGCGGAGGGCACATTGGTGCCGGGATTGGCTTGGATTTCTACCTTAGTTAAAACGGGGTTGGGCTGCACGACAAAGCTCACCCGCACACCCAACGGTGTATCTTCTGGCACTGCTTGCACATTGGCGAAGAAGCCAGTACCAAAAATGGCGTTGATATCTTCTTGGAGTTGGGTGCGGGTTGTTGTTCGTCCGGCTTGGGTGCGAATCGCCCTGTAAACTTCGCTTTCCAGTTGCGGTGGAATTCCTTGCCCTGCTTGAGTTATGACTACTACCTCCGACACCAACACGCGGGTTTCAGTCGCTTCTTGCGCCGCCCCTGGTGCGTTGAAATCCTGTTGACCTGGTGCGGGGGTTTGATTTGGCGCTGGTGGTTGAGTATCAAAACTGGGCTGATTGCTGGGAGGCCTTTGTGGCTGGGGAGTAGTATTTGGATTTGGTGGAGTTTGTGCAGTTTTTGGCGGCGTGGGAGTTGGTATTGTGACCTTTGGTGTCACCGTCGGATTTGCAGAAGCTGGAAATGCTGCGACAACTTCTTGCTGTTGATTTATCGCTGCAGGCGTGGAAAATTCTGCTGTTTTTTTGGAACTTTTATTTAATTTGTAAGCGGTTTGTGCATTTACACTCAGGACACCACCCAAAGCGGCTGCACTCGGCTGAGGAGTTTCTACAGGAGTCTGTGCAGTTGTTGATACCGGGGCGCTTGGTACTACTACCTGTGATTTCGCCATCGATGAAGTGAAATTAGCGGTTTTTACAGGATTTTTTACGGTTGTGGCTGCCGAAGCGGCTGGTACTATTACCTCTGAGTTCGCCAGCGATGAAGTGAAATTAGCGGTTTTTACAGGATTTTTTACAGTTGTGGCTGCCGAAGCGGCTGGTACTATTACCTCTGAGTTCGCCAGTGCGGATGGAAATGTAGAATTGGCGATGTTTGCAGGGGTTTGTGCAGTTGTTGATGCCCAAGCCGTTGGTATTACTACCTCTGAATTCGCCAGCGCTGAATTAGAGTTGGCGGTGTTTGCGGGATTTTGTGCAGTTGTTGGCGTCGGGGCGGTTGACTCCATTACCTCTGGTTCCGCCATTGGGGCTGACGCAGCTGGAAAAACTCCGACAACTTCTTGGTCTGGATTTGTTGCTGGTGTTACAACCTCTGTTATTTCTTTTGAACTCGGGGCGGTTTGTGCATTTGCACCCAGCGAGTTGCCCAATGGAGCGGCAATTGTCACCGCTGCCACCAATACTGGAGATAAGCGCATTTTATTTACATTCCTCTTCACGTCCACACACCATCACAAGCCAATCATGCTCTCATGCAAAAGATAAAACTAAAAACATATTTTTTTCTTTTGCCTTTTTACTTTACAAGGCATAAGCCAAAAGGCAAAAGTCAAAAACAATTCTTTTTACCTTTTTAATTAAAGTATTGGGAATTGGGAATTGGGCATTGTTGCGCCAGCGCCCTTCTTCGACCGCGACAGTAGGCGAAGCCGCGTCCCTTGGGCATTGGAAATTGGAAATTGGAAAAACAAATTTATTTACCTTGTCCCTCTTCCCCTTTCCCCTTCGCACTTCGCAGTCGCCTGCGCGAGTGTTACCCGGACGCAGCGCTGACTCACCTTTTCCCTTTTCCCTTTTCCCTTTTCCCTTTCCCCTTTCCCCAATCCCCTTCAATTTTTATTTTCTACTGCTTTTAGCACTCGTTGTAAAACCTCCTGGTAAGCATTTTCTACATTCCCTAAGTCTCGACGGAAGCGGTCTTTGTCCATTACCCGGCGGTTCGGGTCGTTTTCGGCTGTGTCCCACAAACGGCAGGTGTCAGGGCTAATTTCATCTGCCAGCAGCAGTTGCTGTTTTGAGTCCACACCAAACTCCAACTTGAAGTCCACTAGGGTAATGCCACATTGCAGCCAAAAGTCCTTGAGAAACTCGTTGATTTGCAATGCTAGATGGTTAATGCTCTCAACTTGTTCCGCTGTGGCTAATTCCAGCAATAATAGGCGATCGCGTGTCAATAGCGGATCTCCTAGTTGGTCGTTTTTATAATAAAACTCTACCAACGGCTGTTTCAGAACTGTGCCTAATGGTAACCCTGTTTGCTGGCAAAGGCTACCTGCGGCTATGTTCCTCACAACTACTTCTAATGGTAAAATTTTCACTGCCCTCACCCGCATCTGATGCGGGGCAGGACTGTCAATGTAGTGAGTTTTTATCCCACTAGCTTCCAATTCTTGAAATAATTTGCTGGAAATGCTACAATTGATACTTCCTTTGTTTATGATGCTGCCACGTTTCTGAGCGTTAAAAGCAGTGGCGTCGTCTTTAAAGTCAGCCAGCAAAACTTCCGGATTATCGGTTGTGTAGAGAATTTTGGCTTTGCCTTCGTATATTTTGGAATTAACAGACATGATAGAGAGTAAAGTTTTAGGCGATGGGCCCATGAATGTGCTTTCAAGCTTAACCATTTTATCTTTACTTATTATTGATTGAGTCATTAGTTGGCAGACGGATACAGACTCGAAACAAGTGACAATTCTCTTTGAGTCGTTGAGAAAAATTACATAAAAGTGTTATTTATTACATTTAATTGAAATTATTCTCGGTTGTATAAAACAATTAAATAAAGATAAATAGTATATATTCTTACAGATGAATTAGCGTTTTTAAGTGAATTTTATTACAATTAGATAAAACTAAAGTTGTCGGTCATTCAGCTTCAGGTCTGGTAAAGGGAGAGGGGTGAATAAATGGAGAGAACAATAGTGGAGAAAGACAATTTTCTTTATCCTCGTGGTCGCTACTACGGTCAGGTCAAGCCAGAAAACTTAGTTTTTAATGCAAATCTACAGGAATTTGCCCAACGAGTAAGTTATATTTGCAACTTAGAAACGGGTGGAAAAGTGCCGCCAGAGGAAGCTTACGAACAAATTAAGGCTCTTTGGAAAGAGTTGAAACGAGCCAAAAAACAACTGCATATTGGCGAAGACCCCTTCAAGAGTGATCAAGGAGAAGGGGAAGGGTGAGGGTGAGGGAGACAAGGACGACGGGTGTCAAGACTTGGGAGACAAGGGAGACAACCAGACAAGGGGGACGACTTGGGGGACGACTTGGGGATGAAGAAAGTTATGAGTTTTTTGCTGTGAATTTTTCACTTCAAAACGAGTAACTCATAACTCATAACTCATAACTCTCTCCAATGCCCAATGCCCAATTCACTATTTTGTAATCATTGTCCAAACACCATCCCAGGAATCTGGCGGTGATGTTTTTTGATAATTGCGAGCGCGTTTGAGGTGAACGTTAACGGCTTGGTCTTTGGATCGAATCAGCTTGGCGGCTTCAAAACAAGCGATCGCTTTTTCAAAATTCCGCGATAAATAAGCTTTGCGTCCTGCGTGATAATGACCTAGAAATTCCTGGGTGAGGGGTTCTAAATTAATAGAGCGATCGCCAATCAACTCATAGATATTCACCGCTTGATATTTACCTTTAACGCGAATTTTATCCAACTCTCGCACCCAAATGCGATCGCTGCATAGTTTGTAAGTAAATTCGCTTATAATAATGTCACAACCATATTCTTTTGTTACACCCTCCAAACGCGAACTTAAATTCACACTATCACCTATTACGGTGTAGTCCATGCGTTTTTGGGAACCAATATTACCTGAAACTACTTCCCCCGAACTAATTCCAATACCAATCTTAATTAGTGGTTGCTGTTGGTTAACCCGGCGATGGTTAAATTCCTCCAGTCTTTTTCGCATATCCAAAGCCGCTTGTACCGCCTTCCAAGCATGATTTTCGGTTAGCGGTAGCGGCGCACCAAACACCGCCATTAAAGCATCGCCGATAAATTTATCTAAAGTTCCTTCATTGTTAAAAACCGCTTCCACCATTGTTCCAAAATACTGGTTGAGCAGCGATACCACTTCCGCCGCTTCGAGATTTTCCGTAAGGGTAGTGTATCCCCTGATATCAGAAAACAAGATAGTTACTTCTTTGCGATCGCCTACCATTAAAGCATCTTCACCCAATTTCATAACTTGCTCGGCAACATGGGGTGTCAAATAGCGATACATGGTGGTTTTCATCCGTTTTTCCTGGCTGATGTCTTCCAACACCACCAAACCACCCCGCACTTCCCCTGTTGGATTTGTTAGGGGGTTGACAGTCAGGTTGGTACTGCGTTCTATTTGTTGAACCATATTAGATCCAATAAACTCAGAACAGGGAGTCAGCGGTTGATTCCAGGGAATGAACAAATTTGGATTAGTGCGATCGCGTACTGCCAAAATAGAATTACTATGTCCGCCAATTTCCTCACTTTTAACTTTTAACTCCTCACTTTTAACTTGATAAAGTCCGACTGTTAAAGTTTGTTCGGGCACATAATGTTTTGCCCCAGTTTTTAAACTATCTTCCAGGCGCGTTTGCAAATTATCAATTGGTACAACTTCCCAAACAAAGCGACCAATCAAATTTTTTTCCCACAAAGGCTTATTATTTTTATGAGCTTCGCCTTTAGGACAACCCAGCAACTGCAATGCCGCATCGTTAATTGTGACAATTTGACCTTCCATATCTGTAGAAATTACAGCATCTGAAAGACTTTGCAAAATGTCTTTTTGATATTGTTTTTCTAATAATACATTCTCAAACAAACGGGCATTTTCCAAGGCAATTCCGGCTTGGATATTAAAAGCCCGCATAAACTCTTCATCAGAAGTAGTAAAACTGCTTTGTTGCTTATTAATTAACTGCGTTACACCAATCAATTCATTAGCGGAATTAAATACTGGCAAACACAAAATATTGCGAGTTTCATACCCAGTCTTTTTATCTGTCGTGGGGTCAAAACGAGGGTCTTTGTAAGCCTCGGGAATATTCAACGCATCACCTGTGGATGCTACATAACCAGCGATTCCACGGTTTGAAGGAATGCGGATTTCTATCATTGTTTGCCCATCCGCAGCTGCCACTTTTGTCCAGAGTTCGCCCATTTCTTTACGATACAAAAACAGCGTGCTGCGGTCTGCTTGCATTAAAATTCGGGCTTGTTCCATAACTATTTGCAAAGTCGCTTCTAAATCTAAACTTTGCCCTAGTGTTTGAGTTGCCCGCAAAAGAGCCGTTGCACCTCGTTGATTGCGCGCTGCTACATAAAAAGACTGGCAACTTTCTAAAATAATTCCAATAGAAGAAGCAAAATCCCGAAATCGCCCTTCATCATCATAATTAAATGGGATATTTCCAGCTTTATTTGCAAGTTGCACTACCGCTACAGTTTGATTTTTACTACTCAAAACGGGCATGCATAAAATGTTGCGAATTTTGTAGCCCATTTGTTTTTCTAATTCTGGGCTAAATAAGGGATGAGTAGTAGTTTCCGGAATATTTAGATATTGACCGGTACTGGCAACATGACCTGGAATGCCAACATTTATAGGGGTACGAATTTCTAAAGGTTTTTGGGTGTTATCTTGGGGAACTTTTGACCAAAGTTGACCTTTGTCATTGTCAACTAAGAAAATGGTAGTATGTTCTGCTTGCAGAATTTGACCAATTTTCAGTGTAATTGCCTCTAACACCTTCTCCAGCATGGTTTCTAAGGCTTCATTATTGATTAGCTCAATTGCCCTGAGGAATTGCTGGAATTCGGCAGTAATAAAGTCAAGCAGGCAAACAAATTCGTTTACTGAAAGGTCTTTGACACGACGCAGTAGGGCATGGGTGCGATTAACTTGAGTAAGTTCAGTTAATGTAGCCAAAACGCTACCAGGGCTGGGAAGTGTCATGGTTATTTTGTATTTGAGATTTGGGATTTGAGATTTGAGATTTGAGATTTGAGATTTTACTTTTTTCTCTCTATATTATTTAATTTTAATTTAATTATCACATTTACTTTTCGAGAAATTCAAGGCGGGAAAATCTCGCCTTGGAAACCAATAATCCATCAGGCTTATGCCGCTTTGGGCAATTCAGAATAGATTATCTTTTGATAGTAGTCTTGTAGTTGGCGGGTGGCAGCAGCCCATCCCCAACGTTCCGCTTCTCGGCGGGCATTTTCGCGGATAATTTCTCGTTCTTTTTTTTGTTGTAGCAGACGAACCGTAGCAGCGATCGCTCCTTCAAAATCTGTCTTTGGTTCAAAAAGATACCCATTGACCCCATCTGTAACAATATCAGGGATTCCGCCCGATCGCGCGGCTACTACCGGACAACCAGCCGCCATTGCTTCTAATAAAACCAATCCCAATGTTTCTGTACGGGAAGGAAAAATAAAGGCGTCGGCGCTAGCAAAAGCAGAGGCTAAATTTCTGCCTGTCAAATAGCCAACAAAATAAGTGTTTGTCCCAGCAAAGTGTTTTTCCAGCGCTTGGCGGTGGGGACCATCTCCCACTAACGCCAACCGTGCTTCGGGAATGGCTTCTAAAATGGGTTTAATGCGCTCAATTTCTTTTTCAGCGCCCAGACGACCGACGTAAAGCAACAAAGGGCTTTCAGGGTGATTCTGAGATAAACGCGATCGCCAAACGCCACTCGCCAAAGACGGGTGAAATAATTCTGTATCCACCCCCCGCTGCCACAAATCCACCCGTTCAATACCGTGTGTTGACAACTCCTCCATCATCACCGTAGAGGTACACAAATTTAAAGCAGCTTGGTTATGTGCTGCTTTTAACAATTCCCATAACAACCCTTCTAACATCCCCAAACCGTAATGCTGTAAATATTGGGGCAAATGGGTATGGTAACTCGCCACTAGAGGAATACTGTGTATCTTGCTATGAAATATACCAGATAATCCCAAAACAGCCGGGTTCACCACATGAATAATATCCGGCTTAAACTGTTCCAAAGTTTCACCAATTGATGGGCGAGGTAGAGCCAATTTCAACTCTGGATACAATGGCAAAGGAAAGCCAGAAACACCATAAATTTTAGCTCCTTTATATTCAGTAATGCCACCTTCAGGTGCAATCACCATTACTTGGTTTCCATCGCGTTGTAGATGGTCAACGGTATGGCTGAGGCGAGTTACAATGCCGTCAACTTTAGGTAAAAACGTTTCAGTGAATAGGGCAATTTTCATACAAAACTATTCAGTACAGGCAGGATATTCAAACAATCCCAGCTTTTTAGCAATCTTACTATCAAAAACAGAGTAAACTGTCTCCCGTGGTGCAATCAATTGGGCACATTCACATTTAATGTTTTGCCGCTGCTGTTGGACAAATTCAGAGATGTCCTCAATATTTACAATCCAATCTTGAGAGTAGGCAGCTAGAAATCTACCACGTAAACCCTGTTGAATCGCACGTCGTTTTAATTTTGTCCCTGATGGATGATGATCCCGGTCCCATTGCAAGCGCAATTGGGAACGTTTAAGCGCTTTTTCCCATTCACTTCTACTTGGATACACTTCTGGCAGAAAGCTAGAATCAACAGCTTCTGCCAAAATTTCATCAAAAGCTTCTCGTTTAATCCAAATTGCCAAAACCACCTCTTGATCAGTTTTTGTACCTGATCCTGAACGCTACATCATCCAAAAAAAATTGGTTTTAATCCAACTCATGCGATCGCATTTAAATTCTCCGCCAAAATAACCATGAGTGGTGGCAAACTTAGCAATAGCTGGACGATAAGCTTGGTAAACAATAATAGACTGGTCGTCATATTGTGCTAAAATGTGACGACCAGTTTTAGGTAAGCGGTTAACTTGAGTTAAATAAGGTTCTGTAATTAGCCTCATAAAAAGAGTTATGAGTTATGAGTTATGAGTTATGAATTATGAGTTCAAAACTCAAAACTCACGCATTCACGCATTCAAAACTTTTACCTGTTCTCAGCCTTCTTACTTTCTGTGCCAAGAAACCTTGGGCAGAATTTGCTTGTTATCAACTCGATTTTGGTACTTGATAGCAAAGTTCAACAGAGAATCAAGTAGAGAATCAGAGAGATAGTGAGGTTCTAAGCCTAAATCAAGCAGTTTAGTGTTTTTGGCCTTGAAGTAATGTTCTTCCTTTTCGATTCTGGGGTTATTCAAATTATGGATATCCACATTCATTCCCATTGCGTTTCCGGCTTTTTTGACCATCATCGCCAAATCGCCAACGCTGAATAGTTCGGTAAATTGGTTAAATACGCGAAATTCACCTGGTTGGGCTGGGTTAGCGATCGCGATTTCAATACATCTGACAGTATCCCGAATATCCAAAAACCCGCGAGTTTGTCCGCCTTTGCCATAAACAGTCAAAGGATGTCCAACTGCAGCTTGAATGCAAAAGCGGTTCAGCGCCGTACCAAACACGCCATCATAATCAAGACGGTTAATCAACAGTTCGTCCATCCCCGTTTCTTCGGTTAAGACGCCGTAAACTACCCCTTGATTTAAATCAGTTGCCCGCAATCCCCAAATTCGGCAAGCAAAGTGGATATTATGGCTGTCATGAACTTTGCTTAAGTGATACATTGAACCGGGCTGTTTGGGATAAGGCAAAGTATCCTTACGCCCATTATGTTCAATCGTGATGTACCCTTCTTCGATATCGATGTTAGGAGTACCGTATTCACCCATCGTCCCCAGCTTCACCAAATGGCAATCTGGGAAATCTTCCCGCATCGCATACAGCAAGTTCAACGTACCAACTACGTTATTAACCTGTGTAAGAACCGCGTGTTCGCGGTCAATCATCGAAAAAGGCGCTGAACGCTGTTCGCCAAAATGCACAATCGCACTGGGTTCAAATTCGTGCAACGTCTTGTGGAGAAACTCGTAATTAGTAATATCGCCAACGAACAAGTCGATAGATTTACCCGTCAAATCTTGCCAGCGCTGGAGGCGTTGTTGAATTGGCGCGATCGGGGTAAGGGTTTGGACACCGAGTTCGTTATCCCAATGCCGCCGCACCAAACTATCTAAAATCCCAACTTCGTAACCTCGATTAGAAAGGTAAAGTGCGGTTGCCCAACCGCAATAGCCATCGCCGCCAATAACCAGGACTTTCATCTTCACCAGTTTTTACTCGCTGATAGCTAAATCTACCAGGTTTATGTACCCACTCAACCATCAATCATATAGAGCAGGATACAAATCGAGGGAAAAATGGGTAATGGGCAATGGGAAATGGGCAATGGGAAATGGGAAATGGGAAATGGGCAATGGGAAATGGGCAATGGGAAATGGGCAATGGGAAATGGAAGAATCATTTACTCCCCTTGTCCCCCACACCCGTCGCCCACACCCCACACCCGTCGTCCACACCCGTCTGGCTTGTCCCCTTCCTCACGACTCAGGGCTTGTAATCCGATACTGCTGGGCAATGTAATAAAACACGCGGTAGTAATCTTGAAAGTCTTCACTTGGCGATCGCCCTTGCCAATTGTATTTAACTTTACTTTGAGATATTGAGAGCGTCATCAAACTGACTTTGCTACCAACTTCCACCACCAGAACTCCCGATACTCCTTGCGCGGTTTTAAAGTTGGAATTTATCGTTTTTTTTGCGTCTTTATCTATAGATTCTGGTAGCCGATTTCCCGCCCAACCCCGAATCTCGACAGTGTTGTTTTGCGGTGAAACAAAGGCAATGCCATCATCATTTTCTGGAGGTGGTAAAGAAGTCCAACTACTGGGATACGGAAACTCAAAGCCATAACGCGAATTACTATAAGTTTTCCATGTGATGGCATTGAAACCGGGCACGCTACACCCCGACAGCATTATTAACAAAGAGATGACCCCGCCAACGCCACCAGCGATCGCATATCTTTGTCTTAAACCACTAGTTTTAACCGCAGCACTAGTAGACATTATGACGCCTTATACCAAAATAACCGTATAAATACTACCAAGAAAGCTACCTGCATACTGCAATTATGGGGGTTTGCTCTTAGCAAAAGATAGCTTATGGAGTAAGGGCTGCAAAAATATTTCCTTCCCCATCCCCTGCAACGCCTGCTGAAAGAGATTAATTATTTGCCCTTACCACCTCAACTTTGTAACAAAACCCTCTGTAATTCCCAATCAGTTTAAACGGCAAACACAAAACACACAGAAACTTACACCCTTTTTCGCCCCCTTCCACACCCGTCCTCCACACCCGTCTGGCTTGTTTCCCTTCACACTCCACGCGAGCGCCAGATAATGATAAGAAATGTAACAAAACAGCCATCAAAACGTTTTACCGTCTTGACAGGGAAGAAGAGAGCCGATATTGTGAAATACATACCCGGGTAAGACCGTTAAAGAGTTATATGCAAGCTAAGCAAAAGGTTACTTTGTATTTGTCGCCAGAACTGCACAGAAGATTGAAGATTCGTTCTGCTGTTGATTCCCAGCCAATGTCAGATCTCGCCGAACGTGCCCTCGTTTTCTACCTGACGAATTCAGAATTAGTAGAGGAAGTTGAAGCTTCCTCCTATGGAAGAACTCACAGAGTTTATTCCTGCCCAAATTGTGAAAGCTCATTAGTATTGCGTGATGGCGAATTGGTTGGTTTAGGCAATCAACCGGGAGTGATTGGTCAAGATCATCTATCCATACAAGAAATGGAAGAAGATGAAACCCATCCTAAGGGTGAGGAAGAATTGGTTCCCTGCTAGATATGAATTATGAGTGCAGCTTCATAATTCGTTGCCTTTAATAAAAGCGATGTCTGTACTGTCTTTATAAGGTCTCAAGTAGGTCGATCGTATGATGAAAGAAGAGCTCAATATCCTCATTCAAGCTCAATACCCTTTAATCTACCTTGTGACCTCCGAGGAAGAGCGGGCTGAGCAGGCGATTTCCGCAACCGCCCAATTATTAAAGCCCCAACGACGGGTATATGTTTGGACAGTAACTCACGGCATCGTGGAGTATGGTCAACCCCGGAATGTCACCCAACACAACACTGTCTCTCCAGAAGCGGCGATTGAGTGGATAATCCGGCAGAGAGAGCCTGGTATATTTATTCTTAAAGATTTACATCCATTTATTGATGCTCCTGCGACAACAAGGTCATTGCGTGATGCGATCGCAAGCTTTAAAGGCATGCAGAAAAACATCATTTTGATGTCGCCAATGCAGCAAGTCCCCATCGAACTGGAAAAAGAAGTTGTAGTTCTCGACTTTCAGTTGCCAGACATGGCGGAACTAAATAAAGTTTTAACTCAGCACCTAGATCAAAATCGCGGACGGCGGCTGACAACAGAAGCGCGAGAAAAGCTTCTGAGAGCTGCTTTAGGTCTAACTAAAGATGAATCTGAAAAAGTCTATCGAAAGGCGCAGGTAACTACGGGGCGTCTGACGGAAGATGAAGTAGATATAGTTTTGTCTGAGAAAAAGCAACTGATTCGACGCAATGGTATACTAGAATACATCGAAGAAGATGAAACCATTGACGCGATCGGCGGCTTAGAAGAACTGAAAAAGTGGTTAAAACAACGCTCCAACGCCTTTACAGAAAGAGCGAGAGAGTATGGTTTGCCCCAACCAAAAGGGATGCTGATTTTGGGTGTTCCCGGTTGCGGTAAATCGTTGATTGCTAAAACCACTTCTCGGTTGTGGGGTTTACCATTATTACGCTTGGATATGGGGAGAGTCTACGACGGCTCAATGGTGGGACGTTCCGAGGCGAATTTGCGTAATGCTTTAAAGACTGCAGAATCTATTTCCCCAGCGATTTTGTTTATCGACGAATTAGACAAATCCTTTGCTGGTAGTGGTGGTTCGGGCGATTCTGATGGTGGTACTTCCAGCCGAATTTTCGGTTCTTTCCTCACCTGGATGCAAGAAAAGAAATCTCCAGTGTTTGTCATGGCAACTGCGAACCGAGTAGAACGCTTGCCAGGAGAGTTCTTGAGGAAAGGTCGATTTGATGAGATTTTCTTTGTGGATCTGCCCACACCTGAAGAAAGACAGGATATCTTTAAGATACACCTGACAAAGCGTCGTGAAGACATCACTCGATTCGACCTCGAACAACTAGCAAAGATGTCCGACGGCTTTTCTGGGGCAGAAATTGAACAAGCGATCGTTGCGGCGATGTACGAAGCTTTCGCCCAAGATCGGGAGTTCACCCAACTAGATATTATTGCTGCACTCAAGGCAACCCTGCCGCTGTCTCGCACGATGCAAGAACAGGTAACAGCCCTAAGAGACTGGGCTAGACAGCGGGCAAGACCTGCAGCATCCTCCGTAGCTGAATATCAGCGAATGGAGTTCTAAAAGCTTTCCTCTGTGAAAACAGGGGCAAAGGCTAGCTACAAAGCTAGCAGTTAAGAAAAAAGCCGCGAGTAACGTCAGCGCGGCTTCGGCTAAAACAAACCGTTGTCGTTTTTCTCAATCTTCTCTTCTTGGAGGAAACCCAAATGTCTCATTTTAGCACTCTGCGTACCAAAATCACCGATGCTGAAATCCTCAAGTCTTCCTTGCGCGACCTAGGCATCAGCGTAAAGACTGAAGCTGATGTTCGTGGTTACAACGGTCAGCGCGTACGTTCTGACATCGTTGCCGTGTTGGAAGGCGAATATGACCTCGGTTGGTCTCGCAACAGCGATGGTTCTTTTGACCTAATCGCTGACCTGTGGGGCGTTGCTAAGAAGCACAATCAAACTGAGTTGATCAACTCCATCAACCAAAAGTATGCCGTTAACAAGACTTTGGCTGAAGTGAAACAGCGCGGTCTGCAAAATGCCAACGTTAAGTTGGTATTGCAATAGTATTCTAAAGCGCGTTCCCAAAGCTGCACGGGTTAACCTGGTCTATAGCGGTTAGCCCGCTTTTTTATCGGGGCTGGATGTATCTCCAGTCCTTTTTGCTTTAGCAATTTCACAAGCGCAATACAAATTTATCATTTTTTGGCAACAGTTTTAGTCTTCTAGGATTCACTGCGGAAATAAAAAAGCGATCGCTTTTCCGATGGCATAGACAAATGTTAGTATATAAATATACCTGTATACTAATTCTAATACTGCCAAAAAAACTATGAACTTGGAAGAGAAGCTGGCTGAACTTGAAGAAGCATTGAAAATTACACAAGATGAATTAGGTACTTGGGTTAGAGTTAACCAAGAGTTAAATCAATCAGCCGCTGAAGAACGAGCAAAACTTCAGGGATACGGAAATGGTCTTGGAGGTGTTTTACTTGGCTCAAAATATAGGGCAACAGTGCGACGCGCTGCAACTGCATCTCGTGCCAGTATTGCTAAAGAAGTTTCCCAACGCAAGGCTATTATTCTAGAAAACAAACAAAGGTTACAAGAAAGAATAAAGATATTAAAAGAAGAAATTAAACAAATTAAATACCTATTAAAGCAACAAAAGACTTCTCCGCGAAAAAATAATCAGAAAACAGGAAGTAAAGGTACTATTGACCAACTAGCCCAACTTTCTAAAATGTACAAAGATGGATTACTTTCTGAAATTGAGTTTTCTATAGCAAAGAGAAGAATCTTGATGGAAGAAAATCTTCAAAACAATAACGAATGAGTAAGCTAGTAGGTTGGGTGTAGCGGAGCGGAACCCAACATTAACGCTTACTTTGCGCTATCGTTCCACTACCCTGCACCGAAGCCACCCCTTTATTAATCCCTAAAAACAATTGTAGGGATGATTACGAAATCACCCCTACATTATTTTCCGATTAAGATTTACTTGCAGCACCCTAGTTGGAGAGATATTTACTCAGCAACATTAATTAAAGCTTCGACTTCAGAATCAGCCAATGTTGGTGCTGTAAACAGATGGGAGTACAAACTTGATGGCTGTTGTTGAGCAATAACTGGTAAAACTTGACGGGCGTGGGTTGCAACTGCGACTGTCTTCACATCGTAAGTCTGCGTCGCTAATTTGGGATAGAAGCCGATACCGATGATGGGAAGTAACAAACAAGCGGTGATAAACAATTCGCGGGGTTTGATATCAGGCAGTGTAGCATCCAAATGTAACTCTTCGTTTTGCTTGCCGTAGAATACTTGACGCAGCATGGAGAGTAAGTAAATCGGAGTCAAAATCACACCTACTGCTGACAGCAGGACGACTACAACTTTAAAGCTGGAACTGTAAACGTCGCTGGAGGCGATACCGAGGAATACCATCAACTCTCCGACGAAACCACTCATACCAGGTAGGGCTAGAGAAGCCATTGCACCGGCGGTAAACACTGCGAAGGTTCTGGGCATTGCTTTTGCCATACCGCCCATTTTGTCCATCATCAAGGTGTGGGTACGTTCGTAAGTTACACCTGAGAGGAAGAACAAGCTAGCAGCAATTAAACCGTGGGAAAGCATTTGTAATACTGCACCGCTCATTCCCAATTCTGTGTAAGAAGCGATACCAATCAGCACGAACCCCATGTGGGCAATTGAAGAGTAAGCTAAACGTCGTTTGAGGTTGGTTTGAGCAAAGGCGCAGCAAGCACCGTAAACAATGTTAACTACACCCAAAACCGCTAAGACTGGGGCAAAGTAAACGTGAGCGTTGGGCAGCATTTCCATGTTGATGCGGATGAGACCGTAACCACCCATCTTCAGCAACACGCCAGCTAAAATCATCGAACCAGGTGCAGATGCTTCACCGTGGGCGTCAGGTAGCCAAGTGTGTAAGGGGAAAATCGGTAGTTTGACACCGAAGGCAATCAAGAATCCTGCATAAGCTAACAATTCCAAGGCTTTGGGGTATTCTTTCATTCCTAGAGTCGCCATGTCGAAGCTGACGGTATCTCCAGAGAATGCTAGGGCAAAACCTGCAATCAAGATAAATATAGATGCTGCGGCAGTATAAATAATAAACTTAGTAGCTGCGTAACGGCGCTTTGGACCTCCCCAAATGGAAATTAACAGGTACACTGGCACCAATTCGATTTCCCACATGAGGAAGAATAACAACATGTCTTGGGCGAGAAATACGCCAAGCTGGGCGCTGTACATCGCCAGCATCAAGCCATAAAACAAACGCGGCTTGGTTGTGACTTTCCAAGCCGCGAAGATTGCGAGGGTGTTAATTAAGCCGGTCAATAGAACTAGCGGCATCGACAGACCATCAACTCCTAAAGACCAGTTCAAACCTAACTGAGGCACCCAAGGATAGTTTTCTACTAGTTGGAATGTTGAGGTTTGGAAATCGTAGTTATGCCAGAAGGCATAAATCATCAAGGCAAAATCAGCGATCGCTACTCCCAGACCATACCAACGAACTGTTTTACCTTCTTTATCTGGGATTAAAGGAGTGGCTAAGGCTGCCACCAATGGCAAGAGGGTTATGGCTGTTAGCCAAGGAAACTCTAAAGTATTCATCTCTGACAATCGTTTTTCGTTTTTGAATTTAATTACATTATATTAAGGAAAACTTACTTTTGTAAACGATGTTTACCCCCAAACAATCTAATTTCAAGGATAGATAAGAACAAATACCTATTTTTATCCCATCAATTCATGATAAATGTAAAGTTTTGCAACGTCAACAAAAAACGGCGGCAAATGCCACCGTCTTAGGATATAATTTACGCTGTGTCTTAGGAGAGATATTTCACCTAATATTTTTGAAGTTTTTCAGCTAAAAACTATACAAAAAAAATTAGAAATAATTAGACAATACGGTTGACAATATTCCAAACCTCACCATCGGAACGAACGTAAGGAACCGAGATTGTCTTGAATCCTGTAATGAACGGTTTGTAATACACCTGCCAATACATGGGACTTAGCTTATCGGCATAGGCTTTAAGGACGCGAATTTCTGCGGCGAGTTCCCCTGCGAGTTGATTGACGCGCTCGGCATGAACTTGAGCCTGTTTTCTGGCTTCCTCTAGCTGTTCTTGTATGGAAAGTTGTTTTGCTTGAGTTTGCCAGCGCTGCAGTTGGGCTTGTTTGTGTTTTAGCTGAATTTCTAGCGCGGCGATCGCATCATCTATTCCCTTAACTTCCACAGACAATTGGGGATTTTCTCTGGCGTAGCGGCGATAAGCTTCAGCGATCGCTTGGGGTGAATTATTTTCTGGGGGTACAACATTCACAATGAGAGAGTCGAGTTCGCGGCGGAGAACATCAATCTGAGAGCGAATCGCCGCGATTTCTGCCTGAATTTCCTGCATATAACAGTCCTGAGTGCTGAGTGAAGACGCGATTTATCGCGTTTATATGTCTATATATAGTGAGTGAAGTTTTACTTTTTGCTTTTTTAAGCTGATGTAACGATTTTTGCGCCTTGGGTATCAAGAGAAAGCGATCGCACAATCGCTGTAATTCCTTGTTGCTTCCAAGCATCAGCTATCGCCAGCTCAACAGCTTGTGAATGTGCTGCATCCGCTAAAGCCAAAAGTGTTGGTCCCGCGCCACTAATTACCATGCCATAAGCACCAGCCGCAACGGCAGCTGAATTTACAGCATCGTATCCTTTAATTAGTGCTTTCCGATAAGGCTGATGTAACCTATCTTGCAAAGCTGCTTTTAACCAATTTCCTTTACCAGTTTCCAAGCCGCGCAGTAATAACCCTAAATGCGCGGTATTAAAAATTGCATCTGCACGGCTCACTTGGGTTGGCAAAACCCCCCGCGCCTCTTTCGTGGAAAGCTCAAAATCTGGTATTGCCACTATCGACACGACATCTTCATGCCAGGGAACCTCGCAAATTTCCCAACCAGTATCACTGGTAGCAGCGAGACGACAACCTCCCAACAAAGCCGGCACCACATTATCGGGATGTCCTTCCATAGCGATCGCTAATTCCATTACCTGCGACAAACTCAAGGGTTCACCCGCCAGTTGATTTGCACCAACCAATCCACCGACAATTGCTGTCGCCGAACTACCCAAACCCCTAGCCAACGGTACATCCAATTGAATTTCAATTTTCACGGGTGGCGGCGTCAAATTCAAGTGTTGATACAACTTTACAAACGCCTGATAAGCCAGATTATCCCCATCAGTTATTACCCGCGCCGCTTCTGTACCGATAACGGTAATAATTACCCCGCCTTCATCGAGGCGAGTAAACTTGAAATCGTTATATAACGTTAAAGCTGCACCAATACAATCAAAACCTGGTCCCAGATTAGCTGTTGTGGCGGGAACGGTAATAGATACACAAGAAACTACAGACATCTGCAAACACTAACTACTCAATCAACCAGCATCCCATGTAAGTGATTGATTTGTTCGTTGGTGATGCCAATTGTCTGTAAATAACTCACAATTCCACCATATTGGCGTTCCAAATACAGGAGAGTATCGAGCATGGTTTCCAGCGGAGATTCATAAATGTGACCGTAGCCTAGCTTTCTGGCTGATTCTAGCTGTGTTGCATATAAAGGGAAAGAAATCAAGCAATCTGCGCTGATTGCGTAATCTTGAGCGATTGTGGCGGTTGGGACGTTGGCGACGCCTAGCAAAAAAGCAGTAATTAAACCTGTTCTATCTTTACCTGCTGCACAGTGTACTAAGACAGGAAACGCAGTTGAGGAAGCGATCGCATTGATGACTGCTTTAATTTGCTGCTGACAGCGATCAATTACCAGCAAGTACAGTTCTAGTAGTGTCATTTTTTTAACTACATCGTCTGTTAACTTATCTTCAAACAAAGGAAAGTTCAGATAAGTTACTTCCGACGAAGAGGCGAAGATATTGGGGGCCTTGTTGATTTCAGATAAAGTACGCAAATCAATAATTCTTTGCAAACCGTAATTTAAAAGTAAGCGCTCACTCGCTGGAGTTAAACAATGTAAACTATCCGATCGCCAGACTGTACGCCAACGAGTATTTTTACCATCCAAAGTTTGATAACCGCCAATATCGCGCAGGTTGTAACAACCTTCCAGCGCTAACAGTCGCTGTGCCATTTGAGATTTGGGATTGGGCTGGGTAGTAGGAATTATGAAAAATGTCACAAATTCTAATTCATTATTACCCAATTAGCGATCGCCTGTGTTGTTGCTGCACCTTGACAATTCAAGCAATTTTTCGCTAACAGCACATAATGCTCTTTTTGTCAAGGAAGCGGTATTTTTTCCAGGGGGAGGTTATCCCGATGCTAACGCTCGGCTTTTATCTTATGAAGAATTCAAGGAAATGGATAAATAGTTCGGCGTAATTAAAATAAAGATGGCTTGAGGTTGGGTAAGGGTTTCATGTCAAGTCATATTATACAGCAGATTGCAGGTTCATGAAGTACAGTAGCAACAGTCTGTAAACCAGTTTTTTAGATGTTTCGGATTAATCAAATCAAGAGCGGTCGCAATCAGAATATCAACCATTTTTGTTGTAGTTGGAGAGAATTGACGTAAAAAAGCTTTAAGTTGCGACCACCAAAGTTCAATCGGATTAAAATCAGGAGAATACGGTGACATATTGAGAACACTCGCACCCATTGATTCAATCAATGGTTCAATTGAAGCTACTTTGTGAGATGGCACATTATCCATAACAACTACAGCACCCGCCCATAATTGAGGGAGCAAACATTTTTGGATAAACACTTCAAAGGCATTTCCATCCATTGAGCCATTCATTGTCATGACAGCTAAAACTTTTTTTAAGCTGATGGCTCCAATAACCGTTACTTTTGCACCGCGATAAAATGGTTTTAAATCATACACTCTTTGACCATAAGGACTGCGAGCATGAGTTCGTGTTAAACCGAGTAAAACACCCATCTCATCAATGAAAACCAAGTTTTCTGCGTCTATGGCTTTCACTTTTTCCCAAAATTCACACCTGAGCTTTTGGACTCTTTCCGTGGCACATTGGCTACGTAGTAGCGTCTTTTTTTTGTGTCAAATTTTGTCTTTGCAAGGCGCGGCACATAGCACTGGTACTTACCCATTTATCGTAAGCTTGTCCCCAATATTCACAATATTCAGATAAAGTTGTATCTGGGTATTTTTCTACCATTTGAGCTAGCTCAATTTTATGTTTATCCAAATCACTCTTCATTCCTCCACCTTGTTTTTGTGGTTTTACATGACCTTGAGTTTTTTTGAGTAAAAGTAACCTTTGTACAAAAGCCTTACTGACATCAAACCTAGAAGCTATTTTTCTAATTGATGTATCGCCTTGAGAGTAAGCGTTAATTATTTTTTCTCGAAAGTCGATGGAGTAAGCTTTCATAGTAACGATTGATGCACTAGGATTTAGTGTACTCTATCTACCTGCAATCTGCTGTATCATGAGTTAAAATCTCATTTTTTAGTTCAAATCATAACAATAAAAAGCATCAATGTAATCTTTGGCTTGTAACTCCGCCTGAGAAGAGGAAGTGAGTTAGATTACCTCAAGCAATATACGCCCAGTTTGTATAGCGCACCAGTAGATCATCTGGCCACCAGCGTTATTCAGTGGTGCTAACTATATAATTAATTCCTTTAACTAAGCTCTTATCAACCTGGATAGCTTTTAAATTATTTACTGTCTCTTTTGAATAAGAAATAATACATTTCTTAGGAAGTTGTTTGTTATTTATAGGTACTAATAAAAAGTAATTTTTATCACTTTGATCAAGGAGACAAACTGGTATTATTTTTGTTTGGGATTTAGATTCAGGCGATAATATTCTATCTAAAGTAGTCAATTTATTTTCATCAGTTATTTCGGTAATAAGTTGAACTGTTACTGCTTTACCACCTCCAACTGCTCTGTCAATCAAGGGGTACAGTCTTAAAGAATACTCTTGAGCATTTCTCAGAAGACTGAATGTGAATAATATAAGAGTTATAAATAATATAAAACTTGTTACAATTTTTGAGTCCAAATTTATTTTTTTAAAAGAGATTCTTGGGAATAAAATTTTTAAAATTATATACCTAGCCGCGAGACACACTATAACTAATACCCAAATATATATAGTTTTGTATATCCAATTTTGGAATACTGAAATTTCTTGAACATATCTGTTTGTAGGTATAAAACTTTTTAAGTCTTCAATGTTTGCTAAAAAATATTCTTCTCCATAAATAAGCCGTATTAAACAATTAAAAGCAAATTTCAGCACTGGGAAAATCAATGCTATTATCAACAATAAAATAAGTGTAAGTATAATTAGTGAAATAACAGCTGCTCGATGTTTTGTAGCTGTTCTATTAGACAAACCCCTTTTATATATCCTGATTATAAATTGAGTAATTTGGAAAGATTTGTAAATTATATAAACTAAAATTAATACAGCTATAAAGCATATAGTTGAAAAGCTAACAAGGAAAAAAGAGTAGTAAAGCCCAACACTAATATAGCGAGAGTATAATAAATTTAAATCATTAATTCCCCACTTATTTAAATAAGTTTGTACAATAATAAATCCTAAAATATAAAAAATTATTCCAATGCCTGCAATTGTTTTAATTATGTTTTCTATTGAAGATAAAAAAATTATAGATACTTCTTGAGATTCATCTTTATTGCTCAGACTATTTTTTTCAGTCATATTTTTTTAGAAAAAAATGGATTGTATTAGAAATAAAAATAAAACTAGAATATAAACTAAGCTAACTTTTATTTTTAATCATACTTTTTTGAAAATATATTATGTACAAAATTTTAGATTACTTAAAATTTTAAGTTAGTCACTATAAATAAAATTTTATAATCAAACTTTTTCTTAAATTATTTTAGAAAATTGTTTGAAATTTCTAAATAATTAATTCTTCATAAAATGCACTTTTGATAAGAAATTTTACTTTTGAAATTTTCATAGGCTTCGACCGCGCAAGATTCTTGCTCGGTCGTACCTAGTCCAAATCCTCATACATCAATCTTCTCAATCAACATCAAATCTGCTTGCTTACTTTTTTTCTTACTTGCAGTCATTATCATCAATAAATAGCTCATAAATTTTTATGCGTCATTGATTTAAATCTATATTTGAAGTTAATCTCTTCAAACCCTCAAAACTCAGATGTAGATAATACATACTTTGTAAATCGCTTGAATTTTGTAATTATTTGTTACATAGCTAGAAGCGATGACACGGTGTGATCGCTTCTGGTGAACTCTTCTATAGCAACCGCCAAGGCGGTTAGGATGCAATATATAAGATATGCTCAATGGCATTTCGTAAACAATCAAACTGGTCTAGTTTTTTGCGGATTCGACTTTTTAACCAAGACCAGCATTTCTCAATCTTGTTAAGGTCTGGAGAATAGGGCGGTAGGTATAGAATTTCACATCCTGCATCCTGAATCAGTTGTTGAATGCGCCCACCTTTGTGGAATGTTGCATTATCCATTACTACAAATTGTCCAGGTTCTGCTTCGCTTTTCTTTAAGCCATCGAACTCGATGGCTTGAATGACCTTTTGGCGAAGGTCGTAACTGTAGGGTTTCGGCATATGTACAGCGATCGCGCTCCCCAGCAAAAGGAAAGAAACTATTTCCAGTTTATGCCCAAACCGCCTTGGCGGTTGCTATAAAACCCAGTCAAACCTGCCCAAAGTGTGGACACCAGCACAAGAAAACACTCGATATTAGAATTCACGAGTGTGGTGTTTGTGGATATGTGCAAGACAGGGATATTGCGGCTGCCGAAGTAATGCTCTACTGGGCAAAAGGAAATCTACCGGGATTGGGAACCAGTCTCGCAGGCGCAGAGTCGCCTAGCTCTGCTTCACGTACCCGCAAACAAGCAGGCAGCATGAAGCAACTAGGGGCAAAGAAGCGTCAAAAATCAACCTTTACCGGGCTGGATGTAGAAACCAGCCCTTCAACGAAGTAAGGGCTGGTAGTTCATTAACAAGTTCGTCAATCTGCGTTTCATTGTTCTAATATTCTTTACTACTTGGTAAGCCATTTACTCAAACGTTGTTCAGCTTCCTCTTGTGCAATTATTCCTTGAGTGTCTGCTACTTCCAATTTCTGACAACTTTTAAGGATTACATACAAATGATATTGCACATCTTCAATAGAGCAATCATCTGGCAATTTGTTTAACAGAGATTTGACTTTTTCTTTTGTAGTACTCATAAATCTCTTTTTTGGTTATTTATATTTAATTTGGTTTTAGGTAAGGTGGGCAATGCCCACCCTACACTACGATTTAGAAGTTATCGAAATTAGCGATCGCTTCTTTCATTTTATCCAACACTTCGGCTAATGGTATCGCTCCTAACTCACCACTCGCACGAGTACGGATATTCAAGGCGTTAGATTCAACTTCTTTGGCTCCTATTACCGCCATCACGGGTATCTTTTCTTTCTCTGCATTGCGGATGAGTTTGCCCAGGCGATCGCCACTGAGATCCACCTCAGCCCGAATACCCAACTCTCTCATTTTCGCCGCCACTTCTTTTGCGAAAGGCAGAAATTCATCGCTGACTGTTAGCAATCTGGCTTGTACAGGCGCTAACCACAAGGGGAAATCTCCCGCATACTGTTCAATCAAGATGCCAATCAGGCGTTCGAGGGAACCAAAGGGCGCACGGTGAATCATTACCGGACGTTTGCGAGAACTATCTTCAGCAACATACTCTAAATCAAACCTTTCCGGTAAATTGTAATCTACCTGCACCGTTCCCAATTGCCACTCCCGCTCTAAAGCATCGCGGACAATAAAATCTAGTTTGGGACCGTAAAAGGCGGCTTCGCCAATACCTTCAAAGTGATCCATCCCCAAAGTTTCCACAGCCCGACGGATAGCGCTTTCAGCTTGATTCCAAGCTTCATCAGAACCGATGTACTTATCACTCTTCGGGTCGCGGAAACTCAGTCGCGCTTTGAAGTTATCATCTAGTTTCAGAGTCTTAATTACTGACAGAATCAAATCCACTACATTCAGGAATTCGCTGTCTAATTGCTCTGGGGTTACAAAAAGGTGGGCGTCATCTTGAGTAAAGCCCCGCACCCGCGTTAAACCGCCCAATTCGCCAGATTGTTCGTAACGGTAGACGGTGCCAAATTCAGCAAGGCGCATCGGTAATTCCCGATAGGAACGCAACTCGCTTTTATATATTTGGACGTGGAAAGGGCAATTCATCGCTTTCAGAACAAAGCCTTGTTCGTGGGCTGCTGCTTCTTCATCCTCTGCCATCATTGGGAAGAGGTCTTCTTTATATTTCTGCCAGTGACCGGAGGTTTTAAATAAATCGACTCTACCGATGTGCGGCGTCACTACAGGTAAATAACCGCGTTTTATCTGTTCCTGTTGCAGGAAGTCTTGCAAAATAGTCCGCAGCAGAGTTCCTTTGGGCGTCCACAAAGGTAAACCCGGTCCCACTAAGTCGGAAAATACAAACAATCCCAGTTCCTTACCCAACTTCCGATGGTCGCGCCGCAACGCTTCTTCTTTACGGCGCTTGTACTCCGTCAGTTGTTCCGGACTTTCCCAAGCGGTGGCGTAAATGCGCTGCAGTTGCGCCTTCTTTTCATCTCCACGCCAATAAGCGCCTGCAACACTTTCTAACTCAATCGCCTTGGGACTTAAATCGCTGGTGTTTTCCAAATGAGGACCCGCGCACAAATCCCACCATTCATTCCCCAGGTGGTAAATCGTAATTGGTTCCTCTTTAATATCTCCCAGGATTTCTAATTTATAAGGTTCGTTAATTTCCTGAATGCGGCGTTCAGCTTCTTCGCGGCTGACTTCTTCGCGACTTACCGGCAATTTGCGATTGATAATCTTTACCATCTCCTTATAGATGGCTTTCAAATCCTTATCGGTAAATGGGTCTGGACTGTCAAAATCATAATAAAAGCCATTTTCAATCCAGGGACCAATAGTGACTTGCGCCTTGGGAAACAGCTTTTGTACAGCCATCGCCATCACGTGGGAAGCGGTGTGGCGAATCTTTTTCAAATTTTCCGATTCGCTGCTACGCGGTAAATACATTTTTTCAGGTTGTTCTGGTTGATTGGAAGATGATTGTGGCGACATTGGCTGTTGAACCATTGGCGTAAGTAATTACAAAAGTTGACACTCCCCCTCTAAAGAGACGGGGATTCTTGGTTCACTGACTCGCCATTAGACGACAGGTTTACACCAACCGCCCAAGAGGGCAAATCTCCCCAAGCGTAAGTTCCCGTGTGCCCCACGGTACTTAATCCGAATTTTAGAATATTGATGCTGGCGTTAACATCTCTGTCTTGCACATGCCCGCAGTGCGGGCAAACATAAGTTCTGGTAGATAGAGACTTTTTCACTTTTTCGCCACAATTAGAACAATTTTGACTTGTATTGTGGGGGGGGACAGCAACCGTCACCTTCCCATATTTATGCCCAAAGTATTCTAACCAACTGCGGAAAGTTGACCAACCAGCATCACTGATAGATTTAGCTAAATGTCGGTTGCGTACCATGCCTTTTACATCTAGGTCTTCATAGGCTACCAAATCGTTAGATTGGATAACGGAGTACGCTAACTTTTTGCAATACTCTTTTCGCTGCCTACTTACTCTTAAATGTTTCCGGGCATACCGATTTCTAGCTTTGTGGTAGTTTCTAGACTGCGGTTTTGCTCCTTTTTTGAACTTCTTAGACTTTTTGCGATTAGCGCGGTTTAACTGTTTTTCGGACTTGCGGTAAAACTGGGGCGGCTGTTCTACATTGCCTTTGTTGTCGGCAATGAAATACTTTAGCCCCAAGTCAATACCAACTATTTGTCCAGTTGGTTGAGACTCAACCTTGACAACAACATCAATTGCGAATTGTGCATAATACCCGTCAGCACGACGTACCAACCGGACACGCTTAATCTGTTTGATGTCGTAGTAGTTGAGGTTGTATGTTCCCTTTAATTTTAGGGTTCCAATTCCTTTTTTGTCCGAAAAAGTTATAGCTTTCCTAGTCTGGGATAACTTCCATCCAGAGGTTTTGTATTCCACTGAACGGCAATGTTTTTTGAAATTTGGAAACCTTTTTTTGCCTTTAACTTTTTTCTTGCAGTTGTCGTAAAACCGCGCGATCGCACTCCAAGCCCGTTCAGCCGCAGATTGTCTCGCCATTGAATTAAGTTCCGAGGCAAAAGAAAATTCAGCAGCAAGTACCGCACAATATTTATTGAGGTCATATTTGCCAACACTTTTGTTATCCATCCAATAGCGCAAGCACTTATTTTGGATGAATTGACTGGTACGAATAGCCTCATCAATAGCGCGATATTGCTCGTCTTTTCCTTTGATTTTGAACTCGTAAATTATCATGGCGACACGACCAAACCCCCGCTATGCTAGCATGATTTGCATAAGGCAAAACATTTTGAAGAATTAAATAATGTTTAGCTGCTTTACTAATGGCGGTACAGATAGCTTTTCAATATGACGCCGTTCATACTCATATCAATGATATACGTATTAATACTGAGATAATTGGGATTTGCTGGCGCTGCCTGAAAAAAAATCTACCTATAGATGTAGTTAGAAGCATTAAAAATATATTTGCAGAGAGATGTAAATCAATTTATTTATCTCTGCATTCATTGGGATAAATGAGCTTAATGATAATCTTTCTCTTTCTCAATCCATAGATTTTTTTCGATAGGCAGCATTGAGATTAACGAAGGTAGCCCGTCCAGGCGGTAGGAGAAAATTATGAATTATTAATTATGAATTATGAAATTAAGCTCATGCCGCTTTCAGAATCTATAATTTTTATTCTATTTGCGTACTGCGTACAGTCCTCCCCAGGTAGGAAATCTCATACGGAGATGTCCTGCCTGACTTATCTTTGATCCCCAACTTTTTTTGTAGCAAATGAAATGATCCCCCCTATGGCTCTGTACAATCGCCTTGGTGAGTCTATATAATTGAGAATGTGACCAATTTTACAGATTGATTTTCAAACTTCTGACTTATGGCTGATAAAGTTTAAATGTTAAGAATCGTAAATAGCGTTAATATTATTAGGAAAGTTAGAAGTATGCTTCTCATTTATGCGAGACTCGAATTTACCTGAGCCGGAGCTGCTCAAAACGGTTTTGCAGCCGTTGTTGGAAGATTTTCAGTATTGGTTTGCGCGATCGCGTGACTTTCTGGAAACAGAGCAACTCACATTTATGAGTCAAGATGAGCAGTCTGGTTTGCTTCAGCAAGTTAAGCAAGCGCAGGAGGAAGTGAATACAGCAAAAATGCTGTTTGTTGCAACTGAAGGACAAGTCGGGATTGATATGTCAACTTTAATGCCTTGGCATCAATTGGTAACTCAGTGCTGGAAGGTGGCAATGCGCTTTCGTCAAGAAGCGCGAGAAGTCTAAGGTGATGGCTTTTTACTCTCTTGAAAATTTTAACAGACTCTTTGGTAACTAAAACAGAGAATATTAAGTTAAATAGTCCGAAATTCTTAAAATCATCTCACTTAAGCGAATAATGTCTTGTATGCTACTTTGAATGAACTGGCTGTTGAAGAATTGTCTGGCATTAAAATAGACGCACTCTTTGTGCGTTAAGGATTCAGCTTAGTCCGAGCGATATCGGCGAAGCAAAGCGTTACGGTATAAAGTTTTAAAACTTGCTGCTCCTGGAGGAAAAATCTATGTTACACCTACTTTACATTTTGGCTTTTACTATCCTTGCTTTTATCGCTGTTGCAAATTTAATTCGCAACTTGATCATGTTTAGTTTTGACAGGGAAGGGGCTTATCCGGTGAGGTCGTCAATGGGTAATTATCGCAACTCACCGTATATGTCTTCAAATAAGCAGTTTGTACCTCATCCAGAGTTGTTGGATAGTGCAGGCAATATTATTAAAGAGCCGTTGTTGGTAATGCGTGCGATTCCTGTAGAAGACGCCCGCCAACAGCTTGATGCTCTTTACGAAGCTTCTCCCGGTCACAAAAGTGATAGTCAAGAGGAAGGTTAAAAGAGTTAGGAGTTAAGAGTGATGAGTTATGAGTTAAGATTTAAAATTCCGCGCTTCATAACTTATAACTGGATAAAGTTAGGAATGATGAGTAATGAATTAATATTCAAAACTCCTAACTGTTAACTGTTAACTGTTAACTCCGCGCCTGGGCGCCTCCTAACTCCTAACTGAATTAGGCTTCGATAACTACCCGGAGGTTGCCGCGTTTTTTAGCGACGCGGCATGCTGTTGTACTACCGGAACGTTCAAATTCTAAATCTAGTAGGGTGGGACCGACACGCAAATTGTGTAGTGACAGGCGATTTATCGATTCTGGTAAGGCGGGGTCGATGATTCGCAAGCAGTTATTTTGAGCGTCAGGTACTAAATTTACCATCATTTGCAGCAGTTGGAAAATACTGCCAGTAGCCCAAGCTTGAGGAGAACAAGCAACCGGATACTGTACCGGGGCATTATCGGAGTGACGTTCGTAACCGCACAAAAGTTCCGGAGGACGTTGATAAGGCTGCATGCTAGTCATATCAAGCAAACCTTGGCAAACTTCCAAAGCTTGATCGACTAAACCAAGCGATCGCAATCCCATCGCAATCATAGAGTTATCATGGGGCCATACCGAACCAATGTGATATCCCATTGGATTATACGCCGGTGACAAACTACTCAAGGTGCGAATGCCCCAACCGTTAAACATATCAGGCGCACGCAGTCTTTCTGCAACGCTGTAGGCTTTTTCGGGGGTGAAAATTCCCAAATGCAAACAATGACCGGGGTTTGAAGTTATACTGTCTACCTGGTTGCCGTCGCCATCCAAAGCCAAAGCGCAGAAATCTTGGTCTTCAATCCAAAAGTCTTTGTTAAAACGCAGCTTGAGGTTTCTTGCTTCTTCCAGCCAACGTTCTGCTAAGTCGAGGCGCTTCTTCATCCTAGCAATTTCTGCAAGACGCACTTTTGCTGCATAAACATAAGCTTGCACTTCACAAAGCGCAATTGACCCCATGGCCAACTCTCCTTTGCGGTCTACAATACAGTCGCCAGAGTCTTTCCAGCCTTGATTGGTCAAACCGCGTTTGGATTTGCGGTAATAGCTTAAGTAACCGGTTTGTTTAAGATTGCGGTCTATCCACTCCATCCCCATTAGAGCATTTGCCCAAAGTAGCTCTAGAGTTTCGACATCATGAGTCCAAGCGTAATATTCAGCATACAGCATCAGCCACAGGGGAGTAGCGTCAACGGTGCCGTAGTAGGGGGTATGGGGAATTTCTTGACAGCGTGCTAATTCGCCTAACCGCAGCTCGTGTAAAATCTTGCCTGCTTCTTCTTCGCGCCACTCGTCTTCATTTTTGCCTTGGTATAGCGCCAGAAGAATTAGAGTTTCTTTGGCAATTTGCGGGTTTAACATCAGGGTTTGGGACGCTGTAATGATCGAGTCCCGTCCAAACAGCGTCGAAAACCAAGGTACGCCAGCGGAAACAGTCTTATACTTGCCAAAAGACTGACGCAACAAATACATATCTTGTTCAGCCCGCTCGATAACGCGATTGAAGATACTCTTATCTGAGCGAATCTGGGTAATTTGTTGCACCCACTGTTGCTCTTCCATCATCTCAGCGGCTTTTGCTTGTACTAAGGTGACGGCGGCGCTAACGGTGGAACTGGATTTGTTATTGGTGAGCATATTCACGCGATAACCCAACTTTTGGGTTTCGTGAGAAGCCAACTCCAACCGCCAAATTGCCGTGTAACCCTTGAAATAGTCCGGTTGGCGGTGCTGGAATTGAATGCGGGATTCCATTATCAAGCCATCCAAACCTTGATAGGCGAGGCTTAAAGATTGATCGGCGTTTGAGTGTGGCTGAGGTGGAGGTGAAGCGCCATCGCCTAAGACTTCTGCGTCCTCTGGTGTCGGTTCCACCAGACGTAAAAGTCTACCCCGCTTTTCCCTGCCATGTCCGCGAACTTCAAATAAATCTACAAAATCCGCATCGAAGCTGAGACTTAATTCAAAGGTTAGGGTTGTTGTGCTATAATTGGATACTTCTATTTCTTCAAATAGTGCGCCGTTGAGTACTAATTCGCGGCGAATTCCTACGGTATCGGCTTTTAGGCGATCATCAATTTTGGGATTGGTAGACAAAATTGAGAGCGAGAAGCCTTTGTCTGCCGTGCTGCTGAGTAAAACAGGCGATCGCCCATCAATCTGCAACTCCAAGCGGCTGAGAAATCGCGTGTCAGCACAAAACAGCCCCATGCTGGGGTTAGCATCGTTAATAGAACAGCCAGAAATATTCCCTGCAGTATCTGTTACCAAAAATAAATCATCATCTTTAACCGTAAGTGTTGGCTGCGGTCTGTCAATTAAAACACAAGGCCACTCCGGGATAGGTATTTGGTCAGCAGGTACAAAAGTTTTTCCGTCTAGCAAAATTTTCTCTAGTGTCATCAGCGTATGCGGTGTCATTAGTCAAAATTCCGTGTACAGGTAGATATTTACGTGGTCATACTAGCGTCAACAGGAAAAAGACGCTTTTGAAAACTCATTTGTGCCATTTAAGCCATTAAGCAAAAATATAGCGGTTCTCACTTGCGTCAAATACATTGGGATCGTAGGGACAATTCATGAATTGTCCCTACTGCTTCCGATTGTGTATTGCATCCAACTCAGAAGCGCGATAATACTCACACACAGCTCATAAATGAATGGGCAGACATTAAAGCTACTATAAACAAATCTTTCTAATTGTAAATTTTTGAAATAATTTAGAAATCTGACCTCAAAGCTAAAAATGGGGCATTTTCAAGGGTAAATTCGCCTTAAACGTCAAACGCAGAGAAATATCAGCCTGAAGCCAAAGGTCGCGGCTATTTACGGCTTTAGCAAGCTTCTAGAGGCGCAGATTTATGGAAATTTTTCTTTATTCTTTATTTATATTTATCTATTTTACAATACCTATTTGGTAAACTTATATATTTGATTTACTTAATCTTTTTGTAAATTAAATTACAGAAAATATATTAATTTAGTCCCTTATGCGTCTATGATACGCACTTTTTTGAGAGACATCTTCAAGGGTTTTCAGCCTGCTTCTTGATAAAATTGTCAACTTAGAACAATCCCAAGGAAAGTTGATTTGTGAAAGAAATTATCAATCATCAGATCGTAAACGTTGCGGAGTGGGTCTTACAGACACAGACCCAACATCAGTTTAGAATTTCCCGTATTTCCAACCGGGGGAGATGTCAATTGGATGAAATATCCTTGTCACCTGAGTTTGTCAGCTGCGTTTTGCTTCATGTTGCTTGATGTTCGTGTTGGTGGAGAATGTATATTGGCTATGTAGCCTATTATTTAAAACATCACGTGCCAGCAAATGGATAAAAAAGGCTTGGGTGGATAACAAGGCAGCTTGGCGAATAGCTTCGCCATCTGTATGCTGAAGGCACGCCAAAGCGCGAAGGACGAATGCATTGCCTAGTTTTGTCTATTTACAACTCAAGTCTTTTAAATTTGTAATCGAGCTGCCGTGCGCTTCTTTTTTATGGAATCCTGGCGCTGTGCCTGCTTGTGCTGAAACTATTTTTCAGCATTCTTTACATATTGCAACTGTCTGTTTAACTTGAGATTCCGTTGTAATTTGTACAATGCAGCTGTGACTTGGATCTTGTCCAGACTGTGGCACCTTAACGACATTCATGAGCATCTCGACTTCTGTGCTGAGCGATCTGCTACAGGACTTACCCTACCTGCGGCCCCAGCTATATTTCAAGGCTTCATTGACAGCGCTCTCCCATGCGATGGAAGATCAGGTTTTGGCGGCTACTCTAGACCAGCCTTTGGTAATCGCTAGCTTCCAACGAGAGCGATTTTACCGCCAAGAAGCTCATCGTTATCAACGGCTGGCACAGCGAAGTAATCAAATATACGTGTTGTCGGCTCCAGAAACGGATTTTGCCAACAGTTCGGGATACTACGAAAAGGTAGCTTTTGAGCCAGAGGATGGCTTAAGTCAAGAGTGGCATTTGGTGGTAATTGCCCAAAATTATGCTACCTGTCTGGTTTGCCGGGAAAGCCTTGGCTCTCTGACCAAAAATGAACCGATACCAGATATCAGCCCGAATCTGGATATGGACACGGCACGAAGGTTTGAGGGGGTTTGGACATCGGAAAGGGGAGTCAGTCTGAAAGCTGCCCAATTGCTTTTGGACAGGATTATGGTTTACAGACCTGAACTGGCGGATAAAATCATCCAAGCACGCCAGAGGTTTGGCATTGGACTGCCGAGGGGCTTCCCAGGATCGGAGTTGATTACTGAATACGCTTGCGACATTGACACCGATCCGTTTGTGCAGCGGTTGGTAACTTACTTACAAGCCAGTCAGTATAAATTGCACAAAGCTTATCGATCGCTTGCCGCCCAAGCCCGAAAAGAGCGGTTGGTAAACTCGATTAGTACTGCGATTAGGCGATCGCTAAATCCTCAAGAAATTCTCCAGGTAGCGGCGCAAGAGTTGGGACAACATCTGGGTTCTTGCCGATGTTTAATTTACCGCGCTCAAGCCACGGACACCGAAGCTGTAATTGAACACGAGTTTTTGAGTCCTGGGATTTTATCCGTACGCGGGCAAACCTGGCAGTTACAAAATAATCCTCTATTTCGGGAAGTGGTACAACAAAGTGAAGGCGTGTGTATTGCCGATAGCTTCAGTGACGATCGCATTGTCCGTTCTAAGGCACTTTGGGGAATTGCCGTCAAATTGGGCATTCGTTCTTGGCTGATGGAACCAGTATTGTATCAAGGGCGATTGTTGGGCATTGTCGAGTTACATTATTGCGGTCAAAATCCCCATCAATGGCAAGCTGGAGAATTAGACTTAGTAGAAGCGATCGCCACCCAAGTAGGAGCAGCTCTGATTCAAGCAGAAGCCTACGCCAACCTCGAAGACCTCAACCAGCAACTAGAAGCCCTCGATCGCACCCGCAGCAACCTGATAGCCATCACCGGACACGAACTGCGTACCCCCCTATCTACCATCCAAGTTTGCCTCGAAAGCCTCGCCAGCGAGCCGGATATGCCCCAAGAGTTACAGCAGATCATGCTCAATACCGCGCTTTCCGACTCAGAACGGATGCGGAAACTCGTGCAAGATTTCTTAACACTTTCTAACTTAGAAAGCGGTCGGGTAGAATGGCATCCAGAATCCCTGACATTACAAGAGTGTGTGGATTTGGCACTCAGTCGAGCTCGCACCCGCGTCCTGAGCGAAAAATTGCCCCCAATTGGCACTCAAATTGCCGAGAACCTGCCTTTAGTCAGGGCTGATGGTGATTGGCTGGTGGAGGTACTAGCAAAACTGATAGACAACGCTTCCAAATTTACGCCGCCAGAAGGAGAAATTACGATTCAGGCAACTCGCAACGGTTCTGGGATGGTCGAAGTGACCGTAGCTGACACCGGACGCGGCATTGAACCCAATCGCTTGGAAGTTGTTTTTGACCGCTTTTATCAAGAAGAAGGCGCATTGCGGCGTACCACAGGCGGAACGGGACTTGGCTTGGCGATATGCCGCCAAATCGTCAACGGTTGGGGCGGTGAGATTTGGGCACAGTCCACTGGTAAAGACCAGGGCAGTCAATTTCACTTTACCATCCCCATTATTGAGGGCAGACAAGAGCAAAAGCCGTCAAAAGTCAAGGGGAAGTAGTTAGTGGTTGGTGGTTGGGGGTTGGTTGGTGGTTGGTGGTGAAGCGCGTACTGCGGTCGGGTTTCCCTCCTAGTACTGGTTCTCCCGAAGGGTCGTTGGTGGTGAAGGGGCGCTTGCGTCTGCAGTCGGGAAGATTCCCCCCGGTGAGCTTCGCGCCCTTGGTAGGGGAGCCACTGCGGTCTTGGGGTCTCCCCAAGGGTCGCAGTGGCGTTTTCCCGACCCAGGCGACTGGTTCTCCCGTTGGGTTGGTGGTGAAGGGGCGCTTGCGTCTGCAGTCGGGAAGATTCCCCCCGGCGAGCGCTCGCGCTCTCCCGGTAGGGTTTCCCGAAGATTGGCGACTGGTGAACCCCTCCGGGGTTGGTGGTTGGGGGTTGGTTGGAGGTCAATTGCTAAAGACCAATGCCCTATGCCCAATGCCCAATGCCCAATTCCCAACGCCCAATTCCCAATGCCCAATGCCCAATGCCCAATGCCGAACAACCAACAACCAACAAACAACTAAAAACTGTTACAGACTATAACGCGATCGCAATATGAGCCTTGTGGCGGTGTTACGATGCCGTAAAAACCTTGGGAGAATACTTTATGGCAGAAACTCTTTCTGGAAAAACCCCAATATTTGGTGGCAGCACCGGCGGCTTGCTCAAGAAAGCAGAAGAAGAAGAAAAGTACGCTATCACTTGGACTAGCCCCAAGCAGCAAGTGTTTGAAATGCCTACAGGTGGCTCTGCCATCATGAATCAAGGCGAAAACCTGCTGTATTTAGCTCGTAAAGAACAAGGCATCGCTTTGGGCGGTCAACTCCGTAAGTTCAAAATCACCGATTACAAAATTTACCGGATTTTGCCCAACGGAGAAACCTCTTTCATTCACCCGGCTGATGGTGTCTTCCCAGAAAAGGTAAACCCAGGTCGTGAGAAAGTGCGTTATGTCGCACGCAATATCGGCAACAACCCCAGCCCCGCACAAGTCAAGTTCAGCGGTAAAACTACCCACGACGTATAGGGACTAGGAAGAAAAAGGTAAAAGGTAAAAGGTGAAAGGTAAAAGGCAAAAGTAAAGAATTTTTTTGTTTTACTTTTACCTTTTTACTTTTACCTTTCTTATGTTCCTAATCCCCAATTTCTCAAATTTTATGATTTTTCCCGATTTTTCTCAGTTTTCTCAGCAAGCTCAACAAGGCAATTTTGTGCCGGTGTATCAAGAATGGATAGCCGACTTGGATACTCCTGTATCGGCTTGGTATAAAGTATGCGCGGGTCAGCCTTACAGCTTTTTGCTGGAATCTGTGGAAGGTGGAGAAAAACTGGGACGTTATAGTTTGGTGGGTTGCGATCCGCTGTGGATTTTGTCAGCAAGGGGAAATAAAACTACCCAGACACACCGGGATGGTTCCCAGGTGATGTTTGAAGGCGACCCGTTTTCAGCTTTAGCTCAATGTCTGGAACCTTATCACCCAGTAAAGTTACCGCAACTACCGCCGGGAATTGGCGGTTTGTTTGGGTTTTGGGGTTATGAATTGATTAGCTGGATTGAACCGCGCGTGTCTATTCATCCACCGGATGACCGCAATATACCGGATGGGTTGTGGATGCAGGTAGACCAGTTGTTGATATTTGACCAGGTAAAGCGGAAAATTTGGGCGATCGCTTATGCTGATTTACGCAAAGAAAATGTGGATTTAAAGAAAGCGTACGAACAAGCATGCGATCGCGTTAGTCAGATGGTAAACAAGTTATCTCTGCCTTTGTCGCCGCAAAATACTTTATTAGAATGGACACCGCCGGGGAGTAGGAAAGCATCCCAAGCGGGGGAAACAGGGGAGTATCAAAGTAATTTTACCCGTGAGGAATTTTGCGCCCGGGTTGAAAAGGCAAAGCATTATATCAAAGCGGGAGATATTTTTCAAGTCGTTATTTCCCAGCGACTCTCAACACAATACATCGGTGACCCCTTCGCCCTTTACCGTTCCCTGCGCCAGATAAATCCTTCGCCTTACATGGCATACTTTCACTTCAACGATTGGCAAATCATCGGTTCCAGTCCAGAAGTGATGGTGAAAGCCGAACTTAGCAACGATTTAGATGGTGGCGTAGTAGCCACAGTCCGTCCCATTGCTGGAACCCGCCCACGGGGTAAAACGCCACAAGAAGATGCAGCCCTAGCAGAGGATTTGCTGAGTGACCCCAAGGAACTTGCCGAACACGTGATGTTGGTTGATTTAGGAAGGAATGATTTGGGGCGGGTTTGCGAAAGCGGTAGCGTGAGAGTTGACGAATTAATGGTGATAGAGCGCTACTCTCATGTAATGCATATTGTTAGTAATGTAGTGGGCAAATTAGCCCCTGGTAAAACTGCGTGGGATTTACTCAAAGCTTGTTTTCCTGCAGGTACGGTCAGCGGTGCGCCTAAGATTCGGGCGATGGAAATTATCCACGAATTAGAACCTTGTCGGCGTGGTGTCTATTCTGGCGTGTATGGATACTACGATTTTGAAGGGCAGTTGAACTGTGCTATAGCAATTCGCACAATGGTAATGCGTGATAATACGGTAAGCGTGCAAGCTGGTGCCGGGTTGGTGGCAGATTCTGAGCCGGAAAGAGAGTTTGAGGAGACGTTGAATAAGGCGCGGGGATTGTTAGAAGCGATACGTTGTTTGCAGTGAACCCCACCCTCTAACCCCCTCTACCACGGGAAGGAGGGGGGGTGGGGTTACGGTAATTGCAGTATCATAAAATACTAAGTCTCGAAGCTAACCCTATGCCAAGCCTGAATCTGAAGCCCAGCCACAAAGCAGTCAAGGTATATTATGAAACTTTAGAGCAGTATGAGCGGATTGGTGTTTCTCACGAAGGTGCAGTCAGACAGGCGTTTTCAGATTTACTCAAGTCTCGTTGCAGTCAATTTGGTTGGAATTTGATCGCAGAATGGCAGATTAAACGTGCAAAACAGAAGCCTTTGCAAGTAGATGGGGCGTTAGTCGCTACAGATACTCTACCGCGTGGCTATTGGGAAGCGAAAGATATTAAGGATAATTTAGAGAAGGAAATCAAGAAAAAATTTCAAGTTGGTTATCCGAAAGATAATATACTTTTTCAAACACCAAAGCGGCTGATTCTTTGGCAAGGTGGTAAGCAAATTCTGGATGAAGATATTACCAAACCAGAAGCTTTAATTGATAGTCTGAGGCAATTTTTTGAATATCGCACGCCGTTAATTGCGCGGTGGGAAATAGCAGCGACGGAGTTTGGCGGTAGGGTGAAGGAGTTAGGAGATAAGCTGGTATAAATTAATGCCAAGCAACGTCAAATTAATGCTAAATTTATTCAAACTTTTAGTGATTTTTTGATATTGTGTCGCAGCAGTATTAATCCCAATTTGTCAGAAAAGGCGATTGAGGAAATGCTGATTCAACACTTACTTACGGAACGGATATTTAGGAAAATATTTGATAATCCTGATTTGATTCATCGTAATGTGATTGCGGTGGAGATTGAAAAGGTAATTAAGGCGTTGACATCAAAATCTTTTAGCAGGGATAAGTTTTTAGAAAGTATTGATTACTTTTATGTGGCGTTGGAGGATGCAGCAGAGACGATAGATGATTTTTCCCAGAAGCAGCATTTTCTCAACACTGTATATGAGAAGTTTTTCCAAGGTTTCTCTGTGAAGGTGGCGGATACTCACGGAATTGTTTATACGCCGCAACCGATTGTAAATTTCATGGTGAAGAGTGTTGAAGATATTTTACACAAAGAGTTTGGCAAGTCTTTGAAAGCGTCATTTCAGACGATGTAGAGACGCGAAGTCTTCCGGATGGAAGATTCCATCCGGAGAGCTTCGCGCGAAATTTGAGCCAGCGCCCGTAGCACAGTAGGCGTCTGGCGTCGCGTCTTTACAACAATTGATGTTCGCGTAGCGTGTCCCTTAGGACAAGGTATTGTCCAAGAAACTGGGTTTCTAAATTTTCATATGTGAAGACAAATTTATTTGCCCCCAGCTTTGATGCATCGAGGCTTGCGGGCTTTGATTGTCAGTCAGGCTGAAGTCTCCGTTTGCGGACACACAAAGCCTACCTGCACAAACTATTACTTTAACAATATTCTCTAAATACAAATATTTAGATTTGGAAAAGTTTAAATTGAGATTTCAATAAAAATATATATATTTACGAGCAAAAATTATAGAAAAATTGCGGTAAATAGCTAATACTATTTGAGATTTGAGATTTGAGATTTGAGATTGTAAAACATATAATCGGTAAGCTTTTCATCTGCCGCAATCTTTTTTCAAGTTGGTGTAAAATTTAACCTCAACCGTTCTGGAAAAAATCTCTGCCTCGCAGCGGTATGACAGCAAATGTTGAAAGTGAAATTATTGGTCAACTGGCTGTTGGTGATTATATCATTAAAATTGGTTCTATCCACGGCGCTGTAATAAATATTCCAACTCCTATTGAACAGGCGAATGTGCGTTTGCATTCCACTCCAGTTTTTAAACGTCAGCCTCCATGCGCTTGTTTGCTGGATCGTGAAGAATTAATCTTGGAAGCGATCGCTATTTTAGAATCTGGGCGATCGCTTGAATTTTACAGTCCGGCTGGTTTTGGCAAAACAGTTTTGTTGCCATTAGCACACAACCAGCAAGCGACATCGCCTTTTAGTAATGGTGTTATCAGTTTATCTTTTGCTCATCCGTATGTCAGCGATTTACTACAATTTATCTGGGATGCTTTCTATGAAAGGAATATTCCTTATAAACCGACTGATAAACAAATTCGCCAACAAATTCAAGATAAACAAGCTTTAATTTTGCTGGATGATGATAAACTCATTCAAAATGAAGTAGAAGAGTTGATGAATGCTGCTGGCAATTGTACCTTCATTTTAGCTTCTTCTAAAAGTCGCATCCAGAAAAAAGGACACTCCATATTGCTATCTGGATTAGCTCAAGCTGATGCTTTAATTTTAGTACAAGCCCAACTGCAACGCTCTTTAACAATACAGGAAATGCCTGCAGCCAGGTCTTTGTGTACAATTTTAAAGGGAAATCCGACACATTTGCGACTAGCGATCGCCAGCATACAAGAAAATAAAGGCTCCATAGCTGAAGTCGTCAGTCAACTACCAACCTCAGAACCTGGTAAATATCTTATAGAACAAATAGTCGCCTCGCTGTCGCAACCACAAAAAAGCATTTTGGATTTGTTAGCTGTTATGGGTAGTATTGGGTTGGAAAGCAAACAAATTGCAGCCATTACTCAAATACCTGATATTCATAACCTGGTTTTGAACTTGTGCAAGCGTCATTTAATAGAAATTAATAATTCTCGTTACAGCATCAGTAAAACGATAGTTGAAGTTTTGCCGCCAGAATGGAAGCTGACAGCAACTTTAGAAAGCGTCATCACCTATTTTACAAATTGGGCAGAACAACATCAACAGCAACCCAAAACTTTATTATCAGAAATTGATGCGATCGCGCAAATATTAGAGGTAGCAGTAAAAATCAGTCGTTGGGCAGATGTATTGCGTTTGGTAAAAGCAATAGAAGGCTCGCTAGCATTAAACCGACGATGGGGTTTGTGGGAACAAGTATTGCAAAGGGGACTGCAAGCATCTCAAGCCGAACAAAATAAAGTTGCTGAAGCTTGGGTGTTACATCAATTAGGTACTTATGCCCTTTGTTTGTCAGAAAATAGTGCAGCGATTAATTATTTGAATAAAGCCATACAATTACGAGAATCCTTGGCAGATGAGATGGCAGTTTTAGCAACTCGCCACAACTTCAACTCGATAAAAATCTCTCCCCCAACACAGCAGCCAATTGTTCCGCCTTTTTCTTGATTGGCAAGTAGAGAATTACATTCAGTTGTAGATAATCATACTGCCGAAAATCCGCCCGAAAACTTCAGCGACGCCGAATCTGTAGAAAAATCTTTAATTTTTTTAACCGAGGATGTAAAACCTCAGTTACCGTCCCTACAGATTCAGCCATATCGCATGAATATAGTAGTTGACAATTTCCCACCCTTGAATAAACCTTCTTTTAAAAGTGTTTTATTCTCACCAACTAAAGTCATTACCACGGGAATTTTAGCCTCAGGGGGATTGCTAACTTGGTTTAACTGGCATCGTTTTACACCCACACCCTCACAACCACACGAACAACCAACATTAGAACCTACACTGAGTCTAACTTTGACATTGACACCCTCACAACCGCCCTCACAACCAACAGTAGAACCTACACCATAAGCCACGCCCAGCCCTCAAGTTACGATAACACCATCAGAATCGCCACAACAGTGATAATACGTAACTAGCTAACTAATATGTCACAAAAGTGGCTAATAACGATTGATAAAGCATTTCATCCTTCATCCTTCATCCTTCAAAGGTTTCTGCAGCCTGAAAAATTTGTTCGGCGGGTTGGGTAAAAACCAAAGAAAAATCTGCGCTTTCGACCATCGATGCCCCATGAAAGATTGTGATGCATGGTATACCAGTAGTCAGCGGGGCATCTGACGTCAACAACGTTGGCTGTAAACCGATTAACTTGTAATGAGGCAGCGCAGATTTTTCCGGATTTGATGAAGCGTCAAATCCAATGGAAACGTGGGTGAGGTTAGGCGATCGCCGATTTTGTACTGAGTAACTTGATATTCTCCATCGACTAAATAGCTATTTACCTACATTTTTAAATTTACCAAAGAAAAGCAGAGGCAAAGAAGGTAGAAGGTAGTAATTAAAGTAGGTTGGCGTAGGCAGTCGCAACCCAACATCATCCAGTCGTAACAGTTGGGTTCGACTTGGTTTCACCCAACCTACAATAACTGGATTTTTTTTCTTTCCTTCAGCCCTCTGCCCTGGGGCAGTATGCCTCGTGCCCTCTCTCTGCCTTCTTCAAAAGCCTAATTTTTCCAGCACTGGCTTAGTAGAAACAATGTGCTTGTCTAAACCCAATTCTTTGGGACTAACCCCCAAAGCCAAAGCAATCAACTGGGGTAAATGCAACACCGGCAAACCTAACTTCTGCCCTACAACCTTTTCTACCTCAGGTTGACGGGAATCTAAATTGAGGTGACACAAAGGACAAGGCGTCACCATACAATCAGCACCAGTTTCTATAGCTTCTTGAATGTGGTTCCCCGCCATCTGAAAAGATTGAGTCGTGGCGTAGCTAGAAAGAGGCCAGCCGCAACATTGAGTGCGACCTCTATAATAAATTGGCGTCGCCCCGATCGCTCGAAAGACATTTTCCATCGCTTCCGGGCGGTAGGGGTTGTCATAGGGCATGTTTTTTTGTGCCCGTAACAAATAACAGCCATAAAAAGCCGCACATTTTAGCCCGCTTAACTTACGGGTGACACGTTTTTGAATTTCCTCCAAACCATAATCTGCCACCAAAGCATAAAGCAGATGTTTAACTTCAGTACTGCCGCGATAAGGCAAACAACCTTGTTTATGCAGCAAAGCATTAACTTGGTTGAAATAGGCAGGATTTGTTGTTTGGCTTTCTTTTAAACGTTCATCGACATGACCAATAACACCCTGACAAGTGCTGCAATGGGTAAGCAGCGGCAAATTTAATTCTTCAGCTAAAGCAATATTTCGGGCATTAACTGTATCTTCTAACAGTTGAGAATCTTCCTTAAAAGTGCCAGAACCGCAGCAAGCAGCCTTTTTCAATTCAATTAATTCAATTCCCAAAGCCTTTGTAAGGGCTTGAGTTGACATGTAAAGTTCCCCGCAAGCCCCTTGGGCAACACAACCAGGGAAATAAGCGTATTTCAGAGTATGAGATAGCATAGAAATCGAGGAATTAAAGGCAAACGCCCTAACATAACTGTTTTATCATTGCTTGGAGCGTGACAGTAGCAAGACTGTCCATCTGGGGTTTGAAGATCGGGAAAAAATTTACAAAGAATTGGAAAACAGAAGCATTTATACGATGTATGCGATCGCGCTTTCCGATAAGATGTATATGCTCAAAACCCTGTCGCCCACAAAGAGCGGATTATAGCAACTGGTTGAGGACTTTTATCTATGAGCCAAGCGGAAATTTTTGAAAAGGTCAAAAAAATCGTCGCCGATCAACTTAGTGTTGAGGCAGACACGATCACACCCCAATCCAACTTTGCCAACGATCTTGGGGCTGATTCCCTAGATACCGTCGAACTGGTAATGGCTTTGGAAGAAGAATTTGATATTGAAATTCCTGATGAAGCCGCCGAAAAAATTACCACAGTCCAAGAAGCAGTGGACTACATCAACAACAAAGTTGCCGCATCCGCCTAAGAAAGTAATGAAGTGCTGAGTTAGGAGTTAGCAGTTAGGAGTTAGCAGTTAGGAGTTAGCAGTTAAGAGCCGCCCAGTTCCTTCCCTCTCCCCCTCTCCCCCTCTCCCCCTCTTTCCCTCTTCCAATACTCAGAACTCAAAACTCAGCACTCAACACTTTAAAAAGCAGCTTTCTCGCCACTTTTAACTGAGTCATGACAGATTATAAACGTAAACGCGTTGTTGTAACTGGTGTTGGCGCGATTACTCCCATAGGTAATACACCAACTGAATATTGGGAAGGTTTGTTAAGCGGACGCAATGGTATTGGCAAAATCACCTTATTTGATGCGTCTGACCATGATTGCCGCATCGCCGGTGAGGTGAAAAACTTCGATCCACACGACTATATGGATCGTAAAGAAGCCAAGCGCATGGATCGGTTTGCCCAATTTGCAGTTGCGGCAGCCAAACAGGCGCTTGCGGACGCTAAGTTTGTAATCAATGACCTGAATGCAGAACAGGTAGGGGTGATAATTGGTTCGGGCATCGGCGGCATTAAAGTTCTAGAAGACCAACAAACGATTTATCTAAATCGCGGTCCCGATCGCTGCAGTCCGTTTATGATTCCGATGATGATTGCCAATATGGCGGCGGGCTTGACAGCAATCCATACTGGTGCTAAGGGACCAAATAACTGTACCGTGACTGCTTGTGCTGCTGGTTCCAATGCAGTTGGGGATGCTTTTCGCCTAATTCAAAATGGATATGCCCAAGCGATGATTTGTGGGGGGGCGGAAGCGGCTGTTACACCCCTTTCTGTGGCTGGGTTTGCCGCTTGCAAGGCACTTTCTACCCGCAATGATGACCCCCAAAAAGCTTGCCGTCCGTTTGATAAAGACCGCGATGGTTTTATTATGGGCGAAGGCACGGGAATTTTAATTCTCGAAGAACTGCAACATGCCTTAAGTCGCGGCGCGAGGATTTATGGGGAAATGGTCGGCTATGCCATGACCTGTGACGCTTACCATATTACCTCTCCCGTACCCGGTGGCTCAGGAGCCGCCAGAGCCATTCAACTGGCACTCAAAGACGGCGGACTGACACCGGATATGGTGACTTACATTAATGCCCACGGTACCAGCACCCCCGCAAACGATTCTACAGAAACCGCTGCCATGAAAACTGCTTTGGGCGAACACGCTTACAAAGTGGCAATTAGTTCCACCAAATCGATGACAGGTCACCTGTTGGGCGGGTCTGGTGGTATTGAAGCAGTGGCAACAGTATTGGCGATCGCTAACGACCAGATTCCACCGACAATTAATTTAGAAAACCCCGATCCGGCGTGTGACTTGGATTATGTACCCAACACCAGCCGCGCTCAAAAAGTCGAGGTGGCACTATCCAATTCTTTTGGGTTCGGCGGACACAATGTAACGCTAGCCTTTAAGAAGTACCTCTAGGATTTGAAATTTGGGATTGGGGACTGGGGAGGTGGGCAGGTGGGTACTAGGGACTGGGGACTGGGGAATAAGTAAATAACTTTTTTACAATGCCCAATGACGGCAGGTGCGCGGCTGCCGGGAAACCCGTCCAACGCACTGCCTCCCCCATGCCCAATGACGGCAGGTGCGCGGCTGCCGGGAAACCCGTCCAACGCACTGCCTCCCCCATGCCCAATCCCCAATCCCAAATCCGCAATTCCCCAAAAGTTGGATCTCCTGAAGTTAAGCTGAAAACTGTATCATATATATCATTCTGTCCAAAATAAAGCGTTCGGCATGACCAAATTATCAGCTTTATTTATGACCAGAATCTCAGGAGATCCCGCTTGTCCGTCCCTAATCGAGAATGGGATGATGAAGATACTGCCTTGGGGAATCTAACTCTACCCCAGCAATGAGCTCGAAGAGTGCTAACCCGTCGTTAATAACAAGAGATTATGGCTGTTGCAACCCAATCCCTCGAAGAACTTTGTATCAACTCGATTCGCTTTTTGGCTATTGATGCCGTAGAAAAAGCAAAATCGGGGCATCCAGGGCTGCCGATGGGCGCTGCTCCGATGGCTTTTGTCCTGTGGGATCGCTTTATGCGGTTTAACCCCAAAAATCCCAAGTGGTTTAACCGCGATCGCTTTGTTTTGTCTGCCGGTCACGGCTCGATGTTGCAGTATGCCCTGCTATACCTGACAGGTTATGACAGCGTAACAATTGAAGACATCAAGCAGTTCCGCCAGTGGGGTTCCAAAACCCCAGGTCACCCGGAAAACTTTGAAACACCAGGTGTAGAAGTTACTACCGGACCATTGGGACAGGGTATTGCCAATGCTGTCGGTTTAGCAATGGCAGAAGCCCACCTAGCCGCTAAATTCAACAAACCCGATGCTAAGATTGTTGACCACTACACCTACGTAATTTTGGGTGACGGTTGCAACATGGAAGGCGTTTCGGGTGAAGCTTGTTCTTTCGCAGGACATTTGGGATTAGGTAAACTCATTGCTCTGTACGATGACAACCACATCTCCATCGACGGTTCTACAGATGTGGCGTTCACCGAAGATGTTTCCAAGCGCTTTGAAGCATACGGCTGGCACGTTTTGCATGTCGAAGATGGTAACACCGATTTAGCCGCGATTGAAAAAGCGATCGCCTCAGCTAAAGCTGTCACCGACAAGCCCTCGATGATTAAGGTGACAACCACCATCGGTTACGGTTCGCCCAACAAGCAAAACACTGCAGGCGTTCACGGTGCAGCTTTGGGTGGCGATGAAGTAGCTTTAACCCGGAATAACTTGGGTTGGGAACACGAGCCTTTTGTAGTTCCTCAAGATGCCAAAAACCACATGGGTAAAGCCGTTGAGCGCGGTGCAGGCTACGAAGCTGAATGGAATCAAGCTTTTGACGCCTACAAAGCCAAATATCCCCAAGAAGCGGCTGAATTTGAACGTTTCATTAGTGGCAAACTCCCCGATGGTTGGGACAAGGTATTACCTACATACACTCCCGAAGATAAAGGATTGCCCACCCGCAAACACTCGGAAACCTGCCTCAACAAACTGGCAGCAGTTTTACCTGAGTTAATTGGTGGTTCCGCTGACTTGACCCACTCCAACCTGACAGAAATCAAGGGCGACGGCGACTTCCAAAAAGGACAATACCAAAACCGTAACGTTCACTTTGGCGTGCGGGAACACGGTATGGGCGCAATTTGTAACGGTATGGCGCTGCACGGTTCCGGATTAATTCCCTACGGTGCCACCTTCCTGATTTTCACAGATTACATGCGGGCTGCCATCCGCTTATCTGCCCTGTCTCTAGCTGGTTCGATTTGGGTGATGACCCACGACTCGATTGGACAAGGTGAAGACGGTCCAACGCACCAACCCATTGAAACACTGGCTTCCCTGCGTGCAATTCCCAAACTAACGGTGATTCGCCCCGCAGACGGAAACGAATGTTCTGGCGCTTACAAAGTAGCGATCGAAAAGTCAAAACAAAACGCTCCCACCCTATTGGCGTTCACCCGTCAAAATGTCCCCAACTTGGCAGGTACTTCGATTGAAGGCGTGGCAAAGGGAGCATATACAGTGGTCGATTGTCAAGGTACGCCGGATATTATTTTGATTGGTACTGGTTCAGAATTGAGCCTCTGCGTCACCGCAGCCGAGAAACTCACCACCGAAGGCAAGAAAGTTCGCGTAGTTTCGATGCCATCAACCGAACTGTTTGATGCACAGGATGCAGCTTACAAAGAATCTGTTTTGCCGAAAGCAGTCACCAAACGTTTGTCTGTAGAAGCTGGTACTAGTTTCGGTTGGCACAAATATGTCGGTCTCGATGGTGATTTCGTCAGCATCGATCGCTTTGGTGCTTCAGCCCCAGGCGGCGTTTGTATGGAGAAGTTTGGCTTCAGCGTTGATAATGTGTTAGCTAAAGCTAAGGCATTGTTGGGTTAATTAGCAACAGAATATTATCTCTAATTTTTTGGGGTGGGCTGGAAAGCCCGCCTTTTTTTTTACGCCGAGGGGCGCGGAGGGAGGTTTGATTATAATTCAATACGGTTCAGTTAAGGCTCAAATAGTTGTAAATTGGGTATTGTTTCCAAAAATGAAAATCCAATCAGGTGCATCTCAAAGAATTATCGTTGGTGTCTCCTAAGATACGAAGTACGGAGATATTCAAGGCGATAGAGACAGCTATCCCAGCAACTTCAATCGAACAGGCGATCGCAAAAATCAAAGTTGAAGAGGAACGTAGACGCTCGTTACCAGCGCAACTGGTAGTTTGTCTGATAATAGCAATGAGTCTGTGGTCGAGAGATTCAATGCGGGATGTACTAAAAAATCTAATTGATGGTCTTTCGGAAGCATCGGTCAAAGTAGGCAAATATTGGCGTATCCCATGTAAATCAGCAATTACCCAAGCCAGACAGAGATTAGGAGCAGGGGTGATGAGGCAATTGTTTCATCAGTTGGTGCGACCAATGGCAAATAGCGCAACAATAGGAGCCTTTCTGCATGAGCTACGAATCGTCGTGATTGATGGAAGTTGCTTAGATATCCCAGATAGTGATGAAAACGCCAGGGTTTTTGGTCGTCCTGGTAGTCGTCCTGGTACACAAGCAGCATTTCCCAAAGCGAGATTAGTGATTTTGGTAGAAGCTGGAACACATTTAATTTTTGATGCACTAATTTGCCCATATCGGATAGGAGAGCGAGTAAGGGCATTAAAACTTTTACGCTCAGTAACAGAGGGAATGTTATTGATGGTGGTTGTTGGGTTTACATTCCTACGCTATGGTGCAAGCAACAGTCAATAAAGGTTGTGATTATTTAGGAAGAATTCCAGCTAACGTTAAATTCTTAAACGACAAACCTTTAGAAGATGGTTCATATTTGAGTTGGATTTATCCATCTGGCAAATTGAGAAAAAAGGGTTGTGAGCCAATTTTGGTAAGAGTTATAGAGTACAAGATTGAAAATCCAGACAACGCAGAAGAACAGATTAGATATCGCTTAATTACAAGCTTATTAGATATTGAAAAATTCCCAGCCCAATTACATGAAGAGCGAATATCACCAACGTTGGGAAGTCGAGAACACAATTGATGAACTCAAAGTACACCTTTTAGGACGAAAAACTCATATTCGTTCTCAAAAACCACGGGAGGCAGTGCAAGAAGTTTACGGTTTATTATTAGGTCATTGGACTGTAAGAACGTTAATTTTTCAAGCTGCAACCAGCGCAGACGTTGCGCCCTTGCGTCTAAGTTTCACAGGAACGTTGCGAGTTGTTCGCCGTGCCCTTCCTAAATTCCAGCGTTTGCAACCACAGGAACTTCCCTTTTTTTGAGTTGGTTAACTCTAGAGATTCACAGATCAAGTTTTACCTCAAAGGGTTCATAGAAGTAACCCCAGGGTTGTGAAAAAACCTGTATCAAAATTTCGCTCAAAAAAAGTAGAACGCAGAGGTACTGGGACAATAACGCTGCCTCATGTCTTCCTTATTCTAAGCACTGCATAGCCTTAACTGAACCGTATTGGATGAAAAGAAACGCATCCCCGAAGAGAAAGCCTTACAGCGTTTTTCAATTGAATAGACCACAAATTTAGTAAACTGGAGAGGCAGCAAAAATACTCATAGTTATGCCGGCTCCCTACTCAACTGATTTACGCCAACGTGTGATAAATGCTTATGAAGCCGAAAGTTGCGGTCGCAACGCCAACTGGCTGAACGCTTTAAAGTGAGCTTATCCTTTATTAAAAGGTTAATTCGTCGCTATCGAGACACGGGACAGGTGACACCTTTACCTCATGGAGGTGGTGCGATCGCTAAAATCAGGACTAGTAGTTTAGCAGTAGTTGAGCAGTTAGTTGATCAGCAACCAGATGCAATACTTGAAGAATTATGCTCTCGTTTTGCAGGCAAAAGTGGTGTTGAAGTCAGTGTTGCGACTATGCACGCCCGCAGTTCAAAGGTTGAATTTGACCACTAAAAAAAACACGCTCTTGCTAGCGAGCAAGACAGTCCACGAGTCAATCAAATGCGTTTTGATTATCGAGATTGGGTTTTGGGTATAGACCCACATAATTTGATATTTGTAGATGAATCCGGTTTGAAGTTGGGAATGACGCGACTGTACGGACGTGCAAAAATTGGTGAGCGACTGCATGATTCATGTCCTCGCAATCGAGGACAAAATATATCTTTCATAGGAGCTTTAAGTTTGGATGGGCTGATTGCCACTATGAGTATTTCAGGTAGTGTCAATACAGATGTATTTGTAACTTACGTGCGAGAAATTCTAGCACCACAGTTATGGATTGGAGCAATTGTGGTCATGGATAATTTATCAGTACATACTGCTGGGGTGATTCGAGACTCAATTGAAGCAGTTGGCGCACGTCTTGTGTTTTTGCCTCCTTACTCACCTGATTTATCTCCGATTGAATTATGTTGGTCAAAACTAAAGCAGTGTTTGCGAGCAGCAAAAGTTACAACCCATGAAGCACTAAATCAAGTTTTAACTCAGATTGTGAATGAGCAAATCTCCTCTGACGATGCTTGGGGTTGGTTTGCCCACTGTGGTCTATCCATCTGAAAACTGCTGTATTAGATTTGTGGTTGGCTATGGATGAAATCAAAGCCAAAGTCTCTTACAAACAGACTGAGTTACCCTTGAATAATGGACAACTGAGTTTAAACCTAGATTTTGGGGGTTAATAACTGCTTATGTTCAACTACAATCCTTTAGAGTGCCTACCTTCATCGGCAGAATTACCAGATTCAGATGATACCCCTGTGGATAACGAACTGCAAATATTAATTCCCAACTTATTGTTAGCCATCTTAGCCGCGATTTGGCAAAACCGCGATGACTGGTTTTTCGGTATTAACATGGGAGTTTACTATACACCCAATAAAGGAGCCATAGTCCCTGATGGATTCCTGAGTTTGGGTGTTGAACGTTTTGTTGGTGAAAATGGACGTTCTAGTTATGTTTTGTGGGAAGAAGAGGGTATTCCACCAATTTTAGCTTTAGAAGTTGTTTCTCAAACTTACAATGGCGAATATGAACAGAAAAAAATTGATTATGCCGAATTAGGTATTTTGTATTATGTCATTTATGCACCAACACGGCTACGTCGTAAGCGTCAACGTTTAGAAGTTTATCGCTTAATTAATGGTGAATACATTTTACAACCAGGCGATAAAGTTTGGATGCCCGAAATTGGTTTAGGTATTGGACGGCAACAGGGTACTTATCAAGGACGAACAAGAGAATGGCTGTTTTGGTATGACGAAAATGGTAACAGATACCAAACCCCAGAAGAACAATTGCAAAATTTATTAGCCAGATTACAACAGCAAGGAATTGACCCAAATACACTTTAATTTTGTTGACGGTTGACGGTTGACGGTTGACAGTGAACAGTTAACTATTATTTAGCAAATATTAGGAGTAAATAGCAAATGAGAATTAGAGTAGTTAAACGTGGTCAGACTATAGAATTATTAGAACAAATCAACGAGATTCCTGATGGTCAAGAAATTATTGTTGATTTAAAATTTAGTGCAACTTCAATTGAACAAACAAAACAGTCCTTAACAGATTCAGAAAGATTAGCAAGACTCAATAAATTATTCGGGGCGTGGAAAGACCAACCTGAGTTAATAGAAATCTTTGAATAAATAGAAGAACATAATTATTGATTATTAAAGATCCCAGTGAACCGTCAAAAGTCAAGATATGCTACATTTGGTAAGTTACAGTGTTTTAGCTCAAGTTAGATAAGAATAAGTGAAAAACGTTGTACTCATAGCAGAACTAAACCACATCTATTTTGAGAACCATAGTTTTTCATGCGTAGTGGGAGCATCTTGCTCCCTGGTAGTAGTAGCGGGCAAGACTTCGGCGTGAGCGCTCAGTCGAACGCTGCCCGCACTAGGTTTCAACATGGACGAAGGTGGTAGTAGCGGGCAAGATGCCCGCACTACTCTAGGTTTCAAAATGGACGAATTTTACTACAAAAATTAAAAGCTTATGACAGCAAGCAATCTTAGACAGCAAATTTTAGAACATCTTGAAACATTACCAGGAGAACAGGTAAAAACTCTCCTGTTAACATGGTTGACTAGTTCATCTGGAGATTTAGAAGATTTTGAGCAGTTACTTATAAATCAAGCTACTCAAACAACAGAAGAATCATTTGAGGTAGGTGAGATAGACACAGCATTAAATTTTCAACCACTTACTGAAGCTCAAATGGTTCAGCAGAGTCAATCTGCTCTTGAAGCGTACCGTCGGACAGGTTCAGGAGTGACGCATAGCCGTGTACGCGAGTGGGCAGACAGTTTGGGAACTGAGTCAGAACGCCCATGTCCGAGATAGTTTGGACAGAAAATGCAGTTGATGACTTAAATCGTCATTATGATTTTATCAAACTTAATAATCCTGATGCCGCTTCCCGCGCAGTACAAGCAATTGTCTCTTCAGGAGAGAGTTTACAGCAGAACCCCCGTCGAGGTGCAATTGTAGATGACATAGCAGGACTACGAAAACTTTTAGTTTCTTTTGGTAAATACGGTTTTATAATTCACTACGTTATTCTTGAGGATGATGTTGTTATTTTACGTGTCTACCACGGGCGAGAAAATCGACCTCGTTAATATTAATTTTCAAAGGATATAAACAACCGCATAATATGCCGAAAATTTTACGTGAATATCCTTGGAAAATTAGTTACTCCAGCAATACCCACAACACCATTGCTGATTTCTACATTCCTGCTTTAGAATGTGCCATCCAATATGACCGTAAAGCAGGTTTTTTTAGCAGTGCCATTCTCAGTAAAGTAGCCCGTGGTTTGGGTGCAATGTTGCACAACGAGGGGCGAATGCGGTTAATTATGGGCTGTCAGTTTAGCCCCCAAGATTTACAAGCTATTCAACAGGGATACGAACTGCGAGAAGCATTGCTATCTCGGTTAGACGCAGATTTAAAACCACCAGAAAGTTTTGCCCAACTCAAACATTTTGAAATTCTTAGTTGGTTAATTCAAAATCAATATCTTGATATTAAAATTGCTATTCCCCTGAAAGAAAATGGGCTACCTGAAGATAGTACACAACAACTAGACCCACAGCATATATTTCACGAAAAAGTTGGCATTTTTACTGATAGCAAGGGCGATAAATTAGCATTTAACGGTTCCAATAATGAATCTATCGGTGGCTGGGAGAGAAATGTAGAATCATTTCACGTTTATTGTTCTTGGGAGGGAGGAAGGGAACTAGATAGAGTCGAAGAAGAAGTAGCGAGATTTGAGCAACTTTGGTATGACGTATCGCCTAACGTGCGAGTATTTGAAGTTCCAGAGGCGGTACAGAAAAAGCTGTTGCGTTACGCCCCTACTACGAAACCTAATTGGAATGTCCAGGCTGAATTTGACACTCAACCTCTGACAAAAGAATTAAACCTTGTCCGTTTTGAAACCTGGAGTAGTGCGGGCATCTTGCCCGCTACTACCAGTGGCGATACCAGTGGCGATACCAGTGGCGATACCAGTGGCGATACCAGTAGGGAGCAAGATGCTCCCACTACGAAAACTGAAATAAACAGTCAACAGTCAACAGTCAACAACGAACAAGAAAGGTTAGCATTTACTCAACTTGCCAATATTCATGAACATCCCGGCTGCTTGGATTTTTGTTTAAAATCAATTCCTATTCAACCTTGGCCACACCAAATTAAAATACTGCGTCGCGTTGCTCAAAATTTTCCCCAAAGTTTTCTCATTGCTGACGAAGTTGGTTTAGGTAAGACAATTGAGACTGGTTTAATTCTGCGCTATTTGCTGTTGTCCAAAAAAGTGAAGCGGGTATTGGTATTAGCACCTGCTAGCGTTCAACCCCAATGGCAAGAAGAACTGCGAGAAAAATTCAATCTGCATTTTTGGAGTTACACACAAAATTCGTTCACTGTTCACTGTTCACTGTTGACTGAAAAATACCATCAACAGTCAACCGTCAACAGTCAACCGTTAACTAACCCTTGGAATACCCAAGATTTAATCCTGGCTTCTTCTCATTTGGTGCGGAGAACTGAAAGAATGCGCCAGATACTAGAAGCAGAACCTTGGGATTTAGTAGTGTTAGATGAAGCGCACCACGCACGTCGTAAAAGTCCCCAAGACCGTAAAGAAACGCCCAATCGCCTGTTAGAGTTAATGGCACAGCTGAAGGAGAAAACCAAATCTCTGGTTCTCCTCTCAGCAACTCCTATGCAAATTGATGCCATAGAAGTTTTCGATTTGTTAAACCTGCTGGGATTGCAAGGACATTGGAGTTACGGCGATAACTTCTGCTATTATTTCGCCTCCCTACAAGGTGCTGTCAAGCAGGAAGTCATGAATTTTTGGCAAGTCATGTCCAGTGATTATTTTCAAAAGGGCGGACAACCTTGCTCTAGGGCGTGTCATCAATTAGGTAAACTGGAGTCAGTGATGCTTGGGATTAAGCAAATAGAGAAATAATGACTCGACGTTATGGGCTGCGAGATGACCAGTGGCAGAGGATCAAAGACTTGCTACCCGGAACACAGGGGTATGTGGGAGTGACAGCCAAAGATAATCGGTTGTTTGTGGAAGCAGTGCTGTACCGCTATCGGGCAGGGATACCCTGGAGAGACTTAGCGCAGCGCTTTGGGAATTTTCGAGTGATTCACACTCGCTTTACTCGGTGGTCAAAGGCTGGGGTGTGGCAGAGGGTGTTTCAGCACTTAGCAGACGATGCTGACAACGAGTATGCAATGATTGATTCCACGATTGTCCGCGCCCATCAGCATAGTGCGGGTGCAAAGGGGGGGAGCGATCTACTCAAGCAATTGGTCGCAGTAAAGGTGGATTGAGTACCAAGATTCATGGGACGGTAGATGCCTTGGGCAATCCCTTGAGTTTTCATCTGACCCCAGGGCAAGCCTGGGACTTGGATCGTAAGGACCAACTGCTACCCAATATTGTGGCGGACACAGTACTGGCAGATAAAGGCTATGATGCCGATGAGCGAGTAATTGAGCGACTTCAGGCACAGGGCAAAACCGCAGTGATTCCTCCCAAACGCAACCGTACTATACTTGGTGACTACGACCGAGATTTATACAAAGCCCGTCATCTGATTGAAAACTTTTTTGCCAAACTCAAGCAGTATCGAGCGATCGCAACTCGCGATGATAAACGGGCGGCCAACTTTCTCGGTGCAATTTATCTAGCTGCTTCTGTCATTTGGCTCAATTGATGACACGCCCTAATAATTGTAAGGTGTGTTTGTAGAAAATATTGTTGACTAATCTTGATTCAATAACTTGGTAGCAAATCAGGCATTGTTGCGTTGAGATGTCTTATTGTTACTTCCATTTTGTCCTTTGAATCATAATTCGAGAAAGAGTTAACGTAATTTCAGTCAACACAACCAATTGCAACAGAAATTTCTGCATCAAATCATGAGTTGGTGTTTGATTTCTAAACCATATCCAGAGAATGAGTTTAAAAAACTTGTTCTGACAAAACTCATACAAAATAACAGTGTGAAAATATAGCAATCCTATTTCAGTTCTGAAAAAAATCGGTTTTGACTGTTGACTCTCAACGGTTAACAGTCAACAACCCTTCATATCAGATTTCACAAATCATTTAGGATTGCTATAGCAGTTTTATAAACTTTTATACAAAGTTATGCTTTAAACGCTCATGATATGGTTCAAAACTTTTGTTGAGCGTGTATATCTGAGTTTAAGCAGAAGATTTCAGTTGGCAAGCGATCACTCTTGGATAACGCGATCGCTGACTAGTTCCTCACACAACACCTTGAAAGGGCTAGTCCTAGTGAGTACTCAAGCTTTCCTTTTACTTCAAATTATCGCCCCCTCTTGTGACGATTTATTCTTTAAAACGCCCACATAGCAAGGCTTTTGGCTGAGTACTCAAAACTCCCAAAATTAACGCCCCCTCGCGTGACATTAATGCCCCCTCCTGTGACGGTTACTTTTTTGAAACGCCTATATAACAAGGCTTTTGACGAAAAGTACTCATCTGATCATATTGATCTATATATATAGTGAAGTACTAAATTAGCGAAAAAAGCCAAAATGCTATTTTACAGACGCACATAAATCTCATGCATGAGAGATTCACACTCCCGCTTAAGTAAGTTGCGTCTATGAAACGTCAGTACACTAGCAAACGCAATCCCTGCCCCATCTGCGGTAACCATCACGGCTGCGCCATCCATGTCAATGGCTTAATTGAGTGCTTGCGGAGTTTTAGCCAACAGGATGCACCCGCAGGTTATCGCTTCATCAAGTTGCTGCGTAATCACATGGGCGGTTTGTTTGTCAAGGACGATCGCAGTAACTACTCACAAGAAAAGAAACTAGAATTTCGACAGCAACGCTACTCAGGCAAGGTCAAACAGTGGTTGAGTGTAGAGAAACGCAATAAACTATTCGGGCTGCTGTTGCAAACAACCGTGACAACTTTGAGTACTCAACACGCCTTGCATCTACAAGAGAATAGGCAATTGAGTACTGACGAAATTAACTGGCTAGAAACGTTAGGTTGGCTAAGAAGTTGGGAACCAGGTCTTTATGCTCCCCTTGGCATAACATCCGACCTCCCTGGCATTTCCCCCTTTGGTAAGCTTTTAGGCAGGGAGGGCATAGCGATCGCAGCCCTAGATCCTGATTTTCAAATCACTGGCTTTCAAATTGCTACTTTGCGTACTAACCCCAAATACATTTGGCTGAGTGGTATGCGTCAAGGAGGGACAGGGCCACAACTACCAAATGGAGAATTACCACTATTTTGCTGGAAACACCCCAACACTAAAAGAGCAAGAGTAGCGATTCTTTGTGAGGGGGCGCTTAAGTCTACTTCGACTGGTCAAATAGCGGTGTCTTCTGGGATGAAGCAATGCGGACAGTACAACCAATTACTAAGATAGCTGCTAGCCTTAAAGACTTAAATCAAGTAATTGCCCAAATAACTGTCTACTACCCCCAAATCAATACTCAGTTGCAGCCGATGTGGATGTTACTGCGTCAATGCTTGACAGGAGAAATCAAGCAACCATTATACGGACGTAAATTCTTTAGTTAGTGATTGCCAATCGAATCCTGATTTATTATCAATAATCCATTCTGATTATGAAAATTTAGAGCAGCATTGTCATTTAATGTTGAAAACAACTACTTTGAAAACGCAAGTGATAATTATAAGTATTTTACTTTCAATACTGCCTAAACCTTGGCATCAAGACTTTTTACTAGACGTGATGGGTAATTTCAAAAATTAGATTCGGCTCACCCAAATAACTCCTGGTGCTGATAAGCAAATCGAGAAATATCTTGAGTAGCTACAGGTTTAGCATAAATAGCTTGATTGCGAATTGCCTGTATCTGTTCTGACTCTCGCTCCATAGCTGGTGTAAATTCTTGTCGCTGTTTGAGCAGATCCTCAAACTCAATTTTCCCAGGTCACCTTGATAAAAAGCCTCCTCAGCACAACGACGGACTGCATTACCAATTTCTGCTGGGCTGCAAATACGATATTCTGCCAACAACCTACGCCATTGGTCATCACTCCAAGGTGAATTATTGTTTCTAAATGCTGGAAAATACTTGGCTAGATGTAGATTGAATACTTCATATCTTGCCCCTTCATGGGGTAAGTCCATAAAAAAGATATCATCAAAACGACGCACTAATTCCGCAGGTAGCATTTCTAAGTGGTTGACAGTAGCAATTGTATAAACTGGCTCTTGATGCTCTTGCATCCAAGTAAGTATTGCAGCAGATAAACGCCGTGCTATACCTCCATCTGCATTGGAGTCCCAGCCAGCAAAGCCTTTATCAAAGTCATCCCAATAAAGTACACAGGGAGCAAGGGAAGTCACCAAAGCAATAAACTCCTTTAATGCTCTGTCGGGATGAGAAGTACTCAATAGTACACCCCAATTAGCTGCTAACAGTGGCAATCCCATTTTCTTAGCTGCTAACTTGGCAGAAAGACTCTTACCAGTACCCGGTGGCCCCCAAAGCAGCATTCCAGTGGGAAACTTCAATTCATATTGCTCTGCTTCTGTTTGAAGTAGATAGGTAATAGTTTCCAACCTTTTTTCTAGTAAATCTAATCCCCCGGCTGAAGGTATATCCGGTTGGGCAATGTATTCTAAACCTCGTCCCTGCAATTTGCTAACTTTATGCTTTAGCACTAATTGGGCGATTTCCTCAAGCTGTTCTGCAAAACCCAGAGATTGTTGTAGTAGCATATTTATCTCGCCTATAGGTAAACCCTGACAGGCACGAAAGAGCAATTGCAGTCCTTCTGTTTTTTCTGTTGTCTTTAGGCTTGGATAGCGATCGCATTCCGCACAGTTCTGAAGGCGATGATCGCTACGCCCAATCCAGGTATCACAAAACTGCTGCACAACTATCTGTACCTGCTCTTTGTCTGGAAGTGGATTTGACAATATGGGAATAAAAGGCTGTAATTCTAGCGGTAGTTGAACGTAAGTTTCCAGTAATACCCAGTAATGATGTTTTTTACTCCAGAGAGCCTGATAACAGGCATTGAGTAATTGATAGCTACATTTTTGACTTATTTTGCTATCACCCTCATTTAGCATTCCCTCCAGTAAATAAATGCCTGGTTGATATTCCTCCAAAAGATACTGAATAATGTCTCCGTTTTTACTCCTGTCAGTTAATTGTAAGATGTACTGATCTTGATGGTGAATTAATTGCTGTAGTCCACAGTAACCAGGATTCCAGACAAAGACTGATAAAGAACGCTCTTCACCCCAATGATAAAACTCTTGTAATATCTGTATTCTGTCAGGCGTATGATACTCCAAAGCTACAATTGCAGTATTTTGGTCAGCCAGAGCAGGCCAGTCTGTTATGAATTTCATAAACCCGATTTTAACTACTTAACTTTCCCCTTTTAGAGCAAATTTGTTACTGGCACTTTAGCCACACGGATAATTATCACTAACGGGTTGGCTATATTTCTTACGTGAAAAAAAGCGATCGCCTCCAACACAGTGTTAATTTCAGAAACTGCTCCGCATAGGTTTGAAATTGGAAGTAAATGGATGTGAAAGCCGCGATTGCGGCAAGGAGGTGAAAAATTCACTTTATTAAAGGAAGCTGTAAAATGGCCTACGCAAAGCGCTCCGAAGGAATCGCTAAAGCTACAACCAATAACAACAATCGCAACGGAGTTAATGCTAAAACATCTGTCAAAACTAATGGTACATCCGCTACAACTAAATCAAAGGTAGCGAATGCTTCACCACAAGAAGAAGCATTAGCCTTGTTGAAGGAATTGCGGAATCTAATCTTCAAGGAATACGGCGTTAAATTACAGTTACGGGATTCCCGTGTTTCCACAAAAATCGGTCATGCAGCGCGTGAAAAACTCGGACTTGACATTGCTGCTCAAGTGAAAAAGAAAAGTGGTAACAAAAAGTTTGATTGGCAGAAATGGAACACCAAATTATTTCCTAAATTGTTTGGACAACCAGATGCACTCAAATATGCACCAGAAGTAGTGGCAATTTTCATGAGTATGCTGTATGACACTATTAGCACTGATCTAGAGCAAGCAATAGTAGATTTAGTGGAATTCAACCGCGCATCTCTGGAACGTCGTAATTCTTTCCAAGAACAAGAAGAGGAAGAACTTGACGATTTAGATGACGAACTTGACGAAGACTTGGATGAAGATGAAGACGATATCGAAGATGAACTCGATGAAGATTTAGATGAAGATGACGAATTAGATGAAGATGAGTAAATAATTCTGGCTTATTCTCAGTAATTCGCAGAATAAAACTTGAAATAACCATGTATTGTTTGAGACAATACATGGTTATTTTTTACTGAATTCAGTCAGATAAGAAAATGTAAATTGCATCTTTCGATGCGTTTCTTATGAGAAAAATACTAAATATGAAGGAGTAAATCTCATGGTTAACGCTAACGCCCGTAAAACTGCTAAACCATCACGTAAAATTGAAAGGCATATTCCTGCTTTAGAACGAGTAATGACTTATCAGGAAAAAGTACACCTGATGGTAATTGAAGTATTGCGGGAAGAATCAGGAAGAGAATTAGCAGCAGCAGCCAGATTTAACGGACAAGACTTTGATTGGGACAAACACAATTCCCAATTCCGTAAGGACTATGTAAATACACCATTAAAAGAACTGGTGAATTATGCCCGCAGACTTTACGGCTTGAATAATCTTGATGAAATTCGGGATAGACGTGCTTCTCATAAAGCTGCTCGGTCTAGACGTATGGACGTACTCAATGGTTTAAATAGCAACTCTGATGACTTGACAAATGACGATTTTGAACAAGATGAAGATGACGAAGATGTAGAAATTGACTATTAATTACAATGCCCTGAATTATCTAAGTCAGGGCATTGTATTTCCCACCCACCCGCATCCATAAAATAGAATTTAATTTTTTAACGAGAAATAATGAATGGCATCAGAAAAAGCATACAAGCTTCTAATAACTAACTAATTTCAGCTACAGATAGCAAATAGTTTTTCCATGAAACCGAGAATAGCACTTGAACAATCAAAGATATTGCCAGAAATTGTGATTTATTGACTTTAAGTGGGAAACATAATACTAAGCTATATCTGCTTCTTGGCGAGTGCTATTACCAATTTTCATCGAGAGAACCTTCTATGTATATTGAAGAAAGTGAAAATATTAGTAGACGACATGAATCACTTCCGTTTGGTTTAGTTTTACTAGACATTGAGCGCCAAAGGTTAGAAAACCGAAGATGGAAGCTTAGTGAAATAGCTTTGGTGCATTCTGAGGGAGAAGAACACCATTCCAATCCTGGTCGCACTACATTAAATCGAGTTTTAGAAAAAATTTAACAATCTGAAATTATTATTGGTCATAATATTCGCCGTCATGATACAATACGGTTCAGTTAAGGCTCAAATAGTTGTAAATTGAATATTGTTTCCAAAAATGAAAATCCAATCAGGTGCATCTCAAAGAATTATCGTTGGTGTCTCCTAAGATACGAAGTACGGAGATATTCAAGGCGATAGAGACAGCTATCCCAGCAACTTCAATCGAACAGGCGATCGCAAAAATCAAAGTTGAAGAGGAACGTAGACGCTCGTTACCAGCGCAACTGGTAGTTTGTCTGATAATAGCAATGAGTCTGTGGTCGAGAGATTCAATGCGGGATGTACTAAAAAATCTAATTGATGGTCTTTCGGAAGCATCGGTCAAAGTAGGCAAATATTGGCGTATCCCATGTAAATCAGCAATTACCCAAGCCAGACAGAGATTAGGAGCAGGGGTGATGAGGCAATTGTTTCATCAGTTGGTGCGACCAATGGCAAATAGCGCAACAATAGGAGCCTTTCTGCATGAGCTACGAATCGTCGTGATTGATGGAAGTTGCTTAGATATCCCAGATAGTGATGAAAACGCCAGGGTTTTTGGTCGTCCTGGTAGTCGTCCTGGTACACAAGCAGCATTTCCCAAAGCGAGATTAGTGATTTTGGTAGAAGCTGGAACACATTTAATTTTTGATGCACTAATTTGCCCATATCGGATAGGAGAGCGAGTAAGGGCATTAAAACTTTTACGCTCAGTAACAGAGGGAATGTTATTGATGGTGGTTGTTGGGTTTACATTCCTACGCTATGGTGCAAGCAACAGTCAATAAAGGTTGTGATTATTTAGGAAGAATTCCAGCTAACGTTAAATTCTTAAACGACAAACCTTTAGAAGATGGTTCATATTTGAGTTGGATTTATCCATCTGGCAAATTGAGAAAAAAGGGTTGTGAGCCAATTTTGGTAACAGTTATAGAGTACAAGATTGAAAATCCAGACAACGCAGAAGAACAGATTAGATATCGCTTAATTACAAGCTTATTAGATATTGAAAAATTCCCAGCCCAATTACATGAAGAGCGAATATCACCAACGTTGGGAAGTCGAGAACACAATTGATGAACTCAAAGTACACCTTTTAGGACGAAAAACTCATATTCGTTCTCAAAAACCACGGGAGGCAGTGCAAGAAGTTTACGGTTTATTATTAGGTCATTGGACTGTAAGAACGTTAATTTTTCAAGCTGCAACCAGCGCAGACGTTGCGCCCTTGCGTCTAAGTTTCACAGGAACGTTGCGAGTTGTTCGCCGTGCCCTTCCTAAATTCCAGCGTTTGCAACCACAGGAACTTCCCTTTTTTTGAGTTGGTTAACTCTAGAGATTCACAGATCAAGTTTTACCTCAAAAGGTTCATAGAAGTAACCCCAGGGTTGTGAAAAAACCTGTATCAAAATTTCGCTCAAAAAAAGTAGAACGCAGAGGTACTGGGACAATAACGCTGCCTCATGTCTTCCTTATTCTAAGCACTGCATAGCCTTAACTGAACCGTATTGGATTATAATTGGGGTAATACCGATTCAAAAAATGGTTGCGACAGATAACCCCACCCGCCCTATCGGGCACCCTCCCCGCAAGCGGGGAGGGTTGGGGAGGGGTTTTATCCATGTGTCGCATTCTTTTTTCAAATTGGTATAAATCGTAAAGAACTGGGAGGAAGTTATGCAGAAAGTTTCTAGCTACAATGATGAGCTTGTAAACCGTGTTTCACCAATAGTAGAAAAATTATTTCAAAATAATAGTCTATACCTGGTTAAGTTAAAAAAACAGGAACTGATTGAAATGTTGGTTGAGTTGTTCGGACAATTTTCTCCGGAAGAATTTAGAAGTATTAAAGATGATGAATTAACAGATAGAATTGATAGTATTTTAGTTTTAGAAGCGGTTTCAGGCACGTTAAATGATTTGACACCAGAACAAATCAAAATGTACGATGAAGCAGTCAAGCGAAAATAGACAAAGTGGCTTATTTACTAGATACAAATATTGTCAGTTACATTCTGAAGAAAAATGCAACTGTAGACAAGAAATTACGGGAAGTACGTCGCCAAGGTCAAGAAGTATTTATCAGTTGTATAACTTATTATGAGGTCAAAAGAGGGCTTTTAGCTGTAAATGCAACAAGACAGCTAGCTGAATTTGAGCGTTTTTGCCAAAAGTTTAAAGTTTTATTAATTGACGATATAGAAATTATTGAAAGAGCGTGCGAAATTCATGTAAATTTAACACGTAGGGGTACACCTATTCAAGAACAAGATATATTGATAGCGGCTACAGCAATTACACGCGGTTTAATTATTGTTTCCAACGATTCTGATTTGCTGAGAGTGCAGGGGATTACTTTAGACAATTGGCTGCAAACATAATTTTAAAATTCTTATTAACTTATATAATTTTTTCGAGAAAAACTACCAAATAAATACGTAATTGAAATAAAAATTCATTAAAATATTTGAAGCGATACCCAATTCGCGCAGCATAGATAGCAATTGTAACAACTGTATGGATGATTTAAAAAATGAAGTTGAGATTGTAAATATATTTGTAGGATTTTTCTTTGATGTCTCAACAACTTGATTTAAATGAATATAAGCAACAAATAGCAGATTTATATAACCGCAGAAGTCATCACTACGATGAAAGTGAATGGCATACCCGCATTACTCATCGTCTTGTTGAATACGCCCAAATTAACCCCGGATATCATGTTTTAGACATTGCAACTGGAACGGGTCATGTTGCAATTGAAGTCGCTGCAATAGTTGGGTCTTCCGGTCGGGTTGTTGGTGTGGATATTTCAACTGGAATGCTTGAACAAGCTAGGCAAAAAGTTGAAGCTTTAAATATTAGTAATATTGAATTTCATTTGGCGGATGCTGAAACACTGAATTTTCCAGCTAACAGTTTTGATAGAATTTTGTGCGCTCACGCCTTTCCTTGGATGGCTGATAAAGAAGCTGCATTACGTCTTTGGTATAGTTTCCTCAAACCTGGGGGACTAATTGGAATTCATACGCCTACATATACAACTTATATAGCAGATTTTGTTTTACAGGAAGTATTAGAAAAAAATGGTGTAACGATAATTGCGTCAAGCAAGCCAACAGGTACGGTGGAAAAGTGTCAAAATATTCTAGAAAAAACTGGCTTTGAAGCAATTGAAATTAAAACTGAAGAATACGAAGGTAATTATATTAACTTAGAGCAGGCAAAGCAAAAGTGCAATGCAAGTTATTATCCAGCCCTTTCCCAGTTTTCATCAGAACAATTAGAGCAAATCAAAGCTGAATTTGATGTCCAATTGGAAGCATTAGCGACAGAGAAAGGAATTTGGAATGATGGTATTGCCTTGTTTGCATTCGGTCGCAAACCAGTATAAGGCATCTCGCGATCGCCGAAGCGTGTTAGAAACCCGGTTTCGCAGGAGTTACCGGGTTTCTAGAGGTTGCAGAATGCTTTCTTTGTTAACCGGGAAACAATGATAACCAGGATACATTTTGCACCCTGATGTACAAAAAACTTTACCTAACGAAAAATCTCTAAAGGCATTGCTAGCAAAGCATTTTCCCAAACTTAATTAATTTGATAAATAGAGGCATTTGTACCTAAGTAAGTAAATTTTTATCAAGATGCTTCCCAATTTTCTGATTTGACGTATATAGTGTACCTGAAACGGCATGGGGAAAGAGTAATTCTTTCGGAAAATTCTAGGTAGCCGTCAATCTAACAATGTATCCTTTATGTCTAAAGCTTGATTTTTAGGACAAAGGAAAGGATTTTTGAAGTCTGGTGCTGTGCAACTCTCCCCAAAATCTAAATTAAACCTGGAACTAAATTATTTCGTTCTTGCAGAAGCTTGAACTCTAAACGGCTAGTCGCAGATTCAGCCTTTACTCAGTCAAACGTCTGTTTATTTGTACGTTAGGCTGGAAAACACAAACAACAGTCAATCTGAAGGCTCTTCGTATGAAGTATGAAGTATGAAATTAGCCCACCCATAAAGCGAAAAGTTAAGCCAGTGCGTTGGTGAAGCAGTGCGTTGGTGAGGCAGCGCGGCCAAGAGGGGGTTTCCACGCCACTTGCTCCACTTGGGGAGACCCCAAGACCGCAGTGGCTCCCCATTCACGACTGCCGTGCATGCTTCGCCGACTTGTAGCACCTGCTGAAAGGGTTTCCCGGCAGCCTTTGCAACTGGCGTTGCGCGTCCGGGTAACAGGGGCGCAAAACTTTTCAAGACAGGGATGGGGCATGAATATCGAAAAAATCTGACTTTTTTCGCCCACGGCGGCATGTACCGATAATTTCCCACTTCATCCTTCATCCTTTACACTTCAGCTTATGCAAGTCAACCACATTTCTCTGCGATCGCAGAAGTGAGTTCGGCTATGTTAAGTGCGATGTTGAATGTCCTCGAAACATATCTTCCGCCACCAGTACCTTTTATACCCGTTGCTAGCGTGTCGGCGCTCACTGTAGCGGAAAAAACAATTGGTTTAGGCAATCACCGAAGTATTGAAACTCGCGGTGGCTTTGCTGTCGTGGCTGTGAAAGGAGGACGAATTGATGCTGTGGTGCGTTTTTATATATGGGGTAGTCAACTTGATGAGGTAAACACAGCCTTAAATAAATTACGCGATCGCCTAGAATCGGATCGAGAAATTCTGCGAACTCTTGGCTTTTTACGTTTAGGTATAGCAGCCACATCTATAGCCGAATTTAATTCCAATCTGAATGCTTGGGTCAAAACCACAGATTACAAAGTTTTATACGAGTTTTCTTATGAAGACAGCGACGGTGCCGAAAGTCTAATTACTCGTATTCCGATTAAAATTAATAGCGAGTATGGTGAGTCTACTATTGTCACGGGTGATATAGTACGTTGGGATAACGAAATTTCACCTACCTTGGTTGTTCCCGGTTTATCCAGTATTAAAGGTTTGGCAGCCTTAAGTTTTATTCCCGGTACAGCACCAAACGGTAGTGTCACCCTCAAACGCACCGATGGCTCACCCTTAGCACCAATAACATATCCCACACTGACGGAATTCCTTAACGCGGTGACCAAACCGGACGCACCGACTCGTCACGCACAGGTAATCTTTGCTACCTTAAGTGATTTTTTGAGCGCTTTGCCAACTGCTGGCGCTTCCATAACCTTGGGTGACTGGAACTCTGATGGGATACCAGACACTTATGAATCGCGGCAATTGGATTTTACTGCGGCTATTGAGTTAGCAAGTGCAGGCGATCGCTTAGAGATTTCTTATCAAAATGCTGCTTTGAATCAAGTTGCTGTTATCTACTTGCGCGTCATGGGCTGACGCAATTTGATAGTTGCAAATCGAAAATTTGCCATTTCAGTCAGAGGCTGAAAATCGTGATTTTATCTCCACAAAATCGGGAGGATACGCAAACATGACAGAGATGATATTACCAGGTGTTTACGTTGAAGTGCGATCGGAGGGACTGATTGTCGGCGGTGCGATTTCATCGGGCAACATTGGTATTGTTGGCACTGCCAAAACAGGAAACAATTTAGAGGTCGTAGCCCTCAGCGATTACAACCAGGCAAAAGAGATTTTTGGAGACTATGACGCCTTCGACCCTAGCAAAACAATCGAAGAATTTACTTTAGTGCGGGCTTTGGAAATAGCCTATGCCAACGGTGCTTCTACCGTATTTGCGGTGAAGGTCGCCAGCACAGATGATACTACTTATAAAGCAGGTTTTGATAAGCTGCTGAATGAAAATGTTCAAATCGTTGTGGCTGCTGGCAAAGGTTTTACGATTAGCGACTCAGGTATTGGCAACGAGTTAAGTTCTCATGTCAATCAAGCTTCAAATTTCGATTTTAAAAGTGAACGCATTGGCATCATTGGCGGTCCACTTAAGGCAACTTTAGCTCAGATTAAGGACAACAAACAAAGCAATGACTTTGGTCGAATTATTGTTGTAGCACCAGGTATCAAATTTACTGACGCCGCCGCAAAAAATGCTGAAGGTCAAGTAGAGCCTAAAGATGTAATCTTGCCAGCAGCTTACACCGCTGCTGCTGTCGCCGGACTGCTTAGTTCTCGCGATCCTGAGGTCAGCATTACTAATAAATCGCTGTCAGTGGCTGGACTAGAGCAAAAATTCAACGCCACCGAACTCAAGAACTTAGTTACCTCAAGAATACTAGCAATTGAAGACCGGCAAGGCTTCCGCGTTGTCAAAGGTATCAGCGCTACTCCGGGTGCTTTTGCTCAAATCACTACCCGCCGCATTGTGGATTATGCCAGTAGAGGAGTGCGTTCCGCCGCCAATCCTTACATCGGTTTACTCAACAATGACCGAGTGCGTAAAGCCCTCAAAGGTTCCATTAACGGCTTTTTAGCAGGAATGGTCGATGACGAAATGCTGATTAATTATGACTTGGATGTTACCGCCACACGAGATGAAGAAATTCGGGGTAGAGCCAAAGTTACTTTGACTCTAAGACCAACCTTCAGCATCGACTTTATCCAAGTAACCATGTTCCTAGGTTAAGGAGAATCTCAAATGCCGAATAGCAACGTTTTTCGCGGTTCCGATGCAACCTTGACCCTAGCAAGTGAAGACTCGCCAGAGGGACAAGCAGCCAACGAAATTATTGAATTTTATCAACTTAGCCCTGTCGGTCGTGCCACTAGTGTAGAAGTTTACGTTCAAACAGAATTAGAACTTTTTCATGAAATAGGCAAGCGCCATGCAGCAGCTTTGCGGCCGGGAAATATTAATATTAGTGGCAAAATTGGTCGGGCTTATATTAACGGTGCTTTGTTGCGATTGCTACTTGGTAAGGGTGCATTAGTCGCTCGCGAGGCGGAACCTTATCCGCAACCATCTTTTAATTTGTTGCTGGATTTGAAAGACCCGGCGATACCGACTACAAGCAGCACGTTAACTATACATGGCGTGAAGTTCGAGAATTGGGCTTACAACTTACCTGAAGATGACTTTGTGATGGAGTCAGTTACCTTTAAAGGTTTGTTTATCACCGTTGAGGATAAAGAAGGAGCGTAAAAAGTTGCTGGTTCACCAACAACCAACCACTAACTATTAACAAATGACTTTTAAATTATGACTTTGACTGCTGATGAGTTATTGGCTGGTAGTACTTTGACTCATGAAGTCGAGATTCCAGCAGATTTGTTAAGTAGCAACGGTAACGGGACAGCTAATTCACGGGTTGTGCTGCGGGAGCAATGCGATTTTGTTAGACGACCCAAAAAAGAGTGCGATCGCTAATTAGTTTTTTCAGTACACAAATTAATTAACTACATTCTTAATAGTATTAATACTTAAGAGTTCTCCAGATGGAGGGTATCCATAATATCAGTTTGGAGTACTTTTTTTGTGGACAGTAAAAAAAGGTAGAATTCCCTCTTAGCAATAGTTTTGAGACGGGAAACGCCTACCTTTATGGAAAAAAATATATATGCAACTTTAGATTTAACTCTTTCCTTGTCACATTTTCAAGCTGAGGTTACAAAACTTTTAGAATTGACCAATGTTAGAGAATGGGATGGAAAAGTGATTAAAGAGAGAGAACAAAAAATTAGAGATGCAGCACTTGTCTTGGCAGGACAATGTATTGCCTTATTTTTATACAACCTTTCTCAATCTCAAGACGCTCTCGACACAGCAATGACCCAGACCCAACTGTGGAGGCAACCCACAACTCAAAAACATGGTTATCGGACTAGACAAATATTAACAATTGGCAATGTTCTAGTTACTTTAAAATTACCATACGTAGTAACTATCAAGAAGAAAAATGATAAAAATAAATTTTCAGGCTCAGGGTTCTGCCCATTTTTAATCTGGTTAGGAATATCGGAAGGATTAACCCCTTTGGTATGGTCAACTGTTGCTCAATATGGCGCAATCGCTAGTTCATTTGAAGCTGCCTGTACAATTTTAATCGGTTGGGGAATTAAACTTAGTTTCAAAAGAATTGAACGCTTAACGTATAATTTTGGTAAGATTGGTATCAACTTACGTCAATCTAAAATTTTAAATCGACAATTAGGAAATTTAGCTGAAGGTAATGTTCTAAAAGACCAAAGAGTTGTCATTACTGTAGATGGCGGTCGGAGTAGAGTCCGAATTAATAAAAAAGGAAGAAAAAATTCCTTAACAAAGCGGCACGGGTTTATTGGTAAATGGGTTGAGCCAAAATTATTAACAATTTATGTTGTTGATGAACAAGGTAGAAAAGTAAGAAACTCTCATATCCCTATTACTAACGATGGTACTTATGATGGATACAAAACACTTTTATAAATTTTAGAAGTGCATTTAGTTGACTTGGGAATTAGTCAAGCAAAGCAAGTCTTATTAATTGGGGATGGCGCTGAATGGATCTGGTTACATATCCCTCCACTTTTAAAGCGCTTAGGATGCCCTAGTAAAACTTATCAATTGTACGACTTTTATCACGTTACAGAAAACTTAAAAGTATTTGCTGACACAGCTTTTCATGAACAAGCACAGTCTTTTCAATGGTTTATAAAAGCCAGAAAGAGTTTAAAAAAAGGTAATGCTAAATCCTTAATCAACCAGATGGATGAGTTGATTGCTGTAACTACTGGGGAGCAATGTCAGATTATGGTAGTCAAGCGAAATTATCTTTTAGATGCCTATCGTGAAGGGCGTTTAAATTACGATAAAGCAATAGCTCAAAAACTGCCTATTGGCAGTGGTGCAATTGAAAGTTTAATCCGTCAAGTTATTAATTTAAGAATCAAGGGTAACAGTAAATTTTGGTTGAAAGAAAATGCAGAGATTATGTTACACCTACGCTGTCAATGGATAGCTGGAAGTTGGGATAATTTTTGTGGTTCTATCTTTAATTCCTTTATTAAACCTCAAACTGCTTGATAAATTTTATACTTGAGTTCTCAATTTTAGCTATTATTTGCTGTAATTGATACTAAGTACAAAAGACTTATTGCAGATATTTTTGGGCATAATTCTCAAATGACTTACTAGCAAGCTTTTTGGGATATCTCATCAAGTTAAATTCTCCTGCAAATTAATCTTTTATTTGTCAATAAATTTACTTTGTACTTAGATATGATTTTTAGCGATCGCACTCTTTTTTGGGTCGTCTAACAAAATCGCATTGCTCCCTTGTGCTGCGTCCGTTAACTGTGCGCGACTTGCAAAGAATTGGTAAAGCAGCTCGCGATGATGAGCAGCTTTCAGCAACGTTGATGATTCAACAAGGTTTGGTAGAACCAGCGCTGAAGATGGAACAGGTTTCGCACCTATCGGCGGGTTTGGCTCGCTTTTTGGTGGAACGCATTAATGCAATCAGCGGTATCAGCACGCCGCGTGATGCTTTAGCAGAGTTGGTGCAAGCGCCACTTGCTCGTGCGTGTTTTATCTTAGCGAAGGAGTTTGGCTGGACACCGGAACAGGTAAGCGGAATGACTATCGGTCAAATACTGCTTTATTTGGAAATGGCTCGTACAGGAGGTGAGACAACGTGAAAAAGCAATCACTTCCATCCTTTCCCTTAATCTTGATTGCTGGTAAAACACCAGTAATATGGCAACGCGAATTGAGGCGATCGCACGAACGTTTAGATTTCCTTTGGCGCGGTTGTGTTTGGATGGAAGCGATCGCCAATATCGATCTAACTTTGTGCAATGAACCTTTACTCGGTAATTCTTTAATCGCCCTAACTGAGTCCTGGACTGTTTCAACTGAGACAAAATCCGAAGTTTCTCTAAAACATGCACAGCAATTCAACTTTCCCAAAATTTCACCGTCGCCCAAAGTATCCGCAGTCAAGCCGGTTGTCAGCAGACATCGAGTTGTACCAGAGGAACCATTATTTCATTACTCTATCGCAACAGTTTTTCAACAGCCGCCACAGGTTAGTGTGCAAATGCTGTCTCGCTTGGCTGGGGGGAGATGGGGAGATGGGGAGATGGGGAGATGGGGGGAGAAGGAGACAAGGGGCGACGGGTGTGGGGGACAAGGGAGATTTTTATCGTTTGAGGGTGGTGAATTTGGGGTGATGGGTGGCTTAGAGAAGTCAAATAACCGCTTATTTGCTGCGTCCTTCAATCAAGAGAAAGTATCTGATGCGATCGCTTTTGGTTTTGCTAATCAAACAGTTAGCCAGGAATGGCTAGAGGGTTTGGTTAGACGCATTCAACGCACCTTAACTCAAGAAAACAGTTTAGCGATCGTTAATAAAACTTCTGTTTCAGACAATGATTTATTTTCGGGAGGTGAAACCCTGACGCTGGTTGACCAATGGTCATTACCACTCAACGGACAAACAGCAGACTTAGAACTACTCACCCGGATCGCCCAAAATTATAATTTAGGCGATGTCAAAACAGCACGTTCAGTATCAAATCAAACTTCTAATAAACGTTCATCGGAGTTACTAACCACATCAAAAATTGACAAAAACCAGACTATTCAAACACCCGCACCAGCACAGCACAAAACTGAATTTATCGCACCAATTAATAAAGGAGTATTTGAACAAACAAATAATAGCGTAGAATTACTGACACAAAACCCGCCACCAGCGATAATGCCCTCATTACCGCCTTTGGTGCCACAACAGTTGGTAAACCTTCCCGGTCAAAGCGTAGCTAGCGCCATCATACGGCAAGAAGCGACACAGGAGGAGGCAGCCACGAGAGAAGATGACTTGAACGTGCTAGCAGCCAAGATAAAGCGCATTTTGGACGAAGAAGCACGTCGTTATGGGATTGATGTTTAGTCATTGGGCAATGGGCAATGGGCAATGGGCAATGGGCAATGGGCAATGGGCAATGGGCAATGGGCAATGGGCAATGGGGATTGGGCAATGGGCAATAGTTACCAAGGACAACCAGCTACCAACTATCAACTATCAACTAACAACTAACAACTAACAACTAACAACCACCAACTATCAACTAACAACTAACAACTACCAACTACCAACTAACAACTAACAACTAACAACTTTGTGATTGCCTATGCGCCCAATGTTGGATGATATAGAACTGCCTCAAGTGCAGGAAATCACCACCCATGAACAGCGAGTACTGGCTGAACACAAACCGCCTGGTATGGCTGGAAGCTTGTTGCAAAATCTGGGACGACGCCCAACACGCCTGGTGTTGTGGGGTGTCGCTGCGGGAACTGAAGCACAAAATTTGATTGATAAACTCGACGATAAATTTCGTGCTGGTGAACCGCTACCGTTTACGGCGGATATTGTTGCTGACGCTGAAATTGAGCAAATGATAATTGACGATTTACGGGTGCAAGATGTCGCGGGAAAACCAGAGCGTTACGCCTATATTTTAACGTTGCGCGAGTACATTGAACCTGTTGAACCGGAGGACACTTCATTTTTAGACACAGATATTTTGGATGATGCTCAAAATTTAATGGATGACCTTGTAGCAGGACTTGATATTGGACTGGACTTTGCTACTGGTTTAGAAAGATTTGTATCTCCATTCAGCGATATTTTGTCTCGCCTGCAACAGTTTAACCAAGACTTAGAAAGCTCAAGGTAAGAGTATTTTGGATTTGAGATTTTGGATTGTGCAAGATTTTTTTGAGATTTTTGGTGATTGTTTAGGAATTTCAATGTTGCACGTTGAAATAAATGATATAAAGTTCAATGTTGTAAACAAACTTTTTAGAGGATTAGAATTATGGCAGCGAAAAATCTTTATCAGGAACTCAAAGACGCTCTACAAGATTTCAAAACATTCTTGGATGAGAACGTCGCTAAAATTAAGCTTGCTATTCAAGCTTTGAATTCGCTGATTCCGCAAATTGCTGAATTGTTGGATAAGCTGATTGATTTGATGGGTAAACTGAAAGCTGAAATTCAAAAATTAGATCCAAATTCAATTCCAGGATTGGGAGAAGTTTCAAGTTTCACAACCAAAATTAAAGCTTTTTTGACTTCTGCTAAAAGCTTGTTACCTAATGAGGCTGGTACGATTGATGATGTTTTGTCAGTAGCCGATGTAGTCAGCGGTCTGCCTTCACTCAATGATGTTAAGGCAGAAATTCTCACACTTATTGATGAAATTACGACAAAATTACAAGAATTGAAGTCGGCTTAGGAAATTGGTTAGTGGATAGTGGTTGGTGGTTGGTGGTTGGTGGTTGCTGGATAGTGATTAGTGGATAGTGGTTATTAGAAAAGTTAACTACCAACTACTAACTAACAACCAACAACTAACAACTAACAACTACCAACTAACAACCAACAACAAACAACTAACAAAGGACAAATGAGAAATGACAAAAATATTTTCCAGTTCTTAAATTGCTTTTGGCTGTTTGGTAAGTCAAAAACACCGCTGTCTGACGAAAATCCTGTGGATGACAATGTGCTGGAAACGCTCAAAACACGATTGCAAGAGCTTTCCACTCAATTGGATGACCAAACTGTCTTTGATGCGATCGCGTCTACTCCCGAAGATATCATGAACCCTGTTATCCAAGGTTTCAAAACAGTCCTCAATGCTCTCAAAAATTCCTTCCAATCAGCCAATCTTCCGGAATTTTTAGGTAATGTCAATAATGTGCTGGCGGTGTCTGAAGATTTACCTGACGAACAAAAACGCACTGAAATTCTAACTTTGATTGACCACATTCTCAAAAAGCTGGAGGCGTTATAGCCTATGGCAAGACCAATGCTCGGTGATTTGGAGCTACAACTAGTACAAAAAATCGATACGACAAGCGATCGCGTTTTAGCTCAACACAGTATACCTGCCCTAGAAGGTGATTTTTTCCTCTTTTTGGGACGCCGTGCTACTCGTGTCACTCTTACGGGTGTCATCACTGGCGAGGAAGCAAAGGAAGGGCTGAAAAGCCTGCGGGATAAGTTTCGCGCGGCTGAACCAGTTTCTTTTGTTGCTGATATTGCCACTGCAACGAAGGTGGATCGGGTAATCATCGAGGAAATGGATGTACGGGAAATCGCTGGTAAACCGGAGCGTTTTGAGTATGCGCTGACACTACGCGAGTTTATTTCGCCACCATCGCCACGCCGAGAAAATCCACCGCCTCCGCCACCACCACCACCGCCACCACCGCCTTCTGTGGAAACCGGCACGTTGGTTGTAGAGGTGATTGTTGAGGGTAAACCTGATTTTGACTTTAGTACGCTCACGGTGAGTGTGGAAGGCAAACAGGAGGATGGCACATTACTATCGCGTAACTTGACAAATCGCACGGAAAATGTATGGACTGAGGAAAATATGCCGCCCGGTCAGTATACGGTGAAAGCTATAGTAACTTCTCCAGAATCGATGTCGGGCAGTGTTGAAGCGACGATTCGGGGCGGTCAAACTACGCCAGTAACGATTACTTTGCGTCCGGGTGTTTTGATTGCGAAGGCGTTTGTGGTGCATTATCGCTTTGATAGTGCTTTTATTGAACCGTGTTTGCGGCAAGTTTTACGCCAGGTGAGTGAATATGCAAAGTCAAACCCCCAAGAAAAACTGCTGATTTTGGGGCACACCGACAAAGCGGGCGATGACCTCTACAATCAATATCTTTCAGAACGGCGGGCGCGGGGTGTTTATGCTTACTTGACCTTTGGAGGCGATCGCATTTCATCCGTGGCTGAATGGAACGAATTACGCAAGTCGGCTCCAAGTTCTAACCGAGAACTTCAGGATAACTGGGGTGTACGCGAATACCAATTGATGCTTCAGGATTTGGGCTACTACTACGGCAATATCGACGAAATTGCAGGTTCAAAAACTAATGCAGCGGTGCGTGCTTTCCAACAAGAGAGCGGCTTGCCTGTTACCGGTTTTATGGATGATGCTACCTGGAACGCTTTGGTTGAGGCTTACATGGCTCAGGATGCCTTCGCAGTTCCGGAAAGTAGCTTTTTCGGCAATGCCAAAGATGACTGTAATGGCGGTATTCTCAAGTGGTTGGGTGGGGGAGAGCAAGACCCGGTAAATCCGACTCCCAATGCTTGGCGACCGAATCGCCGCACGGAGATGTTGTTTGTTGCAACTGAAACTCTCCCCGATTGCGATATACCAAAACCCCGCACTTTTGATAAACCCGTACCTGGGGCTGTGGGCACTTCTTGGTGTTTGGGTTCTGACCCTGGGAATAAATCAGAAAATCAAGTTAAACGGGTTTGCTTTTTGAAAAGGGACGCCGCCGAACCAAATAAATGGCTGGTAGAGCCAGCGGAACCAGATAAAATTACCGTTAGCGGCAGTATTACTTTTGAAGATGGGACGCCTGTAGCCAATGCCAAGTATGTACTAATTGCCCCAGATGGGGAATTTTTGGATGGTGAAGGACCGCAAGGACGCCCAATTGCCACTCGTGCAGATGCAGATGGTAATTTTAGTTACTCAAGACCTACCCCAGTTGGCACATATATTTTAGAAATTCGCGACCTGCAAGACCCGACACTCGCTCGACTCAGGAACAAACCACCAGAGGACGCTAAGGGGAATATAATCTGTCGGCGGTTAACTGCAACGCCTATCAGGGAACAGTTAAACGATGCACAAGCGGGAACGCCAAACTCGCTGCCGGCTGTTGTACAATCTGCTCCTGTTCCGCCACCGCCAGCAAACCCAATTATCACCCTTTCTTCTTCGGTGGTTGTGGTGAAGAAATCTTACACCAACCCAGCGAGAGTCACAATTACACTTAAGACTAGTTCTACATTCTCTCGCACTGGGACTCTTACCCGTGCCAGCAGTGTTACGACACCTACTATTCGCTTGTTTACAGCTGCCACAGGCGGAACCGAAATTACCTTTAATGGTACAGATAATGTTTTCTCTGGCGGTCAATTAACAGCCGGGGTGCAGTTGTTTGCGGAAAGTGACAACCCCAGTCCCAACGTTAATGACTTCCAACTGACTTTGACTTTGACTCCTGGGGCTTCACCAGTCGGCGCAGCTGTCACCGTTACGATGACAGCTGTAGCATTGACGTTAGATATTCATGCTAGCCGTCCCGCGCCGGGAATTGCACCGCCAGCCTTACCGCAACCTGCGCCAGGTACTACTAATGACAAGTGGTTTGGCGGACGGTTTTTAAATGTTCAAGATGGGGGTAACAACCAAGAACGAGCCTTACTGATTGTGCGTCAAGTACAACCAGCTTCCTTTGTTGGCTTTTTGGTACTGCAACAAGTCAAAATCAGCAGCAATAACATCGCTGGTTTGGACAACAAAGTACAAGTCTTTGACAATGAAATTCCCGGTAGCAAGCGCGTACCGCCAGCAGCGGAAACACCGAAAGCGAATCCCTTGGTTTTTAATACACCAGCAACAGACCTGCAATTTTGGGTAGAAGGAAAGAATCTCAGCGCCACCTTGCGAGATACAGGATTTCAACTGGGAATTAATGGTGTAGAAAATGATGGCGATCGCGTTTCTGTTACTGTTGGTAATTTTACGCTCAATGTACAGGGGGCGCAGCAGGTTGGTGGAACTAATAGTAGCAATTTTCTAGCTCTTATCGATCCATCTCAAGTGGTGACACTCACCGCAAATATTACCCCTGTGCCACCACCTACACAACCTGTAACATGGACTGGTGGAACAGAAGTTCCCGCAAATCCACTCAAACGCACCGTTTCCCGCGCCAATATTACGGTAACTAATCCCGAAACCGTTGCTGCAAGTTTTGGCGGATTAACTAAAAAAGCTAATATCTTCATCGCTAGAGTCACTCTTGATGTCGATGCTGACCGAGACGGTATCGTTTCTCAAAATGAAGCAGGTAAAAATACTTGGGAGTTTGGCGCAGGGAAAAAAGGCGCGATTATTTTATGTAATTGCGACAACGACGACAAAGCATCTGGAAATACAAAGATAGATAATGAAAATGCAGTGGTTGATGGAACAAACGATGTTAGCGATTTAGCACCATTAATTGTTCGTCAAAGCGGTATTTTGCCTCCAGGAATCAGTTTAGTTTTGTCGGTTGTAGATAGAGACAAAATTCGCATTTTTAATCAACGTAGCGCTTCTGCGACTACTATTATCGGACCTGGTACTGCATTCACCGCCGAAGCAACTATTTCTAACACTCAAAATGCTGATGTAGAACTAGGTATGGAGGCTACCCAGTATCCAAATACTGCATTTAATGGGTTAATTCAGTTAGCTCTAACTCTCAAAGATGGCACTACTGAAATTACCAAAGATAACGTTAAGGTCAAAGTTGCGCCCTGGATAATGCCCAGCCATTTAAATGAAACAGAAGAACTTTATATTGTAGAGATAGCGCCTGGAAGTATCGTTTTTAACGACCCATTGAACGCTCCGTCATATGCTTCATGTCCAAAAGGTAATCCGATTAATATTGGAAATGCGGCTTTTGTCTTTGAGATTAATAGTATTGCCACAGATCCAGCAGTGAATATCCCACTCAAGCGGGCAAGCGGTGCTACTTACGGTGGCGATCGCTGGATGCAAGATACGATGGAAATTGGCTACAGCAGAATGCCAGGAAAACAAATTCCGGTAGCTTTGAGGGCGCATCGGAATAAAGCGCCCCGGCTTCGGCTACAACCCTTTGCCAAAAATGAACTACTCAATCAAGATTATGGCTTTGTAGAAGTATTTACAACAGACGATCCCACAACATTTGATTCTAACGGCAATTTAGAAGTATCACCGCCAGTCACAGTTGGGGGCAAGGAATACAAACTCGGTAGAATTTATTATGGCCCAGGACGACTTCCTTTTGAGCCGTTCAACTCCAAGGTGGAAGAGTTTTTAATCGCTCAAGAAGTGCAAAAACCTTTTAAGGTAGACACTAGTTGGTTAGCGGTAGGTCATGTAGATGAAATTATTAGCTTTGTGCAATCTAACACGGGCAAACCCTTTAGAATGCTTTTTGCTAGTACTACAGAAGCTACTCGCATTCTCAAGGATTTGAAAAATGCCGGACATGGCAATTTAAGTTTATTTACAGGTAAACCCCGCAATGATTACTGTCCGTTCCACGAACGAACAATCGATCAACTTTTGACTGAATTAAATGATATAAGCGTTGGCAAATTGGGTTGGGCTAACAATATTTGTCAAACTCGTTTAGACGCGGTTGCACAAACAATCAAGACCGAATTAGGGTTAGACCTGACCAAGGATGTGATCAAAATACCAGTTCTGTTTATTGAAGAAAAGTTTTCTCCTCGAATCACAGATTCTTCAAAGGCACCCGAATTTGTTGCTTTAACTCCGGGAATGGTAAATCTGTTGGTAATTACCAAAGCAAATTTATCTGCTGTGCAATTAGTGATACCTAAACCTTTTGGCCCAGTGCTAAATGGAGTTGACCAATTTGAGGAGGATGTACGAAAGAAACTCACTCCACTAGGATATACAACCAGTCAAATTCGTTTTGTAGACGATTTTAATTCATATCACATTTTAGATGGTGAAATTCATTGCGGAACCAATTCTAAGCGTAAACCACACACAACAGCCTGGTGGGAACAGGTGAATTTGTGAGACAAACAGACAAACAGACAAGGGGGATAAGGGAGATAAGGGGGTAAGAAACTGTGCTTGAGTACTACCAAAAGGCGATCGCAAGTGTGGGAGAATCATACTTAGATGCAGAACGGCAACTGGTTGCACTAGGAGAATCTGCGGTTCCTTTTCTACAGGAGCAATTGACTGATGCCGATTCAGTGCAAAAGCTGATTATACAAGTCATTTTGGAAAAGATTGCTGGCAATGAGTCCTTTGCAACATGCCTGAAGTTTTTAGAAAAAATCGAAGAGTCTGCTGCCTTAACCGCTAAAGGTATGCCTTCTCCAGAGTTTGTTGCTGGTTATCTGTTGCAAAATTTTGGCGATCGCGTTGCTTCATTACTTGGAGTATACCTGTTCAAATTAGCTCTTGTCTGGCCCGGTTGGCAAAAAGTGGCGGTGATTATCTATCTCGGAAAGCTAAACAGCGAAGTCTCAGGCGATGCATTGATTCAATTTATCGCGACTACAATCAGCGATCGCGATCGTAATCTCGCTGTTCAATCCCTTGTCGATGTAGGAGATCCAAGCGTAGTGAACAAAATTAATACTGCACTCAATATACCAGATTTAACAGAAGCGGCACCTCGTGCCTTGCAAGAAGCATTAGAGCGGATTCGAGACGGTTCAAGAACACAAGCGTAACAGGACGAGGTGTAATATGTTTAACCCCGCCTATAAAATCACTATCGGTAATAAATTCGTCGATACGACTGACGAACCCAAAGCTAGCACTGTTGTCGATTTAATTGTCACCCTTGACATGGATACGCCCGCTGACAGTTTTACTTTAATGCTGGCAAATGTCGGCGGACTAAAGCCTAAGCGGAATGATGAGGCGAAAATCGAGCTCGGTTACGCTGACAATGGTGGACTTACTCAAGTCATCAATGGCACAATTGTTTCCGTTGAACCGGGACTGACAACTACCCGCGTTACAGGTTACACTGCTGCTTCGGCTGTGCTAAATAATTTTACCAATAAAACTTACGAAAGCAAAACTGCTGGTGATATTGTCAAAGATTTGGCAAGTGTGGCTGAGGTTGATGTTGCTACTGTGGAAGATGGCATTAATTTTCCCGGTTATGTGATTGACGGACAGCGCAGCGCCTATCAGCATATGCACGATTTGGCGAATTTGTGCGGTTTTGATTTGTATTTCAACAGCAATGGCGAGTTGGTGTTTGAGAAGTTTATTAGTGGGAAGACGGTTCATATTTTTGAGTATGGTAAGCATATTGTGGCGCTGGATGTATTGCAAATTCCGGCGCGATATGATGCGGTGGAAGCTTGGGGGAAAGTCCTGGGGGTAGTCGGGGCGATGCAGCTTGGGTTTGGCTGACTAGGGATTTTCAGAATTCTAAGGGTACTGCGGGAAGTGGTAATTCTAAGTTTTTATTAGAGCGATCGCCTTTACGTACGATTGATGCGGCGCGTACGGCGGCTGATGCGGTTTTTACTGCTATTGGACGGCGGACTTTACGCGGTCAATTGTTGTCTGTGGGGCGTGCTGAGGTGAGGTTGGGTGATGCGATTCGGTTGGAGGGTGTTCCGGATGATACTTTTAATGGGGTTTTTCAGGTGCGTGGTGTTAATCACCGGGTTACGAAGGTTGGGGGGTTTATGACGAGTGTTGATTTTCAAGGTCTTTAAAACGAACCGCAGAGGCGCAGAGGACGCAAAGGAAAGAGAAAGAAGGAGAGAAAGAGAGAAATATTGGAAATATCAGTTTTTGTGGAAGTTTAAGTAATCCAAAATCTAAAATCTAAAATCCAAAATTTATATGTCAAGTATTGTTGGTACGATTCAGGAAATTATTCGCCAGGAGTTGCGATCGGTACGGGTTACGGAGTTGGGTTTGGTGGAGGCTGTGTTTCCTCACAGTGCTGCTGATGATGGCGATAATTATGGTTGTGATGTGCGTCTGAAGAATAGTGGTTTGTTGTTAAGGGGTGTGCCGATCGCAACTAGTCATATTGGTACGGCGGCTATTCCGAATGTTGGTGATTTGGTGTTGTTGACTTTTTATAAGGGTGATATCAATCAGCCAATTATTATTGGTAGGTTATATAATGAACGCGATCGCCCTCCGTTGAATAATTCGGATGAGGTTATTTTTCGTTTGCCTTTGGCTGAGGCTGATGAAAGGACTTTGAAGGCGGCGATTCGCAATATTCAGGACAATGCAACGCCCCGTGAAATTATTATTGAGATGCCGCCGAAAATCACGGTACGAATTACTGATGGTACGGTGAGGGCGACTGCGGGTAAGACTGAGATGAAGTTGGATCAGCCTGATGGTGGTAGTGGGGGTAAGGTAACTGTGGTTGCCGGTCGCACTAAAATCACGATGAATCAGGATGGTGATGTGACTATTGAGGCGGCGGGGGCGATGAGTTTAAAAGCTACCCGCGATTTAACTCTTGAAGGTCAAAATGTGAGTATTAAAGGTCAAATGAAGACGGAGATTGAGGCGGGTACTCAAGCCACTCTCAAGGCTAATTTGGGGGCGACTATCGATGGTGGTTTGTCTGCTACTCTCCAAGGTGTTAATACTTCGATTAAGGGTATTACGTCTTTTTCGCCTTAATAAAAGCCCTAACGACTGAAGTCGCGGCGTTGTGCGTACGAAGTCCGCCTGCGCGGACTCTAGAAAATAAGTGTATTTCAAACAAATGATTTAGAAGTTAATAATTCTTCCCCCTTGTCCCCACACCCGTCGCCCCCATTTCCCCCCAACCCCAACGCCAGTCCGCCCAAGTCGCGGTCGCTAGGGCGGCTGGGGAGTGAGTGGGGACCGGTAGCCCCCCATCCCCCCCTCCCCCCCTCTCCTATGCCCGGACCCCCTGTAAGTATTGGCGCTACTGTAATCATTACTCCTGGTGCTGCTGGACCACCTGATACGGGTGTTATCCTCACGATTTTGCCGCCGTTTATTACTGCTAATGGTTTGCCTTTGGCTACATCTGGTTCAATTTGTCAAATGATTAATTCGGTAACTGGTATTCCTTATCCCTTGGTTATCGGACCCCTCGCCAGCGCTGGCGTTACTGTCGGCGGTCGGTCGTTGGTGCGAGTAGGCGATCGCATTCCTACTCCTCCCGGTATCCTCACTATATTGGGACCTCCCGTCGCACCTTTTATTAATGACCAATGGGCACCTTAGGGAGAGGGGGAGATGGGGAGAGGGGGGAGAGGGGGAGAGGGGGGAGAGGGGGAGAGGGGGGAGACAAGGAGGACAAGGAGGACAAGGAGATAAACCACCAACCAACAGCGCCGAACCACCAACTAATGACTAATGACTAACAACCGTTAATAACTTTTGTGACAAAGACGAAAATTTTAGGAGGACTTTGGTTATAAAATGTTTCAGTGCTGTTTAAGGTGCGAGCTGTTCCACGTTGGGTTTACCAGCTCGAAATAATACAAAATTCCGGATTGCCCCCTCATTGCCCCTCAGACGCGATCGGTCACGTCTCTACACACAGGTTCGCAAACCAAAGTTATTGGTTTATGTCGTTAATTTTGATCGGTTCGTAGTTGCGCTTTAGCGCTTTAGCGTTAACTACAAACGAGCGAGCGATCGCTAAAAATTAATACGATAAATCATTGTTTGCAAAGTCTAAAAACCAGGGGTAAATAATCCTCATATCTACTCAAGATATCTACTCAAGAAATCAAATTCATGACCGAGGTGATTTGAGATTTTAGATTGGAAGAAAAACAACCCCCTGAATTCATCAGGAAAATCCTTTCATCCAAAATCTAAAATCCTTTCATCCACCCATTGAATGACTCTGGCTAAGTACCATCTCCTCATCAGGAGGTTTTAATGACCCAGACTAATGAACGTTGGGGAACTGATTTGCGTTTGCTACGCAATCTTGAACAGCAAAACGATCGTGATCGCGCTCATGATTTATCTACTAAGGTGCGTACCCAAACTCAGCAGGTAGATTTGGATCTATTAAGTGCTGCTGATAATCTTATACAAGCTTTGCTGTTACGCTTTCTCACCCCTGTAGGTGAATTAGCAGCCCTCGGACACCCCGATTATGGTTCGCGATTGTTTGAGTTACTTGGCGAATTCAATACTGAAACTAATCGCAACCGCGCTAAGTTATTTGTTCTCCAAGCACTTGCTGCGGAACCGCGTGTGAAAAAAGTTACTGCTGTCAATGTCACTCAAAATCGTGCCGATCGCACGCGGATGGATATTAAAATTTCTTTGATACCAATAGATAGCGATACTCCAATCAATTTTGTTTTTCCTTTCTTTCTTGAAGGAGGTATCGGATAGTGAATCTTGAAACTGATAATTTAATTAATCGTCCTTATCAGGAAATTGTCGATGATGTTTTAACGGCGATTGTTGGTGGGGTGGTTAATGAACCAATTATTTTTGATATCAAAACTGACCTTTACCCCTTGGCTGAACCGGCGAAAGAAATCCGTGGTATTACTGGCACTATCTTGAACCAAGATACTAACGAAAAAGAACGGCACACTTTCCAAAAAGAAATTGATTTTAAATTTAGCGATCGCGATAATGCGGTCATTTGGCAAAAGGGTGCTACTTTTCCCCTTGATGACACAAATTTTTATGTAGATTACTTTCGTAAAAATAGTCGATCGCCATTAACTGATATTAATGTTGGTAGTGTTACTCGCACTCTCGGCGAAGCGATATCACGTGAAGTTGCTACTGTTTATCAGCAAATAAATCTGGCGTATTTTGCCGGGTTTATTGACAAAGCTGAAGGTAAATCCCTAGATTTTGTAGTTGCTATATTAGGAATTACTCGCAAGACAAAAGATTTTGCGATCGGTTTAGTTACCTTTTTTCGTGACCCTATAGTTGAGGGAAATATCACGATCGCCGAAGGAACGCAGGTTGGGACTAGTAAAGGTGATGCAACTTTTCTTACTACGCAATTGCGGACTTTACAACGAGGTCAGGTAAGAATTGATATCCCAGTTCAAGCGAGTGATGGCTTTAAAGGTAAAGTCGGGGAGGTGAAAGCTGGGGAAATCACCACACTGTCACAAGCGATCGCAGGTATTGCCAAAATCACCAATTTTGAAGCGACGATTTTAGGTGCTGAAGATGAAAGCGATGAGGCTTTGCGTACCCGCGCCAAAGCAGTTTTGCGGGGTGTAGGTAAGGGAACCTTAGCAGCTTTAGCTCAAATCATTTTTGAAGGACGAGCTGTATTAGCGGAAGTCTCCGACCCCAACAGCACAATTGCCAAACGCACCGAACCGGGTAAAGTCGTGTTGTTGGTGGAAAGCGAACCAGAACGTTTTCCCAGTTTGCGGGGTGCTGTGGAAGGAACTCGCGCTGCTGGTGTGGAAGCAACTTTAATCGCCCGGTATGTGTTTTTTAAACCCAAGTTAGTAGCAGAAATTACCTCTGGGATAACGCCATCGGGGAAGGTAAAGGTAATTAATGATATTATTGCTGGTCTGCAAGATTACGTAGATAAGTTAACCAGCAATCAGGCAGCGGAAGGAAAAGAACTGTTGAAGGCGATTGAAAAAGTAAAGGATGTTAAGAAAAATAAATTTAAGATTGTTGACGTAATGGCGTGGCGTACTGAGGTTGGCGGGAATGGTGCGGATGCCTTGGTGGATGAGATTGTAAAAGCGATTCAGAAAGCACCCGCGACAGGTGAAGATGGAATGCGTCAGGCGATCGCGCAAGTTGTAAATTCTGCCCCATCGTTGGTAGTACCTACAGGAAAGCGCATCCCTGACCGTGGTTTGATACAAGGATTATCAGGACAGCGTGCAACTGATACAGAAATTGAGAATGGAGAGTTTAAAGTAACGACTCCACCAGGTAATGACAAGTGGTGGGTGGTGTTGGATATGGAGTTAGCCGACATCATTCTCAAGGATGGGTGAAAAGAAGGCAGAAGGCAGCTATGCTGGAGGCAGGAGGAAGAAAGGAGACAAGGGAGACAAGAAGGACAAGGAAGAAATCCCCAATGCCCAATCCCCAATAACTAATGACTAATAATTAATAACTAATGACTAATGACTAATAACTAATGACTAATAACTAATAACTAATAACTAATAACTAATAACTAATAACTAATGACTAATAACTAATCATTATGGCAACCAAAACCGATCGCATCCTCAGCTATCTTCCAGGAACTTTCCAAGTCTTGCCGAAAGCCGTAGTTTTATATGCTGTGGCTGATGCTTTCGGTAAGGAATTGTTGCAGGCGGAAAATAGTTTGGCTGAGGTGATGAGCGCCCATTGGGTGGATTTCGCCGATCGCAATGCTGATACTATCAAAGATTTAAAATTAATTGCTGCTCTTTATGGTCTTGCACCCCGCACTGATGATGATGGCAATTTTACGGAAGGTGTGGAGGAGTTCCGCCGCCATCTCAAGCGTTATATTCGCACTTTTTTAGAAGGTACTGTTACTGTTCAAGGTATTCTGCGGGTAACTGCTGAGTCTTTAGGTTTGCAAATTGCCGATGATTACAAGGATTTAGATAGCTGGTGGAATCGCCAACAACAGGAGTTAATTACTCTTGAACCCCGTGGTGATGATGCAACGTCACTGTTTTTCGGTATAAAAACGGCACAGGCGGTTGGTAAGTCGGCGCGATCGGCTTTGGTGAAAGGGAATGTTCTGTTAGACGCTGGAATAAATCTTGAAGGCGCGAATAATTTGCGTTTGAAGATAAACAATAACAATGCCATCACGATTGATTTACTTGAAGATATAACCCATACTACTTCGGTAAATCTGGAGCAAATTGTCAAAAAAATTAACACGCGCCTCAATGCATCGGTGGCTCGTTTTGACAAAGAATATTTGATTTTGGCGTCACCAAATCCCGGTTCCTCTAGCATTTTGGAAGTACAAGATGTAATTAATGATGCCGCCGAACGCCTTCTGGGACTTGCACCGCGAGTTTATCGAGGTAGCAACGCCACTGCGGCACAAATTACGGGGAAGGTTGATTTAAGTGGCGTGGTAAATTTACAAGATGAACGATATCTGCGTTTGTTAATTGATGATAGATATCTGGCGGAAATTGATTTAACGGGCGGTTCTTCCGCCGCTAGAACTTTGGATCAAATTCGGGATACTATCAATAATGCACTTACTGTTAATGTCGCCAGTCACAACAATCGTTTTCTAACTTTGACTTCACCGACAACCGGGGCTGGAAGCAGTATTGTCTTCCAAAAACCTGCAGCCCAAGATGCCACAATCCGGTTATTTGGTGCTGTACCTTCCTTTGAAAGTGGTAAAGAAACTCAAGCAGCGCAAATTATTGGTAAAAGCGAATTGACGCGCGGTGTCGATTTAAGCAATGTTTCTTTTCTAAAAATCCGGATTGATGCCCAGTCGGCGGTAACTATTAATTGTGTTGGTGCAAATCCTGCTAATACTCAACCTGTTGAAATTGTCACGGCGATTAATTCAGCTTTTGGTAGGGAAATTGCCACTTATAACGGTAAATTCCTGACTTTAACTTCACCGACTCGCGGTGCTAATTCTCAAGTTGTTTTAGAAACACATCCTACTAGTGATGCCACTGAGAAGATTCTCGGCATTCGCCCCCGAATTTATCAAGGTACAAACGCCACAACGGCACGGATTGTAAGTATACCAATTTCACAAGGCGTTGATTTACGGGCTGCACATCGGATACAAATCGCTGTAGATGGCAAAGCACCCGTAGAAATTGACTTGCGATCGCATGCTCAAAATGTCGGTGCGGTGACTTTGATAGAATTGCAAGCCGCGATAAACAACCTATTGCCCAACGTCGCTCTTCATGACGGTACAAACCTGATTATTGCATCTTCTCTAAATGGTAGTGCCAGCAGTATTGCGATCGGCATGAGCGAAAGAGTGCATCGCCGTCCTTTTGTAACGCGAGCAACGATAATTGATGAAGCCACTCAAGCGATTTTCGGCTTTATGTCTCGTCAAGCCACTGGGACAGCAGCCACCGCGGCTAAAGTCTTTGGTAAAGTGGATGTGAGTCGGGGCGTGAATCTGCAACAAAAGCGCTTTCTGAGAATCAGCGTTGACGGACAACCACCCCAAGAAATCGACTTTGCCGCCAATTCTTTTATACCCCGTCCCCGTGCGGCAACAACTCCAGAAATTATCGCCGCGATCAATCAGAAATTCGGTGTTGATATTGCCTCAGATAACGGTGGAGAAATAATTTTTACCTCACCTAGCAGTCGTGCAAATAGCAAAATTACCTTTTTACCTTCCCAAGGAGACGATGCACGGTTATCGCTATTGGGCGTTGAACCAGGGATATTTCGGGGACAAGATGCAACTAAAATTACCTTTACTGGTACAGTCAACCTGAGTAATGGCATCAACTTGCCAGCACAAGCAAAAATTAAATTAGCGATCGATGGCGGAACCTTAACTGAAATTATTATCGGCGATGACACACCGCGTTCCAAAACCCTTTCGGAAATTGTGGCGAAGATTAATCAAATATTGAGTAAAACAGTCGCCAGCCAAAACGGTAAATATCTCATTCTCACCTCAAGCCTTCAAGGAGAAGCCAGTCGCATCGAATTCGCCCTTCCCTCTGCACCAGATGCAACTCAGGCAATATTTGGTATCACCGCACCACGCAGCTATCGAGGTAAAAATGGCGCACCAGCCCAAGTTATCGGCGTCAAAGATTTAAGCCAAGGTGCTGATTTGCGGGTAGCGCGAATTTTCAAATTGTCTGTTGAAGGTAAACCAGGGGTGGAAATCAATTGTGCTGGACAAAGAACCGATCCAGCTAACCTCAGCCTTCCCCTAATTGTTGAAGAGATTAACAATGCAATTGATAAAGCAGCTATTCCCGCAATTGCTACCCACGATAACATCCATCTCATACTCAGTTCTGTAGCTACAGGCACCTCCGCCCGTTTGGAACTACTGCCTTACACTGCCGCTGATGCCCGTGAAAAGCTTTTAGAAAATGTGCCGGAAGAAACAAAAGGAAGCGATGCCCTACCAGCGATAATTACAGGTGAAATCGACTTGCTAAAGCCGATAAACTTAGGAGAACGCAGTTTAATTAAGTTAAGCGTTAATAGCGATCGCCCAATTGATATCGATGTCTCTGGAAGCTTTCCTGAAAAGACTTTTCTTGATGAAATAATCGCCAAAATCAACGCTGTGATTCCCGGTTTGGCATCAGCCACAGAGAATGACCGTTTACAATTAACTTCCCCTACCGCCGGAGAAGATAGCCAGTTATCTTTGATACCTCTGCGCTTTTTAGAAATTATCGAGTATCCGCCGGAAAAGGTGCAAAAAAAAGCACTAATAGTCAAACATCGCGATCGCATTCCGATTGTCAATAACGGCAAAGATATAAAAGCCACCGCAGAAATTGAAATAATCGCACCCGACGGGACTGTCGGACCAAGTTTAGTAAATGAAGATATCGGCTGGCAAATTCGCCTATTTGTCGTGTTGAGTGTAGGCGATCGCGTGCGACTATGGCGAGATAGTCAATTGGGATTGCAAGTAAAAATAACTACACCAACAGGCGAATCGCGCTTGCTTTCTGGTGCAGAAATGCTGGTGGGACCAATCGGCAATCAAAAATGGGTGCCTTTTGCAGAACCTGTACAAATGTTACAGGTAACGTCTGAATCTTACGCCACATTGCAATTAAACAACCCCCTCGCACCTAACATCGTCTTGTTGCGTGCCGCCCAGCGACCAGGTATCATCGGCAATCAAATTTCGGTGAATATCAGGGAAGCTACTATCCCGGCAACAGGTAATACTTTAGAGCGTTTAGTCGGTCAAATTCGGCTGGAAGGGGGAGAATATCGCTTGTTGGGGCAAAATCAGACAGTAATTGCTCAAATGCGATCGGGAGGAAATGTCAATTTTGCAGCTTATACAGACCGCGTTGTTGCAGTTAGGGGAACTCTGCATGACGGCGAACCATTATTAATGATTGTAGAAAATATTACCAACTTGTTTGACGTAACTGTGAGATTTCAACCAGCAGAAGGAAAGGCGATCGAAGAAAACTATAACGCCGTCACTATCGGAGTTGGTATCACCGCTGATGATTCCCTAGTGAGAGTGATAAACGCAGGTTCGAGAGTTTTACAATCTTCCCAACTAGTCAAAGCCGAAGAACTTGACAAAGCGACAATTTTAAGCATACCGACCGGGGAATCTGACTGGGTTTACCTAGACTGTTACGGAAGCCGTTTCAATCGTGCAGACTTCAACAGCAGCTATTTTGCCGGTGGTTTTTGCATCGAAAGCGGTGTATTTAACATCAGCCGCTTTCCTGTAGTACCAAAAGAACTTTTCGCCGCCGTCTTCAGCGGTTCAGATAAAGAAACAGATCCAGGCGTTCAAATCATCTTTGACTGGGAAAACCATCGTCCGGGTGCATTCATAGTCAACTTACCAGCCGACTTACCGTCGCGCTTTGGCGGAAAGTTCAACGAAGCGCGTTTTAGCCAAGGAAAAGACCAGCCAGAACAATATCTGCAAGCAGTTACCGAACCAGCCAGCGATGAAAATTCTTTAGTGAAGATAATAAATGAAGGCAATACCAAGCATGAATTACCGCGATCGAACTTTGTTACAGCCCAACAAGTACCCGTAGTGCCATTAGGTTGGCAACCTGTAAAAATGCCCTTCCGCAAACCGCAATTTTTGACCTTAGGGCGAGATATTCCGAGTGCGGGGAATGACGGATTTGCCCGACTTTATATAGCAGAAGAAGGGTTCGATAACTTTATTGAAATTAAAGCCAAGGAAATAGGTAATTGGGGAAACAAAATTGCCGTTTCATCACGAAAATCAGGAGCAGCAAAATATGACGTAACGATTATATATAACGACAGTTACTTTGAAAATGCCATAGCCGTAGTGTCCGGAGGCAAAGAATTACCAGTCCTAACAGATAAAATTTTAGAACCCGGTGCAATTGGAGTTTTGCAAGCCAAAGCAGCCGGCATCCAAGCTACCGTAACTCGTGACGGTTGCAGCGGACAAAGTTAGGAGTTGGGAGTTAGGAGTTAAAAGTTAGGAGTAACTCTTTAAAGACAGTAATTACAGGAGAATGTGAAATGACAACTCAGTTTAGCCCTTATGAAGTCTACGAACCAGGACAGTTGATTGACGCCAAGCGTATGAACAATATGCAGGTGAAAATCAAAGATGATATCGTTACTCAAACTCAAAAAGCGGTATCCGAAATTAAAACTGTAAAAAGTGCGGAAAATGCTATGTTATTTGCTGGTAAAACTATTGCAGAATTAACCGAAGAGATTCTACAAAGAATCTTCCGCGAACTTCCCAAGCGGACTGGCTACTTACAGTTGTTCAAACAACTTAAAGTCGATGATGAACAAGTAATTCAACACAATCTTAAAGCTTTCCCTCTAGTAGATGTTTATCAGTTGGATTATTTCCGAGTTGTAGTCTCAGAAGACGGCAACAAACCTTATGAAGAGTTTGTAAATTTCTATCTCTACCATTCCAGCGAGAAAAAAATTCGCTTGGAAAAAGCCAATGGTCAAACAGAAAGTATTGCAATTGAACCGACAGACGGTCATGCTTATAAAATTCCATTTCGTCAAATGCTGGAACTTTATAAAATAGACTATTCCGAAAGTTCCAGTTTGAGCGACTTAGAAACTGAATTTTGGAAAGCTTTCTTTGCCGCACCAAATGATGAATTTGATGATGAACAATACGGACATTCTCCCTGGTTTGACCGCTGCTGTCGAGAAGATAAAAATGTCGGTAGTTTGCACGATAAAGGTGATTGGGATGATATCTGGTTTCAAATGCGACCGCGTAAGACAGTAAATTTCCCAGTAGCTTCTCCTGCTAGAGAAGAGAACCCTCGTACTGCTGAGGCAACTCCCGCTCCTACCCAAATTCAGATAGCTCACTTTGACTTTGATACTCTTGGTATCAAAGTACTCACAAATCCGGTTTATCCCGAATCCCTACTGAAACAGATAGATTCTGTAGGTCGGGATATCAGAAAAGAACTCAAAGTTATGCTGCTGTTGAAAGTTTAAGAATTAGGGCATAGGGCATGGGGCATGGGGCATGGGGCGTGGGGAATGGGGCATGGGGCATGGGGCATGGGGCATGGGGCATGGGAAAAGAGTAACAATACCCAATTCCCAATGCCCAATTCCCAATTCCCAATTCCCAATTCCCAATTCCCAATTCCCAATGCCCAATTCCCAATGCCCAATTCCCAATTTAATTAAACCTAGTGCGGAGTCGGTTAAGATGAAAATTCGCACCAAATATCAAGGCAGTAATGATGCTTTTGAAGGCGATCGCATGTTATGGTTGCGAAATCTGCCTGGTGGTGCATCCATCACCAAAGCAACGGTAACGCTGACAACAACAAATGCTCCCGAATTTCAAGAAACTTTTACTTTTCTACCGGATCAATTATCGATCGCGCAGTGGGGCATCACCAAGACTTCAGCAGGTGCGTTTGTTGAGGTGGACTTCCACTCCCGCCGCACTCTGACAGCTATTGCAGGTTCGGGAGGAAATGGGACATTACAGATAGATGTGGGAGGTGCCTATGTCGGTATCGCCAATGATGGTACTTTGATGGCACCAGGTAAGGTCGATTTGCCTGTCAATCTTTCATCGACAACCACAACTCTGCCCAGCTTAACGCTCAACAAGTTTAAATTAACCAAAAACCCAAACAACACAACCAATACAAGCATTTTGGATATCACGAAAGTGATTATCCGTTCTGTTCCTAATAATATTAGCGTGCGCGTGGGACAGTTACCGCCTTTCTGGACGCGTTTGGGTGAGTTGGCAACATTTGATACATCACCCGATTTCGCTGCGGTGTTGAATGCCTATCTTGTCACCGCCCAACTACAAGAAGGCTTTTATCAAATTCCTTTTATTATCCACTCCGATACGATCGCCCGATTGGATGTTGAATTAGTTATCGACTTTATCATTGAGCAACCTATTTTACCGCCGTTTTTACCCGAAGTTAAATTAGCTTATAACTTTAGTACTCTACCCAATGTAGACGAAGCCCTAACAACAGTTAAATTACCACGAGGAGCAATAGCGATTAAAGGACGCAGCAGCGCCCAAATCCTCGGTGAGTTCCAATCTACACGCATCGCCTTTGGTCCGGTTGGCGATGACCCGACGAGCATCCCCAGTAATATTACTGAAATCAATGTTGTCGTTTCTCCCAATCAGCAATTAGCGCAAGCACTCAAACCAAACCAAGAAATCAATGTTACCGACATTGATGTGCCTTTGAGCAAAATAGAACCGGGATTGGCTGGTTTACACATCGCCATTCAAAAAGATGATGACGGTAAACCATCGGGGGAAATCTTGACAAGGGCTGATGTGCGTGTAGACAAGTCTTTACCCAATGAATCAACTTGGGGTAGCGCTACACTACCGGCACCATTCCGCGTGGAAGCTGGGAAGCGCTATTGGCTGGTTTTGCAAAGTCAGGTGAGCGAAACTTATTGGGTGGCAACCCACGATACTATCAAAAATGTTACCGATAATCCCGGATTGCAAAGCAGTAATAATGGCGGGCTGTCGTGGCGAGAAGCGACGGTAGAGAAAGCACCATCACCGTTAAGGGCGCTGTTTAGGTTGCGAAATACACCAGAAAAATTCAGCGTCCCGGTGCAATTACAAATCGGCAAAGGTCCAGACGCCGTACGCCTCCGCCTTGATGAATTCGCCCCCCTCGGTCGTATTGAATTTAACTTTGATTTTGCCCAGCCCCTAAGCAAGTTCCTAAACAACACTGTCAAAGCAGACCCCTGCGGTAGTGGCAATTTATTAGTTAACGGTGATTTCACTGACCCACCACCCGATAATGCTACTCAAAAGCTATTTGGCTTTGACAGGGAACGGAAAGAGGCAATTCCTCCTAGGGAACCTGATGGGGGTGATGTTATTCTTTTGGCTGCGAGTCCTACCGAAAGCAATCGACCGATTATCATCGGTAAAGTTGACCTTAGTCGAGGCATTAACCTGAGTGTCGAAAGATTTATTGTGTTGGCGCTGGACGATAAACCACCAATTCGTATTGATTGTGCGGGGAAAGACCCAGCTCGCACTCAGTTAGATGAGATAATTAATGCGATTAATAAAGCAACGCGATCGCTTGTCGCTTCTCAACAAAGAGGTTATTTAACAGTCCAATCTGGCATACCCACTACGACCAAAACCAGCATCGAATTATACCCTTGGTGCAGCACCCAAGTTAGTGGATGGCAAAACACCCAAGGACAAATGTATCGAGTCAACGATACAAACCGCGTGGGGGTAATGTTGGTAAATGCGATCGCCTTTTCACAAGCAGAAAATGCAACTCTGGCGTGTTTTCCCCGCATACCTTCAGCAAGAATATCTACCACAAATTTAGCTAGCTTATCTCAAAGCTTTTCTGTAGTTGCCGGTTGCGCTTATCTTTTTCAATTCAGCTTTGATATTAGTTTTCATTCTAATTTATTCGCGACTTCAAAAGGTAACTACGAACCACCTCCCCCACCTCGTTGGGACATAATATGGCTGAATGCGACTGGTGCAACTTTACGCACTGACACCGATGTGCTGGAGTTTATCACGCAAATATCATCAGAAGAACCGACACCTTGGTTTTATGAAACTCGCTTGAGTGCGCCACCAGATGCAGTCAAAGCAGAATTAAGTTTTGTAAATTCCTTTTCCAAGCAATACGCTTTAATTTTAGAAAACGTAGCTTTCACACCCACATCCTCATCATTCCGCAACAGCCAATTTCGGCAATGGGAAAGCGAATCTAATACTGATAATCAATTACCTGCAGGCTGGAAAAGCTTGGGCGGTTGGATTGTGAAAGCAACTGACGACGAAACAGGGCAAATAATCGGTGTTCAACTGTTGGGTGATTCTCCAGAAGAGGCTGTTTTAGTTCAAACTGCAGAAATTGTCGCCACAGAACGTTACGAATTGCAAATTAACGGGCGATCGCTTTCTTTATCAAATAGCAACCCAGAAACCCAACTTATCCAACAACGTACCCGTGTAGAACTGCACTGGTTGGATAAAAGTTCTAACTCTATTGACACGCCTGTCATTATACCCTTAGACGGGCGCGATTTTCCCGCACACACTTGGGTGGGAAACGCCCCAGCAGCTGCAACTTCCGCAGAAATCCGGATTATTAAACCCAAAAACCAAGGCGACTTATTAGTAGAGTTTATATCCTTCGCCCGAGCCGATTTGGTTTGGGTACCGCTGATTTTTCTTTCAGAGACTCCCGGCGAACTTACAGTTTCCAAGCTGCGCGTAGCTTACGACTTACCAGAATCATCACAACCGACACCTCCACCATCACGGCGTACTTCTACCCCAAACTTCTAATTCCGCAAAGCCTTAGCTCCCCAAACCCAGCAACCACCTGTAGTTCAGCCTTTAGCAGATCCGATAATTCCTCCAGTCCCTATTACACCAACGTCTGTTTCGCAAGATACCGAAACAGCAGAAAATATCAGTGTTATCTCGCAAGCGCCAGTAGAAGAGTCACCAGAAGAGACTGTTTCCTCAAACATGTCTGATGAGGAAATGTTGAATTTTCTAACTCAACCGCTAGCAAAACCGGAAATTCAGACTGCACCTATTCCTGAAACACCACCTCAACCACCACCAGAAGAGTTAGCACAACAAGCGGAAATTCCAGTTGCATCTATTGCTGAAACTCAACCTCAACCGCCAGTAGAAGAGTTAGCACAACAAGCAGAAATTCTGATTTCACCTACCCCAGAAATTGAACAGGAAGAACTAAATTTTCTCTCCCAACAGCCAGTAGAGGATTCATCCCAAGAGTGCATTTCCTTCGATATTTTCAACTTTGAACCTTGGAGTCCTCCACCTGCAACATTAGTACAGGAGTCACCAGAAGAAAATATTCCCTCAGATATTTCCGATGAGGAAACCTTGAATCCTCCACCTCCAATACAAGTAGAAGAATCAAAAGAAGAATCTACTGCTTGCGATCCTTTCAACGAAGAACCGCTGAATTTTGTTTCCCAACCGCCAGCAAATACGAAAATATTGTTACACACTACACCGCGTATAGTAGTGATTTTACCTAAAATATTGCCCGTGAGAGATAGTACAATGCCATCGGTTGCAGTTACCGAAACAGCCTCAGAATTTCTTAAAGAGCAAAATGTCAAAGTATCATCTGCAAAAAAGCTCGCCCATTCCCGCAGTCAGCGAAAATTGTCAAAAGCTGCCTCACAAAAAGTGATGAAGAAACTCAAAAGACTTGTATCATCATTCTTCAGAAAGCTGTTTTCTGTAGCTTAAAAGCGCCTTAGCTAGATGGGGCATTGTTGCGCCAGTGCTGCGGTCGGGTTTCCCGACCCAGGCATCTGGCGTCCCTTGGGCATTTCCCCCTTCCCACACCCGTCGTCCACACCCGTCGTCCTTGTCCCCTTGTTCCCTTGTCTCAATTATCGGGAACCCTAAAAATAGCGTTCCCGAATCTCAACATGAGTACAGAATTTAACAACAGTCTGCCTCAAAACCGCGAAATGTGAGATATTGCAGAACAGGCATTGATAGTAGACGACGATGAAATTGCGATCAGTATAGTCCAGCACCCACCTACAAAGCGATGGCAAACATGGGCTTCCTTAGATGGAAAGCACATTATCTGTTTGACAGCCCATAGCGATCGCTATGATGGTGTATTAACTGCACTAGATATCGCAATGGCGTGGAAATTAGGAAACTTGACTACCCCTCAAGAGGTGACAGCTTTTTTTCAAGACTCTCCCTCAGATGGTGCGGTTGAACCGCTACCTCAAAATGTTTCGTTGAGATTAAGCCAATTGCTTTAGAAGTGAAGAAGGCAGGAAGCAGGAGGGCAGGAGGCAGGAGGCAGGAGGGCAGCTATGCTGCCCTTCTTCCGTAGCTAATTCTGCCCTTGATTTTGCTCTGCTTTTTTCACCAAAATATGAGCGGCTGTGTCTGCGCCCAATTCCAAGCATTTATCTTGCAAAGCAACGATCGCAGAACCGCTTTTCATCTGACTGAGGATTTGCAATTCTGCCCCAGGGATAAATCCCATTTCTAAAAAATGGTTTATGTTTTCTATGTGTTGCATCTCGACAATACGCAGGCGATCGCCTACCTTTGCATAAGATAGCGGCAACACAGCCGATCGCAATTCATCCCTAGAAATCGACTTCTGGTTTGCCTGCTTAGACGTAGGTTCGCAGAAAAATGGAAACTCCTGCCACTCCTGATGGGGTGACAAGTTAAAACTGTTTTCTCGAATATCGCTGCTCTTCACTCCATGCCTCCTGATGCCAATGTGGGTTTTGGATTTTGGATGGTGAAAGTCTGAATCTTGACGATTTTCAACAATCGAAATACTCTGATAATCAAAAAAATATAACAGCTATGCTCTCTTAGCCAGAGGTATCTAACCCCTATCTCAAGTTTTGTTGTTGAGGCGATCGCTGTCTTGAAAATAAGGCAGAGAACTGAAGACAGCTATATTCAAGGATAGAGAGAATTGTTAGGTTTTATTGTAAATTTTCTTTGTTATGGGCGTCGAGCTTGAAAATGGCAAGTCAATTAAAATTCTAAAGCTCTTGCACTTTGGTAGAAAATAAAACTGCTCACCCAAGCTAAACCTATCGGCCAAGCGACAGCTTGCAAGGCAAATTTCCAACTCTTCGATTCGCTTTTGAGGACGCCTACCGTTGAAACGGCAAGGTACATATAACAGAGTCAATAGCATGAAGCTGTAAGATTGTACCCAGTCTATTTGATTGGCGATCGTCCCCGCTAGGGCCCCATCATCCTGTTGTCCGTAAATAACTGCCAACCCGCCAAGGACAATCTCTTTGGCAATAAACCCAAAAATCAGCGCTATTGCCAACTGCGAGTTAATTCCCAACGATGCCAAAATTGGTTGGGTTATCTCGCCAATCATCCCAGAAAATGTTGCGGAACTGCCAGGGGAAACATCAGGAGGAAGGTTATTCAATGCCCAAATTGCCACCACTCCAAAAATGATAAATCGGTAAGACCAGCGTAAAAAGTTACGGACTTCACACCAAGCACGCAAAAGTATTTGCTTAAAGGTGGGAAAGCGATAAGGCGGCAGTTCCAAAACAAATGGTTCTTTGTTGGGATACTGACCTTTAAACAAAAACGCTGTCAAAATAGTGGCAACAAAGCTGAGAAGATACAAGCTAAATATAACTATTGGCACGCTGCGGGGTGTAAATAACGCCGTCGTCATAAAAATAAACACGTTCAATCGCGCCGAACATAGAGCATGGCATGGAAATTCACTTATTAACAGGAGACAATCAGCAAAAAGCGATCGCCGTTGCCGAGAAATTGGGTATACCCTTGTGTAACGTTCATGCCGAAGCATTTCCAGAACGCAAAGCCGAAATTATACGTAAATTAAGCGAAGCAGGTAAAATAGTTGGCTTTAGAGGCGACGGCTTAAACGGCTCAGTAGCACTCGCTTACGCCGATGTTTCCATTTCCTTTAGTGATGGTTCCGAAGTAGCAAGAGAAACAGCAGATGTCGTCTTGATGGATAATAACTTGACGAGTTTTTTAGATGGGATTGCGATCGCGCGTGAAACCCAAGAAGTGATTCAGCAGAACAAGGGTTATTCTTGCGTTGTGTCCCTATCCTTGAACCGAAAATTGAGCGCAAACATTATTTTTTTGCTTTCAGATTTGAATTGGTGCTTTCTCTGAAACTCCTATTACTACGTTGGAAAAAACTTCACCTTAACAGGAATAAAGTTAGGAGGCGCGGAGTTTTGAGTTTTTAATTCATAACTTATAGCTCAAATTAATAATCTAAAAGCCTGGGTCGGCAGGCTACGTTCGGATAGCCGCAGACTTCAGTCTGATGGTGGCTAAATCGGAATATTTCACTTTTTTTCACGTTTTTACACAACAGTTTTACATTGTTTATCTAACAGTTTTAATTAATTAAAATACAGGCATTTGTAGGGACACAACATTGTTGTGCCCCCACAGTTTTGCATCCAAATGATAAATACAATAACCCAGATTCCGCAAATGCGATCGCAAATCACAAAACTTGCCCATAGCAGTGCGTGCATCTCTTGCGTGAAAATGAGCGAAACCCGGTAACTCCTGCGAAACCCGGTTTCTGGACACCGCGAATTTTCACGCTCTGATATAGGATTGCTATATCTCTCCTCTCTGTGCGTCCCTGCCTGTCTCAATGGTATAACATTCTTTTTACTATGCCCCATGCCCGACCCGCCCGACCCGACTACTTAGTCTACATTTATTAATAGACAGAAAAAATCAGAGGCTAGCATGTCAGAAGCGTCACAGGGCAAAAAAGTAGTAGTAGTAGGTGCCGGTTGGGCTGGTTTAGGCGCAACCTATCACCTAGCAAAACAAGGTTATGAAGTGACACTTCTAGAAGCAGGTTCCTATCCTGGTGGACTCGTAGCAGGTTGGAAAACATCCGCAGGAAAATCTGTTGAAGCGGGCATTCATGGCTTTTGGTATCCTTATAGAAATATCTTTTCCCTAATAAATGAATTAGAAATTAATCCCTTTACAACTTGGACACGTTCCTCACAATATTCTCCAGCCGGTTTAGAAGTAGAATCACCAATTTTTCAAGACTTACCGCGACTCCCCACACCACTAGGAACGTTTCTTTATACAAAATTTCAGCGTCTACCATTAATTGACCGATTAAGCGCCCTACCATTACTTTATGCAGTAGTAGACTTTGATAATTCCCATGAAGCTTGGCGGCGTTATGACTTTGTAACCGCCCGTGAATTATTCAAAGATTTTGGCGTTTCCGCAAGACTTTATCGCGATGCATTTGAACCAATGTTATTAGTAGGCTTATTTGCCCCAGGCGAACAATGTTCCGCCGCCGCAACAATCGGAATGCTTTACTTTTTTATTCTCGCCCATCAACCTGATTTTGATGTAGTTTGGTGTCGCGGAACCGTCGGAGAAAAAATATTTCGCCCTTGGGTAGAAAAAATTGAAAAAGCTGGTGCAAAAGTGTTAGCCAATCGCCGAGTAAGCGACATAATTGTTGATAGTAATAATCGGGCAACCGGTGTTGTGTGCGATAATGAAGTATTTGATGCCGACGCCGTAATTTTTTCTGTTGGTATTACTGGCATGAAAAAGATTGTATCAAGTAGTCCTAGCTTGCAAAATCGTCAGGAATTTCGCAACTTGAGTAACTTAGGCGCAATTGATGTTTTAGCAACTCGCCTGTGGTTTGATAAAAAAATTAATATTCCCCGTCCTTCAAATGCTTGTTTTGGTTTTGATGCAACCACCGGATGGACATTTTTTGATTTGAATGCCATCCATGATGAATATAAAGACGAACCTGGGACAGTTATTGAAGCAGATTTTTATCACGCCAATCAGTTTTTAAGTTTGAGTGATGAAGAAATTATTCCCATAGTCCAGCGCGATTTAGCAACTTGTATCCCCGCATTTGCTGACGCCAAAGTCATAGATAGTAGCGTGATTCGTTTGCCAAATGCCGTCTCTCACTTTGCCCCTGGTAGTTATAGATATATGTTGCCAGCAAAGACAAGTTTTCAAAACGTATTTATGAGCGGTGATTGGATTATTACCCGTCACGGTTCATGGTCGCAAGAAAAAGCTTACGTTACAGGTTTAGAAGCGGCGAATCTGGTAATTTCTCATTTAGGAGATGGGACACCTGCGCCAATTTTACCAGTCGAAGCCGATGAACCACATATACAAATGGCGAGAGAAATTAACAACACAGCCCGTCAAATTGGTAAATCGATTTTGCCTGACTTTTGGTTACCGTAATCTCAACCCTCCTGCAACGAGAAGGAAATTTCTTTTCCCCCTCCTAGAAAAGCGCAGAAGGGCTAGGGGTGGGGTTTTCCGGGACTTGTGCGTAATACAAGAACCCCACCCCGCCTTTGACTTGCGTCAAAGTCTCCCTCCCCGCTTGCGAGGAGGGGTAAGTAAATATATACAACTTGAATTGTGGCATTTGTGAAAAAATTGTCGGGTGCAAAGGGCGCAGTATCACGCACCATTAATCAAACGTGCGTTACGGCGCATAGAGATAAGGAGTTAGTACAAATTATCAAATCAAATAGCTATCATCCCTGTCCAGAAACTCAGTTTCTCCTGCGAAACCGGGTTTCGCTCATTTTCATGAATGATCCAAAGGACTGCTATATAAGTTAGTTTGTTGCTAACACATAGCCTTTATACATGTATATGCGATCGCAAATCGGGTTTTTTTACTTTCACAGACATTTTGTCGCGATCGCCAACAGAAACCTAGAGTACGTTCAATAAAGATATTAAATATAAATTACTGATTTTTTTTATCTCCGTGTAAATACATAAAAAAATCTCAAATTCACCAAAAGAAGTTAGTTAACTTTCCATGAAGATTTGGTTAAAATACTAGCGGTAATCGCCAGTACTATCACTTAATAAAGTAATATTCTTTAAGGAAAAGTTCTTCGTGGTTTTGCGGTCTGAGATGTATATTCTGTTTTCATCTCTCTAGTAATCCCCCAAGCAACTCTTCTTTTGGCAAAGCACTCGCAGATTCTGCGACTGCAACTTTGAGGCATAAACTCATATGGCTATTGTGAAAAAATTACTTTTGGCTCTTGCAGGGACAGCATTTACCGTCGTTTTAACAGCCCCTGGAGCATTAGCAGGGACATTAGTGTTTAAAGGTGTTGGCGCTGATGCGACTACCGCTTTTAATGATTTTAAAACAGCGATCGGCGGACAGAATAACGCCGCTCAAGGACCGCAAAGCAGCGGTTTTCGGACAATCAACTGGGACGGTGTAAGACTTGATGGTACTGATGTCAATCCTAAAACAGTAGTGATTGACCCAGGTAAAACAGTAGCTATCCCAGAAAACCGTTTCCGGGCACAAGGAGCATTATATGCAGAACCTTACGCCGTTAGCGGCGACGGTTTTGTTAGCGTCAACCCAGATGTTAATGGACAATTTCCCGCCTTCAGTCCAAAAAACACATTTGTAATGTTTGATGAAGAGTCAGGAAAGTTTGACGATCGCTTGATTGAACAGAGTTTCACTTTACCAGGTACAGATACACCCGCCGCGACACGGGGTTTTGGCGCAATATTCAAAGATGTAGAACTTGCCAAAACTAGCAGTATCGAGTATTTCAACGGCTCAAAAAGTCTGGGTAAATATTATGTAGACCCGAGTGCTACAAGTGGCGATACCCAGTTCCTTGGTGTTTTGTTCGATGAATCAATTGTTACAGATGTAACGCTGACTGTAGGAACGAATGCAATCTTCAGCTTTGATGGCAAATCTTTTAAATCCTTTGGTCCGGAAAATTTACCACAGGGTATCGATTTAGCAGTTACCGATGATTTCGCTTTTGCAGAACCGACGAAAGTACCTGAACCATCTACAGCCTTAGGGGCAATTTTTGTTGGTATGGTGGGTGCTGTTTCTTTGTTGAAAAATCAGAAAAACAACAGAAAAATCGCCTAATATTAACTTTGGTTTGATTTTTGGTCATAGCTAATTGCTAATGGCTAATTGGTAAATAAAAATTAGCCATTATCTATTTTTAGCAAACCGAAATAATTACGTCATAATTATATAGTTAGGCTGAAAATGGGTAAGTGTGACCCGATGATCCATTTAAGAATAATTGCCAAAAAACCAAACGCTAAAAAAGTAGATTCTTTTCCCTTCAATCCTCCTTTGGTAATAAGTTTCAAATAAATTAACTTGAAAAGCCCTGTAACTTTCTTCGTTGGGGAAAATGGTTCGGTAAAATCAACTTTTTTGTCAGCTATAGCCGCAGATGTCGGCTCTATTACTGTAGGTGGGGAAGATATACAGCAAGATAAAACTTTAGATCCGGCTCGACAATTATCTACACAATTTTATAAAAAAGTCGGGTGGCTAGCCGAAAGTACGGCACCGAAATTGTCAATAATATCAAGTTTGGATGATTACTTATAATAAAATTTGTCTTCGTAGGTTGGGGAGGACACCTCCCAACCTACGTTAATTATAAGTGTTTAACCAGTCACCATAATACGAATTTGGGCGATCGCTTTTCTGGCGTTTGTTTTTCTATGGGCTAAGAAGTAAGTCCTGTTATCGTTCAAAAACCTTTATTCTTCATTTACTAACAATCCCCGACCATTGGACTTTTTTCTGTTTCTCACGACGATAAGAAAAGAAATGCTCGGGCGTTTGATAAGTACAATAAGGAGCGATCGCTATTTGTTCTACACTTATACCCAACCTTTCCATCTGCAAGGCATTTACCTGACGCACATCCAACCGCACTTTTCCTGGGTTTGGATCGCTCAATAATGGTGAATTTGGTAACTCCAATAATGCATCTACTATTGCATTTTTATCTTCATGTGGTATAATAGTAGCTCCAATTTGAGCAGCCACCTCAGTTGAGACTTGGTAAACTTCGCCGGCGATCGCCGGTCCCATTGCAATTCGCAAATCTTGAATATTGCTACCTTGGGCAATCATTCGGGCGATCGCTTGCGGGACTATTTTGGCGGCTGTACCCCGCCAGCCAGCGTGTAAAGCTGCTACATGTCCGGTTTTCTCGTCACCAATTAGCACGGGCGTACAGTCAGCGCTGGCTACCCACGCCGCTTGCAAAGGGCGATCGCTCATTACCCCATCTGCCATCGCTAAAGCAGAATCACCTTCGCCTGCCACCTCATCCCCACCCTGAAGCAACAAGTTTGCAATTTCTTGCGGAGTAAAAACTTTATTGCCATGCACCTGCTTTAAACGATAAGCTGATGCTTCTGGGTGCAATACAAGCGTTAAATCTTCTGGAGAACAAGGCGAAAACTGCTGGGTAAAGAAGCCATGATGCCAAAGTTCTAGTAAACTACAAGTCAGGTAGGGCAGTCCTTCCCAGTGCCGCCAGTGCCAAGTGTGCATCTTTAACCAAACCTCAACAGAAAATCAAAAAATCAGCCAATTAATGCTAACTTGAACAACGGGTTTTAGGTTAACCGCAGTGGGATTGAATCGACAACAATTAGAAGCAGCCCTAAAAGTCGGGCGTGAATCTCCATTTTTACCTTTTTATCTACATGTTTTTGACAGTGTATCTTCAACTAACCAAGTAATCTCAAACTTAATCGCCCAAGGGGCTGATGCAGGCACTGTAGTTATTGCGACACAGCAGACAGCAGGACGGGGACAATGGGGTCGCCAGTGGATTTCTCCGGAAGGGGGATTGTATCTTTCGGTGGCGATATCTGGGCAAATCGAGGCTAGTAACAGTTATCAGCTTACTTTGGCGAGTGCTTGGGGAATTGCCAATCAATTGCACAAATGTGGCGTAAGTGTTGGAATTAAATGGCCGAATGATTTAGTGCTAAATAACCGTAAGCTAGGCGGGATTTTGACTGAGACTAAGGTACAGCAAGGACAGATAGCGCAAGCAGTTATTGGTGTTGGTATTAACTGGGCAAATCCAGTACCAGAAACCGGAGTAAATCTAGAGATGTGGCAAGCTAGCGAACAAACAAAATCTATAACTTCTTTGGAAATGTTAGCCTCTGTAGTTTTGCTGGGAATAGAATCCGGTCTCAAAAGCCTTTTTGAAGAAGGAGTAAATATACTCTTGCCTCGCTATTTAGATTTACTCGTAAATATGGGTGATAGAGTATACGTCAATAATCTTGTCGGCACTGTAGTCGGAGTTAACACTGATGGACATCTACGAGTTGTGATGGAATCTAATGATACAAGTACAGTAAAAACACCAGAAATTGACCTCGAACCCGGTACAATCAGTTTGGGTTACCGTAAATCTTCTAATTAACTTTAAAGTTTGTCCATAATATCAGGAGACTGGGTACTGGATACTGAGGACTAGGGACTAAGTATTGGGGACTGGGAACTGGGAAAAATTTACCCAATGCCCCATGCCCCATGCCCCATGCCCCATACCCAATCTTTTTAGGCTAATTACACACAACACCACCAGAATCAATGACGCAGCGCAATAACTCTGGCGATTCTCGTTTGCCTCAACCGTTGCAGCGATGTCTAACGACAAGACGCTTGGCGTCTACGCTGCCGGCACAAAGCCTCTGTTGGCTTAGTAGTTTCAGCATTCTCAGCAGCGGCTTCGTGTATGCCCAAACCCAAACAGGGATAGATAATATCGTTCCCACCGTGGAAAATTCCCAGCCATCATCTGCGGGAAATCCAGTAAAACAAAATACCGTTAAGCGCGATCGCACTGCCTCTGCGCCAGAATCAGATCAAGCAAGACCGGAATTCTCTACACGTCGAGCTAGACTCAGACTGAGACTACGCAGGCGATCGCAAGTCGCTTCCCAAACACAACAGCCAGTTAGAAAGCACATCGCCGATTCTCAGCCTGTTGTCATTATCAGACGTTCGCGACACCAAGCAGAATATTCCGCCCCTACTGTTAATCTCAGACGCGCAAGACGCTTTGCAGGCGATTCCACCCCTGTTGCTGCCATTAGACGGTCAAGACGCCGGGTAGAAACGTCCCAAAAACCTGTAATTATCAGAGAAGAAAAGCCCCAAGTAGAAGTTTCCCGAGAGGAAAAACCCCAAGGGCAATTAAACGCCCCAGAGAAACTGCCGCAAATAACACCACCATCAAATAATTCCAACAGTACCGTCAGCGCAACAGTAAAACCCAAAGATTATAACAACGCCTATATTGACCCCACAGATTACAACACAGCTGGCGCGGGTAAATATGAAGCCCCCAATTCTGTAGTACTCACCCAACGTTCTAGCGGTTGTCGGACTATACTATCCCAAGGACAAAGTGTATCAGGCAGACTTTGCGCGAAAGCACCTTTGAATCCTTCTCGCGATCGCCATTTAGCTAATTCCAACAACAAAAAGTCAGCGCCCAGTTGGCTGAGAAGAAGCCAAACCGCTCAAATCGCAAGCGTTTCTGCACCAATTTCCCCAGTCCGGCGTGGGGAAAATCGCACCAACAGCGGATGGCGGGCGACTCGCATTGGTCCAATTAATATTAACAATGGCGGCTGGCGTGCGGCTCGTATTGCTTCTAGGAGTGTTAGCAATACGGGATGGCGTCAAACTCGGATTGCTACTGCTAGTGGCATTACCAAGAGTGGATTCCACCCAAATCGGTTTATCCCCAGCCCCAGTAATTTCATTCCGGCGACGACGAGAGTCAGTGCATTTCCCATTGCGCCAATGGCTGGGGCTTTACCAGTACCGATGACAGCAGACAACTTCGCACCCCGTCCCAGCACCGTAGCTTATAACATTCCCCTGGCGTCAACATTGCCGCAAATCGCCTGGAGTGGTGGCGGTACATCATACGCTTATGGTGGTGGTATGGGTATGGGATTGATGTTCCCCTTGACCATCCCCGCGCCAATTACCTCTTTATTTGGTTGGCGAATGCATCCAATTTCAGGCGATCGCCGTTTTCACGCCGGTACAGATTTAGGTGCGCCTCAGGGAACACCAGTTTTGGCAGCCAACAACGGTACTGTCGAAATTGCCGATTATGTAGGCGGTTATGGTTTAACAGTGATTATGAACCACACCAACGCCCAACAAACCCTCTACGGACACATGTCAGAAATTTACGTTCAACCCGGTCAGGTAGTACCACAAGGTACTGTTATCGGCAGAGTTGGCAACACAGGCAATTCCACCGGACCTCACCTGCACTTTGAAGTCCGCCAGCTAACAGCACAAGGTTGGGTTGCTACCGACCCAGGCGTGCAATTACAAAGCGCCCTCAACAACTTGGTGCAAGTGTTGCAAACTGCCCAAATCAGCCAGCAACCAGGCAGCTAAACCAGAGCCGCCTCCTAACTCCTAACTTTCAGAGATACCCGTGTTCTGCGAGGAATGCGGGTGATATTTCATCTAAAGTCGTATTATCTGTAGCTTTGCCTGTGTCGGGGTAAACAAATTTTTCTACGTATTTGCCGAGAATATCCCCTTCTAAATTTACCAAACTGCCCGGACGCAGATAGCGGAGATTGGTTTCGGCATAAGTAAGGGGAATCACCGCTACTTTGAATTGACAAAGTTCTGGCTCATATTCTGCTACCGTGAGACTGATGCCATTCACGGCAATGCTACCCTTAGGGACAATATAACGAGCCACACTCGCAGCACTAAAAGTCATTTCCCACGAAGTTGCCGTTTGTTCCACCGACAGCATTCGACCTACGCCGTCCACATGACCCATCACAAAATGACCGCCCACTTTGCTACCTACTCGCAGAGAGGTTTCTAAATTTACATATCTCTGTTCGATTTGCTCTTGTCCTAAAGTTGTGCGCCGCAGGGTTTCCGGTGAAGCAGTAGCGATAAACCCATTTGCTAAAACTTCCTCCACCGTTAAACAAATACCATCTACTGCAACACTATCGCCATCAGCCAAATCCTTAGTAATTACCTCAGACGGCTGAGTTACACAAGTAATTTGCCAAGAATCGCCCCCTAAGGGTTTCATCGTTCCTAATGCCTGAATTAATCCTGTAAACACGGCTTTTTCGCAAAACTAACTCTATTTATTGCCTAAAATTGCATGAAATCAACTCGTAATTATCACAATCATGAAGAATTTATGAGTATAATTTCTAACGAAATTTGGTATAAGGATATCAATCCAAACGCATCATTTACAAGCCATACTTGGTTAAGTAGATTATTATCGAACCAAACCATATAACTTACTCTGGTCTTCAAAACCAGTTCGGAGTTTAATAGAAGCAATTATAGAGAAACATTAGCCTATGTTTATTCTTTTCCCAATTTTATCCAATAAAGGGTATTATTTGTTACATAATACCCAAGCGCCCAAAGGATTGTAGAGGCTGAGCCAATGATTGAAATGAAAGTCGCTGGCATAGCATTAGATGCCATAACCCGAAGCCCGATTGTATTGTTGAAAGATGCTTCAGACCGTCGTGCTTTGCCAATTTATATCGGTCAGGAACAAGCTAGGGCAATCATGGGCGCGCTGGAAAATCAGAAGCCTCCCAGACCCTTAACCCACGATTTGATTGTAAATATTCTAGAGGCGTGGAACATGACTCTAGAAAAGGTGATTATTCATTCGTTGCAAAAGGACACATTTTATGCTGCGTTAATTGTTAAGCAAGGCGAAGTTAGACAAGAGATTGACGCCCGTCCTAGCGATGCGATCGCTGTCGCACTGCGTACCAATACCCCCATTTGGGTAATGGAAGAAGTGGTTGCGGATGCTTCCATCCCCGTCGATCGCGATGCTGATGAAGCCGAACAGCAAGCTTTCCGCGAATTTATCTCCAATCTCCGCCCCGAAGATTTGATCAAACGCTTCGGTAATGGCGATAGTTAGAAGAGTTATGAGTTATGAGTTATGAGTTATGAGTTATGAGTTATGAATTAATTGATTCAACTCCTCACTGCTAACTCCTCACTCCTCACTCTTTTCAAGATGCAATACCGACGCTTTGGCAAAACGAATCTGCGCCTCTCTGTGTTTTCCTTGGGAACAATGCGCTATCTGACTTCAGCTGAAAATGCCCAGCAGACAGTCCAGCAAGCCTTGGCGCGAGGTATTAATCATATCGAAACAGCCAGAGGTTACGGCAAAAGTGAGGAATATTTTGGTGAGGCACTAAAAGCTGAGTTGTCAATACCTCGTTCCCAGTTCCACATCACCACAAAAATCCCTCCTACGGCAGATGCGGATACTATGGGTCGGTGCATTAATGAATCCCTAGAGCGATTAAACCTGGATTATCTGGATTGCCTGGGGATTCATGGCTTAAACACCTGGGAACATTTGGAATGGGTGAAAGCCAAGGGTGGTTGCATGCAGGCGGTACAGGAAGCTGTTGCTGATGGTAGAGTGCGACATGTTGGCTTTTCTACCCACGGTTCCCTTGATATAATTCTGGCGGCAATAAATACAGATTTTTTTGAATTTGTCAATCTGCATTATTACTATTTCTTTCAAAGAAATGCCGCAGCGATACAGCTAGCGAGTGAAAAGGATATGGGTGTGTTTATTATTTCTCCTGCAGATAAGGGAGGAAAGCTGTATACGCCACCCCAAAAGCTGAAAGATTTGTGTCATCCGTTTTCACCTTTAGAGTTAAATTATCGATTTTTATTCAGCGACTCTCGCATCACTACCTTAAGTGTAGGCGCTGCAAATCCAGAGGAATTAATAGAACCTTTACGGGTTGCTGATAGTTGCGGGGGGTTAACATTAGAAGAAATTACTGTTTTTGAAAGGTTAGAAAATCATCAAAAACAGGCTTTGGATGTTGAGAAATGCAGTCAGTGTTATGAATGTTTACCTTGTCCGGAAAATATCAATATTCCTGAAGTATTGCGCCTGCGAAATTTGACAGTAGCTTACGATATGAAAGATTACGGACAATATCGTTATGGAATGTTTGAAAACGCCGGACATTGGTTTGGTGGAATGAAAGGTAATCGTTGTACGGAATGCGGCGAGTGTTTGCCAAAGTGTCCGGAAAAGTTGGATATTCCGGCTTTGTTAGAAGATACTCATGAAAGATTAAATGGAAAAGCGGGGAGAAGATTATGGGGGTAAATAATTTTGGATTTTGCATGTTCCGCGCATCCCAGGTGAAAGTTCAGAAACCCGGTTTCTACGACCTTCTATTTACATAAATTAATAGGATTGCTAGAAATTTTGAATTGTATTAGAAACTGAGAAAAGAGTATGCAGGTGACAGAAACGCGGTATTATACGCCAGAGGAATATTTAACGCTAGAAGAAGCTGCTGATTGCAAAAGCGAATATATTGACGGGCAAATAATTCCGATGGCGGGTGAATCCTGCAATCATAATTTAATAGGTGGGAATTTTGCAGCCGCGCTCAATTTTGCTTTTAAAAAACTAGATTATGAAGTCTTTCTTTTTCAATTACGTTTATGGATACCCGACAAGCTCATTTTTACTTATCCAGACGTGATGGTTGTGGCGGGTGAGCTTGAATATTATAATAACCGCACAGATACAATTACAAATCCCCAAGTCATTGTAGAGGTTTTGTCAAAATCTACCAAAGGTTATGACCGCGAAGATAAATTTGAAGCTTTCCGCACAATCGATACTTTTCAAGAATATTTGTTAATTGACCAAACCCGAATTCATGTAGAACAATATTCTCAAACTGGCAAAAAACAATGGTCATTTTGTGAATATGATGAAGAAGATGCAGCGATTTCACTAACTACAATTCCTTTTGAAATTTCGCTGTTGGATTTGTATAACAAAGTTAAGTTTGATGTAGTTGAATCAGAGAGCGATCGCACTGATTCTGAACAATTGGGTTGAAGCGATCGCATAGCGTCAGCAAAGTACTTAAAACAAAGTAAAATATTGATAGACAATTCGCAGTAATACTAACTTGAAGCTGGTAGCCTACAGGGATAAAAGAATGGGCAAGAACAAGCTAATAGCTATGGGGTGGTATGGTGGTAAGTTTAGCCATCTGGATTGGCTTTTACCTCTACTACCCAAAGTCTTACATTACTGCGAACCATTTGGAGGTTCGGCGGCGGTTTTGCTAAATCGCAATCCTTCACCTGTGGAAACATACAATGACCTTGATGGTGAAGTCGTCAACTTTTTTCGCGTATTGCGAGAACAAAAGGAACTTCTTATTGAAGCTATTGGTTTGACTCCCTTTTCTCGTGAAGAATTTGAGATAGCAATCTCCGAACAAACCCCAGATATATCTGATTTTGAACGAGCGAGGCGATTTTTTATCAGAGCAAGACAAGTCAGAACTGGTTTAGCACAAAAGGCAAGTTCTGGTAGATGGGCGCATTGTAAATTAACTTCTCGTGCTGGAATGGCGGGTGCTGTTTCAAGATGGTTGGGAACTGTTGAAGATTTGCCGGAGATTGTGCAGCGACTCTTAAGAGTACAGATTGAACATGATTTAGCAATTAAAGTGATTAAACGCTACGACAGTGAAGATACATTATTTTACTGTGACCCTCCTTACCCACACGATTCGCGAGGTGATAGTCAAGCCTATGCTTACGAAATGACAGATGAACAGCATAGAGAATTGGCTGAAGTTCTGCACAATATTCAAGGAAAAGTTGCAATTTCAGGCTATAAATGTGCATTGATGGATGAACTTTATGGTGGCTGGAAAGCTATTATAGCGCCTACTAAAGCTTGTCATTCTACAAAAGGATTGCGAACAGAAGTTTTGTGGGTAAATTACAATATAGAGAATATTGCTAACAAGACTTTGGACAAAAATTCAGAAAAGGCTAAATCTGAAGGTCAACCCCAGCAATTATCCTTGATTTAACTTTTGAAAGAGTTATCCATGATTTGACACAACCAGTTATAGATGATTCTGCAATATCTATAAATCTTGAATTTGTTTGTCGGAATCCTCAAAATCGCGCAGGTGTGCGTTTGCTGTTAGCCTGTTTGTTAGCAAAAACCCATAGACCAAATTTAGATATTCGCAAACCCTATACACAAATTGGCGGAAATGATTGTTATTCAGGTCGTACATATGATGAAGCGTATATAACAGCTTTTATTAATAAACATCAACTACCGTGCAATCCAACAACCGCTTTTCTTACACCAGCCCTTCGTAACAGAAATATTGTTCTGACACCAGAAGTTAATTTAGTCGGAAAACCTCCTATTCTTTACAAGCTTTTACTTCTATTACTTGATGATGTTTATACAGGTCGAGTCTTGTCTGAAGATATGCTGGCTGAAACTATCAGATATCTTCTAATTATTAGAAACGAAAATCGTCAAAGAATTACTAGTCTGATTGCAAATTTGAGAACACTTAAAGGAGCAATTCCTCTTTCTGCTGAAGCAATTATAAAGTTGATTAAACAACACTTAAATTGTCGTAATTCCAGCCGTTTACCTGTTCTGACCGTCGCTGCAGCGTATCAAGCAGCTTCAGGATATTTGAGTCAATGCGCTTTACCTCTTGCAAGTCATAATGCTGCGGATGAGCAAACAGGGGCGCTTGGTGATGTTGAGATTACACTTATCAATGATGACAATGTAATAACCTGTTACGAGATGAAAATGAAGAAGGTTACGGTAGATGATATTAACCGTGCTTTACAAAAAATTAGAGGTTCTGAACAAAGAATTGAGAATTACATCTTTATAACTACAGATTTAATTGAACCTTCTGTGCAAGAATATGCTATAGGGATTTACGAACAAACAGGTGGAATTGAAGTTGTAGTACTGGACTGTATTGGATTTTTGCGTTATTTTTTACATCTTTTCCATCGTTTAAGAATGGATTTTTTGGAGATGTATCAGCAGCTGGTACTTGATGAACCTGAAAGTGCTGTTAGTCAACCGTTGAAAGAGGCTTTTTTGGCTTTGCGTCAAGCCACTGAAAGTGGGAAGGGTGATGTAGAAGAATAAATTATGTTGAATTTCAAAAATTAGGCGATCGCCTAATTTTTGCAAGCTATATATCGCCCTAAATTAACAAACAATAGTTACGTAACATTTTACAGCTTCATACTATAATCAGGGCTGGTGGATGTTCTACCAGGAATTCCTCTAATGAAGAAGACCATTTTAGTTTTTGTTCATCTGAATTAGTTTTCAAACGTTCGTACTCAGCACTCGCTTGAATAATTAATTCTTCTGGTTCCATACAATTAAGTAAAGCTTTGAGATTAATGCATTGCAAAAGCTTTTTTGTAATTGGTCGTTTTGCATCTAAAAAAGTTCGCGATCGCAAAAATTCTAGACATTTAGGGTTATTAAGTAAACTCGCTATTAATATCGCTTGTTTGAGTGAAAAACATGAAATAAAGTAACAAGTGTCATCTAGCATAACCGGACGATTATCGACTGGATAAATTATTCTAAATTGAAAGTCTTTGTGTAAGCCAGAAATACCTACTTTATAGAAAGAAAAAGAGTAATCCCCAATGCCAAATATGGAAAATGGAGATTTGCCTTTATAAATAGAAGATTTTCTTTTAACAAAGCGATCGGCATGTTGGTGATTTTCTCTCTTAATAGCCATGCGATCGCATAATGGAAATATGTCATTATCCCAGCCTTTGTGTTACATCATCAATGAATTACTAATGTCTCATAACCAAACAAAAGATATCTTTTAGCGATCGCTCTCCCTTTACACTCCCATCCCACACTTCCCCCTAGTAACGATAAAATCACTCTTGTACCCACAACTGCCTTAGAACCGATGCAAGCCTCCATTACCCCAACTACCCTTCAACGTCCTGAACTCCTCGCCCCTGCAGGTAATTGGGAATGCGCCAAAGCTGCAGTAGAAAACGGTGCAGATGCAATTTACTTCGGTTTGGATCGGTTCAACGCGCGCATGCGGGCGGAAAATTTCACCGAAGCTGATTTACCTGAATTAATGGAATTCCTCCACCGCAGAGGTGTAAAGGGTTATGTCACCCTCAATACGTTAGTCTTTCCCCAAGAACTTAGAGAAGCACAGCAATATATCCGTTCGATTATCGCCGCAGGTGTGGATGCGGTAATTGTTCAAGATGTCGGTATTTGTCGTCTGATTCGTCACCTATCTCCCGACTTCCCCATTCACGCATCCACACAAATGACCATTACCAGTGCCGCAGCTGTGGAATTTGCGGAGGCATTAGGGTGTAACTTAGTGGTACTGGCACGAGAATGTTCTCTCAGAGAAATCGATAAAATCCAGCAGCAGACACGTTACAATGCTTCCCTACCGTTGGAAGTATTTGTTCACGGTGCCTTGTGCGTAGCTTATTCCGGTCAATGTTTGACTAGCGAGTCCTTAGGCGGACGTTCGGCAAATCGGGGCGAATGTGCCCAAGCTTGCCGAATGCCCTACGAGTTAATCTCAGATGGAGAAGTTGTAAATTTAGGCGATCGCAAATATCTCCTCAGTCCCCAAGATTTGGCTGGGTTGGAAGTTCTGCCCGATCTGGTGAAGTCGGGAGTCAGTTGTCTCAAGATTGAAGGGCGGTTGAAAGCACCAGAGTATGTTGCCAATGTTACCCGCGTTTATCGAGAAGCATTGAATCGGGCGATGGAGTTGGAAGAAAACGAGGAGACAGGGACGACGGGTGTGGAGGACAAGCAGGACAAGCAGGAATTATTAGGGAAAGTTCCCCCCCTCTCCCCCTCTCCCACTCCCCCCCTCTCCCCCTCCTCTTCTCCGGAACGTTATAACCTGGAGATGGCATTTTCTCGCGGAATTTATACAGGTTGGTTCCGTGGAATCAACAATCAAGAATTAGTTCACGCCCGTTTTGGTAAAAAGCGCGGAGTCTACTTGGGCGAAGTGATTCGCATTCGCAACGAACAGGTAACCATCAAGTTGTCAGCGCCAGTTAAGCCGGGTGACGGTGTGGTTTTTGACTGCGGACATCCAGAAGCGAAGGAAGAAGGGGGACGCGTCTATAGGGCGGATTTGAAAGGTAAGGAAGCTATTCTTACTTTTGGCAGGCATGATATCAATCTGCGAAAGGTGCATGTAGGCGATAAGCTTTGGAAAACCAGCGACCCAGAATTAGATAAGCAATTGCGGCAAAGTTTCGCTGGCGATAATCCGCAATTTCAGCGTCCTATATATGTAGATGTGCATGGCGAATTGAGAGACAAGTTAATTGCGATCGCCCGCGATGAACAAGGTAATATTGTCCAAGTAGAATCTGCAATTTCACTAGTTGAAGCACATACCAAACCCCTGACAACACAGCGTCTCAAAGAACAATTTGGGCGTCTGGGAAATACACCTTTTTCTTTAGGGGGCTTGACAAATTACCTAAAATGTGATGCCATGTTGCCCTTGAGCGAGTTAAACAGGATGCGGCGGGAGATAGTAGTGCAGTTAGAAGAAATGCGATCGCACTCTCGGCGCTGGCAATTAAATTCTCAAGCTTGTTTAAAAGACTTACTTCCCTCCCCCACTCCCCCCCTCTCCCACTCCCCCACTCCCTCTCTCATCGTGTTAGTCCGAAACTTCAAGCAACTAAAAGCCGCATTGCAAGCTGGCGTTGAAACGCTTTACTGTGAATTTGAAGACCCACGGAAATATCGCGAAGCAGTGCAGATAGTGCGACAGTGGGGACAAGAAAGAATTTCCCCCCATCCCCCCATCCCCCACTCCCCCACTCCTCAAATCTGGGTAGCGCCTCCCCGAATTACCAAACCTGGGGAAAATTGGATTTTGCAGCAAGTGCGTGACTCTGAGGCGGATGGTTATTTGGTGCGAAACTATGACCAATTGCAATTTTTTGCCCAAGACCGTTGTATTGGAGATTTTTCTCTCAACGTCGCCAATGCTTTAACGGCGGATTACTTTAAAAATCAGTTTGGTTTAGAAAGAGTAACGGCGTCCTACGACCTCAACATTACCCAACTGGAAGATTTACTTACAAGTTCCCCTCCCCAATGGTTTGAAGTGACTATTCATCAACATATGCCGATGTTCCACATGGAGCATTGCGTTTTTTGCGCTTTTCTCTCTGAGGGGACGGACTATACCAACTGCGGGCGACCTTGTGAAAAGCATGAAGTCAAATTGCGCGATCGCATGGGAACTCAACACATTCTTCAAGCTGATGCCGGTTGTCGCAATACTGTATTTAACGGTACTGCTCAAACTGGAGCAGAATATGCACAGCGTCTAATAGAACTGGGATTGCGAAACTTCCGCATCGAGTTTGTGAACGAAACGCCCGAACAAGTCACGCAAACTATATATAGATATCGCCAATTACTGCAAGGCGAAATTACAGGTTCTCAACTTTGGCGAGAGTTGAAACTGCAACTTCGGCAGCTTGGTGTAACTCGCGGTCCAATGGGAGGTTAATTGTTCATGGTTCATGGTTCATTGTTGATGGTTGATAGTTCATTGTTCATTGTTCATTGTTCATAGATTTTCGCCTATGACCCATTAACTATTAACGATTAACCATTAACGATTTACCATTAACTCTCTTTCTACCTTTTTACCGATAAATATCCAGATTTTCAATCATTGATAATCTGAGCTAATCAGAAATCAATTTTTGTTTAAATCTTTGTATTTACATATTGTATGTTCCTGCAATATTTAGTTACAAATGCCTGACTTATTGACATCATTCGCAAGTATTTACGCATTTACAATACTTCCAGTTTGTAGTACAATTTTTTATAGTTCCGGCGGCGTATGTTGAATTTCAAAAAAAGTTCAAAAGCAAGACTCCAAAACTACAGAATCTCGTAAACTAGTGTCGTAATCTTTGTACTACAAACGAGCATTTCTAAAACATACTGGTTTTTTTTCAAAATTTTATTCCGAGATAATTTTACAAAAATCAATAATTGATGCCCGAATAGTTGACAAAAAACTTCTTTTAACACTTGAAACTTTAATCAAAGCAGATATGGCTCATCTGATGATTAGACCTCTTGCAGAATTATTTTATGGTAGAGTAGAGAGTTTTGACATGAATATGCTCCGCCGATGCGATACGAATAAACTTTGCGACTGTCTAATCGAGAATTTAAACGTCTGGTTGGGGTACAACGACGCACATTTGATGAGATAGTCAACGTACTACAAGATGCTGCCAGTCACAGACAAACACGAGGGTGTTCTAAAAAGCTGTGGAAAGGAAGATCAGGCGTTGGTGTGTTTAACTTACTGGCGTGAATATCGAACTTATTTCCATATTGCCAGTGATTGGGAAGTCTCAGAAGCAACGATTTGTCGTACTGTTCATTGGGTAGAAAATGTTTTAGTCAATTGTGGGAGGTTTCGGTTGGGAGGAAAAAAGTCATTGTTGACACCATTAAAAAAACCGAAAACAAGCAAGTATTGCAGTGATACCGCCGTTCTTTCCTAAGAGCCGCAGCATTTGTTGACTTACAGTAAGGGCATCTTGGTTTTTCGTCCCAACGAATCTTTTCTAGGAAGAGCAGGCATTCCTCATGAGTTGATAACATAAAGCAAAGAGTCAGAATGTTGAGCTTAAGGAAAATCAAAAGCTCAAATTGACCTTTGCAGCTTAAAGACTGGAATTATGTTGCAAAACAGGAGATGGTTTGGTGTAAGGGCTGAAAGAAGATTGTTGATCTGAGATAGGCAGCTGACGGTGTTACGCTGCACAACCCTGGACAAACAGGGCATACGCGATAGCAATGCTTTCACTGTTGATAGCCAAAGCAAAGGAGCCGTCCCTCAAAGCTCGGATCATAATGTTCCGAGCGCCGCCCCAGTCGCGGTCGTGTTCACTACCGCAGTTGGGGCATTTGAATGTTTTAGATCCACCTAGTTTTTGATGTTTATGCCCACATTTTGTACAGGTTTTGCTGGTGTAGGATTCATTAACATCCACCACAACAACACCACGTTTTTTAGCTACTTGTTTTAAGTGGCATTTAAAACGGTAATGTCCCCAAGTCAACATCTGTCTAGCTGTTTTAGTGTGCAGTTTGCGTTTAGATTTGACCACCATTTGAGATGTTTCAAAGGTAGGGAGCAAGATAACCTTGTACTGACTTGTTAAGTAGTTTGCAATTTGTTTGTGGCATTCATCAACCAAACTGCGAATTCTAACTCTTAGTCGAGAGGCAGATTGGTACATGCGACGTTTTTGTTTTCTGCTGGCCTTTGAGGCGCGTCCTATTAACTTGTCAAGGTGAGAACACAATCTTTGAATGCGTCCAATGTCTGCCTTGCCAAACTCTTGAAATGAATCACCGTCGTAGCCAGTCAAAAAAGTTCTAACTCCAGGATCTAACGCTATTACTTTGTCTAATTGTTTCTGCTCTACGCTCTCTATAATTGGAATGCAGGCGAACCACCGCTTTCTGTCTCGAACAAGCTGCGTAGCAAATTCAGTGGGCACAATTGGTTCGGATGCTCTGAAAGTAAGACCTTTAACTAAAGCCGGAAACCATGTCTTACCGTTAAAGTTCCGAGCATGAAACTTGATTGATTGAGAAGTCTGGCGGCAACTTCTAAAACTAGCCTCCCCTTTAACTGATTTAGCTTGTTTCCAAGCGTCCCAAGCGTCAAAAATAGCATTTTCTTTTGGGTGAGATGGGGCATCTTTTACCCAATCAGGTAAGTCCAATCCCAAAACATAATCGCGCAGAGAATAGGCGCTGGTTATCTTCTCTCCCGCTTTCAATGCTGCAATAGCTTTGTTGTAACAATAGCGAGATGCAGATAACCAAGACTTCCATTTTTTGTGCAATTCAGGCTCAGGATCAACTCGAATTTTTAAAGTCTTGTTCGGTTGTGGTTTCTGTGTTTTGTGTCTTGGCTTCGTTTTGTAGCTCTTGCTTGATTTGGTTTTCAAGTCGTCGGATGGAGTAAAGTCGGCTTGAAAAACTGTGGAGGATTGCGACGATATCTTGAACGAGTTCGGCGTGGGGAGAGAGACTGATCTGGTTAAGAACCACGATTTTGCAATCAAACTGTTCGCACATCCATTCGATAAGGTCAAACCCGAACCTTGCAAGTCGGTCTTTGTGGGCAACCACAATAACTGAGATATCGCCTCGCAGAACTCGTCCCAGAAGGGTGACAAGTCCTTTCCTCCTAAGATTGAGTCCTCCTCCCACTTCCTTAACAACTTCTGCGCCTGGGTAGAGCGCTGATAGTCGTTCAACTTGTCGATCAAGGTCTGTTTTTTGAGGTCTGGTAGAGACGCGAGCATAGATAACAGTGGCGCGTCCTCCAACAGGTTCTGATTCTTTTTTGATGAAGGATTGAATGTCGTAGCGTCTTTGTCCCGACGGGGTTTTAACCGCTTTGATTTTTCCTTCTTCCTCCCATCGTCTGAGAGTTCGGAGGCAAACTCCCAGAGTGCTAGCTGCTTCATTAGGTTTTACATACTTTGCCATACTATTCAGTATAACCACGTATGCTGGTTTTGTCAACCTTTGTCCACTAAATCAGCAATTAGAGGTTAACCGATCGCCCTCCCAGTTCTGGGGGAAAAGTCAGTAAACAGTGATCGCATAACCGCCCACACCTTGGCGATCGCATCCTTGCACGCATCTGTAAACTAACTCGCAGGATGATATAAACCTGTATTTTGGTTAAACTCCCACCCTATACCCGATTGATCCTTGCCCTTGCACCATGCCACAAAAAGCGGTGGTGGCAGATTAACTCGCTGTTCGCGTACAGTTTCTACACTGACATTAAGTCTTTTAGCTAAACCTTCTTCCGTTAGCGGTTGAATACGGGGAGTTTGCCGTCGATAGGATGAATTATTGTAGTACGATTTCTTCTGCTGCTTCGGTTGGTTGTTAAGGTAATTTTGAATTTTAATAATTGCCTCAGCCAACTGTGTCATTCGGGCTGTCATGCCCTCAATTTTTTCTTCTAAGTCTGCAACGTAATCGCTTTTAGCTGCTTCTTGGCTATTAGATACGCCTGACAACTGTGACTCCAACTCGCTAAGTCGTTCGCTGAGAGCCAATATCGTTTGATTCGTTGAATTGTCACTACTACTTTGACTAGCAGCCAAGTATTTATCTAGGTATTCCTCAACACTCGCTTTTATCCTAGATTCCAGTCGTTTATCTAAATCATTACCAGCAATTACATCAAGGTTATCTAGGGAACCATCTAGGTAGAGTTCGATAAATCGGGTGAGCGTAGCTGTTGCCGTCGTGCCTTTAGATTGGCAACTGGCGATAAACTGCTCCCACATCTTTTGGTCACAATTAAAAGATGCCAGCTTCTTTCTCTTCCCTGTATTGCTCATATCTAGGTAACGTCTAGGTAAACTTGGACTGTCCGCGACCAAGTGAGCGCGTTATCCATCATGATAATTACCTTGACAGTATCATCTTGGAGCGCATAGGTGCGTAGGCGTAGCCCGCCTTTGGCATCGCTGTGTCTAGTTATCTGACTCCCCCAACCTTGATAAGCTCCTGTTATGGATAGTATTTACTATTCATTGTCAAGTGCTGTTAACTGTTTGTAACAATTGCGTGAAATTAGTTTACATAAGTTAACAACTAAGAGAAAAAACTATGTACACCACCATTAACGAAAGCGGCATTCTTAATAACTATGCGACTGAACCCCAACTTTATTACGCTGAATATCCCAACCAAGAGCAGCAAAATCGTTACAAGTTTCAAGGTGCGATCGCAACTTTAATCGTTACCACTCTAGTTTTGGTTGCCTTAGGTGTTAGCTAAGATTTTTAGACTTCTGTATCGGTATCTCTCTCATCGACTATTGGATTTCTCCCCACCTCGGTTTACGCCGGGGTTTTTTGTTGTGGGGTGTTAAGGGGAGCGATCGCCAGAGTTATTCGTTATTGCACTTTGCTTTGACAAGCTTTACTAAAAATTCATCACTCTTTATGAAATATTGCCCTTGTATTAGGGAAAATACAGAGAAAAGAATTATGTCTTAATTTTAACAAAAATGCTAAAGATATTATGTAAATTCCCTATGACAATAATTGTATCTGTTGCGGCGATTCTGCCTACAGTGACACCAGCGACCGCCCAAGATGGTCGCTGGTTGACGATGGGTAGAACCAGTAGTGGTGAAATTTTGTCGCTAGATTCTAATTCAGTTCAAACTAAACCCCATGCTGGTAATTGGCTTTGGTTTGTTTATCGTGTGACTGGTAGTAAAGAAACACGAGAGCGTGTTGGTTTTACTGGTAGTTGTTTACAAGGGAGACTAACTGGTAAACCAGAATGGTATGTTGAAGCAACAGATAGAAATGGTGTTATCACCGGACAAAAAACAATAAAAGCAGGTTCTAGTGCAAGTCAGGCATTGTTAACAAGGGTTTGTCAGACAGGTTATACTCCTGCTACTTCACCCCAAAGGGTAAGAGCATCCGCCCCCAAAACTCAAGAAATTTGTCGTGATGTAGTCGATATTCCACCTACTAACACAACGAAGACGGTTGAATTTAAGAAATTTGGTATACGTATCAAAATTCCATCAAATTATCGGACAATGCTGCTTAATGATGGCGCTGTAGAGATTATTGACCCAGCAATGTTTGAGCTATTTCGCTGTCAGGCTAGAGGAGGAAAAGTATTATTTGCTCGTGGCTATGCCCCTTTTAGGATTAGACTTGTGCCAAACCCTCAAAATCTACCCCCATTAGTCCTAGCCCAAACGCTTCGTGGGTATGAAGGTAGAGTTTATACTTACAATTTGGATGGCACAAAGGTAGTAATTGTTGAGTCTGAATCTACTTTTAGTGTTGGTGCTTGGTTTACAATTCCTGGTATCAACGGCGTAGTCGAGATGGAAGCTTCATGCGATTGTGAGACTACTAAAGAAGATATGGTGTTGTACTTGGACAAAACAGAACTGATTAAAAACACAAGTGAACGCTAAGGAATAAAGACCTTTCCACCAAAAACTCAGTCGTTATGACTGGGCTTTAGTGGGCTATATTCCCCTGGTTATTTATAGAAGTTATTTATAATTCAGCATTCTGATAGTTACTACCACCAGGGTGCTGGCAATTTCGCAAAAGTTTTAAACACGTTCTATAAGTGCGATCGCACTCGCTAAACTTGTTAACAGGTTAATCTTCGCGGTAATCTTCTTTAATCAAAATGTCCAATTCTCCAGGTTTCCCATAAAAAACGTGTTTGTTGCACTCTGCACAGGTAATGATAGAGTTAGAAGCTGGTAAAAAGTTGGTAACAGGTATTCCGCAAGAAGTTTTGAAAGCGCAGAGAAAATAGACCTCTTGCAGAATTATTTTATGGTAGAGTAGAGAGTTTTGACATGAATATGCTCCATTGTAGCTTCATTTTTCAAATCTCTTCAATCCAAAGAATTGGAGCAAAAAAAAGTCTGGTATTCTCCTGTTGCAGAAGCTTACAACAAAGCAAGACCGCGTTACCCACAGCAACTTATTAGCCGCGTTGTCGAACTAACTCAACTTCCCCCCGAAGCAATTATTCTTGAAATAGGATGCGGTTCTGGAAAAGCAACAATTTCATTTGCTGAGTTAGGTTATTCGATGGTATGTGTTGAACCAAACCCAGAGTTTTATCAGCTTGCAAGATATAACTGTGCGGTATACCCAAACGTAGAATTTATTAATACATAATTTGAAGAATATGAATTAAAAGGTAGAGAATTTGATACTGTTATGGCAGCAACTTCTATTCATTTTATACCAGCATAAATCCGCTATCAAAAATTAGCTCAGGCGTTAAAAGAAAATGGATTTTTAATTTTGTTATGGAATATTATTCCGCAACCAGAATATGACATATATCAAAAAGTTAAAGATATTTATCAAATGTACGCTCCATCTTTGGCAGAATTTGAGGAAAAGAGAATTCAGAAGGAACTTCTGAAAGGATTAGATTATGGAATTATCGACATAGGAAAAGAAATTATTGATTCAAGAAGTTTTAAAGATTTAATTTCTGAAAAAATAGCATGTAAAGTTACATATAATACTGATGATTATTTGATGCTTTTAAGCAGTCTCTCGCCCTATATAGCGCTAGATAAACAAAGTCAAGATGCTTTATATGAAAAATTACGGGGAAGAATAGAGGAAGAATTTGGTGGGAGTATTATTTGTTCTTACCTTTCTGCTTTTCAGATTGCTCGAAAATAACGCTACAATAATATGAAAATTTAATTGAATAAAGTGAATTTAAAAAATCTCAAATTCTGATGATTATGATTAACTATATTATTAGCTATTTGAGTAAAATCAGTAAAAACTTGCTGAATGGATTGCTTTGATTTCAGCAGAGCGTGATTTGATATAATCAAGAAGACACATCAGCTTTGGCAGAAGGAGATTAAGCATTCCACCACATCGGTTTGCTAGCTTGAAAATCTCAGAGATTCTCAAGCTTAAGAAAGGCAGTATAAAACAAGCTCAGTTACCAAAAAATTCACCAACTTGGGATGAATAGAGTAACATGACTTGGGAAGAAATTGAGGAAAAAGCTGAAGCTAATATCCTAGGATATCGAACAATCCGCAAATTATTGAGTGATAGGAGGTTTGATAAATGAATCGTAATGGATTTGCAAAACTCACAAATTTTCTCACTCAGTTGGAACAAAATAAAATTCACTATACATTAGCTCATCACCGAGATGAAGCGATTATGATAATGGTAGCAATTCCTGGAGAACGCTGGGAAATAGAATTTTTCCACAATGGATTAGTTGAAATTGAGAGATTTAAAAGTTGCGGTGAAATTGAGGGAGAAACAGTTTTGAGCCAGTTATTTGCAGCTTACTCAGAATCAGTAGATGTAAATAATATCCCAGCTAGTAGTTTGAGTTGATGAAACTATGATAGGAATGAGCGCGAAGAAACCTGGTTTCTATGAAAAATCGTTGGTTTTACAACTAAATTTGTACGAAGAAACCGAGTTTCTGGCTTTTGCGTGCGTAAGTCCTGTATGACTTTAGGTGATGTAGTCGTAGCAATCAAAAGCCGATCTTTCAAAAATCCTATTTCCACTGGTGAGAAGCTTCTCTAACTACTTCCACAAACCTTTGCAAAATGGGAGAAGTATCATTTCGCCGCCAAATTATCGCGATGTCTGACGACAAGCCACTATGCGTCTGCGCTACTTTTGCAGTCGATTCCTGTACGGGTTTATAAACTACTCCTGTTCGTTGCAGGTTTTGCAGCGATTCTGGAACAATAGCAACCCCCAACCCACCAGCCACCAAACTAACAATCGTTTGCATCTGAATCGCTTCTTGAGTAACGCTGGGGCTGAAACCCGCTTGCTGGCAAAGACTGATAATTAAATCATAAAGTCCCGGCGCTAACAAACGGGGAAATAAAATAAAAGGTTCACTCGCAAGCGATCGCAAACTCACGCTTTTATCCTTCGCCAGCAAATGTGTCTCTGGGAGTGCTACCACCAAAGACTCTGCAAAAATTACTTCAAAGCTGAAAATATCATCTTCAATTGGCGATCGCACAAATCCCACATCCATCCTACCGTCTCGCAACCATTGCAACTGTTCGTGTGTAGTTAATTCGTGCAACTCTAAGCTTACCCCAGGAACGCAATTCCGAAAAGTCCGCAATATAGGAGGCAAAATATTATACGCAGAAGAACTCACAAAACCGACAATCAACTGTCCCATTTCGCCGCGACTGGTTTGCCGTCCGATTTGAATTGCTTGCTCTAATTGCTTAAGAATTTGCTGGACTTCACTTAGAAAAACCTTTCCCGCTTCTGTTAATTTGACACTCCGCTTTGTGCGGTGAAACAGTTCAAAGCCTAATTCTGTCTCTAATTGGCGGATTTGTTGACTTAGGGGAGGTTGGGCAATATGCAATCTTTCTGCAGCCCGTCCAAAGTGTAATTCTTCAGCCAAGGTGACAAAGTAGCGCAAATGTCGAAGTTCCATCTTTCGATTTTGGATGAAAGGATTTTGGGACTGGGATGTGTTTTCAAGAAAATAGGCCCTAGTAGTCCGCCAATCAGAGGAAAGCGGTGTTAAAGACTGGGAGACAAAACTATATACAGTAATATTTTTTATATATTAATTAGCCTGCAAAAATATATTGGACATAATTAAAAACCTTTTTTATTGTGATGGTAAGAGGGATTTAAAAATATACTTCCTCCGCAACTGATTTGAAACCAGTGCAAACGAATTTTGTTTCCAGATAAAGGATAAACGCCTGTCAGTCCTTTGTTTTTTACAGTGTTATTACTAAAGGTAAGAGATAAAATTATGACAATTTACTCATGGAATACTGTTCTTTATGAGAGCAAACATAACTTTGTATGGCAGTATGGCGAGGACTTGCTGCAACTGCTGAACCCCAAACCAGGAGAAAGCATTTTGGATCTTGGTTGCGGTACTGGACAATTGACGGAAAAAATCGCCTTGTCTGGTGCCCAAGTCATGGGAATAGATTATGCACCAGCAATGATTGAGAAGGCGAGACAAAATTATCCTCAGTTGCAGTTTGATGTAGCCGATGGCAGAAACTTTCAAGTAGAAAAGTTATTGGATGCGGTTTTTTCTAACGCTGCATTGCATTGGGTTCCCGAAGCAGATGCGGTGATTCGTTGCATTTATCAAGCTTTAAAGCCAAGTGGACGTTTTGTAGCTGAGTTTGGCGGTAAGGGAAACGTGCAAGCGATCGCCACAGCTTTATCCTATGCTTTAGAAATTATTGGCATTCCTCAAGCATCAACGCCGAATCCTTGGTATTTCCCCAGTATTGGCGATTACGCTACACGATTGGAACAACAAGGTTTTGATGTCACTCACGCCATTTTGTTTCCTCGTCCGACTCCCCTAGAAGATGGAAATGCAGGTATGGCGAATTGGATTCGGATGTTTGGTAGCGCTTTCCTGACAGGGCTTTCTGTTGAACAACAAATACAAGTTATTCACAGCGTCGAAGAACAGCTAAGACCGATATTATATCACAACGGAACTTGGACGGCTGATTACCGCCGAATTCGCATTGTTGCTATCAAGGCGTAAGTTACTGCGGATTGAGTACTGGGGAAGAATTTTCTCAATCCCTATTCCCTAGTTCCCAATCCAAAATCCAAAATCTTCCAAAAAAGAAATTACCCAAAAAATTGTAGGCGATCGCGGTACCCTGCGGACTATCGTCAACAGCGCACCCTACAATTTGGAATATTTTTTTAATTGGAAGTCCCTAAGTCCGCCCAGACGGGGTACTGCATAATTTTTATAACCCGGATGTATATATAAGTAGGAAGACTAAGTAGTAAGTCACAGATATTACTATTAGTAGAGATAAAAGCTTTTCAATTTTGCCAAGATATTATCTAGAAGACAGGAATATTAATATTTCACTGTTTAGCTGGATATTCGTACAAAAGTAATGTGTCTTTCGTCTAACTTGATTTAATAGGAGATTATTATGAACGGCGAAACATTTCAATTAACTTTAGAGCAAGAATTCCAAGTCAGATTGATGGAAGAATCCACTCAAAACATGAGCCGCGAACAGATGCAAGATATGTTAGTGCAAACAATGCGTCTGTTGATGCTCAAAGAAAATGTAATTCGGGGTTTAGTCAAGGAATGCATGATTTAGTTAAGTAAGTCAGTATATTGTCAAGTTACTTTTTAACTCTTAATTTGTTGCTAAGAGAATAATGAAACTATCTAATCCTCGTTAGGGTGTTCCCCACAACACCCTATATTTTTATTTACGCATGAAAATAGCTATACTGTTTGGAGTGATTGTTAATGGTTAATTGTTAATTGTTAATTGTTAATAGTTAATTGCCTCAGATCTTGCACCTGCGTGAAAAACCGGGTTTCTTGAGAATGGCTAATGGTAAAAACCTTAATTTTTGGTTGAGAAACCCGGTTTTTTTGGTCTTGGTGAGAATACGCTCATAGTCCGCCACTGCGGTCTTGGGGTCTCCCCAAGTTCCGCAAGTGGCGTGGAAACCCCCCGCAGTGCTGCCTCACCAACGGACTGCCAGACCAAGACCGCGCTGGCGAACCATGAACTATTAACTTTTAACTATGTCAGTCGATTTTAAATATTCATCCATCTGAAATTCATCTTTATTTAAAGAGTATTTAACAGCCTCTTGACTACCACCTGTAAATCTCTTTTCCATAAAATTCTTCTCAAATTTCAAACCTGCTTTTTCCATTACACGTATCGAGGCTTTATTCGCAACCAAAGCTGTGGAAACAACGCGCTTAACACCTAATTCAGAAAAACCTTTAAGAACAAGCGCACGCGAACCCTCAGTTGCATAACCTTTACCCCAAACTGATTTTTTCAACCGATACCCTAACTCGATTTCATCAACATCGTTTATCGCTGGATTATTTAAATTTGGTCGCAAATGAAACCAGCCGATAAACTCGTTACTTGATTTCTCAATTGCTGCCCACAATCCATAATTTTCATACATTTCGTAGTAACTGAGAAATCTTGGTAAAGTTTGCTGTTTCATAACTCCATAAGGCGTGGGTTTGCCATCAGCATTGGCAAAGCGCACCACATCAACATCGCTGTCTAACTCAAATAAGTTATCAATATCATCTTCGGTCAAGCGACGCATAATCAATCGTTGTGTTTCTAGAAAAATCTTCATAACAAGCAACATTGGAAGCAATGTCAAAACAGGATTTTCAAGGAGAATATGACTACAACGAAAACAATGTCCGGATCGAAAAATTATTTGAAGTTCCCTGAATCGAAGGTTTTGCAGAAGGTGCCGTACTCTCGTAAGCACGCACCCTACGAAAAAATCAACGTTTTTATTTTGTTTCTGGCTTTACCGTATCGCTGCTGTTGATGTACCGTCGAAATTGTTAATTTTCTGGCGGCAAGAAATGATTCTTGGTTCTGACATTCCCCGTTGGGTAAAGGTATTTGATCAAAAATATGAAATAAAAGCGATCGCTTTTGTCATAAATTGCCAACCCAAGCGCCTATACTGATAAACTTTCTCAATAAACCACCATCAATAGTATTGCTACAGCCAGAATAAATCTGGGTTATTGCGGCGAATATCTGATGTAAACCGGAGATGACTGGATAAAAGCTGGCATTAAATCTAAAAAACTCCTGATTTTGCGCGATGGGTTCTTGAAAGACAAAAATCTGTTTTTTAAAGTCTTGGCGAATCGCTTCTAATTTGCAATTGCGAATATAGTCATCGAGTCATGATATCCTTTTGGGAATCTCAAACATAAAGTTCTTCCCCAGGTATGATGCCAAACTCGCTAAAATTGTCTCTAAACTTGGAAGCGGAATTTTTTTTCCAACAAGGGTTGCGCCGAAACAAAGCAGAAAAGTTCCAAGCAGCGATCGCCAGCTTTGATAAAGCACTCCGATGCAAGCCAGATTATGCGGAAGCTTTATCGCAAAAAGGCTTTGCTTTGGGTTCTTTGGGTCTTCACACTCAGGCGATCGCTTGCTTTGACGAAATGCTAAAATTGCGTAGTGATGCTTGCTGGGTTTGGCATAACCGCGCTATTGCTTTAGGCAAGTTAGAACGCTATGCTGAAGCCCTTGATAGTTTCGACCGCGCCCTTGAGTTTAACCCCAACGCCGCCACTGTTTGGCACAATCGCGGACTGGCATTGTGCGACTGGGGACGTTATGAAAAAGCAATCAACAGCTTTGAGAGGACTTTGAAATTACAACCAGACGCTTACTGGGCATGGAACAATAAAGGCAATGCTCTTAAACAACTCAGACGCTACGAAGAAGCCCTCAACAGCTACGATCGCGCAATTGAATTTGACCCCGATAACGTTTTAGCTTGGTACAATCGCGGCACGACTTTGAATGATTGGGGATATTATTCCAAAGCAATTAAAAGTTTTGACCGCATCTTGACAATTAAGCCAGATTACTGTAGAGCTTGGTTTAATCGGGGTGTAGCTTGGGAAAGATTGCAATCTTATGAAGATGCGATCGCTAGCTACAATCGAGCCACTCAGTTGCAACCAAAAGATCACACTATTTGGTACAGCAAAGCTCGCTGTTATGCCTTACAGAATAATATCGAAGCAGCTATTGAGAACTTGCAACAAGCAATTAATCTTTGTCCGGAACAATACCTGCAAACGATTCGCAGCACCTCAGAATTTGACAAATTGCGCTCTGATGGACGCTTTCAAGCTTTAATTCAAGAGCAAAATCGTTAGTCTTTGTCTTGGTCTTGAGGTGAGTGAAAATGTGGTGTGTGGAGTGTTATTAATTCAAAGTTCACTCATGGTTGGCAACCTGTAATGTAAATATCAGCACTACAATCTACCGCTTCACGTACCAGCGAGTATGTTGATTGCGCTAATAACGCTAAATATCTGCCGCACATACTTGCTCGTATTGTGTACTGTTAATTACCTATAATTCATTGTTCATTGTTCAGAAATTTTAGGCTATGAACTATTAACTATTAACTATTAACTATTAACCATTAACCATTAACCATTAACTATTAACTATTCTATTAACTATTAACTATTATTAGTGCCCCCAAATGTTGTAAAAAGCGCGATCGCATAACATTTGGCTGCTTAAGAGTGCGTTTTTTTACCTGCAAGCGCATTCATATTGCTGTTTTCTATCAATCCTATGGAAAAATCATTGGCTGTTGAACCTCTCCCCTTTATAAAAGGGGAGATTCTCTGGAGAGAACACCAACTTTTTGCCGATTGATGGCTATCTGGTTGGGGTTTCCAAAGTCTTTGGAGAATTGCACTAAGGGTCCTTGCCACTTGAATCACCCCCCTTCACTTTGTCTAAGACCTCCCAAATCTCAGCCGACTCCTGAGATTTCTTGCTATTGGTAGCACGGAAGATGATATAGCATATAATAGACTACTTCCACAAAAAAATTACAAAAAGCAACAAACTTGGTGGAAAAGTGCGATCGCTAGAGAAGAGGAACACGGGTATTAAATAGTCGGTCACTCGCAAGTAGTTAAAATTAAATTTGAAATTTTAGGAAGTGATTTTAAGCCTCGAATTTCTAAAATCTAAAATCTTTTCATCCAAAATTTTATCAGCTATGCACAAGCTAGCACTACTTTTAGGCATTAGCCTCAATGCGATCGCCTGTTTACCAATACCATCACTAGCAGATACTCCCACAGTACCATCTCCTTCTGAGGCACCACTCGAACTCAACTTACTGATTAACCCAAAAGCCTCTGTAACTACAGCTAGCACCATTAATCAAGCAGAATTGACCATTCCCAGTTTATGGTGGGCAAAAGAAAATTCCGAGAATAAATTGTTAGATAACTGGATAGCATATCCAGCATCTGACAAAGAACCGAAGCGAGTAGATTTGATAGTAAATCAGCAAATTTGGAGTTTACTAGATTATTTGGAACGTTACAATTTTGTAAATCGATTGGGTAGTGTTGCAAGAATTTATGGTTATAACGTCCGCGTTTTTAATTATCAACAAGAACGTTTGGCAAACTACACTTGTAATTTTAGTACAAGCCCAACGTTATGCAAAATCGACATGAATGCCCAGAATAAGCTTGGTTTGCGTCGCCCCTCAGCAACTAATGACAAGGAGACAAGGAGATAAGGACGACGGGCGTGGAGACAAGCAGACAAGCAGACAAGGGGGAAAACTAACAACCACCAACTAACCACTAACCACTAACCACTAACCACCAACTACCAACTACCCTTCGGGTTCACCAGTCGCTTGGGTCGGGAAAACGCCACTGCGACCCTTGGCCAGACCCCAAGACCGCAGTGGCTCCCCTACCAAGGGCGCGAAGCTCACCGGGGGGAATCTTCCCGACTGCAGACTTCGCGCCCCTTCACCAACTACCAACTAACAACTAACAACTAACAACTAACAACTAACAACTAACAACTAACCCTTAACTTCATTAAATAAAGAATCGTACTGTTTTGTTACATTTTGAGATAAGGGAAGTAAAAATTCACTTTTACTAAAAACTTCAGAATTATTTAATAACAAATTTTGTAACGGTTCTGGAATATCAGACGCTGCAATATTTGTCGCAATTGGTGAATTTGTTTTAGTAATCAGAGAAATTTGTTTGGCAATATCCGGACGCCAACAAAAATCAATCCATTCTGATAATACATCTGGCTTACCACGAGCGGGACGCACCCACAAATCAGCCCAAAGCGCTGTCCCTGACTGGGGAACCACTGCCGCAAGTTGTTGCGGATAACGCCCCAGCACTGGTACTACGTCGTTTGACCAACCAACTGCTAACCAAGTATCTCCAATAATTAGAGGTTCTATATATCTATTGGAACTGTAAAATTTCACCTGTTGGTTGAGTGCTTGCAGTTCTTTTTTCAACTCTGGAATTTTATCAATATTCTCTGTATTATAAGATTTTCCTAACTTCTTTAAAACCAAACCAATAACTTCCCTTGGCTGGTCAACAAGAGAAATGCGATCGCGCAATTCACTCCGCCACAAATCACCCCAATCTTTCGGCGTCCAACCCAATTCTTGAAACTTGTCTCGACGGTAAACAATCACCGTGTTACCCCAACGGTAAGGCGCAGCCCAAACTTTTCCTTGAGCATCTATTTTACCTTGGTCGTTGCGCCTCACCAATTCTTGCCAGCGTTTCGGTAACGCAGACCAATGTTGTAGTTTTTTTAACTGCGCCTCTTCCAGTGGTTGAATCAATTTCTTTTCAATTGCATTTTGCAACCAGTAATCTCCCAAAGTGACTAAATCAGCAACGGGAGTTTGTTGCGGTGTCACAAAGGGTATAGAAATATTCCAACCCTGATTATCTTTGGGTTTTTGTGAATCCTGCCAAGTTTGTAATTGCTTAAATAAATCTTGTAACTGTCCGACTGGGGAAAGCTTTAATTGCACCCCTTGCTGCACACTTTTACGAAATTTACCAACTATCTGACCGGGGATAGAACCTTTCAACAGCTGTACGTTTAGCTTCGCCTGGTTGTTTGGACCGCACCCAATTAGCAACTGCGAAATTGCCAAGGAAGCTGTACCTAGCAAAAAAGACCGTCGATCCATCGATTTTGGATTTGAGATTTTCGATTGTAGTTCCAAAAACAGACTTTAGCACAAACCCCTCAAGGCTGCCGAATCAATAGCGATCGCTTGTTCACTCACTCAAAATCATCAATACAAATTTTTCTTTGCCTCAAATTTTATTATTTTCAATTTTAAATTTTTAATTTTTATTTTCACAAATCTGGCTAATTGTCAGAGTTTATTGATAATTCAACTTTTAACTTGCTTTGCCATCTTAAAACCAGGATGACCTATTGGTAATCCTTTTGACTGGATATCAATTTAATTTTCTGCCGTTGAATATAGCAAACAAGCTGAAAAATTAACCAACTTGAGATAGGTTATCGAATCAATTTTCAATAAAATTAATTATTCTTAACATAGAGTCTTGTTAATGCTATCGAGAATATTTAGGTAGATTTCCAATTAATAATTTAAATATCGCATTTCAACACAAAATATGAAAAATTAAATAATTCATAAGTATGGTTAACATCGTCAGAAGATTGAATACGATATAAAAAATTATGCGGATGAGGGTATTAAATGGAGCCATTACAAAAGCAGATCCAGACTTTGAGCCACAAGCTGGATGCCCTCTACCAGGTGATTGAGCAACTTGATAGTAAAGTGTCTCAAGCTATATCAGACGGCAGCTTAGGCAAAACACAGGCAAGGGAAAATTATCTGGAAAATAGCGAAACTGGGCGCTACCAGTTAAAAGGACATATAAGTTTCAATCCAGAGATGGAACACAAGGATGTATTAGTAGACGGAATTTATCCAGACGGGAATTTTCAAGGGGGAGATAAGAACATAACACCCGAAATTCAAATTCAACGACTGACAGCACAATTAACAGCAGCATACAATCGCATTGCGGCGTTAGAAGAACAATTACTGCTTAAGAGAATCCATTCTTCCCATGAAGTGTAAAATTTCGCCTTTAGACTTTCCTAAAAGCGAAATTTTGGACTTAAGAAAGGTTTAGCTGTAAATTTGGCAATATCGCTCAAATTGGGCTTCAATAGCTGTTAAAAGTTGATTTTGCTGCCAATTATGGCTCTCATAAGCGGCAATACAAGCGCCGCCAGCGCCCATACCTTCCTTTACAAATCCCTGCTCATAAGCTTGGAGTTGGGGATAGCGAGAATTAACAAAACTTAGTTTAGTGGCTAGTAGGGGTGGAGTAATTCCACCTTTACCTAAGCTGAGGGCTAAATCAACTGTACCGCCCGTGGGGTCTTCTGTTACCCAACGGGTTGTACCTACAACTACTGATTCTGGTAGCCAAAATAAATCTTTTGTTTTAGCGATCGCATTAATCAAAGCATACACAGCGAGCATTTGAGTTCCACCAGCAAGTATTACACCACAACTGCGACTGAGAGCGATCGTCATTCCCGCAACCGCCACCTGCATCGGGTCGCCCACCGCCGCCACCAGTTTTAAAGGATCAATTGAAGACAAGGGAGAGGGGGAAGACAAGGGAGAGGGGGAAGACAAGGAAGCAAATTCCCCCAAGTCGTCCCCCAAGTCGTCCCCCCACACCCGTCGCCCTTGTCCTCTCCCCCTCATCCTCGTAAGCCCCGCTTGCACTACCGCCCACTTTTGTTCGTGATTGCAAACAGGGTGGCTGCTGTTGACTTTTCCTGCTGCTTGTATGCCCAAACCAGTTAAAATCGCCAAAGCCGTTGTAGTGCCGGCGACAACGCACTCACCTAAAATTACATAGCCATTTTGTGCCGCAGCCGCCAGTCTTTCACCCCAAAGCAGCCCTTGTTCTAGCAAGTGGTTTACCGTTGCCAGTTCCATTGCCGACCCTTGGCTTAAACATTTAGCCGGAGTCCCACCCAAATCAATTACAGGCACAGCAGGGGGCTGGGGTAAACCAGCATTGAATAAATAAACTGGTATATTTAGAGACTCAACCACAGCGCGGGAAATTAGCACGGGGGAAGCCCCAGCCGTCAGCGGTGGAAGGGGATATTGAGGCTTGCGGGCTGCACCGTGGTATAAAAATTCAGCATCAGCAATTGCCGTGTATTTTCGGTCTTCGGGAGTCAGACCGGCTGCGGAAATCCCTGGAATTAAAGCAGTTTCAGTAAAACCTAAAACACAGGCAAATAAGGGTGAGGAACCGCGATACCGTCGCAGCCATTCCTCACCCTGTTCAATTTGGGTATAAATGCGAATCACTTTAAGAGTTCTTAGCTGAGAGTGTTGAGTTTTGAGTTTAATTCATAACTCATAACTCATAACTCATAACTCATAACTCATAACTGGGCGCCTACCCTTCATAATCCATCAAAACTTGCACCCAGTTGGGGGGACGGGGGATAGGATTGCCCAAACGATCCAATAACAGCCATGCAGCCAGGTGTACCACAAACAGGTAAATAAAATTATTGATTACAACTAAAGCGATCGCTCCTACTTGAATCAAAAAGACGCTAGGAGTCGCCAATAATCCCAATTTTAGAAATATCCATTCGATTAACTCTGTCACCTGGTTAATCACATAAATCCAGAGGTCTTCATTCGACAGCACCGACAGCAACCAAACTCGAAAGAATACCCCCAGAGTGCCCAACAGTGCCCCCAAAGTGATAGAAACAGCCCAGGGTACGCGGCGGTTCCAAGTCGCCCCCAGCAGCACCCCCATAAAGCCAAATGGCATCACAAATAAAGCGCTGCGGACTGGTCCCATCAGCACAGCCAGCAGCAAACCGGAAACCACCGCCGCCATCCAAGCCGCCCGTTTGCCCCAGCGGAGGTAAACTAAAGCGATCGGTATCGGAAAAAATATCCGTAAAATCGGTCCTAGGGGAAAGTAGACATTAATAAACCAAATCAAACTAGCAGTACTGGCTAAAAATGCCGTTTCCACCATCCTCAAAGGCGCATCAACAGTTGACAGTTTCCGATGGCGGTTGGTGTCAAAGGAACTGTCCGGCTTTAGTTGTTTATCTAAAGATTCATTAAGATGGGCTTGAGATTCAGGGGATGTGCTTTCCTCTGGCTCGGATGACGGAGAATCTAAAATACTCATTTCGGACAAGTTGTTAAACTATCATTCGTTCTAAAGCAGGTAAATCGGGAATGCAAATAATGTCCTGATCCCGTTTAATCAAGCCTTTTTTTTCCAGTCTTGTCAAGACTCGCGTCACAGTTTCTCGTGCCAGTCCGCTCAAACTGCTCAATTCTCGGTGTGGTAAATTGGGAATTTCGGTGCCAGCCTGAGCTTTTTTTCCTTGCCCCTCAGCCAAAAACAACAATGTGTCTGCTACCCGCGATTGACTGTCAGATTCCCGCAACCGCAGTCTGCGATTAACTTGCCGCAAGCGTCGTGCCATTAGTTGCGCCAATCGAACACCTGCTAAGGGTTCTGTTTGAAGTAACTTGACAAAATCTTGTGACGGCATACTGCCAATCATGGTAGGAGTCAGAGTAATCACATCGGTAGAGCGAGGTACTTCATCTAAAGCTGCCATTTCACCAAATAATTCTCCCTTACCGAGAATATTCAGCGTCACCTCTTTGCCTTCGAGATTGTAAGTGCGAATTTTGACCCAGCCTTCGATAATAAAATAGACAGAACCACCCCAATCATTTTCCAGCAGAATCACTTGATTTGCGGGATGAGTACGGGTGACAAGATGGTTGAGGGCTGTCTCCACAGCGGTTTCGGGCAACCCTTGAAAGAAGGGAGCCGAGATAATCCAGGGATTGGCGGGTGCGTGCAAGCTATATCGGTCTTCCATTACGACATCTTTATTAAAGCTGCAATATACACAACAAACAAGAGCGTCATATTAAGCCTAAGCTATCAAAGCACAGCCCCTCTCAAAGAAAAAACTAACCTATGTTACATAAGAAAGCGATAATAGCGTTTTTTGAACAATCTCTATCTATGGGCTTAAACCTGTTAAGAGCTTTACACCTCGGCAGTATATAGCGAGCGATCGCAGCAATCAAAGCGACTGGCTCTACTATAAATATGATGACTTCAGAACAAACGGCAAACAACATCAATGACACTCAAGCTCATTAATTTTTGCTAACTTAAGATTTTTAAGCGTTTTTTATAACTGTTTTATCAAAAAAGTCCGAGCATCCTTCTGCATGAGGTGTCCAAAAATCAAGTGCAGCACGCCCTCAATTCCCCGTAGGCGCGGAACTTTGGAACACCTTTTACCTCTCTAGACTTCGATTACCTATGGAGCTAATGTTCTAAAACAGGGGTTAATTGACGATAGCCATAATGCCCCCAGATGAATAACATAATTCCAGTAACTTAAGTCAGAGCGGCTTTTGCTGTTCGGAACTTCGGTAGTTGTAAAGTAATTCCTACACTTGTTGACGTACAGTTCAAGAATCAGGTAAATCACAGTGACTTCCCGCGCAGCTGAAATTCAAACACTGATCGCAGACATTGATAAATTGCTAGCCCAAAATGGCAAGCGCCTACCAAGGGTTTTGTCTAGTCAGGCGCAAGAACCACGACAGGTTTTAGAACGCACTCGCGACTTTCTGGTCTCTTTAGGAGAAAATGAGACTAACAACAGCGATACCGACAACCAACGCTCGGAGCGATCGCAATCGCCGCCTTTATTGGCAAAATTTTTCGGTCACGGTAGTAACCAATCTTCACCACCACCGGAAAATCAACCCGATCAAGACCAAAGCTACGAGCCGAATTACGAGCCTAGTTACGAACAGAGTACTTTTGTCTCTGGGTCCCAAAGCGAATTTTCGGCATTGATAGAGCCGTTGCGAGCGGAATTAGAAGGGCTGTTGCAACAGCGAGCAACTCTGGTGCAGGAAATTAGGCAATTAGAGCAAAGGCGACTGCAAAATTACTCCTTAACCCAGCAAATGGCTAACCAGGAGCAGATGATTTCTGAATTTTTGCAGGTACTGATGAATCGTTTAGTGCCGCATTTAACACCAGAAATGGCAGATAATTTGGCTTCTTCCCAACGCCAGCAGTTTCTTAATCTTGATGCTCCTAGTTCCTCAGTTGCAATTAATAACAGAAATATAGAACCTGCACCACCGGAAAGTCCATCAAATCCATCTTTATTAGAACCAACTGAACAAGTAGAGCGATTGACACGCTTCGCTCAAGAGTTGGATCGACGCTTGCTGTCACTAGATGGGACTGTAAATGTAGTTTTTGAGGCACTACAGCGCAACATTAACACTTATCACGAATCCTTATCTCAGGCGCTGGCGAGAATGCACAGCAAGGGAGTGCAAGGCGAACATTTGATGGTGAGTTTTCTTAACAATTTGACACTACAGTTACAGCAACAACTCCCAATTTCTCCGCCATCTTTCTTGGAAGAAAAGAATCCAACGCCAACGCACTCGCCTTCATCCACAACAGAATCTGTACAAGTTAATACCAGCGCCCCGGTGACGCCGCCCCAACTTTTGGCACCCACCAATACCAATCAAATCAATACCAATCAAATTGACACCAATCAAATTGACACCACTGATTTCGAGGAGGACAATAGTTCTGAGATTATCCAAAATCTAGATGCAGTGTTGTTGCAGCTGAATCGAGAAGCCGAAAGAAGCACTTCAAATATTCGTACCACTAACAACGCTGTTGATTTACAACAAGATAGTTCTGCATTAATTCGCGATCAACGCGAAGAAGATGAAGTAGATCAACTTTACGCGAGTTTGTTTGGTAATGAGGATTTGACTCAACCCAGCCTTGAGGTAGCACCGTCAATCGTTACAACTGATTTATCTCCAGCCACCTACACTGTTGAAGTCCCGACACCAACGATACAGCCAGCGACACAAGAAATAACCCAGCCTGTTACAGATGAATTATCTGCAAGTGTTACAGCTTCTTTATCAGCAGCGACACCGACGGTACAGCCACCTACAGATGAATTATCTGCAACGCCGATAACTCAGCCAATTGCCCAAGAACTAGCGCCCCCTGTCACAGATGAATTATCTACAAGTGTTATAGCTTCCCCATCAACACCCGCAAGCGAGCAAGTGTCACAAGTGGATTCTCCTGTTGTAATGCCAGATCCTTGGTTGGAGGAGCTAAACAGGGGTAGTTTGGAGGCGATCGAGGCTAGCCGCCGATTATTACAAGACTCTCCAGTTATCGACTCAAGTCCAGAATCTGAGTACTGGGATAGGTTATTTCTTGAGCAAAATACTGAAGTAATTTCGCCGCAAGAAGCAGTGGCAACACAAAGCGCCCCCTTAATTGCTGATACGATCGCCCAACTGACAGACCTATTGGCTAATGTCAGCGATGATACCGTTACCGCCGCACCAATCACCGCACCGCGCCGAAGTTCGGAAATCGTAATTTCTGATGAGGAGTTGGATCTGTCGATTGATAGCTACATTCCCGCTTCGCCACAGGAAAATTTGCTTTCCCAGCAAGCCCAACCTACAGAGGTACCAGATATTTCTTTGGATGAAGAACAGTTGCAGCAATTGGATTGGGATTTGGCTAACTTTGACAGACAGCTAAATTCTGAGCCGGAACCTGGAGTAAATTTAGAAAATCAGCTAGAAAATCAGCTAGAAAATCAACAGACAGTCTCTTTTGAGGAGGTTTCATCAATTGCGCCCACCTTCCTGGATTTAAATGCTGAAAATGAAACAAAAATTGAAGCTGCTGTTGAACCTACAACAGACAGCCAAGAGATAGATAGCCAAGAAACTGCTAATGATTCCATTTCCAACTCGATAGATAATACAGAAGTTGCGCTGAATCTTCTTGACTCGGTTTGGTATTTAGGAATTGATTTAGGGACAACTGGAATTTCTGCGGCTTTGTTGAATCGCTCCACAAATGTAGTTTATCCGCTTTATTGGTCGGCACAAAACCAACCAGAAGCTACTTCTTTAAAGCGATCATTCCGTTTACCGGCAGAGGTTTATTTACCAAAGGCTTCCATACCTCACTCTGAGACTGAAAGCAAAGAAGCCCAGGAACAAGTAGCGTTTCTTGCTGTTGCTGAGGAGAAAGTATCTGAAAATTTGGCAAATACTGCTGAAGGGGCGAAATCGGCAGCCGAAACGACTGAAAATCTTTACTCAGCGCAGTTAAAGCCTTATTTACAAGTCGCCATCCCTTACAAAAGCGATCGCCAAAAATGGGAACCCGTTTTACAACTCAACGAATTTTCTGCCGGTCCGTTGATTTGGGTTGTGCGATCGCTTTCAAAATTATTATTGACCCTGAAGTCCGATCGCACCAGTACCACCCCCGGTTTAACGGCGTTTGCTGTTGGCATGAACGAGCAAACTTTCTCCAGCATTATCAATAATATTGTCGGCGTAATTTGCACTTGTCCATCCAACTGGACGGAACAATATCGTTTCAACATCCGGGAAGCTTTACTTAGCAGCAAAATTGTCGAACATCCCCAACAAGTCTTTTTTGTTGAAGAAGCGATCGCTAGTTTGCTTTCAGAACTCGATGGTGCTAATGGGGAAACAGTCAAATTAAGCACCCGCGAAGGTGAACGGCTGGTTAAAACCAGCGAACATCCAGTGCTGGGAAATACTCTAGTTATCAATATCGGGGCAACCGCCACCGAAATGGCACTAGTAGATTTACCAGAAGTATTGGAAAGATTAGCACACAATGATTTTCTGCTCCACGGTTTTGCCTATGCTGGCAAGGGCATCGATCAAGATATTATTTGTCAGTTGTTATTGCCACCAAAATGGCGGCAATCGCGCCTAGAAACACAAAGCGATCGCAAAGCCATCACTCTTCACCCCTGGCATTGGCAACCATCGATTCCCGGTTTGGATCAAATGCGCCTATCGAGTTTGGGATGGGAACAATTAGAGTTACCCCGCGCTGGCGAACCAGATATCAGCGCTCGCATTCGCCTCCAGCAAAGGTTAGAAAGTTCCCTTATCGGACACGCCGTTATGGATGCAGCGATCGCTCTCAAGTTGATTCTGCAACACCAAGAATCTTTTACCTTAGAATTGGCAGATCAGCGGTGGATGTTACAGCGTCGAGACTTGGAAAGCCAAGTTTTTGTCCCCTTTGTCCGTCGCCTCAACCGAGAACTTAACAGATTATTGGTAGCTCGCGGCATCCCCACAGAAGCCATTAATCAAGCTATTCTGACTGGTGGCGTCGGTTCCCTAGGCGCAGTTAGCCGTTGGTTGCGGCAAAAACTCCCCAACGCCAAAATTATTCAAGATTTATATCTTGGCGAAAACGGCGCTCCGGCTTGCAGTCGCGTGGCATACGGTTTGGCAATGCTTCCCCTGCATCCCCAAGTTTTAGAAGTCCCCAGACAACAATACACCGATTATTTCCTGTTTACAGAATTGTTGCGACTGTTGCCAGAGCGTCCCCTATCCTTCAGTGAAGTTATCCAATTATTCGAGAATCGCGGAATCAACACCCGCACCTGTCAGCAAAGACTGCTCGCTTTCTTAGAAGGAGAACTACCCCCCGGTTTAATACCATCAACCCTAGACTCCAACTGGCTCACCCAGAGTTCTCAAGCAAATCCTGATTATAAAGCGATCGCAACTGCACAACTATTTGAAAAACAAGGCAGTCTCACCTATCGTCCCAATTCCCAACAACTGCAATCCCTGCGCTGCTATCTAGATGCGATTAAAAATAGTACCCAGCAATCTTTGGAGGAACCCTATACCGTCAACTTCGCCTTAGAACTGTCCCATTAAAGGGGGCTCTTTACTAGGTACTGGGAAAGAATCTCAATACTTGTCGGATTTTGCGGGAAAAGGGGAAGGGGAAAGGGGAAAGAAAAGACCTTTAACCTTTTCCCCCAAACCAAATTCCGAGTTTAAAATGCAAAACCCCGAGCAGTATTGCAAAGAATCTTCCCAATCCCTAGTATCCAGCAAAAGATAAAATTTTAGGACTTACGCACTGTACAAATGGGACATCATGTGTGTGAACGGAATTTGGTCGTTCAAGGCTTTTGACAATTACCGTCAGATGGGTGGCGATCGCCAAAAGATCATCGAAAAATCAGGTTTGAATGCCTGAAATTCATACTACATATTTGGTATTTCCTGTCAATGCGTAAGTCCTAAAATTTACTTTAATTTCTGTAATTGCACTATAGTGCTGTGTTCGATTTTATAAAAAAAACAGAAAAAATACGGTAAATTTAAATTCTTCGTGTTTAATTGAAAGATTACATAAACTTTGGTGGTTCTGCTTTTCGGTAGTTAATTGAGTTGTCTATATTAACACTTAGATTCACTTATATAAACAATAACCACATTCACACCGTGTCAGCCTATACTTCAGATACGGATTTTCGCGTTTCTTGTGATTTAGCCTTTCTAAATCATCCCGATCGCGATAATTTTTTGCAACAACCTTTGCACCCTTCTGTTACAAGCACCACAAAACGATTTATTGACATTTTGGGTGCCATAGTCGGGCTAATGATTGCAGCCTTGATAGCGATTCCTGTCGCAATTGCTACATTTATCGATGACCCAGGACCAATATTTTACAGCCAAATTCGCTGCGGTCTGAAAGGACAACCCTTCCGCATCTGGAAGTTTCGTTCGATGATTATGGACGCGGAGAAACTCAAACATTTGGTGAAAAACGAAGCCAAAGGACACATTTTTAAATCTGTTGGCGATCCTCGCATTACTCGTGTGGGTAGATTCTTACGGCGCACCAGCTTGGACGAATTACCCCAATTTTGGAACGTACTCAAGGGAGAGATGAGCTTGGTTGGTACCCGTCCGCCCACTCCTGATGAAGTCATGCACTACGAGGCGCACCACTGGGAAAGATTGCGAGTCAAACCGGGTATGACTGGAGAATGGCAAGCAAATGGTCGTTCCCGGATCAAAGACTTTGAGGCGATCGTTAGCATGGATTTGGATTATCAACGTAAGTGGTCTAATACCTATGACCTATGGCTGATTGTTAAAACCATTTGGGTGGTGCTAACAAAAAGCGGTGCATATTAGCCCTTGACTCCACTACTAGTTTCCGTAGGTACGATATAACGTTGAAGGAAAATAAATAATATCAGTACTGGGGCGATAGAAATTACTGAGCCAGCTGCTACCAACCGCCAGTCAAGGGAAAAAGTACCCGCCAGTTTCGCAACTCCTAAAGGCAGGGTGTATAAACTTTCATCTTGGATGACAATTAAAGGCCAAAGAAAGTCACTCCAAGAACCGATAAATACAAAAATTGCCAGGGTTGCCAGTGCTGGGCGAATTGCTGGCAACATTATGCACCACCACAAGCCAATTTCCGAACAGCCATCCATCCGCGCAGCTTCTTCGAGTTCTTTAGGAACGCTCATAAAAGCTTGACGCAACAGAAAAATGCCAAAGGCAGAAGCCAAGCTGGGAAAAATCATTCCCAAATAAGTATTTCTCAAACCGATTTGCACTGTCAAAATATATAAGGGAATCATTACAATCTGGAAGGGAATCATAATTGTGGAGACGATCGCACTAAAAATCCAGTCTCTTGGCGCAAATGACAGTCTTGCTAATGGGTAAGCCGCTAAGGCGCAAAACAACAGATTTAAGCCGACAGTCAGCACCGCCACCAGGGTGCTATTAAATAAATACTGTCCAAATGGTAGAGTTTGCCAAACTTTGCTGAAGTTGTCTAAGGTGGGTAGACTTGGCAACAACTGCGGTGGCGACTGAAAGATATTTTCTGTGGGCGATTTCAACCCAGTACTCACCAGCCAAAGCAACGGGAAGAGAGTAAATAGCGCGATCGCTACCAATATTCCATACATTAATAACCGATTCCAGAGTTGGGACTTAGATGTTTCCCTTCGCCCAGAAGGCTTTCCGTCTTGGATTTGTAAATTAGTCATCGATTTGCAATTTTGCTCTTTTAAGTTTTAGTATCAAATCTTAAATAATCGCAACAAAATCCTCCGATTTCAAGAAAATTGTGTAACAAAAATACATATAAAAAAACTCCAAAAATCTTTTTTTCGCTTGACTTTGTTATGCCAACATCATAATATAGTAATTGTATTTGTCTAGCTACATGACGTTGTAGCTAGACGCACCGAGGACAATGTCCTCGGTGCGAAATTTTTAAACATCTTTCAAACACCTAAAGTTTGAAACCGCAAAAAATCAGAAAAATTAAGATTTCATCGCTTCATTTTCAAACTATAACAATCCTATATGATTTGTGAAAATTCGCGCTGTCCAGAAACCCGGTAACTCCTGCGAAACCGGGTTTCTAAATTTTCATCTGCCCTCTGCCTTATTTCAAACCAGTTTCAGTACAAACATTTTGTAAAGGTTTATCCCAAGTTTCAATAGGTAGTTGGGGTAAATAGGCAAAATCAAAAACAATTCCGATAGTGGGCTTGGTTGACCATTGGGGCGAACTTAACAAGCGATCGTAATATCCTCCCCCATAACCCAAGCGATATCCTTGATAGTCGCAAGCAACAGCAGGGACAAGAATCAAATCCACTTCATTTGACTGTATAGTTGGCGTGTCGGGATGGGGTTCGGTGATGCCATAAGCGCCTGTTTGTAGAGACGTTGCATCGAAGGTCTCTACAAAATGCCAAGAAAGCGATTTACCAACACAGCGAGGAAATCCCCATATTTTTGTGTGGTGTTTTGTAGGGTGTTTTGTGAGGTGGGCATCTTGCCCGCCCTGAAAAATATTTGCAAATAATAAACTCAAGTCAGGTTCTTGGCGAAAGCTGAAATAAGCGAGTATGGTTTTTGCTTCGGTAAACAGGGGTGAGGTTTGCAGGTGAGTGCAAATGCTTAAGCTTCTTTCTCGCCACTGTGTCACCGACATTGATTTACGTGTTTTCAGAAGCGATCGGCGTAGTTGTATTTTATAGGACATATGCTGAAAATCCCGCGCTTTCAAGCCGGGGATAAAAAAAATACAAATATACTATTGAATGCGATCGCGCACTCCAAAGTAGTCGTTGCGCTGCTTTTTTGATGCAATGTAACCCCTGTATTCTTTTGCTTCGATTAACTTCACATTAAAAATGCGAATGTTATCACACATTGCTACAGGGAATTAGTCGAAAACATACTCAGTACAATTACTCATTTCTTTTACAATCATTCCTATTTGATGGAATAAATTATTGATTAGCATCGATAACTTGTGTAATCTCCGATTAAATCGTGACTTTTCTAACATTCTTGGTACTAAGTTATGGTCTTTCATATAAGCGCAAGCTTTACTATGATTGCCACTGAAAAATATTGCTGCAACTATTGCGCCCTGTCATAATTTCTGCATCACTCATTCTGGTACGAACATCTTCATGGTGTCCAATCGCTCGCAGAAGGTAATCAATTATAGCATAGATAGCAATTGTTTTATTTAGCATCTTCCCCTTCGATTTTTATTCCTGGAGGGGATTTTATTCCTTAAGTGGTAGCTTGCGATCGCCTAAATCTATAACTAGCAACTTGGGTTATTAGCAAGCCCGAAAAAAGCCGAGTGAAAAGTCAGGTGCGTCCGAAATTATTCGCCCGTTCAACGGAACCGATAGTAAGTAGCTTATTTATCCCGGAGCTAGTAAAAACCTGGGGGTTGACTTGGGGTCATATGTTACATATAGTACTATATACCCTAGTCTTAATACTGAATATGAAGAGAGTCGCAATAACTCTGGCGGCGACATCTTCATCGACACAAAATCAAAACTGGAAAGTAAATATTTATGGCAAGAATGATTCCCGAAAAGTTATCGTCAACAACAAAGAGCAATGCAGAAAAGAAGCTATTTCACATTTTCGCAAAAAACCTAAGTGATGATTACATTGTTTTTCATGGAGCTTGGTGGCAACACATCAAATATATTGTACAAGATAGAGAAGCTGATTTTATTATTATTCATCCTAAGAAAGGAATACTCATTGTAGAAGTAAAGGGTGGCAAGATAAGTTACGATGCAGTTAATATGGCTTGGTATACAAATGAGAGCAAGATGAAAATATCTCCATTTATTCAAGCTAAAGATATTAAGTATAAGTTTTTAGATTTCCTTGGTAAGTACAATGAATTTACAAAGCAAGATTTTTGTATTGGACAATGTGTAGTTTTTCCTGATGTCGATGAAGTTATAAACGGACTCCCTTCTGAAGCACCTCAAGAAATATTAGTCTTACGTCCTCAACTAGACAATATTAGTAAATGGATCTCTTCTATATTCCATTATTATGAACCAAATCCAACAGGCATAGGATTAGGAGATGAACGCATAAAATTAATCATTCAACTTATATCTCCAAGTACTGTATTCAAAAAATATATTGCCAATGATATTGGTGACATTCAACAAGAGATTATTCAATTAACGGAACAACAATTCAACATTTTGGATAATCTGTATCTACAATCTCAGTCCATAATTTTAGGATGTGCTGGTTCAGGAAAGACTCAGTTGGCAATAGAAAAAGCTAGAAGGTTATGTCAACATCAGATTAGAACACTCGTAATTTGCAAATCTAATAACCTTTCCTTGTATCTTTTAGCCTCTTTGCAAGATGACATCCAAGCAGGGTACTGTGTAGTTTATAGTTATGAAGAAATACAGTCAAAAAAACCTAAGATACCATTTAACGTTATGGCAATCATTGTTGATGAAGGACAAGACTTTGAGCATCAGGAAATTAACGACTTGAGCAAGTTGATTCCAGATGATGGAATATTCTACATTTTTCAAGATAGTAATCAAAATATTTCCAAAAATGCAAATAAATTTGCACTTCAGGTAAACCCAAATGTTTTGGATAAAAACTGTCGAAACACTCACAATATATTCAAATATGCAGAGCCATATGTATCCTGTGTTCATCCAATAAAAAGTTCATCAATTCAGGGAAGAGATGTAGTGCAACGGCAATATAAAGAGGCAAATGAGATATTTAGGATGTTAGAAGAAGATATTCTAAATTTAGTTAATAATGAAAATATTCTTCCGGCTCAGATTGTTATATTAACTGATATGTATCCATTGGCTAAGTCTATACTTTCAGGTTATTTACATATCAATCGTTTTAATCTCAAGCAGTATTCATTCTCTAATGAAGACAAAAATACTATTCAGTGGTCGAATATAGGGATGTATAAGGGACTGGAAAGTGATGTTATAATCCTATTGTTTGAGAAGAACAAAACATTAATACCAAGTAATTGGGATATTGCAAACAAATATGTCGGGGCAACAAGAGCAAAAAGCTTTCTTATTATTTACGAATCACCTGATTTAGAGATTGACTTTTAATATTTCAATTTTACTGAAAAATAAAACCGTCAGATTCTATTTCACTCTCTTGCAAAATTTCTTCAAAAGAAACCAACTTAGGAGAACCTTTGTAACATAAAGCTCTAATCTGATAAACCGCATATTGAATCGGTTCTGGTATTGGACGTTTTAAGCTCTTCGATACAAAATCTTCAATGCTTCGATTATCCTTTAAAATTAGATAATAAGCATATATACAATTCAATTGCAATGCGATACAGCTAATTTCCATTAACTTAGTTAGATGTTCAATAATTCTCTCTTTTAGAATTTTTCTTGTTGATATTCTTTCTATATAAGTTAATACTCCCTTTCGTGGCTTAACTAGATGATGAATGATTCTAGTCTTGATAAATGTATTTACAAGTTCATCGTCAAATACTGCAAAAAGATATTTAAGGCTCATGATTTGGACATCATTACTATAATCAAGAGATAAAAATTTGACAAACAACCAAGAGTATAATTTCCAATGTTTTGGGTAACTTTTTGACAATTGATAAAGCCATTCTATATGTTTAGTAAATATTTGAGTTTCTAGCTTTGTGCCTAGTGGAATTTCATTTAAAAACTTACAGAATTGTTTGGCTTTATCCTCATCATCAATATCTTCTAGATTTTTAAATACTATTTGATGCTTTGAGTAATTAAATGTCTCATTCTGTTGGCTTGCTTTTTCCAAATCAACTTCTTTAATTAGGGCTGTTTTATCTAATTCCTTTTCTTGCTTGCTTTCATCATATATCTCTTCTTGAAATGGCATTGCTGAAACACCACTGTCCTTTGACTCTTCAATAAATTCAATTATTTTTTCTTGAGCTTCTATAATCTTGGTTTTTGAGGCATTCAAATTCACACCTATTTTTAAGAGAAATTCTTGTAATACAATCGAGGCTTTTACTGCATCACTTTTATGGCTCGTAAAAATGCGGAAATCATCTACATATCTTCCAAAGTTTATATCCAAGTTGAATAATGCTTCATCAGCTTCCTTAAGAAATATATTGGCTATAAATCCTTCTGCTTCATTTCCTATAGGTATGCCTTGGCTATTATGTGTTTCGCTTAATTTACCGTCCACAATTGAGTAGTAGCAGATTTTGAACTTCAAAGTTTTACCAAAAAGAAGCATGAAATCTGTATCTCTTCTTATATTAATTTGTTTTGAAATTGCTGAGAGTAAGTATTCGTGTGATATAGAATCATAAAAAGATGATATGTCGGTTTTAAGCATACAAGTGTTTTTCTCTACTTGTGCTAATTGCCAAGCTATAAATTCCTGAAACCCTTCATAATAATACTTGTATAAATACCCTTTTGATTTATTGTCTTTTTCAAGATTTCTATTAAGGCGATATGAAAAGCAATTTGGAATAAAGGTAAAATCTAGTAATTCAGCTAGAACCGATACAAAAATGAATTTGATTACTAAATCTTTGAATGGAGTATGTATCATCCTTCTTAAGAATATATTTGATTTTGGTAGATAGAAAGAGAATGCAGTTTCCGCTTCATATAAATTTGGGCTTTCAAGAGCTAATTCAATTTCTTGGAACAACTTTTCTTTATTTTGTCTGTAGTAATCTATTTCAATAAAATTACAGTACGAATCGTGCGTAATTCTGTACGATATAGCATACACATACGCTTTTTCAAAAACTTCCCTCTTCCTTATCTGTCCAATCCAAAAATCTTTGCTCATTAAATTGTCTATATTAAAATTTCTTTTGTTGGCTTTCGACTTTATCCATTTTGCGTCGAAATACCAACAAAATCATATCAAAACTAGTAAAAATAAACACGCACTTTCCCCTGTAGGAAAAACCTTAGAAAAAGCGTCAAACTAGATTCGATACGCTTAGGGTATAAAAATGACTACTTCTACATTATTTTTGCGTAACTACTTATGATTGGAGCGCATTGGACTAAAAGCGGATGTTCGCTAAGAAATGTAGAATGATATGTGTAAATTATCTACGCCTATAAAGAAGCTATGATTTACTGCCAAAAACAATAGGACTTACGCAGACTGTACGAAAAATTAGGCGTTTTAGAAAGAAGGAGATCCCCCCAACCCGCCTTAGAAAGGGGGGCTTTGCGTAAGTCCTGAACAAATAAGGTAAATAAGGTGGGTAATGAATGAATGCCCACCTTATTTGTTACGCGGCGTTTTGACGATACCAATCAATGGTATTCTTCAAACCTTGCTTAAAGTCCACCTGGGCGGTGAAACCAAAAGCTTGTTTTGCCCTTTCCGTATCCAAACAACGGCGGGGTTGACCGTTGGGCTTGTCGGTTTCCCAAACAATTTCGCCCTCAAACTCCATCAATTCGCAGATTAAAGTAATCAAATCTTTGATGGAGATTTCGTAACCGGTTCCCAAGTTCACAGGTTCAGAGTCATCATAAAACTGAGTTCCCATGACAATACCCCGCGCCGCATCTTCAGAATACAAAAATTCGCGGGTAGGACTGCCATCACCCCAAACCGGAAGTTGCTTGTCTCCCTTGATTTGGGCTTCATGAACTTTGCGAATTAACGCCGGAATAACGTGAGAACTACTAGGGTTAAAATTATCTTCAGGTCCGTATAAATTTACAGGCAGAAGATAAATGCCATTAAAGTTGTACTGTTGGCGGTAAGCTTGCAGTTGTACTAAAAGGGCTTTTTTTGCTACTCCATAAGGAGCGTTAGTTTCTTCCGGGTAGCCATTCCAAATATCATCTTCTTTGAATGGCACAGGGGTGAATTTGGGATAGGCGCAGATAGTTCCGATGCAGACAAACTTTTCTACTCCAGCTTGGTAGGCGGCGTGAATCAGTTGCGTTCCCATCATCAAGTTGTCGTAGAACAACTCACCGGGTTTTTCCCGATTCAGACCGATACCGCCAACGTGAGCTGCCATGTGGATAATAATATCTTGCTGGTCAGCCGCACGTTGACAGTTTTCCATCACGCGTAGATCGCAATCACGCGATCGCGGTACTGTAATTTTCTCGCGATCGGCTCCCGCCTGACACAGCTGGTCGATCACCTGACGTCCCAGGAAACCAGCTCCACCAGTCACGAGAATCCGTTTATTTTTTAACTCTAAGCCGGTCATATTTTTATCCTCGTCTGTGTCAATCAGAAGTGGAGCACACCCAGTTCTTGACGAACAGTAGCAATATCATGAGGTACCTCCGAACTGTTGTCATTTGGTGAAGTACAACCCAACGCTTGCAGGTCTGCTTCTACCATAAATGACACCAACTGCTCGAATGTTATCGAAGGCGTCCAACCCAATTGTTGCCGTGCCTTAGTAGCATCACCAATTAACAAGTCTACTTCAGCTGGTCTGAGATAGCGCTCATCAAATTCTACGTAATCTTGCCAGTCAAGATTCACATAACCAAATGCCTTTTCCAGAAACTCACGTACTGTGTGAGTTTCACCTGTAGCAATTACATAATCGTCTGGCTGGTCTTTTTGTAGCATCAACCACATTGCTCTAACGTAATCCTTCGCGTAGCCCCAATCCCGCTTGGAATCGAGATTGCCCATATAAAGTTTTTTCTGTTTGCCAGCAACAATCCGGGCAACTGCCATCGTAATTTTGCGGGTGACAAACGTTTCACCCCGCCGGGGCGATTCGTGGTTAAAAAGTATGCCATTACACGCAAACATGTTATAAGATTCGCGGTAATTCACTGTTTGCCAGTGGGCGTAAACCTTAGCGCAAGCATAAGGGCTGCGGGGGTAAAACGGTGTTGTCTCGCTTTGTGGCACAGCTTGCACCAAACCGTACATTTCCGAAGAACCTGCTTGGTAGAACCGCACTTGAATGCCGGTGCGATGTTGGTAGTCACGAATTGCTTCCAACAAACGCAACGTTCCCATTCCTACTGCATCTACCGTATATTCCGGTGAATCAAAGCTGACCCGTACATGGGATTGAGCGCCCAGATTGTAAATTTCTACAGGCTGAACTTCTTCTAAAATGCGGCGCAGCGTGGTACCATCCGTCAAGTCTCCGTAGTGGAGAAACAGGCGCACTCCCTCTTTGTGAGGGTCTTCATAAATATGATCGATACGGTCTGTGTTAAAGGTAGAAGTCCGGCGGATAATGCCATGAACTTCATAACCTTGCTCAAGCAAAAACTCACTTAGATATGAACCATCTTGACCGGTAATACCAGTAATCAACGCTCGCGTTTGTTGCGTCATGCTCAATTATCTCTTTTCTTTTCTGATGAAATAGATACAGGCAACCTGGTATAACCTAGCAGGTAATTGCTAAATTTCCCACTGGGAAACCTACTAGTCCCAATTGAATACAGGCTATTTTTTCTAAGTATAAATACTGAAATAAAAGTATTCTTACATCAATAACCTCTTAGCTTCTCCAAGGATTATTGACCCAAATTCGGTATATTTTTGATATCTTTGCTAAAATTTCATATATATATTGGTTATTGTTAAATCTGAATAAATTTCAGTTTACTATTGACGTACTACCTGCAAATGGGTTATCTAGTAAACAGTATTTCTACTGACTTTACTGTGATTTTGTCGGACAAAAATCCGACTGCGAGATGCCTAAAAAAGCTGAAAATACTTCATCCGGTGTTACCAATAAAACTCGCATATTCCTTTAGTTTTGCGGTTTTCAAGTGTGCGGTGAAGAATTAGCATTTGATAGTATCTGGGGGCATAAATTGCCCCACAAAAAGAATGTAATTTTTCAGTAAGCCCCGTTATTTTTGGGGATAATGACGACACCGATTGTTTTCAGTACTATCCACAAATCAAGCCAGAAATTCCTAAATTTTACATAATGCAGGTCTATTTGAACTCGTCGGGGGTAGGGGATGTCATTGCGTCCGGAAACTTGCCACAGCCCGGTGATTCCAGGTCGGATTGTTAAAATCCGATCTATGTGACAACCGTACTTTGGTAGCTCTTCTGCTACTAAAGGTCGCGGACCAACAACACTCATGTCCCCCTTTAAAACATTCCAAAACTGCGGAAATTCATCTAGACTTGTAATTCGTAAAAATTGACCAATTTTCGTAATCCGGGGGTCGTGTTTGAGCTTAAAACTGCTTTCAAACTCTTGCCGCATCTCTTGTGATGTTTCCATCATTTGCATCAGCACTTCATCGGCATTACTCACCATTGTTCGGAATTTTATACAATTGAATGGTTTGTAATTTTTACCGACCCGTTCCTGAATATAAAAAATTGGACCTTCTGAGCTTAAAGCAATCAGCAAAGCCAAAATTAAGTAGACTGGGGAAAACAATATCAGTACTAACAGCGAAAACACAATGTCGAACAGTCGCTTGGCAAACTCTCCGTTTAGACTTTGTAAAGACAAGCCTTTGGGTTTTATTTTAGGCGTCTTTGTTTGTTGACCACGTTTTAAGAAAGTACGCGTAGACGCGCTAACGGCTTTGCCGTTCCCCAAAGGTAGGCATCGCTTGCCGGAGAGGAGTGAGCTCTGGGCAGTCATCATACTCCTTAATAATCCACACCACACATAGTCCCAATCTTAAAGCTAGAAGAGGTGCTTCTGGAGGTAATTTACCAAAAGCCTACAAAACGAGTGCAAAAATCAAGACTTAATCAATAAAGATGGTCTTTTTTTGTTGCACGTATTGACAAAATCTAAATAGCGTTCTATAAAGATTTGCGGGGAAAACTGAGCGGCGTGCGATCGCACATACTCAGGATTAAACTTTCCTTGATATGCTTCAAAGGTTTTTACTGCTTCTTGCAAAGCCGCCGGAGTCTGCATCCTGAAGAATATACCCGTTCCCGTATCCCCTGAGGCGCGAATATCTCGCACGGTTTCCAACGCGCCGCCTGCACCATAGGCAATTACCGGAGTGCCGCAAGCTTGCGCCTCCACTAAGGCAATCCCAAAATCTTCACAAGCTGCATACACAAATGCCTTGGCACGAGCCATATATTTTTTTACCACATCATCGGGTTGCCATCCCAGTATTTCTATATTGGAATTTGCTATCTGTCGAATTTTTTTCATGTCTGGTCCTGTACCAATTACTACTAAAGGTAGTTGCAATTCATTAAATGCCCTGACTATTAAAGATACTTGTTTGTAACTCACCAACCGAGAAACGATCAGGTAAAAATCCTCTTTTTGCGGTAAAAATGGAAATCCCTCGGTATTTACTGGTGGGTAAATTACTGTGGCTTCCCGGCGATAGCAGCGCCAAATCCGGCGAGCTGTATGCTGGGAGTTGGCAATAAAGTAATCAACGCGATTGGCACTTAAGACATCCCAAAAGCGCAAACGATGCAGTAAATAACGCGCCGCCCACCCAGGTAAACCACTTCCTAACTTATTTGCCTTTAAATAATCAAAAGTTAAATCCCAGGCATAGCGCATGGGGCTGTGACAGTAGCAAATATGTAACTGATCGCCATTTGTCAAAACTCCTTTGGCAACGGCGTGGGATGAAGATAAAATTACGTCATACCCACGCAAATCCAGTTGTTCAATTGCCATCGGCAACAAAGGCAGATATTTTTGTACGCCGTTACGGGCAAAGGGTAAATGCTGGAGAAAGGTCGTGCCAATCTGACGCTTGTATAAATAACTTTCAGGATTAGTAGATTCAAAATCGATGAGGGCATACAAGTCCGCATCAATGTGTTTCAGAACTTCCCGCACAACGAGTTCTGAACCACCTGTGGCTAATGGGGTAAGCCACTCATGCACTACAGCATACTTCAAGGGCACAGCTAACTTTTATTGGTAAAAAACACTTAAGCAGTTTATGAGGTTAAGTGAAAAGTTTCCCGTTGTGATTAATTAATGGGAAGCGCCCCACATGGACCACCAGACGTAATCTTCTCGTAAGAGGTTCCAGAGGAATGCCGCAACCTGATAACCTCAAAAGGATACTGGATATTGGGTATTGGGTATTGGGTATTGGGAAAGAATCTAATTCATGGGAATCGCTTTGTTCCCCAGTCCCCAGTAAAGAGTCCCCAGTAAAGAGTCCCTTGACGGCAACTGAGATAGGAATTGTGAATTTATGCGAATTTTGATTATGGGTGGCACTCGGTTTATTGGTGTCTACCTAACTCAACTGCTACTGGAAGAAGGACATTCTGTGACACTGTTCAATCGTGGTAATCGTCCTTTCCCGCAGGGAGTAGAACAAATTATAGGCGATCGCACTGATGCCACCCAACTAAAGGAAAAATTATCGCTCAGAAATTTTGATGTCATTTTTGACAATAACGGACGGGAACTTACTGATACTCAACCACTGGCAGAAATTTTTCAAGATCGTATACAACATTTTGTCTATATGAGTTCCGCTGGGGTTTATCTCAAATCTGACCAAATGCCCCATATAGAAGGAGATGCCGTCGATCCGAAAAGTCGCCACAAGGGTAAACATGAAACGGAAGCTTACCTGACGCAACAAGGATTGCCGTTTACTTCCATTCGTCCGACTTACATTTATGGACCTAGTAATTATAACGAGTTAGAAAGTTGGTTTTTTGACAGAATTGTGCGCGATCGCCCAATTCCCATCCCCGGTAATGGCATGCATATAACTCAATTTGGTCATGTTCAGGATTTGGCAAAGGCAATGTGTAAAATTTTGGGTAATTATAATACAATAGGGCAAATTTACAATATTTCAGGCGATCGCTATGTCACTTTTGATGGTTTAGCTCGTGCATGTACTGTCGCCGCCGGGAAATCCCCGGATGCGGTGAAAATTGTCCATTATGACCCCAAAAATTTTGATTTTGGCAAGCGTAAGGCTTTCCCCATGCGCGTGCAGCATTTCTTTGCCTCGGTGGACAAAGCAAAGACACAATTGAGTTGGCAGCCTGAATATGATTTAATTTCTGGGCTAAAAGACTCTTTTGAAAATGATTATCTGACTTCGGGGCGGGATAAAGCGGAAATTGATTTTTCTGTGGATGAGGAGATTTTGCAAGCTTTTTCCTAAGTAAGCAGATATAAAAAACAGAGCGGGCTAGAGAACAACACCCCACAAAAATAATCAATCTATTCTCTGCCCGCACCCCTACCCGCTGTATTCAAAAAACGGTTTTGATGTTTCTTTATCTGAATCTTATAAATTTTTCCAGTTAATATCAAGTCCGGTTAAACACTTATAGGATTCCTCGGAAAATTTTTGAAATATACGTAGAAATATACGTAGGGTGGGCAATGTCCACCCTACAGAACAATCAGATTTTTCACATATCAAATAGAATTCCTATATAATTAGGACTTACGCAAAAACTCTGCCAAACTCTCCTAAACTCTGTGTCCTCTGCGAGGAGTGCGGTTCATTTTTTCATCCTAAAAGCGTAAGTCCTAATAATATAAAGTAGGTTGGGCAGTCATATTTAGTACGGAAATACGCTGTACAATATTTATATGCTACTCACTTACCAGTACAAGTTAGCGCCTACTCGACAGCAGGTTGTCACAATGGAAACCTGGGGTGAGTTCCTGCGTCGTCACTACAATTACGCACTAGCTCAAAGACTTAAGAACTACCAAAAACAAGCGAACAAGGTAGCTAGGCTCCACTTGCACGTTGCTCGTCAGCGTAAAGAGTTTCACTATCAAGTCGCTCATTGGTTGGTTAATTCCTATGACTTAATTATTTTTGAGAATCTGAACATCAAAGGACTAGCTAGAACACGACTGGCTAAGTCAATTCTGGATGTGGCTTGGGGTTGGTTCCTTCAAGTTATGCAAGCAGTGGCGGTAAAACGCGGCAAACTAACTGAGGGAGTTGACCCAAGAGGAACCAGTATTAATTGTTCAAGGTGTGGGCAGAGGGTTGAGAAAACCCTGGCAGAACGCGAACATAGCTGTTCTTGTGGGTTAGTTATTGACCGCGACTGGAACAGTGCATTGAATTTATTAAAACGTGGGTCGGTTGGACTACCGATTCCTGGCTGTGGAGGCCTAGACGTTGGTCAGCCCGTGAAGCAGCAAGTCTCATTTGTGAATTTGAGATGCTCCCGCTACACCGCTTGCGGTTAGCGGTGAGAGTTGTCACAATCACCATCACTAACGCCATCGATCGCCATTCCTAAAACCGGCGATCGCGACTGCTCTAGCATCGTTTTTGTTGGGCAACAGTGGAATTAACCACCCCAGGACGTACAACCAACAAGATGCCATCCGCCAGCTTGCTCAACATTCCTCTATAAGCAAAAATACGTAAAAGGTTAGTATTAAAAGTAACCCCAATTTCGTTTTTAGCAACCTCTTGAATCAACAAAGCCATGCGCTGAGAATCGAGCAGTGCTGTTGGGTGGAATTGTGCCTGCGGTTAGCACGTCCAGGTTAATTGGCGTTGCATAATTAAGGGATGAACTGTCCTAACTGTGCATCTACCCATACCCGCAAGAACGGTCATCGTTGTGGTAAACAAAACTACATCTGCTGTGAATGCTCAGTGCTAACGCCCCGCTCCCTTCACGCCAAGAAGATTGAATCATATTCACTCGCGTGGATATTCCAATGAAATTAAAGAGCAGTGCCTAAAAATGTACGTCAATGGAACGGGTTTCGTGCCATTGAGCGCTGCAGAAGGAGTGAACCATAACACCCTCGTTTGGGAAATGAGCCAGTGCGTTGCGGGGGTTCCAAGAGTTGTAGCATCTGGCGTGCCGACATCACCCGTTGAAACGATAAAAAAGAAGAGGTTTACCGGGCTTGTCCTGGTTTGTCCGATGAAATTATAACTGTTACACGCTCAATTACCAATAGATACCCAAAAGTTCAAATTGCAACTGAGTTTTTGACTTTGGCATTGGGAGTCTTTTCCAGGAGTCACGAGTTGCTTTTGTATCTGTCATTTTGCTCCTAGTTGGGTATTTTCCCCAGTTGGATTTTGTGGTAAAAGATAAATTGCCCCAGAAATCAAAGTCAGGGCGACAGAAATCCAAAAGGCAATAATAGAGGGGAGTTTCCAGACTTCGCTTAAAGGTGCGATTAAAAGCCCGATCGCGATTATTTGACTTACTGTTTTCAACTTACCCCAAATATTCGCCCCGGTAATCTTGGTTTGATTGACACGCCAACCAGCGATCGCTAATTCCCGTCCTAAAATTAAAAATACTCCCCAAGCGGGAATTTGTCCTAGTTCAATTAAAGATAGTAAAGGAGCGAGTACCAGCAATTTATCGACTAAAGGGTCAAGAAATTTGCCTAAATCGCTAATTTGGTTAAGTTTTCGCGCTAAATAGCCATCTAACCAATCGGTAAGCGAGGCGACGAGAAAAATCGCCAAACACACCCATCTAGCTTGCGGTGTGGGGTTATGCAAGCCATAAAGTAAAAAAGGTATACCCAGAAGGCGAGAAAAGGTAATCCAGTTGGGTAGAGTCATAATGATTTTGGATTTTGGATCAAAGGATTTTGGATTTTCCTACCCAAGCTTATAACTAGTTTGAGAAATTCAAGTGTTGCACGCCCAAATCATATAGGACTTACGCAAAGAAACCCGGTTATGAGTGAAAAATAGCTTGTCTAGCAATCAACTACTGACGAAGAAACCGGGTTTCTGACATCGGCGTGCATAAGTCCTCTAAGTCATTAAAAATTAAAAATTGTCAAGCAACGCAAATTAGCTAATCTGATATGGTTCGTATTTTGTCAAGCTACACATCAGCTTACCTGTAGCTGGCGTCTGGTCAATCCAAAATCTCAAATCTCAAATCCAAAATCGCTATGACTCAACTAGATTCCCAATACCGCATAGAACGCGATTCGATGGGCGATCGCCAAATTTCTAGTAGCGTTTATTACGGCATTCAAACGCTGCGGGCTGTAGAAAATTTCCCCATCAGCGGCATTCAGCCATTATCTACTTACGTAGATGCTTGTGTTTTCATTAAAAAAGCTACTGCTATTGTCAATGGAGAACTAGGTTGCATTCCTCAAGACATAAGTAATGCAATTGTGCAAGCTGCCGAAGAAATACTTGCTGGGAAGTTGCGCGAACAATTTGTGGTAGATGTTTATCAAGCCGGCGCGGGAACATCCCACCACATGAATGTTAACGAAGTGCTGGCAAATCGGGCTTTAGAAATTCTCGGTGATGAAAAAGGCAATTACAAACGAGTTAGTCCCAACGACCACGTTAATTACGGACAGTCTACCAATGATGTGATTCCCACAGCCATTAGAATTGGTGGATTATTGGCATTATCAAAGACATTACACCCAGCTTTAGATCATGCGATCGCGGCTTTAGAAAACAAAGCCTCAGAATTCCAAAATATCGTCAAATCTGGCAGAACCCACTTGCAAGACGCCGTACCGGTGCGTTTGGGCGAAAATTTTGCCGCTTGGGCGCAAATTCTCGCAGAACATCAAAACCGCATTTACACAGCTTCCGGCGACTTGATGGTATTGGGTTTGGGAGGAAGTGCAGCCGGAACCGGAATGAATACCCATCCCCAGTATCGCGCCCATGTGGTGCAAGTTCTCGCAGAATTGATTAACTGTCCTTTAGAACCCGCACCTCATTTAATGGCAGCAATGCAGAGTATGGCACCATTTGTCAATGTTTCCGGTGGCTTACGCAACTTAGCCCAGGATTTAGTTAAAATATCCCATGATTTGCGGCTAATGGATTCGGGACCAAAAACAGGTTTTAAAGAAATTCAATTGCCACCAGTGCAACCAGGTTCCTCAATTATGCCAGGAAAGTATAACCCAGTCATGGCAGAGATGACATCAATGGTATGCTTTCAGGTAATGGGTTACGATAGCGCGATCGCATTAGCAGCACAAGCCGGACAATTAGAATTAAATGTGATGATGCCATTGATTGCCTATAACCTGATTCACAGCATTGAAATTTTAGGCAATACCATCACCGCACTCACCGAAAAGTGCATTCAGGGAATTACCGCCAATCAAGAACGTTGTTTGGCTTATGCTGAAGGCAGTTTAGCCTTAGTAACCGCATTAAATCCCCATATCGGCTATTTGAATGCAGCCGCTGTGGCGAAAGAATCCTTAGAAACAGGTAAATCCCTGCGGCAGATTGTACTAGAAAAAAAGCTGATGAGTGAATCAGAACTAGCTAAAGTATTAAATCTAGAAGAAATGAGTGCGATCGTCCCTCTGGGTGTAAACAAGGGTGAATTGGATTAAAAAGAATTGGCGAGATGGGGAGAGGGGGAGATGGGGAGATGGGGGGGACGACTTGGGGAATTCTCCTTGTCTCCACACTCGTCGCCCCACACCCGTCGCCCCTTGTCCCTTCCACACTGGGGGGTGTAAGGGTGCAGGAAAAAAAGGGGGATAGGTGGCACAATAAACACAGATAAACACAGATTTCGGAAGTAGCCGTCATCAACTGCGTACACCAACACGCATGAAAATTCTTCCTTCCTTCTTCCCTCTGCCACGCCACATGCTTCAACCGGGGGAACCCCGGCAACGCAGTGGCTCCTCAGCGTAGCTGCCTTTTCTCAAATCAAGTCGGTTAATCTGTGATTATCTGTGCTTATTTGTTCTTCACATCTATGCAGACTCAAACACCATCTGTCAGTTTAATTCGGGCTACGTCCTACCAACGAGAAGCATTACAAGAATCTTTAGAAACCCTGCTAGAACCTTTAGGGGGAATGGGTGCGTTTGTGAAAAAAGGCGATCGCGTCTTACTCAAACCCAATTTACTCACAGGTTCGCGTCCTACTAAAGAGTGTACCACCCGCCCGGAATTAGTTTATGCAGTAGCCCAGATGGTCATTGCAGCCGGCGGTAAGCCATTTTTAGGCGATAGTCCCGCTTTTGGCAGTGCAAAGGGAGTAGCTGTAGCAAATGGCTATGCACCAATTTTAGAAGAACTCAATCTTCCCATAGTTGAATTCCACGGCAAACGTTACGAAACTGTCAACGAAGAGTTTAACCACCTGCTGCTGTGCAAAGAAGCGGTAGAAGCAGATGTTGTGATTAACTTACCTAAAGTTAAATCCCACATACAACTTACCCTCACCCTCGGCGTCAAAAACCTGTTTGGTTGCGTTCCAGGTAAAATGAAAGCTTGGTGGCACATGGAAGCCGGGAAAGACGCTAACAGATTTGGTGAGATGTTGGTAGAAACCGCCAAAGCAATTAATCCCAACTTAACCATACTCGATGGCATCATCGGTCATGAAGGAAACGGTCCCAGTGGCGGCGAACCCCGTCAACTAGGTATTTTAGCAGCATCATCAAATGTATTTGCCTTAGACAGGGCAATAGTTGAAATACTTAATGTCCCACCGCAACAAGTACCTACCATCGCTGCATCTGGGCGAATGGGGCTATGTCCGGAACTCACCGCCATCAACTTTCCTCACTTACATCCCGACTTACTGCAAATCAATGATTGGCGCTTACCAGAAAAGTTAGTACCCATCGATTTTGCCATGCCCCGCGTCATTAAATCTACGTTTAAGCATCTTTACATTCGCTTTATTAAGGAACCAATGAATGCTTATGCTAGGCGTTGAGTTAGTGGTTAGTAGTTGGTGGTTAGTAGTTGGTGGTTAGTAGTTGGTGGTTAGTGGGTAGCAACCAACAACCATCAACCATCAACCATCAACCATCAACCAACAACCAACAACCATCAACCATCAACCATCAACCATCAACCATCAACCATCAACCATCAACCATCAACCATCAACCAAAAATTATTAATTCGCAAGTGCAAACTTTGCTACAACAATTTCAAAATTTGCAGAGTAAGCTGTAAGTACCCTCCGATTGCTTAACCAGACCGCCCTATTCAAGTGGCGGTTTTTTTCATTTGTAAATTTGTTATAAGATTTCTCAGCAAATAACTTGGAATACTTTTACAGATCAACCTCATAGTTATACCAATTACTGTTATATCTGGGATTACTATTTACCAAACACAATCTGTAGCCTGGAAACAAGGTCTTTTCAGACTACCGATCTGTAGTTTGACTTTAGAGAAGTAGCATTACACAAATTTTTACTTCCAAAGCCAGAAATATTTATTGAGTAAAATTACGGACGAAGACTTCACTATATCCGGCATTTATCTGTATTTATTCGGTGTAATTTCTGGTTACAAATTCATCATTCCTCAGATACTTGCCAAGTCTCAAATATCTTTATGTATAACTACCTATAAAGAATTTCCAACACAGATGTTTGTTCAGTGATTATTCCGTATGTAACGCTCTCTATGAGAAAAGATTAGTCAGCTATAACCCGCTTGCCAAAAGCCTTTTACAATGTTGTAATGATGAAATATTGCCCAAATACATTTTTAGATCAAATCTCAAATACATGAAGAATTGTAAATTATAATGCTCATAACTTAGGCTGTGCAGTAAGCATCAATTACAGCGTACCGTAAAGCATCTTGAGATATTAGTCACAAAAAGAAGAACTATAACTTAGATTGGGACTTAGTATCAAGAGCTGAAAGTATGAAAAAATCAGTGAGAGGACACTTTAAAAACTGGTTGATATTCTTGACTACCAGACAAATTACGGTTAAAAAGTAGTTAAAATAATAGCAAGACTCTCCGCAAGAGAGTCGAACTACAAGTGATGTGACAAATTTCAAAGTTTCTATGAATTCAAATAGCCAGTCTGCCAATGCCGATACATATTCCCACCGTTTGGCAGACATCGTGGGAACAGCGATCGCAATGTTAACTCTCACGCTACCCGTGTTTGTCATTGCCCACTATTCTTCAGATAGTGTTCGGAATAACCCGCAACCCATTACCTACAACGTAAAAAACAGTGAAAATTAGACAAAAATAGAAAGTAGCATTGCACAAGTTTGAGCCAACATTGTGTATTTTTGTGTATGTAATTAATTGTGAATAATCTGAATATGTTTTGTTTTACTTCAGATTCAGTATTTTTTAGCTATTAATGGTGCCATTAGCGAGGGTGCCACACAACCAAGGGCAATTAAGCCAAACAAATCTTAACACGGCTTTTTGCCTCAAAATACAATTGCTTCCAAGAGGAGGCAGTTTCCGTCGCTTCCGGAGACTGCCTCCTCAAATTTTGAAATGGAGACAAGGGACGACGGGTGTGGGACGACGGGTGTGGGAAGACGGGTGTGGGAGACTAATAACCAATGCCCATTGCACCATGCAAGAGTGCGCTTCGGACGCCAGATGCCTGGGTCGGGAAACCCTCCCGCAGCACTGGCGCAACAATTCCCAATTCCCATATGCGTGTGGATTGAATACCTTGGGAAGAGGTACATATTAGCCTAAAATTCTACACGGGGAGCCAAATTCAGGCCACCCATGATTCACTATTAAGGAGTTTTATTGTGGACTTATCCCGTATTCCTGCCCAACCTAAGCCAGGTATAATTAACGTTTTGATTGAAATTCCAGGCGGGAGTAAAAATAAATACGAATTTGATAAAGACCTACAATCTTTTGCCCTAGACCGCGTACTTTATTCTTCGGTACAATATCCATATGACTACGGCTTTGTACCCAACACTTTAGCTGATGATGGCGACCCATTAGATGGTATGGTAATAATTGATGAGCCTACCTTCCCAGGGTGTGTCATTGCTGCACGACCGATTGGTTTTTTGGAAATGATTGACGGTGGCGATCGCGATGAAAAAATTCTTTGCGTTCCTGACAAAGACCCGCGCTATGCTTCTGTCAAATCCCTAAAAGACCTCGCACCACATAGATTGGATGAACTTGCTGAATTTTTCCGCACATATAAAAATCTGGAGAAAAAAGTGACGGAAATTCTTGGCTGGCAAGATGTTGATCGGGTCGGGCCCTTGGTAGAAAAGTCTATCAAAGCTAATAAAGGCTAATCGCAGACAACTAATTGCTAATCGCTAATCGCTAATATAGTAGCAATGAGCTATTAGCAATTAGCTATTAGCTATTAGCTATTAGCTATTAACAATTGAAACGAATATTCACCTTTGCTCGCCTCTCGCCCCAAAACGCTATGCAGCGCACCTTTCTTTTGGCAAAAATTCATAATTGCACCCTCACAGCAACGAATCTTAACTATGTGGGTAGCATTAGTATCGATGAAATGCTGTTGGAAAAAGCAGGCATTTTACCCTACGAGCAGGTGCAAGTAGTAAATAATGCTAATGGGGAGCGTTTTATTACGTATGCAATTCCGGCTCCAGCCAATTCAGGAGCGATTCAGTTAAATGGTGCTGCAGCACGTCTAGGCATTACAGGCGATCGCTTGATTATAATGACTTACGGGCAGTTCACTTTGGAAGAGTTAAAACAATACTCTCCTACGGTTGTCATTGTGGACGAAAAAAACCGACTGTTGGAAGTGCGGCGCTACGATGACCTGCTCGAATCGGTATAATTTCAAGGAAAATGCCAAATTTTGAGCTGTCGCGTTGCCAAAGCTACCTAAATGAAGAACAAGCCACCCTGCGAGGTAGCCCAGCAGGAGAATTTCTAGTGCAATTTTGGGGTGTCAGGGGTTTAATACCGACTCCAAGCACCAACACTAGCAGTTATGGTGGCAATACTGCTTGTGTGGAAATACATGTAGGCGGAAAACACTTGGTTTTTGACGGAGGTACTGGCTTACGCATACTCGGTAAAAGCTGGCTGGAAAGGCAAAAGCCGCTAGAAGCCCATTTATTTTTTACCAACTCTCAATCAAACCGCATCCAAGGATTTCCTTTTTTTGCTCCGGCATTTGTTACGGGAAATTGCTTCCACATTTACGGCACCGCTGCCTCAAATGGAGCTTCAATTAAACAATGTCTGTGCGACCAAATGCTTCAGCCACACTTCCCTTATCCTTTGCAGGTGATGCAGTCTGAATTGCAGTTTTATCATCTAAACCCGGGTAGCGTGATGCCTTTAGATGATGTGACGATTACAACAGCATTAATCAATCAAGCACAGAAGTCAGTTGGCTATCGAGTCACTTGGGGGGAATATAGCGTGGCTTATATAACGGATTTGCAACAGAATGCTGATGAATTCGATCAAAGGCGCATTTTACAGCTAACCGAAGGTGTAGATTTGTTAATTGCCAATGCCACCTACACTCCGCCCACAGCCCACAACCATGATCATTCTAATTTCCTTTGGCAGACTGCTGTGAATTTGGCTGATAGCGCTAATGTTAAACGGCTAGTAATTTCGCACCATCACCCAGATGACCACGATAATTTTCTCGACCAGGTGCAAGCCGAAGTGAAAGCTGCCTTTCCTAAAGCTATACTCGCCCGTGAAGGATTAGTTTTACCTGTTATGTGATTGATTTTAGATTTGAGATTTAAGATTTAAGATTGAAAAATAACCGTCTCACAGCCACCCTGTAATATCATGTCCGGTAAATTACATATAATGTAGAACATTGTAGAGACGGTAAATTTCGCGCCTCTACAAGGATTGAGAAATTTGTTATTAATGTTAATTAAACGGACACGATATAATTCGAGATTTGAGATTGGGAATGAACAATCCAAAATCCTTTCATCCTTTCATCCAGGCATTGTTTGGCTTACACTGGCTGAAACGCTGCTTGTGAAACGGCATTTACTAGCTGGGTGAGTTCCTGGAGTTTTTTAGCTACTGCACCGCTTGTAAATAATTCTTGTGCCTTGGCAATACTAGAGCGCATATCCGGACAAATTCCACTACGCCACAGGTAAAATCCGCCATTCCACAAAGCTGTTTGCATGAGTTCTGAGGGTTCGCCAGCCAATACCCCCCGCATCTCGGCAACTAATTCTTCCGTGGTGCCAAGGGGCACGTTTTTGCTTGTAAAGCCGTATTCACGCGGAACTAGTTGCAATCTCTCTATTGGTGCGATCGCGTCTTCTAGGGGCAATTCTGGTGTTGATAAGGCAATAATTGCAGTGCGATCGCGTGGCAAGTCGCAACTGCCTTCCAATCCCTTAACTGTTGTAAAATTTGTCACCCCCCGCAACGCGAAAGCTTCTTGGAACATCATTTCTGTGGGCGGATGGACAAACCCAGGAATAATGTGAGCATCCCCTGCATAAGGACACCAAATTAATTCCATCGTCGCAAAAGGCGGGCGCTTGCCTAATTGGTCGCGGTATTCCCAAATACTATTAATCAAGGTAAAATGCTGAGGTTGATAAACAAAGCCGATTCCCGTTTGTTCAAATATCTGTTGGGTTTTTGCTAGTTGCAGTCCAGTCCAATCAACGCCTAACCCCTGCCAAATTTCTACCAAGGGTAAACCGTATTTAGTCGGCAGGCGATCGCCTCCATGCATGACCACAGGTTGTCCGGAAGCAGCAAGTAACAAAGCTGTTACCGGGCTGATGGGTGCAGTGCGGGTTCTGCCATCGTAAGGTATGCCTAAAATTATTATCGGTCGCTCTGAAGCGATCGCTTGCAATTTTGGTCCCAATTCATCGTAAGCATCCAACATTCCCGCTAACTCTTCTCCCGTGGGACGCTTGATGCGATGGGCAATCAAAAACGCTCCAATTTGGGCTGGTGTCGCTTCACCCAGCAACATCATTTTAGTTGCAGTGGCGGCTTCAATACGAGTTAAATTTTCCCCTGTGTGGTTTCCACTGCCGACCTTTTTCAATAAAACGCGAAATTCATTGCTCATTTGTCCAAAGTCCTTTGTCATCTGTTATTTGTTAAATTAAAACTCCTTACAAATGACTAATGACTAGTAACTAATGACTAATAACTAGTGATTTCTAAGAAGCCGATCGCACCAGAGATTCAAATTGGGGTGGTATATTTTCCTGCACTAGTTGCCAAAAATGCTTGATGGGAGGAATTTGGAGGCGATCGGCTGTTGTGACCATTACTACCCGGCGAGTCAAACTAGAACCATCAGGTAAAGTCGCATTACAGTTATTTGCTAGGGGACGCACCGCCAGGGTAGGGTCAAGACGTGCTTCTACTAATGCCGAGTGCGGTAGCAAAGCCACAAGTTCACCTTGGCGCACCACTCCCCGGAAAGCATCTAAAGTATTTACCTCTAAAGCCGCTTGAAGTGTCGCTTCCAACCGTTCAAATCTATCTTGCACCAAGCGCTGCATTCCGTAACCATCTTTAAAAACCACTTGGGGATAGCGAATTAACTCCGACCAAGGGATGCGTTCGTATTGGGCTAGGGGATGATTGATAGCCGCCAGGACTTCTATTGGTTCATCGTATAAAACTTCTACCACCATTTCTCTGCCGGAGATTAAAAAGCGATTGTTCATCACAATAGCTAAATCTACCAGCCCATCCTTGAGGACTTTTAAAGCGCGATCGCTACCCAAAGATGTCACCCGCAATTGCACATCTGGATAAGTGTGACAAAATTTTTGCAACACTGGCGGTAGATAATAAGCGCACAGCGAGTGAATCGCCGCAATGCAAAGTTCGGGCTGCTTTCCTGCAACTAAATCTGCTAATTCTTGGGTAGCAGTCTGCCACTCTTGGCAAATTTTGCGGGCACGGGGAAGCAAACGTTCACCCCCCAACGTCAGCTTCGCCTGACCTGTTCTGTGAAACAGTTCTAAACCCAAATCTCCTTCCAGCGCTTGAATTTGGCGACTGATAGTCGATTGAGTAACCCCACATTTGCGCGCTGCTTGTTGAAAGCTGCCGGTTTCCGCGATCGCCAAAAAGGCTTGTAACTGCTCGAGCCGCATTTTTATGTAGCCTGAATTACATTTATGGCTTTAATCAAGTTATCGGATTTTCAGCGACAATTTAGTACCGTTTGTTACAAGTATTTTTTTCTCAGGTATTAAATTTTTAATTTTTTGTGAAGTTGCGATCGCCGTGAGAAGGAGATGGGGGGATGGGGAGAGGGGGGGATGGGGAGACGAGAGGACAAGGGGATGAAGAAAGTTATGAGTTTTGAATGCGTGAGTTTTTTGCTGTGAATTTTTCACTTCAAAACGAGTAACTCATAACTCATAACTCATAACTCTCTGCCAATGCCCCATGCCCAATTTGCTTTACCATTCCGCCAGGGCTGCAGTTATTCCTTGCTGTAATTCTGGTGTTAATGTGGTTTCGCAAGCTAATTGCTGCAATTGTTGATGTGCGGCTTCAGGTGCAAGATTTTTGAGTGCTGCGATCGCGTGCAGTCTCACTGATGAATCTTGGTCTGCCAACATTTTAATCAACGGTTCGATTGCTTGCGTCCTACCTAATTGTCCTAAAGATAGTGCGATCGCGCTTTTAACAGTGGCATTATCTGTGGCTGGATGTTTAAAAAGCAGCATTTCCAGCAAAATTTCTACAGCTAGGGCGTTGAGGTTTGGCTGTTGTACTTGTCCTAAAACCTTGACAATTTCCTGCCACAATGTTAAGGATTGCAATTGATTTAGCGCTTGTCGGAGATATTCCAAACTAGAGACACTCCCCGCCCAACTCAAAGCGCGAATGATTTCCAATTGCAGTTTCAATGGTGTATGGGGCGATTTCAATACCTTAAATAAGTGTTCGCCTGCGTCGTCACTTCCCATCCTAGAAAGGGCAACTGTTGCTGCTTGGGCAACCTCAAGATTAAGGTCATAAAGTCTGGGTTGCAGTTTTGTCACCAAATCTAATTGAGAGCATAAATCGGGACGAAAACTCAAACCTAGCACAGCTTCGCGTCTGACTGTGGCAGCTAAATCATCTAAAGCGTTCAAAAGTACTGGTGGGACGCGTTTGTCGTGAAAGCTGCTGAGGGCTTCAATTGCGGCGGCGCGTACTGTAACTTCTGGATCTTGCACTACAATCAACAGAGGTGGAATGATTTCTTTTTGGCGAATTTGAGAAAGCGATCGCACTGCCAAAAGCTTTGTATTTTCATCTGCTAGCAATTCTGTCAAAGCATCAATAGCAAGAGTACCAATTTGCCCCAATGCGGTTGCGGCGATCGTTTTGAGTTCTTCATTGTCATTAGTTTTTAACAATTCCACCAATGGCGGTATTGTTTCTGGATTTTTCAACTCTCCTAAAATCCGCGCCGCATACCAGCGTAATTCCTCTTCTGCATCTGCATCTTCTAAAATTTCAATCAACGGAGGAATAACAATATTTCCCAAGCGGGTAAATACCTTAGCAATATCCCAACGTTGATGAAAATCCCCTTGTTCTAGAATTGTGAGTGCTAATTCCAGCAGATGTTCTCGATTTTTAACTATTTCTGGATTTCGAGTATCTTCTCCTAAAATTAACTGCTGTAGACATTGAATTAGTGACGACCAATCAGCCGCATCATTTGCCGTTTGTGCTTGCAATAAAAGTTGGTTGATATTATTCACAATTGTGTTGGTTGTTGGTGGTTGGTGAAGGGGCGCCCTTGGTAGGGTTTCCCTCGTGCCGGGGATGGTGAAGCGCGATCGCGTTGTTGGTGGTTGGTGAAGGGGCGCCCTTGGTAGGGTTTCCCTCGTGCCGGGGATGGTGAAGCGCGATCGCGTTGTTGGTGAAGCGCGTACTAGGAGGGAAACCAAAAGCGCAGTACGCGCTTCACCACCAACCACTATCCACTAACAGCTTTTACTAAAACTGAATCGCCCTCAATCTTAACTGCGTAAGTACTTAGCGGTCTTGAAGCTGGTCCTTTTTGCACTTTACCGTCAATCCCATATTCTGAACCATGACAGGGACAAGCGAATTTTTTTGCCTCAGCTTTCCATACTACGGTGCAACCTGCGTGCGTACAGGTAGGATTTACAGCAATCAAATTGCTACCACTTGATTTACCGACTACTAACACAGACCCAGCTGGGGACTTTGGCACAAGCAATTGACCTGCCTTATCTAACTCCCCAGATGTGCCTATCGCTTCCCAATCTTTAGATATCTTCTGAGAAGAACAAGCTGCAAGTGCTAAAGGCAAGCAACTTGCCACCCAACCCACACCAAAGCAAGTGATGAAATCGCGACGGTTCATGGTTGCTGAAATCAGGTTGTAAATTTAATCGCCATCCGGTCTTTGCAATTTTCTCCCAATTTAGATTAGTCGCGATCGCTTTCAATAAAGTTTTTTTTATCCGTCTAATTCAGTTCACCAAATTCATAAAACGCATAACTTTAATGCGTTATCTACAAGTAAATAAATATTTCGTAACAATTTATACGATTTTTGCTTTCATGCAACCTTACCTTAAGAGTATCTAAAGAAAGTGTTACACAAACAGTAACTCTAACCCATTGACAAAATTACAAACATGTGTAAAGTAAAAGTTTTTCCGGACCAAGGAATAGCTAGTAAATAAATATACGTTTTAAATCACTATATCTTGTAGGCCCAGAAATTTATGAGACTGCGGGTTGATTAATGTTGGGTAAATATTTCTAGATAGTTTCATCGATTCAGCAATTTGCAATGAGAGTTAGGTCATGACAGACACAGCAACTACCACAGTTAGCCTAAACAAGTTCGAGAAATTCAAAGCAGAAAAAGATGGACTCGCCGTCAAGGAAGAGATAGAGAAATTTGCCGCTTTGGGGTGGGAGGCAATGGATGAAACAGACCGCGACCATCGGCTTAAATGGTTGGGTGTGTTTTTTCGTCCGGTCACTCCCGGCAAGTTTATGATGCGGTTGCGGTTGCCAAACGGTATTCTCACTTCCCATCAAATGCGTGTTTTAGCCCAAGTAGTGCAGCGTTACGGTGATGACGGTTGCGCGGATATTACTACTAGACAAAATATCCAATTGCGGGGTATAAGAATTGAAGATTTACCCGATATTTTTAATAAGTTTCACGCAGTCGGTTTAACCAGCGTGCAGTCCGGGATGGATAACGTCCGCAACATTACAGGCGACCCGGTAGCAGGGTTAGATGCTTCGGAGTTGTTTGACACGCGCGAGTTGGTGCAGCAAATTCAAGATATGCTGACCAACAAAGGTGTTGGCAACCCAGAATTTAGCAATTTACCGCGCAAGTTTAACATTGCGATCACCGGTGGACGTGATAACTCAGTTCATGCTGAAATCAATGATTTGGCTTTTGTACCTGCCTTCCAAGAGGAGGGGGGGATGGAGAGAGGGGGAGAGGGGGGGAAAGAATCCTCTTCACCGAAGTTCGGCTTTAACGTCCTCGTGGGTGGCTTTTTCTCAGCCAAACGTTGCGATGCTGCGATTCCCTTAAATGCTTGGGTGCCACCGGAAGATGTGGTTGCAGTATGTAGGGCGATTTTGGAAGTTTATCGCGATCGCGGTTTGCGTGCCAATCGTCAAAAATCCCGCTTAATGTGGTTAATTGACGAATGGGGTTTAGAAAAATTCCGTTTGGAAGTCGAAAACCGTTTGGGTAAATCATTGTTACCCGCTGCGCCAAAAGATGAAATCGACTGGGAAAAACGCGACCACGTTGGGGTATACAAACAAAAACAACCGGGATTAAACTATGCAGGTTTGCATATTCCCGTCGGTCGGCTGCATGCCGATGATATGTATGAAATAGCACGTATAGCTGAAGTGTACGGCAGTGGTGAAATCCGCCTCACAGTTGAGCAGAACGTGATTATACCAAACATATCTGATTCGCGTTTGGCAACATTTATTACAGAAGATTTGCTAGAAAGGTTTAAAATAAACCCCGAATCCTTAACGCGATCGCTAGTTTCATGCACGGGGGCACAGTTTTGTAACTTTGCACTGATAGAAACCAAAAACCGCGCTCTAGCAACGATTAAAGCCTTGGAAGCCCAGTTAACGCTTTCTGCAAACGTGAGGATTCACTGGACAGGTTGTCCTAACTCCTGCGGACAGCCCCAAGTTGGGGACATTGGCTTAATGGGAACCAAAGCTCGCAAAAATGGCAAACCCGTGGAAGGGGTGGACATTTACATGGGCGGCAAAGTTGGCAAAGACGCACATTTGGGAACTTGCGTTACCAAAGGCGTTCCCTGCGAAGACCTAGAGCCAGTATTGCGAGAATTACTCATCAAGCATTTTGGTGCAAAACCCAAGCAAGAAGCCTTGGTAGCTCATTAGTTAGTAGGCGCGTGGTTAGTGGTTGGTGGTTGGTGGTTCACCAGCGCACTGGCGGACCATTCACGACTGGCGGAGCGCTTCGCGGTAGCGATAGCCAAGCGCCCTTCGAGTAATCGAGCGTCGGAACGAGCGTCACCCCGAAGGGTTGGTGGTTGGTGGTTAGTGGGTAACAACTAACAACTAACAACTAACAACTAACAACTAACAACTAATAACTAACAACTAACAACTAACAACTAACAACTAACAACTAACAACTAATAACTAACAAATGACAAATCGTTCTAGACGGCAATTTATCATCACAGCAGGCGCAGCTGGTGCTGGTGCAATTGTGCTTCATGGTTGCAGTTCCAGCCCTTCCAATACAGCTACAAATGGTGGCGAAACACCCGCAGCAGGTAGCGCGAAACCCGCAGCTAATGTCACCTCAGCAGCTAACGCACCAAAGGTAGAAACAACCACCGCCAAATTAGGATTCATTCCCCTAACAGATTCCGCACCCTTAATCATTGCAAAAGAAAAAGGCTTTTTTGAAAAGTACGGCATGAAAGATGTCGAACTAATCAAGCAAAAATCATGGCCCGTCACCCGCGATAACTTGAAAATAGGTTCAGCTGGTAACGGTATTGATGGAGCGCACATCCTCAGCCCGATGCCATATCTGCTCACCCTTAATGATAAAGTGCCGATGTACATCCTGGCACGCTTAAATACTAACGGTCAGGCTATCTCTGTTTCTAATAATTATAAAGACCTGAAAGTTGGGACAGACAGCAAAGGGTTAAAAACCGCCGCTGACAAAGCCAAAGCTGACAAAAAAATTCTCAAAGTTGCGATGACTTTCCCCGGTGGGACTCACGATTTATGGATGCGTTACTGGTTGGCTGCTGGTGGTATCGATCCCGATAAAGATGTGGGTTTGGAACCAGTACCACCACCACAAATGGTGGCAAATATGAAAGTTGCTACTGTCGATGCTTTCTGTGTGGGCGAACCGTGGAACGCTCAATTGGTTAGCCAAAAATTGGGTTATACAGCTTTAGTTACAGGCGAACTTTGGAAAGACCATCCAGAAAAAGCCTTTACCATGCGGAAAGATTGGGTTGATAAAAATCCAAATGCTGCACAGGCTTTGTTGATGGCTGTTATGGAAGCACAACAGTGGTGCGACAAAGCAGAAAATAAAGAAGAAATGTGCAAAATCGTCGCTGGACGCAAATATTTTAACGTTGCAGTTGAAGACATTTTAGAGCGTGCTAAAGGCAATATTGACTACGGTGATGGACGTACCCAACAGAACTTTGAAGCCCGCATGAAGTTCTGGGAAAATAATGCATCTTATCCTTATAAGAGCCACGATACTTGGTTTTTGACAGAAAATATTCGTTGGGGCAAATTACCAGCCGATACCAAAGTCAAAGAAATTGTTGACCAAGTAAACAAAGAAGATTTGTGGAAAAAAGCGGCTCAAGCCTTGAATGTTCCTGCCGAACAAATTCCTACTAGCACTTCTCGGGGCGTAGAAACATTCTTTGATGGTGTGAAGTTTGACCCAGAAAAACCAGAAGAATATTTGAAGAGTCTGAAAATTAAGAAAGCCTAATTATATTCAAGGCTAAAAATTAGGGGCAGCTATGCTGAAGGCAGGAGGCAGCTATGCTGAAGGCAGCTATGCTGAAGTTATTGTAGGTTGGGTGGAACGTAGTGGAACCCAACTTTTACTGATGGGGGATGTTGGGTTAGGACTGCCCATGCCAACCTAATTTAATTACAATTGGTGGGCAATGCCCACCCTACATTTAATTTTGATTGCATAAGTTATAAGGGCTGAATTCAACAACTGAGATTTATTGTCTCAGCGTCTTTTTTGTACAAAAAAATCACAATTGGAGAAATTGAATTATGACTGCAACCCTTGGAAGTCGTACTAGAAAAAGAAAAGCACAGAGTAATATCACGAAGTTTATATCTAAAAAAGTTGTACCGCCGTTAATAGCACTGGCTGTCTTTTTAGCGATTTGGCAGTTGCTTTGTTCTGGTGCTAATTCTAATTTGCCAGGTCCAATAGAAACTTTCTCAGAAACTTGGGACCCCTTTATTGTTCAACCTTTTTTTGATAATGGCGAAAGCGATAAAGGATTGGGTTGGCAAATACTCAGCAGCTTAGGAAGAGTTGGACTTGGTTTTTCGCTAGCAGCTTTTGTGGGAATTGTGGCAGGAATCCTTATCGGTGCCAATCCATTAGTATATAATTCTGTTGATCCAATTTTTCAAGTACTGCGAACTGTACCGCCACTAGCGTGGTTGCCGATTTCTCTGGCAGCATTTCAACAGGCTAACCCTTCAGCAATTTTCGTGATTTTTATCACTTCAATTTGGCCGATTTTAATTAACACTACAGTTGGCGTACAGCAATTACCTCAAGATTACAGAAACGTTGCCAGAGTATTGCGTTTGTCTGGTCCGAAGTATTTCTTTAAGATTTTGTTTCCCGCCACTGTTCCTTATATATTTACTGGTTTAAGAATTGGAATTGGTTTGTCTTGGTTAGCTATCGTCGCTGCGGAAATGTTGGTTGGTGGTGTGGGTATTGGTTCTTTTATCTGGGATGCGTATAACACCACTACAGAAACTAATTTAAGCGAGATTATCTTGGCGCTGATTTATGTCGGTTTGGTCGGACTTTTGCTAGACCGTTTGGTTGGCTTTGTCGCTAGCAAAGTCGTTCCGGAAGAACAGAAGTAGTCAAAAGTTAGGAGTTAGGAGTTAGGAGTTAGGAGTTAGGAGTTAAAACCAACAACTAACAACTAACAACTAACAACTAACAACTAACAACCCAACGGGAGAACCAGTACTAGGAGTGTTACCAAAAGCGCAGTACGCGCTTCACCAACAACCAACAATTAACAACCAACAATTAACATATGACAACTTTTGTTGAAGTTGACCACGTTGACCGCATATTTAATTTGCCCAATGGCGGTCAGTATATCGCGCTCAAAAATATTGAACTGAAGATAAAACAAGGGGAATTTGTTTCCTTAATTGGACACTCTGGTTGCGGTAAGTCCACTTTATTAAATATCATTGCAGGTTTAGATAGAGCCAGCATTGGCGGTGTGACTTTGGAAGGACGCGAAGTCAGAGATCCAGGTCCCGATCGCATGGTAGTATTCCAAAATTATTCGCTGCTACCTTGGCTAACTGTGCGGGAAAATATCGCCCTGGCTGTAGATGAAGTTTATCAAGATAAACCTGCAGGCGATCGCAAGGCAATTGTTGAAGAACATATTGACATGGTGGGACTGCGAAATGCCGCGAAAAAACGTCCCGGTGAGTTATCTGGTGGGATGAAACAACGGGTATCTATTGCCCGCGCTTTGGCAATTCGTCCGAAATTATTACTGTTAGACGAACCTTTTGGGGCGTTGGATGCACTAACACGGGGTAGTTTGCAAGAACAGTTAATGAAAATTTGCAACCAACACAACCTCACCTGCGTGATGGTAACTCACGATGTTGATGAAGCACTATTGTTAAGCGATCGCATTGTAATGCTTACCAATGGTCCGGAAGCACATATCGGGCAAATTCTCGAAGTTAATATTCCCCGTCCCCGCCAACGTTTGGAAGTTGTCAATCATCCCAGCTACTACGAGTTGCGCAATGAAATGATTTACTTCCTCAACCAGCAAAAACTGGCGAAGAAACGCCAAGCACAGCAGACTCAAGCACCGTCGGTACAAAACCGCATTGGCTTGGAAAAAGTCAATCTCGATATTGGCTTTCTCCCCCTAACTGATGCTGCACCTTTAATTGTTGCGAAAGAAAAAGGCTTTTTTGCCAAATACGGCTTGGAAGAAGTCACCCTCAGCCGGGAAACCAGTTGGAAGGAAATTGCTAAAGGTGTTGGTACAGGCAGATTAGACGCCGCCCAAATGGTTGCAGGTATGCCCCTCGCCCTGACTTTAGGCGCTGGTGATAAAACGCCGGTGACTGTGGTCAATGCGATAAATCTTTCCCGCAACGCTAACGCCATTACCTTAAGCAAAAGATTGTACAACCAAGGTGTGAGAACCCTCGCTGACTTAAAAACGGCAATTAACACCTATAGCGACCAAATTTTGACTTTGGGAATAGTGCATCCAACATCAATGCAAAACTTAATTTTGCGTTACTGGCTGGCTGCTGGTGGTATCGATCCCGATCGCGATGTTAGCTTAACGATGCTACCTCCAACACAAATGGTTTCCGAACTCAAAGCCGGAAATATTGACGGTTACTGTGCTGGAGAACCTTGGAATTACCGGGCGGTTCATGAAGATGTCGGCTTTGTCGCCGCCACCGCTTTAGAAATTTGGTCGGGACAACCGAAAAAAGTGCTGGGAGTCCGGGAAGAATGGGCGCAAAATAATCCAGAAACTTATCTCGCCCTTGTCAAAGCACTATTGGAAGCTTGTCAATATTGCGACGACCTCCGCAACCGCGAAGAAATTCTAAAATTAATTTGCCGTCCTGAGTACCTTGATGTCGATCCTGCATACGTCCGTCCCGGTTTTATCGACGCCTACGATCGCGGCGACGGTACAGAACCGCAAGAATTAACCGCATACAACCAGTTTTTTGTCAATCAAACCAACTATCCCAACCGCACCGAATTGCTGTGGATGGTTACTCAAATGGCGCGTTGGGGTTTAGTAACGTTCCCGAAAAACTGGGTAGAAGTGATTGAAAGAGTGTGTCGCGCAGATGTATTTGGTGCAGCAGCCCGCGACCTCGGCTTACTTGATATCGGCAAAGATGACCCCATTCATTTATTTGATGGTAAAGTTTTTAACCCATCTGAGCCGATAGAGTACCTCAACAGCTTGGAAATCAAACGTCAGATACGTATTGAAGAAGTATTTATTTAGTCATTGGTCATTAGTCATTGGTCATTGGTCATTGGTCATATCATCTCGGTTGAATTAACCACACAAAAAGTGAAAACCCCACCCCGCTTTTAGCTACGCTAAAGTTCCCCTCCCCGCAGGCGGGGAGGGGTTAGGGGTGGGGTGTAGCCAACGTGAAAATTACGACCAACCACCAACTACTAACTACTAACTACTAGCCACCAACTACTAACCACTAACTACTAACCCAACGGGAGAACCAGTCGCCTGCGCGAGTGTTACCCTCCCGCAGCGCTGGTTCACCACCAACCACCAACCACCAACTCATTATGCAAACCAAAACCCAATTCAATCAACTACAAACGTCGAAAGCAGAAAATTTTCTAGTTATTGATGGCGTTAGCAAAATTTACCCCACTCCCGATGGTCCTTACACCGTATTGGATGGAGTTGACCTGAAAGTTCGTGAAGGCGAATTTATCTGCATCATCGGTCACTCTGGCTGCGGTAAATCTACGTTGTTAAATATGGTTTCCGGGTTCAACACGCCCAGCGAAGGCGTAGTTATGCTGCAAGACAAGCCCATCACCGAACCGGGACCAGACCGAATGATGGTATTCCAAAATTACTGTCTTCTACCGTGGTTAAGCGTATTTGAAAACGTTTACCTGGCGATTGATTCGGTGTTCCCAAAAAAACCCCAAGCAGAAAAAAGAGCGATCGCCCGAGAACATTTGGCGATGGTAGGGCTTACAGAAGCTGCTGACAAAAAACCCGGTCAGATATCTGGGGGTATGAAACAACGAGTAGCGATCGCCCGCGCCCTGTCTATCCGTCCCCAAGTTTTAATTCTCGATGAACCTTTCGGTGCATTAGACGCCATCACTAAAGAAGAATTACAAGAGGAATTACTGCAAATCTGGCGCCAACATCAAGTCACAGTCCTGATGATTACCCATGATATTGATGAAGCGCTGTTCCTCGCAGACAGACTCGTGATGATGACAAACGGACCGGCTGCGAAAATCGGTGAAGTCCTGAAAATTCCCTTCTCCCGTCCCCGCAATCGCAAGCGCATCATGCAAGATCCGCAATACTACGAACTGCGTAACTACGCCCTAGACTTCCTGTATCGTCGTTACGCCCATGATGACGAATAAAGCAGAAGGCAGAAGATAGAAGGCAGATGGCAGAAGGAAAAACCGATAAACAAGGCAGAAGATAGAAGGCAGATGGCAGAAGGAAAGATTGGATACACAAGCTAATTTATTCTCTATTTTATAGAGCTGCCTCCTGCCCCCCGCAGTATGCCTCGTGCCTTTTTCACATCCATCTACTCATATCTTGCACCTGGAAATTTGAATGTCAATTCCTTGACTAAGTGCCAGTTCTCTCAGGCGTTCAATGTCTTGTAGAATAAGGTACACCACCAATTGTGGAAATATCAGTAGATCGCAAACTTTCGGAAACTGACGTAATAATGAGGGTTTCAGTCATCGTGAATCAAGAGGAAAACAGCGCTCGTTTAAGGGCGATCGCTTTGTCTTAAGTAACGGTATCGGCTGAAACGCTGATTAATCGGTTATTTTCTGGTGTCTGGGTGTTTTCTTGAAAAGTCCATGTGGCAGGGGTTCTAAAAAACTTTGCGATCTACTGAATATAGTTTGGAATGCGATTAGAGCGGCTTGTCCCCAATCAGGTAGGTAAGTCTAGGCGATCGCTGTAGATAAATAAGCCCAGTGTGCCAAAACATAAGAAATCAGGGATAATACTAACCAACGATAAACCCCTAAAAGTGTTCCTTGCCCAAAACGGTGCAAACCAAAACGATGTTTATAAGTTTTGGGCGTAGGCAAGAATTGAAACCATATTTCAAGCTTAATTCATATGTATTTCAACGCCCTTTTTCTCATGTTTTGGCACCACAATGCAAATCTGATTACTTTGCTTCAACACCAATTGGCAGTGCTGATTACTTTGCTTCAACACCAATTGGCAGTGCTGAATAATAATGATAATCATGCTTGTGGTCGGGGGAAGCGGTCGCCAACGGCGACCGCTTCCCCTTTCATGAGTTCAAATCCAGGCACTTCTCCAATTTGACGTTAAGCGTAGCTCTCCGTAGGAATCGCCTGTGCTGAGGTAGATTTCCGTATTCTCTACATTTTTACAGTTATATATATGACTTTTGCGCCGCGTAAGCTCATTCTCACGAATCGTGTTACTTCACTACACTTCTATTAGTGTATTAAGGGTTTACCCAGACAGGTGCAAGATATGAGTCTATAAAAGTATTTTTTTAAACGCATCACTTCGATGCGTTTTCTTCATAAATACTTACAAACTGTTACTTAAGATACGAATTTACTTGCTGGGTAATTTTACTTTGGATACTAACAAACACTTAAAGACTCCCTGAAGGCTAACCGAACTGTCCCATCTTCTATTTCTACATCGCAAATGGCGAAGGGAAAGTATACCAAAACCCAAAAAGCAAGTAACTTTACATACTTGTGAAGTCAATATAAAGAGTACTGATTAAACAGCAGAAGGGATTAACAAGTTTCGGTAATTCTATGTCAGTTAGGGAGTAGGAATTTCGGCTTTAGGTTCCGTAGAAATAACTAAAACGACGGTATTCAGTGAGGGCAATGATTTAATTGCCCCAATAAAGACGCTACGTATTTTTTTCACTAAGGAAGGCTTGAATGCTCAAAGGTTTATTTTCATTCAGGGATCGCTATCGCATCCTACATCAGACTTGGTTTGCCTTTTTTCTCACCTTTGTCTGTTGGTTTAATTTTGCTCCTTTTGCGACCACTATTGGCAAACAACTACATTTAGCGCCTGAACAAATTAAAACTTTGGGCATTTGCAATCTAGCCCTGACAATTCCAGCGCGCATCATTATTGGAATGCTTCTGGATCGTTTTGGTCCCAAGAAAACCTATTCAATCTTGCTGATTTTTGCTGCGGTTCCCTGTCTTGCAACAGCGATGGCGCAGAATTTTAGCGAACTTGTCATCAGTCGCCTGTTGATGGGGATTGTCGGCGCTGGGTTTGTTGTGGGAATCCGCATGGTGTCGGAATGGTTCCCACCGAAGGAAATGGGAATCGCCCAAGGTATTTATGGCGGTTGGGGTAACTTTGGGGCCTTTGGTGCAGAGTTCGCCCTACCAATGATTGCAGTTGCTGCAAGCTTTCTGACTGGTGGCGCTTCTAACTGGCGGTTTGCGATCGCTCTCACTGGTATTATTGCTCCCATCTATGGCGTAATTTATTACAACAGCGTTCAAGATACGCCTCCTGGCAAAGCTTACAAAAGACCTAAGAAAAATGGTGCATTAGAAGTCACCAGTGTTAAAAGCTTCTGGGCGATGATTGTCTCCAATTTTGGATTGATTTTCGCCTTGGGTTTATTAGCTTGGCGTTTGGAACAAAAGAACATTCACTTTTTAAATCAAAGCCAAATGTATTTGGTTTGGTTTCTGTTAGCAGGACTATTCGCTTACCAAACCTACAAAGCTTATCAAGTCAATCGACAACTATTAATTGGCAAGAAAATATACGCGCCATCGGAACGTTTTCAATTTGGTCAAGTAGCTTTACTTGAATTTACTTACATCACAAACTTTGGTTCAGAACTTGCTGCAGTTTCCATGCTACCAGCGTTTTTTGAAAAAACCTTTGGTTTAGAGCATGTAGTTGCGGGAATGATTGCTGCTACCTATCCTTTCTTGAACTTAATTTCTCGTCCCAGTGGCGGTTTAATCTCTGATAAATTTGGTTCCCGCAAGTGGACAATGACAATTGTCAGCGCTTGTATTGGTGGCGGTTATTTGATGGCACATTTTATTAACAGTAGCTGGCCGATTCCGCTAGCGATCGCAGTTACAATGTTCTGTGCATATTTTGCTCAAGCTGGTTGCGGTGCTACCTACGGAATTGTCCCCTTAATTAAAAAAGAAGCCACCGGACAAATAGCTGGAAATGTAGGCGCTTACGGTAATTTTGGCGGCGTAGTTTATCTGACAATTTTCAGCTTAACTGACGCATCAACACTCTTTGAAACAATGGGTGTAGCTGCGATAGTGTGTGCTTTTATGTGCGCCTTCTTCCTCAAAGAACCAAAAGGTTCCTTCGCTAGCGCCTACGAAACTACTGAATCAACAGAAAATGTAATTGCAAATTCTCCTGTTTTTGCAGAAGAGTTAGATTAGGTTGTTGGTGGTTGGTTGTTGGTGGTGAAGGGGCGCCCTTGGTAGGGTTTCCCGACCCAGGCGACTGGTTCTCCCGTTGGGTTGGTTGTTGGTGGTTGGTAGTTGTTAGTTGGTAAATAGCCCCCATTTTTAAGGGGGCTGGGGGGATCTACAACGTCCAAAACACCTGAAAAAACTCGAAATTACATAATTTACAAAGCACTATTAACCAACATAAAATTTGTCAAATACTCTAGACAAGTATGCAATTAAATGCACTAGTACATCAAAAAGATTACTCAACAAAAAAAGCTCCTTATAAAAATACCAAAAACAGGTATATTTATAATTAATTATAGTTAAATAAAATCATTAAAACATCTATAAAGATAATACAGCTTTCATCCAATATATTAAACCTTAATTGAAATAAGGTATCACCAAACACTCTTTTTATGTTTTCAATAATATTTAATAAGTAAAAATACTATAAAAAATAGTTGCTAACAGTTAAACCAACAAATTAGGCAATATTTAGTAACTTCAAGTTTTAGGTTTGTTCAATGAGAAGTTCAAAATTTGGTTTAGTACGGCTAGTTGAATATAAAAGGTTTGAACCATTTTTCAAACCCATAAAAATTTGCTGGAATTGCTTCTCTACAAACCCGCTCTTTCAACAATTAAAAAAACGGTGAACACGGTGCAACTGCCATGACTGAATTTACCAAAACTCTGTGTCCTTATTGTGGTGTTGGTTGTGGACTAGAAGTTTCGCCTCCAGCGCAACATGGCAAAGCAACTAATCGAGATAGCCAAGGAAATCCGATTTGGCGGGTACGGGGCGACAAAGCGCACCCATCCAGTCAAGGTATGGTTTGTGTCAAAGGCGCTACCATTGCCGAATCTTTAGATAAAAGCAGACTGCGTTACCCAATGGTGCGAGACTCCTTAAATCAAGAGTTCCGCCGCGCTACTTGGGATGAAGCTTTTGATATGATCACCAAACGCATTCAAACTGTACGCTTCACTCAGGGACCAGAAGCGATTTGCATGTACGGTTCCGGTCAATTTCAAACCGAAGACTACTACACAGCCCAAAAACTCCTCAAAGGCTGTTTGGGTACTAATAACTTTGATGCCAATTCTCGCTTGTGCATGTCAAGTGCTGTGTCTGGCTATATTCAAAGCTTTGGCTCAGATGGTCCTCCCTGCTGTTACGATGACTTGGAGTTAACCGACTGTGCGTTTTTAATCGGCACCAATACCGCTGAATGTCACCCAATCGTTTTTAACCGACTGGCGAAACACCACAAAAGAAACCGCAAAGTCAAAATGATTGTGGTCGATCCCCGACGTACACCCACCGCAGAAGCCGCAGATTTGCATTTAGCCATTCGTCCCGGTACAGATATCGACTTGATGAATGGTATCGCCCACTTGTTGATGCGTTGGAATTATATCGATGTTGAGTTTATCGACGATTGCACCAAACATTTTCCGGCATACGCGGAGGTAATTTGGCATTATTCTCCAGAAGTGGTGGCGCATCGCTGCGGTATCAGCGTTGAAGATTTAGAAACAGCAGCGCGTTACTGGGGTGAAGCCAAACGGGTGCTGTCTTTGTGGTCAATGGGTGTAAATCAATCTTCTGAAGGGACGGCGAAAGTTAGAACTATCATTAATTTGCACCTGATGACCGGACAAATTGGTAAACCAGGGGCGGGGCCATTTTCTCTCACCGGTCAGCCAAACGCAATGGGAGGGAGAGAAGCTGGGGGTTTAGCGCACTTATTACCCGGTTATCGGTTGGTGAAAAATGACCTGCAGCGAAGGGAAGTTGAGGAATTTTGGGGACTCAAACCCGGACAGATTTCGCCCACTCCTGGTTTAACCGCTTGGGATATGATTACAGGGTTAGAAACTGGCAATGTCGGCTTATTGTGGGTTGCTGCGACCAATCCGGCGGTGAGTATGCCAGATTTGGAGAGAACTAAAAAGGCATTATTGCGATCGCCTTTTACAATTTACCAAGACGCTTATTATCCAACAGAAACCGCCGCTTACGCCCACGTCTTGCTACCTGCAGCCCAATGGAGTGAGAAAACTGGCGTAATGACCAATTCCGAAAGAGTCGTAACTCTGTGTCAAGCATTCCGCCAACCGCCAGGTGAAGCAAAAGCCGATTGGGAAATTTTTGCAGAAGTTGGACGCAGGTTAGGTTTTGCAGAACAATTTGCCTTTAATAACTCAGCTGAAGTTTACGCTGAATTTACCAAACTAACACGCGATCGCCCCTGCGACATGACGGGTATCAGTCACGAAGAATTGCAGGCGGAAGGTCCCACACAATGGCCCTATCCAGAAAAGAAAGCAGAACAAGTATTTATTGATTCTGAAACAGGTATTCTCAGTTTTGAACCAGAAGAAGCACAAAAAAGTGAGGAGTTAAAAGTTAGGAATTATGAGTTAAGAAATTCAACTCCTCACTCCTCACTCCTAACTCCTAACTCCAAAAGACTCTACACAGATTTTCGCTTTCATACCCCTGATGGACGCGCCCGCTTTGGAGCATATCACTCGCGGGGACTTGCAGAACCACCAAACCCCGATTATCCCTTTGTCTTGACCACCGGAAGACTTTACGGACATTGGCACACCCAAACCCGCACCGGTCGCATAGAAAAAATCCGGCAAATGCATCCCGAACCATTTATTGAAATACATCCTCGCGATGCAGCCAAGTTAGGAATTCAAGACAATCAGTGGATAGAAGTGCGATCGCGTCGCGGTACAGCTAAGTTTCCCGCAAAAATCACAAAAGCGATCGCCCCCGGTACAGTATTTGTCCCCATGCACTGGGGTGCCCTATGGGCAGAAGATTCCGAAGCCAACGCCCTCACCCATTCCGAAGCTTGCCCCGACTCGCTGCAACCCGAATTAAAAGCTTGCGCCGTACAACTACTACCAGTTAACGTTGAATTAACAGTTAATAACTATCAACTACAATCCTCAGATAACCCCCAAAATGGTAAGCTGCTAGGCATATAGACAAGTATGTTTTGCTATATGGGCGATCGGGAATTGGGCATTGGGAATTATCTTTATGCCCTATGTGCTATACCCCATTACCAATAACCGTGACCAAAAAAGCAAAATATACACAAAGTAACTAGGTAGAAATAAACGTCACGCTCGTTAATGGTTAATGGTTAATGGTTGATGGTTAATGGTTAATCGAACGTAACTATCAACTATCAACTATCAACTATTAACAGTTTTACCAATTCAGTTTATTTATACCAACTTATTTATCAAGGTGCTTTTCTACATCTAGCTGTAGCTATGGAAGATAAAAAAAAATTACCACCCAAAAACCGAAAACAAATCCGCAAAGCATCCTTTTTCAATCCTCTAGATTTATCTATGGGGTTTTTCTTTTGTATTTTCGCTTTGAATTTTTTACTTGAAAAAGGCGCGTCGCAGATGAAACGACTATTCAAGCAAATTAGAGAAATTACCAAAGATGGGAATTTCATGCACTTGATTGAGCATATAGAAGTCGTAGTTTCCAAAGTTCTCTCTATTGCGATGGTGATTGTAATTTTGGTAGCGATCGGAGATTTGGGAGTATTTATATTTAAAGAACTATTTAGCACAGATTATGGTAATTTCAATAAAATATTATTTAAAGTATTTGGCTTGTTTCTGAATATTTTGATAGCCTTAGAAATATTAGAAAATATCACAGGTTATCTGAAAAAACATGTTTTACAAGTTGAATTAGTCATCGTTACTTCATTAATTGCCATTGCTCGCAAAATTATTATTCTTGATTTAAAATCAACCGAAGGCATTGAAATAATTGGACTGGGTATTGCCGTTTTGTCACTATCAATTAGTTATTTAATAATTAAGCTGAGTAATGCTAGAAATCCGCGTTAAACAATAACTAGAAACCGATGATAGATTTTTTTGAATTTGAGGCAGATTTTGTTGATTCCCTACGCTGCATCCCCATGCAGGTACGCTGCAAACTCGATACCTGTGGCATCAAGCTAAAATTATCCGATTGGAATCACATGGCTCAAAGAGAGCGTGAAAACCTAGTTAAATTACCTTGCACTACACCAAGTGAAATTCAAGCTTATCGAGAGCATCTCCAGCAGTTGATTGTACAACATACGGGCACACCAGCAAGCGAATTACCAATAGAGCCTAATCCCGCCTGGATGGATTCTACAACTGTGCCAGCTAGCCTTCAAGAGAAAGCTCAAGAAATAGGTATTAACCTCACAGCTCAACAATGGGCAGAATTAAATCCCTTGCAGCGTTTTGCCCTAATTAAACTCAGCCGTCCGGGACATGAAAGCAAAAACTTTTCCAAAGCGATCGCGGAATTTAATTTAATTAGTTAAGTAGGGGGCGCGTGAATATTTATCGTTGAATAAGGCACGAGGCATACTGCAGCTATGCTGAAGAAAACAGGGTTTTGACTAAATTTACTTTTCGTTACATTCATAGCTGTTTTTTTGCGCCTTTCTACTGAGTGGATAGTGGTTAGTGGATAGTGGTTAATAATACAAAACTACCAACCACCAACTACCAACCACCAACTACCAACCACCAACTACCAACCACCAACCATTAACCACTAACAAAAGGACTAATAATTATGCCTGCAAAAAAAATTTTGATGCTCGTTGGCGACTATGTAGAAGACTACGAAGTCATGGTTCCCTTCCAGGCGTTGCAAATGGTAGGACACACCGTCCATGCAATTTGCCCAGATAAAAAAGCTGGCGAAAAGGTACGAACAGCAGTTCATGATTTTGAAGGCGACCAAACTTATAGTGAAAAACCAGGTCACAACTTCACTTTAAACGCCACCTTTGACGAAGTAAAAGCTGAAACCTACGACGCCCTAGTCATTCCCGGAGGACGCGCAACAGAATATATCCGCTTGAATCACAAGGTGCTAGAAATCACCCGCCACTTTGCCCAAAGCAACAAGCCAATTGCTGCTATCTGCCACGGTTTACAACTTTTAGCGGCGGCTGATGTACTGCAAGGCAAAAGTTGTACCGCTTACCCGGCTTGCGGTCCAGATGTGCGCCTAGCGGGCGGTACTTACGTAGATATCCCCGCCGATGAGGCAATGGTTGACGGTAATTTGGTGACAGCACCTGCTTGGCCTGCCCATCCCCGTTGGCTGGCAGAATTCCTAAAAGTACTTGGAACTAAGATTGAGCATTTAGAAGCGGCTACAGTTCATTAAGAATTGTAAATTTAATAAAATTTAAAAATTTTAACGTCGGGTGCGTAAAGCCGTTCCGGCATACAAGAAAAGGCGGAAAGTACGACACCCCCAAACCTCGCTTTTCATCCCAGAAGCCACCAAGGTTCTCTGGTGGTGTGTTTCGGTTGTCAGCTCATATCTTGCACCTATCAGTACAAACCCCGACAAACTACAAAGATACGCGATAAAGCTACCTTATTTTTATGAGTTTTTATCCCTAAATCAAGGGTCTTGGTTTTATACTGAGTGATTAAAATCCATAAAGTTTTCTTGGTGCAAGATGTGAGTAAGGGCGTTCGCTTTTAGCGTTGGGTGAAGGGTAGCATTTGCATCATAATCTCGCGTTTAGAAGGATAAATCTAGGTGCTTTCTTCTTCGCCCCTAGGCAAACACTTCACTTTTGTCGCGGGGTAGGGTAAGTATTTCCATGCAGAGCGTTTGTGTACGAGAATAAACGAGAATAAAGTATTACAAAAAATAACTGATAAATAACTGATGATAACTTTTGTTTTTTTTAATGAAACTAGGTCTAATAAAAACTAATAATATTTAATAATATTGTCTGGCATGTAATTTGCTAGTTGGCTGCAAGCCTTGTTCTAACCCATGTACTCTAATTAATACACCTGATAATTCAGCTAAAAAGTATCGTAAGCAGCCAACAGACGCGATCGCATTAAATAAAACTATTTTTATTTTTGATTTTTTAATTTATATTTTCTTGGCAGAAAGTAAAGCTATATTGTATTTAGCAATGCTGCTTATAGTGTGACTACGGTTAAGTCCTAGTGACAAATAATTTTAAGCATTAGTTTAGAAACAAATTCTAACTCAATGACAGGCAAACACGCAAGACATAATGCATTTCTGCGGCTAGTGTCTGGTAATGGAGCGACTTTTGGGTCAGAATCTCGCTACTCGCTACTCACCGGAAAAGAGATGGTAATTGGACGCGACCCCAGCTGTCAAGTTGTCTTGGATGCCATGATGTATCGGATGGTGTCTCGCCGTCATGCTGTGGTTCGTCCCCTTTCTTCTTCCCCAGATGATAGAGGCGGTTGGATAATTTGCGATCTCAATAGCGCCAATGGCACTTATTTGAACGGACAACGCTTGCAGGGTTATCAGGAATTGCATCCAGGCGATCGCATTTCTCTCGGTCATGATGGACCAGAATTCCTGTTTCAGTACGAACTCAACAACTATCAAGCAACTGTAATTAGTCACCCTGCAACTGCACCCCTTCCGCCAGCCTCTAATAATTACCAAACACAACAGCCAAGACCAGATTCTGTTAGTTTCACCCAGCTGTTTCCCATTATCTCCACAGGCAAAGATTTAACTCGTAAAGCTTACCTAGTACCGGGAGTTCTCACTGTAGTATTTGTAGTCTTGATGTTTGCCACAGTCGGGGAACCGCAAGCAAATCAAGTTATTGTCGCTATTTACATTGCCTTTGCTGCCTACTACTTTATTTATCAGTTGTGTGGCAAGCCTAAGCCTTGGTGGGTACTCCTGGGTTCGGCAATGACAACTACGTTGATTTTACTCAGTCCCTTGTTGGATTTATTCATCTTCTTTTTTCGCGGCGTTTTACCGGGTAATTTGCCCCCAAATGACCTAAATCTCACCTTCACAGAATTACTGGTGCGGATGTTTTTTGGTGCGGGATTGATGGAGGAGTTACTCAAGGCTTTACCCGTAATCGCGATATATTTTATCGCCAGGAATTTACCATCACCTTGGCGGGAACGTATCGGTATTTGGGAACCTCTGGATGGGATTCTCCTGGGTACGGCTTCTGCTGTGGGCTTTACTTTGTTGGAAACTCTCGGTCAGTATGTGCCAGAAATTACTCTGAGGATTGCAGAACAATCAGGTTCCCAGGCTGGGGAATTGGCAGGTTTGCAATTACTGATTCCGCGAATTTTAGGCTCTGTATCAGGGCACATGGCTTACAGTGGCTATTTGGGATATTTTATCGGTTTGGCTGTACTTAAACCCCGCAGGAGTTGGCAGATTCTCTCAGTTGGCTATTTAACTGCGTCAGGACTCCATGCTTTGTGGAATGCTACAGGCGCTCTTAATGCATTACTGTTAGTGCTGGTTGGGGTTTTGTCATACGCCTTTTTGATGGCGGCAATTCTCAAAGCGCGGGCACTTTCACCAACGCGATCGCAAAATTTCGCTACCCGCTTTCTTGGAAAGTAGAGATGGGGGGACAAGGGAGACAAGGGGGACAAGCCAGGCAAGCAAGACTTGGGGGACAAGGGAGGCAAGCCAGGCAAGGGAGGCAAGCCAGACTAATGACTAATGAGTAATGACTAATGACTAATAACGTTTTTAATAAGTAGTTAATCATGAACTGCGTACACAAACACGCATGATAAAAATTTTACTTCCTTCAGCATAGCTGCCCTCTTCCCTCTGCCACGCCACATGCTTCAACCGGGGGAACCCCGGCAACGCAGTGGCTCCTCAGCGTAGCTGCCTTTTTTACCAATATTTGCAATATTCCCTTGTAAATTTGAAATTGCTTTGCCTACAAGAGCCTAGGTTTGTTTCACTCCAATTCTCTCTCTTTTATGTCTTAAGGTAGATGGCATTAGCCTTATCACTACCTTATTGTTGAATTACCTTGGGAGAATTATGTCTTAAATAAGAGAATTAAAACGTTGTAAAAAGAATTGCAAAACAAACACAACTTGCAGGCATAGCGAATTGCCGCTTGGGTGGAAATAAGTTGAACAACGTAGTAGTAGTAGTAGAATTGGGGCTGAATTTAAGGTTCGCCCTGAAAGCTGTTTAACTCGGAAAGGGCATAGTAAGCGATCGCTAAACTAACTTTTGCTTGCTCGATTTCGGACAAAGTATTCCAATCGCGGTTGTCAACTTTACCCAAGACGGTTTCTAAATTTTGTGGCTCGCTGCTTCTCATCGCATACGCATAAGGACGGGCTAGAACAAACAAATCTTCTGCTGCCCAAGCCGGCAATACAGCCTGAACGCACTGAATCATTTGCTCTCCCATTGTTTGCTGGGTGCTAAATATCTCTGTGGCTTTTTGCGCGATCGCTTTTAGCAAGCCTTGAGGTATTGCTAAAGCTAAATGCGCTTGTAAAGTTTTTTGAAGATTTACAGCAACACTCGATTCTGTAGTATCCTTGTAGCATGTGCCCGGAGAACACTCAGACCAAAGTGTATCTAGTTGGTCATAAAAAGATTGCGATCTAATTGTCAGTTCTTCATCCAGCACATCTGAAGTCAAGAATTGTTGTTCTAATTCTTGATAGTAGGCTTCTGATTCTTCATCAGTTGGATTCCAAGGATAAGTATTATCTTCGGGTTCAAGTAGCGCCTCTAATAATTCCAAATCGATTTGAGGTTGTATGAGGTGGAAAGTTTCAGATTCATGAATTTGGTGAGTCATTTGTCGTCTCCAGGTTGATTATTTAGTGGTGATTGTTTTGCAGTATTGACAGCTACAACTGCTAGAAGATGATTTCCGTAAAAAGAATTTAATTTTGTCTGGAGATGGAAGCAGTTTTTTCTGTTTGGGGGTGAATCACTTTGACTTGCATAAGTCAACAAGTGTAAAGCATTTTGGATGAAGTAGTCTTGCGGGCATACATACCTCGCTGCATAGTGCGTGGGCGAAAAATCTGCCTTCATGCGCGTGCCTTCATGCCCAATCCCTGTCTTGAAAAGTTTTGCGCCCCTGTTACCCGGACGCGCAAACTTTTCGCTTTATAGGTGGGGTAATTTCATACTTCATACTTCATCCTTCATACTTCATACTTCATACTTCATACTTGATAATTGGCGTTTGTGGGGGAAAATTGTATTTCCTTTATATTACTCGCTAATAACTAAGAATCTTCAATTACAAACTCCCAAGTTTCACCTTTAGAACTACCAAACCTTAACTGCATTCCAGACTTGAGAGGAACTTCCTCGCGGAGTACTTGTTGCAAACCATTAGAACCTACAATCCAGGTAGTGCCGTAGGTTGACAAATCTCGCAGGTAATAAGTTCGGACTGGAGTCGCGCCGGTGAGAGTACTCCGACAGATGATTTCGGCGTGGCTTTTAGAAACCGATAATTCTGGAATGATAATATGATTGTCTTTGATACGTCCGATGCGAGTCACGCCAGTTCGCACCATCCAAGTTCTACCACCGGCTTCAAGCGATCGCAAATAAGCTGTCGCAGATGAAGAAGCTATCCCAGGGATAAAACTTTCTGGTAGTTCGGTGTTACCTTCATCAAAACTTTTAATCAATTCGCCATTAAAATCTGGATGCAGATAGAGAACCGGCAATGTCCAAGCTGGTTGATTAAAACGATAAACTGTGAGTAATTGTTTTCTGGCTTGGGCTACAGCTTCATCAATAGGTTTGCGCGATCGCAAAGCTTGGGCGAAGGCTTGGATAAAATCGTGACTTTCCTCGTCAGCAATTTCATCACGCATTCCCAAAACTGCGGGGACACCGTGACGAATTAGCACTTCTGCTAAACTGCTGTGAGGCATAGCCTGGTGATTGGCAGATGCGGGTCTTGCTCCCCAACAAGCATTAAATACTGCTAGTTTTACACCACTGCGTGTCAAGACTTGCGCCAATTCAATACCGTTCATATTCATGCCCGGTTGCAAAAACAACAATCCACCGTCTGGATTTGGCAGACCGTGACCGGCATAAAAGAATACATTGTAGGCTTTGGTTTCTAGCTCTTGAATCAATTCTTGGGGGCTTGGTTGCAACAGCGTCCGTACCATACAGGGTGCGTATCCCTGGGAACTGCTACCGATTGGAGCGCCATCAGACAGGGTTTTTTTGAGAAGGGCGGCTTCTTGTTCTAATTTCAGCCCTTGATCGTGTCCCTGAACCAGCAAAATATTTAAACCTGGATCGGTTCGCAAAAACGGCAAAGAGTCAACTTCGCCGATCGTGCGACTAAAAAGCAACTGTTGGGACAGAGAAATCGCAGGTTGACCTTGGCGCTGCATAATTTCCCAAGGTAAAGCAATCAAATCCGGGTCGCGAATTTCCAAACGAAAGCGCAAACGTGTATGCTGACCCATAGCAATACCTTGGCTGCGTTCGAGACTTCCGAGAATTGTTGGTCCCTCAAATAACCAATTCCACAGGCTAATTCCCAGGTATTGCATCAAACGAGCAGTGTAACTGGTGGGCTGACCGGAAGCTGGCGAAACTAAGTCAAGTGGCAGTGGGGTTGAAGGTTGGGGCGTTACGCTTGGAGAAATATCCAAACGACTAAGACCGGCAAACAGTTCTTGCCACTCTCGCCAAACTTGAGTAAGTTGTTGGGGCCAAACACAGTCATAATGAGCGTAGCCACTGGGATAGGGAGCTTTCACCACCCAAATGGCGAAATTATCATTGCCGGTGTTGACGAGACGGGCGATCGCCAGGTTCAGGGATGGCATGGATTCATTAAACTAAAAGGTAAAATAGATTGACACTCTGCGGGCGTGCATCCACGGAGATTCTTTCTCTCACGCCTTAGACTTGGTTTTCCAAAGCCTAAAACGGGATACGGTGGTCAAGCACCGTCTACCCAGTCTGCTTAAGTCTATACCTAAGTTTCTGGCTACTTTAGACAAGATGTTAGCAGCCCCGTTGAGGTCTGCATTCACCAAACTGTTATTTTTGGAACGGAACAAACCACGCTTAACTCTCTTCCCAGACGATTTCCACCCTTGTGGTTTTTTACCATGTTCGGGTAGGGAGTCTTCATCTAAAAAGGATGCTGCTGAGGTGTTAGCCTCCTCAGTTTCTACGTAGCGAATACCGTATATTTCCCACAGTTTTTTTATTCGTTCTTTTAACTTTGCTAAGGGCATTTGTACGAATTGCTGATTATTGGTTTTACCCAGATCGCAACCGTCTTTAATACCTTCATTCCACCCGATTACAAGAGTTCCTAAACCTTTATCTAAACAATGGTTAATAGCAATTCTAGCTGCCTTGTTAACCAGATCGCGCATCTGGTGATTACGCTTGCGAGTAATCACGTCTAACACTCTATCCCAGTAAGCTTGAGGTTTTTCTTGTTTCCGGTTAGCAACTCGTTTGTTATACAATTGATTCATAGCTTTAGCCTGCTTTGAATCAACTAAAAACGAATTACCCAATGTATCGACACAAGCCATCAAATTAGATGATATTCCCAAGTCGATAGATAGAGCTTGGTTAACATCTAGCTTGGTTTCTACTTTTGAATCATAACTACATTCCAGATAAAATGCTGTATTTTTAGGGAGTAAGGTAAACTCTTTAATTTTTGGAAAATCAAGGTTTTTAGGGAAAGGTAGAAAGAATTCTTTCGCTTGAAACCATCTGTTAATTTGATTACCCAAAGGGAAACGAATTAAACCATTATCAGTTAAAGTTGGTTTACCAGCACCAACTGCCGGAAATGCAACCTTGAAAAGACCTCCAGATGTTGTGTAATCAGGTGCTTTAGGCTTTTGGTCTAACTCGCCTTTGAAGAACAACTCACGAAGTTCTTTAAATGATTTAAAAGCCTCGGAAACGCTCAAAAGTGTTTGTTGCGCGGCTACTGAAGGCATGGCTTGAGCGTGAATATTTCCCCCAACCTCATAGATAGGGTCATATTTTGAGATGATTCGATTCGTTTTAAAGAATATCTGCCTAGCCCAATAAATACCACAGTTATACAAACTATTTGACTGTTCACACAAAAATGTAATTATCGCCGACGTATCAGAATCGCAATGAATAAAGTTTTGCTGAACACCCATTAAAGATTTATCTTTTTTAGATTTAGCCATTGTTTCGACCTCCAAGGCTTGCTTGACTTTGTTTTCAGCATTTCCCCTTATTATTTCAAATAACAATTTGAAAAGGCAAAAAATTCTGCCTTTCGATTTTATTCCGGTTCTTACCTGTCTGGTGGTTTCAGGCTGTCTACCAGTTTATCGATTTTTTGGCTCTGTGCTGCTGTCAGTTTGGTTGGTGTTAGCAGGTGGAGAAATTTGATTGTCTGGTGCAGTGATGGGTGGTGGATTGCCTGAAGATTCTTCCGCCGGGGCAGTAGTGGTATTCTTACCTCTGGAACATGAAATGGCACTGCCCGATTTAGGTATGGATATATGGTCTGATTTTAGTTGAGAAGATTGAATCCATACTTCTTCCCCTGGTTTGAGCGTAGGTTTATTACTGGGGACAGTTGTTTTTGTATTTAATGGATTTCGCAATTTGAGTGGAGTGTTGGTATTTGGTGGCGTTGGTTCTCCAATCGAGCAGACTCGCAGATGCACCCAATAATTTTGTGATGATGCTTGGGGTGAATTTGGCTTTTTATCGATAACTTCTAAAAGACTGCCAGCAAGTGCGATCGCTTCACTGTTAGGTTGAGGTGGTGGCGTCTTGCGAAACACTATTGGACTTTTGATGCTAATCTGCCGCCCACTAGTCAATTCGGCAGTTAATGGCTGTGGCGACGCCGTGCCGGGACTTGCTTGGGTTCCTGAAGTTGGACTGGCATTAGGGATGGCTAGAGGGCTGCGTAATTGCGTTAGCCAGTATCCCAGGATACCGCCTGCAACTATCAAAAGTGAGATAATTGCCAGTTGTAGGGGCACTTTTACACTTTTGGTGGAAGGCGCTGTATCAGCCAGCACTTGAGTTCTTTGATTGGGGTTGCCCTGCAGCTTAGTTTGTGCCAGTCTTGACGAGTAATCAGCAGTTTGTCTGGAAGAACGCTCGGGAATTACTGCTTTCAGGGTTGACTGCGGTTCGGAGTATTTAACTTGATAATGTATTAAAGCGATGGTGACATTATCGTGCCCATTTTGCTTGTTGGCGATTTCAATCAAGCGATCGGCGACATTAACGACATTTTTGCCTTCAGTCAGAATCGGCAAAATATCTGTTTCCCAGTATTGCTCCACCCGGTCAAAATCGCTTAACCCATCAGAACAGAGAAGGAAAACACAATCTTCGTCAAAGATAAACCGTTGTGCCGTGGGATGCAATGAAGTACTGACACCCATACCTAAAGCTTGTACCAAAGAACCACTTGCTCCCTGTAACAAAGCTTCTCGGTAGACGGCATAGCCCAACCGAACTTCGCGGGAGGCGACATCATCGTCAAGGGTAACTTGATAGCAGCCTTGTTTTGTAATCCAGTAGGCGCGACTGTCACCGACGTGGGTAACATAAATTTCGTGGGCAATTGGCAACCCCATCACTAGGGTAGTGCCCATGCGTTGCCGTCCTTGGCGATTTTCGCTGTCGTTGCGCTGGCTGATTTTGTCGTTAGCAAGTGCCGCCGCCAACTCTAACTCTGTAAGTAAATTTGCGGGGATTACGTGGTCGTAGGGGACTTTTGTTAATTGCTGTACCTGCTGCTGAAGCGTTTCAATCGCTAAATTTGATGCGACATTGCCGCCCTCATGCCCGCCAATGCCATCACAGACAATCCCTAAGGCTATCGGGTGGGGTGGTTTGGTGATGGTAGTGCCGCTGGAGGGATAACAGGCATCTTCGTTGCGTTGGCGGCTCGGTCCGGTGTCAGTTTTGGTAGTAATTTTGACAGTATGTTTTTGCGATCGCCCGACTTCAGCCAATCCTTTATCTAAAGCTTCAATTAATTGCTCTGGTGAATTTATTTTCCCCTGAATTAAATAATGGCAAATTTCCTTGAGAAATTCAGCTATGGCTGGTTTGGTTTGCGGCAATAACTGCTGCCAAAATTCACCTAATTCAGGCAGATCCGGTGTTTTTTCCGGGTCGGGTCGCAATTCCAACAAGCGTACCAACGTTCCTTCGACCCGTAACAACAAAGGGTCAAGCAAGCTAGAAACGACGCCTTCACTAGCGAGAGGCTGCCAAAGATTCGCAATTTGCCACAGCCAATGAAGTTGACGCATCGAGGTAGCATCGCGCCAAGCAGTGGTTAACTGGCTGCACAACTGCACTTCCTGCGATGTCGCACTAACGGCAAACAGTGGCGGTTTTTCTAAAAGCAATATTTCTCGTGTAGAACTTTCATCTTCCACAGACAGCACCCCATAAACCTGGGGCAGATGCAAGCGGTAAGGAATTAGCCTGAGATAAGGTTTCAGCGCCTGTAAATTTTCTAACTCAGGCGTTTGGGGCACCAAACCGGGCTTCGTATCTAAAAGAACAAAATTGCTCAGAACTAAATAGCGATCGGCTAATACTTCACCGGCATTACCCACACTCCGCCCATCTCCCACAGCCCATAGATAACGTCTGGGTAGGGGAGTGCGGCATGAAGAGCAAAACTTGTGGGTTAAGGGGTTGGGAGCCTGACAAAGTTCATTTGGGCAGTAAAGGTTTGCCGCGTCATTTTCCATAGTTTTCGCACCGATCAGCGATTGGCAGTTTCTAAGGGCAGCATCTGGCAAGCGGCAGTATAGACCGCTCATGTTTGTTTAACTCGACATATCCTATTTTGGATCGTGATTTTAGCTTGGGGATCTCAGCAGGTGCTAATACTTAGTCACCTACTTTTCAAGGCATAATACACTCCTTAGTCAACCTTACAGCCTCATGATAGCGGCTGTTGCTGGGGTGACTTGCGATCGCCCCAGCAACTCAACTCCAACCTTGTCAGCAAACCATAACCCAAATATAACTGGAGCTACTTGCTTGTGATGAATTGCCCCATCAGAAACAGGAGATGATGTCGCTCTTTATTTAGTTTATAAGTAGGTGAGCAATAATTAAATTAATTTAATACTAAATCTAGCTAATAGCTAGTCATTAATAGCTAATTGCGTTCTGAGCAATTGTTTGTCTGTTTTGAGAGTTACCCATGAGTTAAGTTTATTGCCACACCTGCTACTGTCACCAAGCAATTTAACATATTTAATTCCTGAAAGTGTTATGGAATATAACAAAGTCCCAAAAACCATCACGCATCAACTCTGGCAATGTAGTTTTTCACAAACAGCAAAGTATTAAAGGAAATTTACAACATTGTGCAGTTGATTCTCAAAGGCATCAAGGGTGGCTAGATTCAAGCCCTGACAGAGTTTATTGTGCAAGCATCTCATGCAAAAAAGGCTATCCACCATGTTTGTTAAGGATGACCCAGAAATCTCATATACGTTTTTATATGATTCGGCGTTTCCCGACTAGACAACGAAGAAAATCTGGTTTGATGTTAAGAGCGTATTCAACACTCATTCATTCAAAATTGTTTAACAAAGCTAATATTAAATACCTGGGGTGCGTTAACAAAATTTAACGCTTTCGGTATTGGTGGGGCATTGGGCATTGGGGAGCCAGCGCCCTTGGTAGGGTTTCCCGACCCAGGCATCTGGCGTCATGGGGCAATGGGCACTCTTGCATGGGGCAATGCCCAATGCGCTCTTTTCAAGGCATAGCTAAAGCTAGAGGCTTGCCCAGGCGTATGATGATAAATTCTGTGTTATCAACTTGCCCTGGAGTACGACCAATGCTATCGGCGTAATTATTATCGTTAATTATAAGCAGCGTACTGGCATTTATCGGCAATACGCTCTCAATTGTTACAAAAGGAAAAGTAAATATACCGTTAGTAGTGCCATTGCCGCCAATACCTTTAGGGTCAGATATATTAAGTAAATCTACTAGCAAAAATTTCTCAACAAAACCCTGTTTATCAATGTTGTTGAGATTAATTTTGTAAAGGCGTTTAAATTGAGCAGGCATCTTAAAAGCAGAGTTATTGCGATCGCCTTGATTGCGATCGCGTTCAATTACAATAAATTCGTTGTCGTTAATGGCAGTTAACTCACCAATCGCATGGCGGGGATTCTCCAGCTGATAAGAAAAAACTTTGCCCGTATACTGTTTGGTAGCTAAATCAAATTCATGAATTAACAGGCGATTCTGTCGAGAATCTTGGTTTAATGCCCCTTCTAACATTGGATAAAGCTTTGTACCACTGGTGTTGAGTGCCATACCTTCAAAGCCTTTGGAACCGCCAAGATTGGCAGCCGTGGCGCGTGCTTCATTGGGCAAATTGGCGAATTCTGGATTATCGGGAGATTTTACAAAATTTAACTTGCCAATACCAAGAAAATTAGGTAAGGGAATCGGGGAATTCAGCAATTCACCTTCCAGCCCGACATGCAGCAAGAAAGGACCAAACTCATCTCCCAGCCAGTAAGTACCATCACTGACTTTGCGGAAAGATTCAATATCAAAATCGCCTCCTGTCAGCAAGCGATTTTTTTTGATTGGGGAACTTACTGAGATGGTGCTAGCGGGATAAACGTTTCCCTCAGCGATAATGGGAAAATTTACTTTACTATTGCGGTCATTTAGTTCTAAAAAGCTTTGACGACTAAAAAAATTAAGCCTTTCACCCGTTTGCAAATTCACTGGAAAAACTTTACCCGTAGCAAAATCCGGCTCAACAGCGTAAATACGCAGCACATAGTCGGGGGAATTAGCTTTTGAACCGAAACCGTTATCAGAAATAACCAGATAAGTACCAGATTTTGGTCCTGGGACAACAGCAGAAAATCCTTGTACGGGTTGTGAGTTTAGGAAAGGGACAGTGCGATTAGTTTTTTTGAATTGACCGGAAGTCTCGCCTGGTGCGAAGGTATCAGCACTCAAGACAGCACGTCCGACCAATTCAGCAGCTAAACAATGAGACTTGAGAAGGAGTGACAAAATAATCGCAGGCGTAAAAATCAGCCTGCTTGTCAAGAATTTAGTCATTAGTCATTAGTCATTAGTCAAGAGTCATTAGTCAAAAAATCATGAACCATGAACCATCAACCATGAATTATCAACCATGAACCATGAACCATCAACCATGAACCCTTCGCGCCTCGCCAGTCGTGAATGGGGGAAACCCCCAAGACCGCGCTGGCTCACCATCAACCAATGACTAATGACAATTAACTTTCCTCAACCGCAACTTGGGGGAGTCCCATGCTGTAATTGGTGACGCGGGCGGCAAGATTGTAGCTGATTTCGCCCTTTTGTAGAAGCGATCGCATGTAATGCTCCAAATCTGACCCAATGCGGCGTAAGTTGTAGTCTGTCAGATCTGCACCACTAGATGCTTCTACGAGTTCATCAAACTTGCGATAAATTTGTTGCAGCGCATCTTCATTCCAATTGAATTCGTTGTCTGGGTCAACATCCAACGTTAAAACTTGATTGCTAGGAACTAGTTCGCCATCCCGATCTATTTCCGCCGCAAAAATACGGATGTGTCGGGTTGTGGACTTGAGTAGCATCGGGTTGTCCATAAAAAAGGGGTGTAAGATTCCGGTTAATCACACTGAAATAATTGTAGACTCTATCCCGTAGCTTAAATGCTCTCAACTCCCTAAAGACATTGCATGCAAAGTCTCTACAGTCTTCCGGGCAGGGGTCTTGCCTGTCTTGCGGCATAATAAGCAAAAATTCCTCCTGCGTCAATCACTAAGCTGGAAACGGGGCATTGTTGCGCCAGCGCCCTTCTTCGACCGCGACAGTAGGCGACTGGCGTCCCTTGGGCATCAGGCACTCTTGCATTGGGCACTCTTGCATTAGGCACTCTTGCATTGGGCATTGGGCATTGTTCATGGGGAGAAAAAATTGGTTTCCTTATCCTCCTTGTCCCCCAAGTCGTCGCCCCACACCCGTCGCCCAAGTCGTCCCCCCACACCTCACACCCGTCGTCCACACCCGTCCCCTCTCATCCCTGGGGGAACCATAAATTTGCCTTAGGGGTCATATAATCGAGCCAAAACATAACTGTCTGGCTTTTGTACTCGTTAGGCTTTGAGAAAGGACGAGGGACGAGGCTGGAATAATTTGATGGGTATTTATATGAGTTGTCGTCCAGAAAAAAATTTACCCCTAAAAATTTTGCTCTTGAACACGTCCTGAATTTTCTGATGAAAAAAACGTACATCTAGTAATTTTACGTAATTGTGGTACAACAACCTCTGGCTTTAAGTCAATGCAAAAACTTCAGCGTTTTTACTTACGTATAAATACTAATTTGATAGTAGCAACTGAAACTGTTGTTGACGTGGAAATAAAGTTGATGTAAAAACCTTTAAAAAGCTCACACAACTTCTTACAGAAACTTTATTGTATAGAATCTTAAAAACTGAATAATAGTTATGGCTTGCTTGCACCACCTCTGGGGCAGGCGCAGAAAAAGCTAGACGCTGGAAAGTCTAGCTAGAAAAACAACTCAGGAGAGTGCAATGGAATACAACTAGTGTGTTGATCAACAAAGATTGTTAATTCAAACACTTTGGATTTCAAAAACATATAAAGAATTTTTGCTTGAAATGCAGCTCTTCACCGTCATTACCACCCAGTAAAGGAATCCGAAAAACGTATGAACTCCAAAGCCTTACCACGTCAGGCAAATAATCCCGAAGTAGGCGTTTATGAGTGCGAAATTCATCTCAAATTCCGCTTGATTGAGGAAAAGAGTTTATTGAGCGATCGCGATCAGCTGTTGCAGGTACTACTAGACGCTTTGACTGAGGGTTCTGATGAGTTTCTGGAGACTTTGCAAGCTTCTGTCAAGGCGCATGAGGTTTCTGAACTCAAAGCCTCACCACAAATGCGACGCCAATTAATGCGCTTACGCAATGCTACCGACAATGTTCAATAGTGAAATGTGTAATTGAAGTAGTGGCAAATTGAGTATCGAGCATCGGATGGTAAATTTCTTTTTTAGTTTGCCTCTAAGCTTAGTTGCTTTGACAACGAGCTGGCTTGTGTAACCTGACCCCACAGCTATCGGCTGAGACTTACCCTGCTTTCCGAGAAGCCGCCCTCACCAGGCGCGTCAGGTAAACCGCTATTGAGTCAACATTAGCCCTCACCCTTTGCACTACAAAACATATAATTGGGTGCCTACTAATGCGGTCATGCCTTGCTTCCAGGCGGGGTTACGATTTTTGAAGATGTCTATTTTCAGGGAAATTGCAAAGAATTAATGTCCTCCTGCCATTTAAGCTATGCCTTACCCGCGTTTTCTTAACGTCTGAGAGTCTGGTTATTGAAAGCTGATTTCTCTGTTGAAGTTTCTTAGGGAACGCTTGTACATCAAAGGTTGTACATATTGAATGAAGACGACTGGCGAAACCTTATTTCTGTAAGGCTTCTAGATAGTTAAGAAAGTTGGGGGTAACACATAGCCATTGGAGGAGGTCTTTGCTAAAAACTGTTTTTGCTAGACATCTAAGTATGATGCCGGAATAATTACCCATAGGATTTGAATTTGCGGTTAATGGTTGATGGTTAATAGCTAAATCTATGAACTATGAACTATGAACTATGAACTATGAATCATCAAGTAGGAACCATGAACTATTTGAATATGGGTAATTAAGCAGACAGGATATCAGATCCCCCCAAACCCGCCAAGGGGGGCACAACGACTCTGAGGCAGTTGGGAGGTTAAAGATAATTACTGTTAATAAGAATGCCTGTTAAATATGGGTAATTAAGCAGACAGGATATCAGATCCCCCCAAACCCGCCAAGGGGGGCACAACGACTCTGAGGCAGTTGGGAGGTTAAAGATAATTACTATCAATAAGAATACCTGTTAAATATGGGTAATTAAGCAGACAGGATATCAGATAACCCCAACCCCGCCAAGGGGGGCACAACTACTCTGAGGTAGCTGCGACATTAAAGATAATTATTATCAACAATAAAAATACTCATGAGGTTTGTGAGGAAAAGCTTATAATAAAAATCTTCTTCCCCACACCCGTCTGGCAAGTCTTGCTTGTCTCCCACAGCGGTCGCCCTTGTCTTATTTTGCCAGACCGTGTTCGAGGGCGAAACGAACTAACTCGGTACGGCTATTAGTGCCGGTTTTACTAAATAAACGACTAACGTATTTTTCTACATTGCGGACGCTGGTTTCTAGGCGACGGGCGATTTCTTTGTTCATCAGCCCTTCGGCGACCAAGTTTAAAACACTTTGTTCTCTGGGGGTTAAGTCGATTGTAAAAGGGGCTGGAGATTGAGCGATCGCGCTTCTTTGAGTTAATAAAGCTTTGATTTGAGCGATTTGATTGGCGAGTTCAGCAATATCGGGCGTTTCACTCTCTTCGGTGGTAGTTGAAGTTTTTGTAGCGCGGCGGCTAAGTAAATTTTCGACTATTGCCACCAATTCATCCGGATCGAAAGGTTTGGGCAAATAGGCATCAACACCGGCTTGATAACCTTGGATGCGATCGGTTGTCATGCCTTTCGCTGTTAAAAATACTACTGGTAGCGTTTTGAAACGGGGGTCTTCCCGCATTTGCTTGAGGAATTGATAGCCGTCCACTTGGGGCATCATAATGTCAGAAATCACCAAGTCAGGCGTATTTTGCTGCATTAACTCCCAACCTTCACGGGCGTTACTGGCTACTTGAACGCTGAAGCCGCTTTCTTGCAAATAATCTTTTACGGCTTCACGCAATCCTGGTTCATCATCCACCAGTAACACTTGTGCTGACATTTAAACTTTCCTTGACGCGACTTTTCTCCACTCTAGCGAATATTCGTGACAGTAAGCTACCGAGTGTGGAGATTGGGGGAGGGGGAGAGGGGGAGAGGGGGGGAGGGGGACAAGCAACCACTAACTACCCTTCTTTGCTTCACCCGTCGCCTGGGTCGGGAAAACGCCACTTGCTCCACTTGGGGAGACCCCAAGACCGCAGTGGCTCCCCTACCAAGGGCGCTGGTGAACCAGCTACCAACCACCAACTAATGACTAATTAATCTTTCACGGCTTGACGCAATCCTGGCCGATCATCTACCAGTAACAGTTGTGCTGACATCTATGAATTTCCTTTAAAATATATTTTTCTACGAAGAGCGAAATTTTACAGCCTTTCGGCAAGACTATATACTGGGCAATACTTTGAGAATTTTTAAGGCGTATTACCTGAAAATTGTCATGATATCTTAATTAATCAATAATTAGTAGAAAAATATAATTTATTGATAAATTTTGAAGATTTAACGCCTTTAGCTAAAGATTTCATTTGTTCTATCTGTGTATCTAGTTCTTTTACCCGTTGGCTGTTACCTAAAGTTTTGTGACTATCTCTTGCTTGAGTAAACCATTTTATGGATTCTTTTTCTTCGCCGATCGCTGCATACAAATCTCCTAATGCTGTTGATATCTGCGCTTGTTCTGGGATATCTTGGGATGCGATCGCCAATTTCGCTGCTTCCTGATAGTTAGTCTCTGCCAGCAAACTCACTCCTGTCTCCCAGTAAAGTTGCCCAAGTTGGCGGTAAATCCAAGCTTCTTTTATACTACTATTCACCAATGCTTGCAGCGCTTCGATCGCCTCTGATTTTAACTCTAAACCGCTGTAAATAAAAGCACTTTGCAAGATTTTAATTTTGTCGCTGGTTTGTTGGTTGTTGAGTTGGGCGATCGCTGTTTTGACAATTTGGGCTTGCGCTTCTGGCAAAAGTCTGAATCCTCTAGCAGGAAGTTTTTCCTCTTGGGATGACTTGCCGTTGTCTGCTTTGACTAACAGTAAATATTCTGTACCATGCTCTAGTTTGGGTTCTCCGGGATACAGGAATTCATTTGTGTTTACCTTTGTCTGCCAAAAAGTTTTTTGACCTTTTTGCAAGCTGATATCGTAGCTTTTAGCACCTATAACTGCATTCCAGCGCAATTTTGGTTTGTTAGTTAGGATAAACGTGCGACGGGGACTAATGACGTAGGGAATTCCCGCATCGCTGGGACTGCGAGGATCGCCTGTATCGGCGCGTCTGCAATTTTCGCTGGGTACTTGACTGACAACAGTGCTAATTGCTGGGTGAAAATTGGGTGGTAATGCCAATATTAGAAGTGATAAGGAAATAACAAAAAACCAAAGGGGAATTTTGGCTTTTTTATTGTTAGCTTTCCAGTTATTGAGTAGCGCACCAAACTTCATCATTTATTCCTTGATTTTTTTTTACTGGCGGTTGATTCTAAATTGATTTTCTCAATATTTTTTTCAGCTTCATTTTTCCATTGTTGTTCTTCGGTGGTTGCTGAGTTGTCTGATTTAGAATATTTAATGCAATTTTTCCAAGCCGAGAGTGCGCTTTGTTTGTTTTGTTGTCGTTCAAAAATTTTGCCTTGAAGACAATAAGCAGCAGCGCGATCGCTTTTAATATTAATTGCTTGTTGAAGGTAGTTTTGGGCTTCTTGATAATGTCCTAATTCCAGATTTGCCCAACCTAAATTTTTCAACATTGCATATTTTACTTTATCATCGTCAGCCAGTGGTAATCCCTTTTGCAGCAGCGATACTGCTGTTGTATATTGTTTATCTAAAATCTCCAATCGCGCCAAATTATTATAAGCCTTATCAAATCCCTGCTGCACAGCTATTTTGTAAGCAGCGCGAGCTTCAGATAACTTATTTTGGTCTTCATAAAGCATACCCAAATTGTAATTTGCTTCTGCCATCTTTGGCTGAAATAATAAAGCGAATCGATAATGTAATTCGGCAATATCCAAGTTTTTATGTTGAGAATTTGCAAAACCTTGATCAGTTAAGTTGTAGGCGATATTGGGTGAAGATTGCCACAAGTTAAAGCTGGCGATCGCTAACAAACTAGCTATAACTAATTTATTTGTTTTTTGGCGACGTGGAATCTCTTTGAAATTTGCAGGTTTTTGATTATCAAATATGAAATTATCGCCTGGTATAGTATGTGCAATCTCTTGCCATTTTTCAGGTATTAAACTAGTGTCTGGAGGAATTGTTTGTGCAAATTGTTCTTGAGTATCAAAATTGAGTTTATTTCCTGCTAAATAATCCAATATTTCTTGACAACTTTGCGGTCGCTGTCCGGGGAAAGAAGCCATCAAACAATCAATTAAATCTGCTAGCAGTGGCGAAACTTCTGGTGCTTGGTCGCGCCAAATTAACTTACCTGTATGCGAATCTTTAGGAAAGTCGAGAGGAGATTTACCTGTTAACAAACAAACAAAAGTGCGTCCAAGAGCAAAAAAGTCTGACTGTGGTACAGCATAACCTTCAGCTTGTTCTGGAGGAGTATAACCAGGAGAAATAAGTACAGTACCGGTTTGTTGACCTTGATGTTTTCGCAGGTAGGTATTTGTCACTTCCCGGACAGCGCCAAAATCAATCAGTACCAGTTGACCATCCGGTTTGAGCATAATATTAGATAATTTAATATCGCGGTGGAAATACTGTTGTTGATGTAGTTTGTCCAGGATTTCTACCAGTTGGGTTAACCATTCTTTAGCTTGTTCGGAAGTAATAGGTTGATGACCCCTCTCATGCAACCATTCTTGCAAATTGCAACCGGGAATTTTTTCCATTACCAGACAGTGCAAAAGCTCACCACTGTCACTAGACCAAGTAAAATATCCTTGGTCTTCTACTTTTGGAATGCCGGGATGGTTGAGGCGATGTAATAATTGGGCTTCTCGTTGAAATAAAGCGATCGCTTTATTTTTGATTGCTGGATTGTGGAAACGTTCTAAGCAAAGAACTTTCAATACTTTGGGACTATCGCCATCATCGACCTCAAAAACCTGACCGAAACCACCGCCACCAATCTGACGGACCACTCGGTAGCGTCCTTGAAGCAATACCCCTGGACGAATCATGGCGACTACTGCCAACATAGCTTAGTTTCTCCTAGCAGTTTTAATAGGTTGTGGTTTGTATACTTTTCTTTTGCATCTTTGTTTGGCATTGAGATTAGTCTAACTATCACTACCTAATGTAAATTATGTTGACTCAATATGATTTATGCAGTTTGATTTCTTTTTTAATAGTCTCACTTTTTCATAATTAACTCTCATTTCTTATAAAACCAATAATAAAACTTATCAACTAAAATTGATTGTTAAAGTTGCAAATACTACATGCATTGAAGCAGTACATAGATAACTATCTAACTGGCTGGGAAAATAAGTATTGCAAATTAAGTCCCATTTTTTTGGTATCTCAGGCTACTAACTACTGTTGCTTTCGCAGTTATCCAAAGATAAGATATACTTTTAGCAGGTGTAGCTTCACAGCCCCCCAATTAATCCCTTCAATTAACCCCTTCAATCATATTGTGACAAATTTATTCTTGGAATTCTGAAAAAGTAACAAAATAACCTGAAACACTTGCAATATGAAGAAGTGTTGAGCATGATGATTAATAATTCGAGGTTGATATTTAGATAGTAATTATATATAAAATTATGGGTTTAAAATAAGAGCCTTTTATCCAGTTGCCTTTTTGATGAAGAGTAAAAGCGATCGCTTTTCACTTCCTTTGAAAAACTTTACTGAATAATTATGACCGATAAATCTGCACTGCATCAAGCGTTAGTAGATAAATTGAAACAGGAAGGACTTATTCGCACCCCGCGTGTGGAAGCAGCTTTCCGCGCCGTACCGCGTCACTTGTTTTTGCCAGATATACCAATAGAAAAGGTCTATAAAGATGACGCAATTGTAACTAAACATTTAAATGGTCAGGCTGTAAGTTCATCATCACAACCTGCGATCATGGCGATAATGTTAGAACAACTTGATTTGCAAGTAGGCGATCGCGTTTTAGAAATTGGTGCCGGAACAGGTTATAATGCTGCACTAATGGCACATATTGTCGGTGAAACAGGTCAAGTTATTGCTGTTGATATTGACGAAGATATTGTAGAAAATGCACGTCAAAATTTAGCAATAGCAGGCTTTGAACAGGTAGAAGTTATTTGTGATGATGGTGGGTTTGGCTATTCCAATGCTGCACCTTATGACCGAATTATTCTGACAGTAGCCGCTTGGGATATTGCGCCAGCTTGGGAAGAACAATTAAAATCTAGCGGGCGAATTGTATTACCTTTGATATTAAAAGATAAAGTGCAACTCACCGTAGCTTTTGAGTTTGTCGATAATTATTTGGTAAGCGTCTCTAAAAGTAATTGTGGTTTTATGAAACTGCGCGGTACTTTTGCCGAACCAGAACCAGAAGAGAAAGTTCAGCATAATATTGTTTTTCGTATGAAGAAACTAATATTTAAAGTTGGAGCTTTTTTGTTTTTTCCTTTTCCTCTTGAACTGCAATTAAATTTGTATAACCTGATAAAATTTGGTCATTCTTCCCTTGATAATTTGAGAATTAGAGTTTATCCGCAAGAAAAAAATTACATACCAACGTCGAATGAATTGGTGATTGTGAAACGTTGGACGCGATTAATATTAGATTGGCAATAATTACTAAAATTAGTTATGAATAAATGCAAATTGGGATTATATTCACATCTTAATAATTATAGTTAATAGTTCATAGTTCATAGTTCATAGTTCATAGTTCATAGTTAATGGTTCATGGTTCATTGTTAATCAAGATATTAACCATTAACAATTAAGCTAAAATACATCTAATTTGCATTGATAATTTTTTTTTATAATTATTGTGGGGTGGGCCGAAAAGCCCGCCCTCATGGCTGCAATTTAAATGTGGCTTAATACCATTTATTCAAACGTTTGCGTGTTAAGATCCCCCCACCCGCCGGAAGGGGGGTACAGAGACTCTGGTATATTGCAGTGTTAAAGAGAATTGGTATAACTATTAACTATTAATTATAGCAATCCTATATGGTTTGTGAAAATTCACCTGTCCAGAAACCCGGTAACTCCTGCGAAACCGGGTTTCTAAATTTTCACGAATAATTTAGCACGGCTATATTAACAATTAACAATTAACGATTAACTGCCTTATTCCAATATTATAGGTATTCACCCAGACATGATATTAAACAAAATTTGCTGCCACAATTACCATTATTGGACAAAAAATATTATCAACCTCTTTGGGACTGCAAGCTTCTGCAAGAGTCGCAACAAGCGCTAATAAAAGTATCCTGCTAATATTCAATTCGCTTGGTAATATCAACCATACAAAAAAAACGCTAGCCAAAAAAGCGAAGATAAACATTGCAATACTTCCTTCTAAACTTTTGTTGCTGAGAATTTGGTATTTCAACTTGCCATATCTAGAACCAATAATTGGCGCAATACCATCACCCCAGCCAAGAGTTGACATAGCAACAATTCCCGCAAAACTTTTGTAGAAAAGCGTACCGCAAATACTTCCCACAATCACAAAATAAAGCGGACCTTTGAGAAGTTCGCCTCTATCGCCTGTGCGAGTCATGGTTTTAACAGCTTCATCGTCTTCGCTAGCAAATAGCCCTTTTTGAATAAGTAAGGCTATCCAAACTATGAAAATTGCGACGTTTAAATACTTCGACCAATGTAAATCGCTATAAAGTGGCAAAAAACCGATAAGCGAACCTGCACCAATATGCGTAATTTTGCGGCTAATATCCTGTGGTAAACCAAACCGTGTAACGCAGAAATTCATCAAGGCTACAAGCCCAAACACATAAACAAAAGTCAGCGCCGTTACTATCAAATTTCCTACAAATGGGCTAACACCTAAAAAGTCCGAAAATAACATATACAATCTCTCATAGCCTAACAGGATTTTACCCAACAGGATTTTTGATTGGAAAAAAATTACCAGAAATCAGTTTCAAAAATCAAAGTGTAGCAATAAAACAAAATGATAAACTATTCCACATTTAATTTACAGTCCAAGGGGCGAGCAATACGACCCCACCCCACAAGAGTTTTATTACATTGAGAGATACAAACTATCTATATAGCAATCCTATATCAGAGCGTGAAAATTCACGCCCATAAACCCGGTTTCGCAGGAGTTACCGGGTTTCTAAATTTTCACGATCGAGCTGCACGAACTGGTATATGTGTTTTAGCTTATCAAAGATTTTCTCCCTTGCGAATAAACTGCCGCAAAATTTCACTTGGTTTGCGGTCCCATGTATCTATATGCTCGTAAATCAAACAATCTTTATTTAATTTATAAATCGAATAACCATTAAAAAATATCTTTGCTTTCCAAGGAACGCGCAAAATTCCACGAACAGTCCACTTTGCTATAATTTTGTCTTCATCTAACTGATAAACTTCGTGTAAATCAAAGAAAATTTTTGTAAAAAATAGTTGCGCGTGAAATCGCAATGTCCAAAAGATTATATGATAGTTGATTTTACCTTTGAATTTATTTACGGGGTCTTGAAAGTAGATATCTTGCGTATAAATATTATAGGAGATATCTTTCTCAAAAAGTGTGGGTAAATCCTCTTTGAGAGTTTGAATTACTTGTTGAACTTGCATGCTTATTTCCACGCGATCGCCTTCTAAAAAACCTTCTAAAAAACTTTCTAAAACCAATTTCTCAAAAAACCGAACAAACCTTGATTTCCCCGCTTTTTTTTAATCATCCCACCTCTACTTAAAGCCGACAAATTAGGAAATGACGCAGACTGAGCATAAGGACCAGTTCGCAACACATTCGCCAAAGCATTATTATTTTCTCGCAAACCTTCATAAAAGAAAAATACCTCACCTAAAATACCGCGATCGCGATTATATTCAATTGCCCGCAACAGGTACTCTGGACTAATCAAATAAGAACCAATTTTCATCAAAATTCCCGGTGCTAACCTCGGCAAAGTCTCTTCAGTAAACTGCTCGTTTACCAGCTTATCAATAATAGATTTGTAGCTAATAAAATCGCGGCGATAAATCTGCGGGTGAATAATATCCACCAGTCCCTGATTTAGCCAAGCGGGAGAATCTTGCAGATATTCTTTAAATGCCCAATCATAAATATTAGGAGCTACTGACACTATCAGATTGGGATTAATAGCTTTAACTTCTCGATAAAGACGGGCTAAAAACTGAGTTAAAATATCAGCACGCCATTGCAACCATTGTCCATCCTTAGGATTCTCTGGCGGACTTCTATCAAACTGCTGGCGATAGCGTTCCACAGTACACTCATCATAACCGCCTTCACAGGGTAAAGCCGGAAAGCGATCGTCGCCTTGGACGCCATCAACATCATAATTCTTGACAACTTCCAACACCAAATTTAAAAAGAATTCCTGCACCTCAGGGTTGAAAGCATTTAGCCACTCAAAACCATTTTTCTTTAATAAATTACCATTGCGATCGCGTGCAGTCCACTCAGGTTTTTTAGCTAATAACATTCCGCCATTCAAATTGTAAGAACTAGCGAAACCGTATTCAAACCAGGGAATAACCTTTAAACCAACCCGCCGCGCCTCAACAATAACTTCCGCCAAAGGGTCGCGACCTACAGATAACGGGTCAATTTCCACACCAAAAGTTTGACGCATCGCTTGACTGGGATACAGCGTTACCGCCTGATTCCAAACCACGGGAAACACCACATTAAACCCGGTCTCGGCGAGAAAATCCATCGTCTGGGCAATGCGTTCCCGAGAACGCAAAACCTTACTATCAGTAGTCGTCAACCAGACGCCCCGCGTTTCGATTGTGCCCATTGATTTATCAAATATTGATTTATCAAATAATGCGATCGCCCTTGGCCCTACAGAAATAGTACGAGAATTTGCAATTAACAGCGATGCATCTGAGGGATGAAAGACGATAAGGACAGTAAAAAACGCGATCGCGACCTAGTTATGGTCGTAGATGGTAGGGTGCGTTATACCAAATTCGCATGAAAACCTTACAACCTCTTACAATCGCGCTCGCCCCCCTTGTCAAGGGGGGTTGGGGAGCCAGCGCCCTTCTTCGACCGCGACAGTAGGCGAAGCCGCGTGGGATCTGCAACGCCTAGAACAACAGAAAATCCTTAAAACTGCCATTCGTCCTAACGGTGCCGTACTTTCCGCGCTTCGCACCCTACTAGAGTGTCTACACTAAACTACGTCCCATCTGGTAGAGGCAAGTCCGAGTGGAGCTAGGGGTGACGACTACAGAGGAGAGGAGCGAAAAAGTAGAAAAGTGGGGTTTACTCCGTTTTCTCGTTACACGTGCTACTACAGCTACTATGCTTTAGAGACAGCAGCCCATCAAAATAACGCGTTCCCAGTCAAAGACAGGAACGAGAAAAAACAGAACAATTAACCATTAACCATTAACCCCTCCGGGGTTCACCAGAGCCGGCACGAGGGAAACCCTACCAAGGGCGCTGGTTCACCATTAACCATTAACCATTACCAGGAAGTTGCTTTTTCAACGCCTCCAAAGAAGCCCAACGACGGTCAACAGGTTTTTCTAAATTGCTGCTAGTAGTAGTAGTGGTAGTTTGAATACCCGGACACTTGCCATCACACAGTTGCCGCTGAGGTATCGCCAAACACATTTGCTCGTACAGCCATTCACTCGGATAAAAATAACCATCCGGTGGTAAGGTTTCTACCAAATCTTCCATAAGCACTTCCCGTTCTAAGGGAAGGTCATCAACTTGATTAGCCGCTTCATCTAACCAGATGACTTCCTTAGTATTCACCGCCAAACGATGATTGTACTGCTGCAAGCAACGGTGACAGGTCAAAGTTGTAATTGCTTCTGCCTGACCAGACACTTCCAGGTAATTGCCCTGATGCCGTACGCGGATGCTACCGCGAACAGGTGTCAAGGTTTCCAGACCAGGTATAAATTCTTTAACCTGAATCTCCTCTGTCCGCTCCGGGGCTGTGGTTAGCTGCGGAATATAAATCGCGTCCATAGGACTTGTGAGCATCCTCACGAAAAGTTATCTGTATTATCAACAATTCTGTTGATGCTACGTTTATAGTCTACCTTTTCTACTTAATAGTTTTATGTCTACCCAATTCGGATTTCCGAATTTTTTTGCAGCTTTTTGACGCTAAACCCCGTTTCTCACAAAAATCGCTGCCAGGAGCAACAAAACATCTATTAGGAGACGGCAAAGAAACTAAGTTTCTAAAATATGGCGGTTATAGTTTGCGCTTCTGTACGTGGGTAGGGAACAGTGCTGTGCCCCAGGTAATGGTCAGACTGTACTTCATCCAACAGAGAACGGCTATAATACCCGCAAATAATCCGGGTTTTTGACATTTTGTGCGTAATTCTTGCAGATTTCCTCACATTTTAACTAGAAGAGACGCGATTAACCAGCGCGTCTCTTCCATCCAAAATCCAAAATGGTGGTAGAAGCCATGACAAAGATTTTGGAATCAAGTTATTCCAAAAAGGCAGGACGCACGACAAGGTGACGATGCGGTTCTTTGCCTCGACTGAAGGTTTCCAAATCATCAAAGTCCTTCAAGAAAGTGTGGACTTGACGTCGCTCAGCTGAACTGAGGGATTTAATTTCCACTTCTTGACCGGTGGAGCGCACTTGCTGGGCGGCTGCTTCTGCCATTGCGCGAATTTCTGCTTCTCGCTTGACGCGGTAGCCATTCAACTCAATGGTATAAGAAGCTTGCAGTTCCTCTGGTTGATTCAAGTTAAGGACGGAATTTGCTAAATACTGAATCGCATCTAGTACTGAACCGTCACTGCCAATTAAAATCCGGATTTGTTCTGGTGTCAGATTGGTTTCATCAATCGTCAACCAGTAATTATCCGGTTCTTCGGAATTATCTTCCGGAAATTGGGCAGATTCTAACTCGCCATCAATCTCAGTAGATACCCCAGTTAGTTCAAGCAGTGTTTTTAACCACTGCTGACCTCGCTGCATGGGACTGTCGGTCATCATCAACTTGTAGCCTTTTTCTTAGAACTTTTTGGCTCAAATGGTAGCGTCTTTTGTTGTGCTTGTGCCTCTTTCTCTTGAGCTTGTACCATTTTTTGCAGTTCCTCTGGCAGGGGTTCGCGGGAAAGAATATAGGTTTGCAGTGTTTGGAAAATATTACCAATCACCATATACATCAACACCCCAGCCGGTAGAGGGAAGAACAAAAACATCCCCGAAAATATAACGGGAGTGATTTTGTTTACTGTGTCCTGTTGTGGGTTGCCACCACTAGAATTTTGCCCGGAAAGTATTTGGCTGACATAAAGGCTAATTCCAAAGAACACAATCATTGCGACAATATCCCAGTGGATTGTGCCATCGGGATCGGTTGCGCCTACTCTACCTAAAGCATCAATAAATAGAAAACCTTTATTTGCTGCTAATCCGGGTATTGTTCCTTGAATGGTGACATCTCCGGGCTGCAAGGCATCTACATTGCCCTCTGCATCAATTTTGACTTTATCTTCCCCTTTAGTTATTTTCCATTCGGGAATTAACTTAGTTTCGGGGTGTTCTGCGATCAGTGCCTGAAAAGGTTTGCCATCAATAGTTTGATATTGAATCTTAGTTTTTTCTCCCACCGCTAATTTACTACCGCTGGGAAGAATGGCAGTTACCTTAACATGTTCTCCATCAGTAATGTAGATGTTTTGAGGGGGAGTGGCAAAGGCTTGGGGTTGAATTTGCTCGATTTGTTCGCTGGGAAAAATTTGCAGGTTTACGTTGTAGTTCGCGCCTGCAAAAGGTGAACCCCGTAAAGTGGCAAATAGCGCCAATAAAACTGGCATCTGCACTAGCAATGGAAAACAGCCTGCTAGTGGGTTGCCGAATTCTTTTTGGACATTGAGCATTTCCTCTTGCTGCTTTTGCGGATCGTCCTTAAAGCGCTCTTTAATTTCTGCCATCCGCTTTTGCATCAGGGGTTGTACAATTCGCATCCGCCGCATGTTGCGAATTGAGCCAGCACTCAGGGGATAGAGCGCGAAGCGGACTATCAATGTCAAGGCAACGATCGCCAATCCATAGCTAGGCACAATCCCATAGAACAAGTCTATGATTGGCAGCATCACGTTGTTCGAGAGAAACCCTATACCAAAATCCATTATTCTGAATTCAACCTGAGGTACTGTAACTTGACTGCCGGTTTGAGATTTTAATTATTAGTCATTAGTCTTTAGTCATTAGTCATTAGTCAAGAGTCATTAGTCATTGCTAAAAAATTACTGAAAAATGACATTCATAATGGCATTCATAGAGACAGATGACACATAACAAAATCTAAAATAGGCTAACTCACATCTAATTTATCGCTCATTACGATTTATCTGCGACCAGCGTCAGCTACGGATAGCCGCACATTATAGAGGACAAAGGGAGGGGGAGAGGGGGAGATGGGGAGATTGGGGGATGGGGAGAAGAATTCTCTTTGTCTCCCACACCCGTCGTCCCTTGTCTCCCACACTCGTCGTCCCTTGTCTCTCTTTCCCTTGTATAAGCTGAAAACTCACTTCTGAACAGCACCACTAAAACCGGGATTTTTGGCGGCGACTCTTTCGCTAATGTAGTCATACACTTCCCGAAAATTGGGAACGGCACGCATTTCCAGGCGAGTGCCATTTCTGAGGGTTAGCACCATGTCTCCCCACAAGCCAATGCCACGGGGTACTTTGACAATTTTGACAACTTCTGAGTAAATTACATCGCTGCGATCGCGTCCCATCCAACCGCCCATCACCGAAATTCGGCGATCGGTGATGCGGAAGCGCAGCCACAACGCTCTGACAATTGCCCCAACTGCCAAGGGTATACCAATGACGGTTAGCCCAATGAGCAGATTGATAATTAAATCCCCAATATGAGGACCACCCTCATAATATACGTCTTCACGAATGCCCATCGAATACCTCGGCTTGTGCCAACAACTGCTCTAATTCTTGCAGAAATTGTTGGGTTACGCACTTATATTCTGCTGCTGTTGGCTTGACAACAATCACTAGCCGCCATCCTGGGGCTAATTTGGGCAACAGTTGGTGCAATGCTGCGGCAATTTGTCGTTTTATTCGGTTGCGAATTACTGCCCGCTTGCTAACTTTTGTGCTAATTGATATACCAATTCGCGTATTCGCCAACTGTGGATTCTCAGTTGGTTGTGACTTCTTGGCGGCAGCATCCCCTGAAGGCTCTGTTGAAGATGAGGGTCGTAAAGCTCTTAATGTTAAATAAGAACTTTGACGACGAATTCCTTGCCGGAATACTGCCTGGAAATCTTTTCGGGATTTTAATCGATTTGCTTTGGGCAAAGCCACAGCAGCTCTTTTGGCTTCAAGTGCCCTAAACGCTCAGACGATGACGTCCCTTTTTTCTCCTCGCTGAGATGACGTTTCTTCCGTCTGGTGTCCGCATTCTGGCACGAAATCCAGAAGTTCTTTTTCTCTTACGGCAAGTGCCGCCCAGGGTTCTCTGCATACTGTTATCCTCTCAGAAAATTTTTACAAAAACTCACAATCTATTATTATATCACAAAAATAGTAAATTGTTGGTGGTTGGTAGGCGCGTAGTTGGTGGTGAGCCAGCACTCAAAGGGGAGGCAGTCCGTTGGGCGGCTTCGCCGACAGTAAGGAACTGCCGTGGTTTCCACGCCACGAAAGCAGACTCACCAGACCCCTCCTTGGCCGCAGTGGCATGGACAACTGCACACTCACCAAACCCGAACTGTGCAGGTGTCCGGAAGAGGAGCGTAAGAGCGTTCATAGCGAAGGGGTTGGTGGTGAAGGGGCGCTGCGGGAGGGTAACACGAGCGCAGGCGACTGGTGAACCCCTCTGGGGTTGGTAGTTGGTGGTTAGGAGTTAGTAGTTAGTGGTTGGTGGTGAAGCGCGTACTGCGCTTTTGGTAACACTCGCGCAGGTAACTGGTTCTCCCGTTGGGTTGGCGGTTGGTAGTTGTTGTCAAAATGTACCACTATCCACTAACCACTATCTACTATCCACTACCCACTACCCACTAAGCCCATTCCCGATTTTCTTAATTAACTTACGCTGATAATCCAGGTGCCGAGGTAACGCAGTAGAGGCACATCGCCAGGGGAGAGAATCTGACAGTTAAAATAGAAAATTCCGCCGTAGGCTGGATTTTGGACGTTAGAAAGCTCTAATGCAACGTTGCTTCCTGCTGGAACTGGCTCTTGGGGAAAGATTTCAATCAAACCGCTATTTTTCTCCATCTTCACCTCAGAGGCGACTTTTTTGCCATTGACCAGTACTTTAATCTCTTTGGGGTCAAAAGTGCCTTTGTAATACTTGGGATAGGTAACGGCAAACTGAGCTGCTGCCAATTTCATCTTTCTCGCTGGAATTCTTAATATATATCTATCCCAGCCGTTTGCTTGTCCGCCAAAATCTAACCGGAAAGGCAGCTGGTTTTCGCTTTTAACACCGCTAAACAGTGTCAAACCTGGTAAACCTTGTGCCAAAGTGGTGGCTGGTAACGCAGTCAGCAAACAACTAGTCACGGCTAAAGCGGAAAGTAAACGTCGCATAGTTCGGCTCCTCTGGCAGATATAGATTTGGTATCTAAATAACTGGAATTTAGTACTTCGTAACTAAACTTTACTACTGACTCCCTGAAAATTGACGTTAAAAGCTAACAAAAAGTGCCTTATACCCAAGATTGCTGGATAATCAGTAATGGCGCTTGGTAGCCTGTTTTACACTATTCCTTACTGATTTAATCTCTTTTTTTCTTTACTGGCGGGCGTGATATTTCCACGCTCTAGTTAAACACAGTTTGCATGGGATTGTGTTTCTAAATATGTAGAAATGTATCGAATTTGAAGTTGTTTGTTATAAAAATTGAGTCACTCTTTGAGCGATCGCTAGTTAACTTGGGCTAGATTTATTAGAACAAGCTTTGCTCAAAGCTGAAATTAGTCAGATTTTTTGGAAAAATATTTGGAAAATATTTGAAAAATATTAAGCTTTGAGAATTGGATGAATATTGCACTATGTAAACAAAGAACGGGAAAATTTTATTCAATCCCTAAAAGAAGTTGAAGACAAAGATGGAAAATTTGGGGAGCAACATAGGATGTGCAATATGTAGCCCTAGCGAACAAGTATTTGGAATTGGGACATCCGCAAGCTGCAACGGTCATGCTTTGGGTGGATAAGTAGATTGGGGAAGCGAAGGTAAATCTAGTCAAAAAGCTAATAGCTGAAAGCCTTTGTCGATGCACTGACAGTGCAGCACATTCCTAGTCTTGAAAAAATTGCCCAGCTGGCAGAAATAAGTATTTATCTCTAGGAGATTTCATGAGAATAGCAGTTGCTAAAGAAATTGAAGTTTGTGAACGCCGTGTGGCATTAATTCCTGACACAGTTGCCCGATTGGTAAAGCAAGGGTTGGAAATTTGGGTAGAAAGTGGTGCGGGTGAGCGAGCATTTTTTAGTGACGCCGCCTACGAAGCAGCAGGAGCGACAATTATCGCGGATACTGCCACATTATGGCGCGAAGCTGATATTTTGCTCAAAGTTAGCCCTCCGCAAGAGCGAGAAGATGGGCTTAAGGAAGTTGATTTACTCAAGGAAGGGGCTGTATTAATTAGTTTCCTCAATCCTTTGGGAAATCCGGTGGTGGCGCAGAAACTGGCAGAACGCAAGGTGACGGCTGTCAGTATGGAGATGATCCCCCGGACAACTAGGGCACAAAGTATGGATGCTTTGTCTTCGCAAGCTTCAATTGCGGGTTACAAGGCGGTATTAATTGGTGCTGCGGCATTACCGAAATACTTCCCAATGTTGACAACAGCCGCTGGCACGATCGCTCCCGCAAAAGTGTTTATCATGGGGGCTGGTGTAGCAGGATTGCAAGCGATCGCCACCGCCAGACGCTTGGGATCAATTGTAGAAGCCTTTGATATCCGTCCCGCCGTTAAAGAAGAAGTGCAAAGCCTTGGGGCGAAATTCGTCGAAGTCAAACTAGATGAAGAAACCACCGCCGCCGGCGGTTACGCAAAAGAAATTTCCGAAGCTAGCAAACAGCGGACTCAGGAAGTTATCGCCGAACATATCAAAAATGCCGATGTGGTAATAACTACCGCCCAAGTACCCGGTAAAAAAGCACCATTGCTAGTAACTAAAGAGATGGTGGCGCAAATGAAACCAGGTTCGGTGATTGTAGATATCGCAGCCGAACAGGGTGGTAACTGTGCTTGCACCGATCCCGGCAAAGATATTGTTTGGAATGGCATCACGATTATTGGTCCAATTAATCTGCCATCATCAATGCCAGTCCACGCCAGCCAATTGTATGCCAAGAACGTAGCATCGTTGATGCAACTTCTAATTAAAGACAAAGCTTTGCAAGTGAACTTTGGCGACGACATCATTGATGCGGCTTGCATTACCCACGGCGGTGAAATTCGCAACTCACGCGTGCGCGAAGCGCTACAAGCTTTCAGCAGCGTCGGTGCAGGGTGATAAAGAGTGGGGAGACAAGGAGACAAGGAGACGGGTGTGGGGAGACGGGTGTGAGGGAAAATTAATTTCCTTACGTCTGTTACTCTCCGATTTCCTATGCCCAGTGCCCCAGACCCGCCCAATGCCCCATGCCCCATTCCCAATGCCCTATTCCCAATTTTTAATGGAGTTTTTTGTCAATGACTGAGGCATTAATTGCGGCTTTGTTTGTTTTTGTTTTGGCATCTTTTACTGGATTTGAAATCATCAATAAAGTACCGCCAACCTTGCACACTCCCTTAATGTCAGGCTCAAACGCCATTTCTGGGATTGCTGTATTGGGGGCGATAGTAGCTAGCGGTGCTAGAGAGACAAATTTGTCAGTAATTCTTGGTTTGATTGCTGTGGTATTAGCAACCGTCAACGTGGTAGGTGGTTTCCTAGTCACGGACAGAATGTTGCAAATGTTCAAGAAAAAGGTAAGTGGTTAGTATTTCGTTCGTGGTTGATTGTTGGTGGTTGTTTGGAAAAAACAACAAACAACAACCAACAACGACCCTTCGGGAGAGCCAGTTGCAACAAGCGGGGGAACCCGTCCACCGCACTGGCGAACCAACAACCAACAACCAACAAACAACAACCAACAAACAACAATCAACTAACAAAAATTGATTATGAGCGACTTTCTTCCAACTGGGATTCAACTGACGTACTTGGTTGCTGCATCTTTATTTATTCTGGGTTTGAAAAAGCTGGGTTCACCTGCTACAGCGCGGAATGGTAATGTTGTCGCGGCGGTGGGGATGCTGTTGGCGATCGCTGCGACAATGCTGGATCGTCAGGTGTTGAATTACCAGATGATTTTGTTGGGGTTGGCAATTGGATCTGTAATTGGCGCGATCGCTGCTTACAAAGTCCAAATGACGGAAATGCCCCAAATGGTGGGTTTGCTTAACGGTTTGGGCGGTGCAGCTTCGGCACTTGTCGCCGTTGCGGAATTTTGGCGCTTGCTATCACACGGTGAAGCAATACCCCTCGATGTCAACATTTCCATGCTGTTGGATGTGTTAATCGGTGGTGTCACCTTCACCGGTAGTATGCTGGCGTTTGCGAAATTGCAAGGTTTAATCAGCGGTTCCCCAATTACATTTCCTCTCCAGCAACCATTTAACGCCTCGCTTCTAGCTGCTTACGTAGCGGGCAGTGCTTATTTAATCGTGTCACCCCACAGCCTACCCGTATTCTTGGGAGTAGTGGCTGTTTCTTTAGTCTTGGGTGTGATGTTTGTTATCCCCATCGGTGGCGGTGATATGCCGGTGGTAATTTCGCTGTTAAACTCGCTGTCAGGTATCGCCGCTGCTGCTGCTGGCTTCGTGGTGATGAACAACATGTTAATCATCGCTGGGGCGTTGGTGGGAGCATCTGGTTTAATCCTCACCGAGATTATGTGTAAGGCGATGAACCGCTCTTTATTTAGCGTGCTGTTCAGTGCTTTTGGCTCAGTTACTGCGGCAGGTGATGCAGGCGGTGGTACAACAGATAAAACCGTCCATAGCATCGATGCCGAAGAAGGCGCGATGATGTTGGGTTATGCTCGTTCTGTGGTAATTGTTCCTGGATATGGGATGGCGGTAGCGCAGGCGCAGCATAGCGTGCGTGAGTTAGCAGATCAGTTGGAACGCATGGGTGTAGATGTTAAGTATGCCATTCACCCCGTTGCTGGTAGAATGCCGGGGCACATGAATGTGTTGTTAGCTGAGGCGAATGTGCCTTATGAGCAACTGCATGACATGGAAGATATTAATCCCCAATTTGAACAGGCGGATGTAGCTTTAGTAATTGGGGCGAATGATGTAGTAAATCCGGCGGCGCGTACTGATGAAAAAAGCCCGATTTACGGAATGCCGATTTTAGAAGTAGATAGGGCGAAACACACAATTGTGATTAAGCGCGGAATGAGTGCGGGTTTTGCTGGTGTAGATAATGACTTGTTCTACAAAGAAAAAACCACAATGCTTTTTGGTAGCGCTAAAGAAATGGTGTCGAAGTTAGTTTCTGAAGTGAAACAACTTTAGAAATTTTGGATGAAAGGATTTGGATTTTAGATTTATAACGAATCCGAAATTACTTTGTTAGCTAATGGTTAAGTAATCTATAAGCTTGTCCAGGTAAAGAGACTTACTTGGCAAGCTTTTTTGTTGAAATTTTGTTGAAATATCTAACTACAGCAATCCTAAATTCTTTATGAATATCCCAGTATAAACATTACATGTAATATCAAGTCTGGTTATACCAATTCTCTGTAAACGTGAGCTTAATAATATCGTAGGGTGGGCAATGCCCACCAAATCCAGTTTATGAATAAAGCTCATCTTCGCGCGAGAATTGGTATTAAACCTTAGAATTAAAGTAGGTTGGGGAGCCACTGCGTTGCGCGGGTCCCCCGCGTTGTAGCAAGTGGCGTTTGAACGAAGTGGAACTCAACGCAAGTTTTAGGTTGATCTTGGGTTGCGCTCCGCTCCACCTAACGTACATTCTATAGATTTTATTACAAGCAATCACCCGGATTTGATATAACGTCTCTACAAGCATCGTATGAAACGGGTGTAGAGACGCGACGCTCCTCGCCTACTGTGCTACGGGCGCTGGCTCAAATTTAGCGCGAAGCTCGTCTCTTGAAGCTTCCCCCGACAGACGCAAGCGTCTCTACAAAGCCTAAAATTCATTTCAAGGCTTTTAAGTAAGTGATTTTGCAACCTACTAGCACTTCATTACTCATTTGTCCTTTATTCAAAAGTTTTTGCCTAATGACTAATAACTAATAACTAATGACTAATGACTAATCAAGAATTTTGCTGAACAGGAAGTGTATTTTCAGAAGCCAAATGAGTGTTTTCATTTGCTGTATCGGATTTAGGAATATGCACTGGTTCTAAAAAGCGGGACATCCAAAGAATAACTACAAGAAGTCCTCCCAAAACCACTAAAAATACAGAAATTCCAAAGATTTGGTCGCGGGGAATTTCCAATACACCCCGCAAAATTACCTCACGTAATGCTGAAACGATGGTGATTTCCACCGCCGTACCAACAGAAATACGCTGTTCTTGTAGGTAATTAATCAAGAGGCGGAATAATTCCACTAAAATCAAAATAAACAGGATATCAGAGGTTACCTGTCGCAAGTCCAAAGGATGTAATAGCGAAAAGAACATATCTATCAGTCGCAGTAACATCACAGTAATTAAACCGACGCACAGGGATATGATAATGAAGTCTTGGAAAACTTCTAAGTTGCTAACAATCCTGTCTCGCTGGAACCAATTACGAAATTCTGCCATCAGGCTTTTGTACATAGTACCTCACGACAGTTTACGTTTATCCAGTTCTATCTTATAGAAGATTCTGATAATGAAGCAGTTTTGCGGTCAAGATGTCTTAACTTCAAGACTGATTTTAGATTAATGAATTTAGGAAAAAATTAGAAATAATTCTGATAGTTAATGTATAAATTTGCTGATTTCATGTGATATAGCAGTCCAAAATCATTCGTGAGAAACAAGAATCCATTGTTAATTGTTAATTGTTAATGGTTAATGGTTAATGGTTAATTGTTCATAGCCGACAATCCATAAACTATGAACTATGAACTATGAACTATGAACTATGAACTATGAACCATGAACTATGAACTATAAATTATGAACTTTTACTCACGCTAAAACGCAAAGAAAGCGCCTTAGCGTGAGATAAGCAGGAAAAAATTATCGCCGCTTGGGATTGTTGGTGCGTCGAGTTTCGCGTTTTTCTTGTTCTCGAAGACGCCGATCGCGCCAACCTACTAGCGTCAAATAACCAATACCTCCAGTGACTGCTAGTAGCAGCACAAAGGATAATATTGCCAAAATGCTCAGGAATGGACTTTCCACGACTTTTCTACAGTCCGTTACGACCCCAAACTACCATTGCAATTGACCAAGTAAACACAACCAAAAGTGAAACCCAACCCAGTGTCAAAATCGCCATAGTGCTACTTTTCTAATAATTTACAAAACTACTCTCTTCTTTATGATACTTGGAAAGGGCAGTTGATTCGCGATCGCTCCTTCGACTATACGATGAAAGGATTTTGGATTGTGGATTGTGAAAGCCTTATCTTGAAAGAGTTTCATTAATCGTATAAATATAAACACAAAGACACAAAGTGAACGAAACGTCAGATATTCAACTAATGGCGGAAAGGCTGGAATCTTTGAAAGCCGGAATTGTGGGTGGTTTGTCTCTCTGTTTAGCTTTCGTTATTACCAGTTTTGTAAATAATTTCCTGCTAGCAAGGTATTTTACGACACTATCAAGCCTGCGAATTAATACGGTAAATTTGCAGTTTTTGTTAAGCGCGGGAATTGCTGGTTTCTCTGGCTTGCTGTTTGGCGTCACCTACCGCTATATCATCCGCTGCGATCAAAATCCCCAACTCAAAGCTGGTGGAGTGCTAGCCTTTGGCTTGGTACGCGGTTTAACCCTGGTGGATGCTGGTTTAAATTCCGGCGCGATTTTGCCTTGTATAGTGCTGGGCTTAGAAAGTATTTTATGGTTTGTAATGGCAGCGATCGCTCTTGATTTCGCAATGCAACTGAGCTGGATCAAACCTTTCCAATCCAGTTAAATTTTTTACCATATATTTAATCTTTTGTCAAACAATTAGTTTGTAGGGTGGGCAATGCCCACCTTTTTTGTAAGTTTTGCAAAGCCAATCACACAAATATAATAGTTGTGATTAATATATGCATGATTATTATATTAACATTATAACGATGGAAAACTCTCGATATTGGGTTGTAGTTGCGTCACGGGAACACGTGCATCATGGAGTGGAAGGAGGTTTTATGCAAGCCTGTCATGGCAAAGCATCACCACTCAAGCGATTAAAAGTGAATGACTGGGTAATTTATTACTCCCCAAAACTAGAATTTGGAGGTAAAGAGAAATGTCAGGCTTTCACAGCAATTGGTAGAGTTATAGGGGAATCGTTCTATCCTTATGATATGGGTAATGGTTTTATTCTATTTCGTCGTAAAGTCCAGTTTTTTGAATACCGTGAAGTATCTATCTTGCCCTTAATTCTCAATTTAGATTTTATTAAGAATAAGAATTACTGGGGCTATGTATTTCGGTTTGGCTTCTTGGAAATTTCCAAACTTGACTTTAATGTAGTTGCTAGCTTGATGTTGCCGAATTTAGTCAACAGTCAACAGTAAATATAGCAACCCTCAATGATTCATGAACTTCTCGGACTCTATTTCTCTCTTTCTCTGCGTTCTCTGCGCCCACCGAAGATTTGATGCCTTCGGCAACGCCAAGGGCGAACGGAGGAAACCGACCCTCAAACTTCTCTCTGCGGTTAATTATCCTAGTTCATAACTCAAATAGGGCTAGTATAGCCAATAGTCAAGAGTAAAAAAACTCATTGACTTTGAACTTTGGAAACTTTTGCACAGACGCGTTTTGCGTTTCTAGTTAGAACTTAGCATTGTCTATGACATTCCCACTAAAAAAATAGTAGTAGGGTGTGTTAGACGCTTTTGATTTGTGGGTGCAATACTTTGGCAGAAGCCGCAACTCTTCCAAAAGGCTTCGCCAAGACATCTACGTGAAAACGTAGTGTAACACACTCTAATAATTTCAGCTTGACATTATCAATTAGCTCTCAGCACTGTCTATGATATCTACGCCAAAAAATCAAGTATTTCAGTTTGAAAGCCCAGATGATAGCCCAGGATTTTTACTGTGGCAAGTGTCTAATCTGTGGCAAAGAAAAATGAATGCAGGGCTGAGTGAGTTGGGATTAACTCATGTACAATTTGTTTTGTTAGCGGGAATTGTTTGGCTAACTCAAGATAAAGAAACAATTACGCAAGCAAAATTAGCTGCCCATGCCAAAACAGATATTATGATGACTTCCAAAGTTTTACGCGCTTTGGAACAACGAGGTTTAATCAGGCGCGAAACTGACGCAAAAGATACAAGAGCAAAGTCATTAACAATCACAAATGAAGGCTATAATTTGACACTAGAAGCAATTCAAGTCGTCGATAAGATTGACAATGATTTTTTCAGTACTTTAGGTCAACATGTAGGTGATTTTAACAAGCATCTGCTCTCAATTTTACATGCCAGCCAGGACGTTAATAAGTAGTTTATCAACTCCTGAAAATGGTAGACGGTAGGGTGCGTGATAGTGCATTTGCAAATATCATTTTTGACCACTTATAGGAATATTTGTGCCGTAACGCATTGCCAAACAATGGTCAAATAATGGTGAGATAATGATGCGTTATACCAATTCTTGATTTTACAACTACATATCTCAAACTGTAGGGGCACTTGGGTATTGTGCCCCTACAAAGGGCAATATTGGTATTACACTACGTTTTCATGCAGTAGTGCGCTATGACTTTAAGAGTCGCGATCGCTGGGATTTTTGTAATATATGTAGTACAGTAAATTTGAAATCCGCGTTTACTGTCGGGTGGGTATTGTTCACCTGAGACGGCTATTTTTTAACTTTATAAACAGTCGAAAAACTGATATATTACCAATTCTTAATTCTTAAGTATTTAGATGAAAACTAACACAGCCAGCTATTATTTAGTAGTTGATTTAGAAGCTACTTGTTGTGACAAAGACAGCATCTTAAAGCACGAAATGGAAATTATCGAAATTGGTGCAGTGATGCTGAATCGAGAAACTTTAGAAATAGATTCTGAGTATCAGCAATTCATTCGACCTGTGAGACATCAGCAATTAACAGCTTTTTGTACAGAATTGACTACCATTTCTCAAAATGATGTTGACAAAGCTGCAAACTTTCCAGATGTAATTGCCCAATTTAAAGAATGGATTTATTCATTTCCCAATTATGTATTCTGTTCTTGGGGTGACTACGATAAAAATCAAATTCAGCTAGATTGTCAATTTCACAATATCCCTTATCCTATAAGTTCGGCACATAGAAATATCAAGAAAGAATTTTCAGAATATCTGGGTGTATCCAAAAGATTTGGTATGGCACAGGCTTTGCAACATCTAGGAATAGAATTAAAAGGAACACATCATCGAGGCATTGATGATGCCCGTAATATTGCCGCCATTTTGCGACACATGAAAACTAAAAAACCAAACTAACAAAATTGACTATGGCAAAGTGCAGAATATAACCTATTAGGTAGGGATTTCCAACAAATCAACTATCCAATAAGAGTGTGTGGGGTGGGTATGTTGCCTGCCCAAAGATACAAAATGTAGTTGGATATTTTTTTATTTTAAAGTTCTTTATTAAACTCCTGGTTCACGCCAAGGCAGTGAATTATATCGTTGAACCCTTTGTTGAAAAATCGGTTTTTCTCCTTGGACAATAGTCAGATAATTTGGATTAAGCGTGTAAGTTACATTGTCGTTAACAGCGGCAAAAAAATCAGGTTTAGCTTGTACAAGAGGCAAAGTTATCTTGCCATTGCCATTTTTAGCAATACCTGTATAAGTATCGGGATACTTGGCTGTTTGACCGCAAATATACACAATATAGTTTTGCGTTTCAGCTTGGAAAAATTGTATTTGGCGAGATGGACAGCCCCCGCTTTGAGGAACTGGAAAAAAGCTTTCTTTTATGATATTTCTAGATACAGGCTGTTTTAATGTTGCTGTATTTGTGTTAGTGAATACTAAATTATTAGCACTATTACTATTGCTAGGTATTGGTGCGGCTTGTGCTAGGGAATTTAAAAGCAATAAGCTACCAACACTGAGTAATCCCAGCTTGAATAATTTCATATTTAGTTTCTCCAAATATAGTAGTTTGAAACCAAGATTGTTTTATGGAGTTGGCTTCAGTTATTGATAAGAGTACCTACAAATTGAAATTGAAATTTTCCTGATTAATCTTAAGAATAAATAGTAAAAGTATCCTTCGGGGTAATACTTAGTGGAAAACGGTAAGCAGCTTTAACGCAATTTCAAGTATTTCAGACGTTGTAGATCCCCCCAACCCCCCTCCCGGGGGGCGAGGGCGATTTTGATATTTTGCAACGTTGTAGATCCTGCTTTAAAAAGGGGGGTTTTGCGTTATTTTCAATAATGTTGCAAGTTGTTTGCGAATGACTTCGGACTGCTATATTGTGATTTTGTTACCCCTGTTACCTAAAATCTTTGGTGCAGAAGCGATTCCGAAGCGTCTCTACAATATCCAATCCAAAATCTAAAATCTAAAATCCAAAATCAGTATGACTTTCGCACTTGGCATGATTGAGGTTTATGGTGTTCCCACTGCAGTGGAGGTGGGAGATGCTATGTGTAAAGCAGCCCGCGTGACTCTTGTCGGGTATGAAAATACTGATTTGGGAAGGATTACTGTATTAATTCGGGGAGAGGTGGGTGAGGTGAATGTTGCTGTTGTGGCTGGATTGGAGGCGATACTAAGGGTTAATGGTGGCGAGTTGCTTTCACATCACATTATTCCCCGTCCCCATGAAAATTTAGAATATGCTTTACCAATTCATCGCAGCGCTAATCTGGAAAACTTTAGTGCAGATATCCGTTTTCCCCCGCCTTTGTCAGCGTGAGGAGGAGAGGGGGAGAGGGGGAGAGGGGGAGAGGGGGAGAGGGGGAGAAGGGGGGACGACTTGGGGCGACGGGTGTGGGGGGACGACTTGGGGACAAGGGAATTACTACCAACTACCAACTACCAGCTACCAACTACCAACTACCAACTACCAACTACCAACTACCAGCTACCAACTACCAACTACCAACTACCAACTACCAACTAATGACTAAATTAACCTCTCGCATGGAGGCGGTGCAGTCGCCTATTATACCTGTCGTTGGGGAACTGATTCGCAATTCTCCAGGGACGATTTCTCTCGGACAAGGTGTTGTTTCTTATAATCCACCACCGGAAGCAATTCAATTGCTGCCCCAATTCCTTGCGGAACCTACTAACAATTTATACAAAGCTGTTGAGGGAATTCCCCCATTGTTGGCAAGGTTGGCAGCAAAGTTACAAGCTTTCAATGGCATTGAAATTAATGAGAAAAACTGCATTGTTGTGACTGCAGGTAGCAATATGGCGTTTACGAACGCGGTTCTTGCTATTACTTCGGTGGGGGATGAAATTATTCTAAATACGCCCTATTATTTTAATCATGAAATGGCAATTACGATGGCGGGTTGTCGTGTGGTGTTGGTGGGGACGGATGAAAATTATCAGTTGCGTCCTGATGCGATCGCTCAAGCTATTACTGCAAAAACACGGGCAATTGTCACTACATCACCCAATAATCCCACTGGTGTAGTGTATTCCGAGGAAACATTGCGGGAAGTTAATCAAATTTGTGGCGATCGCGCTATCTATCACATCAGCGATGAAGCCTATGAATATTTTACCTACAACGGTGTAAAACACGTTTCTCCTGGGGCATTTGCTGGCAGCAGCGAATATACAATTTCCTTATATAGCCTTTCCAAAGCTTATGGTTTTGCCAGTTGGCGCATTGGCTATATGGTGATTCCCAAACATTTGCTTGTCGCCGTCAAAAAAGTCCAAGATACGATTGTGATTTGTCCGCCTGTGGTTTCTCAGTATGCGGCTTTAGGGGCGTTGCAAGCAAAAGAGGAGTATTTGAGGAGTAATATAGAAGCGATCGCGCAAGTTCGCGAGTTAGTTCTTGACTCTCTCAACCGACTAGAAGGATTATGTACTATTGCCCCTGCTGATGGCGCTTTCTATTTTTTCCTGAAAGTTCATACTAATATTGATACCTTTGAGTTAGTTAAAAGGCTGATTCAAGAACATCAAGTTGCAGTGATTCCTGGTACAACTTTTGGCATGAATGATGGATGTTATTTGCGCGTTGCTTATGGTGCGCTGCAAAAAGAAACAGCGAAAGAAGGAATAGAAAGATTAGTAAAAGGTTTGCAAGCGATAGTTAGGAGTTAGGAGTTAGGAGTTAGGAGTTAGGAGTTAGGAGTTAGGAGTTAGGAGTTAAAAGTTGGGAGTTGGTGAAGCGCGTACTGCGGGAGGGTAACCCTCGCGCAGGTAACTGGTTCTCCCGTTGGGGAGTTGGGAGGCGACCAGCCGCCCAGTTAAATCATTTCATGAAGATAATGCTTAATTTAGCCTGGGTCGGCAGGCTTGGTTTGTATAGCCTCCGGGCTACTGGTTGCTGAGGGCGGTTAAACACTAGGAATTATAAGTTCTAAATCAGGCACCGTCTCAATTAGTGCGTTATCGCTTTCATAATTCAAAATGTAAAATCCTTTCATTCAAAATCTCAAATCCAAAATCCCAAAATGCCGATTATTAATAAAATCATTGAAATCGAAACTGAACAGGGAATTAATATTCACAACATCACGCCGCATATCAAAGACTTGATTGCATCAACTTCGATAAAAAATGGTCAAGTTTTAGTGTTTTCCCGACATACTACAACGGCTTTGGTTATCAATGAAAATGAAGAAAGATTGTTAGAAGATATAAAAGTTTTTTTGCGGAAATTAGTACCGGAATCAGACCGATATTTACATAATGATTTACATTTAAGACCAAATATTCCACCAGATGAACCGATAAATGCTCACTCGCATCTAATGGCGATGATGCTAAGTACTAGTGAGGTGATTCCGATTGTGGATGGTAGTTTAAATTTGGGAACGTGGCAATCTATATTATTTTTTGAGTTAGATGGACCGCGTAAAAGAACTGTGTTTTTACAAATTTCTGGAGAAGTATAAAACTAATTTAAAAATAAGGCACGAGGCATACTGCGGGGGGCATACTGCGGGGGGCAGAAGAAATCAAGGTTTTTATCTGGCGCTGGGAACTATAGTTCATGGGTGTCTTAAAAAATTGCCTTTGTCGCTAATAGCTATTAGCTATTAACTATTAACTATTAACTATTAACTATTAACTATTAGCTACTAACTAATAGCTATTAACTATTAGCTATTAGCTATTAGCAACAAGGCTAAATCTCAGCTACTGCTCGTTCAATTAAGCGTCGTGCTAGAGTTTGCGTGCCTGTGTGTTCGTAGTAATTGGTACTAACATCCAGAAACGCTGCTAGATAATCTAACTTATCATCGGCAATTTGGACAAAGTTTTGCAAGTTACCAACGACTTTTTGTGGCGTTAAATTATTTGAGGCAACGAGATTGCCCATCCAGCCTTTAACTGAGTCGAAGCTTTCGCCAATAAAGGCAAGTTTGCTTCCAGAATTATTACCTGGAATCGCATCTCTCATGTTTTGGAAAGTGGAGTTTTGTTCTAACTCTTTGGGGCTTGTCTGACTAATCGTAGATAGTGCTTTGTCAATGAAGCCGGGACCAAGTGGTATCAAACCATCAACGCAAACTAATGCAACCATCCGAATTAGCGACTCGCCGCTATATTCTCCTAAAGAGGCGACAAAATCGCCAATGCTGTCTCCAGGAATGCCGTTAATTTGGCAGAATGCTACTAATTCGGCAACTAATTTCAAGCACAAATCAATTGTTTGCGCTTTATCTGCTTTGGGGGTGATGTTGTTTAAAAAACCCAAAAATGAAACTGTTTCGCCAACTTTATTAGCTAAAGCTGCTGCACCAAGGGCTTTATCTGTACTATCAACGGTTTGATAAAGCCACATGGCGCGTTGATATCCTTGGGATTTGTCGTTGTAAAGATAAATTGCGCGTTCGCCGATCGCTTGAATTAAACTTTCATCGGTTTCGCCTGTGACGGTTTTAATTGTGTTGACAAAACCGACTACGTTTCGCCACTCACCGGGAGCAACAAAATCCAAGGAATTCAACAAAGAAATAGTCAAGCCACTGGTTGGCAATTCGTCAACTAACTCAAAAATCGGTTTACTCACGAAAATCTCCTTAATAGTCAATGGTCATTAGTTATTAGTCATTAGTCATTAGTCATTAGTCATTGGTTATTAGTTATTAGTCAAGAGTCATTAGTTATAAACTTTTGGACTATTGACCGTGGACTATTAACTGTGGACTATTGACTGATGACTTTGGAATTTATTAGTTGAGTTTTGACAGACCGCTGAGGTTAAATTTCTCTATCCAATCTTCGCGATCGCTTGCTGTAAACGACGGATCGCGGGATAGTACTTTCACTTGGTATTTACCCACCAAAACCGCAGTTTGCGTATTACCAACTGTCACCGCTGGATAACCCTCGATTTTTTTGGTACTGTTAGAAAATTTTGCCGCCGCACCTGGAATGCTGGTGGTATCAGAAATTGACAGCATGGCTACATCTTTGCCGTCTTTTTTCAACTTCGCTTCTGCAAAGCCTTTTTTCTCTTGGGTATATACGCGCTGGTAACCATCTTCAGCAGCAGGGAAGAATTTGTTAAATTCACTACCCTGAGTTGCATCTTTGGCAACAGCTTGACCGGTTTTTTGTCTGCTGCTTTCTTGTTGCACCGCGTCAAAACGACTTGGTGCTTTAGTCGCACAGGCTGTTGTCAGTAGTAATACTGAAAGCAACAAAGCAGCTAAAATTCGACGAGCGCGAGGTAAAATCATCTTTGGCTCCTCCTTATGCTTGATATTCAAGGCAATTATCTTCTTTGATGCGTGCTTTGTCCGGAAAATTTATCTTTTGATAACTTTCTGTATTTTGAATTACATTTTTCCGGAATTGTGGGAATTGGGAATTGGGAATTGGGAATTGGGAATTGGGCATTGGGAATTGGGCATTGTTAATTCTTCTACTAACCACCAACTCCCAACCACCAACTCCCAACCACCAACTCCCAACCCTTCGCGCTTCACCATCCCCGGCACGAGGGAAACCCTACCAAGGGCGCTGGTGAACCACCAACTCCCAACTTTAGTTTAACTACGGTAAGCTATCACAGCATAGAACGGATCTCCACCCGCTCCACCCAACCACTGTAATAAGTTTGGCAGCTGAGCCTGTTGAACAATTACCTCTGGGGTAGTAAATCCGGGAACTGAGGAAAAGTAGCGTTTGACTAGTTCAATTCGAGAGGTTTCTGAAGCATCCCGCCACGCTTGTATCGCTTTTTGAAAAAACATGCGGTTAGAAAAGCTGATAATTGCGACGCCGCCTGGTTTGAGGATGCGGTGAATTTCGGAAAATACTGCCTCTGGGTATTGCAAATATTGCACGGAAACGCAGTTAAGCACGGCATCAAATTCTCGATCCTGCAAGGGTAGCTGAGGATTATCGTTGAGATTTTGCACGAAGTAATGATTTAACCGTGGATTCCGCCCTAATTCTTCCCCGTTGAGTCCGTGTCCTTCAACATGGGTAAACTGCATCTCTTCTGGTAGATGAGATACCCAACTACTCATCATGTCAAAAATCCGGGTGTTGGGTTTTAGTCGCTGACGATATAAATCCGTTAGTTGTTGGATAAATCCTTCGTCTATATGGGTGACAAAGCGAGGATAGGCATAAAATAGCTTATCGTCTGTGTCATCTAGCTTCACTCGTTGATTCGGTCTAAGCAGCATAAATCCCTGGTTAGGACAACTTTTCCCAAAATCGTGTAATTTTCAAGTAGTATTTGGCTCAAGCCTATGTATACCACCTTACATATTCTAGAAATAGTCTGACAAATAAACGAGTCAAGCGACCAACATTGAACTTTTATTTTTTAAATGTTATATTTAATACGTTTTTTTGATTGTTATTTTAATTATCTTTGGCAGCGCATTCAGCGATCGCCTGCTTTTCCCTATTTAAGTTTGTTACTTTGGATACTGCCGTTATTACTATTCACGAATGGTAACAATAGTTTGATGGCCCATGACGAAGGGCTTTATGCTTGGCGATCGCGTCGGATGTTTGAGTCTGGCGATTGGATAAATCCTTGGTCGGAACCCCATCATAAAACACCTGGTCCCTATTGGTTAATCGCCAGTTTTTACACTTTATTTGGCATCAGCGAATTTAGCGGACGACTTTCAAGTATAATAGCTGGCATTTTCAGCTTACTACTCATATATGAAATCGGTAAAATTCTGCTGAATAAAAAAGTAGCTTGGCTAGCTGCAGCTATTCTCAGCGTGGAATTTCTCTGGTTGCAATATTGTCGCTTAGGTACACCTGACGTGCCAATGATTTTTTTGGTACTTTTAGCAATTTGGTCTTTATTAAAAGCGGAATTATACCATCAAAACCGCTTTTTTTATAGCTTGATTGCGGGTTTAAGTTTTGGATTGGGCTTCTTAGTTAGAAGCTTTATGATTTTTTTGCCCATCGTCGCTTTATTACCTTACTTAATTTGGGAAAATCGTCGTCACAAACATCTTTCAAACCCAATGTTGTATTTAGGGTTTGTACTAGGTTTAATTCCCACCTTTACTTGGATTTGGCTAAATTGGCAACGCTACGGTAACGATAGTTTGGCAGAATTATTCAAATTTGTGTTCCGCCTGGGTTCAAATGAACGTGGCGGAAATGGGATAATATTTTATTTTTGGAATCTCCCGGCTTTAGCCTTTCCTTGGTTTTTCTTAAGTCTTCTCGGCTTAGTTTTGACTATCCGCCGCCCGATTGGGCGCTACCAGTTAATATTAGTTGGTTTCCCGGTAGTCCTATTTGCCGAATTAAGTTTGTTCTCTACACGTTTACCTCACTACAGTCTTAGTCTATATCCGTTCATCGCTTTGCTAGCATCAGTGGGATTAAACTGGCTTGGCAATATTTTTAATAGGTGGGGAGGTGGGGAAAAACACTCCCCCCATCACAATATCGATACACTTCCCCGTAATATTAGCTATGCCTTTGGTGTATTAGCTGTTGTCTTTTTACTAGCAGGTATAGTCGCTTTAACTTTGGGTAATGCTGAAATCCGCAAATATGCAACCTTAGCCTTGGCTTTGGGTAATGGTTTGTTAATTTTGCCTGTAGTATGGATTGGTCGTTATCGCTTTGGTAAAAAATTTCTCACAGCGCGTTACTGGATTGCTGGTTGGTTAATTCCTGCTTGGCTGGCGTTGGCTGTAGCTGGTAGCAACGGCTTTCTGGGCGACTATAACCCTGATATGAGAACTTTTTTAGCACAAAGAGCGATCGCTTCTATTCTCCAAACCCATTCTATTAACTTTGTCCAAGTAGGCGGCAAAACCGGAGTATTACTTAATTTTTACACACCACACCACGGTAAACGCGTAGACAAAATTTCGCAACTTCCAGCTTCTAGTTACGCTTGGATATCTGCAAAACAAGCCGCTGAATCATCCACCCCCCATCGCATTCTCGGCACAGTGCAAAAGTATCAATTAATTCAAGTTTTAAATTAATTGGTTGGTGGTTGGTTGTTGGTTGTTGGTGAAGCGCGTACTGCGGTCGGGTTTCCCTCCTAGTACTGGTGAAGCGCGATCGCGTTGTTGGTTGTTGGTTGTTGGTGAAGCGCGTACTGCGGTCGGGTTTCCCTCCTAGTACTGGTGAAGCGCGATCGCGTTGTTGGTTGTTGGTGGTAAAGGGGCGCGAAGTCTGCAGTCAGGAAGATTCCCCCCGGATCGCTTCGCGCCCTTGGTAGGTCCGCCACTGCGGTCTTGGGGTCTCCCCAAGGGTCGCAGTGGCGTTTTCCCGACCCAGGCGACTGGTGAACCCCTCCGGGGTTGGTAGGTAGTGGGTAGTGGTTAGTGGTTAGTGGTTAGTGGTTAGTTGTTGTTAGTTACCAATGCCCAATGCCCAATGCCCAATGCCCAATTTCCAATGACTCTTGACTCCTAACTAAAAGGTTAGTAAAATAATATTACGCACGCTAAGGAATCCCCTTAAATGGTTTCCACATCTGATAATTCCCAGGCATTGTATAGCTGGCAGCAAGTTCGGGCACCATATAGTGCAGGCTACCGAATCAAATTGCTATCACAACTGCTCACACGCAAGTTTACCGAACTTCTGGAACCATTTGGACTTACTCCTTTTCACTGGCTGGTATTATGCTGTTTGTGGGAAAATGATGGTCTGCCTACTTCCAGTGTTGGGGAAAAGTTGCAGCAAGTGGGAGGTACTTTAACTGGCGTACTCGATCGCATGGAAGAACGCGGTTTGATTCGTCGAGAACGCGATTCGCGCGATCGCCGCATCTGGCGCATTTGGCTGACTGATGCAGGTAAGCAACTCGAATCTGTCCTACCGCCGATTGCTTCAGAATTGAGTAATCAAGCTATGCACGGTATTTCCCACTCAGAACGCGAACAATTTTCTCGAATCCTAAATCAAGCGATCGCCAATCTATCTTAAGATAATTTCACAATCGCCCGACTGAGTGAGGCAATATTGGCTTTTGAATGAAAAAATATTTCGTATGCTAAGTAAACGATTAATAAAGACTTGTATATAGATATTACGGGTACGAAATAACAGACTGCCGATTAAATCATCTACCAATTGAGTTAAAAATTATGGAACGTAACATTAACACTTTAAACGGACGCAACGGACATAACGGACACAAAACTGCGGTGTTGGATAAAGAACTAGTTAAAGATTTAGGCACTTTGGAAACTCTTACTAAAGAAACATCAGCGCCGGTGGTAATACCCGAAAAGCAAGTGCATCCCCAAGATGAGGGGAAAAAGGAGCCACATATACCTGCACCGAAGGGTAAAAAACCGATCGCTTTAATTTTGGCAGCATTGGGAGTGAGTGCGATCGCAGCAAGTAGTTTTGGTTATCGCTACTGGGAGTATGCTTCTAGCCATCAAGAAACAGACAACGCCACAGTTGCGGGACACATTAACCAAGTTAGCAGCAAAATTCCGGGAACAGTTAGCGATGTGCTGGTCACCGATAACCAGCTAGTGCAACAGGGACAGTTGCTAGTAAAACTCGATAAGAGCGACTATCAAAATAAAGTACGCATAACAGAAGCCGCGTTGCAAGCAGCACAGAGACAAGCACAAGCAGCAGAAGCCGGTATAGCCTTAGCCTCACAAACTACAACAGCCAAGACAGTTCAAGCCCAAGGTGATGTCTCAGGCGCATTAGCAGCGATTTCCACAGCCCAAGCAGCAGTGCAAGAAGCGCAAGCTGGCGTACCTGCGGCGGAAGCTGATGTACGTGCCGCAGAGGCTGGAATTCCCGCAGCACAGGCGCAAGTAGCGCAGGCGAATGCCAATTTGCAAAAAGCGCAAGCCGATTTCAACCGTTACAACGCCCTGTTTCAACAAGGTGCCATTTCTCGCCAACAGTTGGACACAGCCAGAGCCGCTTATGATGTGGGTGTAGCGCAAAAAAAATGCAGCCCTTCAGGGAGTGGAACAAGCCCAAGCGCGGTTAGCTTCTGCAAGAGTTAGTGTAGCCAGAGCGCAGTCAAAATTAGCACAAGCGCAAGAAGGTGTAACCAGCGCCCAAGCGAAACTCGCAGCATCCAAGGGAGGACTGCAACAAGCTACCGCCGGCGGACAGCAAACAGCAGTGAACCGGGGACAATACGAAGCAGCGAAAGCTTCTATTTCTCAAGCCGAAGCTTCACTCAAAGACGCGCAATTGCAGCTATCCTACACCAACATTACCGCGCCAGCAGCCGGACGGGTAGGTAGAAAAACTGTGGAAGTTGGAAATCGGGTACAAGTAGGAACACCGATAATGGCGATCGTGAATAACGATTACTGGGTAGTCGCCAACTTCAAAGAAACCCAATTAGAAAACATGAAGCCGGGACAGGAAGTAGAAATCAAACTAGATGCATTCCCCCACCATACATTTAAAGGACATGTTGACAGTATTTCCCCAGCATCCGGCGCACAGTTTGCCTTATTGCCACCAGATAACGCCACAGGTAACTTTACCAAAATAGTGCAACGCATCCCCGTAAAAGTAGTGTTTGACAAACAAAGCATTCAAGGGTACGAGTCGCGAATTACACCTGGAATGTCTGCAGAAGTCGCCGTAAAAGTTAAGTAGTAGCAAATTGCCTTCAAACTGAGATTTTGCAACATTTACAACAAGCTTGGAAGAAAAATTCACACCTTGTAGAGACGCTTTCATTTGAACCAGTGCTAGCCTTGGGGTTTCAAAGCGTCTTCTGCAACTGGCGTCGCATCTCTACACCTATTGCACCAATATCAACAACAAATTTTTGTAGAGTGGGCATCGCCTACCAAAACCAACTAATTTTTGTAGAGTGGGCATCGCCCACCAAAACCAACATCAGCGTTTCAGACAATGGTGGGCAGTGCCCACTACCTCCCACTCGAATAGTGCAATATCTGAGTCAAAACTGGTTGCAATCCTTACTCAGTCATCTTTTAGATGACTTTAGCTATTTCCAAAATTTATTTGGTGGGCGGGCGAGGGCACAAACCAGTCAACGGCACAATACCCCACGCATTCGGCACACAACAAAGCATAAAAATCTTTCTTTCCCATGCCCCATGCCCATTGCCCCAGACCCGCCCAATGCCCAAATCCATAACATATCTTTCCACCTAGGGAGAGGCGTTACGAGCGAGGTCAAATGATATCTATGAAAGCATTAGTATAAAGCAAGCCTTGCACAAACATGCAAACAAGTCAGAAAAAGTCCCTACTACCAGCATTAAAGTCAAAAAACTACCGTTTATTTTTTGCCGGACAAGGCATATCCCTAATTGGGTCGTGGATGACGCAACTTGCCACAATTTGGCTGGTTTATCACTTAACAGACTCACCCGTAATGTTAGGAATTGTGGGATTTACCAGTCAAGTTCCTAGCTTTTTTCTCGCTCCCTTTGGCGGAGTATTTGTGGATAGATTTTCCCGCCATCGTACTTTAATTGGTACGCAAATATTGGCGATGATTCAGTCACTAACCCTGGCAGTATTAGCATTAACTGGCATGATTCAAGTGTGGCATATCATCGTCTTAAGTTTATTTCAAGGATTTATTAACGCCGTGGATGCGCCAGCGCGGCAGACATTTGTGCCAGAATTGGTAGAAAAAAGGGATGATTTAGCGAATGCGATCGCTATTAACTCGACAATGTTTAATGGTGCGCGATTAATTGGTCCGGCCATTGGTGGTTTGCTAATTGCTCGCATCGGTGCAGCTTACTGTTTTCTAATTGATGGACTGAGCTATATCGCCGTAATTATTGCGTTATTAGCGATGAACATCAAGTCAAATAAAAACAAAGTAAGTATTGCCCATCCCTTGCAAAGAATTAAAGAAGGATTTGATTATGCCTTTGGTTTTCCACCAATTCGGGCAATATTAACACTATCAGCCTTAGTTAGCTTCATGGGGCTGCAATATACTGTTCTCGTGCCAGTTTTTGCCGAAAAAATCCTTGGAGGCGGTGCAGAAACCCTGGGCTTTTTGATGGCTGCATCAGGAGTTGGAGCCTTAGCAAGCGGAATTTATTTGGCTACAAGGCAAACAGTAGTAGGACTTGGTAAATTAGTTGCCTTTGCTCCCACAATATTAGGATGTGGACTCATTGCTTTTTCTCTCTCGAGATTTTTACCACTTTCTTTATTCACAATGTTGTTTGTTGGTGCAGGCTCAATTCTGCAAATTGCCGCCAGCAACACAATTTTGCAAACCCTTGTGGAGGATGACAAACGCGGTCGGGTAATGAGCTTATACACAATGTCATTTTTAGGAACAATACCCTTGGGTAATTTATTGGGAGGTTTTTTAGCAAATCATATCGGCGCTACCAATACATTAATCATTGATGGTATAGCTTGTATTTTAGGCTCTATGTTTTTTACCAGACAATTGCCGGCATTAAGACAATTAGTGCGCCCAATCTACGAGCAAAAAGGGATATTAGCAACAAGTAAAAAAGGATAGGAAAGAATAAAAATAGAAAATTTTAGATAATTCCAATAAAATTTCCAAATGTAGGGTGCGTTAACGGAGTATAACGCACCATTTTGAACAAACAGTGCATTACGACACATCTGTTACCTAATTAGCAAACAATTATTAATACTATGTAACTAACATACCCGATAATCATACCCGATAATTAATGGCTAAATTGGAAAAATAAATCCGAAAAAATTTTCAATAGCATCATCCTTAAGATATATTTTTAATATCTCCAGGACTTACGCAAAACATAACTACTGTAGCGATAATTCATGAATTATCGCGACTGTATTGAGGCAATTAGCGTCGAAGTTGCGTAAGTCCTAATCTCTTCAAACCTGAAAAGAGAAACATCTTCTCTCGTCTTAACGCCCGCATTTCTTAACCGGAGTAACGCTGTGGCTGATACAAATGCAGTTAGCAAACCTCAATCTTCCTCCAATAAAGTGCCGCTAAGAACCTGGATAGGTGTTTTAGCTAGTATGCTTGGCGCATTTATGGCGGTGCTGGATATTCAAATAACCAACGCTTCTCTACAAGATATTCAAGCGAGTTTGGGGGCGACTCTAGAAGAAGGTTCTTGGATTTCTACAGCTTATCTCGTGGCGGAAATTGTAGTAATTCCCCTCACCGGATGGTTGTCGCGGGTATTTTCCGTCAAACGATATTTGTTAATAAATACCGCCTTATTTATCTTCTTTTCTATTTGCTGTGCTTGGGCATGGAATCTTAATTCCATGATAGCTTTTCGCGCCTTACAAGGCTTTACGGGAGGGGTTTTAATTCCCTCAGCCATGACGATTGTATTAACGACTTTACCGCCATCCAAGCAGCCAGTTGGACTAGCTGCTTTTGCGATTTCCGCAGTTTTTGCACCATCAATTGGTCCCACTTTAGGAGGTTGGTTAACAGAAAACTACGGTTGGGAGTACAGCTTTTATATAAATATATTTCCAGGGACATTAATGCTTACTGGAATTTGGTATGGCATTAAGCAGGAAAGACCGCAATATAATTTACTAAAACAAGGCGACTGGTGGGGAATTTTTTCGATGGCTATTGGATTAGCTTCCCTACAAGTCGTTTTAGAAGAAGGTAGTCGTAAAGATTGGTTTGGTTCGCCTTTAATTGTGCGACTAAGTGTAATTGCAGCAATTTTTCTAGCACTGTTTTTCTGGATTGAATTAACTCGAAAACAGCCATTTATTAACCTGCGACTTTTACGCTATCGTAACTTTGGTTTAGCCAGTATTGTCAATGTATCCCTGGGTGTGGGATTATATGGCTCAATTTATATTTTGCCGTTGTACCTAGCACAAATTCAAAGATATAATGCGCTGCAAATTGGTGAAGTGCTAATTTGGGCAGGTGCCCCTCAATTACTTATTATTCCCCTAATACCGAGAATCATGCAACGCATTGATGTGCGCTTAATGGTTGCAGTGGGTGTGGTTTTATTTTCTATTAGTGCGTTCATGAATTCCAGCATGACTTTTCAAACTGGACATGACCAATTAATTTGGTCGCAACTTGTCCGCGCAATGGGACAACCTCTAATTATGGTTCCGCTAACCTCTATTGCTACTGCTGGTTTAAATCCAAAAGATGCGGGTTCGGCGAGTGGTTTATTTAATATGATGCGTAATCTGGGCGGTTCTATAGGAATTGCATCTTTGGCAACTTTATTAACTAACAGAGAGCAATTTCACTCGAATCGTTTGGGTGAATCTATATCTTTATATAATCCTGCAACTCAAGAGCGAATTAATCAATTGACGCAGTATTTTGTCAGTCGCGGCGCTGATTTGAGTACGGCGCAAGACCAAGCGATAAAAGCTATTGATAATGTTGTTCGTCGTGAATCTTTTGTGATGGCTTTTAACGATTGTTTCTACTTTATTGCTATTGCTTTGTTGTTGAGTGGGGTTGCTATTTTATTCTTGAAAAAAGTGAAGCCTACGGGTGGTGCTGTTGCTCATTAAATTGCTTTTGAGATGATGTTTTGGTATCATTCAGAATATCGAGAAAAGGCTGTTAATAATTCATGATTTATAGCTGAAAATCCATTAACTATGCTCATTGGTTGGACTAGTTGCAATAACTCTCGTAGTAGCACGTCTATCCTAAAATAGTGCAATATCATCTGTTGGGTTTTACTTCGCTCTACCCAACCTACGTCTGTCTGTTAATGGTTAATGGTTAATGGTGATTTGGCGCGGTCTTGGGGAGGCAGTCCGTTGGGCGGCTTCGCCGACTTGAAGGAACTGCCGTGGTTTCCACGCCACTTGCGGAACTTGGGGAGACCCCAAGACCGCAGTGGCGGACCATGAGCGACTGGCGTTAGCGTAGCGGTAGCGAGGAACGAGCGTCACCCCGAAGGGGTTAATGGTTAATGGTTCATTGTCAATTAATTGATAATCCTTTGACAATTGTGCAATGCTATTAAGTACACTTCACATTAAAAGGATAGAGAACCTATAAATGTTGAAGTGTACTAAGTAAATATTAAGTTGTGAGGAGTACCGATACTTTGTGTAAGTGCTGATGTTTAGCGGCTGACTGCAGGCATCACCACCAATCCTAAAGTCAAACGGAGCGATGAGTTATACTGGTGGGATGCCAAGGCAACAGGAATTTAACGAAAGTGTATTTTACCTGTAGCGAGAACGTTGCCTGCGGCGTTGTTTGTGTCTTGCGATCGCTTTACGTTTTTCTTTTTCTAGCGGAGTCTCGAAGTGACGCTTCTTTCTCATGTCCTGGAAAATTCCGGCTTTAGAAACCTCCCGCTTAAATCTTCGCAAAGCTGACTCAATTCCTTCGTTCTCCCCCAACACTACTTGCGTCATTCTAATTCCTCCTAATGTGGATGAGATGAATAGTTGAAAGCCAGAGAAAAAATAAAAGATTCCAGCAGAGTCAAGCGATTGCCTTAACCTGCTGGAGACTCTAAATTTAAAATTTTAAGAAATAAAGGCTTAATAGCGGCGATTACTACGGTTATTGTTACCCCAACTCCCGCGACCACCACCACCACCGGAAGAATTTCTTTCTTCACGGGGTTTAGCCTTGTTGACTTTCAAGTCACGTCCCATCCACTCTGCGCCGTCCAATGCTTCAATGGCAGCTGTTTCTTGTGTATCTGTTTCCATTTCCACAAAGGCAAAGCCCCGAGGGCGTCCTGTTTCGCGATCTGTGGGTAACTGAACGCGATTTACGGTTCCGTATTCCCCAAAGGCTCGCTTCAGGTCTTCTTCTGTGACCTGATAGGACAAATTACCGACATAAATTGACATAGAATGTCTCCCAAATCAGAGAGTGTAGAGAGTTAGATTCGGAGAGACGCTTTTAAAAAAAATTAAAATCAATTCCTCAACCGAAAATAATCCTTATATTCTCCAGTATAACACAGGATGGAATAACCGGATCGTCGGTTAAATAAGCATATAAACTTAATTGAACCAGGGAAATCGGGTGCAAGGAATCGCCAAAGTCGAGGGAAAAGATAAATAATTTCGATGGCAATCGATTCAATCTTCTTTAAGACTACTATATCTAGCTAGCTTTTTTTTATTTATATCAGTATTTTTTTATTTTTTAGAAAATTATACTTTTTTATATTTTAATCAATGTAATTATACTTAGATAATTCGAGATTTTTGGTTATTTTACTGGAATTTTAATTACAAACTCTGCACCTTGCCCAGGTGCTGAATGACACTTAATTTTGTCATAATGTTTTTCGACAACAATCTGATATGCGATCGCTAATCCCAATTTTGTATTTTTGCCTGGGGGTTTGATTGTCAAGAAGGGGTCAAACAGTTTGGAACCAACTTCCTCGCTCATTGTTTTACCATTGTCTGCGTTGCTTGCACAAAACCGGACTTGCTCATCACCTCGCCTGCTTCTGCGCTCAAGGTAAAGTCGATAAATCCTTGAGTAGCTTTTGTTGCATTCTTTTTTGAGACTATACCGTTAGTCCGCACCATTTGATACTTACCTGACCGTACATTTTCTGGGGTGGGTTCTATACCATTGAGACTGAGGTGGTTAACTGGCAGTTTGTTAGAAATGGCGTTTGCTAAAGAAAAAGCGCCGATACTGTATGGTGTATTCTGCAGGGCAGCTACCAAATCGCCTTCGTGGCGCATGATGATTGTTTGGGGGGAGTTTTTGAGTTTTTTTCCCAGGTAGTGTTTTCGCAAAAGAAGTTTGGCAGATTCATCTTCCGGTCGGTCTAGCAGGACTATCTTGGCATCGGGTCCGCCTAAATCTTTCCAATTTTTGATTGCACCACTGTAAATTGCTTTTAAATTCTGGGTTGTTAAATTGGTAACTTCTTTGACACTGGGATGAGTGGCTACTAAAAGGGCATCTTTGGCGGCTTGGCGATACTCTAGCGTGCCATCATCTGACTCTGGCTTTAACTGCTTGCTGATGGTAGCAATTTCCAACAGTCCGTCTTTGACTCCAGCAATAGCAGCTTCTGATTGATTTGGTGGTAGAAAAGTCAATGTAGTATTTTTGACTTTGGCGCTGTAGGCATCAGCTAATATCTTCATCGCTGGATAAGTACTGGCATCACCAGCAATCTTAAGTTCTGAATGCGTTTGGGTATCTGCTGAAGTGTTAGTATTGGCGTTGGTGTGGGTATTTGTACACCCAGACAGTCCCGTTAGGGCAATGCCGATCGCAAGGGTTGCTAATGCTTTTAAAAGACTCAACTGCATCCAATTTCTCATCAGCTTATGTTTATATGAGCTAAAATCCGGCTTAAATAGCAGTTTTCCGGGAATTTTCAGCAATATGCAGAAATTTCACTTGATGGTGGTTTTAGGTTTTTCTCAGTCAATTAAACCAGGACTTACCCACGCCGATGTCAGAAACCCAGTTTTTTGTAGAAACCACCGAATATGAGCGTAAGTCCTATAAACATTAAAACTCTACAGGGCTATTTGCTACGTAAGTTTTATTAGCAAACGTTGACAACGCGTTAATAAAAATGCGTTTTTTGTCAAGCGATCGCGAGACAATAGGAGACAATATAAGTCTGATTAAGTTTAAAAATTAAGACATCGGTGCAAAGTTCTGCAATTACTCATGAATCCATCGTTAACACCAGCCGAAGTTCGGAATTTGTGCCGCTTGGGAAAATTTCAGTCTCCTACCCCTGGCTTGGCATCTGGATATTTGCAAGCTAATTTGGTTGTTTTACCAAAGTCTGTGGCATTTGATTTTTTGTTGTTTTGCCACCGCAACCCCAAACCTTGCCCTGTATTAGATGTTACTGAAATCGGCGTTCCCGAACCGCGAATAGTTGCGCCTGGAGCTGATGTGAGAACTGATTTACCCCGCTATCATGTTTTTCGCCACGGTGAACTGGTAGAGGAAGTTACGGATATTAAAGAATTGTGGCGTGATGATTTTGTCGCGTTTTTGATTGGCTGTTCTTTCTCCTTTGAAGCGGCGCTGCTAAATGCAGGGATACCAGTTAGACATATCGAGGAAAACAAAAATGTGCCAATGTATAAAACAAGCCTTTCTTGCGCGTCCGCCGGGGTATTTTCTAGTCCCTTAGTGGTTTCCATGCGTCCTTTGTTACCATCCGATGCGATTCGCGCCGTGGAGATTACTAGCAGTTATCAAAAAGCTCACGGTGCGCCCGTACATTTAGGAGATGGAAATGCGATCGCTATTTCCAATATCAATGCTCCCGATTTTGGCGACGCTGTGACTATTGATGAAGGCGAAATTCCAGTATTTTGGGCTTGTGGCGTCACCACACAAACTGCAATTTTGCAAGCCAAACCAGAAATAGCCATTACCCATGCTCCCGGACATATGTTTATTACTGATATCAAAGATAATTTTTGATCATAAAATGTTTATACCCAAACAGGATTTTGGATTGTAAAACTTCAATTAAAATGTTGGAATTCTAAAACCAAATTGTGTGATTCCCGAGCTTTTCTTATTGATAAAAAATCTGTCTTTCTCATGCCCTATACCCAAGAAATATTAAAGAAAATCGCACAATTAGAAACTATTTGCGGACGAGATGTTGGCAGAGGTATTGAACCATTGTTTCAAGTAGCTAAGGGAGGACTCTTGGGAGCAGCTCGCGCGATCGCCGAACATTATTCTCCTCATGTAGCGATTATAACTGGGTTTTTTCTGCCTGATGGCAATCCTCCAGCACCGGAAACAGATGGTCTAATAGGTTGCGCTCAGTTAGCAGCAGGATTGAATCGCGCTGGCATTCCAGTTAGGATTGTGACAGATGATTTATGTATAAATGCGGTAAAAACTGCCGTTGTAGCTGCCGATGCTGCTAGCATTCCCTTTGATATTGTGCCTGTGGAAAAAGTGCGATCGCATCAACAATCGGTTGCTGCACTTCTAAATCTCTGGGAATCTACGGAACCGCCCGTATCCCATGTCATTTCCATTGAAAGAGCAGGTCCAGGAGCAGATGGCATTATTCGCAACATGAGAGGGCAAGATATAACAGCCCATACGCCTCCCTTGCATTTGCTATTTGGTTCCAACAAAATCATCTCTGTGGGAATTGGTGATGGAGGAAATGAATTAGGAATGGGGAACATTCCCTTTGAAATAATTAGTCAAAATATTCGTTATGGCGAAAAGATTGCCTGCATTACAAAAAGCGATCATCTGATTGTTTGCGGCGTTTCTAACTGGGGTGCAACTGGTTTATTAACAGCCCTTTCCTTGCTTCGTCCTGACTGGAAAGCAGCAATTGTGTTAGGATTGAATACAGACATTGAGTTGCAAATTTTAAAAACAACTGTAAAACATGGTCCTGCAGTAGATGGGATTAAAGGGGTGCAGAGCCTGTCAGTTGATAATTTACCTTGGGAGATTCACGCTCAAATGTTAAGGGAACTGACTCAATTGATGGGGTAATTCATGAGGTAATATTGCCAATTCTGAGGCTTGTAAATAAGCATAAATCAGTATAATACTGAGAAAGTTGGTTTTTAAGTGTCTGATAGTACCTTCATTTTTGCCAAAATACTTAGTTAGCACTAAAGCGCTAAAGCGTAATTAGGAACTTTATTTGTTCGCTAGCTACTTATAACCTTTTTAATTGACTCAAAGACACATTTAATGTAGGGTTATATGATGGTCACTCGCGTGGCAGCAAGAGCAAATGGTATCCAATTGCGAACACCTAAGTATTGTTTTTTGAGTATGTATGGATTCATACATATAGCAGTGTTGTTATCCCTATAATAATTTCACGAAAGATAAAGGCTAATAATTAGAGCGCATCGATAGAGTTTGAGCATCCTTCATACCGATGGGCGAACGTTAGGATTATATCTTTGTTTAGTGAGAAAGAATTCGGTTAGTTGTGAAGACGAAATACTTGTTTGGCAGGAGAATTGACAATGAATTACACCAATGAATTCTTTGTAGTTGGAGAACAATATGAAAACCGCAAAGGTACTTACACGGTGATGAGTATAGAGCAGGATGTGATGATAATACTTTACGGTGATGGTACGCAACAAAAAGTCACTGATATCGACTCACAACAACGAATTTTCCAGAATATTATCCGAGAAAAGAAGCAAGAACTTTTGAAAACTCAAAAACTACAAAAACAAAAAACTAAAAAGCCTGCTTTAAACAAGTGAATTAGTTTCTGATTAATTAGTTTTTGAAATTGCTTATTCTGCAATTATATCGTGTCCGCTGAATTACTTATAGTTAGATGGTTAATGGCTTACGATGAACAGCCGCACCAAATAGTATAAGTATTCACCCGGACATGATATGACTTCTACAAAGTTGCAGTTAGAAAGAGTAAGTTTTCCAATAGACATAGGAGTGGAAAAGACGTAGGGACAATTCATGAATTGTCCCGAAGTTCGTATTTCGGGCAACGCAGAATTAATTTCCACTCCTAGGTCTAATAGATTGGTAATCTCGCAAAGAGTGCAACTACAAATCTATTCCTAGTTTTTCCTACTTTGGAATGCTTTCAAATTGCGCTAAAATCTTTTCTGCTTCCTGACAAAGTGCATCGTGGCAATGTCCATTGCTAGCAAGCAAACCACCCCATTGATTGATATCACCTGTGTTGTATTCCAAAGGGGTTTGGTCAAAGTGAGTAAACTTGCCACCTGCTTCTGTCAAAATAAGTTCAGGTGCAGCCATATCCCAATCTTTGGGGGCAGATTTTCCGGAAAGTGAAATATAAATATCAGCTTGCTGTTCGACAATGGTGGCAATTTTGCAACCAACACTGCCGACAGCTTTTTGATTTTTACATGGTAGTTGTTGCAGCAGGTAATCTAATCTTTGATTTCGGTGGCTGCGACTAACAACTATGATTAAATCTTCTATATTTTTGCGTGATGAAACTTCTATAGATTTAATGTTTCCATCGCGGGTTTCAACAAATGCACCGCCGCCTTTTGTGGCATAATACAATTTTTCTGATTCCGGCACTACTACTACCGAAAGCCAAGGACTTGTTTCTTTTACCAAAGCAATGTGAATTGCATATTCTCCAGTTTTATCGATAAAGTCTCGCGTCCCATCTAAAGGGTCAATTATCCACACCCAAGAGTTATTTAATTTAGCTTGTTGAGATTTGTAAGTTTCTTCGCTAATGTAACCAAAATCTTCGTTACCCAAAGCTGTTTGCAGCCTTGACAAAATATATTGACTGACGGCTACATCTGCAACGGTTACGGGGTCATTTTCTTTATTATCTTTATATTGCACTTCCAGGTTGTTGTCCCCGGTTTGGTGATAGTAAGACCGCAGTATATCTCCTGCTTTCCAACTTATATCACGAGCGATCGCTAATATTTCTTCTATTTTCTCTAAATCTTTCATCTATTTAATTCCTGAGAAATAATAACGTAAAAATAGAACATTGCCTGGGGTTAGATCCCCCCTTCTCCCCCCAACCCCAACGCCAGTCCGCCCAAGTCGCGGTCGCTAGGGCGGCTGACTCCTGAGTGGGGACCGGTAGCCCCCCGCAAGGGGGGTACTAGTTTTCTAAGAATTCCCTTAACTTTAAATAAGAGATTACTTTTTCTCACTCAAAACTCTCAGCTAAGAACTCATAACTCATAACTCCTGTACAGACGCTTGCGTCTGTCGGGGGAAGCTTCAAGAGACTCGCTTCGCGCGAAATTTGAGCGTAAGCGCCCTTGCGGGTTCCCCGCGTTATAGCGACTGGCGTCGCATCTCTACAACTCATAACTCATAACTCATAACTCATAAATCATAACTCAGTACTGAGATTCCATCCAGCGGCGCGTGCCAAAAAATTGACAGGCGTGAGAAGCAATTTTTGCTGCTGAGGTAAGTGCATCGGTAAAATTTTCTCGTAAGATGTAATGGCAAAAAGCACCGTGAAAAATATCTCCAGCCCCCAGTGTATCAACAGGTTGAATTTTCGGCGCATTTAAAAAGCCTGTTTTACCATTGGTGAGGTATTGAATGGGTTTTTCGCCCCCGGTAATGGCGATGTGAGGAATACCAACTGTACTGAGATATTTCACAACTTCTGCTGTAGTTTGGCAATTTGGAGGATAAAAATTGGCTGAACAAACGGCATAATCGACAAAAGGCAAAAGTTTGTCAAATCCAGGTTTCCAACTACCGCCATCAATGACAACTGGGATATTCTTAGGTTTAGCGATTTGGGCGATTTCAATACCAACAGTCATCTGATGTCCGTCAATCAGTATGATATCGACGTTTTGCAGAATTTCTGATGGGATATTTTCCTTGGTTGCTTGAGTTTTGACAGCGTTAATGGAAATTACCGCTCGTTCGCCCGTAGTTTGGGTGACAATGATAGAAGAAACTGGTGGAGGTTGGCAAAATGTAGGGTTAAGGTCAGCGATCGCTACTTTGTAATTTGCTAAATCTTCTTGAATTAATTGTGTCATTGGATGAGAACCCAGTACACCCAACACCTTGGCGCGATTTCCCAAATGGCTGAAAGTGACAGCAGCGTTTGTTGCTGGACCACCTGCGGCTACAGTATAGTCAGCGGCGACAAGTTTCTGATTATTCTTAGGCGCAGAGTCCGCCAGATAAATCAGATCCAAAGTTACTAAACCAACAAAAAGTCCGTGATTAGTCATTAGTCATTAGTCATTTTTAATTGTATAATTTTAAACTCCGCGCCCAGACGCCGACTGTACGGGCGAAGCATTTGGGAAGAAGTTTTGTCATGAAACTGAACAATTGTCACCCAAATGCTTCGCCCCTACAACTCAAGACTCCTAACTCCGCGCCTCCTAACTGCTAACTCCTAACTCCTAACTCCTCGCTAATGCAGACAGATCCAAAACCTGGAACACTTTACGTAGTCGGCACGCCAATTGGTAACCTGGAAGATATGACTTTCCGGGGAGTGCGAATTTTGCAAACGGTGGATCTGATCGCGGCAGAAGATACGCGCCACACGGGGAGACTCTTACAACATTTTCAAGTTAAGACTCCCCAAGTGAGTTACCACGAACATAATCGTAACAGTCGCATTCCGGAATTATTAAAGCATTTACAGCAAGGAAAAGCGATCGCTCTGGTGACAGATGCGGGTATGCCACTAATTTCCGATCCTGGATATGAATTGGTGAAAGCTTGTATTGAAGCTGGAATTGCAGTAGTACCAATTCCCGGTGCAAGTGCGGCGATTACGGCGTTGAGTGCTGCCGGTTTACCAACGGATAAATTTGTCTTTGAAGGCTTTTTGCCGACGAAAAGCCAACAACGACGAGAACATTTAGAATCTCTAAAGATAGAATCCCGCACTTTAATTTTCTACGAATCGCCGCACCGCTTGCGAGATACTTTACAAGACTTAGCAGACACTTTCGGAAGCGATCGCCAAATCGTCTTAGCACGAGAGTTGACTAAAATTTATGAAGAATTTTGGCGGGGGACAGTTGAAAGAGCGATCGCCTATTACAGTGAGAAAGAACCCCAAGGTGAATATACTTTAGTCGTGGCCGCAGCCCCAGCCGAAGAAGTGCAACTTTCACCCGAAGAAGTGAAAGCACAGTTGCAACAGTTGATTGGTCAAGGAATATCGCGATCGCAAGCCAGCCGTCAGTTAGCAAAATTAACTTCCCTTAAGCGTCAGGAACTTTATCAACTAGCGATTGATATCGAAACCTCAGACCAAGAGAGTGATTAGCAAGCTCGCAATTAGCTTTCACAAATGATAAGCACATATAATATGTTTGAACATAGCGCGATCGTCTCCTTTGATTCTTGCTTTTGCATAGAGTAGTTTCGCCAAGCTGGAGGCTACTATTACAATGGAAAAGATCAATATGAGGAAACATCAAGAATGACCCAAGTGGTTTTAGGAGAAAACGAAGGAATAGATTCAGCACTGCGTCGGTTTAAACGCCAGGTTTCCAAAGCTGGAATTTTAGCTGACGTTAAGTATCATCGGCACTTTGAAACACCATTGGAAAAGCGCAAACGCAAGGCAGTTGCGGCTAGACGCAAGCGACGTTTTAAATAAACCTATGCAGGTGTTGGCGTTGCTTGACGACATTATATTAAATAAGCCACAGCGACTTCGATAACATATTTACAGAAATCAGGCAAGATGAACCGCACCCCTTTTTTTAGGGTGCGAGTCAATTGCTTTTTCAGTGCTGGGCGCGTCAAGTCTGTGATGATGGTTGGATGGAGCAAGCTAAATAGCTGCCCATCAACCGAAATAAAATAAGAGAAAATACAGACGTTTGTGGTTAATAATCAAAGGTCAAGAGTCAAGAGTAAGAAATAGGAAAGAGGCATACTGCGGGGGGCACGAGGCATACTGCCCCAGGGCAGAGGGTAGAGGGAAAGATACCTTTTTCATGCTTGGTTCTCCTGTTGGGTGAATTTTAATTCATCGTGACTCCCTTGTGTCTCCAGCAAAGCTGCCCTCTGCCTTTTCATTCAAGATTCCGAACTAGTGATAGTACGGCTATTGCAAGTATTCATTGCCTTTTCTACTCCCTGCTTAATACTTAACTCGACACACTCAACTACGAACTGGAGTACAAGAGACATCAGCTGATTTTCGGCGGCGGAAAATCGTCCAAGCACGTGAGAAACTGTACCTGAATCATCATTAACAGCACCTTTTGGTTTACCAATACCGATTCGCAAACGAGGGAAATCTTGAGTGCCAAGATGTGCGATCGCGCTTTTCATACCGTTGTGTCCCCCAGCGGAACCAGACAAACGCAAGCGAGTTTTTCCTATGGGCAAATCCATGTCATCATAAATCACCAGTACCGATTCAGGCGGCAATTTATACCAACTTGTGACAGCTTGTATAGCCTGTCCCGAACGATTCATATAAGTAAGTGGCTTAAGCAAGCGGATTTTATTTCCACCTCGTGCCATTCCTTCACCAAATTCCCCCTGAAACTTGCGGTTTTCTACTATAGAAATTCCCCAAGAATGGGCTAAAGCATCCACAGCAGCAAAGCCGATATTGTGGCGCGTTTGGTCATATTTAGGCTCTGGATTCCCCAAACCAACAATTAGCTGGGGAATTACCAAAGTTTTTTTAGTATCAGCTTCTGTCATTTGTCTTCAGTTAATCAACAAAGCAGCACATTCCTAACTGGTTTGAGAAGAACCAGCAGCATCATTCTGTGATTTATTTGCTTCTATTTGTTTCGGTTCCAATTGGGCAGTAGTTTTTACAGCCTCTTCCAACTGAGAAGCTTCCTTTTGAAACTCATCTTGAAACTCCTTAGAAGCTTCTTGAAAACCGCGCATTGCTTTACCCATACTGCGACCAATTTCCGGTAGCTTCTTCGGACCAAAGATTAACAGCGCTACAACCATAATTACAGCCATTTCTGGCAAACCGATACCAAATATATTCATTTTGATTCTCCTGTAAGTGCAAAAACAAAAAATTACAAGTTACATCTGTAGTTTAAGTCAATGGATAGTGGTTGGTGGTTGGTGGTTCGGCGCTGTTGGTTCGGCGCTGTTGGTTCATGGTTCATGGTTCATAGTTCATGGTTCGCCAGCGCGGCCAAGAGGGGGTTTCCCCCATGAGCGACTGGCGTTAGCGTAGCGGTAGCGAGGAACGAGCGTCACCCCGAAGGGGTTCATGGTTCATGGTTCGTAAGTTAGTAGAACACCCAACAACCAACACCCAACACCCAACACCCAACACCCAACTAACAACTAACAACTAACAACTAACAACTAATACCCAACAACCAACACCCAACACCCAACAAACAACAAACAACAAACAACAAACAACTAACAACTAACAACTAACAAAAAAAACCCGGGCTAGCCGGGTATGAAGAAAGCTTGTTATCCAAGCGCTGGAGTTCCTTACTTTGTTAGTTGCTTAAACTCCGCCAATCTACAGATACATCCTGAATTAGCAGTGATTTGTTGTAGAGTTGCAGAATAATCAGCAAAAACACGAAAAATAGCAGCATAAAAACAGCCATCACAGGCGTTGTACCCCAACCCGGAGCGACTTTACCATACTCAGAGTTCAGGGGTCTGAGGATATCTCCCAACCTTGTCCGTTGTGCCATAGTTCACCTAAGATTAGTTGCCAAAGCTTTTTTTTAATCTTCTGTCAAATTCTATCAAATAACCGCGATCGCACTGCTACCTAATCCACAAAGTGTTTGCTCTAAGTTTAACTGCGAATAGCAAAACGCCTAAAACCTTTGCGCTCGCCAATTTCTGAGGTCGTGTTAATATACTCAAAGGCTGTAATGCACAATAATTTACAATCGCACTCATAATCCATCTTTAAAATTATGGAACCCGCAATAGCTCTTAGCATTTCTCTCTGTGCCGTTGTGATTGCAATCACAGGGGCAGCAATTTATACCTCTTTTGGTCCTCCTAGCAAGGAATTGAACGACCCGTTTGATGACCACGAAGACTAATATCGCCTGACTTCTGATGTCTGGTGTTACTGAAACTCCAGCCTGCCAATGCAGGCTGAAAGTTTATAATAACTTTTATTAAAAAATCTCAGAAATCGGGGGAAAAGGTGAGTTAGCGCTGCAGTCGGGTTTCCCGACCCAGGCGACTGCGCCCTTGAGAAGGGGTTCAAGGGAGAGTATCCGAAGGGGAAAGGGGAAAGGGTGAAGTCTATTGTCGATCGCGTTTCACCTGAGTTTACTCACCTAATTGGGTGATTACTTGAAAACTGGCAATTTTCCAAGGCTTGATATTCAAGGTTTGTTCCTGGGATAAAGATTCAGGCGCGGGCAAAGAATGCTCTAACAAATCCACCGACTCTCCCAAACTCAATCCTAAATCACTTTGCAAAGACAACTGAGCGGTTTCTCCGTGACATTCATAACACCTTAAAATCCACTGTTGCGGGTTATCTTCCGCTTGCTTAAACGCCATCAAAATTAAATTTTCCGCAGATAAATCCAGGAAACTCACCCCACCAGTATTGTTGTAGAGACGCGATACATCGCGTCTTGGTGGATTTAATATTACTTGCAGGGGAATATTTAATTCATAGCCGCGTCTTACAGTTTGGGCTGATTCCCAACTACCAGCGTGGGGATACAAAGCATAAGTAAATTCATGAAAACCTCGGTCAGCTTCGGGGTCGGGCCAATTGGGACTGCGTAATAACGTTAGGCGTAATTGATTCGCTTGACTGTCGTAACCGTATTTACAATCATTCAGCAAACTAACACCGTAGGAATTTTGGATTTTGGATTTTGGATTTTGGATTTTAGATTCAAAAGAAGACGCCGAAACATCTATATAATTACCTCCTTGTCCCCCCTCTCCTCCTTGTCCCCCCTCTCCCCACACCCGTCCTCCACACCCGTCGCCCCCATCTCCTTGTCCTTCAGTCAAATCTGCCCAACGCAACGCCGGGACTTCCCATTTTGCCTTTTCTGCGGGAGTTTGCGGTTTAGTGGGACGGCGAATTGCAGCACAGGGAATTTCATAGGTAGCAAAATCAGCTTCGACATTTAAAGGAAAAGCCGCTTTTACCAACACCTGACTTTCTTGCCAATTCACAGTCGTAGCGATTTTCAATAAAGGTGAACCAGCTTGCAAAATGTAATCTTGACAAAATTCCGATGCACACAATTGACGCACCACACGCAAACGACTTTGCACCGCGCCTTTTTCCAGCCAATGAATTGATTTTAGATTCGTTGCTGGTAAAGGATGCTGGGCATAATTTGGATCGATATTCCAAGCATCCCAATATTGACCGCTATCTTTAAAAGCTTGTAATTGATTACCATTCGCTTCGCCCAAAACTTCCCTGTGATTAACTTTGTCAAAAACACTCGATAAATCGCCAGTTTCTTCGTCAACAATTACCCGCAAAAACTCATTTTCTAGAGTCAAATTTTCGGGATAAAATTCTTCTTGCTTTTGCAAACGAGTTTTGGTATTATCATAATAAGCCGTATTATTGCCATTTTCAGGTAGAGAACAAAGCCAGAAAACGCGATAGCCGACAGAGGGGATATCAGAGGCGAGAAACAGCAGCCGAGATTGTCCGCTGAGTTGGGAAGGTAAGAGTTTACCCTCAAAGTCGTAAACGCAGGCGTGGTGGAAAGTTTGAGGTAAATCAACAGCAACAACTTCCCAACGCTGCCAGTTAAGAGAGTTAAAAACGAAAATTGGCAAAGCGTTTGGTTGGGGTGGTGTTGGCAAAGTAACTTGAGATGCGATCGCTTTGAGAGACTGCTGTAATATATTCGTTCCAACTTGTGCCACAGCTTGCCACTCAAGTAGCGCATCCGTGTAAACTTCAGTAATCGAAGAACCGGGGAGAATATCGTGAAACTGGTGAAATAACATTTTTTTCCAAGCAATTTCTAACTCAGCCTTGGGATAAGTCGCCCCAGAAGTGATAGTTGCGAGAGAAGCGAATAATTCAGCTTGATATAACAACCCTTCACAAAAACGATTCCAGCGTTTTTGGTCAGCGTGGGTAGTATAGCAACCGCGATGGAATTCGAGATAGAGTTCATCGTCCCAAGTGGGGAAGGGGAGAGAGGGAGAGGGGGGGAGGGGGGGAGTGGGGGAGTGGGGGAGTGGGGAAGTGGGAGTCAGTGAAAAATTATTCTTCCCCCCCTCTGGCTGTCTCCCCCTCTCCCCCTCCTCTTGTCTCCCAAGTCGTCCTCGAATTTGCTGCAAATACTTCTCGGCTGTGGTGAATTCTAAATTTGGGAACAAAGGCGACCTTTGCCAGCGTTGGGCGGTTTCCAACATATCACGGGTGGGACCGCCGCCGTGGTCGCCGACACCGGGAAGCCATAAAGCGTCTTGCAAACCAGTTTGAACTTGCCATTCACAGACGTATGATGCCATTTTCACACCGTCAATACCTTCACCAACAGGGGCGGACATCAAACTAAAAACTTCACTACCATCAGGCGATCGCCACCAAAAAGCACCATAATCAAACTTAGTCGTATCATTCCAACGCAACTTTTGAGTCACGAAAAACTCAACACCAGCCGCCGCGAAAAATTGCGGTAAAGTCCAGCAAAAGCCAAAAGTATCCGGAACCCAAACCACCGCAGAAACCTTGCCAAACTTCTGCAACACATAACGCTGACCATATAATAATTGACGAGCGATCGCTTCCCCGCCAATCAAATTAAGATCCGGTTCCACCCAAAAACCGCCCAAAACTTCCCAACGTCCAGCCGCCACAGCCGCTTTAATAGCCTCAAACAAATCCGGACGAAATTCTTCCACCCAAGCATAAAGCGCCGGCGTTGAATGACAAAAAATCAACTCCGGAAAATCTTCCTGCAACTTCAAAACCGACTCAAAAGTACTTTGCGCCGCCCTCCAAGTCTCACCCACCCGCCACAACCACGCTAAATCCAAATGAGCATGACCCAACAAATAAATTTTAGATTTTAGATTTTGGATTTTAGATTCAACTAAACTTTCCCGAATAGCAAAACTTACCCTCTCAAACTCTTCCTCAGCGTACTCTGCGCCCACCGAAGATTTGATCGGAGGAAACCTCCGCTCAAACTTCTCTCTGCGGTTAATTACCTCCTCCACCAACCCCGCCAACACATCCAACCTATCCGGCGCAAACCTTTCCAAAAAACACTGCATCACAGCCAACTCATCAGCCACAAAACCCGGTTCCGGACGACTATCATCATTAGACTCATAAACCAAAAGCGACTTTACCAACGCCCCATCACAATGTCCCGGACTAACCAAACGCAAACTCACCAAAAACTCATCCCCAGCAGTCACCTCCCCAACTAGAAGCACCCGAGGAGAACAATCAAACAAATCACCCTCAAGCACCAACTTTCCATTAACATAAATTTGTGCCGAGTCAGCCCACCAAACCAACGCCAGTCGCAAAGATAACCCAGCCAACGCGTAACCGTGCAAATCCTGGGGAACCACCAACTTTTGCGCCAGCCAAAGAACTTCTCGCCCTCCAGTCCAAGCAATATGTCCTTTAGCATTTAGCTCAACTGGTGTCCAATGAGACAAATCAGATGCGTTTATATCAGCAATTGCCGCATCACCTTCCCGGAATAGCCAGGAAGACTGCAAATCAACTTGAGAAAAAGAACGCAGCTTCTCAATTGCCGACAAAATCAGTTTTGTATAAGGGTTAGATACTGAGAGGGTCATATTTTCGCTAAGATGATGGCACTTACAATTAACAGTCTGTCGTTTTTATTGTTTGGCGCTAGTCGGGCAAATAACAACGCGGTCAACAAAAATTCACTACCATGTCTTCTGCTTCCCCCGGTCGTTATCAAAGCAGACTCTTTAACTTTGTCAACCAACAATCTCGACGGTTCAAAGAAAAGTACAGTCGCAGCTTTCGCCATCTACAAGTTGCCACAAAATGGTCATTACAAGCACTGTTTTATCCGGTGTACCTGCTGATTCAAAAAGCAGTGGAGTCAGTTGGGAATCAACTGCAAACAGCAGAGCCACCAAGCAGGGTACATTTACAAGGACAAGATCCCGATTTTCAGCTTGAACCCCCAGCGCCTGACATCCCGATTCAACGGGTACTAAAGGCTGTTGAGAATTTACCATCAGCCTCCACCCTCCAGCTTAATATGGGAGTGGTGCAGGGAATCGCCGCACAACTGGAAAATCGCAATCTCGTACTTGTCTCCACGAAGAATGAAATTCTCGACATTTTGACGCCCCAGCAGCAGATAAAATTAGAAGACCGGATTATTAGCGAAGTTGCGAATTACTGGCATTATTTGCGGATTACCGCAGTCAAAAATGAAACTGCGCTTCTACCAGAAATTGACCGCCTGCTAACCAAGCTGACTTCCGGGAATACCCAAGAAATACCAGTTTTATCTGAAGGGGCGACAATAGAAGAAAAAAAAGAAGAAAGTATTGAGTCTCAATCTTTACTGGAGACTGCCCCCGCTTTGGCATTTTTAGACACAGTTGTTGCCGAGTTGGAATCAAATACTTTAGTTCCCTTGTCTCGCGTTACAAAAACCGCGCAACAACGTGGCTTGGAACTGATTCAAGTGGCAAAAACTCAGTTCAATATTTTTTTATATGGCAAACAGCAGTCAGATGTTAACGGACAATTAGCACTTCCTGCTGGTGATTTGGAAGAAACTCAAACGTCTAAAATAAAGGCTTTAATTTGGGGGGCAATTAATTACTTTTTTGGTAAAGACAAAGGTAAAAAACTTGAGCAAACCACATCAGTAAATAGTGTTTCAAATAGTGTTTCTCAGTCTTTGCCAAGAAGTGCAGAAGCAAAACCACAAAGCAAACGATTACCGCAATCGGCTTCCCAGGTTGCTTTGCCTACAAGCCAAAATTTACAAGATGATGATTCAGAAGAAGACCCGTGGCTGAGTTTGATAGATTTGTTTGGGGACTCGGAAACGGTTGCTGAAAAATTAGTTGTAGCAGCCGAAAAGCCAAATCTTGCTCTTGGAGAAAGTCCATCAGCAGAATATTCTCTGCCAAAATGGATTCATCGTTTTCAAATCCAAATATTGCCTGCACAGCCACAGCAAGAAACTGGATTGGTGCAAAGGAAAAAAACAACCCGTGAAATTACTCCCACTCAAAAAAAAGCTGGGAAAATTGCCGTTGGAACAGAAACTGAATCGCGCATTTCCCAGTTTGAAAGTGAGAGTAATCAAGGGGAAATTTCTCAGCAACGTTATCAAAGCAATGAAAATGAAATTGAGACAAATTCAGATTGGATAGAAACCAAAGTCACATCTGTGGATTATGAGAAGCACTTCTTCGAGCAATTACTAGGGTGGCTTGATAGCGTTATGCTTTTGTTAGAAGAGATATTGGTAAAAATTTTCCAGGCTTTGCAGCGATTTTGGCAAGGGAAGTAAGCAGGGGAGTTAAGAGTTAGGAGTTAGGAGTTAGGAGTTAGGAGTTGGGAGTGGGGGAGAGGGGGAGTGGGGGAGTGGGGGAGTGGGGGAGTGGGGGAGTTGGGAGTTGGGAGTTGGGAGTTAGGAGTTAGGAGTTAGGAGGCGCCCAGTAGGAAGTGAAAAATTCGCGCATTCAAAACTCAAAAACGAAGTTAAGAACTTTTTTCATCCCTCCACACCCCACACTCCACACCCCACACCCCACCCCCGTCGCCCCTTGTCTCCCTTGTCCCCCTTGTCCCCCTTGTCTCCCTTGTCTCCCCACACCCGTCGTCCCACACCCGTCGTCCTTCTCCTCACTCCTGTATCAAGCCGCCGCGAACCGGTTTAATTTCGGTTCTGTCTGAAAATGGATCTGTTCCGCCACTCCAGTTAAAGTCACTGATGCGGAAGCTGATTCCACCTAATTCCAATACTGGGTTGTAACGCAAGGTGATGCCATAAGTACGGCGACTGTATTCCACAATGTAGTCTGTGCTACTGCGTTCGCCTGTATCCAAGTTGATTGATGTTTCAAATCCAAAGCGAAATGGTCCGTAAATTTGCTGTACGATCGCTGCATTTAGTACTCTGTTATCAACGCTGCGATCGAATAAAAAGGGCGATAATCCGCTGTTTAAACCCTGGGAGTAACTGACTTTAAAGGCGGTATAGTCTAAAAAGGGTCGCGATAAATGACCAAATTGCCCTTCTAAACCAACTGTGCCAATTAATGTGCTTTGATTATCTCCGTTAGTATAATAACTGCTTGTACCAGTTACTCCAGCTGTGGCTCGCACGTAGGGTACTACTGAATTTGGCGTGTATTTTAATCCTTCTGTAGGTGTGGGTGGTAATGCTTTTCCTTGCCATAGCAATAAACCACCATCGACTGTGGCGCTACCTTGAACACGTCCTAGGGATATGCGATCGTTTTCTCGTTTTGGTTCAAGTAAGTCTTGGCGGTCTGTATTGGCGTTGATATATTGAGCGCCTCCCTGATATCTCAGGTTAAAGCCGCTTTTTCCTAAAGGAATTATTGGTGAAGTAATAACACTACCAAGACTGCTTTGAACTGTTTGATAACCAAGGGTGCCGTTATACAGGCGATCGCGGTAACTGTATTCTAAGTTCAAGATATGGGGATTGGTGTTGCCTAATTGCTGTCGCAACCGCAAACTCGCCCGCAGGTTGTCTTCTACTGTACTCAAATCGAGACTGTCTAAGTTTGCTGCACCTTCAACTATAGTCTGCGGACTTAACCTAGTATCCAGCCTTGCCTTCAAACCAAACAACGCTGCAACGTTAGCAGCATTGCCTTGTATTGCCTTTTGCGCGTAAAACTGGGGTGTTACCCTTAAACGCGTGCTGTCAGTGCTTATCGGTTCAAAGCCACGCTCAATAAATACACCACCCCGCTTATCTCCATCAAAACCAATGGAAGCAATAGCCGGAGTGACATCGCGTTCCCGGCGGTCAATTGTCCGCTGATTTAAGGGAATGGGTAAAGTGGTTCTTTGGTCAAGTACTAAACGCTGTCCTTGGGTGTTGATGCGATCGCGCAAAGGTGATTCCCGCGTCACGGTGACTTTATTTGCCCGCAATTCTAATTCTGGAGGCGAAAATGGGTCGTTGGTCAGGCGAACATTCCTGGCTTGATAACCTCGCGGATAAAAATCAATTTGTGCAGCTTCAAAGCGAATTCGCCTAACTTCACCCCCCTGTTTGGGTGGAGTGATGTTTCTGGCATCTGCCCTACCACCCACAGTCACATCAAGACTTCCAGGACTGCTTACACCAGTTAACGGCTGATTGGCGCGAATGCGATCGCTTGGCGGACGCCTTTGCACTCCACCCACCGTATCTGTACCTGAGAAAGCAAAATCTGTTGAGGCTGAAGGTATAAAAATTTCGCCGCTGCCGTTTTGCAGGTTGCCATTATCTTGAATAAAATTATACGTAAAACGCTGTCCGCGCAGGACTTGATCGCCTCTTGTTAAAGCGATATTTCCTTCCCCAACAGCAATCAAGTTATCTAAACTTACTTGCAGGCGATCGGCATCTACCACTGCCCCATCAAATCGCACTACTACATTACCTTCAGCAGTGATAACCCGCCGCCGCTGATCGTATTCCTGGCGATCGGAATTTACTTCAACCACTCTGACTTGTTGTGGCGTTCCTGGAGGTGGAGTTGTGCCAGTCGGTTGACTTATTGGCTGAGTTATGGTAAAGCCTGGTCTATTAGTTGAAGGTTGGTTTGGGTTAGTTTGTGTTGTCTGACTGCTAGGGGTGAATTCGATAGTGGAGGGTGTGGGCGATTCGTTTGTTTGGCGATCGGATGGAATTTCTATTTTTGTTGGTTTAAAATCTGCTGAATTTTCCGACTTTTGTGTCAGTGCATTACTTGGCTTGTTTTCTTTGGTGAATTCAGCAACAGATTGCGTTTGTTTTTGAGATAAACTCTTATTTTTTGAGGCTGAAGCTTCAACCGGCTTTAAGGGAAAACCAATTGCCAAAGGTTCCCCCAAAGCGGCGGCACTTTTAACAGCAGTCAGCGGGGAAAATTCCGGTGGAAAGCTTTCCGGTTGATTGGGTTTGGATAGCGTTTTCGCGACAGCTGACTCATCCTGAGTGAGGTTGAGTGCAGTTGGCAGCGCAGAATTTTCCTGATGTCCCGAAGTTGCGATTTGCGGCGTTTCTTCTTGCTGTGGGGACTTTTCTGCTTTGAGATGCGTTCCAGCATCAGCCTCGACAACTGAGTGCAATTTAGTATCGCCTTCAGCTGGAAAGGGGTTTGCAGCTTGTAAAGATCCGAGAATGGGAGGCGGTGCGGGAGGCAAAACTGGATGAAGCATATTTCAGCAGAATTAAGCGTGAGCATACAGCCAATTAGGAGCCGGAAGGATGAATTACACATCATTGCCTTCCGACTTTCGCCCTCTGCCTAGCCTGCGGCAAATTGCCGGGTTGGGGCGTAGGAGTGTCTTCCGCCTGACGGCAGTCACGGATAATTCATCGAGATTTTATTCGAGATCCCGGCGTCCGGGGTTACGAGCTGGATCGTTCGACAAAAATCCAAAGACGAAGAGCAATACAAAGAAGGCAACAACAACATAAACAGCGATTTTTAAAGTCAGCATAAAGACAACTCCAAAGGGTATGCGAGAGCTTTCCAGTATCTGCCATGCAGAAAAGATAGCTCCTATATATTACCGAAATCTCGCCCCTTTTTTGGAGGACACTGGTACAGACACCCTAATGGGCGTGGTTTGCTCTTTGGGTGGGCTGTCAGCAAAACTAATGATTTTGCCGTAACCTATGTGTCCATTGTTATGAGTTTTCTGACTTGGAGATGCCCCGCGTTCAAAAAGTTGTCAACTGGCTATTCTTCTGACGTTTGCTAACGCCAGAGGTTTCCAAGCGCTATGAAATTTTATTTCTTGAGAGTCAGCTATCTATTTTAAAATAAAATCCTGATGTTACTAGTACTGTGTGATACTTTAACTATTGATGATTGGGAATTTAAGGACTCGCGAAAGATAACTGGAGAGCAATTTTCACTTGTTTAGGGACTGCTAAAAATGATTCGTCAGAAGTACGCTCGTCTTTTGGCAGAAGGGAAACCCCATAAATAAATTCAGGGGTTTCAACAAGGACGCCTTTTTTTTCTCGCACTGCGTGTCCCCTTAAAAAAATCTTTTAGGGGCTTTAAAAGAAAGTGGCAGAGGGCAAAATATATTTTATTCCTTCAGCTCGGGCTGCCTCCTGCCAAGAGACGAGTCTTCGGTAAATAGGACTTACGCAAAAAAACCCGGTTTCTACGAAAAATAGCCTGTGAGTGCAAGCAGATATTCCCGAAGAAACCGGGTTTTTGGAGTGAGTGTGCGTAAGTCCTGGTAAATTATCCGTTCTTGTTTGCGCTTCTACGAGTAGTGATTTTTTCCGGGTAGGTGCGCCAGGAATTCTCTGGGAAGTTTTGATAATAGCGGCCTACTATACAAATTTCGCTCTTTTACTTTCTGATTGTGAGAAATTTGTATATATCGCTTTTCTATTACTCTGGCGAAAAAATATTTGGATATTTGTAGTATATTTGTATATTGGGTGAAACGTAGTGGAACCCAACATCAAACCAAGATTATTACGTTGGGTTACGCTCTGCTCTACCCAACCTACAAGATCGGCGATCGCACTAATAGCCTGCAATCCTGCTTTGCTGATATTCTGACTTTGACTTTCGACGCATCTTAACCACTATGCACTGGCCAAAAAATAAACCTTCAAAAGGAAGAGAAATATCAAATTTAGGCACAATGCTATGTGATCGCAATCGTGCAATTATGGGAACAAGGCAAGTTCCAATTAGACGATTCAATAAATAAATATCTTAAAGCTTATCAAGTTAAACACCGCGACCCCAATGCACCGCCTGTCACTTTTCGCCATTTGCTAACACATACTTCCGGTATTGGAGAAGTACGAAAGTTTACAGATTTGTTGCTTCCTGTATGGGGGTTAGGTGGTAAACCTGACAAACCCATCCCCTCTTTAAAAGAATATTATTCCGAGGGAATCACCCCAGAAGTTTACCCAGAAACTAAATGGTCTTATGCCAATCATGGTTTTGCCACCTTGGGACAATTGGTAGAAGATATCAGCGGTCAGCCTTTTTCAGAATATGCGATCGCTCACATTTTTGCACCCTTGGGGATGACCCATACTGATTATCTCCGCACGCGATCGCGTGCGGAACCAACTTGCACAAGGATACGCATTCAAGGGTAATAAATTCCAAAATATAGATTACTTAGAAATCCTGGTTACAGGTGCAGGTTCGGTTTTCTCCAGCGTTAACGATATGTCAAAGTATGTATCAGCGCTGCTGAATAATGGTCAAAATCAATTTGGTCGCATCCTCAAGCCAGAAACTTTGCAGTTGATGATACAACCGCAATATCAACTTGACCCCCGTATATCTGCAATGGGATTGACTTTTTTCCTCGATGATTTAGCCGGACACAAAATAGTTTCCCATGACGGCGGTTGGCCCGGTTTTGTATCATCTATGCAGATTATCCCCGATGCCGATTTGGGAATTGTTGTATTCACTAACACATCAGCTTTGGCACCGCACAGCATTGCCGAAACCTTGCTGCAACGCTTGTTAGAGGTTCCCGACACAGTTTCGCAACTCCCCCGTCCTGACATTGTGCCATCTGGGCATTTATGGTCGCAATTGTGCGGATATTATGCACCTAAAAAAGGTTTGAACACCAACTTCCGCTTATGGTTGAGTTGTGGTGGTGGCGTTGAGGTGTTTGTCAAAGATAATCACCTGCAAATGCGTTCTTTAATCGGTTTTCTGCAAAAACCTGTTACTTTATATCCTGTCGATGCAACCGAGGCGTTGGCGTTCCAAGGTGTAAAAGATAAGTGGAAAGTCTCGCTAATCTTTAAACGCAACGCTAACGATGACATCGAGTGTATGTACCTTGCTGGCTTCTACGGCTTCTGGACTCTCTACAAACGTTCCCAGTCTCAAAGTCCGAGATTTTGGCTCAAAGCCATTCTCGCTGCTTTGGCTGTTTTCACCCTTGCCATCTGGCGAGAACAGGGATTATTAGTAACTATTTTAGCTTTTTTAATGTGGAAAATACTGAAGATAAATGAAATAGGGCGATCGCAACGACAGTGAAATTATACATTATTACAAATAAAATTCAAAAATCGGCGTTGCTGATTGAATGTATGATGCAGGATTTTGTTTAATTTGAAAAGCAAGACTTGGGGGAAGCGGTTCGCGATCGCTATTTTCATGAAAACGTTTGGTATTTATTTTGACAAACCATTCAAAACTCATAATTTAAAACTTATAACTCTTGTTTTCACCCGATCGCATCACCCAAAAGGAGGAATTGGACAAGAGCCTTCCTCAGGCATTGTAATTATTAAAGGCGATCGATACTTGGGTGTAAATCAACAAACGAGATTATGAATATCAAGCATCTATCTGAGAACATTATATTAGTAGCATTACTGACGACTTTTACCATCTTATATGCCTTGGAGGTGGCGCAGGCGCAAACTAATAATTGCCTGACTTTCATCGCTGATGCCAATTCTCCGCTAAACGTCCGCTCTAATCCACGAGTGGAGGAGGGTAATATTGTCGGTACGCTGCAAGATGACACTTTAGTAAAAGTGGTTGATAGTCGTAATGAATGGTTGCAAATTCACGCACCGATGCGCGGTTGGGTAACAAAAAATCGGACTACCACCGAATGCAGTAACACCCAAATCCAAAACCGGATTGTTCGTCTTGGCGAACAAGCAGCAAAAGGCGATCGCCTCGCCGCCAATAATTTGATTACTTTAATCCCTTACTCAGATGGAATCGCTACTACACAAGTCACCGTAGCGTTAACAAAATGGGCAGGAACTAATCCAGAGTTTCTCGTTTCTGTCCTTGACAAAAAGCCACAAAACACCCGCGTTCAAGCTTTGCAAATGTTGAATTTAGGCTTTAACGAAGGTTCGCAGCAACAACGCCAACGCTTTGAAACAGCAATTCGAGAAATTCCTGACTCGCCAACAGTTCAAGCTTGGAAATCTGGGGTTTATCAACCTTAATGGAAATCTGGAATTTTAGATTTAGATTTTGGCAGATTACAGGCATTTTTAATGCTGGAAATATCTTATTCGGTTTGATGGTAATTGCTGGCGCAGGGTTTTTCTGAAACAAAAAGCGTCCAATCCGTGCAGTTAATACTAATCATCTGACCTGTACTTAAATATGTAGTCTGTAGGGTGCGAAGCGCGGAAAGTACGGCACCGTTTGATTATTAACAATTTTGGTGTCGTACTCTCGCTCTTAGCGCACCCGACATTTTTTAGATTAATTCGTTACATATAGCAGTCCTTTGCATCCCAGGTGAAAATGAGCGAAACCCGGTTTCGCAGGAGTTACCGGGTTGTTGGACAGCATGATTTTTCACAAATCATATAGGATTGCTATATGATATAACGTATAAGTTATTTTTATCACTAACAAAAATTTACTTACGCATAAAGATGTATAGAAGCGACTGAAAAACAGTAAAGTAACAATTATTATATTTATTAAGTAAAAATTAACAAAGTCAGCAACTCTTCACAAACAGAGTATAAAGAATTGGCAACATTGTACCAACACAGTCAACAATAATAGCCATAGCAATGCCTGGAGTTTTGCCAACGTATGCAGCCAATTCGCACATTCAACGTGTCACCTTCGCTACCGCCCCGGCTTGAACCCCTGCGGAAGCTAGCTTACAATCTGCATTGGGATTGGAACGTAGAATCGAAAGACTTATTTCGCCGCTTAGATCCCGACTTGTGGGAATCTAGCCGTCACAACCCAGTTTTGATGCTCGGAACCATCAGCCAAGGGCGGCTGTTGGAAGTTGTGGAAGATGAGGGTTTCTTGGCGCAAATGGATCGCGCCGCCCGTCAGCTAGAGGATTATTTGCAAGAACGCACTTGGTATCAGAAACAGCGTTCTGGTAAGCCTAAGGAGTGCTACGCTTATTTTTCTGCTGAGTTTGGGCTAGTAGATTGTTTGCCTGTTTATTCTGGAGGCTTGGGTGTTCTCGCAGGAGATCACCTCAAGTCTGCCAGCGATTTGGGATTGCCTCTTGTCGGTGTAGGCTTACTTTACCAGCAAGGTTATTTTGCCCAGTATTTAAATGCCGATGGTTGGCAGCAAGAACGCTATCCAATCAACGACTTTTACAATATGCCTTTGCACTTGGAACGCAATCCTGATGGTTCAGAATTGCGGATTGCGGTAGATTATCCAGGGCGCAAGGTATACGCCAGAGTTTGGCGCGTACAGGTGGGAACTGTTCCCCTGTATATGATGGATACCAATATTGAACCAAACAACCCTTACGACCACAACATCACGGATCAGCTATACGGTGGCGACATCGATATGCGTATCCACCAAGAAATCATGTTGGGTATCGGTGGCGTGCAAATGCTAAAAGCCCTGGGTTATAAAGTCACTGCATACCACATGAATGAAGGTCATGCGGCGTTTTCTGCCTTAGAACGCATCCGCATGCTGATTACCGAAGAGGGGCTGAGTTATTCTACAGCCAGACAAGTGGTGACTTCCACTAATATTTTTACCACCCACACGCCAGTACCTGCGGGAATAGATTTGTTCCCTCCCGATAAACTACTGTATTATTTGGGACACTATGCAGATGCTTTTGGTTTGCCTAAAGACCAACTTCTGGCTTTGGGACGTGAAAGCAGTGGTGATTTATCTTCGCCTTTTAGTATGGCGGTGCTGGCGCTAAAAATGGCGACATTTTGCAACGGTGTGGCGCAATTGCACGGTGTGGTGTCGCGACAAATGTTTAAGGGTTTGTGGGAAAATGTCCCTGTTGAAGAAGTACCGATCGCGGCGATTACTAACGGCGTTCATGCCCGCAGTTGTGTAGCAAAATCAACACAGGAGTTGTACGATCGCTATCTGGGTCCAAACTGGTCATCGGTACCGCAAGATAACCCTCTGTGGGAACGCATGGATGCGATTCCGGATGAAGAATTATGGCGGAATCACGAACGCTGTCGGCTAGACATGGTTTTGTATGTGCGGGATCATCTAGTCAAACATTTACGCGATCGCGGTGCTTCTTCCTCTGAAATTGCCCATGCACAAGAAGTTTTAGATCCAAACGTTTTAACTATTGGCTTTGCCCGTCGTTTTGCTACCTACAAACGCGCTACCCTGTGGATGCGCGATGTGGAACGCATCAAACAGATTTTGCTTGCTAACAAAGACCGGAAAATGCAATTTGTAATTGCCGGTAAAGCACACCCGAAAGATATTCCTGGTAAAGAACTTATCCGCGAAATCAATCACTTTATCCGCGAACAAGGCTTAGAAAAGCAGGTTGTGTTTGTTCCTAACTACGACATTCACATTTCCCGGTTAATGGTAGCGGGTTGTGATGTGTGGTTAAATACACCGCGTCGCCCGCGAGAAGCTTCCGGTACGAGTGGTATGAAAGCAGCAATGAACGGCTTGCCCAATTTAAGCGTACTAGATGGCTGGTGGGATGAAGCTGATTATGTCCGCACTGGTTGGGCTATTGGACATGGAGAAAATTACGAAGATCCAAATTATCAGGATGAAATCGAGGCAAACGCCCTTTACGATTTGTTAGAAAAGGAAGTTGCACCTCTGTTTTACGATCGCGATGTTGATAATTTACCCCGGCGCTGGGTTGCCAAAATGAAGGATGCAATTCGCTTGAATTGTCCCTTCTTTAATACAGCGCGGATGGTGGGAGAATATGCAATGCGGGCTTATTTCCCTGCAAGCGATCGCTTCTTCACCCTCACAGCCGATAATTACACTCCAGCTAAAGAGTTAGCCGATTGGAAAGTCAATCTTAGCGAACACTGGTACAACATTAAAATCAAAGATGTTGAAGTATCTGCAAGCGCTGATATTGAAGTTAACCAAACTGTTGCTGTTAAAGCTAAAGTTGATTTGGCGACTTTAAACAACAACGATGTGCAAGTCGAACTATATCAAGGTTCGATTGATGCCAATGGCGATATTGTCAACGCCATACCAGTGGTAATGGAATATCAAGGTGATGATACACAAGGCTTAAGTATTTACACGGCGAATATTATCTATACCACCTCTGGTTTGCAAGGCTTGTCTTTGCGCGTGTTGCCAAAACACAAATACCTGGCAACTCCTTATGAACCCAGGTTGATTGCTTGGGCGCAATAGGAGTTAGGAGTTAGGGGTTAGGAGTTAGGAGTTAGGGGTTAGGGGTTAGGGGTTAGGGGTTAGGGGTTTTTAATTAATTCCTCACTCTTCACTCTTAACTCCTAACTTTTGAGTGAGGGGGTGACAATGTAACCGGTAGTGCGATCGCCTAATACTATGTTGCGTTTGTCACCCCAATACCACCAGTGTGCAGCGACATAAGCGCAGATGAGGCTATCTAGTTTATCTTCGACTGCTTTGAGTGCTGCACCTGTGGTAGGTATTTTAAGAGGAAATGAACCGCAGAGGCGCTGAGAACGCAGAGGAGGTTCTAGGGTGGGTAAAATATCAAGAATATAATTATAGAGTATGAGAAGTTCTAGGCGGCGATCGCTGAGGCGTCCTTTTTTGTATTTGAGGATGCGTTGTAGGTTGAAGAGATGGACGATGGCGGGATGGGGAAAGACTTCGATTTGATATCTACCGGGTTTTTGCGGTTCGATGGTGGGTGCGTGGATGTAACCGCGTGATTCTAATTCTAAGCCAAAATTTACAGTGCGATCGGCAAAGGGTAGATTGAGATTTGCTGGGTAGCATCCGGCGTGATATTTGCCAAAGTGTTTGTGGGTGAGTTTGTCTGGTAAGCGGCTTCCGGTAGCGTTGGGGATGAGGGTAGGTGCGTCTACAGCGATAAGTGCGCTTTCGTCTGGTTGAACGCAAGTATCGACCCAAGTAAGGATGTCTGCAATGGAATCTTTGCGGTCTAAATCAAGTAATTGTAATTTTTCGTCTTGCCATTCTAAGTAGCATAGTCCGCTTGGTTGCGATTTCCACCCTAAATCAATTCCTAAAAATTTCATTGCAATCAACTCAATTATGATGAGATAAGTTAATAAAGAAGCTATTTATAGGGCAATCTATCAATTTAATGCGTGTTATTAGTAAAAAGACCGGAGGAGAATTTTGGGAAAGCCACCCCAATGCCCAACCGGGACTTTTATTATGGTATCAGCGTCTATGTGATTTGGAATTACAGAATTTTAATGATGTTAGACAAATTTTTTCTTCAGCAGACTTAGTTGGTAATTTCATCGTCTTTAATATTGGTGGCATTAGGTGAAAATTTAGAAACCCGGTTTCGCAGGAGTTACCGGGTTTCTGGACAGGAGTGAATTTTCACCAATCATAGTACAAGATGCCCATTCCACAAGCAATTAATGGATTTGTGGGGTGGGCGTCTCGCCCGCCCTTTAAACTGATGCATTCCGGTGAGTTAATTTAATTCCTAAGCTTTTTGATGATGATATATACTTGTTGCCTTTGAACTAAGAGGGCAAGGAACAGTCTTTTCTCCTGGCCAATCTGTAAAGGTTTTTTCATCTTTGTAATGTCGAGGAGTGTTGATCAGCAAGCGCCAAGCATCCCCAGCATCCAATAAATTAAAGCGTTCGGGATAGTGAATTTCTAACAATTCTCTAACCATTGGATAATAGTCTGAGTTCATTCCTGGAAAAATATGGTGTTCTGTATGGTGTGAAAAATTTAAATGCAATTTATCAAATAGTTTTGGAACCCGCAGAGAAACACTATTAATCAAAGGGTCGTTAACATCGGTCATTTGGCAAAGCAGGTGATTTGTGTAAATATAAAATATCAAGCCTGCATAGCCAATTCCCACAGGCAGAAAATAGCTAAATACGAGTTTTAACGGGTCAAATTGCAGATAAGTCAAAATGCTCAAGTGAATCATTAATATCACAAAAAATTCACCCGCGATCGCCCAACGGTCTTTAGCACTAACTGTAAAGGCTGCAGGGACATAATCTACATCTTCCCGATTAAACAACAGCACGGATGTCAGATTGCGAAAAGTATGTACTCCCCACGCTGTTGCCATTCCCACTATTAACCATATGGGATTAACTTCAACCGAAGGCACAAATAGATCCTGAATCCATTTTCCCCAAGTCTTGGGCTGACTGTATAAATAGTTGCGATCCGGGTCTTCTAAGGAATTAGTTGTGTTGTGATGCACTCGGTTATGTACTGCTTTCCACAACGTCGGTGACATCCACAACATCGTTAGCCCTAATAAGCTAATCCAATGAGTTAAGCGTCGGTTTCTAATCACGCTACCATGCATCAAATCGTGAGAGCTAAATAATAAGGCAATCACGCTATTGCCCATGATGATTGCTAGCGGCAAATAAAGCAATATAGGATATAGCTGCCAAAAATTTAACTTAGTTGCTATCATCCAACCTAATGTCAAAATTGCCACATTAATGAAAAGAATAGATAACTTATTAGGATTGGGTGCAAACGCTTCAGCCGGAATAAAGGAACGTAATGTTTTCGCATACGTCCCCTGGGGAATTAGTTTTGACTCGTGATTAAACTTCATAAAAAATGTTAATTTTTAATACAATGAATTGGTTTTATAAGTCTCAATTTTATTTGGTTTTATCATAGTCTAATGCAACTCAAAATTTCAATAGAAATATAGGGAGTGTATACATGACTTCCAGCATTCCAAACAATATCCAAAGACATACTCCTTTAGTAGGAGATGTGAATAATAAAAGCGGAATTGCTTACCAAGCCAGCCGCACAGCGATCGCCGGATTCAATGCACTCGTAATGACAGGAGTAGAGGCTTATATCAATGGGCTAAAAATTCCCGATTCTCTACTTAAACCGCTTTTAGATGTCTCCGTACAAATCAACTACAAGTTTTTTCCTTCTCTCCTAGTTCCCTATGAATGGCTGTTGAAAGAAAGCGATCGCCTTGCAGAAGGGTCACACGAACTAATGAAGGTTCAGTACGACCTACCCGAAGAAATGTTTAGTCTCATGTTGAAAGAGACAGAACTCTTATATCCCAAATACACGATGGCTTTATGGGAAAAAGGAGCATCCAACCTTGAGCAAGCCCAAATGCACATGCTCGATGATTTGATTGCAAAAGCAGGCATCGAAGACGGAGACGAAATCTTAGATTTGGGATGCGGTTGGGGTTCTGCATCAAATTACATTCTTTCCCGGTTTCCTCATGTGAAAGTGACGGCTGTTAATTTGAGCCACGAGCAATGCGAATACATGCGGAAAAAAATGCAAGACCCTACCAGTTACCTCAGTTCAGATAGATTCACTCTATATGAAAAGGACTTTAATGATATTGATTTGGAGACTAAGTTTGATAAAATTCTCGCGATCGGGCTGTTTGAGCATGTAGGTAATTTAACGAAATCATTCCAAAAACTGGCTTCCCTCCTCAAAGATGATGGCAAGGTCTTAATTCACATAATCACAACCAGATTACCTTACAACATAACCCATCCTTTTATCAACAAATATATTTTCCCAAACATGCGGGTGTGGAGTTATGATGTAATACCAAAGATTAATACAGACCTGAAAACCATTAATCGATGGTATTTAAATGGTGCTAACTACTCAAAGACCCTCAGAAATTGGTTGATGAATTTTGACCAAAATCAAGCAAAAGTCAAAGATTTAAATTATGGCATGAACTATGGCAAGTTCTGCCGGATGTGGAGACTTTATTTGCTCTTGTGCATAGCGCATTTTGACGGTTGTGATGGTGAAATCCTTGGTAACGGTCAATACTTGTTGGTTCATGGGTGACAAGTTAGCGATCGCCCAACCTATCGAGAGCAATCCTTGACAGATTACTGAAAATCGAAAGTCTCAGAAACCGGGTTTCTGAGACTTTCACCTGGGACGCGCGGATTATAGAGACAAGGACGCCAGTGACGTCTCTACACAGCCGAAAATTTTCATTTATTATCCTCAACTGAACGGTATTGTGGTATAGCGAAGCAAACTAAGAGCATCTGCGTACCAAATTCGCCATGTCTGAACAGCGATTCGCGCTGGAAAATGTCAAAATTAAATGAGTTTTGCGATCGCTACTTTACATAGCGCGGATTTGAGATAACTAAGTTGAGATTTATGGGCAAACAGCGCGTTCTTTCTGGTGTTCAACCAACTGGCAATTACCATCTCGGCAATTACTTGGGAGCTATTCGCAACTGGGTAGATGGTCAGAGTGAGTACGAAAATTACCTTTTTGTGGCTGATTTGCACGCCATTACTGTACCGCACAATCCGGCGGAACTTGCGGCAAATACCTACACCCTCGTGGCTCTCTATCTAGCTTGCGGTCTTGATTTACAATATTCTACTATCTTTGTGCAATCTCATGTCTCAGCCCACAGCGAGCTAACCTGGTTGCTCAACTGCATCACACCGATGAACTGGCTAACTGACATGATCCAGTTCAAAGAAAAAGCTGTCAAGCAGGGAGAAAATGTAAATGTCGGCTTGCTAGACTACCCAGTGCTGATGGCGTCGGATATTTTGCTGTACGACGCTGATAAAGTACCTGTGGGTGAAGACCAAAAGCAACATTTGGAATTAACGCGAGATATTGTCAATAGGTTTAATCACCAATTTGCCAAACCCGATAAACCGGTGTTGAAGTTACCAGAACCGATGATTCGCAGAGAAGGCGCAAGAGTGATGAGTTTAACCGATGGTACGAAAAAAATGTCCAAGTCCGATCCATCGGAGTTAAGCCGAATTAACTTGCTCGATTCACCCGACCAAATTGCCAATAAAATTAAACGCTGTAAAACTGACCCAGTGCGTGGTCTGATTTTCGACGATCCAGAACGTCCTGAGTGTAACAACTTGTTAACGCTGTATATGCTGCTTTCTGGCAAAACGAAACAAGAAGTCGCGGCTGAATGTCAGGATATGGGCTGGGGACAATTTAAACCATTGTTGACAGAAACGACAATTAATGCATTAAAGCCTATCCAAGAAAAATATCAAGGAGTGATGGACGATAAAGGCTATCTTGAGTCCGTGTTGCGGAATGGACGGGAAAAAGCCGAAGCGATCGCCAACCAAACACTGACACGGGTAAAAACTGCATTGGGTTACTCTATGCCTCTATAAAGGTATAAGGGCTTCGCTTTTTTTTGTGCCCTTTGTTATACCTTCAAGTAAAATCCGCAAACGTCAACGTTATGCAACATACACAAACCCGTATAGACGCGATTAATAGCGTCTCTACAAATTTCCGTACAGCCGCGCAAGCAGGTAAATTTTTAGTTACCGCCGAGGTAGCGCCTCCAAAAGGGGGAAATCCAGCGCAGATGCTTCAAATGGCGGCGACCCTTAAGGGGAGGGTTCATGCCGTCAATATTACCGATGGTAGCCGAGCAGTGTTGCGGATGTCTTCGTTAGTAGCTTCGGCAATTTTGTTACAAAATGGCATAGAGCCGATTTGTCAGATTGCGTGTCGCGATCGCAATCGTATTGGCTTGCAAGCAGATTTAATGGGCGCTCATGCCTTGGGTATCCGGAATATTTTAGCTTTAACCGGCGACCCGGTGAAAGTAGGCGATCATGCCGATGCTAAAAGCGTGTTTGACTTGGAAGCAGTGCGCTTGCTGCAAGTTATCCGCAAGTTAAATAACGGCTTTGACTGCAACGATCAACCATTGAGTGATGGCGCAACAGAATTATTTGTTGGTGCAGCAGTCGATCCGCAATGTGCAAGTTGGTCGGGTTTGCAAAGTCGATTTGAACGCAAATTAGAAGCAGGGGCGCAATTTTTTCAAAGTCAGTTGATTACAGATTTTGAAAGATTAGAAAAGTTCATGGACAAAATTGCTGCAGGTTGCAACAAACCAATTTTAGCGGGAATTTTTCTGTTGAAATCAGCAAAAAATGCCCAGTTTATTAATAGATGCGTTCCGGGTGTAAACATTCCCCAGCATATTATTGATAGATTGGCACAAGCAAAAAACCCGCTAGAAGAAGGTGTAAAAATTGCTGCCGAACAAGTGCAAATAGCGCGGCAATTGTGTCAGGGAGTACATATGATGGCGGTGAAACGCGAAGATTTAATTGTGCCAATTTTAGATATGGCTGGGATTGAGGCAATTAATCAAGTGGTAGCGAAGTAAACAGGTTAATACCATTTCTAACTAAAGCAGCTGGTTCCGACCGCTGCTTTGGCGTTTGGGGGTGCAGGGAGGCGAAATTAGTCTATGTTGATTACAACACCTAACGATGGAAGATAGTACTATCAAGGTAAGTTATCCAAGCAGACCACTTTTTAATGAGGTAGCATCATCAAGGATTACTAGAAAGGGAGTGAATAGCCATTAACCGTAAGGAGTAAGTGTTATGACGAATACAAACAATTCAAATTTAGGATTAATAGAAGAAGAAACTGAAATAGAAGAAAACGATATTGAGCCAGAAGAAGAGTTTATTAATGAACCATTTGACCCTAACCTTATTAGGGTTGATACTCGACCAATGACTATTGATCTGGTGCTGAAAAGAATCAAATTTCAGGAGATTGACTTAGCGCCTGAGTTTCAGCGTCAAGATGGAATTTGGACACCGACTGCTGAAAGCAGACTGATTGAATCTATTCTAATTCGTATTCCACTTCCAGCATTTTATATGGATGCTACTAATGACAATAAATGGATGGTTATAGATGGTCTACAAAGATTGAGTACCCTCAAAAAATTTGCTATTGACCAAACGCTTACACTACAAAGTCTAGAATTTCTTGTACATCTTAACGGCAAAAAATATGATGAATTACCTCGCAATTACCAGCGCCGTATCGAAGAAACATACCTGACAGTTTATTTAATTGATAAAGGAACACCTCCCGAAGTTAAATATAATATTTTTAGGCGAATTAACACAGGAGGAGTGCCTCTTTCACCTCAAGAGCTACGACATGCTTTGAATCCAGGTCAAGCTACAAAATTTTTGAATAAACTTGCTAAATCCCAAGAATTTACAAAAGTTACTAATATCAGTAACAAGCGACAAAAACGTATGGATGACCATGAGTTTATCCTGGGTTTTATCGCCTTTTATTTAATGCCATATCAAAATTATCCAATCAAACAGGGTAGGGACTACTTTTTAAACGAGGCTATGATCAAAATTAATAAAATGAGTCAGGAGCAACTAAATGAGGTTGAGAATAAATTTAAATTTGCTATTATTACTGCTTATTCCATCTTTGATAAATATGCTTTTCGTAAGATTTTCAATCCTCATCAAAAAATGCAGCCTCTCAATAAATCTTTGTTTGAAGCTTGGTCTGTTGTCTTTAGTAAACTAAATGAACAAGAAGCTGAACTGCTGAAACAAAGAAAAGATAAAGTTAGAAATGCGTTTATAAATTGTATTGAGCAGGATGAGGAATTCGTCAAATCGATATCGCAAGCTGCTGATAAAGTGAATTATAGATTTCAGATAATAGAAAAAATTGTTCGAGAAGCACTATCATGATTAATTCACTAGAACTGAAAAACTTCAAAGCTTTTGAAAATCAGTTACTTCAATTTAGAAATTTCACCTTGCTTTCTGGTCTTAATAGTACGGGTAAGTCTTCAGTTTTACAAGCACTACTCCTGCTACGTCAATCTTACCAACAGGACTTGTTACCAGACATAGGTTTAGCTCTAAATGGTGAATTCGTTTCTATAGGTACGGCTCAAGATGCTTTGTTTGATGCAGCAAAAGAGGACTCGATTGGTTTTGAACTGATTTGGAAAGATGAAAAACAAGGGATTTGGCTTTTCAACTATAACCGAGAGGCAGATGTGCTAACTCTTGCGTCAAAACCAACTTCTGCCAATATATATCAATCAAGTCTTTTTAACGATAAGTTTCACTACTTGCAAGCAGAACGTATTGCTCCCCGGACATACTTCGAGATATCAGATTTTGAAGTACGACAGCACCAACAACTGGGAACGAAAGGAGAATACACTGCACATTTCCTGTCTATTTATAGAGATCAAGATATTAAAAATCCTAATCTGGGTCATCCTAAGGCAACTTCACTAAATCTGAGAGATCAAGTGGAGGCTTGGTTGGGAGAAGTTAGTCCAGGAACACGGCTCGAAATCAAATCTAACCCAGATATGGATTTGGTAAGCTTTCAATACTCCTACGGACTCAGCAACCCTTACCGTGCCACTAATGTTGGATTTGGCATTACCTATACTTTACCAATTATCGTAGCAGTACTCGCATCAGAACCTGATACACTAGTTATAGTTGAAAACCCTGAGGCTCATCTTCATCCCAGAGGACAGGCAAAAATGGGTGAATTGTTAGCAATTGCAGCTAGTTGTGGTGTTCAAGTGGTGATAGAAACTCATAGCGACCATGTTTTAAATGGCATTCGTCTTGCTGTTCATGGTGGCAAACTTAAGCCAGATGATGTTCAGTTACATTATTTTCAGCGTCAAGAAAAACAAGGACAGGCTTACACAAAAGTAATTTCACCGCGCATTAATCGTAGTGGAAGAATTGATAAATGGCCTGATGGTTTCTTTGATGAATGGGACAAAAGTTTGGAAGTATTACTGGAACCAGTAGGAGAGTAAAGAGTGGATCTAGAAATAGTTTTTAATGAACTATCTCTTCAGACTCCTGCTGCTGAGATTAATACCGCAAGACTTTGGATGGAAGAGTTGATAAATACAATACGTTCAGTGAAACCGCCAAGTGGTTTTAAAAGGAAGCTTCGTACCAAAAGTGATTTTAATTATTCACTACTTGCACCAAACTATCGTCTACTGCAGTGGCGCAATGATCCAGATATAGATCAAGAAAAGCGAAGATTTCTAAGAACCCTTCAAGATAAAAATGATCCTCCTTTACCAGATATTGCTGACTCAGGAGTCGAGGTAAGGTATAAACAACAACAAGCCATTGGACTCTATTATGCTTTTGTATTCAATTCCCTCGCAATCAGCTTGCAATCAGATCCACAGTGGAATGTAAATCGTTTAAAGGTTGAGGTAATAACGCTAGATGAACTAGATGAAGAAGAATTCATTACCACTAATGAAAGTGTTTTACACGTAAGTTGTTGCAAGCATGTAGAGGAACATTACAATTGGATTCAGGCTTTTCAAGAGCGTATTTTTCAAGAAGTTAGCGATGGTTTGGAAGTTTGGAATCGCAGAGAGGAATTATTTCCGAATCTAGAATTTTGTGATGCTGTTAGAAAGCAGTTGGAAGATATCCGTACTGGACAGTTGGAATTACAACATGTTGTTAACATATTATTTAAGCTTCAGAAATGTTCCCAAAACTGGGATAGCGGCTATTTTAATCTTGATGGATACTCTATTGAGGAATCAGGGGAGAGTAGACCAACCCTTGATAAATATTCCAAAGAAAGAACTTTTCGCTGTCCTGATGGTGAAGAACGTCTATTTGAGCGGCATGTTAAATTGAGATCCTGCAATTGGCGAATTCATTTCTTCCCAGTCAAACCTGGCAAAGTCATTATTGGCTATGTTGGTCGCCATCTTCCTACAGTGAAATATCAAACTTAATCTTTAAATATAGTTAGAGTGTATTCTCCACCTTGCAACTGATAAATTGCTACCCGAAATCACGGAACTCCTGACCGTGCCATATTCGTAATCCCAAAATTATATCCTCAAGGCGCTATAATATCCCTTCAAAAATTGGATATTTTTTGAATTGGAAGTCTCTAAATAGTATTTGGATCAATCCCTAATTCTTGCAGTTTTGCCGCCAAGCGATCGCTGCGTTGTTTCTCTTGTTCAGCGCGTTGCTTTTCTTGTTCCGCCCGTTGCGTCTCCTGTTGTGCTACTTCTTCTGGTGTCGGAACTAGTTCTCCTTCATTCGTAAAAAAGCGTAACTTTTCTTGATAAATCCCCAAATATAACTCTAGCTGTTGGCTCCACAACCAGCCTTGAGCATTGGGTTCCAATGGTTGATACTTACCAGCCACCAAGACAAACCCAGCAAATTCTAAATTATTAGTGTCAAACCAGAAGTATTCTGGTGTGCGAAAGGTGTTTTGGTAAATCTCTTTTTTCAAGCCTTTGTCTGTTGCTGCTGTAGAATTTGATAGCAGTTCGACAATTAGGTTGGGATAGTTGCCTCCTTCTTGCCAGACAACCCAACTTTTACGGGCTTTGCGTTCAGTCCCCAACACGACAAAAAAATCTGGACCCCGAAAATCTTCTGACTTGCGCTGGCGGGGGCTGTAGTGAACTACCTACACTGACCTGACGGTACAGTGTAGGCTTCCCAATTCATTGGGGATTGCCTCAGACTTCATGGATTTCTTACGTCCTGAAGACCTTGGTCTTACATCCCCTCCAAGGGCAGAAGCGCTAGTTCCTAACGCCCAAAGCCGCAATCCTTCGTTTCTAATATTTATTGCAGCGTTGATATCTCTATCATGCTGTTTTTGACAGTGCGGACAATCTACAAACCTGACACCTAATGAATCATACCCATGCTGCAATATTGGGATTGGTAGTAGAGTCTCGCTACAAAGTTGAGAAGATGGAAAGAAACGTCCTATTTCTTGGTAGTCATGACCAAATTTTTCAGCTTTGTACTTAAGCATGGTTAGAAACATTCCCCAACCTTGGTCTAATATTGATTTTGCCAACTTCGGATTTTTAACCATGTTCTTAACTGCCAAATCTTCTACACAAATAACTTGGTTTTCGTAGGCTATTTTGCGAGATAGCTTGTGTAGAAAGTCTTCACGGACTCTAGCTATTTTGCTAGAAATTTTTGCAACTAAACGCTTTGCTTGACGACGTTTCTTAGATGTTTTATCTGTCTTTTTAGCTAATTTTTTCTGCTGGCGCTTTTGATTCTTCTCTAACTTGGTTAACTGCTTCTTAGGTAGGTCATATTTTGAGCCTTCCGATGTGATAGCAAAGTGTTTCAATCCTAAGTCAACGCCGATAGCTTCTCTGATTGCAACTACCGGATTGTCATTTTGGTTAAAAAGAATAGATGCATAATATTTACCATCTGCATTTCTCGATATTGTTACAGTTTGTACCTTCGCGTCAGGTAGTTGTTTGTGAAACACAGTTTTCATTAACCCCAAATTACCAGGAAACTTGATTACAGAATCCTCTGGCATCAGTTTCACATTTTGGGGATATTGAATTGATTGTTTACCATGTTTAGATTTCAAGTTAGGAAATTTAGCACGCCCTTCAAAAAAGTTGACAAACGCGCTAGAAAGATTAAATGTTACTCGTTGCAATACTTGACTATACGCAAGTCCTAGCCATTCGTATTCTTTTTTCAATCCAGGTAGCAATTTATCCATTGCTGCTTTAGAAAGACCCTTCCCCGTTTCTTTATAAGCGGTTGTAGTGGCATTCAGCATATAATTCCACAACCAACGAGTATTGCCAAAACATTGAGCAAGATAAGATTCTTGCTCATCAGTGGGATAAATTCTAACTTTAATTGCTCTATACATGGTGAGCCACTTGCGGTCTTGGCGGTCTCCGTCACGTTCGCAAAGTGGAGAATCGACCTTACCGTGTTTACATATTCATAGTAACAGATATTTTGATGATTGTTTCACCAAAAACAGAATATTTTGCTCGTTTCGTCGTCGTAGTCTTCCCGGTTTTCGCTACGCTCAAATATGGTCAGACTACACTCCTCACCTCACGCGCAATTCATCTCGACACTGACCTGAGTACAGGTACAGTGTGAGCCTTCTTGCTGTTCAAGGTAAATTGTAATATTACCGGATGCATAAAAATCATTACGACTTCGCCACAACCACTCAAGACATTGGATTAGCAGCGTCATTTGTAGCCGATGTAAGTCACTTTCCAAAGGCGGTTCGTCACTAAATAAATCCCCTGGGGGAAATATAACATCTTCTGGGGTTGCTAAATCTTCGGCGACAGACATGGCGACAAGTGTCTCAGTGCTATAAGTTTAGCGTAGCAGTTAGGAGCGATCGCCTATCCTCCCCTTCTATTGCTAAACTAAAAAACAACCCTTACAAAGAGTGCAAAGGCTGTCCCTATGACCTCTGCAACCGATCCATCCACTGCTCTAACTCCTTTCCCAGACCATACGCAGCTACCAGAGTCTGATGGTACATTTGTGAAAAACTTTCAGGAACATCCCCAAAGCATTCTGCTAACAGACTCGATTAAACCGATATTGCAAAAACGTCATCCTGATGGGCAATACTGTATTGGTCAAGATAGCGGTATTTACTGGCGCATAACTGACCCGCCAGAAAAAGGTGCAGAAGCTCCCGATTGGTTCTACGTCCCTAATGTACCGCCTACCCTGAATGGACAAACGCGGAGGTCGTATGTACTGTGGCGAGAGTTTATCGCTCCATTGATTGCATTGGAATTTGTTTCTGGGAATGGGAGTGAAGAACGAGACAAAACTCCTTGGACGGGTAAATTTTGGATTTATGAGCAGGTGATTCGTCCTGCTTTCTATGGTATTTATGAAGTGAATAAAGCCAGCGTCGAAGTCTATCACCTGATTGAAGGGCAGTATCAATTATTACCTGCCAATGACCGGGGACATTATTCCATTAACCCTTTGGGAGTTGAGTTAGGAATTTGGCAGGGAGAATACCAGAATATGGAATTACCCTGGCTGCGTTGGTGGAATTTGCAAGGTAATTTGTTGTTAAGTGGTGAGGAAAGAGCCGATCGCCTAACTGCCCAATTGCGATCGCTTGGTGTTGAACCAGAAGCCTAATATTTTTGGATTTTAGCTTAAAGGTGCGTAGACGCGTAGCGGCTTGTCGTCAGACATCGCTTTCCCCTCTCCACAAAATGCGATCGTATCATTACCGTGCTTTCGCTTTAGCACATACTTTCAAAAATGTCAAGAAAGTGGCTATAACTCTTGTAGTGCTGTAAGTATTACCACTGAATTTGCCCAAGTTTACATAAAACCGAGGCTATGATGGTCGTTATTTCTTTTCAAGAATTGCTTTAATCTAAAACTCCCAAATTCCCTATCGATATGACCACCAGCCATGATACAGTAAGGGCACTACGCGAGGCGTTAAAGTTTTCTCCTGATAATGTACCCCTCAGGCAACATCTAGCAGATACGCTCCTCAGTCTCGGACAATTGCAGGAAGCAGAGAAAGAATACCGTCAGGCTTTGATATTAAAGCCACAAGAGCTACAGTTAAAAGTCGGTCTGGCAAGGGCTTTTTACCTACAAGGAAAGCATTCTCAGTCTTTGGTAATTGTTGAAGAGCTGCTCAAACATTCAGAATGTCCGGCTTTAGCTTATTTACTTCATGCTCGCTTGTTGCTAAATTCCGGAGCAGTACAGCAAGCAATCAATCAATACCGTAGTGCGATCGCTCTCGACCCTTCTATTGCCGATCCCAATTTTGCAGAACTTTTAGGGATTGGTGAGGAAAGCAACACGCAAGAAGTGGTAGAAGGCAAAGTTCGCGCCATTGTTAATGATACCACCATTATCAGTAATGATAAACTAGAGCGTCCGGAAATTTCCTTCCAAGATGTGGGAGGAATGGAAGCGGTAAAAGACGAAATTCGCCTAAAAATTATTTATCCCCTGACACAGCAGGAACTTTATAAAGCATACGGCAAAGCGATCGGCGGCGGAATATTAATGTACGGTCCTCCCGGTTGTGGCAAAACTTACCTCGCCCGTGCAACTGCTGGCGAAATTAACTCTAGCTTTATCTCCGTCGGAATTAATGACGTATTAGATATGTGGCTGGGGAACAGCGAGCGAAATTTACACCAAATCTTTGAACAAGCGCGACAGAATCAGCCTTGCGTGCTGTTTTTTGACGAAGTTGATGCACTAGCAGCCAACCGCAACGATTTGCGTCAAAGTTCCAGTCGCATGGTGATTAACCAGTTTCTCTCAGAATTGGATGGTGTCAAAAGTTCCAATGATGGCGTATTAATTTTAGCAGCGACTAACGCACCTTGGCACTTAGATTCAGCATTTCGTCGTCCGGGACGTTTTGACCGGATTCTTTTTATTCCACCACCAGATGCGATCGCGCGGGCTGAAACTCTGCGATTATTGTGTCACGGTAAGCCTGTGGATGAAATTGATTACAAATTAGTAAGTAAAAAAACGGACAATTTTTCCGGGGCTGACTTGAAAGCTGTAGTTGACTTGGCAGTGGAAAGAAAGTTGCAAGAAGCGATGAAAAATGGGATACCTAAACCGTTGGTGACAAAAGATTTAGTAGCAGCGGCTGGCAATATCAAACCTTCTACTAAAGAGTGGTTTGCGACAGCTCGCAACTACGCATTATATGCCAATGAAGGTGGTTTATACGACGATATTTTGAAATATTTACGGATGTAGTTAGTAGTTGATGGTTGATGGTTGATGGTTGATGGTGAACCAGTACTGCGGGAGGGTTTCCCGACCCAGGCGACTGGTTCCGCGCTACGCGGTAGCGAGGAACGAGCGTCACCCCTCTGGGGTTGATGGTTGATGGTGAAGGGGCGCGAAGTCTGCAGTCGGGAAGATTCCCCCCGGATCGCTTCGCGCCCTTGGTAGGGTTTCCCGACCCAGGCGACTGGTGAACCCGAAGGGTTGATGGTTGATGGTTCATAGCTATTAACTATTAACTATTAACTACGCGCCTACTAACAACCAACAACCAACCAATTTTAAATTTTAAATTATTACATGGGTTTACACTTTGAGCGAGGAAGGTTGCTATTAGAGCAATCTCGCTATAACATGGCGGAGGAGGAACTGCGACAAGCTTTAGCAGATTGTCCTGATGACGCAGGAACTCACGCTCTTTTGGGGTTGTGTTTAAGTTGTCAGCAGCGATATCAGGAAGCAACGCAAGAAGCTAAAACAGCGATCGCTTTAGCCCCAGATTTACCATTTTCTCACTATGTTTTGGGTTATATCCTCTGCGAACGCTATCAACTCCCTGACGCAGAAAATTCCATTCGCCAAGCAATTCGACTCAACCCTTATGAAGCTTCTTACTTTGCCTTGCTATCACGATGTTATTACAATCAAAGGCTGTGGCAAGATGCTTTAGAAGCTGCAACACAGGGGTTGACAATTGACCCAGAAGATGTTGAATGCTTGAATTACTGCGCTTTGTCGCTGTCACAAATGGGACGGGAAAAAGAAGCACAAGCCACTGTTGAAGAAGCGATCGCGCTTTCTCCTGAAGATGCGACTTCCTACGCTAGCAGTGGCTGGATTATCCTTTCTCACGGCGGTTGTCCTGAAAAAGCGTTGCAATATTTTCGCGAAGCACTGCGTCTCAACCCGACTTTAGAATGGGCGCGTCAAGGAATTGTCGAAGCGCTAAAGGCAAAAAATCCCATTTATCGCCTGATGTTGCGCTACTTCCTTTGGTCGAGTCGGCTAAATCATAGCACTTGTTGGGTATTTACCATCGGCTTGTATTTTGCCGTGCGGATATTGCTTTCCACCTTCGCCACTGTAGGTTTAACACATTTAGTAACAGTAGTAGCTCTAGCTTATTTAATATTCGTCTTTTTTAGTTGGATTGCCGATCCGTTGTTTACCCTGCTATTGCGCTGGGATAAATTTGGGCGTTTCGCACTTTCCTCAGCCGAAATTCAGCAATCTAACTGGTGGGGAGGATGTTTTATCGGGGCGATCGCCTTTTTAGTTGTCTGGTTGTGGACTAGGAATACAACCGCCTTACTTGGCGCGATCGTCTTTAGTTTATTGCTAATTCCAGTCGCGGCGACATTTCACTGCGAACAAGGTTGGACAAGAAAGGCAATGACAATATATACCATAGTTTTGGCAAGTTTAGGCATCAGCACCTTGATAATGTCAATAGCTAGCGTCTCAGCTTCCCAGTTTCAGTGGTTATCCTTACTGTTAATGATACTTTTATTACTAGGCGCACTTCTTTCCAGTTGGGTCGCAACTCTACTCACGGGAATTACACCGAAGAGATGAGATGGGGGAGAGGGGGAGAGGGGGAGAGGGGGAGATGGGGGCGACGGGTGTGGAAGGGGGACAAAAAACTACTAACAACCAACCACTAACTACTAACCACTGTATATAGCAATATTGGCAATACTTATATTTTTTGGTTTATTTTTTCGGAAAATTTTTCAAAAAATTTGCTAATTTTATCTTTGCTAGCATTGTTATCAAAAAACAATCCAAACGTTAAATTATAGCAATTTTTTCTAATAATTTTTATATCATAAGTGTTGACAGATGAATTTGTAACTGGTTAGTATATACCGTTTTTAGTTTAACATTAGCCATGACAAAAGTTTTGCATTTTACAGGATTTATCAAAGGAGTGACTTATAAAACCTATCTCGCCGAAAATTTAAAAGAGATTAATTTAGATTATTTTGATGTCAACCAAGTTAATCCTTATGGATTAATCAAAACACCTATAACTGAAATTGCTTATTCGCAATGGGTATCTCCTAAAAGAACTAGAAGTTACCCCTTTGCTAGAATTTATAATACCTATAACTTATCTAAAGTGTTAACGATTATCCCAGTTATCAAGGACGAAGGAAAAGATGGGGACAGAGATAGGATTCAATATTCAACTATATCTTGGATGAATTTACTTAATATTTATATTGTCCTTGCTTATTATGAGACGGCAGATAAAAGCAAGAAAAAAGGGCAAGATATAAAAGAAAAAATTGCTAAACAAAGATTGAATAATAAGTTTGTTAAAGCTCAAGTTGATGAAATTTTAGCATATCGGCAAAGTGCGCTGCATTGGAATAAAAACTTATTTGAAGAAAGATTTACTCAAATTTTTGAGCAAGCTTTAGATTGTTATGACTCTATCTCTAAGCAAACTGGAGTAAAAATTCACTCACGTCAAGGAATGGATAAGTATTTACAAAAAATTGTCGAAGAATTTGAGGAGTTTAAAAATATTTCTCTTAAAGGCTCTCAAAGCGCTAGTAAAAGAGAAGCTCTTACTTCCCATGCGCTGGAATATTTAGTCGATGGACTAAAAGCAACTTTCAGTATTGAAAACTATTTAGGAGGTGTTTACTATTTGACTCCCGATGAAATATTTCACGAGAATGATTTGTACATTATTCAAGAGTCAAAAAATACTTCAAAAGACTCTTTACCGAAGCTTCTTGATATTCAGGATGGCTTATTTAAGTTAATTTTATTTTCCAATCTTGATACTTTGCAACTAAACGGACAGCCAGTATCCTTTATTACTAAACTTAAGTTGACTGGTAAAAATGTTAGAGGCTCGATTATTTTTCCTAATTCAACAACCACAGAACTAGAAAAATTTTTAGAAGCTAATAGAAATATCTTTAATAAAAAGCACAAAGAAATAATCAATAAGTTGGTGCTAGAGGCTAGGCACAATCAAAAGCTTCAAATAGAAATAACAAGTAATGCTTAGGCATGAAAATTGGTATAATTGTCTAACAGGACTTACGCACATTCGTTCCAAAAAACCGGTTTATTCGCTCATATCTGCTTGCACTCACAGGCTATTTTTCCTAGAAACCGGGTTTTTTTGCGTAAGTCCTATCTGAAGATGCAGTTCACACATACACATGGATTTGAATAATTGTGATTAAGAGTCCTCTTCGTTATCCAGGCGGGAAATCAAAAGCAATTGATAAAATAGCTGAATATCTACCAGATAATTTTTCTGAATATAGAGAACCTTTTGTAGGAGGAGGCTCTTTATTTATTTATTTAAAGCAGAAATATCCTGATTTGAAGATTTGGATTAATGATTTAAATACGGAGTTGTTTATTTTCTGGAAAATCGCTCAATCTAACTTGGCTCAGTTAGTTACAGAAGTCCGTCGAATTAAAGAACAGTATACAAATGGAAAATTACTTTTTCAAGAATTAACTACAGTAAATGTCAAAGAATTATCTGATATTGAAAGGGCAATTCGCTTTTTTGTCCTTAATAGAATTACCTTTTCTGGTACTATAGAATCAGGAGGCTTTTCTGAAGAATCTTTTCATAAACGTTTTACATATTCGTCGATAGAACGCTTAGAAAAATTAGAGAATATCTTACAAAATATTAAAATTACTAATTTAGACTATAGCCACCTATTAAATCCAGAAGGAGAAGATATTTTTCTCTTTTTAGATCCACCTTATTTTTCTGCTACAAAATCAAAACTATATGGAAAAGACGGTAATTTGCATACCTCTTTTGACCATCAAAAGTTTGCAGAATTTATGATGCAATGTCATCATCGTTATTTGATTACCTACGATGACTCTCCTGAAATCAGAAAAAACTTTGAATCAGTTAACGTCTGTGGCTGGGAAATGCAGTATGGAATGAATAATTATAAGCAGAATGGTGCTGCTAAAGGCAAAGAGTTATTTGTTACTAATTATGAAGTTAAACACAATTCTCCTAAAAAAATAGACAAGAAAAACAATATTCAAACTTCTGAACAGTTGAGCCTTGGACTGTCACTTTAATATCATTTAGTTTTAGTTTTGCCGGATAAACCGGGTTTGTGTAGTCTGAATTTTACAGCAGATTGCGTTCAGAACGAATACACGTAGAGACGTTACATGTAACGTCTCTACAAGGTTTTGGGTTTTATGTTTGGACTTCATTTACCTGAAATTTGCTCTATCTTTATTTGTGAAGAAACCCGGTTTATTTAAGAAACCGGGTTTATAAATCATTTAGGATTGCTATATTAACTATTAACATCAAGCACGCGAGAAGTTTGCAACCTATCCATCCACTTTTCTATATAAACTCGATTTGCTTGTTGTTCAGATTGGTCTTGAGTATCCAAAGGATAAGGTAACAATCCTAAAATTGCTGCACTAGTAACACAAAACATCGATTTTTGGAAAGTTATACAAATTTGCACCCGCAAATCATCTTCACCCCGCTTACCGCGACGATAAATTTCGTGCAAATATTCTGGAAGATAATGGCGCATATCCTGCATTAACAAGGTAGGAGGAATACCTGAACCACCAATGGGCAAAGGATCTGCATATAATGCCCCATATTGAAATTTACCTTGGTCTGGGGGAATTTGATAAGCTTGAGCGTTATATGAAACTGTACCAGGAAAAGGTGTTCCTCGAAAGAAAACGGCCTCTACATAAGGCACTGCTGTATCTGCAAGAAAGGTCAAACCAACACTTTTAGGGATAATTTCATAAACTTTATCCTTTAATTTAACGCTGTAAGTAATTGGTGTATTGGCATCTGTTACCAAACCCGCTTTAATGTATTCTACAACTTGGGGGATGGATTTAATTTTGCCTTCGTCGTAACGGTCTGATAAAGTGAGAAAAATATCAGCCATTATTCGCCAAAATTGACCTAAACCACTGTAATAAGCCGAGACACGCAACTGTTCGATTAAAAAATCTGGGAACAGTTGATTAAGTCCCATCACTAAAAGGTGATTTTTAAATTTTGCTTGGATAACGGCTTGCGCTTTTTCTTGAAATTCTTCTGTATCTAAATATTGATCTAGTCCCCCGCCACCGTGCCACATCATGGCTTTCATGCAATATTCGGCATATTCAAAATTAATTCTGTCATGCCACCAATGACGGAGTAATTTCCCTAAACTGATTTCATCGTTAAAGTATTTAAAAAATGGAAAAAATACTAAAAATTGATTTTCAGCAATGTAGTTAAGGTTTGTTGAGTAGGCATCCAAAACGATACCATAGCTTTTAAGAATGCCGACTACTTCCATGACATTTCCTGGAGTGTCGGCGAGTAATGTCTCTCCTGTTTGCAGGCGCTGAATATACTCAGCTAAGGGATGATTAAAAGGTTTTCTTGCAGCGCTTACCATTGCTGATTCTCCAAACTAGGGGGTTGGGAAAAAAGTTTTGAGTTTTGAGTTTTGAGTTTTAAATTATTAATTCCTAATTCATAACTCATCACTCATCACTCATCACTCATCACTCTCTTTAACTTTTGCTTTTTGCCTTATCTAAGGACACCGTTGCGATCGCGCTTTGTGTATTCACCACCATTGCGGTGATTGTTGGTTCAGTCCAACGCGCCAGCCAAGCGGGTTGGATGCCCAAAATTACAATCAACACGGCTAAAACTATCGCCGGGGCGCGATCGCTCCAATAAACTCGTGGTAAGTTAATTACTTGTGCAGATAAGCGTCCAAAAAAGGCGCGGTTCACCAAAATTAAGAAGTAAACGGCGGTTAAACCCGTACCAATCATCGACAGCAGGGTTTGCACCGGGAAAACCGGGAAACTTCCCCGAAAAACGATAAATTCGGAAATAAACCCGACCATTCCCGGTATGCCAGCGCTTGCCATTACTCCTAATACCATCAAGGTGCCAATTACAGGCATACCACGTTCTGGATTCAAAAGTCCGTGAAGTACATCTAAATCGCGGCTACCTGTTTTTTTATACACAACCCCCACCAGTAAAAACAACATTGCAGAGATTAAACCGTGGCTAACCATTTGCATGACTGTTCCCAACACGCTTAAGGGAGTGGCGGCGGCGGCGGCTAACAGCACAAAGCCCATGTGTCCGATGGAACTGTATGCCACCATTTTTTTCATATCTTTTTGAGCGATCGCGCAAGATGCACCATACAATACACTCACCACTGCCCAAGTTGCCAACCAAGGAGCCATATATCCCCAAGCTTCTGGTAGCAAGTTCATCCCAAACCGCAGTAAGCCATAAGTTCCCAATTTCAATAATACACCAGCCAGCAGCACCGAAATCGGCGTGGAAGCTTCAACGTGAGCATCTGGTAGCCAAGTGTGAAAGGGTACCAAAGGAATTTTGATACCAAAACCAATCAAAATCCCCACCAGCAGCAAAATTTGCGTTGCCAATGGTAAAGTTGTCGCATTCAAAGTTTCTAAAGCAAAGCTGGGAGAACCACTCAACCAAACCATACCTAAGAAACTTGCCAAAATAAAAATTGCCGAAACAGCGGTATAAATTAAAAATTTCGTCGCTGCATAACCCCTTCTTTCGCCACCCCAAATGGCAATTAACAAATATAGGGGAATCAATTCCAATTCGTAAAACAGGAAAAATAGCAGTAAATCCTGGGCGATAAAAGCTCCAGTTACTCCAACATTTAACAGCAGTATCAAAGAGTAATAAAATCGAGAACGGGACAAATTTGGATCGCTGCTGTAAATGGAAATGCAAGTTAACAGCCCATTCAAAACTAGCAAAGGCAAAGATAAACCATCTACCCCAAGATGATAATTCAAGCCCAAAGAATCTATCCAGGGAAGAAACTCGCTAAACTGTTGGGTAATTTCCCCTGGATTAAACTTAATTGCTAGTACAATAGTCCATAAAAAAGTAATACTAGCAAAGATTAGAGTCACCCAGCGGGAACGCTGTGGAGTCATGGCTATGGGCATAAACCCAACCAAAGCCGCACCTAACAACGGCACCAAAATTAAAACACTAAGCATTTTTCTAAGTTAGGAGTTAAGAGTGAGGAGTGAGGAATTAATAGTGAGCAGTGAGGAGTTAAGAGTGAGGAATTAAGAGTGAGGAGTGAAAAGTGAGGAGTGAGGAGTTAAGAGTGAGGAATTAAGAGTGAGAAATGAAAAGTGAGTTATTAGAAAGTTTTGAATTATCAAATTTATTCATAACTCCTAACTCCTAACTCCTAACTCCTAACACCTAACACCTAACTCCTAACACCTAACACCTAACTCCTAACTCCTAACTCCTAACACCTAACTCCTAACTCCTAAAAAGGCAATTTATCCAGCAAACCCAATGACCAGCTGATGAAAAATCCCAGCACGCTGATTACTAGCAAAATAGTAAACATATAACCCTGAGATTGACCGGAAATGCTGTATTTCAAGGTCTGTCCGCTGAAAATTGCCGCGAACCCTACCAAGTTAACCAGACCATCCACTAAATAGCGATCGCTCCAAGCGGATATCTTTGACAGTAACGCTACAGCACCCACCACTGTTAGCCGATAAATTCTGTCGATGTAAAAATCATAACCTAATAAGTCTTGCAAAAATCTCCAAACCAATATTCTGGATCTCGACCAAGCTTTGTGCAGATAAATCGTAGAACCTATCCCTACGCCCAATAAAGTAGACGACACCAATAACACTACAACGTACCAATTAATACTTTCCCAAGTCGGCAGCAGATACCATTGCTGTAACATCAGGGGTAATAGCAGAGTTACCACTGTCAGAAACACCATTGGAAATGCCATCTGCCAACCAACTTCTGGGGCACGGCGAGTTTTCTGTTGCGGTTGACCCCAAAACACCAACCGAAACACTCTTGTTAAATTTAATGCTGTCAAGCCATTAACTAACACCAATACCCCAATCACCCAAGGGCTAAATGCCACAAAGCCGTCAGCCCATGCCAGCATTGCCCAAAAGCTTCCCAAAGGCAGCAGCGTTACCATTCCCGCCGAACCGACAATAAAAGCGGTGGTAGTTGCTGGCATCCGCGACCATAAACCGCCCATTTCTGTTAAATCTTGGGAGTGGGTAGTATATATTACCGAACCCGAACTCATAAATAATAATGCTTTAGCGATCGCATGAGTCAACAGCAGCATTAATGCCACACCGCCTTGCTGCAAACCCACCGCCAAAAACGCCAACCCCATATATGCACTGGTAGAATGAGATAGCGCCCGCTTAATATCAATTTGAGCCAGGGATACCAGAGTTGCACCCACCGCCGTTACCGTACCCATCACCACCAAAGCATTCAATGCTACCGGGCTGAGTGCCAAAATTGGCTGGAATTTATACAACAGATAGGCACCACCAGACACCACCATTGAATTCCGCATTACGGAGGCAGGGTTTGGCCCTTCCATCGCCTCATCCAACCACAAATGCAGCGGGAATTGGGCACATTTACCTGCTGGACCCGCAATTAACGCTAAACCCAGTAAAGTCGATGTCACGAAATTTAAATCAGCAGTTTGTACCCACTCATATAAATCAGAAAAATTCAAACTGCCTGCCAAGCTAGAAAGCGTCACTACCCCCATCAGCAGCAACAAATCTCCCACCCGCTTGGTTAAAAATGCATCTCGTGCCGCAGTTACCACTAGTGGTTGAGCATACCAAAATCCCACCAGCAAGTAAGTAGAAAGTGTCAAAACTTCCAAAAGGGCATAACTGAGAAACAACGAGTCACTGATAGCCAACCCACTCAACGCCGCTTCAAAAAATCCCATCAGCGCAAAAAAACGCGCCAACGCCCAGTCCTTTTCCATATAACCCAGGGCGTAAATTTGTGCCAGCAAACTTAACCCCGTTATTAAAACTGATGCTCCAATACTTACCGGTGATATTTCTAAGGCAAAGGATAAGTCTAGGTCGCAAGCTGTGAACCAGTGAACTAAGACATTTACTTGTTCTCTGTTCCAGATATCTTTAAAGACAAACAGGCTGTGGGCAAAAGCTAAAACAGTCGTCAATAAGTTGAAATATGCTGCTGGTCTTGGACCTGTACGCCGAATTATTCCCATTGCCCACGGCAAGGTAAAAATCGCACCCACTAAGCCATACAAAGGCATCAACCAACTTGTTACAAATAGAAACTGATTCATTTAAATTTCCCTAGACGACTCAGCCTTGATTCTTTTTTCAAAAGCACTCTAAAAACAACCCTTTATTTAAAATAAATAAAGTTGCCAATAATCTTTTCTTCTTTAACTATTTTTTAACTACGTTCCCTGCATATTTTTGATTTGACCTTACTTTATACCGGGTAAAATTAATAGCAACTCCTCTGGCAAAAAACATTTACTTGCTTTACATTCAATCTACTTTTATGTGAGAATTTCTACTTCGACCAAATAAATTTATAGATGATATTATAAAAACTTATCTATTTTTTCCTAAGTATGTGTCGTAGCCTCATAAATAGAGAAAGATTAGAGATGGCAGCGCATACAGCCTCTTGTCATCTTTCGCCAGACAGGATTAGTCTTTGTTATGAAACTGCCGATTGTAAATGTAATTAAAAAATTATAAAGCAGAAGCGATCGCTCTAGCAATCCGCAAAATTTGATTAAGTAGATCGCCCACATAAAGAATTGTTAAGTTTTTTAAAACTAGTTTATTACAAACTATTATAGTAATTTATATTGCCAGATGTACCAAGGTTTTCTATGCTTAATTTAGAAATGCTTTGATACCTCAAGATGAGCATTCCCGTCAAAATTTTCTCGATACAGTACTGAACGCATTAAATTTCTGGGAGTTCTGCGATGCCAATTGCAGTTGGAATGATTGAAACCAAGGGTTTTCCCGCAGTAGTGGAAGCGGCTGACGCGATGGTGAAAGCCGCTCGTGTCACCTTGGTAGGATATGAGAAAATCGGTAGCGCACGCGTTACAGTGATTGTGCGGGGAGATGTGTCTGAAGTACAAGCCTCAGTTGCGGCTGGGATTGAAGCTGCCAGAAGAGTAAATGGCGGTGAAGTTGTATCAACTCACATCATTGCTCGTCCCCACGAAAACTTAGAATACGTCTTACCAATTAGATACACGGAAGCTGTGGAACAGTTCCGTACTTAAAAGCTGGTTAAACAAAACTGAAGAGCGCGGGGTTGTGTTTTTGTGCTTCGGCACTTGCGTTCATTTCTAGAAACTTAATTAAGGATAGAAGAGCATGTCAATTGCAGTGGGAATGGTAGAAACGCTGGGCTTTCCAGCAGTAGTGGAAGCAGCCGATGCGATGGTAAAGGCTGCCCGCGTTACCCTGGTAGGCTATGAGAAAATCGGTAGCGGTCGCGTGACCGTGATTATTCGGGGAGACGTTTCGGAAGTACAAGCTTCCGTCTCAGCAGGAGTTGAATCAGTGAAGCGAGTTAATGGCGGACAAGTACTGTCTACCCACATCATTGCTCGTCCTCACGAAAACCTGGAATATGTACTGCCAATTCGTTACACCGAAGATGTAGAACAATTCCGCGAGAATGTCAACGCGATTCGTCCCTTCGGCAGAAGACCGTAACGTGTAATGCAAATTGCTAAAGTTCGCGGCACAGTAGTTAGCACTCAAAAAGATCCAAGTTTGAGGGGTGTAAAACTACTGTTGTTGCAGTTAGTAGATGAAGAAGGACAGTTGCTGCCAAAATATGAGGTGGCGGCTGATAGTGTTGGCGCTGGAGTAGATGAGTGGGTACTTGTCAGTATCGGCAGTTCCGCTCGTCAAATTCAGGGAAGTGAACAACGTCCGTTAGATGCGGCAGTGGTGGCGATAATTGATACAGTTCATGTTGAAGATCGCCTGATTTACAGCAAAAAAGACCAATATCGGTAGTCAACAGTTAGAGAAGTGAGGAGTTAGGAGTAAGGAGTTAGGAATTAAATTCAATTAAATTAAATTCATAACTCATAACTCATAACTCATAACTCATAACTTAAATAGAGGAGGAATCTAGCAATGGCAGTCCGCAGCACAGCGGCTCCCCCAACCCCGTGGTCTAAAAATTTGGCAGAGCCAAATATCCATGAAACTGCGTTTATACATTCGTTTTCTAACATCATTGGGGATGTGCGGATTGGCGCGAATGTGATAGTGGCACCGGGGACTTCAATTAGAGCTGATGAAGGTACCCCTTTTTACATCGGCGATAACACAAATCTGCAAGATGGTGTTGTAATTCATGGCTTAGAGCAGGGTCGAGTAGTTGGTGATGACAACAACCAATACTCAGTATGGGTTGGCAAACATGCTTCCATTACCCACATGGCTTTAATTCATGGACCTGCTTATGTCGGGGATAACTGTTTTATTGGTTTTCGTTCCACAGTATTTAACGCGAGGGTGGGAGCCGGTTGCATCGTGATGATGCACGCGTTAATCCAAGATGTAGAAATTCCCTCAGGGAAATATGTACCTTCGGGAGCGATAATTACAAATCAGCAGCAAGCCGATCGCTTGCCGGATGTGCAAGACCAAGATAAGCAATTTGCCCATCATGTCATTGGTATAAATCAGGCACTGCGAACTGGTTATCTCTGTGCTGCGGACAACAAATGTATTACGAACATCCGGAACGAAATGTCTAATTCATATACAAGCAACGGCGGTAATGGTTATAACGGCAATGGCTATGGTGCAGTGTCCAGTGCCAACTTGAGTCCAGACACCATCGAACAAGTGCGTCACCTGTTGGAACAAGGGTATAAGATTGGCACAGAACACGTAGATTCCCGGCGGTTCCGTACGGGTTCGTGGGCTAGCTGTCAACCGATTGAAACCAATTCGGCAGCGCAAGCAGTAGCAGCTTTGGAAGATTGTTTGGCAGAACACAGCGGTGAATATGTCCGCTTGTTTGGCATTGACCCCAAAGGCAAGCGGCGCGTGCTAGAAACCATCATCCAAAGACCTGATGGTATTGCAAATCCAGGTTCTAGTTCTACAGGTAAAGTTGCTCAAGTTGCTCGCGCCAGTACATCTCAAGTGACAGGTAGCTTTAATGGCAACACTGGACTCAGTGGCGACGTTGTACAGCAAGTACGTCAGTTGTTGGCAGGTGGTTACAAAATTGGCTCAGAACACGTAGACGAACGCCGCTTCCGCACCGGTACTTGGAAGAGTTGTTCGCCGATTGAATCAAGTTCTGAAAGAGAAGTAATTGCAGCTTTAGAAGCTTGCGTGCAAGAGCATGCAGGTGATTACGTCCGTTTGGTGGGTATTGACCCCAAGGCAAAACGCCGCGTATTGGAAAGCATTATCCAAAGACCCAATGGCGCAGTCGCACCTAGTGGTAAGGCTCCCTCGGCAGCGGCGGCAACAAGCTATTCTTCTGCCAGCACTGCTGTAGCAACAAGCACCCGCTTAAGTTCAGAGGTAGTGGATCAACTGCGGCAACTTTCGGCACAAGGTTATAAAATTAGCGCCGAACACGTAGACCAACGACGGTTCCGTATGGGTTCTTGGGCAAGCTGCGGTCAAATTCAAGGCACATCTTTAAATGATGCGATCGCTGCCTTAGAAGGATACCTGAGCGAATACCAAGGGGAATACGTGCGGTTAATTGGTATTGACCCCAAAGCCAAAAAGCGCGTACTGGAAACCATTATCCAACGCCCGTAAAAAGTTATGAGTTATGTAAAGAGTTATGAGTTATGAGTTATGAGTTATGAGTTATGAGTTATGAGTTATGAGTTATGAAAAATTCTTAAACTCAAAAAAACGAAGCTAATAACTCAAAACTCTTAATTCCTAACTCCTAACTCCTCACTCCTAACTTTGTTTAATTGTCCGGCTTCCGAGGTTACAAATTTCATGTCTGTGCCGCCACTGCGCCTCAGCACTAACTTTGATTCTTACATCAGTGGCGAGGTGATTATCCATCCTAGTGCAGTCATCGCTTTAGGGGTGATACTCCAAGCGGCTGCAAACAGCAAAATAATCATCGGTCCAGGGGTGTGTATTGGTATGGGGTCAATTCTCCAAGCTCATAATGGCACCTTAGAGGTAGAAGCAGGATCAAACCTGGGAGCCGGTTTTTTAATGGTTGGCAAAGGTAAAATAGGAACAAATGCTTGTGTTGGTTCAGCGACAACAGTTTTTAACTGTTCAATTGAACCAGGACAAGTAGTTCCACCAGGTTCTATTTTGGGAGACACAAGTCGGCTGATTTCTTTTTCCCAGACGCCAAGTGATGAAACAAAACAACCGGAACCTTCCATAGCCAACCAAGCTTCTACAAGTGCAGAGGAGCAAAACGTACAGGGTAGCAGGGTAACAGAGACTTCCTCCAATGGGAACTTCCCTCTTAACAGGAAACAAGAGGAACTAAACTCAGAACTCAGTACTCCGCCCTCAGAAACTACTCAAAACTCAGCACTCAGCGAGAACTCCGAATCGCCTTCCACTGAATCCTCCAACAACAATAATTTTGGTGCCCATATTTATGGGCAAGGAAGTATACAAAGGCTGTTGGTTACATTGTTTCCACATCGGCAATCCTTGAATAAAACCGTTTCTGACGACGAACAGTCTGAGTAAGTGTTAAGTGTAAGTTGTCAGTTTCAATCGCAATTCACGATTGAGTATCCCGGAGAATTCACATGAAGGCATACGAGCAACGATCTAGTAACACATTCCAGGCGTCGCGTCGTCTAGATAACTTCAAGGACACTGCTTTGGGATTGGTATCTACCCGCAGTTTTCCGGCGATAGTTGGCACGGCGGATATGATGCTGAAATCAGCTGGGGTTCACCTAGTTGGGTATGAGAAAATTGGTAGCGGTCAGTGTACTGCTATTGTCAGGGGTGGGATAGCTGACGTGCGTTTGGCTGTAGAAGCTGGCGTGCAAACTGCCGAACAATTCGGTCAGTTAGTTTCTAGCTTAGTGATTCCCCGACCTTATCCCAACCTAGATATAGTGCTTCCTATCACCACCCGTCTCAGTCAATTTACTGAAGACAGTTACAGCCGATTGAGCAATCAAGCAATTGGTTTGGTAGAAACGCGGGGATTTCCAGCAATGGTGGGGGCAGCAGATGCCATGCTTAAAGCAGCTGATGTTCAATTGGCAGCGTATGAAAAAATTGGTGCGGGGTTGTGTACAGCCATTATTCGTGGCTCTGTCGCAAATGTTGCGGTAGCAGTGGAAGCTGGTATGTACGAGGCAGAACGCATTGGGGAGTTGAACGCTGTGATGGTGATTCCTCGACCACTCGATGAGTTGGAACAAACCTTGCCAGTAGCAAGTTGCTGGATAGAAGAACGTCAACCGTTAAGGTTGCCAGTGAATATCAAAGAGCAAGTTACCGAAGCAGAACTTTTAGAGTTACCCGATCTAGCCAAACTACCTGTAAAAATTACAGAAGAATCCTAATTAGTCATTAGTTATTAGTTATTAGTCATTGGTCATTAGCAAACAACAAAAGACAAAGGACAAAAGACAAATGAAAAAAACGTTGTACACACCTAGGGGGATGAGGTTAGTACGAGATTAGTAACTATACCTCAAAATAACACCTTCAAGGTGTGCAACGTTGGCTGGAAGGCATCTTACGCTTTGCTTGTTGTTTTGATAATAACTTCTAAAGACCATAAAGAAAATACATATATTCTAATAGTAATCATAGATTAACTTCTATAGTCAAAAGTGATAAACTTTTGGCTATAGAACGCTACATCAAAAGTGGGTGTTCAGTGATACTAATTTTATATCTATGAATCGCTATTAGAGGAGAATCACCTTTGAATCAAGCGACGCTGCACCAGTTGAAGGTGTTCGAGGCGGCGGCAAGACACGGTAGTTTTACTCGCGCTGCTGAGGAACTGTTTCTTACCCAACCTACCGTTTCGATGCAGATTAAACAACTCACAAAATCGGTGGGATTGCCATTATTTGAACAGGTAGGTAAGCGCCTTTTTCTAACAGAGGCGGGACGAGAATTGTTTGCCACTTGCCGACAAATTTTCGAGACTATAGCCCAATTTGAAATGAAAGTGGCAGATTTAAAAGGGCTAAAACAAGGACAATTGCGTTTGGCAGTAATTACGACAGCAAAATATTTTATACCGCGTTTGTTGGGTCCATTTTGCCAACTTTATCCAGGGATTGATATCTCGCTGCAAGTCACAAACCACGAACGGATTGTAGAAAGAATGGCAAACAATTTGGACGACTTGTATATTATGAGTCAAGTTCCAGATCATATGGATGTGAATTTCCAGCCATTTTTAGAAAATCCGTTGGTAGTTTTTGCACCTGCAAATCATCCATTGGCGGGTGAGAAAAATATACCCATTGAACGTCTTGTTGATGAACCTTTTATTATGCGCGAACCTGGTTCAGGAACGCGCCGCGCCGTGCAGCAACTATTTGATGAAAATGGGGTGAAGGTGAAAGTTAAGCTGGAATTGGGGAGTAACGAGGCGATTAAGCAAGCGATCGCCGGTGGTTTAGGAATTTCTGTGTTATCTCGCCATACGTTAATACCAGATAACACCACTGAGTTCGCGATTTTGGATGTTCAAAACTTTCCGATTAAGCGAACTTGGTTTATGGTTTATCCTGGAGGAAAACAGTTATCTATTGTCGCCCGTACTTATTTTGAGTATCTACTGGATGCTGCAAATAAGTTTGTGGAGAAAACTCCTAGTTCTGGTTATGATATGTTGAAGCAAAATACTTGAATTCCTCAGCAAGTACGTGCTGATTGAGTAGCTTACTTTTCACAGTATCTTTTTAGCTTTTGCCGAGATATGTAGCGTTTAGCTGTAAATATCGCATTCCAAAGCATCTTCCCAAAGGCTGATTTTTTGTTGTTGATTTTCATCAATTAGATTAATGAGAATCGCGATATCAATGAAAACCAAGCTTGGACAGGACTTACGCAAAAAACTTCTGTTCGTAGCGGTAATTCATGAATTATTGCGCTGAGATCAGGCTTTTGAAACAATGAAAGCGTAAGCCCTATTGGAAAAGAGTTTGAAGCCTGACCATGAAAAGTCAGCTTGAGTAGGGGATTCATTTTTCTATCGCAACAGCCAAATTGACTTTTGTAATTCTACTATTATCATTTTTGGTGAAAGCGTGTAACAAAAACTGCTGTTGGCAGAAAAAATGAATCCACTACGCATTCTTCATTTGTAAGATAACCCTATCGATGCCGAACTCATGCAGTTGATACTAGCTGAGAAAAACTTAGGATCTCAGGTTTTAGTACGAAAACGTGCTTGGAGTATCTCGCTGCGATCGAACAGGATCGTTTTAATTTGATTGTGTGCGATCGCAGCATTTCTGGATTTTCCGGCCATTCCGCCTTTAAGATTGCCCTTTCAAAAGTTCATTAGTACTAGTTGGTTGTTGGTTGTTGGTGAACCAGCGCTGCGGGAGGGTTTCCCTCGTGCCGGGGATGGTGAACCCGAAGGGTGGTTGGTGGTTGGTTGTTGGTTGGTGGTGAAGCGCGTACTGCGCTTTTGGTTTCCCTCCGAGTACTGGTTCTCCCGAAGGGTTGTTGGTGGTGAACCAGCGCTTTTGGTAGGGTTTCCCGACCCAGGCGACTGGTTCCGCGCTACGCGGTAGCGAGGAACGAGCGTCACCCCTCTGGGGTTGGTGGTTGGTAGGTAGTGGGTAGTTGTTGTAGGAATTGTAGTATTTGTAGTTAGTTGCCAATGCCCAATGCCCAATGCCCAATGCCTAATGACTAATAACTAATCCTAAATCAAGGTTAAAAATTACTTGACGGTTATACAGTTAAGTATTAAAAATTAACCAACAGAACCATTAAAAATAGGGGAAAACTGGCAGTGGTTAACCCAGAAACATTATCTACGGAAAAGACAGTAGAAACCCAGATTGTAGCTGTAACGGTGTACGCTGACCAAGCCTTAGTTATCAGAAGGGGTGTGGTGGCGTTGGAGGGACAAGAACGGGAATTAATAATTAACCAGTTGCCAGTAACTTTAGAAACAGAGTCAGTACGGGTGAGCGGTGCTGGTAGGGTAGCGGTGCGTTTGCTGGGAGTAAGCAGCGATCGCATTTTTGCCACGGAACCGGTAGGGGAACGGGTGGCGCATTTAACGAGGCAAATTGAGCAAATAGAAGCCGAAAAGCGCCATTTGCAAGCGCAAATCGATGCTTTGGCGTTGCAATCTAGTTTTATCCAAGGTTTGCGCGAGAAATCAGAGGAATCTTTTTCTCAGAGTTTGGCGCGGAAAAATATGAGTTTGAGTGAAACTTTGGATTTATTGAACTTTTTGGGAAGTCAGTATAGCGAATATGCGATCGCCTCTGGGGAATGCAAAAGCCGCCAACAGCAATTAGACAAGCAGTTACAAGCACTCCGCGCTTCTTTGCAACAAATACAAACACCCCATCCCAAAGAAAGTTTTAGTTTGGTTGTGGCAATTGAACCAGCCGGTGCGGGAGAATTTGAGCTAGAAGTGTCCTATATGGTTCATCGCGCCAGTTGGACTGGGCTTTATGACTTGCGGGTGGATAGTATAAACAATAGCCTAAATCTTGGCTACCTCGCAGAAGTAACTCAAAGCACAGGCGAAGATTGGATTAATGTAGCGCTAACCCTTTCCACTGCCAAACCAGGACTCGGTACACTCCCGCCCAAACTGAAAACGTGGTATATAGATATACAAAATACCCGCGCCAGAGAGTTCCTGATGCGACGGCGATATGAGTCTGTACCTGCGCCTGCGGCTTCTGCTTCCGAACCAGAGGAGGCGGAGGAACATTTAATTGCGGCGGAAACTGTAACAGCAGAAGTATTAAAAGAAGGAAGTGTAGTTACTTTTAAATTGAATGGTGGCGGTAACATTCCCAGTGATGGCGCACCCCATAAAACTACGATTTTTAATGATGATTTTCCTTGTAGTTTTAATTATGTGGCAATGCCGCGCTTGGTAAGTTTTGCTTATTTGCAAGCAAATGTAAAAAATAGCGCTAACGGTGTCACCTTATTGCCTGGTAAAGCGAATATTTTCCGCGATAATATTTTTGTAGGCACAACTAAATTAGAGAATATTGTACCGGGACAAGAATTCAAACTTAATTTAGGAATAGACGAAGGTTTAAAAATTGAACGCGAATTAGTTGAACGTCAAGTAGATAAAAAACTGATTGGCAATCAACGCCGGACTACTTATGGTTATCGGTTGGTAATTACGAATTTGCAAGATAAAGAAGTTAACTTGAAATTAACTGAACAATTGCCAGTTAGTCGTAACGAACAAATTAAAGTGCGTCTGAACCGCAGCAACCCGCAAATTCAACTTGGTGAAATGGGAATTTTGGAATGGGTGTTAATTATTCCAGCGCCGGAAAGACGAGAGATATATTATCAGTTTACTGTTGAGCATGCGCCTGAGTTAACAGTTGTGGGATTGGATATTTAGCTGAATTTAGCTGAATTTTCACTCTTAGGCTGCAAAACATCGCTTCCATTCCTCTCTCCAAGGTAGGAGAGAGGCTTTGAATTTCTCCCCCTTCCCTTATAGGGAAGGGGGCTGGGGGGTTAGGTCACGAGGTTTTTTCCACAAAAAAGTCAGGGATATTTAGGCTTTCGATTCTCACAAATATAAGCGAGGATTGCTATAGAAAACACGGAAAACCAAGAAGAGATAGAAGAGAAGGAAGAAGACTAATGCGTTATGCAATTGTGATTGAAAAAGCAAAAGACAATTATTCGGCTGATGTTCCAGATTTACCTGGATGTGTAGCAACTGGTTTGACTATTGAAGAAGTAAAACAGCAGATGAAAGAAGCAATAGCTTTTCATTTAGAAGGATTGCGCGAGTCGGGTTTGCCAATTCCCGAACCGACAACTCTATGGGAATATGTTGAAGCTTGATCAAACAAAAATGTCGGATTTCTGCTTAGTTACTTTCAATTCGCCAAGTGTCCAGAAACCCGGTAACTCCTGCGAAACCGGGTTTCTAACAAAGGACTGCTATATCTCTTAACGTGTTGCTGCGCCTCCACGCGCCTTTGGGCGCTATATTTGTAAGCAATTACACTTGTGCAACGCTTCTGCATGAACAGCGATCGCCCAATTAAAATCCTGTTTTTAGCATCAGATCCCAGTGATGCTTCTCGGTTGCGTTTGGGACAAGAGTTGCGAGATATTAAAGAAAGGCTGCAACTAGCCAAATACCGAGATAAATTTGTACTAGAACAACGAATGTCAGTGCGTCCGGGCGATATCAGTCAGGCATTATTAGATTTTGAGCCTCATATTGTACATTTTTCTGGGCATGGCACAAGTAATGGCGAACTTTGCTTTGAGAATGAATCGGGAAAAATTCAGCCTGTAAAGCCTGATGCTTTAGCTGCATTATTTGAACTTGTAAATGAACAAGTAAATTGTGTAGTTTTGAATGCTTGTTATTCAGAAAATCAGGCAAAAGCAATTTCTCAGCATATAGATTTTGTGATTGGTATGAATCAAGCAATAGGCGATAAGGCGGCGAGTGAATTTGCTGTTGGCTTTTACAAAGCGCTTGGTGCAAATCACCCAATTCAAAAAGCTTATAAATTTGGCTGTGTAGAGGTTCAATTATATAATATTCCCGAACATTTAACTCCAGTTCTCTACGAAAAAACAAAAAATTTCAAGAATAGTCTCGAGCCTGCTAAATATATACTTGTATTAAGCGCCACTATTGATGAAGTTAACAAACCACTAGCAGAAGCGATTATTGCTCATTTGCGTCAAATTTCAGGAGATGCATCCTTGACTCTACAGAGAATTGAGGCTGGTAGTGTAAAGCTGATATTGGAAGGTTCTCAAGAAGGGTTTGAGCGGATTTTGGCGCTGTTTAGAGAAGGTAATTTGAATGAAATTCTAGGCATTTATGTTCAAGATTTACAGGCTATAAATTCTGAGAAAGAGGGTTTTGAAGAGCGCAATTTTGCTAGAACTTCAGAAGCGGAAAAACTGGTGTTATATTGGCGATCGCGTTTGGCTAATGAGTCTCCAGAACAAAGTGTGGAAAACAGGGAAAGTATTATTTTCTGGCTTTTGGGAAGCGATTTACAGCGGTTTGAGACTCTCAACCCAGAGGAATTAGATATCGCCAAGCAAGCAATGGAATATCGCTATCGGATTTTACGTCAACGTTATTTGGGGATAGGGCGAGAAAAAGCTTATCGCAACTTGATGACTCGCCTGGGGAGTTTGGTCACATTACGAAATAAAATCCAGACTTGGATTGCCCTCAGCCGCGATCGCCAGCGTACAGTCATAGATGTGTTGCAAGAAGTTGTGCAAGAATTACTGCAAAGCGATACCTATATACAACAACAAATAAATTGGATTGGTGAGTGTACCAACGATAAACTACTGCGGAATTCTCTGCTATTTGCCAGTGTAGAAGAATATTGTTTGCGCCCGGTACGCAATCAACCTCTACTAGTTTATCGCTTTGTTAATTATCTGCGTCGGGTTCAGCATGGTAGCTTAATCCAGTTAAAAAACCCTGACTTGATTTGGTTGACTGAAGTAATGGTTGCAGAAGACAGTGAAAATAAAGTTAACTTGCTGGATAATCAAGCGATCGCAGAATATCAAAAAGCACAAAAACTAGAACAGCAACAAGTGCTGCGTCAGCAAGTAACACAGGAATTTGAAAATTATTTACAAGAAAATCTCGGACAAGATGCAGTCAAATGGCTGCGACTTTATCTCGAAGGAAATTCCCAAGACAAAATTGCTAGGAGAATGAACAAACCAGTTAGGGAAGTCTACCGACTGCGAGAGAAAATTAGCTACCACGCCGTTCGTGTTTTTGCCCTTAAAGAACAGCCAGAAGTCGTCGATAACTGGCTGGAAATTTCTTTTAAAGAAAACAACTGGGGATTAATTCAAAATAAATGGCAGCAATTATACGAACAATTGACTCCTATTCAGAGAGAACTTTTGGATCTGCGTAGAGCAGGTAATACAATAGAAGCGATCGCCCAACAGTTAAAATTAAAAACTCATCAGGTGATGGGCGAATGGACTAAAGTTTATCTGGCAGTCCAAGCTTCAAAAGTACAAGAGTAAAAGGTAGAATTTATTACTTTCAAAACAAGAGTTTGCATAGCGAATACTAAATTATCAAAATTTTGATAATTTAGTATTCGCTCAAACGACTCTTAGCTAAAGTAGACTTATCTACAGATTAATTTACAAACATGATAGACAAAACATCGACATTCCAAAAAGCAATTGAGGCGGTAGAAGCACTTGAACTAGAGGAACAGGCAATGCTTGTTGATATCATTAGCAAGCGTCTTCAACAACAACGACGGCATGAATTATTAAAATAAATTGCACAAGCAGAGCTAGATTATAAACAAGGGAATGTGCAGCGAGGTTCAGTTGCAGATTTCATGGCGGAGTTGTCCGAGTGAAAAACTTGGTTTGGAGTCCGACATTTATTCGTACTTTTAAGCGTTTAGTTCGTAAAAATTCCCAATTGCGTACTTTAATTGAGAAAGTATTGCAACAGCTAGCTGAAGACCCTTTTCATCCCAGTTTACGCAGTCATAAACTTAAAGGTGATTGATCGGGAATATAATCATGTTCTATTGACTATAGCAATCGTATTTTATTTAAGTTTCTTAACAATCTTGATTCAGGTGAGTCAGAAATTTTTTTGCTGACCTTGGGTTCTCACGGTGATGTTTATTAAAATAAGCATTGATGTTTACGTACTTTCTCACCCACAACAACCCCTCACCACTGCTACGCTAAAATAGTAGTGCTGAGAGACTTGCCGTCATGTCTGTTACCAAAGATTTTGAGCCTCCAGAAGATATTATCTTTCCTCCCAGTGACTTACCAAGTGACGAACCGCCCTTGGAAACAGACTTGCATCGCCTGCAAATGACGTTGCTTATTCAAGGTCTTGAGTGGTTGTGGGGAAACCGCAATGACTTCTACGCATCTGGCAATATCACCATTTACTACAGCCCACACCAGCACAAATCAGAAGATTTTCGGGGGCCAGATTTTTTTGTCGTGCTGGGAACTGAACGCAAACTCCGTAAAAGCTGGGTTGTCTGGGAAGAAGATGGTAAGTATCCAAATATGGTTGTAGAACTTCTCTCGGATACAACAGCCGCAACTGACAAAAATTTGAAAAAACAAATCTATCAAGATATATTTCGTACCCCAGATTACTTCTGGTTCGATCCGCACACTTTAGAATTTGCTGGGTTCCATTTAGTAGGTGGAAGTTACCAACCCCTCGAACCCAACCTCGTAGGCTGGTTGTGGAGTCAACAGTTGGGTTTATATTTAGGGGTTTATCAAGAAAAATTGCGATTTTTTACATCTGAAGGAAAGCTAGTTCCGACACCTGAAGAAATTGCAGGACAAGAAGTGGAACATGGCGAACAAGAGAAATAAAAAAGCGATCGCTTGGCAGCAAAACTGCGAAAATTAGGTATCGTCAATAGTTAGGAGTGAGGAGTTAGGAGTTGTAAGGACGGAAAATTTCACTTTTGAAAATTAGCTATGATTTTTTTTTCATTACTTTTAACTCCTAACTCCTAATTCTTAACTCCTAACTCTTAACTCCTAACTCTTAAATATCTTCCGGAAAAACCCATTTCGGTGGTTCCGTCATTTTTTTGAGTCGCGCTGCTTCCGCCATCTCCAGCATTTTATCTAAAGAAGTATCTTCGATAAACTTTGCCGCAGCTTCTCTAAACTCTATGTTGGGACACTTATCCCCTAAAACACAGCCGTTGACGCAGGCTTCTTTGCAATTTATATTATTCGCACTATTGGCACTGTCCATGCAAACCTCCTTACCTGTGATTCTCCTCAAAACTACAGCAGACAGTAATGCTGACTGCTAAACAAAAATACTTTTACGTGCCTGGATCAATCTTAGTATGTACAGAGGTATACTGCAGAGGGCGGGGGCAGAGGAGCCACTGCGCCCTTCTTTCTTTCCCCCGGTTGAAGCATGTGGCGTGGCGCGAGGCATACTGCGGGGGGCAGAGGGAAGAGGGAAGGAGTAAGTTTTTTTCAGCTACTTACACGACTGCTACAATCCAAAATCCTTTCATCCAAAATCTAAAATCCAAAATCCTATGAGCCTGTTACCCTAGCTAATACACTGTATGTGTTTGTTTAAAAGGCGCTGATGTCAGAAATCTTTGCCACTACTGGAACGATCGCGGCGATCGCAACTGCTATTGTCCCCCAACAGGGTAGCGTCGGTATTGTGCGTGTATCCGGTTCTGAAGCTTTGGCGATCGCTCAAACTCTTTTTCACGCGCCTGGGCGTCAAGTTTGGGAATCTCACCGCATTCTCTACGGTTACATCCGCCATCCCCAAACTCAACAACTGGTGGATGAAGCACTGTTACTCATCATGAAAGCACCCCGTTCTTACACTCGTGAAGATGTGGTAGAGTTCCACTGTCACGGGGGAATTATGGCTGTACAGCAGGTGTTGCAACTTTGTTTGGAAAAAGGCGCAAGATTGGCACAACCGGGAGAATTTACTCTCCGCGCCTTTTTGAATGGGCGGTTGGATTTAACTCAAGCTGAAAGTATTGCGGATTTGGTGGGTGCAAAATCTCCCCAAGCTGCACAAACTGCTTTAGCTGGTTTGCAAGGGAAATTAGCCCATCCCATCCGGCAGTTACGCGCTAACTGTTTGGATATTTTGGCAGAAATTGAAGCCAGAATTGACTTTGAGGAAGATTTAGCGCCTTTGGATGATAAACTAATAATATCAGAAATTGAGAGAATTTCCACAGAAATAAATCGGATTTTGGCAACCGCAGATAAGGGCGAATTGCTTCGCGCCGGGTTAAAAGTGGCGATTGTCGGGCGTCCGAACGTGGGAAAATCGAGTTTGTTGAATGCGTGGAGTCAAAGCGATCGCGCGATCGTCACCGAATTACCGGGGACAACCCGCGATGTGGTGGAATCGCAGTTAGTTGTGGGTGGAATTCCCGTAATTGTGCTGGATACAGCGGGAATTCGGGATACACTTGACCAAGTTGAGAAAATTGGAGTTGAGCGATCGCGTCGTGCAGCAAAGTCAGCCGATTTAGTATTATTGACTATCGACGCTTCAGCCGGTTGGACACAAGAGGATGAAGAAATTTACGAACAAGTAAAACAACATCCTTTGATTTTGGTAATTAACAAAATCGACCTTTTAGACGAATTTGAAAGAAAAACTCTTCAATCCCAAATCCCAAATCCCAAATCTAAAATTGTCACAGCCGCCGCCCAAAATATTGGTATTGATGCTTTAGAAACCGCAATTTTAGAGATAGTTCAAACAGGCAAAGTCCAAGCCGCTGATATGGATTTAGCGATTAATCAACGGCAATCTGCTGCACTGGTACAAGCGAAAAATTCACTAGAACAGGTGCAAGCAACAATTACCGAACAATTACCTTTAGATTTCTGGACAATTGACTTACGAGGTGCGATTCAAGCTTTAGGAGAAATTACCGGAGAGGAAGTCACAGAATCTGTACTTGACAGGATTTTCAGCAAGTTCTGTATTGGTAAATAAACCACGAAGACGCTAAGAACACGAAGAATTTTCCCACTCTTCGTGTCTTTGTGCTTAGTTTTTCTAAATTGTTTGTATTTGTAGTGAATTAAACAAAATGTCTTTTCTCAATCAGATTAACAACGCCAATGTATTAATTGTGGGAGCAAGCCAGGGCATTGGTTTAGGTTTTGTGCAAAAATTACTTCAAGATGTCAGAATTGCCAAAATTTATGCAACCTATCGCAACCCGGTATCTGCATCAGATTTGCTTGCACTCGCAGGGGAAAATTCTGAAAGATTAATTTGCTTATCGCTGGATATTACTGACGAATCGCAGATTGCTGAAGTTGCCCAAAAAATACGTGTGGATGTCAAAAAACTCCATTTAGTTATTAATTGTGTGGGGTTGCTGCATGACGGTAATTTGCAACCAGAAAAAAGTTTAAGACAGCTTAATTCAGAAAATTTGCTGCGTTACTTTCAAATTAACAGTATTGGTGCTGTTCTGCTTGCAAAACATTTATTACCGCTATTTCGCCATCAAGAACGCAGCGTTTTTGCTTGTATTTCTGCCAAGTTAGGTAGTATTTATGATAACCAACTTGGTGGATGGTATGGCTATCGCGCCTCGAAAGCTGCACTTAATATGTTTATGCGAACAGCGGCGATTGAATATGCAAGAAGCAGTCCTAAAACATTGGTGGTGACATTACATCCCGGTACAACCGATACACGCCTTTCCCGTCCGTTTCAGGGTAATGTTTCTCCTGAGAAATTATTTTCTGTGGAACGAACTGTTACACAATTGTTGGCGGTTATCGAACAGCTTCAGTCCGTGGATAGTGGACAGTTTTTTTCGTGGGACGGTAGCCAATTGCCTTGGTAGGTAGGATATAAAGGAAAGTAATTCACCAGGAATCTCAAGCAAGGAATCGCCATGCGTCAGGATATTGAACTTTACAACGAAGCCCTAGACTGTGGTAAAGAAGGCGCGTGGGCTGATGTTGTTTTACTGCTTCGTAAAGCTTTACAAATTAACGACTCGGAAGCCGAATATTATTCTTTGATGGGCGTTGCTTATCTGGGGTTGGAATTAAAAGATTTGGCAATATATAACTTCCGTCAAGCTCACAAACTCAATCCTTCTGACCCATTGTTAGCACATTATCTGCCATTCTTGAATGATGATGACAATCCACCATTTGCTGATATTCCTCGCTCACCCAACCCTTTAATACCCAATACTGCGGCTGAGGCAGAACCTGATAATGGTGAAAATCAGGTTCCTTAAAGTCACTCATCTCATAAGATTTTGGATTTTAGATTTTAGATTGTGAAATTTCATCGCGCTCTTGTTTTAACAATCCATCTGCCGCATTACTTTTACAAATTGGTATCAAATTTTAAGAATTATAGCATTGACAAGGCAGCAGTAAGTTTCATTGAAATGAATGCGATCGCTTTACTGAATTTTAGCCAGGCAATGAGTTTGAGAGTATTATGATATTAAAATCAAGCTCGAACTATAGGACTCCGATTTTATTTTTGAAAAAGATTACGAGATAATACGAAGGGGTATATCTGTCTCACAGTAAACAATGATAAATCAGCATTTAAAAGCCGTGACGCTCCGAGAGAAAATAACTTAACAGGCGATCGCAGAACTACAAAAATTTATTGCTCTTCGCCCAGATGTGCGTGAAGTGAGAAAAGCATTGGCAGTTAAGTTGGTTTATCAAGGTTACTTGGATGAAGAAATTCAAACAATTTTAGATGTGTCACTAGGTTCAATAACAGGCTGGAAACAAGCCTACGAGGAATATGGAATTTCGGGGCTAGGTTTGAACCATAAAGGAAGGAAGAGCTACCTGAATGTTGAACAGCGATAAAAAATATTAAGTTGGCTGCTTTGCGAAGATACCTGGCAACTTGGCGAACTGGAGTACAAATTAGCATTTGAATATGATGTAACTTACGAGACAAAACGGAGTTATTACGACTTGTTTGATGCGGCAGGAATTAGCTGGAACAAAACCACCAAGTTGAATCCAAAAGCCGATCCAGAAGCGGATAAAGTAGCAAAGACAAGATCAGAATTAGGTATAAAACCGAAAATGAAGCCATTGCCAATCATCCAAACTACAACAGATAGCAAAATCGCAACAACATATAAAAATAGAAACCATTCCCAATTAACTTGATGAGTATCCGCTTTCATAGGACTCTCCTTGTGAACCTCAAGAGAGCGAATCAACTTCATAAGTACCTTTAAACTGGAGTTTAGACTAAACGCAGAAGAAAGGAAGGCAAGGCGACTGAAATTACGGGTAAGAGAATTAGAGTGTGTCAGTTAGAACATTACTGAAGAAGAAAAAGTGGTCAATCTTTGTGGAAGTGACCACTTTATGGTCAATGCTGGAATTTAGAGAAAAAATTCAGCTTGACCATGACAACTATCGATAAACTTAAACAATTTCGGCAAGGTGTATACAGCATTTTGGGTAACGGCAAGGATGCCTTATTTGACTTGATGGATGCGGTGCTAATCACACGTAGTGTAAAATCATTCCTGGAATTATCATTGACTCCAGTGTTTCGACGAAAGTAGTCTAGTAGTCCACCAAGCAAACTTTGCTGGGTCAGATAGTCGGGTATAAGCGCTCCATCTTTTTGCGTGCATCCGTGGTTTGAAAGCGCCAATTTACACTTGCTTGCTGACGATTGCGTTGTTGCTCCCAGGCTGCAATTTGTGATTCTAATAATTGGCGATCGCCAATTCGTCTCTCTAAACATTGACGAGATAAAACGGACAATTCAATCTCCACCTGGTTCAGCCAACTGGCATGTTTTGGGGTGTAGTGAAACTCTAATTTTTGAACAATCCTACGCGCTTCTTGCGGCTCAAAAACCTCATACAATGCGGCTGGATTGTGGATGTGCGCGGTTATCGACCACCAGACGAATAACGTCAGCTTGCCGACAGTAAATATCTACTAAATCTTTCATCTGTTTTGCAAAATCTACCTTCGTGCGCTGGTTTGTAACTTCAATATGTCGCCATCCAGCTAATGGTTGAAAATACGCAAACAAATTAACACTACCTAGACGCTTATACTCGCAGTCATAACGCTCTGGTTGGTCGGGTTCAGGAGGCAACGGTTGCCTAACCTCTTCTACCAGTTGATATGGAGTTTCATCAAAACAAACTACCGGGCGTTTGGGATCATAAGGTTCATTGTATAATTCCAACAAATTTTCCATTCTTAGAACATATTCTGCATTCACTTCTGGGATACACCACTGCTGTTTTCGCCACGGCTTAACTTCGTTTTTTTTTAAGTTTGGCGCACTGTTTCGTCTGAAATCGAATCCACTATATCGATACTGACCAAATGATCCGCCAACAGTTGCATTGTCCACCGTACCCTTCCTTCGGGTGGTTCTGAACAAGCTGTGGCAATTAAGAAGGCTTCTTGTCTGCCGTCAAGTTTACGAGGTTTGGGTGGATGAGGGCGAATGCCGCGTCTGCTTTCGGTCAGCACGCTTTTGTTTTGAGTCGTAACCTTTATCCGCAGCCAGCACTTTGATCCGTTTACGAGGTCTACCCCTTTTTAATGTTTTGAGTTTAACTTTATCAAGTAAGGGTATGACCTGTTCTCGTTCATTACCGTTGGCTGGGGTAGTGCAATTAGCCAGGGGCATTCCATTGCCTTCTGTTAGAGTATGAATCAGAATACCTTTACCTTTGCCGCCATAGGCAACATCTTCACCTCCTCCCTTGCCAGGGGGAAAAAGACCCGTCTACCGCGCCAAAGTTCCAGTTTATTAGTCCCTGATCATTAGCGTAGGCGTAGCCCGCCGCAGGCATCGCTAATATACGTCCCTGTAAGTGTTCAAACGTTCCATCTTCACGCCATCGTTTTAACCATCGGTGGGATGAGCTTTTCGATGCCCATATACCCCCCCTTGGTAAATCACACCATCGGCATCCAGTAATCAGGATGTACAACAAACTATTTAATACATGACGGTATGGTGCATGAGGCATTCCTTTACCACGCTTTTCTGGCTCGTTGGGAAATATATCTTCAAACAACTTCCATTCGAGATCAGTCAATCCTTCAAAACGTCCAGCCATCAGGCGATACACCCAAATCAAACCGGAAGTAGATTAACACATTTTTGTATTAGTGGGATAGCTTCATAATGTTGGAACTTTACCCCAATTAATACGCGTTGACTGGTTGGGAGAAAAGCTTACTCACCGCTACATCCCGAAGCACATTCATTGCACCGTAATCTTTCAAAATTTGCATTTGCTGCTCATTTCTCACTAGCAAAGCGCCTGCAAATCCTAAAGAATTAATCGATATTGACTCAAAACTCTCCTGAGAACGCGGTACAATCAGCATCCATTCCCTTGTCGCCAAAAGATTGTATGCACCCGCTTGTCTTTCATCGCTACTCTGCAACCCGACAGCGTGAAGCAAAGCATAATAGGATTCAAGTGTTAATTTACCCGCTTCTAACGGTGATTTCACGCAACTATAATCAAAACGAGTCAAAGCATTCACAAAGGGAAAATCTGTTATCGTTCCCACAGTACCCTGAAAGCTAGCTGATTTAAGCAAAGGTTCAATGGGAATCTGCGTTTCGTTGGCTGTAAATGGAAGCGGTACAATTTGCAAATGTTTGTGTCGCTGGCTGGCTCCAGCAAGTTTCCCGCCGTTGTAAAATGCTAAACCATCGAACTGTACCAAACACGCCCACATCGCCGCAAAATCTTCTTCGGTAAGCAAACTTTCTTGCTCCTCAAACTCACGGGTGATAATAAGTAAGTGATAATCAACCACGTTGAATTTATTTAACAAACATAGGTGGGTGTCGGAAATGTCTGCAACAAATAAATCCTCTTCGTAGGGAAGAAAAGGATTGAATTCTTTACCAGAGTTAACAGTTACTTTGTCCTGTTTCTGCTTTGCTTTGTCCTTGCGTACCAGGTTGGACAAAATCCGCACCAGGAAGCGCACCCCATTCTGTTCTACAAACTCGGACTTTGTTGGTATCGATAGTAACGCCCCGCATTGCAGCGCATGTTGAGTTCGTGCTGTCACCTTAGCCGATAAGGTTCCTGGTTCCAGCATTAGTTTTCCTTCAGACATAGCAATTTTGGATGAAAGGATTTTGGATGAAAGGATTTTGGATTAAGCTGTTCCACATTTAACTTGCATAGACTGGGCGGACAAATCGGCCCACCCCACAAGAGTTTAATAAAACTTGGATATGTTTTAGCTTATCAATCCTGACAGTCTAATACAGCACAGCGAAAATAAAGATACCATTTGCATTAAAATTAAAAGCTTAAGGAATCAGCCTTCTGCCACGCCACATGCTTCAACCGGGGGAACCCCGGCACCGCAGTGGCTCCTCTGCCTTCTGCCTCCTGCCCTCTGCCCCCCGCAGTATGCCTCGTGCCTTATTATACTAGTTTAATTTCGGTTGCCATAGCGACCTGTCAACACTTGGTGGAACCAATACCCATAATCCTCCAGGAACCACCTCAAAGTTCATTGGTGTTTTGGCTAAATAATCACCATCGACTTGGACAGGTAGTGATTTTTTGCCTTTAATTTGCACTCGCTTGGCTCGATAATATTCAACTTTGCGATCGCGGTTGTAATGTCGCCTAAATATTGATAATAACCGCAATGGTGCTGCCAACATACTGCTGCCTTTGATGACACACACATCCAATAAGCCATCATTCAGAACCGCATGGGCTGTTAACTTCACTACACCGCCGTAAAGCTGACTGTTGCCAATTACTATCATTAATACCCTTCCCCACACTCGTTTACCATCAATGCGGATGTGGGTGCGAATTCCTTGGAAGTTCCACGCTAATTGTAAAGCTTGTTTGACGTAAGCAAGTGCGCCGATTTGCTTTTTTTCTTTTGGGTTGATTATTGCTGTGACGGCTGCATCAAAGCCAATTCCCGCCATCAGCAGAAAATAGCGCTTTCCCGCCCGTCCCACATCGATTTGCTCTAATTGTGCCTGCAAAAAGGCGGTGGCTGAACGCTTTACATCCATCGGCAGTCCCAACTCCCGCGCCCAAATGTTTACTGTACCAATGGGTAACACCGCCAAAGCCGTGCGCGTCCCGACTAAACCATTCATCACCTCGTTTACCGTCCCATCCCCGCCAGCAGCTGCAACCACGTCGTAGCCTTCAGCAGCAGCAAACTGTGCTTGAAGAGTAGCATCACCTGGGGCTTTTGTTGGACGCAATTCTACCAGCCAGCCATGACTCCGCCACAAATGGGCAGCGTTTTCTAGAGTTTGGGAAAGATTGTTTGATTGACCGGCTGTAGGGTTGAAAAGAATCAGAACGCGAGGCTGCAACGGAATTTTGGTTGCCATAAGTAAGAGAGTCCCGCAAATTTATACCAAGTTGTGATAGATAGTATTATTTGCTTGAAAGCTAGTCCAGCAGCGCTTAGATTCCAAACAAGACTAAGTTTGACAACTTGGTATTAGACGCTATTGTAGGCGATGTCTAACGATAAACCGGTGTCCATCGATTCAATTTCCTAGCTTAAAAAACTATAAAAATTTCTCTGCGTCCTCTGCGCGGGCGTGCGGTTCATTCTATTAAAGTCTATGTAGCACCTCGAACCACTATTTTTATCTGCATGAAACCCAACTCTTCACAAAGGCTGAACCGCCGCCAGTTCCTGCTGACATCTGCCCTCACAGGTGGTGAAATTATTGCTACAAACTTTTTCGCCAAATCAGGGTTTGCACAGCCACCGGCTATCATCACATCGGATAAAATGCGTCCAGCCATACCCTACGGTGTAGCCAGTGGCGATATTAATGGTAATAGTGCTGTCATTTGGAGTAAAAGCGATCGCTCTGCCCGAATGATTGTTGAATATGCTACCAGTGAATCTTTCCGAAATGCCCGCCGGATCATCGGACCGGCTGCTTTGGAAAACTCTGATTTTACGGCGCGGATGTATCTTTCCGGTTTACCACAGGGTCAGGAAATATTCTACCGAGTTATTTTTCAGGATTTGGCCGATACCAATATCTATAGCGCCCCTGTAAGTGGTCGTTTGCGGACTTCTCCAAAAAGCGATATTTTCTTTGCTTGGTCGGGAGACACCGCCGGACAAGGTTGGGGTATTAATTCGGAATTTAGTGGTATGAAAATTTACGAACAAATCCGGCAACTTAAACCAGACTTTTTCATCCATTCTGGTGATTGCATTTACGCCGACGTTCCCATTCAATCTGAGGTAAAGCTAGATGATGGCAGCATTTGGAAAAATATCACGACAGAGGAAAAGTCAAAGGTTGCAGAAACTTTGACAGAGTTTCGCGGTAATTATGTTTACAACTTGCTAGATGAAAATATTCGCCGTTTTAACGCAGAGGTTCCCCAACTGGTGCAATGGGACGACCACGAAACCAGAAACAATTGGTATCCGGGACAGATGCTTGTAGATGATGACCGCTACAAAGTTAAGAGTGTCTCTCTGTTAGCAGCGCGGGCAAAACAAGCATTTTTAGAATACACGCCCATCCGCTTTGATGCTAACGACCCAGAACGCATTTATCGTTCTTTTAAATATAGTCCATTACTGGAAATTTTTATGCTTGACGAACGCAGCTATCGAGAACCAAATACAACAAATCGGCAAACGGTAGCAAGTGAAAAAACGGCATTTATGGGAATTACCCAACTGCGTTGGTTAAAAAGTAAATTGCAAAATTCAACCGCAACTTGGAAAATAATTGCTAGCGATATGCCCATTGGGCTGTTAGTTAGAGATGGCAAAACCAACTTTGAAAATGCAGCTAACGGCGATGGTCCCGCATTGGGAAGGGAATTGGAAATTGCACATTTATTGCGTCATATTCAACAAAAAAACATTCAGAATGTAGTTTGGTTAACGGCTGATGTACATTATGCCGCAGCACATTATTACGACCCGAATAAAGCGCAATTTACCGACTTTAAACCCTTTTGGGAATTTGTAGCGGGTCCTCTTAATTCGGGGACTTTTGGCCCAAATAAACTTGATAATACTTTTGGGGCCCAAATTAAGTTTGAAAGTGTATCGACGGAGATGAAACAAAACCGATCGCCAAAAGAAGGTTTGCAATTTTTTGGTACAGTTAAAATTGACGCCAATACTAAAGTGATGACGGTGACGCTGTATAACTTAGAAGGTAAAAATCTCTACAGCGTTGATTTACCGCCGGAGGTTTAGAAATTGGACTTTGGACAAAAAAAGAGTGGTTCGCGATTATCATGACTCTGTTGGCGAATTGCGATCGCTATCCCAAAACCCTTGAAGTGTCGTAGCTACTCATACCGTTTTGTGACTTGCACTATAAAATAAACTTTTAGCTCATTATATGCTTCAAAACATAGGTAGCTAGTTTATGCTTCACTTTTAATATCCGAGTTTTTTATTAATAATGATTATCCTGCAGGGGGATAGGAGAAGAAGAGAAGCAACGCTCGTCTACCACCAGCCTATTTGATAATCATTATTATTCAACATCAAATGGGTAGGCGATCGCTCTTGGATTGCGCGATCGCTGTCCGACTGAAATATCATATTTAAACTCAGTTCTTATAAAAACAACGGTTTTGAATCATAAAATAAGCGTTTGAACCATATCTTGGAATAAAAGTTTATGAAAATGCTGTGTTCACACAGTTATTTTGTACAAGTTTTGTCCGAAAACGTTGTTAGAACTCATATTTTGGTTATGGTTCAAAAAACCAACACACTGTGTTGGTTTGATGCAGAAATTTCTGTTGCTATTGGCTGTGTTGCTTGAAATTACGTTAACTCTTGCTCAGATTATGGTTCAAAATTTTTCTCAAATTATGATTCAAAGCACAGGTTTGTTTATGAAGATGCGCCAAATTTCTCACCTTGTCTAAGTGGGGAAATCAAAACAAGGACACGAAACTTCCTCACGCAAAGCTAGGGCTGCTGCTCAAACAGACGGGGTTTGTTTCTGATGCACGAGTACGTAAAACATCTCACAACAACTAAGGTGTAATATCAGCTTCACTAAAGCTAAGGAGCATTAGACCCGTCCGAAAACTAAACCAGGGTACAAAAAAGTGGTAGAAATGAGAATTAAACATTTACCACTTAAATGTGAAAAATGAACATAGTATTGGACTTCAGGATTCATGTGACTGATGATACTGGTGATTCTGTTTGCAACCCGATGTGGTTAATTGTAGAGGGTGACTGACGTCAAGAAATCCCACCCACAGTTGCTTACCATTGGCTATGAATCAATATCACAATCAATTAATAGCGCGATTTCAAGCAAGATTTTAGACAAAAACTTTACAACTGTTTTGAATCGTACAGCGATGCTTGTCTTCACCCTCCTAAGGATTCATGTGACTGATGATACTGGCGATTCTGTTTGGAAAGCGATGTGGTTAATTGTCATCGGTGACCGACGTCAAGAAATCTCACCTACTGTTGCTTACCATTGCTTCCGACAACGGTTTGATATTGAACATATGTTTGGTTTCGGTAAGCAGCGCTTGTTGATGACCGAGTTTCAGACCCCAGATCTGCAACATGAGGAAAACTGGATACGATTAGTTATGCTCTGTTACCTACAGTTATGGGCTGCAAAGGACTTGGCAACATACTTACCCAGACCCTGGGAACGCCCTAACGATACTACAAATCCGCCAATTGTCACGCCAAGTAGTACAACGTGATTTTTACAGAATTATTTCACAGATTGGTAAACCGGGACATTCTCCCAAAACCCGTGGAAATTCACTTGGAAGGGTGGCTGGCGACATTCAACCAAAGCGCTCTGTACATCCCGTGGTGAAAAAACACTCAAAATCTACACTGAATACAAAAAAAGTTGCGTAAATCTCCTTAGACTTTACCGATTTGACTCTCTCTCTCTTAGTTTGAAACATAACTGAGGTAATTTTTAGTGCTTAATTTTTGCTTCGCGAGCACTACTCGCTAACCACTTTTTTTGTCCAAAGTCCAAACTAAATGGAAAACAGGTGGTTCGTGATGTTTGTGATATTTCCCCACGGATATAATTCTGTCAAGTAGCCTCTATCACAATTTCAAAAAAAGAAGATAATTTGGAAGCAAACCGCTCACAATTATCTTTTGAATGGGTGTTTTGAATTACAATCCAATCGTCTCATTTGCTGAAGCTTGCGATCGCACGCTTCAAATAACTTGCTTCTGAAGGTAATTAATTAGTGCAATTCGTCAGAGGGCAGAAGGCAGTAGGCAGAAGGAAAAAGATTTTCATCCAATGCCCAATGCCCAATGCCCAATGACTAATGACGAATGGCACGCGCAGTTTCGCCTGAAATAAATTTCACAGCGAGGAAGCTTAAGTTAGCTAAAGCTAGCTTAAATATAGCGGTTCTCACTTGCGTCAAATACATTGCGATCTCCGGGACAATTCATGAATTGTCCCTACTGCTTCCGATTGTGTATTGCATCCAACCCAGAAGCGCTATATAGGTTTTAACCGGTTTTCACGCCTGTAGAGACGCGAAATTTCGCGTCTCTACAAAACCCGAAATTTATTTCTAGGCTCAAAAATGTCTTAACAAGGATGCCATTCGACTAATGACTAATGACTTTATTATTACCTTTTGTTTGCCAATCGCCTTGAAATCCAAGTAAGCCTGCAAATGTTCCCGTACCTCGATAAAGATTCAACAAGGCTTGGGCAAGTGCAAATTTGCCCCGCAGTATCCCAGGTATCATTAAAATAATTCCCACAATCATTAAGGCGACTCCCTTAAAAAATCTTATGACCTGAAGTTTTGCGGAAGGATATAAATCTCTTTCAAATAAACTGTATGAACTCCAACCCCAATAAGCACGTTCCAGTATCCATTTCAGATTAGTGCGAGACTTAGGTATCCATTCAGTGACAACTGCTTCATCTGCCCAGACGATTTTATTTCCTGCTTTGTGCAGCCTCATAAATAAATGCGTATCTTCTGAACCTTTGATAGCATAACGTTCATCAAAAATCGGTTCTAGCTGATGAAGTATTTGAGTGCGAATCAAGACATTATTTGTAAATGCTGTCTGCCTTTGATGCCCGGTTGGGAAATGTTTTGGTTCAAAAAATCTGCCCTTTTTAACCCATTCCGGAACATCATTATCTTCAAAATGGGCATTAACTAGACCTGCAACTATATCTCCTTTATACTCTTGTTGAACTAACAATAGCTCTTCGATCCAATTAGGTTCTGGCACTTCATCATCATCAATAATCGCAATGAAATCACTATGCTCGGAGATATTGGTAATCGTTCTATTCCGAGCATAAGTAACACCTTGGATTGGCTCTACATCATATTTTAATGACCACTGAAAATCTGCTTTGATACTTTCACAAAAATCTCGTGCTGACCCTGATGAATCATTATCAACAACAATCACCTCTATATTAGGAGGCTTAATTTTATTAAAGGTCAATTGATTAATTCCATCTAGCAAACGTTTCAATCCGTCTGGACGTTTATAAGTTGCTATACATATAGACACTAAAAAAGTCATATCTTCCCCACAAACCGTAAAATTTGCATATTATCCTCTCCTTTCTTACGTGCCTCTGCGGTTTGTTAATATAGCAATCCTATTTCCAGGAGTGAAAAATACCTTTGAGGGAGGAACCACAACAGAATGCAGAGTGCAAAAAAGGAAGAAAGAAAAGATTTCACTTTTCTACTAACTGACTGATACCTGCAATTTGGGTGGCTACCACACAACAGCCGTTATTGCTTCCATCAGCACTACTGGTATTCCTTCAGCAAAGCTGGACATAACGAAGATATCGGTTTGCTGAAAATAATCCAATACCTCAGCTTGGGATTTATAGCCACCGTAATTCACATTTTTGCTCAATCCCAACTGGGTAGTCATTTTTTTTAACTTTTCACGGTCTGGACTGTCACCAACAACTGTCAAGAAATCGATGGTGTCAAAGAAAGCACTTGCAATAATTCGGCATCGCTACAACTGCGCTCAAGTGCGGTGTCGAGTGAATATCTGGGGTTCCAGTTCAAACTTTTTTTTGCACAAGCATTACTGTAGCGAAGCGGCTTAAACCTGGCATGCAGCCTCGTTGGGATAAATATGCCTGGTACTTTTGCTTGTCCCTTAAGCACTCGTTTGTTGTACATCGCGATCGCTGAGGCTACCAAGTTCATGACTGGCCAACTGATGGGAATCATGCGGGGCACAGAGTCTATGCATTTAGCCACCTTCTTGGCATAGACACTCTGGGTGGGTAAGTTGTCATCAACAATATTCAGGGTTTGACCAATTGCCTCATCACGTTCTACAGCGCAGACAATTGCATCAGCACAATTTTCGACATAAGTCAATGGCATGATTGCATGAGAGCCGATTTTTAACCAGAGGTTGTCAGTCAATTTTCCTCCAAGACCGCTATTCCAGAGGTTATCTTTTCCATAGATAATTCCGGGGCGAATAATCGTTACTTGTGCCTTGTAATTTTGCTCAAACTCGCGGACAAGTTCTTCCTGAATCAGCTTGGTTTGGGCGTATTCATCCCGCTGGATGGGATTGCGTTCCAGGGGTGAATCTTCAGTAATTGTTTTGCCTGATGGGGTGTTGAAATAGTCATAAACTGAGAAGGTACTGATGTCAACCAGCCTGCTCACATTCGCCTCAATCATGGCATTGAGCAAGTTTTCCGTGGCAATAACTGTGCCAGCAAATTGCGTATAAAAGTCACCTTCTTTAACGGCTGCCAAATGAATGACCGCATCCACACCCCGGACGGCATCGACAATACCATCTTTCCGTCGTAAATCCATACGGATTAGCTCTACGCTTGGGTAATTGTGCCAAGCTAGGCGCTTTTCATCGCTAGATGGTCGCACAACCGCACGCACTTCATGTCCTCGTCGCAGTGCTTCAGCAACAACATACTTTCCTAGAAACCCGGACGCACCTGTTACTAGTAATTTCATACTCGATTGGTCTCCAATAGTAAGGCATTAACTAATCGATTTGTTCGCTCCATATCTTCAAAACTGATTGGTGGTGCTTTACCATCGATTAGTGCTTCATAGGTTTTATCTAAAAGATGATGCAAACCTTCATAAGGCGTTTTTTGCATAATCTTGCGACGAAAGTTAGTAAATGTTGCCCCAATTAAATCGCATCCGTTAACAAAATGATTAATCAGCGGAGATAGCAGCTCCCCAGCGCGGGGTATGACACAACGTAGGTACGGCTGATACAAATCAGTTTCTGCATAACCTTTTGAACCTCGCACTATCACGGCAAAACAATTGGGTGACGTATGACAACTAAATCGAATCCGAGCGTGTGCTGAACCTCCGATTACTATCGCATCAAGATCGTCATACCTGAACAAGTCTCCACCACCGTGATTGCTCCATGCAGCGCTAACGCGATCGAAATCCGGGATGAAGCGTACGGTCAAAGAACATAAGTGTGTAATGAAATCATGAATTACTCCAGCCGGAAGTTTATGAATAGGATTAGGTAAGTTTTCGTCTGCGAATACTCCGCCATTACGAACTTGAAGCCCTATCCGGACTTCTACTTCCTGTACCTCACCGAGAATGTTATCTGCAATTAATTTCTTGATAGCGAGGATTGGTGAGTTGAAACAGAAGTTTTGATTTTCTATCAGCCAGCGGTTATGCGATTGCGCGAGAGTGTAAAGTTCTTTAAATTCATCGTAGGTCGGTGCAATGGGCTTTTCACAGAATACATGTACATCGGCTTTTAGGCAGTCTGAAGCAATCTGCTTGTGGGTGTGAGGTGGAGTCAGAATGTGTACAAAATCAGGCTTGACGTCCGAAAGCATCTGGCGATAGTCGGTGTAAGCCAAGTCAGCACCAAACCGTTTCTGTGCATAAGAGGCAGAGGCTTTTGAAAGGTCGCAAACACTGACCAGATGTATGCGCTCGGATTTAGCAAGAAAACTGAGATGCTCTTTGGAGATTGCCCCTGTGCCAATTACTGCTGTTTTAATTTTTGTTGGCATTAATACTTGACTCCTTCCATGATTGATGTTTTGTAATATCAGACTCATCATTGAGACTGACGCAAACAGATTTTAAATATGATGAACAATTTAGACAGATTAGACGGACTTGATATCAGCGCCAGCAGTTCCTCTAATGAATGATACACTTAATGATACACGGTAACCGAATCATAAGCAGCTTTCTTTAGCCCCGCGATCGCGCTTTGCGATCCATTACACCCATCAATAGCTCCGGGTGTATAAGCAGGGTTTTGAAATAATCGGCAACAAAGCCACATCTAACAATAGCAATACGCATAAAACCCTCGTTGTTAGTCATAGTAGATGTCTCACAAATGCCTTATGGCTCGCTTATTATTGCAGTATTCTCCCTGATAATCAATTGTGATTTAACCAACAATTCATATCCCGTTCGGTTACAGCGTTTTTCAGATAAATAGACCACGCTTTTGGGGCAAGGCATTGCCGTGCCCCTAGGACAATCTGTGCTTTAATTACATGAAAACTGCTGTAATTACTTATACTTGAAATAGCTCACAGTTCATAGTTGATGGATTTCAGCTATTAACCATTCAAATCATGTCCGCTTGATTACTTATAATTTGTTATTGCGAGTGCAACGAAGTGGAACCACCCAATCTCCAAATCCCTGCCATTGCTTCACTTCGTACCCTACGGGAAGGCTACGCCAACGCTGCGGACAAGCGTTCACACGGACATGATATCACATCTTGATAGTATGGTTGCTGACTAGGATATGATATAATTACTGTCTTTGTTTTGTAATACCTCAACTAGTAGATATTCAGTACATACCAGCTTCATCTGCAACCTCATCCAAGATTCTGGTTAGAGATGCTGCAGCAGCTTCGCAAGTAAAATTTTCCTTGGCGTAGCGTTGGGCTGCTTTACCAAGGCGGTTGCGTAATTCTGGGTCATTCCACAACATTTCAATCGCTTGCATTAAGTCATCAACAGATTGCGGTTCCACCAACAAACCCGTTTCGCCATGCTGAATATAATCTTCTGCCCCATGACAGCGGGTGGCGATGACGGCACGACCCATAGCCATAGCTTCTACAATCGTGACTTGTCCGGCAGCGGTGACTTTCGGATTGGGAAGCAGTGGTACGATACTGATCCGCGCCTCTTGAGCTAAACGCAGACAATCTGCCTTGCTAATCCCAAATGGTGTTTTTACCTGAGACGGAATGCTTAATCCTTCTAATGCACGTTTGCCGGAGGCGACAATTGTTGGTAAATTAAGCTTTTCAACCGCCTCGAATAAAGTGGGAAAGTCGCGATGGGCAGAACCCAAGGCGGTGATAAAAGGGTCGATGTTATTCTCTTGGAAAGTTACGGGAATCTCTTTTTCATGAAAGTGGACAAATTCAAAACGCTCTTTCGGAATTCCCAACCATTCTTGGTAAATTTCCCGTTCCCGTCGCGTGTGGACAATAAAACGGTCTATATCATTTAAGCTAGCTTGGGCAAGCAAACGACGTATTCCATCCGAACAGGTGCCAACATTGAACAGCCAAGCGACTACCGGAATGCGCTTGCCGGTAATGCGTCGTTGCAACCCTATAGCCGCTGGTAACTGAGGAAAAACCGTGATTATGCCTCCCTTAGTCGCCTTGATTGCATCTGAACCTTGTTGCCAATATATCAGCCAATCCCTGAATCCTGTGACAGGAGACTTGCGCTCGTGCCAGTTAGGTAATAGCTCGGAACGGGGTACGATGTCGAACTGATGGCGAGGACCTTTAATATAAGGAGTTAACCAAAGCTCGTACGTGAGGTTAGATTTATGGAACCACGGTGCTGCAACTGTCCAATGCATAATTTAATTCCGGAGATTGACTAATAACAAACATGGATACCAACAGTCGTATTGCTTCGAGATTTTGAGATGATTTAGCTGCGTACAGCAAGCACGCTTTTTTTAGGGCGATCGCTCTTTTCGAGATATGAATTTATACAACAGATAATAATATCCCACACAACAACTTCAATCAACTCAATAGCTGAAGCAAGATTCAAGGAATTGGCGATCGACATCAGATTTCGGGGCATGGTTCTTCATTCGTATGCAATTATACCTCAAACCAAATATGATTTCTACTACTTAAAAAGGAAGCCTTGCCACGTCTACGATTTTTTACCACTTAGTAACTATGACTAAAGCAGAGACTTGATATCCGAAACAACCCGTTCAACCACCTGGTAACCAAACAAAGATTCCAACAATTCTTTCTCGACATTAACCGTCTGTGGATTTGACAGCAATTTAATTATTTCTGCAGCAAAATCTTTTGCGTCCACAGCAATATTAAAATATTGTTTGACCTCTTCTGGTAAGCCAGCTACTCCCTGTGGTTTAGAAACAATCGGTCTACCAGTTATCAACATTTCTATAGACTTTATACTAACACCACTACCTGTTGCCACCGGATTAATCAGAACACGTCCCGAATTATAAATTGCTGAAGAAGATACAGGATTGATTTGAAAATCAATTCCTTCTTGATTCTCACATATTTGCGTTACTTTCTTAACAGGATTTGAACCTGCTATTAAAACTTTAATACTGGGTAATGCCGAGCGAATTATCGGAAATACTTCCTGAATAAACCAGATGAGGCTAGCTACATTATTCTCAGCATTTAGATTACCTAAGAAGACAACATCATACTCAGGATTTTTGTTGGTTACAGTAGCGACTTTTTCTGACTTATTGGCTGTGGGAAACTCAACAATAGGTGGTAGGTATTTACCATTTGCAAAACCATTTTCTTGCCAAAATTTTAAGTCATCTATCGATATATCATAAAACAAAACACTATTTTTTAGGACATTTTTTTCATAAGTTTCCAATTTAGAAACGGAAAAATGCCTTTTAATTTTACTTTTTAAGTCTGTTGTCAATGCCAGTAATCTGCGGTAGTATAAATGCTCTATATTATGAGCGCGGGTAATTAAAGGTAGGTGCAAATTTTTTGTTAATTCAAATGCGACTTCCCCACCATGAACGTGATCTAACCAGATAACATCAGGATTAAAAGTACTGACATCAGAAAGTAGATTACTTAACTCTTCACCCCTAACAATTCTAGAAGTTACTTCCAAAGGATAGTGCCATAAATCAATTATCCTCTTAACACTAGAACCTAATGTTTTTTTAAATGGGATGAGATTGATTTTTTTGACATACTTCTCAATTTCAGATATTTCTTCAGCTTTGGGCGTCTTGCTATGCCAACATATTATTTGTAACTCGACACCAAATTGAGAAAATGCTTTTATCCTGCGCCATGTGTCTACTCGTGCGCCATGAATTGGAGGATATGGAATATCATGACAGACTAATGTAATTTTCATAATTTTAATACTTTCATGAGCTGGTGTTTTTACCAAGCATCATCCCGAATCATCTCAACAAATAAGCCCTACAAATTTTGTTGATTCGATGCTTCCATCTCAATCCATTCTTCTTGGGCTATAATTGCCCTTGAATAATTCATTTTTTGGGCTTGTTCATGCTCCACAGCCATTGAAAAAATCATTGATACGTATACTATCCAATAAATGCTGTTAGTTGCAACCAGAGTGCTTTCACTTATGTTGTAAACTATCAAAAATGTCAGATACATTAATGCCCACAATCCCTCAACAGTTCTGGTAATTCGCAACCAACTTACTCCGCGCACATAAGCTGTGACAAAGCTGAATAAAAAAACTACTAATCCCGATATGCCTAGTTCTGCGAATAAATCCATAAAGCCATTATGACCGTAGGGACATTCCCAGCCAAGTGTACGCCAAACATAGGAAGATACCTCAGTCTCCCAGCCTCTCCAGAAAGCATTAAATCCGTAACCAAATAAAGGGCGTTCCCAAATCACTTCAAACATTACAGCCCAGATATCGCTGCGCCCTGTAAGGGTGAGATCCCTTCCAAGTGCGCCTGCAATGACTTCCAAATTATCTGAAATTAATATCGCTGCCCCGCCGATTACAAGTATAAGAGTGATTGTTAAAGGTACTAGTTGGGTGTAATTGCGCCGCCAAGCTCTGTACAAGGGCATAATCGCCATCAAGGTGAGCCAAGTAATCAGAGATGTTTTTGAAGTCGAAAGTAGAATTAAAGCTACAGAGAGAATGTAACCAGCCCAAGGAATCCATCGGTATTTTTTGTGGAAAGGGTTGGCTAATGCCACAAATAAAAATACCATTGTACTGAAAACCATGACGCGACCCAAGATATTTTTATGCGTCATTACACCCTTCCAACTTCCGGCGTGAATACCTCCTTCTTGAGTAGTCATTAGACCGTAAGATGGGAGGGCGATCGCAAACACAAAACTTAGCACAACTATTAAACCAAGCGCCCAAGCTAATAACTGTAGCTGTTCGCGCAAGGTGTAGCGCATCGCGAAGTAAACGCCAAATAAAGTGGTTCCCAAAAGCAGTATGCTGCGGCGTAGTGTAATATCTGGTGAGATTGTCCACGATATTGACGCTATGGCAATTCCTACCAAAAGCCAGATCCAGATGTCTTTGCTTGCAACAAACACAAAACTCTTCCACCGTTTAGCAATCAGCACCAGAGTCACCAGATAAATTCCCAAAAAAATTATTGGAGTATAAGGGTCTGCTGCGATACCAGAAACATCTTCAGTGTTTAAAAGAACAGGTACCAAGGCTGGTGCGGAAAGAAAAAGCGATATCACAATAAATGCCTTTTCGGCTAGGTCTGGCAGGTTTCGCATAATTAATATATTCTCAAGCTTTAGTCGTTCTGCTTGCAGTCAGCTAATTCAGATATAAAAAATACCTTTCTTCGATCGTGAGCATTTTATCCAAAACTGTCGGCAAGGTCATCCAATCGAGCGGAAAACGAGCAAGTTTTGCCACGAGTCAATTTAAATTGTTAACTAGCGATCGCACTTGTGATAACATTTTACATACTTCCGAGAAAATTGCAACCCATACAGTTTGCTAATAAACCACAAAATACAGTAATTTTATTCAAGTTGTGAAATCAAAGAAGTTCCCTGATAGTCTGCTTTTGTGAAGGGAAGATTATGTTTGCTGGGGGCGTTTCCTAAGGGTAGCTCGGTGGTCAAAGTTCCCAAATTATTTGAAACTGCTGTATTAATATAGCAATTTTATCTGATATGTAAAACTTTGCAGTTTCCAGAAACCCAACTTATTAAATAAGTCGGTTTTCTCAATTTTCACGTTTTGATGCGCGGACTACTATAGTTGATTTTTTAGTCGCAAATAATTCACAATTTTCCCAATAAAATTGGAAGTATGCTCGCAGAACAATAGTTTGAAAAAATCCTTAACCTCTCGGCAGAAAATTGTCAGTAATAATAATGTATTGAAATATGCTTGAAAGCATATTTCCCATGTCGGAGAGTTGACAAAAAAATATTTGATTTAACATTTTACAAGCATCACTTTAAGTAGAAATTGACATTGAGGTAGTTAGTGTTGACTTTACTGTAACTTTATCAGTAAGATTACCTGATAAATTTTTGATTAAGTGTAGTAAATTATTAATCTCGCGAGATATATTAAAGATATATAAAAATAGCGTAATTTTGGTATAATATCAACCATTCACGGCAGGTAGTCTGTGAATGCATGAATAAGCTACCCACAGTCAACTCAGGGTGCAGCGTCATAATTCAATCGTCTTGTTGGCTGCTTTCGGCTATATTGTTCAGAGACGCCGCAGTAGGTTCGCGCAAGCGCAACACGAAACGGATACTTGTTGCATAAAGAAGCCTGTACCAGTGTCCCTATTTTAGTAGGTATCCTAATTATCTAGCGACCACGGTTGGAGACAAATTATTTTGCGGGGATAGAAATTTCAAAGAATCGGTTATTTATCGATACATTTAACTGTTTTAAATGGAAACAGAGATGCCAATTAAGGAACAAGACTTGCAGCACCTGAACAAAAGCAATCCATTACAAAAAGACGCCTATGGGTTTTGGCGCAGATCCCAAGATAATGAGGAAAATGCGGGTTTAGGTCAAATTAGAGGAATTTTGCGCCGTCGGGTAGCTTTGATTGCAACTGTGGCGATCGCTACGACTATCGCCGCTGCTGCTTGGACATCGACTCGGACGCCAAAGTATGAAGGTAGATTTCAGCTTTTAGTTGAACCTTTAAAAACTTCTGACAGCGAATTGCTGGTTTTGCTGTCTGAAACTCTCAAGCAAAATGTTAATGAAATTACCAGACAAAACGTTACTGCTTTAGATTATCAAGCTTTGATGGAGGTTTTACGGAGTCCCAAGGTGATAGGTCCGGTGGTCACCGAGCTCAAAACCAAATATCAAGATATTAACTATGACACCCTTGTGGGCAATAATTCTTCTGGTAAATCATCTAGCGTAGGAGATGGTACGCTAGCGATTACTCGTATTACCAAAGGCAAAGATGAATCAAGGGTAATCGAGGTTCGCTATAGTGGTTCCGATCCACAGAAAATCGAGACTGTATTAAATCGGGTATCGCAAGCTTATCAAAGTTATAGCATAGAGCAGCAGCAGACAAATTTACGTCAGGGAATTAGATTTGTTGAACAGCAAACACCAAAATTGCGACAGCGGGTAAATACACTCCAAACCCAATTGCAATTGTTTCAGCAACGCTACAGCGTGTTTAACCCGGAACTGCAAGGGGAACAACTAGTTAAGAGATTGGATGAGCTGCAAGCTACAAAGTTAGAAACTGAGAAAAAACTGTCTGAAACCAGGTCTTTGTACGTTTCCTTGCAGAATCAGTTAGGAATGCAGCAAAATGCAGCGATCGCTGCTTCCGCTTTGAGCGAATCACCTCAGTATCAACAGATACTAAATCGTATACGTGAAGTAGAAACCAAGATTGCGACGGAATCAACCCGTTTTAGCGATGAAAATCCAGTAATGAAGTCATTGCGGGAAGAACGAGAAAAACTCATACCTTTATTAAATCGAGAAGCAAAACTGGCATTGGGAAACAACGTATCCAATGGAACAGCCGATGCCCAAGTAGGAGTTTTTCAAAATTCGGTTCGCCGCGAACTGATTCAACAATTTGCCAATACTAGCAACCAAATTAAGTCACTAGAAGCCAGCCTGCAATCTACTAATAATGCGATCGGTCAATTAAACCAATTAATTAAAGAATACCCAGCCATTTCCCGCCAGTACTCCAATTTGCAACGGGAATTGCAAGTGGCGACAGATACACTCAATCAGTTGCTATCCAAACAAGAAGCACTGCGGATAGATGCAGCTCAAAATGAAATTCCTTGGCAGTTGATTATGCCTCCTACATTCCCACGGGACACAAGAGGTAAAATTCTACCAATTGCACCGACTAATTCTCGTGATATTGTCTTGGGAGGAGTTGCAGGTTTACTATTAGGTGTTTTAGCAGCTTTTGCTCTTGATAATTTGGAAAATGTCTTTCACGACGCTGAGGAAGTAAAAGGTATAAGTAAACTACCTTTGTTAGGGCTAATTCCTTACCACAGACAACTGAAACATCTATCTCGTGGAAACGACATTGTTAAATTAACTCAAAAAGGGACTAAAGAAGTGCCACTAGATAATAGTGTCAAGTCTTTACAATACAAATCCGCTCATTTTTTAGAAGCATTTTGCTCTCTTTATACTAGAGTGCAAGCGCTAAAATCTGATATTTCGATGCGCTCACTAGTGGTGACATCGGCTACACCAAAAGAAGGTAAATCTACAGTAGCGGCATATTTGGCGCAGGTAGCAGCACAAGCAGGTCAGAAAGTGTTATTAGTGGATGCAGACTTGCAGCATCCCCACCTGCATGTGAGATTTGGTTTGCCAAACAACAAGGGACTGGCTGAGATACTAACCCAAGAATTAGATTTAAATGAAGCAATTCAGCAAACAACATCAGAAGAAAACCTTTTTGTGTTGACAGCCGGTCAAGTACCGCCAAATCCCACAAGGTTATTATCGTCAAAATTCATGCGGAATTTTGTTGAGCGATCGCAAGCAAATTTTGATTTAGTAGTGTATGATACAACTCATCTTTTAGGTCGTTTAGATGCCAATCTCTTGGCTAGTCAATTAGATGGAGTTGTGCTAGTTGTAGGACTGGGTAAAATACTCCGTCCTAGCTTGAAGCAAGCATTAGAAGAATCAAAAGCGGCTCGGGTTTCAGTTTTAGGTGTGGTTGCCAATACCGTTGAACGCTAACTATCGCAATCTAACTTTAGTGGTACATTTTTACTTTCTTTGACAAAAAATAACAAGCGAATAAGGGAGAAATAATCCAAATGTTTTTGGTGATGAATCGCGTACAAATTGATATAGTAGCAAGTGCAGGACTTAGGCAACTGGCACATTAATTATGTTTGTAGTCAGCGCAAAGAGCGCTTAGAAAGCACTTTAGTGCCTACTACAAACCTCAAATTTCCCCTATGGTGTGACGCGCAGCTTTAGTCGGTGCATTAGAACCAATCTTATTATTTTGTAGAATTTGTAGAAGTAATATAGTGAATTTTATTAATAAAACCATCGGGCAGATTAAGACAAAACTGTCTAACCAATTCATTCGCAATCTTGGTTGGTTGGGTATAGCAGAGATAATGTACAGATTTTTGCGCCTGGGACTAGTAGTCATTATTGGGCGGTTTTTGTCGCGCTATGACTATGGTTTGGTAGCGATTATTCTGGGAGTTCGGGAGTTTGCTGTCACCTTTTCCAACATAGGTATTGGCGCGAAGATAATTCAGGCAGAAGAAAAAGATTTAGAGGAATTATGTAACTCTGCATATTGGTTAAATTGGGTGATTTTTATCAGTTTATTTATTATTCAGTGTATTGCCGCCTTTCCTATCTCTTTAGTCAAGAATACTCCAGAAATTCTTTTACCAATCTGTGTATCTGGAATTGTTTATTTAATTTGGCCCATATCTGGCATCCAAAAAACGCTGATTCAGAGAGAAAATCGCTTTAAAATTATCGCAATTACTGACAGCGTTAACAACACGGTTTCTACTATACTTGCTGCAATATTTGCTTTTTGGGGTTTGGGCGTGTGGGCATTTGTCCTACCAGTAGTTTTATTTGCACCTATGGAAACTTTTATCTACCGTAATTATCATTCTTGGCGTTCTACAAAATTTACAAGAAAATATTGGCAGGAAATTTGGCAATTTGGTAAAAATATATTGATGGTTGGTTTATTAAAGACTTTGAGAAATAACTTAGATTATTTCATAGTTTTTGTTTTTATTGGTACCGAACAATTAGGAGATTACTTTTTTGGTTTTAACGCTGGGTTGGGAGTTAGTTTAAGTATTATCAATTCTATTAATTCGGCTATTTTGCCTCACTTATGTGCAGTACGAGGTGAATGGAGTAAATTTAGAAAAACTTACTTAAACAGTTTAAAAATTATTGGATTGATTATTATCCCTTGGGTTTTATTCCAGTCGAGTGTGGCTCCTTTTTACGTGCCACTAATTGATAAAAAATGGATACCTGCAATTCCAATTTTAATATTGATATGTTTGTCGGCAATTCCCCGACCGTTTGCCGATGCAGCTTCGCAGTTACTAGTAGCTATAGGTAAGCCTTACATAGACTTACGTTGGAATATAATATTTACTACTATGTTTGCAATTTCCCTACTAATTGGTGTTAAGTGGGGTGTTATAGGGGTGGCTGTATCTGTGTTATTAGTCCATGCAATTTGTTTGCCTTTGTTTACGTTGTGGACTACACGTTATGTTTTTCCTAAAATTCAGAATTTATAGGGCATTGGGCATTGGGCATTGTTGCGCCAGTGCTGCGGGAGGGTTTCCCGACCCAGGCATCTGGCGTCATTGGGCATGCGGCATGGGGTATGGGGCATGGGGCATGGGGCATGGGGCATGGGAAGTATGAAAATTTTATACAATTTATCTAAATGTTTGAAACATATAGATCCCCCCAACCCCCCTACCGGGGGGCAAGCGCGATTGTCATATGTTGCAACGTTAAAGAGAATTGGTATTACTCCCCTTGTCTGGTTGTCTGGTTGTCTCCACACCCGTCGTCCTTGTCTGGTTGTCTCCTTGTCTCTTTTCAAGGTCTATTAACTATTGCAAATTGCCAACGGCTTCAGCAAATTGTTTGGAAACAAAGGGCAAAATGTCACGGCTTTTCGCGTGGGCTTTGCCTTCGGTAAATACCACTAATAAATAGGGGCGTTTATCTGGTATTTCAATATAGGCTGCGTCATGGCGGACTTGACTTGTCCAACCCGCTTTTGACCAAATTTGTGCTTCTTGGGGAAGCGCACCGCCTAAAAAGCCTGTTACCTGGTCTTCTTCAACGTCTTTTGGCAAATCTTCAACTTTGAGACTGCGCTGCATCAAAGCCATCATAGCTTGCGATCGCCCGCTGGAAACTGCCACTCCACCAACAATAGTATGCAACAATCTGGCAGTGGCATTCGTGTTTAACATATTGCAATTTGTCAACATTTCCCCATAAAACGCCCGTTCCCGTCCGTAGGGACCATCACACCAAGTTTTTTGGCAGATATTAATTGTCTCCAATTCTTCCCAACCCAAAGACTGGAAATAACGGTTAACAATATTACGCTGATATTTCCAAGTTTCAAATGGTCCTGGCGCTAATTCTGGTCCGGAAGTGGTGCCGCTGAGTATATCTATAACCAAACTTGTAGCATCATTGCTCGATTCAACAATCATATCGCGCATGGCTCTTTCCAACTCCTGGGAAGTATTAGTCATGCCTTTTTCCAGCCATTCGTTAACTGCTACTAAGTAAAACAATTTCACCACACTCGCAGGATAAATACGCTCAAGTCCGCGATATGTAAAACCACGGACTGGGTGGTTCCAAAAGGCATCTGCAGTTAAAGCACCACCAGTATTTACTAGTACTGGCGGATCGTAGACAATCCAAGTCAGAGCAATTTGGTTACGGGCTAAGGTCGGAAATTCTGCCCAAGTTGCCTCTAAAATGCCATTACCGAGATTTTCGAGCTGTTCGTCTTTACTAAAGAAAATCATTGTTCGTTATTAACTTTGAAGAACCTTAAAGAATGGTCTCTAATCCCAAATCCCAAATCCCAAATTTCAAATCGGCTGAGTACGAATGCCTAGCTGACCTGAATTTATATGATTCTCCCAAATGCGATCGCTTGGCAACTCAAGCCGCAGCCGGAAGACATCTGTGGGTGACATCAAATTATCAGGATGTAGAGACGTTGCATGCAACGTCTCTACAGGCGTATTTATGCGAGGATGATTATCCAGGATGGGTTTTGCTTTCAGATTTGAGTTTATTACAAACAGCTAATGTAGCTTATCAAGCTCAATCTTGTTGTGAATCTGACATTAAAAAACTATTGCCAGAGGTCATTGCTTTTACTAAAAAAGCGATCGCTCAACCAAATTATTACCTTTGGGGGGGTACAGTCGGACCAAATTATGATTGTTCGGGGTTGATGCAGGCGGCGTTTTGTTCGGTGGGTATTTGGTTACCCAGAGACGCCTATCAGCAAGAAGCTTTCACCCAACCAATTACTATTGCCGAATTACAACCGGGAGACCTTGTATTTTTTGGCACTCCTCAAAAAGCAACTCATGTGGGACTTTATTTGGGAGATGGTTGCTATATTCATAGTTCTGGAAAAGATAAAGGACGCAATGGTATTGGCATTGATTGTCTCTCGGAACAAGGATCGGAGGTTAGTCAGTCATATTACCAGCAACTGCGCGGTGCTGGCAGGGTTGTCAGGAGTTACGAACCGCAAAAATCTAATTAGGGGAAGGAAAAAGGAAAGGGAAAGGGGGAAAGGGGGAAAGGGGGAAGGTGGGGCCCCCACGAAAGTGGGGATAAGGGGCAGGGGGGAAGGGGAAATTTAACCTCTTACTCCTTACCCAATAAAACTTAGGCAAAGCCCACGGCAATAAAGCGGGAGGAAAATCCACGCCGCTTTTTGCCTCCCCTTTTTAAGGGGGGTTGGGGGGATCTGCAAGGTCTAAAAAGCTTAATATTTTGTCTTCGTTGCGTAAGTCTTTCCCCAAATAAGTGCAAGAAGTCTAAGACTGAGGATTTTTTTGTTTTTAGTGCTAAGGACGCCGGGGTAATTATGAGGAGTGGGTTGGTTTCTAATGGAATGGCTTGGCAAAATGGGGCTGTATCATCTATTGTCCCAGATGTTTCAGTGGTGGTGCCAGTATATAACGAAGTCGAAAGTTTGCCGCATTTGCTGGAGGCGATCGCTTCTAGTTTCGCGCAATGTGAATATAGTTATGAAATCATCTGTGTGGATGATGGTTCTAAGGATGGTTCTGCGGAGTATCTTAAAGAACAAGCAGCTATTCGCAGCGATTTAAAAGCGGTAATTTTGCGGCGTAATTACGGACAAACTGCGGCAATGTCAGCTGGATTTAATCATGCATTGGGTAAAGCGATCGTCACTTTGGATGCGGATTTACAAAATGACCCTGTTGATATACCCATGCTGTTGGCAAAGTTGGAAGAAGGCTACGATTTGGTCAGCGGTTGGCGGCAAAAACGCCAAGATGCAGCTGTATCGCGGTTGCTTCCTTCCAAAATTGCCAACTGGCTAATTCGCCGCATCACTGGCGTGCATATCCATGATTATGGCTGTTCGCTAAAAGCCTATCGTGCAGAAGTAGCGGCTGATATGAACCTTTACGGGGAACTACACCGCTTTTTACCAGCTCTGGCGTACATTGAAGGGGCGAGAATTACAGAAATGCCCGTGCGCCATCATCCCCGACGTTTTGGTCGCAGCAAGTATGGTATTTGGCGGACATTCCGGGTGTTGATGGATTTGCTAACAATCAAGTTTATGCAAAAATTCCTCACCCGCCCGATGCACGTGTTTGGATTGTTGGGTTTGGTATCAATGCTTTCCGGTGGGGCGATAGGTATTTATTTAACTTTCGTCAAACTAGTTTTTCATGAAGATATTGGCAATCGTCCTTTGCTTATTTTGGCAGTTCTCCTGCTACTAACTGGAATACAGCTTTTTTGCTTCGGTCTTTTAGCGGAATTGCTCATGCGTACTTACCACGAATCCCAAGGACGCCCAATATACCGCGTGCGCGAGATAGTAGCAAAAAATTTCAAGTAACGTAACAATAGGAAATTAGTTAGTGGTTGGTGGTGAACCAGCAACCAACAACCAACAAACATCAAAATTAACTTGCACCTACCTTGAACGTATTTCGTACATTTGATGTTCAACTGCGGCGTAACCTGCTGATTTTATTTACAGCAGGTTTATTATTCTGGTCTAGTTTGGCTTTGTTATTGCCCACCCTACCGCTTTACATTGATGAGGCGGTGGGTGCAAGCAAGCAACAAATTGGAATTATCATTGGTAGTTTTGCCATTGGGATGTTGATATCTCGTCCCATGTTAGGAAGGTTGGCGGATGAAAGGGGTAGAAAATTAGTTTTATTAATTGGTACAGCGGTAGTAGCGATCGCACCCCTTGGCTACTTGCTAGTAAAATCAATACCCATGTTGATGGTGCTGCGTGCTTTTCATGGCATCAGTATTGCAGCCTTTGGTACGGCTTTTATGGCGCTGGTGGCAGATTTGGCACCAGAAAGGCAACGCGGTGAAGTCATTGGTTATATGAGTTTGGTAAATCCGATTGGGGTGGCAATTGGACCAGCTTTGGGTGGATATTTACAGGCATCGGCTGGTTATACGCCATTATTTTTAGTATCCGCCGGATTGGGCGGAGTAGCAATATTATTTATGCTGCAAATTGTCAATCCCCCAATTGATGATTTACAGCCAACAAACACCCCTAAAAACCAATTTTGGCAAATACTGATTAGTCCCCGCGTGCGCGTGCCGATGATAGTGTTGTCGTTGGTAGGATTGGCTTTAGGTGCCGTACATAGTTTTTTACCCTTGTTCATTAAATCAACTGGGGTGGATTTGAATGTCGGGTTGTTTTTCACGGCTGCGGCTTTAGCTAGTTTTAGCGTCCGGGTGTTTACCGGAAGGGCTTCAGATAAATACGGACGCGGTTTATTTATTACCATCAGCTTGATTTGTTACGCCGTGGCAATACTCCTGATTTGGAAAGCTAACAACACCTTTGTTTTCTTACTAGCAGGATTAATTGAGGGTGCAGGTTCTGGTACTGTAATTCCCATGATTGCAGCCATGATGACAGATAGAGCGCTACCCCACGAACGGGGACGGATATTTGGTGTATCCTTGATGGGATTTGATGTGGGGATAGCGATCGCCGGACCGGTTTTTGGTGCGATCGCCGAAAAAATCGGCTACCGTGATATGTTTGGTGTCGTCACAGGTTTCAGCTTTCTCGCCATCCTGATATTTCTCACCCAGTCCGGCAAAAACCTATCCAATTCCTTGCGGTTTGCGATCGGACGCGCCCAAGACGCCTATTCTTTAAATAAGTTATGAGTTATGAGTTATGAGTTATGAGTTATGAGTTATGGAACCTCTAAATTCCGCGCCTCCTAACTCCTCACTCCTAACTCTACTCTTAACTCCTAATCTCCAAGAAGTTATAAATGACAAGTTATGGAATTTCTTAATTCCTAACTCCTCATTCTTAACTCCTAACTTTTCTCCGACGGGCGAGGAGGGATTCGAACCCCCGACACCGTGGTCCGTAGCCACGTGCTCTAGTCCACTGAGCTACACGCCCTTAGCCCCTACAAGAAAATTATCTTATCACAACCTCCTCAAATGACGCAAGACAATTTTTCATCTTTTTCAATTAATTCTGCCAACCTCAGCCATTTGGATAATCAAGGGCAAGCCCAGATGGTGGATGTATCAGCTAAAGCGCCTACCATTCGGCAAGCCACAGCCGCCGCCAAAGTGCGGATGCAGCCAGAAACCTTCGCCGCCATTCAGGCTGGCAATGCCCCCAAAGGGGATGTGTTGGGAACAGCAAGGCTAGCTGGAATTATGGCAGCCAAACAGACATCAGCCTTGATTCCCCTATGTCATCCCTTACCCCTGCAAAAAATCGAAGTCCAGGTAACACCAGATCCACAACTACCTGGCTATGAAATTTTTGCCACAGTCAAAACCAAAGGTGAAACAGGTGTAGAAATGGAAGCTTTAACAGCCGTTTCTGTTGCGGCTCTAACTCTGTACGATATGGCAAAAGCCTTAGAAAAGTCGATCCAAATTGAATCGATTCGCTTGGTAAGCAAAACTGGCGGTAAATCAGGAGATTATTCTTCGCCAGAATAATATTTTCATAACTATAGCAATCCGATTTTATTTTTGAAAAATTAAGTATTTGTAGGGTGTGTTCAAAAATCAGATAGGAGTCCTATATAGCAATCCTATATCAAAGCTTGAAAGTTCACTCCTGTCCAGAAACCCGGTTTTTGGAAAAACCGGGTTTCTAAATTTTCATGAATGATGCAAAGGACTGCTATAGTTGAGTTTTTAGATGGTGCTGTACTTTCCGCGCTTCGCATCCTACAGCTTTGATTATGAGTCAGTAAATTCCGGTCGGCTTGATTGATTTGACTGCAACTTTTGCTCTAAAACTGCCCAATTTTCCTGTTCAATTAAGTTAACTAATTCATCAAGATTGTGGCGATATTGTTGCAGCGAAGTCAGCAAAGCTTCCCGATTATATCGTGCCATCATTACGCCTAATTCTGGATTGCCACCACCAACGCGACTGGTATCTCGAAAACCAGAACTAGCTAACTTTTTGGCTAATTGTAAAACATCGGCATCGCTTTCACTCATACAAGCGGCAATCAAAGAAGCACTCACCATTACGGGTAAATGGGAAATCCAACTGACGGCGCGATCGTGTTGCTCAGGTTGACAATGATAGATTTTAGCCCCAAGCGATCGCACTATTTCTTCTAAAACATTAATTGCCGCAGTTGGTGTTGTAGCTGTCGGTGTTAACACATAAGGTTTATCAACAAATAAATTCCGCTGTGCTGCTTCTATACCGCTGTCTGCGGTTCCTGCCATCGGGTGTCCGCCGATAAAATTGTCCCAGAGGGGAGCGATCGCTTTGACTATCGGTGCTTTCACTGAGCCGACATCGGTCACGATTGTAGTAGAAGACAAATGAGCGATTAAGCGCTCTACTTTGGGAACAATAAGCGCTAGAGGTGTACAAATAAATACCACCTCTGCCGCTGCCAGCAGGTTCATGTCAACAGACGCCTCCGAAACACTGCCTAAAACGTGAGCTTTAGTACAAGTGGATTCGCGGCGGCTAACTCCCAAAACATAATGTCCATGCGATCGCAAATCCAAACCCAAAGATCCGCCTATTAGTCCGAGTCCTAAAATACCAATTTTCATTTTTGATTTTGAGATTCTGTTTCTTATTTAATTTCTGCATAATTAACCAACTTTTTAAGTTGGCATCCCAGGGGTTGCATTCATGACTTTAGAGGAATTGCTGGAAAAATACGCAGCAGGTGTCACGGATTTTCGTGGCGTTGACCTTTCTGAAGCTAACCTGAGTGGCATTAAACTAAGTGGCGCGGATCTCAGTCAAGCCAACTTAAGTGTAGTCAATCTCAGTGGCGCAAATCTCAGTGGAACCAATTTCAGCGGTGCCAAGCTGAATGTGGCAAGACTCAGAGGCGCTCATCTTGAGGAAGCCATCCTCAACAACGCCAGTCTCAACGTCGCCAATTTGATTCGCGCCAATCTCAGCCGCACTCAACTGAAAGGGGCTTCGTTGATTCGCGCCGAGTTAATTCGCGCTGACTTTAGTCGCGCTGACTTATTGGAAGCAAACCTCAGCAACGCCGATTTACGGGAAGCCACACTCCGACACGCGAATCTTCGTTGTGCGAATTTGAGTGAAGCTACCTTGAGGGGTGCAACGCTTACAGGAGCCAACTTTGAGCAGGCTGATTTGGGCAACACCGACCTCAGTCGCACCGATTTGGGTGGCGCAAATTTTCGAGATGCCGAACTCAGACAGGCGAATTTGGGTCGCGCTAACTTGAGTGGGGCAAATTTGAGTGGGGCAAATCTCCGCTGGGCTGATTTAAGCGGTGCAAATCTCCGCTGGGCTGATTTAACCGGGGCAAAATTAAGTGGTGCTAACTTAATTGGGGCAGATTTAAGCAATGCGAATTTAACAAATGCAAGTTTAGTTCACGCCGATTTAAGTCAGGCAAAATTAATTAAAGCAGAGTGGGTAGGTGCAGACTTAACAGCAGCGACTTTAACCGGAGCAAAACTTTACGCCACCTCCAGATTTGGTCTCAAAACCGACGGCTTGACTTGTGAATGGGTAGACCTTAGTCCTAAAGGCGATCGCTCAATTATCCAAAAATTCCATGCTGACGATTCGCGAGAATTTTTTAACGAAACTTCCCCAACAATTCGCATCATTATAGATGCAGCCTTAGAGCAAGAAACAAACTTTGCCCTCGCTGGTGCTTATTTCCAAATCTCCCAAGAATACCGGGGACTCAGACAACCCCCCAGCATGGACATCGGGCGTCGTCGAACTGTTCTAACCTTTAGAGTAGATAGCGACGAAGCCTTATTGCCCACAGCTTACATCGCAATTCTTCCCTTTAAAGATGCCACAACCACCCAAAAAAATATTTACAGCGTTTTGGACATGATGAAAAGCAAAGATATTTCCAGCCTGGATTTAAAATCGCCCGATAGGGTGAAGAAATTAACCACTCTTTTAGAGCAAGCTATGGTTAATGCCGATGTCATCAAAGAAATGAAAAAAATTTTAGAAATTGCAGCAAAATTAAATTTTTTTCAAGCACCCACACAAACAATTTTAACAAATTCCAGCGCTCAGACTTTAATTGTCCATGACCATCCCAATTTTGGTAAAAGATTTCTTAATGGCTTTGATGTTAACCGTTCAGTTTATGATAATGAAAATTATCAGGAAGTGACAAATTTTATACTTCCTTCTTTAGATATAGTAGTGGATTTTTTAAAGGGTTTCATTACATGAGTTAATAGTTAATGGTTGATGGTTGATTGTTGATTGTTGTTTGGAATAAAGAATTAACAACCAACAACCAACAACCCAACGGGAGAACCAGTCGCCTGGGTCGGGAAACCCTACCAAGGGCGCGAAGCTCGCCGGAGGGAATCTTCCCTCCGGCAGACTTCGCGCCCCAACACCCACCAACCAACAACCAACAACCAACATTTTTAAGGAGAAAATAAAATGCGCGATGGCTTCAATAAAATGATGGGTCGGACTCGTTATGTGGTTTGTCGCATAATGCTACATTTAGGCGGGTCTGAAGTTGCACCAATTTTGGGAGTTTTAAATCGTGGCGCACGAGAAGCAATTGACTCCGATGGTGACTTGCAAGTTTTAGGAGAAGGACTGGTAGAAATCTGCCAAACCTTACTGCAATATGACGAATACTGGCTTTCTGCTTCTAATGAAGGCGACGTATTTTGGAGTGAAGGCGAGGCGGGAGACTTTGTAAATGAATTATTTACCGACTCAGCCCAACGTTATCTTAGCGAACCAGATTTTAGTTCTGCATCTGGTTCCAATGAACCTTTATCTATACCTGTGACGCGCAATGTAGTTGTGATGATTACAGTAGCTTATGAAGGAGAAGTACCAGATTTAGAAACTGACCTTTCTAACATTGCTGCACTTAAAGAAGCATTGAAAGCTTTAATAAATTTGCACTACAACCATAAACTACGAGCAATTCAAGTACATTTTTCACCAGCGCAGTTAGGCGACGAACTCACTAACGATCAACTTTTGCAATATTACCCAGAATTAATTCCTCTATAACTTTTTGGGAACTTTTTTGGGTATAAGTGTAGAGTAGACCGTACTTACCTGACTAACCTGATTCATTGATAACTTGTTAAGCTCGGAGATAGGACAATAGTGAAATGCTCATGACAATCTTGCGTAAGTTTACAGTCGTTGTTTTAGCCGTGAGTTTGTGCTTGACAACTGTCGCTTGTGGGGGAGGAAACCAAACTACTTCTCAAGTGAAGAACGTCAGCCAAACTAGTAACGTCACCAAGCTGAGTGATGGTCAGTATGCGGTACAGCAAGCAACCTATGATGATGGAACTGGGGAGTATAGCCTATTTTTACTTAATAGCACGCCCCCAACTTTTAAAACAGAAAATTTACAAATGGCACGGCTGACCGATGATGAAATCAAGGCAGGTAAAAAAACTTACCTGAAGGTGGAAAACGGACAGCCAGCTTTATACCTAACGGAAGATTTCAAAATTGAGTACGTCCATAACGTCACCCAGACTCAGACCAATCCTCAAACTGGGCAACAGGAAACGGTTGTAGTCCGGCGAGAAAATGGCTTCTGGGCACCCTTTGCTGGGTCTTTAGTTGGTAGTGTGGCAGGTCAGGCAATAGGTAATGCGTTGTTTAGGCCTCAATATTATGTGCCGCCAGTTTATCAACCAGGTGGTGGAGTGATTACTGGTTATGGTGGCTATGGTAGAAGCTATGGCGAGGCAGTAAGCAGCTATCGGAGTCGCTACAACGCACCACCCGCAGCGGAGAGAAACCGCACTGCTTTCCGCAGTACTGGTTCGATAAGAAGAACATATCCTGGTGGTAGTTCCACTGTACGCACTACACCTCGTCCTACTACGGGTAACAGCCGCGCTACAGGTTCTGGTTATGGCGGTAGTACCCTAAGACCTTCTGGTAATTCCAGCACAACCAGACGCAATCCTAGTAGCGGTTTTGGTAGTGGAGGACGTTCTAGATCTCCTCGTCCATCTAGTTTCGGCAGACGGCGTTAAGGAAGTTAGGAGGCGGCTGCGCGCCTCCTAACTTCCTTAAGCTAAAACTGCAGCAGGTTGTTGCCAGCGTCCAACTGCCTTACCAACCACTGCTAATTCTTGCATCAAACGGTCAAAAGCCTCTGGTGTCAAAGATTGGGGACCATCTGATAAAGCTTTTTTCGGGTTGGGGTGAACTTCTATCATGAGAGAATCGGTTCCAGCGGCGATCGATGCCATTGCCATTGAAGGTACATATGCTGCCCAACCTGTACCGTGGCTGGGGTCAATCATAATTGGCAGGTGTGTCAGATTTCGCAATACTGGCACTACTGATACATCCAATGTATTGCGAGTATATTGACGGTCAAAGGTGCGAATTCCTCGTTCGCACAAAATCACATTCGGATTTCCCGCCGCCAAAATATATTCTGCAGCCATCAACCAATCTTCAATCGTTGCAGCCATTCCCCGTTTCAGCAGCACAGGCTTGGGTTGCGCCCCGACTTTTTTTAACAGGGAGAAATTCTGCATATTTCTTGCCCCTACCTGAATTACATCGGCTACTTCGGCAATTTTATCCAAGTCAGCGGAATCCATCACTTCAGTAATAATACCGAGTCCGCTGGCTTCTCGCGCCCTTGCCAACAATTCCAAAGCACTCTCGCCGTGTCCTTGAAAGGCGTAAGGCGAAGTCCGGGGTTTGTATGCCCCACCGCGCAAAAATTTGGCTCCCGAAGCCTTGACACGCCGCGCCGTCTCCACTATCATCTCTTCATTTTCTACAGAGCAGGGACCAGCAACGACAACTAGGGGATGGTTTTCACCAAACACAACTGGACCATCAGGAGTGTTAACTAGAATTTCAGAAGCTTCCCCTTGGCGATACTGACGGCTAGCTCGTTTGTAAGGCTGTTCTACCCGCAACACTTGCTCAATCCAAGGACTAACTTCCTGAATTTGTAGCGGGTCTAAGTCAACAGTTTCGCCTACAAGACCAATCACCACTTTGTGCTTACCAACAATTTTTTCTGGTGATAGCCCCCAGCTGCTAAGTTCCTCGCTAATACGGGTTACTTCCGCCTCAGGGGAACCAACTTTCATTACTACAATCATGCTAAAATCCCTGGTCTAGTTGATTTTTAAATACCGACAATATAATCACAATAAAACAAACTTGCTAACAGCGGCTGTAGGGTGTTTTCAAATCTTTAGATCCCCCCACCCCCCTGCCGGGGGGCACTAGTTCCTTCAAAGTCCTCCTTTTTAAGGGGAGGCAAATCCTAGGAAGTGGATTTTCAGGAGCGCTTTATTGTCCTGGATAATGGTGGATCTCTGAGGACTAAAGTACATCACGCGTAGTTAGAAAACACGCCCTAGCGAGTAAAAAGTACAATTACGGTTATTTTAAATAATAGCGCTCAGTGGTTTTGCAACTGAATAAATATTGGGTTAAAAAGAATCATAAATTTTTAATTAGTAATGTTGAAGTTATAAAAGTTAAACTTTAATTAAACTTCAACATTGTCTCTAAAAATTTACCCAATACTGCAGTTATTTGAAATACCCGAGCGCTAGTAATTATACGTTTTTTTGCTTTTGCCGAGTTTCGCGCCAAACTTCCACCATGCGTCCCCAATTAATGGTGAAATCATTCCAGCCAAGCAGGCTGCCAACTCTGTTTTCATCCCAAGATGCTGAGAGAACGCCATAAGTTATACCGAGTACTCCCAAACCAAAAAGTCCCATGTTTACCAATAATACGGCGATGGGCGGTAATTTGATTCCAGCGTAGATAATCAGCAAATAGCTAACAATTAGGGTGCTAATGCCCAAAACTGTTGGCACACCACAGAATGCAGCTACTCGCCGGATCATCCGCTGGCTGACTACTTGGGGAATTGCCATTTCTTCTTTGGTAAAAGGAGGTTTTTTTTCATCCTTTTTGCCAGATTCTTGTTTGGTGACTGGTGAAGGCGTGCTAGATTTTTTAGTGGCTGAGGCGGGTTTAGCCTCGGCTTTGGCGGGTTTTTGGCGCTTTTTGTTCGGTTCAAAAGGCAAACGGTTGCTTTGGGATTCGGCAGGCATAAGCTTTAGTCTCTATCCACGAATACCGAGGCGAGCAATCAAAGCTTGATACTTTTCTCGGTCATCCTTCTGTATATAGGATAAAAGACGTTTGCGCTGACCGATCAGTTTTAACAGTCCCCGGCGGGAAGAATGGTCTTTTTTATTAGCTTGCAGGTGTTGGCTGAGGCGGTTAATGCGCTCAGTCAGCATAGCAATTTGAACATCAGCGGAACCGGTATCGGTTTCGTGAACTTGGAAGTTGGAGATTATCTCTTGTTTGTGCTGTTGCGTCAGAGCCATGATTCAATTCAATTTCTATTAATGCAGCAGTCTCTCATATTATCACAGCCCTCAAGCTGTAGCCGAATCACCTTAAATGGTGTTCTTGAAACAGGAATATCTTGGCTGTATATCGCGCCAAATCTGTGACTAAGCCGTTTTTAGAGGCTGTAACCTCGCTGTTGGCAAACCAATCTTGCCATGATTCGCCGTTGGGGAAGTTAGGAATGCGATAACCATTTAAATCTTGGTCGGAGAAATTTGCTACGACGATCGCACGAGAATTTTGCTGATTCCAACGGTGGTAGGCTAGTACTTTAGCTTGTGGGTTTTCGTGGAAAAACTCAATATTGTCACTTTGTAGGGCTGGTGTCTGTTTGCGCAGAGCGATCAGTTTTTTGTAATACTCAAATAAATCGCGATTTTCGTCTCTTTCCAAGAAAGCCCAGGCAATTTTCTTGGGCTGAGTCACGGTTTCGCTTTTGCGCTTGTGTTCGCCAAACTCTTCTCCCATCCACAGCATTGGTACGCCCATCGCTGTAGTTAATAGCACTGCGGCTAGTTTAGCGCGGGCGAATGCAGCTTGGTCGAGTATACCGCGATCGCCTAATTCTCTCAACAAACGTTGGCGATCGTGAGTTGCTAAATAATTTATGACATTTGTTGCAGTTGCATAACCCTGTTGTCTGGGGTCTAAAACTTGCTTGAGTTGTTCTAAATCAAATGCCTCACCGCAAACATGAGGCAATATAAAATAACGAAAACTTTCATGCCAACAAGCGTCTAAAGGTCCATGCGGCTTTACTACACTGTTGGTGTCGGGGATGTGTTCGGCAATATTATAAAACGGTTTGTTAACAGTATTTTTTTTCGCTTGTTGAGCTAGCCAATTCATAAATTCAAAATTAGCTAATTGGCGCACCGCATCAAAGCGAATACCATCAATGTGATACTCTTGAACCCAAAACCGCACCACATCCCCGACATATTTCCATGCAGGCTTAACATCTAACTTTTCATCATAGTTATTATAGTTAAATTCCGGTCCCCAATAATTCGCCGGGTCTTCAGGATAATGCATGTGTTCGTAATACCAATAATTTCGGTCAATCAGCATTAACGGACATTCTTCGTCGGTGTGGTTATAAATTCCATCGATAAAAACGCGAATACCTCTACCATGATACTCGTCAATAAACCGTTTTAAATCTGCGGTTGAACCATAACTAGATTCTGTGGCAAAAAAGTGACGTACTTTATAACCCCAACTGTAATCACCAGGATATTCATTAATTGGCATTAACTCAATAGCATTAATTCCCAATTCACACAAATAATCTAACTTTTCGATTGCATCTACATATTTTCCGCGTTTGTTAGAGTCAACCTCTCCACCAGTGAAATCAGCAACGTGCATTTCATATATAACTAATTCATGATTATCAGGTAATGATGTGTCATCGTGTTGCCAAACATAAGTATCAACAATACGTTTGCCATCTTTAATTCTGACTAAACCAGTTTTTTGTTTTTCATCAACATCTGTTGCATAAGGGTCGATGACATCTATCCATTGGTTGGGTTCAAAATTTGGGCTTTTGCTTTGGACGCGGAATTTATATTGATAAATGCCATCTTCTAGTTCCACATGAGTACGGAAATAACCATCCTCACCTTTTTGCATTGGTATTTCTTGTCCTTCACAAAAAGAGCCAATTAAAGCTACTCCTTTGTTACGAGGTGCAAACAAAGTAAATTCTACAAAACTTGCCATTTGTATCCTTACGAGTAATTTTTACTATTTCAAGCAAATAGCATTATTTTGTAAAATAAAATTCAATTAAACGTCGTTCCCAAGTAATAATAAATAGCTAAAAAAGTGGAACATAACTAAGGGTATGTTCCACTTAATTTAGTGCATCTACTAAAAGTTAGATATTTGCTGCACCAACTGGAACAGAGGCATCTGCCACAGGTTGATTATCTAAAATAGGCTTGCGAGTTTTCAGGTCAAATTTGTATCCGTGTGGCAGAATATGAAGCTTGGCTCCACAAATTGCTAAAGGCTCATCTTTCAAAATATTATCGATGTTGCTATGTATAGCTTCTGATTCATCAACAACAGTAACACAGCCTTCTCCAATTACTTCAATTTGGTTATCTGTCACCAACAAAGCCGTATTTTCGTCAATACCAAATCCTAAAACTGCAGGCTCTAGTAGTAAAGCTGAAATTAAGCGTCCCAAGCGTCCGCGCTGTGAGAAATGTTGGTCAATGACTACTCCTGGTAGATAGCCCATACCGGGACCCATTTCTACAGTTTCAATGCGAGGATTTGTCTCTGAGTCGCCTTCTACAATCATCTTATCTGGCATTACAGCAGCACCGGCGCTAGTACCTGCTACAACTACGCCTTCAGCGTAGCGTTTGTGAATAGCTGCATCTATTTCGGTGTCTTTCAAAATACTAGTAATGCGAGCTTGATCTCCTCCTGTAAAAAATACGCCTGTAGCTTTATGAATCGCTGACAAAGCAGTAGATGAAGAAGCATCTTCACGGGTTTCGGTGTCAATTATGCGAACATCCTCCGCACCCAACCGTTCAAAAATTCTAATATAATTTTCTCCCACTTCTCTTGGTAGTTCGGTCGCTGCTGTCATAATGGCAATTCTTGCTTTTGTACCTCCAGCGCTGCGAACAAACTCCCGCAGAATCTGGCATTCTCCTTCCTTGTCCTCTGCTCCGCCAATAATCACTAGCTGCCGTCTAGTTTCATTAGTTGCCATGATGTCTCCTGATGTTAGTGTCTAATTTCAATAAAACATGACAATTAAAACTATAAAAACCTCCGTTTGGTAGATTATCAACTCAAATAAATAAGCCAACTGACAGTGGTCAAAAAGACAGAGAAAATTTCTGCTTTTATGGACAATTGGCAGAGATTGCATAAAAGCTGAATTTATCTGTTTAATTAATAGAGTGTTCCATCTTAACTGTCTCTAAAGGAATTTACCAGAGGATTTATTTAGCAATTTTGTGTGTCAAACAATGATAGTGATGGCATCTTTTGAAAAAAGACAAGTAGTGGGAGCATCTTGCTTTATATTTGATAGTAGTAGCCAGCAAGATGCCCGCACTACAAGACAAAATAAAATCGGACATTTGGGATGTTCTCCCTTAAAACATTTGGATTAAAATTTATTTGGGTTAAATACCAATTAAGCAAAAGATTCCCGAACCCAAGTTGTCAACGGGAAATGGTATGATTAAGTGCTGCTCAATTTTGATTCTAATGCTCTAAATTTTAAGCGAAATTTCCTGTTGGGAATATTTATTAAGTATGATTGCCGAAAAGCAAGTCAACTAAGAAAGAATGTGCATCTTCTAAAGGAAAATGTCTGGGTTTTCCCTGATAAACAATTTGGTACTCGTTACTATCTGCACCATCTCCATACCCCGAAATCAGCTTGCGGTGAAAAGCTTCTTCAGCAAGATATCGAACTTCATTTCTCAGAGCAGCTTTTGTACTATTCATACTTCGCTCTTTCCTAAATACTTATTTTCATTTATACAAAAAATTTAATTTTATTAAACCTTTCAAAAGTTATATATTTAAGAACCTGCGGTTTAAAATGCTGACTAATTACAACATAAAGATGCTAGTTAACTATGCCTTTAGATAGTTGAAATTGCCTAGCAAGAGGTTTAGGTTGAGGCTGATAGAGATTGCGTTTGATACTCAGGTTGACAGTAAAATTATTGCTCCCCAAATATTCGCCTAAATTAATTTACAATCGATAAGTCTGGGCAAACGCAACTTATGCCAAGATATCAGGGCGTCTTTACCAAAGGTATATAATTCAATGCTTCAAGATAAAAGCACGGATGCAATCCGCGTTAATGCTAGAAAAACTGATGTGTTTGATGTTTTCAATTTCAAACACTACATGGGTCCGAACCCATATTTAGATACAGCAGCGCTAGTATTTAGTTTTGCTCTTACTGAGTATAAACAGGCGCTACCTATTGAGGATTATGTGGCAAAAATTAGCGATCGCTATCCGCATCTGCGTGATGAAACATACGAATCTTATGCCCATTTGTTTGGCAGAACTGTGCTAGAAGTGGGCAAACTCGACATGGGTTTGCACCTGAAAAATTTGGGTATAAAGTCATACCATAATTACGTAAAAATTAGCGTGCAATCGCTTCACGCACGCACCACTAGAGCTGTAGCTTACTTTGTTTGGGATTGGTTTGAAGCGATTACTCAAAAAGAAGATATTGCCTTTGAAGAACAGATGAGGACGCTTCAGCATAGATTTCGTCAATCTGTTTACGGTGGTCCCACGGTTTACGCATTGTTGCGAACAGCTTCCGAAAAAAATATTCCCTCTTTTTATCTGTGGGAAGAAGGACTGATGCAATACGGCTATGGAAAAAAACAAGTTCGCGGTATAGCGACAACATTTGATTGTGATAGCCATATAGATTCGGATTTTACCACCCGTAAAGATGACTGCAAAGCATTTTTGAAAACCTTGGGTTTTCCGGTACCTGAGGGTGATATTGTGGTTTCAGAAAGAGAAGCGATCGCAGTAGCAAAAGAAATTGGCTACCCGGTAGCAGTGAAACCTGTAGTCGGTCATAAAGGAATTGGCGTCACAGCTGATGTGCAAGATTCTTATGAATTAGAATCAGCTTTTAATCGCGCACTCAATGCGATTCCAGAAAACGAATCAACGCGAATAATTGTTGAAAAAAGTATCACGGGATCGGATTTTCGCTTGTTATGTGTCAATGGCAAATTCGTCGCCGCCACCGAACGCCGTCCAGCATCAGTGGTGGGTGATGGGGACTCTACTATTGACGAATTAATCAGAAAAGAAAACCGAAAAGCTCAACGTTTAGATACACCCACTTCGCCAATGAGCAAGATTCAATGCGACGAGGCGATGGAACTTTATTTAGAAGAACAACGCTTGTCTTTGGATAGCGTAATTGAAAAAGACCGCCTTGTTTATCTTCGCAAAGTCGCCAATCTTTCGGCTGGAGGTGTCAGTATTGATGCCACGCACACACTTCATCATGACAATATTATTTTGGCGCAAGATATTGCCCAATATTTTCGGCTGACTTGTCTTGGGATTGATGTGATTGCTAAAAATCTTGAGAAATCTTGGAAAGACGGCGGCTTTGCGATTTTGGAAATCAACGCCGCACCGGGTATTTTGATGCATCTTAACCCTGCGGTTGGTAAAAGCATTGATGTGCCTTCTCGTATTTTGGAAACATTTTTTGAGTCGAGTATAGATGCCAGAATACCGATTATTACCTTTAATAAAATTTCAGTTCACGAACTTCAAGAAACTATTGACCATATTCTTTTGCAACACCCAGATTGGATAATCGGTGGTGTTTGTCGTGACGGAGTTTATATTAATCGGTCAGAAAAAATATTGGGCAAAGATTACAACGCTAACGTTCAAAGTTTGTTGCGTCATCCCAAACTTGATTTGCTGATTGCCGAATACGGGGAAGATATCTTGGAAAAAGAGGGTATGTTTTACCAGGGAAGTAATATGGTAGTTCTGGATAATCCTAGCGAAATCGAGAAAATACTCACGCGGGATACCTTCGACGGTTCTACTATTGTGATTAGAGAGGGAGACAAGATTTCTATTCAGCGAAAAGGTTTGATTGAAGAGTACAATTTGGCAGAAGATGAACCGTTTACGCGGGTTTATTTGAAAGAAGTTGGCACGGTTTTGTGATTATTTAAATCTGGAGATCCCCTCACCCCCCGGGAGGGGGGCACGGCGATTGTGATATGGTGGCAACGTTTTAACGATTTGATGAATACACATGTTAATTTGTAGGGGCACAATATATTGTGCCCCTAGGTCGGACTATATTTGTAGCCCGAATGACCGCAAATTGATATAACAATGGGGCAAATATTTCCCCCCTTCCCAAGGGGAGAATTAAAAAGCGATCGCTTATTACCAAACAAACACTTTGGCTTCGTATGGTCCAATGTCAATCATGATGCCATCATCGCCTGCTTCGACATCATAATTTCCTGTCCATTCGTGCCATGTGCCACCACTAGGGAAGTTCGGAACGTGATAGCCTGCTAAGAAATTTTCTGATAAATTTAGCACAACTACAACACGAGAACCTTCGTCATTCCAGCGGCTGTATGCTAATACTTTTGCCTCTGGATTTTCGTGGATAAAGTCAATATTTTCCGTGTAGAGGGCATGATTATTTTTCCGCAGATTAATCAAGCCTTTATAGTATTCACACAAGCCACTATTTAGGTCATTACCTAATAATGTCCAATCGATTTTGGCTGAATCAGGTGTTTTGGGTTTGTATTCGCCAAATTCTTCACCCATCCAAATTAAAGGCACACCAACGGCTGTCATCAAAACAGCTACACCCAGTCTAATCCGCCTAAAAGCTTCTTCATCAAAAATATTGCGATCGCCTAAATCTACCATTAGGTGATTGTGGTCGTGGTTAGTGAGGTAATTCACCACATTCGTTGCACCCATAAAGCCTTGACGCTTGCAGTCAATAACATCTTTCAGGCGCTCTAAATCAAAGGTATCACCGCAAATATGTTCTAAAATACAGTGATAGAAACTATCGTGCCAGCACCCATCCATTGGACCATCTACATTAGTGATGCTGGTAGTTTCGGGAATGTGTTCGGCAACGTTATAAAAAGGCTTCATGCTAGCAGTTTGTTTCGCTTCTTGCACAATCCAATGCATGAAATCATAATTAGCAATTTGCCGCGCCGCATCATAGCGAATACCATCTATATGATATTCTTGAATCCAAAAACGTACAGTATCACCGATAAATTTCCGAGCCGGATAAGTCTCTAACTTTTCATCATAGAACTCGTAATTAAATTCCGGTCCCCAGTTATTATCAGGGTCGCGAGGAGAATGATGATACCAATAATCGTGGTCAATTTGTGTTAACGGACTTGATGCTTCTGAATGGTTATAAATCCCGTCCATGATGACGCGAATGCCTTTACCATGACATTCATCAATCAGCTTTTTCAAATCTTCAGTGGGACCATAACTGGATTCTGTTGCAAAAAAGTAGCGCGGATTGTAACCCCAGCTATAATCACCGGGATATTCTTTGACTGGCATTAATTCAATGGCGTTGATTCCCAATTCACACAGATAATCTAACTTTTCGATAACGTGCTTGTATTTTCCGCGTGCATAAGGGTCATCTTCACCACCCGAAAAGTCTCCAACGTGTACTTCGTAGATGACTAATTCATGGTCAGCAGGTAGAGGTTTATCGTCGTGTTGCCAGACATAAGTATCAACAATTCTTTCACCATCTTTAATCCGTAAAATGCCCTTACCTTCTCCACTCGACTCATCAACATCAGTAGCGTAGGGGTCAGTGACATCCACCCATTGATTGGGTTCAAAAAACCATGATTTTGATTGAACGCGGAATTTATATTCATAAACGCCGTCTTCTAATTCAACAGTTGTGCGAAAATAACCATCCTCACCTTTTTTCATTGGGATATCTTCCCAATCGGAAAAAGAACCAATTAAAGCTGCACCTTCGTTATAAGGTGCAAATAACTTAAATTCAATTGGCTTTGCCATAATAATTATTTGGAAATAAATAATGCTGAATTAGATGGGCGAAATAAACATGACTAGATAAAGTCACTAATAGCTAATTCATAATTGCTGATATTAATTCATTATTAGCTATTAGCAACAAAAAAGTGATGTTGAGCTACGCCTATCTGGTTAATTGATTAGTATTCTCCAATTTTGAAATTAATTAGCCAATCGTTCTACAGAAGTAATTAAACAATTATTACCTCTGTCTTAAGTAAGAAATTGTTTAAAAAGTTATTTCGATTTGAAGATATGATTAATATTCTTAATCGAAAATATTAAGAATATTAAAGTGTGTTAGCTAATTTTTTGCACCCCGAACTCATTAAGGTAGGGTGGGCATTGCCCGCCAACACAAACATAAGCAGTTAAAACTATTGTTCCAGCTAGCTTGTAGCTAGCTTTAGCTTTAAGCCCCAAATTTATTTGACGGCAAAACACAAGCGTGCTATTGGGTTTCTAACCTGAGGCGATCGCGAATACTCTTGCGAACCCGATATTCTCGTTTTTCACAAATCTGATTTGTGAAAATGAACTTTGAGTAAAAAACTTTACTAGGCACAGAGTACACAGAGGAAGAGAGGAAAATAATTTCACCCTCTTGGCTGCGCGGATTGCTATATGTTGGTCAGTTTTAACGAATGGGCGCTTTTAGTTAAACTCAAGTTTAGGGCGCAAATTTGGTAAATACACCCAATATTTGCTGTTTCAATCATTGTGCAAAAGTTGTCTTATTCAGATTTAGCGCTATTTTGCTGCATGTAACTTAACAACCAATTTGCTGCTGTCGCCCTACGAGTTTGGCGGGGTCCAAATTCACCAATTTTGTAACCTTTAAAACCTAGTTGCTCTTTCAGCAGTTGTTTGTTTTCTTGAGGAACCCAACGAGTTAGCTTAACTGTTGCAGGGCGACTGTCAATAAAATTTGGCGGTTCTGGGTACTCATCTCGCCACTCTGGTGACACTTCTGTAGTATCCCATTTTTCATTTGAGGAATCGTAGCGATAGCCTAAGTAGTGCCATACTAATTGGTTCACTGTTGCATCATCAATTGTCTCGTTGATAATTGCCCAAATGGTTTCTGTATTCAGTGGTGGCAAGTTAGACATAAATAATTCAAAATTCACTCATTCAAAATTAAAAAACTGTTACTAGTACAAGAAGGCAGGAGGCAGGAGGCAGCGGGAGCTGAAGGAATATTGCTTATCAAACAAGCTTTTGAACCTTTTTCAACTGGATAGTTATTTCTGCCACGCTGTACTAGTCTGTTGTTTTGTGACTGATGACTTACTAACTGCATGCAAATTAAATGTATAACAGCTTTTAGGTTGTGAAAAACAATTTATCACTACTCAAGTAGACTTCCGAAAATAGCAATAATTTTATCGTAATTTACGCCTGTTGGAAGAGTTATGCTCCAAAACTATCAGAGAAACTACTAAAGTAAGCATTATTTTTCAGGTTTTTCTCACTTGGAGGAAGATTATGGGATTAGGTGATTTGTTTAGAAATGTAATCGGTGGTAAGCAGAGACGGCGCGATGATGATGACCGAGAATATAGTAAGCGCGATCGCGACTCGGACGACGATGATGACGATGACCGGAAACACAAACATCGCGACGATGATGACGACGATGACGATGACCGGGATTAAGGTAGCGAGAAAACAGCTAGACTAGAAATCGTCCAGAATAAGCGATTCAATGCAGAATTCCACACCACTGCCAAAGCAAATCCGCGCCCATGTCTTCATTTCTGGTAGAGTCCAAGGAGTAGGTTATCGCTACGCCACTGTGGAAACAGCTAGCCAGTTAGGATTAAGGGGCTGGGTGCGGAATCTCCCCGACAGTCACGTAGAAGCAGTTTTTGAAGGAAAGCGCGAGATTGTCGAACAGATAATTCGCTGGTGTCACCAGGGACCACCCGCCGCGATGGTGAAAGAGGTGGCGTTGGAATATGAAGAACCAGAAGGATTGCAAGGTTTTGAAGTCAGGCGGTAATATCAAATTCGCTTGAATACTTATCATTAGAACTGATTTGAGGATGTAGGGACGTAAAAATTTTTTGATAAGCAATTAGACGGATTTGATATATTTTATTTTTTACATATTGCACCAAGCCGTGAACGCGCCGGATCGGGCTTTGTAGAGACGCGAAATTTCGCGTCTCTACACCCGTTAAAACAGGTTACAACTGTTACGCAGTTACTTAAAAGCAACCGACTAATAGCGATCGCCACCCGTTACTCATTACAGAAACACTTCTTTATTCCTTTATAAGTGCCATCTGCCATCTTTAGAATGTGTTTCATAACAGCTAAAAACTAAAATTACTCATTCATCTCTTTTAAAGTAGCTAACGCCGAAGGAGACAAACGGCTGAGATAGCGGAAGATCCAGTATTTAAACACAGTATCCAAAACCACGGGAAATGTAGCGATAAATAAAGATATTGCGCTTTTATTTGCTGGTAAACCCAAATGTTCTGCCATTGCTTCAAGAATAACCTCCCACCCATGCGGAGAGTGAAATCCTACAAAGATATCTGTAAACAAAATAATTAAAAAAGCCTTAGCGCTATCGCTAAGACCATAGACAATTTCATCAATAAAAGATTTAACAATTACAATTTCTTTTTTGCTCGTTACAACTACCAATGCAAAAGCAACTAGCGATATCAAATCAGCAAAGGCATTGCTCACAGCATTACTGCTTTTTCTCCGAAACTCTTCAGCTATCTCAATTGCCTTTTCTTTTACTTGATTTTCGATAGTCTCTAAAGAAAGTGAAGGAGATTCCATAATTATACTTTCAAACCTCAGTTCTTTCTCAAAAATATTTAATTCGTGATATGCTTCTTCTTCCATTTCGGAATTTAGAAAAATCTCAACTGTATTTTCACCTCTAATTCTTTCTACTACAGGATTTACTAAAAATTGTTTAGATAACTGCTGAGTTAAAAGCGGCACAATAATTAGCATCGCTAAAAATTTAACCGCAGTTCTTGTTTTACTTCTAGAAACCTGGTATTCCCTGACAAATCGCTCTTCAGCGTCTGGAGACAAATCTGCTTTAATTTTATTCAATGTTCTGCCAATAGTTCTTGGCAAAATACTCATTCTTTTAGAAGCTGGTTTAACTTGAGTAACATTTATATTAGATGAATCTGGTTGTTTAGTAACTTCGTTAATATTAATGGGCAACGGTTGAGGGCTAGGCATTAATGCGCTGGAATTAACCTGCTCGACTTTTGGTTGATATTTGACAATTACTTCATCAATAAACTTCAACTTTTCTAAAAAAACTGGATCTGAGGTATTAAAAAAAGAACGGCTCAAGCGTAACTCTGCTAACCTCACTTTGATAATCGTTAAACTTCTATCAAGTTCTACTTGCCAATAAGACATTACACTTTCACTGTCATTGGCTGATTCAGGAGATATTTTTTTACGACCAAAGTGTTGTTGTTCAATATTTTTAATTGTCTGGGCTGCATTGTAGGCTTCTGAAAGCGCTCTCTCTGGTGTATGCAAAAACCATTGACTACTAAAGCGGAAGAATTCTTGAATTTTTTGCCCTAAAAAACCTGTAGATTTGGTGAAAAATGAAGCTTTCATGGCAGCCATACAGCAAATATCTCCTAGTTATATATTTTGCTTGTTTGGTTTTGGTTAATGTTTAATTAAAAAGTGAGAAAAGTAAAAAAATATGAGTTATAATTAAACATTTAATAAGTTTTATTGATTCAAATTATTTAAAATTTATAACTCATAACTTTCAACTCAAAACCTATAACTCAGACATTACCCATTAGCCATTATGCATCAAATTATATTATTCTGAATGTGTGCTGAGAAGAGGGTTAGGTACAGGGAAAGGACGATTTTTGAGCAGTTTAAAATCTCCATTACTGGCGTCGTAAGCGAAAACTTCCCCGGACTCAATTTCATACATCCAGGCGTGAAGAGTGAGTTGACCGCTATGAAGCCGGGAACGAATTACTGGGTAAGTCTCTAAGTTTTCTATCTGCGTCAGCACGTTTTGCTCAATTGCAATTTTTAAAAGTTTATCACCTGTATACTGGCTGTAATTGTCCATCACAAGGCGGCGAGTCGGTTCACCATGTTGCTTCAACCAGTCATATACTAAAGGCATCTGTTGAGCAAGATTACCTATTTGCAATAGTCCTTTCATTGCTCCACAGTTGGAATGCCCGCAAATCACAATATCTTTGATATCCAAAGCATGAACAGCATATTCTACGCCTGCTGATTCAGCACTATTGAGTCTGCCATATGGTGGAATAATATTACCAATATTACGCATCACAAACAACTCACCTGGCTGACTTTGCGTGATTAAACACGGGTCAATACGTGAGTCAGAGCAAGTTATAAACAATACTTCCGGATTTTGACCCTGAGACAACTGTTCAAACATCTCGCGGTGCGAAATAAAATAGTTGTCATGAAACTCATTAAGACCTGCAATTATTCGTTTTATTGGCATACCTGAATTCCCGTCACTAAATATATCTTCAGTATTAGACTTCATCATTCTTTGCCGCATTTCCGAATAAATTAGCCAAAATTTAGCAAAATAAAAGACGCAAATTACAGCGTCTCTATCCTGCTAGTTTAACTAATGTGCAATCCATTTGGCATCAGAAATAATACAGACACCTCCAAATTTTTTCAAAATTGGTTGAATTGCTTCTACTAATTCATGTTCTTGTTCTTCTGTGCAAACACTCATGACATAACTATTGGTGAGTGCGGCTGTTTCTAAATCGTTGATAACTCTACCTCTATCGCCGTTACCTGTCACTTCTTTGATCAGAGTATAGCCAGAAACCCCTGTTTTTTCTAAAATTTTTAGAACTTGTGGAATCTCTAAAGAATTAGTAATTATTTCCACTCTTTTGACAGCTTCCACTCGCTTAAACTCCCATAATTTTGATGATGTTCATATATAAAGGAATGCCCACAATGATGTTAAAAGGGAAGGTGAGCGCTAAAGCCATAGAAACGTACAAACTGGGATTTGCTTCGGGAACTGTCATTCTCATAGCTGCTGGAACTGCTATATAAGAAGCGCTGGCACAAAGGACTGCAAATAACAAGGCATTTCCTTGGGGAATACCGATAATTTTAGCGATAATTATCCCTAAAATCGCGTTGGCAACAGGCATGAATACGGAAAATGCAATTAGGAAAGAACCTGTTTTACTCAAGTCTTTGATTCTTCTGGCGGCGACCATTCCCATATCTAGTAAAAAGAATGATAGAGTCCCATAAAAAATTCCTTGGGTAAATGGCTGCAATTTTTCCCATCCTTTGGGCCCTGTTAGTATGCCGATGATGACGCTACCAACTAAGAGAAACACAGAACCATTTAAGAAAGCTTCTCTTAGTACCTCACCCCAAGAAAATTCACCTTTTTCTTCTTTATCTTTGCTTTTAGCGAATATTCTCACCAACACAATACCCACAATAATTGCTGGAGATTCCATCAGCGCTAAAGCAGCTACCATGTATCCATCAGAGGGAATGCTAAGTACTTTTAGAAAAGATTGAGCCGTGATAAATGTAACGGCACTTATTGAACCGTAGGTTGCAGCAATAGCCGCTGCATTATAGGCATCAAGTTTTATTCTTAAGATAAAAAATGAGTAAATCGGCACGGCAGATGCCATGATTACAGCCGCCAAAAGTGTCAGCGCTACTTGCGGATTAATTCCACTTTCTTCTAGTTCATATCCTCCCTTAAAACCGATCGCTAGCAAAAGGTAAAGAGAAAACAATTTTGGCAAAGGTGCGGGAATTTCTAAATCAGACTTCAGAAAAATCGCCAGCATTCCCAAAAAGAAAAAAAGTACTGGCGGATTCAATATGTTGGACAATATCAGACTTGAATTCATGTCTAGCTATCCTGATTTGTGTGAAAAAAAACGATAACGAAATCAGTAGATTCAGTCATTGCTACTGCTTGTGTAACAAATGATTAACCATGACAAAACAATATATTTTAATATTGTGAACAGTGTGTGTAAATTGTGTGTCAATCCTATGACACGAACTTTAACAAGTCTCTTTTAGGCAAAATTTTCAGTGGTTCATGCCTGAAAAATACAGATAATTCATGTATATGCATAAATGGCAGCTTTTGTCAAAGATTATTTAAATTCATCTTTAGCCCGTGCATAATTGGGGAAAATGAAGTGTAGACGCAAAGCGATGATTGCATTCTCCCTTGGGCTAACGCCCTACCCAAAGGATAGAGCTTGTTATCAGACATCGCGCACTTTTAATGTATAGACAAAAAGTAGCAAAAATCACTTTTTATTATTTTTTTAGTTAATTATATGTACAAAAACAGAACAAATTCATTAATCACATTTAATATTGAAGGTCAGCTGAAAAATTACTAACAGTGCTTTTCAGGAATATTAGGTAAAATTCTTGTATGTATATTGTGATATCTAGAGATTAATGCGTAACCTATGAGACTGCGGTTATTTGCTCAAGTGTTGACGTGGGCGTCAACTGCTATGTACTCATAAAGGAGAACCCGAAGGGTAGCATTTGCATCACAATCTCCCGTTTAGAAGGATAAATCTAGGTGCAAATGCTTCGCCCCTACGCAAACACTTCACTCTTGTCGCGTGGTACTGGGCGCCTCCTAACTCCTAACTGGGCGGCTGGGCGGCTGGGCGGCTCCCAAAGTCGTTTTATAGCGACGTCGGCGCACTAGCAAACCAGCCCCAATAACACCCATACCAACCAGCGTTGTGGTAGCTGTTGGTTCAGGTACTTTTTGGGGAGTTTGCAAGGAAAATTTTAATACAGCTTCACCCTTAACGGGAGTACCTGGAGGGGCAGTTGGATCGAGTCTGTCTTGCTGGGTAAAAGTTATTGCACCGCTGGCGTTCTCAAATATACCCTTTCCTCCGATGATATTTATAGTACCACCGCCCATGACTGTGTTGTTGGCAAAGTTAATTGTCGCCATATCGTCTGCTTTTCCAAACAACTCATTGCTACCGCCAAAATACCTGTCACCCAGTATCGGTAAGTCTTTTAAGCCAAACACGGCTGGATCGGCATTAAATTTAAATTTTTGAGTAGTGGCAGTCGCCTCCACTAACTTGCCGTAAGTATTACTTTCAAAGTTAGTTAACCCGAAATTAGCATCAGCACTTTCACCTGTGATGGTTGCCCTGATGATATCCTGTCCCAAATCCGGTCTGGGTACAAACTGGAGTAGTGTATTGTATTTAACGTCAAAATTATAAGTGGTCTGCGCTGCTGCGCTTTGTACGTTTGACCCAAAACCAACTACAGTTAAGGCTACTGGAACCAGCCATCCAAGACGTGAACTGAGCATCATTGACCTTTGTTTTACGGTAGATAACATTGAATATTAAGAATCCACTAGGGCTTGCTCTGAAATAATAATATGTAAAAATAAATTAAGCACTGACAAATTTTTTGTAAAATCATAGTGAAATTACGCAGATAAAAAAGCCAACAGACAGATGACAGCATGTATTTTATTGCTATTTGTGGCAAACTTGCAGAAATACTGGCAATTGCTAAACGTCCGCCCATGATTCGTGAAAGTGGAGAAACCCGGTAAATAAGTGCGAAACCGGGTTTCTGAAACAACTCAGATAGAATTGCTATATACAGGTTACAGATGTTATGACAATCAAGTCTGGAACTTATACTGCACTGTAAAACGTCAAGTATCAATTGAAATAAAAATTGTAAATTCTACAGGTTTTTTCGGTAATGCTTTCACTGCAAGATTGCGAATGCGGATGTTCAGATAATTCTGTAATGATGGCTCGAAGCCGACAAAAAACTCAATTATTATGGGTAACTATCGCTTTACTAGCAATTTTTTTTGTTGCTGAGTGTAGTGTGGGTTTATGGAGTCACAGTTTATCTTTACAAGCTGATGCCGGACATATTTTTTCTGATGTTGCAGCTTTAGGAATTTCACTTTTTGCGGCTTGGTTAGCACGGAAACCACCCACTGGTAACGCCACATTTGGACATCGCCGCGCCGAAATTTTGGCAGCTTTGGCAAATGGATTTAGTTTGCTTTTAATTGCGATTTTTATCGGTTGGGAAGCTATTCACCGTTTTTACTCACCCGAAACAATTTTAGGCTTACCAATGTTAGCGATCGCTATATTGGGTTTAGTCGTCAATCTGCTGAATATTACTTTACTTCATCCCCACACTCACAACGATTTAAATCTACGGGGTGCTTTGCTTCACATCTTCGCTGATACTGCCAGTTCTGTTGGTATAATTATTGCGGCTGTCGCGATTCACCTTTGGGATTGGTTGTGGGCAGATGCGGCGATTAGTTTGGTAGTTGCAACTTTTACAGGTTTAAGTGCTTTACCCCTAGTCCAAGAAAGCCTAAATGTTCTTTTGGAGTATGCACCGAAATCAATTAACCCTGTTGAAGTAGAAACCTCTCTCAAATCTTTCAACAGTGTAGTTGAAGTAGAAAAACTCCACATTTGGCGAATTAGTGCCGAACAGGTAATGCTTTGCGCCAATCTTACCGTAGATTGTGCTAGCATCCAAGAAAGCGATCGCCTGCTGAAGCAATTGCAAACTCACCTATCACAAAATTTTGGCATTACTGAAACCACTTTGCAGCTAACTAGCTACAAAAGTGCAACAATCCCCATTCATCCTTTATTTAACCAAGATTTAGTTTCGATGTTGTCTGCAAACAAAGCAAATTCAAACAGATAACCTGAATAACTTTAATTATTTGCATTTATTCACAAAAACTATCGCAATCCTCGCAAATATAGCAATTCTCACTTGAGTCAAACACAGGGTATTGTAGGGAACATTGCTGTGCCCCTACAACGTCTTTTGGGTGTGTTGCATTCTGCATGCAGGAGAACCGTTATATTTGCGAAAATTGACAGCATCAGAAGTCGGGTAAATAAGTGCGAAACCCGACACCAACGTTTCTCACGGTGTCCAGAAACCCGCTAACTCTTGCGAAACCGGGTTTCTAGATTTTCACGCAAGAGCTGCGCGGACTGCTATATCCGGACTTGATATAACAGGTTAAGCGCTTTGAAGGGTGAAATTTATTTCAAAGCTTCAATCAACGCCATTTCACCCTAATAATTTCAAATTAACTTGATAAATTCTCTTTGAGAAAAATATCTCTCACAGTTACTTTTGTGAGAATTCCCTGACAATAATCTTGACATCTGCCAATTAGAATTGCTAGGACAAAAAAATTTGCAAAACTTAGTTTTGATCGGACATACCAAAGATTTTTCTAAGTGCGATCGCACTATCAACAACAATTGAAAAATTTCAACCTGTATGAATACTGAAGAGAATTTACTTATATTTTGAGATATCTGTAAGAGTACGGAAGAGAATTTACATAGATTAGTAAGATAATAGTGTTTCGTACTTTTGCAGCATCGAGAAAATAGCAATGGGTCGCGCCAAAAAGGTTGTCTTGGCATATTCTGGTGGAGTTGATACCTCTGTTTGCATCCCCTACTTAAAACAAGAATGGGGTGTAGAAGAAGTAATTACCCTAGCAGCAGATTTAGGTCAGGGAGATGAATTAGAAGCAGTTCGAGAAAAAGCTTTAAAATCGGGTGCGAGTGAATCTTTGGTGGCGGATGTTAAAGATAGCTTTATCAAAGATTACGCATTTACCGCAATTCAAGCAAACGCCCTCTACGAAAATCGCTATCCTTTGGGTACTGCCCTTGCCCGTCCGTTGATTGCTAAAATTTTAGTAGAAACAGCAGAAAAATATGATGCCGATGCGATCGCTCACGGTTGCACTGGCAAGGGTAACGATCAGGTTCGCTTTGATGTTTCCTGTGCCGCACTAAACCCCAATCTCAAAATACTAGCACCAGCGCGGGAATGGGGAATGAGTCGCGAGGAAACCATCGCCTACGGTGAAAAGTTTGGCATCCCCTCGCCGGTAAAGAAAAAATCTCCATACAGTATTGATAAAAACTTGCTCGGTCGCAGCATTGAAGCTGGTGCGCTGGAAGATCCAACATTTGAACCACCAGAAGAAATTTATGAAATGACCAAGGCGATCGCTAACACGCCTAATGAACCAGAATACATTGAAATTGGCTTCACCAGAGGAATTCCTACCAGCATCAACGGTACACCCAAAAACCCAGTTGAGCTAATTGAACAACTCAACCAGTTAGCAGGAAATCACGGTATCGGGCGGATAGACATGATTGAAAACCGCTTGGTAGGCATTAAATCGCGGGAAATTTACGAATCTCCCGCGATGATAGTGTTAATTCAAGCACACCGCGATTTAGAAAGCTTAACTTTGACGGCGGATGTCACCCATTACAAGCGCGGCATTGAAGAGACATACACCCAAATGGTCTATAACGGTTTGTGGTACAGTCCCCTAAAAGCTGCATTAGACGCCTTCATTCAACAGACACAAGAACAAGTTTCTGGAACCGTGCGGCTAAAACTGTTCAAGGGTAACGCTACCATTGTTGGGCGTAGTTCCAAAAACTCCCTCTACACTCCCGACTTAGCAACCTACGGCGCTGAAGACAAATTTGACCATAAAGCAGCTGAAGGCTTTATCTACGTTTGGGGCTTACCTACTCGCATTTGGGCGCAGCAGACGAGAGGTTAAAAAAGTTATGAGTTATGAGTTATGAGTTATGAGTTATGAGTTATGAGTTGTGAGTTCTAATTTGTAACTTGTAACTTGTCAGTTGCGAATGTTGAATTGAAACCAATTTTTAATTCCTAACTCCTAATTCCGTGCCTCCTAACTGGGCGGCTGGGCGGCTGGGCGCAAAGCCGCCCAAGCGCCCGCGTCTTGGTGAGTAAAGAATGAACTTTCATTAATTAATTTTTCAGGTTATGAAGGTGGTGTGTTGCGGTTGTAAGGGCGAAGAAGAAAGCACGTAGATTTATCATTCAAAGGTTAGATTGTGATGCAAATGCTACCTTTCACCGAACGCTAAAAGCGAACGCCCCTACAGTATATGCAACTTACGCAAATACTTCACTCCTGTCGCGGGGTACTCCCAACTCCCAACTCCTAACTCCTAACTCCTAACTCCTAACTCCTAATTTTCTTCTCTTGCCTAGACTCTAACCATAGGGGGATGACAATTATTGCAACCAAAATAAGTAATGCCAAAATCGCAAATTGACTCACCCATGCTACCAATTGCTCTAAAGAAACAAGTCTGCCAGCAAAGAAAGCCAATGTCACCATCACGCTAGCCCAAGCAGTTGCCCCTGCCAAGTTATACACAAAGAATTTTCCATAAGGCATTTCCGCTATACCAGCTAGTGGTGAAGCAAAAATTCGCAGCAAGGCGAAAAAACGACCAAAAAATACAGCCTTACCAGCATTTTCACTAAATTGCTCTTTAATACTCAGCAGTCTCGCTTCCGAAATGCGGAAGAGTTTGCCAATCCGCAACAAAAAAGACCAACCGCCAAATCTGCCAATCCAATAACCGCAAGTACCGCCAATTACAGCACCTGCAGTGGCATCACCTAAAACTAACCAGTAATTCAGCTCGTGACTGCCAGCTAAAAACCCACCTACCAAAGTCACGGTTTCACCTGGAAGGGGAATACCCAAATTTTCTAATAAAATACCCCAAAAAATTGCCCAATAACCATAATTATGGGCAATTTCCTGGATGTTTTCTATCGATATAAACTCAAGAGACATCCAGCACCGCCATCTTTACAAATTGTTACTTTTACTATATCTTCACTCTTCTTTAGCTGGGGTGTCAATCAAGCCTTGGTGCGGAGTTTTTGGGCGATCGCCTCATAGCCATAGCTATATATCAATTATACTTATTATAATTATTAATTTATATCTATCCACCATCAACTTCTCACGAAAGCTACCACAGCATTAGACTTACGGAGACATAACAAGATTTTATTTATAAAAAATTTATAAAAGCTAGAGAAAATTATAAAAATTTAGTAAAAGATACGGTTGCTACTGAATTTCTCAAGCGGTTATGCCTATACTGAGGTAAGCTTACATAAATTATACGGCATAAATACTGAAAATATGTGTCTCAATCGATGTGCTGAAAGTCTTTAGTTAACGGGCTTTTCAGTAATTTTTCGGTTAAAGGAGAGGCAGTATTTATGTCACTTTTTTGCATTTTTGTTAAGTGTTACAACTACCCAGTTAAATTCATGATTCTCACAACAGAATGTCAGGTGATTTTGTTTAAACCCCAAGGACGTATAGACTTACAGAGTGGCAAGGCTCTGAGCGAAAAAATGGCTGAAGTTGTGCCCCAAGCTGACCAACTCTGGGTGATTGATTTAGCCAAAGTAGATTTCATGGATAGTTCTGGGTTAGTCCCTCTAGTGACAGGACTAAAACAAGCGCGTCAAAGTGGTTGTCGCTTAGTTCTTTGTAACGTACAAGCCCCTGTACGGTTAGTTTTGGAACTTACCCAACTAGATTCGGTGTTTGAAATTTTTAATACTTACGAAGAAATCCTCGGCATCGCCAAAGATAACAATCTGGTGGTAGCAACCTGAAATTATCTTCGAGGGTGGGAATGATGGCGAGGTCAATCGATGCAAGGATTTTGGATTGACCCCACCTATGGCGTGCATTCAGGGGCTTGAGGATTTTGGATTGTCCCTAACAGGATTTTTTCCATAGTTGAGCCACTGCGCCCCTGGAGGTTCCCGAAACAGTGCGTTCGGTCGCCAGACTTGAAGCAACTGCCGTTAGGTTGTAGCAAGTGGCGTTGAAACTAAGAGCTTGTACCAAAAAATACAATCTCAAATCTCAAATCTCAAATTGCTTGGTCAGTTAATTGGTCTAATTAATCTGCCTGTTAAACGCCAACGCTAGCTCATGTTAGTGCAGTGGGGAACGTCCAAAGTCGTTTCAAGCAAACTTTTTCGTTTGTAACCCAAACTGCACCAACATGAGCTGGTGCATTTAAGATTGCACGAGGTTTTTTAGCGATCGCTACTTTTACTAATTTTACTACTTTTACTAATTTTACTACTTTTACTACTTTTGCAGATGCACTTAAGCGCCTACCTAACGCCAGAATATCTCTAAAAGCAGGAATTATCTTCCCACAAATAAATATCAATATCAAACTTCTCAGACAATTTCAACTGTGAATTTGACAGAAAAGCGCTTGTTTAATGTCATGTTATTAACAGCAACTACCTTGAAATCGGTAATCGCTGATTTGAAGACTGATATTATACCACTAATTATGGAATAGTTAGCAATTTTTGCTTCCTTAACCAATCAAATCTCAACCACAATTGCCACTTTAGGCATTTTGAGGCGTAGAAATGTTCGGTTCGGGAGATACTGGGCGGGGGAAATTTGGCAAATCAATGCCGCTGTGAGAAGTGGTGCGGGTTTTTAATGCCAACCGATAACTCACGCTTTGCAATTCTGCCTGTAATTGGCGGTTTTCCCGCTGTAGCATTGCCACCTTTTCTCTAACTGGAGTCATGCGCTCCTCGAACTTGCGGCGATAAATTTGAGGCAACTCTTGTACGACTTGCTCCAACATCCGACTGCGATCGCTTAATTCTTGCACCGACTGCCGCAATTGGTAAATCTCAGCGTCACGAGCGGTAATTTGCTCTTGATAGAATGTCACTTGCTGTTCAACGGCTTGCAATTGTTCTCGCAAAGCCGCCAGTTCGGTTTGATAACGCTCAGACACCTCTGGCTGCGGCATAAAATTAGTATTGCCTTTAACCAGGCGGAAGAGTTCTTGTGACAGTTGTTGCACAAGTTGATCGCGCAGTTGCAACTCTTGGCGCAACTGGGATACTTCCGTAGAGAGAGCTTGGATGTTGGCAGTGTCAGGTTGGCTCACGGTGGATTACAGCTCCCATTCAGAATCTTTTCCACTCTTAGGTATAACTGTGGTGGTACTACTTTTGGCAAGTACTTGTTAATTTAGCATCCCCAGCCAAATCCAGGAAAAGGAAAAAGGCAAATTTTGGAAATTTTTACCTGGGACTGTTTTTAGTAGCTAATAGCCATTAGCTATTAACCATTAGCCATTAGCCATTAGCCAGTCCCTTCGTACTTAAGCAGTTATTGCAGCAGGCACTTTAGCCGCTTTTTCCTCGTGGATGTCTTGCTTAATCGTCAGATAGCGAATCACTTCTTCGCTCAAACGCATGGCGCGTTCCATAGGGGCGATGATATTTCCCGGTCCAGTATAGTTCATCTGGATATAGATGCCATCGCGGTGTCTGTTGATTTCATAAGCAAGACGGCGCTTACCGCGATTCTGAATTTCGATATCGCCAGCACCACCATCCTTGAGGATGTTCTGGTATTTTGTAACTGCTTGCTCTACCTGTTCATCTCCCAAGTCAGGGCGCAGGATGTACATTGTTTCGTAAATTGTCTGCATAACTTTCCATACTCCTTATGGACAAAAAAGGCTGCTGATGTCGATTTGTATAGAACCCGTGATGTGGGAACCAGTACCGATCGTCATCTGAAGCAACAAGGAACTATAATCTTACCAGTTTTCAATTTTAATCATTAACCACATCGACTGAAAATCGGATTTCTGGCGGTCGGTCGCTCTGAAGTGTCCGTGGTGTCAGAATCAGCAAGCCGATCCCCAGAATTCTCAGAAAATTGGGAATCTTGAACAAAGCGATCGCCAGTCAATCGAGCGACCATTTGCTAAAACACATCTTGTGAGATCGATCTAAATTTTATCAAACTCTTGTCGAGTAGGCCGATTTGCCCGCCCAGCCGGGAGCAAGTTAAATGTGAAACAGCTTCGTCGCGATCGGTTATTGTCAGCGGTTAATGGTAAGTTTTCAGTTGTTAGTTATTTGTTCTATGCCACTTCAGCGCGACAGTGGCGGTTGGCGAATGACAACTCGCCAGCTTTTTGCAAAGCTGACGGAACAATGAGATGACAATATTTAAATTAAGGAAGTCCTATGAATCAAATTTACCCAACCGGAGAACCAGGCATGAAAAGAGTCCTCCCCCTTTCCCCCTTTCCCCTTGCCCCTTATCCCCACTCCCTGGGGGCCCCCCTGCCCCTTTCCCTTTCCCCTTTCCCTTTCCCCTTTCCCCCTTTCCCTTGGACCCTATTTACAAGTCAGGGTGGCTGTAGCTGATAGGGAAACGCCTGTGGCTATCCGCCCCTTTGCTTTTAATTGCAGACAAGAGGATATCGAACAAAGTTATGGCGCAGCGCTATGTGCGAGTTCAAAATCAACAAGGACAGGTTTATTATGGTTTACTACAAATATCTCTGAATGTTCAGGTGCTGGATGCTCCACCTTGGTTGGCTGGGCAACCTACGGATTTAAATTTGGAACCAGACAGTTACCAAATCCTGGCTCCCTGTTCTCCTTCAAAAATTCTGGCAGTAGGCAAGAACTATACCGAACACGCAAAAGAAATGGGAACTCCGGTGCCAACCGAGCCGCTTTTGTTTCTCAAACCACCTACGTCTATCATTCCCTCGGAGACAGAAATTAAGTATCCTACCCACTCACAACGGGTAGACTACGAAGGAGAATTGGCGCTGATAATTGGCGATCGCACTTTTGACTGCACTCCAGAAGAAGCCCAAACCAAAATTTGGGGCTATACCATCGCCAATGATGTCACAGCGCGGGATTTACAAAAACGGGATGGTCAATGGACGCGAGCCAAAGGATTTGATACTTTCTGCCCCTTGGGACCGTGGATTGTCCGCGAATTAAATCCAGGAGCGAGATTGCAAACTTTTTTGAATGAGGACACCAACCCAGTCCAATCAGCCTGTATCAACCAAATGGTGTTTTCTCCTGATTTTTTGGTGTCTTATATCAGCCAGATTATGACACTGCTGCCAGGGGATATAGTGCTGACGGGTACACCTGAGGGGGTAGGACCATTAAACCTAGGCGATCGCGTCCGCGTGGAAATTGAAGGTATTGGTCGCCTCGAAAACACCGTGGCAGCCCGTTAATCGCTAGCGTGGCAATTGCATGTAGACAGCATCAGAAATCGCGGGAATTTCTGCGTAACGTCCCATCAACGACTGAGCAACCGAATATACAACCGTTGCCAGGATGCCGAGAAAAATCGTAGTCGATAAGGTTTGGATTGCAAAACCACCAGCGGGTACGAGTCCCACAACATCAGTCACAATGCTAAACAAAAATATCACAATGTCCAAAAGAATTGCCTGCATCGCGTTGAAGCGAATGAAATGATTGATTTTTTCATTTCTCACCACCAAGAGAAATAAAGCAAAGAAAATTATCAGTCCTGCATAACGGACACCGTAGTAAATTCTCACCAATGGCAACAGAGGCAAAAACAGCAGTTGCAGAGGTGGAAACTGTGCCAGCAAAAATCTACCAAATACAAAAACCTCAATTATGGGAAGCAAATAAGGCAAGCAAGCAAAAATCCGATCCCGAACTGTTGTAGACCCGCGCCAAGACATTGTGCGTTCTCCTATGGCTAAAATTCAACGTCACATGAGCCTAGGATAACGCAGTTGCTTGTTATTTCTGGCAGATTCAATTATCTGATTATTCTATATGGGCGACGCGGAAGCCCATCATACACTCATACTGGTCTGGCTGGGCGGGAGTGACTTTGCGTACTTGCTGACCGCAGCGCAGTTGACCCCCACGCCAACGAGGTTGACCCCTACCATCGGCAAGCAAACAAGATTGGCAAACCTGCCCTGGGGTAAGGATTTGGTCGTCCATTACAATTACTAGCATCCCATCCCTCCTATAAATCCTCATTTTTCCCACATTTCCCGTTATGCCTTGAATCTTGGATTGTGGATGTTGAATTTTGCATTAGAAGGCACAACAGCCTCCTCGGCCGATCGCAAGGCGCAAAAATGTGAGTAATAACCACACAAGAAAAATACTCACGTGGACTTAAATTTATTGTATGTTGGGTATTTAAGTTTGTAGTAAAAAGTAATACATAATTTTATGCAGCAATTGTGAACTAACGAGGCACGCCTCTATGATTCATACTGGAGATATGTAAAGAGCGTTATGATAATTAACGCATCAATGGGCTTGCGTCTAATAATAATTAAATCGGCATCAATCAACGTCGATAGTCAGTACAACAGTCAGATGGTATTTGGATTGTATTGTCTTGAGTATTGACTGTTACCCTTGCTGCTGCACGCAGCCAAAATCAAACGTTTTGCAAATTTCCTTAAGGATAGCTCAAGTGAATCGGACTAACTCAGATTTTCTTAATTCTTCCGATCCTGCAGTTGCGGAGTTAATCAACCAAGAAGTCAAACGTCAACGCGACCACTTGGAGTTGATTGCTAGTGAGAATTTTACTTCTCCTGCCGTCCTAGCCGCTCAAGGTTCGGTGTTGACAAATAAATACGCTGAAGGTTTGCCCGGTAAGCGTTACTACGGCGGTTGTGAGTTCATAGACAAAATCGAGCAATTGGCAATAGACCGTGCTAAACAGTTGTTTGGTGCTACTCATGCCAACGTTCAACCCCATTCTGGCGCACAAGCGAATTTTGCCGTATTTCTAACGCTGTTGGAACCAGGTGACAAATTCATGGGCATGGATTTGTCTCATGGGGGACACCTCACCCACGGTTCGCCCGTGAATGTGTCGGGTAAGTGGTTCCAAGTTTGCCATTACGGTGTTAGCAAAGAAACAGAACAGCTGGACTACGAGCAAATTAGAGAGCTGGCGCTAAGGGAGCGTCCTAAGCTGATAGTTTGCGGATATTCAGCTTATCCACGTATAATTGATTTTGAAAAATTCCGTAGTATTGCTGATGAAGTTGAAGCGTACTTGTTAGCAGATATTGCTCACATTGCTGGTTTAGTTGCCAGCGGTCTTCACCCCAATCCAATTCCTTATTGTGATGTTGTAACAACAACTACCCATAAAACCCTGCGGGGTCCTCGGGGTGGTCTAATTATGACTCGTGATGCAGAACTGGGTAAAAAACTAGATAAATCAGTTTTCCCCGGTACGCAAGGCGGACCGTTGGAACATGTTATTGCAGCTAAAGCTGTAGCTTTTGGAGAAGCTTTGAAGCCAGAATTTAAAATTTATTCTGCTCAAGTCATAGAGAATGCTAATGTTTTGGCGGCGCAATTACAAACCAGAGGATTTAAGATAGTAACAAATGGCACTGATAACCATTTAATGCTTGTCGATTTACAGTGCATTGGAATGACAGGCAAACTAGCAGACCAGCTAGTCAGTGGAGTGAATATTACCGCTAACAAGAATACAGTGCCTTTCGATCCCCAGTCGCCATTTGTTACCAGTGGTCTGCGTTTGGGTTCGCCAGCGATGACCACCAGGGGAATGGGAACTGCGGAATTTACGGAGATTGGGAATATTATTGCCGATCGCTTGTTAAATCCCGATTCTGAAGCAATTGCCGAAGATTGCCGACGACGGGTAGCAGCATTATGCGATCGCTTCCCCTTATACTCTCACCTGGAAATTGCCGTACCAGCTTTAGCATAAAGCTAATAGTTATGAGTTATGAGTTATGAGTTATGAGTTTTGAATTACTAACTGGACGCCTCCTAACTCTAGCCCGCGTCTTGCTGGGTCAAAATCCTCAAAAATGATTCCTCTCTAACCTCTTACCTCTGTGTTCTCTGTCTTGGAAAGCTTTGATCGGAGGAAACCTCCGCTCAAACTTTCCGCTGTGCGGGCGTGCGGTTAAATAAATAACTTATAAACCGCAGAGGACGCAGAGGACGCTTCAGAGAAAAAGATATTTTACGAATCACTCCTGTCGCGGGCTACTCCTAACTCCTAACTCCTAACTCCTAACTCCTAACTCCTAACTCCTAACTCCTAACTTGCTGTAATTTCCAATTAAAAATCGAAAATCAAAAATTTAAATTTAAATTGTCAAATTACTATGCTAATAAGTGTCCCAAATGTAGTAGATATAAGTATATATATTTTTCAGCATATTTTTGTCTTGCAAACTACTAATTAAACATACAGATGCCTGCTCAGATATATCATCTGATTGCCTTCCTCGTCGCAGCTGTAGTCGTTCTCTGGACTACACCTGATGTTAGAAACATTGGCATAAAAAGTGGACGTGTAGATCAACCTGGTGGTCGAAAAGTCCATCAACGTCCGATGGTTCGCTTGGGAGGAGTTTCTATCTTCGCAGGTGTTGTAACCTCTTTGCTAATTGTTTGGTGGTTGGGCGGATTTAACAATCTCTCCCCGGAAAAAGAATGGCAAGTTTGGGGAGTCGCCCTCGGTGGTCTTGGCTTTTTTCTCATCGGTTTAGCAGACGATTTGTTAAACCTATCTCCCTTTACACGGCTGCTGATGCAAGTAATTGTTGCATCTGGTGCATGGAAAGCGGGAGTAAGTATAGATTTCATTACCATTCCCACAATGGGGATAGTTCACCTTGACTGGCTGAGTTTGCCCCTTACAGTCATTTGGCTGGTGGGGATGGTAAACGCCATTAACTGGATTGATGGTTTAGACGGTTTAGCTGCAGGGGTATCAGGAATTGCCTCTATGGTGATGCTGGTTGTGGCGCTGTTTATGCAACAACCAGCAGCAGCGCTGTTTGCCGCAGCCCTTGCCGGTGCGTCCCTGGGATTTCTTCGGTATAATTTTAACCCCGCGCAAATTTTTATGGGAGATGGCGGGTCTTATTTTATGGGATTTACCCTAGCAGCAGTGGCTGTAATTGGTTTGGTAAAAATCCCTGCTTTCACTGCGGTGTTATTACCTTACGTGATTTTGGCAGTACCGATTTTTGATATGTCAGCAGTGATTTTGGCGCGGTTGCGTCACGGCAAATCGCCTTTTTCTGCCGACAAACGCCATTTGCACCACCGACTGCTTAAAGCTGGTTTGTCCCATCGATTAACAGTTTTGTTTATTTACTCATTAACCCTGTGGGTGGGAAGTTTAGCACTAGCGATTGCTGGCATACCCAGTGGAATTGCTTACGCTTTGGGTGCCACCTCACTTTTAAGCTACATTAGCTGGCAAGTTTGGAAACACGCACGGCAATCTTAAGGAGTTAGGAGTTAGGAGTTAGGAGTTAGGAGTTAGGAGTTAGGAGTTAAAAGTTAAAAGTTAAAAGTTAAAAGTTAAAAGTTAAAAGTTAGGAGTTGGGGTAATATGGGGTGGCTTATAACTCATAACTCATAATTCATAATTCATAACTTTTGCTGGCGATGAGTGCAGAAATTATTTGTGTTGGCACCGAATTGCTGCTAGGAGATATCCTCAACGGCAATGCTCAATTTTTGGCGCAACAGTTAGCGCAATTAGGAATTCCCCATTATTATCAAACAGTTGTGGGGGATAATCCAGAACGGTTAAAGCAAGTTATAGAAATTGCTATCTCAAGGGCGCAAATTCTCATTTTTACTGGCGGTCTTGGCCCGACACCAGACGATTTGACTTGTGAGGCGATCGCTAATTTTTTTGGTGTACCCTTAATAGAACGTGCCGATATCATCGAAGATATTGCTCAAAAATTCGCCCAACGCGATCGGGTAATGACCCCTAGCAACCGCAAACAAGCCTTAATTCCCCAAGGCGCAGACATTTTACCCAACCCCACAGGCACAGCACCCGGTATAATTTGGCAACCCCGCCCTGAAATTACAATTTTCACCTTTCCCGGTGTCCCATCAGAAATGCACCGGATGTGGGAAGAAACAGCAGTACCCTTTCTCAAAAGCCAAGGCTGGGGCAAGGAAATTATCTACAGCCGGAGTTTAAGATTTTGGGGCATTGGTGAATCTGCTTTGGCAGAAAAAGTTGCTCCTTATTTGAACTTACTAAATCCAACAGTCGCCCCTTATGCTGGTAAGGGAGAAGTTCGGTTGCGAATTTCTGCTAAAGCCCCTTCGGAAGCAGCAGCCGAAAATTTGATTTCCCCTGTCGAAAAACAGCTTAAAGACATTGCCGGATTAGATTATTACGGTGCCGATAATGACACCCTTGCTTCTGTAGTGGGTGAGTTATTGCGTGCATCGGGAGAAACGCTTTCGGTAGCAGAATCTTGCACTGGTGGCGGTTTAGGGCAAATGTTGACAGAAATTTCTGGTAGTTCAGATTACTTTTGGGGTGGTGTAATTTCCTATGACAACTCAGTGAAAGTTGGGATGCTGGGTGTCAACCCAGAAGACTTAGATAAATTTGGGGCGGTCAGTGCTATTGTTGCCCAACAAATGGCAATTGGGGTAAAAACACGCCTCTCAACCACTTGGGGATTGAGTATTACAGGCATTGCAGGACCAACTGGCGGGACAGATACCAAGCCGGTGGGTTTGGTTTATATCGGGCTAGCCGGACAAAATGGTGTAGAAAGTTTTGAATATCGCTTTGGTGCAATGCGGGGTAGGTCTTTAATTCGTCACGTCAGCGCCTGTGCAGCGTTGGATAATTTGCGGCGGAAGTTGTTGAGTAGGGTGCGTTAGGGCGTATTTTAAAACCCTAAGATCCCCCCTCCCCCCCTTGTCAAGGGGAGGCAAAAAGCGGTGTGGATTTTCCTCCCGCTTTATTGCCGTGGGTACAGCGACTCTGAGGCAGATGCAACGTTTTGTTTTCACGCGAATTGCTATTAGTCCTCATCCACCATCATCCCCTTCCAGGGAACTTTGAGAAAACTATTACCCCTAGGGGGTTTTGGAAGAACTAGTACCCCCCTTGTCAAGGGGGGATCTTAAAGTTTGAAAACACACCCTAGCACTCTTTATAACGCACCATTTTCAGACAATGCGTTACGGCGAATTCTTAATAATTTAATTAGCAAAAAAAATCTGATATGTGCATAAAGCACCATCAAGTTACTTCATATGAAACTATCATCTATCTAACGTGCAAAATTGACTCACCTTAGGTAAGATTTTCTTAAGGTACAATTCTACCCTCAACACCTATGAATTCCCTAACACAGACCGAGAATACAGTCACAATTTGCGTAACAGAAGTGATTGGTGACCAACTGTGTATTCTTTGTGGAGATGGCAAGAAAGTTTACGAACATATTGCAAAGGCTTTTAAGCAAGGTAAAAAGGTAAATCTTTCCTTCAAAAATGGTGAGGATATCACTTCAGCTTTTCTCGCCGAAGCTTTTTGTCAGTTATACTCAAACTTCCCTGAGGAACAAATTGAAACATCCCTAAGGGTAGTTGATATTCAGCCTGATGATGCGGTAGACCTTGAGTATGTCATTAGCGATGTCAAAGACTATCTAAAAGACCCGCAGCTATTCACAGATGCTGTTAGGGAAGCGTTTGGGGATGTATATGAATAAACAGGTTTATCCCATCGAATCATATCAATTTAGCGGCAATGATGCTGTTTTGTTTGATGCAAATATCTGGCTGTACATTTATGGTCCGCTGAGTAATATCTCTTCACAGTACAGATATGCATATACTTTGGCGTTGCGGCGAATTCGTGGTGCTAAATGCCGTATATGCCTTGACCCTCTAATACTTTCAGAATTTATTAATGCTTACGCGCGTTTTTTTTATAATAAATTGCCTTTAGCACATAAACCAGCCGAATTTAAAATTTATCGTAATAGTGCTGATTTTAAACCTGTTGCCGAACAAATTGCGAGAAAAGCTCAAAAGATATTGGAAAAGTGTCAGCTTACAGAAAGTAGTTTTTTGTCAAGAAAAATGGGTGCAATTTTGCATGAATATGCTGGAGGTGATGCAGATTTTAATGACCAAATGTTGGCAGAGTTGTGTCGGGCAAATAATTTGAAGATGGTGACGCACGATGCTGATTTTAGCTTTTCTAATTTGACCATTTTGACGGCGAATCCTAAGTTGTTGACATAGGTTATTTCTGCAAAATTAAAAGCTTCACAGCTTACAGCTTCCGGAAAGGCTGTTAATGCTGCTGATATTATGGGTGATGAGCTTGAATTTTTATACTAAAAGCTTGATAATAGCCTCAGCCGCCCATGAGCAATAATCCGATTGTGAAGAAAATCTTGATTTTGGCAGCTAATCCTAAAGATACAGTACGCTTGCGCCTAGATCAAGAAGTGCGGGATATTGAACAAGGGTTACAGCTTGCGGCGCAGCGTGACAAATTCACTTTACACCAGAAGTGGGCGGTACGATCGCGAGATATAAGCCGTGCTGTGTTAGATTTTCGTCCAAATATTATTCATTTCTCTGCACACGGTTCGGAAACTGAGGGATTATCGTTTGAGGATGAAATCGGTAAGGAAAAGTTTGTCACTGGAGAAGCGCTGGGGGGATTATTTAAGCTTTTTGCTAACCATGTAGAGTGTGTGCTGCTCAATGCTTGCTATTCCCAAGTGCAAGCTAATGCGATCGCTCAACATATTGATTATGTCATAGGGATGAATCAGGCGATCGCTGATAAAGCTGCACTGGAATTTTCCGTTGGCTTTTACGATGCTTTAGCACGTTACGACCCGCAGTATGATGGAGATTCGCCGATAGAGTTTGCTTTCAATGTTGCTTGCAGTTCGATATCACTAGCTGGAGTTTCAGGCGCATCTATCCCAGTGCTGATAAAGAATCCTAACCCAAGGAAGAGAAATGAAAGACGTGATAATCAGCTTCTCGGTCAACTCATCGGTGATGTACCAAATTTACCACCGCATTTTTTACCCCGTGAGGAACAACTCAACCCGCTGAAAAACAAGGTGTTAGCTGATACGAATCAACCTGTGGCTATCACTGCTAAAAGTCGCCATGTGGGTGTGCAAGGTATGGGGGGAATTGGCAAAACTGTACTAGCTACAGCATTAGCGCGGGATGAAGAAGTCAGACGGGCGTTTCCTGATGGGGTGATTTGGATAACATTCGGACAAACGCCGCAAATTTTAACTTTGCAATCGGATGTAGTAGAAGCGCTGGGGGATAAGCAAGCATCGTTTACCGAGATTAATTTGGGAAAAACGCAGTTGCGAAAGTTGTTAACGGATAAAGCTTGTTTGTTGATTTTAGATGATGTCTGGAATTTAGAACACGCAAGCGCGTTTGACGTCTTAGAAAAACCTTGCCAGATGTTAATTACTACCCGTGATGCGGGGATAATTACAGCGTTGGGAGGTGAAGAATATCAGCTTTCAATTTTAAATGAACAACAGGCTTTAGCTTTGTTGGCAGATTGGGCAAATCAAGCTGTAGAGACGTTACCAACGACAGCACAAGAGGTAGCGCATGAATGTGGGTATTTGCCATTAGCACTGTCGCTAAATGGAGCGATGGTAAGAGATGGTACATCTTGGGAAGATTTGTTAGAAGCGCTACGTGAAGCTGATTTAGAGTTCTTTGAACATCCTCACGGCAGCATCTTGAAATCAATTAAGATTAGCATTGATGCGCTGTTGCCGAATGAAGCTCAACATTATTTGGAATTAGCAGTTTTCCCAGAAGATACAGCAGTACCGGAATCTACTATTGTTCAGCTTTGGACTCGTAGCAATCAGTTAAGCGATCGCAATGCTCGTAAATTGCTCACGACTTTAGCACGCAAAGCCTTACTTCGCACCACAGGCGAAGCCCCTCAACGCAAAGTAGAACTTCATGACTTACAATACGATTACTTGCAAAATGCAGTGTCCAACTTGTCAGAACTGCATACTCAATTTTTAGACGCTTACACTGAAAAATACCCCAATGGCTGGCATAGCTTAGAGAATGACGGCTACATCTTCCAAAATTTAGCACATCATTTAATTCAAGCCGGACGCCGAACCGAGTTACAACAGTTATTATTTGACTTTCGCTGGTTGCAAGCCAAGTTAGAGAACAGCAACATCAATGAATTAATCGCAGATTATAACTTATTACCTGAAGATGTGAATTTGCAACTGCTGCGACGGACGTTAGTACTGTCAGGACATGTTCTCGCTGAAGATAAAACACAGCTAGCAGGGCAATTATGGGGACGTTTGCAGTGTTTTCCAGCGTCGGAGATTCAACAATTGTTACAACAAGCAAAGCAGAACCAAACTACTTGGTTACGTCCTTTGACATCTAGCTTAACTTCCCCTTGCGGACTCTTGCTACGCGTTCTCACAGGTCATGAGGGTTCGGTATGGTCTCTTGCCGTTACCCCTGATGGAGAGCAGGTGATTTCTGGTTCCGAAGATGGGACTGTCAAAATCTGGAGCTTGAACTCAGGAAATTTAATACGCACTATCCCTGCTCATAACGAGTCTGTAGATGCAATAGTCACTACCGCTGCCCCTGACGGGTTACGTATAATTTCTGGTTCACACGATAAAACTATTAAAATATGGAACTTAAAAACAGGAGAGTTAGTACGCACTCTCGCTGGTCATTATGGTTCTATTAACGCAATTGCGCTAACTCCTGATAACTCAAAAATGATTTCTGCCTCATCTGACTGTTCTCTTAAAGTTTGGAATTTAGAAAATGGAGAAGCGCTGCACACACTCGTTGGTCATCGTGCTTCAGTACAAGCAGTCACAGTCGTTTTTACCAACAAGAAAAAGTGGGTTATTTCTGGTTCATATAATGACACTCTTAGAGTCTGGAACCTGGAAACTGGAAAAGAAGAATTTACTCTCGGCGATAGTGACATGGTATGGTCTATCGCAGCAACTCGTGATGGAGAAAGGGTAATTTCTGCTTCCGAGGATGGAACTCTTACCGTCTGGAAAGTAGCGACTTGGGAGAAGGAATATACCTTAAAGAGTCATAGCGAACCAGTACGTACTGTTACTGTTACTTCTGATGGTAAGCAAATAATTTCTGGTTCAAGTGACGGGACTCTCAAGATTTGGAAAGCGGACACATGGGAGAACAAAGCTACTATCAGTGGTCATACTGCTTGGGTTCTTGCAGTTGCGGTCACTCCTGACAGCAAGCAAATAATTTCTGCATCAGGAAATAAACTTTTCTCTAATGACTACACCCTTAAAATCTGGAACCTTGAAAAGTGTGATTTCTCACTTGATACTGAATACGACACAAAAACTGCTCACGACCGTTCAGTAGAAGTAGTTGCTTTTACCCCTGATGGAAAGCAAGTAATTTCTGCTTCAAAGGACAACACTATTAAAATCTGGAAGGTGGAAACTTGGGAAAATGAAGCCACCTTCAGGGGTGAAAGCAATTCAGCATACGCTTTAGGAGATTACGAGCATAAAGAACATTTTCACCTGCAAGCTGGTCAGATTGAATGTACTCTTCATAGCACCCGTAATACTTTACCTTTTCTTATTGCCACCACTACTGATGGTAAGCGTCAAATTTGGACTTCAGGTGACGAAACACTCCTGGTGTGGGATGTGTCGTTAGGAAAGTTTATTGCCACTTTCACCGGTGATAGTGCAATACGGTGCTGTGCTGTTGCAAGCGATCGCCTGACAATTGTAGCGGGGGAACAATCAGGACAACTGCATTTTTTGCAATTAGAGGGGGTGCAATCAGGTACAATCTAAATTAGACGATTTTTTGACCGATAAAACGGACGTTTCACCACAACTGCGGGGTAAGCTTTGCCGCGAATTTCTACTTCTAGCTGCTGACCAACACTTGCTAACTCAGTAGGAACGTAAGCAAGGGAGATGGGATAACCAAGTGTAGGTGATAAAGTTCCACTGGTGACTTCCGCCAAAAAGGTTTGACCAAAACCACCACTAGCCAAAGTTTGATTAATTTGATACCGCCGATCTAATAACTCACCCAACATAGCGATCGCGTATTTTAAATATTTGGATATGCTTAGTGCCCAAAAGTCCGCCGGGAATTTTCAAACACAGAAAATTCTCCAGAAATATCCACCAGAGGTAAAATGCACTAAGCTGGTTTAAGCGTGCTGAAATATAGAAAATTCAATTATTTTTAAGAGTAATATTTTCGGACTGCGCTCATAATACCATTATTGTTTTTTACTAGTCAGGTTCCTCATCTTGTTTTAAGGCATCCCAAATCAAATAACTAACCAGTGAGTTTCAACTCAAAAGCCTGGTATACAAAGACTTCTTTCTTTTACTTTTTACCTTATTCCACTAAGGTGTCGGCGATTTCCGCTTCCACCATCAGCCGTCCCACATTGACCTATCAGCACAATAAATCACGGGATCGCTTGCTGGATAGTTCACAATTTGTTACAAAAATATAAAGAACTTCTAGAGAGCCAAAACAAAATGTTCGGCGGACTTACTGGTTTAACAGATCCTAAAGGCAGTGATTGGGGAGAGCGAATGCTCAACACAGTCGCCAGCCAAACGATTCGCCACCTGTTTACCCAAAGCGAGTCAGTAGAAGTCTTTATCCGCTGCTTTCCTTCGAGCAAGCTATTGCAAGGCAGCATTGATAGCTTCAAGATGAGCGGTCGTGGTGTGGTCATCCGCAAAGACTTCCCTGCAGAGGAAATTTCGGTGGAAACCGATGCTGTAGCTATTGACTTTGGCTCAGTTTTAAGTGGTAAATTAACTCTCAAGCAACCGACTCAAGCGATCGCTCAAGTAGTTTTGTCACAAGCAGGTATTAACCAATCTTTTAAAGCGCAATTGGTGACAAAGCGTTTGGAGAACCTCTCCATACCAGCATTGACCCAATTATCTGGCGGTAAACCAGTTTCTTTTTCGGAAGTAGAGGTACAATTATTACCAGGAAACCGCCTGCGGCTTTTGGCAAAGGCTGATTTAGGTAGCGATGAGTTGGTGCCGATTAGCATGATTTTAACTATCGCCATTGAGAAGCGGCGGCGCGTTTCTTTTAAAGAACCTGAAATTGAACTTGACCTGGTGCCAGAAGCGCAACGGGAAATCTCGCAAACCTTGAGCGTGGCATTGGTGGAAATTTTGGATAACATGGTCGATTTAGACCGCTTTGACCTCGATGGGGTGAAAATGCGGCTCAACCGTTTAGAAACTGAGGGGCAAAAATTGATTTTTAGCGGTTATGCGGAGATTGAGCGCATACCACGCACTGGATAATTTTTGTGAGTAAGTTGGCAGAAATAAAGTTCCCTGGTAAGGGCTGTTAATTGTTCAGAGTTGATAGTTGATAGTTGATAGTTCATGGTTCATGGTTAATGGTTCGCCAGCGCGGTCTTGGGGGTTTCCCCCATTCACGACTGGCGAACCCCGAAGGGGTTCATTGTTTATTGTTCATTGTTCATTGTTCATAAGCTGTTCCACATTTAATTTGTGTAGACTGAGCGGGCTTTTTGGCCCACCCCACAAGAGTTTAATAAAACTTAGATATGCTGCATTAGATGTGTCTGAGCTTAGTTAATAGCCATTAACCATGAACCATAACTATGTTTATTTGCCCCTATCTACTTAGTTGCACTAATTGGTTTTGACAAATAAATGCCGCCAAGAGCTATCTCGGCGGCACTTTAATTTGTTAAATTTTGAAAAAAATTTTGAGTTTTGAACCAATAATGAACTCATAACTCATAACTCATAATTCATAACTTTCTATCTTCCAATGCCTACGTATTGGAATCCAGCGCCTAGCATTTTTTCGGGATCGAGGAAGTTGCGACCGTCAATGATTACAGGGTGGCTCATCAATTTTGCCATTTGGGTGTAATCAAGATTCTTGAACTGATTCCATTCGGTAACGAGTACTAAAGCATCGCAACCGTCAGCAAGTCTTTCGGCATCGGTTTCTACCAACACGCCGGAAAGACCATGACGCAAACCAGTTTGGGAAACAATTGGGTCATAAGCTTTAACTTTAGCTCCCAGTCGGTTTAGTTGCTCAATTAGGTTGAGTGCTGGGGCGTCGCGCATATCATCGGTATCGGGCTTGAAGGTTAAACCTAACAATCCGACAGTTTTGCCTTTGAGGATTTTCAGGACTTGCTGGAGTTTTTCCACAGCAATCAAACGCTGGCGTTCGTTGACGCTAACAGCAGCTTTCAGCAACTGTGCTTCGTAGCCGTAGTCATCTGCAGTGTGAATCAGCGCGGCGACATCTTTGGGGAAGCAGGAACCACCCCAGCCAATACCAGCATTTAAGAATTTGTTGCCAATGCGGGAATCCAAACCGATGCCTTTTGCTACTTCAGTAACATCAGCACCAACGCGATCGCATATGTTGGCAACTTCGTTAATAAAGCTAATCTTGGTTGCTAGAAAGGCGTTAGCGGCATATTTAATCATTTCTGCCGAACTGAGGTCTGTTGCCAATACGGGCACTTGCGGTAAAGATTTATCCTCAGCAAACTTGCGCTCGACAATGGGAGCATAAAGTTCTATCATCATGGCGATCGCTTTGGGGCTGTTGCCACCGAGTACAATGCGATCGGGGTTAAAGGTGTCGTACACTGCAGAACCTTCGCGCAAGAATTCTGGATTGCTAACTACGTCAAACTCGGCTGCCATTTCCGGCAATATGTCATCACTGGAACCGCCACCTGCTGGTACTAGTGTTTTTTGGCGTTCGGCGATACCATCTAAAACAATCATCCGCACCCAGTCGCCGGAGCCAATTGGCACTGTAGACTTATTCACGATGACTTTATAACCACCGTCCAGATTGGCACCAATGCCACGGGCTACCGCTTCAACGTAACGGGTATCGCTTTCACCTGTGGGCAAAGGTGGAGTTCCTACAGCAATAAACAGAATTTCACCGTGGGAGACGCCTGCACCAATATCTGTAGTAAACTTAATGTTGCCAGTTTGAATGGCAGACTGCATAATTTCCGAGAGTCCCGGCTCGAAAATTGGCGACTGTCCGGACTTCATCAACTTAACTTTTTCTTCGTTGTTATCTACGCAAATTACATCATGCCCAATATGAGCCAAGCAAGCTCCTGTCACTAAACCGACGTAACCTGTACCGATGACGCAAACACGCATTTTGTTTAATTCCTCGTTATTTTGGGGTTAATTTTCAAAGAAGTTTTCTACACTACATCTACAAACAAACGGGAGATCCACCACTAGAGTACGGTCTTGGGACGGTAGTATCAGATACTCTATCCCACAGACTGAAGCTCTAATTCCCACGCATCACTTTTAATTATTTTTGATGCGATCGCGGAAATCTTCTATTGTCAGTTTTAACCCCTCTTGCAGAGGAACGATAGGTTCCCAATTTAACAACGTTTTTGCTTTGGTAATATCGGGTTGGCGGCGGCGCGGATCATCAGAAGGAAGCGGCTCAAATTTAATCTCTGCATCGGGATTTATCAGATTTTGCACAGCCTGGGCCAATTCTAAAATTGTGTATTCCCCAGGATTACCTATATTTACAGGCCCCACATAATCGCTATTCATCAGCCGCAGAAATCCTTCTACTAAGTCTGATACGTAGCAAAAACTACGGGTTTGCGAACCATCACCGTATACGGTTAACGGGTTTCCACGCAAAGCTTGGGCGATTAAATTACTTACTACCCGACCATCGTTTTCTAGCATCCGAGGACCGTAGGTGTTGAAAATACGGACAACTCGAATATCAACTTTATTTTGTCTGTAGTAATCAAATGTCAAAGTTTCAGCAATTCTTTTGCCTTCGTCGTAGCACGAACGCAAGCCAATCGGATTAACGCTACCCCTGTATTCTTCAGTTTGGGGGTGAACTTCAGGATCGCCGTACACTTCACTAGTTGAAGCCAAGAAAAATCGCGCTTTTACGCGTTTAGCCAACCCCAGCATATTCAATGTCCCCATGACATTGGTTTTCACGGTTTTGACTGGGTTGTATTGGTAATGTACCGGAGAAGCAGGACAAGCCAGATGATAAATTTGATCCACTTCTAACCGAATTGGTTCGGTGATATCGTGGCGGATGAGTTCAAAGTATGGATTGCCCATCCATTTGAGGATGTTGCGCTTGTGACCAGTGTAGAAGTTATCCAGACAAATTACTTCATGCCCATCTGCCATTAATCGGTCTATTAGATGGGAACCTAGAAACCCAGCTCCCCCCGTCACCAAAATTCTCATAATTTCCAGTTACTTACAGATATTTGCAGTAGCTATGACGCTTGTGTTTAGAATACCCAGTAAGGACACAAAAATTCAGCACTACCAGGCAAAATTACAGATATGTTCTTGTACTGAACAATTTTTCTCTAGGCGCAAGCTTTATCTTTCAAGTAGATTGCTTCACAATTCTCAATTAGCAAAATAACAAACATTGCTTGGCAATTCTGAAATTTTAACCCAGAATTCACGAAATCTTTAAAAATATAAAGTTTTCAAATGAAATTTTAAAACTTTGATAAATTAAGCAAAAAAAGACTGGTAACTGGAAAACCTTAACAGTTGACCGCTAATTGCTGACTTTTAACTGTCAACTGTCAAGCAAATACCAATTTTGAATCATGAATTGCTCATGTAGTTCGCACGGCTGTGGTGCTGGGAACTCCCTCAATTGATAAAACTGCTGCTTGCGGGCGTTGCGGTTCTCCTAGCATGATGATCGAACAGGTGAGCTGTCTTGCTAGCTGGGTTGTAACATCGCTAATCGCTAACCCTCCAGGGCTTGTACGGTTGCGGATAAAAGGCAATACAACTAAGTCGTATAATCTGGCTGCTTGCAAAATTGCTTGGGCAACGTTTTCATGGGCGATGATTTGAATTTCTGGTGGATTGGGCAAAGCTAAATTTGCTACTAATAGAGAGAGTTGCGATCGCCTGGAAGCAATTTTACTGGAACTGGTGCGGCGATCGCATACATTTAATACAGTAACTTGGGCTTGATTGGCATCTGCCAGCATTTGAGCCAATTGCACGGGTTGCAAGGTTGGTGGCATTAAATTTTCCACAGGAACCAAAATTCGCTGGATTCGTTTCGGTGATTCTACTAAACGCGTCACCGCCACCGGACAATGGGATGCCCAGAGAACATTATCAATGACATTGCCAAATAAACGCGCTCTCAAACCAGTGCGTTTACCCCAACCCATCACAATTAAACTAGCTTTTTGTTCTCGCGCCGCCCTGCTAATTCCTTGGGCGAAAGCATCATCAATTCGCAGCAATGGTTCTGCTTCTACACTCAATATACGGCTTTGGGCTGCAGCTTTGAGAAGCAAGCGTTCGCTGCGTTGCAGGGAAGTTTCCAACCGGGGTGCATCCATGTGAGATCCTGCAGTGGCGATCGCTAATGGTACAATCCTGCCAGAAGTCTGACGTGCCAACAATGCCGCCATTTCAATCAAATGTTGCTGAGTTTGCGGATTGTAGACAGGTACGACTATCGTAAACGGACTGTCTTTTGTCTCTAAACTCGGGTAAGGCGGGTTTGTTGACCTTGGTTCCCCAATTGGCGGGGAAGCCAAACCAACAGCTACCCGACTTGTAATTATCGGTCCGAGGGTTGATGTCACCAACATCAAGACAACGACGCTGTTTAAGATTTCTACCGGCAGCAACCCGACGCGATATCCGATTAACGTTGCCGCTAATGTTGCACCCACTTGGGGCACCGACAGCGACCACATCGTTAACATTTCTTGCCAATTATAGCGGTAAACCAGTTTCGCCAACAAAGCCGCGACAAATTTGCTGGCAATCAAACCGACTACAATCAACAGTGTTAACTTGATAGTGCCAATACTTCGGACAAAAGCAGGCAAATCAATCATCAAACCCAGGTCAACAAAGAAAATGGGAATGAACAGCACACTGCCGACAAACACCACCTTTTCTTTGACAGGTCCTGAACTGACGGCATCATTGACAGCCAAACCCGCTAAAAAGGCACCAACAATTTTTTCGACTCCAATCAATTGAGCGCCTACGGCGGCGAGAAATACGGAAAGCAGTAAAAACAAAAACTGGTTTCCCTCATCATCTCCAGACCGCCGAAAAAATTCTTTGCCCGCCCAATCAAAGCCCACCAATACAACGATAGAGTAGATAATTAAAGAATTTAATAAAGCAATCAGTTGCCAAAAGTTGAATACTCCGGTGTGAATGGCTACACAAATAGCTAATACCAGCAGTGCGCCCGCATCAGTAAAAATAGTGGCTCCAATTGCGACAGTAACTGCTTCGTTGTTGACGACTCCCAGGCGACTAATAATCGGATATGCCAACAGGGTATAGGAAGCGAATAAAGAACCAATTAATATGGCGGCATTCCAATCAAAACCGAAAAACCGCCCAACTAACGTTCCCACTATCAGGGGTACGCTGAAAGTGAAACTGCCAAACCCCAAGGAACGATTTTTGCGGCGGCGAAACTGTTGGAGGTCAACTTCTAGCCCTGCGACAAACATCAAGTAAACTAATCCAATGTTTGATAGCAGGGTAAACATTGGCGAACTTGTGTGGAAAAGATTCCAGCCGTGAGGACCAAGGACTACCCCAGATAGAACCAAACCAACTAATCCTGGTAGTCGCAGCCGCTCAAATATCAGCGGTACGACTAAAATGACAAGCAGTAAAATGGCGAACGGAACAATGGGTTCCTTGCCGAGAACTTGGGAAGTTGGTTCCAAAGCCAGAACTTGTGATATGAGTTCCATAGGTAGGACTTGGAAGAGCGATGGTGAGGCTGCGATCGCAAGTAAGGTAATCGCCGAATCAAGATAATTAAAAGCCACCCTGACCAAAAAAGTATGAAGGATTTTGGATCAAGGATGAAGTTGTAGAAAAAATTGGTTGCAGAGCAACTAAATTTCCTTTATTGGCTATTGAAGAAAAGAATTGTATACAGACCCTAGAGAGACATATACAAAGCGTCCTTATTCCAATCCAAAAGCAACTTTTATGGGCTTCTTACTTCATCCTTCATACTTCACACTTTATACTTTAGATGACTTGTAACCTAGGCGTTGTCTAGAAACTACCTATGGGTGGATTTGACTCAAAATGAACCGCAAGCGATCGTAGTCATCTTTGAGAAGCACGCTTAAAGTACGTCCGGCTTTGATTAGCCATTCTCGGTCAGCTTTGCGTAATTGATAGACCTCGCGAATGGCAGCGGCAGTCAAAGCTTCAATTGGCGCACCGTTGACAGATAACAACGTCCGTAAAAAATCTAGCTCTTCAGAAAATTTCACGATCGCTTCTGGCTGGCATCGATAAACAGCTTGATGAATTTGCGGTGGACGGGGAGGCAGATACTGATACACCCTATTATTAGAAACCATAACATCTGACGGTCGCTCAAAACCCACGATCGCGGCACGAAATTCGGTTTTGAGCATGGCAAATATTTGGGGTTGTTCTGAGCGCAAGTCTTGTAAGGACAACCCCAAAGCCCTTGCCCGGTGTATGGAATCAATCGGCATTGTGGTGGCGTAATACACCACCGCATAAACTTGATTGCCCGATTCTTCATCCACAGAACAAACCCAGCTACCAAAAGGCGGCATTGGGGGAAAGCTCAAGTCTTCCGGTTCCAAACACTGTGCCAAAAATTCGGTAGTAGAAGTTTCGATCACCTCCGCGATGTGGTTGGGGTGGCGATCGCTTTTGTCAAACTGTGGTAAGGGAAGGCGCATAATACTAGCAAGTTATGAGTTATGAGTTATAAGTTATGAGTTATAAGTTATGAGTTATGAGTTTAGGAATAATAACTCCGCGCCTCCTCACTTCTAACTCCTCACTTCTAACTCTTCACTTCTAACTCCTCACTTCTAACTCCTCACTCCTAACTCCTAACTCCTAACTAAATTTATTTGGCTTTTTTACGTCCTGCTGTCTCTACAGCTTCCAATTCACTAAGGCGAAAGGTGATTAATTTATCCCAGTTACCGCCTTCAAACAGTACAGCTACCTTACCATCACTCACTCGTTGCACCAGTCCTTCAAAGCGATAATAAGTATCTGCGGGATTTTTGACGCGAACAGTTGCTCCAGGCAGGATCATGATTTTTAGCCTCGCTTGTCTCCTGTTAATAGCTTAATACTTGTTAGCAGTCAGTTGTCATTTCTCAGGTGTCAGTTGTTGTGCTGGTTACTAATGACTAAGTTCCTCTTGAGAAATGACTAGTACTTCTGCTTATAACGAAAATTTGCCACTGATTCAACTATTCCTAGGGCAATGAAGTTGGTAAGCATCGCGGAACGACCGTAACTCATCCAAGGTAAGGGTATCCCCGCTACAGGTGCTAAACCAAGGGTCATGCCAATATTCACAACTATCTGAAACACAATCATCGACAAAACGCCAATCGCCAACAAGGAACCAAAGTTGTCTTTGGCAGTTTGCGCCACATGCAACAGGCGCAGACAAACTAAAAATAAAACAAACAGCAGTACCAAACAGCCCACAAAGCCGAATTCTTCACCAACAGCAGAAAATATGAAGTCAGTGTGCTGTTCGGGCACGAAATTTAATTGGGTCATCGGACCTTTATTTAGACCCCGTCCCCAAATTTCACCAGCACCAATAGCAATTCGAGATTGAATTAAGTGATATCCAGTGCCAAGGGCATCTTTATCGGGGTCAATAAAGGAAGTAATCCGGTCTTTTTGATACTCTTTCAATACGTGGTTCCACAGAAAAATTCCGACTTCTCCACCGAACATGTTGAGACTCCATGCGCCTATACCTGCAATTCCAAATCGACGCCAGGGAAGAGTCAACCAGCCAACTATACCCATACCCACTGCCCAAGCTAACCCCAAAGGTCCAAAAGATAATTCGTTAAACAAAACTATATTTGCTGGTAGAGGCCAAGATATACTAAACAAAATCGCGGCAACAATCGGAGAAACTAACAGTATCAACCAGCCTGGGTTAGCGTTTGCCCAATACAACATTCCCAAAACGATCGCACCAAATACCAGTGATGTTGCCAAATCTGGCTGAACAAATACTAGTGCCCAAGGAATGGCGGTGATTGCCAATGCTCGTATAAAGTTAGGTAGGGTAGAAGCGGTGCGCTTGTGTAATAAAGCTGCTAGAGTGATAATTACCCCAACTTTGGCAAATTCCGAAGGTTGCAAATTGAATCCTGCGACACTAATCCACCTTTGTGCCCCTTTGGCGCTGCTACCAACTAAAATGACTGCAATTAGACTGAAGTTGGTAATGGCGTATGTGAACCAGTGCCAATTAATCAGGTTTTCATAACGGCTGCAGGCAATAAACAAAGCGATTACCAAGCCAATTAAACCCATTAACCAGTGCCACCACCAATCAGTTACAGCCTGGTTCAATTCTGTACTGCGAATCATCACGCCGCCAAAGGCGGTGAGGGCAACCGGTAAACTAAATAGCAACAAATCTACTTGCTGCCAGGGTTTCAACCAATACTGCCAGCTAATTTTAGAAACTGATTTTTGTTGGCGCGAACGTTTTAACAACATTATTGTGCGATTTTACACTATAGTTTTGAGATTTAAAATTTAGTAGTCACTAAAAATCTGTATTCCCAGGCTATTGCCTGGGAACCAGATAAAAATTAAAATTTCTACATCAATGCTGCAACTGATACTTTACCTGCGATATTTAGAGCGATCGCTTTGAGTGCTTTTGCTGAAGCTGAATCTGGATCGCCCACAACTATTGGCACACCGTTATCGCCACCAACTCTTGTGGAAATTTCCAGGGGCACGCACCCCAGCAACGGCACTCCCAACTCCTTTGCAGTCTTTTCGCCACCGCCGGAACCAAAGATGTCATATTGCTTCTCTGGCATATCTGGGGGTATAAAATAACTCATGTTTTCTACAATCCCCAGTACTGGTACATTCATTTGCTGGAACATCCGCAGTCCCTTACGAGAATCCAACAAGGCTACAGTTTGTGGAGTAGTAACAATCACAGCTCCCGCCATTGGTACAGCTTGTGTCAAAGTTAACTGAGCATCTCCCGTACCCGGTGGCATATCCACAATCAGATAATCGAGTTCTCCCCATTGCACTTGATAGAGAAACTGGCGAATCACTCCATTTAGCATCGGTCCGCGCCAAATCACCGGTTGATCTCGGTCAATCAAAAAGCCCATTGAAACTAATTTGACGCCGTGATTAAAAGCAGGTTCCAGGATTTCACCTTTTTCACCTTGACGCACCGCAATTTGAGCATCACTCAGCCCTAACATCGTCGGGTCGTTAGGACCGTAAATATCAGCATCCAGCAAACCAACTTTGGCACCAGTTTGCGCTAAAGCAACTGCAACATTTACAGCCACAGTACTTTTACCGACACCACCTTTGCCACTAGAAACAGCAATAATATTTTTGACACCAGCAATACCAGTGCGATCGGGCAAGCTTTTTTGTTGGGGCGTTTCTGCCGTTACGTCTACCAATACTTCAGTCACACCTGGTAGCTGTTTAACAGCCTTCTGACAATCTTCAACAATAAATTCACGTAACGGACAAGCGGGCGTTGTCAACACCAAAGTGAAGCTAACCTTACCACCGTCAATTTTGACGTTGCGAATCATGTTCAGTTCCACCAGACTTTTGCGGAGTTCTGGGTCTTCTACCGGTCGCAACACATCTAGGACTGAACGGGAATCGACGATATCGTACATAGTATTTTCACCCTTACTGCCGCAACAAAATTTAATCAAAATTTCTTGATATCTACTTGTATCTTAACTTTCAGCGGGCATTGGGAATTGTTGGTGTTGGTTGTTGGTTGGTGGGTGTTGGGGCGCTTGCGTCTGCAGTCGGGAAGATTCCCTCCGGTGAGCTTCGCGCCCTTGGTAGGGGAGCCACTGCGGTCTTGGGGTCTGGCCAAGGGTCGCAGTGGCGTTTTCCCGACCCAGGCGACTGGT
>JBIPDF010000003.1:0-550000 GCA_044006015.1 Heteroscytonema crispum UTEX LB 1556
AAAATCTACTTTAGCTCATTATTTGATGCAAAGTTTTATTTCGCTGTTGGTCGCAAAGCCTAATTTGCCGTTACTTATGGCTCGTTTTATGGTTCACAATTTGGCTCAAATTATGATTCAAGTCATAATAAGCTACCATCCGCAACATCAACCAAAAGCTGCGCAAAAAGCGTTACAATGTCTTCCACTTCATCGGTCACGGTATCTTTGAGAACAATAAAGGCTCCATTGCCCTAGTAGATATCGATAGCAAGTATAACAAGTATAAATTGTTGGATGATGAGGGTTTTGCCAACTTCTTCTTAGGCTACAGCAGCCTGTGTCTGAAACAATTATTGAGGAACGCCCCTAGATAGTCAGTGCATTAGTCAAGCGTTACGAAGGAAAGGCAAACCGAAGGGAGTTTTGCAACAATAATAATGTCTTGTGGAATGCCCTTCAACAACGGACATCCATAATTAATATTATGACTTTTAACCTTTGGGACTCTCTCATCCCCGATACAGCGCTTTCAATCGCTGGTTTAACTAACTACATCCAAACTCTGTTAGAACAAGATGAAATATTGCACCGCGTTTGGGTGACGGGTGAAGTTTCCAGCGCCAACCACCACCGCAGTGGATTATTTTTTACCCTGCAAGACCCAGATGGAACGGCTGCAATTAAGTGTGTGGTGTGGAATAGCCAATTGGCAAAACTAGGACAGATACCCGTTCCCGGCGAGCAGTTAATTATTTTGGGTAGCATTCGGCTTTATCCGCAACGGGGAGAATACCAGCTTCAACTGTGGCAAAGTTTACCTGCAGGTGTGGGGTTGCAGGCGTTGCGCTACCAACAATTGCGAAATCGTTTGCAGGCGGAAGGGTTGTTAGATCCCCAAAGAAAGCGATCGCTTCCCACCCATCCCAAAATCATCGCCGTTGTCACTTCTCCCACGGCGGCGGCTTGGGGTGATATTCAAAAGACGCTCAAGCAACGGTATCCGGGTTTACACGTTTTATTTTCTCCTGCCACGGTACAGGGCGAACAAGCACCAGCATCTATAGTGAATGCGATTGAACGGGTGGAACGAGATGGACGCGCCGAGGTGTTAATTTTATCGCGGGGTGGTGGCGCGGTTGAGGAATTGGCTTGTTTTAATGATGAACGAGTAGTGCGATCGGTTGCTAATTGTACTATTCCGGTGATTACTGGTATTGGTCATCAACGAGATGAGTCTTTGGTAGATTTGGTTGCAGATGCAGCCGTGCATACTCCCACTGCGGCGGCGGAACTAGTTGTGCCGGCACTGTTGGAACTATATAATCAGCATCGAGACAGAGTTACTTTTTTACATGAGGCGGTGCAGCATGAGTTAAAAACAGCACAAAACCAACTCCAAGCAATGGGAAACCGTTTGCGGCGTTTGCGGTTAGATCGGCAAGTGCAGCAAGAGGTACAGGCGTTAAGTTGGAAACGTCAGCAGTTAGTGCAAGTAACTACCCGAAAATTACAGCAACAAAAGCAACATTTAGAAATGTTGCGGCAAAATTTAGGAAATCTTGACCCAAGGGCTGTTTTACAACGCGGTTATGCGGTGGTAAGAAAGGAAAATGGGATAATTGCTCGTTCTGCTGCTGAGTTAGATGTAGGACAAGAGTTATCGATTCAGTTGGGTCAAGGTGAGGTGAGGGTGAAAGTTACGGAAGTTAAAGAGTAAAAAACCACGAAGACGCGAAGGGCGCGAAGAGTTTAATGGTTAAACGTAGGAGTGTTTCTAGCTCTGAGAAGGTGGATGCAAGTCTTGAGACTGGTTGGAATTATGAGGCGAAGGTTGCTGAAATTGAAGGAATTATCGCTCGCATTGAGGCGGGTGAGTTGGAGTTGGAAGAGGTGTTTGAGCAATTTACGGCTGCTGTTGAGTATTTGCGTCAGTGTGAAGGTTTTTTGCAACAGCGACAGCAACAGGTAGATTTGTTGATTGAAACTTTGAGCGATGATTAAGGGTTGGAAGCGGCTTTTAAGAAATAAGGCACTCTTGCATACTGCGGGGGGCAAAAGATAAAAGATAAAAGGAAGATGTTTCTTTTAGCTTTTGTCATTCTTCTATGACACTATTTTATATAGCAATCCGCGCATCATTCGTGAGAAATGAGAATCCCGGTTTCGCAGGAGTTACCGGGATTCTGAGACCTTCAATTTTCACAAGTTTTGCGAGGATTGCTATATGTCGCTATTTTATAGCACGCAAAGTTTTGAAGAAACGGATAAATATTGTTTTAGCAAGACTCTTTGTATATATCAAAGAGTCTTGTTGTTTTTTAACCTTGGAAAAATTCTTTGACTTGTAAGAAGAAATCGTAACCAAAATCTGGTAAATTAACTGCGATAAGCCGGAGGCTTAACGCTTCGCGTATCGCAAACTGAAGGATGAAGTATGAAGGATGAAGGATGAAGTATGAAGGATGAAGTATGAAATTAACCTACCGATAAAGCGATGGGGTATTAATATCGAAGAAAATTTATTTTTTCGCCCACGCTTATGTGAGACATCTACGCCCGTTTGTCCCCACTTTATCCTTCATCCTTTACACTTCAGACTTTTTTAGCTACCAATAAGGGATAAATAAAAATTATGAAACCATTTCTCTTTGTTACCGATTTGGATCATACTCTCGTGGGTGATGACAATGCCTTAGCAGAACTCAATCATAAACTAAGCCAACATCGTCAAGAATATGGCACTAAGATAGTTTACGCTACCGGGCGATCGCCTTTTCTTTATCGCGAACTTGCGACCGAAAAAAATCTCCTCGAACCTGACGCCCTTGTCGTTTCTGTGGGCACGGAAATTTACTTTGATGGAAACAATACTGCTGATTCTACTTGGTCAGAAATTCTTTCTCCAGGATGGAACCGAGACCTGGTATTATCTACGACAGTCAATTTCTCTGAGTTAGTTCCGCAACCAGACTCAGAACAGCGTCCTTTTAAGGTGAGTTTTTTCCTCCAACAAGACGTAGCAGCAAGTGTTTTACCAAAACTTGAGTCAGAGTTGCAAAAATGTGGTTTAAATATAAAGTTAATCTATAGCAGCGGTATTGACCTTGACATTGTGCCCCGTAGCAGCGATAAAGGTCAAGCAATGCAATTTCTTCGTCAAAAGTGGAAATTTGCAGCAGAACAAACAGTTGTCTGCGGTGATTCAGGTAATGATATTGCTTTATTTGCCGCAGGTAACGAACGGGGAATTATTGTCGGGAATGCTCGTCCAGAATTACTGAACTGGCATAATGAGTATCCTGCTAACTACAGATACCTAGCACAAAATTTTTGTGCGGGTGGAATTCTCGAAGGTCTGAAATATTTTGGATTACTCGAATGATTAGTTATCTCAAAGGTATTGTTGCTGGTATCCAAAAAAATAGCGTTAATCGCTATCTTTTGACTCTAGAAGTCAATGGTATGGGGTATGATTTGCAAATTCCTCAACGACTGGCACAGCAATTGCCAGATTCGGGTGGCTGCGTGCAAATTTTTACCCATTACCAAGTTCGCGAAGAAGTACCATTGCTATATGGCTTTGCTACACCACCTGAAAGAGACATGTTTCGCTTTTTAATTAGCGTTACTGGTATTGGTGCAGCTTCAGCGATCGCTTTATTGGACACTTTGGATTTACCTGAGTTAGTCCAAGCGATTATCGCTGCCAATACCCAAATCTTAATTCAAGCCCCTGGTGTGGGCAAGAAAACCGCAGAACGCATTTGTTTGGAACTGAAAAGCAAGTTAATCGAGTGGCGCAAATCAGCAGGCTTCTTCGTCGCTACAGGTGGTCCCGCGCCTGGTATTCTCGAAGAAGTGCAAATGACCCTTTTGGCATTGGGTTACACTGCAGCGGAAGTTAGTCACGCCTTGCATGTAGTCGGTGAAGACATTGGATTACCCAAAGATGCTTATGTGGAAGATTGGATTAAACAAGCGATCGCTTTTCTCAGCAGCGAACCAGTCGAACATTAGTTATTAGTTAGTAGGCGCGTAGTTGATAGGCGCGTAGTTGGTAGGCGCGTGGTTAATAGTTAATGGTTAGTCGTCAAGAATCAAAAGCTATTCCCCCACACCCGTCACCCCAAGTCGTCCCCCCATCTCCCCCTCTCCCCCTCTCCCCCTCCTAAATAATGCCCCCAGACCCCTACGCTTGGCTAGAGCAGTCCTTGGCAACGATTTATCGGGCTGATTGGTATCGTTCGGTACAAACAATTAGCGATCGCCCCGGTGCAACGGTGCTTTTAGAAGGGCGAGAAGTCATTAATTTTGCCAGCAATGATTATTTGGGGCTGGCTGGGGATGAACGTTTGATACAAGCGGCTACTGCTGCAATTCAAGAATTTGGTACGGGTGCAACAGGTTCTAGATTACTCAGCGGACATAGGGAAATACACGGCAAATTAGAACAGGCGATCGCATCCCTGAAACAAACAGCAGATGTGTTGGTCTTTAGTTCTGGATATTTAGCAAATCTGGGTGCAATTACTGCCCTCGCAGGCAAGCGCGATTTAATTTTATCCGACCAATACAACCATTCCAGCCTGAAAAATGGGGCAATTATCAGCGGTGCAAGTGTTATTGAATACCCCCATTGTGATGTTGCAGCATTAAAAACTCTGTTGAGTCAACAACGGCAACAACATCGGCGCTGTTTGATAATTACTGATAGCGTCTTCAGCATGGATGGTGATTTATGTCCTTTACCAGAATTGTTGGATTTAGCTGACGAGTTTAGCTGTATGCTGCTCGTTGATGAGGCTCATGCTACTGGGGTATTGGGAAAAACGGGTGCAGGATGTGTCGAACATTTTGGATGTACCCCAAAGCAGTTAATTCAAATTGGCACTTTGAGTAAAGCTTTGGGTAGTTTGGGCGGATATGTGGCGGGAAGTGCTACTTTAATTGATTTTTTGCGAAATCGCGCCCCGAGTTGGATTTATACAACCGCCCTTTCACCTGCAGATACGGCGGCGGCTTTAGCAGCAATTAAGATAGTGAAAGAAGAACCGCAACGTCGCGTCCAATTGTGGCGAAATGTAAATTCTTTAAAAGAATTGATGCAACATTTACCAAACTTAAAATTATTGCCTTCAGAATCACCTATATTATGTTTTGAATTGCCAAGTGCAGCCGAAGCGTTAAAAGTTGGACAGCATTTGAAAGCATCTGGAATTTTTGCCCCAGCAATTCGTCCGCCCACAGTTCCCACGAGTCGGATACGCATATCTGCGATGGCAACTCATCAAGCAACGCAGATTGAGAAATTGGTGGAAGTATTAAGCAATATTTAGCCAAATAAAGTGGGATGTGGCACAAATATAAAATTAATAATGATTCTCAGCTAATTAACTTTACGCCACATAACTCATGAAAACAGATGTAATTTTTTACGAGTTATTTAAACAATTTCCTCTCATATTCTTTGAATTCATAGGTAAACCACAAACCAACGCAAACATATACGAGTTCACAACCCCAGAAATCAAACAACGTGGTTTTAGATTGGATGGTGTATTTTCAACTATCGAAAATTTCTCTAACTAACCGCTTTATTTTTGTGGAGATTCAGTTTTACAAAGACGAAGAATTCTATGACCGACTGTTTACTGGAATCTTCCTATACTTTTGTCAATACCAGCCACGTAACCCCGACTGGTACGCTATAGTTATATATGATACCCACAGTCGTGAAAGTGAATTTCCAGTACGTTATCGGGCTTTAAGAGAAACACATCTGCGATGTTTTTATTTAGATGAACTTGGCGCAGCAGCATCAGAATCTCTGGGTTTACTCCCTTCGGTGGTGTAAGATTACCTATCTCCTGTGTCCCTCTTTCCTCAGTGTACTCTCTCTTGGAAAGTTCCGATGCCTTCTCTTCGCTCTTGCTTCGCCTTTCTTGTATGCCCTTGGCTTTACGGCAACCCCTTCTCTTAACGGAGGAAACCTCCGCGAGGACTTTCCGCTGCGCCTCTGCGGTTAATAAAATAGGTATTCTTCTGGCAGTCCGGGAGTAGGAATTTTGAAGTTAATTGTAGAGAGTGAGAAGAATGCAACCAAATCCGCTAAACAATTAGTTACTAAAGCCAGAGAAGAATTAACAGATGCCGTCATCCAGGAAAAAGTTTTAGAATTTATAGAGACAATTCTAGTTTATAAGTTGCCTAATTTAAGCAGGGAGGAAATAGAAGCGATGCTAAATGTAAATTTAATTAAGCATATCAGGAAGCAAAGGAAGAAAGGCGACAAGAGACAATATCACAAATAGTTCCAAAGCTTGTACAACGTGGATTAAGCGTCCAGGAAATTGCAGAGATGCTACAGGTAGATGTGGAAATCGTTAGAAAAGCAGCACAAGAACAGTCTTAACAGGTGTTGAGTAAAATAGTTGCAATGTCAATTCAAAAGAAACCCTGACGTATTTGTTTAACCAGGGTTATTTTTGTAAGAGATATATTCACCAATGCTACAGCAGTATATCTGCTGGGTGAATTGGGGAATTGATCGGGAGGATTGTGCAATACAGACTTGAAGTTATTATAGGCATTAACCCTGACTAAACCTTGCCAACAGCCAACAGCTAATCGCGCCGTCATCTTCAGTATGCGATCGCTTTAGTGCTTCTTCAACAAGTTCTTCAAGTTTTGAAATCGAAGTTTGAGCTTAAGTGTTGGTTAAAAACCAGTTAAATGTAAACTAAAAGTTAGTGAAAATCCGCACCGAAGTCATAAAATCTTCCATGTCCTAACAATCCGAAAAACTAAAAACAATGCGGATTTTCACACGTAATCGCCGTTGGATAATTCTGACGCTTTGTGTCATTGCAGTTATTGCAGCTTGCGCGAGAATTTCTGAACAACGTACTACCCAAAAAGCAACACAGCATAATGCCATAATCTTTGTTGCAGATGGGCTGCGTCCCGATTGGATTAATGCTGCTGATACCCCAACCTTAAACGAAATCCGGGAAAAGGGAGTAAGCTTTATCAACAGCCATTCTTTGTTTCCTACCTTCACCACTGCCAATGCTTCGGCTATAGCCACCGGACATTATTTGGGCGATACAGGAGACTTTAGCAATACTATCAAAGTCAACTCTCCAGTCAAAAGTGCCAAAAACAGCTTAGTACCATTTATCGAAAACAATGCTGTTCTTAAAGAAATTAACAAACAGTTTGGTAGCAACTTTCTCAATGAAGAAACTTTACTGGCAACGGCTAGAAAAGCAGGTTTCAGCACTGCGGCGGTCGGAAAAATTGGACCTGTTTTGATTCAAGATGTGACTCTACAAAAGGGCGAACCAACTATCATTTTTGATGATGATACTGGCAAGCCAGAGGGAATTCCTCTTAGTCAAGAAATAACTACTTTACTTCAGAGAAATTCACTTGGGAAGGAAACTCCAGCGCGGGGAGAAAATAGCAATAAAGGTGATAGCAAAACTCCAGGAACTAAAGTTGCGAATATAGTCCAACAGCAATATTTTGCCGATGTCACAGCTAAGATAATTCTACCACTTTTCAAGCAAAGACAAAAACCTTTTGTAATGGTTTATTGGTCCCGCGACCCTGATGGAACCCAACATAACCACGGTGATAGTCTTAACCAAGTTGTTCCGGGTATTAACAGTCCCACCGTTCAGGCTGCGAGGCGGAATGCCGACAAAAACTTAACTCAAATTCGCGCTGCACTCAAAGATTTGGGCTTGGAAGAAACTACAAATATATTTGTTACCGCCGACCACGGTTTCTCTACAATTAGCAAGGAAAGTAAAACAAGTTACGCGGCAACTCTGACTTATTCAGATGTCCCAAAAGGTTTTTTACCTCCTGGTTTCTTAGCGATTGATTTGGCGCAAGATTTGAAATTACCTTTGTTCGATCCAGATAAAAATAATGCTGCAATTAACCCGACTAAGGGGGAATTTTCTAAAAACAATATCATTGGTAAAGACCCCAAAAAGCCAGATATTCTTGTTGCAGCTAACGGCGGTTCTGATTTGCTTTACCTACCTAATGCCGCAAATAATCAAGCACTGGCGCAACAAATTGTAGATTCGCTGTTGAGGGAAGATTATGTGAGTGGTTTGTTTGTAAATAGTGCTTTGGGTAAAATTCCTGGAACTTTGTCTTTAGAAACTATCGGACTCCAAGGTTCGGCACGTACACCCAAACCATCGATTTTGGTAAATTTTCGCTCTTTTGATACTGGTTGCGGCACCCCGACGGCTTGCGGTGCGGAAATCGCAGATACAGCTTTACAACAAGGACAAGGAATGCATGGTAGTTTCAGCCGTGCTGATACTTACAATATAATGGGGGCAATTGGTCCTGATTTTAAACAGGGTTATAAAGACTTTGCGCCGGCGAGTAATGCTGATGTGCCGCGTACTGTAGCTAAAGCACTTAATTTACAACTGCGTCCTCAGGGTAAATTGACTGGTCGGGTGTTAAATGAAGCATTGATTGGCAGTCCGGACACTGTAAACGCTAAGTCGTTTCAGTTAGAATCTAAACCTGCAAGCAATGGTTTAAAGACCATTCTGAAATATCAAACTGTGGGAAAAACTCGCTACTTTGATACTGCTGGTTTTCCAGGTCGTACTTTAGGGTTGTAATTATTAGCACCAATTCCTCGTTACCAGGCTCTAGCTTGAAAAAGGCAGAGGGCGGAGGTATACTGCAGAAGGGAAGAAACGTTTTTCATGCTTGGTTGTGGGATTTTCCCGTGATTGACTGACTTGTAAATAGGAGAAAGGGGAAAGGGGAAAGGGAAAGAGGCTATAGCGCTTCTGGGTTGGATGCAATACACAATCGCTTCTCAGTAGGGACAATTCATGAATTGTCCCTACACACGGAATGTATTTGACGCAATTGAGAACCGCTATATTTTCATGCTTGGGCAGAGAGAGCCTCCTTAACGAGGAAAATAAAAAAATAGGACTTACATCTGTGTAAGTCCCGATCGCCTTTTATGCAAATTTGATAAAATTAAATTGCAAAACTCTTTACTGAGCTTTCTTCGCAGAATCAACTTTTGCTTCTACTTTCACGCTCTTAACACCTTTGAGTTTAGAAACTAAAGGTTCTATTTTCTTGAGTTCTGCTTCTGAAGGAACTGTTCCTTTAACGGTGACAACGCCGTCTTTGATTTCGGTTGATAAGTTGCTACCTGGTAAACTGTCTTTCAGCTTTTTGCTCACTTCACCCGCCAAGCCAGTTTCAGGTGTTGTTTTGGTAGCGGTTGCTGTTGTTGCTTTTCCTGTAGTTGTTTGAGAAGCTTCTTTTGCAGGCGCTGCGGCTTCATTTGTCGTACCGGGCGCTTCGGCATTTTTAGCTTTGTTGTCGCAACCAACTGCACCAATAACTAGAACACCACCGATGATAAATGGAATTAGCTTTTTCATTTCTATCTCCGAATTAAGTAATTGAAGCGATGAATTGTTGTGTGTGTGATGTTGAGGAGCAAATCTTAAAAAATAATTAAATTTACTATGACAGAAGTGCTGAAGAAGGCACTGACGTTCTTGAAAATTGAACTGACAACTTCTCTTGGCTGATATGTTTGAGCCTGTTTTTTTAAGAAGTGCCGATTCAATTTCTGTCAAAGTTCCCAACAAGTATGAGTTTGCATACAGTGCTGGCATCTATCAACAGAGGTACGTCTTGCCGCCCCACAGCGGTGATTTAGATGTTATCAGATTTGGACGCATTTCGCCCATCTCCACTAAAAATTTAATGATATTTATATCGCAATATTTTTTGAGAATATTTTTGATAATTATCAATATAAATACATATTTAGGTGGTCTAAAATAATACTAAGTTTTTTAATTAAAGATAATTTTTATTTAGTTTAATTAAAAGGCAGTATAAAACGAAATGTATTTTAATACACAAAAACTTAAAGTTATATAACGAACAAGTAATAAATAAAAGTTAATGGCTAATAGCCATCAGCCATTAGCCATTAACAAAACTCTCTAAAACTCTCTACTGAGCGTTGTTATTTCCTGGTGTTGGTTGTGCTGGAGCGACTTTTGCACTCACTTTGACGCTTTTAACACCTTTAATTTCTTGTGCCAAGGTGGGGATTTTGCTGAGTTGTTCTTGAGTCGGAACTGTTCCGGCAATAGTGACAGTTCCCTCATCATCAGCGTCAACTGTTAGCTGACTGGCTGGTAAATTTGCCTCTAATTTGCCGCGTACTTCGCTTTCGAGGTCGTCATCTTCTCTTTGGGTATCGCCACCTGTAGCGTTGTTCCGTTGTTCGCGGGCGCGAATGTCAGACTCTATTTGGTCTTTACGAGTGTCGCTTATGGCGTCTTGTTGAGTTGTTTGAGCGGTTTGGGTTGTTGGCGCGTTGACATTTTCGTTTACATTGTTGGGAGCATCTGCACTGGTTCTGGAGGGAGGTTCGCAACCAACCGCACCAACTGCTAGGACGCCACTAATAAATAATGGAATGAGTTTTTTCATCGTGATATCTTTTTTGTGACTTTTGTGCAAGTGTGTGCAAGGTTGAGGAGCGAATTTTTCTGCTGGGTGAAACTTGGGCTGACGACTCTACGAATTTGAGATTTGAGATTTGAGATTTGAGATTTGAGATTGGGGTTTGTGGTAGATGTTTTCTCTGTAGTGTGGGGAGTAAATCCAAAATTTCAAATCCAATAATCTTTGATTAGCAGACTACATGGTTGCATCCCGACGGTCAATAATGGTTACCTTAGAGTCATCGGCATCAATGTCATTAACGTAATTGGTGTTAGTTACATCGCGATCGCCTGCATAATTATCTACAACATCAGGTGCGTTATAGATACCAAAATCTTGAATACCCCGGTTTCTAAGAATAGTTTCAGCGCGACGGCTTTCTGCATCCGTACCTTCTACAATCAGCAGATAATCACCGCGAGAAACGCGATCGCTATAAACTTTGGCTTGTTCTTCAGGAATTCCCAAACCAGCCAGCGCACCCAACAACCCGCCAGCCGCTGCACCAATACCAGCACCAGCTGCTGCTGTGGCTAAAGCTGTGGCGACTTCACCAGCTAGCAATACAGGACCAACACCAGGAATTGCCAAAGTTCCCAAACCTACGAGCAAGCCGGTGATACCTCCCAACACGCTACCCGTAACGGCTCCGGTAGCAGCTCCTTCATCAGCTTTGTTGCCAACGCTTTTCTGGGTTTCAACACCAGCAATATCACCACTGCGATCGGCATCTTTGGCAATTACAGAAACCTTATCCATATTAAAGCCGGCATCTCTAAGTTCGGTGAGCGCGTATTCTGCGTCACTGCGGCTAGAAAATACGCCGACTGCTCGCTTGCGATTGTCTAAAGCCATGTTTACCCCTCGATTAAACAGCAAGATGCGACAGCACAAACACAAATATGCATGCGATCGGTGCTGACTTTATTGTTTTCTCCTATTTTTGGGTGGCTTTCATCGTCCCCAGGTGTCAGCCATTTATCTATCAATAGGTGGGTTATTAGTCATTAGTCATTAGTTATTAGTCATTAGTCATTAGTCCATAGTTAGTTGTAAATGACCAACAACCCATGGCTAATGACCGATATACTTTTTGCACTCCGCAGCCTTGAACGCGCGTTTCGGGCTTTGTAGAGACGCACTTAGTGCGTCTCTACACGAGTTAAAACGGGTTGGAATGTTTATCCAGTAAGCTAAAAGCTCACCGGAGCGCTATTGGTTCGGTGAAATTTATTTAAGGGTAAGGAACTGTAACTAAATTGTTGGACAACCATTGACATTATTTTCGCAATGGGGAAGTATTGAGATTTAGTCGAGATCATCAACCGATAGGTCGAACATTTCAGAAGTGACAATCAGTATTGGAGATGCAGCCAAAGAATTAGGCATCTCCACCAAGACTTTAAGGCGCTGGGCGGATTCAGGAAAAATTAAATCAGAACGTTCGCCTACAGGACAAAGAAGATTCTTTCTAGCAGATATTAAACGCATTACGCCACGAGATTTAAAGCAATTAGATGAGCGTATAACCATCAACTACGCTAGAGTTTCGAGCCACGACCAAAAAGAAGATTTGGTACGCCAAGTGCAGGTATTAGAGGCGTTTAGTTCAACCAACGGTTGGCAGTTTGAAACTATCCAGGACTTAGGCAGTGGTCTTAATTATCAGAAGAAAGGACTACAGAAACTGTTAAAACGCATCATGCAAGGTGATGTAGGCAGATTGGTGCTAACTCACAACGACAGACTGTTAAGATTTGGCGCTGAACTGGTGTTTGCCATGTGTGAGGAGTTTGAAACTGAGGTAGTCATCATAAACAAGACCAATGAAGAGGTCACTTTTGAGCAAGAGTTGGTGCAAGACATGATTGAGTTGATTACTGTCTTCTCAGCGCGTTTGTACGGCTCTAGAAGCAAGAAAAACAAGAAACTGATTGACGGCATGACGGCTGTTGTTAAGGAGGTATCGTAGTGTTGCTGGGTTTCAAAACTGAACTGAAACTTGGGGACAAGCAGCGCACAGCATTGATGAAACATTGTGGTGTATCACGCCATGCATGGAATTGGGGACTAGCTTTGACAAAGCAGATTCTTGACCATAACAAAGCTAATCCCGACTCCAAAATTAAGTTTCCTACTGCCATTGACCTGCATAAATGGTTGGTGGCACTGGTGAAATCTGAGAATGCCTGGTATTACGAATGCTCGAAAAGTACACCACAACAAGCATTGATGGCTTTGCGAGAGGCTTGGAAGAGGTGCTTTAACAAGACTGCTGGAGTGCCTAAGTTCAAGAAGAAAGGTAAACGCGATTCTTTCACCTTAGAAGGTACTGTCAAGGTATTAGGAAATAACTTGCATCCAAGTACCTGTTATTGGTGTTTTGAAAACCTATAAACCCTTGCCACAAGTAAAGCCTAAATCTGTAACTATTAGTCGCCAAGCTGACAGATGGTTTATCAGTTTTAGGTTTGATATAGAACAGCAAGAGACTGAAAACACAAGCGTTGTAGGCGTTGACCTCGGTGTTAAGGCATTGGCTACTCTCTCAACTGGCGAAGTGGTCATAGGCGCAAAGTCATACAATTCGTACGAAACTAAACTCTCCAGATTGCAATGGTTGCACCGTCGCAAGGTAAAAGGCTCTGCTAACTGGAAGAAAGCACAAATGCAGATTGCTAGGCTTCACAGAAAAATAGCAAATATCCGCAAAGACACGTTGCACAAGCTCACAACACTACTGGCTAAGAACCACGGCACAGTAGTAATTGAAGACCTTAATGTGTCAGGAAGTGCGATTCGTTCAGAAGTATCAATTGGCGACAAGTTGAACGATATGTTTTCAAGTTACAAAAACGCATCTACGCCGCTTCACGTTGTGGCGATGCTAGGCGAGTCCGAAAACTCCAGAAGACATTAATGAGGTCTTGGTCTAATCGGGTATTAGCGGTGCGACGGGTTACAGTTGAAAATCAAGGAAAAAAGACGGCAGGAGTGGACGGTGTAAAATCACTGCCCCCATCCGCACGTCTAGACCTTGCAAAGCGTTTAAAACCAACCGGAAAATCCATGCCCACGCGTCGGGTATGGATACCTAAGCCCGGAAGGGAGGAAAAACGTCCGTTGCGAATCCCCACAATGTATGACCGCGCCTTACAAGCTGTAGTAAAAGCAGCAATTGAACCGGAATGGGAGGCTGTTTTTGAGCCTTCAAGTTACGGTTTTAGACCAGGAAGGTCATGCCACGATGCAATAGCACATATAAAGTTTGCTATTAAAAGCAAAGCTTTATTCGTGTTAGATGCGGACATATCCCGCTGTTTTGACTGCATCAATCATCAGGCACTGCTCCAAAAGTTGAACATGAAAGGTAAAGTCAGGCAACAAATAAAAGCCTGGTTGAAATCTGGAGTGATAGACAAAGGGGCATTCACCGCCACATCTCTTGGTACACCACAAGGCGGGGTCATCTCCCCACTATTGGCTAATATTGCCCTTCACGGATTAGAAAACAAAATCAAAGATTTCGCGGAAAGTTTGAACATGATAAATCCTTTACTAGGGAGACAAATGTCCAAACGAGATCAAAGAAAGTCATTAACTTTTGTCCGCTACGCTGATGATTTTGTTTGTTTACACCATGATAAATCCGTTGTCCAAAGATGCCGAGAAATAATTTCGGAATGGTTAGCTGGCATAGGGCTACATGAGTGCAACAGGTCTAATGACCAACGACTAACAACCAACAACCAACAACCAACAACCCAACGGGAGAACCAGTCGCCAATCTTCGGGAAACCCTACCTTTGGGCGCGAGCGCTCGCCGGGGGGAATCTTCCCGACTGCAGACGCAAGCGCCCCAACACCCACCAACCAACAACCCAACGGGAGAACCAGTACTAGGAGTGTTACCCTCCCGCAGTACGCGCTTCACCAACAACCAACAACCAACAACTAATGACCAATGACTAACAAAGCGCGGAAATTGCGCCTGTATTGTTCGGTTATACGACTTTCAGCAGTAGACAAATAACTATAACCTCGTAGTTAGTAGTGAAATGCCTACCCAAGACATCGCTCTTGAATCAAGGGGTGAAAACCTGTGTACAAATGGATCTTGCCAAGTCTGAGCGAAGTTTTAGCCAAAGGTCAATCAACGGTGGCTGAGTGTTCACCTGCAAAAGCCGAGCAACAGTGGCGCATCAGCTTAGCAGCGACAGAACATTTGCTACTGAAAACTTTAGCAACGACTTTATCTCAGACAACCCAAGGATTAGTTTTAGCTGCACCAGCACCCTTGTTCAGTCAGCCAAAACTAACTCAAAGCTTGGAGACGGTAACTTTTACGGCAAAGCCTTTTAATCCCTTGGCGCTGATGCCATTTCAAATGCCGATCGCAACAGCAAAGGCAGATGAAATAACACCCCATGAGTCAGTGCTACCCTTGTTACCAGCCGATCCACTGGCGGCGGAGCAGTTTTGCTTGGTTTTCACTGAAAAATTTAGATTAGTGCTGGTTTTGGCACAGGACAGCGATGGTAACAAAGCATTTTCATTTTCCTTTGAACCAGAGGTAGCCCAACAGGCGTGGCGATCGCTTGGAGCAAGGGTAATGCTAGCTAATCCAGATTTGTTTGTCAAGCTGGATGAATTAGTCGAAAAATATTATCCTGTGGCGCCAGATTACCACATCGTGATGCAGTTTAGCCAAATGTTGTTGGCGCAATTACCAGAACCGGAAGAGGACAGGGGCGACGGGCGTGGAGACAAGGAGATACCCTCTTCCTCTTTCCCCCCCCCCCCCCCCCTCCCCCCCTCCCCCCTCCCCCACTCCTCTTCACCTCGTCCGGATGTGGAATTGCTGCAGGTTTTTGCTCACGAAGTTCGCACGCCGCTAACAACTATACGCACGATGACTCGCCTGCTGTTGAAGCAGCGAGATTTGCCTGCTAATGTTATTAAACGCTTGGAAGTTATTGACCACGAGTGTACCGAGCAAATCGATCGCATGGAGTTGCTGTTTAGAGCAGCAGAATTGGAAACATCTGCTCCGGCGAAATCCACAAACACTCAACTGACGGCGATGTCTCTCGATCAAGTGTTGCAACAGAGTATTCCTCGCTGGCAACAAGCGGCGAATCGGCGAAACTTGATTTTGGATGTTGTTTTACCGCAACAGTTACCAACGGTGGTAAGCAATCCTACAATGCTCGACAGGGTTCTTACGGGGTTAATGGAGAACTTCACGCGCAGTTTGCCTGCAGGGAGCCGCATTAAAGTGCGAGTAATTCCCGCAGGCGACCAACTGAAGTTGCAATTAGTACCAGAACCTCAGTTAGAAGAAAACGGTAAATCTGCAGCATCTAACTGTGCGCCGCCAATTCGCAAAGCCCTAGGTCAATTGTTAATGTTCCAACCGGAAACAGGCACGATTAGTCTAAATCTTTCAGCAACCAAGCATTTGTTTCAGGCGATCGGCGGCAAGCTAATTGTACGCCAGCGCCCAGATTATGGGGAAGTCTTGACAATTTTCTTGCCCCTAGAAGCTAACGGTAAGGAATTCAAGATTAAACATGAGAAAAGAATGGGTGAGTGTTGAGGGACGAAGAGGAGGGGGGGAGGGGGAGAGAGGGGGACAAGGGCGACGGGCGTGGGAACAACGAGGAATTATTTAGTAAAGTTCTAGCTTCTCCCCCACTCCCCCACTCCCCCACTCCCCCACTCCCCACTCCTCCACTCCCCCACTCCCCCACTCCCCCACTACCCAGGTGGTTCAGCAGGGGCGATCGCTAACTGTACTGTAAAGGTGGAACCTTCTGATAGTTTGCTTTTGACGGAAATTGAGCCACCGCAACGCCACAGTAAGTGTTGTACGATGGTTAATCCCAACCCCGCGCCGCCTGAATCTTCGGCGACTGGACGCACGCGATAAAAACGGTCAAAGATTTTAGAAATATCACTTTCGGCAATACCGATACCAGTATCGCGAAATTCCAACTGAACAAAATCGCCTTGAAGCCGCCCCCGCACCCACACTTGACCGCCGTTGGGGGTAAATTTAATGCTGTTATGTAGCAAATTAATCACAATTTGTCTCAGTCCGCCAGTGACGCACCAAACTGCTGGAAGTTCGCTTGGTACGGTGTAGGCTAACATGATGCCTTTTTCTTGGGCTACCGGTTGATAAGTGCTAACTACTCCAGGCACAATGTCTGAAAGGCGTACCGATTCTAAACTAGTTCCCTCCAAATTGCGCTCAAGCTGCACCAAATCTAATAAACCAGTAATTAGAGAATTTTGGCGATCGCATTGAGTATTCAGCATCTGTAAATAACGTTGTTTCTGAGGCGGTTTGAGATTGGGAGAATTTAACAGCGAAAGTGCTGTTTTCATGTGTGTTAAAGGTGTACGTAATTCCTGACACACATTACTTAAGTATTCATCCTTAAGTCGTTCTTTGGTGTGCAGTTTTTCATTTTGCCCCTGCAACTTGGCGAGACGTTCGGTTGTAATGTGACGATTTATTTCATCTTGTCGCTGGATTTGTTTTGTTAGCAGTTGGCTTATCAGTGCGGGTTTTGGTGCTGGGGGACAAATAAAATTAGCAGGGATGATTGGGCATTCTGGCGTAATCGCTTGTTTGACGCCATCTAAAATATGCTGAATTACCTTTCCCTCAAAAGTAGTCATCCCCAGCAACAGCGGATTTTGATTATCAGTTACCTTTTTCGAGTTGTGATTTTTGGGTTTTTTAAGCGATCGATAAACCAAAATTAAACTGCAAAACTGAGGCGACAACACCATCAGAAAATATTCCCGTCCCAGTTGGTTGTGTGGTGTGGGATGCTTTTGACGTTGATGGGGGGTGAGATTTTTCTCTTTATCTAGCAAAGCGTTTTCCTCAATTTTGCAAGTATAAATTACAGCAGGGACATCTACAGAGGATTGATAGCGTTGAATTTCCGATCGCCAAATTTTTCCTGGAGGTAGCTTCACCCATAAAGTGGCAGCAATCTGCTGCGAAATCAGTAAGTCAATTTGTGACCTTACTAGTGATAGCAGAGTAGCAGGACTGAGAGACAATGGCTGTGGAGGCGTTTGTACGCTCAAAGCCAGCTGATAAACGGACAGATCCTGAGCCAGAGAAACATTCATGAGTAAATAAGCACTACAAGGAAAAACGAAGAATCAAAAAGCAAGAAATAATTCTGTCTTCGATTTTCGCTTGTATGTGTACATTTTTTACACAACCGCAACACTTAAAGCCACAATTAGTCAATAGTCAATAGTCAATAGTCATGGGCATTGGGCATTGGGCATTGGGCATTGGGCATTGGGCATTGGGCATTGGGCATGGGGCATGGGGCATGGGGCATTGGGCATGGGGCATGGGGCATTGGTCATTAGTTCTTGACAACCAACAACCCAACGGGAGAACCAGTACTAGGAGTGTTACCAAAAGCGCAGTACGCGCTTCACCACCAACCGACAACCAACAACCCAACGGGAGAACCAGTCGCCTGGGTCGGGAAAACGCCACTTGCGGAACTTGGGGAGACCCCAAGACCGCAGTGGCGGACCTACCAAGGGCGCGAAGCGATCCGGGGGGAATCTTCCCGACTGCAGACGCAAGCGCCCCAACACCCACCAACCAACAACCAACACCCAACACCCAACACCCAACACCCAACAACCAACCAACAACTAATAACTAATGACTGTTCATCCTTTGTTGTAAGGCGTCGCGTGAGTGTTCTCGGTCGTCAAAGTGGATTTTTTCGGTGCCGAGAATTTGATAGTCTTCGTGACCTTTACCGGCAAGCAATATACCGTCTCCCGGTTGGGCTTGCAAAATGGCGGTGCGAATTGCAGTCGCGCGATCGCATATTACTATTGGCTTAACTGTTTCGGGAATTCCTGCCAAAATATCTTGCAAAATCTTCTCAGCGTCTTCAGTGCGGGGATTATCTGATGTCACCACGGCTACATCAGCTAATTCCGCAGCGATTTTACCCATTTTTGGACGCTTGGTGCGGTCTCTGTCTCCCCCACAACCAAACACGCAAATCATTTTACCGGGAATAAACGGACGGGAGGCTTTGAGCAAATTCTCCAAACTATCGGGAGTGTGAGCATAATCGACAATCACGCTGATATCTTGTTCGGAACTAATTTGCACCCGTTCCATCCTTCCGGGAACTCCCGGAAATTCAGGTATCGCCGATGCCACTAACTGCAAATCTAAACCTAAGTATAAAACCGCGCCTACTGCTGAGAGGAGATTTTCCAGGTTGTATTGCCCAACCAACGGCGAACGAAAAGCTACATCACCCATTGGTGTATGCAACATACCGCTAACACCATTAGGCTCGTAACTCAAATCACTCATCCACAAATCAGCCGTAGAATCATTAACACTGTAACTCCAAACCTTAGGAGTACCCAAAGCCGCAATTAATCGCTTTCCATAAGCATCATCAGCATTAATAATCGCCCGTCCCTTGAGATAATCAGGACTAAACAGCAGCGCCTTCGCCGCAAAATAATCTTCCATATCGGTGTGATAGTCCAAATGGTCTTGGGTGAGATTGCTAAAAACCCCCACCTCAAACTGGCAACCCATCACCCGCCCTTGCGCCAAAGCATGGGAACTAACTTCCATCACCCCATACTCATTACCCGCATCCACAGCTTCCGCCAATTGGTGTTGTAATTCCACAGCAAACGGCGTCGTGTGGACAGCAGTTTGAACAAAACCCTTCCAACGAGTGTAGAGAGTCCCCATCAACGCAGTAGATTTATTTGCCTTATCCAACAGAAACTCAATCAAATGAGTTGTCGTAGTTTTGCCATTCGTCCCCGTGACACCCACCAGCTTCAGCCTTTGTCCGGGATAGCCGTAAAAAGCCGCCGCAATTTGGGCACAAGCTTTAGTCATATCGCCAGCACTGACAACAGCCTCAGTAGTGGGAGGATGTTTCGCAACCGCTTCAGGAGAAACAACAGCCGCCACAGCACCGGATGCCAAAGCGCTTTGCCAAAAGTCCCCGCCATCAACCCGCGTACCAGGCATCCCAATAAACAAATCTCCCGGTTGGCATGCATGGGAATTAGTCTTTAAACCCCTCACTTCCGCATCCCCAAAAGCAGAATAGTTCGGCAATTGCTCAACAATATCTACAGATGCTAGTAACTCACGCAGTTTCATCTTGTGAACCTCGTCACACGCTTGTCCTGCGCCTATTCTGCATCATTTTTCTCCTTACACAAATACCTACAGATACTTTTGTAGCAATTGCTCCAACTGTTTCACAGACGCACGCGGCGAAGGACGAGGTATCAACACCTCTGTTCCCTCTTCCTCTGCGCCCTCTGCGCCTCTGCGGTTCAATAAATAAAGCACCGGCACCTCATATTCATACACCGCAAACCAATCATCACGAGTCGTAATATCGCGAACTTCCAACTCAAAATCGAGATTTTGAATTTGTTCTAGCTTTTCCTGCAAGCCTTCGCATAAATGGCAACCAGGTTTGCTGTATAAAATTAATCGCATGAGTTTCAAGCAATAGGCCTCTTACAAAAATAACCCCAACGAATCGAATTACCCAGGGTATCTGTATTTGAACTTCGTGTACGAGCGTGTCTTAGTGGTTTAAAAAAATTGAACCACGAAGACGCAAAGAACGCGAAGAAAAATCTGAATAAATTCAAGTTTGCACTGCAAAATCTTCTGGTGCAACTCCCCAATTCACCCAACAAATCGCCTCCCGCGCTGATTTAACACTAGGCGGAACGCGCAACACATGAATAAATCCCGTGCTAGGACAAACCATCTTTAACAAATAAATTGGCTCTACATCCACTTCATTATCAATTTTTAATAATCTATATTCTTGATAAGAATCTAACTCTGTGGCTTGCAATTCTTCAATAATGCGAGAATAACCAATTCCTTGAATTAACACTCGCCGCAATTCTGCATTATTCTCTTCTAAAAGCCATTTTGCTTCCCACTCATTCGGGTGTAACTTGCCATATTTTTCCGGTAACGTCACACCATGATAGGAGTAGAGGCTATATCCGTCTGCAAATTGGATCGCGGGTTCGCCTTCGCCGTGAAGTTGCTGTTTGTCGTCAAAGCCCAAATGAAGAGGGCGCGAGCATACTACTGCTACATTTTTATAAGGGAAAATCCAACCACAAGATTGAGCTAGATTTTGAAAGGCTTGTGAGATTTTTTTGTCGCCATCATAATTTAATACGGAATTGAAGAAATCAAACCAACTGCAATAACTGCACAAAATTACAGGATGTATAAAATTACCATTGTATTGTTTTCCTAGTCGCGATCGCATTTGGTTGCAAAGTTCTATATCCAGGTCTTCATCTATTTGTAACTCTAGATACTCGGCTATTTTATTTTGCAATTGTTCCTCGATATTTTTCATATATGAGGAGAATAATTCAAAGGCAAATTTTTCTTGAATTTCGCGGGTTACATGTCTCTGCTTTTTGATATCAACATTGTCTAGGTCGAGCCTTTTTTTCCTTGAAAATAATTTTGATATGTGTAAGCGCAAATGCGAAAATCCAACTGTTTTTAGTTGATTAATTAAATTATCTAATTGAGGCAATGTAGTATTCATCGCCTCATCAGGGCTTTGACAGAAAAAAATCTCTGGTTCACCCAAACGGCACAAAGCATAAATTTCTTTTATAGCTGATGCGGCTTTTTCTTTGTCAATAGGGTCAGTTGAAAATGCAATGTTTCTCCACTTTTCCCGATAAACTGAAATCAAAGCTTCTTGTTCTGGGGTGAGGTTTTGAATCTTTGTTTGTGGCATATCATTTCTGGTATATTTTATTGACAAAAATAATCTGAAAAACTGCCCAATTTCCCCAGGATATAGCATCAACTGCTGACATAGCATCAGCTATAATACTCAACACTTGGATCAATACCGTACTAGGGTAAGTCATCTTTAACAAAGAGATAGGCTAAATTTCCAGATGATAGGCAATTGACAATCAAATGTTTTATTGAGAGAAATTTACCTCAGTAGCGTGCAATTATTCGATAATAAGATTTTACCCAATATATTGAATCAACGCTCAATGTCGCCGACATTTTTTCTTTTCAAACCTATGTGATTTTCGACTGGTGCAGGTGGTAAGGCGGGCAATAAGTCAATAAATGATGTTATCTCAGCCAATATCACTATTAATCAATAATTTTTGTGATGAAAGCTACTCAGTTAACAAATATGCCGCTGTAAAAAATAGCGATCGCCTTTTGACTAACGATAATTAAAAGACCATATTTTCTCCTTTTAGTAAAGGGTAAATCTTGCCCCCATGTCAAAAATGTGGTTATATTGAGTTGGATTTTTTACCAGATTGGATATAATATTTCTATCGCCCTGATAGTTTTCCGAGTAATTGGTTTACACTGCAGTGGCGGGAATCATTAATATTAAGATACCTGAAATCAAGACATTATCAAGTTATAAAAAAGAATGTTGGACGAGTCTCACATTAGCCCTTGGTTTCTTTTTCCCAAAACAAATCCTCAAGCTAAGGTACGCTTGTTTTGTTTCCACTACGCAGGTGTAGGTGCATTTATATTTGGTAATTGGAAAAAATATTTGCCACCAGAAATTGAAATTTATCCAGTTCAACTTCCTGGGCGAGAAAATCGCTTGGGGGAATCGCCTTTTAATCGACTTGATAACCTGGTTCAAACGTTAACACCAATTCTAATTTTCTATCTCGACAAACCGTTTGCTTTTTTTGGTCATAGAGGAGGCGCATTACTAAGCTTTGAAATCGCCCGTGAACTACGCCGCAAAAATGCTCCTACTCCGGTTCATTTATTCGTTTATAGTCGCATTGCTCCCCAATTATCTATCAATATTAATTCACCCATTCATGAATTACCAGAAACTGCGTTTTTACAATAAATATGTCGTCGTTATGATAGTATACCTGAAGCGGTTCTACAAAATACGGAATTAATGCAAATTTTTCTCCCGGCTTTGCGATCGGATTTTGCCATGTTAGAGACATATATTTATGCAAACGAAGAACCTTTAAACTGTCCTATTTCTGCTTTTGGCGGTAGAGAAGATAGAGAAGTGAGTGAAAAAGCGATCGCTGCTTGGCAACATCAAACTTCAAGTTATTTTAACATGCAGATGTTTGATGGTGGTCACTTCTTTTTTCGTACAGATATTGCGCCTCTTTTGTCAATTATTAGCCAAACGTTGATAAAGTAGGGGCACAGCATTGTTCCCTACAAACAACCTATATTACTATAATTAGCCTGCGCGAGTCTGGCTTAGTACGGCTGTCTTCCTGTCGGCTACTATCGCTACATTACAACCCAGCAATAATTTGCTGCACTCGTTGCAAACTGCTGCTATCATTTCTTTGAGAGTAGATTTTAACAGCTTCTTCAAAAGCCTGTTTGGCTTCTACTTTCTTTTTCAAAGCTAACAAAGAATTACCCTTATTTTCATAAGCTTCCGCATAATTGGGATTGCGTTTAATCACGCGATCGCAATCTTTAACTGCATCCTCAAATCTCTTGCGGGCAAAGCGGGCTAAACTGCGCTGATAGTAAGCTTCCGTGAAATTGTCATTGATATCAATTGCCCGGTCGAAGTCTTTTGTGGCATCCTTATATAATGCGATCGCATAACGGGCTAATCCCCGATTAAAAAATACTTCAGCCCAACGTTTAGAATTATCAATAGCTTTGTCATAATCTTGAATCGCCCCTTGATAATCTTTCTGGGCGTAACGCGCTAAACCTCTATTATAGTATGCCCCAGCAAATTTAGAATTAATTCTAATCGCTTGAGAAGCATCGGCAATTACTGCTGCATAATCCTTTTGGATGAGGCGAATATTTGCCCGTTCGTTGTAAGCTTCGGCATAGTTGGGGTTAATTGAAATTGCTTTGCTAAAATCAGTTAATGCACCTTGAGTGTCTTGTTGTTCGATGTGAGTTAATCCGCGATTGTAGTAAGCTTTGGCAAAGTTAGGGTCAATTTCTAAAGCTTTATTGTAATCGCCTAACGCACTTTGATACTCTTTTAATCTGCTAAAAGCAAGTCCCCGATTCGCGTAAGCTTCCGTATATCTAGAATCAAGCTCAATGGCTTTATTGTAAAATGCGATCGCGCCTCGAAAATCACTTACTTTATATCGATTATCTCCCCACCTGCTAAAATCAGCAGCATCTGCAACAAAGTTATCATTTGGTAACTTTTGCACATCTAAATTAGCGCCTCTTAAATCAGCATTCTGCAAACTTGCGCCACCAAGAGTAATTCCAATTAAATTTGCACCTCTCAAATTAGCATTATTAAGATTTGCATTTCGCAAGTCAGCACCGCGAAGTTGAGCATTACTTAAATCAGCACCTCGCAAGTTAGCCGAACTCAAATTCGCATCCCGCAGTTCCACACCCCGCAAGTTAAAATTATTCAAGTTTGCGCCACTGAGGTTAACACGATTAAGCGACGCACCAATTAAATTAACACGACTCAAATCTACATCACTCAAGTTTACACCATTGAGGTTTACACCTCTAAGATTGACATTATCCAGCCTGACACCCCTCAATCTGGCATTACTAAGAGAAACACCATTCAAATTAACACCACTTAAGTCAGCCTGACTTAAATTAGTATTATTTAAATTGGCACTTTTCAAATCAGCACTTCTCAAATTAGCACCACTCAAATCAGCATTACTTAAATTAGCACTTGTCAAATCAGCGCGAAACAAATTGGCGCGACTCAAATTAGCATTATATAAATCCGCCCGATTTAAATTTTTACGACTTAGATTTGCACGACTTAAATCGCATCTTTGACATTTATTTGTATCCAGCAACTGTTTGACGTGCGCCGGATTTTCAGCGTCAACAGGAAGCGCCACCAACAAGGGTGCAAATAAAGTTACAGCAGCTAAAAACTGCGAAAAACCTTTGTTCTGAAGTGTAAATTGCGAAATCACTAGAGTTGTGCGTTTCATAGTTTTTCCATCCTGAAGGCAGGGTGAATAGCGTTTGTATATAAAAATACCAACTTTCAATCAGTATGTCAAATATTACGGAATATTACTTGGATGTATTTATTCCTCAGTATCATGTGCGGATGAATACCCATACTAACTGGAGTGGTTGTTGATGGTTAATTGTTAGTGGTTGGTGGTTATGAACTATGAACTATGAACTATGCATCCAAAAACGCAAAAACCCCTCTCACTACTGAGAGGGGCTATATAAAGTTGTTTAGTTAAAGTTTGTACTTATGGTAGTTAGAACAAATTCATGATGGTGATAACGCTAGCGCTGGTAAGCATGATTAAAGCACCCATAGCTACGGATACACCCATTTTATTTGGAGATTTTGAATCGTTCATTTTGTCCAATCCTTATAATCTTCTAGATTCTATTAACAATACTCAGAATCAGTATATTTATCATCAAATATGAGTAAAACTTAAAGAAGCGTAAACTATCTTAGTAATTACCGCAGTATTAGCTATAAATTCCTTTGCAAAGTGACTCAATTAGCCTACAGATTTTCACTTCGCTACAAGTTTCTTTACAAAAAAAAGGCAGAAGTCGGGAAAAGGGGAAGGGGAAAGGGGGAAAGGGCGGGTCTGGGGCGGGTCTGGGGCGGGTCTGGGGCGGGTCTGGAGTGCAAGAAATAACAAACAGGTTCTTCCCGATACCCGATACCCGATGCCCCATGCCCCATGCCCCAGACCCGCCCAATGCCCTTTACTGATAACCGAATTATTGAAATACGGTATTCCGACCGGGTTATGTGTGTTAATGAGATAAAATTAATTTTGTTCAAGATTATCGAAGCATTGAACAAAAAAATATTATGATTATCACCCCAGCATCTACAAACCAAGCTGCCAATTTTGACTTAGAGCAATTAAATCAGAAATTTGAAACTGCCCATCCTAGAGAAATATTGGCATGGTCTGTAGAGAATTTTCCTGCTGAAAAAGTGCAAACTAGCGCTTTTAACGTCGATGATATGGTCATCACCGATATTCTTTATCGCGAGTTAAAGCATCCAGTACCTGTAATATTTCTTGACACTCTTTACCATTTTCCGCAGACTTTAGAATTAGTTGCTAAAGCCAAAGAACTTTACAACCTGGATTTAAGAACTTACAAAACTCCAGATATAGAAACCCGTGAAGCCTTTGCGGCAAAATACGGTGAAGCCCTTTGGGAGAAAGATATTGCTCAATTTCATCAAATTACGAAAATTGAACCTTTGCAAAGAAGTTTAGACGAACTGAATACAGTTGCTTGGATAACCGGACGCCGCCGCGACCAAGCCGCAACCCGTGTTAATATGCCCATATTTGAATTGGATAACCAAGGACGTTTAAAAATCAATCCACTCGCCACTTGGACGCGTAAAGAAACCTGGGCTTATGTAGTTGAACATGGGGTTATTTACAATCCTTTACATGACCAAGGTTATCCCAGCATTGGCGACGAACCCATCACCAGCAAAGTAGACGAAGGCGAAGACGAACGCGCCGGACGTTGGCGGGGAATGGGTAAGACTGAGTGTGGGATTCACCTATAAAATGATGGGGGGATGGGGGGACAAGGGAGACAAGGGAGAATTAATTTTAGGACTTACGCATTGACAAGAAAAACCAAATATGGGGTATGGATTTCAGGCATTTAACCTTGATTTTTCGACACTTTTTAGGCGATCGCTATTTATCCAAGGATGATTGATCAAAGTGTGAAAGGACGTATTTTCGTTAATGCACAAGATAATCAATTTGTACAGTGCGTAAGTCCTAAATTTTTCTCCCCCCTCTCTTCCTGTGTGTCCTCTCTGTTGGAAAGTTCCGATGCCTTCTCTTCGCTCTTGCTTCTCTGCGAGAGGCTGCGCCAACGCCTTTCTTGTATGCCGCAAGGCTATACGGCAACCCCTTCTCTTAACGGAGGAAACCTCCGCGAGGACTTTGGGCTGCGCCCACCGTTCGCGCAGCGTCTGGGACAGGAGAAGATTTGATCGGAGGAAACCTCCGCTCAAACTTCTCTGTGGCGGTTAGATAAACACTGCTTTATAGGCAAGTTTAGTGACCATTTTGTTGAAAAAGTTGCTCTAAAGCTGACAATTCAGCTTCTGTTGCTGCATCAATTTGTGGCAAGGGTCGCTGCATAATTGAATAGAGCGATCGCTTTTGCACTTTTGCAGATTGCAAACCCAACTCGCGTAAATGCTCTTGAATCTTTAATACCATTTTAGAACGGTCAGCTTTTGCCACGTCAGCACTGCGGTAAATTGCTGTTTTGATATCAGGTAATAGTATCGTTTTGACTAGTTCATATTTACCATCAATTACAGCATTTTGAGCTTTATCAACCAATTCTTTGATGGTAATTAATGACTCCCAATCTTGAGCATCACGCTTTTCTATACGAAACAGCATATAACTGTAGCCTTCTAAAGGTTTACCGTCACGCTTAAATACTTGGGTTATTCCAGGTGAACCAAGATAAAGGCTACCATTTACGACACACAAGTTATCACTATTAATTTTGTTTTCTTCTGCAAGAATTACAGTAAAGTAACCTGCTTTCAGGGAATTACTACCACCTCCGTTAGCTTCACAAAAAGTTTGTTGATAGCCTAATTCTAACCGACGCTCGCCAATATCGAATAAATCTTCAATTCCTTTATATACTGGTTCCGCAAGCTTGAGAACACTTGAAAGTTCTGGTACAGGTAACAGTTCAGAGAATCGTCCTATAGTTTTAATAAATTTACCAATAGAATCACTAGCAGCTATGCTAAACAAGCCAGCTTGCAATTGTATTAATCCATCGTTGAAAGGAAATAAGGGTGTTAGAGCATAGTTGCGTTGAATAACTTTATCCAAGTTATCTTTAGCTAATTCTTGTAATTTTCCTGGTGTAGCTAGATAGGGAATAGTTACAGGTTTACCACCATGATTAAAACAAACAGCAGCGTGAACAACAGCATGGCGTTGTTTAAACCATTCCACGTCTTTAGCCAAGCGCATTTCCACTAACCAAATACGACAATAAGCTTCACCTGCAATAATTGGCGTATCATCGTAATCTAGATCAATCCGATGTTTTGGTAAGAAAAAGTTCTTATATTTGGGAGCTTCACGATTGATATTTTCTGAAAGCTTACTAAAAAAGTTCATGATTTTATTCTTGTGTAATATTAACTTAAATGCGGTGAAATTTGATTCCAAATAGCACGAATGGGAATACCTCCTGTTGAACCTGGAGTCACGGTACGCCCTATACCGGGATTCCCTTGATGAATTGCAATCAGTTCCCATTGGCGATTAAAAATTGGTGCGCCAGAGGAACCGTCATCAGTTTTCACATTGTGGTCGATGTAATCTTCTCCTACTTGAGTAATTTGTCCTAAGTCGGAAATTATCACTGGGTTTCCTTGAGGATGATGGATAATGCGAATTTCTTGACTGCTATCTAATATGGAATTTTCATTAACAGAAATAGTCTTTGATTGTTGAGCTTGCTCTTTGATTTTTAGTAGAGCATAATCAAAAACACTATTTTTATCAATAAAATCTAGTTCAAAAACATCTTTAGTTAATTCGTAATTTCCTGCTTTGTAACCGAAGCGTACCCAAGCTTTTTGCACTTGACTTTTGCTGAAAATGTGATTACAAGTGAGTAAAAAATTGTTTTTAAGTATAACTCCTGTACCTATCGCATTTCCTATAGGCGATTCGATTCTACAAACAGCATTACGAGTAGTTAAAGCTTGAAAATTTTCTTGACCTCGTTCAGTTAATTTAGTGAATAATTCTATATCTTGGTCTTCTAACTCATAGCTTTTCTTTCGCTTGAGTAGATACTGTAACAATTTTACCATTGGATGATAATCTAATCGTTGATTGTAAACTTTATAATCTTTAAATTTACCTACTACTATATTAGTAACTTCTACAGGATTTCCATTCAAGTTTATATTCCTCATGAATGAATCATCAATACCAGATGTGGTAAAAAGACTTCTTCTGTTAGTAGGATTATCAAATTTTATAGAAAATAATTTTTCTAAACTATCTTCTAGATGTACAACATCATCTTGCTCTAAAAAAACTTCTGGATTCATAACGTCTTCATCTATCCAAGTTGAAGTATAATTTGCACTTGTAAACAACGAATTCTCCACAGATTGAGTTAGTCCAATAGATAATGAATTACGAACAGGTTCCGATGTTTGTTGCTCAAGGTTATTATCTACTTTTGAAGTAGATATTTGCACGCTATTCCTCAAGACTGGGGTTAGACTTGGAGAAGTTGTCTGGTTAAATCGACGCTGCAAATATTGAATAAATTCTTGAGTAGAAGTTAACTTTTTCGGGTATTGTTTTAATGCTCTATCAATAGGTTTGAGAACACTTTCATAAAGATTATCGATGTATTCTTCTCGTACAGCCTTTGAATTATCTAGTTCAGATAACCAGTAATTATACCATTGCCAAAGTGACCTAAAGTTGTTTGGATTTGGAGCGGTTACACCTATCTCTCGAAGAATATTTATTTGTAATGTAATCTCTCGGTAAAGCTGGCTATAACCTTCCTCTTCAGACTTAATTAGATAAACTGGCTCTCCTTGAGTAGCTACCGAAAGCATGGTTAACTGTAACTCTTTAATCTTTGCCTTCAGGTCTTTAAATCGTGATATTTGCCACTCATCAACTAACTCTTGCTGAGATTTATCTTTCACATAATGCTGGCACAAAATAATATCAATTTGCTCGAAAACGCTAGCGTAGAGGTCATGAATGTATCCTGTTTTTGATGCATATCCACTCAACGAATACCAGCGATCGCGCCAAGTTGAAAGAGATTTAAAAGAATTAGGATTTTCAATTAAAACCCCTTCTTCTTCAATAAATTCTATCAGGTCTATAATATCTTTGTATAGTTGTGTGTATTCTTTCTCTTTCTCTCTAATTGGATGGCGAGATGCTTCAGTTGAAACCGCAATCATAATTAATTGTAACTGTTCTATTTTGGCTAATAGTTGTTTAATTAGGGATATTAACATAGACAATCCAACTCTTATTCAAACCTCTATTTGTAAAGCTACACTAGCAACTGTGTTTATTTTTGATTGCGTAGATGCTCTATATGCTCTATTAGCCGATTAAGTTGACTGTCTCTGTCGCGATTCCACTCACGAGACCAAATTCTGTAAATGCGCCAGCCTAATTTTTGTAGAACTTCTTGGCGGAGGCGATCGCGATCGCGTGCTGTAGGATATTTACCATAAGTTGCTCCATCACAGACAATGCCTAAAAGATACTCCTCTATTTTTGGCTTTCGAGTATCTATCAACACTAGGTCGATTGGATAAGCTGAACGACCGACCCGCTTCTTAACTGCGTATTCCCTTTCTGTTAAAGCTTGATAGACATCTTCTTCAAAGGGTAAATCGGAGTGAGATACATCATCATCAAGCTTCTCATCTAGATTTTGTCCGCAACTTTGAGCGTATGCAAAATACTCTTTAAGCAATGCAGCTTGTTGACTTTTTTCGGGGTCAAAATTCTCCGCTTTAATCGAAGCTACTAACACAAATTTACATCTAGCGCGAGTTATGGCAACGTTTAATCTTCGTCTTCCTACATCCTGTTGATTTCTACTAAGGGGACCAAAGTTGTGATTCAACTTATCCCGGTTTTTGTCATCAAAACCAAAGCCAAAGCTAAGGAAAATCACATCTCGCTCATCACCTTGAACTTCTTCGATTGGCTTGATAAAAAACTTGCCTGAGTTGTCTTGAGAAAATTCTTCTATCTGTGGATACTGAACACTGATTTTGTTGAGTTGTTCGCTGATGGCTTTTGCTTGTTCTTTATTTGAGGTAATAATACCCAAAGATTGCTTAGGGTATTGCAGAAAATGCTGCACTGTCAGCTTTGCAACTTCCTCCGCTTCACGGATATTGTCTTTACGACCACCACGGTCATATATTCCCCCTTCAACGGGATGGAAATGCACACCTCGGCTAGCATCTTTCACTGGGTTGGGGAAAGAAACGAGTTTTGAATTGTAAAATTTTTGATTTGAGAAGGCAATCAAACTTTCGTCTTGGCTGCGATAGTGCCACCTCAAAGTAAAGTTTTTCATAATTGATAAAGCGGAACATTCATCGAGCAAACTTTCATAAACCTCTTCCTCTTCATCGTTGCCATCATCAGAGGCTGTACTTTTGAAATAAGAAGTTGGTGGTAGCTGTTGGTCATCTCCGACAACGATTAACTGTTTTGCTCGCATGATGGAAGATACTGCATCTTCAGTACACACTTGGGAGGCTTCGTCAAAGATAACAACATCAAACTCCACTGCATCGGCATCTACATATTGACTAACTGCTAAAGGACTCATTAGCCAACACGGCTTGAGGGTAGTAACAAGTTGGGGAGCATTTTTGATGAATTGACGAATTTTTTGTTGTCCCCTTTGCTTTTTCTTTTCTTTTTTTAGTTGCCCTAATTGTTGCTCTGCTTCTGGCTGTGTTGACCACTCTTGCCAATATTCGGCATGGAGTTGCCTTAAACGTTGCATTGCGATTTCGTATTGTTCTTTATCTTTATTGGAAAATTCATTTATTTTTCGCTCGTGCAAATCTCGATTAAAGTTTCGCAACTCTGAATTATCATCATGTATGTGTCGCAGCCAATTGTCATAAACGCCTTTTTGTAAAACTGAAAACCAATTCTTCGATGGAATGTCAAAATCACGCAGCTTAGATAAAAATTCTTTGGTTCCAAGAGCTTCCAACTCACGCATAATGTCTTGATAGTCCAACCACTGTTGGAATAAATCAAGCTCATCATGGGCTGTGTTTCGGAACTTTTCTATTTCATCCAAGGGTTCTTTTTCCAATACACCAGATGCTGTCATCCGTTCTTGGGGAAAGTGTTCTCTTAAGAATTTGAAGCCCTCTTTAATTTTTTCTAACGAACTTTGCAACTTTTCTAAAAATACCCTTAGCTCCTGATAGCGTTCTCTTAAGGCAATAACTTTTACTACTGCCTTTTTATCTAGTTGCCGCTGTTTATTAAGTGTTTCCAACCATTCAAGACCTCGCTCTATGCCTTCCAAATCTGTCATTTCTGCATTAAATGAAGAGCCAAAAGCTTTACAGGCTTGATATTGTGGGTCTTGTAATCTATTTAAAATATTTTCACGGTCAATTGCTTTTTCAATATCTGCAATTAATACTTGATCCGAAACTCGATTTTGGTCTTGCCGAAGGTTTAGGAGGCGTTGACGTTCGCGCTTCTTATCATTACGCCATTGCCAATAAGGTCGTTGAATAAAGAAGAAAAATCCTGTAAATTTTCTTAAAAAAAGTCTCCTCAGTTCTAACAAATCTAAATTAAAAAATTCACCAGCATATTTAGCATTTAGTTCAGAATTAATAGTTTGATAATTACTAGTCTTTGTTTCCAACTCAGAACACAAACCTCGCAGATAAGCCACATTTGTCGAAAGTGACCAACTCTCAATTCCTGGTGGGGCATCAATAATATGGGCTATTGCTGGCTGTAATCGTTCCAAATCGCACAATGTTTGCAGCGGTTCTGTTATTTTTAGTAGTAGCTTTAATGAAGGTACAGTATCTTGAGCAAGTTTAATTCCACCGCTGAGATTGTCAAGATTTGCACGCAAATCTTTATTAATATCAGAAGACCAAGACTGAGATTGCAGCGGACTGCTTGACCATATCGTTTTTTGTCTTCCTCGAAATATCGCCTCGAATTGACCAAGTTTTTCCAGTAAATATTTTGCTTTCCATAATCTTGTTTCTGACCAATCTTGCAGATTAGAAATATTAAACTCTAACGCCGGAATTTCTTCTCGTTTCAGCCTGAGAATTTCGCCGTATAATTCAAAAGCCGATTTATTTAATGGTTGTTCCCGTTTATGTAGACCTACTGCATGATTATTGAGGATTTGCCGACAGTCACGTAGAGGTTTAAAGAATGTATCCCAATCTCGCTGTTGCGGTTCGTTTCTTTGTAAAAGTTGAGTGACAGTTTGGTCTAGTTCATTAAAGAAATCTTTTGCCTTCGTTGTTCCTTGATGGTGTAAATTTAGGCAAGCGTCCTCTAACTTACTTTCTTTAAGCCTTTGAAAGACAACTTCTAGGGCAGTTTGCTTTTCCGCAACTACAAGCACTTTCTTCTTTTTGCCGATTAACTCAGCGATAATATTAACAATCGTCTGGCTTTTCCCTGTACCTGGGGGTCCCTGCACTACACAGCTAAGTCCTTCCTTTACAGCTTCTATAACTACTTGCTGGCTGGAGTCCGCATCACATATTTGATAAATCAATGAAGGGTCAACTTCATCGAGTTCTTTCTCTTGAGGAATAGCGGGTTTATTGACATTATCAGGTGTACGTTTTAAAGCTAGCCCTTTCAGTATGGGATGATTAGCTATCTTCTGTTGATTTTGTTCCAGGTCTTGAATCATTGCTGCTTTAGCATCCTGGAACAAAGTAATGTGTGCTGTTTCTTCTACTTTCCAGTCAGGCTGTTTAGCGATCGCTTTACGAACTGCATCTAAAAAACTCTCATAGCTCGATTTTTGGACATTCTCGCTGTCAGGCAGCTTAATATTAAATTCACGTTCTAACTTGTTAACTAAAAGAAAGTTAACAGAAATATCCTCATCTGTAGGGTAAAGTGTAAATTCTGGTAACTTTCTACCTTTTTTCTCCAATTTTACTGGAACGAGCAGGATTGGAGAAACATACCTTTCCTGAGGTTTCGCGGGGTCAAACCATGTCAAAGTACCAAGGACTAGAAAGAGACTGTTAAAACCCTTCTCCTCCAGGCTTGATTTGGCACCTGTACGAAGGTCGTCTAGAAGCTTCATCAGATCAGCCCCAGTCTGCTTAGTTTTCAGTTCACTCAAAGGCAATGAGTTAGCTTCGTCTCCTGTAAAGTGTTTATATAAACGTGAGGAGTCTGTAGGAATATCAACTACTGGTTTTTTATTTTTGCGGAAATCAACTAAAGGATTGCTGTTTGAGTCGCCAGCAAGTCTTTTCTTCCAAATCTGGATTTTTTCTTCGATTTCCTGAGTTTCCGAGATACTCATTCGCTTTTGATTGGTAGTGCTGTACAAAAGTAGGCTTGTGTTTTAATACTTTTATTCTAAGTAAAATTTCATATAAAGATAATCATTTGTTACAAATTCCAGATACAGCGGTTGTCATTCGCGTGGACTACACCTTTAAAAGCCCAATTTACTTAGCGATGTTACATATAAGAGGTCATTTATAAAGATAAAATTAAGACTACAGAAACCGGGTTTTTATTGGTTGGGTGTCGATAGTCTCTCAATTTAATCCCAAAGAAACCCGGTTTCTCCCCCACTTCGCACTTAAAATTTACTTTATAAATCAACTCTAAAGTCTCTAAGTATGGTCTATTGAAATGTAGGCTGCTGTAAGCGATAGTATGATTGGCGTGGCAATTTAACGTCAGATAGTCTGGCAAGACTTGAGATAAATGTATGATCAAGATTCTGCACCTCTCCGACATCCACATGGGAAGCGGCTTTTCCCACGGACGCATCAATTCTGAAACGGGATTGAATACACGATTGGAGGATTTTGTCAATACATTATCTCGATGTATTGACCGCGCGATCGCCGATTCTGTAGACATGGTTATATTCGGTGGCGATGCTTTTCCTGATGCCACACCGCCGCCCTATGTGCAAGAAGCCTTTGCCAGCCAGTTTCGCCGCTTGGTCGATGCTGATATCCCCACTGTGTTATTGGTGGGCAATCATGACCAACATTCCCAAGGACAGGGAGGGGCGAGTTTATGTATTTACCGCACGTTAGGTGTGCCGGGTTTTGTAGTCGGTGATACTGTCAAAACGCACCACATCCAAACGCGTAACGGAAGAGTGCAAGTTATCACTTTACCTTGGCTGACACGTTCGGCGTTGATGACTCGCCAAGAAACCGAGGGTTTATCAATGTCGGAAGTCAACCAACTTTTAACAGAACGCTTGCGAGTTGTTTTGGAAGGGGAAATTCGCCGACTTGACCCCGATGTGCCCACTGTACTTTTAGCCCACTTGATGGCTGATAATGCAACTTTAGGAGCCGAACGTTTTTTGGCAGTCGGTAAAGGTTTTACACTGCCTTTATCATTACTAACGCGTCCTTGTTTTGATTATGTCGCCTTGGGACACGTCCACCGCCACCAAAACTTGAATAAATCTAACAACCCGCCGGTGATATATCCGGGAAGTATTGAGCGGGTGGATTTTAGCGAAGAGAAAGAAGACAAAGGCTATGTGATGATAGAATTGGAGCCTGGTAACGCTAATTGGGAATTTTGCCCTTTACCGGTTCGGACATTCCGCACAATCGAGGTGGATGTCTCAAAATCAGAAGACCCCCAAGCGGCGATAATGAAAGCGATCGCCAAACATAATATCGAAGATGCCGTCGTTAGATTAATTTACAAACTGCGATCCGAACAGTTGGATGTAATTGACAACGCCTCGCTGCACAGTGCATTAAGTCAAGCTCACACTTATACCATTCAACCAGAATTGGTCAGTCAATTAGCTCGTCCCCGCGTTCCCGAATTGAGCGCCAGTAGCAGCATCGACCCAATGGAAGCCTTGAAAACTTACTTAAATAACCGCGAAGACCTCAAAGATATCGCCGCATCCATGCTAGAAGCCGCACATAAATTATTAGCAGATGATGTAGAAATCTGGCTGGAAGGCGCAACAAATGAGTAAGATTCTGACTTTCATATAGCTGACTGTTATCAGAAATTGTCAACTGAAGGATGAAGTATGAAGTATGAAGTGTGAAGTATGAAGTTTGTTTTTATCTTTCAGCTCGCGCTGCCTTCAGCGTTTATGCTTTTTTGGTCATTTGTCATTAGCCATTGGTAATAAATAATCACAAATCATTAATGACTAATGACTGATGACGGCGATCGCAAGCAATTATAAAATTCAAATAAGTCACTCGGCAGCAATCAAATTAACTGGTGAAGATTGTTAATAGTTAATAGCCATGAACCATGAACCATGAACCATGAACCAACTATATAGTTATATTTATTTGCAGCAATCTACCTAACATTGCTATATTTCAGCAATTAGTATAAATACTTAACTCGGTGAAATATAAAATTTAAATTCAATTGGTTACTAATCTGCCAAAATTACTATATTCCTAGCTCAATGGCTAATTGCTTATCCAACTGAGCAGAAAAAAAAACAATTGTCAGGTGGACTTTCTATGTCCCTCTACCCTCAAATCAAGCAATTTTTACTTGGTAAATCACTACCTACAAGCGCTCATAGTGAAGAAAGATTGAGCAACGCCGCCGCCTTGGCAGTTCTTTCCTCAGATGCTCTCTCCTCCGTTGCATACGCCACAGAAGAGATTCTGCTGATTTTAATAGCCGCTGGGAGTAGCGCTCTTGGATTGTCCATGCCTATCGCTGTAGCAATTATCATCTTGCTGGGAATAGTCGTGCTTTCCTATCGACAGACGATTCGCGCCTATCCCAAAGGCGGTGGTTCCTACATTGTAGCCAGAGAAAACCTGGGTATTTATCCAGGACTGGTAGCAGGTGGTTCCCTAATGATTGACTATATATTGACAGTCACCGTCAGTATATCTGCGGGTACAGCCGCCCTGACTTCAGCAGTTCCGGCACTGCGACCCTTCACAGTTAGCCTGTGCTTGATTTTTATTTTCTTGTTGATGCTGGCAAATCTGAGAGGCGTAAAGGAATCAGGCAAGATATTTATGATTCCTACCTATGCTTTTATTGCTAGTATTTTTGTATTGATTGCCCTGGGTTTGTTTAAACAAGCTACCGGACAAGTAGTGACAGCATATCCGGACATTCCTGTTAAAGAAGGACTCAGTTTGTTTTTCATATTAAGAGCCTTTTCTGCTGGATGTACGGCGCTGACAGGAGTAGAAGCAATATCCGATGGGGTCTTGGCTTTTAAAGAACCAGAGTGGAAAAATGCCCGCCTCACATTGCTTTATTTAGGGACAATTCTCGGGTTAATGTTTATAGGCATCACCTACCTGTCCAACGTTTATCACATTGTTCCAGAAGAGGGACAAACAGTAGTTTCTCTTTTGGGTAGGCAGATTATTGGGGAAGGACCATTTTACTTTTTTGTTCAAATTGTCACCCTCTTGGTTTTGCTATTAGCAGCCAATACCAGCTATGCAGACTTTCCCCGACTGTGTTACTTTTTGGCACGGGATGGATTTTTACCGCGACAATTATCATTGTTAGGCGATCGCTTAGTCTACGACAACGGTATTATTCTGCTAAGTCTGTGTGCAGCAGTTTTGGTCATAATCTTTAAAGGGGAAGTGAGCGCCGTTATTCCCTTGTACGCCGTTGGTGTATTTACTTCCTTTACCCTATCGCAAGCTGGGATGGTACGCCACTGGTATCAAGAAAAGACATCCGGTTGGCGTTCCAGCGCTTTGATGAACGGTTTGGGAGCGATCGCAACACTAGTAGTTCTAGGTGTAATTATCTTCACCAAGTTCTTATTAGGTGCTTGGATGGTAGTAGTGGCAATTCCTATAGTAGTCAGCCTCTTCTTTGCCATTCACCGTCACTATCAATATGTAGCCCAACGTCTCAGCATTCAGGGAATACCAGCTCGCAGTTATATTCCTCGACCGAAACCAGAAGTCGCCACTCACCCAGCAGTGGTTGTCATCGGTCAACTTAACCGGGGAACAGTAGAGGCTTTGGATTATGCACGCACCATTGCTGATGAAATCGTTGCAGTGCATGTAGATGTTGGTTCTACAGACAGAGAAAAACTGCAAGAAAAATGGCGACATTTAGAGGCAGATATTCCTTTGGAAATTATCGACTCTCCCTATCGCTCTTTAGTTGGACCAATACTCGATTTTGTCAGTAAATTTGAAGCGCGTCATGAAGGTGTTTTCACAACTATCATTATTCCCGCTTTTGTAACCCGCAATTGGTGGGAAGGTCTTTTGCACAACCAAACAACTTTGTTCTTAAAAACTGCTTTACGAGCTAAAAAAAGCCGAGTTGTTACCACTGTGAGGTATTTCTTATAACAACAGCTTGCAAGAGTTAATCTAATAACTAAGACCGGGTTTTAAGCATAAACCCGGTTTTTTTACAACTACCATTTTTCTTTATTAACGTGAGTTTTAGTCCGCGCAGGCGGCTTTATGGCAAACAAAACTGTTGTTATTCCCGGTATGAAAAATAAGATACTAGTACAGAAGGGCCCAAATAAGTTAACCATTCACATTCAATCAAAGTCTTGAAAAATCAAGCTTTTCACGAATGCTATCTGCCTTTTTACTTCTGCCTTATTCTACTAGCCGCAACTGTCAAATTTGTACCTAGAAAGCTCCTGAGAAAAATTGTGAAAAATATGCAGTCTCGTAAGGTGCATTAAGTGAAAGTACGGCACCCAATGGGTGGGCGGGCAATCCTAAGCCCACCCCACAAGATAAGGCAAACTTGAGGTTGCGGTGCATGCAGACGATTTTCTAGACAAGGGATAAGCTGGTGAAAGCAAACTTTATACCAGCTTTTTGTAAGGGTGAAATGCGTAAATTTATATCATCCATATCTTCTATATCATCTGCCTTTGTTGCAGCTACCCTCGTCTTCGGCTCAATGCATTATCCCAGCCTTACACTCGCTGGAACCTGCGCTTCTAAATGCGGTCAGCGTCCAATTCAATTTACACCCGGTCAGCGCATCAGAGTAAAAGTGGTAAATAGCACTTATGGTTTAGTTAACCTAGAGAAATTACATAGAACAGACACTATTTCCCTGCGACCCGGACAGGAATTAGAGTTAGAGCAGGAAGACGGTAGCGAACCAAATATATCTCTCGTATTTTGGGATGAAAACGGTTCGCCGTTGCAAGCGTTTCTCTCAAAACCAGACTTTGCAACATTGCGGGTAGAAATCCGTCCTGGTAGACTTTCTCCAGGCGATCGCTCAATTTATATTCGTGATGATGGTCGCGTTAACCGATTGTAAAAACTACATCATGATTCTGGAAGCTGTAATGCTCAATGTCAAAAGTGGTATGGAGCAAGATTTTGAAGAGGCTTTCAAAACAGCCTCTTCTCTTATTTCTTCAATGAAGGGTTATATTTCCCATGAGTTGCATCGGTGTATTGAAGTTCATGGGAAATACTTATTGCTGGTAAAATGGGAAAGTTTGTCAGATCATACTGTCGGGTTTAGAGGTTCTCCAGAATATCAAGAATGGAAACAAATTCTACATCATTTTTACGATCCATTTCCAACTGTTGAACATTTTATAGCGCTTCTCGGTTGAGTGAGGTAATTTCATACTTCATACTTCACCCTTCATCCTTCAGTTAACTTCTAACTTTTATCGTGCAAGACAAACTCTCACCAGATTCCGCAAAACCCCGCAGGTGCTTACCCAATCAGCGCTGGCAAATTTACCCAGAAAAAACTGAATTAGCGCAAAAACTGGCTCTTGCAACAAATCTCTCACCTATAATCAGCCAGTTGCTAATTAATCGCGGTATTGAAACAAAAGAAGCAGCACAAACATTTTTAAATCCAGAGTTGCTAAATTTACCTTCGCCTCTGGAAGATTTTCCCGATTTGGCGATCAGTTTGGAATTGTTGACGGCGGCGATCGCAACACAGGAAAAAATCGCCATCTGCGGTGACTATGATGCTGATGGAATGACAAGCACGGCTTTACTGTTACGCAGTCTGCGATGGTTGGGCGCACAAGTTAATTACGCCATCCCCAGCCGCATGAAGGACGGCTACGGTATCAATAAACGCATTGTCGAAGAATTCCACAGCGAAGGCGTAGGATTAATTCTGACTGTAGATAATGGCATTTCAGCTTTTGAACCAATTGCGATCGCCAGAAAATTGGGTATAAAAGTTATCATCACCGACCATCACGATATACCCCAACAATTACCCCCAGCTAACGCCATCCTCAACCCCAAATTAATCGCAGAATCTTCACCTTATCGCGGTGTGGCTGGTGTTGGTGTTGCTTACATTTTGGCAGTGTCCCTCGCACAACAAATGGGACAGGTAAACTCTGGCATTATCAAGCCAATGTTAGAACTCTTTACATTAGGAACCATTGCAGATTTAGCCCCCTTAATTGGCGTCAACCGTCGCTGGGTTAAACGCGGTTTGCAACAATTACCTAAATCTAAATTAGCTGGAGTCCAGGCGTTGATTCAAATGGCTGGAGTCCAGGCGAGAGGAGAGGAGGGGGAGAGGGGGAGAGGGCTGTGGGGTGTGGGGGGACAAGAAATTCCTAACTCCTCATTCCTAACTCCTAACTCCTCATTCCTAACTCCTAACTCCTCAAAAAATCCAAAATCGCTTAAGCCTGAGGATATCGGGTTTCGTCTTGGTCCGCGCATTAATGCGATTGGTCGGATTGGTGACCCCCAAATTGTCATTGAATTACTAACTACTGATGATATGGGGATAGCCTTGGAAAGGGCGATGCAGTGCGAAGAAACTAACACCAGTCGCCAACAAATGTGTGAGGAAATTGAACTTGAAGCGATCGCTATTGTTGAAGCTGATTTTGTCACGTCTCTAGAACAAGACCGCGTATTAGTTATTGTGCAACACAACTGGCACCACGGTGTTATCGGTATTGTCGCCTCTCGCTTGGTGGAACGTTATGGGGTTCCGGTATTTATTGGCACATACGAGGATGAAGGGCACATTCGCGGTTCAGCACGAGGAATTCCAGAGTTTCACGTGTTTGAAGCTTTGGAATCCTGTCACGATTTATTGGGTAAATACGGAGGACACAAAGCTGCTGGGGGATTTTCTTTACCTGCGGAGAATTTAGAAGCTTTGCGATCGCGTTTGAGTGAATTCGCCAATCAATGTCTGGAACTCCAGCACCTCAAACCACTACTCAAAATTGACGCCCAAGCCCAACTCAATGAGATCAATGACCAACTTTACCAGCAGCTAAATTCTTTGCACCCTTGCGGTATCGATAACCCCGATCCGCTATTCTGGACAGCTAATGTCCAAGTGATTGACCAAAAAATCGTGGGTAAGGGTCACATCAAACTCACAGTGGGACAAACTATTAATAATCAGCAATTTACAATTAAAGCGATCGCTTGGCGATGGCGCGACTACTATCCCCTACCAAAACGAGTTGATATTGCTTACAAACTCCGAGAAAATCACTTTAACGGCAACACCAGCATTGAGTTAGAATTACTAGGTGTCAGACTTCCCAATCAGTCTCACCTTTTGTTTGCTGCAACTGCTACTGGCTTAAAAGCTAACTTCGATTACAATCAGCGACAGTATACTTGCGGCATCTATCAAAACGGTTCCTCACCCCAATTAAGAATTAGAAATTCCTCAGGCAAAGTTTTAGCCGTTGAATCAGGAAAATCAACTGCTTTACTCGGAACCAATCGTCAAGACGCCAAAGAGGTTAATATTGCTCACTACGACAGCATTATCCAAGCTGCACTTCAAGCTCTAGAATCAGTTAGGAGTTAAAAGTTAGGAGTTAAAAGTTATGAGTTATGAGTTTTTAATTAACTCCTCACTCTTAACTCCTCATTCCTAACTCTTACAGGTTGCCGTTGCGGAATGCCAGTAAAAAAATCACTACTGGACCAGCAATCATGATTAGCCCAACCGAAACGAGCTGGAAAATAACTTCCCAATTAATGTTGGCTAAAGCATCAAACATTTTTCCTCTTTTCCTCCCAATAGACCTAAAAAATTATATAACTCAGGTGTAAATCCCGGAATTGATCGTATCCTGCGATCGCCTCTTGAATTTAATATTCTTAACAAAAGTATAAGAAAAAATATAAAAACGTAAAATAGCGGAAAATCAGAACGGGCGGCTTGTCGTTAGATATCTGAAATTTGAGAACGGGGCATTTAGTACAGGGGAAGAAAAATGGCTACTTGGCAATGTGTTAAGCAATGTGGAGCATGCTGCAATCTCGATCCAGCAGACCGTCCGGACTTAGAAGAGTATTTATTACCAGACGAGTTAGAACTTTATTTAAGCATGGTAGGCGAAGGGGGATGGTGCGTTAATTTTGATCGCGAAACGCGAGAATGTCGCATTTATCCAAATCGTCCGCGTTTTTGTCGCGTGGAACAAGAGGTATTCCAGGATATGTATGGAATAGAACCTGAAGAGTTAAACGATTTTGCCATAGACTGCTGTCGCCAACAGATAGAAGGAGTATATGGCGATCGCAGTTTGGAAATGCTGCGTTTCGACTCTTCTGTCGGGATTTAACTGGGCATAGGGCATAGGACATTGGTAATTAAAACTGGGCGCCTCCTAACTCCTAACTTCCTTCAAGGGTTGCATTTTGTAACGAAGACTGAGAAAATGAAAAGAATATGAAAACAACTTAACGACAGGACTACAGGCTGTGAAACTTGACTCTGCGCCTTTGAGCTTTTCTGGCATATCTCAAACTGAAAGCGAGCTAGAACCAAAACAAGTGATTAACAACGGCTCGACTACTATAATTATTGAGCCACCTCAGCCTGTAGTTAGCGATCGCCCGCAAAAGCGACAAACCCCATTAGTAATTTTCGGCACTACGTTTGTAACTATCTTTTTGGCAGAAATTGGTGATAAAACCCAGCTATCTACGTTATTAATGAGTGCCGAATCTCATTCACCGTGGGTAGTATTTCTAGGTTCTGCGGCAGCATTAATCACAACAAGTTTCTTAGGTGTACTCTTGGGTAGTTGGATATCCAGCCGACTCTCTCCGAAAACAGTGGAAAAAGCAGCAGGAATCATGTTGTTGTTTATTTCCGTAATGCTGTTTTGGGACGTAATACAGTCCTAAGTCGTAAAAAAGTCATTTTATTGTTAACTGTTAACTGTTAACTCAAAACTCAAAACTCCTAACTCATTATGGACTGGCATCTTTTAGGATTAAGTTTTATCACAGTTTTTTTATCAGAATTAGGCGATAAAAGTCAGTTAGCAGCGATCGCGCTTTCAGGTCGCAGTCAATCGACTCGCGCTGTATTCTTCGGTACAGCGGGCGCACTCCTACTAACAAGCCTTTTGGGAGCGTTGGCGGGTGGTGCTGTGTCAGAATTATTACCAACACGGTTCTTGAAAGCGATCGCTGCTGTCGGATTTGCCATTCTCGCCATACGCCTGTTGTTCTTCAATAATGAGGAGACTTCAGAGGCTGAAGAAGCACCACTATAATATTTTGGATTTGAGATTTTGCGAAAAGTTTGAGCGGAGGTTTCCTCCGTTCCCCGAAGGGGTTGCCGAAGGCATCAAAGCTTTTCAAGACGGATTTTGGATTGGCGAAACCCTTTCACAAGCCCAATTCTCAATTCCAAATTCTCAATTCCCAAATTTAAAACATTGCCTACCAGTTTATCAGCCTGGTAGGCAATTTTTGTAAGGAGCGTAGCAATCCAACTGCGAATGGAGAATCGAGAATCGAGAATGGAGTACTGGGATTTTGAATTATCTCCCTTGTCTCCCTTATCTCCCACACCCGTCGCCCTTTACCGCCAGCACCATTTTAAAAGCGTACCACCCGCAATCAGTTTCACAGCTTCCAGCACCCAATAACCGCCGTGTAACAGATTCATGTTTGCCGGAATTTCAGCAACTGTATCAAATAGGTTTAGCTGAACTCCAATAGCAGACATTTGCGGTGTTAATGAATATGTATCAAGCAGAGTTACTGCTAGAAGTAGTACAGATAAAATAATACCAGCACGATGCCAATTGATGGTGTTGTTTAGAGCCAAAACTCCAGTTAATACAACGCCAGCAGCCAACAATTCAATGCGATTAAAATTCCAGAAAATTACGTAACCTGCTGTAGCAAAACCAGCTTGGGTCATCATGCCAGAAAGATAAAGACTGGGCATAATTACCCAATCTAAAACTAGGCTAGCACTGAGCCAAAAGCCCAAAGTCAACATGACAACGTTTTGCCAAGTTGACCGTTTAAATTCAACGCTAGAAGTAATATTCATAAAATGATTGCCTGTGATATATGCCAACCTACTTACTAGTTTCTAACTTAAGAAGTAAATTTGACAACAAATAGAAATTATCTTTTACAAAGCAGTTTTTCGCGCTCGTTTCTTAACGAAAATACTAAGAAATATTAAGAAGATTTGAAAAGTGTAAAAAATATTCATTAAAAGATTGATTAGGTGTTTGGTGTTAGAATGATAATCTAAAAAAATTAAGAAAAAGTTTTCAGACTGCGATCGCTTCCAAAACTTCAGGACTCAGCACTTGTTATGCGCGTTGCAGTTTTATTTGGCACAACACTAGCTTGCGTAACAGCAATTTGGGCATATAATCCTGGCTTGAGCCAAGCAGTTAAATTGCAAGATGGTAAAGTATATTTTGTCCAACCTCCACGGCTGCTAGATACAGCAACTACTTTCAATGATGTGAATGTGTGGGGCGCGACATATTACTTTACAGTCCGCTTACCGGAGAATGCAGGAGAATCACTGCAACGGATAACGATTAACCAGCATGAGGGAGTAGATAATATTCGCTTTGACCTAAAAGACAGTTTCGCCTTTGAAGGGACGCGGGACAACGAAGGGCAAAAGTTGGGACTGAAAGATGCGATAAGTGACCGTAAAACACAAACAGTTGAATTAACATTCGATCCGCCTGTTTCTCCAGGTAAAACTATCACAATTGCCTTAAAGCCCGTGCAAAATCCAATGGTTGAAGGCGTTTATTTATTTGGAGTTACGGCTTTTCCGGCGGGTGAAATTTCTCACGGTCAATTTCTGGGTTTTGGAAGGTTGCATTTTTACAGACACGGCTTTAACTCCTATAGCAATCCTCGCTTCTCAAAGTGAAAATCGACAGCATCAGAAGTCGGGTAAAGAAGTGCAAAACCCGACTTCTCGTGAGCGAAGCGAATGATGCAAAGGACTGCTATATATGTTTCCTCGCGGCTGGTGATATAAATTTATAATTGCTAACAGCGACCATGTGTTGTTCTATTTTTGGCATCGGTCGTCACTTAAATGCTGTATTGATTCCATTTTACGTTTTTTTAGGTTCAGCTACTTACACAAAATGGCTGTACTAAACCCATAAATTTCTTATTAAAGTTATGAAAGCGAATACAAGCTCAAAATGCAATTACCAATAAAAATTATGTTTGCACATTATTTGATGCTATTTGGGAAGTTATTTGATTTGCTGCCATTACGTCCAGCATCAATAGCCTCTTCAATATTGTTATATTGAAGCCAATGTACATAGCAACCTCCTTTCGGACAAAAGCAACTAATTGTATAAGAATTATTACCCAAATCTACGGAAGGAAGCAACCATGATGTAGAATCCCTTGAGTATAAAGATGGATTACTTGCCCATAAAACTCTTTCAAAACTTCTATGTCATCATTCATAAGTATTCATCCTTAATAAAATAATTTTCAGCAATTAGGTCAACAAATTTCCGACCTGCTTGCTGCTATGGCTGCTTCTGAGCTTAAATAGCTTCCCTTTTGATAATTTATCCATTAGTGTCATAACAGGAAATAGTATAAGAATGATTACTCCAGCAAACTGGAAGTAAAAAGTATTCCCGATACGACAAATTGATTGCATTGTTCTCACGTCATCAAGGATATTCGACATTGACTTAAATTCTTTTCATTGACTTCATGTGATATAAACCTCTTTATTTATGAACGGATATAACTAAGCCTCTGACACGGTTGGTAAGATTGATTTCACCTCAGAATTTTTGAGAGTTGCAAAATAAAGCTCAACATCAATATCTGGATAGCGACTGCGAATTGACTGATATGCTCGATTCAAATATTCTGTATGAACCTCTAATTCACGCTCTGGATTTTTACTTAAATTAGAGTCTATTTTGCTAGCATAAGCACCACAATCTTGGTGGTCAATAATAATTACTTTATTGATATGATGCAATTTGTAAGACAAATCAAGCTGGTCATAGAATGCTTGAGTGTCAGCTTTGTGAGGAAATCCATCTAAAGCTAAGGAAGCACCTGCTAAAGCTGTCCAATCATACTCATTACCTAGTTTTTTCATAGCTAAAAAATACCTCTCTTTGGACAAAAAGCGAAAGTCAATACAACTGAGAACCAACGCTTTAGCTTGGTGAGTTGCTGCTTGTGCAGATGAAGTTGATTGCAAGACAGCTAAAGCAAAAGTTCCTGGAAGTAAAGATTTGAGGAAATAACGACGATTTAAAAAGTGAGATTTACCACAATTACAGTAATTTTGCTGACAAACAGCGAAAATCATGCCAGTGAGGAATCTCTTGTAGCATCGGTAAAGATTGAGGAATTTCGCCAATCTTTGCTACATCAAGATGGAAATAGGAAGCTATGACTGTTGCCAACACCAACCCCACTAACGAACCAGGTATGGTTGGGTAGATGCGGGGCCAGATGAGTTTTGTCGCAATCACCACCAGTGCCAATCCCACAGCCGCAAAGTTAATTTTTTCCAAATGGGTGAAAGTTTCCCACAACCCTGGAAGAAAATGTTCGCTACGCGGTAGTTGTAAGCCAAAGAAATTATTTAACTGACCACAAAAAATAATGACCGCGATGCCGTTGGTAAAGCCCGCCGTCACTGGATAGGGAATAAATTTAACCAACTGTCCCAGTTTGGCAACTCCCAATGCCACCTGGATAATGCCTGCCATCAGCCCAGCTAGCCATACTTTCTCAATACCGTATTTGGCAACTATTCCCACCAGAATTACAGCCATCGCCCCCGTAGGTCCAGTAATCTGTACTGGGGAACCACCAAAAATTGCTGCTACAATCCCCGCTACAATTGCCGTATAAAGCCCAGCCTTTGGTTCAACTCCACTGGCAACCGCAAAAGCTAGTGCTAAAGGCAGTGCTACTACTGCTGCGGTTAATCCTCCAGTTAAATCACCTCGCCAATGAGTAAATAGGTGATTTAACTGCCGACTTTCAGGTTTATCTACAGTTTCTACTAGTGCCATATTTTCAAACCTTCCTTTTACGCAGAAATTACCTAATTACTATTCATTACAGCCTTTATTCAATTTTTTCCAAGGTGTGGCGAACCTCAATCAAATGGTTGTTAAAAACCTCTAAAGCCCCATCCAGCACTTTGAAAATTGCCGGGTCGCTAATCGAGTAAAACACATAGTTACCTTGCTTGCGGGTTTTGACTAAGTTACGACTCCGCAGCACTGCCAACTGTTGGGATACTGAGGAAGCTTCTACTTCTAGCCATTGGGCTATCTGATTGACACTCTGTTCTCCTAAGCGCAAGGTATCCAAGATTTGAATCCGTATCGGGTTAGACAATACCTTGAAAAAGTCTGCCTTGAAATAGCTAGGTTTAAAGGGCATCTACGTATTTGCTTCTTGAATGTCTCTGTATCTTCAAAGTCTTGCAGATACTTTAACACTTGTGTCATAATGTGGCAAGCTGAATTTCATATTTCAGGTAGCACTAAAAATCCTCATGGGCGTGCTGGCAAAACTATTTGATGGGTTTCTCCTCGCCCAACAGTCCTGAAAAGGGTTGTTGGTTTTTTTAATTGAAACAAGGTTAGCCAAAAAAAGAAGCTTTGGGCTATTGTTATAAGTCCAGGTAACAAACCAGGGCGTTACTGATTGAAAGTATGAATTAGCCTCACGCACAAAGTACGCACAAAGTAGCAAAGAATCGTTGTTTAGTCATATCGAAAATGTAAATTCATACTCCGATTCAGCAACGCCGATTTTTTGTTGCTGCAAGAATGTAAAGAGGCAAAAAAAGAGGCGATCCCATACCATTGCCATGCACGGTTTATCAAATGATTCAGTTAGGCTCGGGGGTGTAGTTGTATCTGATGAATTTAATGCACAGCAAATAACTGAAATAAATTTAGTTATACCAATGGTTGTAGTTGCTATATTTTTGATTAACCTCACAAAAGGTAAACTGGGATTAAAGCCAAAAAAATCAGATTTTAATTAAATTAAAATTAATTTAATTAAAATCTTGGTGATATAAATCTCCTTCATCTACGCTAGGCATCGTAAATGTAGAGACGCTTGGGTATCGCGTCTCTACAAAATCTAATGGATAAAAGAAACGCCCACTTTTTACTTTATTTCCTTGAGCATAGCTGCCTTATCTTAGTTCGCTACTTATCCTTAAAAGTCCATACGCCGTCATCCCAATCTGCATCTGATGGTGGTTTGTCCAACCAATGCTGACAACGCTGCAAATGCAAAATTGCCGCTTGGTCATTTTTATCAATTTCTAAAACCTGACTAAACTCGGCTTTGGCAAAAATAAACTGACGGTTGAGATAATACTCGCGCCCTTTATGATAATGCTCGATCGCTTGCAGTTTTTGACTGCTAATCGAATCGGTACGCACTCCCACTACTTCATATATTGCGACTGGCTCATTTCTGCCTTTGACGCGAATAAAATCTAGTTCCCTAGCCCAAATCTTTTCTTGACACGGTTGATAAGTATTATCGCTAATAATGATGTCACAACCGTATTGTTTGCTAACACTTTCCAATCGAGAACCAAGATTAACGCCATCACCGATCGCTGTAAATTCCATCCGTTTACTAGAGCCAATATTACCGCTAATTACAGTATCGGAATTAATCCCAATACCAATGTTGATTTTTGGCTGATTCGCGGCGTGACGGCGAGCATTAAATTCTTGCAAGCGCTGGCGCATTTCCAATGATGTTTGTACTGCCATCCAAGCATGTTTTTCTAATGGTAGGGGAGAACCAAATACAGCCATGATGGCATCACCAATGTATTTATCAAGGGTGCCTTTATATTTAAAAACTGCCTCGACCATTGATTCAAAATATTCGTTGAGCATGCTTACCACTTCTTCGGCTTCTAGATTTTCAGTTAAAGTGGTGTAGCCGCGAATATCAGAGAATAAAATCGAAACTTCTTTGCGATCGCCTCCTAATTTGGCGTCATCTAATTTCAGCAATTCTTCCGCTAATTCTTGGGTCATGTAGCGGTACATTGTACTCTTGAGCCGCTTTTCATCGCTGATGTCTTCGATCACAATTAATGCGCCGCGAACTTGTTGATGGTCGCTGACATCAGCAATTGTATTAATCGATAAATTAATACTGTGTTCTTCTGTGCCGGTGGAAATCAGAGTGCGATCGGGATAATATTGTTGGCTGCATTTGGAGTTAGCTACACTCAAAGCATCATGACACCACTTACTAAAATCTCCTTCTTTAATGCGGATTGCATCAGTTATTAATTTACCTTCCAAGCGGTCTTCTGTTTCCAAACCAAGCAAGCGTTTGGCACTTTCATTGGCGGCGATAATATGACCGGCTTTGTCAGTGGAAATCACTCCATTAGAAAGACTGCGGAGAATATCCCTTTGCATTTGTTCCTGTTGTTTGACTGTGGCAAACAACTGAGCATTTTGTAATGCAATTCCTGCTTGAATATTAAAAGCTTCCATGAAATCTTCGTCATTGCGGTCAAAACTAGCTTGGAAGCAATCGGGCGCTTTGGGCCAATAAGCAGGATTATAAGGCGGAAAATCGCCAGTTTTCTTTTTATTTACTAACTGAGTAACGCCAATTAATTCTCGATCGGCGTTAAATACTGGCATGCACAATAAGCTACAACTACGATAACCATTTAGCTGATCCATGTGTTTGGCGGTATCAGAATCTGGATGGTCGTACAAATCAAAGGGAATATTCAACGTTTTGCCAGATGCTGCAACTTTCCCTGCAAAGCCTTTACCTATAGGGACTCGCAACTCCTTAGTTGAACCGTTATCTTGAGTGATTTTTGTCCAGAGTTCATCGCGATCGCGGTCTATTAACCAAAGTGTACTGCGATCGGCGTTCATCAGTTCCTTCGCTTCATCCATCACCCGTTTCAGGGTGTCTTCTAAATCAAGACTGCTTTGAGAAAGAGACTTAATCGCCTTCATCAACGCCGCCGCAGCCCTTTGTTTTTGCGTTGCCACATAAAAAGAGCGCGATGACTCTAAAATCAGCCTAATCGAAGGTGCGAATTGCTGAAATAATTGTTGATCGTAACTGGTAAAACCTCTAATATCAATGCGCTCTGCAATATGAGCATAATGATTGTTAGAAGGTTTTAACTTGTTCAGTAATTGTACCACTGCAACTAATTGACCTTGTTCGTTTAACAACGGCAAAGCCAACATTGTGTAAGTACGATAACTGGTTCTTTGTTCTTGTTTTTGGGCAAAAACCGATCGCGGGTCATCATAAAAATCAAAGGGAATATTGATAACTTGTTTGTAAGTCGCAACTTGCCCAGCAATCCCCTTATCAGCTGGAATGCGAATTTCCAAAGAGCGATCGCCTTCTCCCTCCGCCAAAATTGACCAGAGTTCTTGTTTTTCTTCATCCAACAAAAATATCGTCGTCCGGTCTGCCCCCAGTAATTCCCCGATTTTTAGGGTTAGAGAGTGTAACATTTCTTGCAAAATTGTTTCAAACCCCTGAGAATTCAACATTGATAGGGTTTGATTAACAATTAATAATTTTTGTTCCACTTCAGTAACAACCTGTTTAAAAGTATCCTGAGTCAGCGGAGCAAGAAAACTAGAAATAGTACCTTGTCTTTTGGCGAGGGCACTCACAGGCGCAGCATTGCGCTGCAAGTCACGGTTTTCCTGGTTGCGAACACCAATAATCAAATCGGGAGCTTCACCGCAACTAATAGGTTGATGCACTGACATAACTAGCTTTTGATATGGGATTAGATTTTAGGAAAGTTAAACAAAACCATTAAATGTATGTAACTGTTGCTAAAAAGAACAATTTCTTGACATCATCCACAGTTTAATCTGTATATTGAGTCACCGTCATCAGGGAAGAGGAGGGGGGAGGGGGGGAGGGGGGGAGGGGGAGAGGGGGACGACGGGTGTGAGGTGTGGGGGCGACGGGTGTGGGGGGACAAGGAAGCAAAGCGATTTACGTTATCCAAATTCTCCCTAGTCTCCCCCCTCTCCCCCTCCCCCCCTCTCTTCAAAAGGGGCTGGCGGTGATGGAAAAATATAGTCCGTTTTCTTGCCATGTTCTTTCTCGCGAATCAACCGATACTAAGGGGATACCCCAGTCAAGACGAGCCCAAAAGCTTGAGCCTTGGCTGAACTGCAAACCCAAGCCAACAGCAGCTAATGTGTTGGTTTGGGGTGTATCTCTAGCGCGACTGTTCTAGGCAGTACCAACGTCAATAAAGGGAACGACTTGTAGCAATGTTTGGGATTTTTTCAGGATTGGCAGGCGTAATTCTGCCGTCAGCAACGCACCATTATCCGCAAGCAGGAAATCTTGGCGATAAAGAAAGGACGCTGCCTAAACCACCCAAACCAAATTGTTCTGTGGGTACAAGGGCGCGGTCTGCCAATTGCACATCGCCACGCACCAAAAATAAGGTGTCAGGCGATAGGAGGCGCACCCATTGTCCCTGACCCCGCCAGCTAAAAAAGTTACTGTCAGGGGCATTCTGGTTAATTGTCGCATTAAATGCATCAATCCCAAAAGTAAATTGCGATCGAGCTGCTATCACCTGGCGACTGCTGCGCTGAGTCCATTCTTGAAAGAATCGCACGGCGGAAATCCGAGTTCGTCCTTTATCATCTGCACCTTGGGACAGGGGATAGGGTGTATCCAAAAGTGAAGTTTCACTTGATCGCCGGGAAGCGGCGATCCCCACAGCCAATTCTTGGGAAGGTGTTTGTATGACTGGCTGACGGAATGTCAGTTCGTAGTAACGCGAATCCGAAATAATATTGAGTTTGTTAAAAGGAGCCTCAATTACATTACTTGATGTGGTTCCGTAGGCGAAATTCCGGGTGCCATTACGAGCATTTACGGTTAAAGTGTAGCTGATATCCAGACCATTGCTACCATCGGTATTCGTATATCCTACGGATAAATCATCCCCCAATCCGAGTAAATTTGCTTGAGTAATTTGGGCGCGGCGGCGGAAAGTACTTACACTGGGAGAACGACCGTCCAACAAGCGGGGGACATTTACGGGTTTTTTTGTGGCGACAGCGATTCTGCTACGTACGTAGTTAGAGTTGAAGCGAGAAAGCCCGGTGACATTGATACTTTCTAATTCACCTTCAACAACTTGGATTTTTACCACCCCGCCCGTGAGTGATTGCGGTGGGATCAAAGCACCAGAAGTAGTGTAGCCATTATTTACATAAAGTTGAGTAATTAGCGATCGCGCTTGAATCAGTTCGGCGAAGGTGAGACGGCGGTTGGTAAAAGGTTTGAGTACTTCAGCTAGTTGCTTGGGACTGAAGACAGTGCTAGCTTCCACCTCAAAACGTTCAACTAAGATTTTGCCCGTAACAGAAGACTGAGGAACTTCTGTTGAGGTTGGGGAATAGTCGAGGGCGGTGTCAGCAGTTCATCTGTTGGTGCAGCCCAGGAGTCGGCGGCTGACTGGGGGTAGACGGTGGAGTAATATCTTGAGGTGGTGGCGGTGCGATTGATGGAACTTGGGCTGTAACGAATTTGGCAGGGGGAGAGGGGAGGGGGGGAGTGGGGAAGTGGGGGACGACGGGTGTGAGGTGTGGGAGGACAAGGAGGAATTTATGTCATTATTCTCAGCTTTGTCTTCCCAATTGCTAATTTGTAAAGAGGGTTCTAGTGAATGAGAAAGTTCTGGGGAGGTAGGGTTGGGTCACAACGATTGAAAAATCTGCGCTTTCGACCTAAGATGCCCGATGAAAAATCTTGATTTTGTATACCAGTTGACAATTAGGGCATCTGACGTCAACAACGTTGGTTCTAAACCGGTTAACTTGTAATGAGGCACCGCAGTTTTTCCGGTTTTAATGAAGCGGGAAAGTGCCCTTGTCGCGCCAGCATTCATTAAAGGGGCAAATAAACAGGTGAGAGCGCAAAGGTAAACCCTGCTAGGATAAGCAATGATATTTAATTGGCGTCTGCCAGGAGGTAGAGGGTATAAATTTGGGTGCAGACGCGGTGCGGATAAGTTGTCTATTTTCATTGTTCATGCAAAAGCTGTGCTAATTAATACCAGCCAACTCAGTAATAACTTGGTTAATTAACTTCTTTGATAGGCTACTTCTAGAGTGTTCCCACAAATCCGGATAAATTATCAGGTTTTTCGTTTCAGCCCAAAATTTTGCTAGTGTCCTGACGCGAAGTCGTGGCTACACAAACGCCCGTCCCAACGGGAGAACAGTCGCCTGGGCGTGGGAAACGTGAAGGGACGCGTTGTCTCACCGCCTACCTTGGACTTTGAGGTATTTAAACTAGATTTCATCAATTTGTGTCGAATTAATACCTATTTTGTTTGCGGTAGTAGACATCGATAGTGGGGCTAACTTGTGAAATGATGTTTTTAATCGGCTTGTTGATAGCTAAAAACGTATAAAATTCTGAGGTTTTCTAGAAAGCAGCAGCCCTGTAGAAATCAAGCGAGGTATTTATGAACTGGATTAAAGTGCTTTCCCAAGATGAACTTCCTGCTGATGGGCGCAAAGTGGTGAAAGTCGAACAACGCGCCATCCTGCTACTCAACCACAATAACCAAATCTATGCGGTAGAAAATTCCTGTCCCCACTTGAAGCTACCCATGCGGAAAGGCAAACTGACAGACGATGGGGCGATTGTCTGTCCTTTTCACCGCAGCGCCTTTGATTTGTGTACTGGTGAAGTTAAGGACTGGAGTCCCTTTCCTCCTGGTATTGGCAAGATGATGGGGATGATGGCTAAACAAAAGGCTTTGTCTGTTTTTCCTACCCGCGTGGAAGAAGGTAGTATTTGGGTGAGCGTGTAATAGTAGCCGACGACTGAAGTCGCGCCTACACGAACTAAGTCCGCAGTCAGGCGGACTTTTTTGGTGATTTGATTGTGGGTAAGCGATCGCACAACATTCAACAACAGTAACCCAGCCTCCGGTTAATTTCGCCTACTGTTGAAAATGCTCTAGTGCTGCACTCTTTTTTTTTAACTAACGTAAATAACGAATAAAGTTAATTTTCTTGACATTATAATTAAAGAAGACGGGTATGAATTTACAACCCTAAACTCGAAAAAATTAACAAAAACGCAGGAAAACATAGCTGTAACATTTACGGTTAAAAAAAATAATCGGCTTTATTTGGCTGAATTGCTGGGAATTTTAGTGTTGAATTTGCAGGCGTTTTTTTTGGTTGCTACATAGTTTTGATGGCATGATGCCTATGTTGGCATCAAGGATTTTGTATTGGCTGAAAATGTATAGAAATAGCTTTGATCAACAACTCTAACATCCGGCTTAAGTTCTATATCTGAGGGCATAGATACTAATTAGGTACTAATACTGTTTCTCCAAAAGTTTGCACGTTAAGATTCTCCCTCTCCCCTCTTTTGGAGGGTACAAGGATTTTGAGGGAGTTGCAACGAATTGCGAGAATTAATATAAACAACTTGCAACAATAGCAGGTTGCAAGAAGAACACAGGATTGCAAAAAAAATACTACCTAATTGCCCAGTCGAACTCAAGCAGTTCAAAGTACAGGAGGCAATTATAATGCTGACATTTTTAACAACACAAAACTTCAATTGTGTTACCGACTATGCCTTAGAAAAAATTAACTCTGTCAATTTAGATAAACTCAAGATTTATTTTGATAATCTTCCTGTCGATCCGTACCTCAAAGAAAACTATCGTTTCCGGAGGTTATCTCACTTTCAAGTCGATTCCAATCGCTTAATCAAGCTACCACATAACCGCTTCTTCCAAAGTAAAGAATATAATCCGCTTTTGGGGAATGTTGTTAGAGAGTATCCAGAAGTGGATGATGCAATGGTAGAACTGGAAGACTTTCAAAAAATTCTCTTAGAGTTTTTCGAGTTTTGTCAACTTTGTTCAACATTCAATGAGATTGGCGTTCATCAGATTAGAACCATCACTTCTCATCAGCAGATTGGCAACCCAGCCCCTGAAGGTATCCATAGAGATGGAGTAGATTTGGTAGGAATATTCTGTGTGAATCGAGACAAGATTGTAGGAGGAGAAACTCATCTCTACACATCTAAGGATGAACCTCCTGTTTTCAAGAAAATTCTCAATCCAGGTGAATTTTTAGTCTTTAATGACCATCACTTTTTCCACTTTACTTCTTCCATCCAGGTAATAGCTTCTGATATTGGAATCAGGGATGTGTTTGTTTTCACTTGTCCGGGATTAGTTGCAAAGGCGCGAGCGTGTGAAGTATGAAGGATAAAGGATAAAGTTTTTTAACTCACTCAAGACGCACCACAGTATCGACACCCGAAAGAGTGCCGCTATAGGAACAAAGCCCACCTGCGTGGGCTACGAAAAATCAAAGGTTATAGCAAGGGGAGCGCAGGCTTTGCTCGTGTAGCCACACCCTTCGGGGGTGTTGGTGCGTCTATTGAGTGAGTTAATCCTTCTGCAAAGCTGCAGTATGCCATCTGCCTTCTTTCTCAAATCTAGGAGTTGCTTATGATATCTCTTGACCTTGAATGGATACGTGCCCAGTTTCCAGCACTCACACAAGAAATCAACGGTCAATCTGTAATTTTCTGCGATGGACCAGGTGGTACCCAGGTGCCAAGGTCAGTAATAGACGCGATGAGTGACTGCTTGGTAAGGTCTAACGCCAATGCCCACGGGGCTTTTGCTACGAGTGCGCGTACAGATGCGCTGATTAATTCTGCTCGTAGTGCGATCGCCGATTTTTTGGGGTGCGATCGCTCGGAGGTGATTTTCGGTGCCAATATGACCACCCTCACCTTTGCCCTGAGTCGAGCGATCGGTCGAGAACTGCAACCAGGCGATGAAATTATTGTCACGCGGCTCGACCATTATGCCAATGTTTCACCCTGGTATGCCTTGGAGGAACGGGGTATTGTCGTCCGTGTTGTCGATATCAATATAGAAGATTGCACCCTAAACCTGGGCGAACTGGAACGGCTGATTAATCAGCGGACGCGGTTGGTGGCGGTGGGGTATGCGTCCAACGCCGTTGGTACAATCAACGATGTCGCAAAGGTGGTGCGCCTTGCCCGTGCTGTAGGTGCCTTAGTCTTCGTCGATGCAGTCCACTACGCACCTCACGGTGCAATTGATGTGCTTGAGCTTGACTGCGACTTCCTCACCTGTTCCGCTTACAAATTTTTTGGACCCCACGTCGGTATCCTTTATGGCAAGCGCGAACATCTCACCCGCCTACAACCGTATAAAGTGCAACCAGCCCCAGAGTCAGTGCCTTCCCGTTGGGAAACTGGAACTTTGAACCACGAGGGGCTTGCAGGATTGGTGGCGACCGTAAACTACTTAGCTGAATTGGGTTACTGCGTATCAAAAAATGCAATAAATCGCCGTGCTGCCTTGGTAGCCGCGATGACAGCCTGTCAGGAATATGAAAGAGAACAGAGCAAACTGCTGGTTCCTGAACTGTTGCAGATTCCTGGGTTAAGCTTGTATGGCATTACCGATCCGGCTCGATTTGCGTGGCGGACACCAACCGTTGCAGTGCGACTTGCGGGGCAAACTCCTTACACCATCGCCAAGGCATTAGGCGATCGCGGTATTTTTACCTGGCACGGCAATTTCTATGCCCTCGGTCTATCTTATAAGTTAAAAGTAGAAGCAAGTGGCGGCTTTTTGCGGATTGGACTTGTACATTACAACACCCTAGAAGAGATTCATCGACTGTTGCAAGCATTATATGCGATCGCTGCACTGAAAAGCGGTTTTTAGTTGAGTAGACCACGCGTCCGCAGTCAGGCGGACTTTTTTGTGATTAAGTTGTGGTAAAAGCGATCGCACTCTTCATTTCCTACTCTTCACGTCCTTCGCGTCTTCGTGGTTCAATAAAAAAGCGATCGCCCTCTATTAAGAACTATTCTTAAAAAGGTAAATCATTCCAATCACCTGCACTGCTACGAACAGACAAAGATTTGAGGTAACGCAAGAATTGGGTGATTTCAATCGCAGTTAACTGTTGACGCGATCGCTTATTATAAGTTTGCTGCAAGTACGAACGTCCTTGTTCAATACTCCAGCCCAATCGCTGCATTTCCACTAAAATCAAGTCTAACTCTGACAATTCAATCACACCTGCAATCAGTTTCCAGCAAGCTAATTCATCAGCTTCAGTCTTTCGCCAAGGTTGTGACAAACTAATAGTAACCAAGCATTCATTGCCAAAAGTTACACCTTGGTTAAGGATGCGATCGCACATCCGCCAAAGCTGTTATATCATGAAGACGCAGCAGGGTAACAAATGCCTCAATGCCATGATTGGAATGTCCAACAGTAAAGAGTTCCATCTTCAAAATGCAGTATATACCTGCCAATTATAAGCAGATGCACAGTGCCTTGTCCTTAGATATCCCTCTCTTCATTTCCTCCTCTGTGCGTCCTCTCTCTTGGAAAGTTCCGATCGGAGGAAACCTCCGCTCGGACTTTCCGCTGCGCCTCTGCGGTTAATAAGTTATTTATTTAACCACTCCAGACACAGAGAACGGAAACTAGAGAGGAACTACTTACGTTCCTCCAGCACCAATGTAGATTCAGCGGTTCTGCCAAACTCTTCTGGCGCATATTGCAGGTGTACTTGGGCACCAGGGTAGACAAAAGTACCGGGAGTAACAGAACGGACTAAGTAATGCAGATTGTAAACACCAGGTTCGAGGCGATCAGCATAGGCGATAATGCGATCGCGATAAATTGTCTTATAGCCAAGTTCCCAACCGTCAGCTTTGGCTTGCAATGCAGCTGTAGCAGTTTGAAAACTCTCATCCACAGCTTCAAACCCTGCTGGTAGCGGATCTGCAATTACTACATTATCCACAGTACGATCTGCAATGATTTCTAAACTAATATCAAACACCTGTCCGAGTTCTAAAGTCAATGGTTCATCTTTCGCGTAAAGGCTTATCTTTCGCAGCACTTTATCTTGGTTGACTCCGCGAATTTCCCGAATGACTCGTAAACCGTTATACCTACCGGGTTGATTTCCCTGCAAGCGGTAATTATAAGAAACTAGATAGTGTAAAGTACCATTACCAGATTTTTGCAGTATTAAATCATGACGTCCACGGGGTAATTTATCCATAGGTACATTCAGCTGTAAACTAAGATTTTTATAGCCTTCAAAGCGTCTTTCACCTAATTTTTTACCAGCTAATTTCACTGTGGAAACAAAATTTGGTGGTGTAGGTTGTAGTTGGCTGTATTCCACTAAAGCTGTTAGGGCTTGGGCATTATTATAGCTAGTTTGCCACGTGCCATTTCGTCGCAGTGCGAGAAGACTTTGGAATAATTTATCAACAACTTCTGGTTTACTTTTTTGGGCAATAAAAAAGCGTAAAGCTTGTGCTTGCGTTGTGGTAGATGAATTCATCCATCCCCATCTGTTGGGTAAACTTACAACTGCAGTGCGTCCGGTTTCATATATATTTTGTTGGAGTTTATTCAACAGTTGTTTAGATTCATCTTGCCATTCTGGAAATTGCGAGAGATATCGCGCCAGTTTGATTTGAGTTGTTAAATCAAAGGCGTCTCGTTGTTGATAAATATCTGATAGAAAAGTATTGCGTTTTTCTCCTAATTGTGCTAATGCCATTAAGGCATTAAGTTGCATTTGGCTTTTACAGAGTTGTTGTTTGCAAAAGTCAAATTGTCCGGGATTCGCGAGAACTTCCTGCAAATAACTCTTGAGGCGAGAAAGCATTGCAGAATCTACGGAACCGGGGAATACTTGATTTGCTTTAGCGAGAGATTCTGCTGCATAGGGAGAAATCCAAGGATCTGATTTTTCTTGTCCGGGGAAAGCAGCAAAACCACCATCGGCAAGTTGGAGTTTTTGCAATTGTTCGAGTGCTTGATTTGCCTGTTTGCTAGGATTAAAATCTACAAATATCCGACCGTATTTTTGAGAAAGAGTTTGCAAATTGCTAGCAATTAATAATTGACTTGCAGCAGGTTCGGTAAAAGGCAAATCATCATCTTCTATAACTTGATTTGCTGGGGCTTTAATTTCCGGTATCAGGCTACTCGCCAGATTAATTTCTAAACCTCCTCCTTCGGAGACGACATTTTTATCAATATTTAAGGGAATTTTTACTTGATTTGGAGTTACACCAGTTTCAACAATTTGTTCTGTAATTTCTAGTGGTTTAACTTCTAAAGGTACTTCAAAAGCATCTGCGGCTGTTCCATTTAGTTGAGTGATAAAGCGAATTTTACTTTCACCAACACTACCCGCCACCATTGGAAAGCGATAAGCATGAGTAGCTGATTCTGCTTTGGTTTGTAAAGAAGTATTTTTGGGGTTTTTCTCGGCAAATTTTACCGTACCGCCAACTTCACCGTTAATTGCTAAATTTCCTGTGTTTCCTGAGTTATTAGTAACAGATAAACCAGCTTGGAATTTATCACCCGGACGGGCAAATTGTGGCAATATCGCATTAGTTAATAGTGGCTTTGTGGTGATAAACGTAGCATTATCAGAGTTACCAAAACGCAGATTTCCATCAGTAGCTACAGCCATCACCCGCCAAGTGGTTAAATCATCTGGTAATTTAAATTTTACCTGTGCTTTACCTGTATTATCTGCGATAACAGAACCGTTGTAATAAGCTAAGGCTTGAAAATCTGTACGAATGCGAGTATTTGCTGCGCCTGCTGAAAAACCTCCACCATAACCCCAACCTTTGGGTTGAGGTAAATTTGCTTGAACTACTACATTTGGACGGTTATCATTAAAGCGGGTAGATATTGTTTGTTCGGCATAAACTGTATTTACCAAATCTGGCGGACGATAACCAGAAAGTTGTAATACAGATTCATTTACCACCATGACTGTTAATTGTCCTTTGGTGGGGTTTCCTTGGTTATCTTTTAATTCCAGTTGTATTGTTTCTTCTGCACCGGGTGCCAGCGAAGTTTGCGCTGGAGTAACTTGCACTTTTAAATATTTATCTTGGACGTTAACTTTAAAAGGTGCAAAGCCGATTTTTACGAGTTTATCTAAACTTCCTGGTTCGACTTGATTTAAAGGAACACCTTGTCTGACTAACACAGCTTGCACTGCTGCATTGGGCAACATTTCTGGTGTGACTTTAAATTGAATTTGCGGTGCGCCTCCTTTAACTTTGGTTATTTGTTGATAAAGGGGTTTATCTTTAATTACCGCAAAGTACAATTCTGCATCTGGATAGGGTGATTGAATTAAAGCTGTAGCCGTGTCACCTGGTTTAAACTCTTTTTTATCGAGTTTCAGTTCCAACTTATCCTTTTCTGTAGAACCCCAAAATACTGGATTTTCTCCAGCTGCCCAAATTTGCAAATCTGTGGCGCTTAATTCATTGTTTGAATCAGCAAAATTCGCTCTTATCCGATAAGAACCTGATTCGGTTGGTGTTAAACTCACAGATTGAGGATTATTTGCAGATGTAATTTCTGCTTGTCCGACTGTCTTATATTCAACTTGATTTTTCGCAGTCTGGCTACCTTCGACTACCTGCGCCACGCTGCTGTATTTCATCTGTTGTAATTCCAGGCGTACCCGTTGATTTTCTACTACTTTTCCTGTCGGTTCGGTAACGATAACTTCAACGGGGAAAGCTTTACCAGCATCAGCCACAAAATTACTTTTTAAGCCGATGAGACGATTATTCGGCAATGCGATAAACTTTTGAGAATTCGCCACCGAGAGATTAGAAACATCTGCGACTTCTACATTTACTTGATAAGTCATCGCATAAGGTAAATCTTTCGCCACCGTTACCGTTTGATTAATTTTACCATTTGCATCTAGTTGGGTATCGATTTGCAACACATCACTGGATAAAGAAGGACTTTCTTCTGGGAAAAACCATTGTCTCCCAAAAGAGAATTCTTCCCAACCTTTGGGGATAAAAGTAGTCTGCTGGCGGGTAACAAAATATTTAGCTTTACCACCTTGTACAGGCGCACCAAATAAATAATTACTTGCAGCTTTAGCTTCAACCTTCTCGTCAGCTAAGGCAAATTCTTTATCTAAATTCAGTTCGACTTTGAAGTTGGGCGGTTTAAACTCAGCTACGCGAAATTCTCCAGAAAGTTGTAAATTATTCTTACCCTTCGCCTGAATGGAATAATAACCCAATTTTTGATTCTTTTTAATTGGTACTTCTAAGGAAAACGTCCCAAATTCATTGGTAGTTTTAGTACCTAAATCGGTCTTTTGTCCATCTGGATTTACCAAACTTAATTGGTAAACAGCATTCTTATCTTGTTGAATTGTGCCATTTTGTAAATAGTCAGCAAAACCAGTTAACCAAGCTTTCTCACCAGGTTGATATAATTGCCTATCTGAGAAAATTATCCCCCGTGATTCTGGTTTACCATCTTGCCAACCAGCATCAATACCATAACCATAAGCACCGCTATATTCTATTGTGCGGGCAAATGTCCAATCTTGATTTTCACGGGCAATTACTAACAATTGTGGTTCTTTGACAAAACGTTGATTTCCAGCTAAACATTGTTTTAAATTTTCAGCCGTCAGCCTTAAAGTACCGCTTTCATCAGTTTTACCTGACGCACAAGTTACAGGTTGAGGGCGAGATTTTGCATATAACTTTGATTCATAGATTTCAACAGCAGCATCTTTAACTGGGGAACCATCAGCTAAATGATGTACTCTAATTAATCCTGACTCTGGAAACCATTGAGAAAATACACCCAAATTTGTTATTTGCACCAAACCAAATGTTGTAGGTTCCCGCCACAATTCCTTACCATTTTCTTTATAAGTATTAGTACGTGCTTGCACGCCATAAGCTAACATGCCTGTCGCAGCACTAATTTTATCCCGTAAAGGAACAGTAATGTCAACTGACTGATTGTTCTTACTAGCTACTTTGAAGCTTTGCCAATCAGTTGGTTTAGGTAATAAATCATTACTGTTATTAAAATAAACTAAGTCGCTTGGTTGAACTACTTTATAAGCTGCTTTGTACTTCGATTCTGGCAGATTTACTGTATTAATATTTAGCTGTAAGTCTTTACCCGCAGGGAAAATATTTAAACCATCAGGAACCCAAATATCCCCAGCTAAATTTCCAGCTTCATACTTGACGGTGATTGGACTACCCAAAGTCTGTCCAAATTTATCTTTGATATTTGAACCAAGTGTAATTGTATAAGTTTTTGCTGGTTCTAAAGCATAAGGGTTGATGCTGACAATTTTATCTCCATCATTTGCTTGAATCAGTCTTGGAACTTTTTTTGGTGCCGGGTTGATTTTAATGTTTTCAATTACTGAATCTGCAACTAACCCGTTATTAAATTCTAACTGAGGACTGCCGTTAATAAATCTGCCATAGGTTCCCCCAGCGTCAGGTTGTCCGTAAAAGTTGATTTTATTAAATTTCAACGATGAATAAGTAGTTAACTTACTGATAAATTCTTTTTGACTAGGCAGATTACCATAAGCTGGAAGTATTCCTGGAGTAAATTCCAAGCGGTAATTCGTGGCTTTTTGTAAATTCTGTTGGGGGATAAGATTATAAACCCAATTACGGGCTGAAGGGTCAAATTTTTCTAGCGGCTGTTCATCTTCTTTTGTAGGCGTTTCTTCTTTGTCTAATGCAATTTTGAAGCGTACCCCTTCTTTTTTCCCTTCAGGAACTAGCTGTAAATGCCCTTGTACTGATGTTAAATCTAGTTCAACGTTTGAGGTGAATTTTAATTTTTCTTGTAAATCAATTGGTTCAATATCAGCTTTCTCAATTGGATTTACACCTGGCAAGTTAGTCAGTCTGATAGGTTCAGTCTCGAAAGTCCAAGCTAAGTCTTTGTCAAGACGATGATTTTTTAAATCTGCTAAACCTGCTTTTAGGCTAACTTTAAATCTCGTTGCTTTTGGCAGTGCTTTATCTGCTTTAAATCCTACCATACGCGGTGTTAAAAAACGAAAGCGACCGGGTAAAGGTGGCGCTAGTTCAAATTTTTGTAATAAATTTTGCTGTTCTGGATTATCTAAAATTTCAACTGGAATTAAAGCTTCTTTAAATCGAATGCGAATTTGCTGGAGAGGTTCGGCATTTCCAATTGGACTAATTTGTTCTATCCAGTCTGGTAAATTCGGCGGCTTTAATGAAGAAACTGCTGGTAGTTTTTCTTGACCTGAGACGAGATTAATTAAATTACATCCTGTTAATCCTAGTATCAGTAGGAAGATAAGCAGGAATTGCGTTAAAGTTCTTTTGAACATATTTCGATAAGAGAAAATTAAGGATTAAAAATTAAAAATAATTGGAGGTTGAATTAAACGAATGTGATATCCAACAACGTCCCGGTAATGTTGGGTGACGACTGCCTACGCCAACCTACAGTCAGTCTAATAATTGGGCAATGCCCACCATACAATCTAATTTTTAGGTATTTTTGCAATAATTGGTATGTACTTGGATGTATTATATAGATAACTAATCCAGGTTGATTGTTCCGAAAATTTACTACAATTCTTAATATTTAAGTAATATTAAATTGGTAAAAATATTCATACCGTTTCTGCAAAAGTTTGCACGTTAAGATCCCCCTTTCCCCCCTCGCGGGGGGGTATCGCAACCCTGGTATGTTGCAACGTTTTTATAGAATTGGTATTTCTGTAAATTTATTCTGTCTGATGAGTTGTAAAGGAATTGGCAAGTTTCCTGATGTAGTTGCTATCAACGCGTCAAAATTAAGGTAAGTTTCCCTTGGCAGAGGATGGAAGTTGTGAAACTAGCTTCGCTGTGGCTTGTCAAAATTAAACAAATACTTTGGCGTCGGCTAAATCGCAAAGCTAGTAAAGTTATTCTAGTTTTGCTCTTAACGTGCTTGTTGATACGCTTACTGCCATATTTAGCGCCGATTCGTGCCGCAGATATTACACAAAATCAACTGGCAATGGAATTTAGCGATCGCAACGGGCTTTCCCTTGGTACAATACTCACACGCGACCAAGAACATACTGCAGTTGTACCGTTAAATCAAGTTTCTCCCCAATTTATCCACGCAATTTTAGCTGCAGAAGATGCTCAATTTTACCATCACGGGGCGCTGGATCTCAAAGCTGTTGTCCGCGCTATTCAAGAAGCTATTCACGCGAAAAGAATTGTTTCTGGTGCTTCTACTATTACCATGCAATTGGCGCGGATGTTAAATCCGGTTAAGCGCACTTTGTCCGGTAAACTTCAGGAAATTTGGCTTTCTTGGCGGTTAACTGCTGGGATGAATAAAGACGAAATTCTCTCAGCTTATATTAACCGTCTGCCAATGGGAGGGAATATATATGGTGTGGAAGCGGCTTCTCGTATTTATTTTTCCATATCGGCGAGTGATTTGAATGTGGCACAAGCGAGTCTGCTTGCTGCTATTCCCAATAATCCCACTTATTTTAATCCTTACGAACATTGGAAACGTTTGAAGCGACGGCAAAAATATGTCCTCAATCGTATGGTACAGGATGGGTATATTACTCGCTCTATGGCTGAACGCATATATATAGAAAAAGTTGTGTTTCAACCCCGCCAGCAGGGAATTATTGCTGCACCGCATTTTTTATTTTGGTTGGCGAATCATCCTGAGACAAGGGCGACGGGCGTGAAGAATTTATCACAAACACTCACCGTGTCCCCGTGTCCCCGTGTCCCCGTTTCCCGGTGTCTGCAAGAATTATCGCCGATCCGCACTACGATAAATCGTCCTTTGCAGCAGTTTGTGGAAGCACAGGTAAAGCAGGTACTCGTTAACCTCGCCGCTAACAATGTTGATGATGCAGCGGCTTTGGTAATTGACAATCACACTGGGGAAGTTTTAGCTTATGTCGGTTCCCCAGATTATTTTGATGAAGCGAAGTTGGGGCGAAATGATGGAGTGCAAGCATTGCGTCAACCCGGTTCTACCTTGAAGCCGTTTGTGTATGAGTTGGCTTTAGAAAAAGGTGTGATTCGCCCCAATACAATTTTACCGGATGTGCCTGCTCATTACGCGATTGGGGGGGCAAAACTTTACAGTCCTACAGATTATAATCAAAAGTTTCTCGGACCGGTGCGGGTGCGGGTGGCTTTAGCAAATTCTCTAAATGTGCCGGCGGTACGAGTTTTAGAAAAGGTAGGTGTACAAGCTTTTTTAAATCGTCTCCACGAGTTGGGGTTTGAACACTTAACAAATTGGGCAGAATATTATGGTTTGGGTTTGACTTTGGGTAGTGGCGAAGTCAGTCTTTGGGAACTCGCTAAAGCTTATGTCACTATGGCACGACAAGGTGAAGCCACACCGCTTGTCACCACATTTTCCCCCTCCCCCCCTCCCCCCCTCTCCCCCTCTCCACTCAGAAAAAGTTACCGTAGATTGTCATAATTAAGTGAATCTACTGTTGAGGAAATGAAAAAACACAAAGCATTGCTACTTACGGTGCTTTTTGCGGCAATGGTTGCAATCAGTGCCATAATGGTTCATAGCCATCCATCTGCAGCTACTTCATCTGTTGGCAAAGACACGCTGACGATGATTACCTCTCCCGATTATCCTCCTTACGAGTATTACGACACTAAGGGAGGTGAAAGGAAAATTGTTGGTTTTGATGTTGATATTGCTAACTACATCGCCAAGGAATTGGGTTTTAAACTCCAGGTGATGGAGTCTGATTTTAACGGGTTGATTCCCGCACTTCAAGCAAATCGCGCTGACTTTGTAATGGCTGGGATGTCACCCACACCGGAACGTTTAAAAAATGTTGATTTTTCTATCATTTATTATGAAGCTAAGGATACAATCGTCGCGCCTAAAGGTAGCAACCTAAAAAAACCTCAAGATTTATCAGGTAAAACTGTCGGCGTTCAATTGGGAAGCATTCAAGAGAAAAATGCTCAGAAAATTGCCCAAAAAGTTACAGGTATTCAGTTAAAACAACTTAATAAAGTTCCAGAAGCGATTCAGGAAATTAAATCTGGGCGTATTAATGCGGCGATTGTTGAAGATACTGTCGCTAAGGGATTCGCCCAAGCTAACCCTGATTTAGAGTTTAACGTGATTCCTTCACAAGAAGGTAGTGGGAGCGCGATCGCTTTTCCCAAAAACTCTCCTCTGGTGGAACCTTTCAACAAAGTCCTGAAAAAAATGCAGGACAATGGCAACCTCAAAAAGCTTGCAACTAAATGGTTTTCCCAAACTATCGCCGCTGATACTGCATCCTCCACAGCACCCCCAAGCAAAGGCGGACTAAATCTCGACTTCCGCAGAATCCTTCCGGACATTCCTTTTATTCTTCAGGGAATTCCCTTAACTCTGTTGTTCACTTTATTCTCTGTATTTTTGGGTTTAATTTGGGGAACGGTGTTGTCTCTACTCAAAATTGCAGGCATCACACCGCTGACGTGGTTTGCGAATGCTTACACCTCTGTATTTAGAGGCACACCCCTACTTTTACAACTGGCATTGGTTTATTACGCCACACCCCAACTTACAGGCTACGACATTTCCGCATTGCAAGCTGGAGTGTTAACTTTTACACTCAACTCTGGAGCTTATATGTCAGAAACCATCCGGGGTGGAATTCAGGCGGTAGATAAAGGACAAAGTGAGGCGGCGCTATCTATGGGTGTTCCTTACTGGTTGATGATGTGGGATGTAATTTTGCCCCAAGCATTAAAAAATATTCTACCAGCGTTGGTAAATGAAACCATCGGCTTATTGAAAGATTCGGCTTTGGTGTCAACAATTGGAGTAGTTGAAATTTTACGCAGCGCCCAAATTGTTGGTGCTAACAAATATATCTACTTTGAACCTTTGTTGTTTGCGGGATTGATTTATTACGTTTTGGTTATGGGTTTAACTTTTGGTGCATCAACTTTAGAAAGGAGGTTAAGAAGGAGTGAATAGGGATTTTGGATTTTAGATTTTAGATTTTGCGAAAAGTTTGAGCGCTCAAGCTAAAAGGCGCTGATTTCTTGCATCATTCTCAATTAGCAGGATAAACCGGGTTTTTTAACGATAAAACTAGGTTTTGAAATTCAGTTTGCTGCAAAAACATGCGTTGATGACAATGGTGCATTTTGGTGAGTTAAAACGGGTTGAAATTATTATCTAAGAGGTTATTTATAAAGTGAACGTTAAGACCTAAGAAACCGCGTTTCTGGGAGATTAAGTACGAGGGTATTCGACACCCCATCGGCAGAAACCCGGTTTCTCTCATATGCAGAAGCCTTAAGATTTACTTTATAAATGGTCTCTAAGTCTCAGAATCCCGGTTTCGCAGGAGTTACCGGGATTCTAGATTCTCACCTGGGATTATTGGACTGCTATATAATTTAATCTTTACCTTCATAAGGGGAAGGGTTAAAGGGGAAAGGAAAGAACCAATATAGCGAGTTGCAAGTCATAATAGTACACCTTTGAACAGAAAACAATTCATGAATTGCTTCTACAAAGTAGTCTGTACCTCATCGAGTTGAAATCCGCTATAATCCCTTCCTCAAAAGATTTAAAGCCCCACTTTTAGAATTTATGGGGTTCCCCTTTCCCCCTTTCCCTTTCATTTCTGCCCTCTTTTGAGAACAATACAAAACAAAAATCATAGTATGAGTGAAGCAGTAATTCGCACGGAATTTTTGTATAAATCTTTTGGTAAACTCGACGTACTTAAAGATATTTCCACCCAAATTTATCAGGGCGAAGTTGTGGCGATTCTCGGTCCTTCTGGTTCCGGTAAATCAACTTTTCTGCGTTGCATGAACTTGCTAGAACGTCCCACCAGAGGACACGTTTATTTTAATGAGCAAGAAATCACCCATCCCAAAGCCAATATTGCCAAAATTCGCTCCTCATTGGTGATGGTGTTTCAACATTTTAATTTGTTTCCTCACATGACAGTGCTGCAAAATGTTACTTATGCACCCATCAAGGTGAAAAAAGTTGACAAAGAACAAGCAAAGCAAAAAGGTTTGGAATTGTTGGCAAAAGTAGGTTTGGCAGAAAAAGCCGATGTTTACCCATCGAAATTATCGGGGGGACAGAAACAACGAGTAGCGATCGCTCGCGCGTTGGCAATGGAACCTGAGATGATATTATTTGATGAACCAACTTCAGCATTAGATCCAGAAATGGTCAAAGATGTGCTGGAAGTGATGAAAGCTTTGGCGAAAACAGGGATAACAATGGCGATTGTGACTCATGAAATGGGATTCGCAAGAGAAGTCGCCAGTCGAATTATGTTTCTTGACCAAGGGAGTTTGGCGGAAGATACCACACCAGACGAATTTTTCCAAAATCCAAAATGCGATCGCGCCAAGCAATTTCTCGAAAAAATGCTTTAATCTTTCCTTCTGGTGTTTGGAAAGTAAACTATTAATTATAAGCTAATTATAAGCCAATTCAATTGGCATACTTGGTTTTTCGCCTATCTGCTCTCAATAGCTTACATTGAGAATTGCCGATGAAACCCACCTCACAGCAACAGCCAACACCTGATTCAAACAAACGTGACGCACAACTTGTTTTACCGCCACTGACAGAAGAAACCATACAGCGAGCCAGAGAAGGTCTTGCATACGCACGCGATCGCTATACTAATGAAATGACTAGCGAAGCGCTGTTGTCAGCAGAAGCCTTTGCTGACAGCGGTTCCGAACAGAAAGTCAGCGGTCAGGTGCGGCGAAACGTGCTGCGAACTATAATTCACAGTCTTTTTCGCATCAAAGTTGAATATCCAGAACGAATTCCCAAAACACCCGCGCTAATTGCAGCAAACCATCTCAATCACATCGATCCATTTCTAATTCTTTCGGAATTACCCGCCCGTCCTTACTACCACATTTTAGGTGACGCCCGCACACTTTATAACAACTGGTGGAAACGCCTATTTTTGAATTTAGCCAAAGGAGTCATTCCCCTAGAACGCATTTGGAAAGAAGAAATTGCAGTAATTGAAGGTGCAAAAACGGGACGTGAAGATTTAGCAGAGTTGGCGGCTGAGATTGAACAATATGTTCCTCAAGGTAATTCTATAGAAACACTGCGACGTTTAGACCGCATTGTTCAAGGTATCTTTACTCGTGGAGATGGAATTATTCTGTTTCCAGAGGGTAGACTTGGTAGAGTTGAAGGACAATTGGAATTACCTCTAAAACGTGGTTCTGCAATTTATGCCTTGCGTTCTGGAGTACCAATTTTACCCGTAGCCCTCATTGGCACGCAAGACTTGTATTTAAAGAAAGAATTAATTATCCGTTTTGGCGAACCGTTAACTTTCCAGCAATCTAGCCGACCAAAACCAAAGCAAATACAAGCAGTTTTGAATGAATTGCAAGCAGCTTTGATAGCTATTTTACCGAAAGATTATCGCGAACCAGAAGGAGCAAAGCCATTACGTTACTTTTTGAATCGAATGTTTTGGTAATAAATCCAGCTAACACCCATAATATTGGGAAAGGCTGTTAATTGTTAATGGTTCATGGTTAATAACACTTTTAACGATGAACAATGAACCATTAACGACTAAAAAACATATTTATGGATTGCAGTACATACACTGTGCCGCATCGGCAAACTCTTTGCCATTTGGAAATAATTCTTCTTGACTAAAACCACATTTTGTGCATTCATAAACTACAGCACGAGTTAACAAAGTTGGTGTATAACAAAGTTCGCAAGGCAATCCTTTAATTCTTTGAATTATTTCAAAACCAGGTGTAGAACAATTTGGACAGCGACTGTTAATCTTTTTTATTAAATTCCAAGTAGCTTTTTCGATATTTTGCATCCGTGTTGGGTTATACATTGCCCGCATATCTGTTTCCAAATGCACTTTGCCAGTTGGCGAATTATTAATAACAAAATTAACAGCCTCTACCAGTTTTTCTTCTGTATTAATACCTTTAATTATTTGATTGCTATTTTTCGGCGATTCATCAAACATGACAACCAAACCATGTTCGGGAAAGCCAACTTTCTTAGCAAAATCAAAAGCCTCTTCGACACTCTGCACAACTTGATAACTATGATTAGTATCTGTAGAAAAATCCTCACCAACAATTTCTAAATTATGTATTTTATCTAAGAAAATCACAACTTCTCGATTGCAAGAAAGATAAGGAACACTAGGGTGAGGACCAAAACTACCTTCACTAGCGATCGCTAATTTTTCGCCTGTCATTTCCAGCACCTTTTCTGCTTTCAATCTTGCGGCTTCAATTTGATTTCCAGGACGTTTCATCTCTCTAGTAAATGTCCCAAAAACATCAGTATTAAAATCTTGCGGAACTATAATTTTAATTCCTAATTCCTGTTCTAATAGTGGGGCAATAACCCTCTCTTTTTGATGCATTGTAGCTAGTACCGCCACTCGATTGGTAAATAATGACTGGTTTTCCATTGTTTACCTTCTTTTATATTCAACTCCGATGAATGAAAGAAGGTGCGTTAACGAAGTGTAACGCACCCTACAAATTTTACATTCTTAACTCCTAACTCAAGACTCCTAACTCAAGACTCCTAACTCAAGACTCCTAACTCCTAAGCTTGTTCTTGGGGAACCTGTGTAATTTGTGCTAGTTGCTTTTCTTTATCCAGCCTGCGTTTTTTGGCGTAAAGCTGAATAGTCACCGCCATAAAAATAATCAAGCCAAAAATAAACCAAGCGGTAATATCTGTAGGCAGACTATTTTTGAACACCGCCAACATGACAATTATCACTAGCAAGACCGTTGGTGCTTCATTCATGGCACGCATTTGCTGACTAGTCCAGTTACATTCATCTGCTGCTAATTTTTTCATCAAACGAGCGCAGTAATGATGATAACCAAGTAGCAGCACCACAAATCCGAGTTTGAAATGCAACCAACCTTGTTGTAAGAAATCTGGTTGCGTGACCAACAAACCGATCGCACATGCTACAGTTACCAACATCCCCGGCGTAGTAATGATGTTATAGAGGCGTTTTTCCATAATTTGATACTGATTTTTCAGTATCGTGCGTGCTGGTTCTGGTTCTTGGTTCGCTTCAATATGATAGATAAACAGACGCACTAGGTAAAATAACCCAGCGAACCATACGACAACGCCGACAATATGAAATGCTTTAAACCACAAATAAGCCATTGTATCGTAACCTGCCTTTCTGAAACTCTGCCAAAGAGGAGATTGCTTGAGTCGTGCAAGTCCCACAAATACCAGGTTACGTCAAAATGCTCCATAGCTATAGATGTTGAGGCGGCTGATGAATCAAGAAGTGTGTAGAGGCCTTTAAACCAAAATTCTATTCCTTTGGGAATAAAACTCAAGTTATATTACTTTTGGGGGAGGTTTTCTAATACGGCTAGGTTAATAATAAATGCAGGTTGATATTGTTTTGATGAACTCTCAGTCTCAGGTATTAGATGACTTTCAGCTTTCATAGCGCGGATGATATGACTGCGCCAAAAAGCCGCGTTTTACAATCGGATACAACAAGCGATCGCCTGATTAGTGAAAAAATTTTCGAATAATTTCTGACTTTGGCGACTTGATGCAAATAGCATGCGATTGCTTTCAAACCAAACATTAAGTCTGCGAGCAATTTTCTGGATTTTTTTGATTTTTTCCCACCCAAAAGTGCATAAGTTGATTTTGCTTACCCGATTACTAATACAAAAGGCTCGCAAAGCACATTCTAATTAAAACAATTCATGGAGGATAAGTCATGGAAGCTGTCGATTTAACTGCAATTCTTGATGCTTCTGCTAATTCTATCAGCATGCCAGCATTGGTAGAAGGTGCTAAAGGTGACGCAGTGACATTTCTACAACGACTGCTGAACAATTACAGAGGCAAAATCAAACAGAATCAAAACAAATATCCGGCGCTGAAAGTGGACGGACAATTTGGTCCACAAACAAAAGCAACTGTCATTAAATTCCAACGGGAATACCGCGACGACCCAATTCTCGACCCCGATGGCACTTTTAGTGTAGATGGCAAAGTTGGTCCTTTAACTTGGCGTGCATTGAGCAATTTTTGCTACAACCGATGCACCGTTAATAAATAGCAAATTTTGCGGTAAGCGTGACAATTTTAGATTTGAGATTTTGAATTTTGGATTGGGAAAAGCAAGCCAAAATCTCAAATCCAAAATCTAAAATTCGTTGGCTGTTCATCTGTACCTGACACAATCAAACAATCAGCATCTTTCAAAAAAATTAAGGAGTATAAATCATGGAAACCAACTTACCGACACTGCAACGCGGTCGCACAGGTGAAGCCGTGAGATTTCTGCAACAACTGCTAATCGCTTTTGGCTTTCTTGGCAATGATTCGTTCAATGCAGAATTTCAATCTACTACAGAACAGGCTGTAAAACAGTTCAAAAAAGAGATTTTGAAACAGTCCAATCCCAATGGTATTGTCGATCGCGATACTTGGTTTGGCATAGTCAGTTGGACTGGAAACTTCTGCAACCAAACCTCACCATAGGGCATGTTTTCAAACTTATCGTTGTGTACCACCATTATCCCCCTGCCGAGGGACTTTTAGAGCAATACAGTTCAGTTAACGGTAGGTGAGGGAGAGAAACCCGGTTTCGCACTTATTTACCGGGTTTCTGGATTGGTGCTTATCACCAACTGTATTGACTTTTAGAGAACTCGAAAAAGGTCACTTTTAGAGAACTAGTACCCCCCTCCCCCCGGGAGGGGGGATCTCATCGGGGTTTGAAAACAGATCCTAATAGTCTGCAACACAAAATTTTACGCGTGAGAATAGGGCATTCTTACATCTTGCACTTTACGCATAAACCACAAATAAAATAATTTGGAGTAGCTAATTTTACCTGAAAAATATTTCCTAACAGTCCTCTGAAGAGGACTTTAGCTATGAGACAGGGACTTTCAGTCCCTGGCGGATCTGTTCGCAGTCGGAACATCGATAAATACTTAGTTACTTTTGTCGCGTATTATCTGGCTGGTGCAAGATGTGAACATTGGGAAGTCATACCCCATGCCCCCTGCCCTGTACCCAATGCCCTATATTGCATTAACTAGATTGCGAACGCCGCACAAAAGGTAAAAGGTCTTGCAAAATAGTTTCGTGGTAGTGTTCTTGAGGATAATGCCCAACATTATTTAGCCGGACTAATTCCCCTTGCGGTACAGTTTTGGCAAAACTTTCTGCCATATCTACAGATAACCAAGGGTCCATCATTCCCCATTGAATTAAAATAGGCTGTTTCCAATCTTTAAAGCCAGATTCAATTTCTGACATCGCTTTCGCAAGTTGCAAATTGCGAATAGTTGCTAAAAGACCCCGCCCCGATGCCGAACTTTTTAAATATGGTTTGCGATAAACATCTAAATCTTTATCGTCTATTACATAACGGGCACCACCTTCTAAAGTTCTATCAACTAGCAAGGGGTCTTGAGTCATCATTTCACCTGCTAAAGGTAAACCCATTTGTTGAATTTTCCAGGGTAACTTTGCTGATGATTTAATTGGTGTATTGATAATTGCGATGTTGGCAATTTGTTCTGGATGACGTAAGGCATATTGCAATCCTACAGAACCTAAAAAACCTTGGACAACTAAGGAAAAACGTTCAAGTTCTAAGGCTTTGATAAATTCTTCTAAAGCTGTAATAAAGGCATCTGGTGTATAAGCGAAATCTTTTTTTTCTGGTTTTGATGAAAAGCCAAAACCAATCCAATCTGGCGCGATCGCTTTTGTGCCTTGATTCGCCAAAGCTGGCATAATATTGCGCCAACTGTAGCTTTGCGAAACTAGACCATGCAATAGCACTACTGGTAGCAAGTCACTTCTACCAATTGGTTCAGATTCGCGATAAAACCATTCTAGAGAACCGATATTAATTTTATTTTCTGTTATTGACATTTGAATCAAATGCCTCACGCAAAGGCGCAAAGGCGCAAAGGTACAAAGATAAAAAGGTATTTTTTATTTACGATACCCCCCAGACTGGAAGTCTGGGGCTACACGAATTGTCGTCCGCAGTCAGGCGGACTTTTTTGAAATCTAGGCAGGTGGGTTTACTTTGTATGGGCGCGAATAAAATTCGCCAGCCTCATCTAAAGTTATTTTTCAATCATTAGAAATAATCATCTCACGAATTGTGCTAGCTGTTGCCGGTGCTAATAAAACGCCGTTGCGATAGTGTCCGGTTGCGAGGAGAACATTACTAAATCCCGGTAGCTTGCCAATAACTGGTGCTGGGCGTCCTTCGGGACGGGGACGCAACCCCGACCAAGTACGGATAATTTTGGCTTTTGCTAACTCGGGACAGAATGCGATCGCTTGTTGCAAAACTCCTTGCAATAATTCTGGATTTGGGGGTATCTCATTTCCATCTACAGGAAATTCCACCGTTGCACCCACCCAATAATCTCCAGGAGGGGAAACACCTGCGCTACAAGGAACAATATGGACATCATTACCGGTAAGTGCCGGTTGAAATTCAGGATTTCCTAAAGCATGCCCCAAACACAGTTGTAAAGCTTGTCCCAACACCGGGCGAATATCAACCATTTGCTGCAATTGCGCCGTCAACCCAGAAGAACCCAACCCCGCCGCAACCACAATCCAATCAGCAGCTATTTTCCCCTCTGTCGTCTCAACACAAGTACATATCGTTTCTTCATCACTCCCCCTCCTTCCCGTGGTAGAGGGGGTAGGAGGTGGGGTTTTCCCCAACACAGTCACGCCAAATCTAAAATTAACACCATTGTGTTGTGCAGCCTCAACTAAAGCTAAAGTCAGCGCAGTTGGATCGAGTTGGCGGTCTTGCGGAGAATAGACAGCACCAATAATTTTTTGTTTATGTACATCTACCTGCGGACAGATATTTTTTAGTTTCGCAACATCCCAAATTTCCAAATTCCAACCTTGAGAGTGGCGAATTTCAACCAGCTTTTCCCAGTCTGAAATTCCATCATGTCCCCCGGAGGATTCTAAATTTTCAGGTAATAGCATGAGAATTCCCTGACGGTTGAAAGGGATTTTGCGACCTGTAACAGCTTCAAGTTCTCCAATCAAAGTTTCGTAGCGTTGGATGCTAGTTTGGCGCATTTGCCAAGCCTTACCCTTGATTTTTTGGCTGATAATGCCCATTAAAACGCCCAGCGCCGCCCCTGTGGAAGCTTGTGCGGGTGGTTTTTGGTCGAGGACTGTGATTTTTAACTGTTTGACCAGACTGAGTTCATAGGCTACAGCAGCCCCAATCACACCACAACCGATAATAACTACGTGACTCATTGCTTTTACAAAAAGTGAGAAGTTAGGAATTATAAATTAAGAATTCAAAACTCCTAACTCCTAACTCCTAACTGGGCGGCTCATAACTCATAACTCATAACTGGGCACTCAAGATTCAGCTTGACTGCTAGTTTTTGGAAGCAACTGCAGGAATGTGTCAATATCTGCGTAAGCGGCTTTGTAATTACTCAAAGCAAGTTGAGAGTTACGATCCTTAGCAGCTTGATCGATTTTAACCAGGTGGTTAAATAAATCCCGTGCTACCTGACGTGCTTGTGGTTGGTCATTGGATAGGAGGTGAGGAACAACATAAGTCATGGTCAGTCTTGCTTCTGCCATCGGACCGTGTATAAAATTACCCACCTTTATCCAGTCATTTCTTTGGATTAACTGTTGCAGCTCCTGCGAGCGATCGCGTACAGCTTCAATTTCAGGCACATATTCCTGAATTTGCTGCAACTGAGCTTGTGTGTAAGTTGGAGGAGCTTTGGCAACGGAAGGACCGCCACAACTGATGAGGAATGTTGCCAACAATACTAGAATCAATGAAAAGATATTGCGTTGACGCGCCATAAACCGAACTGATTTGTTTGCCGATTAACAGTGTAATTTTAGATCGCCAGCGCAATTTCTCGTTCTTGTCGGCACTAGTATTTTCCACAAAAAACCAAATTTCCGCTAAAAAGCAGAAAATTTGTCAAAAAATTAAGTATAATTACTTAATAAGTCTTGCCAATTTTCAAAACCGCTCATTTGAGGTTTTTGGTAGTTGGGAGGTAACAATAATTGTCACGAAAGTGTAATTTTTATAGTTGCGAAATTGACAAGGTATTGATAAGCTGAAACACCAATACAATCAGCCTTCTGGCGGTTTTCTGTCGTCACATTACCCATACGCCGGCACAAAATAGGAGTATTTTTTCGTGAACGCAGCTGAACAAGCAACAAACGTTGAATTCGCCAGCAAGATTGCGACGGTAGTTAATTTGTTCAAGTTTGAGTTTCCTGATGCAAAATCAGATTTAAAACCTTGGACAAATGACCCAGAAACAAGGGAATTAATCGATCCAGATTCTATAGATATCGGTTTTCATTTTCCAGGTATCAGCAAATCTTGGCGAAGCCGCAGTATTTTAATTCAAATTCGATTTTATCAAGATCCGGTAAATAACTCACGTCGTGCGATCGGTGTAGAAATCGCCGGATTTGACCATCGCGGCGAGGCGTGGCGACTATCTACAATAGAAAACTGGAGTTTTGTCGGCAGATCTGAACCTTCCCCAGAAGTAGGGGAAAAGCTAAAACAAATTTGTCGGCAAATTTTGGAAGTGTTTAATAAACCAAGTAGTTAATGGTTAATGGTGAAGGGGCGCCCTTGGTAGGGGAGCCACTGCGGTCTTGGGGTCTCCCCAAGGGTCGCAGTGGCGTTTTCCCGACCCAGGCGACTGGTGAAAGAAAGGAGGGGTTAATGGTTAATGGTTAATAGTAGGGTGCGCCATAGCGCATTTTTCAATATGATATTTGAGCAATTAACTAACTTTTTGCCCCTAACGCACCGCTGATTCATGGTATGTTATACAAATTATCTTTAACGTTGCCACATATAGCAATCCTCGCCTCTATTTGTGAAATTCGACAGCATTAGAAGTCGGGTTTCTCGTTTCTCACGAATGATTTAGTGCCATATCACAATCTTTGTACCCCCCTTGTCAAGGGGGGCTGGGGGCATCTGAACGCGCAAATATTTGCACAAATATATCACAATTCCTGTATCCCCCTTAACAAGGGGGGCTGGGGGGATCTGAACGCGCAAATATTTGCAGAAATGGTATAAAACACCCTACGAATTTAATCCGTTATCTGTAAAGTAGCGCTATTCATGGTGCCGTACTCTCGCTTTTCTTGTATACCGCAAGGCTGTACACATCCGACAAATTCAACACATTATTATCAATAAAACATAAATTTATTATTGCGGGAAACCACTCTCGCACTCAATTAAACGATTAAGATTCATAATTGCTTGCTGATTTTGAGAATTACGAATTTGATTTTCCATACTAATGTTAATCAACTCCATTTTTAACCGTTCTATATAAGCTTTTTCTTCTTCAGTATTGTATTGTTTTGCAGTAAAAGCATCTAAATTATCACCAAAAGATTCATTACCATTCCAGTTAAACATTTTAACTAGATAATTCACCACATATCGCTGTTCTGGACGCGCATTTTTAATAATTTCTGCAATGGGTTGCTGTAAAATAAACTCTACATTTTTGCTAGAAGCTGTCTCCTGCAACCACGATTCTGATGTAGATATTGGTAAATCTATTGTTTTGTTGTCTACTTTAGCAAAAGCATGAGCTTCTGCATAAGAAATTTTACCATCTTTGTTATAGTCAGCAGAAGCAACTAATTTACCTATACGATTGCGTCCGCTAAGTCCAGCAAAGAAACTGGAACTGTAATCGCGATAATCTGCTTCGTTGACAGATGGAGTACAGCCAACTGAAGGTAAACTTTTAATTGTAGCAAAGAACCCACAACGACTTTGAAGGGCAATAGGATGTTTGGGATTTCCTCCTTGATAAATTAAGTTAGCGAAAGAACCAGAAAAACATTGTGCCATCACTACTGTCACTGATGTTTCATCGGGCAATTCATCCAACATTTGGGATAATTGCGTCACACTCAGTAGTTGTTTATTCCAAAGTGTTAGAAAATTATTATTGAAATCGTTTTTGTTAGGAAGCCCATGTCCTGTAAAATATAAAAATATAGGTTTAGCTGGAGATTGTTGTGCAGTTTGCTGCATCCAATTCTGCAAGTTAACTAGGGTAGAAGCACCTTTTAAATTGGGAATCTGTGGTACTTTAAACTTCTCTATTCCTTGAGGGTCAAGATAGCGCACTGTAGCTTTGCCATCGTTGCCATTAGCAAAAAAAATCGATGCATTAACTGGGTTATGCCCCAATTCATGCAAGGTACGCTGGAAATAGAGAATATTCTTTTCTAGAGCAATTTCGTTTTCAAAAGGGGCACTACCCCCACCCAAAACCAAAAAATTTGGAATTATGCTATTGGTTTTATTGTTATTTTTTCGATTATCGGAAAAACTGATTATTTTGCTTGCATGCTTATCTGTTGATGTGTTTCCAGTTTCTATTTCCTTAAAATTTGTGAAACCAGGAGTTAACCAGTTCTTTATCTTGAAAATCAGATTTTCCCACCACGAGTCAGAATCTTTAGCTGAATTTGTTTCCAATTGAGTATTCTGACAAGTAGTCGGCTGCTTAATATCAGTTATCGCAAAACTGGGATTTATTCCTAATAGTTGTGCTGCAATTACTACAGCACAAGCCGAACTGCACACACGCTTGCTAGTAGAAAAATACTGCATTCTTAATACCTTATACCATTTGAGATTTGAGATTTGAGATTTTGGAGCCAGTGCCTTGGAGGGGTTCCCCTCAAGCCGCGCAACTGGCGTGATTGTGAAACATATATTGGATAAATTTTCCAGCTTTCAATAGCAATAATTTTCAAATTGGTATTACTGCTTTCTTATAAATCAATTTAACTGAGAGAATTTCTGATTAAATTGGTATTTTTTAAAAAATTGTTACATAAATAACGCGCAATAGCGCTGATACCAATTCTCTCTGATGTTGCCACGATTCAGATCCCCCCTACCCCCCCTCCCAAGGGGGGTACTTCGATTTTGAGGGAGTTGCGGCGTTAAAGAGAATTGATATGAGTGCGCTCGTTAAAAAAAAGTAATAATTTTACTCAGCACTCGTTATTCGTTATTCAGCACTACTGATTTGTGTTGCAACTACCATCGGCACAGTATGCTGATTTGTAGGTACTAGAACGCTTGCCAAAGAGGGTGTAGCGATTATCGCGGATTTGTTCGTAAAAGCGATCGCCTGCCCATTTTACCCCAGGCAAAGCACGATAAGCATCCACGAATACACTACCTAAGGGCAATAAGCGTCCAATTTCTTCTGCTGCTGCACTACCTTGCCAGCGTCTTTGGGGTGCATTCGCATCAATCAAAATCATCCCCATTTCGCAATCTTGGGGTGTAATTCCCCAAGTATCGAGTGTTTGTTCGTCTTGCATGAAAATGTAGCGAAACAAATTTCCCCGATCTAGGGTTTCCAACAGTTGCACTAGTGTCACGCAGAGATTGCAATTACCGTCATAAATTACGTAGTAAGCCATTGATTAACAAATTATATGGTGATAATGAGTTTATATCTCTATTTGTAAACTTAATTTTCGAGATTTTCCAAAGAAGATCAATACTGTTTTAGAAAATAAGTACGGCGTTATACCTTAAACCAAATTTTTACCAGGGTGCGAATGATGCCAAAAGATAAAATCTTAACCGTTGATTTTGCGGATTTTGACTCATGTTCAAAAATTATGCCGCGATCGCCCTTTATTTCCAGTTACAATGCTCAGTGGAATGGTATTCGTTTGGATTATCATCGACAACCTGCCCACGAGACTCCAGAACACAGTCCCCAACAGCATGTTATCAGTATAAGCCTGGAACCCCGCATCACCAAAGCAGAGCGAGTTTTAAACGGACGTATTCAACGCGAACGTATTAATCACGGCGATGTTGCAGTTATTCCTGCAAATACAGATCATATATCACGCTGGGAGTCGGAAGGAGAATTTTTAGTTCTCAGTCTGGAAAAAACGCTTTTTAACTATGCGGCTTATGATTTAGTAAATTCACAACGTGTTGAAATTGTGCCACATTTTGCTTCCCCCGATCCGCTGATTCACCAAATTGGCTTGGCGCTCAAATCAGAACTAGAATCAGATGGCATGGGTAATCGTGTTTACATCGAATCTCTCACAACTACTCTTTGCATTCACTTGCTCAGACATTATTCTGCATCTTGTGAAACAATTCCCAAGCATTTTGAGGGTCTTCCAAATCACAAATTGCGACAAGCAATTGAATATATTCATGAAAATTTAGAAAAGAATTTGACCTTGGCGGAAATTGCTACAGTGGTGGGAATGAGCATGTATCATTTTTCGCGAATGTTCAAGCAGTCAACAGGTTTTTCGCCTCACCAGTACGTGATGAATTGCAGAATTGAGAAAGCGAAAAATTTATTGACTCGAACTGAAGAAGCAATAGACCAAATTTTTCAGCAAGTTGGTTTTCAGAGTCAAAGTCATTTTACAAATGTGTTTCGCAAACTTATAGGTATTACACCCAATGCCTATAGAAAACAGGTGAAAATTTAGGTTGGTTGGGGGTTGGGGGCTGGGGAACCACCAACCAACAGCGCCGAACCCAACGGGAGAACCAGTTACTTGCGGTCGTGTTACCCTCCCGCAGTACTGGTTCACCACCAACTAAAAGCAAGATTTTGATATTTTTCGCAAGAATTGACAAGACAGGAATACATTGCGATCGCTAAACTCAATTTTAACCAGTGAGAACGCAATCATGAGATACAAACTCTTGGGCAAAAGCGGGTTGAGAGTTTCTGAACTCTGTTTGGGAACTATGACTTTCGGCGAAAATTGGGGTTGGGGTGCATCCCAAGATGAAAGCCGCAAGGTGTTCGATACTTTTGTGGAAGCGGGTGGTAATTTCATTGATACTGCCAATGGCTACACTGATGGTAGTAGTGAAAAAATCCTCGGTGAGTTCATCGCCTCAAAACGGGAACGCTTTGTTGTTGCTACTAAATACTCTTTTCCTTTGCAGATGAATGACCACAAAAATGACCCCAATGGTAGTGGTAATCATCGCAAAAATATGATTCAGTCGCTAGAAGGCAGTCTTAAACGCTTGAAGACTGATTATATTGATTTATTTTGGCTGCACGCCTGGGATTTTATGACGCCTGTTGAGGAAGTCATGCGATCGCTTGACGATTTAGTACGTCAAGGTAAAATACTTTACGTTGGCATTTCGGACGCTCCAGCTTGGATTGTGTCTCAAGCCAATACTATGGCGCAGTTTCAAGGTTGGACGCCTTTTGTAGCTTTGCAAATAGAGTATAATTTGATTCAGCGAACGCCGGAACGAGATTTGCTACCAATGGCAAAGGCGTTTGATTTGGCTGTGACGCCGTGGTCGCCTCTTGCTGGTGGTGTGCTGACGGGCAAGTATAATAAGCCACCGCAGCCAGGGGACGAACAGGGGCGAATGACAAATTCTGCAATGGGGACGATTTCAGAAAAAAGTTTAGCGATCGCCGATGTCGTAAGTCAAGTTGCAGCAGAAATTGGACACACGCCTTCACAGGTTGCACTGGCTTGGTTGCGTCATCAAAGTGGGGTGATTATTCCAATTATTGGCGCACGTAAGGTAACGCAGTTTCAAGATAATTTAGCTTGTTTGGATGTGAATTTATCGCCGGAACATCTGCAACGTTTGAACGAAGTTAGTCAAATTGAACTTGGTTTTCCCCATGATTTCTTGCAGAATGACATGATACGCGATCGGCTTTTTGGCGGCACATTTAGCGCTATAGATAACCATCGCAGTTGACTTTTAGAGGAAATTGGAAATGCCAAATTTTGCCTAAATTCCAAATTGAACTTAGGCAACTTTATATACCGCGAAATTTTGTAACAAGATGAAAAGAATAATAACTCATTAAAGTTTGAATTCCATCTATCGATAGAGAGTTGCTCTATCTGTCGGCAGAGAGTTTCGCAAAACAAAGGGCTATCTGTAAACTAGCGGTATCGAGCCAAAAAGGTAAAACCATGAGCGATAACAAACTTGCATCACGTCTTTATCCCACTCGTATTGATATTCCAGCTGATGCGCGATCGCAAATTGTCGTAATTCTCAACCAAACTTTGGCAGCAACTTCGGATTTAAAAAGCCAAGCCAAGCAAGCACATTGGAACGTCAAAGGAACTGATTTTTATCAGTTGCACGAACTTTTTGACGAAATAGCTGGCGAACTAGAAGAGTACATTGATCTGTTTGCCGAACGCATCACCGCATTAGGTGGTTATGCTTGCGGAACAGTTCGCATGGCTGCAGCTAATTCGATATTACCAGAATATCCTGTTGATATTTTAGCAGGAATGGAGCATGTTACCGCTTTAGCAGACCGTTTTGCACCCTATGCCAAGCATCTCAGAGAAGCGATCGCAAAAACCGATGATTTAGGCGACGCAGACACCGCAGACCTCTACACCGAAGTTTCTCGCACCATCGACAAGCGACTTTGGTTCTTAGAAGCCCATTTGCAAGCATCATCAACCAATGGAAGTAATGGTGCAACATCTGCTAAAACTCAAAGCAAAGTTGCTGTTTAATAGTTATTAGTCATTAGTTCTTTGTTGGTTGTTGGTGAAGCGCGTACTGCGCTTTTGGTAACACTCCTAGTACTGGTTCTCCCGTTGGGTTGTTGGTTGCTCTACTAACGCTTCGGGTTTGCCAGTTACCAGGGTCGGGCTAACCCTCCTACAGTACAGCTTCAGCACTAACTACCCCTCTTTTATGACTCTGAGGAGATAAATATATTTGTAGGTTGGGTGGAACGAAGTAGAACCCAACAAACATCAGTATTGTGGCGTTGGGAGAAGCTCCACTCCACCCAACCTACTACTACTACTAACAACCCAACGGGAGAACCAGTCGCCTGGGTCGGGAAACCCTACCAAGAGCGCCCCTTCACCAACAACCAACCACCAACTAATAATTATTACAGTATCTTTTTGGTAAGTACGGCACTTTTAAGTGCGTACTTTTCATTTTATATATACATACTTTACTATTAATATAGTTAAATAACAGGTCTAGATAAAAAAATAAAAGTAAAGCTAACTATGCTTTTTCCTAACAAAATTATTGCAGTTGGCGACCTGGTTTATTAAACAATTGCTAGAAGGCGATTTATTTCAAATCAAACAACTTTTTGCAAACAAAAGAATTGCCCGATGCAATTCTCAAACATAAAACAACCATTAAAAGTGAGGATGATTTATGACTCAAAACACCGTAACCCATCTAATTCATGATAGAAACGCACGCGGTAGTAGTAAGATAGGTTGGCTCGAAAGTTACCATACATTTTCCTTTGGTAATTTTTACGATCCAGACCGCATGGGATTTCGCACGTTACGGGTAATTAATGACGATCGCGTAATTCCCGGCGCAGGATTTGGCACCCACGGACACCGCGATATGGAAATCCTTACCTATGTCTTGGAAGGAGCATTAGAACATAAAGACAGCATGGGTAACGGCGCAGTGATTCGTCCGGGAGAAGCCCAAATTATGAGTGCTGGTACTGGCATTACTCACAGCGAATTCAACGCTTCTAAAACCGAGCCAGTTCACTTTCTACAAATTTGGATTCTTCCTAATAGAAAAGGAATTGAACCAAGGTACGAACAAAAAGCTTTCCCTATTGAAGAAAAGCGCGGCAAATTACGCTTAATTGGTGCTAAAGATGGGCGCGATGGTGCTGTCACCATCCATCAAGATGTGGATTTATACACATCTATTTTGTCACCAGGTGATATTGTAAATTATCACGTCCAACCCAATCGTTATGCCTGGTTGCAAATAGCTCAAGGTGTAGCAACCTTGAACGGTGAAGAACTCAAAGCAGGCGATGGAGTGCAAATTAACGGCGAAGAACAACTCGAAATCGGCACCAACATTGGCGCAGAAATCTTGCTTTTCGATTTGGGTTGAAAAATATCGCACTCATGAGTAAGGGTAAGAGTTAAAGGAGAAGGGGAAAATAAAATTATTTCCCCTTTTCCTTTTCCCTTTTCCCATTTATTTTTGAATTTTGAATAAACGAATTTTTAATTTTTATCACACCTTTAGCCGGAAAAATTGCAATTATCACCCAATTGCTGTTCAAGCAGATGTTAGCAAGCTAGCTAAAATCCAGCGACTTTTTGACCAAACAATTGAACGCTTTGGTAAAGTTGATATTTTGGTAAACAATGCCAGCACCATAGTTTATAAGCCAATTACTCACGTTACAGAAGAAGATTTTGGCAAGATTTTTGCAGTTCACGTCAATTGAAAACGCTGCAAAATATCAGTTCCACCCAACAACCAACAAGCAACAACGACCCTTCGGGAGAACCAGTACTAGGAGGGAAACCCTCCCGCAGTACGCGCTTCACCAACAACCAACAACCAACAACCAACAACCTATCACCAAAAATCGGTGACATTGTATCCCATTTCCGCCAGCATTCGCTGCAGCAGAGGTAAGCTAAGACCAATTACATTGCTGTGACAGCCTTCAATTTTCTCCACAAATAAACTACCAAAACCTTCAAGAGCGAAAGCACCGGCACACTTGAGAGGTTCGCCCGTGGCAACATAAGCTTGAATTGCCCGATCGCTCATTTGGGCAAAATAAACCCGCGTCACTTGACACTTGACTAAAGTACGATTTTGCTCTAAGTCAATCAAAGCATGACCAGTATAAAGGTCGCCAAAATTACCTTGCATAATTTGCCAACGAGCGATCGCTTCTTCTGGTGAAGCTGGTTTACCATGAATCTCACCGTTGAGCGCCAGAACCGAATCGCAACCCATTATTAAAGCCGATGTAAACTGCCCAACGACAGTTTCTGCTTTCTTTTGAGCGAGAACTTGCACTAATTCCGCCGGGTCACTGAGTTGAATTTGCGACTCATCAAAATCGCTAACACGCACAATTGGGTCAATACCAGCCGTTTGCAGCAAGCGGCGTCGCGCAACAGAAGCAGATGCGAGTACAAATTGAGGAATTTTCATAATTAGCTTTCGGCTAATAGTCCAAAATTCACTTATAACGCCGCCAGATTAAAATCTGGGGCTACCCAAACAAAACCCACCAACCCAGGCTTTACGGGCATTCAGTCCGCCTGACTGCGTTTGCTTTGTTTGTATGCCCGTAAACTTGGCGACTTCAGCCGTCGGGCACATTCGCAAAAGACAACATGAACACAGTTGACAACTTCGCCGTGAAAATTTATCTTTCCCATGCCCAATAAGGCGGCTTCGCGCGACTGTCGCGGTCGTGAAGGGCGCTGGCGCAACAATTCCCAATGCCCCATCCCCTATTTTCAATAAACAGAGAAAGAATTCACAGAATTTTCAATAATTCGCTTAACCTTCCGCCAGCGTTTTTCGGGAACCGAGGCATTGAAAGTAAAAACTTTACCACGACTGACAGCCACACTAGCGAGATTATGACGTTGTTGGTTATTAGGGAGCTTAACCGCATACTCCAGCATGTAGTATGTTTTACCATCGCCAGTTTCTCGCTTTCCAGCGTTGACTAACTCAGCTTCACGACCGGAATCAGGAGGAGCGATCGCATTTTTGCCCAACTTATATCCTACTTCTGTTGGCGTACCCAATTCCTCCAAAGTTTTGCCTTCTGGAACCGGACTAACAACCACAGAGACATTTTCAGTTGTCTCAATTAAATCGTGGAACACCACATCAGGACCGTTAGCAACTTTTACTTGCACCCAGCCATTAGGATATAAAAACTCATAGCCATCATTAGTGTCTACAAAGCTTTTGAGACCAGCCGCAGATGCTACAGCAGGTTCACTCAAGCAGAAGCTAAACACCAATAGCAAAATTACTACAATTCGTTTCCACATTTGTACAAATTTCCTTTGGGCTGGAAGCAACACAAACTAAAGCATAATTTCTCGTTTTCATTGTCCCATCAAGGGGGACATTGCGGAGATGGGGAGGGGGGGAGAGGGGGAGGACGGGTGTGAGGTGTGGGGGGACAACCAACTACCAACTACCAACTACCAACAACCAACAACCAACAACCAACAACCAACAACCAACAACCAACAACCAACAACCAACAACCAACAACCAACAACCAACAAATCTTGACTAATGAATAAATTTATGCTATTAACTGACGAACTGCGCTGGTTTTATCCAGGCACAACACCGGAAGACATCGAAATTTTGTTTAAACAAAATTGTCTCACTGAAGGGCTACAATCACCAGAAGAACGCTCTGATGTGTATCTCTACTCACCAGAGTCTGATTTCATGGGAATCAAATTACGACAAGGACGCCTGGAAGTCAAATGGCGCAAAGCCGAATTAGGAATATTGCGTTTTGGCGACTTGGCAGAGGGTAAGGCGGAAAAATGGGGTAAGTGGCTGTGTTGTGACTCCACAGAAGCAAGTTTTCAACCAAACCAAGTTTTGGGCAAACCTTCCTGGATAAGTGTCCAGAAAGTCCGCTACTCTCAACTTTACCAAGTTGTACCAAACTCTTTGCCAAAACCTGTTTCCACTCAAGAAAATATCGACAACGGTTGTAGTGTGGAACTCACACAATTAGTAATTCAGGAAAATCTTTGGTGGAGTCTCGCATTTGAAGCTAGCGGCGAAGAAACAAGTTTGATGGACAATCTTCAAATAACAGCCCGTTGGATATTCAATACTTATCGTGGTTCAAAATTGCTGGCTGCTAATTCTTACGCTTATCCCACTTGGCTAGCGCTTGTTTGTCGATGACTGTTGGCTTTCTCTGCAAAAATCACCCAGCAAGGGTACTGCTGTGCTTAATTGCACTAAATTATCATTTTGATTAAGCAGCTGCTGCTAGGAAATATGTCTATCAAATTACGTATTGCCATCTTGAACATATAACCGGCAAAACCGAGAGGACAAACTAGAGGTAATAAGATATACTGCTGTTTCGCGTACGCGCTTTGGCTCACTGCATGTGTGCGAAAGTTGACAAAGAATTGCTCACAGTCGTATTTACAGTCAAATTATGCACCCGCGATCGCGCAATTTGAGATGCCTCATAGAAACGCACTTGCTTTGATGCCGGTATTTTGCACCATGAAACTTAGGAGAATTGAATGCCTTTAAAAAATTACGGTGTTTTAAAAGGTCGGGCTATCGATCGCAAGCTTGGTGAAGGACAAACTCCCCATTACCAAGTGCTTGTGACTGATGGAAATGTCAAGCACCGCATTGCTATCAATGTTAAATCAAAGCAGAGTCCCTCGGAATTGCTCTACTTTCTTAACGAAAATTTCGATCACCCCATCATCAAAGACTTGGTTGGGTTAAAAATGGGCTTCAATCATATAGATAGAAAAGCTGGTGGAATCGCTTTAGATTTCATTCGGGGAAATTTATTCGACCCAACTCAGATGAAGCCATTACCTTACAATGTTCCCGGTGCAGACAATGACTTAAACGAGTTGATTGGATTATATATTGAGCGGGCGATCGCTTCTGAAGATGTAACCCTCTACGCCTTTGGCGAAAAGTGGGGTCCAGAAAACGATGTCAAGGACAAATATTTTGGTTTTCTCCCTGGTAATGGTATTCACGACATCCACATGAACCAGGGTAATGCCGGTCAATTTCAAAAGGATAATGGTGTTTGGCAAGACGGCGCACTCCTGATTCACTATCCATCGCGAAACCAGTGGGTAAGTATATTTTTAGCCTTCCAATCTCAGTCTTTCCACACAGACGACACCACCGGCAACAGACTGGATAATGTGGAGATTCCCCACACATCTGCGGGAGTTCGCATCATTGCAGCGATGGTAAATCCTGCTGGCAAAGAAATCGGCAAGGAAACAGTAACTTTAATTAATTCCTCACCAGTCGCAGTTGATTTAAGTGGTTGGGCGCTTGCAGATCGACTCAAGCGCAAGCAACCCCTCACCGGCGTCATTAATCCAGGTGAAGTTGTAAAGGTGCTTTTGGTCAAAAACAACATCCAGCTGGAAAATGAAGGTGGCATCATTACCCTACTTGATAAACAAGGTATCAAAATTGATGGTGTTTCCTATACCAAGGAAAATGCCCAAAAAGAAGGTTGGACAATTGTGTTTTGATTGTTGGTGGTTGATTGTTGGTGGTTGATTGTTGGTGGTTGATTGTTGGTGGTTGATTGTTGGTGGTTGATTGTTGGTGGTTGATTGTTGGTGGTTGATTGTTGGTGGTTGATTGTTGGTGGTTGATTGTTGGTGGTTGATTGTTGGTGGTTGATTGTTGGTGGTTGATTGTTGGTGGTTGATTGTTATGCCAATTCTATAAAAACGTTGCCACATCTGGTGAATCGCTGTGCCCGCCGGGAGGGGGGTTGGGGGGATCGTAATGTGTCAAATATTTGGATAAATGGTATAAATCAAAGCTAGCAAATACCCACCCTACTATTACCAACCACCAACCACCAAGCACCAACTACCAACTACCAACTACCAACTACCAACTACCAACTACCAACTACCAACTATTCCACCTGCAATACAACCAACGTCATATCATCGGTATTTTGCTTGTCATCACCGATGAATTCCTGTACTTGGTCAAACAAATAATCTAAAATTTCCTGCGGTCCGCTGCAATACCTGCAAGCAGTGCTGAAGGTAGTAATCAGATTGTCTTCTTCATAGCGATCGCCACTCGCCGCCGCCGCATCTGTCAAACCATCTGTATAATAAATTATCGTATCCCCAGGCTCTAAAACTGCCTGACCATCTTCATATTGACTGTTGGCATCCAAACCAATCAACATTCCCAAGGTATCCAAACGAGTCACTGTTTTGGTTGCAGCATGCCACCACAAAGGCGGATTGTGTGCCGCATTACTGTAAGATAAAACTCGCGATATCGGCTCATATTCTGAATAAAACAGCGTCACAAAACGGTGGGAATTCTCCAAATCCGCATACATAACTTGATTTAAGTTTTGCAGAATTCTTCCTGGAGGATGACCGTGTAACACTTCTCCCCGCAGCATTCCCCGCATCATCGTCATAATCAAACCTGCGGGAACACCTTTACCCATAACATCCCCAATCACCAAACCCCAACGACCGGCTTCTTGTATACCTTTAGTGGTTGCCTGAATCTGATTGTGACTGGTAGGAATAAAGTCGTAATAGTCACCACCAACACGATTTGCAGGTTTACAACGCGCAGCCAGGGTAACACCAGGAATCGTCGGACATTGACGCGGTAGCAGTCTTCGTTGAATTTCTGCACCAATTTCTAATTCTTGGTCTAAACGTTCTTTTTTTCGCAATTCAACTGCCAATTCATCGTTTTCAATCGCTACCGCCGTTTGATCTGCTACCAACCGAACTAGCTTTTGTCTGGTTTCCGTCCAGGTATATTCTGGATCGCGACTCAAAACATAAAGCCAACCCCTTTCTGTATGTTTCACCAAAATTGCGGTGCCAAAAATTTGCGTATCCGGTCCCAAATAGCGATGCATCTGGTCATCTAACATACCAGTGGCATTTGCTAGCGGGGCAGTGTTTGGCACAAGAGTAATTTGACTGGTAGCTGTTTCTAGGGCTTTGCGAATATTTTTTCGCTGGCGACTATCTTGCCAGTGTAGCTGCTCTAATCTTACTTGACCGTTGGGTTTGTAAAGAAACAAAGCGCTGCCGTCTGCATCTGTTACTCTCGTCGCCATTAACGGAATCAACTCTAAAAATTGATTCAAATTATTGAAGCTTCTGAGAGCAAAACCTAAAGAACTTAACAAATCTTGGATTTTGTTCTGTTCTCGGTGCAGCCGTGCCACGAGTTCTTTTAACGCCACCACCGGAGTTACATCCTTCGGGGCGCTACTATTACTGTCAGTGGGTTGAGAAGGCAGTTGAGACACAGGCACAGTATTATTGCACTTTAGATTTAGTAAATTTTAGATTACTTATAAAGTATGAAGGCGTTTACATTGCTAAACCATATTGGGAGAATATTTGTCAATTTAGCAAGAGTAGAAAGACGTAAGACATAATTTTTATAAGTATTGTATTTGCTTATTGTATTTCTTGCTAAATATAGAATTTTCCAGTAATCTATTTTTAGGCAAAAACTGACTCGCAAACAGCAGTTATTTCGCTTCAGCACCGTAAAGCTTTTAATTATCTCACAACTTCATTAATAAGTCATATATCTTAAGGCATAAAAACTACCTCGGTTAAAACATTTAAATATTATCTTTTCAAAAATGTGAGTTTTTGGGATGAGGGACTAAAGGTATAAGGGGCTTGAGGTCTCTTTAGTGAGAGACTACAGTCACCTAGAAACTTAAACTCATCGTCAAAGCTTTAAAGACTGCAAATACCATACATCCTAGCTTAATCAAAAAAGAGCTAGAAACTACGGAAACAAAAGACAGAAATAGTATATCCTAAAACCTTTAATTTACAAGGCAAGAAAAACTCTTGTGATTTAACCATCGCATTTCAAACCTCTAAACTACAGACAGATAATATTCGGGGATACTTTCTTAAAGAAGATGATAAGAAATGTATCTGCGATTGCTTACCTTTCGTCAGTTACACCAATTCACTTTCTTGAGGACACGGTTGAGAAAATTTTCCGCAGTCTCAAGTTAAGAAAGCCTGCGTTGGGACTTCTGTTTGCCACAACCAAATGTTTGTGCTGCAACAAAAGTACAACCCTGTTTGGGCTAGGAAAAAGACGGCATTAGAGTCAGATTTTAACCGAAGTTGTGACAAACTAATAATTTTAGGACTTACGCTTTTTCCAGTATTTTGAGTTTACTTAATTCAACCGATAATACCAGATTGGTAAGTCTTAAATTTATTAGTCTTGAAAGAAAAAATCTTAACTCAAAACAACTAGTACAACTTGGCAGAAGTACGAAGGCAGATGGTTCACCAGTGCGGTGGTGAGGCAGCGCGGTCTTGGGGGTTTCCCCCATGAGCGACTGCCGAAAGGGTTCCCCCGCTTGTTGCAACTGGCGAGGCGCGAAGGGCATTCGTGAAAAGCTTGATTTTTCAAGACTTTCATTGAATGTGAATAGTTAACTTATTTCCGCCCTTCTGTACTAGGAATTGGGAATTAGGGATTAGGAAAAAACCGATTCTTACCTAGTACCCAATACCCAATCCCCAGTACCCAGTCTTTTTATTTAGCCACTCAATAGCGCTTCGACAAACTCGTAGCTGGAAAAGGGACGTAAATCTTCAATGCCTTCACCGGCACCAATAAAGCGAATGGGTAAACCCAACTGCTGCACGATCGCAAGGGCAACGCCTCCTTTGGCGGTGCCATCCAGTTTGGTTAAGACTACGCCACTAAGTTGGGCAGCTTGAGAGAAGACCTCGGCTTGACGCAATCCATTTTGACCTAAAGTAGCATCGAGAACCAACAGTGATTCTACTTTTGCGTTGGGAGCTTTTTTATCGATAATCCGGCGGATTTTACTGAGTTCATCCATCAAGTTTTTCTTGTTTTGCAGCCGTCCTGCAGTATCTACGAGAAGTAACTCCGTGTCTCGCGCATTTGCAGCAGCGATCGCATCAAATACAACTGCAGCCGGATCTGTATTTTTCCCCGGATTGGAAATCACTTCTACACCGCTTCTTTTACCCCAAACTTTCACCTGTTCCACAGCGGCGGCGCGGAAGGTATCTGCTGCACCAATCAAGCATTTATAACCGGATTTCTGCGCTAGGTAGGAGATTTTGCCGATGGTGGTGGTTTTACCAGCGCCATTCACCCCGGTGATTAACCAAATATTCAGGGTGTCTTTTTCTGGTGCAAAAGTCGGTTTGTGGGCTTTTTGGCTTGGTGCATCCAGCATATCCCGCAAAATTGTTTTGAGGTAGGCGATCGCTTGATCCGGCGGGGTAACTTCTTCTCGCAGTTTTTTCTGCAAAGCGTCGATAATATAATCTGTCGCTTCGACACCTACATCCGCTTGCAACAGCAATGACTCAATCTCTGTCACCGCCGCTTGATTCAGCGGTCCCTTACCGACAATTGCCTTCAACTGGTTAACAATATTACGACGGGTTTTACCTAACCCTTGCCGTAGCTTTTTCAACCAGGTAATTTCTTCAATCGAAATATCTTCCGCACGCCTACCTTGCGCCGCCAAGACTTCCGTTGACCAGACAAATCCTTCATCAAATTGCAGTCCGGGAATTTCTTCTACTGTCTCTGGCGTGACGCTGGTAGCAACGGTAGCCGCAGGCTGTAATACTTCCGGTTCTGGGACTTCAATCGCAGTGGCGATCAGTCGTTCTTGTCTAGCTTGCCGTTCAGCGGCAGCTCTTTCTAAGAAAGATAAATTTGCTGGCGCTGTTGGCTGTGTTATTTCCTCTGTCGTCGCTATTTCAACAACCGTAGATTCCGCAGGATTTAATGTGCTATTTATGCTTTCTGCATCAGGCTCTTCAGCAGTTACTTCTGTCATTGCTGGTGCTTGTTCGGCATCAGGTTCTTCAGTAGTTATTTGAGCAACATCTGCAACTACGGCTTCTGCTTGTGCCGTTTCTTCTGTAACTTCGGCGATCGCAACCGCTTCTTCTGGTTGTGCAGTTTCTTCTGTAACTTCGGCGATTGCAACAGCTTCTTCTGATTGAGGCGTTGCTGTTTCTGGGGGAGTTTCTGCTGGTTCAGATTGTTGCTTTTGCTGAATATTTTTGTAAGCAGCTTTAGCAAAAGCCAAGTAGTCTAGTGCCGCATCTTGTGCAGTTTGGGGCGTTGGAGTAGACTTTTCGGCTGTCTGGGGTTGGGATTGTTGGACTGGGGAAGTTTCTTCCTGTTTTTGTTGGGAGGGAGTTTCAGAAGATTCGTTATGTTGACGGCGGAACCAATTAAAAACCATTGCAGCTAGTGATGTTAGTTGTTAGTAATCAAAATGTTAGTTGTTAGCTGAAACTGCCTAAGCAGCAATTACCTATCTACAAACTACCAACTAACAACTAACAACTGTCAGCATTATTGGAGAATGGGCATTGGGCATTGGGCAATGGGCATTGGGCATTGTTGCGCCAGTGCTGCCCTCCTGGTTTCCCGACCCAGGCATCTGGCGTCCCTTGGGCATTGGGCAAGAAAAGGTAAAAGGTAAAGGGTAAAAGGTAAAAAATCTTACTTTTTCCTTTTTCCTTTTTCCTTGTCTCCCTTGTCTCCCACACCCGTCGTCCCTCGTCTCCTTGTCCAATCTATGCCGTTTTTTGGCGATCGGTGAATCGGCGGAGGACACCATTAATAAATCTGTGACCTTCGTCTCCGCTGTAGCGTTTGGCTAGTTCTACAGCTTCGTTGATTGCTATGCTATCAGGAACTCCTAAAAACTTCATTTCTGCCACAGCGATTCGCAAAACGTCTCGATCGATTTGTGCCAACCGAGTTACTTGCCAATCTACTAAGGCAGCTGATATCTGTTCATCTATACTATTTCGCTCTTCATTAACTGTTTTGACAATTTCAATGGCGTATCTACCCACTTCTTTGTCTTGACTGGCTAGCTGAATCAATTCTGGAAATTCAACTGCTGCACCCAACTGGTTAATTGCTGTTTGGGTGTAGCCGATCGCTTCTTGAAGCATGGTTCTCGCGGTGTTGAGGTCGCTGGCGCGAGTTTGGCTGGTGAGGAGGCGATCGTTACTGCGTTGCAATTCTCCACTAGCATTATCTAAAGAGTCTTGCACTTCTGCTCTCAGAGTGCGTACTGCTGCTAGCACCAACTTGGGTAGTTGGTCTGGTGTCAATTTTTTGGGGTTTACAGGTAGCTGGCTAAGGCTTAACAGCGCCAATTCACGCGCAATTTGCTGGGGTTTACGGGGTTGCATAGGAATTTAGGGGTGTGAGTGTCGCAGTAGTAATTCATCAAAAATAACCGAGGAACGAAGTGAATCGATTTTCGCTTCTGTGAGAAAAAGTTTAGAAAACAATATTATGCATTTATTTGTGACGCCAGCAGGATTTATTTTAAGTTTCTTCGAGGGGAACAACCGGGCGTTTTGTTTCGTCGTGTATTACTTCCAGTTTGCGTTCTTTGCCGCTAAGAACTAAAGGAGGCAAGGGCGTATTGGGGGCGACAATACCACCAGAGACAATTATTTTAAAGGCGTCTTCTATCGACATTGACAGGTTAACTACCTCATCCTCAGGAACAACAGCATACCATCCGGTGGTTGGGTTTGGGGTGGTGGGGATAAAAACACTCAGCATTGTCCGAGACATGTGATTTTGGATTTCGTTGCTGATTGCGCCAGTGACGAAAGCGATCGCCCAAATTCCCCGCCGGGGATACTCTACTAAAATTACACGGCGAAATTTCCCATTTGTATCTTTTAATAGTGTTTCCAAAAGCTGTTTTAGGGTTTTATATACTTGTCCAGCTAAAGGAATCGCCTGCAATATTCGCTCGCCGACATCTAGCAACCACCGCCCAGCAATATTCCTAGCCATCAAGCCAATCAATAGAATAGAAAGAAGCGGTACTGCCAACCCCACCAATAAATTCAGTAAATTTACTACAATAGGATGCATCCCATCAAACGGATTTAGCTGTTTGGGGATTTGGGTCAGAAAGTTAATGACCCAACTGGCAATGGTAATCGTTAGCCAGATAGTAGTTGCTAGCGGAATAATTACCAACAAACCAGCAATCAGGTCATTCTTTAAGTCCTGTTTCCAGCGATCGATTACCAAGCCCCTGTTCTCCTTATTTTGGCTATTGGAACTTCTGTTATTAGTATTCATAACCAGCAAATTAGTCAAATTGCTTTCGACGTGCTTGACGTACAAAATTTAGACAATGGCGGAAGATAATTTCTTCCTTCAAACTGCTGTGCTGCAAGCAACTGTCCAAAATGGCAAACAGCGATCGCTGCTACCGCAAAAAATACGCTTTTGTGACTGGAAGCCCAGTTATTTGTTTACTTAGTGTATATATACACATAACAACTTGATAGTGACAGCCCGGTCTAGCAAGTGAACTTTGGGGGAAAAATGGTAAAAGACAAAGGTAAACAAAATTTAATATTTTCCCCTTTCCCCCTTTCCCCTTTCCCAGCCCTAACCCGACAATTTTCGGTTGTCAGACCACTAGTCTAAGTAGGGTGTTACTTTTTTTTAAGACTTGTAAACGATTGTTGCAAGTCTTATATCCTATTACCGATCCTACCGCGCTCGATAAAAAGCTGCTGATGATTCGGAAAGCGGCATCCCGACAGCCTTAAAATCTATTTTTTCTGAGAGTAAATCGGATGTAGGTCGTGCCGACATCTTGAAAAAGTTATGTTAAAAATATTAATTTCTATCAAATATAACATTTTCATCCAGCACGAGTTGCTAGATGAGTCAAAGATTGGTCCGAGGGGGATCAACCTTGCTAGTTCATGCTGAAAGTTGTTTGCTGGCGATCGCGTTAGAATTCTCCTGATTAACCGGCGCTTTTGCATCTAAGCTGGGTACAGGCAAATGCTTCATTTCCCAGGCTTTAAGCAAAATCAAGTATTCGTAAAATGCCTGTAACGTACACCAAGCCAATCCAGGGCGTCCGTCCAGACAGCCGCCCAAGAGAAAATACATATACAAAAAGCGTAATAGCGGTCTAGCAGGTAAACGCAAAGATAAATCTTTCAAAGCGCGGCGTTTTGAGACTTCCGACTTACCAAAGAATAAATCTCTCCAGTTGACATTTCCGTTTTCTAATTGATGCAGGGTTTCTTTCGCTTCATCTGTAGAGTAACGATTGTGTTTTTCAATCCAACGACTCAAGCCCTTGCTACAAGTGTAGTGGGGGTAACTTTCCTTTAAAAAGCTGGTTGCGCCCTCACAAACTTCGCGTTCAGTATGACCGTAGTCTGTAAACCAAACTTTACCGTGGCGGAAAAGGCGTAATTGGTAACGGGGATACTGAGTGCTGTAACGAATCCAACGATTCATAAACATCACCCGTTCGGCGGCGTAATAACCGATGTAATCTGGATTTTGCTTAACGCGATCGCATTCAGCAAACAATTCTTTTGTCATGCGTTCGTCAGCTTCGAGAATATAAACCCATTCATGCTTGGGGGGAATAGATTCTAACATCCAAGTGCGTTGGCGACCGTGGCTTTCAAAAGCGTGTTGAACAACGCGGACAGGATAGCGACTGGCGATTTCCACAGTGCGATCGCTACTGCAAGAGTCTACAACAATGATGTCATCCGATAGCATCGCCGACTCAATACAAGCGGCAATATCTAGCTCTTCGTTATATGTAAGTATGTAAATCGAAAACATTCTTCCGGTTTTATAGAAATTTGGGTTTTGCTAACAGCTAATTGTTAACTGCTAACGGTTGACTGCTAACGGTTGACTGCTAACGGTTAACTGCTAACTGTTAATTGCTATTAAAAGCAGCCGACGGACGGTCGTACCGCCCGCGATGAATGAAATAAAAAATCTTAATTCCCTTCTACCTTCTGCCTCCTGCCACGCCACATGCTTCAACCGGGGGAACCCCGGCACCGCAGTGGCTCCTCAGCAAAGCTGCCTCCTGCCACGCCACATGCTTCAACCGGGGGAACCCCGGCACCGCAGTGGCTCCTCAGCAAAGCTGCCTTATTTCTTAAAAAATTGGCAGTATGAGCCTTCAATAATTTTGTAATGCATTCTACTGCCTTAGAAAAATAAAATTAGCGTGCAGGAGCTTTACGTGCGCCACCTTGCAAAGTACCCATACCTCTTAAACCTGTCCAGCCGATAATAATGTAACCGATAGACAGCAGCAAACTACTCATACCAATCCGCACACCAGACTTCCAAGCGCTTTGTTTAGCTTGTTTTTCAGCTTCTTCCTTGCGCTGGCGAATTAAGTTAAGTCTTTCATTTGCAAGTCCTTGAGGATCGCTTTGTTGGGCGATAAACTTATCAAGCTCTTGAGGATTTGCCTTAAACTTCTTGAGTAATTCTTTTTGGGCGGCGGGAAGTTGAGGATTTTCCAATGCTTGCTTGTATTTTTGCTCATCTTTAAGCAATTCAGTAAACTGAGCTTTGACTTGGGTCTTTTGCTTTTCTAATTGAGCCTTAACCTGCTCATTGCCCAGTTGGGCTTGCAATTGAGTTAGCTGACCTTTCAATTGGTTTTCTGCTTGATCGGCTTCTTGAGTGATTCGACTTACTGCTTGGGTGCTGGCTTGACGCACATTGTTAAGGTGCAGGGGAAAAATCAACAAAAACATCAACCCTAAGATACTTGACAGTATTAGTGAGGGAACTCTTAAATCAATACCCTGCGAGCGATCGCCTGCTTCAGTGCTACCAATCCAATAGCCAGCAAACAGCATCCCCAATCCTACCATCGGTACAATCCCTCGGTCAACTAACGCAGTTGCCAAATCGATTTGCCATCCCCGGTCAGTTGGTTGAAAAGGGAACATCAGAATCAGAAAGTCAAGCAAAAAGGACAACATTAAAATTATCCCAACTACCTTTAGCGTGCGGGCAGCACTTACGGACGCAAAGCGGTTAACCATAGCTTTTTAGTTTCCTAGTCAATCAGAATGATTTTCCTATTTAAAGTTACTTGAATATCGCTTCTAGGACCTAGCAGTACTTGGCGATCGCAAAGTTGTTTGCAAATTCGTAAGTAATTTCTGCATTTGGGTTTGAAACTACACCACGCTAGCATTTGTTATACAGCGTGTCTCCAAGAAATTCCTCATTTTAGACGAAACTAATCAAAAATTGTTCTGCTAGCCTCTTGTCCTATGAGAAGGAGATGGGGAGATAGGGAGATGGGGAGATGGAGGGCTAGGGGCCGCCACTCACTCCCCAGCCGCCCTAGCGACCGCGACTTGGGCGGACTGGCGTTGGGGTTGGGGGGAAATAGGGAGAAAAAATTACTCTCCTTGTCCCCCACACCCCACACCCGTCGCCCCACACCCCACACCCCACACCCGTCGCCTTAAAAAAGCTCTCGATTGTATATTTTTTCCCAAATCGGTAGATCCTCTGGACGGTCAACATCAGCAAGGGGAGGTAAGTAAACGTGTGATAAATTTAGTTTGTTGGCAATATCTATGGTTTGTTGGAATACTTCAGCAGTTCCCCAATCGATGTTAGTGAATAATTCTGCCACAGGGAAACGCAAACCAATCAAATAATAGCCACCATCGATCGCCGGACCAAGTACAAGTTCAAAGGTGTGCAGATGTTCAAAAGCTGTTGCCAAAATCTGAGCATTTACACCAGGGCAATCAGTGCCAATTATAACGACATTTTCTGCACCCGATTCAAAAGAACTAAAAAGCGATCGCATCATTCGCGAACCCAAATCGCCATCCCCTTGAGACTGGTAAACTAAATCAGAACCCAGCCAATCTTGCATCAGTTGTGAATTGCCACCCGCAAACCGCACTTCCAAAGAGATAGCGATCGCTTTTTGTAATTTTTTCACCTCAAAGATTGTATATTCGGTCATCTGCCGTTGAAGATTGGCAGCACCAAGACTTCCCAAAGCAGGAATTAGCCGGGTTTTCGTCTTTCCCGGTTCTGGATAGCGAGTAAAAATAATTAAGTGCTGTTTTTGGGGGTGCTGTTTTGAGGTTTCTGGTAAGTTTGACACAATACCTTGCTTTAAACAACCAGAAATATTTTAGTAGCAATAATCGCCATTTTTGGCTGTAGTCTGCTCTTTTGCCCTTCGCATTGTTCCTAAAAGTGTAGAAACATAGACACAGCGCTTTGCTTGACCACCAGATTTACTAGATAGAGTTATCCGTATTAGCTTATTAGGATGACCTCGGTAGTCAAATTGCAATTGTCGTATACCATTTGACTGTTGTAAAGTTGTTTCCTCATCTAAGCGCACGTTAGAATCTAGCTGATTCCAGCTAGCATTAGCTGCGTTTACTGTAGCAGCATGAACCGCCCACTGAATGATGCCGCTTTGCTGGCGAAAGCTAACTTGCCAAGTCAATTTTTCCTTAGTTGCTTGTCGTTGGGCTTCGCGCATGGCGAGGTAAACTTGGTCTTGGGCTGTGTTGAGGCGACGAACGTTAACAAAAGACAGCCAACTGGGTAGTGCGATCGCGCTTAATATACCAACTGCGAGAACAACAACCAACATCTCTAGCAGCGTAAAACCACCGCTAGAGCGATTATTAAGATATTTTGTCATTAAATTAACTAGAACGGTAAATACACCAGATTTATTGGTAGATGGTGAATGGTGAATGGTGAATTTCACCGATAACTAACACCTGATAACTAACAATTATCTGACAACTAAGTAGCCGTCATGTACTTTCGTACACCAGGGCGCATGAAAAAATTTTTCTTTCCTTCTGCCCCCCGCAGTATGCAAGAGTGCCTTTTTTCAAGTCAGGTAGGCGCAAATCAACGCAAGTATGTTGTCGGTTCATAGTTCATGGTGAACCAGCGCTGCGGGAGGGTTTCCCGACCCAGGCGACTGGTGAACCCCGGAGGGGTTCATGGCTATTAACGCGCGAACTATTAACTCTTAACTCTTAAGCATTAACTCTTAACAGCCCTCACCAATTAACTGAATTTATACGGCTTACTTACTTATTCAAATAGCCATTTTTCCAAAGATAAAAAGGGCTAATTAAACTACTTACAAACAATTGCATCTCGCAAGCAGCAACCAACTCAGTTTTCACCTGCAGCCGATATTTGAGTATGTGTAAGGCAATTTTACGCAAGTCATTAATCGTGTAAGCAAATAAGGCAATTGGTCTTACCCAAGGTTTTACACTCAACATCCGCGTCACATAACGACTAAGCCCAATGCCTTGAAAAAATGGAATTAAATACTCTTTTTGTAAACGCCAACGTGGAATTTTATGAGAAATTTCCATCTCTGGGTTGTACCAAATTTCCCAGCCTGCTTTTTGGATATAAGACAACATTTCTAAATCTTCACTGGTAAGCATATTTCCAGCGACTCTGCCAGTCAAAATACACTGATTTGGCACACTTTTTAACCAAGCTTCTCGGCGAACAACTAATCCAGCAGAGGGGGGTAGTAATTTTTTTTGGGCTTCATATAGCAAAGGCAAATTACCTCGTTCTGTAATTGCCAAAAATGGAGCAATGCGCTGAAAATTTTCTGGTGGTTCTACTTCCCAATCTGCGTGTATTTGGCTAGCATAAGCCCCTGCTTTTGGATAATTCTGACCAAAGGTATAAGCTGCTACAACCCAGTTAGATTCTGGATAATTGTCATCATCAAGAAAACCGATAAACTTGCCTAAGGCAACCTGAATAGCCCGTTTTCGGGCATAAGCCGCGCCCTGTCTCGCTTCAAAGCAATATTTTAAGGGGTAAGGGCATTGCCAAGAAGCTTGATAGGTTTGAACAAGTTTGGCTGTATTATCAGTGCTGTTGTTGTCTACGACAATAATTTCCCAAGAAAAGTGTTGGGTATTAAGTTGATTTCGCAGTCGTTCCAGCAGTTCAGGCAAACGGCTTTCCCCGTTATAAGTTGGGATAGCTACAGTCAAGTCAACGTTCATTGTCATAACAGAACACAAAAAATGCACCTAATTAATTTTCTACTTAAGTGCGGCTGTAGTATTCCGTCTTTGTACTGATTTTATTAAAAATATTTTGTTACTCATCTAGATTTTTAAATATGGTTATTTATGGTTAAAATTGAATCTGTAAAATATACATAATTACCTCTTGCTTGACATGACTAAATTGAGTGATGCTTACTTATTTTCTCAAAATCACATAACATAAATATATAAAAAAATCAAACTGCACCTAATGTTTTCAATTGACTCTTAAAGTGCAATTATATATTTCTTGTTTTTCTTATTTTTTGCAGTTTAGTCACTACAATATGTATTTACTTACATTTATCGTCTTTTTCTGTTAACATCGAGCCTAAAAGAGTTTTTACAATTACGCATCGTTTAACTCGACTAGGTTCTGTATAACTTTCTGGCTTAGGTACAGCTACTACAATTTTTAAACCAAGTGTGTTGTCTGTTGAATTTGCTGCTAGTGGGTCTAATTTTGCATCTGGTGGTAGATAACCCATGTAGTTAAAAGTAATTGTTTTTGGGTTACTTAAATCGTAGGATACAGTAGCAGTTGCTATATTTTTATCGCTAAGATTTGTACCAAGAATAAATTGTCCAGGCTTAATGTCTAAATCTTCGCCTAAAGGCTTCCAGTTCTTTTCAGGGAGGTCTTTAGCTGCGGTAGAATCAGGATGAATGGCAATTTTGGGAATTTTATCTTTAACTTTAAAACTGACGCTGTAATTAAGTTTTCTCTTTTTAGCTTCTCGCTGTGCGTCCTGTAGCGCTGCGAAAACTACATCATTAGTCTTATTAACTTGCTGTCTGTTGACAAAAGCAAGCCAGCCAGGAGCAGCGATCGCTGATAAAATTCCAATCATCAAGACCACTGCTATCAATTCTATTAAAGTAAACCCAGGATTGGTTTGAGTAAGGGTAGTTTGCTGCTGATGGAATTTGTATTTTGCAGTTACTTTCCCCAAGCATGCTCGCTGTAGTAGTTTTAATAAAAATGAACTTTCCATACTTATTTCTGTGAGTTATTTAAGACCTATCAGTCCTCTGCCTTTAACCTGGGTACTCGCGCTTGGGAAATATGTACTCCTGAACGAAGCATAAGTATTTTTATCTGACTTATCAATTCGTGCTAATGCATTTCCTCTGATAAATACTTTGACTAAGTTCTTATCAGAATCAATACAAGCATAGAAACTACCATTATTTAAGTCAGTGTTATTAGAATACTCGTAAGTTTCACTTTTAAAGGCAGGAACTCGTAATGCATCTTTCTTAGCCTGGAGTGTGTCTTTATTATTTCTATCTTGGAAAACTGTGGTACAGTCTACTCGATCTAATACTTTATCTGCACTTGTAGGACTTTTATCAACGTAATCAATCAATGTCACAGCATCATTAGTAGGTGTTTTACCAGAGTTTTTCCAAGCATTCATTTTTTCCTCAAGAGTGCCTGATATATCATTAAGGTTAAATAACTTAAAACCCGTGTCTGGCTCTTTACCTGAAATATAGTTAGGCTTACCATCTTTAATAGGATTATCAGGATCTCGGACTCCATCTTTGAGCGCAAATCTGCCAATTCGGAATTGGTCGGACCATATGCTTTTAGGGTCATTTTTTATTAGGTAGTAAGCAACAAGGGAGTAAACAAAGCCATCATTTGTACCCTTGCTAGTTGCACCAACTTTTACATCGATCACCTGATTCTCAAACTCTCGTTTCCAGAACACTAGTACAGGTACTCTATCTGTTGCCTTAGGTAGTTGGTCGAGAATGGCTTTGACCCCTTTGCCATCGTAGATGTAGATTGCCTGTTGCAAGTCTTGAGCCATGTAGTCAAGGGCTGCTTGGATTTCTTGCTCAGAGTTAACTTTGGCTTGCTCTTTGCGATCAGTGTCCATAATATTAATCATAAACCCCAGTAAAGGCGTAATTACTAAAAATGCAAGAACCATCGCAACCAAAAGTTCTATGAGGGTAAAACCGCCATATTTTAAAGTTAATTGCAAGCGTTTTTGCTTGAGCTGAGTGCTTATAAAAAAATAAAATTGATTAATCATGGTGCGGTCTTTCTCTTACTACCTACCTACTTAGCAGCCAGATTTATCATTATTAGAGTTTTGCAAGCGAGAGCAAAAATCTTTAAATGTGGTTTCTTGAGTTGAAATTTCTGTTGTCATTTCGACTAGAGGAGCTTTACGAGCGTTCACACCCAACCTCACACCGAAACTTGCTTGTGTTGCTTTACTACCTGTTTTGTCTTTTTCTGCTAAATAATTGGATTTCAGAGACTCACTGTCTTGAAAAGCATCTGCTCTGTAAACCCGTAAACCCAGATTGTAGCCCCTTCTTGCTTCAGTAGAACTTGGGTTATATCTAAATGCCTGAATTACCAAGTCTTTAGTGCTGGTATTAGTACAAATACCATCACCATCACCATCAATGCAGTACAAATCCGTTGAGGGTGACGAGCAGTAAGCATTTGGTTTACAAATCAAAGTCCCTCCCTTGGGGGTATCGTAGTTATTTATAGTTTTATCGGTACTAGGTGGCTCGGTAATGCTACTTGCGCTAACACCATCAATGTATGCTTTAGCCGCTTGGCTAGCCAGTTCTACTCGTCTTGCCTGAACTCGGTTGCCTGTTGACAGGACTATTACAGGTGCGATCGCTGCTAAAAGAATGGCAGCGATAATAATTGCTATCAACGATTCAATGATAGTAAAACCTGCTTGGCTAGACTGGGTACAGAGGTGCTGAAGTTTGCGTTTGCTCATGGTCATACCATTTTGTTTTATCGTTGCCACCAATAAATTTGCTGAAACTAGCTTATGGTTAAGACGCAATTAATCACATCTAGTCAATCCCAAATCCAAAATGGGGCGTTGCTGAATCGAGGTATGAATTAGTTTCGCGCAAAGACACACTCGTAGCAAAGAATCAGTTTTAGTTTGCCCAGAAAAAATAATTTCATATCCAAATTCAGCAACGCCCAAAATGGTATTAGTTAAAATCTGTTTTATCTTTGCAGAATTGAGCAGGACGTTCGCTGTCGGGAACGGCATTTTTATTATCATCTTGGGTTTTTGCACACAGTAATGTTTTCACCCACTCGTCATCTCGGCTAACTTCTCTAAAGAACTCGTTAGGCTTACTCGCAGGCGGTATTGTAAACTGTTGGGCAAACAAGTCAGGCAACTGAGACAACAAGGCTACATCAAAACCCCACTGACGGTTTGGTGGCGTGTAAAAAGGCGACATACCACCACCATTGACACCCGGAACTGGGGTGACGCCAGTCCTATAGTATTGTGGGTAGTCAGATCCAAACAGAGTTGTTAAACCTTTAGGGCTATTAGATGCATCTAGTTGCACAGTTTGCCAAGGTGCTGTGGAATAAGCACTACGTTTGTACTGGATTAATGAACCACTAATGTTGCTGTTCAACCCGTCCCAGTTTTCTAAGTAACGCACAAAGTTTTCCAAACCACCATTCGATTCAGTTGGGCGTCCAGGTGCATCACCACTAGCTATCACTAAATTAGATGTTGTTTCGCTAGCTCTAGGCAACCAGTTTTGGTTAATCGCGATACCTCTGTCTTGAGGATCGGGCAGATCTGCTCTATCCTCACCAGGGTCAGTACCAACCTTACCTGCTGGAATATGAATTTGTAGCACTGGCACCAAAAGCGGCTGTTCGTTTGGGTCGTTTCCTTTTAATTTGTTGCCATCTATGGTTTGGTAAAACAGTGGTTTCTTATAGCCGTAATTGGTATCGTTGGGCGGCTTTCCATCAGTAGATAAAGAGCCTGTTGTTCGATACCATAAAGCGAAATCAGAAGGTTTTACCCTAGGTAGGACAGCACCAGTCAAGGGGAATTTCTGAATCTTAGGTGTTGCCTCATCTGTGATTCCTAGAGGAACTGGATGATTGCCGACCAGTTCTAAGGAACCATCTGGCTTCCGTGCAAAAGCCACGCGGCGAGCATAGCGTCGCAAGTTTGGATCGGCAAGGTCAACTGTAGTACCTGCCTTGTGTGTGGCAATCTTATAATCTTTTCCTATTTCATCTGTTGCTTTTTTTCCTGTACCATCAACAGACCAGTCACTAGCTGTACAGGTAGAAACAGGTATTTTTGGGCAAATTTCCATCAAGTACTCGTTAAATTTCACCCGGCGCTGAATCGGGGTGACAAAGTTATTGACGTAGGAACTGCCCTGATAACCGGAAGTATTGGGGTCAAAATCGTCTTTAGGATAGCCTTTGTTATCACCACTGTCGTTGAACCAAGAACTGCTGGTAAGAAAATTATTGTCAAACAAGCCTTGTTTTTTGTAGTCAGCAGATGCTGAATCCCCTTGGTTATTTCTTAAATCAAAGTCTCCTTCATCGCGGAAACCGGATCGGAAATTATCAGAAAGTATGGTGACTGCATCTGCAATAACTGTTGCAGGTCGCCAGCTGTCGCCTGTTGTACATTTGTCTGAGGGGAGCCTTGGATCGTTTTTGCGACAAGCAAAATTATCGTCAAGAGTTTTGCGTCCGTAGAATTTGCTCCAATCTATTTTACCCTTATTCTTCTCGTCTCTCTGGTCTCTCAACTGCTCTACAAACTCTTCAACCGGCTTAGTCTTGTCTCCACCTTTGGCGTGAAGATTAAAGTTACCTTTGACGTAGGCGGGCACGTCGGTGGCTAATATTAAACCTTTTTCGGGATCTCTGTATTGGGACTCCCGTTCTAAATTGTCGCCCTTAACCAACATGATGCCATTTGGGCGACGGCTTGGGTCAAGCTTGTAGTCAGTGGGACTAATTAGCTTTCTGTTATCTATTTTGTTGCTGGGACTGTCGCTAAGATCCCGCAGCGCATCATCACGAGTGGCATAAATAATGCCGCTGTTTGGTAATAAGTATTCTTGTTTGGATTCTGTTGTATTTTTCTTTGGATCGCTAGTACCAATCGCTACCTTACGCAGTTTGTCCAAATCCAAGACTGTAACGCGAACTTCCAGAGGCTGGCGCTCTTCGATTCTGCGCGTATAATCCTGATTGGCTAGGTTAAATACGTTTGCTTGCTGTTCTATTGATTTGATTTGTCGAGCATCCAAAAATGCTGTTTCGTAAATTGCTCCATGTGGCACTAGTGGACTACTGCTGGGAGTTGCGCCACCAAGGATATTTATGGCACAAACGGCTGTATCAACTGCTGAATTGTCAGCCATTGATAGTTTGGCAGCGTCAGTATCAAATTGTGTCAACGCCTTTCTTAAAGGTTCATTGACTAAACGCCCATCAGGAAATACCAATCGTGCCTGTTGTCTAAGTTGTTTAGAGTATGTACCTATGGCAGCAAGTCTGTCGCTATGGGTAGTGTATGGAGCGGGATAAACAACGCCGTTATTGGACTTGCCATTTATTTTGCCACCGCCGGCTGTAGTATCAGCATCAATAGCATCGTCAGGACTTTTCCACTCCTTATGTTTTAGTAAATCCTTTTGATTTTGCGCTGTAATGGCATTTGTTGGATCGTAGTAGCTGCTAACACAGGCAAGTGGTACCTGATCCTTTCCAAAATTATCCTTTCCGTCCTTATCTATGTAAAAATAAACAGCCGAAGCTCTCATTTGCAGGTCGCTCTTATCACTTGTCTGACCAGTGCCACCTGTCATCGGCATCGAATCGGGATAGACAATTATCGGGTCTTTTGGCATTCCCTTATCATTGAACTTCAGGTCGTTTACCTTAATTCTGTTTGCATCAGCACTAAGTGGATCTACAAAGTTTGTATCCCATGTGGGGCGTGACTTTAAAAAAGTTCTAAATTTTCCACCACCAAGATCCTCGTCCCACCGATAGGAGGTATTTGCTTTTTCCGCGTCGCTACCATCAACGTAAATGCCTGCTCCCGTGACTATACGCATACCCCCAACGTTATCAAGTACGTTTTTAGGCTTCTCTGCGGCTTTGTCTTCAAAGTAGCCATCTCGCTCGGTTACACCTCCCAGGCTGATCAGCTGCTGAACATTAGTGGAGCGCGTACGATACTTGTACTTGTCGTTTGGCTTCCAATCATCCCATTCGGTTTGGGGGGAAATCTCTTGTAAAGTTTTTCTACCGACAAAATCATTTATTGTCGTGTTGAACCATAAAGCTGGTAGATTATTACCTACAGAAATGCGATCGCCAACAAGTTTCTCTTCGTCTTTATAAATTTCCTTGAGTTTGTTTGGCTCTGTAGCAGGTAATTTTTTCGGGTCAAGACTCAGTAGTGTATTCGTTCCAGTAGGTTCAATCCATTTAGCTGGTGGTCTTAGCTTGTCACCCGTTCCTTCTAGAGTAACACTTGTAGGTGCAGCATCGGTTAACTTGACTTCAGCAAAAGGAACACGGCGCGTACGTTTTTTAAAGTAAGCCTCTAGCTCTTCTCGGCGCACCTCAGCAGTATCTAAACCAGGATTATCTTTCTTCCGAGCGTCAATACTATCCCGAACCTCTTTTGGATCTTTGCTATAGTCATCTGGAGTAGTTTCCTTTTGTGCCTCTACGACTAAAGCATTTATTCTTTCAGCATAAGCTTTGGTGTTATAAGCTATGTCTGCAGCGGTATTACTAGCAGATTTATTATTTTTGTCAATGCTAGTTTTAGCACCTTCATCCCCTGGCTTGAATAAATCTATCTGAACGCCGTTTCCTTCTCCAGCACCAGTAATACGACCATTTCCTACGTTACCACCAACAGTTATTTTGCTATTTTGTGCTTGATAAAAACAAGATTTTGGGCTACTAACCTGATAAAACCGAATAGCATTAGAAGTCTGGGCTGTAAGTAAATTGCTATTCGTAAAAAGACTTCCGTTTATATTCAGGCCACTACCAGGCGTAATCTCTAGGTCATCTTCATAGACTACCGCATTGTTAATAATTGGAGTCCGCTCTTGGTCTTGCTGAAACTCTAAAGCCGAAAAGCTTTTATTCCCTTTGTATGGTTCAAGCTTGTCTTGGGCCTCTTTTGGAAATTGAGATTTAATATCCTCTAGTTTAGTAATAGGTACTGTAGTGGAGTAGACAAAAAAGCTTTTCTTGATATTAGCTCCTGATTTATACCAGCCAGACTCTCCAACTAAGCTCGCACTTGTGCCTTTTGCCGCCGCACAAATTCCACCTAGTGTTCCATCATCCATAGGCGGCGTTCTAGCATCTAGAGGTTTACGAGCTTTATTAAATTTTCCATCACTTCCCCGGCTAGGACTGCGGAAGAAAACGCCATACAGAGTAATGCTATCGTACTTACCGTTATTATCTGTATCGACCGGAAATCTCCAAGCAGTGGTTACAGCTTCTTGCTCTTCTAATTCACCTGTTTTGGTGATTTTTTGATCGCCGTTAATGTCATATTTAATTTCTAAAGGAGCCTCGTCCCCGAATGTATATTTGGGTAAGTTTTTGGTAAAAGCATTATATAAAGACCCATCTGAAGGGGTTGAGCGTGGCAGTGTGGGGTCATTGAATAATTCTTCTATTTTCGCTCTAGCCCTGTCAATTGCTGGCGTAGCAGCGTTGAGAGTTGCCTGATTCACCCTCACATTACTGGCGTTTTTTGAACGCTCAAAAGCACGAAATAAAATAGCAGTTGTCAGCAGCACTACAACCAGCGCCACCATTGCCACTGTCGGCAACACAAAACCAGCGTTAACCCACTGCGATCGCCTTCTGGTAATTAGTAAATTTTGCAGTAGCCATAGACTTTGCTCTTTAATCGCATCTGGAGAATGCTGGCGAAATTGTTTCAATAAATTTTGTATTGCCTTGACTGGCTGGCGTTTTGTAGACATAGCTGCTTTCCTGTCAAGTATTATGAGTAGTAGTTTTCAATTTTTTTTATTGCCAAATAAGCCTGTCGAGTAATTTCGCAGGCGAATATAGATGTTTGATTTATATGACTAATTCACCCTGTTTTATCAACTTATAAATGGGGTAGCAACACAAATAAATACCATCTATTCAAGTTATATCATTTGGAAATTTTTGAGATTTTTCCGGTCAATGTGAATTTGCTCGGAATAACTTAATTTATAGCCGAGAAAGAAAAATAACGCCATAACTTTACATTAACTTTGTTGAGATTTATTTCATCTGAAAGCAACTTCATGAAGATGTTGATAGCAGAGTAAACTTATAGTACCCACTTGTTTAATGAAACCTATCACTTCGCGTAAAATTCATATTAGTGCAAGAGGGCAGAGGAGCCACTGCGAAGAAAGCGCCTTTAAGCGTTGAAGCATGTGGCGTGGCAGAGGGCAGGAGGCAGAAGGCTGTAATGTTCATAAAATCGACTTTTTTGTCTGTTTCTAACTGTCTATAGCAATCCTATGTGAATTGTTAAAATTAGAAGCTTTCATAAACCCGGTTTCTCCACTTTCACGAATCCTGCACGGACTGCTATAGTTATTTCTGCCTTGCTATATTCGGTACTAAAAAACCTCCCTTTGATCGGGAGGCTATAAGAGAAAATATTTTTCTTCTCAGGCGCTAGCTGAGAAATTAAGCTTGGAAGGTTATGCGTTGGTTAAGAAGCTTATCCATTTCACGTTAATCGCGATACATATAAATCCTGTAGAGATTCCGCATTGCGGAGTCTCTATAAAAACATATGTTTCACCAACAGAGGGAAATGGTATTAGTAATGATTGAGGTTAATCCCAGCTTCTTTTGCCATTGCATTTAAGCCTTTTGTTTCTAGGGTTTTGATTGCTTTGGTGGACAATTTCAATTTCACCCAACGATTACCTTGGGGCCACCAAACGCGCTTGGTTTGCAGGTTGGCTTGCTGAAGCCGTTTGGTACGGCGGTGGGAGTGGGAAATTGCAAAGGCGTTATTTGCCTTTTTACCGGTTAGTTCACAGCGACGAGACATAGCAATAATCTCCAATTTTTCTTCAACACAATCTTCTATTGTATAGAACCGTCTGTCGAGCTAGACGGTATTGTTTTATAGCCTCGTTCCCAGGCTTACCTCGTTTCTCGGCTGCTGCCTGGGAAAGCATTCCAGGAGGCGGAGCCTCCCCTAAATGGATAAATAGTAGGGAGGCGGAGCCTCTTGGTAGGCATTCCCACAGCAGGGTTCCAGGGGACGAGAGATACTCTCGTGTAATACTACTTTGTCGCTTGTTCGGTTAGTTTGGTGAGTACTTCGTTGGAACGTTCGACAAAGGATTTCATCCCTTCCGCATCAAAGCCTTTCTGGGACATCAGCGCCAAATCGTAGACGTGTTGGCAAATCATGTTCACCAACTGACTTGTAGGCGATTGACCTTCACCTTGTATGATACTACCTTGACTGAGATTCGCTAGATGTTGAATCAACGGGTGCGCGGTATTCACCAACAAAATGTGGTCTTCGGGAAATTCTGCCATCTGCTGCTGCATCATGGCACTCATGTCCCGCAGGCGGCGCATAATCTCTGGTAGTAACACCATTGCTGGTGGTGTTCCTTGGGGGTCGTCGGATTTTAATGCTTCGGTGCGGATGTTTAACCGAGGTTTGTTGAGGGCTTTCTCAAATAGCTCTTTGATTACCTCACTCCGGGTTTTGTTTGTCGCAGGGTCTACTATTTCCCCGGCTTTGTCTTTATCTAGCAGGGTATTATCCAAATCGGAGTCTACCCGCGTAAATTTGACATCCGTATACTCCCGTTCGAGGAAGTTGATGAAGTGCGTGTCAATGAAGGAGTCCATAAACAGGACTTCCAAGCTTTGGTTTTTGTGTAATTCTACGTAGGTAGATTGTGCTACTTCATCAGTACAGTAGAAAACCTTATTTTCTTGGCGTTCTTTGTTACGTTCTAAGTATTCTTTGAGGGTTGTATATGAGGGTTGGGATGTGGTTGACTCGGAGGGAGGAGTGACATCTTGCCAAGCATCGCCTTCTTCGGACTGTACTTGTACGGCTGGGGTTTCGGAAGCTTTTTCTGCAAGTTTGGCGGTGGTGCGGAAGATGATGATGTCTTCAACTTGTTTTTTGAATTTATCGGCGTCGTTGAGTACGCCAAATTTCACGAAGGTGCCAAGGTCTTTCCAGGCGCTGATGTACTGTTCGCGATCGTCGCGGTAAAGTTCTTTAAGCCGATCGCCTACTTTTTTCGCTATATAATCCCCTATTTTCCGCACAGTGCGATCGGTTTGCAAGGCACTGCGCGATACGTTTAAGGGAATATCGGTGCTATCAATTACACCGCGCATTGGCAGCAAAAATTGCGGAATGATTTCTTCGCAATGGTCGCTGACAAAAACTTGATTGCAGAATAGCTTTATCTGCCCTTTTGTAACATCGACATCCGGCTTCAGTTTGGGAAAATACAGTATCCCGTTGATAATAAACGGATAATCAGTATTCAGATGCACCCATAACAGTGGCTCTTCTTGGAAAGGATACAGGTAGCGGTAAAATTCCAAATAATCTTCTTTTGTCAGGTTGCTGGGAGATTCCCGCCACGGTGCTTTTTGCCTGTTTAATACCTCCCCATCAAGCTTGATGGGCACGGGCATAAAGTCACAGTAGGTCTTGACAAGAGTTTCAATTCGTGATTTTTCTAAATATTCCAGTTCCTCTTCTTGCAAGGTGAGGGTAATGGTTGTACCGCGAGTTGTCCGGGGTGATTCTTCTAAAGTGAACTCTGGGGAACCATCACAACTCCAGTGAACCGCTTGCGCCTCGTCTTTGTAAGACAAGGTATCGATTTCAACTTTTGACGCCACCATGAAGGAGGAGTAGAACCCAAGACCAAAGTGTCCGATAATTGGTTGGTCTGATTTGCCTTGGTACTTGTGAATAAATTCTTCGGCGCTGGAAAATGCCACCTGGTTGATATATTTCTTTACCTCATTGGCGGTCATCCCGATGCCATTGTCGCTGATGGAGAGGGTTTTTTTGTCTTTATCTATGGCGATTATAATTTCCTCTTCACCAATATCACCGCTGTATTCCCCAGCACGGGACACCATTTTTAGCTTTTGGATGGCATCTACGGCGTTGGATACCAGTTCCCGCAAGAAGATTTGGTGGTCAGAATAAAGAGACTTCTTGATAATCGGGAAAATATTCTCTGTATGAATACTGATGGTGCCTTGTTCTAACATGATTCTTTTTGATGTGCAATGCAAATATCTAAATGATGACTTAAGCAAGAACCCCTAGTCACAACTCCCCAGCATCCTACTTTACCAGGCAGGAGTTAGAACAACCAGAGGGGATCTCATCAATCAGGATTTTAATGGCTTAACTGAGGCGATCGCTTACTTTTTTCAGGTTTGTTTGCCCCCTAAATGTGATTCGGATTTCCCTACCCGGTGAAGAAATTTCCAACATAGTGTATAAGAAAACACTTTAAACGTCGGTGAAGTTTATTGTTAGGCATTGAAAAGCTGTTTGAGGCGATCGTATAACTGGGGGAAGGCGATTTTTAATAAGGCTATTAACATCACCCGTGTCTGTCGCAGCACAGACGGATCGTATTTAACACAGTTCCATAAAAATTGAGCAGCTATCAAACTTTGCTGTTGTTTTGGAGATGCCTGCAAGGCTTTAAAGGCGAGGTATTTATAAAGATGTGCAAAGCTATATTTTTTTAAGTATTGAAGAAATTCAGCCTTTGGGTGAGAAAAAGCGCGTTCAATTACTTCTAAACATGCTGCTTCTTGTCTTTTCAAATTAGCAGACATTGAGTTAGCAGATACTCGATATAATATTTGCACTTTTTCTACGCAAACAAATTCGTATTTTGCTGCCAAACGCAACCACATATCCCAATCTTCAGCAGCAAAAAGTGATTCGTCAAAAGTACCAATAGTACTGATTGCCTGCATACGAATCAATGGATTAGAACCATTTTCTAAAAAGCTCGAAAGCACAAGCTCGCTATAAACATCACCCTTTGCCGTGACATGTCTACCTGATTGTAAAAATTTACCTTCCGCATCAATATAATCTGTCCAGCTATAAGCGACTGCAGCTTGTGGATTTTCTTGTAGCGCTTTATATTGTGCCTCTATCTTATCAGTTGTCCAGAGGTCATCAGCATCAATAAAAGAAATAAATTCTCCTTTGCTGTGGGATATCCCCCGATTGCGACTAGCTGCTAAACCAGCATTCGTATAAGAGAATAACTGCAAGCGATAATCATCAATACTATTAACAATTTCTACGGTTGAATCACAAGAACCATCATTAATAACTATAACTTCGATATCAGGAAAACTTTGATTTAAAACTGCTTCAATCGTTTTTTTAATAGTTTTTTCCCCGTTATAAACAGGAATTACTACAGATATAAGGGGCATAACACTTTGCTGAATTTAATGAATAATTTTTTCAAAAACTTTCAAATTTGATATAGTTAAGTAAAGTGCTGGTGTTGGAAATTTGCGGTAATTTAGTAAGTAATAAGCGAGCTTGCTGAGGATTTAGTAAGTTTATTACCACAATCTTACACAAAACTTTATAAAAAGTTTTTGATTGCAGCAGTGATGGATCGTTGTTTACAGCATTCCAAAGAAATCTAACAGATTTTTTGCTTGTCTTTGGTTCGGGAGAACATTCTAATACTTTGTATAGTAAATATTTATAAAGATTAGCAAGACTATACCGCTTTAGGTGTTGTAAAGATTTAGGCGCTTGACTGAAAGCACGTTCAATAACTTGCAAACTTACTAGTTCCATCCTGTTTATATTAGAAGATGCAGAACTAGCGGATACTCGATATAAAACCTGGGGAGATGATACCGTTATAAATTGACAGTTAGCGGCTAACCTCAGCCACAAATCCCAATCTTCAGCAGGGGAAAGTGATGCTTCAAATTCACCAACTTCGGTTAAAGCTTGCCTCCGAATTAAGGGATTAGAGCCATTTTCTAGAAAATTTGCTACTAAAAGCTGAGGATAAACATTACCATTGGCAATGATGCGACTACCCGGACGTAAAAACTTACCTTCAACATCAATATGATTGCACCAGCTATAAGCTACGCTAGCTTCGGGATGGTCTTGCAGTGCTGCTAACTGGCATTCTAGTTTATCAGGTGTCCACAAGTCATCAGCATCGATAAAGGAAATATATTCACCAGAAGCTTGTTTTATTCCACGGTTGCGACTAATAGCTTGGCCGGCATTTGGATAGAGAAATAGCTGCAACCTAGAATCGGAGATACTTTTAACAATATCTAAGGTGGAATCTTGCGAACCATCATTAACTACAATTAATTCTAAATCCGTAAAAGTTTGGTTTAAAACAGATTCAATAGTTTTGCAAATTGTTTTTTCACCATTGTAAACTGGAATAATTACAGATATTAACGCCATGATTGATGGTTGTGATTTAATTATTTTTAAGTGAGAATGGGTCGAGTTTTATGTAGCCTAGTAAAGTGCTAGTATTGGAAATTCGAGGAATTTTATTAAATAATGCATAAGCTTGTCTGCTGGGCAAGAAAGCGATCGCGGTTAATTTCAACAATGCTTTAAAAATGGCTCCTTTGAAAAGGAGAGACGGATCGGTTGCGATCGCTTTAGCCAAAAATATAACAGCCATCCGGGTTTTTTTGGATTCTGGCTGTCCTTCAAGAACCCTGTAAAGTAGGTACTTATAGAGATTGGCAAGGCAGTACGGCTTAAGATATTGTAGCGATTCAGGAGCCTGATTAAAAGCACGTTCCAGAACTTGCAAGCATGCATTTTCTAACTTTAAAACATCAGAAGACATTGAATTTGCAGAAACTCGATATAAAACTTGCGCTTTTGGCACTGCTACGAAGTGATAGCGTGCAGCTAATCGCAGCCACAAATCGGAATCCTGGGCATTAGTCAGCGATTCATCAAAACCACCAACTGCAATGAAAGCCTGCTTGCGAATCATCACGTTGGAGCCATTTCCGATAAAATCCTCTAATAAAAGATGTGGATATACATCTCCTGTCACTGCAATAGTACTGCATCCACGTAAAAATTTACCTTTTTCATCAATTGCATTAGTAAAACTATAAGCTAAAGCAGCTTCAGGATTTTCTTCTAGCGCTTTATACTGGCAAGACAGTTTGTCTGGCGTCCAAAGGTCATCGGCGTCTAAGAATGTGACAAATTCGCTACAAGCGTGTGTAACACCACGATTGCGATTGACAGCTACGTTAGCTTTTGGATATGTAAATACCTTTAATCGCTGGTCTTTGATGCTAGAAACAATATCTAATGTCAAGTCACATGAATCTGCATTGATCACAATTAATTCAAAGTCAGGTAATGTTTGAGATAATACAGATTCAATTGTATTAAAAATTGTCAGTTCTCCATTATGAACTGGAATAATTACAGATATTAACGGCATCTTATTGCAGAATTCAATTCAAATCTTCAAAAAAATAGCAAAGCTGAGGTAATGTTTAATTAGTCAAAAGTCTAATTAAACATTACCCAATGCTGGCATGCATTTAGGCTGTTTAGCGTATGAAAATTAAATGCAAAATACCTGAAAAATTAGGTTTCAGATTTTTTTATAATCTAATTATTAATTGAAATTCGCCAGTGCCAAATGCATGATTATATTTTGAAAAATCTCTGAATTTTTAACTGAAACAAATAAAACGGACTCATGAAAGTAGCAAAAAGTCGCTGGGTTTCACAAGCTGCAATAACATCACTTTTCATTACTGTGTAATAGCGAATGAAATGTAATGTTAATTTGCGTAAATCATTTGCAATGTAAACAAAAAAAGCAAAGGGTTTTTGCCAATTTTTAAGTAGTAACATTCGCAAATGATAACGGCTGAAACCAACGCCCCGCATCAGGGAAATTAAGTAATTTTTTTCTAATCGCCAAGAGGGTATGAGGTGATTTACTTCCATTGCTGGGTTATACCAAATTTCCCAGCCAGCTTTGTGAATGTAGAATAAGGCTTCGGCGTCTTCGCCTCCTAACATGGATGAACCAACTCTACCAACTAAAAATAGGCGAGTAGGAACGTTATCTTTCCATGCATTTCTGCGAACTACTAAGCCTGCGGAAGGAGGAAATCCATTGCGACGCGGTTGATATAAGTGGGGCTGTTCGCCTCTTTCAGTAATCGCCAGATAAAATAGAATCGGCTTGAGGTTTTCTGACGGTTTTACTTCAAAATCTCCGTGAATTTGACTAGCCCAAGCACCTGCTTGCGGATGCATTTGGGCAAATTTATAAGCTTCTATAACCCAATTGTCTGCGGGCAAATTGTCGTCATCCAAAAAACCCACTATTTCACCATTCGCTTCAGTAATAGCTCTTTGTCTGGCGAATCCTGCACCTTGTTCGGGTTCAAAGATATATTTTAAAGGGAATGGATGAGACCAGTTTGCTTGATAGTTTTGAATCAGCTTTGCTGTGCTATCTTTACTGTTGTTATCAACTACAATTATTTCCCAATTGAGATTTGCTATTCCTTTTTGGGTTCGCAACCGTTCTAATACTTTGGGTAAACGGTTTTCTCCGTTGTAAGTCGGGATGGCTACAGTAAAGTTAACAAACATTATGATTAACTCTGAATTAATCTCAACAGAACTTATGATTTTATTATTCCCACTCTGTTGTAGATAAATTCATATTTTAGCCTCTTGTTGCGTCCAATTTATCCCCTAAAAGTCTGATATTTTTAGGAGGTAATATTAATTCTCTATGTTGTTGCGATCAGGTAGATCCCCCCTTCTCCCCCCAACCCCACTACCCTTCTCCATAGGAGACGCTACCGCGAACGGCAACGCCCGCGCCCAGGATGCCCGAAGGGCTGTAGGGCGAACGTGGAGACCCCTAGCCCCCCTTAAAAAGGGGGTGAGCGCGATTGTGATATGTGGCAACGTTAAAAAGAAAGCGGAAAGCGGGAAGAAAGAGAAATTCCTCCTTGTCTCCCTTGTCTCCCTTGTCTCCCTTGTCTCCCTTGTCTCCCTTGTCTCCCTTGTCTCCTTGTCTCCCAAGTCTTGCTTGTCTCCCAAGTCTTGTTGTCCTTTTCAGGACTCGTGGGATGCTTCTAGCAAGTAGGTTGTCGCTGCTTGAGGTGCTGATACTTTTGCGGGTACTTTTTTGCTAAAGCTAAGTCCGCTATCGCCTTTGTCGATTAAGATGGTGTCACCGGAAATAAAGGTGTTTTCCAATAATTTGGTGGCGATCGCATTTTCTACTTCTCGCTGTATTGCCCGTTTGATCGGACGTGCGCCGTAAACTGGGTCATAACCAACTTCTACTAGATGATCGCAAGCTGCTGGGGTAATCTCAAAGAAGATTTTTTGGTCTGCGAGAAGGTTTTCTACGCGCTTGAGTTGAATGGTGATGATTCGCCGCATTTCTGTACGACTGAGGGTGTGGAAGAGGATAATATCATCGACGCGGTTGAGAAATTCGGGGCGGAAGTGCGATCGCAATGCATCCATTACCCTAACCCGCATTTTCTCATATTGTGTATCATCGCCAGATACGTCTAATATGTGTTCGCTACCGATGTTGCTGGTCATGACAATTACGGTGTTGCGAAAATCTACGGCTCTACCTTGGGAATCCGTAATTCTACCGTCATCCAATACTTGCAATAAAATATTAAATACATCGGGATGAGCTTTTTCTACTTCGTCCAGCAATACTACTGAGTAAGGACGGCGGCGAATTGCTTCGGAAAGTTGTCCGCCTTCTTCGTAGCCTACGTAACCTGGAGGCGCTCCGACTAAGCGGGAAACGGAATGTTTCTCCATATACTCGGACATGTCTAAGCGCACTAGGGCGTCATCGGAATCAAAGAGAAATTGTGCTAATGCGCGGGCGAGTTCGGTTTTACCGACGCCGGTTGGTCCCATGAACAAAAATGAACCTATGGGACGACCGGGGTCTTTCATCCCGGCGCGGGCGCGACGAATTGCGGCTGCTACGGCTGATACTGCTTCTTCTTGTCCGACGACTCGTTGATGCAAATGACTTTCTAGTTGCAGCAATTTTTGCCGTTCGGATTCTAACAGGCGATTTACGGGAATTCCCGTCCATTTGGCGACGATTTCGGCGATATCGCTTTCGGTGACTTGTTCCCGCATTAGGGAAGAGTTTTTGCTTTTAATTTCGGAAAGTTGGACTTCTTTTGCTTCGCGATCGCGTTGTACTCCTTCTAATTTTCCATACCTCAATTGGGCAACTTTGTTAAGGTCGTAGGCGTGTTCGGCTTGTTCAATTTGCACCCGCAGCGCATCTTCTTCTTTTTTTAAAGCGTTAATCGCATCTGAAAGATCCTTTTCGCTTTGCCATTGAAAGTTTAATTGCTGCTGTTTTTCGGTCAAATTTGCGATTTCGTGGATAATTCCCTGCAAACGGATACTAGTAACGTCTGTTTGCTTGTTTTCTCTTTCCAAAGAGATTTTTTCCATTTCCAACTGCATTAACCGCCGATCGACCGATTCTAATTCAGCTGGCTTGGAGGTATTTTCCATTTTTAACTGGGCTGCGGCTTCATCCACCAAGTCAATGGCTTTATCTGGTAAAAAGCGATCGCTTATATATCTGGCTGAAAGTGTCGCCGCTGCTACCAACGCTGAATCGGAAATTTTGACGTTGTGATGCACTTCGTAACGTTCTTTTAAACCCCGCAAAATGGAAATTGTATTTTCGACGCTTGGCTGATCTACGAAAACCTGCTGAAAACGCCGTTCTAATGCTGCATCTTTCTCGATATATTTACGGTATTCATCGAGTGTAGTTGCCCCAATACAACGCAATTCTCCCCGCGCCAATAAGGGTTTGAGCAAATTTCCGGCATCCATCGCCCCTTGTTGGCTGGAACCTGTACCGACAACGGTGTGCAATTCGTCTATAAATAGGACAATTTGACCGTTGGAGTCCATTACTTCCTTGAGGACAGATTTTAAACGTTCCTCAAATTCTCCGCGCAACTTCGCTCCAGCAATTAAGCTGCCAATATCAAGCGAAATTAACTGGCGGTTTTTCAAAGATTCGGGAACATCACCGTTGACCATCCGCTGTGCCAAAGCTTCAGCGATCGCTGTTTTACCTACTCCAGGTTCGCCAATCAATACCGGATTATTCTTGCTACGCCGCGACAATACTTGAATTACCCGGCGAATTTCATCATCCCGCCCGATAACAGGGTCTAGTTTACCAGCTTTTGCCTGTTGTGTCAAGTCTCTACCGAACTTTTGCAAAGCTTCATAGCGGGATTCTGGGCTTTGGTCTGTCACTTTTTGACTACCGCGAACGGTTTTGATTGTAGCTTCTAGCTTACCAGTGTCAGCGTTAAAACTTTTGAGGATGCGGCGTCCGAGGCGTTCATCTTCGGCAAAACCGAGAAGTATGTGTTCCACAGAGATGTAGGAATCTTTCATCCGCACTCTAGCTTCATCGGCTCGGTCTAGCATTTTATCTAGACTCGGACCAAGATAGAGTTGATCGTCTTTGCCATAGAATTTGGGTTGACGTTGAGCATAAGCTTCGAGTTGCTGTTGCAAGCGGATGGGGTCTACCTCAGCCCTAGCGAGAATGCGGATTGCTAAACTAGTAGGCTTAGGCTCTTCTAATAGTGCAATAATTAAATGTTCGATATCTAGTTGCTGTTGTTGATAAGCACGCACTATATCCTGAGATTTGACAACTGCTTCCCAGACTTCATCAGTAAATTTATTTGGATCTGTAGGCTGCATCTTTACAATTTTAGATTTTAGATTTTAGATTTTGCGAAAAGTTTGAGGGTCGGTTTCCTCCGTTAAGAGAAGGGGTTGCCGTATAGCCTTGCGGCATACAAGAAAGGCGAAGCAAGAGCGAACAGAAGGCATCAAAGCTTTTCAAGACGGATTTTAGATTTTAAACTACGGACGCATTTGTCCCAAATATCGATTCAAACATCTTCGGTGAATATCCGTTTATATCTGGAGTCGCAATTTTAAACTTGGGTAATGGGCATTGTTGCGCCAGTGCTGCGGTCGGGTTTCCCGACCCAGGCATCTGGCGTCCCTTGGGCATTGTTGCGCCAGCGCCCTTCGCGCGACCGCGACAGTAGGCGACTGGCGTCATCGGGAATTGGGCATCGGGCATCGGGAAGAACCTGTTTGTTATTTCTTGCCATTGCCCATTGCAAGAGTGCCCATTGCAAGAGTGCCCATTACCCCATGCAAGAGTGCCCATTGCCCATTGCAAGAGTGCCCCATTTCCAATCTAAAACGAAAATACCGTTCTGAGGGTGGTTTGCCAAATAGTGCCTTGGGAACTATCGTTATTGGGCTTGTTTATCAAGGATAGTATAGGGGTAACACTGATATTGTCGCTTAACTCTAGGTTGTAAAATGCCTCAAAGTTGGTTTGGGTGGTGTTGCCCAAATCTTTTGTTACGAAAGGCTGACCAATTGCTATACCGGCGACAGTACCGGGGATGACGAAGTTTCGCAAACCGACGCCAACCGCCCAACTCAAGGGATGTAAATCTAAATCTCGTTGAATGGCTGTGTTGAATCCTTGATAATTACCAAATCCCAAACGTCCAAAAACCCCTGTATTGCGGTTGAGGGAATATTCGGCATTGACGCCAAAGGCATTAATATGAGTGTTGTTAATTTCAGCATTAGTATATTGCAGTCGAACTGCTAGTTTGTTGCTGGGTAAGTATTCTAGTTCTACACTGGCTTGATGGGGGCCACCAAATAAACCAGCATCTGTGGTGGAATTAGCTTGATTGGCGGCGGAGGCTATGTAAAGCGATCGCACACTCAATTTACTTCCTTTTGGGTTCCAAGCGATCGCTGCACCTGCACCACCTTCTCTATCAATTTGGTTTTGGACTATCAAGGGATTATTAATAAAGAAGCTGGAACTAAAATCAACTGCTTCGTTGTTGGCATATCTGTTACGGTCAATAAAATCACGCGGTGACATTTTTGCCCCAACGGTTACAGCTAAATCTGGAATGGGACGAAAGGTGTAGTACAAACGTCTCAGTTTCAAATTTGAATCAACTTCGGTATAATCGAGTCCGCCACCATCGGCGATCAAACCGCTAGTACCTAAAAGATTAGTTTCTTGATTGTGAGCCAAACTAATAGCATCGCCGCCATTATTGCCATATTCTAACTGGGTAACGAGTAAATCTTTTGGGCTGAAACTGGTATTGAGATTTAAGCGTTCGCGGGTAATTAAAGTATTGTTAGCCTTACTACCACCGCTGTTGGCAAAAATTAATTGACCTTGGAGCTTAGTTGTGGTAGAGAATTGTCTTGCTTCTAATAGAGTAGCGCGCTCGCTAGTTTGATCAACACGCTGGCGCAAATCATCCAACGCCGAGCGATATTCTCTTTGCAATCGGCGTAAGGTAATAATATCCTGCTGGATGTATTGGTCGCCGATCGCCGAAGCAATTAAACTTTCGACTTTTTCGATAGTAGCCGCCAAACTTGCAGCAAATTCATAACGGGAAACAGTACGATTACCGCGAAAAGTGGCATCTGGATAGCCAGAGATGACACCATATTTTTCCATAAGCGATTGTAAAGCCTGATAAGCCCAATCTGTGGGTTTAACATCAGACAATTCCTCAACCGAAGTCAGTGGAGTGATTACCTCAGAATTAACGTCCACATTATCAGGCTCTGTTGCTTCGGCGATCGGGGAATTGGGAGATGGGGAGATGGGGAGATGGGGAGATGGCGAGATGGCGAGATGGCGAGATGGCGAAATAGGAGGAAGAAGATTGTTTTTCTCTCCTTGTCCCCTTGTCTCCCACACCCGTCGCCCCTCGTCCCCCTCGTCCCCCCACACCCCACAGCCGTCTCCCCACACCCCACAGCCGTCTCCCTCTGGAATTGTCGCTTTAATATTTAGCTGTTCTACAGAAGGCAAAGAATTCGCCTTTGAGGGTAAGCATATCGAGCTGAAAATGCCGAAAAATATCAAACTTCCAGCCAACAATTTTTTAGAACAAATTCTTTGCCATAGGCATCGCTTCAAGCTCAATTCCATCATCTGCAACACTTAGTAATAATTACTTAGTCACAACAGTTTGTTGTGTTTCCTCTTTGGCAGATGAACCCTGAGTACCCAACTGAATTAGTTCTACCTTATACCCGTCTGGATCTTCCACAAAAGCAATTACCGTAGAACCATGTTTCATCGGTCCTGGTTCTCGCGTTACTTTACCACCAAGGGTTTTAATTTGGTCGCAAGTAGCGTAAATATCATCAACTCCAAGAGCAATGTGACCGTAAGCATCGCCCAAGTTATACTTATCCGTTCCCCAATTGTAGGTTAGTTCTAGCACCGTATGGTCGCTTTCGTCTCCATAGCCGACAAACGCCAGGGTAAATTCTCCACTTGGATAATCTTTTCGTCGCAGTAATTTCATTCCCAGGACATCGCAGTAAAACTTCAGCGACTCTTCAAGGTTGCCTACGCGTAGCATTGTGTGTAGTAAGCGCATGATTTACTCCTGATTGCTTCTCTACGATTCTAGATTGGAAAGAGTTGGGGGTTGGGGGTTGGGGGTTGATGGGCGCCCCTTCACCACCAACCACCAACCCCAGAGGGGTTCACCAGTCGCCTGGGTCGGGAAACCCTACCAAGGGCGCGAAGTGAGCCGGGGGGAATCTTCCCGACTGCAGACGCAAGCGCCCCTTCACCACCAACCACCAACCCCCAACCCCCAACCCCCAACCACCAACCACCAACCACCAACTCTTAACTAATGACCATTGTCTGGAAATGTTGTTAAATCTCAGCCTGCAGAGTCCCTTAAACGCCTATGCTAGATCGTCGGGTTAACCATTAGATTTTTTGCGATCGCCCCTAAGAACGAACTCGTACAAAGGACAAAGCACAGATGATTGACACGCTAGATACTGCCATTGAGGCAATTGTTGCCCGCGAAATTCTCGATTCGCGAGGCAGACCGACAATTGAAGCAGAAGTACATTTGGTAAATGGTGCGATCGGACTGGCGCAGGTTCCCAGTGGCGCGTCTACTGGCACTTTTGAAGCCCACGAACTACGAGATGGCGAAAAAAGCCGTTATGGGGGCAAAGGTGTATTGAAGGCGGTGCAAAATGTCAAGGAGGCACTTGCACCAAAGTTATTAAAGATGGATGCTTTGAATCAGGAACTCCTAGACCGCACGATGATTGCCCTGGATGGTTCGGCTAATAAATCCAATCTGGGCGCTAATGCGATTTTGGCGGTTTCCCTGGCTGCAGCGAAAGCCGGTGCTGAGTCTTTGGCAATTCCTCTATATCGCTATTTGGGTGGTCCTTTAGCGAATTTGCTGCCTGTACCGTTGATGAATGTAATTAACGGCGGTGCCCACGCATCAAACAATGTGGATTTTCAAGAGTTTATGATTGTCCCCATCGGCGCGTCTTCTTTCCGGGAAGCTTTGCGCTGGGGTGCGGAGGTATTTGCCACTCTTGCCAAGGTTTTGGATGATAAGGGTTTACTGACCGGTGTGGGCGATGAAGGCGGTTTTGCGCCTAACCTGGAGTCAAATCAGGTGGCTTTAGAGTTGCTGGTGGCTGCGATTGAAAAGGCTGGTTACAAGCCAGGGGAACAAGTGGCTTTGGCTTTGGATGTTGCTGCGAGTGAGTTTTACAAAGATGGAGAATATGTCTATGACAGTAAACCTCACTCTCCTGTTGAGTTTATTGATTATTTGGGTGAATTAGTTGACCAATATCCAATTGTGTCAATTGAAGATGGTTTGCATGAGGAAGATTGGCAAAGTTGGCAGTTACTCACCCAAAAGTTGGGTTCGCGGACTCAATTGGTAGGCGATGACTTGTTTGTGACTAATGCGACTCGCTTGCAAAAAGGCATCGAACAAAAAGCCGGTAATGCCATTTTGATTAAGCTCAATCAAATTGGTTCGCTGACGGAGACTTTGGAAACGATTGACTTGGCAACTCGTAACGGTTTCCGGTCAGTTATCAGCCATAGATCTGGGGAAACTGAAGACACGACTATTGCCGATTTAGCCGTTGCAACTCGTGCCGGTCAAATCAAAACCGGTTCTCTTTGCCGTAGCGAACGTGTAGCAAAATACAACCGCTTGCTGCGTATTGAAGATGAATTAGGCGATCGCGCCGTTTACGCCGGTGCTGTGGGCATGGGACCAAAGTAAAGAGGAGGGGGAGAGGGGGGGATAGGGAGAGGGGGGGACAAGAGTAATTGTCCACTAACCTCCCCCACTCCCCCACTCCCCCACTCCCCCACTCCCCCACTCCTCAACTAGGGATAAAATCCTAACTTCGGTAAGCCGAGGGTTTCATCCCAACCCATCATGATGTTCATGCACTGAATCGCTTGTCCCGCCTGTCCTTTAATTAAGTTGTCTATTGCTGACATCACAATTATTCGACCGGTGCGGGGATCGACTTCTAAGCCGATGTAACAAAGATTGCTACCGCATGCCCATTTTGTTTGGGGATAAATGCCGGAATCGCAGATTTTTACCCAAGACGAGTTGCGGTAAAAGGCTCTATAAATCGTAATTAAATCATCTCTAACTAAGCCTGGGTCGCGGAGTGTGGCATAAACTGTTGCCAAAATTCCGCGCACCATTGGCACGAGATGAGGTGTAAATTGAATCATGACTTCATGCCCCGCCAATTCGCTGCAAATCTGCTCAATTTCTGGGGTGTGGCGGTGACGACCAACGCCGTACGCCGCTAGGGAATTGTCTGCTTCGGCTAGTAACATGTTGATTTTGCCTTCCCTGCCGCCGCCCGATGTGCCGGATTTTGCATCGATTATGGCAGTTTCCGGGACAATTAAGCCTTGTTTTAGGAGTGGCGAGAGTGCTAGAAGGCTGGCGGTGGGATAGCAACCGGGACAGCCAATTAACTGGGCTTCGGCAATGCGATCGCGATATAGTTCTGGTAATCCATAAACGGCTGTGGCTGCAACTGAGCGATCGCTTCTTTCTTTGCCATACCAATTTGTATAAGTTGCCAAATCGCTAAACCGATAGTCCGCACTTAAATCAAGTACTTTACACCCTTTTTCTAATAGTGTCGGTGCGATTTGACAAGCCAGACCGTTGGGCACAGAAAGGAACACTACTTCACAGCGATGAGCAATAATTTCTGGATTTACCGCCTCTACTGACAGATTAACTGCATGAGTTAAATGGGGGTAAATATCCGCAAAAGATTTTCCAGCACTGCTTTCGCCGCCTAAATAAACAAGTTCGACTTCTGGATGATCCATTAGTAGTCGGACTAACTGCACTCCGCCATAGCCTGACGCGCCAACAATTCCAACCGATACGCGCCTAAAATTGCCCATAAGATGAAATCCTTAATCCGTTTTTGGTTAATTTCGCTGTCCGCAGCGCTACGCGCGGTACTGGGTAATGGGCAGGTGGGTACTGGGCAGGTGGGTACTGGGAAAGAATCACGCTTGATGAAAATCAGTTTCTTCCCTAATCCCTAATCCCCAGTCCCTAATCCCTAGTTCCCAATCTTGTCATTGAACTGTATTACTAAAACCCAATTTTAGCGACAGGGGTTTTGCCATGTTATCGAATCATTAGCTTCTCCTCTTCTGTGCCTATTAAAGGATGTACAATCAAAAATAAGCATTTGTTTAAAAAAATTTACCTTTGGTAGCTGGAATCGTTTGTGTCGCAGTCTCAGACCCCCTCACCCCAAGCTTTTGCTTTTGATTCGATTGATGCCGCTTTAGCAGACCTAAAAGCCGGTCGCGTCATCGTGGTAGTAGATGACGAAAATCGAGAAAATGAAGGCGACTTGATTTGTGCTGCTCAATTTGCTACCCCGGATACGATTAATTTCATGGCGGTGGAAGCGCGAGGATTGATTTGTCTGGCGATGACTGGCGATCGCCTCGATCAACTCGACTTACCATTGATGGTAAGCAATATTACAGACACTAATCAAACTGCTTTCACTGTTAGCATTGACGCCGGACCCCATTTGGGTGTAAGTACTGGTATTTCCGCAGAAGACCGCGCCCGTACTATTCAAGTTGCCCTCAACCCAGCAACAAAACCTCTAGATTTACGCCGTCCCGGTCATATTTTCCCCCTCCGCGCTAAAGAAGGCGGTGTACTCAAACGCGCCGGACATACAGAAGCTGGTGTTGATTTATCTCGATTAGCTGGGTTGTATCCGGCTGGGGTAATTTGTGAAATTCAAAACCCCGATGGTTCGATGGCGCGTTTACCTCAGTTAATTGAGTATGCCAAACACCACAATCTCAAAATTATTAGCATCGCGGATTTAATTAGTTACCGCCTGAAATACGATCGCTTAGTCGTCCGCGAAACTGTAACTAATTTGCCCTCCACTTTCGGTCAATTTCAAATCTACGGTTATCGCCATACCCTGAATAATACCGAACACGTTGCCATTGTCAAAGGTGACCCCAGCACCTTCAAAGATGAACCTGTAATGGTCAGGATGCACTCAGAATGCCTGACAGGTGATGCTTTGGGCTCTTTGCGCTGCGACTGCCGAATGCAGCTACAAGCCGCACTCAAGATGATTGAAAATGCGGGTAAAGGTGTCGTTGTATACCTGCGCCAAGAAGGGCGGGGAATTGGCTTGATTAATAAGTTAAAAGCTTATTCCTTGCAGGATATGGGGCTGGATACAGTCGAGGCGAACGAGCGTTTGGGTTTTCCCGCAGACCTGCGAGATTACGGCATGGGGGCGCAAATGTTGATGGATTTGGGGGTACATCAGATACGTTTGATTACCAACAATCCCCGTAAAATTGCGGGGTTAAAGGGCTATGATTTAGAAGTTGTAGACCGCGTACCTTTGTTGATTGAGGCGAATGATTACAACTCATATTATCTGACGACAAAGGCGAAAAAGTTGGGTCACATGCTGCTGCAGACTTTTCTGGTAACAGTAGCAATTCACTGGGAAGATGACCCAGAAGCGATAACCGAACGGTATGAACGCCTGGAAAAACTGCGGTTTTTAGTGAAAACTCATCATTTATTGTTACAAGAAGAAGCGCGTCCTTTAGCGATCGCACTTTTTGACAAACCATCATTGACAGTACATTTGGGTTTTGACCAAGCAGGAATGGCGGAACATGATTGGTATCAACAAAAAGGTCATCCTTACGTACAGGCGATCGCTAAAATTCTGGACAGCCTGGTAATTTTGCCTTACATCCAAAAGTTAGAATTTATGATTTCTCCTGGTGTTGACCCCTTAAGCAATTTGCAAGTGCAACTCGACCGGCTAACATTCCCAGAAAGTACATTACCTTCATCAATTTGTTGCGAACAATTAGAAACGCAGAAAATTTATAGTTTTGGGAAGTAGTTGTTAGTTGTTAGTTGTTAGTAGTAGGGTGCCGTACTCTCGCAAGAGCCACTTTTGAACGTGAAAGCAATTCATGAATTGCTTCTACACGCGTAGTCTCTACCTCATACAGTTGAAATCCGCGCTTAGAAGCTACCTGAGTTTACTTTTTGGTTTCCTAGCATCGGCACGTTGGGATAGAGTTTTACAATTTTTCCATGCCACTAATTTTAACCAAACTAAACCACTATTTCACAAAGATATTAGCTTTTATAGCAATTTTATCAAAGTTGTGAAAATTAGAAGCTTTCAGAAACCCGGTTCATCAAAGGAGTTACCGGGTTTCTCCACTTTCTATTTTTCCTACCGATTTCGCAACTGTTGGTGTGGTTACTCGGACTGTTTCTGGACATAACTTGACAGCATCGCATCTGTCGCTTTAATTTATTTGCGATCGGCAAACAGTCTTAGTGAACGAAGATTTCCAGGGTTTTGTGTACCGCAGCGTCTTTATTTAAACGCTTTAAGAAGTTTATTGATATTAGCGATCGCTTTGGGTTATGAAAATTTAAAACCCGGTAAATAAGTGCGAAACCGGGTTTCTGATGCTTGTAATTTTTACAACTTAGATAAAACTAGTACCGCTTTCTTAGAATTCGCTCATGAATACAGCGTAAGCTTTTCGTTGATTTTGAATGGGTGCTTTATTTGGACGCCTGACGTACTAGTGGGAATTTGCCCTTTTTGCAAAGCCATATACAAAGCACTCTGCTCAATACCTAAGAATTTGGCTGCTTGCACAAGAAAAGTGCCTTGTTTGTGCATGCGCTGTTTTCTTCTATTTCTAATTAATAAAAGACCTAACATCGCAAAATGTAAAAAACAACATTAAGAAATCTCAATCTTTTTAGAAACCCGTTACAAAATTAACAATAATTCACAAATAGTCAAGATAAAGCCGATGCTGCACCAGAGGAGGACAGCACACTAATTCGATTGAATTCTAATTAGACTGAGGTCGAATTAAACTATCACAAATTATGAAACAAGAACAATTTCAAACATTGCTACGCTTTTTCAAAGCTTTGGGGGATGAAAGCAGATTAAAGATTTTAGGTATTCTGGCGAATCAGGAGTGCAGTGTTGAAGAATTGGCGGCGTTACTACATCTCAAAGAACCAACAGTATCTCATCACCTGACGAAACTGAAAGAACTAAATTTGGTGACTATGCGCCCTGAAGGTAACAGCCATCTGTACCAGTTGGATAGCGAAGCTTTGCAAAGTATCAGCAAGGAAATTTTTACGCCGGCGACAATAGCATCTTTGGTTGAGGATGTTGATACAGAAGCGTGGGAAAGCAAGGTGCTGAAAGCTTACATAGAGGGGAACGCCTGAAAGAAATTCCCGCTAGCCGCAAAAAGCGCTTAGTAATTCTCAAGTGGTTGGTAAACAAGTTTGAATTTGGGGTTAATTACCCAGAAAGCAGCGTTAATGAAATTCTCAATCGCTACCATTCTGACCATGCGACTTTGCGCCGGGAGTTGGTAGGTTACCAATTAATGCAGCGAGAAAAAGGGATTTATTGGCGTCTGCTGCAAAAATGAGGCATTGCAACTAGTGCTTTCATGTCGCTTTGCTTGGATCTTAAAAGGACAAGGTATTGTTTTTTCTGGAAAGGTAAAAATTCTTGGTGAAGTAATCTACCAAGACATATTCAATGGAAGCATATTCACCCAGTTTTGTCCGATCGCATAACAAGAGCGATCGCGACAATAACAGACTGCAACGATAGTACTTCATCGGTTGTGCATCGAATTTACACAATCGATACGCTCTTCATTCTTCTTACTACAAGTTATATTTGCACGAATCATTTTTTGAATCGGCCAAAACTTACCAGTCAGGCGTTCAAAACTATCTGAGGATATTTCCACAGACACCGCAGACATTTTGCCAACCTTTAATGCTTTTTTACATTCCTACATCCTCCAAAAGGAGTATTTCTAGAAATAAATTTGCCAGTATTGAGTGTATTCTCGCCGCTGCAAATTATCTGTCGCTGTTGGTGACCTTCTATCTGTACTCTGCACCAAGGTGCAAATTTTGAATCACTGAGAAGTTATTTTGAAAGCAAAAATTAACTAACGCTCTTTGCGCTTGATAGCAATACGTTAGCGTGTTTTAACCAACTAAACAACTCGCATAATGTCCGAGGAGAAACAATTACAGCCACTTGTTAGCGAAACGCAAAGCATCGTAAAGATTCAATATTTGATTAATAAGCTCAGATATTAGTCCTCTCCCATAGGAATATACTTAAGTTCAGAACTAGTTACTTAGTATACTAAGTTAGGTAAAAATAAGTATACACTTAGTACCGAAACGTATATCTGATAAAAATTTACAAGTTTTGGCTAAAATTCATTAAAATGATACAAATAATTGCGGTTCAAATAATTAACTATGGAGGAATAGGTAGGTAACGTGTAGATGTTTCTGTTGCTGTAACCGCAAATTTTTCGATTTTCGAGGGTTCAAGAAAGCCTGTTGAAGCGGGGTGCTGTTTTTTGATTGCCTAAATTGCTCTCAAAGCGTATACCAAACGGTGTTACTTATGTTCAAAAAAATCTTACTGCCATCACTACTGATTTCAAGCACGCTCTTTGGTTGCTATTGGATGTTCTTAGCTACGCAAGGACAGAAATCAGTAGATATCAAGCTTGGCTACGATCGCGTAGTTTACAGTCGCTTAAGGGATGTTTTTTCTCCCACTATGGGAGCCTTATTCAGTGTAGGTTTGGGGGTGGCGAGTGGAGTAGTGATTGGATGGCGTCAGTCTGTACGCAATTCCAAGGAGTTGGGAAATCGGTTGTCCAACCTCCAAAAGCTGATAGCAGAAAAGGAATCTGAAATTGAGGCGGTCAAGTTATCTCCACTCAATTCGGGGCTTTCTCAATTGAGCTGGTTCTTGGAAGAAGAACAGAGTGCAACTCCAACAAATCCATATCCTGCAAATCCACATCCTGCAAATAGCCGACGCGATCGCATATCTGAAAAATCGGTTGCAAGCGCCCACAATACCAGTAAAAATGACGCCATCCCGACTCAACCAAGTTGGGCGCAAATGCCAACAAAAATTGCTGAACCGTTAGTGATGGATAGCCCAATTATTCAGCCGCAACTGCGAAAAGTGAATAAATTACAGGTGAAAACCACTGTTTCTGCGCTTCCATCTGCTCAATCTGTTGTAGGTTTGACTCACAAAAAGGACAGTTCGCCAACCATGAAATAGAAAACTTAAATATCTAAAACTGCTAGTCCCAACGAAAGCAAACGACATCTCAAGCAACTCATGTTAAAGTCAATACAAACAAGTATTTGCGATCGGGAGTTGCGCCTTAAATAAGAGATCATACAGCTCGAAGCTGGTCATGTGTAGGGTGACAGGCAAAAGCTAATCAGCAATTAGCAATGACTAATTACCCCCCGAGCTTGAAATATGTAATTTAATCCCTATGGCACGGCGATAATTAATTAGATATACTTATAATTAGATATGTATCTAATTAGAGTTCAGTTATGCAAAAACAGCAATTTCAGATCTTGCTGCGCTTTTTTTAAAGCGTTAGCGGACGAAAGTAGATTAAAAATGGTGGGTATTTTGGCTAACCAGGAATGTAGCGTCGAAGAATTGGCGGTGCTACTGCAACTGAGAGAGCCGACGGTATCGCATCATTTAGGTAAATTAAAAGAGCTAAATTTGGTGAGTATGCGTCCCGAGGGCAATACTCACCTATATCAATTGAATAGCGAAACTTTGCAAAACATTAGTAAAGAAATTTTCACTCCTAGCAATATGGCGTCTTTAGTTGAGGACGTGGAGAGTGAGGAGTGGGAAAGCAAAGTTTTGAAAAATTATATGTCAGGTGATGTTCTTAAAGAAATTCCCGCCAGTCGCAAAAAGCGCTTAGTAATTCTTAAGTGGTTGGTAAATCAATTTGAAGTAGGAATCAGCTACTCCGAACGCACGGTGAATGAAATTCTCAAGCGCTACCATCCAGATTGCGCTAAGTTGCGCCGCGAGTTGATTGGTTACCAGTTAATGCAGCGAGAGAGTGGGGTTTACTGGCGTCCTACTGAAATATTAGCAATTAGTAATTAGACTTCTTGCACTCATTCCTTGTTTTTGCGTTCTTCTTTGCTACGAGTGCGCCTATCCTTCAAGAAGGCAAAGCGCCTAGTGCGATCTGCAAAAAATATTTATGCAAGAGGTCTATTAGCAGTAAACCAAAAAGTTTTTCCTTCTGAGCGATCGCTAAATATTTTGTAGCTTATAATACTTTTTTCGACTCAATCCTCTAACCAGCAGACAGAGTATAGATTATGGTTACTTATGATTAGCTGGTGGATAATTTGTTGGTGCTAACCTGATAGAAGATAAATGCCTTCAACTACTTGATATTTACGCTCAATAGCTTGAGATAAGAAAGCTAACATCTGTTTGAGTGCAAAAAGTGTACGATAGATTAATCTGCTACCTTTCCTTTTTAGACTGATTCTTAGCCAAAGGAGATTGACCCAAATATTAACTAAAAGAAAGGATATACCAACGAATAATAATCTCAAAACGGGGTTTTTATTATTCGTTTTAATTCGACAAATATTTTGGAGGCGATAACTAGTTTCAATTCCAAATCTTTTTCGATAATCTTGATAGATGTAATCGAAAGTTGTTTTTACCTTGTAAGCCACGTAAACAAAGTATTGAACCCCGTGCTTTTTACGCTTTCCCTTTCTATATTTGCAGACAATCCATAAGTCAAAGGTGACAGAATCATCTTTGTCTCTTGTGATAGTATAGGTAGTTTTATAACTTTTTTTACCCTTTAAAAATTGTTTAATTCCTCCTGATATCCCTGTCTTGATAGCAGGCATCATAAACGGGATATCTAACGCTTGCAACCATCGGATTACAGGAGTATTAAAAAATCCCCGATCTCAATAGAGTTTTTTTACATTTATTTTAAGAACATCAAGTTCCGCCAATAAATAAGTAATAATAGCCACACTTGTATCGAATCGGCGAATTCCTCTTATTGCAAGAGTGACACGCTTATTTTTGGTAATAACATATAAACTGGCATAAGCGTAAAATGAATTAGTCCCAGATTTGGTTTGACTTGGATATATGTAAGGTAATTCCTCTGATGTTGGCTTACCATAATAGCAAATTAAATTTCAATCAATCGCTATTTTCAAACAACCTTTTTTTAATCCCAGAGGAATTCGACTTTTCAATGCTTGATTTATTTGTGTCTCCAGTTCCTCAAAATTGTTGATTTTATTGAGATGATATCTAATATCATTGGCTGTGGGAACATTCTTTAATAGTTTGGCTGTGTTTTCAATACTATCTCCACTACTGGCTGCCTTTATGAGAATCTCGAATAAAGTTTGTTGATCACATACCCCTTGAGTTTCAATGGACAAATTTTCTACTAAACATTCAATAACCTCATCAAGGGTTTCTAAGTCTGTTAGAACTAATTCTTCTGATGAAAAAGTCAATTTATTTCAGCCAATATGCTACACACTACTTTCATCATTTCATTTTTTGAACTGTTTCATATCACTATAAGCATTACTTATAGAAGCAGTAGTGTATAGTACATTAACTTACGCAAGTGTAAGTGGCGATCGCTCTTCTCTGAAAAACTTTTTGGTTTACTGATTAGCCATTTTACAGCATTTGCAGATCGCTCTAAATTGTCAGTGATCAAGAGCGATCGCTTTCATACAGTATCAATGAAAACTTGTAAAAAAATCATTCCAGAGAATGCTGCAATTCCTGCACTTGTTCTACTGATAAACCAGTCAATCTTGCTACATGTTCTACATCCATACCTTCTCCCGTAGCATTGCGGCGAATGACATCGTGATTTAATCTCAGTCCAGCTAGAATTGCTGCACATCCTGCCAAATTTCTTTGCTGTTGCGGTTGTTGTATGTCATCAATCGCTTGCGCTACACGGTTAAGAGTTCCAGTTGGATCTGTTGTATTGCTTAAAACAGCAAACGGTAACAGCCCGACTCCCTGAAAAAATTGTTCTACAGGTTCCACAAGCGGATGATGTTAAATTGGTGATTCGTCTGGCTGAGGCGGAAATAGTTTTGATACACCAAGGGAGAATTGGTGCGTTTAAGATAAATTAGAATTTGATACATTTCTTTATCGGGAAATTGCCAAAGATGCAAGCGGTAATCAGTTATGCGAAAGGGAATTTATGCATCGGGCTGAATTTGAAATTATACATGAAATATCAACTCATTTCATTCTAATAAAGTAAGGTAATCAACTTTTTGGTTCGAGAGATAGTTCGGATTTTAGAGGTTGTAGGGACTGGGGTGGATAATTAGTTTTTAACAGCCATCCCAGTAAATCTGCTGTAAAGGTTTCCGCTAAAAATTTGCACGCATTGTCATCTAAAGGATGAAGTCTGAAGTATGAAGTATGAAGTATGAAGTACCCTATAGATAAATCTAGTTGCTCTGAAAAAAGGACGTCTCGTTCGCCCCAGGAGGTATCTCGAAACGATTTTTTACACCTCAACCACGAATAAATTCGGGGGCATGTATCCGTTTTTTAACCTATTTTTTCTTCTTTTCTCCTCCTCAACCCCCTACGGCAAGCCGTCTAAAAGGCGTCTACATCCTTTTTTTGGTCGTACATAAATGCACCCTAATAATCTGGGGTTTATTTGCCCAAATAAGCTTCCAACACTTGCTGATTATTCTGAATTTGATCTGGACTACCGTCAGCCAGATTTCGTCCTTCAGCGAGTACCCAAACGCGATCGCATAAAGACATAATCACATCCATATTGTGTTCAATAATCAGAAATGTCATGCCTTCGTCGCGGTTCCAAGTGATAATGCGATCGCATATATCATCAATTAATCTGGGGTTAACTCCCGCCGCCGGTTCATCCAACAAAATTAACTTGGGATTAGCCATTAAAGCCCTAGCCATTTCCAGCAACTTGCGCTGTCCGCCAGATAAACCACCGGCGTAATCGTGTGCTTTTTGTGCCAATCCCACTTTGTCCAACCAGTGCATCGCTTGTTCTCGCAGTTGCTTTTCTTCCTTGACTACCACATGGGGTTGCAACTGTACTTGCCAAAAATTCTCACCAGTTTGTTTTTGCGCCGCCAACACCACATTTTCTAACACCGACAACCGCGAGAGAGTCCGGGCTACCTGAAAAGTCCGTATCATTCCCTGTTGGGCGATTTGGTGCGGCTGCAATTGCTGAATCGGTTCGCCATCAAACACAACTTTGCCCTTATCGGGGCGAATGAAATTAGAAAGTAAATTAAATAAAGTAGTTTTGCCAGCACCATTGGGACCAATTAACCCAGTGATGCTACCTTTTGCTACATGAATTTGGGCGTTATCAACAGCCTTAACGCCACCAAAATTTTTGCTTAGTCCAGTTGCAGCTAGCAGAGGGAGTTGAGATGGCTGGTTAATTTGGTTATTTGCCAAGAGTGAGTTCCTCCTTTTTCCCTAAAATACCTTGAGGACGCGAAACCATCAGTACCATCAAGATTAGACCTATTACCATGATGCGAAATGCACCCGATTGTTCGGTAGTTAATTGCGGGAAAATATCATCTAGATATTCACGAGTGAGGGCGTCGTAAGCCGAGAAAATTACCGCCCCTAAGATAGTGCCGATATTATTGCCAGAACCGCCTAAAATCACCATAATCCAAGCGTTGAAGGTCGTCTGCGGTTCAAAATCATTGGGATAAACAGAAGATTGTTGCCATGCATACAAAGCACCAGCAACACCCGCGATCGCGCCACCCAACATAAAAGATTGTAGTTTATACCAAAAGACATTTTTACCCAGCGCTAATGGTATTTCTTCATCTTCGCGGATAGCTTTAAGAACACGACCCCAAGGCGATCGCACTAAAACTTCCAAGCGCCAGAATATTAAAGCTAATACTATAACTGACAACAGCATCAAACCAGCTTTCGGATTGTAATTATACAGTCCGATGACACCAGAAATATAAATCGCTACTGACAGCAATGCCAAGGTAATTCCCACAACTAGACGCAAAGTAAACTCTTCCTTGCTACCTCTAATTTTGGGTGCATCAGCAAGCCGCGGAGGTTGTGCAGCGCGAATCCACCGCCACAACCAAAATATAGTTAACCCAGCAACCAGCGTTAGCAATCCAATCATCACAAGTTTGAGCAACAAATTCGGCGCTAAATTGGATAATGGGATGCGATAACTTTGCAAACCAAACGACCCAGATTGCCAAGTTGCCCAATTTTCAGTCGAGGGTAAATCTTGGTTATTCACCACCAAACGAATTAGTTCCCCCACACCGATAGTGACAATTCCCAGATAATCTTCTCGCAACCGCAGAGTCGAAAAACCAATTATCAAACCCAACAAGGCTGCTAAAATTGCCCCAATAAGTAATGACAGCAGCAAAGGTACGCCTTTAAAGCTTAACAACACAGTTGTATAAGCACCTAAAGTTAGAAAAGCAACATGCCCAAAATTAATTAATCCAGTAAAGCCCCACTGTAAATTGAGTCCCAAACTGAACAAAGAATAAATCGCCGTCTGAACTGCCAAAAAAATTAGATAATCTACCATACAATTATTTACCGTATAATTACTTAAATAACGCGATGGAGAGAAGGGTAAAGGGAAAAGGGAAAAATCTTTTTTCTTACTTTTACCTTGTCCCCTTGTCTCCCAAGCCGTCCCCCAAGTCGTCCCCCACACCCGTCTCCCCACACCCGTCGCCCCTGTCCCCCCCTCTCCCCCTCTCCCCCTCCTCCCAACGCGGGGCGAATAGATTGTACCGTAGCTTGAGCATAGGTCTGTATACCTGTTAGCCATTGAGGATTTTGTGGGAACATGATTACGGAGTAGTAGGTAATAATTGACATATGAATTTGCTGCGAATTAGAATCCATCATTGAATCGAGCAATTAGCCGATGATGAATTGGACAAGGTTTGGAGCCTTCTCCACGATTTGGATTGTGACTTTTATATGCTGAAAGCTATACAACAAGTCAAGCGATCGCAGCAACCGTGGAACACTTTAACCCATGAATAAGCGGTGCGTCTGTTAATGTACTTTTGAATACTAAGCGCGAATTAAGTGCGTGGGTGAAACAAGAGTGAGTCTGGAAGTGCGCGATGGGCGGTCTTTTTTAATAGATCTGAAAAGTTTAGAACCAGCTGCCTACCAGCGGGCGTATGATTTTGTCTTTGTTGAGTTTGCCCACAAAGGTCAACTACATAGCCTACCTCACCTGCGGAAACTCGACAGTGAAGGCATTTTTTACCGCTTCACCCTAGACAGTTATTTGATCGGCATAGAAGTTAGGGGTGAAATTGTAAAATTCCTGCGAGTCATACCTATACCAGATGTTTAGATTGGGCAATGGGGATTGGGCATTGGGCACTCTTGCATTGGGCAATGGGGATTGGGCATTGGGCACTCTTGCATTGGGCAATGGGGATTGGGCATTGGGCACTCTTGCATTGGGCAATGGGGATTGGGCATTGGGCATGGGTTATGGTTGATGGAGAATTTTTAGGAATTTAGATGGTGCGACCGGATTTTGAAGATTTGCAAGTTTACCAACTGGCTGAAAAACTAGCTAATCAGATTTGGCATATTGTTAAGAAATGGGACTATTTCAGCAAAGATACAATCGGCAAGCAAATTGTTCGTTCTGCTGATAGTGTTTGTGCCAATATTGCAGAAGGGCGAGGTCGTTATAATGACCAAGATAATCGGCGGTTTGTCAAGATTGCCAGAGGATCTTTATATGAAACAATCAACTGGCTAAGATTAGCCTATGCTCGACAACTTTTAACAAGTGAACAGGTGAGCAAATTCAAGCCAATCATTGACGAACTATTACCCAAACTTAATGCTTACCTAAAATTTATAGGGAATAGGGATTAGAACATGGGCATTGGGCATGGGGCATTGGGAATTGGGAATTGGGCATCGGGAAGAACCTGTTTGTTATTTCTTGCCCATTACCCATTACCTATTACCCATTGCCCATTGCCCCATGCCCAATGCCCAATGCAAGAGTGCCCAATGCCCAATGCAAGAGTGCCCAATGCCCCATGCCCAATGCCCAATTCCCAATGCCCCATGCCCAATTCCCAATGCCCTTTCCCCATGCCCAACACTTAAAACTGTATAAGGCTGACAGAGGATGTAGGAAGCTTACATTAAACTTGTGTTTGACAAACACTTTACTTGAGATATCCCTATGGATGCTACGGCGCTATGGCAACGATACCAAAACTGGTTATATTTCCATGAAGGATTGGGACTTTACCTAGATGTAAGTCGGATGCGCTTTGATGACGCCTTTGTGGAAGCGTTGCAGCCGAAGTTTGACAAGGCGTTTGCGGATATGGCGGCGCTGGAGGCGGGTGCGATCGCCAATCCCGACGAGGACCGCATGGTTGGACATTACTGGCTGCGAAATCCCGATCTAGCACCAACTCCAGAACTTACTCAAGAAATTGTCCAAACCCTAGAACAAATCGAAGCCTTTGCCGAAAAAGTCCAAACCGGTGGAATTCATCCTCCCAGGGCAAACCGCTTTACCGATATTATCTCCATCGGTATTGGTGGTTCCGCCCTCGGTCCCGAATTTGTGGCTGAAGCCCTTTCCCCAGAATTCCCACCCCTGAAAATCCACTTTATTGACAATAGCGACCCTGCCGGCATCGATCGCATTCTCACCCAACTGCGAAACAACCTTGCCAGCACATTAGTATTAGTCATCTCCAAATCTGGGGGGACACCAGAACCGCGCAACGGCATGATTGAAGTCAAAAAAGCCTATGCCGGACAAAATTTAGATTTTGCCCAGTATGCCGTAGCCATCACCAGCGTTGATAGCAACCTCGACAAACTGGCAAAATCCGAAGGCTGGCTGGCAAGGTTTCCCATGTATGACTGGGTAGGAGGACGCACCTCGGAAATGTCTGCTGTCGGTTTAGTACCCGCAGCACTGCAAGGTATCGACATCCGCGAAATGCTACACGGTGCCAAAGAAATGGATGACGCTACCCGCGTTGCGGATTTGAAAAACAATCCAGCCGCATTATTAGCTTTGTCTTGGTACTATGCTGGCAATGGCAAAGGCGAAAAAGACATGGTTGTCTTACCCTACAAAGACAGCTTATTATTATTCAGCCGCTACTTGCAACAGTTGGTGATGGAATCCTTGGGCAAAGAAAAAGACTTAGATGGCAACACAGTCTATCAAGGCATCGCCGTTTATGGCAACAAAGGTTCAACCGACCAACACGCATATGTTCAACAGTTGCGTGAAGGCGTGCCAAATTTCTTCGCTACCTTAATCGAAGTTTTGGAAGACCGTAAGGGACCATCTCCAGAAATCGATCCTGGAGTTACATCAGGCGATTATCTTTCCGGCTTTCTTCTAGGAACCCGACAAGCACTGTATGAAAACCACCGCGATTCGATTACAGTCACTATTCCCCAAGTTAATGCCCGTACAGTCGGCGCGTTAATTGCTTTGTACGAACGTGCTGTTGGTTTCTATGCCAGCTTGGTTAATATTAACGCTTACCACCAACCAGGGGTAGAAGCTGGTAAAAAAGCCGCCGCCGTTATTCTCGACTTGCAAAAACAAGTGGTGGAAGTGCTGCAAACCGAAAAAACCCCACTTTCTCTTGTTGACCTCGCCAAGAAAGCCAATGCATCCGACCAAATTGAAGCCATTTACAAGATTGTGCGTCATCTCCACGCCAATCAACGAGGCGTCGTGTTGCAAGGTAATCTTGCACAACCGGACAGCTTGACGGTTTCTGCGAGTTGAACGATGTAGCGAAATATCACATTTAGTTGCAGTATTGTTGCATACGCAACAATTTTTTATGTATGAGCATCCTAGATTGAAGATACAACTTCAATTCTCAGGATGCTTCACTTTTTTGGCTATCAGAATGCTTACAGTCAGCAGAGATGATGATTGCCAAAATTGCGTAAAACAATTTAAAAGATTGAAAAAAATTAAAATTTTGGAGTGTTTATGAGTAAATTAAGAAAAATTGAAATCCGTCCGCTGAAATCTATCAAGGGGGGGATGGCTGAGTTCTTCACTCCCCAAGCTAGTCACGAAACAATGTTGGTGCAGATTGCTCCAGCAACCATTGATGATTTATTTGTCCACAAATCGCAAACAGACCAAATACTAGTAGTCAAAGGTCGGTTTGTACTTGTGACACTAATTAACAAGCAATACCAGTATATTCCATTAGCAGAAGACTATCCGGCAGTAGCTACAATTCCGCCAGGAGTCTTGCACGGAGCAATTAATTTGAGTTCAGAATCATGTGTGGTGGTGAATGCCGTGTTACGCCATAGACCATCTCAAGAGCGCGATTATATCACCCGTGGAAGACCATTTCCTTATGATTTGGCAGCAGCAGAAGCAGCACTGCAAAACCTGGAAGAAACGCAAAAAGTTCGTGTTTAGACAAGTTAATATAAAATTAAAAGTTAAAAGTAAAAGGTAAAAATAAATTACTTTTGACTTTTTATTTTTTGCAGCTTCCTTCTCTAAAGTTTTGCAATTGTTTACTAAAAAATCCTGCCAACTTCTAAGTAAATAGCTATAGTGAAATCAACTATATAATTGTTTGTTGCCTAACAGCCAAAATAACAAGAGTATAATCACACTTTGTGAGATTAAAATAGTATTCCGAAGTAGGGTTAATACTATGACTGAATCAAGGTCAAAACAACCTGTACGCCGTCGAGGTAGAATCTTTCCAGAGCGTACTTTACCACCAGAAGAACTTGCCAGACGCAAAGCTGAACGAGAAGTATTTCATCAACGTTGTCGGGCAATTTTTGAGCGAGTGCGTCCTGAATATATCGAAAAATACTATGGCTGGTATATTGCTGTAGAGCCAGATAGCGGTGATTACTTCATTGATGAAGATAACATGCAAGCTCACAAAAAAGCCCATGATAAGTATCCAAATGCTGACCACTGTGTTTTTTGTTTCAATGAAACTGGGACCACTGGCAGAATATGATTCAAGGCAATTCTGATGACAGGGGACATCTGTTTTTTGAAATAGATTTAATTGCCACTGACGATTTAAATTTGCCTGTGGATGCTATGTTAGATACAGGTCTCACAGGCTTTCTGGCTATTAACAAATAAGATTTAGACGCTGTTGACTGGACTTACATTGGTCAGGATGAATTACGAACAGCACAAGGAGAAAGTCTTTTTGAAATCTACACAGGCAAAGTACTATTGGATGGACAGGAGTATGAGATTCCTGTGTTTGCAGGGGATGAAATTACAGAAGTATTGTTAGGTTCGGAGTGGTTAAAGATTCTGCCATTAGTGGTGAATTATCAGGCTGGTATACTGACGTTGGGATGAATGCGATCGCACTAGATTTTTTTGGAAATGAACCACGAAGACGCGAAGGGCGCGAAGGGAAGAAATGAAAGGCTATAAGTCGCTGAGGAAATAAAAGCGATCGCACTATTTTTATTTTGAAATGAACCGCAGAGAGAAGTTTGAGCGGAGGTTTCCTCTGTTAAGAGAAAGGGTTGCCGCAGGCATCAAATCTTCGGTGGGCGCTGAGGACACAGAGGAGAAGAAAAAGAGAGATAAACTATTTTTAGGTCAGTGGTAAGTCGCGGAGGAAATAAAAGCGATCGCTTTTCCAATCACTGCTTTTTTCTCGCCCTAGGTAGCCTGTTAAGGGTGAGGAAAGTTCTATTAGAATTTCGTGTATTTCCTGTGTTTTTAGTGGTTGTGGTGGATGGGAACCAAAATATGCACCATGTAGGGCCTCAACACCAGCAGATTCCATACCTGTGTTTTGTAGATAATTTTTTACTAGTTGGATAATGTGCGATCGCAAAATAATCTGTGTTTGAGTTTTCTGAATATATTCTTCAATTTTGGTGTCAATTTGTCCGGGTTTTAAATATTGTTTTAATTCTAATAAGTTGATTGCACCGGGATATTTAGCTTTTAATTCTACTAGTTTTTGTAAAGTCATAGCGTTAATAATACTTACTTCCCATTCTTTAGCGGCTTTGAGTGTATCTAAAGATGGTTTACCAGGACCAATTATTAATTTTGCGGAAGTTAATAATTGAGTTTTACCTAAGTGCATTCCGCCAAGTTTGAGTAATTCTTCCACAGTCCGACTGGGAATCAATCTACCTGCTTTACACTCGCAGACAAGAGGATAAGGTGTTGAACAAAATAAATCTAAGCCGCCTGCACCACCTTTGTAAGCTTCTTCAACCTTGAATTCTAGATATTCAAGGCTGCGGCGTGTAATGTTTTCAAAATCTGTACCAGCTTGATAGTTGCTTTTTTTCTCTTCTTGTTCGATACTGCGATCGCCTAATTTGGCAATGTCATTTATCCAAGCAAAATCACTACTGGGTTGCTGAATCAGTTTGTCATTACTCCAACCCAAAAATACTTGAATATCGCGTTCTAATTGTTTAGCGGCTGGGTTGGTAATAGCAAGGGAGGCTACAGCACTTTGTAATTCTTCTAATTGTGGATGCAGTGGTGGTTGTAAATTTTGTAACTGGTGTTGGCGTTGGGTGAAAATGCGATCGGTTAATACTGGGTTGGCGTTATAAACCCTCAACTGCTGCGGCAAAGGCACAAAATGACGATTTTGGGGTTGTGCCGGAATTTCAAAGGGTTTAGGCAAAAAATAGACGCGCAGGTAAGCTAAAAAAATATGAGGTCGTTGTGAAAGTGTTTGCTGTAACGCTTCTGTTGTCCAGATGGTTAACCGTGATAAAGCTTCTAATGATTTAGAGTCACTCAGCATTTGGCACAGTTCGCACCTAGCCCAAGCTTTAATTAAAATCTTTTCAGAATTTAGTTGGGCGATCGCACTTTGGGCAATATTTAAAAAACTTGAGCGATAATGACGGTCAGGAGATACTAAATTAATCGAAATATCGGCTGGATATAAAGCAAATTTCTGCCCCAGATTAATGAATTTCCGAGGTATTGCTGCAATCATTCGCCCTTGAATTAACGCTTCAATGTCGGGAGCAGGTAGACACAGGGCGTTGTAAAGCAAAACTGATTCGCTCATGCTTAATTAAACAACTCACCCAAATCGTCAAAGCCATTTGTATCCTCAATAATGGAAGCATTAAGGAAGTCGTTTAATAGTTCGTCACCCTCAATAGTCTCTTCATCAATTTCACCAGAAGGATCGCTCAATATTTCTCGAAGCAAAGGGTTATAGGCGGTTAGTGATTTGGAAAATTCTAGAATTTGCTCCTCATTGAGTTTATAGAGATGGCGTTTCTGATAAACCGAATATAGATCAATGAGTGGTTTGAGTTCTTCAGCTTTTAAATATACCCATTCTCCACCTAATTCTTGGACAAGTTTGTTGAGGTATCCGTAGGAATCCCATTTCTTACGAATTGTTTTTTCTTTAGACCTAACTAAACAGCCTCGGGTTATATCGAATGTTTTGTAATCAATTAAACGCCCCATTCCTGCGCCCACTGCACGTCCATTTGAGTACTGGAGAACGGTAACACCTATTTTGAAAATTTTATCCTTCTCTTTGCCAATCACCTTAAAGTTTATCCAACCCTGATTTTTTGATTTTGGCTCAACTTCAGTAACATCTTCGACTGTAACTTCTTTTAAAGTTTCACCTGTCGCAGTCTCACCCTCTAATGTGTGACCTTTCAATGTCTGGAAGCCAAAATGCAAAGCTTCCGCAATTAGCGCATTATGCTTCTCTTCTAAATAATCTCCAGGTTCCACCTCTTTTTGTCTTTTTAAAGCCAGTTCAAATCGTTCAAATGGCTTCTTTGGTAGTTCATCTTCACCAACTTTAAAGTTTTCTGCACACCATTTTAAAGCTTCCCTAACAGTTAGTCCGTTTTTACCATATTTTCTCAATTCACTTTCTTTAAATGGGTAAAGAAGATTAGGAGGAATTAAATTTTTTGCCTCATAAAACTCTTTCATCCAAAGACTGACTAATTCAACCATCGAATCGCCACTAAGAGGTTTTAAATCTATTGGTTTCCGTTGCGTATATTTAGAAATTCTATCTGGCGTACCACCACCCCCTCCTTGCATCAAATCTATCTGGTTACCCCAGGTATCAGGTAGCATGACTGTGAGAATAACAACCCCTCGACCGAGTTCTGAATGTTCAAGAGTATCATGTAAACGCTTGACTAAATCAGCAATTACCTGTGGAGTTGTAAACCCATCATCAGTAGAGTTGTTCTTTACATCTATTTCGTCAAAACAAATTACAACAGGATTGTAGTAACTCACCAAATTCAAGATTTGCTGAATATTCTTTAGTGCCTCAGCTTCTCGATCTTGGTTAGTTTTGCTAGGATTAGGTAATCCTAATGTATCAGCATTAGAGTTTGCTAACTCATCGCCAGACAACCATTTAATAGCAAAAGATGCTTGGGTTTCTGAAAGCGTCCATAAAATAGCTCGCAAAATATAAGGGTCTACATTTGGTTTTGTTTTGAGAACTTGCTTGGTTAGCGTGTCCATCAAATACTTCTTTCTAGCCGACCAACTAGCAGATACTTTGTCAAATCTGTCAACCAGTTCCTGAGGAGAAAGGGTTGGAGCATTGGGACTAATGGCTTTGAAGCCTTCGTTTGCCATTGCTGCGGCTACTTCTTGCCACTGCATTACCCCTTGACTACCAGTTTTGCTCAGGCTATCTACTAAAGTTTGCTGGAATTGGTATTTAACCAGGTTTAAGTCTGTATAATTGTTGACACCTGCATATACGAATAAAGCACCACCTTCGCGTTCCAGGCGATGGCGAATCCGACTGAGGAGATGGGTTTTACCTACTCCGTATTGTGCAGTTATGGCAATTGATGTCACCTTATCTTGGCTGGATTGACTGTTACGCACCAGTTCAATTGCCTGAAAAACTGTATCAGAAGCGTGAGCATTTAAAGTAGGCACATCGGGGAATCCCTTTCCCCATATATCCTGTTCTTTGACAATTCCAGCGTTGATAAATGGATTGTGATTTTGAATGGCCGCGTTGATATCTTCTATCGGAGAAACAGAAGGATTTTCCATAGTGATTTGGTGTGAGGTAACGAATTACAAAGGGATTGCGGGTAATCTTTTTAACTCAAGTGCTTGGCGTAATAGCGCAATCCACCGCCGGGGATGGTGATTGAGTCTTCACGTTTATCAGGAGTGATGTCTGGCATTTCTCCCGCCATTAGCTGAAAAATATCGTTGGCTTGCATTTCCAACAGCCACTCATTAAAGTTTTCACGACTGATCCGATCGCCTATTTCTCTCCTAATTCTGTAAATCGGCACTAAATCGTTCAGGTTGTAGTTGTGGTTTAGTTTGTCGTAGACTTCTAACGCCTCTGACTTAAACTCGTCATAAGATGCGATCGCTTTTTCTTTTGCTGGTGCAGCCGAAGACGCTACCACACCATCCATCTGGCGTATCCACTTCAGCAGCGCATTCGCTGTCTTCGCTCCCACGTTTGAGTCATACTCAAACTCAGAGCTTTTGAGTCCCTCATGTAGCATCTGCAAGCCCTTATCCGTTAGAAGAACAGTCTCTGTCCTGTTTTTCTTGGCGATTTTAATAGTTCCTGCTTTTTCTAATTTATCCAGAACGCTTTTGTAATCTCCAGCCTTCTCACTACTCCGTTTGGCTCGGTCTGTTACTTCACTTCTCTTTACTTCCTGCTTTGCTCCTCCTAAATCCCACAAAGCAAGAAGGACGCGAGTTGTAGCTTGGGCTTCCATATCTTTTAAACCTGTATTTTTTGATGCCATATTCAGTGTTATGTTTGACACCCTCAGTATATTTTAATGAAAATTTTTTTCACAATGTATCGACAGATATCCGGATAATTTTTAGAATTTTTATTCATTTTAGTGAATTTACTGAAAAGCTCCACTCCAATGTATCAAATACTGTCAGGGTAATAATTTAAGTATTTAACTTGCCTGCTGTAATCTAACTAACCGCATACTTCTTAAGACTGAACACAATTTCTCTCAAAGGCAAGATGAAAGACTAAAAAAATATCATCACTATTGCAATAAAACGGTGTACTTGTGCAGTTGTAATTGAACGGCAAAAGCTAAAAACGATTTTTAGCTTTTGCAGGGTGATGAGGAAATTAGGATGAACACGATAAACTCAGAGGGCAAAAAAGCTCCCCGGACGGCGGCGGTATTTCTTTCAGCATTACTTACACTTCCCTTACTTAATGCTTGCGGGGGAGGTAATCAAACTGCTGCACCACCGCCTCCTGTTGACGATACTGTTGGTAGAACGGTGAATAATCCCGTCCCTGCAAACCAGCCCGAAGCTAGACGGGGATTATCAAACAGAAACAAAGTATTGATAACTTTGGTAGGAGCTGCGGCGCTTTACTACCTCTACAACCAGCGAAAAAATGCCCAAGGTGCGGGACCGGAGGGGAAATATTACCTTTCTAAAAATGGGCGCGTTTACTATCGCGATGCTCAAAATCGCGCTCACTGGGTAACGCCACCATCAGAAGGTATTCAAGTTCCAGCCGAACAAGCCCAACAGTATCGAGATTTTCAAGGCTATGACAGACGCCCCACCGGTCGCGATTTAACTGACATTGCTCCAACAGAAGCCCCGGCATTTTAGATTTTGGATTTTAGATTTTGCGAAAAGTTTGAGGGTCGGTTTCCTCCGTTAAGAGAAGGGGTTGCCGTATAGCCTTGCGGCATACAAGAAAGGCGTTGGCGCAGCCTCTCGCAGAGAAGCAAGAGCGAACAGAAGGCATCAAAGCTTTTCAAGACGGATTTTGGATGAAAGGATTGTGTAATTCTTGTTTTTTGCACTTTCCTAAACAAAGAAGTTTCAGCACAAATTGACAAAGGAAAGAAATTATGGTAGATGATTTTTTGCGAAAGGCGAAGGATTTTTTTGCTGAGTCTAATGACGATGAGCAAAACACAGAATATAGCGATCGCCCTGTCCGCCCCGCAAGTGAAGACCCCTATGGCGACCCCGCCGACCAAGGCTATTACGGCGAAGTCATTCCCGCCAGCCAAGACCCTTACGGCGACCCCGCAAATAACTACGGTCAATATGGCGACGTCCGCCCAGCAAGCGAAGACCCCTACGGCGACCCCGCCGACCAAGGGTATTACGGCGAAGTCATCCCCGCCAGCCAAGACCCCTATGGCGACCCCGCAGATTACGAACAGAATCGCCAGTATGGTAACATTCGCCCAGCCAGCGAAGACCCTTACGGCGACCCCGCAGACCAAGAGTATTACGATGACAATCGAGGCGATCGCAATTACCGCTAGTATTTACCGACTTTAGTTTTTATACATAGAGACAAGGAAGAGGGGGGAGACAAGGGAGATGGGGGGAGAATTTTCCTCAATAATTCCTCCTTGTCCCCACACCCGTCGCCCCCTTGTCCCCTTTCCCCTTTCCCCCTACGCCCCTGCTGACGCCATCAAAATTTCCTGCGCCCGGTCAATATTTTTACGTACGGCTTGCGCGGAATTATGCAAAGCTTCCTTTTCCGCATCAGTAAGAGTCAATTCTAATACATTCTGAATTCCACCGCAACCCAAGCGACAGGGAACACCGATCGCCACATCTTTTAATCCGTATTCTCCCTGAAGGCACGCTGCCACGGGTAACAACCGCGACTCATTCAGCAATATCGATTCCACCATCACGCAGGTGGAAGATGCCGGAGCAAAAAAAGCACCGCCTGTTTGCATCAATTCCACAATTTCCGCCCCGCCGTTACGGGTTCTCTCTACCAAGCGTTCAATTGTGGCTGCATCCAGCAATTCTGTGATGGGAATGCCGTTAACCGTGGAATAACGGGGCAAAGGCACCATTAAGTCACCGTGGCTACCTAGTACCATCGCGTTAACGTCTATCGGGGAAATTCCCAATTCCATAGCGATAAAGGTTTGGAAGCGTGCCGAATCTAACACGCCAGCCATACCCATGATGCGATGTCTTGCGACAAGCCCCTGCGGGTCTACGCGCGGTACGCCAGTTGCTTGCCAAGCTAAATAAGTCATCACATCCAAAGGATTGGTGACAACTATAAAGATGGCATTGGGAGAATAAGCGATCGCATTTTTCGCCGCTTCCACCACAATCTTGGCGTTCGTTTTCAGCAAGTCATCCCGCGTCATTCCTGGTTTGCGGGGAAAACCTGCCGTAATTACTACAATTTCCGAACCAGCTGTATCGGCATAGTTATTTGTGCCGATAATTTGGCGGTTGTGTAATTCAATTCCCCTTGCCTCCATCAAATCTAACGCCAAACCTTGGGGCATCCCCGCTACAATATCCAGCAACACCACATCTGCCAGATTTTTTTCAGCGATGCGTTGGGCAAGAGTACTGCCAACCCTACCAGCACCGACGACGGTAACACGGGTTGAATGACACAGAATTGCAGAGGAAGGGGAATAGCTCATAATTCGAGTCCCTTGGTTAATAATTGAATATTATGTGAACTGTTCGAGCTGATCTAGACGTAACCACATGTTTGGTGTTGGCACTTTGGCGAACTTCACAAGAGCATAATCACCTTTGATATCGACAATTTCGCCCTTGCTGTCAAACAAATAGGCAGGAAAGCGAGTGTCACTGGCTTTTGCTTCTAGACTATTTTCCAACTTTTCGCGAACAGCGCGAACTATATCTCCTCTTTTAACAGGCATGAGTTCCCCTCTAGAATCTGCAGATTGTTTTATACAGGATTTTAGCTCGCGCCCAGTTCCTTTTGCGCTCTTAATTGTTTTCTTCTCAGCTATATCGAGATACTTTACTTTTGATACTAATTCTTTTTATGGAATCAGTAGACTTTCATTTATAAAAAAATACAGGAAGTGCAAAACTTCACACTTTTAAGTCGGTGATATTGCCTCTAGTTAATTTCAAATCCAAAAACTTATATCAATTTTATTTAACGCGTTGCAATATATCACAATCGCGCTCGCCCCTCGTCAGGGGAACTTTGCATAAGTCCTATTTTAATTACTTATCGCTGACACTGAGTACAAAAGTGACTGGAGCGTCCAGCTAATCTAATTCGCCCAATTGGTGTACCGCAAACTCTACAAGGTTCGCCAGCACGGTTGTAAACCCATGCCACACCGCCATAGTTACCGTTGACACCCTTCACATTCAGGAAATTACTAAAAGTCGTGCCACCTGCTGCAATACTGGCTTCTAACACTTGAATAATGGCGTTTCGCAAACGTTCAATTTGTTTTTGCTGTAAATCGATACACAGCGTTTCTGGTAACACTCCACTTAAAAACAAAGCTTCATCAGCATAGATATTACCCAATCCCGCCACCACTGATTGATCCAGCAGGGCAGTTTTAATCGGACGGCGGCGATTTTGTAATTTACTTGCCAGATAATCAACAGTGAATTCCGGTGAAAACGGGTCTACAGCAAGTTTTGCCAAACCAGTAATAATGCTTTCTACAGGAACACCTGGAGGAACCCACCACATTTGGCCGAAAGTGCGTTGGTCAACAAAGCGCAATTCCCATTCATTCTCAAAGAATAATCTGACCCGCGTGTGCTTGTGTAAAGGTTCATCGCGATGCAGCCAGAGTAATTGACCAGTCATTCGCAAATGCACCCCGAGGTAAGCAGGGGAGGGGGGAGACAAGGGAGAATTTTCCTCAATTACTCCCCCTTGTCCCCCTTGTCTCCCCCCTCTCCCCCCTCTCCCTTGTTCCCCTTGTCTCCTCCTCTCCCCCTCTCCCCCTCCTCCAATAAGTTTGGCGAGAAGATATTTACCGCGACGATACCAAGATGCGATCGCCTTTGCGTGAATTCCAGCAATAAACTCGTCAATAGAAAACGGGTAGGCGATCGCGCTTTTGAGCAACACATCTCCTCCCGTAATATCCTGGCTGAGGGTCAATTGATTTAGACCCCTAAGGACTGTTTCAACTTCAGGTAGTTCAGGCACAATAAAGCGCGAATCAGTCAAGTACTAACAGTTCACAATTTCATAGTTTGAAAAAACATAGAAAAAAATATTCGATGTTTTTATTTTTTGGGTTTTATATCAAGCTTGCTTTAACGTCTAACGCTTAATGGGTATAGCTTCGCGCTTCGCTGCGGACAAGTGTCTAACTGTACTTGATATTACGCCAATCGACGCACTAGTACGCCCTATATTACCAAGCGTCAAAATTGGATTTTCGGGTTAAATAAGTATACTTAACCCGAAAATTGGATAAATTAATCGAATGATAACACCAAAATTTCCCTAAGACTATGCTGTCGCGGGCTTTTTGGCTTTAGCCTTCGGTGCTTCAACTTCTAATAATTCATCTTCAGCAAAGTTATTGGTGTTGATACCAGAGTAATTAACCTTGTCAAATCGGACAATTACCGGGTATTTGATGCCACTTGGGTCGATAGACGCCACAGTTCCGACATCCTGAAACCAGTAGGATTCTTTGCGGAGAATACGTACTTTAGAACCACGTTGAACCATGAGTTTTTTTCCCTTTTAATTATCAATGGTCAATCTATAGGGTTAATTGTTTTTACTGTACAACTTGAAGGTCGCACCTAGAGCCTTTGTTAAGTTATTTATCTGATTGGTCATTAGTCAAGAGTCATTAGTCATCAGTCAAAAGTCTCCCTTGTCCCCCCTTCCCCCTTTCCCCTTTCCCCTTCCCCCTGCCCCTTATCCCCACTTTCGTGGGGCCCCACCTTCCCCCTTCCATGCCCAAATTTGCCAAATGGTATCAGACCCCTATTGACAAAGTACTCACAATCGCTTACCTTCGTTCGCAAACACTTTTTTGTAAAATCTCATGCCTTCGTCAAAACGAACACATTTCCCTCATTACCCCTGCCAATCCGCAAATCGCTATCTATATAAGTGATATCCAACCAACCTTGTTGCGTACCGCTGTTGATGGGAAAATCAATTCCAGTAAATTTTTTACCAGCTTCGATTTGTTGAATAAAATTTCTGGGAGAATCGTAACCGATTAAACGTTGTAAGCCGATTATTGAACGCTCAAATTTTACTTGGACTCGACGTTCTGAAACTGGCTCAAATTTGGCAGCCACGCTGACTAAACCTTCTGCATAAGGCAAACCATAAACTTCAGCAATGTTGTAAACGCTAGTTGTTTCTACGCGGATACACTGATAAATTTGACCTAGTTTACACAGAGGTATTCGATCCAGGTTTAATATACCCTTGCTAGTAGTGTATAGTAGTCGCCAATCGCCATTGAGCAAGTCGGTAGCTTCCACCGAACGAGGTGTGGGGTTGAGGTCTTCTAAATTGGCGATCGCTGCCAAAATAGCCTGTTTCTGTGGCTCAGTTGCCAGTAATCCCCGATTTGTTCCAGCGATCGCTTCGATTAATGCCGCTTTTCCCATCATTGCTTGTCACCTCGAAAATGACATTTGTTTAAAAAAGAAATTAAGGAGCCATGCATACAGCCATACAAATTACTAATTCAATTTCAGCCTTCCTTACAAGGCTATTAAATAAAAAATTTTTTGTCGGATCTTTGAACCAAACAGTTGAATGAATAACTAAATTATCCTGTATCAAGTGATAAACTCTTAATGTCTAGTTACAGTAACTGTTTTGTCCGTCCGTCGATATGTTGAATTCTCCTTTACGTGAAGAACCCCGCAACCAAAGAGCCGCTGTAATTCCATTAAAGCAAGAGTCCTCGTTGTTGGACTGGTTGCAATCTAACGGTCGTCTAATTGCACGGGATGTTCACGAACCAGATTTTTCGGATGACGAAGAAGAAATAGCCGATCTGATGGGTGTAGAAGATGGCATTGCCGACTACGATCTAGATGATGACGACGATATTGGTATAGAGGCAGATTAAACTGCGTAAGGCAGGGGGACTTGGTGGCAATATATAGTCCCTGTTCAGTTTTGTAAGTGTGGAGTGAAGGAAATTTTCGTGGACGCTAAACTATCTCCTGACCAAGGATTAAACTTTTCTGGCATCGGCTTAGTCTCTGTCTTAGGTGTGGGACTAAGTGCAGCAGCACTGATTTTGGATTGGATGGGGAATCGCTTGCCTTGGCAAGGTATGTCACTGACTTTGCCACTGTTATTGTGCGCGACGATTTCAGCTGCTGTTGGCTACTGGGTAATACCGCTGCTACAACAACTCAAAACTGGGCAAATCATCCGTGAGGACGGGCCCCAAGCCCATTTGAAAAAGGCAGGCACACCCACAATGGGAGGTATTTTCTTTGTCCCCGTGGCGGTGGTTGTTGCTTGTGTATGGTCTAATTTTGCGATTGAAGTGCTTGCTGTTTCTGCACTGACCCTAAGCTACGGGTTGATTGGCTGGATCGACGATTGGCAAATTCTACGCCGCAAGTCGAATAAAGGTATATCTCCCAAAATGAAACTGGCTTTGCAGGTTGGTTTTGCTGCACTGTTCTGTTTTTGGCTGATGTCTAGTCAACCTTCTAATATTACAAATATTGCTTTGCCCTTGGGCTTTTCTATCCCTATGGGCTTGCTGTTTTGGCCTTTGGCTGGCTTTGTCCTGGTGGCAGAGAGTAACGCTACTAATTTAACTGATGGCATTGATGGTTTGGCTGCAGGAACGGTAGCGATCGCCACTTTAGCACTAGGTGCTGTAGTCGCCCCCACTTCCCTCGGTTTGATGGTTTTCTGCGCTTGTTTAAGTGGCAGTTGCTTGGGTTTCTTAGCCCATAACCGAAATCCAGCCCGTGTTTTCATGGGGGATACTGGTTCCCTGGCGTTGGGAGGAGCTTTAGCTGCTCTCGGTTTGCTAAGTAATAGTCTGGTAGCATTGTTTATTTTCAGCGGCATATTCTTCGTAGAAACACTGTCTGTGATGGCGCAGGTGAGCTACTACAAAGCGACAAAAGGTCCAGATGGCAAAGGTAAGCGTCTGTTGAAAATGGCTCCGTTACACCACCATTTGGAACTGACTGGTTGGTCAGAGTTGCAAGTAGTTAGTGTTTTCTACATCATCGGTTCTATTTTGGCTGTCCTTGGTTTTGCGATCGCTCAATTTTAATAGATATCTAAACAAAAAATAATTCAAAAAAACAAGAACCTCCTCTCATTTAGAGGGGGTTTTTTGTTATTGGCTAATGTAATTTGCATCGCATTTCTAATGATAGATTTTTTATGAAAGGAAAGCTCATCAGGAAAGAGTTTTAGCAATTTAAAATTATATTTTTTTAATTGACTTATCTAAACACAATTAAACTTAAAACTTTGCAATTTAGAAACCCGGTTTTTTCAAAAAACCGGGTTTCTAGATTTTTATTTTTATTTAACTCCTCACTCTTAACTCCTCACTCCTAACTTTTATTGGCGCATTTGGCTTACCAAGTGAGGAAGTTCCGGTAAAATGAGTTTTTCCATCGCCAGTCGGACGGCGTTGCTAGAACCGGGAAGGGAGAAGATTAATTTATTTTGATAAACTCCAGCAACGGCGCGAGAAGCGATCGCTCTCGAACCAATTTCTTGATAACTTAAAAAACGAAATATCTCCCCAAATCCCGACAAGGTTTTTTCTAGCAATTTTTCAATCGCATCGTAGGTAGTATCCCTAGGTGCAATGCCCGTACCACCATTAAAAATCACAGCGTCTAAATGGGTACGTATATCCAAAAGCTCTAATTGTCCTTGGATTTGTGCTGGTTCATCTTTGATAATTGTGTAAGCGGCTACAGCATGATTGGCATTAAGGAGCAATTGCTGGATTAGCTGACCACTCTTGTCTGTTTCGGGGGAACGTGTATCGCTGACGGTAACCACCGCACAAGTTACCGTCATTCCCGGTGAGTCAGGATGAGGTTGTTGTGTCATAGACAAGTTATATCAATCTAAAACCGTCATTCCCGGTAAGTCATATCAAGTCCGGATGATTACTTATAAGAAAACTTGTCTTTGTAATTTTCTTTGTAGGTTGGCGTAGGCAGTCGTAAACGGCAGTTGCTATACGGGGCGGCAGCTTATGTTCGTAAGCGGAGGAACATAACGTGCCGTATGTGTACCCCCGCAACGCACTGCCTTCCCAACAATGATGTTGGGTTTCACTACCCTTCACCGAAGCCGCTTTCCTACGAGACGCTGAACGCGAACGCGTCTACGTTACACCCAACGAGCTTTAATTATAACTGTTTTACCGGACATAATATCAGAATGAGGTTGTTGCGTCATAGGCAAGTTATATCAATTTTGGGTTTTAGATTTTGGATTTGAGATTTGAAATTCAATCCCAAATCTCAAATTTAAAATCTTAAATCGCCTTACGCTTTATTAAATCCCAGATCGTTTTCTTGGGCGAACCTTTCCATGAAGCGCATAAAGCGATCCCATTCGTCGCGAGATTTCATGAGATAGACAGCTTCTAATGCTTCTGGTTTACCGTTGATAAATCTAGCTTTAACTTCGCGGGTGACGATTTCTCCTTCTGTGTCAATCATATACATTCCGGTGATGTCTTCGGTGCTACCTTGATCCAAAGCTTTAGGATTTGTGAAAATAAATGTTGCCGTACCACTGTCACCAGTACGCGATCGCGTCAGTCGCACTTCTGGAGTAACTTCTTCTGTGATACCTCTAGAAAACTGGATGTGAGCCATGATGAGTGAATTTAAACTTTTGTTGCTTGATTTAATATTCTCTCATCATTTAGAACTAAGCTGTCTAGTTGCTGCTGATATTCCTCGCTTCAGCATAAACCCTTAATTAGCTTCTCGTTCTAGTAACAAAGTTACAGAACCATCATTTTCGATTGTGACTTGCATCATCGCGCCAAATTCACCAGTTTCTACCCGCAAACCGCTGTCTCGCAACTTGTCAACAAAGCGGTTATATAAATCTTCGGCTAATTTGGGAGATGCTGAACGGTCAAAGGAAGGACGGCGACCTTTGCGACAGTCGCCGTAAAGGGTAAACTGACTGATTATCAGCAACTCGCCGTCAATTTCTTGTACAGATTTTTGCCAGCGATCGCCGTCTTCCCCATCAGGAAATAACCGCAATTCCAAACACTTGGACACCATCCAATCGAGTTCGGCGTCGGTGTCGGTATCAGCAATACCTACGAGTAAATTTAATCCCCGTCCAATTTTGCCGACAATTTCACCGTTTACAGTAACTTGAGATGATTTGACTCGCTGGATGATAACACGCATAAATTAAAGAGTTAGGAGGCGCGGAATTAGGAGTTAGAATTAGGAATTAGGAGGCGCGGAGTTAAGAATTAGGAGTTAGGAATTTTTAATTAAAAATTCAAACCTTTCTTCAACTCACAATTCAAAACTTAAAACTCAAAACTCAAAGCTCATAACTCATAACTCATAACTCATAACTCATAACTCATAACTTTTATTTCCCGAAGCCTTTACCGCGAGTGGTGGAAGGGACGCAAACGCATTTTTCCAATTGGTCTAACAAAGTGTCACGATCCAGATTTTGACCAATCAACACTAGTTGGTTTTTCTTTTCAGCTTTCCACTCATCATCATCCATTGTGAAGCGTTTACCGCAAAGGTGGAAAATATGACGCCTCGGACTTTCTTCAAACCACATAATTCCCTTCGCCCGAAAGACAGTTTCAGGAAGTTGGTTATCTAAGAAATATTGAAATTTCCTGATAGAAAAAGGCTTGTCACTCTGAAAAGAAATTGAGGTAAAACCATCATTTTCTAAATGGTCGGAATGATGGTGGCCATGATGATGGTGGTCATGGTCGTGATGGTCATGACCGCATGTAGAATGGTCGTGGTCATCATGGTCGTGGTGGTCGTGGTGGTCGTGGTCGTGGTGGTCGTGGTCGTGGTCGTGGTGGTCGTGGTCGTGGTGGTCTGCAGCATCAAAATACTTATCAGTCTCAAACAGACCAACACTGAGAATTAAGGGCAATGGCACTTGCGACTTAGTTGTGCGAAGAATTCTCGCGCCTTCCTTAACTTCCCCTATTTTTCTTTCCAAATCATTTAAAGCGGCTTCATCAACTAAATCCGTTTTGTTGAGGATAATTATATCGCCATAAGCAATTTGACTGTGAGCCGCTTGGGAATTAAATAAATCCAGGCTGTAATTCGCTGCATCTACTAGGGTAATAATCGAATCCAGACGGGTTAAATCCCGCAATTCTGTACCGAGAAATGTCAGCGCTACTGGTAGCGGATCTGCCAAGCCAGTTGTTTCCACAACTAAATAATCTAGCTTTTCTTCGCGTGCTAAAACCTTGTAAACGGCATCAACTAAATCATTGTTAATGGTGCAGCAAATACAACCATTATTTAGTTCCACCATGTTTTCGCCAGTGGAAACTACTAACTCGTTATCGATGCCAATTTCGCCAAATTCATTGACTAAAACAGCGGTTTTCAACCCCTGTTGATTGGTCAGAATATGATTGAGTAAAGTCGTCTTTCCACTACCTAGAAAGCCAGTAATAATTGTTACTGGCAAACCTTGTTTCGGTGCATCCATTGCTTGAGATTGGTCGGGAGTGACTGCGGGTTGCATAATGCGATCGTTACCAGCTTCAGAAAAACGTTATCAAAATTTTAGGCTCAACTTACTAATTTAGCGCAGCGATCGCCTATCCGGTTTTTCTGATTTAGGACTTACGCAAAGAAACCCGGTTTCTATGCAGAAACCGGGTTTCTGGGTTCGTCGCGTGTAAGTCCTATGATTTCTATCACTCCCGATGCGGCTGTTTAATTTAAAGCTTTGCGTTTAGTTTTGTTAAGCAACGCCAGCACGCCAACTACGCCTAAACCAAGTAAAGCTGAAGGTTCAGGAATCTTTTCATAGGTCAAGGTGGTAGCGTAAGAAATCTTATCAGCAGCAGGATCGTTGCTTAAGGGTAGGGTGTAACCTGCTTCTATGGGCTGAAATCCCTCGTTTCCTATGGGTATCAAAGCTATACCGTCTGCATCTACATTTAGTGTTTTGCCCAAATATTCCACTGTTGGGTTCTTAATCAAGTTCCCCTGAAATAAAACTTGAATTGGCAGGCTTTCTCCTACTTTAACTTCAAAGGGGTTCTTGAGAGCTAGAATCTCCAGTGGCAAACCAAACGGCTTAGAAATCGCTTCCGACCAATCATAAAGACCTTTAGTATATTTCACATAATGACCAACCTCATAATCTGGGTTGTATTTTTCCGCTTCACTTTGCGACACATTTAGATAATCATTCTCTGTTTGTTTCACCCAAAAGCCATTGTCAAAAAAAGCACTCAATGCTGCTAATCCGCTTTTGGGAAGAACGGATACACCATCTTTGCGATTTATAATTTCAATAGGGATAATTGAACGGTTGATATCATAGCCTGTGGCTTCTTTGAACTTTGCTAGTGGATAGGCTTCTGGTGCATTTTCTTCTGGATGACCAAATAACAGATCGTATTTTCCGTCTTTTTCGTCAAACCAGATGCTGTGAGCCAAAACAGGTTGCACAAGCATCGGTAAAACAGCAACAGCCAAAGCTAACTGTTTGAAACCCCTGATAAGCATTATTTTTTCTCGTGGATGGTGGATAGTCGATTCGATTCCCCTGTACCTGAAAACACAGCAGTCACCGTTTGGAACAGGGAAATAATCGAATTTTTACAATTCGTAAAAGTGACTTATAGAATCAATACATAAGTAAAATTGCCAAAACAAAGATAATAAGTATCATTATATTTAGAAAAAATTTACAATCCAAATGATGGGATATAGCTTGCCAAAGTATGATTTATTCAAGATGAACAAACGTTCCAGGTCAGGAAGGCGCGCAAAATAGCTCTCATTCCTCTCCTTGCTGCGTGTTGCGCCAGTTGCAGAAGACGCGTTGTATCACCAAGTTAGCACTGGCTTTTCTGCATCAGAGTGCGGTTAATTATTCCGTGAGTTGTGCTCCCGTCATATTGATGTTGGTAAATCTAAAATTGCTTAATAGATGCAGTTCATTGCTTGAGTTCTAGAAATGACCCTAAACCTTTACAATACCCTCTCCCGTCGTCAGGAACCGTTTGAAACAGTAGAACCTGGAAAGGTTAAGATGTATTACTGCGGCGTGACGGTTTATGACTATTGCCATTTGGGTCATGCCAGAGCTTGTATAGTTTGGGATGTAGTGCGTCGATACCTGCAATTTATCGGCTATAAGGTGCGCTATGTCCAGAATTTTACTGATATTGATGACAAGATTTTAAATCGAGCGCGTCAAGAAGGTTCATCAATGGAAGCTGTAGCCGATCGCTTTATCAAAGCATATTTTGAGGATATGGCGCAGTTGAATATTAAAGAAGCCTCGGAGTATCCCCGCGCGACTCACACGATGAATGGAATTCAACGGTTAATTCACGAATTGGAAAATAAAGGCTTTGCTTATCCATCCGACGGCGATGTTTATTATGCCGTGCGGCAGTTTTCTGAGTATGGCAAGCTTTCCGGACGCAAGTTAGAAGATTTGCAAGCTGGTGCAAGCGATCGCGTGAATGTTGAAGATCCAGAATATCAGAAAAAACGAGATCCGTTTGATTTCGCTTTGTGGAAAGCAGCAAAACCCTCTGAACCCGCTTGGGAATCACCTTGGGGAAAAGGTCGTCCGGGATGGCATATTGAATGCTCTGCAATGGTACGCGATCGCTTAGGTGATACGATAGACATCCACGCTGGTGGTGAAGACTTAGTTTTCCCCCACCACGAAAATGAAATTGCCCAATCGGAAGCGGTGACAGGTAAATCCTTGGCGCGTTATTGGATGCATAACGGCATGGTAAAAGTAGATGGTGAAAAAATGTCCAAATCCTTGGGCAACTTTACCACCATTCGCGACTTGCTGGGGCGAGGAGTTGACCCAATGGCGGTGCGGTTATTTGTGCTGATGGCGCAATATCGTACGCCAATTGATTTTAGCGACGAAGCGATCGCATCTGCCACAAACGGCTGGCACACTTTAAAAGAAGGTTTACTCTTTGGTTATCAATATGGCGAACAACTCGGTTGGGAAATAGAGGACAACCAGACAAGGGCGACGGGCATGGAAAATTCTCCCCTTGCCCCCCAACCCCAACGCCAGTCCGCCCAAGTCGCGGTCGCTAGGGCGGCTGGCTCCTTCGTGGGGACCGGTAGCCCCCCCTCTCCCCCTCTCTCAAAACTCAGCACTCCCCACGTTGAACGTTTTCAAGAAGCGGTGAATGATGACTTTAATTTTCCTGGTGGGTTGACGATTTTGTTTGAATTAGCCAAAGAGCTGCGTCGCGAAGGTAATATATTAGTGCATCAGGGTAAAACAGAAACTCCACCAGATGAGTTGTTTAAACAGTGGCAAACACTGCTGACCTTGGCTGATGTTTTGGGTTTAGAAGCCAAGCAGGAAGAGGAAAAGCCAAAAACTGGTGGTTTAAGCGATGCCGAAATTGAAGCGCTAATTCAGCAAAGACAAGAAGCGCGAAAAAAAAAGAACTTTGAAGAAAGCGATCGCATTCGTAACGAATTACACAGCCAAGGTATCACCTTGATTGATAGTCGTGAAGGAACGCGCTGGCATAGGAATTAATTAAATTCACGCATTCATGCATTCACGCATTCACGCATTATGAGTAGTCACACAATCACCGATCGGACATTTGATTTTGCCATTCGTATCGTTAATCTTTGCAAGGTACTAGATGAGACTTCGGGAGTGGCGCGAACACTCTCCAAACAGTTGCTTCGGTGTGGTACATCAATTGCAGCAAACGTTGAAGAGTCCCAATCTGCACAGAGTACAGCCGATTTTGTCCACAAACTAGAAATTGCTCTTAAAGAGGGGAGAGAAACGAGATACTGGATAAGAATTCTAATTGCGACCGAGTTGATTTCCGAAGACCGCTTACTGCCAATTCTGGATGAAATTAACGATTTAATTCAGATTATTGCCGCAATTGTCGTCAAAACCAAACAAAATCGTCAATAATTCTTTAATTTGGAATTTTGAATCAGTGAATGCGTGAATTGTCTTATGTGGTCTGAACTTACTTTAGCGATCGCTTCTCTGGACATTCCTGCTGATTGGATTGGGGTCAGAGTAGTCAAAGAAACATCTCAAAACCGTAATGTCCGTGATGGTTTACCCCAAATAAACGGTAAATCCTCCACTCTTGGAGCCATGCTGGAAGTTTTAGTAAATGGCTGTCTCGGCTATGCAGCCACCAACTGTTTAGAACTTGCCAGCTTGCAAGATGCGGCAGAAAAAGCGTATAAACAAGCACTTGTTGCTAGCGAATGGTGGATATATCCCTTTCGTGCCAATGAACGTCCTAAAGTCGTTGGTCAATATACATCCCCCTTTCTCGAACCGTTAGAAAATCTGAGTCCGGGAGAAATCAACGACGTACTTGTCCGGGTTTGCAAGACCCTGAAAGTAAGTGACAAAATTGTGCAGACTAAAGCCGAGGCAGTTACTACCGATCAAGAAACTTGGTTTGCCAGTAGTAACGGTTCCGAAGTGTATCAAAAAATTATGTTGCTGAGTACATATTACGGAGCGATAGCACAAGATGGAGCGATCGTACAGCAGCGCAGCAATAATGGCTGGCAAGCACATTCTTATCAAGGCGGAATCGAACTTTTTAAAGAAGCGAATTTATGGCAGCGCGTGCAACAAATAGGCGAACAAGCAGTAGAACTATTGACAGCAGACCAGTGTCCGACCACCCGCACCAACTTGGTATTAGCACCAGATCAGATGATGCTGCAAATCCATGAAAGCGTCGGACATCCCCTAGAAATCGATAGAATTTTGGGAGATGAACGCAACTACGCCGGGGGTAGCTTTGTCAAAACCAGTGATTTTGGCAACCTGGTATATGGTTCACCTCTAATGAACATTACCTTTGACCCCACCGTCCCTGGAGAATTTGCCAGCTATGGCTTTGATGATACCGGTGTTGTAGCAACGCGAGAATATTTGATTCAAGAAGGAGTACTCCAGCGGGGTTTGGGAAGCTTGGAAAGTCAAGCAAGAGCAAGTGTACCGGGGGTTGCGTGTGCGCGTGCTTCCTCATGGAATCGACCGGCGATCGATCGCATGGGAAACTTGAACTTAGAGCCAGGAAACGCCAGCTTTGATGAAATCATCAGCGACATAGAACACGGCGTTTACATGGAATCCAACCGTTCTTGGTCAATAGACGATCGCCGTTATAAATTTCAGTTTGGGTGCGAATACGCCAAATTAATTGAAAACGGTAAAATTACTAAAACCCTGCGTAATCCTAACTACAGAGCCACCACACCAGAATTTTGGCAAAGCCTAACCAAAGTAGGAGACGCCTCTAGTTGGGAAATGTACGGTACACCATACTGCGGAAAAGGCGAACCCAATCAAGCGATTTGGGTAGGACACGGCTCCCCAGTTTGTGTATTTGCCAACGTCGAAGTATTTGGCGGCGGAAGTTAAGAAGACAAGGAGACAAGGACGACGGGCGTGGGCGACGGGTGTGGGACGACGGGTGTGGGGAGACAAGGAAGACAAGGAAGGCAAAGAAAAAGCTTCTCTCCCCATCTCCCCATTTCCCCCCAACCCCAACGCCAGTCCGCCCAAGTCGCGGTCGCTAGGGCGGCTGGGGAGTGAGTAGGGGCCCCTAGCCCCCCATCTCCCCATCTCCCCCTCCCCCCCTCCCCCCCTCTCCCCCTCACACTCTAATTGACTGAAAAATGTCCATGAAACACGAAGAATTATCTGCTTTAGAAGCCAGCTTTAATAAACTGATTGAAACTCTAATTATAAAAAAACAAGAAAGCGAACAATTCACGGTAAAATTCAATAGCGAACGCAGCCAATTTACTCGTTTCAATTATGCCAAAGTGCGACAAACTGGTTGTGTCGCTGATGGTTGGGTTGAACTGACTTTAATGCAAAATCAGCGCAGCAGTTTTCGCCAGTTTCCCTTCATTGGCAATTGGGAAGTAGATTGGCAATTAGCATACAAAGCTTTACAAGAACTGCGTGAAGAATTACCCCAGTTACCCATAGATCCATATTTAGTTTTGCCATCAGGAACAAATACCAGTCGGGAAATACATTCTGGTAATTTATTAACAGCAGAAGCTGTAGTACCAACAGTATTAGAACAGGTGAAAAACTTAGATTTTACTGGCATATATGCTGGAGGAGTTGTTATTAAAGCTTATGGCGATTCCAACGGTCAAAAACACTGGTTTGCCACCGATTCTTTTAGCTTAGATTATTCTTTATTCATGACCTCCGGACAAGCGGTGAAAGGCAATTTTGCCGGAAGTGATTGGAATGCAGCGGCTTACAAAACCAGAATTACTGAAGCCAAAAGGCAATTAGAATTGCTTTCTCGTCCCGCTAAAGAATTGCCACGGGGACAATATAAAACTTATTTTGCTCCTGCCGCTGTTGCCGATTTATTGAGTATGCTTTCTTGGGGCGGTGTAAGTGAAAGTGATATTCAACAAGGAAATAGTGCTTTAGTTTTACTCTCGCGCCAAGAAAAAAAATTGTCTTTAGCATTTAATTTAAAAGAAAACTTTCAGCGGGGGTTAGTACCTCGATTTAATGAATGGGGAGAAATTGCAGCATCAGAATTGCCTGTAATTGAAAAAGGAATTTTGGTAAATACATTAGTCAATTCTCGCACCGCCAAAGAGTATAAAAAAATTGCCAACGGCGCGAATGGTATCGAGTCTTTGCGTGCGCCAGAAATCAGTCCGGGAAATTTAGCATTTGAGCAGATTCTTTCCAGTTTGGATACAGGATTGTATGTATCTAATTTGCATTACTTAAATTGGAGCGATCGCCCAACTGGTAGAATCACAGGTATGACCCGTTATGCTTGTTTTTGGGTCGAAAATGGCGAAATCGTCGCTCCCATTGAAAACTTGCGTTTTGATGACAGTCTCTATCGCTTCTGGGGAGACAACTTGATTGATTTGACCGATTTTCAGGAATTCGTCCCCGAAGTTGGAACTTATGAAAGTCGCCAGTTGGGAGGTAGTATGGTTCCTGGTATTTTAGTCAAAGATTTCACTTATACCTTGTAAAAAAGTGTTAAATTGCGTCAATCCGTAGGTGTTGGCGAAAAATGGTGAAAAAATATAGCTGAATTGATTGCTGTGTAAAGCTTTGAATGCGATCGCTTAAAAAAGAGATTGACGCAATCTCTCAAACTCTTGCTGTCAGACAGTTTCAGCCAAAATCTTACCACCCCTGTTGACCGCACCAGAGCCTGAAATGCTATTATGACTTTAGTTTTTTGCGATCGTACCTTGAAAACTAAATATAGTAAGCCTTTCTAGAGTCAGCGGTTGAAAACCTATAAAATCCCTATTAGGGATTGAATTAGTTTGAAAACCTGCCTTCGCAGGCTTACTTCCTGTAGCCCAGACTTATAGTATGAGGGCGCGAGAATATTTATACAATTCTGTAGTGCAGTGACAGTATTCGTGAAGCCTTAAATTAATGCGATCGCGCAAATTTCCCTTTCATCAAAAAGCTCTCAAATTCTTTATTGTCTATCTTTATAAACAACATTAATCACAATATCTTTAATTCCTAAATAAATAATTACAAGAAACAATAAAAATTGACTCAACTGAAGAATTGGATCTAACCGCCAGCCTTGAAACATCAAAATAAAACCACTAAGTAACAATAATATAGGTGTAATTATAAGTTGAATGATATATAAAGTTAAAGCTGAAGGAGCGATTCTGTTAGCGCGTGGAATTAACCATGCAATCATGAAAATAAAGTAAATTATAGCTAATAAAATATAAATAATTCCTAGTAAAGCGGCTGAATTAACGCCAAAGTTAACTTGTAATAATAAGTGGTTCATACAAATAGAGTATATTTCAAAGTACATTATTAATAGGAAGTAGCTTTTTGTCTTAGTAGATACAGAACCTAGCGAGCAAGGAAAACGATAAATTCAAAAAATTATAAATCTGAAAATTTTGAAAATCGCCCTTCTAACCTCCTAATTATCTGATTATCTGATGCGATCGCAAAAACTAATTTTTCTTCTTCTGAGACGATGAATTACGCCCAGGAGGGCTATCTGGTTGCAGTTGTTCCCGTCCGTTGCGTATAACTAGCAACATATCGCTAAGATTTTGCTCGATATTTTCTAGGACGCTATCAGCATAAGCGTCAGCACCATCTTCAATTTCTTGAGCTTGCGCGATCGCTATTTGTCGCATTTCCTCCAACTCTTGCTGACAGGCGCGGCGCTTGCGATCGATTTCGGCGAGAGTTTCTTCCATCATCGCCTCACACTCTTGTTGCACTTGACGGCGTAATTGTTCAGCTTCCCTTTCCGCCTGTCTGACAATATCGCTTTCGTCTAAAATTTGCGCTCTTTTTGCTTGCGCCGCATCAACAATTTGCTGTCCATACTCTTCTGCTTCTAACAGAATTTCTTGCTTTTGTTCTATAATTGCAGCCGCCTCATTAAAAGCCGTAGGTAAAGCAAGCCGAACAAAATCGAGCTGATCGAGCAGCTTATCTTCATCTACCAACGTGCGTCGCGTCAGCGGAATGCGCGGACTAGCGAGAATTAACTCCTCTAGGCGGTTGAGTTCTTCCTGAATATCTACACTTCCCGATCGCGCAGCGTCTCCGTAGGAGGTTCCATTGGGAAACTCTTGAGGGGAGGGATTGCTTCCGTTTTGATTTGATTCGATATTGGATGGTTGTGGGCGTAGCATTGGTATATATCTAGGGCAACGTGCGGGGGAACAAGATGATCGACAGAACCACCAAATCTTGCAATCTCTTTTACCACACTACTACTTAAAAAACTATACTCATTTGACGTAGCGAGGAAAACAGTTTCAATTTGAGTCGAAAGAGTTTTATTAGTGTGTGCCATTTGCAGTTCGACTTCAAAGTCTGAAACTGCCCTTAAACCCCGCAGCAAAACCTGTGCTTGTCGCATTTTCGCATAATTCACGGTCAAACCGTCAAAGCTGTCTATTTCTACATTTGCGAGATGTTGTGTAGACAGACGAATTTGTTCTAGCCGTTGTTGCACGCTAAACAGCGCCATTTTGTTAGGGTTTCGCAGTACGGCGACAATCACCCGCTCAAACAACCGACTGCCGCGTGTGATGATATCAAGGTGTCCCAATGTAATCGGGTCGAAGCTACCTGGATAAATGGCAATCACAATTTTAGATGCCTCAAACTTGTTTAGGTGATTATATCCAAACTGCGTTGAATCTTAGCTAACCGCAATTTTAACTTTAAAAACTCTCGATCGAAGAGACGGGTGTGGGGCGACGGGTGTGGGAGACAAGCCAGACGGGTGTGGGGGACGGGTGTGGGGCGACGGGTGTGGGTGTGGAGGACAAGGAGGACAAGGCAAAAGTAAGGAAAATATTTTTTCCCCTTTACCTTTTCGCTTTTCCCTTCTCTTCCTCCATCTTCTCTCTGGTAAGGTAAGATTCTATTCGCCCCGAAATCAACTTACTGCATGCACATTCTGTAAAAACTTATTAATAATAATGTAGTCTTCTAGGTACTTTATACATGGCACTGGATCTTTCCACTTTACCCTTGGCGTTTCAATTTACCTCTCCAGGACCGATTCTATTTAAACTCGGACCATTAACTATCCGCTGGTATGGCTTGTTGATAGCCTCAGCAGTGTTAATTGGCGTTACTCTTTCCCAATATCTGGCAAAGCGCCGCAACGTTAATCCAGAATTACTCAGCGATTTGTCAATTTGGCTGGTGATTGGCGCAATTCCCGCCGCGCGGTTATATTACGTTTTGTTTCAATGGTCAGAATACGCCCAGCATCCAGAACGCATTATTGCCATTTGGCAAGGAGGTATTGCGATTCATGGAGCGATTATTGGTGGGGTTGTGGCGGCGTTAATGTTTGCCAAACTTAAACAAGTTTCTTTCTGGCAACTGGCTGATTTAGTCGCACCTTCACTGATTTTAGGGCAAGCGATCGGGCGTTGGGGTAATTTCTTCAACTCCGAAGCTTTTGGCGCTCCTACCAATTTACCTTGGAAATTATTCATTCCACCAGAACATCGTCCGCCAGAGTTTGCTGATGTTGCGTACTTTCATCCCACCTTCCTTTACGAATCTGTGTGGGATTTAATGGTTTTCGGCTTACTGATGGCGTTATTTTTTCGCGGTTTGCAGGGTAAGCCAAGTCTAAAGCTAGGGACGCTATTTTTGGTTTACTTGCCAGCCTACAGCTTAGGACGCCTGTGGATCGAAGGTCTAAGAACTGATAGCCTGATGCTGGGACCTCTGCGGATGGCACAAGTAGTGAGTTTAATTGGAATTCTTTTGGGATTAACTGGTTTGGCTTGGCTTTACTTCGCCAAACGCCCTTTACCAGATGTCGTTCCTACCTCCAACGGTAACTCAGAGATGGGGAGATAGGGAGATGGGGGGCTAGGGGGAGAGGGGGGCTACCGGTCCCCACGAAGGAGCCAGCCGCCCTAGCGACCGCGACTTGGGCGGACTGGCGTTGGGGTTGGGGGGCTAGGGGGAGAGGGCGGGGACAAGGGAAGGGAGAAATTTCAGAATTCCAATGCCCCATGCCCCATGACGCGGCTATGCAGAAGACGCTCGTGACCTCCTCTTTAGCACTGGCTCCCCAATGCCCAATGACTAATGACTAATGACCAATGACTAAAAATAAAAAATGCCCCAGAGTTTTCTCTAGGGCTTAACCAGGGTGCATCTACCATTCACTTCTACTAGTTAAAGAGACGCCATCCGGAAAGATACTGACGAAAATGCCAAAAAAATTTTTTTTGAGGGTTTACCTTGTCTGGCAATATGCGTAATTTTACTAATGTTTCGGTTAAAAAAGAATCTGTTATGCCTCTAGAACCTGCTGTGTATATTGTCGGTGCAGGACCAGGAGACCCAGATTTACTCACGGTCAAGGCGCAAAAGCTGCTGGCTGCTGCCGATGTAATTTTATTTGCAGACTCTTTAGTGCCGCAACAAATTATCGAGCTTTGTCGGGAAGATGCGGAAATTATTCGGACTGCGAATCAGACTTTAGAAGAGATTCTGCCTGTAATGATCGAAAGAGTGCGATCGCATAAATCTGTCATTCGTCTTCATTCTGGTGACCCCAGTCTTTATAGTGCTATCCACGAACAAATACACCTTTTGGCAGATGCAGAAATTCATTTTGAAGTGATACCAGGCATCAGCGCCTTTCAAGCCGCAGCCGCCAAACTCAAAGTTGAGTTAACAGTTCCTGGTTTAGTCCAAACCATCATCTTGACGCGCATCAGCGGCAGAACCGGAGTTCCCGCCACAGAAGAATTAGCCACCCTTGCAGCCCATCAAGCTAGTCTTTGCCTTTATCTGAGTGCGCGTCATGTTGAAGATGCTCAAGCCAAACTATTGGAACATTACCCTGTAGACACTCCAGTGGCGATTTGCTATCGGTTGGGTTGGCACGATGAGAAAATTTTGATTGTTCCACTTAACCAGATAGCAAACTGTACCCATGAAGAAAAACTGATTCGCACCACACTTTATGTAATCAGCCCCGCACTCACACAAGCAAAAGGGCGATCGCGAAGCATGGGCGAAGCCCGTTCGCGTTTATATCATCCCGAACACAATCATCTATTTCGCCCCTCTCGCAGTTGAAGAAGAGGGGGGGGGGGGGGGGGGGGGGGACAAGGGGCGACGGGTGTGGGGGGACAAGGAAGAAAGAATTATTTCTTGATGCCCGATGCCCCAGACCCGCCCAATGCCCAATGCCCAATCCCCATTGCCCCAGACCCGCCCAATGCCCAATCCCAAATGCCCATTGCCCCAGACCCGCCCAATGCCCCAGACCCGCCCAATGACGCCAGATGCCTGCGCTCGGGTTACCCTCCCGCAGCACTGGCTCCCCAATTCCCAATTTCCAATCCAAAATCCTGTTAGGTAAAATCCAAAATCGATACTATGCCTTTGATTAAAGTACAAACTTCAGTGTCTGCTCCCGATCGGGCTAAAGTTGAGGCAATGCTCAAAAGGCTATCAGCTAAATTAGCCAAGCATACAAGCAAACCTGAATCCTATGTCATGACAGCTTTTGAACCAGCAATTAACATGACCTTTGCTGGCACTACCGACCCCGTTTGCTATATAGAAATTAAAAGCGTCGGCGCGATGAAGCCAGAACAAACTAAAGCCATGAGCCAGGATTTTTGTCAAGAAATTAGCCAAGCTTTAGGCATACCTACAAATCGCATCTACATTGAGTTTGCTGATGCCAAAGGCGCTATGTGGGGCTGGAATAGCACAACTTTTGGCTAATTTTTGCAAAGTTATCTCATCCCATTTCTCCAAATGTTTGCCCTAAATCATTCGTGAGAAACAAGAATCCCGGTTTTTTGGAGAAACTGGGATTCTAGAACCGTGAATTTTTACAGGTTAAATAGGATTGCTATACTAAAAAAATTGACAATAATTAACCTAAAGAATAACTTTAATATCCATTTTTACAGGACTTTAAATTTTACATCTTCATAAATTTTTTATTTATATATAACTTTTATAAAGTTAGTATTTTGCATAACATACCAAGAGAAAATATGTTACATGTATGATTCTTATTGCTGATAAACTTAATTAATTATTAACTAATCAAAAATATTTTGCAGTAATTCCACCGATAACTTATGAATTTGAAAAGACAATAAATATTAGAGAGTCGTGATGAACTGCGTACGCCACTACGCATAAAAATTCCTCTTTCCTTCTGCTGCCGCTGCTGCCGTTGCTCCCGCTGCCTTATTTTTGAGATAGAACTTCAAAAAATAACCGTTAATATAGATTTCCTTAGCTCTTGTCTAAAAGAGCGCGTATTTTTGAAAAGTACTTGGCTATTAAAGTCGGTAAACATGGTAGACAATTGAAGTGTAACTCGACACCAAGACAAGGCATAGAGTTGATTGTTGATATTCTGATCAGGCAGATGCAGCCGGCAGCAGGCGAAGTATGAAACGATGGCAATTGAATTTATTTAGATTAAAACAACCAGGCTCTTGGTATGATTTCTTAAAATGGTTGGCACTCGTAATTGTGCTTGCTGCACTCTATTACGGCGCAGCTCAACTAGGGATATCTTTAGCTTTCTCAATTGGGCCAAGTAATATAACACCAGTTTGGCCCCCAGCAGCGATCGCTTTGGCTGCTGTTTTATCACTAGGATATAAAGTTGCGCCCGGTATCTGGCTGGGGGATATATTCGTCAATCTTCCCAGTTACATTCAAATTACCCACAACACAGCCGCATCAATTTTAGCAGCAATTATTAAGGCGAGTGCATCGACCAGTACGGCAGTTTTGGCGGCTTTCTTGATTCAGCGTTTCACAGAAAATCGCTTTGGTTTCCATCGCGCCCAAGATGTTTTCAAATATGCGTTGATAGTGATGCTATGTCCGATGATTACAGCTACTGTCGGTCTATCATCTATGTGTATGGCGGGTATTTGCCTGTGGACAAACTATCAGACGCTGTGGTTGACATTTTGGCTGGGAGATGGCATGAGTTTTCTTGTTCTTACACCCATACTTTTAGTTTGGCAATATTTGCCGCGCTTCAGTTTCAAGCCCAGAAAGTTTATTGAGGCGCTGTTGTTGCTGTTGGTGATATTGGGTGTGGGGAAAATCGCCTTTCGGTTGGGATATCCAGTTGAGTATTTGCTGATTCCCTGCTTGGAGTGGGCTGCATTTCGGTTTGGTCAAGTTGGCGCGATCGCTTCTGTTTTTATAGTTAGTAGTATGGCACTCTGGGCGACGGCTCAAGGGTTGGGTCCCTTTGTTCGGGGGTCGCTCAATGAATCGTTATTATTGTTACAAACTTTTATGGGTGTAATTGCCGTGACAACGTTTGTGTTATCAGCAGTGTTAGCAGAATACAAGCGATCGCAAACAGCACTCTTTAATGCCAAAGATGAGTTAGAAACTAGAGTTGAGGAACGCACAGCAGCGTTACAGCACGCTAACGACCAGTTGATAGTTGAAATTGGCGAACGCAAGCATATAGAAGCAGCATTGCGGCAATCCGAAACAGAAAAAATTCAATTAATCGCATCTCTGCAAGAAAAAGCCACAACTTTAGCGCAAACTCTGCAAGACTTGCAAACAACCGAAGCGCAACTACTTCAAACAGAGAAAATGTCTAGTCTCGGTCAATTAATTGTAGGTGTTGCTCACGAAATTAATAACCCCGTTAATTTTATTTATGCTAACCTCACCTACGTTAACGACTACACTCAGCAATTATTAAATATCATCAAACTGTATCAGCAGGTATATCCCGACCCGAAAGCGCAAATTAAAGCACAACTCATAGAGAGTGACCTAGACTTTATTATTGAGGATTTGCCGCAAATATTATCTTCAATGGAAATTGGCACCGATCGCATCCGTGAGATTGTATTAACGTTGCGGAATTTCTCTCGCGTCGATGAAGCAGCAATGAAAGCCGTTAATATTCATAAGGGTATTGATAGCACTTTGTTAATTTTGCGTTATCGTCTGAAAGCAACATCTCAGCAATCGGCAATTGAAATTATCAAAGAGTATGGCGATTTGCCCCAAGTCGAATGTTATGCGGGACAGCTAAACCAAGTATTTATGAACATTCTCGCCAATGCTATTGATGCTTTGAACGAATACGACCGACAGCGAACAAGGGAGGAAATTCAAGCTAAACCGAGTATTATTCGCATTCGTACCGCAGTAATTGACAACAACTGGGTAGCAATTTACATCGCCGATAACGGATCGGGAATGAATGAAGAAGTGCGATCGAAGTTGTTTGACACCTTTTTTACCACCAAACCAGCAGGCAAAGGTACGGGGCTGGGGTTATCAATTAGTTATGAGATTGTTGTCAAGAACCATCGAGGAAAAATGTGGTGTAATTCCGTACCAGGACAAGGAGCGGAATTTGCGATCGAGATACCAATTCGGCAGTTAAATCAAGTTTAAGGGCAATATCAAGTTCGGAGCGAGACCTAGAATATACCTGTAATATCCGGAGGAATATACGTAGGTTGGGGAGCCACTGAAGCGCCCTTGGTTCCTAAGTGTGCATGTGGCGTTGTAGCGAAGTGAAACCAACATTAACGCTCACTTTGCGTTGGGGGTTCCACCCCAATACAGTTGGTGATAAGCACCAATCCAGAAACCCGGTAAATAAGTGCGAAACCGGGTTTCTCTATCTCACGCTACCGTTAAGTGAACTGTATTGTGTCTTAAATAACGCTTTCAGCCTTAACTGAACCGTATTGGGTTCCACCCAACCTACAATTTCTACAATTTCTAACTAGACTTTGTGTTGGGTTCCACTTTGTTCCAACGCCACTTGCTACAACGCTCTTGACCCGCTTTCTTCGCAGTGGCGCAGCAACCTACAATTTCTGACTAATGACTAATCAATAAAAAAGGGCTGCTGAGTTCAGCAACCCTAAAATTGAGCAAAATAGTTTTTTAATCAATGAATACTAAACCAGCGACTTTTAAGGATTTTGTTGTATCTCTGGTTTTTGTATTAATTTGCTGCACTATCATGTTTTTTTTAATGAGAGAGTCCGTAGTTGGTTCTGAGTCTGTATCAAACTCACTACTACTAGGTTCGTTGATTGCCAAGCGATCGCACGGAATTCGATCCGATAAAATTGCACTTGCCATCATACCAGTGTGAATCTCTAGTTGAGCTTCACGCGGTGCTTCAAACGCCAGCCTTTGTCCGGGAAAAACAACCCTTTCAAAGTACCAGTTAGGAATATTGGAGATGCGAGCCACCTGTATTTTGCTCGTGGCATTTACATAGCAGCAGAGAATTCTTCCCGATTGCTCAGGGGGTAAAGGATCTAATATTTGAGCCATAACTGCTGAGGAGCTTGACGCCACAATTTTATATTACACCAGCCAAGCTAGCACTCGCCGATCCCCACAAGCTGTAATCCCGACTACCAACTGTGACTTTCTAGATTATTTATATCCAAAGATATGTCTCAAATATGAAATTATCGTAAAAATCTATGCTTTTTCCGCAATTATACATTAAGCGTGAACCATTTTTTATTCGTTAATTCACAAAAAAACCTTTGTTTGGCTGAAGCTCAACAAGGATAAGGCATGACGGCTATCCCCTTGCTTTAACTCTACCGCTGTAGGAGTCAATTTTTTGTTTCCTTTATCCTGCGATATAAACGCGGGGATCGTCGCTTAATGAATAAAGTCGATGTTATCGTAAAGCTATATGGATATTTCTTTCATAAATTTTATCTATAGATACTATGCATTTGGTTTGCAAAGCAATTTTAGTTCTTGCGATCGCAGCCGAAAAAAATGTACTTTTATCAATAATCGGTTTAAATGTCAAGTAAAATTGTGACAGAAGACCGAAAGCGAAAAAAACACACTTTTCAACTGGATTTTGCTCTCTTTTACCCAGAACAAAGGCAAGATGGAAGTTAAAACACTCATGATGGAAAATCGAATTCTTTACGTTCGCCTTCCTTGTAACCCCATCTTTCCTATTGGGGTTGTCTACCTTAGCGATCACGTCCACAAGCAGTTTCCTAGCATCGAACAGCGCATTTTCGATTTAGGAACAGTGCCACCTTTAGATTATGCCCGTGCCTTGGACGAGTGTATCGATGAATTTAAACCCACATTATTAGTATTTTCTTGGCGTGATATTCAAATTTATGCCCCAGTTGGTGGGCGTGGTGGAAACCCACTGCAAAACGCCTTTGAATTTTACTATGCGAAAAACCCCCTGATAAAATTACGTGGGGGATTCGGAGGTTTGCGAATCTTCATCGCTTACTATGTTGAATTGTGGCGCAACCTAGGATTAATTAAACGCGGTTTAAAACGCGCCCAAAAATATCATTCAGATGCCCGCGCAGTAGTTGGTGGTGGTGCAGTTAGTGTATTTTACGAACAGTTGGGTAAAAGCTTGCCTCAGGGAACAATTATTTCTGTAGGCGAAGGCGAAACGCTGTTGGAAAAACTCTTAAGTGGGAGAAGTTTTCAGGATGAACGGTGTTATATCGTGGGAGAAAATAAACCACGGCAACGGCTAATTCACGAACAACCCACCCCATTAGAAAAAACTGCTTGTAACTACGACTATATCGAAACCATCTGGCCCGAATTTAACTATTATCTGCAAGAACAAGACTTCTACATTGGCGTGCAAACCAAACGCGGTTGTCCCCACAATTGCTGTTATTGTGTTTACACAGTTGTGGAAGGCAAGCAAGTACGCATCAACCCTGCCGATGAAGTTGTTGCGGAAATGCGTCAACTATATAATCGCGGAATTCGCAACTTTTGGTTTACCGATGCTCAATTTATTCCCGCACGGAAATTTATCGACGATGCTGTCGAACTTTTGCAGAAAATCGTCGATTCTGGCATGACAGATATTCATTGGGCAGCATACATCAGGGCAGACAATCTCACACCAGAATTGTGTGACTTGATGGCAAAAACCGGGATGAACTACTTTGAAATCGGTATTACCAGCGGTTCCCAGGAACTCGTGCGGAAAATGCGGATGGGGTACAATCTGCGAACCGTCTTGCAAAATTGTCGCGACTTAAAAGCAGCTGGTTTCAATGATTTAGTTTCCGTCAATTACTCCTTTAACGTGATTGATGAACGTCCCGAAACTATTCGTCAAACCATCGCTTACCATCGCGAACTCGAACGGATTTTTGGCGCTGATAAAGTCGAACCTGCGATTTTCTTTATTGGACTCCAACCTCATACTCATCTAGAAGAATATGCCTTCAAAGAAGGGATTCTCAAACCAGGATACAATCCAATGAGCTTAATGCCGTGGACAGCCAAGAAATTATTATGGAATCCCGAACCGTTAGGTTCTTTCTTTGGTGAAGTTTGCTTGCAAGCTTGGCGACAAAACCCCAATGACTTTGGACGGGAAGTCATGAAAATTCTAGAAGAAAAGTTGGGTTGTGCCGATTTAGAAGAAGCACTTTCCGCACCAATGGAGGCGAAAGAAAAACAGTTGGTAGGCGTCAAATAAACTCTTGTGGGGCGGGCCGGAAAGCCCACCATTTAGTGGTCTATCAATCGAAGAAAATTGAACGATTCAATAAACCCGGTTTCGCAGGAGTTACCGGGTTTATAAATACAGACCACTAACGTCTACTTATCCATCATAAAATCGAACTCATCATCAGGCTTGGCATACCTAACTGCTAGACGAAAGTCGCTAGGTTCAGAAGTCTTCCACGCCCAAGTATAATTCTTAGTTTGGTTAGCGGGAATTTCATAAGAAGCTAACTTTCCATCCTTTTGTATTGGCTGCCACTGATTTTCTGGCTCATTGTGCCCTTTAACTTCAAAACGAACTCGAAGACCTTCATATATTTGACAATAATTTTGTCCTCCGATTGGGCAGGATGAATCAGATGAGCTTTGATAAGAGACTAGATGATTATTGAAGTTATTTTCCACGGATTTAGCGCAAATTTTCCCCCGCCATTCTTTAATATTGTTCCATCTGGCGTAATATCTATAGCGTGGTTTACCCCAACACTCTCCAACACCTGGATTGAGGCAATCTTCTTTAAAAGCTGAATAATTATTGGGTCTTTTGTCTGTCCTGATAAATGGATTGTTAGACAAAAATCCACCACCAATTGAGGATGTAAAATCATTGTTATTACAAGCCAAATCATCGTTTTGTGCCTGACTTGTTGGCGGTTCACCAATCGGTTGGGTAGTATCTGTTGGTTTTTCTACCGCACCACTGGGAAGTGTACGCAAAACATCCGATTGAGATGGCGAGTCTTGCCTTTCCGTAACATCCTCGATCGCATCCTGCGCCTGTACTGGCGAAACATACAAATTGCCGACTGCAAAATTTGCTACCACAAAAATCGCAACGGTCGCACAAAAAAGTGCTAAAATGCTTAATATTCGCTTCATAATCTTGCTCCTAACCCTTAAATTCTTTGAAGTAAAAAGTTAAAAATTATACTGATTGCCAAAAGAGTTGACCAACCCTGGACTTCAAATGCAGGGCTAATAGCTTTATGACCGAAGGGTTTCCTTCAGAAAATCCTCTTTTCAGCTGAGGAGTAACTCTGATTAAGATGTAAGGCGTGCTGCGCGATCGCTTTTGGGATAATTGAGAATCGGATCAATCATTTCAAGATTGCTGCTTCCAGTTGCACAGACGCCTTACAAGGTGCTTGCCTTTAGATATTACCAAACCATATCAACAGGTGAAAGTATGAAAAATTATTCACCTATTACTTGCGAGTTGCGGGCACATGGTAAATGCAGCGATAGAAAAATAGAGGACCATTCTGACCCTGGATGGCATAAGGTTTGCATTCAGTATAAAGGTTGTTAGAAGGGGATGGAAGGCAGAAATAAGGAGTGCTACAAAGGTTTTTTGGATATGATGGACTCGCTTGGGACAACAAATCATTCGGAGTTTGAGAATAGGCTGTGGAGGTAGAGACAGCTAAGGCTGTGGCTATAACAAAAGGAATGGACTTAATTGAAAATTTCATGGTTTAATTCTCCGTTGTAAATCAACAACTTTATTTGACAATTAAAACGACCAGACCAGGTTTTGAATCAGAAAAATTTGCTTCACGGGGTTATGTTTTACCCGTGTTTGCGCTTTTGCGTCTTATACGTGCGATCGCATGCGATCATTCTTTGTAGCTGGTATCGATGACTGCATTCACCAACTAGACTTTCTACCTTTCCAAAATGGCTTACTTTGCTTACATTTCGCCAGATCGGTTTTGGATCAACGAGAGGTGATCTTAAACATCGACTTTTTGCGTAAATGGCAAAAAAACATGTGATAACTAATATATGTAATGCCGCAAAAGTTGACTTTTGCAATAGCTATGTCTACTCTCAAAGCTTCTCAACATGGTTTAGCTATCATTAAGCAAGCAAGAATTGAAAAAGGCTGGACAATTGATGACTCCAAATGGCTTGAGGAAGCTAGTAAAGTTTTAGGTACAAATTGGCAAAAAGATGGTATTTTCGCCGAAGGTATTTCTCAAGGAACTTGGAAACGTTTTTTAGCTGGAAAACTGCCGATTAATACCGCAGCTTTTAAAGCATACTGTCAGGTTTTAGGACTTAACTGGAATCAGGTTGTTGAGCGAATTGAATGTCAAGATTGGGGTGAAGCACCAGATGTATCTGTGTTCTATGATCGTACGCAGGAATTAAATATCCTTAAGCAATGGATTGTCCAAGATAACTGTCGCTTGGTAGCATTATTGGGTATGGGTGGCATAGGTAAAACTGCTCTTGCTGCCAAACTGGGACAACAAATTGAGAGTAAATTTGATTATATTATTTGGCGAAGTCTTCGTAATGCTCCTTTAGTCGAAGAGATATTAACAGAAATGATTCTTTTTCTCTCTCACCAACAGGAAACCAATTTACCAAACAACTTAGACGGTAAAATTTTACGATTAATAAATTATTTGCGTTTCCATCGCTGTTTGCTGATATTAGATAATGTAGAAGCAGTACTTAAAAGTGGCGATCGCACTGGTAGCTATCAAGAAGGATATTCTGGTTACGGTGAGCTATTGCGATGTATTGCAGAAACACCCCACAAAAGTTGTTTAATGCTAACTTCTCGGGAAAAACCGAAAGGATTAGCCCCATCAGAAGGTGAAACTCTACCCGTTCGTTGCTTCCAACTAAATGGTTTACCCACAGACGCAGGAAGAAAAATTTTCTTGACAAAAGGGTCTTTTATTGGCTTAGAAGAAGAATGGCAAGTTTTAATTTCCCATTATGCTGGGAATCCTTTAGGATTAAAGATTGTGGCTTCGGCGATTAGAGATTGTTTTGATCGCAATATTTGCGAATTTTTGCGATTTTTAAATCAAGGTACATTCATTTTTGATGATATCCGCGATTTATTAGACAGACAATTTCATCGTCTGAGCGAATTAGAAAAAGAAATTATGTATTGGCTGGCTATTAATAGAGAACCAATGACTTTGAGCGAATTGCAAGATAACTTGATTGTCAACATACCGCATTCTGAAATTATCCAGGCGATCGCATCTTTGCAACGTCGGTCATTGATTGAAAAAAAAGCCACAAATTTTACCCAACAACCTGTTGTCATGGAGTACATGGCCGCTCAATTAATCGAGCATATTTGCGAAGAAATTACTGACGAAAAAATTGAATTATTTAAAAGTCATGCTTTAGTTCAAGCAACCGCCAAAGATTATATCCGAGATAGCCAAATTTTCCTAATATTGCAACCATTAATTGAAAAATTACTCGCCAGCTTGGGTTCTGCAAAAAATATTGAAAGCTGTTTAAAACAAATTCTCGTCAAACTGAGAAATGAATCTTCTATAGAAACAGGATATATCAGCAGGAATATTATCAATATTCTGCGTCAATTAAAAATAGATCTAAGTGGTTATGACTTTTCCCATCTTCAAGTTGGGCAAGCGAATCTGGAACATATCAAATTGTATGTCTAATGTCAAGTTTGCTGATTCAAACTTAACGAAATCCGTTTTTTCGGAATTTTGTCAAAACAGGCAAATGCCTCAAAACCCAATACAGTTGGTGATCAGCACCAATTCAGAAACCCGGTTCCTTAAAGAAACTGGGTTTCTCTGCCTCACAAAGAGCGTTAACTGAACCGTATTGTCTCAAAACCTTGAAAACTCCCAGACTTGACGAAGGTATGAACATCACAGGGGCTTATGGTTTAACATCAGCCTAAAAAGCCACCCTTATCACTCTCGGCGCGTCGGCGGAATTGGGGTATTAAATATTACTTATTTGATAGATAGCATAATTCATGGCTTAAACAGTAAACTAAATAGTCATAAGCGCTAATTTCAAACTTTTCCCAATCAACGCTCTTTGCGGTTCGTTAAACTAAACCCCATGTTAGAAGGCTCAATTTTACAACAGCTGCAAACTACCCATCAGCACAGCACCAGACCGATCAGATTTGGGGTGTACTACAAAAACACCCTAGTATCTTTGTGTCATGCCCTGGAAGACCATATTTTAAGCGAAGACTCCTCGCCCTTAGTCATCACCGCCTTCCAACAGGGAAAATGGTATCTACAAGAAGCCGATCGCTACGCAGATATCGCCAAAAAATCCCGCCAAATCCTCATTATGGCTGCCCCAGACGCAGCCTTTGCCGAACATCCCACAAGTCAATTGCCAAATGTAGACTTAGTGGCATTAGATCCAGCCAAAGATCCAGTGGCGCAGGAATGGCACTTGATTATTCTGTCGCCTAAATACACAGCTATGGTACTTTGTCAAGAGCTATCAGAAGCTGATTATGGTGTAGGTGGGCAGCCGGCATCAGACTTAGAGCGCAAATTCTATGGCTTGTGGACATTTGAGCCAGAATTAGTACAAGAGACAGTAGAATTAGCGATCGCCCACATCGAACCCTACAACCCAGAACTAGCGAAAAAACTCACAGCCCACAAACAAGCAATAAAGCCGAGTATTGCCGCACCAGAAGAATTAAGTGCAGTAGTTTCCCTTGTAGTGGATTATCTCCAAACAGGGCAACAAAATTTATCCCTTCCCACAGCCAATCGCCATCAAGCCCTCGATCGCAACTTGGTTTCCAACGAAATCCAGGCATTTTTGCGAATGGCGCAATTAATGGATATGGCGGATATCAACAACCCAATGGCGGCGGCAGAAGTAGTAGGATTAGCAGAAGCGATCGCTCAATTATTGGATCTTCCCGCGTGGCAAATTAAAAGATTGCGCCTAGCCGGTTTGTTACATCGCATAGATCCGCTACAAAAAGCAGAAAGCGTTCTTGTTCCGGGTACAACAACACGCTACCAAGAAGACGCACCCAGCTGCCCCTTAACTTGTCCCTTAGTACCGGGGGCACAAGTACTGCGAACAATGCCACGACTGCGAGCTGTAGCCCAAATTATCACCCACCAAACCGAATGGTGGAATGGTACAGGAGAACCCGCAGGATTAGCCGGGGATGAAATTCCTTTAGAGTCGAGAATTTTAGCATTAGTCGCAGACTTTCAGTGGCGAGTCAATCAGAGAAAAACCTCCAATAACACTCGCGAAGAAATATTTACTCAAGCTTTAGATGAGTGCAGACAACAACAATCGACACGCTTCGATCCTAAACTTATAGATACCCTAACCTTATTAGTTATGGGTTTACAACAGGGATTAGACTTACCCCTGATGATACCCAAAGTCAGTGCCGGCACGTGGCTACTTGATGCGAGACTAGACAGTGAAATCAAGACAGTTAAAAGTGCTGAGCGCTGAGTGCTGAGTTCTTTCTAACTAATGACTAATGACTAATGACTAACAACAAATGACTAACAACAAATGAATATAGAAGCAATTAAAGCAGGAAAACTCAAACAACTCCCAGGAGCGGAGTTAGAAGACGAGGATTTATCCCAACTTGATTTAAATCACATCAATCTTGCTGGCGCTACCCTTGTCGGAGTAAATTTCGCCGGTTCCAAACTCGAAGGTGGACGTTTAGAAGGCGCGAATTTGTTAGGAGCCAACCTACAAGAAACCGACTTGCGGGCGAACCTCATGGGAGCCAACTTAATGCAAGCAGATTTAACAGGCGCTGACATGCGCGGTAGCAACTTGCGGGGCGCTAACTTGATGGGAGCCAGACTCAGCGATGTTTCATTAGCTGGTGCTTTTTTAAGTGGTGCCAATTTAATGAGCGTCAATTTGCAAGGCGTTGACTTCCGGGGTGCTGACTTGCGCGGTGCAAACCTCACTGGGGCAAACCTCAAAGGTGCAGATTTGAGTCGCGCAGATTTGCAAGGCGCGTTATTAAGTGAAGCAAATCTAGAAGAAGCCGACTTACGGGGGGCAAATCTTGCAGGGGCGAATTTGACAGGTGCGAATTTGCTGTGTGCTGAATTAGACAGTGCAAATTTGAGTGGCGTTAATTTAGATAGAGCCTGTTTGGTGGGAACAATTGCGGCTGAAATGGCTTCATAAATAAAGTAACCATAAAGGCGAATGGCACGCGCGGTTTCGCATTATGGTTCGTAATAGTGCTTCACCACTACAGTTTTGATCGGCGCTAAAGCACTATTATCAACAAATTATAGCGATTCGGGCGTTGCATTCACGACATGGTAGGGGCACAGCACTGTTCCCTACAAACGCGCGACTCATTGCAGTCAATTGAGAACCGCTATATTCCAATGGCATTCAACCTTAAGAACAATTCTTTTACTGCTTTAATACTTTTTTAATAATTTCCACCAAATTGAAGCAAATCTAAACTTAAATATAGCGCTTCTGGGTTGGATGCAATACACAATCGGAAGCAGTAGGGACTATTCATGAATTGTCCCTAGGATCCCAATGTATTTGACGCAAGTGAGAACCGCTATATATCGCTGCACAATTCAAAGAAACCTTAATAGGAGTCGCAGCTATTTTCGCTGTGACTATCCCTTCATTAACACTTCTACCAGCCACCTCAGCAACCCCCTCTGTCTCACAGCAAAATACAGAACAGAGAAATGTCAATACTACTGTCTGTTTTGCAATCCAGCCGCAATTTTTAGAACAGCCAGGAGATTTTTCCATTTTCGATTTTAACCAACAGGATTTTGGGGAAAGTCTGAGGGTCGGTTTGGGACTTAGACGCTTTGCGGCTTCTACAGCGCAGTGGCTGCCCATGAGCGACTGCACCAACCCGTTGGGCTTGCCGCAGGCATCAGAACTTTCCAAGACAAATTGTTAAATACCCATTGTACCGTTATTTAAACAATCCATCTGTGGGAATATTTTTTCCAAGTGGTATTAATTGTCCATGCTTACAGACCAATATGTGAGTGATGTCTATCACATACATATCGCCTACATTTGTCTTTAATTATATTTAGAACTAAATTCAACCTTTAAAACTAAATCAGCAACCTCGCCTGCGATCGCTTAAGGAGTCTATTTACTTAATACCATGTATGTTTTCGTACCGCATAAAGATGTTTTCTCTGGATAACAAGGTTATCAAAAGTAAATTAACCTTAGTATGATTAAAACTTGAAATTTGCATCAGTAAAAAGACTGATTTTATCTCAAATAAATATACTCTATCGCCAAAATAAGCTGGTCAGTATTTTAGTTCCTGCAACACTTATTCCACCCTATTTGTTTGATATGAGTAAGTTTTGCTCTTGATAATACATGTAATTTAGCAACTCCAAGCAAATACCGATGTGACCTTTACTGGAATTTTTGAAGTTGCCAGCAAAACCTCATGCTTGATAGTCGCTTTTGCATGATTAAACTTGAAATTTTAATCCTACTGTTTGCGGATGTTGTATTTGAAGTGGGTAAAGCAAGATCTGTTTAAGGTTGCAAACGCGATCGCCAAATTCAAAAAATCTGAAATCAAAGGTAATAAAATGAAATTACAACGCCTCTCTACTTCTATCTGCTTGGTTCTCGGTACAGTTTTAGCTATCTCTAACTCCGCTCAAGCTGCGAGTTTTTCCACCAATGTTACTGCTGATAATTATTTAAAAGATTCAAAAGGAAACCCCATAGCAGATCCAGAAAGCAATATTTGGCTAAAATCTATTACCCAGAATGGTAAGACTTTCAGTGATTTTTCCTTGGTCAACAAAGCTGAGATTAAAAGCAATACACCCATCAGCGACTTGAAAGTAGGAGATACCAGCAACCCAGAAGCGCCAGGAAGAAACAACAGCAGCGGTGCAGCCAGTACAGATAAAGGTGATAAAGCCACTTCTCCTATATCTGTTTCTGGAATCAATAACCCGACTGGCACAGAAATTGCTGCTTTCTTGGGCAACAAAAACTTAAACAATATTATTGAAACTGAAGATACTGGTTCCTTTGCAATCAACTTGTTCTTCGACAGCGTGATTAAAGCAGATAATTTGGGAGTAGACAATCTCTTGTTTTGGGAACGAGGCTGGAATGAAACGACCAAAGGAAACAGCGACTTAGGTATTAGAGCGATTGATGATGCTGGAAAATTAATCGGTAACTTCTTAAAACTGGATAGGAAAGACCAAACCTTCGCAGGCTACTCTATTGATACGATGGAAATCGACAACACTCAAAAAGTTGGTTCCTGGGGAGTTAACCTCGAACAATTGGGAGTTACCTCTCTAGTAGGTATTCAAGTAACGACTAATAGCAGCTACAACGGTCCTGATTTCAAAGTGATGGCAAGACAATCAGTGCCTGAGCCAGGAACTTTGTTAGGTTTAGGTGTAGTAACTGGGCTAGCCTTCCTGCGCCGCCGTCAGTCTAACCAAGGTTCTGCTTTGAAATCTGGCCAGAATTAAAAAATTCCTGCACGCCCAAAGCAAGTAACTAAAAATAATCAACCTATTATTTCCTGAAAGTGGATTCCGTTTAATATTGGTAATCCACTTTTACTTTATTTATATGCAATCAAATTCTCGTCGTCAGTGCTTTCTGGTTTGTGTTAACCCCAGCAGCGCTATTGTCAAAGCACTCATTGTTTAGAAATTTTTCCTAATAATTAAATGAGTGCTTTTTCTTCTTGATTACGTAAAATACCAAATGAAACTAAGAATTTTCTGCCTGGAGTTCTTGTAGTTGGGAATTATACTAAAGCAATCATACTCGATTTGTGAAATATTTGTAAGGTGGGCATTGCCCACCCTACTACTACAACTATATTTCAACTTTAAATATCAGTAATCCACTTTCACTTTTCTATATGCAATCAAAATATATAGCAATCCTCGCTGATATTTGTGAAAATTTCAAGCCTCCAAATTCGGGTTGATCACGAATGATTTAGAACTGCTATATATCATGTTAAATAACTTTACTAGATGCTTGTTTACGCATCCACAACGCCAGCACACTCAAAAATAGCAACCCCATTAATCCAGCAAGGGGATTTTTATTCACACCAGTAACCCATTCAGGAACTGCACCAGTATATTGGATTAGTTGCCCAACATTAATAATGTAATAACCCCCAATTAAACCAGCGTGAACTCCCATCGATAAACCTAAACGTCCTCTACGCGATCGCTTCGCCCACACTAACAATAAACCCAGCAACAATAACCCGAAAAATTGCGGCAATGAGTTAATAATATCTGCCAATGGCTTAATAAAGTGCCCTACAGCAAAGATAACAGCCGTTGCCCAAAGTACTACACGCGGATTATAATCTCGCTGCAATTCATCCAACAGCCATCCTCGAAATAATAATTCTTCGGCAAATCCATAAGCTAAAGCAATAATTAATGCTTCTGAAATCAATCTGAGCAAAAACATATTGGGTTGTTGCCAAACTACCCAACCTAATAAACCTTCTATCCCAAATAAAATCAGAATGTTAATTAATCCAATAGCCAAACCGCGCAGCAAATCTACTCCATTTTGCCGCGTTCTTTCTAAACCATAATGCTGTAAAATCTGGGGTTGATTGTGAACGTGCTTGCCCCAAAACCGCAGTAGCAGAATAAACTCTGCATACAGCAATGGCATTGTCAAAATGGTGACTAAATTATCGTCACCCACAAACAAGCGAATTGGTGCAGCTAGGGGCAACCACAGCAACAATAAAGCAATAATAAATATACCCAGCCTTATAGGGGCAGGGTATTGGGATAAACGGCGAAAGTCTATTTTTGACAAACCTGTTGCCTGTTATTAGTTATTCATCAGGTTCAATTGTGCTGCTCAAACCATGACTTTTCAAGGTTTCGCAATAGAACTCAGCGTGTTCCTGAGCGCAAGTAATAACTAAGGCTAACCCATTCGTATGGGCTTCCATCATGATGCTAACAGCCTGAGGCTGGGTAACACTCGGCACGGTGGTCATTAATACTTGCACCACGTACTCCATAGAGTTGTAGTCGTCATTATGGAGCAAAACGCGATACCGAGGCGCGAGCTTGCGCGATGTGGAACGCTTCTCAATGGTTTCGACTGACACTGCTCTTTGCTCTTTAGTTCGTTGATTTACTACAACAGAGTTTCTGTTTAGCGCGATCGCTTAACAGTTATTTACCTATTCTATAACATTAAAACCTAAATACGCAGGCAGGAAAAATTTTTACTACTTAGGGTAGATCGTTGCAGTCATGCCATTGCTCGGCAATAGTGCTACCCTACTTTTTTAGCAGCTTTCTTTAATGATAGCGCATTGTCACTTTCTCCTGGTTATTAAAATGAAGGAAGCTGCAACATTATTGTTGTCGCCCAAGGAAGCTGCGCGACTATGGACATGACCCTAGAATTTCAACCGGGACAAATTTTGTGTTTGGAGCATGACGATACTCGCCTGTATACAGAACTTATTCAAGTGGTGGTTTCTCGTCAACTGTGTTGGGTGCGTCCTTTATTGTTAGTAACTTTCACTCAGGAGGAACCGCACATCACCGACTTGCGAGATGGATCTGACCTACTTTGGCATGTAAGTTCATTTCGACCCGCTTGGGACACAGAAGTGATTACGCTGTTAAGCCAAGTTTTCGCTAAAGAACCAAAACCTGAACTTGACTTAGCTGCTAAACAGCAACTCAATCAGTTCATTCACCAGCTTTGGCAAGCTCATAATAGTCATTAGTCATTAGTCCTTTGTGCTGACCAATGACCAATGACCAATAAGGGGTTTCCAAATCAAAAAATATCCAACTAGATTTTGTATCTTTTTGTATCTTTGGGCGGGCAGGATGTCCCTCCACACTCTTATTGGATAATTTATTTGTTGTAAATTCTTAACTAAGTAGGTTGGCTTATATCTTGCACCTTTACGCATAAACCACAAATAACCGAATCCAAAGTGATTATTTTGACTCTGCAATAATTCATTCCTCAGTCCGATTCCAGAGGACTTACGCGCTTTCGACTGGGACTAGAAGTCCCAGGCTGATGTAGTCGAACGCGGAAAATCGGCGTATACTTAGTATTTTTTTCCCTTAAGTTTGGATGGTGCATTGCGGTCAGTTGGCGCAAATATAAGCAAGTATGTAAATAAATTTTAAGTGTAGGGTGTGTTAGCCGAAAACAATTCGGTGCCGTACTCTCGCGCTTCGCACCCTACACAGACTAATAACTAATAACTAGTAACTAATGACTAATGACTAAGCATAACTAATCCCAGCATCTTTCATCCGCCCAATTGCTTCGTACATCCTTTCATCGGGGACAGTCAAGGCAATTCTGAAAAAGCCTTCTCCTGATGCACCGTAACCAATACCAGGAGGCACAAGAATGCCACATTTGTCAAGTAGCAACGTGACAAATTCTGTAGAAGTGTAACCTTTAGGAACTCTTACCCAAACGTAAAGGGTAGCTTTGGGAGCTTCAATATTCCAACCTAGAGATTGCAGCCCTTTGACGATGATATCGCGGCGATTTTGATAAACTGACATCACTGCTTGCAATTCTGCTTCACTGGTAGAATAAGCCGCGATCGCTGCTTGTTGAATTGCCTTAAACACGCCAGAATCAACGTTACTTTTTACTTGTGCCAAGCCTTTAATTGCAATGGCATTACCGACAGCAAAACCTACTCGCCAGCCTGTCATATTGTACGATTTAGACAAACTGTGAAACTCGATCGCTATATCTTTGGCTCCTGGAACTTGCAACACGCTGGGCGGTTTGTAGCCATCGTATGCCATTTCTGAGTAGGCGTGGTCATGACACAGCAAAATATCGTACTGTTTGCAGAAAGCAACCAATTCCTCAAAAAATTCTCGCGTTGCCAGCGCCCCAGTCGGATTATTCGGATAGTTAATCCACAGTAGTTTTGCCTGACGCGCAACTTCTTGAGGAATCGCATTTAAATCTGGCAAAAAATTATTTTCTGGCTTTAGGGGCATACTATAAGACTCACCACCAGCGAAAATTGTGGAAGTCCGGTACACGGGATAACCAGGATCGGGTATCAGCGTATAATCTCCTGGTTCGACAAAAGCTAAAAAGGTGTTGTGAATCGCTTCTTTTGAACCAATAGAGGAGACAACCTCTGTATTTGGATTTAACCCCGCCACCCCAAACCGACGTTCCATCCACTCAGCCGCTGCTTCCCGGAATTCTTTCATTCCTTGGTAAGGTGGATAGTTATGAGTGGAAGTTTTATCAATCGCCTCATGCATTGCTTGGAGAATATGAGCAGGAGTCGGTTTATCAGGGTCGCCCACTGCCATATTAATTATGTCAACTCCCCGAGCAACGAGTTCATTTCGTTTGCGATCGATTTGGGCAAATAAATAGGGAGGAATTTTTTCTAAGCGTTTAGCGAACTGCATGGCGATTTACTACTGACTGATGCAAATACAGTTTACGCCACGCTAGGGAGCGATTATTGTCAATCTCACAGAAAAATACTCGCGTTCGTATCGGCAGTATACCCGCGCCGTCATTAGCTAAATTCGTGTTACACCATTTGGAAAAAAGATGGCGACAGATGGATTGTTGAAACAGTTACGTAATCAGGATTTCACAATCCCAAATTTCAAATCCTAAATTTCAAATAACTAAATCTATCAATCAAGCTTCAATGTCAAGCGATCGCAATTATCCCAGACTGGGAACTAATTGAATTCGACCAGCGTCCATCTCTGCCATTAATAGTTCTAGCGCTTCGTAGTCAACGTCTGAAATATAACCCCGCTCGGTCAATTCCGAGTTGATTTCGTTTTCAATTTCCGGAGTTAATTTTTTAATGTCAAGGGCTTTTTCGACTAATTGACGAATAACGTACTTAGTTCTCATAACAAGTAAACCAACTGTAGTTGATACTAATTATCCAAGGTGAAGATTGGTATAAAAAGTGATCTAGATAGCATTATATCGGTGATTTAGATCACGACGGACAAGCAATGCATTTACCAATGGCAAAGGTGAAACCAAGAGTATTTAAGTTGCGATTATCGGTAGTATAAATAAGCTTAGGGTATAGGTTAAGAAAGGGTTATAGGCATAGAGGCAGATTAATTATCTGCGATTGGGATTGCCTATGTTGATTGTTTTTGAGCTGCCAGTAAAAAAAGTATATTTAACTACAGTTTACTTGAGTGTTATGACAATCTTTAAACAGAGACACTAAAGCAATAAAGATTCAGCAAAGAGGATTAATACGAATGGTCGATGCAAGAGGAAAGGGTTTATGTTCAAATACATCTAACTTTATAGTTCAATATCTTTGAAACGGATCAAACGATGCTAGCAGTACTTAACTATCCAAAAATTACAGTTGTTCGTCCTCAAGGCGCTCTAAATGCCACAAACGCCTTAGAATTTGAGCGAGATTTGACAACAGCGTTGGCAGAAGACGCAAATACTGTCTTGCTAGTGAATTTAGAAGCAGTAGAATCTTTAGACAGCGCAGGCTTGATGGCATTAGTGTCGGCGCTGAAATTTGCTCAAAGTTTAGAACGGCGGTTCAGCCTTTGCGCTGTTTCCCCATCCATCAGAATTATTTTTGAAGTGACTCAACTCGACAGCGTATTTGAGATATTTGAAAGCGAAGCCGCCTTTGCAACTGCATGACTTCATGCAACCCAAGTAATGCTTGCGCCCCGCAAGCCGCGATCGCTTATTTTGGTAAAAGAGTTTTAAGTAAAACCAATTGGCTATCTTCAAGCACCCAATCAATGCTAAGGTTGGAGGTGAGTAGCTGTAATTAAGGTAGCTCAAAGATAGCACAGTGGCTGTTGCAGTTGAAAAATTAATCACATCGGATATTTTAAAACCAGCGCGTTACCTGGGTAACGAGCTGGGAGCAGTACACAAGCCTTGGGATACGGCAGCAATACGCTGGGTATTAACTTATCCAGAAGTATATGAGGTCGGAGCATCCAATTTAGGGCATATCATTTTGTATAACATTTTGAATGCCCAACCTCGCCAGTTATGCGATCGCGCTTACCTCCCAGGTGCAGACCTGGCAGCAAAATTACGGTCAACAAATACACCTTTGTTTGCTGTAGAGTCAAGGCGATCGCTGACAGAATTCGATATTTTAGGTTTTAGCCTCAGTTATGAACTGGGAGCTACTAATATCCTAGAAATGTTGGATTTAGCTGGAATCCCTTTAACCAGGCAAGAACGGCAAGAGGAAGAGACAAGGAGACAGGGAGACAAGGACGACGGGCGTGGAGACAACCAGACAAGGGGAGAACAAAATAATTCTTCTTTCCCCCCATCCCCCCCCCCCCCCCCCAATCCTCTTCTTACCCTTTGATTTTCGCCGGGGGACAAACGGCGACATCCAATCCTGAACCCTACGCCGACTTCTTTGACTTTTTTGCTTTGGGAGATGGAGAGGAACTACTCCCAGAAATTGGCTTGGTCTTGGAAGAAGGTAAAAAAGCTTCCTTGAGTCGAGAACAACTGTTGTTGGACTTGGCACAGATACCAGGCGTTTACGTGCCCCAATTTTACGATATGGCAGCGGATGGCTCAGTTCATCCCAATCGTCCAGATGTACCGCAACGGATTCTGCGGCGGGTTGCTACCCCCATACCGGCTTATTCCATCGGGCTAGTTCCCTACGTTGAAACGGTGCATGACCGCCTGACAATTGAAATTAGGCGCGGTTGCACTCGCGGTTGTCGCTTTTGCCAACCAGGAATGCTCACCCGACCGGCGCGGGATGTAGAACCAGATAAAGTAGTAGAAGCGATTGAAAAGGGAATGCGGGCAACGGGATATAATGAGTTTTCCCTGCTATCCCTGAGTTGTTCTGATTATTTGTCCCTACCATCTGTGGGGATGGAAATCAAAAATCGTTTAAAAAATGAAAATATTTCTCTTTCTTTACCCAGTCAACGGGTAGATAGATTTGATGAAAATATTGCCAACATTCTCGGCGGTACGCGACAAGGTGGATTGACCTTTGCCCCAGAAGCTGGAACCCAGCGAATGCGGGACATTGTAAATAAAGGTTTGACCAATGAAGAATTGTTGCGGGGCGTAAAAACAGCTTGGGAACAAGGTTGGGATAAAATCAAGTTGTATTTTATGATTGGCTTGCCAGGTGAAACGGATGCCGATGTTTTGGGCATTGCGGAAACGGTAAGTTGGCTGCAGCGGGAATGTCGGGGACAGGGCAGAAAACCGCTAAATTTTAACTTGACAATTTCTAACTTTACGCCCAAACCCCATACACCATTTCAATGGCATACAGTTTCCACAGCGGAATTTAAGCGCAAGCGGGAACTGTTGCGGCAAGAATTCCGCCGAATCAAGGGAGTAAAGGTGAATTTCACCGATGTCCGGATTTCGGCAATGGAAGACTTTATTGGCAGAGGCGATCGCACTTTGGGTAAAGTGTTGCACCGCGCCTGGAAATTAGGTGCGGGTATGGATTCTTGGTATGACAACGTAGATAAAGCTTTTGGTGCTTGGGGACAAGCGATCGCCTCAGCCGGCTTAGACTGGAAATACCGTCAAGTGGAAAACGGCGAGTGGAACTTGTTTCAGAAAGAGGACAACCAGACAAGGGCGACAGGTGTGGGCGACGGGTGTGGAGGACAAGGAGGACAAGAAACAATTTCTCCCCTGTCTCCCCCCTCTCCCCCTCCCCCCCTCTCCCCCTCCCTTGATGCGCCGCTGCCTTGGGACCATATTGACACGGGAATTGACAAAAAGTGGCTAAAAGAAGACTTACAACGTGCCTTAGAAGCCGCAATTGTCCCAGACTGCTCTTTTGATGGTTGTTCTCATTGTGGCGTCTGCGGTACCGATTTCGGGCATAATGTAGTGATTCCACCGCCTGCTATTCCGGAATTTGCTGGGGACTTTGTACCAAATACTACCAAAGCCCAAAGACTGCGCGTCTGGTTTGGCAAGCAGGGCGATATGGCTTTGGTAAGTCACTTAGATTTAATGCGCCTGTTTGACCGAGTTATTCGGCGAGCTGGATTGCCAATTTCTTTCACCGGCGGGTTCCACCCAAATCCGCGCATGTCGTTAGCCAGTGCTTTAGCCTTGGGAGCGACTAGCAGCGGTGAAATTGTTGATTTTGAATTAACACAGCCGATTGATGTAGATATATTTCGAGAACAACTGGCTGGCGAACTGCCTACAGACATACCCATATATAAAGTAGAGCAGTTGGATTTAAAAGCTCCTGCGGCTAGCCAAATATTGGCAACTGCAGAATATTTGATAACTGTGAGTGCAATTGGGGGTGACGTACCTGCACAATGGCAAGATTGGATTGATACAATTAAATCCAGGGATGAGATTTGCTGGGAGCAAACCACAAAATCAGGCAAAAAACAGTTAGTAAATCTGCGCGATCGCTTGTTGGAACTGGAATTAGTAGAAACCAACAACACTGGAGCAGAATCTACAGTTGTTTTGCGTTATGTCGGTAGCTGGCGCAATGACGGAACGCTATTGCGTCCCGAGCAAATCCTGTTTATGCTAGAACAAGTGGCAGGTGCAGAATTCCAACTACTGCACATCCACCGGAATCAGTTAGGTTTGGCGGTTTAATCCTTTGGGGGCGACATGCGGTCAGTTGCCCTTCTATTACACATCATGGGAATTGATTTTTAGCAAGGTTGCGTTAGAATGAGATGAAGAGAATTTTCTGGCGCTGCATTGAGGCGAGCTGATTCACTACCCTGATAATCAGGGAGCGAAAGCAAAGATATTAGAGTGCAACTTCTAGGATTTTATCCCAGACAAATTGAGGCAGGTTAAAGAACACACTCTCTATATAGCTACCAGTGAATTAGCAACCAACAACAGGCTTCGTCGGCTTCTCTAAACTTTATGCTTTTTAAAACAACTGCTGAGTGCCCAATCCACAGTAGTGCTGAGTACTGAGTATCAAAGATTTGAACGGCGTCTTGCGCCGTTCAAATCTCTGGCGATCGGAGCCGCACGGGCGGGTTCCCCAACTTAAGCGGACTGGCGTGTGACTGGCGTTGCTGAGTAAAATCCTTGAAATGATTCCGGGAAATGGAAAAAAGAAGTCGTTTCTTTTTCTTAAAGACTCAAGTCGATTGCTTTTAAATCAATCGTTTGGGGTCAAAAAATCACTCATAACTCAGTAGAAACCCGCATGTTCAAGCGCGTTTAGATAGACTCAACACAACTTTTGGTAAGGGCATTGCATCAAAAATCAACCACGGACGGTTGATTTAATTGCTTAAAACTTTATGCAGCCTTTCGGGATTAATCAGGCGTGTAAACGCTTTTTTCAGCGTCAATAGCTCTTTAATTTGGAGCGAAGAAAACGCAATTTTTATTACCAGCAGTGTCTTTTGGGGCAAAGAGGGGCAAAGAGGTATAACAACCCTCCAAACCAATGGTGCTGCAAATTTTTGAGGAAATTGAATGCCAAAACAAATTATCATCGCGGAACAGCATCAAATTGCTGCAGTCTTTTCCGAAGACCAAATACAGGAACTCGTTGTTGCTACAGGTCATCACCAAATCGGTGATATCTATTTAGGAGTTGTTGAGAATGTACTACCTGGGATAGATGCGGCTTTTGTCAACATCGGCGACCCAGAGCGCAACGGTTTTATTCATGTAACTGATTTGGGGCCGTTAAAGCTGAAGCGTACCGCCGCAGCAATTACAGAATTGTTGGCACCACAGCAAAAAGTGCTGGTGCAAGTGATGAAAGAGCCAACGGGGACAAAAGGACCGAGGCTCACCGGTAATATTACCTTACCCGGACGTTATGTAGTATTGATGCCTTACGGACGGGGTGTAAATTTGTCCCGTCGAATTAAGAGTGAAAGCGAGCGCAACCGCTTGCGTGCCTTAGCGATTTTGATTAAACCAGCAGGAATGGGTTTGCTGGTTCGCACCGAAGCCGAAGGAAAGCCAGAAGAAGCGATTATTGAAGATTTAGAAGCGTTGCAAAAACAGTGGGAGGCAATCGGCATCGAAGCCCAATCCACAAGGGCACCAGCTTTGCTCAACCGAGACGATGACTTTATCCAGCGCGTGTTGCGGGATATGTACGGCGCGGATGTCAACCGAATTGTGGTTGATTCCAGTACCGGTTTGAAGCGGGTCAAACAGTATTTGCAAAACTGGAGTGGCGGACAAACACCACAGGGATTGTTAATTGACCACCATCGCGATCGCTCTCCCATTTTAGAATACTTCCGCATCAACGCGGCGATTCGAGAAGCCCTCAAACCCAGAGTAGACTTACCTTCGGGCGGCTATATTATTATCGAGCCGACAGAAGCATTAACGGTGATAGATGTCAACTCTGGTTCCTTCACGCGATCGGCAACAGCCAGAGAAACCGTGTTGTGGACGAATTGTGAAGCCGCTACCGAAATTGCCCGTCAGTTGCGTTTGCGGAATATTGCTGGAGTGATTGTTGTCGATTTCATTGACATGGAAACCCGACGCGACCAACTCCACGTTCTCGAACACTTTAATAAAGCACTCAAAGCAGACAAAGCTCGTCCTCAAATTGCCCAACTTACCGAGCTAGGTTTAGTAGAACTTACTCGTAAGCGTCAAGGACAAAACATTTACGAATTGTTCGGTGAAACTTGTCCTACTTGTGGCGGTTTAGGACATATCGTGCGTTTGCCGGGAGAAACCGAAACTCGATTGCCCACACCAGCAGAAATGCCAGAGCGTTTTGTCTCCCTACCTCATCGGGAACCGCGTCTGCCAGCAGCAACCCGCGTCAGCGAACCACGGGAAACAACTTACGATGGTGGATTTGGGGAAACATTCGATGCCGACTCTGAGTTGGCTGCCCTAAATCTGATGAATCATCCCAGCTATCAAGAACTCGGCGATAAGCGTCGTACTCGCACCCGTCGCAGTCGAATTGGCATTAATGGGGGTAATGGCAAAGATGAACCACGGATTATTGCTAACCCATTAACTTTTGTTAACGAGCCAGACTTAGATATTGATGCCGAACCCGAACTGCCTGCAACCCCAGATATACCCTCACCAAACCTTGGCAAGGTAGGTTGGAGTGAGAGAACAGAGCGGGGTAAAATGCTTAAAGCAGAGCCAGTCAAACCAGTGGTCGAACCACCGGAAATTGTTTCTGTAGAAATGACACGAGACGAACAGGATGTTTTCGCTTTGATGGGCATTTCTCCCTTGAAGAAGTTGGAGCGGGAGTTTAAAAATGAGAAGTCTGTAATTATTAACGTCATCCCACCCGGTCAAGGTGCAACCACAGTAAATGAACCAATATTAGAAGCACCCACTGTTCCAACTATTAGCAGCACTGCAACTGCTATCAAGTTGCCTGCACCTAAAGTTGAGCCAGAACCGGAACCACAGCCCGAAGATGCAACTCAAGTATCGGGGTTTTCTGTGATGGCAGATGAAAGTGAAGCGAACAACAGCCCTGTTGACAACCGTCGCCGTCGCCGTCGTCGCACTGTAGACGCAGATACAAACGCATCTGAAAGCTAACTTGCTTTATGGTAAACATAGAGCAAGCTGTCACTTCTGTCGAATCGCCAGCACCCCTAAGCGAATCGAGTTGGTTAGAATTTTCTGCCTTCTCAGAGATTGAAGGGTTAGTGGCGGGTGTGGATGAAGTGGGGCGAGGCGCTTTATTTGGTCCTGTGGTTGCGGCAGCAGTGATACTACCAAACAGTGCTTTGCCAGAACTTGTGGCAGCTAAAATTAAAGATAGTAAAAAGCTGTCTAGTTCTCGTAGAATTCAACTAGCGCAGCAAATTTGTTTGCTGGCGATAGATTGGAGAATCGGTTTTGCTTCAACTGCCGAAATTGACCGGATAAATATTTTGCAGGCAACGCTTTTAGCAATGAAGCGGTCTATACTGAAGCTTTCGGTACAGCCTGCACTTTGCTTAATTGATGGCAATCAGTCGGTAAAAGACTTGCAACTGCCACAGCAAACAATAGTCAAAGGAGACGAGCGATCGCTTTCTATAGCCTCTGCTAGTATTGTTGCTAAAGTTTGGCGCGATGAATTGGTGCTGCGGCTGGCGTCAAAATACCCCATGTATGATTTAGAACGCAACAAGGGTTATGGCAGTTCGCGTCATTTGATGGCGTTGCAACAATACGGTTCTTCACCCCTGCATCGCAAGTCTTTCCGTCCTTGCCAAGTTGAGTTGTAATATCATATCGGCTGAACACCCAGAATATTTGGGTAAGGCTGTTAATGGTTAATTGTTAATGGTTAATTGTTAATTGTTGATGGTTCATAGTTCATGGTGAACCAGCGCCCTTGGTAGGGTTTCCCGACCCAGGCGACTGGTGAACCCCTCCGGGGTTCATGGTTAATAACGCTCTTAACAATGAACGATGAACAATGAACTATTAACTAACTATTAGCTGATGAAATTATGACTCTGGATTCAGTATTGGTAATTCAGTAGTATCATCACCAAGTGTTTGTTCTTGGGTTTGTGCTATTACCCAGCGACGATAATCTGCCAAAAGTTGATTTAGCAATCGTTGCTTAACGGTCAACAGTACGCTTTTGAGCAAACCATTGCCTGCGGTTTCTAAAATTGGCGCTGGGGTAAAAGAAAATGGCGGTGGTAGATCCACCTTTACTTCTAAATCCGCTCTGCCTTTCAGGCACATGCCAGTGCTTAATTGGTGTGGCGATAAATACCCTTTTAAATTCAGTGAGAAGCGCTGGTTAATATACTCGATACCAAGAATTTCACAACCTACCGATCGCAAAAGAATGGTTCCATTTGATTCTACCCAGACTCTCATATCTACCGTGGGTTGAAGTGAGAGCGTCATAAAAGTTAGAGGACGCATTTTCAAACGAAAAACTTCCTCAGATAACTGCTGAATGCGACTGGGGTCAACTAAAGCATTAACTAGGCGTTGCGGCTGACGCAAGTAGTGCTGAATCGGAATAGGCTGCTCTGGAACAGCGATTTCAACTGGTTGAAAGGCAGTAAACCGGGTATGCATGAGCAGATTAAAATCCTTGTTTTATGATATTTAATAATTTTAAATTTTTTTAATGCATTCGTATTTGTCTATGCGTGCGTAAACCCATAGACACCTGTAGGATGGCTTGTAGCCAGATATTGCAGCTGCGATTAATAATGACTGATTCTTCATGGAGATAATAAGAGCGTTAGGTAGGGTTAGTCTAAGTTTTTAGCTTTAGCAATTTTAGTAGCATTGTATACTTGGGCTTGATTTGGGGAACATTATGCACTCTTGACAGTAAAGGGCATGTCACATTTTGGATGAATTTACATTAGAAAAATTGCTGCCAGATTTCAATAATACAAGTGACTGCCGTTGCAAATCTGGTGCATTTGCATTTAATCGGCAAACTTACTTCCTAAGGCGATCGCTTAACTTCACTATTTATTCTCAACTCTGTTGATAATATTTCTATTGACTGATGACTAATCTCTCATTGTGAATATGAACGGCAACTAAAGGCTAAAGGCATGACCATATCGATCGCACATTTAGGACCTCCTGGAACTTACGCCGAGCAAGCCGCTATTTTATACCTTAAATGGTTAACGGAAAATACGGGGGTTGAAGCTATCTTATGTCCCTATCCTAGCATTGCTCAGTCACTCCAAGCTGTCGCCCAAGGTAAAGCACAGTTGGCTGTAGTGCCTGTAGAAAATTCTATTGAAGGGGGTGTCACAATGACGTTGGATACCCTTTGGCAATTAGACAGTTTACAAATTCAGTTGGCTTTGATAATGCCAATTGTCCATGCCTTGCTGTCTTGCGCTCCTAATTTAGAAGACATCCAAAAAGTTTACTCTCATCCACAAGCTCTAGCACAATGTCAAGGATGGTTAGAGCGGTTTCTCCCAACTGTGCAGCTAATTCCCACAAATTCCACAACTGAGCCGCTACAGCACTTAACGAGGGACTTAACCGCAGCAGTTATTACATCTACCAGAGCAGCGCAACTTTACAAGTTGCCGATACTAGCCAATGCAATTAACGACTATCCAGAAAACTGCACTCGTTTTTGGGTGGTAAGTCAAACTCAAGCACGCAATCTTTACCACACATCTTCTGCAAGTAGCAGTCACACATCATTAGCTTTCAGCGTACCTGCCAATGTTCCCGGAGCTTTGGTAAAACCCATGCAAGTATTTGCCCAACTAAACATTAACCTCAGCCGGATCGAGTCTCGTCCGACAAAGCGCGAGCTAGGTGAGTACTTGTTTTTCATGGACTTAGAAGCAGATGCTAATGCAACATCAATGCAATCTGCTTTAGCAGAACTAAGCAACTACACGGAAATTTTAAAAATCTTTGGTAGTTACAATGTTCTGCCAATCAGCGCTCTTTAAGCAAGAGCCGCCCAGTTGTGAATAGAGTTAAAAGTTATGAGTTATGAGTTATGAGTTATGAGTTATGAGCTAACTGTTAACTGTTAACTGTTAACTGTTGACTTTATTTTTAATTCTTAACTCCTCACTCTTAACTCATAACTTTTGATTAAAGGTGTCTTTTAGAACGGTACGAGCTGCTAAATGATTGCGTGTAGAAGTTAAAATTTCTGCTTCCCGTTCCAAGCGAGCGGCAGTATCTTGCATTTCTAGCAATGCCTGCTGCTCTGCGGCAACACCGTAAAGGTTGCTTGCCACCCAGTAAGAAAGTTCTATTGGCAAATCGGGTAAATCTTCTGGCAGTTCGATGTTTTGTTCGGTGAGTTTAGCAGATAAACGCACGACATCTCGCAGCAGTTGTTCTACATCCGTTGCCAAAGGTCGCAAATCTTTGGCTGGTGGTTGGTCTTCAATCCACTCGACCAAACCAACATGGTAAGGCTTTTCACGAACATATTCTAGAACGCGAAATCTTTGCTGTCCCAAAGTCAACATTTTCATCCGGTCATCTGGCAACCGTTGGTGATGAATGATTTCAGCACAGCAACCAACGTTGGAAATAGTACCTTTTACAGGATCGACCATCAAAACTCCAAACCTGCGATCGCTTGACAAAATCGTGTTCATCATGATTCGGTAGCGAAATTCAAAGATGTGCAGAGGTAATGGTCTAGTGGGAAACAGAACTACTTCCGGTAACGGGAACAGAGGTAGTTCGCGAACCGCAATTCTAGAAGAGGATGCCATTGTTACCTTGGTATAAATTTAATCTCTAAAAGTTATTATTTTCTGCTTTTCCCGTACTATGTTTACATTCTATCATTTGTTTTCGAGCTAAATAAAAAGCCCAGAGAGATATTTCTCCGGGACAATGTAAATATTCATACTAGCTAATGTCTGTTGTTAGTCGTTAGTTGTTAGCTGTTGGTAGTCAAGAAGTACCGCTAACTACTAACTACTAACCACGAACTAATTAAAGTTTTACTTCGATGTCAACACCCGATGGCAAATCCAACTTCATCAAAGCATCAATAGTTTTAGAAGAAGGCTGGTAAATGTCAATAATCCGGCGATGGGTGCGGGTTTCAAAATGTTCCCGCGAATCTTTATCTACGTGGGGCGATCGCAGCACGCAGTAAATTTTGCGTTTTGTTGGTAAAGGAATCGGTCCAATGGCTGTAGCGTTAGTGCGGTTTGCTGTGTCTACAATCTTCTCGCAAGATGTATCCAGCAAGCGACGGTCAAAAGCCTGTAAGCGAATTCTAATTTTCTGCTGCTGTAGAGTTGCCATCTTAAATTTTCTCGGTTCAGGTTAATTGTTTCTAGGGGTTAAGCGTTAGGGGCTAGCAATTCATTCATTCCAATTCCCTAATTCTTAATCACTAGTTTTTAGTGAGTGTGGAGGAAATAACTATCCAGTTGAAAAAGCGCTTTGCTTCGCGGTGTTGGTTTCCATTCCGCTTAAGTTTGTAAGAAGGTTAAAAAGCTTATAAAACAAACTTTCTTTCTTTCTGCCTTCTACCTTCAGTTCCCGCTGACGAATTGTACTAGTCCCTTGAATAGAGGGAAGAGAAAGGAGCAGAGACGCATTGTACCATCTCTGCTCCGCTTTTTCAATTCAAACTACAAGTGTGCTACTTGACAATTTTGGAGACGACACCAGCACCGATGGTGCGACCGCCTTCACGAATAGCGAAGCGCATACCTTGCTCAATAGCGATCGGGTTGATCAATTCTACAGTCATCTTAATCCGGTCTCCGGGCATCACCATTTCTGCAGCACTGCCATCATCAGCAGTGAAGGTCTTGATGGTACCAGTTACGTCGGTTGTCCGTACGTAGAACTGAGGACGGTAACCAGCGAAGAATGGAGTCTTGCGACCGCCTTCTTTTTCGGTCAAAACGTACACTTCACCTTCAAATTGAGTGTGAGGTGTAATCGAACCGGGCTTGGCAAGTACCATACCCCGTTCAATATCAGCCTTTTGGATACCGCGTAACAGTACACCAGCGTTATCGCCAGCCATACCTTCTTCGAGACTCTTCTTGAACATCTCGATACCGGTTACAGTTGTGTTGCGAGTATCTCTAATACCCACTAGTTCAACTGTATCGCCAACTTTGACTTTACCCCGCTCAATCCGACCGGTGGCTACGGTACCGCGACCTGTGATGGAGAACACGTCTTCTACAGCCATCAGGAAGGGTTTATCAATATCCCGCTCGGGTGTGGGAATGAAGGAATCTACAGCGTCCATCAGTTCGTAGATTTTATCTACCCACGGATCTTCACCACGTTGGGTTTTGGGGTTAGCAGCCATTTTTTCCAATGCCTGTAGACCAGATCCTTTGACAATGGGAATGTCGTCACCAGGAAAATCGTAGCTGGAAAGCAATTCTCGAAGTTCTAGTTCGACTAGTTCCAGGAGTTCTGGGTCATCCATCAAATCTTCCTTGTTCAAGAAGACAACCAGACTGGGAACGCCGACCTGTTTTGCCAGCAGGATGTGTTCGCGGGTTTGGGGCATAGGACCATCGGTAGCAGCAACTACAAGGATGGCTCCATCCATTTGGGCTGCACCGGTGATCATGTTTTTCACATAGTCAGCGTGTCCTGGGCAGTCTACGTGAGCATAGTGCCGATTTTCGGTTTCATACTCAACGTGAGCGGTATTGATGGTAATACCGCGTGCCTTTTCTTCTGGCGCGTTATCGATTTGGTCGTAGCCCTTTGCTACAGCTTGACCCATAGCTGCCAAGGTCATGGTGATGGCTGCTGTTAACGTGGTTTTGCCGTGGTCAACGTGGCCAATGGTACCGATATTGATGTGGGGTTTATTCCTTTCAAACTTTGCGCGTGCCATGAATGCTCGTTTCCTTACTTTCTAATTAAGCGTTCCCTTTGCTTTTAGCAATGATTGCCTCAGCCACGTTGCGAGGCACTTCTTCATAGTGGCTAAACTCCATTGAGAAGATGCCCCGACCTTGAGTCTTCGACCGAATATCGGTAGCGTAGCCAAACATTTCTGCTAATGGGACTTTAGCAGTTACTTTGGCAAGACCCTGGTCAGATCCCATGCCCTCAATTTGCCCACGACGGGAATTAAGGTCGCCCATTACATCCCCAAGGAAGTTTTCGGGAACTTCAACCTCAACTTTCATCATAGGCTCTAAGAGGACGGGTGAAGCTTTCATCACTGCCTCTTTCATCGCCATTGAACCGGCGATTTTGAAAGCCATTTCTGAAGAGTCTACATCGTGGTATGACCCATCAATCAGCGTCGCTTTCACGTCAATCAACGGATAGCCAGCTAGAACACCAGATTCGCAACTTTCTTTCATTCCCTGTTCTGCGGGTCCGATGTACTCTTTCGGTACAGTACCACCAACAATTTTGGAAACGAATTCAAAGCCGGTGCCTGGTTCTCCTGGTGCCAAATCGATGACAACGTGACCGTATTGACCTTTACCACCGCTTTGGCGGATGAATTTACCTTCAACTCTGTTAACTGGTTTGCGAATTGTTTCGCGGTAAGCTACTTGCGGCGCACCGACGTTAGCTTCCACTTTGAATTCGCGCAACATCCGGTCTACCAGAATTTCTAGGTGTAGCTCTCCCATCCCTGCAATCACGGTTTGGTTGGTTTCCGGATCGACGTGGACGCGGAAGGTTGGGTCTTCTTCTGAGAGAGATTGCAACGCCTTGGATAGTTTATCCATGTCGTTCTTGGTTTTGGGCTCAACCGCCACCGAGATCACAGGCTCGGGAATAAACAGGGATTCCAGAATTACAGGTGCGCCTTCGTCGCAAAGGGTGTCACCTGTTAAGGTATCTTTCAGTCCCAATGCCGCGCCCAAATCACCAGCCCGCAGTTCTTCGACATCTTGCCGTTCATCTGCTTTCAAAATCACCAAACGAGAAATCCGCTCTTTCTTGTTCTTGGTGGCGTTGTAAACGTAGCTACCCTTTTTCAGAATGCCAGAATAAACGCGAACGAAGGTCAGGCGACCGTAAGGGTCAGCCATAATCTTGAATGCCAGAGCCGATAGGGGCTGAGTGTCATCGGCGCTGCGCTCCACTGTATCGCCACCCGGCAGTGTGCCTTGAATGGGCGGTACGTCAATTGGTGCTGGTAGGTAATCTACAACGGCATCCAACATTAATTGCACGCCTTTGTTTTTGAATGCCGAGCCGCAAAGTACTGGCACAATCGTACCCGCAACTGTACCTTTACGCAGGGCAGTACTGATTTCATCTGCTGTCAGTTCTTCGCCCTCGAAGTACTTGGTCATCAGATTGTCATCAGTTTCTGATACCGCTTCTACTAGCTTGACGCGGTATTCTTGTGCCTGCTCTTGCATTTCTGCCGGGATATCCGTTTCTTCGATATCGGTTCCTTGGTCATTGTTGTAGATGTATGCACGCATCTGCACCAAGTCAACAATGCCCTTGAAGTCGTTTTCAGCTCCGATGGGTAACTGAATGGCAATGGCGTTTGCCCGCAGGCGATCGCGCATTTGTTCGTGAACTCTGTAGAAGTTCGCGCCTGTACGATCCATCTTGTTAATAAAGGCGATCCGAGGCACTTTGTAGCGGTCTGCTTGTCGCCACACTGTCTCTGACTGTGGTTGCACTCCGCCCACGGAACAGAATACAGCAATCACACCATCTAACACGCGCATGGAACGTTCAACTTCAATTGTGAAGTCTACGTGACCTGGGGTATCGATAATGTTAATTTGATGATCTTTCCAACTGGTGCTAATCGCAGCAGCGGTAATCGTAATTCCCCGCTCCCGCTCTTGCTCCATCCAGTCGGTTACAGCAGTCCCTTCATGAACTTCACCAATCTTATGAATTATCCCAGAGTAAAACAATATTCTCTCTGTTGTCGTTGTCTTGCCCGCATCTATATGCGCCGCAATTCCGATATTGCGTACTTTCTCTAGCGGGATCGTACGTGCCACAGCTGCCTCCTATAGTTTTCGCCTCATGATATCTTGTATATTACACTTTGTTAAGATTCTATACTTTTACGGAAAACCGTCTTTCTCTGTAAATAGTACGATATATCGCGCTTTGGGCGAGGCGATATATCGGATCTTTACGTACTACAGGCGTCCCGCCTGTTAGTAACGATAGTGTGCAAAAGCTTTGTTGGCTTCCGCCATCCGGTGTGTTTCTTCGCGTTTGCGAATTGCGTTTCCGGTTTCGTTGGCAGCATCCATTAACTCGTTTGCCAATTTGCCTGCCATTGTCCGACCGGGGCGGGATCTGGAAAATTGCACTAACCAACGCAGTGCTAGGGTAGTACCCCGTTCTGTACGCACTTCCATTGGTACTTGGTAGGTAGCCCCGCCAACCCTACGAGCTTTTACTTCTACCAAAGGCGTTGCATTTCGCACCGCTCTTTCAAAGGTTTCTAAGGGATCGGAACCAGTCCGTTCCTCAATAGTTTTCAAGGCATCATAAACAATTCTAACGGCAAGAGATTTCTTACCATGACGCATTATCCGCCGCACGATCATGCTAACAAGACGACTGTTATACACGGAGTCAGGCGGAACTGGGCGTCTTTGAATAACACCACGACGAGACATACTTAACCCTTAATTCCGATGAAAGCAACTAAACTATATGCTATCGGACAACTTTACTCACTGCAGAGTGCAGCGAGGCTGACCTCTTAACTTGCTGTCCTCAACTAGACACACAAGGCGACAAATATTATATACCTTAATATCCACATTTAAATGCTGGAGTCGCCGGCAGCATTCAAAAAACTTCCTTCACTCGCTTGCTGAATGCAGGGTGTTGGTGGAAGCCTTACCAATTTAACTTGATTTCTGAAAACAGACGCTTCAAATTTAATTAACTGCTGTTTCGCAGTCTTTGCCGCTAACTGCTTTTCTGGCGTTCGGTATTACCAGCAAAGGCGATCAATCGCATTTAATGCGATTAATCACCTAGCAGTTTATTTAGCTGCCTTCGGACGTTTGGTTCCATATTTGGAACGACCTTGCTTGCGGTCTTTGACTCCGGCTGTATCTAAGGTGCCACGGATAATGTGGTATCTCACGCCTGGTAAGTCCTTAACCCGACCGCCGCGAATCATTACAACTGAGTGTTCTTGCAAGTTGTGACCGATTCCTGGAATGTAAGCTGTGACTTCAAATCCAGAAGTAAGTCTTACCCTTGCTACTTTGCGTAGAGCTGAGTTCGGCTTTTTCGGTGTGGTCGTGTATACTCTGGTACAAACGCCCCGACGTTGCGGGCATTGTTTCAGAGCTGGGGACTTGGTTTTCTGACGCGCTTTTTCGCGCTCGTTACGGATTAGCTGCTGTATTGTTGGCATGAGTTACAGCGCGTGAAGCTGCTTTATGGTCTAAGTTTTAACAAATCCTGATTATATCTTTTTTCAAGGTTTTATGTCAATTATTATTTTTTAGTTGTTGGTTGGTTGTTGGTGAACCAGTACTGCGGGAGGGTAACACTCCGAGTACTGGTTCTCCCGTTGGGTTGGTGGGTGTTGGGGCGCTACGGGAGGGTAACACGACCGCAGGCGACTGGTTCTCCCGTTGGGTTGTTGGTTGATGGTTGATGGTTGATGGTTGATGGTTGATTGTTGGTTGTTGGTTGTTGGTTCGCAGTGCGGTGGACGGGTTCCCCATGAGCGACTGCCGTGCATGGTTCCTTCGCTTGTTGCAACTGCGAGGCGCGAAGGGTCGTTGTTGGTTGATTCTGGATTGGTGGTTGATTGTTGTTTACCACTCTGTTGGAATCTGGTGGAATACTCTATTTATTTATTTCTGCCGACTAACTACCAACCACCAACTACCAACCAGTAACCACCAACCACTAACCATTAACTAAGAGAGAAAGAGTTGCCACAGCCACAGGTTGCGATCGCGGCTGGGTTGTGGAAGCGAAAACCACCGCCCATCAGATCCTCTGAATAGTCTAGCGTTAAACCGTTGATATAATTTACAGTTTGGGCATCTATGACTACTTGAATGCCTTCACACTCAAAGGTGTGATCGCCTTGATTAACTGCTTGTTCAAAAGACATATCATAAAACCACCCGCAACAACCACCGGATTTTACTGTCAAGCGAAACAAAACCTTTGATTGTTGCTGTTTTGACCTTAATCGCCCGATTTCACTCGCGGCTGCTGGACTCAAATGAATCATCGCATTAGTCAGAAAATTGAAAACCCCATCTTTAATATTACAGATGGGGTTGACAAATTATTGCGATAATCCCACGGTTTGAATTTATGGGATTTTTGGAATCTAAGGTTAATTGCTGTAATATATTTCGTTTTCAAGCTAGGCTAGTATAGCTATTTTGGCAACAAGCTCGATTTGGTTGCAGCAGTTGAAAATTTTAAGCTTGCGTGCGGGCATAATCGTCTTGAAAGCGGATAATATCATCCTCTCCCAAGTATTCTCCATTTTGTACTTCAATCAACACTAAGGGAATCACGCCAGGATTCTCTAGACGGTGAGTTGTACATTGGGGTACATAGGTTGACTGATTGTTGCTGAGTAATACTTCGCGATCGCCACAAGTTACCCTGGCTGTACCCGAAACCACGATCCAGTGTTCGCTGCGGTGGTGATGCATTTGCAGGCTGAGACGATGTCCGGGCTTAACTTCGATGCGTTTAATTTTGTATCCACGCCCTTCTTCTAAAATCGTGAAAGAACCCCAAGGACGCAGTTCCGTTGCAGCAACGCCTCTGGGAGTAGTAGCTGGGGGTAGGGGAAGGGTGTTAATTTGTGTTGTTTCTTGAAATTGAGCCATAGTTACCTCACTTGGAGACATAACAAATAATCCGTCAGTACTCTTTCAATTGATGAAAAAATATGGCGCGATCTAGCAACCGTGTAAATGAGCAATTCAGTCTATCTTTGGAAAACATAGCAAAATCAAGAACGATGGTGTAATCAAGAACAGCTAAACTCCCGTATCTACACCAATTCTTCATCAAGTTAATTGGTAGCTTATACCAAGCTTTAAATTTTTTAGGGAAATTGGGCATTGGGCATTGGGCGTTGGGCATTGGGAATTGGGCATAGGGAAAGAAGGGAAAAGGTGTTACATTTTCTTCTCCCTTGTCTCCCACACCCGTCGTCCCTTGTCTCCTTCTCTGTTAACGCCTGGGTTGCAGGAAAATACCGATACCGTTGTGGACGCGGGCGGCGGTGTTGGGGGAACGATCCAGTAATTGCCCTCCTAAGTACAGGCTGGTAGAACTACCGCCGTCTAAATTCAGGGCATTTACGCACCCCATTTGCTGCAAGAGTTGGGCGTGTTCGGCTAAGGTGGGACCGGCACCGCCTGCGCGATTATGTATGGCTGCAATCATTAGGGTGTCGGTGGCTGTTGTGCAGATGCCGCTGCGAATGGCTTTTTCTGCAATAAAGGCATCGCTGAATTTTTCGCTTTTGGCATCGAGGACGATTTGGCTATTTTGCACTAGTAATGGTCCTGCGCCGATGATTTGAGGGTAGCTGCTAAATTCAGCGGGAGTTGTGGTACTTTCCAAGCGTACTACACTGTCAAGAGGCAATTGATTGGCAAGACTGACGGCGTTGCCGCGTAAGGCTAGCAGATAACCTTGTTGGGGAATGGTAACTGGTATTTCACCGGCTTTGCCGCCTGGTAATTGGTTGATAATTTGGTTTTTCTCGACGGCTACGATGATTTCGTTATCTGTTAGTGGAGTGTAGCTGGTTCCCCATGCTGGGGTGTAACGAGCAATACCACTCTCAACGTAGCCGCTGTTGAGAAATAGAATCGGGAAGCGTTGGTTATTTTTTGTGGTGGTTAAAGTTTCTTCTAAGGTCAAACGACCAAAGTAAAATTTACCAGAATCATTCCAGGCGATCGCTCCCCGATTTAAAATTGGACTTGACAACCACTGGTTATCCTGACGAATTGCACCTAAGGGGTATCGATTATTACGGTTAAAATATCCGCCGTTAATTCCTGCTACTGCTAAGTATTGTTGTGCTGTTTGAATTAAGGGAGCGGTTCCCATCAGGGTGTTGGGGCTGGTCAAAATCGGTTTTAGCTTTAGCCCTAAGGCACGGGGATTCACTTCCAACCAAACAACAGGAAAGCGTTCTGTGCCCAAATTTACAAACTGCTGCCGCCAGCGCAGTCCCGGTGCCCAGGTAATATCCCTTTCTACCATTGCATCGGGACGAACATCAATAATTAAGCGATTGGGTTTGGGTAAGGTGCTAACACGGGGAGCCAAACCAAAGGGAACGCTCAGGCGGATAATAGTTTGGTTGTTGACTACTTCTACTTGCTTGATTAGCGGTTCGGGTGTTGGGCTTACTGGTGGTAGTGTTGGTGGTATTACTGGTGGTAGTGGCGGTATTGGCGGTAATTGTACTGGCGGTAATTGTTTGAGAAAGTTTGGTAGTGTTGCTGGTGTTGGTGCTGGTGCTGGTGTCGGTGGCGGTGCTGGTGGGCTATACCGTTGTACTAAAATGGGATCTGCTATGCCATCGAGGGTAATTGTCCATTCTCGATTTGGCAATGTGGGGACTTTGGGGGTTGGCGTGTCAGGATCGGCGGGCGGTGGTGGAGATTGAGGTTTTCTGAGTGGTAATTCTTGTCTGACTAGCCAAGGAGTAGGGCGATCTAAATCTACAATGACGCGAGCTTCTTTTAACGGAGCTTTGCTAACACCTGAAGCTGGTTTACTTTCAGTAATGTTAGTCACTTTCGCTGCTTGGGTGGCAATTACCAGGGTGTTGCCGTTGACTTGCACCTGCCATCGCCTTGTTTTTGCTAAATTAGTAATATCTAAATAGCGATATCCCCCCGCCAGCAAGGTAGTTAAAACTACTGGCTTTGTAACTGAAGAAAACCACTGTATTGGTTGTTTGTTTGGATTGTTACTGTTTAATAAATCTACTCCAATTAATTGCCTGAGCGCTCCATCACTGAGATGGGTGCTAATCGAGTTAGATTTTCCCTGACGCTGAAACCAAGCCGCTGGCAAAGTCCGACCGTTGAGGGAAATTTCGTTACCATAAGATTGCACCCCTGTTAAAGGAGGTGCAGGTGATTGTTGATTCAACCCAGGTAGTGGTTTAGCACCTGCGGGTAACTGCTGGGCGCTAGTGACACAGATATTTGTTAAGCTCAGTATTGATGAAAGTATTGATAATACAAGAACTTTGGCTTTGGCGCGATCGCACTGTTTTTTGATGGTCGCACTGCGGTATAGTTCTTGGCAAAAATTCGGCATTTTTACCATAACAAAGCTAGTTAATGATTGAAAGCTATCACCCAAGGTCCAAACTAAATCAGTTTTTCGGAAATATCAAAAAATAATGACATATTTTTTGACTTTTAACGTGATAATATATAACATGGCTTCTTGTCTCTTATATAACCAAACAAACAATTCCACTAATATCACTGCAATTAACTGTTTTAAATGACACTAGCGCTCAACCAACCATGAGATTAAACAAAATTAAAAAAGCTCAATTTAGACGTTTTCTCCTTAGTGATGATTGCTACTTTAAATTGAATTAGCTAGTAGTAACACAGGTGGCAGTTGTTCATAAGTAAAAATCTAGAGAAAAAGATAGATATATAGGAATTGCCAAAGGGGTATATAGTGTAATACGCTGATTTTGTCGCTGAATCAGGATATTTTCAGCTTTCAAAACAGTGGAGACTGAAGTCGGTTGTCTCAGGTAAGCCGAGGAAGTGATACCTGAAAATAAGCTTTTTACGGGAAAAGGGAATTGAGAAAATACATAGCTGCACGATATAAATAAAAAATTGTTGGGACAAAAGTTGTTTGTCTAACTCAGCATAAACCCATAAAAATAGCGGTATTATTTTAACACGGGCGATGCAATAAAGATAGTCCGAAGTGAGAATTTTTTTTCTTAAAATTCCGTTATTCTGTATTTCTCCGTTTCTATTTAGAAAAAATTTTCTCACAAGCAGTGGCAACAGTACTGGCAAAATTTGTAACTCAAGAATTCAGGGATAGTCTATGAATAACCAACCGATGAATCAAGGCCAGAAAAATACATTTTCGGATTCGGATGCAGATTCAAGGTCTGGCTACCAAGGACAAAGATGGTTGGTAGAGGAACGAGATGCATGTGGTGTGGGTTTTATAGCCCATCGCCAAAATCAAGCTAGTCACGAAATTGTGACAAAAGCTTTATCTGCTTTAACCTGTTTGGAACACAGGGGCGGTTGCAGTGCAGACCAAGATTCTGGTGATGGTGCTGGGATATTGACAGCGATACCGTGGAAGTTGTTCCAAGAAGAATTTGCCGCACGGGGAGTGCAACTTCCATCCACTAGTAAGATTGCTGTGGGGATGATTTTTTTACCGCAAGAACCGCAAGTAGCGCAAAGGGCGAAAGCTACATTTGAACAAGTGGCGGCCCAAGAAAAGTTAACTGTACTGGGCTGGCGAGTAGTACCGGTGCAGCCTGGAGTGCTGGGGGTACAAGCAAAAGAAAATCAACCGAATATCGAACAAGTTTTAGTAGCTTCAGAAGATAAAAGTGGCGAAGAATTAGAACGACAGTTGTATATTACCCGCCGCCGAATTTTTAAAGCTCTCAAAAACATTTCCGAAGACTTTTACGTCTGCTCTTTGTCTAACCGGACTATTGTCTATAAAGGCATGGTGCGTTCTGCGGTGTTGGGAGATTTTTATGAGGATTTAAAAAATCCGGCTTACACGAGCGCTTTTGCTGTATATCACCGCCGCTTTAGTACCAATACTATGCCCAAATGGCCCCTCGCACAACCGATGCGGTTGTTGGGTCACAATGGCGAAATCAATACTTTGTTGGGTAATATTAACTGGATGATGGCACGAGAAGCCAGCCTCAGTCATCCAGTATGGGGCGATCGCATAGAGGAATTCAAGCCTCTTGTTCACATTGACAATAGCGACTCGGCTACCTTAGACAACGTATTCGAGTTGTTGGTGCGTTCCGGACGCAGCCCCTTGGAAGCGTTAATGATTATGGTTCCAGAGGCTTATCTAAATCAACCTTCTTTGCGTGAATACCCGGAGATTGTAGATTTCTACGAATACTACAGCAGTCTGCAAGAAGCTTGGGATGGTCCGGCACTTTTGGTGTTTAGCGATGGGTTGAAAATTGGTGCCACGCTGGATCGCAACGGTTTAAGACCAGCTCGTTATTGTATTACCAAGGATGACTATATAGTTGTAGCTTCTGAAGCCGGGGTAGTGGAATTAGACGAAGCTAATATTATTGAGAAAGGCAGACTTGGACCGGGGCAAATGATTGCCGTGGATTTACAAAGCCAAGAGGTGCTGAAAAATTGGGAAATTAAGCAGCGCATTGCCAAAAAGCAACCTTATGGAGAATGGTTGCGACAGTACCGCCAAGAACTCAAACAAATAGTTAGCAGTCAGTCATTAGTTGTTAACGGTAACAGCAACGGACATCACACAAACGCCAACGGTAACGGACATTCCACAACTAACAACCAACCAAGCAACAACCAACAACCAACAACAGAAAGAATTGACAAACAAGCTTTGTTAAAGCAGCAAATTGCTTTTGGCTATACCACCGAAGATGTGGAAATGGTGATTCAGCCAATGGCAATTGATGGTAAGGAACCGACATTCAGCATGGGGGATGATATCCCTCTAGCGGTGCTGTCAGAAAAACCCCACTTGCTGTATGACTATTTCAAACAGCGCTTTGCTCAAGTGACAAACCCGGCGATTGACCCGTTGCGGGAAAGTTTGGTAATGTCCTTGAAAGTTGAGTTGGGCGAACGGGGAAATTTATTAGATCCGAAGCCAGAATATGCCAGAAAACTGAAGTTGGAATCTCCAGTAATTACGGAAGCTGAGTTAGACGCAATTAAGTTTTCGGGATTTGCAACTGCTGAATTGTCAACTTTGTTTGATATTGCAGATGGTCCTGATGGCTTGAAAGCTGCTGTTAAGTCTTTGCAAGCACAAGCTGCTGAATCGGTGCGAGCTGGTGCGAAGATTTTAATATTGAGCGATCAGATCCCCCCAACCCCCCTTATAAAGGGGGGCGAAATAGAGGGGGGCACAACGGGTATTAATGCGGAATCTACTTACATTCCTCCCCTGTTGGGGTTAGGTGCAGTACACCATCACCTTATCCGTGAAGGGCTGCGAATGAAAGCATCCCTTGTGGTGAATACCGCTCAGTGTTGGAGTACTCATCATTTTGCTTGTCTCATTGGTTACGGTGCTGGTGCAATTTGTCCTTATATGGCATTGGACACCGTGCGCGATTGGTGGGGAGATTCTAAAACCCAACAGTTTATGGAACGGGGTAAAATTCCTGCTCTGAGTTTAGAGCAGGCGATCGCTAATTATCGCAAAGCGGTAGAAGCAGGTTTGCTAAAAATTCTGTCAAAAATGGGAATTTCTCTGCTTTCCAGCTATCAAGGGGCGCAAATCTTTGAAGCGATCGGTATTGGTTCAGAATTATTAGAACTGGGATTCTGCGGTACAACTTCTCGCATTGGTGGCTTGAGTTTAAGCGAACTGGCGCAAGAAGTGCTTTCGTTCCACTGTAAAGCTTTCCCAGAATTGACAACCAAGAAGTTAGAAAATTTGGGCTTTGTGCAATACCGTCCCGGTGGCGAATACCACATGAACAGCCCCGAATTGACAAAAGCGCTGCATAAAGCAGTAGATGGTAAAAAATACGACCATTACGAAGTCTACAAGAAATACTTGCACGACAGACCTATAACAGCGTTGCGTGACTTGTTAGATTTTCAAAGCGATCGCTCTGGTATTTCTATTGAAGAAGTAGAATCGGTGAGTGATATTGTCAAGCGCTTCTGTACTGGCGGGATGTCTTTAGGTGCGCTGTCGCGAGAAGCCCATGAAACTTTAGCGATCGCCATGAACCGCATTGGCGGAAAATCTAATTCTGGGGAAGGTGGCGAAGACCCAGTTCGCTATAAAATTTTGGATGATGTGGACGCCTCTGGTAACTCGCCAACATTACCGCACCTGAAAGGATTGCGGAACGGCGATACTGCTGCAAGTGCGATTAAGCAAGTTGCATCGGGACGCTTTGGCGTAACGCCAGAGTATCTAATGAGCGCCAAACAAATCGAAATTAAAATCGCTCAAGGTGCAAAACCTGGTGAAGGCGGACAACTACCGGGGAAAAAAGTTAGCCCCTACATCGCCATGTTACGGCGTTCCAAACCTGGGGTAACGCTGATTTCACCGCCACCGCACCATGATATTTATTCTATTGAAGACTTGGCGCAGTTAATTTTTGACCTGCACCAAATTAACCCCAAAGCACAGGTGTCGGTCAAGCTGGTTGCAGAAATCGGTATCGGTACTATTGCAGCCGGTGTAGCAAAAGCGAACGCCGACATCATCCAAATTTCCGGTCATGATGGCGGTACAGGTGCATCACCGCTAAGTTCGATTAAGCACGCGGGTACACCGTGGGAACTCGGGTTAAGCGAAGTGCATCGCGTGTTGATGGAAAACAGCTTGCGCGATCGCGTAATTTTGCGCGTCGATGGCGGGTTCAAGAGCGGTTGGGACGTGCTGATGGGTGCATTGATGGGCGGTGAAGAATTTGGCTTTGGTTCCATCGCCATGATTGCCGAAGGTTGTATCATGGCGCGAGTGTGCCATTTAAATACCTGTCCCAAAGGTGTAGCCACTCAAAAAGAAGAACTGCGCGAAAGGTTTAGCGGTATACCAGAACACGTAGTTAACTTTTTCTACTTTGTTGCAGAGGAAGTGCGAAGTCTGTTAGCGAAACTTGGCTATCGTTCCTTGTCAGAAGTTGTGGGACGTGCTGATTTATTAACAGTGCGCGAAGACGTGAAACTTACCAAAACGCGATCGCTAAACCTCAATTGCTTGCTGCAATTACCGGATAGCAAAGAAAACCGCAGTTGGTTGGAACATGAAGCAGTTCACAGCAACGGTGCGGTATTGGATGACGAATTGCTTGCGGATGCTGAAATTCAAGCAGCGATTCATCAGCAGTCTACCGTCAGCAAACAATTGGCGATCGTTAATACCGATAGAACAGTTGGTACAAGATTAGCAGGAGCGATCGCATCTCAATATGGCGATCGCGGTTTTGAAGGACAAATTAACCTCAACTTCACCGGTAGCGTTGGACAAAGCTTTGGTGCTTTTAACCTCCCCGGTATGATTTTGCGCTTGGAAGGAGAAGCCAACGACTACGTAGGTAAAGGAATGCACGGTGGTGAAATCATCATCAAGCCAAAGGCGAATGCTACCTACGACCCAGCACAAAACGTGATAGTTGGCAATACTTGCCTTTACGGTGCTACCGGTGGAGTATTATTTGCCAACGGTTTAGCTGGAGAGCGTTTTGCCGTACGTAATTCTAAGGGTACGGCAGTAATTGAAGGCGCGGGGGATCACTGCTGCGAGTATATGACTGGTGGTGTTATTGTCGTCTTGGGCAAAGTCGGACGTAACGTAGGTGCTGGTATGACTGGTGGACTGGCATACTTCCTAGATGAAGACGGTAGTTTCCCAGAATTAGTCAACCAGGAAAACGTCAAACTTCAGCGAGTGGTTGCAGAAGTCGGCGAAAAACAACTCAAAGAGTTAATTCAAGGTCATAGCGATCGCACCGGTTCACCAAAAGCAAAATTGATTCTGCAAAATTGGCAAGAATTCTTACCTAAATTCTGGCAGTTAGTTCCACCCTCTGAAGCTGATAGTCCAGAAGCAAATCCTCAAGCTGTAGAAGAAAAACAGCTTGTTAGTTATTAGTTATTAGTGATTAATGGCTAATTGCTATAGCAATCCAAAGCAAGACTTGTAAGAATTGAAAGTTTCAGAATCCCGGTAACTCCTGCGAAACCGGGATTCTTGTTTCTCACGAATGATTTAAAACTGCTATAGTTATTAGCGCTTGTCTTTAGTAGCTTAAATAAACCAACTTGAATATAGCGGTTCTCACTCACCACCGGCAGAAACCGGGTTTCTTGAGAATGATAAACCTTGAAACACTTAATATTCTGTTGATCAACCCGGTTTCTTTGCCTTTGTTGAGATTGGTGCATTCCGGTCAGGTAGGCAACATTGCTGTGCCCCTACCATGTATCGCGGTGTATTGCATTCCAATGAGAACTGCTATATTAGTTGTTATAAGCTAAAACAGATATTGGAAAGCTTACCTAAATGCCATTAAATTCTTGTGGGGTACGGTCGTATTGCCCGCCCTAGTTATGCAACTTTTATGTGGAACAGCTTACCAATTTTCTGTAACAATGCGCGGAACATCGCCTTCACGCCCGCGAAGGGTGGGGCGTTGCTTTGTACATTCGCCCTACAGCCCTTCGGGCATCCTGGGCGCGGGCGTCAGGTGAAGGGTAGCCCGCGATTAGGCGGGCTAAATTAGAGCTTCATTTTCGTGCGAGAATTGATATTAGTACATCACTAATAACTAATGACTAATAACTAATGACTAATGACTAATAACTATTGCTTTTTAGCTGTCATCAACTTTTGGTCTTTTTCTTGCATTTCTAAAAGTTCTGGAACAGTAACAAAGCTATAACCTTGCTTTCTAAAATTCTCAATAATTTCTGGTAAAGCTTTCACAGTTCGAGAACGATTACCGCCGCCATCATGCATTAGTACAATACCACCAGGTTTTGAATCTTTAATTACGTTCTTGACTAACCTTGGCACAGCCGGCAGTTTGTAATCTATAGAGTCAGCCGACCACATAACCACAGTATATTTTTTGCTTCTGGCGTAAGCAGCCAAACCATTATGCAGCATCCCACCAGGTGGTCGGAACAAAGTTGTTTTCACACCTGTAACTTCATAAATTAAGTCTGATGTGCGGTCAATTTCATAAGCAGCTGCTTGTTGATTAAAGAAATGATACCAGTGATGCCAAGTATGGTTAGCAATGACGTGACCATCAGCAACAATTTGCTTCCCTAAGTCGGGAAAATTCTTTAAGTTTTGACCAATAACGAAAAATGTTGCTTTAATATTATTTTTTTTGAGAATATCCAACACTTGAACTGTTGACTGAGGCCAAGGACCATCATCAAAAGTAAGAGCAACAACTTTCTGACCTTGACTGAATTTGGCTGCTTGAATTGTTGCCCCTTGAAATCTTTGCGGTACCGTGTAGCCAAGACCTTTTGCTTGTGCTTCTTTCTGCCAACTTGTTAGCATTGCCGTCTTAAATCCCTCAACACGGTTTTGAGTGTCTAATTTAGCGGCTACATCGTTTAATTTTATACTTTGATTACTTGTCGCCTTAGAAGAATTTGGGTTTACAGGCATCATTAAGCCAATACTCAAACTGCCACCTAAGGCAACCAATGCAATTAATATGCCTTGCGGCGAAAAAAAAGACTTATTCCTTTCCACGTCATCACTCCTTCAAGGGTCAAACCATCAGTCACGGATATGACGGTACGTTATAGCACAGTTTCTCTAGATATTAGATACCCAGTTAGTTTCTGATAATCTTGAAAATTTAAATAGAGATTACCAGAAAGTAAGCCATCGCGGGATAGATTATACAGGTTTAACCGAAGCCTAGATTTTTTGACTGTGGACGACCGTTGTTAATAATAAGTAGATGCATAACAAACCATTTGTTTCTGAGATTAATAGTATGATTTTATACTCAGTAAAAATTTTCTTATTTACAAATAATATTTTACTGCTTGCGGTTATTACCTCCTCGGAAAAAAATGTTAATTTTTTAACCAACAGTCAGCTTTTTCGTCTATGAAGTAATTTAGACACACGCAATTCAATATAGTTTCTCGTTGCTAAAAGGCACTTAATTATTCAGAACCATGCTAGGGATATACGCAGCGCAATTCTAGGAACCTGGCTTGAAAAAAGGTAGAGGGCACAAGAGGGCACGAGGCATACTGCGGGGGCAGGGGAAGGAGTAAGTTTTTCATGCTCAGGAGTGTACGCAGTTCCTGAAGGCTACTTACTAAAAAGTCGCACCCTTTAATACTAATACCTCAGTTATTAAGTACTTATGGTTTAACCTAAGCTGCTAGTAACTTTTGTTTGCAACTTTTTACCGCCGATTGATTGCGGTAGTTACATTATTAATAAGATAATTAGGATATATATGTTTACCGTATAAATACTGAAATTACTCCAATTTTCATAATTTAATTAATCAATTCTGTATCATAGATGGTATAATCATTTAAGCATTTTTATGTCAGCGAAAACAGTATCTATTTATACAAATCAAGAAAAAAGTGAGATAATAAGTATTAGATTATACAAGGGCTTGGTTTGAGCAAATATGCATGATTATTACTGCCAAGGTAGGTTTGAAGGCGATCGCTAGCCTGCAAATGTTAGGGGAAAGGGGAAAAGGGGGAAAGGGGGAAAGGGAAAAGACTATTTTCATGCTTGGTAGTGTATGAATTTCCGAAACGACTGCTCAATGACGCGGCCGTAGCGCGACTGTCACGGTCGCGCTACGGGCGCTGGCGCAACAATGCCCAATGCCCCCGTTATCTAACCTACCCAAAGTTCTTGGGCAAATCTAATAGCCAGCCTAACTAGTAAGATGGCAAATAAGCCCAATGTCATGTATCCGCGACGCGGGTGGCGAGATAATAACACACCCACGGCTACACTTAGGGAAACAATACCGTAAGCCAGACGGCTCAAGGACATTGTACCACCAGAGGCTAGCAATAAACCGATACCGCAAAAGCCATAAATAAAAGTAACTGGGGTTAGTTGAGTTCGCAAGCGCCACAGTACGTAACTGCCACCCAAGACCATAAGTGCATTTAGCAAGTTATTGATTAATTGATCGCTTGCAAGTATCAACAACAATGAGACTAAAGCATAAAAACCATAGATGACTTTAGCTGAACTCAAATGTTTGCCCAAGCGCCATAAACGATAACCGCTGCCGACAATAATGCTAAACAACAGGGGATGCAAGGGGTCTTTAATCCAACCATACTGCCAGTTTGTTGTGCCAACTGCGATTTGAATTAGCATGTTTAACCAACCTTGCCAATCAAAACCTAAAGAAGGTCGCCATCCTCGTTGTGCTTGGATAAACGCTAAAGGATGACCAAAGTTAATTGCACAGTAAAGACTGAACAAAAGTAACCCAATGGCACTGGAGAAAGCAGCAATGTAGGCGGCGGGATGTCGGTGTTGTTTCCAAGCAGCGATCGCAAATGCCGGGATCAGCGCCATCCCTGTTGGACGAGTTGCAGTCGCCAATGCCCCACAAAAAGCTGTCCGGGCATATTGCTTTTGGTCGAAGGCTTGCAAAGCTGCTGTACTAAACAACAAATACATCCCTTCGGTGTAAATCACGCTTGTAAACATCGACAACGGACACAAAGCTAAAACAGCAGTCGCCCACTGCGCCTCTTTGATGCCGTAATGTTCCTTCACCCATAGATATAAAAAGTAAAGCGTCCCCAAAAATGTTAGGTTGTTAACTAGCACACCTGCTACTTCAAACGGCAAACCAATGCTTATCAGTCCCCAAATGACTAGGGGAAATAGGGGAAAGAATGCCAGATTATGTTGGTTGCCGTCATTGACAAACTCGTATCCCGTAGTAGCGATCGCTCTATAATGTACGCTATCCCAAGCATCAAATACCCCCCAACCAAAGCTGGGCACAATACCCTCCGATCCCAGCAGCTTTGGCGCAATCAGCAACATGCCTCCCCAAATCAATACTCGGCTAGCTAGCCATATCCCTACAGGAAAGAGGAAGTCGCTTTTCCATAAAACTTTTCTTATAACTATCTCAACTTTAGCCAAAAGCATGAGTGTTTTAATATACTCCTTTATCCTACCTCATACTTACGGTGATAACACCGTAATTTATTAGTAATATTTTGCACTTTCATCTCCGCTTCCAATCATCAGTAACAGACTGAAGATAAACATAACTCGTAAAGCTGTTAGCAGTCAGTATTCAGCAGTTACAATTCAGTTCTGATTAGGAAATATGCCGTATCGGCTGATTAAGCATTTATGAGAAGAAAATAGTATCTTTATATACATATGCATCCCCAAATTGACCGTTCGCTGTTTTAATTACAAAGGATATACATACTGAATGAACCGCTACATACAATTTTTTTTTAAGGTACTGATGAATCTAGCAGTACAAGGGTTAGCGATTATTTGGAAGGAACACAACCAACAAACAACAAACAACAAACAACAGCTGCAACTAAATAAAATCAGGCACTGACGCCGATTATCCAACCGACAGTGCCAAGCTGGAAAACTTGTTTTTCACCCTCAGCTGCAAAAATCATTGTGAATATGTTCATATATTCTCATGTCGAACCGTGAGTGCTGATCGCATTTTGGATTTGAGATTTTGGATTGTAAAATGGTCATCATGTCGTTGTTTTAACAATCCATCTGTGGCAATATTTTTTCTAAATGGTATGAGTTTTGAGTTTTGTAAAATGCGCGATCGCTTACCGTAAAGCACCAATACCTTGGAAATGATGCACAATTAGGACTTACGCACACAAGAGCGAGAAATGAGGCATTGTCTTACCTTGGAGATCCCACAAAGGCTTCGCGCGACTGTCGCGGTCGCGAAGGGCGCTGGCGCCCCAACCCACAAAAGCTATGCAGAAGACGCTTTGTACCCCCAAGGCTAGCACTGACTCCCCTTAAAAAGCAGGGCTAGCAGCGTAAGTCCTGTCAATGTTTTCCTAATCCAAAATTCTTTCATCCAAAATCCTTTCATTCCCTCACCCCACCCAGAGTCTTTGGGCAAATCTAAGGCTGAAGGTAGTAAGTAAAATCGCAAAGAAAAAGAGCGTTAGATATCCCCAACGAGGATGGCGAGACAATAACATACCCAAGGCTACGCTTAGTGCCACAATGCCATAAACCAGACGACTTAGCGACCAAGTTCCGCCAGAGGCCAAAATCAACCCCAAACCGCAAAAGCCATAAATCAAAGTGACTGGCGTTAGTTGGGCGCGAAAGTGCCATAACAACCAAGCACTACCCAAAACCGCGACTGTGTTAATCAAAGGATCGCCCGCCACTATCCACCAAAGTAAGAATAAAACAGCAAAGCCACAGTCAACTTTGACTGAACCCAACTTTTGACGAAAGCGCCATAACAAATAACCACAGCCGACAATCAGGGCAAATAATAGGGGAGGAAAAGGGTCTTTAATTCCACCATACTTCCAATTCACTGTGCCAGCTGTAATTTGTACCAGCATTTTCAACCAACCCTGCCAATAAAATCCTAACGAGGGTCGCCATCCCTTTTGTGCTTGGATAAAAGCTAAAGGGTCACCAAAAGAAATCGCACAATAAAGACTAAATAAAAGTAAGCCAATGCCAGTAGCAAAAGCAGCAACGTAAGCAATAGGCGATCGCCTTTCTTTCCAAGCAGCAATTACAAACGCAGGTATCAATGCTATCCCCGTAGGACGCGTTGCTGTCGCCATTGCCCCACAAAGCACTGTCCAGCCATATTGCTGTTTATCAAAGGAACGCAAAGCACATGTACTGAGCAATAAATATAGTCCTTCTGTATAAATTATAGACGTAAACATAGATAGCGGACACCAAGCTAGAGCAGCAGTAGCCCATCGTGCCACACATTCACCGTAAAATCCATTAAGCCAATAGTATAAAAAATATAGTGCAGTCAAAAAAGCCAAATTATTAACCAGCGTGCCTGCGATTTCAAAAGGCAAACCCAGACTCATCACTCCCCGGATGATTAAGGGAAATAAGGGAAAAAAAGCAACATTGTGTCCCTTACCATCATTGATATATTCATAACCAGTAGTAGCGATCGCATGGTAATGTCCGCTATCGTAGGCATCAAAAACCCGCCAGCCCGATGTCACTGGAACACCTCCTGATGGTGCTGGCAGCAACGGTGCAACCAACAACATGACAATCCAGATTAACATCCGGCTACTCAGCCACATCGCCGCCGGATAGAGAAAATCATTTGTCCATAAAACTTTTTTGATAGCTACCTGAACTTTAGTCATAAGCTGGAGTTTTTTGAAAGATTACTCTATGAATCCTCCTACGAGCGATCGTGACTATGCAATCAAAATATTTCTGTCTTTTAAGCCTCATTTGCTCTTGGTTTTATAAGTAAAACTCATTATATGCTCAAGGCTTATATCGTAAGGGCTTACGCAGTTTTCAGGAAATTGCAAATATTTCAGACGTTGCAGATCCCACAAAGGCTTGGGGCACAGTGAGAGACCATGCACGGCAGTCGCTCATGGGGAGCCACTGCGGCCAAGGAGGGGTCTGGCCAAGTTCCGCAAGTGGCGTGGAAACCCCTCCTTGGACGCGCTGCCTCACCACTTTGGCTTGCTCCCCAACCCCCCGAACCAAGGGGAGGCAAATGCGCCCTTGTGGATTTTCCTCCGGCTTTATTGCCGTGGGCTTTAAAAAAGTCATAAGTTTTAAAAATCCAATTGACTAATGACCAATGACTAATGACTAATAGACCAACAAGTGCAAAAGACGTAGGGACAATTCATGAATTGTCCGGAAGCTCGTATTTCGGGCAACGCAGAATTAATTTCCACCCCTAGGTCTAATGACTATTAATAATGAGTCCCAAGCAATTTATAGTGGAGGTGTCTGTAAATCCTTAAGCAATTGTGAAAAAGATTACTCTTCTTGGTTCCACTGGCTCGATTGGTACTCAGACTTTAGATATAGCAACTCAGTACCCGGATAAGTTTCAGATTGTCGGATTGGCAGCTGGGAACAATGTTGAGATGTTGGCTTCTCAGATTCGTCAATTTCGACCGAGTATAGCAGCAATTTGCTCAGAAGAGAAATTGCCTGCACTCAAAGAAGCAATTAAAGACCTCGATCCCCAACCTATTTTACTAGCTGGGGAAGCCGGCGTGATAGAAGTCGCTCGTTACGGCGATGCCGAAACCGTAGTTACGGGTATCGTTGGGTGTGCGGGTTTGTTACCCACCATCGCCGCCATTCAAGCTGGTAAAGATATCGCATTGGCAAACAAAGAAACTCTGATTGCCGGCGGTCCGGTGGTGCTACCTCTAGTAGAAAAACATGGGGTAAAATTACTACCAGCAGACTCAGAACATTCCGCCATATTTCAATGTCTGCAAGGTGTGCCAAAAGGTGGTTTGCGGCGAATTTTGCTTACAGCTTCCGGTGGTGCTTTCCGCGATTGGGATGTAGAAAAGTTAGCTTTTGTTACTGTAGCTGATGCCCTCAAACATCCCAACTGGTCGATGGGGCGTAAAATCACAGTAGATTCTGCCACTTTGATGAATAAGGGATTGGAAGTAATTGAGGCACACTTCCTGTTTGGCATGGATTACGACAATATTGATATTGTGATTCATCCCCAAAGCATTATTCATTCGCTGATTGAGTTGCAAGATACTTCAGTATTGGCACAACTTGGTTGGGCTGATATGCGCTTACCTTTACTGTATGCTTTATCTTGGCCCGATCGCATTTACACAGACTGGGAAAAACTGGATTTGGTGAAAGCTGGAAATTTAACCTTCCGCGAACCAGATCACCAGAAATATCCTTGCATGCAATTGGCTTATGCTGCAGGTAGGGCTAGCGGTTCCATGCCGGCTGTTTTAAATGCCGCAAACGAACAAGCCGTAGCGTTATTTTTAGAAGAAAAAATTCGCTTTTTAGATATTCCTCATTGTATCGAATTGGTGTGCGATCGCCATCAAAATGATAACCGTGCAAATCCTTCTTTAGATGACATTTTGGCAGCAGATCAATGGGCAAGACAAGAAGTTTTAACAGTCACTGAAAATTTAGAAACTCGCTCGCCAATCATTTCTATACGATAAAAAGCTCTAGGAATGCAAGACAGTGATGGGGGTGGTGATATTCCTTCACTACCTTCAGCATTGTCATGCTCAGGTTATATCATGTCCGTTTAATTGACATTAATAAGAAATTCCTAAATAAAAGTCTCTACATGATATGTAACTTACCGGACATGATATTACTCATAATTTTTATATATAGCAGTCCGCGCATCAATCGCAAGAAACGTTCGTGTCGGGTTTCGCAGGAAAAACCCGACTTGTGAAACTTGAATTCTGACAAGTCAAATAAGATTGCTATATATCTACATAGAAATAAAAATAATTTTCAAAAAATTTTCAAAAAAGTCTTTTTTAATACTGTTTTTTGTGCCGTTTTCCTGTATATTAAGCGCAGGACAATTACACAAAAAACCCAACTATAAAACAGCCTAAATATAGTAATTATTATAACTTGGGTAAAAGAGCAATGCTCCCAAAGCGAGCCGCCCAAAGGGTAACGCAGCAGTAATTGTTACAAAAAGTAAAATTTACAAAAAAAGGCAGAGGGAAGAAGGCAGAGGGCAGAAGGAAAATACAAGAAAAGAACTTCAGTTGTGGGTCATTGCTCACTAATAAAAAAGAATTATATCAAGACGCCCAGCGCGAGATATAAAGTATCCTTATTTAAATCCCACGTTTAAAAACGTGAGTTCCCTTCAGCTCCCGCAGCTCCCACTGCCTACTAAATAAAAACCCTCTTAGAAAAGGGCGATTGCCAAGGAATTGACATTTATGATTATTGCCCTGATTGTAGCTTGGATAGTATTCACAATATTATTTAAGGTAGTGAAAACTACCATGAGCAATGCCTTGACTGTTGCCGCCATTATTGTCTTATTACAGATAGGTTTTGGCATTAGCCCTCAAGATATTTGGCAGTATATAAGTCAGTTGCCTCAAACCCTGTCAAAAATCGGCGTGGGGAAGTAGAAAATAGGAGTTAGGAGGCGCCCAGCCGCCCAGTTAGGAGGCGCCCAATTAGGAGTTCTTAGCTAGTTTTTTGAGTTAGTTGTTGGTAGGCGCGTAGTTGGTAGTTGTTGGGTGTTCCATCAACAATGAACAATGAACCATGAACTATTAACCACTATCCACTACCCACTACCTACCAACCACCAACCCCCAACCCCCAACCGATTACTTATTTGTAAAAGCTGAAACTTTTGCCAATGCATCTTTGACATTTGCAGGCAATTGCCGCATAATCTTTCCTCTTTCGCTGTCTAATGCGACTAAGGTCACCTTAGCAGTGACATACAATTGTTGTCCGTCACTTGAGACAACAGCATAATCCCAGTTAATGCGAACGCCATTAACCTCAGCCATGCGCGTTTTGACTACGGCTGTCATACCCAACTGTAGCGAACTGTGATAGCGCACGGAAAGTTCTACAACTACTAAATTACAGCCTAAAGCCACTAAATCAGCAAATTCAACACCTATCGAACGCAAGCATTCTACCCGCGCTTCTTCCATCCAAGCGAGGTAGTTACCATGCCACACAATACCTGCATAGTCTGTGTGATGCGGTTGCACTCTGATAGGATATTCAAACCAATTCTCAAAGGTAGAATTCGACAGACTGTCAATGGCGCTGGTTGGGGGTAGTTGCGGTTGGCTTGGTTTTTCTTCAGACATTTTGAAGTTTTGCTGTAGTTGCGATAGATGTTCCAGATCTGAAATAGCATAAAAATTAGGTGCTTTGTGCAACTAATTCTTCTAATTCCCAGACTCGCTGTCTTCAGGGAGCGGTTTTTTATGCACCGCGCGTACAATACTACAATTTAGTAGTATTGAGCGCTTGCAAAATCGGCTTGGGAGGAAAATTAGGTAACGGCGAAGAAATATTGGGCTTTGGCTACCAAATACAAAAAACTGGTGCAAGATGCGCCATCGCCTGATTCTGGGCAGTAGATGATGGTGGTACGCAGACATTGATGAGTGTGTTTTATGACCTTTTGCCAGGAGGTAAATTGACCGAAGCCGATGCCTTGCGACAAGCGCAAATGACCTTGATGACCGGGAATTTTCAAGTGAGCGGCAACAATAAACCTGCAATAGTTGGTGGTAGTCTCAATCACCCATATTATTGGACACCCTCCTTTTTGATTGGCAATGGAATTTAACCGTCATTAGTGATTAGTCATTAGTCATTAGCTTCCTTCTTCCCCTTCCCTATCTTTCCAGGGCGATCGCAAAATTGCGACACCAAAAATTATCGCCCAATTTACATCTACGAATTGATGATATATAAATAAAATATAATGATGATAATTGCTAATAATAATTCACCGGATTTAACTGGCTCAAGCACTTAAAGCAGTGCGAAAAATTGTTTCCCTGGATAAAATAACTAGATATACCGTCACTCTGCATGAGCCAGACCGACCCAGTTAATGCCATTAATAGTCAATTGGCTAATTTCTATTAATTCTCTGTTCGCGATCGCCCTTGCAAGTTAGCACCAAAATTGCCACAACAATTTAAGCAACGTCATTCAGCAATGTCAATTGCTCAATCAAACTATGAGTTATGAGTTATGAGTTATGAGTTATGAGTTATGAGCTATTGACTCGTTGACACTCCCACCGCTAAAAGCAGATGGGATTCTTGCCTCATCGGGACTGTAGTTTTACGACTTCCAGGTCGTAGTCTAACCCTAGGCAAGGGTTCACGGACTGCCCGACGGCGCGTGACGTAGATTTTTTTCTACGACCGAAAAAACTTATCTATTTCTTGCTTGACGCTCGTTGGGCTTGTCCTGTCGGTACAGTCAACAGAGGGAATTAACCAGCCATACTAGTGAAGAAATCTAGTTCTACACCGGTAAACAAAATACCTTTTACTCTCTTACGCGCTTTACCGCTATTAATATTTTACACTGCGGAAAAAAGCCGCTTGCAATTCATCCCGCACCTAGGAGGAGTGAGCTTTCTTGCCTGAGTTTTGTAATTTTTGACTCTAAACTCCGCGCCTCTTAACTCGGAAATTTTCTAACACCGTTTGGCTAGAGCTTTGTTACCCGTAGGAGCCTGCATGCATTGTTTGACAATATTAGCAAGTTCCTGAAGTTGGCTAACCGCTTCCGCGCCTTCCAACTTCATTAATTCGCGGTCATCCCGCATCTCAGTCCACGTAATCCCATAATCGGATACCAAAAACCGAATTAGGTGGTTCTCGCCCAAACTGACCATAAACGAAGCACTGTTCATTTGGTCGCCGCAGGTATAGCAAGAAGCAGGATATCCACGACGCTCAAGTACTATCGCCAAGGCTTGCAGGTTCATTACTAAGTCTTGGACGAATTGCCGATGTTGTTGCGCTAGTCTTAGAAACACTTTAGTCCTCCAAACACCACTATGGTTTGAGTCACCTTTACATTTTCTTTAGATTTTCCGATCAACTGGCATTGTAAACTATTATTACAATTTCCAGATAGCTACTGAGTCCTCAACTGACTTCCAAGCTTTAGGTTAGTTGCTAACGGCTTTTACTGCCGTATCAAAATATTCACTTTGGGAAATCAAAATATCAGACACAATTGCTAAACTTCATTTTTTCTTCATGCAATTCTGTCTGAGTAGATGCCGACTTAAAGCAATCCGCTTTAAGAGTAACTCAATTCTGGCGTAAGTCAACTGTAAAAAAGCTACATATAGCATATTTATTGACAATTTTCAGCTAAACCTCCCACTTTTATTAGCTGTAACGCTGCTTAACATGTTTTTAATGCCATTTGTTACCCAGTTAACAAATGTCATATCTCACAGCGATTTTGTATCAACCATGTCTGGTTGAATTAAGTCCGTTTCTGTTCGATATGTCAAGCATAATAGGTCACCAAGGAAATTAGAGATTTTAGATTGGAGACTGGTAATAGGCGCTACGTCTTCCTTTACAGAACATTTACCTAATTCACAAACCCAAATCTAAAACTCTAAAACCATATACCTAATCACTGAAGATAACTAAAGCCAAGTCAAACATGTTGCCAATTCGGCAAGATTTTCCTTTAGCTCTTGTTAAAATGTGATGTTTGCTACTAAATTTCTTCAAACAGGTTTGGTTGTAAATATCATTTTTTGTTACTTTTGGTACAGGAAACTTTTCCAACTTTATGTTTAAGCACTTTAGCTTATGGCATGTTACCCACAAGCTAATCTGACTTTACAGATTTAAAATTTTATTGTTATCTGTCCAAAGCTATTAAAAATAATATGTCAGTATGTTTTTGCCATCACATACAGCAGATATGCAGCTATCTAGCTTGCCCTGAAATCAAAACGGGCGTCCGACAAGATTATTAATAATGTGATAAATTCTTGGACTTTGGACAAAAAAAGTGGTTAGCGAGTAGTGCTCGCGAAGCAAAAATTAAGCACTAAAAATTACCTCAGTTATGTTTCAAACTAAGAGAGAGAGAGTCAAATCGGTAAAGTCTAAGGAGATTTACGCAACTTTTTTTGTATTCAGTGTAGATTTTGAGTGTTTTTTCACCACGGGATGTACAGAGCGCTTTGGTTGAATGTCGCCAGCCACCCTTCCAAGTGAATTTCCACGGGTTTTGGGAGAATGTCCCGGTTTACCAATCTGTGAAATAATTCTGTAAAAATCACGTTGTACTACACTTGGCGTGACAATTGGCGGATTTGTAGTATCGTTAGGGCGTTCCCAGGGTCTGGGTAAGTATGTTGCCAAGTCCTTTGCAGCCCATAACTGTAGGTAACAGAGCATAACTAATCGTATCCAGTTTTCCTCATGTTGCAGATCTGGGGTCTGAAACTCGGTCATCAACAAGCGCTGCTTACCGAAACCAAACATATGTTCAATATCAAACCGTTGTCGGAAGCAATGGTAAGCAACAGTAGGTGAGATTTCTTGACGTCGGTCACCGATGACAATTAACCACATCGCTTTCCAAACAGAATCGCCAGTATCATCAGTCACATGAATCCTTAGGAGGGTGAAGACAAGCATCGCTGTACGATTCAAAACAGTTGTAAAGTTTTTGTCTAAAATCTTGCTTGAAATCGCGCTATTAATTGATTGTGATATTGATTCATAGCCAATGGTAAGCAACTGTGGGTGGGATTTCTTGACGTCAGTCACCCTCTACAATTAACCACATCGGGTTGCAAACAGAATCACCAGTATCATCAGTCACATGAATCCTGAAGTCCAATACTATGTTCATTTTTCACATTTAAGTGGTAGGTGTTTAATTCTCATTTCTACCACTTTTTTGTACCCTGGTTTAGTTTTCGGACGGGTCTAATGCTCCTTAGCTTTAGTGAAGCTGATATTACACCTTAGTTGTTGTGAGATGTTTTACGTACTCGTGCATCAGAAACAAACCCCGTCTGTTTGAGCAGCAGCCCTAGCTTTGCGTGAGGAAGTTTCGTGTCCTTGTTTTGATTTCCCCACTTAGACAAGGTGAGAAATTTGGCGCATCTTCATAAAGAAACCTGTGCTTTGAATCATAATTTGAGAAAAATTTTGAACCATAATCTGAGCAAGAGTTAACGTAATTTCAAGCAACACAGCCAATAGCAACAGAAATTTCTGCATCAAACCAACACACTGTGTTGGTTTTTTGAACCATAACCAAAATATGAGTTCTAACAACGTTTTCGGACAAAACTTGTACAAAATAACTGTGTGAACACAGCATTTTCATAAACTTTTATTCCAAGATATGGTTCAAACGCTTATTTTATGATTCAAAACCGTTGTTTTTATAAGAACTGAGTTTAAATATGATATTTCAGTCGGACAGCGATCGCGCAATCCAAGAGCGATCGCCTACCCATTTGATGTTGAATAATAATGATTATCAAATTGGCTGGTGGTAGACGAGCGTTGCTTCTCTTCTTCTCCTATCCCCCTGCACGATAATCATTATTAATAAAAAACTCGGATATTAAAAGTGAAGCATAAACTAGCTACCTATGTTTTGAAGCATATAATGAGCTAAAAGTTTATTTTATAGTGCAAGTCACAAAACGGTATGAGTAGCTACGACACTTCAAGGGTTTTGGGATAGCGATCGCAATTCGCCAACAGAGTCATGATAATCGCGAACCACTCTTTTTTTGTCCAAAGTCCAAAAATTCCATTGACAAATTCTATAGTTTGAATAATCTCACCAAACTATACATAACGTCAAAGACAGCTGGGTTTCCCCAACTGTCTTGTCGAAAAAATCGTCTAAAACCAGATTTAAACTACTTCCCACCAACCAAAAGAGGGACCGATAAAACGGACTGTTACCCAAACTAAAACCATAACACCGATGCCAATCCAGGCACCGCGAGTTGTCCATTGGAGAAATTTTTCGCCTTGGGTTTTGGTGATGGGTAACCACGGGAAGATCCGAGTATCTTGACCGTATTTTTCTCCAAGTGCGGATTTACGACGCTTTGCTTCACCCATAATATTCAGCACGGAATGGCTTAATAAGCTGATAATAGCGTTTGTTTGCAGGCGATCGCTAGTGCACAAAGGCAGAAAGCAGCTATGCAGCTATGAATCAAATTCACTACCAAACCTGAAAATAGTCTTTCCCCTTTCCCCTTTCCCTTTCCCTTTCCCCTCCTTTAATTACCTCCAATCAAAGAAAAATAAAATATTTTATTTTTCTTTACTTTTTTTAATAAAATTAGATAAAAGTTTAAGATATTTAGAGAAAAAAAGCTGGCAACATCGCCATTGTAGCAAGAGTGAGATAAGTAACAATAAAAATAAACGGCGGAGAGTGTAGGTAGTGTTTGCTAATGACCCACAGCCAGAAAGCAACTCAATAGAAGACTGTCATTCTTTCCATCTCCCAGCTAAGAGAGTATCCCAAACCCACAGCGAGCTGCAAACATTATTACATTTATCTACGGACTTATGGTGCGCGATCGCGACTGATGGTTGTTTTAACCAACTCAATGCAGCTTGGGAAGAATTGCTGGGATGGAAGCAGTCAGAGTTGATGGCAAAATCTTGGCTAGCATCTGTCCATCAAGAAGATGTCAAAGGGGTTGTAGAAGCTTACCAAAGTTTAATCCGGGGTGAGGTTATCCAGTTTGAAAATCGCCATATTCATAAAAACGGTAGTTTTCGCTGGGTGCGTTGGCGAATGTTGCTTTCGGAAAATGGATGTATCTACGGTACAGGGCGAGACATGACGGCACAAAAGCAGAGATATCAGCAGCACAATGCACAGATGCAACACATGGATACTTTACTCCAAGCCGCTCGCCAAGAGGCAGAATTAGCCAAAAAGCAATTGCAGCAAAAGGAACAAGAACTTAGGGAATTGCAGGCTGAATTTCAGAAAAGCCTCGAAGCACGAGTCACCCATAATAATTTGCAATTGCCCCCAGTTAATGACATATCTCAACAAATAGTCCATACCCTCAGCTACGAAGACTTGTTGCAATCGATACTCGAACATCTCTTGCCGGCTGTTCCTCACGATGTTTCTGGTAGCATCCTGCTGCTTGATACTCAAAGCAATTTATTAGAAAAATATATAGAAAACGGTCAACAGGATAAGCAAAGTTGCAAGTTATTTCTCAACACCCCTCGCCCTCTAACTCCCGAATTACAGCTTCAGATTGAGCAAAGGTTGCGGGATAGTTTGTCTCATATGAGCGGACAAGACCTGAAGCAGCATCCCCTGACCTTGCATCATCTAAATTCAGCAGGGGGGGATGAGTCAACTTTGCCGTTGGCTGCATTGGGTTCTTACTTTATGGTACCTCTAATCGCCAGTCCCTACGAAGACAATCGGATTGTGGGGCTGCTGTTTGTGGGGGCGGAAAAAACAGAACAGTTTAATGAAGAGCATATTCGATTGCTTTATCACGTTGCCAGCCACGTTTCGATATCAATTCAGTGGTTGCACTCGTTTTTTGTCGCAATTGAACGGCGTCATCTGGAAAGCGTGGTTGCTAATCTCCCGGAAGGGGTAGTGCTTTTGGATACCCATCATCGAATTGTATTAGCGAATCCTCCAGCATGGGATTACTTGGGTTTGTTGGGAGAAATAGATGCAAGCAATGTTCTGCAAAGACTGGGGGATAAAACCTTCGAGGAATTGATGAGTTTGCTTGGGAATGATAAAAGCGGTTATGAATTCACTCTTACCAATTGTCCCGATAAGGTGTTTGAAATAATACTTAAACCTGTAAATTTAGAAATTCAGCCGAATTATTGGCTGGTAGTGATTCGAGATATAGGCGATCGCAAACGAGTAGAAACAGAAATTCGTAAAGCACTAGAAAAAGAAAAACAACTCAACGCCCTAAAATCTCGTGTTGTTCGCACTGTCTCCCATGAATATCGCACTCCCTTAACTACAATTATGCTGGCAGTGCAACTTCTCAAAAGATATCACGGAAAGTTAGACAGCGAACGACAGCTACGTTCCTTCCATCAAATTGAAAATTCTGCCAAGCATTTAGCTGAACTAGTAGATAATATGTTGCTGTTGAATACAGCCGAATCTGGCAGATTGGAATTCAATCCAATTCCTTTAGATTTGGTAGCATTATGTCAGGGAATGATAGAAGATGTCAGACTTTTAGGAACTCATCAACATACTTTTACTTTCGTCCATCAAGTTGAATGTGAAAATGTTTGCCTAGATCCGACTTTGGTAAGGCAAATATTAACTAATTTGCTTTCCAATGCCATTAATTATTCTCCAGATGGCGGTGAAGTGCGCTTCAATCTTGTTTGTAGCAATAGTAAAGCTTTATTCAAAATTGAAGACAAAGGAATTGGCATTCCTCCTGAAGATTGGGAAAATCTTTTTGATAGCTTTCATCGCGGAAGTAATGTGGCAACAATTAAAGGAACTGGTTTAGGTTTGGCAATTGTGAAAAAGTGTGTAGAAATGCACGAAGGTAAAATTTGGTTTGAATCAGAAGTTGACGTGGGAACAACCTTTTTTGTACAATTGCCTTGTTGAGTAGTCAAGAGTGATTAGTCATTAGTTATAGCAATTCTAAATCAATTGTGAAAATCTCTCCGTTATCTTTCTCTGTGTTCTCTGCGAGGAGTGCGGTTTATTTTCACAAATCAAATAGGGCTAATATATTAATTATTAGTCATTAGAATTATTGCAAAAATCATTAAACGCCTTTAGACACGAGCGTCTGAGGCTACCCAAACAAAGCTGTCTAGCTTTCTCTTCGAGAGGCTAGGCGGACGTGCGTTTGTACAGCCGCGACTTCAGCCGTCGCAAATTTTAATTTTGTAAGGTGTGTTACGGCAAATCTAACGCACCGCATATTAAATTAAAAATATGTACAAATTTGCTGCTGCTTGCGAAAATGAACCAATAGTATTTGGCGCTGCTAGACCCAGATATTCCAATGAACAAGTTGGTGAATGGGTTGAGTTCATGAAACGCCAAGATATTAAGCGGGTTTGCTGTCTTCTTGAGAAAAATCAACTAGCTAATTACACCAATCTTATCGGCACATACCAACAGGAATTTGGTATTAATCGTGTTTGCTGGAGTCCTATTGAAGATTTTCATTTATGCGACTTAGAAACACTCACAAAGAAAATACTCCCGTTTTTGGCAGAAGCAGATAAACAAGGCGAGAAAGTTGTTGTACACTGTGGTGCCGGTATCGGACGTACCGGTCATGTGTTAGCTGCTTGGCTGGTAAGTTTTAGAGGATTATCAAATCAAGCTGCAATAACTGCTGTTAAAAAAACAGGCAGAAATCCCCATGAAGCTGCACTCGCTGCTGTCATGAGATGGAGAAATCCGTTTCAAATTGTCAAGCAGCTAGACACACTTCTTAATCATAGCCGTTTAGCATTTTACAAGACAGAAGAGAAATAAGAGAAATAAGCGATCGCTTCCCTACGCTTTCGCAAAAAATCTTAAATTTACTGACAGGTAAGTGCCTCTTGATTGCTAAGTAAACCTAGATTTGGCGTTCCATTGTTACACTCTACAAACACAATATCCTTGTTAGTTGTTCGCAGTTTATAGGAAGTAGTTTGTCCAGTTGAGCCAATTCGGGACAGACGGGCTGCAGCTAGAGTGGGTGAGTTGATAAACAATAGGAGTCCTATTGCCAACAGTACCCCATTAATCACCAAAGATAGCTTGAAAGCCTGTTTGTAATTAAGTTTAGACTTGTACTGAATTTTCATAAAACCTCGCTGTACTTGTAGAAACTCCGAAGACCTGATTTACAACAGGGGAAATGAAGCATGAACTTTTCTTCTGTATAGCTTATAGGTTTCAGCAAAATCAACTTATGCACAAGAATACCAGCAATCATACACAGGCAGAAATGCAAGCGATCGCATGACCATCTAATACCAATTTAAAAAATGAATGCGACAGATGGATTTCTGACAACCTTGTGACACAATTCTTTGAGAATCCTTTCATCCAAAATCTAAAATGGTATAAGCGTCCTGGTTGCGGCTTTTAGGGAATACCAAAAAAGAAATTACCCGATATTTGTAAATATTTGTAGGGTGCATAAGTAGGTGGGCGTGAATATTTATCGCCATCGACAAGGCAGGAGGCAGGTGACAGAAAGCAGAAGGGAAGAGGGTTTTGGATAACTTTACTTTTCGTTACGAAATAGCTGTTTTTTTGCACTTTTCTACTTAACCGAGAACTTAGCCGAGAGTACGGCACCATCTTTATATATGGCGGTGCGTTACGGCTTTTATCTAACGCACGCTACAAATTAGATATTTTTTTAATTGGAAGTCCCTTGTTGAATAATTTACAAATCAAGACGAAATGAAAAAGCATTTGCTTTAATTGCTACACCAAACTAAAAGTTTGCATTGTCAATTTTTAAAATTGATTGAAATTAGCTTTTTTTCTTCAATTTCATTCAAAAGTTTTCTTACCAGAATATCGCCTGTCAGCATGGCAATAATATCAATAAGATTGGTAATTAACTCCTTCAATGCATCTCGTAAAACAGGTTTTTCTTCTTCACCAAGATGTTGACGCAGAATCTCGAAAGATACGCCCTCAGATGTGAGGCTAAGTTGTTTTATTAAAGGGTATTTTTCTGTCGTTAAAACCAAAGCTCGTTCCGTAATTGCTGTCACGGTAACTCTACCAAGAGTAGGCATAATTCGGTTCCAAATTGTTTGAAGTAGGTCTTCGTAAATTTCCAGAACCTCTTGTTTGCGAGCAATAGTCGTTGCCTGGTCAACCCGCTCTTGGACAACCTCTTCAGCAATTTCTTCTTGTGAGCGCTTGTCCGTTCGATTTTGTGGGTTGGTCATCACCTTTTCTCGAAATAAATATATTGTCAGATTAGCGGTTAAGGGAAAAGTTATGAGTTATGAGTTATGAGTTATGAGTTATGAGTTATGAGTTATGAGTTATGAGTTTCAAATTTATAATTCTTAATTCCTAACTCCTAACTCCTAATTCCTAATTCCTAACTCCTAACTTTCTTCCCCAGTCCTTTTTATTGCTATGAAGGTTTAATTTCTGACTAGGTTAATTTCTAGCCAGCCCCGGATTAAAAATATAATCAACAATGTTGATTACAGTGGAATAGTTCAAAAAGGGATTGTTCGTAATATGTAATATTATTTTGAACATCCCATTTTTATTATCCAGAAATTAAAAGGTAGCTACTTGAGCCGGCTTTGTTAGATTCAAGATTAATTTAATACCAAAATTAGTTATTTATGCTTTTTCGCAATGTTTTTTTTATATATAGCTATTTTGATGTGTATCAAATACAAAAAAGAGACGCGATTTATCGCCGTCTCTACAAGAAATGTGTTGCATCTCACTCCTATTGCAGCATTATCAACAAGGGCAAAGAAACCGGGTTGATCAACAGAATATTAAGTGTTTCAAGGTTTGTTTTTCTCAAGAAACCCGGTTTGGTGGTGGTGGTGCAAGATATATATAAGTTGCATTCAATTAATAAGCTGTTCCACATTTAACTTGCAGCCATTAGGGCGGGCAACACGACCCCACAAGAGTTTGATAAAAGTTATATATGCAAATTAAATGTGTTTAATCTGAAACTTTGTATCTTTTTATTATTCGCATTTATGTAAATTTACTTAAAAGTTTCGTTTAAAACGCTCTTGATGAAGACACGGAGAACAAAAATTTCCCCGTGTCCCCCTTCCCTTCCCTTGTCTCCCTTGCCCCCTATTCCCCTTCTTGCTCATTTACTGGGGAAAACAGATTGGGGTCGAGATAGTTAATACGTGCTAGGGGACTGAGGGCTGAGAGAATTTGTTTGCCGTAGCTGCGGACAACTACACGACTATCAAGCAAAGCGACGATACCTTGATTTTCTCGCACGGGAGCGATCGCGCGTTGCAATTCATTTACAGCAGCGGGTAACAAATATAAACGAAACCAATCTTGATGCGATCGCTTGTAGTGAGCTACCCTACCAGCCACAAGGGGATTTTCTAAAGATGGTAAGGGCAAAGTTGCAATAATTAACAACTGGGGTGCAGGCAAAACTCCTTGATGTTCTCGCCAAAATTCCCAACCCGTGACCAAAATACCATTTTCATCCAAACAAGTTTTTTCCACCTGCACCCGCGTACCAAACTCTGAAGCCAAAATTGCCGCTACTTGGGCTTTCATTGGCACATCCCCCACCAAAATTACAGTTAATCCCGGTGCTGTAGCACTCAAACAAAGCAGCGTGCGGACTTTATGAATAAATGCTGCTTGAAATTCTGGCGTGTTGGGTAAGGGTAACTTATAAGGCAAATAAAGTTGAATTGCTTCGCTTTGAGCATCAGAGGAAAACTTTAAACAAGTCAAGTCATCCAAACCCAAGCGTTGGCGGAAAATGGGAGCCTCAGTTTCCGGTTCTAAAGCACTACCAATTAACACCACAGGCTGACGCTGCCAAATTGGCGAGAGAATTTTTGCTAATTCAATTGGGGCGCAGTGCAAAGAAAATAAACCTTGACGGCGGGCAATAGTAGCCCAGAGAAGAGGAGGGGGAGAGGGGGGGCTACCGGTCCCCACGAAGGAGCCAGCCGCTTGGGCGGGTTTCCCGACTTGGGCGGACTGGCGTTGGGGTTGGGGGGCAAGGGGGGGATGGGGGGATGAGGAGGTGGGGGGAGTGAGATTATCATGATTTGTTTTTTGGAATTGCTGCCAGAAATTTTTCCAGGGTTCTGGGAGGTTAGCTATATCTAAAGTTGAACAAAGACGAGTTAAAATTTCTGCTTCTGGCAGAGAAATTAGATAACATTCGTAGGGATTGGCTGGATGCTGGAAAAGTTCGCGTGTTAGTTCCACCCGTGCTGAGCGAATTGCCTCAGCTTGATTTGGGCAAGCCAGCATCAGCTGATCCCAGTCATGGGGTTGCCAGCTGACAGTCAGCCTTGAGCGTACCCAATCTTCCAAATCGTCTACGCCATCAATAATTGTAGGAATTCCCTCAGGGAAATTACCTTTTCCTGACAACTGTGCGTTTAACCAAGCTTCAGGCGAAGTCAGGAACAGTCCTTGGAACTCATCACCAGACCAGGCGTCACCCGTTCTGATGGCTTTGTTGGCTGGCAGCCACTGTTGTAGCCGGGGAATTTCCACTTTTAAAAGGCGTTGCTGCACCTCGAATGGAGCAACAATAATTACAGGACCATGCCACATCAACGCCGATGCTACAAAGCTAGTGCGATAACGCCCCTGATAGCCGCAAACCGCTCCCACCTGAATTAAGGCGCTACGTCCCAAGCGCAAGGCGCGTGCTACCAACCGAGCCATCGTCAAATGATGGGGCCAGGAAGGGAAACCCGCCTGCGATCGCAGGAAGTTATGTAGTGACAAATGAACTTCTGCCTCAATCACACGCTTTTATCCCATACAAAGTGTTTTTTACGTACAAATCCCCATTTCAATTATGTTGTTGGTTGTTGGTTGATAGTTGTTGGTTGATAGTTGTTGGTTGTTGGTTGTTAGTTGTTGGTTTAGGTTACTTAGTATACTGTTTTACTCACATCTCACCACTACTTACTAACCACTACCTACTAACCACCAACCACCAGCCACCAACCACCAACCACCAACCCCAGAGGGGTTCACCAGTTACCTGCGGTCGTGTTACCAAAAGCGCAGTACGCGCTTCACCACCAACCACCAACCACCAACCCCAGAGGGGTTCACCAGTCGCCTGGGTCGGGAAAACGCCACTGCGACCCTTGGCCAGACCCCAAGACCGCAGTGGCTCCCCTACCAAGGGCGCGAAGCTCGCCGGGGGGAATCTTCCCGACTGCAGACGCAAGCGCCCCTTCACCACCAACCCCGGGGCGCTTCACCAGTTACCTGCGGTCGTGTTACCAAAAGCGCAGTACGCGCTTCACCACCAACCACCCAACGGGAGAGCAGTTGCAACAAGCGGGGGAACCATGCACGGCAGTCGCTCATGGGGGAAACCCCCAAGACCTCGGCGACTACCCACCGCACTGCGAACCAACCACCAACCCCCCAACCACCAACAACTAAACAATTACCCTGAAATTATGCCTACTTACAAAGGAATTTCCAGCGAAGCCTTCAGACATCCACTGGATCGCCAAGCCGAGCAAGCTTTACGAAATTTACCGGGATTTGATTTCCTCGCCCGTAAATTCGTGGAATTTTTTGCCGAACGCCCTCAGTTGATTTATCTAATGGGCAACACCATCCAAGTCGGGCCGCGTCAATATTCCACTATTTACCAGATTTTTCGGGAATGCGTGCGGGATTTGGATATTTATCCAGAACCAGCACTGTTTGTTGAGCAAAATTCCCAAGCCAATAGCTACGCGCTTGGGCAAGAGCATCCTTACATAGTCATAAATACAGGGATATTAGACTTACTGAACGAAGCCGAAATTAGGGCGGTGTTAGCCCATGAACTGGGGCATATTAAGTGTGGTCATACTATTTTAATTCAAATGGCGATGTGGGCGAGGAGTGTCGCTTCGAGAGTTGGCGAGTTGACCTTTGGCATAGGTAACTTCGTTAGTCAAGGCTTGTTGCTTGCCTTTTTTGAATGGCGGCGCAAAGCGGAGTTATCAAGCGATCGCGCGGCTTTGTTAGTGATGGATGATTTAAATACTGTAATGTCTTCGATGATGAAAGTGACTGGTGGCAGTATCAAATATGCCAACGAATGCAGTTTGCAGGAGTTGATCAAACAGTCGCAAGACTATCAGGCACTTGATGAATCCGGTTTGAATCAAGTGTATAAATTTTTAATGTATACGGGTTTTCAAAGCCCGATGCTTACCCATCCCTTTCCCGTAGAGCGTTTGCATTACTTACGGGAATGGGCAGTATCAGAAGAATATCAGCAAATTAAGCAAGGAAATTATCAGCGATCGCCTGCTGAAGGTGCAGTCAATGTTTCAGCCCAAACTCCTGACAGTGAAGCGGAAACTTTGCGCCGTCAAATTGAAGAATTACAACGGGAAATTAACAAAAGAAAACGGTCTGAGTCCTGAGCCGCCCAAACGCGGAATTAGAAGTTAGGAGTTAAGAGTTATGAATTTTGAGTTATTAGCTTCGTTTTTTGAGTTATGTGTATATTTCCTCGTTCCCAGGTGGAACCTGGGAATGCACAAGGAGAGGCTCTGCCTCCTCTACTTTGAAAATTGAGGCAGAGCCTTAATAGAAGACATTTCCCGGAAGGGTTCCTCTTAACGAGGAAAATGATATTAGCAAGGGGAGCGCAGGCTACCCTTCGGGACGCCTGCGTGTAGGATGTCCGAAGGGCTGTAGGGCGAACGTTCGTGTAGCCTCCGGCTTAAGCGCCTGTGGGCGATAAACAAAAACGTTAGATTTTTTAACCTTCCGGATCGCAATCTGGAACACCTTCTCTAAACACTCGACTGGCGAGAATATCTGCTGCCTCAATAGTAATTAAATCCTGCTTTGTTAAATTCTTACCGCTACTCAATAAACGATTAGCCTGACGCAATCGTGCCCTATCTATCGCATTTCTCACACTCCGGGCATTAGCAAAATGGGGCATTTGCTTGCGTCTAATTAAATACTCGCCAAAGGCTTTTTCCGCATCAGGACTAAAGCAATAATGCTGCGCCTTTACTATCGATTGAGCAATAATCATCAAATCATCGACACCGTAATCGTGAAAATCGACATGTATACCGATGCGTGAATTCATCCCAGGGTTACTGTGGAAAAATCGCTCCATTTGGTCTTTGTAACCCGCTAGGATCACAACCAAATTGTCACGCTGGTTTTCCATTACCTGCATGAGTATTTCTATCGCTTCCAAGCCAAAATCGCCGGGATGATCTGGACGAAATAAAGTATACGCTTCATCAACCAACAACACGCCTCCCATCGCATTATTTAATACTTCTCTTGTTTTGGGTGCAGTTTGACCGATACCTTGCCCGACTAAATCATCGCGGCTGACTAACATCACATGCTCTTTGCGAATATACCCCAGACGATGGAGAATCTCCGCCATTCGCATTGCCACCGTCGTTTTACCCATTCCTGGGTTACCCAAAAACGTCATGTGCAAGGTGGGTGCGCCAGCCATCAAACCGAGACTTTTGCGTACTCGGTCAACTAACAACAAGGCTGCCATTTCTTTAATCTTGTTCTTAACTGCTTTCAAGCCGACTAATTCTTCGTCAAGCCGATCCAAGATTTCTTGCACGTGAGATTCCCGAAAAGCAGCCTTTAGATCCACTGCTGTATCTTGTGGAAGAGTGCTATTAGTTTCTTTTTCTAAAACTTGTTCGCTCATGGGTATCACCTCTGACGTTGATTGTCATGATAGCCATGATTCTCAAAATATAAAAGAATGTAATTTTAATATGACTAATATATTTTTCTTTATTATCAATTATTGAAGTTTGTCATAGAGGCTACATTATCTTGTTGACTTTATATTAATCTTTTTTTAACTTTTTCTTAACGTTTTTTGACAAAAAGACGCTTCATCAAATCCGGAAAAACTGCGGTGGCTCATTACAAGTTAACGGGTTTACAGTCAACGTTGTTGACGTCAGATGCCCCGCTGACTACTGGTATACCATGCATCACAATCTTTCATGGGGCATCGATGGCCGAAAGCGCAGATTTTTCGAGGTTTTTACCCAACCCAAGCGTGAAAATAGGCTCTTTCCCTTTTACCGAACATCTTGACCACTTCAATTAATGTAAATAAGTTTACTAAAGCTCTACTGCTTTTTAGACTGCGCTCACATTCGCCTGGGACTATAAGTCCCAGTCGAAAGCGCGTAAGTCCTCTGGAATCGGACTGAGAAATGTTTTTATGAATGTAATAAATATTACCTAACATTCGTTGATTCGTGGTTTATGCGTAAAGGTGCAAGATATAAGCCCGTTACTCGCGGGCGCAAATAACAAATAAAAGAAACACATTCTCTTCCCGAATGCAGTATACCTCTGCCTTGTTTCTTGAAAGCAGTTCAACTGGCGGCGCACCACCCCCTACTCATTACAGAAACAAGTTAAACGCTCTTCACGAATGCCATCTATAGTATACCTCTGCCTTGTTTGTTAAGAGTTACTTTTTCCCGACTAATGCCACGAAGTCTATTACTTTTGCTTTTCCATTAAAATGCCAAATCTTGATAGTGTTGTCATTACTAGCACTAACAAAATGGCTTCTAGGAGTTTTTTAATATGGTTCAAAATTTAACAAAACGGCTGTCTGTGTTGGCTACGATTCTGGCGATCGCTTTTTTCTTACCGGAAATGGCATTGGCATCATCAGCTAATTTTGATACCACCCCTACCGTAATTCTCGCCCAAACGACTTTATCTTTGGAGAATGACCTTACTCCCCAAAAACGCCAACAACTCCAGGGTATACGTCAACGCAGGAACAAAGATATTCAGGCAGTGTTAGACTCATCTCAGCGTGAGAAACTCACTAAATACGTGCGTTCTGGTAAGAGTATCAATGAAGCTTTAGAAATAATGAAATTGCAACCAGACCAGCGAGAGATGGTAAAAGCGATCGCCCGAATTGCTGATTTGAAAATGAAAGCGATCTTATCTCGACAATTGGCGCAAAGCCAAAAATAAAGGTTTTATTACAAAATGTTAGATTGTGACACTACATCTAGTGGGTTAGGCGCAGCCGTAACCCATTATACATTAATAACTCAGGCTACACCTGCTCTGGGTCGATCCCCATCGCCCGCAATCGTTCAGCCAGACGTTCTGCGCGTTGTCGCTCTTGTTCTAGTTGTTGCAAAGCCAGTTCTTTTTCTTGCCGTTCCCGTTCTGCTTGTTGGGCAATCTCTACATAACTCAAAAATCGCTCCCCATCGGGACGATATATCTGGAATTCCTCAGCAGATAAGTCAAATCTAATACCTAATCTGGAACTTACCCAGCCAGCCATTGGCTCTATTGCATCCAAATAACCTTCTACACGCAGCCAGCCACTAAGTTCGTTTTTCTGCGGATCGTATAAATAATACTCTTCTACTCCGTGGCGCTCATAGAACAGCAATTTCCGCTCCATTTCAATTCTTTTATTGCTAGGGGAAAGTATTTCAAATACCACCTGCGGAGGGATATTATCCTCATTCCACTGTAAGTATGAACCCCTATCTTGCTTCGGTCTGCCAAATACCACCATTACGTCAGGAGCATTAACAATATTCGGCTTGCCTTCAACGGGATACCACAGCAAATCTCCAGCGACAAACACATTTGGATCGTCCACAAATAGTAGATCCAAGTTTTTTTTAATCAAGACAATCCATTCAAATTGCTTGGTATTATCTGCCATTGGTTTGCCGTCGCTTTCCGGATATATGACCTCTGGCTGAGTCTGGTTTTGGGAAGAAGCAACCATAGTCTCAAAAGTATTCTTTGGCTGGATATCTCGACTCTAACACAGAGGTTGCTGCAAGAAAAAACCGGAAAGGGATGACTGCTGCGGCAAGCCCTTTGGTCTACGCTTGAGAACAAGCGTAGACCAAAGGGAACGAGACAAACATAGTTCACCCACACTGCCAAATCTTGATAGTTCCGTCACTGCTACCACTAGCAAGCATCTTTCCATCTGGGCTAAAGACAACAGATTTAACAGAGGATAAATGACCGTTGACAGTACAAATTTCTTCTTTCGTTGTCACATTCCAAAGTTTAATATTCTTGTCAGTACTGCCACTAGCAATAATTTCTCCATCTGGACTAAAGGCAACAGAATTAACTTCATCTGAATGCCCAAAGAGAGTTTTAATAACTTCTCCAGTATTCAAATTCCACAATTTAATTGTCCCCTCAGCGCTGCCACTAGCAATAATTTCTCCATTTGGGCTAAAGGCAACAGAATAAACTGGAAATAAATGCCCCTTAAAAGTAGAAATGACTTCTTGAGTTTTGCTACTCAATAGTTTGATAGTTTTGTCATGGCTACCACTAGCAATAATTTCTCCATCCGGACTAATAGCTACAGAATTAACCCAATCGCTATGCCCGAATAAAGTACTAATTGCTTGTCCAGTTTTCAGATTCCATAGTTGAACAGATTTTCCGCGATCGCCACTTGCAAGAATCTGTCCATCTGGGCTTATAGCAAGGGAATTAACTGCGTATGAATGTGGAATTAATTTGCGAATTAACTCTCCTGTTTCTATATTCCACAATTCAATTGTCTGACTCAAACCGCTACTAATAAGTGTTTGGCGATCAGGACTAAAGACAACGGATTTGAGGATACCTGAATTGACTTTGAAAGTGCGAATTATTTCTCCCGTTTCCAGATTCCACAGTTTAATAAATGAGCGCCCGCTTGCAAAAGTCTTGCCATCAGGACTAAAGGCAATAGCTTGCGAATTACCCGTAAATGCATGCAAGCAAGTTAATTTTTCCGGTTTGAGTGAGGCTTCTTTTGTTGTGCCTTCAACCTCAGCATCTGTCAGCCTTAATGCTTTTACATAATGAGGATATTCTTTTATACCTAAAGCTCCCGCCTGTGAAAAAAGATAGTCACCAGCCACTTCTTCAGGTTTATATACAAACCTGTGGGCAGTATTTTTGGACAAGCCGGGAAAAATATTAGATATACGTGAGGTAAAAAACATCGGTTTTAAAGAATGTGGTAGATGTGGAAGTATACTTTTAGACAAACTTTTGGGAGCAAACAACTATGCACAAGCTCAAACAGATAGCATGAAAAGACAAAATATCTATCTGACAGCTCTGCGGATGTAAATTTTGTTAAAATTTGTAGCCTGTGGCTAATTATTTTCTGAGAAAAGTCATTACCCAATGAAACACGTAGGCGTACATGTTCCCTTTGTTTTAGCCTGCTAATAGTAACACAGTCACTGGTAGTTTTACTTAATAAAAAAATTAGAGTGTAAAGTTAGCGTTTTCCGTGCAGAGAGTGAATGTACAATTTGGCAGACCCTATAATTAATCTTTGCCCTCTTAAGTTCGTTAACCATGTCGGAAGAAGATATCCGTGCAACACGACTGGAAAAAGTTGCACAGTTAAAGCAACTAGGTATGAATCCCTATGCCTATCGTTGGGAGTCAACTCACAGCGCAGCTCAATTGCAAGAAAGATTTGCTGATTTGCCTAACGGTGAAGAAGTTGATTTAGAAGTAGCGATCGCCGGTAGAATTATGGGGCGTCGCGTATTTGGTAAGCTTGCTTTCTTTACTTTGCAAGATGAAACTGGCGAAATTCAGCTTTATCTGGAGAAAAAACGCATTGAAGAAGGCATGGCAGATATTGATGCTGAAGCCTTCAATCACCTCAAGCAACTTACAGATGCAGGCGATATTCTGGGAGCTAAAGGCACAATCAAACGGACTGAAAAGGGCGAATTATCCGTTTACGTCAAACAATACACCATCCTCACCAAATCTCTGTTACCCTTACCTGACAAATGGCATGGGTTAACGGATGTCGCCAAGCGCTACCGTCAGCGTTATGTTGATTTGATTGTGAACCCGGAAGTGCGGCAAACTTTCCGCCGTCGCGCCCAAATTACTGCCGGTATTCGCCGCTATTTGGAAGAACGGGATTTTCTGGAAATTGAAACGCCTGTGTTGCAAAGCGAAGCGGGGGGTGCGGATGCGCGTCCTTTCGTTACCTATCACAATACTTTGGAAATGGAGTTGTATTTGCGTATTGCTACAGAACTTCATCTCAAGCGGTTGATTGTGGGTGGGTTTGAAAAGGTGTTTGAATTAGGGCGAATTTTCCGCAATGAGGGAGTTTCCACCAGACACAACCCAGAATTTACTTCGATTGAAGTTTATCAAGCCTACGCTGACTATAACGATATGATGGCGCTGACGGAGGGAATTATTACCACCGTTGCCAAAGAGGTTCTCAGCACGTTGCAAATTACCTACCAAGGACAAGAAGTTGATTTAACTCCTCCTTGGCGTCGGGTAACTATGCATGATTTGGTCAAAGAAGCAACTGGTTTAGATTACAATTCTTTTCAAACTTTGTCAGAAGCAAAAACAGCTAGTAAAAATGCGGGTCTTCCTGGTGTAGAAGAATGCCAATCAATTGGGAAATTGCTGAATTTAGCTTTTGAAGAAAAGGTAGAAACAACCTTAATTCAGCCTACCTTTGTAATTGATTATCCCGTAGAAATTTCGCCACTGGCAAAACCGCATCGTTCCAAGCCTGGTTTGGTAGAGCGTTTTGAGTTATTTATCGTCGGGCGGGAAACTGCCAACAGCTTCTCAGAACTTACCGATCCCGTAGATCAACGCGATCGCCTAGAAGCACAAGCCGCGCGGAAAGCTGCCGGTGACTTGGAAGCCCAAGGTGTAGACGAAGACTTTTTGACTGCGTTGGAATACGGAATGCCGCCTACAGGTGGTTTAGGTATTGGGATTGATAGATTAGTGATGTTACTGACAGATTGTGCCAGTATACGGGATGCGATCGCTTTCCCGTTACTCAAACCGGAAAAATCAGAAGCTGACAAACCAGAGTCACAACAGCCAGAGTCAGAAAAAAAATAATTCAATCCTTGGGGTAGGCATCTTGCCTACCCTGAAAGGAATTGTAGTAATTGTAATATAAGTAATACTTGTAGTAATTGTAGGTTGGGTGGAGCGAAGCGCAACCCAACATTAATATTTTGGTTTAATAACAATATTTAATGTTGAGTTACGGCGAATAACTCATTATAAATATCTTCCTCTGGCTGTTTCCACTCTTGAAAACCTGTCTCTGTCAATTTCATGATTGCTACTGTTTCCAGTTTTTCTTCAATCGCAGCAACCAATTTCATCAATTCCTTAATTGGTAGCTGTAAAACGATGTTTTTTATTTCTTCCACACTTGGAGTCACAGTCAAACTAATACATCTCCTCGATATCAATTTCGGATTTGGGATTTTGGGCTAATTAATAGTTCATGAAAAGTTATATAGCAATCCTATCTGATCGGTGAAAACTACAAGCTTTCAGAAACCCGGTAAATAAGTGCGAAACCGGGTTTCTCCACTTTCACGAATCATGGGCGGACTGCTATAGAAATATTATGTAGTAGATTGCATCTTCTTCGCTCCAACCTTTGAATAATTCAGCAATCGTTAAATATCAAGTATTTTTTCCCGCACCTCAACGCTACTCCCCAACTTATGCACTGCTAAACTGTGAACAAACCCATATATTAAATCACCCATGACAACTACCATTTCCGTTGTCAAATTTATCAGCAAAATACGCCTAGCACCTGGTAGCCTAGTAACTATTCCTGATGTCAGCTGGGAAGAATTTGAGTCGATTTTGCAGGAATTAGGAGAAAAACGCGCCGCACGGGTTGCCTACAGCCAAGGTACATTAGAAATTATGGTTCCCCTACCCGAACATGAAATTCCTAAAGATTTAATATCCGACATTATAAAAGCCCTACTAAGGGCTAGAGGAATTCGATACCAACCTTTCGGTTCGACTACTTTTAAACGAGAAGGTTCAGCAGGTGTAGAACCCGATGCTTGCTTTTACATCCAAAATTATCAGCGGATGATTGGTCGTCGTCGCTTGCAACCTGACGATCCTCCACCTGACTTAGCAATTGAAGTCGATGTCACATCTAAAACAACCTTAGATGCATACGAAGCGATCGCAGTACCCGAACTCTGGATTTACGATAGTGGTAAGCTCGTTATCTATTTGCTGCGAAATAAAAAATACGTTAAATCAGACACCAGTCCAACCTTCCCAGAAATAGATGTCACCCAAATTATCCCCGCAACGGTGCAACGTTTGTGGGTAGCAGGAAATCTTCAAGCACTTGAAGAGTTTGAATCCTCGCTTTAAGCAAGCGGTTCTAGCTTGAAAATGGGGAAAAGGGGAAAGGGGAAAGGAAGTTATGAATATGCATGATGAGTTTTGATGCCGTACTTTCCACGCCTGGCACCCTACGAAAGAAATTCAAAACTCCTAACTCCTAACTCCTAACTCCTAACTCCTAACTCCTAACTCCTAACTCCTAACTCCTAACTCCTAACTTTATTAATTTGCCACTTCAGCCATTTCAATCACGCGCCCTTCATAGTCTTTAACCAAAAAATTCAGCGGCTTCCTGTTACGAAGCTTGAATTTCAATCCTCGTGTTTCCACTCGCATTAAAATCATTTCCAGGCAATCGCGATCGAAGCAAACGTGACGTTGCTGGTTTTTAGTACCTAAACTAGCGCCTGCAATCACATGTAGCTGGGTATTTTTTTTCAATTGATACCATAGCCCATCGCTGGCATTTGTCATTCTGCTGCTGGAAAAAGTGGGACTGCTACCCAAGTAAAGCGGATCGATACCCGTTGCGCCGATGGTTTGCTCGTAGTTGTAGTAGTAGTGCAAAGGCACTTCAGCTGCTGGTAAATCTAGCAGCCCTTCATACAACTGTCGGGCAATTTCCAAATCCGACACCATTACAGTATGTACTTTGGGAGCGCTGGTGAGGAACATCCACATAGCACCGGCGTAAGCTGCTAGCAGCATCACCATAATGCCTTGGGTAGAGAATAAGCTATCCAAGGGTAAGGAAGGCAAAAAAGAGCCTAAAGTATAATGCTGAAGCAGGAACGGGTTGACACTTGCTATAACCATGAACATATCAAGGATTGTATAAGGGAGCCGCTTTTCTTTTTGTCGATAAAGACTAAATTGACACTCTCCCGAATTGAATTCGGCAGATTCTTGGTTCCATGAGTCCACTTAGACTAGACCCCTTGCGGTATCTAATCCAGAGGTGGTTCTCTCCCCAAGCTTTTACTTCCCGTGTGCCCCACGGTAGTTGGATTACTCCAAAATTTGTTTGTTAGAGACGCTTGCATTTCGCGTCTGTACAAATGCTGTTCGTCTAGCGAGGATGAATCTTTTACCTACTTCTGGGGATTGCCAGAACTACGAAGTAGAACCCCATAGATTCAATTGTCAAGGTGCAGCACGGCAGTTGCTCCACTTGGAGAGACCCCAAGACCGCACTGCCTCGTCTGCTTATTAGGCAGCAAATGGGTTTTTTAAGTGGTTGATTACCCTATCCACTACACCTATACTACCAGGATTGACGGGGTTTAAAAACCCCGTGTCGCGCTATATCTCCGATTTAAAAAATACGGAGTTTTGGGCTTCCCGTCTGATCGGATAAAGTCCTTGTTTCTATTTTATCAACAGCAGTCTAATCTGTAGATTTGCAACAAACCAACCAACACCAAGATATTATGCGATTACTTGTGAAATTTCCATTCGCAAGATAAGTTTAACAACACACGTCAGACACAGGCTTGTGCAAATCCCTCATTTCCCAGAAGCTAACCACCCGCTAGTTAAGTCGCTGTTTCATCATAGCGACCAAGAACTTGTAAATTTGTTCCAGTGCCATCCAGACGCTGGAAAGTTCTTTACGGCGATTTTTTGCCGCTATAGCCCGATAGTTTACACGCTAATTCGCCATTCCGCGCGATCGCCCGTACAAGCAGATTATTTATTTGCCCTTACTTGGCGACATGTCTACTACGAACTCCCCGGACTCGATTTAAACAGCCCGCAAACAGGCAAAGAAATCTTAACTTTGCAAAATTGGCTGATCAATATGACAGCTTTCTGTATTAACGAAATTGAACTACCACCCACTGAAGCAGTTCATTATTCTCTCAAGACGACTTCACCGCCGCTTTGGTGTTATGTCGAACAAGCTTTAGAACAACTACCTCCAGTATTGCGCTTGATGGTGTTGATGTCTCAAACTTTCCACTGGAGTGAAACGAGAATTGCCGCTTACCTGCAAGCAGAAGGAGAAGCGATCGCTCCCAGCGAGGTAGCCAATTTTCTTAAGGAAGGCTATCGTATGCTAGAAGACAAATTGCCGACAGACATTCGTGTCATTTACTTGGGCGAAAATTTAGTCCTGTCGTAGCTTAAGTAGAAACGCGTAATAATGTTTCTTAATCTTAAAAATTAACACTTTTTCTAAACCTTCCACTTCAACCCGAAATTCCACGGGTAAGTTTTATGAAGCAAAGGCATTTATTACCAGGGCGTCCAATTTTGGATTTTGAATTTGTCAATCGGGCGCAAACCAAGGTTGACAAATTCAAGTCTTTTACTTTTTATTTTTTACTATTGACTTTTTTCCTGATTCCTGCACTTGCAAATGCTGCTGATATCACCGAGCAATTGCACCGTCCTTTAAATAGGTCAGTTGTGCGACAATCAAGAGACGAAGCAGATATGTTAGTGCGTATTGGCGAACAACAAAACGCCGCAGGCACTCCAGATAAAGCAGTTGAATCTTGGTTAAAAGCACTTTCAATTTATCATTCAATTGGCGACCTGAATGCACAAGGTTTAACGTACGATTTACTTGGTAAAGGTTACGTGCAACTGGGTCGTTTCAAAGAAGCCGAAGATGCAATGCGTCGGCGATTAGCGATCGCTCGCGATACTCAAGATTTTCGGGGTCAGATTTTTGGGTTAAATAATATTGGCGCGTTACTTTTACAAGAAGGTGAATCAAGAGCCGCAGGGAAAATTTTTGTAGAAGCGCTCTTAATTGCTCGCCATATTAATAATATAGAAGGTCAAGGATTGTCTTTGAGTAATTTAGGTTTGGCAACAGCCAGATTGGGAGATTACAACAAAGCAATTAAACTTTATGAAAATGCTTTAAGTTACCGCCGCCAAATAGGGGATAGCATTGGTGAGGCAAACACCCTGAATAATTTGGGCGATGCTTACCTAGCAGCGAACAATTATCAAGATACGATTGGGACTTATGGGGCAGCATTGCGGATAGCTGAAGCTACACGCGATCGCACTAACGAACTGCGGGCAATTGATGGTTTAGTCACAGCCCACAGTTCCGTAGGACGCTACAATCGCGCCTTTGACTTATTGGAACAGCGTTTAACACTTGCTAAAAATTTACAAAATCTCCAAGAAGAATTAAAATCTTTTGAGTCCTATGCTCAGTTGTACGAGCAACTAGGTAATTTTCCAACAGCGCGAAATTTTTACGAAAGAGCGATCGTACTGGCGCGGACTTTGGAAGACAGCAAGCGGGAAGTGCTATTGCTTGATAGATTGACTCAAATACTTAAACGATGATTGGGGAGTAGCCCCCAGATTGAAATCTGGGCTACCCGAACAAAGCCAGACGACCCAGGCTTTTAGGGTCTTCGTGGTTCAATCCTTTACCTATCATATTTTCTGTGGTAGACCACTAGTCCGCGTACTGCTTCGCTTTTATCCGAAGGCGCTTGCGGACGAGAGTTCCTGTGCCCGTAAACTTCGCGACTTCAGTCGTCGGCTACTTTTAATTCAAATACGCAGCACCGTTTTGTTCAATCGTTACCGTAGTTCTATCCATTGCAAAGTCTGCAGTCTCGCGCAATGTAAGTTCCAAAACACCTTGATTGGAAGAACTTACAGGTGTAACCATCAACAATCCGCCGTCTTGACGCCGGAATGTCACCGTTGTAGGCGTGCGTAAACTTTGTAACGTTACATCAGATTTGCCTTGTAGCGATCGCGGTGCAGTATCGCCAATCGCTTGGTAGCTAATTGGTGCGCCTGTTTGATTCACCAAGCGGACAGTCACTCTACCATCTGTTGGCATCACCATTGCGATCGCAGTTCGTCCCTGTTCTCGCAATGACGGTGTAACTACAGAATTTTGCCCTTGTCCTGTGCTGGAATAGTTTTGATCCCAATTTGACAATCTTCTAGCAGTGTATCCACCAGCAGGTCCGTTCGCGGGATTGGTGGTGTCATCTTGCGATCGCTGCACGCTGGTAGAGTAGCTTTCAGACTGTGAAGATGTACTCGTGCCCTGCCCAGACTGTATCATTGACGACTGGCTATTATCAGATGAGCTACCAGAACTGTTGTATGGCGCTTCACCGCCTACACCCAACTGTGTCTGGCTTGCCGACGGGGTAGCAGGGACATTGCCAATAGGAGTCTGCCCTTGAATACCCATTCTTTGAGTCAAAGCATTGGGCGGACATCCCTGGGGAACCATAACTCGGCTGTTATGTGGTTCTTCGTAGAAAATGCTAGGACAGGGGTTAACTTTAGGAGTAGTTTGTTGTGCTGTTACTGCTTGAGGAATTGCAGGCAAACTAATCAGTAATCCTCCACAAATCACACCCAATAATTCAGCATATTTGCGTAAAATATTTGTATGTTTATTCATTTTGCTCCAGATAAAACATTCAAAATTTGGAAATAAAAAATTTTCTACATCGCAAGCGGCGGCTTAAATTAGGCAAAATAAACATTTACTTGCCTGTTGAAAATAATTATCTTAATAAAATTGATTTATTAAGGCACAAAATTTATAACCGCTACTTGATTAACCACTTAATTTAAAACTAACAATTCATTAAAAGTCTTACCTCTAACCAAAGATATGAAAAAAACCTCAATGAAAATAGGGTTTTCATCCTCAAGGACGAGGAAAATAAATTATGAAATCTTATTTATTCTTATTTATCAAGTAAATTTTGAAGTTGTCGGATGCGAAGCGCGGAAAGTACGGCACCATTTTTAGAAGGTGCTGGGGCATCGCGCTATTAGAAGTAATTTGTAAAAACCTACAAATTAAATGCGCCTAAAGCACCCTAGTACTATAGCAATCGTATATTAGAGCGTGGAAATTTACCGTGTCCAGAAACCGGATTTCTAAATTTTCACGCTCTTATTTAACACTGCTATATTAGGGATAGGGTAATCTTTCCCGTATATTAAGCTTCTTCCCAAAGTTGACGAACTTGGTCGGGTAACCAGCTAGCAATTTCCTCAATTCTTTCTGAAGATAACTCATCTTTCGTGGCAGAAAATACAGCCTTAACTACTTGTTCGCGTTCTGCAGTTGGTGGCAATGCACCTTCATTTGCCACTCGAAATAAAAAGCGATCGCTATCAATTTTAAAAATACCAGGACCTTGCCAAGGTGGACGAACACGGCTTAGAAATCCCACAATTGGATTTGTATCGTGCCACAAATCTGCAATTTCCATTTGCAGCGATTTATCATCAGTAATTTCTGCTGGTTTGTGGAGTTCTTCTTCAACGCGATCGGCGGCTTCCGTAGTCATCAAGTCGCGCATCACCCGGAATACTACCTCGGTTATATCCCTAGCATCGAAGAGATCCGACAGATTGCCCTTCAACATCACCTTTTCCAAAAAGGGCATATCTTTTTCAGCGATCGGAACTGATGGTCCTCTCTCTAAAGATGACGGAGGATTTGCATCCAATTTTTCCAACATTTTACGTCCTTTTTCCGTCAATTCTGCCTTTTTAAAAGTAATCAAGTGAGGTAGAGGACCATCAGGTGCGCCATAAGTATTGGCAATTCTCAAATCGAATTCTTTGGGGTCAATTAAATCAGGAACGTCTTCCTGATTGCCGTAGGCATTACCTGTAAACTCAGCATTGATATAGTGATTTTGATTCAAGTAATCTAAATGACCCAAAAGGTCAGCAGGTGTTAGTTCTCTACCAGCTAAATCAGTTTTGGTAAAACCAACTTCGTGCATTCCCTGCCCACTTTCCTCAATTTTTTTAAGTAAAATGTAGGCAACATCTTCTCTAATATGAATTGGCATCTAATCCTCCGCATTTTTTTAATAAATGGGTTATATTTGAAGTGATTTCGCCAATAGCGAATTAGCAGTTTGTTGTACTAATTCAAGCTATAAGTAGGTCAACCTGATTAAACATAAAATATGAGCGTAGGTGTGTTAGGCGGACAGTACGGCATCATTTAGTAGCTTTCGGTGCCGTACTTTCGTCAGGGCGCACCCTAGATTTTTCGTTTTTAACGTTGACCTACTTGTCAGTAGCAATATCAAACTGCTAAAGGCTAAATTTCTGGCTAAATTCTTCAAGCTTTGCCATATAAGTTAGTAGGTAAAGTTACGCCTCTACATCTGTCACAAGAAACAATTATTTTTTACAAGATTAAGACTCAAGAGTTATTGGTAAAGTGACAGTGAAAGTGGTACCTTTACCGAGGGTACTTTCAACTTGAATATTACCCTCATGGCTTTCGACAATAGCTTGAGCGATCGCCAATCCCAATCCCGAACCAGCAGCACTTTCTGTCGCTTTACCCCCAGTTGTATGGGTACGCGCCGGATCTACACGATAAAAACGGTCAAACAAACGGGGTAATGCTTCTGGAGGAATACCAACCCCCGTATCACTCACTTTAATTTGCAACACTCCACTGCTGTAACGCAATCCAGAGACGCGATTTATTCCCTCAAAACGCGCCAATTCCACATTCACCTCTCCACCTTTTGGCGTATATCGCAAAGCGTTGCCAATCAAATTTGTCAACAACCGCACCAATTGATCCCAATTACCCATAATTGTGAACCAATTGTCTAGCAATTCGGGGTTAGTTTCGGTTGCGGGAGGATCGATTAAGTTTAGAGAAAGAGTAATATTTTTTTCTGTAGCTAATAAATGTTGTTCTTCCACCACTTCCATCAGCAAAGCATCCAACGGACAAGGCGAAAATATTTCTTTGCTGATACCGCTATCTTGACGTGCTAAAAAGAGTAAATCATTAACTAACTTTCCCAAACGCTGCGTTAGGCGTTCCACCACCTTTAATTGTTGGCGATAGTGTAAAGAAGTAGCATTCGCCTCAGAAGATTCCAAATCAGCAAGGGCAACTTGCACATTAGTTTGAATCAAAGTAATCGGGCTTCTGAGTTCATGAGAAGCATCAGCAGTAAATTGTTTAAGACGTTGATAAGACTCACCAACTGGTTCCATAGCCTTACCCGAAAGAAACCAGCCACTCGCCCCTACAGAAAGCACCATTAACCCCGTACCCAGTCCCAAATCAAAAATCAGTTGGCGACTCGGTTTAGTAACTTCAAACCAGGGATGACTCACACGCAGATATCCCAAAACTTGCCGTCCAACTTCTACCCTTTCTGTAACTTGCCGCAATAGAAGTGAGGAGTTAGGAGTTAGGAGTGAGGAATTAGGAGTTAAGAGTGAGGAATTAGGAGTTAAGAGTGAGGAGTTAGAAGAGAAAGAAGACAAAGGAGACATCGAAGTTTCCCCCACACCCGTCGCCCCCACACCCACACCCGTCGCCCTTGTCTCCACACCCGTCGCCCTAACGACTTTGACAGTCTCCCCCATGCGGTTCGGGTGCAAGGGAATATTAAGGGGTTCGGATAAAGTTGACCAAAGTAGTTCACCAGTGGGACTAAACCACTCTAAATCAATGTGGTCATCTTCTACCGTGTCGGCATTATCGCGAAAACTGGCTTCTACATTGATGCGGAATTGACCAATGTCAGAGTTTACTGGTTCAATAACAAGCGATCGCTCTACAATTTCCACTACATGATTCAATGTATCGTCAACCCGCTCAATCAACGTACTGCGAACATACAAATACACCCCACTAGCAAACAGCAACAGCAACACCGCTGTAACGGCAGTGTACCAAAGGGCGAGACGGCGACGAGTAGCTTGAAACATAACTGTTAGTTTTTAGACATTAGTCATTAGTCATTAGTTATAGGACTTACGCTGCTAGCCCCCCAATTTATCGGGGGGTTGGGTAGCCAGCGCCCTTCTTCGACCGCGACAGTAGGCGAAGCCGCGTGGGATCTCCAAGGTCTATAATGCTTAATTTCTCGCTCTTGTGTGCGTAAGTCCTAAATTATTAGAATTTTTGTATTTATTGCCTTGAACTAAAAAATTTCCTATAGAAGAACTATATGCGTTGATAGATCAAATTCGTCGGTCATCTCGTTTTGTATGTGCCAATTTGGCTGAGGCTTGGCGCAAACGGCGTTATGAAGGAGCTTTTGTAGCTAAATTGAATGATTGTGAGGCAGAAGCTGCTGAAACTCAAACTTGGATTAAATTTGCTGTGAAATGTAACTATTTAGATGTTCACTCAGGTAGAGAAATTTATGCCACCTACAACCGAGTTTTAGGTAGCTTGGTAAACATGATTAACAATCCCTCTGTTTGGATAATAAAAAAATAATTGAAACAAAAGCAATCTTTCCCCCACACCCACACCCGTCGTCCCACACCCGTCGCCCGTGTCTCCCCTTCTCCTTGTCCCCCCTTCTCCCTTGTCTTTAGATAGAAGCGATCGCTCGATTTCATCTACTATTGTTTATAATGCTATTCCCGTTGTCTGGGCTACATTTGCCTGCCCTTAGCTCATCATGCCAAAACCAAAGAAGACTGCCAGTCAAGTCAATCTCAGCGATCCAAAATACTATCTCAACCGCGAGTTAAGCTGGTTGGAGTTCAATAGCAGGGTGCTAAACGAAGCTTGCGACCCACGAACGCCTCTTTTGGAACGTCTCAAGTTCTTGGCAATTTTCTGCTCGAATTTGGATGAGTTTTTCATGGTGCGGGTGGCGGCTTTAAAGCAACAGGTAGAAGCGAAGGTTAGCAAGTTAACTTTTGATGGTCGCACGCCACAACAACAGTTAGACGAAATTCGGTTTGCCCTGCACCCGATGGTAGCCCAACAGCACCAATATTTTGAGCAAGTACTGTCACCCCAACTCGCAAATCACGGCATTCATATTCTCGATTACATCGAATTGTCCCAGAAACAGCGCAATTATCTGGACAATTATTTTGAAGAACAAATCTTTCCGGTTCTGACTCCCCTCGCAGTTGACCCCAGCCATCCTTTTCCCTACATTTCCAATCTCAGTTTGAATTTGGCTGTTGTGGTCAAAAACCCAGAAACTGAAGAAGAATTTTTTGCCAGAGTCAAAGTCCCGAAAGTTCTACCGCGATTTTTACCTTTACCCCCAGAGTTGGGAATTCACGACAACGGACAACCCGCTAACTGGACTGGGGTCCCAATGGAACAAGCGATCGCCCACAACTTAGAATCGCTTTTTCCAGGTATGAATATTCAAGAATATCATCCTTTCCGCATTACCCGTGATGCCGATTTGGCACTGGAAGAAGATGAAGCGGATGATTTGCTGTTAGCTATTGAACAAGAATTGCGTAAACGTCGCGTCGGCGGTAGTCCGGTCAGGCTAGAAATTCAATCCCAAACTCCTGAAGCAGTGCGTACCAGGCTGTTGCAAGATTTGGAATTATCAGAAAGTGATGCCTACGAAGTAGATGGTCTTTTGGGACTGCGGGATTTAATGTATTTTATGGCATTGCCACTACCGGCACTCAAAGACCAACCTTGGCAATCTGTAGTACATCCCCGCTTGCAACGAATTAAGGAACCAATTTTAGACCCAGATGTGACGGAGGTAGAGGAAGGAAAAGACTTTTTCTCGGTGATTCGAGAACGGGATTTACTCGTACACCATCCCTATCAATCTTTTTCGACTTCTGTGGTGCGTTTTATTACCCATGCCGCCCATGACCCTGATGTGCTGGCGATTAAAATGACTTTATACCGAACTTCTGGAGATTCGCCAATTGTCAACGCTTTGATTGCTGCTGCTGAAAATGGCAAGCAGGTGTCTGTATTGGTGGAATTGAAGGCGCGGTTTGATGAGGAAAATAATATTTATTGGGCAAGGCGGTTAGAAAGAGTTGGAGTTCACGTTGTCTATGGTTTGGTGGGTTTGAAAACCCATAGCAAAGTTGTGATGGTGGTGCGGCGCGAAAAAGATTTGATTCGTCGCTATGTACATATCGGGACTGGTAATTATAACTCAAAAACAGCGCGATTGTATACAGATTTGGGATTATTTAGCTGTCGCGAAGAATTGGGTGCTGATGTCACCGATTTATTTAACTTTTTGACGGGTTACTCGCGACAAAAGTCTTATCGGCAGTTGCTGGTTGCGCCTGTAAACATGCGCGATCGCTTTTTGGCACTGATTCGCCGCGAAATCGAAAATGTCCAAAATGGCTTTTCCGGGCGGATTGTCGCCAAAATGAATTCTCTGGTCGATCCGCAAATTATCGCCACTTTGTACGAAGCTTCCCGCGCCGGGGTGCAAATCGACCTGATTGTCCGGGGTGTTTGCTGTTTGCGTCCGGGACTCAAAGACATTAGCGAAAATATTCGCGTCATTAGTATAATCGGTCGCTTTTTAGAACATTCCCGCATTTTTTACTTTTACAATAACGGACAGGAGGAAATCTTCATCGGCAGCGCCGACTGGATGCCCCGAAATCTAGATCGCCGAGTGGAAGCTATTGTCCCAGTATTAGAGCCAGACATCGCCAAAGATTTACAAGAAGTTTTGGGTATTTTGCTAGCAGACAACCGCCAAGCTTGGGAATTACAGCCCAATGGCAGTTATATTCAACGGCGTCCCTGTGAAGATTGTCCCGAATCACACTCACAAAAAACTCTCATGTCTATGGCTTTACGCTCAACAGCGATCGCCTCTAACCTAATTAATCCCAAAAAGGCTTCCTTAGACTTCGACTAAAACCCAACAGTTAACTTGTAACTTGCACAAGCGAGGATTGGAAAGTATGATGTGAGACATCAAAATCCTTCCCAAAGCGTAAATGGAGAATTCAAAGCCTCTGTTTGCGTCTGTTGAGAGGTTTACCTCCAAAGGTCTCGATCGCAAATTTTACGACTTTCACTCGCATCCTCCGATCGAGTAAAAGTTGACAAAAGACAATATATATGTATATTTACTTGCTTCTTAAAACAGCAAAAACTTGTCAGATTTCTTAAAAGTATTTTTTTGGACAAAAAAATAACTAGTTTCCATAACTAAATACAAGTTATTCAACCATAGGATAGAGTTAGTTCTGTCACTTGTTCCCATAAACTATAAAAGTTATTGTAGATAGTTTTCCTTTTACTAGGATGTTAATGTTGTCCTGTGAGTCTTCTACCTTGCGCGTTTTAGTGGTTGACGATCATGAGCTCACTCGTCTAACCTTACAATTAGTGTTTTCTTGTCAAGAAAATATTCAAGTAGTAGGCTTAGCCACCAATGGTCAAGAAGCTATAGAAATGGTTAAGCGTCACCAACCTGACGTAATTGTTCTAGATTTACAGATGCCAGTTATGGATGGTTGGAGTGCGTCTACTCATATTAAAGCGATCGCTCCAAAAACCCAGATTATTGCCTACTCCTCAGTAGAAGACATGAAGTCTCATGGGACAAAGGCAAGCATGGATGCTTTTTGCAAAAAAGATGTACCTACCACTGAACTAGTTGCTTTAGTTAGGCAATTAGGGGGAAGTGCAAATCGTTCAGTTACTGGATAAATGCAGGCGTTGCGCGTGCTAGTTCATGGCAAGCTAAATTTTGGAGGGAACTGGTGCAAACCCCCGTAGACGTGCGGAGTCGAACTAACCGCTCTTTAGAAGATTCTCCCCGCAGTCAAGCGATAGGGAACTTGGGACAATGGCAATCATTAAAAAGCGTCGGTAGCAAATGTCAAACGAAGCTACCGACGCAGTTTTTTAGACTTTTTGCCCGACTTTTTGCCCTTTAATTGAGCTTAATTGGTTTCTGTACCCCCAAAGGTACGTCTAAATTCATCAATTAACTCGTCCATTTCTTCCAAAGCCTGATTCACGTCAATTCTTAAAGTTCCCAAATTTGGTTGCTCCAACAGGTTCAACAGGTACTCGCGCTTGCTTTGAACTATAGCGATTCGTTCTTTGATAGTCTGTGCATCCATTGTTTTATTCCAATACTGAACTATTCTCAAATTCAAAGTTAGCGCAAAAAAGGCGGATACTTGGAATTTGTGGAATCCACCAGGCTTACTTTATGCAAAAATCCCACTTGTGGAGTAGTGCGTTCCAGTAGTTTTTGCCAAAGCACTTCCCCAACGAGTAACTGATAGCCGATGATAAAACTGAGATGCTCAGAATTTATACAAAGCGAACAACATGCTACGCCAGATTTCTTTGGGAACAATCGGTTTAACCATCGGCGGTATATTAGTGATCGTAGGCTTCGTCGCCTATGCGAATGATAATGCCACACTGAATCTTGTGGGATTTTTTTACGGCTTTCCTTTATTTCTAGGAGGGCTAGCCCTCAAAACCGGTGAACTCAAGCCAATACCCTTCAGCAAACCCACCACGCCACAAGTATTGGAACTGCGAAACCAGCAAGCAACTGTTACTCAAACTAAAATTCGTAAAGATATCACCCGATACTGCTACGGTCAAGAAGCCCATTTAGATGAAGCACTTGAACGTTTGGGTCTTAGTCCCAGCGACGAAGAAAGACCTGTAATTACAGGTTTGCGAGAAATAGAAATTAATGGGGCTTATACCATAATTTTGGAATTTGATTCGCCAGAGATACCAATAGAGGTTTGGCAAGAAAAGCAAGATAAAATGATCAGCTATTTTGGTCCTGGAATAGACGTGAAAATAACGCAAGCAGGTGAAGATAAAATCGAACTGGCGCTAATTGCTACTGCAAAGTAGTCATTGGTTAATGGTTAATGGTTAATCGTTAATGGTTAATGGTTAATGGTTAGTGGGTAAATGTTGACTGTTAACTGTTAACTGTTAACTGTTAACCGACAACCGTCAACCGTCAACCGTCAACCAACACCCAACACCCAACGGGAGAACCAGTTACCTGCGGTCGTGTTACCAAAAGCGCAGTACGCGCTTCACCAACAACCCAACGGGGAACCATCCCCGGCACGAGGGAAACCCTCCCGCAGCGCCCCTTCACCAACAACCAACCAATTACTAATGACTATTTTTCCAAACGCACTGCGTACCACTGCAAATATTGCCCAGGACCAACATCCAACTCACAACTAGTATCGAGTAAATATTTTGCTCTAGCATCCACAGAATCAAATGATTGCAAATCATGTGGTAAATCTTGATCTGGAAATTGTTGCAGAACCCCTTTCAGCTTTTCCAACAACTCAGATGCAGTCAAAAATTGTTCTGGTTGATTGGTTTCTAAGACAACAAAATTATCCTGCTGATACATTAATGGATTTGGCATTGAAGTAATTTACTAATTGTAAATAGGGTTTGACTTTTAGAAACTTTTATTTTATAAAGATTTGAGTTTTTTTGTGTCAGAACACAACTGTGTCATGCCTTGTTTATCAACTTATATCTTGCACCTTTACGCATAAACCACAAATCACCGAATACAAAGTAACCATTTTGACTACGCAATGACCAACTTATTAGTAAGTTTTATCTATAGCAGTACTAAATATGAGCGTGAAAATTTAGAAACCCGGTTTCTTGGAGTTACCGGGTTTCTGGACAAATCATATAGTATTACTAAATTAATTTTATCTGTTAATAAGTATACCAGTTTTACCGTAGGGTTTTTAGCTTGCCTTGTATGCCCAGAAAAAACTGGAAAATAAACTTCTCTTCCACCCGACAAAAACTGATTATATCCTGCCACTAACCGCGCTTGAGCAGTATAGTGGAAGGTTTACGCACTCATTACTTAAGGCGTGGATGAAAAGTTTTTGTTGAAAATTGCAATTGCACCTTAGTAGTTGGGAAATATAAATAATAAGATTTGCCTGCCATGCCCGTGGCAAAGTCAAAAAGGTAACATTTGCCTTTGCGTTCCAGATTATCTATGCAACTAAGTCATCTACCACAAACTTTGCTCTTAAAATTCAAGCGTTTTTTGCAGCCGTTAAGTATGTCGCAATATATACTTACACTGCTATTTCTGACAGCGATCGCCCACAGACCCTATTTCCCTACCCCAAAAGCCGGGGGGAGGGTGTCCCAACTCAGGCGACTGCGTTGCCCAAGTCAACAGACAGCGCTTTACAACTTTTTAGGAATTACGCAAAAAACCCGGTTTCTACGAAAAATAGCCTGTGAGTGCAAGCAGATATCTCCGAAGAAACCGGATTTTTGGAACTTCGTGCGTAAGTCCTGCTTTTTTCAAGGTGTTTGGCGATCGCGCCCACAAATTCTTCAAGGTATTCGTGCTAACAAGCACCAAATAAATTTTGCTCTGCAAAAAAAAAACTTGTAGTATTGGCATTTACGGTGAACATCACACAATCAATGCCTTGAAAAATAATGTTGCTAAAGTATAATCCGAAACTTTTGCTGTCAAGATAATTTTACTGGTTCTGGTGGTTATCCCACAAAATCCGCTTGCATATTGGAATCGGGATTAGCATACGCCTCCAGACTTTCATTTTCTGTGGAACGCGACTCATGTCAGGCATAAGTCCATTTTCTATTTCCAACGAACCTCCTCTGATTCTGGTGGCTGATGATGACAAAACCATCCGACTGTTTTTACGTGAATTCATGGAGCAAGAAGGTTACCGAGTGGTTGAAGTCACTGATGGTAAGCAGTGTTTAGATGCTTACAAAAATATCAAGCCGGATCTAATTTTGCTAGATGCGATGATGCCGGTGATGGATGGCTTTACCTGTTGTAAGGAACTAATCCAGATTACCAGGAATAATTTGGCATTAGCACTCGCAAACTTTGATAATAATTCTTCCCTTGGCAATACCTTAATATCAAAGCTATGGGAGCGTACTCCCATATTAATGATTACGGGCTTGGACGATCCACAGTCGGTAGACAAAGCTTTTGAAGCAGGGGCGAGTGATTTTGTCACCAAACCAATTCACTGGGCGGTATTGCGCCAGCGAGTACGACGCCTGTTACAGCAAGCCCAACTACATAAACAATTAGAGGCGGCAAACCAGGCTTTGCAGCAACTGGCGAACGTGGATGGTTTAACTGGAGTAGCTAATCGCCGTCGTTTTGACCAATATTTGAATTCTCAGTGGTTAACTATAGCACAACTGGGAGCGCCGCTATCTTTAATTTTGTGTGATATCGACTTTTTTAAACTTTATAACGATAAATATGGGCATCCAGCTGGAGACGTGTGCTTGCAAAGGGTGGGTGCTGTCTTAAGCCGTATTGCACAGAAAAATCAAGATTTAGTGGCGCGTTACGGTGGCGAAGAATTTGCCGTAATTATGCCAAACAACTCTGCTGCTGCTGCGGTTCACATTGCTGCAACAATGCAAGCTGGAGTTAGAGAATTAGAAATTGCTCATGATGCATCTAAAGTTAGTCAGTTCGTCACCCTTAGTTTGGGGGTGGCGACTACTATTCCCACTTTTGAATCTTCACCATCAGATTTAATTTTGGCAGCAGATAAAGCACTTTATCAGGCAAAAGCAGAGGGACGCAATCGCATTATTCTCAAGCAAGTGCTTTGTTGACAAAACAGCGAGTGGAGAGTAACGAAAAAAAAGAAGGAAGAAGAAAGAAGAAAGAAGCGAAAAATCTGTTTTTTACCCTTTTGCTTTTACTTTTTCAGGGCTTACGCTGCTAGCCCCCCAAAGAGTGCGGGGGGTTGGGGCGCTGGCGCCGTGGTGAGGCAGCGCGGTCAAGGTCCGGCAGTCCGTTGGTTCGCCAGCGCGGCCAAGAGGGGGTTTCCACGCTCCTTGCAACAAGCGGGGGAACCCTTTCACCAGTCACCTGCGGTCGTGTTACCCTCCCGCAGTGCCCCTTCACCACCGCACTGGCGGACCATTCACGACTGCCGTGCATGCTTCGCCGACAGTAAGGAACTGCCGTGGTTTCCACGCCACTTGCGGAACTTGCCCAGACCCCTCCTTGTCCGCAGTGGCGGACCATTCACGACTGCCGTGCATGGTCTCCCGACAGTAGGCGACTGGCGTGGGATTTCCAAGGCAAGAAAATGCCTTATATCATGTCCGGCAAATTACACATAATGTAGAGACGTAGCATTAAAGCGTTTCTACAAAGATTTAGGAATTTTTTCTTAATGTCAATTAAACGGACATGATATTATTTCTTGCTTTAGTGTGCGTAAGTCCTATTTTTTTCTTGTTGTAAGCGATCGCTCTTTTATCGAAGTTCTCAATTGAATGCTTCTGTGAAAACCACTATCAATTCCTAGCCCGCGTACTCGCAACGCCCCAGACTACAAGTCTGGGCGGCGCTCTCTATTTATGTCACACTTGAAGTATTCAAGAACACTTAAACCTCAGACTGGGCAATCATTTCACTAAAGCCGATGACGGGATTTGAACCCGTGGCCTGCTGATTACGAATCAGCTGCTCTACCACTGAGCCACATCGGCAGATACAATATACCATTATAGCACGATTAACCTCATGGTACAGCAAAATCCTAAAAATCGCCTGCAACCCGAACAATATGCCCGTCTAAAAGCAGAAATGGCAGCCCCTTATCGTGGCTTGCGGCAATTCATCTATTTCGTTTGCGGTGCTTCTGGTGCGATCGGCGCATTCATCTTTCTGACTCAAGCTCTTGCCGGACGAGATGTAGACACAGCTTTACCAAACTTAGCACTTCAGGTCGGAGTCGTTGCCCTGATGGTTTTTCTCTGGCGCTGGGAACAACGGCGAAAACGCCAATAGCACAAAAAGGTAAAAGTAAAAAGCCTTATGTCTTAAGCTTTTTGTCTTTGATCTCGCTTTTGCTTTTCTATCTTTCGAGGGATATAAAATTCCGTTAATAAAGTTAACATAACAAGACGTTTAGACATATATATACAGAGAATATAAAGAAAATATTAGGAAATTAGAAACTGCAAAAATTTTTGAGAAACTAAGAATTGTTGAAACGGGGTCAGCAAATATGAAGACCCTGAATATAAACCCACAAATTTCAATGGGGTCAACTAATTTTTAAAGACCCCAAAGATAATAAAATTCACAATCCTGAAAGCGCCAGATTAACGATTGGTTAATCTGGCGTTTTTAATTTTAAAACTAGTGGTCAACCGCATTAGTTCTAACGAGTTTGTCTATCATCAAAACCCTGTAGAGACGTTGCATGCAACGTCTCTACAATCCATCACGCATTAATGCGGGCAACAGCCCACAACAAGGGCATGAAAATGCGTTTCCCCTTTCCCCTTTCCCCTATTTCAAACTAAGTCACACAAGCTGTATTAAGGCACCTTTACCAAATAAGGAGAGGCAATTGCTTTCTGCGTCCGGCATTCACCAATGCTTGGTAAACAAAGGCTGCAACTTCTGCCCGAGTTGCCTCGCGAGTCGGATTGAGTTGCTGAACTGTGGGATAGTTTACCACCAATTGCTTGGCAGTTGCGCCTACTACCGCTGCTGTTGCATATTTGGGAATTTGGGCAGCATCGGTGTAGAAAGAAAGAACATTTTGATTGTCTGCAGTTAAGCCCAAACCATTAGCTAAAGCAACTAACACCTGCACTCTCGGAATTTACTGCTGTGATATGAACTACCAGCCCTTACTTCGTTGAAGGACTGGTTTCTACATCCAGTCCAATAAGGGTAGATTTTTGACGTTTCACACGACCTAGTTGCTTCATGCTTCCAGCTTGCTTACGCTTACTGGTGTTTGAAGTAGAGCTAGCATCATCTACGTCTAAGAGGCTAGTTCCTAACCCCTGTAGATTGTTGTAATGCCAAAGCAGCATAACTTCTGCGGATGCGATATCACGCTGTTGAGTATATCCGCAGTTGTTACAAACGTGAGTTCTCTGAGCTAAACTTTTCTTCTGTTGATATCCACACTTGGGACAAGTTTGAGATGGCTTGATTTTACGAGTAGGAACCTCAACAAACAAGCCATCAATATCTGACAACTTAGCTTTTAAGGAATTTCTAATCATTCCCATACCAACATCAAGAATCGACTTATTTAGCCCAACTTTTTGCCTTCTACGCTTGCCCTTCTTAGCTTTGGAACTCATGTTTTTCACTTCTAGTTTTTCAGTTACTACCGTGCTATTACAGCTAATTATCCCTGTAGTTTCTTGGTGAACAAAATTCTGCCGTTGGTTAGCTACTTTTCGATTCAACTTACTAACTAACTTTTGTGTTTTCTTCCACCTTCTAGAAGCTTTTACTTTCTTTTTGAAATTAGGCGAGCGTTTTCTACGTTTAGCTTTACCTAATTGTTTATTTTTTTGTTCAGATGACCTCAAAAATCGAGGTGCAGGAACTAATCCATTTTCTTCTCCGTTAGTCCAAGCAATCGCATCATTACATCCTAAATCAATAGCAACTATGCCATTCTTTGAAGGACGGCTATTTTTAAGCAAAGTATCGTCAACTTCTAACACGATAGAAGCATACCACTCACCATTACGATGCACGATGTCTAAAGCTTTAGGATGCCCCCAAAGTCTAGCCTTACCACGCATCTGAATTTGACCGATTTTTGCTAATTCTAAATAACCATTATCCCCAGTGCTGTGTACTTTCCAGCCCGTGAATGATGGGTAAGTCCATCCAGAATAATGTCTAATTGATTTGAACTTTGGGTACTTTCCACATCCAGTGAAGAACCTTTGAAAAGCATAATCAACACGCTTCAAAGTTGCTTGCAATGTTTGAGAGTTACAAACTTTATATTCATACCAAACTTCTTTGAAATTAGGTAAGCAATTCTGCTGTTCAAAGTAGGAAACAGACTTTCCGAACTTCTTGTAAGAAGTAATTCTATTGGACACTGCGGCGTTGTAGAGGTCTTTATGCAGCTGACGGTGATAATGCAATTCTGCATTCACTTTCTTGGTTGGGTACAGCTTGAAAGTTGCTCTACGTAACGCCATTAGTAATCACCTCCTTTTCAGTTGCTTAACTTATGTTATACATCGTGTATTTCAGTTGTCAACATGAAAACTCAGCTAAGAAAAGGCGCTCATGCCGTTTTTCATATTCAGTTTCACCGAGTTTTTGTGACCAAATATAGAAAAAATGTCATCAATCAAGCGATACTTGCTCCCATTGCAGGAAGTATTTAGTCGTGTTTGCGAAAAAAGAAAATGCGAATTATTAGAATTCAATGGTGAAGAGAACCATGTGCATTTATTAGTGGACGCACACCCAGACAACAATACTTCGCAGTTGATTAGTTCTCTCAAATCAGCATCAAGCCGTATAGTTAGAAAGGAATTTGAGGAATACCTAAAACAGTTTTACTGGAAAAAGGAAGACCCTAGTTTTTGGACAGATGCTTACTGTGTTATTTCCGCAGGTGGAGCGCCACTAGAAATAGTGAAAGAATATATAAAATCTCAAGAAACGCCAAAGACATAATCATATTGCCAAAAACTCAACTGTCCTCAAAACTCTTTCACCTGTGGTGAAAAACATTTTAAGGGCGTTTTGTTTTTGGCTCGCTTACATCCCCAGCTTATAGAAGCATGGGGAATTACGCGAAATTAGTTAAAAGTCCCGTCAGGATAACCAGAAACAAATTGACCCCGATAAGCAGCTTGAATTGCTGCGTAAGCCCAAAAATTGCTTGGTACATCTTTCAACTCAATGCCAGCACGTTTCGCTGTTGGTGTCAAGGCTTTGTTAACAATAGTTGCAAATTGGGCGCGAGTTACAGGTTCGTTGGGTTTAAAACTGCCGTCGGGGAAGCCAGCAATAATATTTTGGGAAGCTAAAGCTTCGATAGAGTTTTTTGCCCAGTAGCCTGTTGGCACATCTTTAAAGGTAACTGCACCACTTGGAGGTAATTCAACAGTTCCGACGACAAAATCTACTTTACCAAAAATTTTCTTGGAATCAATATCGTTACCAATAGCGACAATTTTATTAGTTTTGGTGGAGTTGTTCAAGTCATAGCGAGTGTTACCGCGAATTAAATTGCCACCAGGACTTTCATTAGTGCCAAGGTCTGGTAAAGCATTAACAGTCGCTACTAGACCATCTCGCTTATTGTTTTGAATTGCATTCTTACGCAATATGGGCTTGGCTGACTCCGAGATAAAAAGACCGTCTTGGTTTTGGACGATTTGGTTCGCCTCGATTAAAGGTGTGGAAGTTCCACCGATCGCTAAACCAAAACCTGTATCCTGAAATACGTTATTGCGAATCTCTCCTTGGGCGGATTTGGCTATTGAAATTCCGTTGCCCTTGTTTTGAACAAAGACGTTATTTTCAATTTTGGGATTAGCTGCACTTAAAGCTGTGACAAAAACGCCATCTCGGACGCTATTAGCAAAAGTATTATTTGTAATAGTTGGATTAGATGATTCTACCCATACACCCGTGCCCCGCGAATTCGGGTTGGTAACGCTAATGCCAGCTATAGTGCTATTGTCTTCAGCGAGGATTGTAATATTCTGTCTGGCAAAGGTGCGGCTAGTGTAAAAACCACCACCAGTAATTAAGACAGCCTGACCTTTACTGGCTTCATCACCTTTTAATGTCACCCCTTGCTTGAGGAGGAGTGGGAATTTTTCCCCGCTTTGACTGTTATAAGTACCAGGGGCTAATTGAATAACTGTACCTGGTTGGGCTTGGGTGAGGGCAAAGGTAATAGTTTTGAAAGGCGCGACTTGCGTTGTACCAGCACCAGTTGTGTCTGCACCAGTTGCGGGGTCAACGTAAATTACTGTTGAGGCTGCGGGAACTTGCGCTGTGAAAGTGGAGGTAATACCTGCTTTTGCGATGATACCAGCATTTACCTGACTAGGCAATAGCATCAAGCCACTGGAAACAAGTGCTAAAGCGCTTAGTCCTGCCGATAACTGTAGAGTAGAACCGAGGTCGCTGCTAGAAAGAAGACGAAAATTTTTCATTAAAGGAATAACAAAACCCCGATATTTCATGTTTAGCGTCTGTGATGTGCTGAATACAGTATGTTGAACAAGGTGTGGATAGCAGCCATCTAGCTGTAAAACCCATGCCAAACTATACTGTCAGACCAGCGCCAAATCCGCTTAGTTTCTCAACAAAGATAACGCTGATTATGTTAAGTTTGCAAAATTTTTCTCAGGATATTTATTTTCGGGATGAGGTTTTAAGGATAAGGCGATCGCATTAAATTTACCATTCTTTTTGGCGATCGCATCCATGCACGGCATAATTTCTTGTGCAAATATTTACAAGCAACTTCATTCAACAGAGGGCTTTGCAGGACAAGAAACAAAGTTAAACCAAGGGCTATGAGGCGTCACAGCGGGTGTAGCAGCGACCAAAACCACGTCTCCATTGGTATCAACTATCCACCCTTGCGCTTCCACAATTGAGGGCGCAAACATGGCGATTTGTTTCGGTGTCCCTACACCTGTCGCCTCTGTCCTCTCTAAGGACACCCAATCTACCTGCACGCTGTTATTGCTGAGAACTTCTCTGGGATTGGGTGGCAAGCCGCCGCGTCCGGTGATGATAAATTGGCTTTGATTTTGAGCTACACTTGCTTTACAACCTTGGGTTAATTTGGGAGGACTTGGTTGGGCAGGCAAGTTGATTAATCCGCGCTTGGGGTCGAGATAAAGTGTATTTATAGTTACCACACCACTTAAAGTCGGGCTTGCTTGGGAAATTGCCGTGATATCACTAGTTGCTAATTTTTGAGGGTCTAGCTTGGTTGGGTCGTTGGTTTCCAATACTGTTACCAAGCCTTCTCGACTACGCGGCACTATACCAAAAATACCAGTAGCGTTGATTTGGACTCTGCCACCAGAACCTGTGAAAGCATTGGCGGTGATGTCGCTATTTTCACCCTTGTCGGCGACGATGAAACCATCGGCAGCATTAATAAAGATATTACCGCCATCCCCCCTAGCCTGCGTCTTGCCTGCATTAGTAGAAATTTGACTGTTGCGGCGCATTAGTAATAAGTCTTGCACTTGTAGCCTAATATTCCCGCCCTGACTGAAATCAGTTTCCGATGTCAGTTTTCCTTGGTTGTCCAAAAGTATAGAACGAGCATTTACATTTAATTCGCCTGCGTTCCCTAAATTACTTATATCCTTTTGGTTTAAAGAGATTGCATTCCTGGCAAATTGACTGCTAACAGTTACTTTTGCCCCATCTCGAACAACTAATTGCCTTGTCGCGATCGTCAATTTTCCGGCATCTGCGGGACCTTGAGTATTAGCCGCCAAGCTGCTAGGAACACCGTTTGTTGAAGTTCCAATTAACTCTACAGATTCAGAGGCGTTCACAGTCAAATTCCCTCCTTGTCCTTTAGAGGATATCAATTGTGAGGTTCTGAAATCTCCACCAGATTCTGTTGATACCACTGCCCCATCTTGGACGCGTAACCTAGCAGTGTTGATAGTAAGGTCGCCCGCTTTTCCGGCAACAAAACTTGCACTAGTCAATGCACTAGGAATAACAATATTATCTGGTTTGGTAAAGCTACCAATCACTTCCACGGACTCGGAAGCATTCACGGTCAAATTTCCCCCCTTACCCTCGCCAACGGTAGAACTCAATACTTGTGCGCTATCCCTAACAAGAAATTTTTTACTAGTAATAGTTAAATTGCCGCCATCTGCGACACCCTGATTCAGACTCAGCAACGTCGTAAAATAGCCAACAAGTTCCACTAACTTGCCCTGTATTTGGATATTACCGCTACCCGAATTGCCAGTAACATCTACTATAGATGGAATCTTAGAACCGCTAACAGTTCGCGGGATTAGCTGGATGTTCTGGAAATTTTGGACACCTTCATATCCTAAAATCCAACCTTGGTTTGTTGGGTTCAAACTGACCAGACTATTAAAAGCGACACTTCCTAGCTCAATTCGTCCCTCTGGTGCTGTTAAATTTCCGCCCTCCAAGGTGACATCACCGCCTACAAGTGCCAAGGTTTTGCCTGTTGGTACTTGTAGACCAACAGGCAAACCAAAGGCATTTGTTGCGCCATCTGGACTTACTTGGGATTGATTGCCGATAGGTGCTGCAGTTGCTCCAAATTGTAAACCAATGGGAGTACTTACTGTTAGCAGGGGCGTGGTTTGGGGAACTGTGGCACTAAACTTAGTCCCATCTGCAAAGTTAAGACTGCTGGCTGTACTCGCAACAAATGAACCGCCGATGTTTAAAGAAGCACCTGCACCAAAAATAATCCCGTTAGGATTAATTAGAAATAGGTTGGCTGTACCGTTAGCTTTAAGGGTGCCATCAATATTAGAAATAGACTTACCCGTTACCCGGCTAATTATGTTCTGAATATCTGTAGCGTTGTTGAAGTAAGCACTATTTCCAGGGGAGACAGAAAACTCCTGAAAGCTGTGGAACAGGTTGTTTCCGGCTTGAGTTCCTCCCTCAATCAATCTGATGTTGTCCTGCTGCCTAACACTCGAATTATTGGGTAGAGTGTTATCTGGAGTAATTTCGGCGATAGCGCAATTTGCTCCTAAAGCTGTTGTACCGCCGATTATTGCAACTCCTAGCCCTTGGAACCAGTTCCAAAGAGTACTCATTCTTAATATTACACCCCTCCAATGCCAATTAGTAGTTACTGAATAACGATGACGCTGCACCATTAAATAGACTACATCGATATTGGTAATCTGGGTTTCGTGATTTACCAAAGCTTAATTAGTAAATAGGCATAAATAAAGCGAATCATAAACAAACCCGGTTTTTTGAAGAAACCGGGTTTGTCAGTGGGGTGGTTTACATTTATTTTTGTCCACCTATTTCGATGTGATATTGTCAATCAAGTATTTTTATTACTTGCATTATTAACAAGTTAAGATGATACTCATGAAGTTGACAATACAGTTAAAAATTACTAGCAATTACAACAGAATGGAGGACACAGACAGCAACCCATTATTACAATTTCATTCCCAGGAATTGCTTGTAAAGAATTTTTAAGCTCCGGGTCTTTAATAGTATTGCTAAATTGAATTTTCTTCATGTCCAGTACGCATTGGAATTTGACGGTTTTGTCTATTAAACCGTAACTAGTAAGCAAATCGGCTAACTTAGAGTTATTAAGAGCATCCCTCATTTCCTGCTTAATCTCGTCTTGTAACTGCTGTAGTTTTTCGGAATTCATGACTTTTTCTCCTTGTAATTTGTGAGATTTGTTGGCTTATATTGCACTAAATACGGTGCGTAGTCCTGTCAGTTAACGAATAACTAATGTAGAACTATAGCGGATTTAAAATGGATGAGGTACAGACTACGCGTGTAAAAGCAATTCATGAATTGCTTCACGTCCAAAGGTGTACCATTATGACTTGCAACTCGCGCTTATAGTTAACGCCAAACATCTCTGCCTTTGATAAGCAGATATGTTTTACCTCTCTGGGTCTGTCTTCATTAGCACGACGTTTGAGAGTTATTCAGCGTAATTCGTTAAACTGGGTTAAAAAGGTTAAAAATCCTGCTTTTACCCTTCCAATTTCTTAATAGATGTAGTTGAAATTAACTTATGCACTTTTATAGATACAATCGCAAGGAGGGGGAATTTTGATTTGGTTATAGATTTGGAAAAATGTTTGCGACAGATAAATTAAACCGTGAAAACACGCATTGGTAGAGTCTTTCCTAGGACATTATTTAGTTCCACCTGGGAACGAGGAAATGAAGGAAAATAAATTTCTGGCTTTGTAGAGACGCGAAGTCTTCCGGATGGAATCTTCCATCCGGAAGACTTCGCGCGAAATTACCCTGCGGGTTCTCCTTTATAAGTACGCGTCTCTACACTTGTTAAAATTAATTTTTTCTTATTCCCAGGACTAAAACTGCGTATCACACATTAGCGCGAATATTTTGTTTGTAGTAGGCACAAAGCGTGCCACTTTGAGCGCTTAAACGCTAACTGCAAAAGGCTGGAAATATTAAAGATGAAATCGAGTTTTTGAAATATAGCGATCGCGCTTTAACGGCAACTAATTTTACACGTATATCGTCAAAGCAAAAGCAAACCTTCACTGAAATCAGCGGTAATGCGCTAGTATTTTATATTTTAAAATCAAAAATTTTATGTTACTGCGTCGCGCCTTAGTTTTAATAGCCAGTACTTGTATTATTTTCTCGAGCGTTCCGGCTTTCGCTGCTGAGAGAGTAGTATTAAAGTACCGCGCCTTCCGCGAATCAATTCCTGTAGAGGCGCTATCCACCTTTGCTCTAACTGGCAAAATCACGAGTATACTGCCAGTTGATATTGCTGTGGGTGGAAAAAACTCCCAAGCAATTCGTCGATATTTGACCCAACCAGTCAAGGTAAACGTCGTAATTTTAGACAAAGTGCTAAATAGCCCTGTTGGCAATGTAATATTAGACCAACTCAGCCAAGTGATTCACACGTCATCTCGCAAAGCAGACAGACAAGCTTTACGTTCCGCTTTAGTGCTTTCCGCCAATCAAGATAGTCAAATTACGCTGCTAGAAGTAATTCAAAATTACCCATCTTCAGAAGTTGAAGTTGAGGGCGATCGCTTAGAAAGTGCTTACAACACACTCCGCCGCCTACAAGCAAGTTTACAAAATTTATTGAAATTTTAGTTAGTTGTTAGTTGTTAGTTGGTTGTTGGTGAAGGGGCGCGAAGTCTGCAGTCGGGAAGATTCCCCCCGGTGAGCTTCGCGCCCTTGGTAGGGGAGCCACTGCGGTCTTGGGGTCTGGCCAAGGGTCGCAGTGGCGTTTTCCCGACCCAGGCGACTGGTGAACCCGAAGGGTTGTTGGTTCACCAGCGCTGGCGAACCACCAACCAATAACTTAATAAGCCAAAGTTTCTAAAGTTTCGCGCAAATAGCGCTGTACTTGTTGTTCAAGGCGAAGCCCCTGCAATGAAACAGCGTGTTCCAACTGCCAGCGTTGGAAACCTGAACTAGCCGCGATCGCGCATTTGAGGCTATTCCAAATTTCGGTATCGTGATACAACGGGCGATCGCGCTTATCTTGAATTGAAGCCATAGTTCTTCAGTCCTCAGCTTTAACTTCAACAGTTGACTGGGGCAAGATTTTATTAACCCGTACCCCTAAAATCGTGAAATTCTGCTTAATCTTTTCTAAAGATAATGGTTCTATAGCAGCAAATTCTGTTTCTTTTGTCACCAAAACTCGTGCCACACTCACGGGAATTTGTAAAAATAGATTGCTTGCCAAAAAGGCTAAACCCGCAAGCAACAACCCCAAGCCGCGCCATTGGGGTAAAAAAGTTTTAGCAAAATTTGCTACCAAGGGTGAAACTTGGTAAAGCTGCCACAGCACTGCAATCAATAATACAGCCGATACCAGTGCCAGTACGCGATTTAGTTTTGTATTAATTAAACAAAGTATTTTGCGCTGTTTATCAGTCAGATTTTCTGGCTTCAGCGCTACTCCCACAATCGCAAATATATAAAAAGGGCGGCGCAATTGCATCCACAACAGTGGCAATACACCAATGGCTGCGACTAGCAATAACTCCAACCACATTGGCAGTTGGGGTTCACCCACAGCCAAAAATAATAAGCACAGTAACAAAAAAATCGGCAGCGTCGCCAAGCCAGCGACGTGAATCCATAAAATCGGTTCGGAACGAAATGAGGACATACTGAAACAGGAGGGGGGAAAGGGGGGGAAGGGGAGAGGGGGGGAATAGTAAGTGTTAACTGATTCCCCCACTCCCCCACTCTCCCACTCTCCCACTTTCTTATCTTGTTGAAGACAAGGTACGGCGTTTGGTTACCATCTGGAAGTTTTCGATGATGTCACCTTCAATCCAGTCGTTGAATTTATCAACGCCGATACCGCATTCATATCCGGAGTTGACTTCGCGGGCGTCTTCTTTCATCCGTTTGAGGGAATCTAGAACGCCTTCATAAATCACCTTACCGTTACGACGTACCCGCAGTTTGGAGTTACGCAGCAGTTTGCCAGATTGAACGTAACAACCTGCAACAGCACCGCGACCAACTGGGAATACAGCACGCACTTCGGCTTGACCCAGGGGTTCTTCCACCAATTCTGGCTCCAGTAAACCTTCCAAGGCTCCTTGGATGTCTTCTAGGAGTTTGTAGATGATGTTATATTCCCGCACATCTACACCAGCCTCATCGGCGGCGTGTCTGGCACCACTGGCATAAGTGGTGTTAAAGCCGATAATTACGGCGTTACTGGCTGCAGCTAAGTCGATATCTGTTTGGGTGATTTCGCCAGCAGCAGTCAACAACATGCGGATTTGAACTTCGTTTTGGGGAATCTGTTTGAGAGCTCCCACAATCGCTTCCAAGGAACCTTGCACGTCTGCTTTCAAGATCAAGTTGAGTTCTTTCAACTCGCCTTCTTGAGCTTGAGCGGAAAGGGCTGTAAGGGTAGCACGTCCCTGCAATAAACGAGATAGGCGTTGTTTGTCTGCCCGTTCGGATGCCAGCGCTCGTGCTTCTTTTTCGTTCTGGAAGACCTCGAACTCATCCCCTGCTGCGGGTACTTCACTTAAACCCAATACCTCGACGGCAAAGGAAGGAGAGGCGATGTCAACCCGTCTGCCACGGTCATCAACCATCGCCCGCACTTTACCAAAGGCGGAACCAGCAACCAACATGTCGCCGACATGCAAGGTCCCATTTTGAATCAGCAAGGTAGCAACTGCTCCCTTTGCTTTATCTAAGTGGGCTTCAATGACCGTTCCTTTCGCCGAACGGTCTGGGTTGGCATTCAGTTCTCCAATTTCTGCTACCAACAGAATCATTTCCAAGAGCGTATCTAGATTTTCACCTCTAATAGCACTCACTGGAACCATGATTGTGTCGCCGCCCCATTCTTCCGGAGTCAGACCATACTGAGTCAATTCTTGCTTCACCCGGTCTGGCTGTGCCCCTTCTTTGTCAATTTTGTTAATTGCCACAATAATTGGCACTTCGGCTGCTTGGGCGTGGCTGATAGCTTCGACTGTCTGGGGACGAACGCCATCATCAGCAGCTACAACCAAAATGGCAATGTCTGTAACCCGCGCTCCTCGCGCCCGCATGGCTGTAAAGGCTTCGTGACCGGGGGTATCTAAGAATACCACCTGCTGCATCTTGCCTTCGTGTTCTACATCCACATGGTAAGCGCCGATGTGCTGGGTAATACCACCAGCTTCTCCTGCCGCTACTTTGGTTTTGCGAATCGAGTCGAGCAGAGTCGTTTTACCGTGGTCTACGTGACCCATAATCGTTACGACTGGCGGACGGCGGATCAGGTGTTCCAGGTCGCCGAATTCGATCATTTCCGTGACTTTGATTGCCTCGGATTCTGGTTCGGCGGTTTCGACTTCTATTTCTAGTTCTTTACCGACCAAAGTAATTGTGGGAATATCCAGGTTTTGGGTGATACTCACCGCCATGCCTTTGAGGAACAGGATTTTCACAATCTCTGTATCGGCAACAGCTAGGAGGTCAGCCAACTCTTGCACTGTCATTGGTCCTGTGACCACCACTTTTTCCGGACGCTCGCGTTTTTGATCGGGTTCGCGGCGACGGTTTTGCTCGCGGGAAGAGGAACTAGACTTTCTATTATTTCTTGTAGTTGGGCTGGCAACAGCGGCTGCAGCTACCGGCTGTGCAGGTCGGCTAGCCTTGGGTTTGGGAGGACGGGCAATCGAAAGGCTGACTTGGACGGTAGCTGGAGCTTCGAGATCGTCATCATCTAGTAAATCTTCTTCTTCAAAATCGTCATCAAGTATTGGCTTAATGCGCTTGCCTTTAGTGACAGCCTTTGCCTTTTCCTTGATTTCGTCAATGATTTCCTCTTCCTGCCACTTTTTGCCACCCTTGCTTGGACGGGGGGGCATTGGGCGTTTGAGGTCGAGAATGTCGGCTCCAGCTACTGGGGCATCATCCAATGACACTCCTATCCCTGGTTTTGTGGGTGCTGCTGGCATTGCTCTGGGTGGAGTCGGCATCAGCACTGCAGCGGCAGGATCGGGGCGCATCGGTCTGGGTCGTTGTGCTTCTGAGACTGGTGCTGCTGCTGTTGGTCTACTTCCCCTTTCCGGTCTGGAAGGTACCGGGGTTGGACGCCCTGCCTTTTGGGGTGCAGCCTGTGGTGCAGCAGTATCGCTGCTTGGCTTGGCTACCTTTGGTTTTACTTGATCGCGATCGCGTTTTAAGATCGGCTTTTCTGCCTGACTTGGTTGTCCGGATCCCGGTTGTAATTGAGTATTCGGCTTTTCCGTATTCGGTTTTTCCGCGATCGGTTTTTCCACAATCGGCTTTTCCGCGATCGGTTTCTCTGCCGCCGGTCTTGCGGGAGGAGCTACCAATTGCGGCTTTTGGGATTTTTCCGGTCTTGCCGAGCGAGGTGGAGCTGTTCTTTGGGGTTTTTCTACTGCGATGTTTTCCGGAGCCTGATTTTGTGCCTGATTTGGTTCCTGCTCTTGTGTATTGGGCATTTTAGCCACATCTACATTCTCTGGTGCAGGTTCCTGTGGCGTCTCAGACTGATTCCGGGGTACAGGTCGAATGGGAGCCGTCGGCTTCATGGGTGAGACTGGTGTAGCGAAGGGTCGTGGGGGAGAAGGAGGATTAGCCTCAGAAGAAGCAAATTGGGTACTGTTATTAGCAACTGACGCCTCTGGGGCGTTGGAGGTAGTGTTTCTCAATATTTTGGGTTTGCGTATTTCCAAAATTTGTTGTTTGTGGGGGGGTGCAGCAGGTCGGTTTCGTCCACCGTTTTGGGGTGAATTTGGTTTATGACTAGTTGTATTTAGTTCTTTTTTGGGCGTTCCATTCGCCGCTGCGTGTTTTTCCGCAGCTAGCCGAATTTGTTCTGCCTCTGATTCTGAAATCGTGCTGCTATGACTTTTGACCGAGATGTTGAGCCGATCGCAAATTGCCAATAGCTCTTTGTTATCCAAATTCAATTCCTTTGATAATTCGTAGATTCTAACTTTGCCGTTGTTCATCCACTCTTCCCCTTTAATTTACAGTTTTAGCGGATGGTTGCCTGGTTTGTGACATCTCCATCCTTGGATTACTGTTTTTAGGTTGCCGTTCAGGTTTTGCCGGTGCCTCCAATCAGGAAAGAGAGATGTTTCGGTTTATTGCTGGCATCCCCACCGTAAATGATGGTTGAAGGGCACCCACAAAAATTTTTTAAATAAAAAAGTTTTGTCGGAACTCCAGACGCCGATCTGCGCTTGGGCGCTACCAGGTTGCCATTTTGTACTTTCTTGTTTTGCTGATTCTGAGTCTTCCACAACACAATCGAGTATCACTTGTTGGGAGTGTTGTTTCGCCCCTACGCCCCTAAAAGGATTTTTCAGAGCTATGCCAACTACACCCATTTACTATTTTGACACTAACCCCAGCAATCTTTGAGAGGGTGTAACGATCGCATTAGATCGGCTATCATCACAATTCCTCTGGGGATTACCGCCACAAATTAAGTGGTTCAGACTAAATTTTCTCAATGGGTATTGCTTTGGGCTAAACGCTGCCACAATGTTTGGTACAGTGTTTCTGGCACTGATGCGTGCAGCGATCGCCCTAATCTATTTTTTTTCTGAGCGGCAGCAAGGCAGCTCGCTTGCGGACAAATATAGGCTGAACGCCCCATGCCCTGATTTAATTGTACCTGTCCAGATGGAAAGACGCGGACAATCCGCCAAAACTCCTCCTTTAAGCCAACTCTGCGGCAACTAATACAACGCCGATAATTCGGTTTCATCAATTTTCTACGCTCATCGGAGCGAACAATCGGGGTATTAAAAAAAATTGTGTATACCCAATATTTACTTATACCAAGTTGTCTTGCCAAAGGTAATCATATTGACAGATGATTGTTAACCGTCAACTGTTAATGTTTAACGCGTGAACTCACTTTAAAGGACTTTTGATGACTGGCGATCGCCTAAATCCCTCCTGATTTTCATTATCTAGTGCAGCAGACGCGCAAATAACTATCCAGTTAAAAAAGGTTAAAAAGCTTATAAAACAATTTTTCTTTCCTTCAGTTCCCGCTGCCTCCTGCCTCCTACCTGATTGCCCTAGCCTGTAGGTTGGGGTCGAGTCATAACAAAATCTAACCGCTTGGGGTGGTTTAATTTAGTTGAGGCACAAAACCCAACCTACATGGAATTTCGTTAAAAAATTACACCAATTTCCAATTGTGCAATCAATATAAGCCGACTGCGAAGCAAATATTTCTGGGATACTCAACCAGCGAGTAAAGACAAGATGCTTTGCAATGTAACATCTCTGGCTGACAAAGCGTTAGTCAGTTTGGCAATAGCAAAATCTCTACCAGAATTCATAGCTAAATCGGCTAAACGTTCTGCAAGCTGCTTCAACCCGCTTAGAGAACCTTGAATCACCAATAATCTAAACTTATCTGCTGCGTCAGAATTTTCTTGTGTTAAATTTTCTAAAGCTGCTTTTAAATTAGATGGGAAATTTTCCAAGGACTTGAAAGTTGTCTCTAGTTTGTTGCCAGCCGCTTCTATTTCTTCAGCTAGATCGTCGTTTAGTTCTTCTTCCTCATACTCTGTTTCTTCCTCATACTCTGTTTCTTCCCCAGGCTCATTTTTTTCAAGTTCATTATCGAGTTCGTAGTCTGTTTCTTCCTCTAGTTCTTCATCTAATTCTTCCTCCTCTAATTGTCCCTGTTCGGCAGCCTCTTGTTCGGCTTGATATTTAGCGCGTGAGGCAGCAAATTTGGCATCTTCTCCGGCTTCATCGTACTTGGCTTTGTCTTTGATATCAATTTTCCAACCAGTCAAACGAGCCGCTAAACGGACGTTTTGCCCTTCTTTACCAATTGCTAAACTTAATTGGTCTTCGGCTACCAATACGTGAGTTTGCCGAGTTTCTGGGTCCATTAGGCGCACCAAATCCACCCGTGCGGGACTCAAGGCGTTAGCAATATAAGTTGCAGGGTCTGGAGACCAACGAATCACATCGATTTTTTCCCCGCGCAATTCGTTGACTACCACTTGAATTCGCGACCCCCGCGCTCCGATACAAGCACCTACTGGGTCAACATCGCGATCGAGGGTGTCTACAGCAATTTTAGTTCGAGGTCCAACATAACGGGAGGGGGGATTCGCCTCTCGCGCTACAGCGACTATCCGCACAACTTCATCTTCGATTTCCGGTACTTCGTTGGCGAATAAATAAACTACCAAACCCGCATCTGCTCTAGATACTAATAATTGCGGTCCTCGTTGTTGACCTTGGGAAACTTTTTTGAGATAAACCTTAAAGGTGGCATTTGCCCGATAATTATCGTTGGGTAACTGTTCGCGCTTGGGTAATTCAGCTTCTACCTCTGGCTGACCAAAACCACTGCTAACAGCCATAATTACCGATTGCCTTTCAAACCGCAGCACTCTAGCTTGCAGTACAGTTCCTTCCAATTCTTGGAACTCTTCTTGCACCATTTGCCGTTGCTGGTCTCGCAATTTTTGCGCTAAAACCTGCTTAGTTTGCATCGCCGCCATTCGACCAAAATCTCCTTGATCGGGGGTGACATCCAACACCACAGAATCGCCCAATTGTGCTTCAGGTGCTACTTCTTGAACTTCTTTTAAAGAAATTTGATGATCTGAATTACTAACTTCTTCGACTATAGTTTTAGTCGAAAGTACGCGAAAACCTTCTTCTTCAATATCGAGTTCTACTTCAAAATTATCAAAGTATTCTTCATCAAATTGTTTGCGCTCCAAATTTTGGGCGCGACGAAAACGTTCATAACCTTTAAGCAGTGCTTCTCTAATGGCTGATTGCACGGCAAGACGGGGTAAATTTCGTTCGCGACTTATACTTTCGATTAGCTCTTTTAATCCAGCCAAACTAACCATTGACATAAGCAATCTCCTTAAGTTTTATGCAAGCGCCTAGCATGAGTTGGGAGTTGGGAGTTGGGAGTTAGGAGTTAGGAGTTAGGAGTTAATAATTACTAACTCCTAATTTCTAACTAGTACAAAACTCTCTAAGTTCCGATGTCTTCTCTTCGAGAGGCTTTGCCAACGACAAGCCGCCCTAAAGGAAGGGGCGCCCAAGCCGCAGATCGGACTTCTCTCAAAATCGAAGCTAAGAACTCAAAACTTAAAACTCTTATCGGCGCTCATCCAGTTGCACCCTGGTAATGAGGGGGCGGGGAATCTCGATTACACGACCTTTTTGATTTAAGTAAACTTTTGTCTCATCCCGGCGAATCAACTGACCGGTCCACTGTTGCTGTCCGTCGTAGGGTTGGGACAAAGAGACGATTACAGGAAATCCTTTGAAGGAAATAAATTCCCGGTCGGTTGTCAGTTGTCGCGAAATACCAGGACTGGACACTTCTAATTCATAAGCATCTGGAATGATATCGGTAGCATCTAAGCAAGCTTCTAACGCACGACTCATACGCTCGCAATCATCCAAGCCCGTATCCTGGTTAGGGTTGCGGATGTCTACTCGCAAAACTGGCGGACGTTTGTTGGTATGAAAAACCACGCCAACAAGTTCTAATCCCAGTTCTTCTGCCACTGGTGTCGCCAAATCGATAATTTGTGGAACTAAGGGATGAGTCATGCGAAAAGCCAACAAAAAAAGTGGGCATCGACCCACTTCCTGCGATAAGGATATCTTCCAAGAAGTCTTGTGACCAACCAAATGATGGTTAGTCCCTCTATATGAGTTTAGCGCATTTCTTTTGGAGGGAGAAGCAAGATGTTAATAATAGTCATTAGTTATTGGTTGGTGGTTAGTCCTTGGTGGTGAAGGGGCGCCCTTGGTAGGGTAACACTCGCGCAGGCGACTGGTGAACCCCTCTGGGGTTGGTGGTTGGTAGTCCTCCAAGTCTTGCTTGTCTCCACACCTCACACCCGTCGTCCACACCCGTCGCCCTTGCTCGTTTTCTACCTGTCCCTCGTTTCTGGGAGAGTGATGCTTGTGCTAACTATTGGCTGAACTGTGGTTTGGGTTTTTAACTGTCTGGTTTGCTCCATTATTTGCTCTAAATCTTCTTGGGACATGCGCTGGACGTAGTTAAGTTTTATTTCTTCTAGAAAATCAAAAAGTAAGCTTTGAATTTCTGAGAGTACTTGTTTTTTCTGGATTTCCCCTCCTAAAGCTTGGGTGAAGCGTTGCAGCAGTTGACTGGAGAGTTTTGCGGCGACGGGGTCTTTAGAAGCACTTACTAGGGCATTATAAAAATTAGTTGTGATTTCGGTTGCCAGTTGTTCGCTGAGTTGGTTTTGCATCTGTCCGACTCCTGGAAGGATTAGCAGGTTGCGGTAGATGGGGGTTTGCTTGAGGGCGCTTTCAATGTTGTGGCGCAAGATGGCAACTATCTCTGGTTGGATTTTGGGCAATACTTGGTAAACGATCGCCTGGACGAAAATATCCGCGATCGCTTCTACTTCGTTGACGTTATTTATATCTATGTAAGGACGCAAATTGTCTTTTTGGAATAACCAACGCGTTAATTCACCGCGCTTGATTGAACCTTGAATCTGATTTATTACCCGCACCACGATTATTTCTGTCAATTCTTCGGCAAAATTAGCGACGATTCCCTGTTGAACTTGCTTTCTTACTGGATGAAAATCCAATAGTTGCGCTTTGTCCAGACGCACGAATACAGGTATTATTCGCAACCATCGCCAAAATGGTAGCAGCAACAACAAGTCATACCAGCGCCACAAAACAGCTTCTAACCAACTAAAACCTGGATGGCTGCGTTTGATAAAGTAAGTACGCCCCAACAATTCCAAGGCAAATATAATTACAAAGGGTAAGTCAATAATCCAGAATTTATCAATAAATTCGCTATTTTCTCCAATTTGGCGGTAGTAGTTAGTGGCGATTAACGGTTGAATTTGACTATTGAAGAACTCAATTTCTTGGTTCCAGCCTTTTTGAGATAAATATGATTGATTCCAAAAATTTCCAAAGGCGCGTTTTGCAGATTTTTCGCGGACGCGATCGCGCATTCGATTTTTGATTTTTTCTAGAGTCCCACTTTTTCCCACCGCTGCAAACGGATTGCTATCAATCATCTCAACGCTGAGACCGCGTATTTCTTCTAGTTTTTTTTCTACCTGAGGCGACTGTAACCCCGTTTGGCTTACCTGTTCTTCAAGTTCCTTGACTGTTGCTAGATAATTTCCCGTTTCTCGCTGGAGTTCAATACCCTTAATCGGGTCATATATCTGGGTAATTTCAGGCAATTTTCGCAGGTAAAAATCTCGCCACGGAACGTAACTTAAATTAAATAAAACTAAACATAAATTAACTGTGGCAATCATTGCCATTAATCTTTCAAACCACAGGTTTCGCGTCTTTGGGGATTTTTGGTTAGCCATTCAAAATATGAATAGATTATATGTTTGCTTGATATTAAGTTGATAAATTATTTCTAGTTTCAAGTCTTTCCAGCCCATTGCTACTAATAATTTAATATACCTCTATAGGAGGATGACAAAGATAAAATAGCACAGATTATTTACATTTCAACCACATTACTCAAATTAATCAAAAATCATTAATAATCAAGAATAAACAAGTTAAAAAAACTTAAAATGCACTGTTAACCTGAATATCTTGCTGATTTAACTGAGAGGAGTTTTAATCATGTGGTGTGGGATTGGAAAATCAAATATTGTCATTGCAGCTACCTGCTTGATAACAGCTAGCTTGGTAATTTCAGATGCAGCGTTAGGCGTCCGTGTCCGTAATTATACTCCACAGCAATTCCGTTCTGTGTTGCGAGGATTAGGTTATAACGTGAAGGTGACAAATACGCCCTTGACGGATGCGGAAACTACAAAGGCAATCCGTGAATTTCAGCAGGGATATAAACTTGGTGTTGATGGAATAGCAGGATCAAAAACCCAAGATTTTGCAGCGAGTATTATTCAAATCCTGCAAGCAAACTTGAATGCAGTGGCTAAACCCAAACCTCCCTTACCCCGCGATCAATTTTACAGCCCCCGAGTAGAGGCGGCGGTAAAGCAGGCTCAAGAACAATTTCAGTTGCAAGAAACTGGAATTGCTGATTTAGCATTCCGTCAGAGACTCAACGAAGAGGCAAAGAAAGCCATAGGAGGACAGGCTACACCTGAACCGACAACCTCGCCATCACCAAAACCATCACCAAAACCAAGGACTACGCCAACACCAGGGGCGACACCAACACCGACACCAACACCGACAACAACACCGACGGGCACACCAACAGCAACGCCTGAGGCTACACCTGAAGCGACACCATCACCTACACAAACACCTCAAGCAACACCTACACCAACATCTACACCAACATCTACACCAACATCTACACCAACATCTACACCAACACCAACACCAACATCTACACCTCAGACGACACCAAAACGATAATTGCTCTTGAAAGTGTAGTGCTGAGGAATCAGTGATGACTAAAAGTACGTGACAAGTATAGCGGTTCTCGTTTGAATCCAACACACGTAGGGGCACAGCAATGCTGTGCCCCTACAATTTTCTGTATTTCACGAAGTGATAAGCTTAGGACTTACGCATTGACAAGAAAAACCAAATATGGGGTATGGATTTCAGGCATTTAACCTTGATTTTTCGACACTTTTTAGGCGATCGCTATTTATCCAAGGATGATTGATCAAAGTTTGAAAGGACGTATTTTCGTTAATGCACAAGATAATCAATTTGTACAGTGCGTAAGTCCTAAAGCTGTCGCGTATTTAATTTGCAGCCATTTGGGCGGGCTGTCCGGTCCACCCCACAAGAGTTTGATTTAATTAGTTAGTCCGGGGAGTGTCAAAAAACGTCTGCTCAATTCATCTTGTTGGCTTCTTCCAACGGTCTGCCCTTGGGCACTGGTAGAATTGGACGGCGGTCATCATAAGGCATGGGAATGTATTGAACGGAGGGACGTCCGCCTTGTGGTTGTGGGTATAAATCCATCAAATCGTAAATAACACGGGGCAGTCCGACTGTTACGGGCAGTCCCATCTCTGTTGCTTCTTCAATGGTGATGGGGTAGTCGTGGGTAACGCGCCCTGTTGTTAAAGCATCGATGATATTTTCAATATTTTCTGTTTGAACTTTCTGATTGGGTATATTGTCTTTCAGCAGAGTCCGCACAAAACGCTGCACCTGTTGAATTGCTTTGCGCGATAGGTCTGCCATAATCAAAGTTTGGTCATCAACCTCACCAATGGGTTTATCTTCAACAACTTTGACAATGCTAGCAGCAGGAAAGTTACCTAGTTGGGGATCGACTGGTCCCAAGACTGCGTTAGCATCCATAACGATTTCATCAGCAGCAAGGGCAAGCATTGTGCCGCCACTCATAGCATAGTGGGGTACAAAGACAGTAACTTTTGACGGATGGCGAATTAAAGCGCGGGCGATTTGTTCGGTCGCCAAAACCAAACCGCCGGGAGTGTGCAAAATTAAGTCAATGGGAACATCTGGCGGGGTGAGGCGAATTGCCCGCAAAATTTGTTCTGAGTCTTCGATAGTGATGTAGCGCGATACAGGAATTCCCAGCAAGCTGATAGACTCTTGACGGTGAATTAGCAAAATCACCCGGCTTTTGCGTTCCTGCTGGAATGCCTGCAATGAACGGACGCGGCGATACTCTACTTGACGTTTCTGCCAGAGGGGTTGCAGGGAAGAAAGCAGTAGGAAAATCCAGAATAAATCACCTATACCGAAGCCCATAATATTGATTTTTCAAAAATAACGGTTGTCGTCATTATTGTGACAATTTTTGAGAATCGGCAGGTCTATCTAGAGAGTTATATAGAAGGGGCGACGGGTGTGGGGGACGAGGGGGACTGGGGCGACGGGTGTGGGGGACAAGGGGGACAAGGGGGCAAAGTAAAAGCCTTATACCCTAACAGGATTTTGGATTTTGGATGAAAGGATTTTGGATGAAAGGATTGTGAAATACCCATCGTGTGGTTGTTTCAACAATTCATGTGTGGCAATATTTTTTTCAAGTGCTATTACGACTAAAGAATACTGTTTACAAATTCACCTGGGATGAGTGCCCCTTACCCTTAAACTATTGGTTTTGCGTTGTTCGCCCGCCCACCAAATAAATTACCCTGCGCCAAGCCCCCTTTCCCCTTTCCCCTTGCCCCTTTCCCTGTTGCCCTAAACATCACCCCCGTTGCCAAATTTTGACGGTTTGGTCATCGCTACCGCTGACTAGGGTTCGCCCGTTGGGATTAAAGGCGATGGTTCTCACGTAGTTGGAATGACCAACAAGGGTGCTAATTTCTATACCTGTATTTATCTGCCAGATTTTGATAGTTTTGTCCCAACTCCCACTTGCTAGAAGTTGTCCGTTGGGGTGAAAAGCAACTGACCAAACTGTGTCAGAATGTCCGGCAAAAGTGCGAATTTCTCTGCCTGTACTTACTTGCCAAAGTTTGATGGTGTTGTCAGAACTACCACTAACGAGAATTTCCCCATTCTGGCTAAAGATGACGGAGTTAACGAAGAAGGTATGACCGGTCAGGGTGGAAAGTTCTCTGCCGGTTCTGACTTGCCAAAGTTTGATGGTGTTGTCGCTGCTACCGCTGGCTAGTATTTCGCCATTCGGACTGATGGCAACTGACCAAACTACGTCAGAATGTCCTGTGAAGGTGCCGATTTCTGCGCCTGTACTCACCAACCACAGTTTGATTGTGCAGTCTGCACTACCACTAACAACTAGCTGTCCATCGGGACTAAAGGCGACGGAATTAACCCAGTTTGAATGACCGCTAAGGGTGCGGAGTTCTTTGCCTGTACTGACTTGCCACAGTTTGATTGTGTCATCCCAACTGCCGGTAGCAAGTATGTCTCCGTCTGGACTAAAGGCGATCGCATTTACCATACTGGAATGTCCGGAAAACCAACCGCCAAGGGTACGTACTAATTTCCCTGTGGCTATTTGCCAGAGTTTTACCGTGTTGTCGTTGCTACCGCTGGCGACTAGTTGCCCGTCGGGACTAATAGCGATCGCATGAACCATGCTGCCATGACCTTTCAGGGTATTTACGCAATGCCATCTTTCTGGTAGTACTTGCTGCGGTGTTGGCGGTTGTGATGGAGTAGCGATTGGGCTGGGTGGGCTTTGTCTGGGTATTGGTGTGGGTGTGGGTGCGGGTGTATAAGCGGGTAGCGGGTTGTCATCCAATATCCCTTGTGTTGGAGGTATTATTAAACCCTGACTTTCATCACTACCCAATAAATCCAACCACTCCTGCACCGACTGGGGACGATAATTTGGCTGTAATTCCATCCCGCGCAGAATTGCCTGATTTACCCTGTCGCTAACTTTGGGATTAAAATATTGCGGTGCTTCTAGGGGAACTTTGCGGCGTCTGTCATCTGCACTGGTGGGAACAACTCCAGTTAACAAACTATACAAAGTAGCAGCTAAAGCATAAACATCAATATATTCTCCCCGTGGTGCTTCCCATTCATACTGTTCGGGAGGTGCAAAACCAGGAGTTCGGTACACTGTATGCCTTTGGACGACATTGGGAATAAATTCCCTAGCAATACCAAAGTCAATTAATACAGCTTCTAATTTGCCGCTGCGAATCATGATATTGCGCGGTTTGATGTCCCGATGCAGCAAGCCTTTAGCGTGAATTACTTTTAAAGCTTCACCAATTTGCCGAATGTAAAGCAGCGCTTCTGATTCTGATAGCACCCCCATCCGTCGCAAATGCTTACCTAAATCTTCGCCTTCGATGTACTCCATTACCATGCAAGGTAAATTTTCGTCATCGAAGATAATTTCTATCTGCACTATATGAGGATGGCGACACACCGCCAACCGCACTGCTTCATCCCGAAAATCTTGCCGTAATTTTTCTTGATGTGGTGACCAAGTAGGATGATTGAGAATTTCCTCTTTGAGAGTTTTAATCACCCGCAACTCATAGCGAATGTTTCTGGCGAGATAAGTAATACCTATTCCGCCTTCGCCTAGTTTTCTTTCGATAATGTAGCGCCCCCCAAACAATGATTTTCCTGGATTCCACACCATTATTTACCAACCTAAAATACTGGTATCATTTTTCATATCTTGGCATTGAAATTTGAGGGGTGATTTGAAGCAAAAAACCTCACTGCTTATTCTTTTACCGACTACCAGAGGTAATGCCTGTTTACCACACGCCCGTGCTATATGCACAATATACAAGTTAAATGTGTTAGCAAGCCGCAGATATTGCGATGACTATATGTATTGACTATATCTATATTGTATGTTGCTGGCATTGAATAAAGCAGCTTAAGCTCATACAGCCCCAAGGGATGGTTGGAAGTTGGGAGTTAGAGTGCGATCGCTGCCCTATTCCTCATCAATTGCAAACTACTCATACCCAATGACGCCAGATGCCTGGGTCGGGAAACCCGACCGCAGCACTGGCGCAACAATGCCCAATGCCCAATGCCCAATTCTCAAAACAGGCACATCTTAAAATTTGTTTAATAAATAACCTTTTAGACGACTTCCGATATATGTATAAAACTGGGGATAATATACATGTAAAGGTTGAAATTAGGACAAATAATTTTTTAGTAACAATATTTAGCATCAATAGCATCAAATATAACTAACTTTTTACAGCTAGTTACTTAAAGAGCATTTTGATGAACTTAATAATCAAATAAAATTTCTCAATATCTAATTTTAGCAAAAATATTTAGGCACAATCCGAAATGCTGCTTTTTTGTTTTGTAGCTTGATAATATTTCTGCAAAAATAAAAGCGTGATGCACCCTCAGCATGGTTAGCCTGAGGTGGGGAAGTATCACTCATTAGAGTTTCAATTGCAAGTGTCTGCGATTATGTTAAATAAGCTGAAATTGAGACAAAAAGTTACAATTCTGCTATTGGTAATCTTGGTAGCGGGTTTGAGCTTAAGTGGATTTGCCCTATCCTACGTATTGAGACAAAATGCCACAGATGAAATTGCCTCAAAATCCTTAGCGCTCATCGTTTCGATTAGCGCGGTACGCCAGTACACCATTACTCACATTACTCCAGAACTCTCTGATGAACTAGAAACTAAATTTTTACCCCAAACCGTGTCTGCTTTTTCAGCACGGGAAGTTTTTGACATTGTGCGAAAAAAAACAGAATATAAAGACTTCTTTTATAAAGAAGCAGCCTTAAACCCCACTAATTTGCGGGATAAAGCTGATACTTTTGAAACGAAAATTATTGAACGTTTTATCAACGAAAAAGATTTAAAACAGGTAAGTGGATTTCGCTCATTTGCCAGCGGTGATGTCTTCTACGTTGCCCGTCCTCTAGCAGTTGATAACGAAAGCTGCCTGGTGTGTCATAGTACACCAGAACGCGCCCCAAAAACGATGATCGAGCGTTATGGCACAACTGGTGGATTTAATTGGAAGTTGCATGAAATTATTGGCGCTCAAGTTGTATCATTACCAGCGAGTAAAGTTATGGAAAAAGCCAATCAAGCTTCTTCTTTAAATATATTTATTGTGTCAACTGTGTTTATCGCCGCGATAATTTTAGTTAACATATTTTTACATTGGCAAGTGGTGCGTCCTATCAAACGGATAACTCGCGTAGCTGAAGAAGTTAGCACGGGACACATGGATGTTGATTTTGAGCAATTATCTAATGATGAAATTGGTAATCTAGCAAAAGCATTTAAACGGATGAAGTTCAGCTTGGAAATGGCAATGAGAAGACTCAAACGTCCTCAAGAATATTCGGGAAATTAAAAGAGGCGTTGCCTAAATTCAACATCTGCTCGCGAATCTAAATTTTACGTTGTAATATTTTCAGTGAGCTAGGGTTATGTTAAAAAATTTGCAGTTAAAACAAAAAGTGACAATTCTGCTACTTGTAATTCTAGTAGTAGGTTTGGGAATAAGCGGATTTACTTTGTCTTCTCTTTTAAGACAGAATGCCAGAAATGAAATTGCCTCAAAAACTTTATCGCTCATTGACACAATCACTTCTGTGCGTGACTACACTGTGACTCAAATTACTCCAGAATTAACTCCGCAATTAGAAACAAAGTTTTTGCCGCAAACTGTATCTGCTTACTCAGCACGGGAAGTTTTTGAAATCCTGCGAAAAAAAGGAGACTATCGTGATTTCTTTTATAAAGAAGCAGCACTGAATCCTACCAATCTGCGGGATAAGGCGGACAGTTTTGAGACAAAAATTATTCAGAAGTTCCTCAATGACAAAAACTTAAAAGAATTGGACGGATTTCGTTCCATACCTGGTGGGGATATCTTTTATATTGCTCGTCCGCTAACAATTTCTCACGAAAGCTGTTTGGCATGTCATAGCACCCCTGAGGTTGCACCTAAAACCATGATTGAGCGTTACGGTTCAACTAATGGATTTGGCTGGAAATTAAATCAGATTGTGGCTGCTCAGATAATTACTATACCAGCGAGCCAAGTCATCGATAAAGCCAATAAAGATTCATTGGTAATTTTGGGGCTTGTCTTTGCTGTATTTATCGCAGTCATTATTTTAGTTAACGTCTTTTTAAATCGGCAAGTGGTACGTCCTCTCAAACGCATAACCCGCGTAGCCGAGGAAGTTAGTACAGGACACATGGATGTTGAATTTGAACAGTTGTCTAATGATGAAATTGGTAATTTAGCAAAAGCATTCAAACGAATGAAGTTCAGCTTGGATCTGGCAATGAAAAGACTTAAACACCCTCAGGGACAAACAGGTAATAAACAGATTTAAAATCCAGATATTTACCATTCAAATTTTCAGTGCTGAGTAAAGAAAGTTATGATTACACTCAGCACTCCTGACTTAACCTATTAATATTTTAAGCGAAGTGCGATTATGCTAAAAAATCTCAATCTGAAACAAAAATTTACAATTTTATTAATTGCAATTCTCGCATTTGGTCTGAGTTTAAGTGGATTGGCTTTGTCTTCTTTACTCAGACATAATGCCAGACAGGAAATTACCACATCAGCTTTAACTCTGATTGAAACAATGAGTTCCGTTCGCAAGTACACTAATACACAAGTCAATCCGAAACTGGCAGTTCAATTAGAAACTGAGTTTTTGCCGCAAAGCGTGCCTGCGTATTCAGCACGGGAGGTGTTTGAAATTTTGCGGAAAAAACCAAACTTTCGCGATTTCTTTTATAAAGAAGCAACACTTAATCCTACGAATTTGAGGGATAAAGCTGACGGTTTTGAAGCCAAAATTGTAGAGCGTTTCAGAAATACAAAAGACCTAAAAGAAGTCAGCGGATTTCGCTCAACTCCTGGAGGGGATGTTTTTTATATTGCTCGTCCGCTTGCTGTGTCGGAAGCTAGCTGCTTGCAGTGTCATAGCACGCCAGATGTTGCACCAAAAAGTATGATTGAGCGTTATGGCACAGCTAATGGATTTGGTTGGCAGTTAAATGAGATTGTTGGCGCTCAAATTATCTTAGTGCCGGGAAATAAAGTCATTGAAAAAGCCAATCAATCTTCTATTTTGATTATGGGAATCGTCTCGGCTGTTTTTGTTGCTGTTATCTTTTTAGTTAATGTCTTTTTAAATCGGCAAGTGGTGCGTCCTTTGAAGCTAATTACTCGCGTGGCTGAGGAAGTTAGCACGGGACATATGGATGCTGAATTTGAACAACTATCTAATGATGAAATAGGCAATCTTGCCAAAGCTTTCAAACGGATGAAGTTAAGTTTGGAAATGGCTATGAAACGAATCAAGCGTACTCACGGCAATACTGGAGGAAGTCGTTAGTTATTAGTCATTAGTGATTGGTGGTTGATGATATCAAGTCCGGTTAAAAAGTTCTAATTAAAGTAGCTTGGGGTTGATGTTGGGTTACGATTGCCTACGCCAACGTACATTCTACTAAATAATTCGTGAGAACAGAGAAACTTATATCTTGCACCTTTACGCATAAACCACAAATAACTGAATCCAAAGTGATGATTTTGACCGCGCAATAATTCATTTCTCAGTCCTATGACAGAGGACTTATGCTATTATAATGGGACTTATAGTCCCAGGCGAATGTAGTCGAACGCGGAAAATTGGTATATACTTAGTATTTTTTTACTTTTAATTGAGATGATGCAAGATGTCACGAAACCCGGTTTCTCAAAGAAACCGGGTTTCTGATAGCTTGGTGAGAACAGAGAAACCGGGTTTCTGATAGCTTGGTGAAAACAGAGAAACCGGGTTTCTGATAGCTTGTGAATTATTACAATTATGCAGAGGATTGCTAAGAATAATCAACCATACATATTTATCTGTGGTTTCATTTAAAAAAATCGAATAGATGCACTTTTGTCTATTTATTTGGAATTTACTTAGGAAAAGATTCGTTTTTTAAATTGCAATGCTTCTTGAAAGTCGGGAATTTCCTTTGCTAAAAGCTCAACAAATTGGAAGGGCGATATCTCCCGATTTTCTGCTATTGTTTCTTCCACAATCAAGCTTGCTATTGGTCCAATGTTGTATGCTAACTCTTGCTGGCAACGTTGTATGAACCCTGGGTCGAGTGAAATCGATTGGGAATTTTGCTTGGGATTTGGGTATGAATTTGGGTAGGAGTTAGGATTGTAATTTTGATATGAGTTCTGATTGGGATTGGGATATGAACTTTGGTTGAAATTCGGATATGAGTTTTGGTTAGTACTTTGGTTAGTACTTTGGTTAGTACTTTGTTGTGAACCTTGATTGGTGTTTTGGATGGGTTGTTGGTTAACAGGTAAACTAACTATTGTTTCTGGTACTTCTGGCGGTTGGTTGTAGAAATTGGGCAGCGTTGCTGTAAACTGAGATTCAGCAACAGATAAGGTAGGAGGCAATTCAGTCATCGTTTCTGCAATGGTTGTTCGCACATCTGTTTCAGGCTGTCCCAACAGTTCTAAATCTCTCAATACTTCTTGAGATGTTTGATATCGCTTGTTGGGCGTATCTGCTAACATGCGATCGAGTATTTGAGCAAAAGCATTACTCACATGGGTGAACAAACGCCATTTCCAGTCAAGGGAATATTGATCCATTAAAAAGGATGGGTCGTGACCTGTGAGCAATACAATAGCTGTAACTCCCAAAGCATACAAGTCACTACAAGGAGAACACATCCCCAAGCTGATTTGTTCGCGGGGTGCGTATCCTACTTTTCCTACTAGGGACATTTTGCCCACAAAAGTCGCTTGCTCGGAACTTTTTCCCTCGTTTAGGTCAGCAATTTGTTTCCCGACACCGAAATCAATCAACACTGGCAAATTGTTACCGTCGGGTAACATGATATTGTCAGGAGAAATATCTCGATGAATGATGTTGTGCTTGTGGACATATTCTAAAACGGGAAGCAGCTTTTTCAGCCACTGTACAACCTCTGCTTCAGAAAAATTTTGCCCAATACTTTGACGTTCTCGTAACAGTGTGGAGTATGTTTTTCCATCAACAAATTCTTGGACGAGAAATAATCTTCCATCTCCTTCAAAGCAAGCCAAAAACTCAGGAATTTGCGGATGTTGCAATTGATGGAGAATTTTTGCTTCTCTCTTGAATAAATTGCGACATCTTTCCAGCCCATTCTCTCCCGTACCAATGGGCGCAAATTCTTTGAGGACACAAGCTTCGTTGAAGCGACGGGTATCAAACGCCAAGTACGTTCGCCCCAAACCCCCCTGTCCCAACAGTTTTTGGATGATATAACGGTTATCAATTAAAGTCCCGGCGGCTATTTCTGGTTTTGCTAAAGGGGGCTGTGACATCATCATTCGCACTCCAAGCTCTTTTGTCAGATAGATTGTCTGGATTTGCTGAAAGCCAGATGGAAGTCAGACAATCATGCAGATCAAGGTTGATTCAGTCTCTACAACCGAGGTTAGCACCACGCTAAGTTAAGGAGAATACATTTTTCTGCCATTTTTATGGCAGCTAATTGTGATTAAAGAGACATTTTTTGCCTGAATTGTTGATTCATTTGGCTGACAAGCTTTTAAGGAACAGGGGGGAAGGGGGGAAGGGGGGAAGAAATTGGATTTTTTGTGTTTCTTTTATTTATAGCGGGTGGTACGCCGCTAGTGGGGCTGCTCTTGATTCGCCTTAATTACTGCTCAATTACTTATCAGCGGTTTTTTTAGAAAAAATGCAAATACTATATTAAATTTTATGAAGATGCACTATTTTCCCCCTTGCCCTTTTACCTTCTGTCGTTCGGCAGATTCCTCACGGAGTAGAACTGCGGGTGTTTGCTTAACCCGATTCTCAAGGGGTCTGACTTTTTCTACTAATTTTACAAATTGGTCATAATTAGGTATTTTAGCAGCTGGGACATAGCCCGCGTCGCCGGCTATGTCTGCAGGTGCATCGTTCATGGCTTTTTGGATTTGCTCTTGGAGATTGCGATCTATGGTTGGTCCGATTAGGACGACTCCAGGGGGAATCCAGCGGCTTGTGTGAATAATTCTAAATTTTGTTGTACCAAATTCACGTTGATATTGCTCAAAGTCGTTTTCTGATATACCGCCTGCATCAACGCTACCTTCGCTCACCCACGATAGTATGGTTTTGGGTGTGGGGGCAAAACGAATTTGAGAGAGGGTTAAACCATAGAGGTCGTATAAGGGAACGTAGTAACCGGCGGCAGAACCGGTCTCTCCTAATGCTACGGTCTTATTTGTCAGGTCTTTTATCTGTTTAATTGGTTTATCATCTCTGACTACGAGCAACGAGCGTTGTCTGCTACTGATCCCTTCCATTGAAAATATAGGTATATAGAGTTCTTTACCGATCGCGATCGCTGCTAAACCTGGAGGCGCAAAAACTATCTGCCAGTTTTTCCGGCGAATTTGCTCTAAAGCTTGCAGTTCGTTATATGCAGGTTCTAAATCAACTATTGACTGAGTTTGGGCTGCTATATAGTCTTTGAAGCGATCGTACTTGTCTAGAGACACTGTTCCTTCACCGTAGCTGACTACGCCTATAGTCAATTTCTCTGGGCTAACTGGTGTTTTTTTTGATTGGCATCCTACTCCTAATAGCCCAATTAGTACTAAAATTTGAAGCAGCAGAAAACGCCGCAAAATCGTGGTTTTCATGAAAGAATGACGGTAGTTGGTGATTATAAGATTAATTTTGATTATCTCTATTTGCAGTGATAAATAGCAGCGATCGCTGTCAAAAAATTAATCTTTATCGGAAAATTGGAGCGATGCCTTGTATTTAAAATTACCTGTTGACTAATGTCGGTAGGTCTTGCACATTATGGACAAAAAAAGTAGATAATAAACCAATCTTATGAGTGGTAGTTTTGAAGAATCTACGATTGTTAATCCTCAACCTTTTATTGAACTAAATAATAAAGGTCAAATTCTCAGGTTTGAACTGAAGGAAGATGTTCATCGATTGGGACGCGATCGTGATTGGGCTGATTTAGAAGTCACAACTATCGGTTGGGAAGTCTTATCGAGGCGTCAGGCGGTTTTCCGCAAAGAAGGCCCAAACTGTCGAATTTTTGATGGTGATGGCGATAACGCCAGCCGCAATGGGATTTTCTTCAATCAAGCTCGCATCGATCCCGTACAAGGCTATCTTTTAAAGGATGGTGTTCAAGTAGAAATCGGACAAGCTGCTAATAACCGCGTGATGTTAACTTACTTTAACAAAGTTGACAATCGCGTGGTTTTGCCAAGCAAGCGGCGTCTAACTTTGAAAGGTTTGAAAGATTGGCCCGTGCAACTGGGTCGCGCTTTAAAATCTGAAAGCTATTCTTCAATGCAGTTGGATGCGCCGACGGTTTCCCGCTTGCACGCTACAATTTATCCGGACAGTCAGGGCGGACATGTTCTTCAAGACTTAAGTACAAATGGTACTTTTGTCAATGGTAAACGCGTTGATAGACGGGTGAGTTTGAGCGAAGCCTGCACAATTCAAGTTGGACCGTTTAGCCTGGTTTATCGGGGCGAATACTTAGAACTGCTGGATAGTGGTAGCCAAATACGCTTGGATGTCCATCGGTTGCTTCGCAAGGTGAAAGACAAGGCGGGAAACGAAAAAGCTATCCTCAACAATGTGTCTTTGGTGATTGAACCGGGACAGTTGGTGGCGTTGGTGGGCGGTAGCGGTGCGGGTAAGTCTACTTTGATGAAGTCGCTGTTAGGGATTGAGCCGGTAACTTCAGGCACAGTGTATCTCAACGGCGACAACTTGCGGCAAAATTGGGGAGTTTATCGATCGCAAATTGGCTATGTTCCCCAAGATGATATTGTGCATCCCGATCTTACTGTTGAGGAAGTTATCGCTTATGCTTGCAAGCTGCGATTGCCACCCGATACGGATGTCAAGCAGGTAGTAAATAGAACGCTTGAACAAATTCAACTGACTCACGTGAGAAATAACTTTATCCGCAACCTGAGTGGCGGACAGCGGAAACGAGTCAGTATTGGTGTGGAATTGCTAGCTGACCCGAAACTGTTCTTTTTGGATGAACCGACTTCCGGTCTTGACCCCGGTTTGGACAAAGAGATGATGAAATTGCTGCGGGATTTAGCAAACCAAGGGCGGACGGTGGTGTTAGTTACCCATGCTACAGCCAATATTGAAGTGTGCGATCGCATTGTCTTCATGGGTAGAGGCGGTAAACTCTGCTACTTTGGTCCGCCGCAACAAGCCTTGAATTTTTTTGATATGCCCGCCCCAGACTTGAAGTATTTTTCAGATATCTATATCAAATTAGACCAGGGTGGCGGTGCAGCAGTTCGGGATACAGTTGATTATTGGGCGCAGAAATACTCTCAATCACCAGAATGTCAGACCTACGTAAAATCGCGGTTGAATCCTGGTAAAGATAGTAACTTTAAAGCTGATGCTAAAGTCCGGACTGGCATATCTCCGTTAAAGCAGATGTGGCTGTTGAGTCAGCGGTATTTGCAGTTAGTGTTGCGCGATCGCTCGAGTTTGATATTCTCATTGTTGTCGGGTCCAATAGCGATCGCTTTAACAGCTTGGATTTTGCACGACGATACACCACTGGCTAAAATCAATCCATTAGAGGCTACCCAAGCACCTTTGGCATTAAAGGTACTCTTCATCTTTAGTTGTATTGGCATTTGGATTGGACTTTCCAGTTCAGTTAGAGAAATTATCAAAGAATCAGCGATTTACGCCAGAGAAAGACTGATAAATCTGGGTTTACTTCCTTATTTAGGTTCTAAAGTTCTGATTCGTTCTGGTGTAACTTTAGCGCAAACCCTTTTAATTGTTGCAGCTGTATTACTAGGTTTTAAAGCACCAGACAATAATCTCATGCCTTGGTTTTTGGGCTTGGGAATTACTACTTTTTTAACACTTTTGGCTAGCGTCAGTTTAAGTTTGCTAGTTTCCGCTTTTGTGAAAACAGAAAACGAAGCTAATAGCATTCTCCCCTTGATAATGATTCCGCAAATTATTTTGTCAGGGGTGTTATTTGAGTTGAAAGGAATACCAGCTAAACTTGGTTGGCTGACAATTAGTCGCTGGTCAATAGGTGCTTATGGAGCCTTAGTTGATGTAAATAAAATGGTTCCAAAAATGCCTGAACTTCCTCCAGGCGCACCGCCAATACTGAAGATATTTGAAGCGACGCCTATTTATGATGCGACGTGGAAGAATTTGAATTTAAATTGGGGAATTCTTGGCGTGCATATTTTGGTTTGTTTGAGTTTGGCGTTGTGGCTGCAAAAGCGGAAGGATATTGTGTAGTTGAAAATTTCGCACAAAGCTGCATTCGCCTTTAGGCATTCCCGTAGGGTAGGCGCAAAGATTTTTCTGGGTCTTGGCGTCTTGGCGTGAGGTAAAAAAAGGTGTATTCAACTTGCTAAACCCAAAAGAAATTTTCTAAACGTTGGGCATCATACTTCAAATTTCATTTTTTCTTTCCCTGACTAAACCTGGAAGAGGAACCTCAACCTCCTACCCCCCTCCTCGCAAGCGGGGAGGGGTTGGGGGTGGGGTTCTAATCTTCGTCCGGTTCCAAATCTTCATCTTCCAGCGTTTGCTGCGGAATCGCGGCAATAATCGCATCTATTACTTTAGCAACCGGCAAAATCTCGATATTCAAATCGGGGAATTTCTGTCCTTTAGGCACGATCGCTCTTTTAAATCCCAATTTAGCAGCTTCTTTTAACCGCAGTTCCATTTGGGATACCGATCGCACTTGTCCGCCTAAACCAACTTCTCCAATTAACACTGTACCCGGATCGACTATGCGATCGCGGAAACTCGCAACTATTGCGATCGCTACTCCTAAATCTACTGCCGGTTCTTCGACGTTCAACCCACCCGCAGATGCAACGTAAGAATCCAATTTTGACATCGGAATTCCCACGCGTTTTTCTAACACTGCCAAAATTTGCACCAAGCGGTTGTAATCTACGCCCGTACTCGCACGTCGCGGTGAAGTGTAGCTAGTAGGACTTACCAACGCTTGTAATTCTACCACAATTGGACGGGTACCTTCGCAAGCTACGACAATTGCTGTACCCGGTGCGGGGTCATCGCGATTTCCTAAAAATAACTCTGATGGATTGGGGACTTCCCGCAAACCGTGTTCCACCATTTCAAAAATACCGATTTCGTGGGTGGCACCAAAACGATTTTTTACAGTTCTTAATAATCGATGGGAAGCAAAGCGATCGCCTTCAAAATACAAGACAGTATCAACCAAATGTTCCAAAACTTTTGGACCTGCGATCGCACCTTCTTTGGTGACGTGTCCCACAATCAACATCGTAATATCTTCGTGCTTTGCCACCTTCATCAAAGCTGCCGTACATTCCCGCACTTGCGCCACCGAACCAGGTGCCGAAGTTAACGCCGGAAAAAACACAGTTTGAATACTATCAATTACCGTCAAATTTGGTCTTAAAGAATCTATTTCCCGGATAATTTCTTCCAAATCTGTTTCAGGCAATACATACAAATCTGCACCAACACTTTCAGATGCTTTGGGTTTTGGTGTTTCTTCTAATACTTTTCCATTGCCATTACTAATTACAATTGGCGTTTGTGCTACCCCCAAACGAGAAGCTCTTAATTTGATCTGTTGTCCGGATTCTTCCCCAGAAACATAAAGGATACGGTATCTCTGCGCCAGTTGATTTGATACTTGTAACAACAATGTAGATTTACCTATGCCAGGATCGCCACCAATTAACACCATCGAACCGGGAACAACCCCACCACCAAGCACCCGATCCAGTTCTCCATAGCCGGACTCCCAACGCATAACTTGGCGATCGCTAATTTGGTCAAATGTCAGAGACGCCCGTGGTTTGGCTGCTTTAACAGCTTTCGCAGCAGATTTGTTGTTACTCTGATTGGCGTGCCAACTACCCACTCCCCCCCGACTTGACAAATCAACAGCCTGAGTTACTATTTCTTCTTCTAAAGAATTGTAAGTACCACAACCCGGACACTTCCCAAACCATTGAGGCGATTCTGCCCCACATTCGTTACAAATGTAAATTGTTTTAGACTTTGCCATTCTTAATCTTATTAAATAATCTTAATATTTCCTTAAGTTTTAGTTTCAACTAAAATCCAAGAATAGTAGTGGTTGCAGCTTTTTCCAAATTAATAGATGAATGATATCTTAATATTATGGTATTAAAAATTAATCATGAAAAATTTTAGTTAAGGAGCGTTGAGAAAATTGGAAAGTCATAAAGAAAAAATCCTGGTAGTAGACGATGAAGCCAGCATCCGTCGAATTTTGGAAACGCGCCTTTCAATGATTGGGTATGATGTTGTCACGGCTGGCGACGGCGAAGAAGCTTTAGAAACTTTTCGCAAATCCGATCCTGACCTAGTAGTTTTGGATGTGATGATGCCAAAGCTAGATGGCTATGGTGTATGCCAAGAATTACGTAAAGAATCAGATGTTCCAATTATTATGCTAACAGCATTGGGGGATGTCGCAGACCGGATCACCGGGTTGGAGTTGGGTGCAGACGATTACGTAGTTAAACCATTTTCCCCCAAAGAGCTAGAAGCCCGCATTCGTTCAGTGCTGCGTCGGGTAGACAAAACCAGCGCCTCAGGAATTCCCAGTTCAGGGGTGATTCATGTCGGTAATATCAAAATCGACACGAACAAGCGCCAAGTTTACAAGGGTGATGAGCGGATTCGCTTAACTGGCATGGAATTTAGTTTACTAGAGTTATTAGTGAGTCGCTCTGGAGAAGCATTTTCCCGTTCGGAAATTTTACAAGAAGTCTGGGGGTATACACCAGAACGTCATGTAGACACCCGCGTGGTAGATGTACATATCTCTCGTCTGCGGGCAAAATTAGAAGACGACCCCAGTAACCCAGAGTTAATTCTAACAGCAAGAGGTACAGGCTACCTTTTCCAGCGGATAATTGAACCGGGAGAGGAGTAAACAGAGGGGGAGAGGGGGAGAGGGGGGGATAAGGGAGACGGGTGTGGGGGACAAGGGGGACAAGGGGAGCCAGCGCTGCAGTCGGGTTTCCCGACCGCTTGCGACTGGCGTGGACAAGGGGGACTAATAACTCCTGACTTCTCATTCTAAACTCAAAACTCATAACTCATAACTCATAACTCCTCACTCCTCACTGGGCGCCTCCTAACTCAGAAAGAAGAATGGTTAAAGCAGATCCTAATGGAGTTTTAAGGCGTCTACCCATCGTCGTTGGTGGGTTAGGCGCTGTACTTTTGTTGATCAACCGTTTGTTGACACCAGAACTTACGGTATCCCAAGCGCGTGGGGATGTGTTGGGTGTAATTTTGAGTGCAGTGCTGATTTTAACAGGTTTAATTTGGCAGCAGGTACAACCGCGATCGCCTGATGCTGTAGTACTAACAGGCGAAGAAGGTTTTGTACTCGACCCAGATTTACCAGAAACAGCCAAAACAGAATTAGCTTGGGCATCCCATTTATTGTTGACTAATACAGTAACGCGAGCGATCGTGGTTTTTTATCAAGGTAAAGTTTTGTTGCGTCGCGGTATTTTGGGTACTAACCCTGAAGTTAAGCCAGGACCAATCTTAAGACGGGTGCTAGAAAAACAAAAACCTGTTTATCTAGTAGATTTAAAAGTGTATCCAGGACGCATTGAATTTGATTATTTACCAGAGAATACTCAAGGGGTAATTTGTCAACCAATTGGCGAGCAAGGTGTTTTGATTTTAGGAGCAAATGCTCCTCGCAGTTACACCAAACAAGATGAAAACTGGATTGCCGGTATTGCTGATAAATTAGCTGTCACTTTACAATAGTTAGGAGTTAGGAGCCGCCCAGCCGCCCAGCCGCCCAGTTAGAAGTTAGGAGCCGCCCAGTTATGAGTTATGAGTTATGAGTTATGAGTTAAAAAATGCTTTTTCACTACCAACAACCAACAACCAACCACCAACAACCAACCCCAGAGGGGTGACGCTCGTTCCGACGCTCGATTACTCGCTATCGCTTCGCTATCGCTACCGCGAAGCGCTCCACCAGTCGCCTGGGTCGGGAAAACGCCACTTGCTCCACTTGGGGAGACCCCAAGACCGCAGTGGCGGACCTACCAAGGGCGCGAAGTGAGCCGGGGGGAATCTTCCCGACTGCAGACTTCGCGCCCCTTCACCACCAACCACCAACAACCAACAACCAACTACTAACAACATTATGCAAATTATCTACTGGTTACTAATTGCTGTGATGCTGGTTGGTGTCGTCGGTGCTGTGGTTCCAGCCCTTCCAGGAAGCAGTTTAATTTTAATTTCTATTATCATTTGGGGAATTGTTAGCAGTTCCTTCGCGGCTATCAAAACACCACTGATTGTCACAGTTATCGTTTTAATCCTGAGTGTTGGAGTTGATTTATTAGCTAGCTACTTGGGTGCAAAACAAGCTGGTGCTAGCAAGTGGGGACAAATTGGCGCAATTGTCGGTTTGGTGGTGGGATTTTTGGGATTATTGCCGGCTTTGCCTTTTGGTGGTCCACTATTAGGAATATTACTCGGACCGCTTTTAGGCGCAATTATTGGCGAATACCTTTACCAACGTGATTTTGGGGTAGCGTTTAAAGCTGGTATCGGAATTGTTGTTGGTAGTTTAGTTGGTAATTTAATTCAGGGATTATTAGCGATCGCAGCAGTTGTGGTATTTTTAGTCACAACCTGGTCGCAGGTATTTGGCTCTTAAAATCAAACTTCAAGTATGGTAGGGTGCGTCAAGAGCGAAAGTACAGCACCATTAACTTAGCAATAGGATAGACGTAGATAAACGTAGATAAACGTAGGTTGGGGAGCCACAGAAGCGCCCTTGGTTCCCCCGGTTATAGCATGTGGCGTTGGAGCGAAGCAGAACCCAACAGATAATATAGCGGTTCTCGCTTGTGTGCAATACAAATTGTAAAGACTAGCAATTGCAACGTCTCTACATGGTTCACACCACTGTATTTGATTGTACAGGAGAACCGCTATATTGTACTATTTTAGGATAGACGTGCTAGTAGGATGCGTTAGGAATTATAGATTAATAAATCCACTTTTCTTAATTTGCTCATAAAAAAATTGAGTAGATAAAGTATCTATTCAATTTAAACGCTTCAGAAAAGAATTTTATAAGAACGGATAATTAACACATTTTAGCAGTAGCCTCTGATTTATTAGTGTGTCCTAAAGGAGTTAAAACAGAGCAATAATTAACTTGCTTGTTGTGAGAGTTTTTGACGTTGGCGCAAAGCTAGCATACCGACTACAGCCAAAGCTGACAAGCTAGCAACGTTTCCGGGTTCAGGTACAGTTTTGATTCCTGACAAGTTCACACCATCACCAGTACCGGCAAAAACGCTATCAGAACCGCGATAACCCATTTGAAGTACAAAAGAACTGACATTTTTCAAAGTTATAAACTGGGTGCTACCGTCAGGTCCAGCAGCAAGTAATTCGCTAGCTTTGTTACCATTGATTTCTAAAACGCCGGTTTTAAAGGCATCTTCCACATCAAAGAGACTTAGTGTCACCTCGGAGAACATTTTACCGAAGTCAAACATGAAGCGACCAACTTCTAGCTGACCATTTTCAACTGCATTACCATTCTTACCGACAGCTACGGGACGCAGCCAAAATTGATTCTCTGCTGCGTTGGTTCCTGCATCCTTTTTGCTAAAATTAATTCCAAAACCCCAGTTGTTTGCAGTCGTTTTGTTATCAACAAATAATCGGCTCGCTCCGTATTTTTTGCCTTTGCTATCTTCATATCCCAAACTAGTTACTGTATAGCCAAACTCTTTGAATGTGTCGATACAGGTGCTGGCTATACATCCAAGGTTGGTCTTGATTTCACCTTCCTTTTGAGGAATTAAAGAACCAGCTTGAGCAGAGGACATATTAGAAACGAAGCCTAAGCCCAAGGTGGCTCCCACAATTGCTGTTACTAGAAACTTTGACTTCTGCATGATTACCCTTCTACAAATTTTGGATGGTTAAGGCAGTATTGAAGATTTGTTTCCGCTTCTTGATTAACCACTACGTTAATGGATAATTTTCCTTATCCGGTAGTCAAAGCAAGCAGAATTCACCTAGTCTTTATTTACAGAAAAAAACACTAACTTTATGCGTAAGAATGCGATGTTTCTGCGTGAAATTATTAATTGAGAATAATTCAAATTTTGATATTTATACTTAGTAAAAAACTCTTTTGTTAAAAGAGTTTTAATAAAGTCTTTCGACGACAAACCGTTTTATAAGTATTTTTATGTAATAACTCAGTAATTATATAGACAAAAAAAACAAGTAGCGGTTCACGTACAAAAATGTGAACCTCTACTATCTGATGTATTTTATTTTACATGCAGGTCGAACTAAAAATGATGGGTAAAACAGGGCAAAACAGCCTCAAGCGGCGTTCAGAGCTTTTTTAGCTTCATTTGCCACTGCTTCTACTTGATCGTCTACGAGAGTTTCTAATGTCGATTTAGCATCTGCGCCGCCCAAACGACTCAGAGATTGCACAAGTCTGTAGCGGACTTGCCAATCTGGATTGCTAGCATAGGGAGCCAACAAAGGAACAGCCTGTATATTTCCCAACTCTCCAAGGGAACTAATAGCGGCGGTTTGTACTAATTCATTGTCTGAGGAGAGCGCCTGTTTGAGTAATTCAAAAGCTCGCGGTTCGCCCAATTCTCCTAATGTGGCAATGATGCTGAATTTTACCAGCCATTCTGGAGTAGTTTGGTAGATATGCAGCATGTCGTCATAAGCTGCACGCAGTTTCAAAGCGCCCAAACAGTCTGCTGCTGCTGCTTGCACATCCGGTTCGGGGTCGTTAAGCAAGCGATCGCGCAATATATTCAACGATAAATCTAAATCCTGTCCGCCGAGGGTATCCATTTGGCTTACCGCCGAATATCGAACACGGGCATGGGAATCGCCAATTGCACTTTGAATCAACTCAAAGCCAACTGTTGGTTCCAAATCGCGGATTTGATTAACCGCCCGCAAGCGATCGCCCAAATCCTGGGAACTAAGCATTTGCTGAACAGACTCTGGGGTAATGGTCATTTATCTATCTCACTTTTCAAAGCTATTTAAAAAACAACAGCTAGTAGTTATTAGGGACGTGGTTAGTGGTTAGTAGGCGCGTAGTAAGTGGTGAACAACCAATACCCAACACCGAACACCCAACACCCAACACCCAACACCCAACCAATAACTATTCTTGACTTGCAGCCATTGCGCGAATTATGTCACCACGGGTGAGTATACCAATTACTTGCCCCTCGCCCTCCAGCACTGGCAAGCGGTGAACGTTGCGATCGTGCATAATTCTGGCAGCTTCTTTTAAAGATTTGTCCCCAGAGATAGTGACGGGGTTTTTGCTCATAACTTCCCCAACAGTTTGCCCCAATGCCTTGTGTAGGTCGCGATCGTACGTGGCAGGATTTTTTAAATAAATAACGCTATCTAGAAACATGATGTATGCCGGAGGCGTAACACCAGTTTCTTGCCACATCAAGTCCGTCTCGGAGATGATACCCACTAATTTTCCGGTGTCATCTACAACAGGTAGCCCGCTGATACGTCGTTCTGCCAGAATTTGGATGGCTTCCTTTAGAGGAGTTTCAGCCCGTACCGTAATCGGTTCACGGCTCATCACGTCGGCAACGGTTTTAGGCATTTGCTTGCTGACACCTTTTACGATCAATCTTTCTGGGATTATTGTAGAAAATTGCGGCTACCAACCGTCTGGAGGTGCAATAGATTGTTACCTTGAGCAGCAGAAGGCTCACACCGTACACTTAGTGTACGGTGTTGAGATCAGATTATAGCAGTGAGGGGCGCATTTTTGAGCAAGTCAGGATGTGTAATGCGGCATAAATTTCCTAGCAAAACCTCTAAGTGTGGGGCAATTTGATAGTTTTAGTTAATAAACTTTGTAAGCGAGTCGCGGTGCAGCCCATTTGGTATAGTAAATCGCCTTTACCTAATAGATAAGCAGCAGCTGTTTGTTTTCCCCCCAAAACAATAGCCGAGTCTGCTTCGCTAGCAGTCCGCAACGCAACTCTTCCTGGTAAATTAGAACGGATAATCGGGGTAACAATACCTGCTTCCGGGCGTTGCGTGCTAATAATCAGATGAATTCCAGCAGCTCTTGCCATCGCCCCCAAACGTTTTATACTTAGTTCTAGGGCTTTGCGAATCTCTTTTTCTGCCATAAAGTCTGCATATTCATCAAAAATGCAGACAATGCGCGGCAAAGGCTGAGAAGAACGTTGATTATAACTACTTAAATCAGCACACCCAGCTTTCTCAAAGCGTTGGTAACGGGATTCCATTTCAGTTACAAGTTCATCCATCAATTCAATAGCTTTATCACCATCTTTAACGACTGGTGAATACAACCACCGCATTTTCTCAAATTCTGGGAATGTGACTCGCTTCGGATCTACAAGGGCGATTTGCAGATGTTGCGGGGAATGACGAACAAGTAGACTGAGAAGAAGCGATCGCAAAAACTCACTTTTACCACTCCCCGTTGTACCGCCAACCAAAAAGTGACAAGTATTCGGAAAAGGATAAATCAGCCTCTATCAAATGTCCTTCTATATTTACCCCAATCGCAATTTTTACAGGTGCTGTTGCGGATAAAGCTTGTGATTGAATATACTTTTCAAAGCTGGCAATTTGGCGATCGGCACGAGGCAGATCGACACTGACATAACCAGCTTGTGCGGCAATCAAAGGCGGATTTGCCAACTCCAACTGCACTTGCAAATCCGCAGACAATTTCAGTAAGGCGTTAACTTTAACACCCAGATGGGGCTTTAATTTCACCCTGATAAAAGCTGGACCAACAGCAGCCCCGTGATAATCTACACCAATACCGAAAGATTGCAAAGTAGTAACCAACGCTTCACCCATCGCATCAGCATTAGGTGCTTCCTCTGGGTTTCTTGGGGGGTCAGAAGATACATCTTTCTCCTCCCAGGGGGGGGGTTGGGGGCGATCGCCATTTGCATCAACAAAATAGTTTTGACACTTTTGCTGTTGGGGGCAAATTTTGCAAAGGTGAGGCTGAGTTGTAGGCGGTGGCGGATTGGGATGAGGCGCTTCCCAACTCAACCATTGCTGCATCTGTTGCAATTTGTAGGGAATTAGCTGATGTACCGTATTTTCTAGTTCTTCCCAAGTATATCGATACTCTTTGAACTCTGGCAAAACACAGTAAACTGCGGAATCAACAGCTACCTTTTTCTTCGCCCACAGCATATAACTATAAAGCGCAACCTGAGCTAATTGTGCTGATGGATCTACAGGTTGATAAGTTTTAAATTCAATTACACACAACCGCTTGACTTCAAAATTAAAAACTAGACAATCAAATTCTCCTACAACTCGTTGTTTAGTTCCATCTGGTAATTGAAAATAATGTTCTAATTTGCGTTCTTCAAAGATAAAAGTATTATGAATAACTGTTTCTGCACTACAATAATGGCGATTTGATACTAGTAATTTAGCAAATTGTTTGATGAGTCCTTGTAAACCCTGCCAAACATTAAACAGTGGTTGTGCCTGATTGCTATCTTTAGCAACAGCTTTCTCCAAGTAGGTAGAAAATTTAAGTTGATAAAAAAGTTGCTGCATACTAGAGGCAATTTCCTCTAAGTTTAACACAGATGCATTGAGCTTAAATAATTCTTGAAATTTCGGTTCATTGATGGCTAAAGTGATAAAATCATCAGCTAATTGATGAAATATGTTACCAATACCAATTTGATTGTCTGTTGGTCTAAATAAGCTATTTCCACCAAAGTGCTGATGTAAATAAAACAGTCGGGGACACTCAAAAGCCAGTTTAACTTTAGTAGCTATTAAAGACCTATTTCCCGACTTACCTGTTGACTGTTTTGAATCATTCGGTAGCATATCAAAAATATTACTTACATTCTTATAGTTAGAGTGTTCTAATAAACGGCGATGTACAGCAGCCAAATAAACCGTATCCATCGCTGCATATTTTAACTGTTTATCAGTTAGAGGACGCTTTCCCCAGTCACTTGCTTGTTCTTCTGTATCAACATCCAAAAAACTACAAAGTTCTACAGCTAAGGTTTTAAGTTTTAAGTTAGATACTTGTAAAATTTCTCGCTTAATCTTCCTGGCTATCTTCAGAGTGCAAGTAACATTTAACGCTGATTTATCACCTAAATATCTCAAGTCAAAGCTGGCGTTATGAAAAACCTTTTCAATTTGGTGATTCATCATAATTTTATTAATAAAAAAAATCACCAAATCAGGTTTATCTAACACATCTAGAAGATAAACATCTTCACCTGTATAATCTTGAGGAACAGCTAATACTTGAATCAAAGATAATCTTGGAAAAGAAGTATTCCAGTCAGCAATCTCTGTATCCAACCACAGCATTTTAGCCAGAGCAAATTGCATAATTTGCGTTTTGATATCGGCAGAATTTTTCAGATATTGCATGACTTTAATAATAAATAGTATAATTTAAGTAACTAAGCAAATTAACTGGTCTTGTAATTTATCCTTGGGATTGATAATTTTGACTTTACGTTCTTGACATAATAAATCCACTAAATGTTGAATATCAGTTTCTTTAACATCAGAAAACTGACTAGCAGTCTGTGATATTAAAGTAGAAACTCCCATATAGCCTTGAGTCTTGACTACATTTAATAGAAAATCTTTAACTCTTCGTAAATCTTTCTGAGCATTTTCATCACCTCCATTTGGCTTTTGTTTGGGGACAACGCCTAAATCTTGCAATAAAGTACATTTATGTAAAATTTCTGTCTCACGAATTAAAGATTGGAGTTCCTGCAAATTAATAGTATTACCAGCAATTACTAATTCTTGAGCCAGTGCAGAATTAACTAGGTTATAATATGTTGCCAAATCATGAACATCAGCGAGATTTGGCTTAATATGATGATGCTGAGTACCGCTAAAAATTTGCTGATATTTTTGATAACCAGCAAGTTTTGCGTGTCCTACATTTCCAATTCTAATCAGATATAAATTTCCACAAAGATTTTCCTGAATTGCTTTATGACAAGCATTCATAACATTATTAAAACTGTTCATGTTCGCATCTTCAGTCCAAACTACCCCTATTTTTTTTCGTTTACTGGAATCCTGGAAGCTCAATGAATAACTAGTATTTTTACCACTGATAAGCTTAGGTTTCACTGACTGTAGTTGTAAGGCTTCTAAAGCTTCCTGCAACATTCTGATTAAATCAGATGATGATAAAAGCGAGATTTTACTTGTCTTTGCTTGGATTTTTTTATATTCTTGCTCCCAGAGAATTTTAAACTCAGCTAACATTCTTTCCCTATCATCTATTGGGGGAATTTTGGGAGATACTGTATCTTTAGGTTTTGAAATTTTAATTTTCAGAGGTTCTTTTGTCTCAGGTTTTTGCTTTCCTTTTGTCTGTGGTTGATTAACTACAAGAGTGAGAGTATCGTTACTATCATTCTTAATTAGGAGTGAAAGTTTATATTTTTCATATTCTTGTCTTCCGAGAATAAAAGTATTTCTTGGAAATGTTTTACCACCCGGAAAATTTTCTTCTAGTAATGGTCTATTCAGAGGATAAATCGGAGTATTTGGTTGTGGATTAGCTTCCTGATGTATAGATTTTAGGCGATAAGTCCAGAGTGCTTCTGCTTGAGTTAAATTAATTGGTTTTAACGATACTTCTCGCTCAATTCTAGCTTTGTCTGATTGTGGAATTAAATTAATGCTTTGTCTCCACGGGTCTTTAACTATACTGATGATAATTAGTAGATTTTTAAGATTATCATTATGAATAGTAGTATTTATATTAAAAATAGGATATGGACTAGTATTCCAATTAGCAGATGTTTCAACTTGGTCAAAGCATAAAACAATCGGTTGAGTTGCAGTAGTAATTTTGCCAAAATTAGCTAAAACATTTTTTGCTGCATCTTCGGTATCAATGCAATGTTTTACTTTTAACTCTTGCATGGACTCTTCACTTAAATCATCTCCTCTCAGCCACTCGCAGGCTGAAGGATATAATTCTGGGTTAGTTAGGTCATGTAGAACTCCAAAAAAAATATCAGGATGATAAATACCTGCTTGCTTATAAGTATCTTTTAAATGTTTGACAAATTTTTTTCTGTCGCTATGTAATAAATTCCAAATACTATCATTAAAAATTCTTTCTTTGAAACTGCGTTGAGTAAAAGCAGATAAGTTTTTCAACCACAAAATTAACTGAGACTCTTGCTGACCTTCTGGAATTTGAATTAAGCTATTAACAGTGTGGCGTAGAACATGACGCCAAATATAGTCATTGTCAGCCCAAGGACTAATATAAGCAAAGAAAGCTTTGGGGTTAAAGGTATGCTTTAGTCTACCCAATAGATAACTTTTGCCAGAACCTGAATCACCGATAAGCAATATTGTACGGCTACGATTATCCATCGCGACTAAATCAAGAAACCTTTCTATTTCGGATATCGCATCTTGGTGAATTGATTCAACTATAGAATTTGAATCTTGATTATCAGTCCAAAAATTTCCAACTCTTAAATTTACTAGGTCAAACGGATTGACCTCACGTTTAATAATTTCGTCGATTGATGACATATTTAAAGTTTGGTGAGACAGGTAACTTGATTCGATATAAACTATTCTTTCTGCTAGTTAATACAGAGTAATAAAAAACAGCGAACCACCAACATTTTGAAGAATTCCAGCATTGATTTGTTCTGGGGCGTAGGGTGTCGGATCTAACAAGGAACTCAACTCAATTTGGTCGTTTGCTTGCAGACGATAAAGCGCCCCATCTAACTCATCCCGTGACAGTGGCGGTTGTAACTTTTGCCGCAGGTGGAAAATCGGCAAATAATTGTCAGTACCTAGTTCCCGATCCAGCATCCGGATAGTTTGTAAAATTTCTTCATCACTAAGATTGGTAACTATCTCCGATGGTGATTCATCAGTGCTATGTCTAGATACTTCCTCTGGCTTACTACGTAAAGTTTTCCGCAAAAAGCGAAGATAATTGTTCAGCAAATCCAAGCTGATGACGGGGTTAGAACCTTTGTTGGGGTTGTAATCATCACGCAAATATTCAATTCCGCGTTCAGTTAGCCAAACTTCAGCTTTAGCCTTTTTAATTTTCATTTCAGCTTCAATCAAGCCGCGATCGCTTAAAGTTTTAAGTATCGCGTCTCGTTCAGCTGCTTTAGGCGAAGTAATTTTGCTGGGGGGAATTTTACCCGAAGCTTTACTTATCTTCTCCAGCACCTTAAGTTCTTTATCTGTGATAGGCACTTGGGCTGGTTCTTTCAGTAGGGCTTGACCTGGTGATAAAATCTTGACACTGGCAATCTCGCGGGTATAGTCTATCAGTTCGCGATCGCCCAAACTTAGACAAATTTTGTTTTTATCACTTTTAAAAACATCGAAGGCGCTTGCACTAAGGCTTGAGCGATAATTCTCACATCCCAGTAGCTTTAGTAGGAACTTTAACTCATTGGTGTCCATGCGGGTAATCTTACCTAAATCAGAATCAGCACTACTCTAGCTCGAAGGGTAACAATTTACACGTTTTTTCCATAATAGCTAGAATTAGTGCGATCGGGGAGTCACCGCTTCCAAATTTGGCAGTTTTTTCTACTCCCGTACTTTCCGCAGTACACCAAAGTCAGGTAGGTTCGCATTATATGGGTTGGTTTAGCTAACAACCTTTGTATGAGATGATTGTGCGGCAAGAACCCGATTTGTTGGACTAAGGGCTGACTTCTTTTGTTTGCGCTTCACCACTCCTAATGCACCTAAAGCACCAAACGCCAACATACCCAACGCTGGCGAAGATTCGGGAATGGATTTGGAATTATTCTGAACTGCTGTTAGTGCTGCTTGTGCTATTAAGTCATGACCGCGTGTCGATGGATGCACGCCATCAAAGAAGAAGAAGTCTTCTGGGTTAGGACATAAACTAAAATTGCCTGCTCTTATAGCGTCAAAATCGCCTGCTAAACAAGAGTTGGCAACATCTTTAAAACCAAATTTTCCTGGATCGGCTAGTACTTGACTAAATAGGGAATTAGTATCAACAGGGATGATGTTCACGTCTGGTTGTTGTTGTTTAAAACCAGCAATGGTGGCGTTAAAGCCAGAGTTATAAAGTTCTGTCAAAGCGGTGAGTCCGGCGGAGACTTGAGGATCTATTCTGGTAATCGGTAACTGTCCCAAATCGGGTAAGTTAAACACCATGATATTTTTCGCACCGACATCGATAAGGGATTGCAATGCACTTGTCAAATTGCGGACGGGGATTGTAGGGTCTGTAAGGTTATCAAATAAGTAATCATTTGCACCACCCTGTAACACATAGAGGGCGTTTGGATCGGCTTTTTGATTGCTTGCTTTTAAGGGTTCGCTAAACAAATTGACTTGCGCCAGCACTCCCGGTATCGGTGAATTACGAGCGATAGAGTTTTTCAAACCAGAACTAGAACCACCGAAGGCAAAGTTAATGCCGTCGGTAGGAGACCCAGTAACTAAATTAGTGACTAAAGTTGGGGATAATCCTAGCTGATTTCCAAAATATTCTGCCCATACCGGACCGTTTGAAAAACGCCCTTTAAAATAGGGTGGGCTTGGGGGAAAGACTTGGTTTGGATCGCCTAAGGATTTAGTGGCGTTGAACACATTGCCGGCATCAGTCAGGCTATCGCCAAAGAAGAAAACCTTATTGAAACTCGCAGCGGTTGCTTTTAGGGGCAACATAAAAGAGAAGAGGACAAAACCTGCTGCTACGAATGTTTTTTTCATGCTGATTTTTCCACTTTGTATTTTTGCTATGTCTCGGTTTTGAGAAATTACAAAAAGGGCTGATTAAACCTACACGTTATCTGTAGAGTTATCTACAATACAAGCCAACTCCTCAATTTTCTTACGTAATGTTACTGAATTACGCTTTTAAAGTCAAATAAATATTTACTCCTTTAGATAGATGTTTAATCGCTGATAATGTTTTATGTACTAATAACTTTTGTAGTAAACGATTATCTTCTATATGAAGATTGCGCGAGCCTATATTTAAAATACGATTGTCGTGGGTTACAAGGACAATTGTACAACCTTGTTCTTGAGCTAAGTGTTGCATTAAATTTACAATTTATCTTTTGGTTTTAGTATCTAATGATGCGCTAGGTTCGTCTGCCAAAATTAACGTGGGATGGCTAACCAAAGCACAAGCGATCGCACTCTGTTGTAGCATGTTGTAACTCAGCCTCTAAACCCTCAACCGTCGCCTGCTGTGCAGAAATTTGTTTGCGCCGTTTGCCTTGCTTTGCATTCATTTCGCCTTGTTTTGCTCCAGCTTTCACTTCGCGAGATTAGCTTGAAAAACTAAGACTTATTTTTGGGCTTTTTTTAAAGCAGCAAAAAGGATTTTAAACAACAATTAAATATTGGTTTTTTCTAGACAATTGCTGATATTTATTTATCTCAACAAATAGATTAACGCAAGCATATTTTTATCAACCATCTAGATAAATAATTTTTTATAAAGCCCCCCTTGTCCCCCACACCCGTCTCCTCAATTAGGCGATCGCTTTAATTTCAAAGCATCAGTAGCCGATATTCCATCACCTTGAGTGCCAAAGTACCACAACGCAGCAGCAGCCTCAGCGCGAGTCACAGGTTTCTTCGGTTGAAACAGCGTTGTATAACCAAACACCCGACGAATATTCGACTGTTCGCCATTTTGGAAATCTGCCAATACAGCGCGTAAAGCTTTGGGGTTAATTTTGCCCACATCTTGGAAACCCCAAGTTTGCTTCACCGCCTCTAAATTAGCAGCAGGTAAAGCTTGACGGGTATCAAGGGGTAATTTCCACAAAATCAGCTGCTCCCGTGTCAGCGGTGCATCAGGGCGAAACAAAACTTCCGTAGAATCACCAGATAAAGGACTGGGAATTAAACCCGCCTCAGCTAATCCCTGAATTACTGGAAAATCAGGGTTAGTTTTTGGCAAATCGCTAAAAGCTGGTTGAGAACTTTCCGACGCCAAACGGATCTGTTTAGCTGGATTATTGGCATGCATCACATTGTTAGCAGCAACTAGCCAACGGGCATATTCGCGGCGAGTAATGGTTTTACCTGGTTCAAACAGGTTAGTTGTAGGGCTATTACTCTTATTGGCATTTGATTGTAAGGGCAAAACGCCCAATGCTGCCAAATCTTGAATATATCCCCGCAATTCTGGCGGTACCTGATTTAAATCGCTGAATTTTTGAGAGTCAGTAGCTGTAGCGACTGTAGCATTATTTGGATCGGGCGTAGCGCTTGGCTGCGCTGCCGAGTTTGAGGGTAACACCGGACCAATAAAATCTGGACTACCAGGTTGAGAAGCCGCATCGTTAGATTGGGTGTTAGGAATTTGAGCGTTAGCAGTTTCAGTCGGTGTTGTAGTTGGGGAAGGTTGTGCTGTTGCAGTGGCGTTAGGTGTATACTCAATTAGAAGTTCACTGGCTGTCTGCGGTTGATTTGGTGCGACGTTGGTGACAGATTTGGGCTGAATAGCAACTTTCACCTGTAAATTATTACGACGCGCTTCTAAAACACCAGATTGTTCTGCCGGCTGTGGCGAAATTTGCCAATTATTTGCTTGAAACTGTTGGCGATAAAAGCTTTCAATCAGATTGCTGGGGTCATAACTCAGCCAGCGAGTTGAAACACTGGCTTGTGAACCACTAACAGGTGTAACTTCCTGTAAATTGGCATTAGGATATAGCGGAATATCTTTAGGAAAACCAACCGGCAACTGTACTGTCGCCTGAGGTGACACAGTTGGACTGACGCTATTCTTAGCTTCCCCAAAAATAACTGGATTGTCTTTCAGTTTAGGATCTGCCGCCAAAGACTGCTCAAGGTTTTTAGCAACTGGACTATTAGCACAGGCTGTTAACGAGGTAAGTAAAACAGCCAAACTCAGAAAAACAGCTGGACGTTTGCAGGGCACCGCAGGAAACCACAAAAAGTGTCAATTCCTACCCTAGCGCAGACTGTCAACAGAAGGCTAAAGGATGAAGGCTAAAGCATAAAGTTTCTTCATCTTACAGCGGTTCGAGAGAGTTTTTGCGTAAGTCCTGATTGTGAAAATAGCAGCCTAAAAACCTTATTATTTCGTCAGGTGGGCAATGCCCACCCTACTGACGGCGCACCGATTGTTACTGATTACAGAAACACTTATTTTCCCTTTCCCCCTTTCCCTTTCCCCCAAGTGTTTCTTGAAAGTCATCCTTCATTCTTTTAAAGTCCGATAGTCAAGTGTCTGAAAAATGCAAACTTGAGTAACCTCCCAAGCGCACTCGAAACTTGGAGAACTTTCACGCGCAGAAAGCGTCCAGTTGTCAAACGGGCAATTCCTTTAAGGCGAGCCTGAAGCCTCGCCAACATAAAATTAAATTGTTCGTTTTTTTACCAACAACATATAAAGGCATAAATGCCAGTTTACCGTAAAGAATATCAGCGCTATGAGCTTTACTAAGATTGTTTTGGTGATGTTCTGGATTGGGTAAACCTCCATGTTCGCCATAGTTACGCTAAGGAATTTGACACTCTCCGGTCGCGCATACGCGGGGATTCTTGGTTCAATGACTCGCCGTTAGGCAGCAGGTTTGCGCCAACTGCCCTTTGATGTGCAAATCACGCCTGCGCGACGTTCCCGTGTGCCCCACGGTACACAGTCCTAATCTCAAAATGTTGATTGCTGCGTTTACATCTCTGTCTTCTACATATCCGCAATCAGGACAAACATGAGTTCTAGTAGACAGAGACTTTTTCACTTTCTTGCCACAATTAGAACAGTCTTGGCTTGTGTTGTGGGGAGGAACAGCAACCGTCACCTTACCATATTTGTGACCAAAATATTCCAACCATGACCTGAAAGTTGACCAGCCAGCATCATTAATTGACTTAGCCAGATGTCGATTACGAACCAACCCTTTCACATTCAAGTCTTCATAGGTCACCTTGCCGTTAGATTCGATCAGGGAGTATGCAACACGCTTGCAATACTCTTTTCGCTGCCTACTTACTCTTAAATGCTTACGGACATATGTATTTCTAGCTTTGTGGTAGTTGGATGATTGGCGTTGTTTAGCCTTCTTTCTATCCTTGCTGAATTTCTTGGATTTCTTGCGATTAGCGCGGTTTAGTTGCTTCTCAGACTTGCGGTAAAACTGCGGGGATGATTCTACGTTGCCTTTGTTATCAGCAATGAAACAACTAAGACCCAGATCAATACCTACTACTTGACCAGTGGGTTGAGTTTCAACCTTGATGTCAATATCAATTGCTTTTTTGAGCGTAGTAACCGCGACTCGCGACGCACTAATCGAACACGCTTAATCTGCTTAATACCGTAGTAGTTTAAGTCATAGGTTCCCTTTAATTTCAAGGTTACTATTCCTTTTTTGTCCGAGAAAGTTATTGCTTTGCCAGTGTCCGAAAGTTTCCATCCTGATGTTTTGTATTCAACAGAACGGCAGTTTTTCTTAAACTTTGGAAATCCTTTCTTGCCTTTAACTTTCTTTTTGCAGTTATCGTAAAACTCGCAATGTAGGCAACTGTTGAAACTGAAAACCCTTCAGCATAACCCTCAGGAGAAATGCTGTAAACTTGCGACGCACAAGTATATAGCCAGCTAACCCCAACATCGCTTTGATGGGGATTAAAGGGCAAGGGTAGCTTGCCAAAACCAAGTACTGGAAAAAAATCTGCCTCAATAATCAGAGTTGGTTTAGTCTCTTGCTGGGCTATTTTCCAGGCGTTTCGATGGTTAAGCAGGCAAAGATAACTACAAAAAAATTTTGATATTCTGGCTTGGATTGTTGGCTGAGAACTTCGCACTGCAACGCAAAGATATTTCTTGATGTATTTGTCGAAGTGCGTTTTTGGGCTGTATTTGCACTTGGAAAATTGGCAACAGACCAAGCCCTGCCGAAATTAGAACGGCTTGCTGCCTTTGACAAAGAAATCTTGCCTGGGCGGTGGGCAGCTGACTTTCTGGCTTTTTCTGACATCGAACTCAGGTTATAGCAAAGACCAGGGGAGTTTTCATATCTGATAGTAAATACTTTTGAAAATAACGAGTACAGTTTTTATTCAGCCCGTAGATATCTTGCCAGTATTCTTCTACCTTCAGTAAATCACAAACTTTCAGAAAACTACGGAAAAACAAGGGCTTCAGCCCTACTCAAAAAGGAGTCTAACAACGCTTACGTTCAGGCGATCGCCTGAACAACACTTAATGTCATCGGCTAAAATGTTTATTAAAAGGTAGTTTCTTGGAAAACGGCTGTTTAGCTCGAATGCTTATGTGGTCAAGCTTCTAAAAAACTTTGTGATTTACTGACCTTAGGTTTTAGTTCTAGACTGTCAGAAACATCAACACACAAGAATTGTAAAAAGGTTTTCAAGCTATTTAGGGTATCACGATCAGCTAGCTTTAAATCCAATTTTGCAAGAATATTATCAATAAGGGCTAGATAAGCGTCGGTATGTTACCAACTAGAAGATTCTCTTGCAGAGATAAAGTTAGTGACTCCCCGTTTATAAATTATTTATTAGCAACCAGCGCTTGAAAACTTTCATCTGTCCTAATTCTTTCAAAATCTGAGTCAGTTTTTGCCATCTCTATGTCTTTGGGATTGAGATCAATGGCTTGTTTTAGGTTCTCAAGCGCTAAGTCAACATTACCCTGCTTTGCATAGCAGCAAGCTTTGTTGTACCAGGCTAGGTCATTATTAGGTTTAAATTCCAGCGCTTTGTCATAGGCGGCGATTGCTTCTTCATATCGTCCCAAGTCGGACAGCGCAATCCCTTTGTTGTTCCAGGCTGAATCTTTATTAGGCTTAAATTCCAGCGCTTTGTCATAGGCGGCGATTGCTTCTTCATATCGTCCCAAGTCGGACAGCGCAATCCCTTTGTTATTCCAGGCTTCGTCATCATTGGGCTTTAATTCCAGCGCTTTGTCGTAGGCGGCGATTTGACATGAACCAAGCCAGACTGAGCCTAGCCTTACTGCGTACAAAGTATCACCGTCGGATGTTTGAGTTATGCTGTAAGCTGTTTTTTGAAGAACTTCTACCTCTTCGGGTGTTAATTGATCAAATTTTTCCTGATGCAGAATATCATCTATACGTAACTCCCATGCTATATCATGCAAATTGTAGCGATTTGAAGTATACTCTTGATAGGGAAATAGTTGCTCTTGATTTTCTGGGATAGCAAAAACATTTTGGTACCAATCAATTCGTTCACCTATACCTGCAACGACTTGTGAATGAGAAAATCGTGGATGAAACAACCAAATTTTTAAGTAAAAAGGCTCTCCTCTTTCAATAAGTTGACTTTTCCAATTGTGGTAAATTTCAAACATCGCCTCCAAGATTAACCGTCTGTACCACATTGGCGGTGATGGTTTTGCAAGGCTTGACCAAGGGTGAATCCAAATTTTGACATAATCATAGTTAGAGTTATTCAAATCAACGTTAAAATTTCGCTGTTTCCATTGTTGAATTTGTCTAATCCGTCTTTTCCAACCTCTAATCTTCTTTTTAGACCTGCACAGATTTGGCATAAGTGTTTGAATCTAACTAAATAGCACATCATAAATGTAGCGCGAATATTTTATCACACTTGACTTTTTGAATGACATATAGCGGTTCCGACCTGGTGAGGTACGTTTTTAAAGCTGGTTATTTTGCTAGAAAAGATAATGGTGTACCTCAGTTGCGGCGATAAACGCTATATCGATGTAGATACCCGATTCCCAATGCCCAAGGGACGCCAGATGACTGGGTCGCGAAACCAAAAGCGCAGCACTGGCGCAACAATGCCATTTTCATCCATTATTGGTGTACGCAGTTCGTTCAGGGCTACTTATTAGTCGCGCTTAAGAGTTACATATTCTTCTAAATCTTCAATTTTTGGTTCGGGTAACTGATTGAGAACTCGCCAAAGTACTGTATAACTACCATCAGCACGGCGACGAACTGGTCGGAATGCCAAAATAATATCGCTACCTTGCATTTTCAGTAATTGGTCAAAATGAATTCTGTCTTGACGGGAAATTGGTTTACCGCTCAAAATTATCTCTGGGATTTGAAATTGTAGCGATCGCACTAAATAAGTTTGGTTCAATTCGGCTTTTGCACCAGCCAAAATTACTTGACTTTGGTTCCAATTCTGGTTTTTCCCCGTCAAAAAGCGCCGCCTTTCTACTTGCAAAGCCTCCAACTTTTTGGGAGGCTGGTAGTTAAGGAAAAATTCTCGCGTTTGTGGTGCAACAGCTTTTAAGTTCCCATCCAATTTTTCTAGGGGGATATCGCCCACATTCACCATAAAGCCGTAATCTACTCCCAGATGTGCTAAATTAAAGCGCTCCCCGACCATGTGAAGTGCTAAACTGGGAGTTAATCCGCCTTTAGCCTCACCCAAGGACGGGAAGGGATAACGTTCTCTGACGCTGGGTTGCAAACGATTCTGGAGAGTATTCAACTGCCGTTGGTAGGCTGAATATGGTAACACCCGAAAAATTCCAGTGTTAGGCAGATCGAGGAACTTGGCGTAGGTTTGCGGCTCTTGGGGGTCAATGTCGTAGGCAAAGCGGTCAAGTATGGTAGCAGTTTCCACCGGATCTTGAAATTTAGTTTCTGGAGGAAATAGTGCTTGTGCTGCTGTCAAGAATTTCTTGGCAGATGCAAGAGTAGTAACTGCTTCCGGAATTGGTGCGATCGCCGGTTGCATAGGCGGAATATAGTCAGCTATGGCTGTTTTCGCAGTCCTACCGATGATTTGCGGCGGGGTAAGCGGTACATTCGGCTCTTGTGTAGACAATGGTGTAGCTGGCTTTCCCAGATTGGGACGCTGCACTGGCGCAATCGAAAGCACAGGATCTGATTGTCTCTCGCCAGAAACTAGCCCAAGCGATCGAACTAACGCTAATTCACCCCGCCGAGACAAAAGCCGATCTAGCACTGGGGTAAGCTTTAGCAATTCCTGGCTAGACGCATACAAAGAGCAGTAAATTTGTGCTTGAGAGTCAGTTAATCGCTCGGAAAAGGAGGACAATTTCAATAGGGAATCTGCTCTTGCGGTACACAAAGTATTCGGGCTGTTGTAATGGCTTTTTAGAAAAGCTTCTGCAGCTTTAGTGTAGACAGTTAATTGCCCCCTCACAGATCGCACGCGATTTGAGTCAGGTTCAGACAGCGCGCGTTCGATGCGAGCAATCAGATTAATTTGGTTTTGCACCAACCGACTTGCAGTAGCCTCAAAGTCTTTTCCTAGTGGCTCTGACTGTATATTTTGCGTCAGGGACGATGGTGGGCTATATTCAAAGGCAAAAACGCTTTTTGAAACAGAAGCTAGGCAAAAAGAAAGTAAAAAGCTGAAAAAGATGTATCGCATGTTAAAAACGCAGATCGGATAGGAGTATGAAAAATCTAAAATAGATATTAAATTGAGAAAACAAGAACGACCATCGACAACATCAGTTTATTTTACTTTGTGTAAAACGTCGCCGGGTTGTTACCAGTGCTGAAACACGATTACATGCAAGTTTCCCAGGATCAGCCTATTTATTCTGAGGCTCCACTACAACTGTTACTGTTTGTCGATGGACGACCAAAGTCCCGACAACAGGTGCAGCGAATTCGTGCTTATTTAAAAGAATTGCAGGCTGAGTTCAATTTTGAACTTCAAATTATTGACGTCGGACAACAACCCTATTTGGCGGAACACTTTAAATTAGTAGCAACGCCAGCTTTAATCAAAATCCACCCGGAACCCAGGCAGATACTTGCTGGTAGTAATATCATCGCTCAATTAAAAAACTGGTGGCCCCGGTGGCAAGCCGCTGCAGACGCTTACTTAAAATTACAGGAAGACTTACAAGAACGTATAGACGACAACGGTCGTGTCCCACCAGTAGCTACCTCAATTCGTTCAGTTGCTGCTGACGCCGAACTAATTCGACTCTCTGATGAAATTTTTCGCTTAAAGCAGGAAAAAGAGAAACTCCAAGAGCAGCTGCAATTTAAAGACCGGATAATTGCGATGTTAGCGCACGACCTTCGCAACCCTCTAACTGCTGCAGCGATCGCTATAGAAACTTTACAGTCGAACTACAATCAACAAAAGGGTGAGTTTCAGCGCTTGTCGCCAACAATGGCGGTACATTTATTAAAACAAGCCCGCAATCAAACGCGCACCATTGACCGCATGATTACTGACTTGTTGCAGGTTGGTCGTGGTAACGATACAGAATTACCTATTATACCACAAAAGATGGAAATAGGCAAGTTATGTTTAGATGTATTGGAAGAATTGCGCGATCGCTACACCGCCAAATCCCAAAATATAGAAAAAGATATCCCCAAAGATTTACCCTATGTTTATGCCGATCCAGAACGCATCCGCCAAGTTTTGGTAAATCTTTTAGACAATGCGATTAAATACACACCAGAAGGCGGCAAAATTGAGGTTTCTGGGCTGCATCGCACTACCCAAAAAATTCAGTTTAGCATTGGCGACACGGGGCCCGGTATTCCAGAAGAAAACCGCGATCGGATTTTTGAAAATCACTTCCGCCTCAAACGCGACGAAGAGACAGACGGTTATGGCATTGGTTTATGTTTGTGCCAACGCATCATCCGGGCGCACTACGGGCAAATTTGGGTAGATTCTACCCCAGGTGGCGGTGCGTGGTTCCATTTCACATTGCCAGTTTATCCAAATTAGTTGTTAGTTGTTAGTTGTTAGTTATTAGTTGTTAGTTGTTAGTTGTTAGTAGGTTGGGGAGCCACTGCGAAGAAAGCGGGTTCGGCGAGTGTGCTTGCGTGGCGTTGTCACGAAGTGGAACCCAACTATTGTCTAGGGTTGATGTTGGATTATGCTTCGGATGCTGTTGGCGAAACATTGCAAAACACATTTTAAATGTCGAAAAATCAATGTTCTTAGAAATGTTGGGTTACGACTGCCAACTTTAATTACCTATAAAATTAAATCTTGTGCCGCAACGCAGTGATAATTTGAATATTAGCCTGGGGAAAAGCAAAATGTTCTAATTCATCCAAACTCACCCAGCGAATTTCATCACATTCCAAAGGTTGGGGAACACCTGCAATATGACGACAATGATGCACCGTGAGGGTAACGCGTAAATGGGTATAGGTATGGTCAATAGTGATCAGATGTTCTCCCACTTCAATAACTATTCCCAACTCTTCATCAATTTCCCTTTTAATACACTCTTGGACAGTTTCACCAGGCTCAATTTTACCACCAGGAAATTCCCACAAACCCCCCATTACTCCCCCTGGACGACGGCGGTCTATTAATATTTGCTCTTGGTCGTTCCAAATTACAGCAACACCAATAATTTTATGGGGTGGGGTAGAAGTGGTTTCAGTCATAGTTAGGGGTTCGGCGCTGTTGTTGGTGGGTAGTAGGTAGTGGTTAGTGGTTAGTGGATAGTGGTTAGTGGTTCGCCAGCGCGGTCAAGGTCCGGCAGTCCGTTGGTTCAGCAGCACTGCGGGGGGGTTTCCACGCTCCTTGCAACAAGCGAGCAGTTGGCGGTGAGACAGCGCTCAGTCTGCAGTCGGGAAGATTCCCCCCGGTGAGCTTCGCGCCCTTGGTAGGGGAGCCACTGCGGTCTTGGGGTCTGGCCAAGGGTCGCAGTGGCGTTTTCCCGACCCAGGCGACTGCTCCCGTGCGATCGCGTGTCGGTTTGGGTCCCGCCAAACTGCGGTGGAGGAACCCTTTCACCAGTCACCTGCGCTCGGGTTACCCTCCCGCAGTGCTGGTTCACCACCGCACTGGCGGACCATTCACGACTGCCGTGCATGCTTCGCCGACAGTAAGGAACTGCCGTGGTTTCCACGCCACTTGCGGAACTTGGCCAGACCCCAAGACCGCAGTGGCGGACTATGAGCGTAAGAGCGATCTTCGTAGCGGTAGCGAGGAACGAGCGTCACCCCGAAGGGGTTGGTGGGTAGTAGGTAGTGGTTAGTGGTTAGTGGTTAGTAGATAGTGGGTAGTAGTTCATAGAACAACCAACTACCAACTACCAACTACCAACTACTAACTATTACAAATAACAAAACTCGGCAGACTGGTTTGATATCTGCCGAGTTTGTATTTTATTACGAATTGCAAAGTTTTTGTATTTTATCCGCACTTATGCATAAAAAGAAAATGAACTTTATCTAATAACTTTAATTTTCAATTTGGCATTTTTGATTGCTCTTTCCCACAAAGGGAACTATAAGTTCCCTCTGGGGATTAGCGCTAAAGTATAGGAAGGCTGTAAGGATTCCGCAGAGGGAAATCTTTGATTTTTATCGTGGTGACTGTGATGAGGCATAAATCCAACGATATCGAATTTAAAAAGCGGAAATTTTAAATCGCTAGTCTAGTTCGTTGGTATTAGTCTCAGTCCCTTGCAAGGCGATTTCAAAGTTCATTCTTTGTTCGGCGTTACGCAAAAAGTAACCGCTAATCATGGCGGAAGCAAGCAGCCGACCAAGACTTTCTCGACTGGTGCTGATATTAACACTAAAATGTTCTGAAGGCAGGTTACCTAACAGTCCTACAATATTGCGCTCCATCACTTGAAAAACTTCGGGAGAAGCGGGTTTAGATAGCTGCGTAATTGTCTCAGGACTTAAGGATTTAACGTATTGCCAAAAAAAGTTACTAGTTTCTGGTTCGCCATTAAAAAATTCCGAAACTCGATTGGATGGGTTACTCACGTTGTACCTCCTTAGTAGGACAGCTAGCTGCGGTGTTTGTAGTCGGAATAGTCAAGCTGAAGGCTAAAATATGAAGTATGAAATTACCCTATCCATAAAGCGAAAAGTTAAGCCAGTGCGGTGGTGAACCAGCACTGCGGGAGGGTAACACGACCGCAGGTGACTGGTGAAAGGGTTTCCCGGCAGCCTTTGCAACTGGCGTTGCGCGTCCGGGTAACAGGAGCGCAAAACTTTTCAAGACAAGGATAAAGCATGAATATCGAATTTCTACAGATTTTTTTCGCCCACTAGGAACGAGGCATATACTGAGCTTCTACTTCATCCTACCCTTCACCGAACGGCAAAGCCGTACATTCTTTACATCGAGAGACTTATGCAAGTCAATGCCTATGTTGTATTTGACTAATCCCGCTGTTATCTGTTCCTGCAAACTAATGTAACAAGCTATTTCTCTAATGGAAGTCGGTGTAACCGTACCAAAATCAACGGATTTTAGCACCTGATTGGTTGGTGGTGAACCATTACTGCGGGAGGGTAACCCGAGCGCAGGTAACTGGTGAACCCGAAGGGTTGGTGAAGGGGCGCCCTTGGTAGGGGAGCCACTGCGGTCTTGGGGTCTCCCCAAGTGGAGCAAGTGGCGTTTTCCCTCGTGCCGGGGATGGTGAACCCGAAGGGTGGGTGGTAGTTAGTTGTTAGTGGGTAGTGGGTAGTAGGTAGTAGTTTATAGAACAACCGACAACCAACTACTAACTGGGCGCTTGGGCGGCTCCTAACTCGCCAAATATTCATCCATGTTGGCTTTTGATTTGCGAAGTTTGGTTAAAGCTTCGCGTTCGATTTGACGAACTCGTTCGCGGCTAATACTCAGGATTTCTCCTATTCTTGCAAGAGTTAAAGCTTGCCCATCATTTAATCCAAAGCGTAGGGTAATTACTTCCCGCTGTTGGGGAGTGAGTTCTGTCATGAGGCGCTCTAAGTCATAAGATAATGATGATTGCATGACAAACTCTTCTGGAGAAGCTCCTGGATCTTCCAGCATTTCTCCAAGTTCGGTGTCGTAGTTGTCGCCCAACCGCAAATCTAAGGATAATGGCAAACGCGCTTTTTCTAGATACTCTCGCACCTGCTTCGGCGTTAATTCTAATTCTTGCGCTAGTTCGGAAGCAGTTGGAGCTCTTCCCAATTTTTGGGATAGTTGACGTTGTGCCTTTTTAATCTTATTCAGTTTTTCGGTGATGTGAATTGGCAGGCGAATTGTACGAGCTTTTTCCGCTATAGCACGAGTTATGGCTTGACGAATCCACCAATAGGCATAAGTGGAAAATCTGTAGCCTTTGGTGGGGTCAAACTTTTCTACGCCCCGCTGCATGCCAATGCTACCTTCTTGAATTAAGTCGAGCAAATCGACGTTGCGCTTAATGTACTTTTTGGCAACGGACACCACCAGCCGCAAATTGGCTTCTACCATTTTGCGCTTGGCAATTTCACCTTCGGCGATCGCTTCGTTTAACTCTTCTGGTTCTAGCTTTGCGATGAGTGCCCACTCTTGTAAAGTCGGTTGGCGACCTAACCGGTTAGCAAGAGATTCCCTCAAATCGTGCAAGGCGGTTGAACGTTGCACCTGTTTGCCATAGAAAATCTCCTCCTCGTGTGTTAAGAGTGGCACTCTGCCAATCTCACGCAGGTAAGTCCGCACGAGGTCTGTGGCTGTCTGAGCGGTCTTCATGGCGCTACTCTTTGGTAATGATGGATTTGACAATAGGGACGTTAGGTGATAGATGCTTTCGGTGGGTGTGCCCAGTCTGACTGGGGACACATGCTGTTATTCGTAACTTAAGCGCCCGATAAACAAAGGCTGCTAATAGTAATCAATTTTGGTTATTAACTGATAAAAGTTACAGTTTTTACAGCTTGTCCACAAGTATCTACAGTTAGATAAAAGGTAGCTAGTCAAACATTTTTTCTAAATTGCCATTATTAATAATTGTAACATTTATGAGAATAATTTGACTAGCTGGCAAACTGCGGTTTTGGGAATGTTGCATTTCATCGAAATGCCTCTATTTACTTGAAAAGTATTTATAATCCTATTTCCTAAATGTATCTACGGTCAGAAAAAATCCTAATTTTTCTTAAAAAAGCTTAATGATAACTAGAATTGTTCTCCTATGCTAATTTTGTGATTTTTCTTTAATTAAGGAAGGCAGATGGGGGATTGGGCATTGGGCATGGGGGATTGGGCATGGGCATTAGATTTTAAATATTTACCCTTGTCCCCCACACCCGTCGCCCCACACCCGTCGCCCACACCGGTCTGGTTCCTAAAAACGCCGTTAACTAAAAGGGACGTTGTAATCTTGGATGATTTTCACGTCCAAGATTGTATTTTGCAGGGAACGGATGGCGGCAACGGTGGCTTTTGCCCCGGCGATGGTGGTGATGATGGGAATTTTGTAGGCTAAGGCTGTACGGCGAATTAACCTAGCATCACTCTGGGCTTCTTCGCCGGAGGGTGTGTTGATGATTAGTTGGATTTTGCGGTTTTTAATGGCGTCTAGGACGTGGGGACGACCTTCATGGAGTTTTAGGACTAATTCAACTTCTAATCCATTTTCCTGAAGGACGCGACGCGTACCATAGGTAGCCATTACAGCAAAACCTAGGTCAACAAATTCTCTCACCACTGCCACGGCTGCTGCTTTGTCGCGATCGTTCATTGAGACAAATACTGTTCCCGTTTGCGGTAAATGTTCCCCTGCTGCCATTTCTGCTTTGGCAAAGGCGCGTCCAAAGTCGCTGTCTATACCCATTACTTCACCAGTAGAGCGCATCTCTGGTCCTAAAATGGTGTCGGTACCGGGGAATTTATTAAATGGTAAAACTGCTTCTTTGACGGCTATGTGGGATGGTATGACTTCTTCGGTGAAGTTTAATTCTTCCAATGTTTTACCGGACATAATTAAGGATGCCAGTTTGGCAAGAGGCACACCAGTTGCTTTAGAAACAAACGGTACGGTGCGAGAGGCACGGGGGTTGGCTTCTAAAATGTAAACTTGGGGAGAATAGGTTTGAGTGCCGACTACGGCAAACTGAATATTCATTAGCCCTACTACTGAAAGTGCTTGCGCTAGTTGCACTGTCCATAGGCGGATTTGAGTTAAAACCGCTGGCGGAAGAGACATGGATGGTAATGAACAAGCTGAGTCTCCGGAATGAATCCCGGCTTGCTCTATGTGTTCCATAATACCACCAATTACGACGCGTCCGGTGTGGTCGGCGATCGCATCTACATCAACTTCGATCGCATTTTCTAAGAATTTATCAATCAAAATTGGATGTTCTGGTTCTACATGCACTGCAAAGGACATGTAGCGTTCTAATTCTGCATCGGAGTAAACGATTTCCATCGCCCTTCCCCCCAATACGTAGCTGGGACGCACTACTACGGGATAACCAATGCGTTTGGCGACTATCAGCGCATCTTCGTAAGTCCGGGCGATACCGTTGGGCGGTTGGGCTATATCTAATTTTTTGAGAATTTTCTCAAACCGCTCGCGGTCTTCTGCCATGTCGATAGAATCTGGGGAGGTTCCCCAGATGCGAGTGGGGGAGGGGGGGAGTGGGGGAGGGGGGGAAGAATTGGCGATCGCTTCCAATCCTTGTAAGTAATCTTGTAATGGTACTGCCAACTTTAAGGGTGTTTGTCCGCCAAATTGGACAATCACGCCAACGGGATTTTCTGCTTCAATGATGTTCAAAACATCTTCTTTTGTTAGCGGTTCAAAGTAAAGGCGATCGCTTGTGTCATAATCTGTTGATACTGTTTCGGGGTTAGAATTGACCATTATCGTTTCATAACCCGCACTCTTCAAGGCATAGGCGGCGTGACAGCAACAATAATCAAACTCAATTCCCTGTCCGATGCGGTTGGGACCACCACCCAAAATCATTACTTTGGGTTTATCGGTGGCTATTATCTCCGTTTCTTCTTCGTAGGTAGAATAATGGTAGGGAGTAAACGCTTCAAACTCGGCGGCGCAGGTGTCTACGGTTTTGTAAACTGGGATAATGCCTAGTTGCTTGCGGTATGCCCGGACTTCATCTTCTTTCGTTTTGGTGGCATAAGCAATTTGGCGATCGCTAAATCCATCGCGCTTCACTGCATACATTTGCTCTTTTGTCAACTGCTTCAATGGCGTGCGTTTGAGGAATTTCTCGACCTCTAACAGTTGGTGCATTTTATCTAGGAACCACGGGTCAATACCGGTGAGTTCGTAGATTTCGTCAATGCTCATTCCTAGCAGCATGGCATGACGCACGGAAAAAATGCGATCGGGATTTGGTGTTCGCAGTTGGGCGCGAATTTGTTCGCCGCTGGGTAATTTTTCGGGTTTATCGCAACCCCAACCGGCGCGTCCGGTTTCTAATGAACGCAAGGCTTTTTGGAAGGATTCGTTAAAAGTCCGTCCAATTGCCATTGCTTCCCCGACTGACTTCATTTGGGTTGTCAGTACAGGTTCCGAACCGGGGAATTTTTCAAAGGCGAACCGGGGAATTTTGGTGACTACATAGTCGATTGTCGGTTCAAAGGAAGCGGGAGTTTGTTTGGTGATGTCGTTTTGAATTTCATCCAAGGTATAGCCCACAGCTAGCTTGGCGGCAATTTTGGCAATGGGGAAGCCGGTAGCTTTAGAAGCCAAAGCCGAACTGCGAGAAACGCGGGGGTTCATTTCAATTACCACCACATCGCCATTGACGGGATTAATGGCAAATTGAATATTAGAACCGCCAGTTTCGACACCTATCTCGCGGATGATTTTAATTGCCATATCCCGCAACCGCTGATATTCTTTATCTGTAAGGGTTTGTGCGGGGGCGACGGTAATTGAGTCGCCTGTGTGGATGCCCATCGGGTCAAGGTTTTCGATGGAACAGATAATGACAACGTTATCTGCCAAATCTCGCATCACTTCCAGTTCGTATTCTTTCCAGCCGAGTAGAGACTGGTCAATGAGAATTTGCGAAACGGGAGATGCATCAATACCTCCTTGTGCCATTTCGGCAAATTCTTCTTCGTTGTAAGAAATACCCCCGCCGGTGCCACCCATTGTAAAGGCGGGGCGGATAATTAGAGGATAAGTGCCGATGACATCACGGGCGATCGCTTTTGCTTCTTCTAAAGATGAAGCTGTGCCGCTGGGGCATACCTTCACCCCGATTTTTGCCATCGCTTCGTTAAACAGTTTTCTGTCTTCAGCTTTCTCAATCGCTGGTAACTTAGCGCCAATTAACTCCACATTGTACTTGTCTAAGGCACCATTTTTCGCCAAAGCTACAGCCAAGTTGAGGGCGGTTTGTCCTCCCATCGTTGGTAGCAAAGCGTCGGGACGTTCCTTAGCGATGACTTTTTCGACCAACTCCGGTGTCAGCGGTTCAATATAAGTGCGATCGGCTGTTTCCGGGTCGGTCATAATTGTCGCTGGGTTGGAATTGACCAGTACCACCTCATAACCCTCTTCTCGCAGGGCTTTACAAGCTTGGGTACCAGAATAGTCAAATTCACAGGCTTGTCCAATCACTATTGGACCAGAACCTAACAGCAGAATCTTCCTGATGTCGTCACGGCGGGGCATAGTCGTTGCTTTGGAGTAAGAGAATACAAATCCTGATTATTTTAAGGGTGTTTACCCACCATTAATGCTGTTTATTATCAAGTTTTCCAGGTTTGATGACACAGAGACGCAAACAGCAAGATAGATAAAATGAAACATTATTTCGTTTTTACTAATTATTTTTCTTTCCCTACTTCTTATCCCACACGGTTTTATGTCTAATTTAGTTTAATTATCATGATGCAATTTAGAATTTTTTGCAAATCTTTTTTATTTAAAGTGATGATTTTTCTCAATAAGCGAGTAATTTTTGTTTCAAAAGTGCTGGTTGATAACTTAGTGTGGTGGATGTACTTAAATCAAATTAAATAAAAATATCTACTAACTGGCTTACGTATAATATTTATTCACTTAAAAAAGTTAAGTATTAGATTTTGCTATTTACTTGCATTAAAAATGGCAGAAAACTAAGGATAGAGCTTTCTGCCATTTTTATAATTTTTTAAGGCTTGACGATTCCAGTTTTTGCTTCAATCTAGGGTAGATAACTCTAGATTATAGAAATGTTAATTGGAGTGTTAGTTTTGAGCGGGTTGAACAAACCCCAAAGTTAAGCTGTCTTTAGCGAGGAAGTGAGCCAAATGATAAGCTCGTTCCTCAGTTTTCAACAGAATTTTTTCATACAAATAGCGGGTAGCGCGGTCGCCCAAACTCTCTGCCTGAGAGGCTTGGCGGCGAATCAGGCTAATCATAGCTTGTTCAGCCTTGAGGTCATTTTCTACCATTTGGCGGCAAGAATAGACACCATCAGATTCTGGCTCAAAACAGCATAATTCCGCTAATTTGCTAAAGCTAGCTACGGGTACGCCGCCCAGTCCATCCAAACGTTCTCCAATTTCATGAACGTGTTCTTGGACTTGTTCGTAGCTTTCGCTAAAAAACTCATGCAGCGAGTAAAATTCTGCACCATCAACTACAAAATGGTGTTTTTGATACTGCAAGTAGAGAGCTTGAAAACTAGCTAAACTGACATTAAATCCTTCACAAACTGGTGCAGTGACGCTGTGGTCCAGCAATATGGGATTGTCATAAACCTGACCAAAACTCCGTAACAAAGCTTGCGTTTCAGACATTGTTCTCCTCGCTTTTGAGCAGTCGTAGATGCTAACTGCTTGGTCTCTACATATTAACATTTAAAAAATTAAAACAAGTCTATTTAATATTGCGAACTTTTGAGTTTTTGCTTAAAAATACCTAAATATAGTGAAGTATTGAACCTTTGCGGGAGGAAGATTCGACGAAAATGTGATAATGGCATTGGGCATTGTTGCGCCAGCGCCCTTCTTCGACCGCGACAGTCGCGCGAAGCCGCGTCCCTTGGGCATTGGATTCTAAATATTTACCTTGTCCTCCTTGTCCCCCACACCCGTCTGGTTGTCTCCTCAATGGGTGATATTGATTTTTTTTCAAAAATAATTGAGAATTGTTTGCACTTAAGTTATCCTTATTTCAAGAGCTAAACTCTTAAAAATTTCACAGATAAGGAAATATAAGCGCAGTAGTTACTGCGAGTTTGTTGCACTTTGAGGGCAATTCTCTTGAAATCGTTCACAGAAGTAGAAGAAAAGCACGTTTTAGAGGTGAGTTGGGCAGACCGCTGGGTCGTCTATCACCGCTTACAACAGCTAGATATTCCCTGTTGGTGTGAGACTAACCAACCATTGAAAGTTGCAGTTAGCAGTCCTGCTGTAGCTATTCAACTTTGGAGTGTGGTGCGGCAATTCACAGCTTCGCGTCAAGACTTGATTTCCATTCTGCAATTCTGCTGGCACAATCTCGCTTAATAATTTGTCTTAGTAATAAATAGGTTAATGACAATGGGTAAATTCAACAGTACTAAAGTTTCGGAATTTTGCCTTGAAGGACGATTTCTCGATTTTGTTATTAAAGATGGCTATAAGCTGAAAGGCTTGCGTTTGGCGACTTCTGAAGGTGAATGTTACGTTAAACTAGCTAAAAATTTAAGAGCGGCTTTTGATTTACGCTTGCCACCAGGCACTTGGCTGCAAGTTGTAGGTGAAAAAAAGCACGATATAAAAACTGATGAAGTTAAGCTAAAAGCTGAACGAGTTTTGGCGGCGCGGGTGGAAGAGGAGAAGGAGATAAGGGACGACGGGTGTGGGGCGACGGGTGTGGGAGATAAGGAGAGTTCTCTCGGTGTTGCTGTTTCAGGAAGCGGTGAAGTGAAGGCAAAATCGGCGGCTAAGGCTAAAGCTACGATTTTGGTGTGTCAAAAGTCTGATTGTATGAAACGGGGTGGTACGGGGGTTTGTAAGGCGTTGGAAGCTGCTTTAAGCGATCGCTCTTTGTCTTTTGAAGTTACGATCAAAGGGACTGGCTGTATGAAAAATTGCAAAGGCGGACCAAATGTGGTTATGCCAGATAAAACCCGCTACAGCCGTATTAATGCTGCCCAAGTCCCTGCACTTATGGATAAACATTTTGCGGCGAAAAGTACCCAACAGCAGCAAGAGGACAACAGGGAAGTTGCAGTGCCGATGGTAAGTTCAGCTAATGCTGGTTATATTGCAACTATTTAATGAGAAAATATACTAAAAAAATTATGGCGATCGCTTTTTTAATATTCATCGGTATTTTTGCGACTATTTTGCAAAAGGTGCCGTTGAATAACTTTCACAACGCAGGCTAAAAGACGACCGCCCGGAGATTTCTAACCTCCGGGCTAAAGCGCGAAAGTCGTCTTGTGACTCCTGGTAAAAGTATTCGACAAAATAAATTGCTCAAAGGCTGTGATGGTGTTCGTCAAGGGCGGGCGATCGTACTTATTGATCGTGGTCTAAGACCTTTATACGCGGTTTAGCACAGCAAAAAATCAAAATTCTTCTTACCTCTTCTGCCCCCCGCAGTATGCAAGAGTGCCCTCTACCTTCCCCGGAAGGCTGATAAAACTACATTGAATCGAGGCGGCGGCGTAGTTGGCTGCTGAAAACATCAATAACGGTGACGACTACCAATAACACCAACATCATGGTTGTTGCTTTGGTGTATTCAAAACCATCTATATAACTTTTTAACTGAAAACCAATACCGCCTGCACCAACTACACCCAATACTGAGGCGGCGCGAATATTGTATTCAAACATCCACAAGGTATAACCCAATCCTAATGGCAGCACTTGGGGCAAAATGCCGTATTGGGCTATTTGTATTCTGGATGCACCCGCCACTTGTAAAGATTCTATCGAACGGCGATCGACGGCTTCTATTGCTTGCTGGTAAAATTTGGCAAGGTAGCCAATAGTGTAAATTCCTAATGCCAAAGTGCCTGCAGGTGCGCCCAGTCCGGTTGCGGCGACGAAAATTAATCCCAGAATAATCGAGGGGACGGAACGCACTGTGTTTTGCAGCAGGTTTGCTAACCATTGCAGCCAAGATGGTGCAATGTTGCTGGCGCTAGCTATAGCTATTGGTACGGAAACAATTGCGCCAATGGTGGTTCCCCATAGTGACATCTGTACGGTTTCAATTAGCGCTTTAATTGCGATATCTACAACTGTTAAATCTGGAGGAAATAAGCGAGAGATAAAATCAATTACGTACTGCCAACTGTCTTTAAGTAGTGCAAAATCAACTTTTAAACCTTGTAATGCCCAAGCGTAAATTACAAAAATAATGCCGAGAAGCAGTAAATGACTCACCCAGGTGTAGCGCTGTAGGAGTTTTGAGTTGTGAATTTTGAGTTTTGAATTATAGAAGTGATTCATAACTTTTACCTGTTTTCAACACTCAAAACTTGGGAAAATTTGGCTTGGAGATTGTTGCACGAACCGTCATAAAGGATACGTCCGGCATCTAGGACGATCGCTCGCTGGGCATATTGTTCTGCGATACCTAAATCATGCAAGACTGTAACAATGGTCATGTCTTGTTGGGAGTGCAGTTGGGATAAAGTCTCCATCACATGTTGAGATGCCATGACATCCAATCCTGTGACTGGTTCATCGGCTAAGAGAATTTGCGGTGATTGAATTAATGCACGGGCTATTGCTACTCTTTGTTGCTGTCCGCCGCTGAGTTGACTGGTTTTTTGATACGCTAACTCTTTTAACCCCAACTGTTCGAGTAGTTCCATTGCCAAACGGCGATCGCTTTGAGAAAATCCTAACAGTGTTTGCCAAGTTGTCTTAGTACCGAGGCGTCCGCACAAGACATTTTCTATTGCTGACAGCTGGCGAATTAAACCGCCACCTTGAAATAACATACCAATGTCGCGCCGAATTGTAGGCAATGTGCGCTTCGTCATTGCCGTACCATTAATATAGATGCTTCCTTGATGTAGCGGTACTAAACCGACAAGCGATCGCAATAAAGTGGACTTACCCGCACCATTGAGTCCCAGCAAAGCGACAAATTCACCGCGATGAATTTGGCAATTAATCCCATTCAGGATGGGACGATTGAGAAATGCAGCATAAGCCGTCTTTAGATTTTGACACTCAATAGCAGTTTCTATCATCCCTCTGGCAATTTGATTGATTCAATGGGCATTGGGCATTGGGCATTGGGAAAAGTTAGGAGGCGCCCAGTGAGGAGGCGCCCAGTTAAGAGTTATTAGCTTCGTTTTTTGAGTTTTCAATTAAGAACTCATTACTCTTAGACTAGTTGCTAAATCCTTGATGCTAATTGGTGATCAGGAAAAATTATGAATTTTGTAGAGAAGCTATTTATCGCGTCTTCGAGTTTTAAATTCATAACTCCTAACTCCTAACTGATAACTCCTAACTGATAACTCCTAACTGATAACTGGGCGGCTAGGCGCCTCCTAACTCCTAACTTTCAGATTACGGTTCAATTCCGGCATTTTGAAGCGCAGCACGTACTGGTGCGAGGTGACGATTATGGTCAACTCTCACCAATTCTGTGGAGTTATACAAGTTGCGTAACAGTTGGTTATTTGGTGATTGATTTAACTTGAGTAGAGCGTCGATCAGTTTTTCGCGGGTGGCTGCCGGAACGTCATCATCAATGGCGATACCGTGGGCTGGCACGCCGGGAATTTTATGGAGAATCCGCAATTGACTTTTTTCTTGTGCAGAGATATACGGTGGAAATAAAGCATATTCTGATACTGCTGCCACTTCTGCTTGACCGCGCAACACCGCTTGTAAAGCTTTGCTGTAATTGCCACCGTAGCTAACTTGACCAAAGAAACCATCCAAGCGATCGCGGTTTGGCACTAATCCCTGTTTTACTAACTCACTCACCGGGAAAATAAACCCCGAACCAGAGGTAGGAGAAGTAAAAGCCATTTTCTTGCCCTGTAACTGTTGCAGAGTTGCTTTGGCTGTACCTTGGGTTTTTAAGGGGCTATTGGCAGGAACGACAAATACTGAGTTATAAGTATATCTTCCCGAATAATTCTCTCGGACTTCAGCTAAGTACAAGCGAGCGTTTGCCAATTGCTCGGCTTTCAATGCCGGACGGCTGCTTAAGAAAGCCACATCAGCCCGATTTGCTCTCAGTGCTTCCACTGCAGCAGTATCATCGCCTACCTGCCCCTGCACTGGCATTCCCATCTCTTTAGACAAAAATGCAGCTACAGCATTTGCTTTGTTTTGCAAATCTGTGGAATCAGAACGACTGGGAAATACTATTGTTAAAGATTGAGGACTTTGTGCTAATAAAGTTGTTGTCTTTTGATTGGTGGCAGGGTTAGCGATAGTCGCCTGCATCCCTCCAAATCTGCTGAAAGCTAAACCTGCAAGCGCCACAAATGCAGCGCCAGCACCCAGCAAACTCTTTTTGCTCACACCCATTTGTAACTCTCCATTGGGAACTATTATCAGTATTTTTGAAAATCTATCTCAATTAGATAGTTAAAAACTTATAACTTATGGCAACAGAAGTCAATATAAATTGTGTAAAAACTCGGCAAAGAAGCAGTTAATTTATTGTTTTGAAATAAAAAGCTGTCATGTCAATCAATGCAGTGCATTCGACTTCACGAAGAATATTAATTTATATAGGTATAATCGAACACGATAATTGGTGAAAGCGATCGCCTATTTATGCTTTTGAGGAGAGTTATTAATAAGTCATATAGGTTACTATTTGATTTTTGACAGGACTTACGCACTCAGAACCTAGAAACCCGGTTTCTTGAATTTTCCATAGAAACCGGGTTTCTTTGCGTAAGTCTTATTTGAAATAGACGTAGGGTGGGCAATGCCCACCCTACAGATACGCACTATTTTTTCACGCAATCAAACCGGATTTCTATAGCAATTATCTATGAAGATGATCTTAATTTAGCCCGCACAGGCGGGCTTTGTACGCGCAACGCCGCGACTTCCAGTCGTCGGGGCGATGTTTTAAAAAGGGGGATATAGCGATTTGAGAGAGTTGCACGGTTAAAGTGAATTGATATAACCAATTGTTTGTGAAGCGCTTGTACATAAAAAGCATCAATAGTCGAAAACTAAGCAGGGGGAGCCAATTGTACCCTATACTTTGTGACAGCTAGTTCGATAGCTTTTTCCATGTGGTCGGGAGTAGGGGGAACCAAAAGATTGCGCTTTTCTTCTTCGCTCATGGGGAGGTTGACTTGTTGCCCGAATTCTGCAAAAAATTGCTCACCTCCTGGTGGTGTCAGAAAAGCTAAGATTTTGGCAGGTTGTGAAGTGACGTTCTTAAAAGCGTGGGCTTGTCCTATGGGAAACTGAAGGAAAGTTCCGGGAGTTGCGACGATAGTTTTGTCGTCAAGCTGATATTCAACTTCTCCCTCAAGAACATAGTGTGCTTCTTCATAGCGATCGTGAATGTGGGGTGGTGTAATGCTTTGCGGTTGCAATACGACCTCGGTTAGCGAATACTTTCCACCTGTCTGTTCTCCCGTAGCTAAAAGGTGTAAAAATCACCTAAGGCTAAATATGTAGGTTTGGAATTGACTGTCATTGTGATTCTCCTTGTTCTTGAACTCGAGCAGTCTTCATATACATGTATTTTAAATTAACTAATGCGCTTGGCAGGTGATAAAGCCTGGATCGGCAGGCTTGGTACGCACAACGCCCCATACGAATAGGGTGAGGGCGCTACTCCCCAATCACCGCAATACAATCAATCTCTACCAACACATCTTTAGGCAAACGCGACACCTGTACGCACGCACGCGCCGGCGCAGTTGCTTGCTCAAAATACTTTGCATACACAGCATTCACCGCTGCAAAATCATTCATATCTGCCAAAAACACAGTAGTCTTAACTACATCCTCAAACTTCGCCCCAGAAGCAATTAAAATCGCCTCAAGATTAGCCATTACCTGTTCCGCCTGCTTACTCACATCCCCCTCACCGACAATCACACCCGTACTAGGATCGAGCGCAATTTGACCAGCAACAAACACCATTAAACCAGAAGCAGCGATCGCTTGATTATATGGTCCCACCGGGCGTGGTGCATTATCAGTCCGAATAACCTTTTTATCCATCTTTGTAACTCTTGACTCCTAACTCCGCGCTTGGGCGCCTTTTAATTCCGCGCCTCCTCTACCCCAACCTTGGACGTATCCCATAATTCCGATACCGCCAATAATCTCGCAGAATGCGATCGTGGTCAAAACACAAATTACCCGGCACACACCAAGGCTCAAAAATTCCCAATTTCTTCGCATCATCACCCGCCTTCGCTTCACCCGTCGCCGTCGCCAAAAACACAATGCTAATAGTATGTTGGCGCGGATCGCGACTCGGGTCAGAATACACCAGAAATTGTTCAATCAACTCCACCTGCAAACCCGTTTCTTCCTCAGCTTCTCGCCGCGCCGCCAATTCCACAGGTTCACCATAATCTACAAAACCACCAGGAATAGCCCAACCAAAAGGTGGATTATGTCTTTCAATTAACACTATAGGTCGATGAGGACGGTCAACTAATTCGATGATGATATCAACTGTTGGAGTCGGATTTCGATAAGTCATGTAATTTAGTCATGAGTCATGAGTCATTAGTCATTGGGCATTGGGCATTGGGCATTGGGAGATAGAGTTATGAGTTATGAGTTATGAGTTACTCGTTTTGAAGCGTGAAGTGAAAAATTCACAGCAAAAAACTCAGGCATTCAAAACTCATAACTTTCTTCTCCCCCCTTCTCCCCCACACCCGTCGCCCCAAGTCGTCCCCCCTCCCCCTCTCCCCCCCCTCTCCCCGTCCCCCCATCCTCTTCTAAACCTCGCCGTAGCATGATAGATTCGATGGAATCGTTTCCTCCTATATTTCAAGTTAAATATGCCTTTTCCTAGATCCAGCGGCATTTTGCTGCATCCTACTTCCTTTCCCAGTCGATTTGGCATTGGGGATTTAGGCTTAGAAGCCTATCGCTTTATTGATTTTCTCAAAGAAAGCTACCAGCAATATTGGCAGGTTTTGCCTTTGGGACCAACCGGTTACGGCAATTCCCCCTATATGTGCTATTCAGCAATGGCGGGGAATCCGCTGCTGATTAGCCCGGAAAAGCTGTTGGAAGACGGTTTGCTTAAAGAGGAAGACTTTGCTAATTTACCAGCATTTCCTTTGGAAAAGGTAGATTACCAGCAGGTTACACCAATAAAAATTGGGCTGTTAAAAAAAGCCTGCGAGAATTTTAAAGTTAATGCTTTGCCCATACAACAAAGAGAATTTACAGGTTTTTGTAATACCAAAGCCTTCTGGTTAGAAGATTATGCCTTGTTTATGGCGCTTAAAGATGCTAACGAAGGTGCTAGCTGGCATACTTGGGAACAAGAACTTGCCAAGCGCAAACCAGAAGCGTTGGAACAAGCACGGCGGCGACTGACTGAGGAAATTTTTTATCATAAATTCATCCAATTTGAGTTTTTCCGCCAGTGGTCGGAACTGAAGTCTTACGCAAATATGAGCGGTGTCGAAATTATCGGCGATATCCCCATCTACGTAGCTCACGATAGTGCTGATGTTTGGGCGCATCCGGAAATTTTTTGCTTGGATGAAGAAACGGGAGAAGTTGCACTGATGGCTGGAGTTCCACCAGATTACTTTAGCGCTACCGGTCAGTTGTGGGGCAACCCGGTTTATAACTGGGAAGCATTACAGCAACAAGATTTTCATTGGTGGGTGCAGCGTTTTGAAGCGATGCTGGATTATGTAGATATTATTCGCATTGACCACTTCCGGGGTTTTGAAGCTTATTGGGCAGTGCCGCAAGGTGAAAAAACAGCCGAAAATGGAGAGTGGGTTACAGCCCTTGGTGAAGAGTTGTTTGATGTAATCAAACACAAGCTTGGTAAACTGCCAATTTTGGCGGAAGATTTGGGAGTAATTACGCCGGAAGTCGAAGCACTGCGGGACAAGTATGAGTTTCCCGGAATGAAAATTTTGCAATTTGCTTTTGGTTCCGATCCCGGCAATCCGTTTTTACCTTTTAATTTCTCGCGAAATGCTGTAGTTTATACCGGGACTCATGATAATGACACCACTATTGGCTGGTACAATCAAGCGTCAGATTGGGAAAAGCGCAATTTGTGGTTATATTTAGGTTGTATCAGTCCTGAAGGTATCCACTGGGATTTAATTCGTCTGGCTTTAAGTTCTGTAGCGAACCAGGCGATTCTTCCCTTGCAAGATATTTTGGGATTGGGAACCGAAGCGCGGATGAATTTTCCCAGCGTTGCGGAGGGTAACTGGGAGTGGCGGTATCAACCAGAAGTTTTGACAGAAGAAATAAGCTCAAGGCTGCGAAGTTTAACCACACTTTGCGGACGCGCCCCCAGAGAGTCATAAGTTAGGAATTAAAAGTTATGAGTTAGGAGTTTTGAATTAACTCATCACTCCTGACTTCTAACTCCTAACTTTGTTCAAGTCCTAGGCTTGGCTGCAACAATTACTTCTTCCACTTGTCCAGGATCGCCCATTGGTTTGGCTTGTTCCTGATTCACACTCACCATCACGCCACCAGCATTTCCAGCTTTCACTGTCAATTGCTTTTCGGCTTTCCAAATGCGCTGAGTTCCCTGTGGTAGATTGTCCTCAAATACGGTTTTGCCATCGGCTACTACTCGAATCCAGGATTTTTCTTTGACAGTGACACCAATCTGCACCGGCAAACCGTTTGTATTGCTAGTGCTAATAATGTCGTCGCTGACAGATTTTACTTCCTGTAGCTGTATTTTTTGGACTTTATCTAAGTCGCTTACAGGTTCAACTTTTGAGTTTTCTCTATCCTGACTGTAACTTACCTGTGTTGTACCAGTACTCAATAACTGAGACAAACTACTAACAGAAGAGATAATCATCAGGATGTAAAGCAAATAAAGATGAAAGGGACGTAATTGACCCATTGGTGTAATTTTCCACGCGGGTTCAAGGCTAACGTGATTAGAACCGAGAGGAAAAGTACTGGCGAAATTGACTCCATTAAAACCTAACGCGTCGGCAAATTGCCTGATTAAACCCTGAATATAAATTGGTTGGGGCAGTTCATTCAAATTACCTTCTTCAATTGCTTGCAACAATCGCCGAGGAATTCTAGTCAACATGACCATCTCATCCAGCGACAAACCCCTTTCTTGGCGTGTCGCCCAAAGTTGACCGCCTAATTCTGCCAACTTTTCTGCCTGTTGTTCTTCTAGTGAAGGCGTTGAGTGATGGGTCTCATCCTTTTTTTTTAGCCACTTCATGATTTACTACTCCTTAAACCCAGCTGAATCGTTAATAGGAATCTGTCTGAATTGCTTTTTTAGAAAGCTAATTTCTTCATCTTTTAGGGAACGATAGCAACCTTCTTTTAAAGCGGTTGCTTTTGATGTATCTAATTGAATTGAACCAATGGCAGTGCGATGCAGCTTAACTACCGGATATCCCAACTGTTGGGCTACACGGCGTATCTGGCGATTTCTTCCCTCCTTTAAAACAATTTCTAAACTGCTGTGTCCAGCCATAGATTCAATGAGGCGCACCTTAGCCGATCGCGTTTTTCTTCCATCCAACATCACGCCCTGACGCCACTCTTGCAACGCTGCTTCTGTGGGCTGTCCTTTGACTAAAACACGATAAGTTTTTGGAATGCTATGGCTTGGATGAGTTAGCGCAAATGTCAACTCACCGTCGTTTGTAAGTATTAAAGCTCCTGTAGATTCTGCATCTAATCGACCAACTGGATGAATACCTTGACCCTTTCTTAATTCAGGTGGTAATAGATCCAAGACCGTTGGTCTTCCCTGAGGATCGTCACAAGTAGAAACGACTCCAGATGGTTTGTGCAGCAACAGATATATTAAATCTGGACGCTGCACCCCAGACACCGGTTTACCATCGACTGCGATCGTATCTTTTTGGGGATCGGCTTTTTGACCTAAATGTGCCAAAACGCCATTCACCCGCACGCGCGATCGCTTAATCATTTCTTCAGCGTCGCGTCGTGAGGCTATACCCCATTGAGCTAGAATTTTTTGTAACCGTGCCTCCATGTGGAAAATGATTATTCTTTGTTTAACGATTAATTAAAGTATAATATTTGCATTTTTTAGTTTATAGCCACAAATGTTACAGTTAATTTTTGTTTAACTCCTTGTTAGTCGTGTTAGTCGTCGAACTAAATACCATAAAATTCTTTGGTTAAATGCCAGACAATAATTCCGAAACCAAAACTTCAAAACACATCCGGATTGTAACGAATGTACTCACAACCGCAGTGAAGCTGTGGTTGAGATCCCAGGTCAGCCAAATTCAAGAACTAGAATTGGAGATTAAAGCGAGCGATCGCCAAATTCTCTCTGGTTGCGTTCCTTCGGTATCTATTTTTGCCAGCCATGCTGTCTATCAAGGTATTCATCTTACAAAAATTCAACTCGTCGCAGAAAATATTCGCATCAACATCGGCTCAGTACTCAAGGGCAAACCACTGAAACTGTTAGAAACAGTACCATTAGTTGGCGAATTAATACTTTCAGAAAAGGATTTAAATGCTTCCCTCTCTTCTACTTTATTATCGACTGCTTTAAATGATCTACTCCTTAAACTTTTACCAGAACACAGCCAAAATTCCAAGCCAATTAGTTGGGATAAAATTACTCTTGATAATAATAAATTAGTACTTTATGGCACTCTGACAGCCGAAAGCGACCCGACATCCATAGAAATGGGATTGGGCTTAGAACTCCTTAGCGGTCAACAGTTGCAACTCTCACAGATTCAAATCAAGCACAATCAGAGAGCGCTGTTAGAAAATCATCACGGACAAAGTATAGATTTAGGCTCAGATGTCGATATCCAAGAGCTAAACACGATATCGAGCAAATTAAAGTGTCGCGGTCGAATTAATGTAAATCCTTAATGATTAAAAATCAAAAACTAAAAATATTTAGTCTTGACTTTTAATTATACTTTTGAATGCAGTCCTTTTGATGAGAAATCAAGGAGAGCAATTCGCGCCAATCCTTGAAATCATAACTTCTGTTTTGACTCGGTGGCTGTATCCAATCCTCTGGGGGAAATCCTCGCCCGCAAGGCTATACAGGCTTGTGATTACCAACATCTCCTAGAACCCCTGAATTTTGGATTTGAGATTAGGTTGCCCCGCAACGCTTGCTTTAGCTGAGTTATAGCCTTGATCAAGCGCCTTCACGCTCTTGCAGGCGGCACTTTCACTCCAGGGGTACGCCAACGGACACGCTAGGCTGCGCCATCCCCGAAGGGGTACAAACAACGCAATGCGTGGATTGAAGAACAAAGCCAAAAAGCCGATTCCACCTACAAGAATCAAAAATGTTGGTAATGACAAGGGCTATACAGGCTACCAGTCCACTTTACTTGCTTTACAAGGGCGCGATCGCGATCGCGTTTAAGCGGCGGTAAAACAGCGCTTGTGGTAAAAAAGCCACTGCGAAGAAAGCGGGTTTGCCAACAACCTTTGCAAGTGGCGTTTTCCCGACCCAGGCGACTACTCTGTTGGTCGGGTTTAAGCAGACAAATCTTCGCTGACTCAGCACTTGCGCCGAAGCATCAAGCACTCAACACTCAGCACTCACTACTGGGCACTCCTGAAAATGCTACCTGATTTTTGACATTCAAAGCTGAAGTTACAAGATGTGCCTCTAACAGCCACAAACGCCTGTCGATCGCTTTAGAAACTTCCGTGTAAAGGTCAGCCGTGACTGAATCCCCAATCAAAGCGCTAATTTCGATGTTCTCCCACAGAAAATTAGCATAAATCGCTAACTGTTCTGCAAGGGCAGTCAAATGGTCTTTGCCTTCAATAATGTTGAAGCGGTATTCAGGCAAAATTGACTTGATCGCTGCCGTCCGTGCTGTTCCCATCGCTGTACCGCCAAGGGCTGTAACTCGTTCGGCAACTAAATCAATATATTCCTCTAGTTCAGTCGCAATTTCATCAAACAATTGATATAACTCATAAAAATTGATTCCTTTAACATTCCAATGTGCCTGTTTAACCTGAGTCTTCAAATCCACCGTGGTTGCCAGGGTTTGGTTGAGAAGGTCAATCAGTGGCACTCGCAATTCTAGAGGTATATCAATTCGAGTCTCATAAAGGCAAGGCTTGCTACTACCGTTCATATGCTATCTTTAAAACACAAAAGAAATGGGCATAGTGGTAGAGCGCCCAACCCGAAGCGTAGTTGCAGAGGTATTTGCGGTCATTCACCTCAACATCTGAACGCACCGGCTGCGATTCCCCCGTTTATCAAATTCGTTTAAACATTTGTCAAACAGCAAGTGTAATCAAGAGTAGCCCAGACGCGCTCCGCGCGGCAAATCGCAGAGTCGCAATCGCCAGGTTTTCTTCGTTTGCCCCTTGACAAATGATTAAATAAGTGAATAAGGCAGCGCGACGTTGGAGGCGGAGGGCAGAAGGGTGAAGAAAGCACTGTGTCTGAAGCCAACACTGATTGCGAGCCACCAAATCAAAGGTTTTGGTGGGGAACTTCAACCCTTGACTCTCTTCGGTCGCCCAGTGGGCAGACAGAAGGCAGCGGCAATTTCCTTCTGCCTTGTGCCCTCTGCCACGCCACATGCTTCAACCGGGGGAACCCCGGTACCGCAGTGGCTCCTCTGCCTTATTTTTAAACGAACTAGATATTGCTCCTCCATAAATTAGAGAAGCAATGACAGAGCCTTTGGGGGAATCTGCTAGGGCTGAATACCACTAGCCGACATTAATAGGGATTTCAAATTTCTATCTAAAGATATAGAAAATTGATGGTTGCTGTATAGAAGATTCGTGCGGTTTTAGAAGATTCTTGCTATTGTTTGCGAAGTTCTTTGGGCGTAATCCCCAACAGGCGTTTGAAGTGGCGCGTAAACTGGCTTTGGTCAGCAAAACCCACCAAGAAGGCAACTTCAGAAATCTTCATCTTACCTCGACAGAGCAATATCTTAGCATGCTCAATTCGGCATTGAATTACATACTGGTAGGGAGAAAGCCCCGTGGATTGCTTGAATAGGCGGGTAAAGTGGTATCTACTCATGCCAACTTCGTTAGCGATCGCCGAGAGCGATAAATCTTCAGCCAAATGCTCGATAATAAAGTCAATTACCTGTCGCAGTTTGTGCTGGGGCAACCCCCCCGAACAATCAGGAATGGCATAACACCGCGTAGAATAATGCTGCAACAGATGAATTGACAGCACAGTTGCCATCGACTCGGCATAAAGACGACTCTTCGCACCATCAGCTTCCAGTGCCCCCTTGAGGCCAAACCCAATTTGATAAATCAGCGGATCTGGTTTGGAAAAGTGTGGTATAATATTTATCTCATCCGGGTTAACAAATTCATAAACGCTATTCAAAACTAACTGAGGGTTCAATGTCAAGGCAATAAACTCAGATTCAGTAGTGCTAACGCAAGAGTGAATTAAATTGGGAGGAATCACCACAACATCGCCTGGTTTGCTATTCTCAATCTGATAACGTTCACCCAGCCTCCGCTCTAACCCAGGCTGATATTTGAGACGAATTACAATTGTATAATGTGTTGCATAGTGTTGAGGGCTTTCGTAAGGGGGTTGAATGTGATATTCCAAACCAAAATTTTCCCACCCTGCCTTGTAACTTACTAACAAAGGTAATTTGGGAAGAACATACTTCCGAAACTCTGGATCGCTGACATCAATAGGTAAGGATTTCTCCTCTGGCATTGCTTTTCTCTCCCGATAGGCTTTTGTTAGCACTCCCGTCAGAAACGCGGTTAGCGGGGCGCGTGAAGTTGCTCGTTTCGGCAAAGCCAACCTCCTAGGCGACTTGGGCTTCAGCGTTGCTTTCAATAGCGAAGGCAGTCTTATACAGACACGCTATATTCAAGGCTGGCAACAACAACTATCAGCAGATAGTTGAATGTTCAGTCTTTTTAGCAAGTGATCGCTGCTTGCATAGCGACGCAATGTCTCATTGATTAATGCAATACGGGCAAAATTTGTGAATTTTTCTCTAATTAAGAAAAAATCAGGCTAACTCTGCTCTCAAAATATTACTCAAGTTTGGCTACCGAAGCATACTGCTGTTTTAAGCAGTGGCTATTTTCACTAATATCAAAAAATGTTAAGGAAAAATTAATCTTAATAATTGGAAATACTGATGGTCGCTATTGGGAATTGGGAATTGGGAATTGGGAATTGGGCATTGGGCATTGGCAAACGTGATGAATTCTGAGTGATTAATTTAAAACTCATAACTCATAACTCATAACTGTCTTTCATGCCCCATGCCCAATTGTCACATTCGCGCAACCAGAGGCAAGATGAGCGTAACAAAATAGTAAACCAAAGGAGCGGTAAAAATATAACTATCAGTACGGTCTAAAATGCCGCCATGACCGGGGATTAATTGTCCTGAATCCTTGACACCTGCATCGCGTTTGAGCATAGATTCAGTCAGGTCGCCCAAAAGACTGGCAATGCCAATTAGCAAACCCAATGCTACACCAGTGAAGGCAAATTTAGACCAATTTAGATAATAGGCTCCTGCCACAGCTACGGCAACACTGGCGCTGATGCCAAATACTGCACCCTCTACAGTCTTTTTGGGGCTGATGTCAGACAGAGGAGTTTTACCAAAAAATTTGCCAATAGTGTAAGCACCAATATCTGCAGCCCAAATACACAGAAAAGTTAGCATTGTCGCTGTCAAACCTTGTGGTAAGGAAGCTGAAATACCCTTGTGATGAATATTTGTCCAGATTGCAGACCAGTAATCACTTAAAGGGAGATTGTTACTGGCAAAACTATCGATCGCTCGCAACCGCACCCAGTAACTCGGCAAATAACCTGTATAAAATAACCCCAAAATTGAAGCGGCAATATCGGCAATAGTAGCCATTTTCGGCTGAAACAGCAGATAAAAGCAAATGAAGGTGCCAGCTACAGGCATTACAGCATCAGCTAAGTTGCCATCTAGGGTACAAATTATTAATAAAACTTGGCTGACAACTAAAGTAGTTTTGGCGGCGGGAGCTATGCCTTTGGCTCGCACCAAGTCAAAATATTCTTGTTGACCCAAATAGATAATAACTGCAAACATAATGGTAAAGTACCATCCCCCTAAAAGGGTTGCAGCCAGAGCAAGAGCGATCGCAATGATTCCACTAACAATTCGAGACCAAGGCATAGCGATAAAGTATGAAGTATGAAGTATGAAGTGTGAAGTATTAAGTGTGATTCAGCCTTCATTCTTCAGATTTAGCTTGAGCAGCATTTATCCCACACTTACCGCCTCCTAAGTGTGAGATGAATGCGAGCGAATTGAGGAGCGTTCCCTTCCAAAAGCGCTTCGCACTCTTGGAAGGAACAGCGACGAAACGAGCAAATCTCTCAAAACTTTCAATCGACAAATTTGATATACTCATAGAACAAAGCAACTATAAACGCTTCAACGATTGTGAAAACCAAGCAGTCAAGATCGCGAAAACCAAGTGATTAAAGAAGCGATTGTAATGAACAGCTTGCAAAATTTGGGTCTTGGGAACCAGGACTCCTGCCCTTGGAGGCAATTCCCGTTGAATTGGGAAGCCCATACTGTACCGAAGGTCAGTGTGTGGTAGTTCACTCTAGTTTCTCACCACTAAGAATAAAAATGGGATCGACAGCAGCAAATGTTTGAGAAAAGCCGCGCATTTCCAAGCGGTTAACGGCAGATTGAACAACTTCGATATTCCGCGCTTGCAACTGGGCAAAGCTTTGAGAAATCGCATACAGAGTTTCTAAATTAGCAGCTGTGGCAACTACTCTACCGGATGGCGGCAAATAACGCCATACTGCTTGCATAATCTCCCCAATTGAGCGTCCTCCCTCGATGCAGACGCGGTGGGGTGTTTCCTTGAGGTCATGCAGGCAATCTGGGGCGCTACCTTCAATTACTTCAACATTATTTACCTCAAAGCGATCGCAATTGCGCCGGATTAAGTTGGCGACTTCTTCATCTCTTTCGACAGCGATAATCCGCCCTTTTGGGCACAATAACCCTACTTCTACGGGTATCGTACCCGTCCCCGCGCCAATGTCCCACAACACCGAATCGGGTTTAAGCCGCAATTGGGCAATTAACAGCAACCGAATTTCTCGCTGTGACAGGGGAATTCCTGGCAAATGCTCGAATAATTCATCTGGTATCCCTGGAGTAATGTAAGGCCAAAGTTGGGAAGGCATAGAAGTATACAATAATAATGAAAGGAAGGGGGAAGGGGGAAAGGAAGTGAATTAGGTCGCCCACAAGGGAAGGCAAGAAATGGTGTGGATTTTTCTCCCATTTTATTGCCATGCAAGGTTTCAACCTTCCCTACAATACAAGGATTATTTAAGGATTATTTCGCTCACATTCAAAGCGCGAGGCTTTTATCCTTGTCCTTTTCCCTTTCCCCTTCTTCGATTCGTCCGCAAGCGATAAAGTATCAAAACCTTTTAAATGTAGCGCTCTTAGTACTCAACATGATTGGTCTAATATTTGGCGGCGAGTCATCTAATAGCGATCGCTTTTCACGCTACGAAGTTCAGCAGCAACTGGGAAAAAAGGCAGGGCGGCGAACGCTATTAGCCCGTGATGTATTAACTCAAGAATTGGTAATTGTCAAGTTATTGTCTTTTGGCAGTGACTTTGAGTGGGATGACCTCAAGCTGTTTGAACGAGAAGCTGAAACGTTAAAAGCTTTAAATCATCCGTTTATCCCTCGCTACTTAGACTATTTTGAAGTAAATTCACTTGATTTCAAGGGATTTGCTTTAGTACAAACTTATATTTCAGCACCAACTTTAGAGGAATGCTTAAAAGCTGGACGTACTTTTACGGAAGCTGAAGTTAAAGAAATAGCCAAAGCACTTTTAGAAATTCTGATTTACTTGCATGAACTAAATCCGCCTGTAATTCACCGTGATATTAAGCCTAGCAATATTTTATTGACGAATCGATCGGGAAATAGTGTTGGAGAAGTTTATTTGGTAGATTTTGGCTCAGTACAAACTGTAGCAGCCGCTGAAGGTGCAACTAGAACTGTGGTGGGCACTTACGGCTATATGCCACCAGAACAATTTGGGGGACGCACTGTAAAAGCTTCTGACCTTTATAGTTTAGGGGCGACGTTAATTTATTTGGTGACGGGAACTCATCCAGCAGATTTACCTCAAAAGGATTTTCGCATTCAATTTGAGCATTTGACTCATTTAAGTCCTGCCTTCACTGATTGGTTGAGGTGGATGATTGAACCTAATTTAGAACGGCGTTTATCTTCTGCTGCGGCAGCGCTACAAGCGTTGGAGCGGTCGCAATTAAATAATACTCAATTAAATAATACTATTGCTTTAGCTATTAGCAAACCATCTGGTAGCAAAATTGAGCTTACCAAAAACCCGGATTTTCTAGAAATTATAGTTCCGCCAGCTGGCTTTAACTTATCGATGATATTTTCCGGTTTATTTGCTACCGCTTGGAATTCATTTACCCTTTTTTGGACACTCAGCGTTTTATCTATACCTTTTCCTGGCAACTTATTCTTTGCTTTATTCTCGCTTCCGTTTTGGGGTGCTGGTTTTTTCATGTTGCATACGTTTCTCTTTGCTTTATGGGGACGTATCCGCCTGCGCCTGACAACAGAAAAAATTACTTTTACCTCAGAATTGCTGGGATTTAAATTTGATCGTACTCGTGGGCGCGATCGCCAAAATATTACTAAGCTGGTTTACATACCAAGACATTTGGCTGCAAACTCCGAAGGAGAACGTACTTTAGTACCTGCACAACTGGAAATTTGGGCAGGAGTACATAAATATCAGCTTGATGGTTTTGGTGGCGTCAGCAGATCTGAAGCGGAACTTGAATGGCTGGCGCGGGAATTAAGCGATTGGTTGGATTTGCCGATTACACGAGAAACTTGAATTTCATCTTTCTTTAATCAAGGTAAAATCATTATGTAACAAATATGACTTTGCATGCTTCCTATACTTGAGAAGCTGTGGTGGAGATAGGTGCAATATGTTTGGGCTGATCTGGTTTTATTTAAGTATAGTTGCGGCAGTTATTTTTGTTTGTGGTGTTTATTAGAACTTAAATGCATTGATATTACTTGAAGGCGTACTGATAGTGCAAGCACTTTTAGTTAAGTCTTAAGGTTTTTGTAAATTCAGTAAACCAAAAAGTTTTTCCTAAGGGCCATGCCTGCGGCGGGCTACGCCTACGCCAATAATGAGTTACGTAAATTTAAGTGCCACAGGATACCATACTTATTAGTAGTACTTATAATTATCAGAAGAAGCTTTGGTAAAATCTAAAACCCCAACCAAAATTCACCTCATTGATGGTGAGAAGGGGGGAGTCGGTAAGTCGTTGTTTGCCACAACTTTGATGCAGTACTTTGTAGATAAGCAAATGAAGCTAACACTGGTAGATGCCGATTGCACAAATGCCGATGTGAGTGAAGTGTATTCGGATGGAGACATAACTGCCTCATTTAGTGAAGATGAGAAAAAATCTTATGATGCTAACGAGATTTTTAATTTGGCATTAACTCAATCGGTGGTTGTGAATCTGCCTCCTTACTAAATTAGTAAGGGTTGAGTCTATTACTTACACTAGCAATCTAACTAGCCTCCAGGAATCCCTTAACCGTCTCAACAGGGATACTGACAGCAGGGTGATTAAATATTGCTTTTAATGCTTCAACACCTCCTGCTTTCAAAGCACTAAGAAGTCGCTGCCTGAGAGTCGGATTATCGATGATTTCTTCATGAACAATTTCAGCCGCAACAGTTGGTTTTTGAGTTCTAGAATTTTTTGCCAATTCATCCAGCAGTTGTTTCAATTCTTCCTTGAGTTCAGCAATGAGTTGATTTTTATCTATTGACTCAGAAACTGTAATTTTGCCACCTTCTAACTCAGAATCAATCACGTCTTTATGAACATGTATAGATGCGATATTTTCTGTGTTTTTTTTACCTGGAACAGTATTAATCTCTCCTCCTCTTAACTTGGATTTATTTAAACCGCCAGCAAGATTAATTGATGCATCATTCCTATCAGTCATATTTGTACCTCAACAATGAATATATTTATGACAGAGAAAAGTTATTATTGCTCTATTTCTTCATCTTAAGACAATTCATCAGCATTGGATTCATTGCTTACTAAGTTATCTTCATCAGGTTCAACTCCATATTTAGGTTCAATACTGCTTCCACTGATATCACTATTATTCACATCACTATCAAAATTCATGGAAGCATCGTTCAAGTCATTTCCAGCGCTTTTAGCATTAGCCTCTGCTTGAGCTTGGGTGTACACATAAGATACAAATGAGGGATTGCCCTTACAAAGATTAGATATGACGGCTAATGCAGACTGTTTTCCATTGATTATACTTAGAAAATCTTCCTCATTTATTTGAATCTCACCATCTCTTTTGGGGTTCCATTCTATATATTTAATGGTACAATTATTATGTTTAATTTCTCCATTGTCATTTTCATTAATCTGCTGCTGATTTAAAGATTCTAAATTTAATTTCATCCCACTTCTTTGAGTTTTAAAAAAATTGGCTCCAGTCAGATGACATTCATGCAGTTTGACCAAGGTTAAATCTGCATTTCTAAAATCAACTCCTGTAAGGTCACTGCTGATAAAATTACAACCTCTCAACCTTGCACTATAGAAAGTACTTCTAACAAAATTACAGTTATCTATTCGAGCCTCTATCATCCTTACACGAGTTAAATCAGCTTCATTTAAGTCACATCCTTGAAAAAGGCTAAAAGAAATATCAGCAGATGTGAGATTAGTAGATTTTTGCGTCTTCCCATGAAATTGAGTGTTGATAAATTCACAATTATAAAGCTTTGCTTTGGACAAATCAGCCGCCTCAAAATCTGTATTCATAATCTTGTTGCCACTAATATCAACCTCTCTGATCAACGCATTATTAAATAGACAATCAATGATTTCTGTTTTTTCACCTAATACTTGTTTTGAACCAATACGGCAAGTCACTAGTTGTAACTTATTTGGATTTTGAGATTGAGATTTATTAGCTGCTCTACTATATGAATCAAATCGAGTTTTTGTAAAATTAGTTTTATTCAATGTGCAGTCATAGAATTTAGAATCTAAAATTGTTGCTTCCAAAAAATCTGCATTTGATAAATCAGAGTTTTCAAATCTAGCACAAAACTCTCCTTGAATAAATTTGGAACTATTTAAGTCGCAATTATTAAAAATAAGAATTTCTTCGTCTTTACCTACTTTTGTTTTTCCAGTAATCACCTTACAATTGTCAAAAGCTGATTCCTTTAAATCAGATTGGTAAAATTCGACTGTATTGTAAAATTTACAATTACTAAAATTTGCGCCCTTAATATTTGATTTTAAAAAGCGGACATTATTTAATATGGAGTCTCTACAATCAGCAAACTCCATCTCATAATCAATAAATGTTACGTTATACCACTGGCTACGAGAGCAGTTTATCTTGTAGAAGCTCTTGTCTCCTGAAAATTCAACGTCTACAACTGTAATACCAAATTCACTACATTTCTCCAAAAAACTTCTAGGGTCATTATCACCTAAGTCAGTTTGATTAACCTCAGCCCTAAATGTTAGGTTAAGAACGCCTTTGTTAATTTGTATTTTATCTAACCCCCTCAATTTACGTACAGTATTTAAATTTAGAGGTGAGGAATTTATAGAATTATACTTAGCAATTTCAGGGTCGCTATATTGCTTAAACTCAAAGCCATCAAGTCTTGACCAAGAAATATTCATGAAAAACCAGTATTTTGAAATAGGTAGTGCTGGTAATACCATAGGAGGTGTCGCCAGTACTTGAGGTTTATTTATATCTCCATAAACTATCACACTACAAAGATGACTTCTGATTTGAAAGGAATTTCCAAAGGTTCTAAAGGAGCAATATTTCTTTCTCTGGGACTAACAAGAAAACTGATTTTCATAACTAATTAGGTTCCCATCCCATTTTACTATTGATTGCTTCTTGGATTTGCGTTAGTACTGTTAACTGATTACTCATTATTTCTTGAGCCGTAAACTCTAAAGTATGATATCCACGACTTTGGTCATCAATCAATTTGCGTTTAAAATGAAGTTCAGCTTCAGTATCCCATTTCACTATACTCTCACCATGTTCTTCATCTCGACAATATACAATTACTTTATAATGCTCAAAACATAAAACTAAACATCTTGATAATTCATTTCTAGGGGCGTAGTCTCGCATGTCAGGTATTGGTAATACTCTTTGCTGCTGCATCGTGCTTAAAAGACTATAGCCAATAACAGTTAATTTTGATGGAAGTCGTAAATCTTGCCATGAATTATCTGAGTTTTGCCAAGACCAATAGTAAGTTGCTTTTTCGACAGTTTTGCTATTACCGTTTTGGTTTACGTCAAGTGAGGGAAATTTGAATTCTTTGAGAGATGTATCAAGCTCTGTAAATTCTTTATTTTTATCTACTATCCCTTGAATTGGTTTATTTATCTCGTTTAATTTTGTCTTTATTTGGTTGAATTTAGATTTTAATTGACTTACTTCCTCTATTTTTTCTCTATATTTATTAACTTTAGTTTCTTGCTCTTGTAATTGCTGCCGATGTTCTGCATCTTTAACTTGAAGTTGTTCGCTAAATTCTTGCTGCATAGATTCTAAACTTTGTTGATGTTTTTCTTTTTCTCTATAAAGCTCTTCTTTCGCATTTTCAGTTTCCACCTTTGCTGCTTCATTTTCTTCAATTAATCTGACTTGTTCAGCGTCTTTGTATAAAGGTACAGGATTAATATTGTAGATTCTTATAATTTGTAGATTTTTACATGCTGACATCCACTCTCTGGCAGCAGCCGTTATACTTTTACTTAAGTAAAAAGAAGATATGGTAAAAATGATAGCTATCGCTAAAGCAATAGCATGAACTAATAGTTCACCTTGGTTGGATTTATTAGCAGATAAAACTGCTTGGAAGGTTAAAAACATATCGAGTGGTAGGACTATCCATATTACAGAAAATGGTCTGTAACCTAATATGGATATCTTTATATTTCTACCAAGAATCCCAGACTCATCCACTAAAGTAATGATAGGTAATGCAGCTGTTATAAGTAAACTTAGCAATAATTTAACTTCGATATCAATATCAAAGATATAAATGACAGCCCGCGAGATGTTAAATCTTTGAGCCAATGAATTTTCAAATATGCCAAATTGACCAAGACTTATCAGAATTAAAAAAAATAATAAAAATCCTATTTTACATAAAATAATTATTTTTTCTTCTATCCAAATTGTCTCTAATCTCTTTTTTCTTTCTCCTTCTATTTTTTCAATCAAACCTTCGTATTGTTCAGAAGTCTTATCCGATTCTGATTGATTCATGTCCATGACCTTTACTCTTTTACTTCATCGGTTATTTACACCGAGATATTTAGGAATTTAAGTCAGTTGGTATTTCGCAAGCAGGAGATTCTGGACTATACTGATAAGCCGCTTTATCTTCAGTTGCTTTAATTGCAGCTAACTCTTTTACCAAATAAACTCCACCCTCTTTTCCTATATCCTTCAAATCTGTTGCAACATCACTACTGACTTGCCTGCCAGAGGTAAAAGCATTATTATCTGAAAAAATACCTCTTTCTCTGTCTCTTAATATTGCTAAAATTGCAGGATAATATTGCTTATTAAAATTATTGATACGTCCCAATTTTGATGTTACTCTATCCCAAGTATAACGTTGTAAATTTACTGTGACTCTGCCACCTTCTTTAATTTCGCGTGGTAGAGAAACTATAAAAATCACACTTTGTATATTAGAATCACGAATTTGAAGATTTCTCTCCATGCTTAAAATTAAACTCTGATTTTTATCATTTCCAGACCATTTCCATGCTAGGCAAGTATCTCCTTCTGTATAAAACCAATTGTCATTTTTCTTATCTAAACGAGTTATAGAAAAATTTTCATCTTTGCTAGAAAACGTAACAAAAGTTGTAATGATTGGTGTGTATGATTGGTTGTTTGATTTTTTATCTGGATTAATATCAGTTGGAAAATTTACTGGTAATCTCAAATTTAGTTGCCGAGGAGAGCAGCTTTTATTACCAAAAACTCTATTGTAAATTGATTCATTTAGCTGGGCACTAGTTTTTTGAGCTTTTTGAGCTACACCTTCACAGGTAGGAATATCTTTGCAAGATGTCAATGCCAAAATAGGCAAAATAAAAGTTAACTTAATTCCTAATAACCTCAAACATTTGTAGAGATTTTTCATGTCATAAGATAAAATGATGTATCAAGTATTTTTGAAGCTTACCGATGCATACTCGCAAACGAGTGAAAAATATAAGTAAAACCCCCATGCGTGAGTTTTATCGAGTCTACTTTTTGTTTAATTCTTAATCGAATATTATTGTAATTATTGATTAGTTTATAAATATAGCTATAAAAAGCCTTGACTTAATTGCGCTTTTTTCTCACTCGTAAAAACAAATATTTTATGACTATTTGTGATGCTAGCTTAAAATGGCAACAGTGCCTACTCACATTGACTGCATCTCCTGTTCGTTGTTACACAATGTTTTTATACAAGCCACAAGCACCGGATTTCGGATTTTTATTAAAAATTACTTTGCGTAATTTTTAGTGGTTCTGAAACTTTCCGAGTAAGAAAACTCAATCATCAAAGATATTTTCAGAATATACACTTATAGATATTGATTTATCTAACTGAAAATTTCATATTTCATCTGTAAAAATGCTTATATTTATAACAACAGTATACATTTTCCGTCTTTTCTCCAGTGACATAGCTTACATATTGCTTGTGATTTACTTCACTCAAGCTTTGTTCTAAGAACCACACATAGTAGACGAGAAGTTTCCGTAATTACAACAAATGTGTCGTAATTTTATTTTTTGCGTGCGGTATGTTTTATCACTTAGAAGCAATCTTATTAATTGGGGGCTTGCTGATATTGCAAGTGCTGTTTGCAAAGTCCTAAGGTTTTTTAGCAACTGCAAGCACCAAGGGTAAAATATAGCCCCTCTCGGTTGAGTCCAATACACTCAATATTTTTTTGTGGGACAGGCGTCTCGCCTGTCCTGGGCGGGCAATATGGCCCACCCCACAAGAGTGTATTGCAGTCTACAGGAGAACCGCTATAATGCCTGATGAATTATAGAAGTTCACACTTGCGTAAAATACAGATAATTGTAGGGGCACAGCATTGTTCCCTACAGCGTATTGGGTTAAGTATGCCAATTACGCGAGAATAGGCGTCTTGATGTCTATAGTTAATTAAAGATGCTTGCGAGGTAACTGATATGTTTGGACTCGGATGGCCAGAAATGGCTGTAATTGCTATAGTCGCCCTTCTAATTTTCGGACCAAAAAAAATTCCGGAGTTGGGAAGCGCACTAGGTAAAACCCTACGGGGTTTTAAGGAGGAATTGAAAAATCCTAGTGACGATACCAATCCGGACAAAGAATCACAATAGTCAATCTGAAGGCGCTCAGTATGAAGTATAAAGTATGAAATTACCTCACCGATAAAGCGAAAAGTTTGCGCGTCCGGGTAACAGGGGCGCAAAACTTTTCAAGACAGGGATGGGGCATGAATATCCAGCATTTGGCAGATTTTTCCACCCACGCGTGGGCGAGGCATGTATCAAACTTGTCCCCGCTTCATCCTACCCTTCACCGAACGGCTTTGCCGTACATCTTTTACACGGAGAGACTTATGCAGGACTCTTGACTATCGACTAAAGCATTGTGTTCATTGTGTTGATTACAGAAGAAGGAATCCCAACTTGGGAATCGACAATATGCGTGGTGCTATTTTGTTGTAATTCCTCTCTAACTAGACCACGGGCTTTAATTAACTTAATAGCGCGGCTGACGCTTTCTGGTAAAATTACCACCAGACTGTTATCTGGTGCCATATCCAAAGCTTTGTTAACAGCTTGGGTTTCATCCAGAATTGATTCAAAGCGGCAATTAGGCTTAATTTGCGTAATGCCTTTAGTAATCAATTCGGAAGCTGAACCCCGTGGGCGTCCGCGCGTGTCATCATCTTCTTTAATGATGATGTAATCAAAAATCTCCGCTGACAGTTTACCTAAAGTGACAAAATCTTCGTCGCGGCGATCGCCTGGTCCGCCAATTACACCTATGCGCTGACCGTTTTTCCAATTACGCACAAAAGAACCCAAAGCTTCGTAACTGGCTGGGTTATGGGCATAGTCAATTAAGGCGTGGTAGTTACCCAAGTTAAATAAATTCATCCGTCCCGGCGTTTGACTGACGGAAGCCCGGAAGGTATTTAAACCTAAGCGAATTTGCTCGATTGTGACATTTTGTACAAACGCTGCCAAAGAAGCTGCTAAGGCGTTGGCAATCATAAACGGCGCACGTCCACCCATTGTCAGGGGAATATTTTCCGCCCTTTCAATGCGGTGCGTCCAATCACCTTTTAAGATTGACAAAAAGCCGTTTTCGTATACTGCTGCTACACCACCCTTTTGGATGTGCTGACGCACTAAGTCCGAGTCTGGGTTCATGGTGAAGTAAGCAATATTCGCTTTGGTTTTCTGTGCCATTGCCGCAACTCGCTGGTCATCGGCGTTAAGTACTGCATAACCATCAGGGAATACAGCTTCTGCGACTACACTCTTGAGATTCGCCAATTGGTCGATGGTATCAATGTCACCGATTCCTAAGTGGTCGGCGGCAACATTTAACACTATACCTACATTTGCGGATTCAAACCCCAATCCCGAACGGAGGATGCCGCCACGAGCGCTTTCCAGCACTGCTACTTCCACAGTCGGGTCTTGCAGGATGACGTGGGCGCTTTGAGGACCCGTGTTATCTCCCGCTTCTACTAAGTAATCTCCGATATATGTCCCATCAGTAGTTGTATAACCTACTACTTTAGCCGTTTGTTTGAAAATATGTGCTAGGAGTCGGGTAGTAGTAGTTTTGCCGTTGGTGCCGGTGATGGTGAGAATGGGGATGCGGCTGGATTGGTCGCTGGGGAATAGCATATCCATCACCGCGCCTGCGACGTTGCGGGGTATGCCTTGGCTGGGGGCAACGTGCATCCGGAATCCGGGGGCGGCGTTGACTTCGACAATTACACCATCTACTTCCCGCAGGGGACGGCTAATATCTGTTGTGACAATATCAAGTCCGGCGATATCTAAACCGATAACTCTGACTACTCTTTGTGCCAGCCAAACGTTTTCTGGGTGGATTTCGTCGGTACGGTCTATAGCAATGCCTCCCGTACTTAAGTTAGCCGTAGCTTTTAAATAACAAATTTGACCTTTTGGCAGAATGGTGTTGAGGGTGTACCCTTGCCGTTCGAGTAATTGGTAGCTGCTGCGGTCTAGTTCAATTTTGGTGAGGACGTTATCATGTCCATCACCGCGATTTGGGTCTTTGTTGGTTTCTTCAATTAAATCGGCGATCGCGGTTCTGCCATCACCAATCACGTGAGCGGGTACGCGTTCGGCGACTGCTACAACTTTGCCATCTACGACTAAGACGCGATGGTCGCGTCCGACGTAATAGCGTTCGACGATAATTGCTCGAGAAACCTGTCTGGCGGCGTCATAAGCGGCTTCAGCTTCTTCCCAGCTTCTAATATCAATGGTGATACCCCGTCCGTGGTTGCCATCCAGGGGCTTGATGACGATGGGATAGCCGCCAACAGATTCAATGGCTTCTTCCAGGTCGTCCAAGAAATTAATCACTGTACCCCTAGGAACTGGCACTCCCGACGCAGCTAAGATGCGCTTGGTGGCTTCTTTGTCGCAAGCAAGTTCTACACTTAAGATGCCGGTGTTGTTGGTCATCGTTGCTTGCATCCGTTTTTGATTCGCGCCATAACCGAGCTGAATCAAAAACCGTGCCCCAAGTGACATCCAAGGAATGCCTCGTTTTTCTGCTTCTTTGACAATTGCTTCCGTACTTGGTCCTAAGGAAGCATCGCGCCACAAGTCTTTTAAATCTTGTAGGTCTTGTTCTAATTCTGCCTTTGGATAACGACCTCGGTCGGCAATACTTTGGCACAGCCGCACTGCTGCTCTACCGGCGTAGCGTCCCGCTTCCTCATTCAGGTACTCGAACACTACTTGGTAGACCCCCGGTGTGGAGGTTTCGCGGGTACGACCAAAGCCCGTATGCATTCCAGCCAATTCCTGGAGTTCTAAGGCTACGTGTTCCACAATATGACCCATCATGGTGCCTTCTTTGACCCGCATTAGAAAACCACCACGACAGCCAGGCGAGCAATAGTGACCCTCCAGACTTGGCAACGCCTCAACTAATCCTTCATAAAAGCCGAGGATTTCATTCGAGGGCGTCTCAGCAAGGTTTTCTAAATCGAGGCGCATGACTATCAATTTGTGGCGTCGAATGCTCCAGTAGTTGGGGCCGCGTAACGTCTGGATCTTGAGGATTCTCATGGGAATAGGTAGATGGAGATTCGGAACCAAAATTCTAGTTTCTTACTGGAATTGACCGCATAACTGTTCATGACAAACAGTTTTTTCTTCTTTCATCGTATTATTGTGAATTTTTCTACCGCAATGTAGAAAAAAGCAGTCAACACAGTGTAACCTCAGATACTCTATTCGTCAGCTGGAAATGCGATGCACGGAAGGCAGGACGGTGCGCTGGTAAAGGTGAAAGCGATCGCCATGACTGAGTATGTGCAAGCGTAAATTATGGACGGTTAGAGGTTCGCTGGCTCCCACATGGGGTTCGTTAGTGTGAGTAACTTCAGTGGGATCGACAATTGTCACACTGCCTTTGCCCATGACTTGCAGCCAGCCATCGCGTTCAAACATCGCACAAGTATCTTCATCAATGCCAATACCGAGGCGGTCGGGATGGGAAGCGATCGCGCTAATCAGCCGCCCCATGCGATTCCGGTTGCTAAAGTGTTGGTCTACAATCACTTCCGGAATAAATCCCAAACCCGTTGCCATATCAACTAGGGAACGATTTGGCGATTCGCCACTACCACCACCAGCAATCATATGGTGTCCCATAACTGCTGCCCCAGCACTCGTGCCTGCTAGGGTTAGCTGTCCGGCTCTTACCCGCTGTCGGATAATTTCCATTGCTGGCGTATCTGCCAGGACGCCACAAAGGCGCAACTGGTCTCCTCCTGTCATAAACAACCCACTACAGGCTTCTAGGGCTGTTTGTATATTAGAGCTGTCACACTGTTCTCGTTCGCGAATATCTAAAATTTCAACTTTATTCGCGCCCATTTCTTCAAAAATGCGAATGTACCGACCACCAATAATCGTCGGTTCGCGGGAGGCAGAGGGGATAATTGCTATATGGGCTTTGGTTCCACCAGCACGACCGAAAAAAGTCCGCAGGATTTCGCGTCCGTGAACTTTGTCTTCTGCGCCTCCGATAACCATAACGGCGGTTTTAGTAGCTTGGGGTGTCCTCATTTCCAGCGATTTAGCTTTTAATTGCGGCATTGTGTTTCTCCTGTCAACAACTTCAGGTGATGAAACAAGGTCAGTAGCCCGATAGTTTTGGATTGCGCTTTTTTGAGAGGACACTTTTGTGAGAGCGAAAGCGACGGTTTGCGCCTTTCCAACTTCTGGCTTAACGCATAAAACAAGGCAGATAAAGGGAGATTGATAATTTCCCCAAACTGCTGTGCATCAGCGTGCAGAGTGTCCATTGCCGTTCCTCATGCGCCAGCGCTTTGTTTTTCACCTGTCCAATTTTTCCATACTGGCAAAATATTCCTTGAGGGGGAGCAGGTAAGACCACGCTTTTTTCTGAGGCTGGCTCGATGCATCCTGGAAGTTGTTAACCCGGTCAGATTACTCATTTAAATCTAGTTGTGACAATATTTAAACATAAATTAAGTAATTAGAAAAACTTTTGAGCCTGCACAAAATCAAATAGTTTGGGTACTTTTAGATACTATTGATTAAGCTTATCTGTTATTTGTACGACATTGGCTTCTTTTGTACTAAACATTCCAATTAAAGATTAGTGTCCTCGAATACGAATTACTGTGCGCTTTGATATAGTTACGCTGTTTCCTGACTGTTTTACCTCTATTCTGAGTTCTGGACTTCTGGGTAAAGCCTTAGCCAAACAGATTGCCCAAGTGAATCTGGTTAATCCACGGGACTTTACCACTGACAAGCACCGAAAGGTCGATGATGAACCCTACGGCGGCGGTGTGGGGATGTTAATGAAGCCGGAACCGATATTTTCTGCTGTGGAGTCGCTGCCGATTCTACCCCGAACAGAGGTGATTTTGATGAGTCCTCAGGGACAAACGATAAATCAACCTTTGTTGCGAGAATTGGCGACAAATTACGATCAGTTAATAGTTATTTGCGGTCATTACGAAGGAGTGGATGAGCGGGTGTTGCATTTAGTGACTCGTGAGGTGTCTTTGGGCGATTTTATTTTAACCGGCGGAGAAATTCCGGCAATGGCTTTGATCAATGGTGTGGTGCGCTTGCTTCCTGGAACTGTAGGTAAAGTCGAGTCCATAAAATTAGAAAGTTTTGAGGAAGGATTGTTAGACTTTCCCCAGTACACTCGTCCGCCAGAGTTTCGGGGTTTGAAAGTACCTGATGTCTTGTTGAGTGGAAATCATGCTGCTATAGCGCGATGGCGTTACGAACAGCAAATCGAAAGAACGCGATCGCGCCGTCCCGATTTGCTCAAAGCCTGGGAGGAGGAGCGGGGGAGTAGGGGAGAGGGGGAGAGGGGGAGAGGGAGCGACGGGTGTGGGGACAAGGGGGCAAATGACTCTTGACTCACCACCAACCACCAACCAACAGCGCCGAACCCCTTCGCTATGAACGCTCTTACGCTCATGGGGAGCCACTGCGGCCAAGGGGGGTCTCCCCAAGTGGAGCAAGTGGCGTGGAAACCCCCTCTTGGCCGCGCTGGCTCACCACCAACCACTAACCACTAACCACTAACAACTAATTCAAGATGAATATTCGCATTGGTAACGGCTACGATATCCATCGACTGGTAAGCGATCGCTCTTTGATTTTAGGAGGAGTTAAAATACCTCACGAGCTTGGTTTGTTAGGACACAGTGACGCTGATGTCCTGACTCATGCGATTATGGATGCCATGTTGGGGGCTTTGTCCCTAGGGGATATCGGTCATTATTTTCCCCCTAGTGATGCTAAATGGGCAGGGGCGGATAGTTTGGTGCTATTAAATCAAGTACATCAACTTATTCGCGATCGCAATTGGCAAATCGGGAATATTGACTCGGTGATCGTCGCAGAACGTCCAAAATTAAAGCCGCATATTGAAAACATGCGCTCAAAAATTGCTGGAGTTTTGCAATTACAACCTAATCAAGTTGGCATTAAAGCCACTACCAACGAAAAATTAGGTCCCGTTGGCAGAGAAGAAGGTATTTGTGCTTACGCTGTAGTTTTGCTAGTGGCTTGCTAAGTAACTTTTTTACTTGATTAGTCAATATATTTAACAAGAGTTAGGATTGAAATCAATAGGCGATCGCAAACAATAAACTTTAACTGTGTGGAAAATTAGAGCAATGCCAGCTACTAACTTACAAAATGTAGAAAGTCCTGATTTTGTAGCATTAAACAAAGAGGGACAAATTGTTCTCATAGCTGAGGTTAAAGGCTTTCCATTTGACTTCAACAGAAATCAAACGAAAGAAAACGCTATCTTGCGACTTATTGATTGGCAGTGATACTTTACCGAAGAAAGGCAGAGGGCAGAGGCTTGATTGCAGAAGGAAAGACGGGTAATTTTTGTTTTAAAGTTAGTACGGGCATTTTCTATCAAATTATTTCAAGCCCCTGAATTTATTCATGAAGATATAAGAAATTTTATCCTGATGAATCCCGTAAATTTCTTAATAGCGATTACATAGCTGCCTCCAGCCTTCTGCCCTCTGCCTTTGTGATGAATCCCGTAAATTTCTTAATAGCGATTACATAGCTGCCTCCAGCCTTCTGCCCTCTGCCTTTGTGATGAATCCCGTAAATTTCTTAATAGCGATTACATAGCTGCCTCCAGCCTTCTGCCCTCTGCCTTTCTTCGGTAAACGCGAAGTTTCAGAGATTTTCCCAAATACTAATATTCAGTATTTCAACAAAACTCAAAACTTCCTCGGTTGGTTACAGTCTCAGTCAAATTAATTTCCCAAAATGTATATTAAATTATGAAAATTGTGAGTTTATTTGCCAAAGTTCGGAATTCTCGTTTGCCAGTAATTATGGCTTTAATAACAGCAATTACTATTACTGCTTGCAACCCGGCTAATTTTAGAACCGAAGCCGCTCAAGTGCCGCAACTAGTTACCGCAGCTGTAGGTGAACCTTCAACTTTCAATTCCGCACTTAATGAATCGGCATATAGCGTTTTTGGCTTTATTTATGACTCATTAATTAGTGAAAACCCCCTCACCAATCAACTAGAGCCTGCTTTAGCTGAGTCCTGGGAAATTTCCCCGGATGGACTGAAAATTGTCATGACTCTCCGCAAAGGAATCAAGTGGTCAGATGGTGAGCCAATGACTGCTGATGATATTGTTTTTAGTTATAACGAAATTTACCTAAATCCAAAGATACCTACACCGACTAAAGATGCTCTACAAATTGGCGAAAGTGGTGCCACTCCTAAGGTAAGCAAAATTGATGACCGTCGCGTACAATTTACTATTCCAGAACCGTTTGCACCTTTTTTAAGATATGTAGGCGGCATGCCAATTTTACCTGCTCATGCTTTAAAGGAATCTGTTCGCAGTATTGGTCCTGGCGGCAATCCTAAGTTTATCTCAATGTGGGGAACGGGCACAGATCCAAAACAAATTGTTGGCAATGGTCCCTATGTCATGGAAAGCTATGTTCCCAGTCAACGAGTGATTTTTAAGCGCAACCCATACTACTGGCGTAAAGATGCTCAAGGCAAACCTCAACCTTATATTGAGCGTATTGTTTACCAAATTATTGAATCTACCGATAACCAATTGGTTAGTTTCCGTTCTGGACAGTTGGATGATTTAGAAGTGCCTCCTGAAGGTTTTAGTTTGCTAAAGCGAGAAGAAAAACGGGCAAATTTTCAAATTTATAACGGTGGTCCAGATACTAGCACAACTTTTATCGCTTTCAATCTCAATAAAGCGAAGAATTCTAAGGGAGAACCGTTTGTAGACCCTATCAAATCTCGCTGGTTTAATAAAAAGGAATTTAGGCAAGCTGTAGCTTATGCCCTGAACCGCGAAACAATGAAAAGAAATGCTTTTCGGGGACTGGGTGAGCTGCAAAATTCCTTTGTTTATGTTAAAAGTCCCTATTTCCTCCCACCTGAAAAGGGATTAAAAGTATACAATTACGAGCCAGAAAAATCTAAAAAATTACTCTTGCAAGCTGGTTTTAAATATAATGCCCAAAATCAACTTGTGGATGATAAAGGCAATCGAGTCAGATTTACGTTGTTAACAAATGCAGAACGGAAAGTTCGAGGAGATATGGCAGCGCAAATTAGACAGGATCTTGCTAGACTTGGGATTCAAGTTGATTTGCAAATTCTCAGTTTTAATGCTTATCTAGATAAACTTAAAGTCTCCCAAAATTGGGATTGTTATCTTGGTGGATTTGCTGGCGGCGGTGTTGAACCTCACAGTGCGAGCAATATCTGGAGAATTAAGGGAGCATCTCACGCATTTAATTTAGGTCCGCAACCGGGCGATCCTCCCATGACTGGCTGGGAAGCTTCTGATTGGGAAAAGCAAATTGACAGCCTTTATGTTAAAGGGGCACAGGAATTGGATGAAAACAAGCGCAAGGAAATTTATTACGAGTATCAGCGCATTGCTTCAGAACAGTTGCCGTTTATTCACTTAGTAGAGCGCTTAAATTTGCAAGCAGTACGCGATCGCTTTACTGGAATTAAGTACACTGCTCTTGGCGGTCCATTCTGGAACCTGTACGAACTTAAAGTTAGCGAAAATTAGTCAATGGTTAGTGGTTGGTGGGTAGTTGATAACTGTTGACTGTTGACTGTTAACCGTCAACCGTCGACCAATAACAAAGGACTAATGACTAATGACTGATGAAAAAGAATTGCGATCGCTTCTACGATTGGTAGCCAATGGTAAGGTTACTCCAGATGTTGCATTAGACAAACTTAAAAACTTAGCCTATGAATCTGTAGGTGAGTTTGCCAAAATTGACCACCATCGAGCATTGAGAACCGGTTTCCCTGAGGTAATTTGGGGACAAGGCAAAACTCCCGATCAAATTGCCCAAATCATGGAAGTGATGCGCCAACGCAATTCAGTAGTAATGGCGACGCGGATTGAACCTGCAGTTTACGCCACACTGCAACCCAAAGTCAGAGGTTTGCGATACTACGAAGCAGCGCGAATTTGTGCCATTACTCCTGCTAATATTGAACCAAGATATCCTGGCGAAATTGCGATTCTTTCTGCCGGTACTGCCGATTTACCCGTAGCTGAAGAAGCCGCAGTCACCGCCGAACTTTCTGGTTTTCACGTCCAGCGCCTCTGGGATGTGGGTGTTGCCGGCATTCACCGCTTGCTAAATAACCGTCACGTCATTCAATCAGCGACGGTGTTAATCGTTGTGGCGGGGATGGAAGGCGCTTTACCTAGTGTTGTTGCAGGTTTGGCAGATTGTCCGGTAATAGCTGTTCCCACCAGCGTTGGTTACGGCGCGAGTTTTGGCGGTTTAGCACCCCTCTTGACAATGCTTAACTCTTGTGCTGTGGGAGTGGGTGTAGTAAATATTGATAATGGTTTTGGTGCGGCAATGTTAGCGGGGCAAATTTTGCGGACAGCAGAGAAATTGCGGATGGCATCCTTGGAATCGGGAGGTTATGAAAAGGATACACATTCAAACAAAAGTTAAAAGTTAAAAATGAAATTTTTGGCTACATTAGCTTTATTTGCTGTGAGCTTTTTTTGATTATTTTTATATCATCAAATCATCTGGTAAACGCTGAAGGCAAAATAGATGCAGGTTGCGCTTATAACGGCATTCAGCTTTACGGAAAAGTGCAAATTGTTGAGGATTTTCCAGATATTACTGTTAAGCAAGTAGATGATTTTGCTGATTTGCACGTCAAAAAAGTGGAAGATTTTGCCGATGAATGCGGCAAATGGAAAATCGTTGATGAATTTGCCGATTTTAAAGTGAAACTGGTTGATGATTTTGAAGATATTACAGTCAAGATGGTGTGCAATAGCGACAAACTCTAGGTTTGTAGAGACGCGATCGCATTCATTTGCAATGGTGTAGGGGCACAGCAATGTTACCTACCATATGATGTACACAACCGAAAATCGGTATAATTCCATCTTTCACAAAAACCCGGTTTCTTGAAGAAACCGGGTTTTTGGCGGGGTTAGACCGATAGAGACAGAATACTGGACATAGTTGGCAAGTAGAGGTTATGACATAAAAGTCTTATTTGTTACCGAATATGAACCACTTCAGCGATTCAGTATCTCAGTTAGTTTGGCATTCCTCTGTAAATTATCCGGTGATAGCGCAACAAATCACCGATCCAAACGTTTTAGGTCAGATGCAAAAAGCTTTTAACCATTTTGTACAAACAGGTCAAGTGTGGGCACTGTTGATAGGATTGGTTATTGGTTATATGATTCGGAATTTGACTAGCTACGGCTAAAGTTAGGAGTGAGGAGTTAGGAGTCTTGAGTGAGGAGTGAGGAGTTAGGAGTCTTGAGTGAGGAGTGAGGAGTTAGGAGTTTTGAATAAAAAATTTCTTCAACTTAACACTCATAATTCATAACTCATAACTCATAACTCATAACTCATAACTGGGCGGCTGGGCGCCTCATAACTCATAACTCATAACTCATAACTCATAACTCATAACTGGGCGCCTCTTTCCCCCTCTTCCCAACATCCCTCATGGCTATGACTGAAAAAAAAACTTGGAGTCAGCGGTTTGAATCGGCGCTGCATCCCGTGATCGCTCGTTTTAATGCTAGTATAGGTTTTGACATTGAATTAATCGAATATGACCTGACTGGTTCTCAAGCCCATGCGAAAATGCTGGCTCATACTGGTATTATTTCCCCAGAAGAAGGCGAAAAATTAGTTGCAGGTTTGGAACAAATTCGCCAGGAATACCGTGAAGGCAAATTGAATCCCGGTATTGATGCCGAAGATGTACATTTTGCTGTAGAAAGGCGACTTGTGGAAATTGTCGGCGATGTGGGTAAAAAGCTGCACACGGCGCGATCGCGCAATGACCAAGTTGGCACTGATACTAGACTCTACTTGCGCGACCAAATTCAACAAATTCGCACTCAATTGCGAGAATTTCAAACTGTTTTACTTAATATCGCTGATAAGCATGTCGAAACTTTAATTCCCGGCTATACCCACCTGCAACGCGCCCAGCCTTTGAGTTTAGCTCACCATTTCCTAGCATACTTTCAAATGGCACAACGTGACTGGGAACGCCTGGGAGATGTTTATCGCCGGGTGAATATTTCGCCTTTGGGTTGCGGTGCTTTAGCGGGTACCACTTTCCCCATTGACCGACATTATACAGCCGAACTCTTGCATTTTGACAACATTTATGCTAATAGCTTGGATGGAGTTAGCGATCGCGATTTTGCAATTGAATTTCTGTGTGCTGCTAGCTTGATTATGGTTCACCTCAGCCGCCTTAGTGAAGAGGTGATTCTTTGGTCATCGGAAGAATTTCGCTTTGTTACCCTCAAAGATAGCTGTGCTACAGGTTCCAGCATTATGCCCCAAAAGAAAAACCCCGATGTTCCAGAATTGGTGCGGGGAAAAACAGGGCGCGTATTTGGTCATCTGCAAGCAATGTTGGTAATCATGAAAGGGCTACCTTTGGCATACAATAAAGACTTGCAAGAAGACAAAGAAGGTTTATTTGACTCAGTAAACACAGTCAAAGCCTGTTTGTCAGCAATGACAATTTTGCTGCAGGAAGGCTTAGAATTTCGTACTCAGCGTTTAGCAGAAGCGGTAACAGAAGACTTTTCCAACGCTACCGATGTAGCAGATTATCTTGCAGCCCGGGGCGTACCATTTCGGGAAGCTTATAATCTCGTGGGCAAAGTAGTAAAAACCAGTATTGCCGCAGGTAAACTTTTGAAAGATTTGAGTTTGGAAGAATGGCAACAACTCCATCCGAAATTTGACGCAGATATTTATGAAGCGATCGCGCCACGGCAAGTTGTTGCAGCCCGTAATAGTTATGGTGGCACAGGCTTTACACAAGTAACTCAAGCACTCCATACCGCCCGCACTCAAATAACTAATGGTTAGTGGTTAGTGCTTGGCGGTTAGTGGTTAGTAGGTAGTGGTTAATGGATGGTGGATAGTGGATAGTAGATAGTTGATAGTCTTATATCTTGCACCAGCCTAGTCATGCACAACAAAAATCACTCAGTATTTAGAGATTTTCGCAGTGCGAACAGATCCGCCAGGGACTATAAGACTATAAGTCCCTGTCTCATAGCTTAAGTCCTCTATAAGAGGACTGAAAACTAAATTGATTTAACGTCAAATACATCACATTATTTTTGTCGATTCATGGTTTATGCGTAAAAGTGCAAGATGTGAATAGTGGTACATTTTGATAACTACCTACTAACTGCTATCCACCACCAACGCGATCGCGCTTCACCAGTCGCCTGGGTCAGGAAACCCTACCAAGGGCGCGAAGCGATCCGGAGGGAATCTTCCCGACTGCAGACTTCGCGCCCCAACACCCACCAACGTGATCGCGCTTCACCAGTCGCCAATCTTCGGGAAACCCTACCTTTGGGCGCCCCTTCACCAACACCCAACACCCAACACCCAACAACCAACAACCAACAACCAACAAGCAACAACCAACTAACAAAAATAATAATGGGCGCACATACATCTGTACGCCCAAAATACTATCAAAGCCAAAAAGCAAAATTCTGATGAGACTACTTATTCAGCATCAATTACTGCTGCGCCCTCATCCTCTTCACTCTTCGGCGGTCTTTGTTGGAATCTTCTTTGCATCCGTCCTGTAGTAGTCCGTTTACGAAACTTGCGGGCATACGCCTGGTTCCGTAGCGCCTTTTCTTTTTTCGGATTGCGGCGCTTAGCCATGTTCACCTCATTAATAAACAACAAAGCTGTCTCTAGGCATCACGTAGGCAATATCAGCTACCGATGTCATTGATATAGTTTTAGCCTATTTTAGCTACTAACACATTTTAAACAGCATCCTAGTTTAATGCATTACAATTTGTTGTGTCAATGGCGATTTCAAATTGTTCTGCCCTAAACCAGTGCTAGAGAGCCGCCAAAGGCGGGTATGCGTGCATATTAGGCTTTAATAAGCTACTTTTGTCAAGGTCGGGAACTTCCGCAAGCAAGTAGCTTTCTAACTCAACACTGGTTTAAGTTTTTGTTTTTAGCTATAACTGAACTGTATTGCGCCATCAAGAAATTTAACTAATTGCAAACCAATATACAATTTATATATTTAATAGCCATGAACCCTTCGCGCCTCGCCAGTCGCTGATGGGGAGCCACTGCGGTCTTGGGGTCTCCCCAAGTGGAGCAAGTGGCGTGGAAATCCCCTCTTGGCCGCGCTGGCTCACCATGAACGCGAGAACCATTAACAGTATGATATTTATTTGCCACCATTTACTTACTTAACAATATGCAAGCTAAATGCATATTAGTTGACTATTAACTGATTAGTTGTGGGAATTATGAGAAGAAATCGCTGTTTTCAGAAAAATTATTTTGATTTTTAGGGGAGATAAAATTCAAATAAGCAATTCAATAATATAAGTTTATTCAAGCAACAAAATCAACATCTAATAATGATGTTTTGACGAATTAGCGCGACTTTTGTGGAAACACGAGTATTTATTTGTCACTGCTTGCAGTAATTGCAATCATAACTACAATTAAAATCAAATCAAATAAAAATTATTTTCCGAGCAACGCTATGTATATAAACACACATTATTTTTATTTTCATCAGATGGTAAAATTGATTTGTTCTGCGGTCATCGTGAGAATAAAAAACCAAACCACAAACATTCTTGTATAATGCTCTCAACTTTTTTCGGAGTTGAGTGGATGTAAATGGTAAGAAATTCTAGAATACAAAACAGAAAACAACACAGAAATTTGAAGATTGAACGTTCTTGCTTTTTTTAGTGTACCTTTCCAGTCCACACGAGGCTTATGGCGCTTTGGACAAACTGTAATCGGTATAATATTTCGTCATCCCATTCCTGGTACGAGTATTATCCCGATTTTGCCCGATGGTCGGATTGTGTTGATTCGGCGGCGTGACGATGGTCGCTGGGCATTACCTGGAGGTATGGTGGACTGGGGGGAGGATATTCCTAATACAGTCCGGCGGGAATTGATGGAAGAAACCGGACTAGAGTTAGTGAAAATTCGGCGTTTGGTGGGAGTTTACTCGGCACCAGACCGCGACCCTAGAATCCATTCGATTTGTGTTGTAGTTGAAGCAGAAGTGCAGGGAACTATGGAGGTTCAGGATACATTGGAAGTCATGGAAATCCAAGCTTTTCCTGCCAACTCCCTACCTCCAGGACAAATGTCTCACGACCACACTCGGCAATTGCAAGATTACTTGCAGGGCTTGACAACACTGGCATAAAAGTATTTTGGATTTTGGATGAAAGGATTTTGTCCAAAATCCAAAGTCCAGATTCCAGAGTCAATAGTCCATAGTCAAGAATCCAGATTCTCTTGACTAATGACTATTGACTAATATGCTAAAAGTTATTTGCACTCATTAAAATGGAGACGCTATTTCGTAACTCCCGTATAAAGCTGACCCAAGGGCTATTATTTTGGCGTGAAGTTGGGACAGGAATTCCACCAGTTATTTTATTACATGGTGCTTGGAACGATAGCGGTGAATGGGTATCGGTAATGAAGTCACTTGCTGTGGATCTTCATTGTTTTGCACCAGATTTATTCGGTTTTGGTGAGTCAGAGAATCCTGACATTCACTACTCGATTGATTGGCAAGTCGAATGTCTAGCTGAGTTTTTCCACGCTTTGAAATTAGAGAAAGTATATTTGGTAGGGCATTCCCTTGGAGGATGGATTGCCGCTAGTTATGCTTTGAAGTATTCAGATAAAGTGGAAGGTTTGGTGCTGCTAGCGCCAGAGGGCGTAAATATAGAAGGACAAGACAAGCGTTTGCAGAGGATGCAGCGGACAGTAAAGCGATCGCCTTTAGTATTTAAAATATTACGATTGCTGCGTCCATTGACTAAAATTCTGGGTTTGGACACCAAAATAGAGGAAGATTGGCAAATGCGTCCCCTGCTGCTGGAATATCCCACAGCCTGTCAGCTAATATTTGAACGGCAGAAGCCAGAAATTTTTGCCGAATTCCTGCAAGATAGATTGTATTTGCTGGAAATTCCGGTGTTGGTTTTGCAAGGTGGTAAAGATTCACCAGAAGCTTTAGCGATGAGTAAGGCTTATGCTCAATTTCCTCCTAAAGGTTCGTTGAAAATCATAGCTCATGCCGGAAATGATTTACCCGAATCTTGCACTGGGCTGATCGCTGAAGAGATTCGCGACTTTATTTTAGAGTTAGGAGTCTTGAGTTAGGAGTCTTGAGTTAGGAGTTAAAAGTTAGGAGTTAGGAGTTGGGAGTTGGGAGTTGGGAGGCGCGCAATTAACAATTAACAATTAACCGTTATAAATCTTAACTCATAACTCATAACTCATAACTCATAACTATTTCCCGCATTCCCCAAAATATCAAATTCGGTTCGACAATCAAACGGGCTGCGATTTCGCCAAAGTGCGATCGCATATAATTTATCAGCAAGACGCGATCGCCTCCAGTAATCGCAATATTACCTTCTGGATAATCTTGCCACCACGCCTGCACAAAATCTTTGATTCCTGCCAACAAAGTATAAATTACACCACTTTTAATCGCTTCTTCAGTATTTACCGCAAAACGTCTCGGTAGAGACGTGAAATTTTGCGTCTCTACAAGTGGTAACTGTCCTGTTGTTTGCCCTAGAGTCGCAAACTGCAAGCCCAATCCCGGTAGAATTGCGCCGCCAATTAGGCAATGGTTAATATCGGCACCAGTAAAAGTCAGTGCTGTTCCGGCATCGATAACCAACATTGGAAATCCGCATGTTTTCCCCGCACCCCATAAAGCCAAGGCGCGGTCAATTCCCAATGTGGGATAAATGCCTTTGAGGGGTACTTTTTCTAAGGTAATAAGACGAACATTTGGGTAAGTTTGCCAAATTTGCGTTTGACTGGGAACAACGGAAGCGAGGAGGAGAGGGGGAGAGGGGGAGAGGGGGGGATGGGGAGAGGGGGGGAAGGAAGGAGAAATTACGGACAGCAAATTATCTAGGGTTGCAAGTTCGGCTAGTTGTTTTACAGTGTCTGCTGAAAGATAGACACTATCCCAAGCGCTGCAAATCTCACCTGCAAATAATGCCCAATGCAGGCGGGAATTGCCAATCATCAAAGCTAACCACGTTTCCATAGATTTGATTTTTAGTAGGACTTACGCAAAAAACTGGTTTCTACTGACCGGAATGTACCAGTCTCAATCAGACGATTTTTGTAGGGTGGGCAATGCCCACCCGCAGCCGGAAAGTCCCATGAATGAAAGTTGGTGGGCAATGCCCACCCTACTTTATTAAGAATGGTGCAATCTTGAGTGAGTTTCTACGAAAAATAGCCTGTGAGTGCAAGCAGATATTCACGAAGAAACCGGGTTTTTGGAACTTCTGCGTCAGTCCTGTTGAGGTTGGGGCATAAAATTGTCAAACATCACACTGATTAGTTTGGCAATATTTGGCGCTATTTATTGCCTCTTGCAGATTTTTCACGGGAATAATCTCGAATCCTGAACCACCCTGGTAATCACTTGCTGTGTAGGCAAACTTCTGTCCCTGATAAAAATGCTGTCCGCCAACTTTTGTGACTAACCGAGAATTTTTGAAGTCATTGGCAATGTTGGAATCATAAATATCTTCAATCAATTTGACTGCTTTAGTATTTTTCTGAGCGAATTTCAAATTGGAGTCATTACTTACCTCGATTGACTCGCTAATAACATTTTTGCCAAAAGAAGTGCCTACGAAAAACCTTAAATTGCCCTTTGTGCCAAAATAAGTCGAGGTTTCGCCGCCATATTCGAGGGTTGGTAGCTGGGGTCTGCTTTTCACCCACTTCAAGACTGTATTGGTGCTTTGTCCTGGAAGTGCCTGGACGGGAGTGGTAGCTAAAATGGCAGCGATCGCAGACAAAGCCGCTAAGGTCAAACGCTTATTTTTGCTATAATTCAACATTTTTATTGCTACAATATTAGTACCTTTTACTACATCCTAGCTCACTAGTATTTCGTATTTTATCGGGGAAATTTCGGATTTTGAATCAGATAAGCGATCGCCTAATCCTCTGTGTCCACGCCTACAATAAAGCGGCAGGTTATGTTCCTGTGCTTCCCCCGAAAAGCCGGGTTTGTGACTCTTAGTTTTATTTAACTCACCTATAGGATTTTTAATAATTATTTACATTTAACTCATGTAACAATAAAACTAGAGGAAGAAATACTCATTTGCTAAGGAGGCGAGTTTATGGTAGCACTCACCGAAAAAACTGAAAAAAGGCTGACCATGCAGGTTGAAGAAATTGCTGACCAGACAACGACGATTCGTTCACTAGATTGGGATCGCGATCGCTTTGATATTGAGTTTGGTCTGCAAAATGGTACTACCTACAACTCGTTTCTGATACGCGGTGAGCAGACGGCGTTAATCGATACTTCCCACGAAAAGTTTCGCAAGCTGTACTTTGATACTCTCACCGGGTTAATCAACCCTGCAGACATTGATTATTTAATTATCAGCCATACCGAGCCAGATCACAGCGGTTTAGTTAAAGATGTTTTACAAATGGCTCCAAATATCACCGTTGTGGGTTCTAAGGTAGCAATTCAGTTTCTGGAAGACATGGTACACACTCCGTTTCAGCGGCGGATTGTGAAAAATGGCGACAAGTTAGATTTGGGCAACGGACACGAGTTGGAATTTGTGATTGCCCCAAATTTACACTGGCCCGATACAATGTTTACCTTTGACCATAAAACCCAAATTCTCTACACTTGCGATGCTTTTGGGTTGCATTATTGCTCGGCTAGCACTTTTGATGATGATTTAAAAGCGATTGAAGAAGATTTTCAATATTACTATGACTGTTTGATGGGACCAAATGCGCGATCGGTGCTGTCTGCCCTCAAGCGCATGGGTGAGTTGCCCAAAATCGGCATGGTTGCCACGGGGCACGGTCCGCTATTATATCACAATGTTGACGAATTAACCGGACGCTATCGCAATTGGAGTCAAACCCAAGCCAAGGCAGAAACTGCGGTTGGGATATTTTATGTTGGAGATTATGGATATAGCGATCGCCTAGCCCAAGCAATTGCCAACGGAATTGCGAAAACTGGTGTGGCGGTGGAAATGGTAGACTTGCGATCGGCAACTGATTTACAAGAGTTGCGGGAATTGGTAAGTCGTTGTGCGGGAATTGTAGTGGGAATGCCTCCGGCTTCTGGTTCGGCGATTGCCCAAGGTGCCCTCAGCACGGTTTTAGGATCTGCGAAAGAAAAACAAGCGATCGGCATTTTTGAAACTGGCGGTGGCGATGATGAGCCGACTTATCCGTTGTTAAACAAGTTTCGGGCTTTGGGCTTGCATGTATCATTTCCCGTAATTGAAATTAGAGAAGCGCCCACAGAAAACAAATACAAGCTGTGTGAAGAAGCCGGGACAGACTTAGGGCAATGGGTAACACGCGATCGCAGTATCAAAGCGATGAAATCCCTAGCTGCTGACTTAGATAAAGCACTGGGTAGAATCAGCGGTGGATTATACATTATTACTGCCCAAAAAGGTGATGTCAAAAGTGCGATGCTTGCTTCTTGGGTAAGTCAAGCCAGCTTTAAACCATTGGGATTAAGCATTGCAGTCGCCAAAGACCGCGCAATTGAATCACTCATGCAAGTAGGCGATCGCTTTGTGTTAAATGTCTTGGAAGAAGGCAATTATCAAAGTTTAATGAAACACTTCCTCAAGCGGTTCGCCCCCGGTGCTGACCGATTTGAAGGAGTCAGAACCCAAAGCGCCCAAAACGGTGCGCCCATTCTTGCTGACGCTTTGGCATACATGGAGTGTGAAGTTGTTAGTAGAATGGACTGCAACGACCACTGGATTGTTTACAGCAACGTTTACGCGGGACGAGTTTCCAAACCGGATTCACTAACAGCAGTCCACCACCGCAAAGTTGGTAACCACTACTAAAAAAGTTAGGAGGCGCCCAGTTAGGAGTTAAGAATTAAGAGTTTTGAGTTAGCAGCTAGCTGTAGTTTTGCTTCAATTCATAACTTACAACTCCTAACTCCTCACTCCTAACTCCTCACTCCTCAGTCCTAACTCCTAACTCCTCACTCCTAACTCCTAACTCTTTTTAAGCTATGTCAGAAAATAAACCCCGTGACGTTCAAGTACTTCCCATTGGTACAGATACAACTGTAATGCGATCGCGCAGTTGGACGCGGCTGAGATTTGAAATCGAATATGCTTTAGCTAAGGGTACAACTGCCAATACTTATTTAATTCAAGGAGATAAAACCGCCCTCATCGACCCGCCAGGAGAAACTTTTACACAAATTTTTCTCCAAGCGTTGCAAAAGCGGTTTGATGTTAAAAATCTCGATTATGTGATTTTGGGACATGTCAATCCCAACCGCGCTGCTACTTTAAAAGCTTTGCTGGACATTGCACCGCAAATCACCTTTGTTTGTTCTAATCCAGGGGCGATAAATTTGCGGGGTGCGTTGGAAAATCCAGATTTGCAAGTTATCGTAATGCGGGGTGAAGAAACCCTGAATTTAGGTAAAGGTCATAATTTACAATTTGTTCCCACGCCAAACCCCCGCTATCCCGATGAACTTTGCACCTATGACCCGCAAACGGAAATTTTATACTCAGATAAATTATTTGGGGCGCATATCAGCGGCGATCAGGTATTTGATGAAGGTTGGGAGACAATTAACGAAGACAGGCGCTATTATTTTGATTGCTTGATGGCTCCTCATGCCCGTCAAGTAGAAACAGCCTTAGATAAACTTTCCGACTTGCCCGTCAGACTATATGCTACCGGACACGGACCTCTGGTGCGCTATGGCTTAATTCAACTTACCAAAGCTTATCGCCAATGGAGTCAGCAGCAAACATCAGCTGATACCACAGTAGCGTTGATTTATGCTTCCGCCTATGGAAATACAGCGACACTAGCCCAGGCGATCGCTCACGGTATGACCAAAGCCGGGGTTAATGTAGAATCGATTAATTGCGAATTTGCCGAACCCGCCGAAATTCAAGCTGCTGTCGAAAAAGCAGCCGGCTTTGTCATCGGTTCTCCTACCCTCGGCGGTCATGCACCAACGCCAATTCAAACAGCGTTAGGTGTTGTGTTATCTACAGCCGCTAACAACAAACTCGCGGGTGTGTTTGGTTCCTATGGCTGGAGTGGGGAAGCGGTTGATTTAATTGAAAGCAGGCTCAAAGACGCCGGTTATCGATTTGGGTTTGACACTATCCGCGTCAAATTCAAACCTACCGATGTCACTTTGCAAACATGCGAAGAAGCCGGAACTGACTTTGCCCAAGCCTTGAAAAGAGCGGTAAAAGTCCGTGCGCCGCGACAAGCCGCTACTAACGTGGAACAAGCCGTAGGTAGAATTATTGGTTCGCTTTGTGTCGTCACTGCCAAACAAGGCGAAGTATCTAGCGGTATGTTAGCATCTTGGGTAACTCAAGCTAGCTTTAATCCCCCCGGTTTAACTATTGCTGTAGCCAAAGACCGCGCAATGGAACCGCTGACACACTCCGCAAACCAGTTTGTTCTCAATATATTGGCGGAAGGTAGAGAACTGCGAAAGCACTTCATGAAAACCTTTGCCCCAGGACAAGACCGATTTGCGGGTATAGAAACTCAAGAAGCTCAAAACGGCAGCCCAATTCTTACTGGTGCTTTAGCATACTTAGAATGTACGATACAAACCCGGATGGAAGCTGGCGACCACTGGTTGGTTTATGCGACAGTCGAGGATGGTAAAGTGTTAAATCAAGATGGCATCACAGCCGTGCATCATCGCAAGTCTGGTAATTATTATTAATCAATCAAGCGCAATTCCAGCAAACCCCTTTCCGTTAGCGGGGAGGGGTTATATTATTTTAAATTTTCGATTTTGCATTGTATAACCCCAAATTGGGATAGGTCGAATTGCTTTTGAAGGCTGAAACACATTAGTGGCGAGGATTTACAATTCAAAATCCTTTCATCCAAAATCCCAAATTGTATAACGCTTACTTTGCTCTATTTCAAAAACTTAAGCTTTGCTTTACTTTATAAGTCTAAAACAAAACGATATTAAAGGTAGGGTACTTTTATTTTCGGTCTAATTCATAATTTTAATTATGGATTTGGATTTATAACAGGTGAAAGGGCTATTTTCCAACACAGGACTTTAAAGAAAATATCATGTCAAATGCAACTATTGTGAATGATAACTCAATCGATGCTGAGGAACTGATTGGGCGGTATGCTGCTGGGGAGAGAGATTTTGTAGATATTTCTCTCAAGTGGGAAGATTTGAGTGGAGCCAACTTGGCTGGAGTTAACTTGACTGGTGCTATATTTATTCGGGTTAATTTGAGTAGGGCTAACTTGAGCAGTGCTAATTTAACTAATACTTCCTTAAAAAGCGCTAACCTGAGTGGTGCTAATTTGGAGGGTGCTAACGTGACAAACGCTTTGATAGATTTTGCTAACTTGGAAAATGCTAATCTCAAAGGAGCGATCGGTTCTTTTTGTCATGATGGTATGGCTTTTTACAGCAATACGACTTTACCCGACGGTTCTGTTTTTGTCGGCCCCTCTTGGATTGATGTGTAAATAACTTCTTGCAAGGATACCTACAAACTTGGAGAAGGGATAGTTAGATGAATACGATTGTACTGAATTTAGCGCAAATCGTTCCCGTGATGCTGCTTGGGTAAAATTATAACGCTGGCAAGCACTAACTTTGGAACAGCGCAAAAAATTCCTGCCACTGACGCCTGATTTTTTGATTGAACTCAAGTTCCAAAGCGATCGCCTGACGCTGTGGCAAAATAAAATGCCGGAATATCTAGAAAATGGTTTGCCCTTGGGTTGGTTGATTAATCTTCAACAACAGCAGGTGGAAATTTACCGACTGGGACAGTCTGTGGAAATAGTTCAGATTCCAACGCTACTTTCTGGGGAGGAGGTTTTACCTGGGTTTGTATTACAAGTGTAATACTTAGATTGGTGAGTAATAGTAAATGCATAACGCGATTTGACTGACACCTATTAATAAAGAGGACAAACAAAATCAAGTGTCTGAGGGTTCGCAGTTATGCAAGTATATAGAAGCACTCATCAAACAGCAAATATTCATCAGGCCCAAACAGTTCAGACTGATACTGCGATGGGAATGGCGGTTATTTGTTTACCTATACTTTTTGTTTTAAGTATTTCTATTTATAAAAAGATTTGTAAAAAGTACCGCGCTGCGGTTCTGCTAAAACAAATTAAAATATTAGAAAACTCATGGAATAAGAGTTGTGTTAAAAATTCAGATAGAGGGTATTGACAAAAGGGACAAAAAGGGTAGAGTATCGCAATCATGAACAAAAGCCTGCCACCAGAACTAGAACGAGAAAGACTGAACCAGTTGCCGAAAGAGGAACTAGTAGAAATGCTCATCAGGCAGGCGATCGCTATCCTTTGAATTACAGGCGACCATTAAAGAACTAAAACAAGAAATACAGATGAGTGTTCACCCGGGCATGATATAATTTTTCAGGACAGAGTGCATCTTCAATCAACACTCTCTATTCTCTTTTCTAAATATTGACCAATCATCAATTGCTCGCCAGCGCGGGAGATAATTGATTGACGGGTACGATATTTACTACCAACAAACTTTAATTCTTCCTCAAATACAGAGTTGTTGTACTCAGTTCGCAAACACAGAGTTTGCGGGTTGGGGAAATGATATTGAGCGGTAACTGGCTTGGTTGTGGCAAATCCGCGATCGCGATATAAAATATTCCCTAACGCCCCAAACAACGTTAAACCTTTCGACTCTTTCCTTCCTGTCTCAGAATCCGCACTATCCCAACTAACTTCGGCACCGCAGGTTAAACTCATTAAATCAGTTAAAGCGTGCATTTTCGCCAGTTTTTGCAATTCATTGTATCCCTGCTTCAAAAACCGAATGGTGATAATACTCACCATCTCTTTCGTTTCTCCCTCTGGGAGGCTATAATAACGCCGTTGGGATCGCCACTTACCTTCTGATTGGGTGAAAAATTCTGCAATTTGTTGCGTCTGTTCAACGCTTTGTGCAAGTTTTAGCGGTGATGTCACTGCTTGCCTACCTCCTGCAACGTTAATTTATGTAATCTCTAAATTAGGTATTGAAAGCATATACACTATTTATGCTCCAAATACCAAATTTTTTGACCTTTCTTAATCTAAACTAAAAAACCCAAGAATTACTGGTAGTTTCGCTACAATGTTATGAATCACCCTTGTAATTAAACACACCTTTGAGCTATAAACCAAAAGGCTTACCACCAGCCTTTGTCAGCATTCACAAGTCTTCTACCTCGGGGCAGAGTAAGAATATTTATACTAAATTTATAATTATGTTTAGTAATGCTAAATTTTAGCAGTGCTAAGTTCCCTGTTTATGTTCATAGTAAATTGCGCTCCTTAGTAGTGCAGGCGTCTTGCCCGCATTACCAGAGCATCTTTGAGTGAACGGGAGTATCAGCAGCATAGCAGCAACTTTGCGATCTTAATTGAATATAAGATTTATTTTTACAATTGGGGGAGTTAACTGAAGTTTTCTTGCCTTGGTTAGCAATATCTATCAAAATAACTTGGTAATAGACGGCTGTTTTAGCCCCAGCCCGCCCTGCTAGGAGCGAAATAAATGATTTTAGACCCAAATCAGGCGCACAAACTAGTCAAAATGCAATATTCCACAGCCGAAAGCCAGGTAACTAAAGCATTTATCGCTCGCACTTTTACTTTTTACCTTTTACCTTTTACCTTTTTTCTAAGCTTTGGACTGCTAATAACAAGTTGTAACTCAGCGCCAAAGGAATCAGCCCAAGCCGAATCTCAGAGTCCTGGTGGTGAGGCAAAAGGCGGTACACCTGTGGATGTAGCGATCGCGCGGACTAGTTTATTGCGAAAGCAACCTAATTATACAGGCACGACTACACCTTTTCGCATTGTGTCGTTGCGATCGCAGGCAGAAGGGCGGCTGTTAGCTTTGAATGCAGATGTGGGAGATCGTGTTATTCAAGGGCAAGTTGTCGGACAATTAGATGATGCTTTGTTGAGAACTGCATTAAAGCAAGCAGAAGCGGAATTGGCAGCTTTAAAATCAGAAGTAGCAAGAGCTACTACTGAGGTAAGTAATGCCCGCGCCGAAGTCGAACGTTCGCGGCTTTTGGTAGTGCAGGCGCAGGCAGACTCACAGCGGCAGCAGAAGCTGTTAAAAGAAGGAGCGATCGCTCAACAAGCAGCGGAGCAAGCACGCACTGAAGCGCAAACTGCTACACAAGCATTACGTGCAGCACAAGAGCAAGTGCGTACCCAACAGCAAGCCGTCGCTGCGGCACAAGGTAGAGTGGTGGCACAACAAGCGGTAGTTGCAGAAGCGAATGAACGCCGTTCTTACGCGCGATTGGTATCGCCGATTGCTGGTACAATTACAGAAAAGGTGACAGAACCGGGCAATTTATTGCAACCGGGTAATGAAGTCTTGAAAATTGCCGACTTCAGCCGCGTAAAAGTGGTGGTTCAGGTTTCGGAATTAGAACTGGGAGTAATTCAAGTTGGGCAATCGGTGCAGGTAAGTTTAGATGCTTTCCCTCTTCAAAAATATATCGGACGAGTGACGCGCATTTCTCCAGCCGCCGACGCAACAGCTCGTTTAGTACCGGTAGAGGTTGTGATTCCCAACAGTGACGGGAAAGTTGGCAGCGGACTGCTGGCGCGGGTAAGTTTTCAAACCACAGCACAACAGCGAGTAGTGGTGCCGCAATCGGCAATTCAGGGAGGAGGGGGAGAGGGGGAGACAAGCCAGACGGGTGTGGGAGAAACCCCAATTCAAAATCCAAAATCTAAAATCCAAAATCGCCAGGGTACGGTGTTTGTGGTGACAGAGGCTGAAGGCAAACCGACGGTAACGGCTAAAGCTGTGACGCTGGGAGAAAAAGCTGACGGTAATGTAGAAATTTTATCGGGGTTAAAACCGGGAGAAAGGTATGTGGTCCGGAGCGGTAAGTTATTGAAAGAAGGTGACGCGGTGCGTCTTTCGATTCTTTCAGAAACAACTAAACCAGGAGAGAAGCCATGAAGCAAGACTTAAAAACTGGATTTAGTATTAGCGCGATCGCTATTCGCCAACATATCGGCACGCTTATGCTCACCCTAGCTGTGATTGTGTTGGGTGTATTTTTTATAGTTAGATTGCCAGTAGATTTACTGCCATCAATTACCTATCCTCGGATTGGCGTGCGAATAACTGCACCTGGAATCTCGCCAGAGGTAGGGGTTGATGAGGTGACAAAGCCGTTGGAAGAAGCTTTTGCGGCGACTGAGGGCGTGGTACAGGTATTTTCTCAAACCCGTGAAGGACAGGTAAGTTTAGATTTGTTTTTTCAAACAGGGGGTAACATTGACCAAGCCCTAAACGATGCCACAGCAGCATTTAATAGAGCCAGAGGCAATTTACCAGACACCATTGAAACACCGCGTATATTTAAAGTCGATCCTTCCCAGCAGCCCGTTTACGAAATGGCATTAACTTCACCTTCGTTAGAAGGCGTTGATTTGCGGGTTTTTGCCGAAGAAGAACTCGCCCGCGAACTTGGTGTAGTCCCTGGAGTCGCGGGGGTAGACGTATCGGGAGGAGTTCAAGAAGAGGTAAGGGTTAATATTGATTTGGATCGCTTGCAGGCTTTGGGTGTCGGTTTGACTGATGTGTTAGATGAATTAAGAAACCGCAACCAAGATATTTCTGGCGGTCGAATTTTCGGGCAAAATTCCGAACCATTAACCCGCACTGTCGGGCGCTTTCAAAATGCCGACGAAATCAGAAACCTCTCCTTTGAAGTCTCCACACCTTCCTCTTCCTCTCCCCCCCTCTCCCCCTCCCCCCCTCCTCCTTCAGTGCGTGTTTACTTGCGAGACTTTGCCCAAGTTATTGATGGCACAGAAAATCAGCGGGTGTTTGTCTTACTGAACGGACAATCAGCGGTAAAAGTCAGCATTCAAAAGCAACCGGATGCCAATACTATATCTGTTGTCGATGGCGTCAAAAAACGCTTGGAAGAACTCAAGCAGTCGGGTGTGATTCCTACACAAACAGTTTTGACGCCAACATTGGATGAGTCAGTATTCATCCGCAATTCTATTTCCAACGTTACCACTTCCGGATTGATTGGTGCCGGACTTGCCGCGATCGCTGTTTTACTATTTCTCGGTTCTCTGCGGCAAACTTTGATCATTGTCTTGGCGATTCCCCTAGCAACTCTGGCTGCCATCATTTTTATGGGGCTATTTGGGTTATCCCTCAACGTATTCAGCTTGGGCGGGTTGGCGTTGGGTGTGGGTATTGTAGTCGATAACTCCATTGTCATGTTGGAGAACATTGCCGAAGGTGCGGGAATGACTCCAGGCAAAGATACCAAAACCCGCTTGAGTCAGCAACAAATGATTTCTCAAGCCCAAAAAAGTAGCAGCGAAGTCGAATCAGCTTTAGTTGCTTCTACCAGTACCAACTTAGTCGCAGTATTGCCATTTTTGCTGATCGGCGGCTTTATATCACTATTATTTAACGAATTAATTCTCACCATCAGCTTTTCCGTCGCCGCTTCGATTTTGATTGCGGTCACAGTTGTGCCGATGATCACCTCTCGAATGTTGGCATGGCGAATCTCAAGCCACATCAGCAAATTTTGGTTATTGCGGGCGTTTAATAACCGTTTTGATGCTGCAACCAAAGGATATGGTGATTTTTTGCGTCAAGTATTGCGCTGGCGATTATTAACAATAGCGATCGCAATTATCCTTTTAGGCGGAAGCAGTATATGGATGGCGGGTCAAATTCCCCAAGAAATTTTACCCCGCATCAACACCGGACAAGCCAGCTTAATTGCTCAATTTCCTCCCGGTACACCCTTAGAAACTAACCAAAAAGTCATGCGTGCGGTTGATGATATTCTCCGCAAGCAGCCAGAAACCGAATATGTCTTTTCCTCAGTTGGTGGTTTTCTCTTTGGTAGCAGCACCAGCGAAAACCCCTTGCGGAGTTCCAGCACCATTACCTTAAAACCCGATACTGACGTAGAAGCTTATGTAGAAAGAATTACCAAAGAGTTTAACAAACTAAATTTAGCTGGAATTCGCCTGCGTTTATCCCCCGGACAAGTACGGGGTTTAATTCTCAATAACTCCCCCGTACGAGGTGCTGATGTTGACGTAATTCTTCAGGGAAATAACGCAGAAACCCTACAACAAGCAGGTCGTCAAATATTAGCAAGCTTGGAAGAGAAAGCCAGCTTAGTCAGATTTCGTCCTGACGCCGACGCCCGTCAACCAGAAATTCAAATTCGTCCCGATTGGGAAAGAGTTTCCGCCGTCGGGTTAACTACTCAAGATATTGGCGACACCATTCAGACAGCAATTGAAGGAAGTGTACCCACCCAATTGCAACGTGGTAACCGCTTGATAGACGTACGGGTGCAATTAAACGAAGAATCACTAAAAGCAGCTTCTCAGTTAGAAAGATTGCCTCTATTTGTCGAAAATAATCGCCAAGTCCGCTTGAGCGACGTGGCAAGCATTGTAGAAAGTCAAGCGCCGGGAGAAGTTCAACGAATTAATCAGCGTCAGGTTTTCTTAATAGCTGGCAATTTAAGCGAAGGAGCTAGTCTCAGTGATGCCCTAGCACAGGTAAACGCAGTATTAAACGATTTAGATTTACCTGAAGGCGTTTCAGTCTTGCCGAGTTCCGCTACAGAAACCAATCAACAACTGCAAAATTCGTTGAAATTGTTAGGCGGATTAGCTGCCTTTTTAGTCTTTGTCGTCATGGCAGTGCAATATAACTCCCTCGTTGACCCATTAGTAATTATGTTTACTATCCCGCTGGCATTAGCCGGGGGTATTTTCGGGCTTTACATCACAAAAACTGCCATTGGTGCCACAGTGGTAGTTGGTGCAGTCTTGCTGGTGGGTATTGTAGTAAACAACGCCATCATCATGGTGGAATTAGCCAATCAAATTCGGGAACGAGAAAACGTTGACCGCAAAACTGCAATATTGCAAGCCGCACCGCAACGCCTGCGTCCAATTTTGATGACCACTATTACCACTGTTTTAGGTATGTTTCCCCTAGCATTGGGAATTGGGCAAGGCTCAGAATTTCTGCAACCATTAGGCGTGGTAGTGTTTTCCGGTTTGTCCTTGGCAACAGTGCTGACACTGTTTGTTATCCCCTGTTTTTATACTTTGTTGCACGATTTGCTACGTTGGAATTGGGCAAAACGCGGGTTAAATCGCCTGGGTTTATTAAAGAAAAATTTCAACTAATTTTTCAACTTATGCACTTCAAACAAAATGCGATCGCTTTTTCTGGGCTTTTACATAAGCCATATAAATATTTAACCTTGATTTTGATTTGAAAATGCAAAGGTTTGAAACCTTAATATTGTCAGGTAAATTTGACAATATGTTTTTGACCTACGGATTGACAATACTTTCCAGTCACGGTATTTTAATAATGTTGGCGACGTATTTAATTTTTTAGAGACAAGCTTGCAACCCTTACCGTTACGTTGTCAACATGCAACAAAATCCAAGCTAAAATTGCAAATTTAATCAAAACACTTACTTGGAATTTGAGTGCGGTTGACAAATGTGCATGTATAGGCATTCAGAAGGGCTGGAAATAATTTCGTACGAATGTCGAAGAGAAACCCCTAATATTAACGTTAGTCCCTACCCACCTTGAAAAGGACAGTCCTACCTGTGAAAAGTTAAGTCTGTAAGAAATTAAGAAATAGAGCAACTTTTAGAATCTCTCTTTTTCTCTACCTCTGCTACCTCTGCGTCTTAGCGGTTAATTATTTAACTGGACTTTCCTTTGATTAGTGGACTACTAGGATATTTCCAATTGTTGAGTGTTTAGAATTTTGCATAACCTCTGATTTGCCCAGGGCATATATAGCACTCAGACTCATGGGATGTTCTACGGAAGTCTAGAGATTGGATAGCAGGAATCAATCAACACAAATTTGTGAATATGTGAATTTTGGTGTTGAGGGCGGCGTGAAAAGACAGCATTCAGCAGCAGCCGCCAAGCCATAGGAGAAAGTAAACTTGGCTCTAGCATTCCAAGAAAACTCTTAATATTTCTTTGCTTAAGAGCTACTAAACTCCAGTGTAATTTCAAGTAATTTCTAATATCTTGAAGGGCGGGGATAACAGAGCAGTGTTTATCATCAACCAAAGCGTAAATCTTTTCCTTCATCAAGATATTCGTATTCAACCGCTCTTTCAAAGAAAACTTGTAATTGTAAGCACCCTGCCAAATAGTACGGTAGGCTAGGCACTGATTGAGAAAAATCGCATCGCCAAATTTAGCAATGCGAATCCAAGAATCAATATCATCACAGTTAGCATCAAGTTGCGAGTCCCAACCACCAGATTGTAGAAATGCATCACGGCGACAAGCAACTTGAACCGGCGTACCCAAAGGCAGAAGTTCAAGCAGCATGCCGTAGTGAATATCAGCTTGGGGAATGTAAAATGCTAACCCAGGACCAACTTGAGGCGTACGGTCTAGTTCAACTTCATTAGTATCCACCTGAGCCGCAATACAAGAACAGATAACAGCATTTTCTCGTAAAGCGATCGCCCTAGCCATCTCCTCCAAACAATTAGCAGCGAGGTAGTCATCATCATCCAAAAACTTAATCCAATCGCCACTCGCTTTTGCCACACCAGCATTGACCGTTGCCGCATGACCTTTGTTAACATCATTACGACAGTAAACAACACGACTATCCAAGCTTTTTAGATAAGCTGCAGTATCATCAGATGAGCAATCATCAGCAACCACTACCTCACAAGGAATAGTCTGATTGAGGGCAGAGTCAATTGCTCGTTGTAGCAAATTTAAACGATTATAAGTCGTAATGACGACGCTAAATTTCATAGAACCTCACACTTGGGGCAAGCCTGCTGGATCGTACCTTCTATTTCAAGCAACTTGTGGCAAATTAGTCATCTATCTAAGATAAGTAGACTGAAAAGCTGTTATAGATTTATTATTGTTGATTGTGAGTTTTTTTTCAGACTATGAACGCTCAAGAAATCATCCGCTCGATTGAAGCGGAACAACTAAAATCCAACCTGCCGGAAATTTATGTGGGCGACACCGTAAAAGTCGGCGTCAAAATCAAAGAAGGCGAAAAATACCGCGTACAACCCTACGAAGGCGTAGTGATTGCCAAACGCAACGGCGGCATTAATGAAACCATTACAGTCCGTCGGGTATTTCAAGGCGTAGGCGTAGAACGAGTGTTTCTGCTTCATTCACCCCGCATTGACAGCATCAAAGTATTGCGTCGCGGTAAAGTCAGACGTGCTAAACTCTACTATCTGCGCCAACGCGTCGGTAAAGCTACCCGAATCAAACAACGGTTTGACCGAGCTTTATGATTTAGTAGCAGAGTATGGGAAAAAGCTCTACCAAAAAGCGGCATCTGCCGCTGACTTGCTCCCTCTGAAAAAATAAAGTAAGATAGATGTCATATTGCGTTAGACTAAAAACATCTCGACGCAATACTTGACTAAAAAACAGCTTGAGCGCTCTTAGTTCAGTTGGTAGAACGCAGGTCTCCAAAACCTGATGTCGGGGGTTCAAGTCCTCCAGGGCGCGCTCTCAACCCAAAATACAGCCCGGAATAAGTGCTAAAGTCATGAAAATGGCAGCAAGCACTACAAATTTCGGGTATAATTGTATTTGCAGCTTTTCGCCTCAAGCTATTAGGATGGAGTCAAAGCTGTCAATGTGGATGGGAATTCACAGCGAATAGCCAGATAAAGAATGGGGGAGATAAACGACCGTGGGCAAGAAAAATGAAGCAGAAATGCCAGAAACCACCAACGGCTTTAGCCTAAACAACTTCTTTCAGGGAACAAAAGAAGAACTTGATAAAGTGGTTTGGCCCAGTCGCAAGCAGCTGGTGAGCGAATCAGCAGCGGTGTTGTTAATGGTGACACTCTCCGCCTCTTTGATATATTTGGTCGATGGATTGTTTACTTGGGCAGCGAAACAGGTGTTCTGATGACTTCTGCAACAGACGAAGATCGCAACTCAATTTCGTTGCAGTCAGAGGATACAGGGGATACAGCGCAAGATGCTTTGCGAGAAGCACGCTGGTATGCAGTGCAAGTAGCCTCTGGCTGTGAAAAGCGTGTTAAAACCAACTTGGAGCAGCGCATTCAAACCTTTGATGTTGCTGATAAAATTGTCCAGGTAGAAATTCCACACACGCCAGCAGTAAAAATCCGTAAAGACGGCAGTCGCCAACATACAGAAGAAAAAGTATTTCCTGGTTATGTGCTAGTCCGGATGTTGATGGACGATGACACATGGCAGGTAGTGCGAAATACGTCCCATGTAATTAATTTTGTGGGAGCCGAACAAAAACGTGGCACAGGCAAAGGTCGCGGTCACGTCAAGCCATTACCGCTGAGTGGTTCTGAAGTCGAAAGAATCTTCAAACAAACCAGCGAGCAAGAGCCAATAGTCAAAATTGACATGGCAACTGGTGATAAGATAATCGTGCTTTCCGGTCCGTTTAAGGACTTTGAAGGCGAGGTGATTGAAGTCAGTCCAGAGCGTAGCAAGCTTAAAGCCTTGCTGTCGATTTTTGGAAGGGATACACCTGTAGAATTGGAATTTAATCAGGTTCAGAAACAGAGCTAAATAAAAATGGCGAAAAAAGTAGTAGCGGTCATTAAACTGGCGCTGAATGCTGGGAAAGCCAACCCAGCACCGCCAGTAGGACCGGCGCTGGGTCAGCACGGCGTTAACATCATGATGTTTTGCAAGGAGTACAACGCCAAAACAGCAGATCAAGCTGGAATGGTAATACCTGTAGAAATTTCTGTTTATGAAGACCGGAGTTTTACATTTGTACTAAAGACTCCGCCAGCATCAGTGTTGATTCGCAAAGCAGCGAAAATTGAAAGAGGTTCCAACGAACCCAACAAAAAGAAAGTTGGAACGATTACGAGAGCGCAGTTACAAGAAATTGCCCAAACAAAATTGCCCGACCTCAATGCCAACGACATTGACGCCGCAATGAACATTGTAGAAGGCACTGCCAAAAACATGGGCGTAACAGTTGCTGATTAGTCATTAGTCAATGGTTAATGGTTAGTAGGCGCTTCGGCGCGTGGTTAGTAGAAAAACAACCAACAACTAACAACCAACAATCAACAACCGACAACCAACAACCAACAAAACAAAATTTTATCGGGGGAGAGGCGAGGCTTCGTGATTGACCCCAGGAGAGAAAAATGGCGAAAAAAATATCGCGCCGATTGCAGGCGCTGCTAGAAAAAGTAGAAGATAGGGACTATGCTCCCTTAGATGCTTTAGCTCTGTTGAAAGATACAGCGACAGCAAAATTCCCCGAAGCCGCAGAAGCACATATCCGGTTGGGAATTGATCCAAAGTATACAGACCAACAATTGCGGACAACAGTTGCACTGCCCAAAGGTACAGGACAAATCGTCCGAGTGGCAGTAATTGCACGAGGTGAAAAGGTAACAGAAGCAACCAACGCTGGTGCTGATGTAGTTGGTTCCGAAGAACTGATTGACGAAATTCAAAAAGGCATGATGGACTTTGACAAGTTGATTGCCACGCCAGATGTAATGCCACAGGTGGCAAAGCTTGGTAAATTGCTTGGTCCTCGCGGTTTAATGCCATCACCCAAAGGTGGAACAGTGACATTTGACCTAGCAAGTGCGATCGCAGAATTCAAAGCTGGTAAATTAGAATTCCGTGCCGATCGCACAGGCATCGTCCATGTTATGTTTGGTAAGGCATCCTTCTCGCCGGAAGATTTATTGGTAAACCTCAAGGCGTTGCAAGAGACGATTGACCGCAACCGTCCTTCAGGGGCCAAAGGTCGTTATTGGCGCACAATGTACGTGTCTGCCACAATGGGACCGTCGATTAAAGTCGATGTCAGTGCCCTACGGGATTTGAAATTGACCGAAGCCGCGTAAAAGAGTTAGGAGTTATGAGGCGCCCAGTTAGGAGTTATGTAAAGAGTTATGAGTTATGAGTTATGAAAAATTCTTCAATTCAAAATTCAAAACTCCTAACTCCTCATTCTTAACTCCTCACTCCTCACTCCTAACTCCTAACTTTAATTGAATAGGCAACAGCCAGAGACAGCAGGTGCCAATGGCTTAATATCCTGCCGAGGTTTACGCTTCAATTGCCTTAAGTTTCACATCATTAGGGTGTGACAACTAAAGCATTAAGAGTATTACTGCAAAACCCTGGCTGTCTCAGCTGGGGTTTATTGTTCTCGTGGCTAAATGGTTAGTGGTTAATAGGCGCGTAGGCGCGTGGTTAGTTTAAAAACAACAACTAACCAACACTCAACAACCAACAACCCAACGGGAGAACCAGTACTAGGAGGAAAACCCTCCCGCAGTACGCGCTTCACCAACAACTAACAACTAACAACTAACAACTAACAACTAACAACTAACAACTAACAACCTTTAAAGGAGGTGAAACAAACGTGGGTAGAACTGTAGAAAATAAAAGAGAAATAGTTGCTGACCTCAAAGAAACTTTGAGCGAGTCAACTTTGGCACTGGTAATTGATTACCAGGGGTTAACAGTTGCTGAAATCACCAACTTGCGCCGCAAATTGCGTCCGACTGGCACAGTTTGTAAGGTGACTAAAAACACCTTGATGGGCATTGCCATTCAAGATCAAGAAAAATGGCAACCCTTATCGGAATTGCTCAAGGGTTCTTCTGCCTTTTTGCTGGTTAAAGAAGATTTCTCATCTGCAATTAAGGCTTACCAAGAATTCCAAAAAGTCAGCAAAAAGACAGAACTTCGCGGCGGCGTCATGGATGGTCGCCTGCTCAAAGAAGCCGATGTCAAGGCACTTGGAGACTTGCCATCCAAGGAACAACTCATGGCACAAATTGCCGGCGCTATCAACGGCGTTGCAACCAAGCTTGCTGTGGGTATCAACGAAGTTCCCAGTTCGCTGGCTCGTGCTTTGCAAGCAATTGCTGATAAGGAAAAAGGCACAGACGCTGCTGAAAGCAACGATGCTGCTGCTGAGTAGTTAGTGGTTAGTGGTTAGTAGGTAGTAGAACAACCAACAACTAACAATCAACAACTAACAACCAACAACTAACAATCAACAAATAATTAATCAACATTACAGGAGTTATATCGATGTCTGCTGCAACCGATCAAATTTTGGAACAATTGAAAACTCTGACTTTGCTAGAAGCATCTGAGTTAGTAAAGCAAATTGAAGAAGCTTTCGGCGTGAGTGCTGCTGCTCCTGCTGGTGGTATGATGATGATGGCTGCTCCTGGTGCTGCTGCTGCTGCTGAACCAGTAGAAGAGAAGACTGATTTTGATGTGATTTTGGAATCAGTTCCTGCTGATAAGAAGATTGCTGTACTTAAGATTGTACGGGAATTGACCGGTCTGGGTCTGAAAGAAGCGAAAGATTTGGTAGAAGCTGCGCCCAAGTCCGTTAAAGAAGGTATTCCTAAGGATGCTGCTGAAGATGCTAAAAAGCGCATCGAAGAAGCTGGCGGTAAGGTGACAATTAAGTAATAAGAGTTTTGAGTTTTGAGTTTTGAGTTTTGAGTTCTGAGTTGGAAAAAGTTTTGACTTAGTACTGATGAACTTAAAACTCAGTAACTTCTTAGGGAATACCAAAAAATCGGCGTTGCAGTCATTGCAGGATGATTCCTTTTTTTGCCAAATGTACGAACCTTGTAGAGACGTTGCAGTGCAACGTTTCTACACACGTGGTTTTGTTCTGACATGTAATCATCGCTTTAATCTGCAACGCCAAAAAATCAATTATCCGCCAGTTGTAGGGTGCGTTAGCGCCTAAAGTACGACACCTTAAAGTTTCGGTGTGTTATGGCGTTCCGCCTAACACCATTTCTCTAAACGTTTGAAACATATAGATCCCACGCGGCTTGGGCTACTGTCGCGGTCGAAGAAGGGCGGCTGGCGACCCAACCCCCCTTCCCAAGGGGAGGCAAAAAGCGGTGTGGATTTTCCTCCCGCTTTATTGCCGTGGGCACAGGGATTGTAATATGTTGCAACGTTTTTTATAGAATTGGCATAATACACTCTACTGCTAACGATTGGATATTTTTTTGTTGGAAGTCCCTTGTGCAGATGCGATATATGTCATCTGCACAAACTATATAGAAAAAGCCTGCATTCGCAGGCTTTTTTTTAATGCAAGTCAGCATCCCAAACACCGATGTAAATCTGATCTTCTTGATTGCGTTGAATCACACCTTCTAATCCACCAACGTTAAACGAGTATTCGTTACTCTGCCGCTGGTAAACTTGTTGCAGTCCTTGACTGATTTGATTAGAAGCTTTGCCACCCAACATTCCCTGCAATGTTGTTTGCATTACCTCTGGCTCAACAGATTGAGCAAAGGATACTTCGGTTTGCCGCAACACTCCAGAGTTTTTGTCAAATAAGTAACCAAGGTCAACACGGTTTGGCTCTAACTTATAAAGAAAAGCACGAGTATTCCACAAACCTCTGGAAACCTTACTGGGCTTGCCTAATGTGGCTTTGACGGTACTTTCAGAAGTGCCTGTAGGAAAACCGGGAACGCCGCTACTACTGCTACTTTGAGTTACATCATTAGGATTTTCCGGCTGCGGTTTTGGTGTGGGTGTAACTGGGGCTGGGGTAGGTGTAGGAGTTACTGGTTTAGGAGTTACTTGTTGTGGGGTGGATGTAACTGGAGACGGGGTTTGATCTGGAACTGGGGTAGGTGTAGGAGTTACTGGTTTAGGAGTTACTTGTTGTGGGGTAGATATAACTGGAGACGAGGTTTCATCTGGAACTTCGACGGTCGGAAATTCTTGTGTTAGTGGTTCCTGTGACAGTTGTGGTGTAACAACAGTTGGCAGTGGCACAGGTGCAGGAGTTACTTGCCGTCGTGGTGGCGAGGTAGGTACAACTCGAACCGGGAAAGGTTGAGAATAAACAGGTGTATTAGTAGGTGTGGCAGTGGGGGTGGAACTGCTGATATTCGATTTTACAATAGATGCTGTTGTGGATGAAGTGTCAACGGGTACATCGGATGCGGGTTTGCGAATGATAGCAGCGATCGCTACTACACTAATTAAACCACCAGTTAGCAAACTGCCGAAAACCCAAGTTAGTTTTTGTCCGTTTCCGGGAGTATTTTGTGAAAAAGACGGCGAAGGTAATAAAGGCTGAGTTTGTCGGAATGATTTAACAGCATTCTTCCTCACGGTTACTGTCGGTTGAGTTGCAGCCGTTGGCGTTGAGATCCGATTGCTAGCAGACTGCAAAGCATATAGCATTTTGCTCGCAGTGGTAAAGCGATCGCTTGCATGGGGTTTAATAGCTTGATTGAGTACCATTGCTAGCTGGGGAGAAACATTAGGGGCGTGATGCTGCCAAGTTATTTCTCCTGTTTGCAGGTGAGTTTCTAACTCATGGGGGTGTTTGCCAGTCAGCAGATAAATCGCCGTTAAGCCCAAACTGTAAATATCAGTTGCATAGACTGGGCGTCCGACAGCTTGTTCGCTGGGCATATATCCAGGCGTACCAATTACTATTGATTGGGTAGGGTAGCCTTGATGATTCACCACAGAAACAATAGTTTCCTTGACGGCACCGAAATCAATTAAAATTGGCTTGCCATTGGCGGCGCGAAGAATTATATTATCCGGCTTGATATCCCGGTGGATAATGCCTTTGCTGTGGACATAATCTAAAACTGACAGCAAACTCAGTAAAATATCCCGGACAGCAGTTTCGTTGAGCGTGCCGTTGGCTTGGACAAACTGTGTTAGAGTTTGACCTTGAATCCATTCTTGAACGAGATAAAACTGTCCGTTTTCCGAAAAATAGGCGTAAAGTTTAGGAATTTGGTGACTACCTTCGCCAAGATACTCCAAAGTTGCCGCTTCTCGCTCAAAGCGCTGTTGAATCTGTTGATAAGTTTGCGGTTCGTATGTTATCGGCTTGAGTTGCTTAATCACACAGCGACGGCGAGAAGGCATATGGATATCTTCTGCCAAAAAGGTTTCGCCAAACCCCCCGGCACCTAATACCTGAATAACTTGATAGCGATTGTTTAGCAGCTTTGTTTTCATGCACTTAAAGGCGATCGCTCTTTCCCAATGTATAACAAATGCCTAGACTACTATAGAGATAAAGTTATGAGTTATGAGTTATGAGTTACTCGTTTTGAAGTGTGAAGTGAAAAATTCACAGCAAAAAACTCAACATCCAAAACTTTCTTCATGCCCCACACCCCACACCCGTCCATTTCAAAACTGCAATATTCACTTTCATGTTTGGAATTTGTGTACTGTGCTTATAGTCACCATTAAAAAAAGCTAATTAATTAAGTATGAGTTTTAGTTTATACAAAAAGAGTGAAAATTACAAATCGAATCCAAGGAAAGAAGCAATGGTTGCAATCTTTAATCAAGGGGTGACAGTTGCAGGCGCGAAAGCTGATCAAGATAGCGATCGCTATCATCAATTTTTCTATTGTCCCACCACTGTCAATTGCATCTTAGGTGAAACCCTCAAAGATTTTCAAGTCACCTACTGGGGTATTGGCAAGCCGTTTTTTGTGCAGAAGGGCGATCGGCTTGATAGTGTCGGCGGGGCAATTCTGTCTGGTAGAGCTGTAATTTATATTACTTCAGAACAGCGAAAATTATTGGTAGAACAAATCCGTAAAGTGCAATCGCGCTATTAATCTTCTCAATGGCGTTTCTCCCAAACAATCGCGTGCTTGTACCCGCAAAGCAAAAGCTGATAGCAAATAATTTAAACGAGAATTTTTTGCCCGCAGAGCAAATCTTTGTCCTGGGCTTGAGTGACTGCGAACTTGAACAGATGTTAGAAGAAGCGATGTTTGAGGACAAGCAGCTTGGCGGTTACATATGAAGAAATGATTAAATAATACCAAGAGCGAAAAATAAATGCGACAGATGGATAGATAAAAATATTGCTACATAAGCTGTACAGAATCCAAAATCCTTTCATCCAAAATCTAAAATGGTCTAATGAGCGATCGCTATCCTTGGACACCCCTCCATGCAAAAATACATCGCACCATTCGATCGCGCGATTTATTTGAGCGCCACCAACGGCTATTAGTCGCAGTTTCTGGCGGGCAAGATTCTCTGTGTTTAATCAAATTACTGTTAGATTTACAACCTAAATGGGGATGGCATCTAGGTATAGGTCATTGCGATCATCGGTGGCGTCCTGACTCGCAAGCAAATGCCAATCATGTCAAAAATTTAGCTAAAACTTGGGAAATATCCTTTTATTTGGAAACTGCTAACGAATCTATAAATAGTGAAGCGGCTGCACGCAACTGGCGTTATCAAACTTTAAGCGCGATCGCTCGCGAACATAATTATCAATATATTGTGACAGGTCACACCGCAAGCGATCGGGCTGAAACTTTACTTTACAACTTAATTCGCGGCACTGGTGCAGATGGTTTGCAAGCTTTAACTTGGCAACGCCCACTTATTGATAACATTCTCCTAGTGCGTCCGCTGTTAGAAATCACGCGCACGCAAACAGCCCAATTTTGCCAAGACTTTCAATTGCCAATTTGGGAAGATTCCACCAACGAAGATTTAAAATACGCCCGCAACCGCATTCGCCAAGAGATTATACCATATTTGCAAGAAAATTTCAACCCTCAAGTTGAATCAGCCTTAGCCCAAACCGCCGAACTCCTGCAAGCGGAAGTGGAATATTTAGAACAAGCCGCCCAGCAGTTGCGGTCTGAAGCGATGAGGGGAGAGGGGGAGAGGGGGAGTGGGGGAGTGGGGAACGTAAGTACAGAATTACTCTTGTCCCCCCCTCTGCCTTTCCCCCCCTCTCCCCCTCCTCTTCAACTGCGATTAAATCGTCGGGTGTTGCAGAAAGCGCCAATTGCCTTACAGCGTCGAGTTATGCGTCAGGTGTTACAGGAAATACTGCCGTGTGCGCCGAGTTTTGAGCAAATCGAAAAACTAACAGCTTTAATAACAGCACCAAAGCGATCGCAAACCGATCCGTTTCCTGGAGGGGCGATCGCAAGAGTCGAAGGCGAGTGGATAGAAGTTAGGAGTTAGGAGTTAGGAGTTATGAGTTATGAGTTATGAGCCGCCCAGCCGCCCAGTTATGAGTTATGAGTTATGAGGCGCGAAATTATACCATTTTTCGTGCGAAGATGCGCCTAAGCCCGCCTGCGCGAGTCTGGCTACCCTTCACCGAACGCCTGCGTGTAGGATGCCCGAAGGGCTGTAGGGCGAATGTACAAAGCAACACCGCGAGTTCACTCAAAGTCGGGTTATTAAGCGCAACCTCACACAGAATTGGTATTATAAGTTAGAAATTAGAAGTTTTGAATTTTCAGTTAGTAATTAGGAGTGTTGAGTTTTAAGCTTTAATTTATGGACTAAAACTTTCTTTAATTGGACGCCTCCTCATTGGGCGGCTGGGCGCCTTTTTAAACTCATCACAGTCTGACGCATTTGGATAATATTCTGAAGTTGATAATCACCAGTTTCCTGTACTTTCCCTAAACAATCAGCAGTTGCTTGCAGCTTCTGCCGTATCGCTTGGAGAGAATCCTGAATTGGTTGCAGCGTTTCTTGATAAACACGAACCCGACCCAAGGATTCAGCCATCGCTGTTCGTTGCAACAGCAAATCTTCCTCTATAATTCTCAATTCTTGGCGCTTTGCTTCCAACTCTTCGGCTTGATTGTCAATCATCCCCTGGGTTAGCTCAATACTAGAATGTATCTCCTCAATTTCGCGTTCTAAATTTTGCAGTTGATCTGACTGTTGTTGTTTCAGCGCTTCCAATTGTGAAAGAACGGGTTTTAAATCAATTTGGTTCTCGTTTTGTGCATTACCAAGAGTATGTCCTTGTCGCCGCATGAGAACTGCTTGATGTTGTCTGAAAATACCCTGCCGTTCCAGCAAACTGCGGCGTTGTCCCACCAAAGTTTCGTTTAGCATCTGGTAGAGGTCTTGTTCATCTGCCAATTCTTCTTCTAATTGGCTGCGGTCAACCCCTAACGCCTGGTTTATTTTTTGTTGTAATTCGTTTATCGTTTCTTGCTTGTATGTTAGTTCTTGTTCTTGATCGTGGACAAAGCTAGAGTCTATTTCCAACTTATCGTGCAAATCTTGCACCATTTTTTGGAGTTCCTCTAAAGGCATATTCTCCAAAGCTTCTACATCAACTTCTTGGTTGAAAACCACATCCCCAGAGAGTGCAGACAAAGAGTGAATCTGTTGATATAAATCGTTTTGTTGTCGCAACTGCTCTTTCAACATCCGAACATATTCTTGCTTGGTGTTGAGAGTAGCTGCATTCACTTTCAACTCTATATTTTGCTGTTGGAGAGCATTTTGGGCTTGCTGCCATTCATTTTGCTGCTCAAACAATGTTTGCAATAAGCGTTCAATTTCCGCTTGCTGCTCGTCAGTTGCAGATATTTGCTGTTTCAATTGTTGCCAGTGGGGGTTCAGAACAGTTTGCTGCTGTTCTAACATTTCAAAAGCATAATTGAGGTGTTCTCTGACTGTTTCTGTGGGTGCAACATTACTGGACAAATTATCGAGTAACTCAGTTAGTACTCGACTTTGCTCCTCATCTAAAACTTTGCCCTGTTGTAACTGAGCTTGATTTTCCTGCAAGCGGCGCTGTTCACCCCGCAAATGCTCCCAAGCACCTTCAAGTTCCTGACGGTTGCGTTCAATTTCTTCGCGCAACTTTTGAATCTCTTCGCGGTAGGTTTCAACCTCTTGTTTTTCGGTTTCTAAGCGTTGAAAATCCTCCTCCATTTGTTGGAGTTCTTCTAAACGCGTTAGCATTTCCATTTCGCGCCGACTTATCTCTTGCCCTTGAAATGTCAGCGACTTCTTCCACTCGTCAATCTCATCTTCTTTGAGCTTAAATTTTTCCAATTGGCGGGAAAAATTCTGCAACATGTTAACTAGCGGACGCCCGGCTTCGCGAATCTCTTTGACTTGACGATTCGGATTCAGTTCAACTAGTACAAGTGCCCCATCATTTAATTTACTTGCTTCGTCTGTGGCGATCGCTTCTTCCGGCACCAGATTCCAATTCTGGTCAGTCTTTTGACAAGCCAGCAGTTTCAGTTCCGTTTTGGCTCCACCACTGAGTAAACCGCCTTTCTGTTTTTGTACTTCTGCTAAATACAGCACACCGTTAATCCTTTTGATGCACTTAATATATGTGTTTTTTATTATACATTAAATTCAGACATTAACTTACCTGATTACACTTAAATTCAGGTAAATAAGACAGATAAAACTATTTATAGACGCCAGATGTCCCGCCTTGGTATTTATAGAACCGACTTATCGCGTCTTTATATTTTGTACTTATGGCAGAGATGATGGCTACCGTGTTATCACTAAGTTTACCTCGGTATATTACAAAGTTTTAAGATTTAAAATTTTCAGTATCATCTTGCTCTGTTTTTGGATGGAATTTGGGAAGAACAAGATTATAGCTTGAACTGGAAATCTCTTTAAATGCAAACAAAATTTATTATCATAACACATTAGTGTTTTTCCTGCAAACAAACCTGCAAATCTATACCGCAAGTTATGCGGCAAAGTCTCAAAAACCTAGTTCCTGCATAGGGATTTAGTTGCTTGGGAAAAGATTTGTTATGGAAACCGGGTTTCTCTTTCTTAAGTTCTCTAGATGAAGAAGGCAGCAGGCAGGAGGCAGGAGGCAGCGGGAGCTGAAGGCAGAAGGGGAACCCGATAAATAAATTTAGGGGTTTCTGGTAAGGAAATATGTTTTTCTTCTTACATGAATAAATTCAAAGGTTTTAAACCAGGTGACAGAATGCAGAGGACTAATTATTTGAGCAAAATTTTTCTTAAACATAAGTGCCCTCTGCCCTCTGTGTAAATAGGGGAAAGGGAAAAGGTGAGTCAGCGCTTGCGTCTGCAGTCGGGAAGATTCCCCCCGGCTCACTTCGCGCTCTCCCGGTAGGGTTTTCCTCGTGCCGGCTTTGCTCTCCCGTTGGGGAAAGGGGAAAGGGGGAAAGGGGAAGAGGTTATTACATACTTTGGTGGTGTACGAAGTTCATAGCGACTGCCTTCTTTCGGTAAACGGAATTATAAGGAGTGCCTTTTAGCCAAATGCAGGGAAATTTAAATGAAATTGATATTCGCAGTATCCTGCAATTGATTGAGTTGGGGCAGCGAACGGGGCAATTGTTTGTGGAAGCCCATAGCTATCACAATTGCAACAGTAACAAGCTAGGCTTAGAAGCAGAACGCTTGGTTACCAGACATCGTGTCGGTGAGTGCAAAAAACAATCTTGGTTCGTTTTTTTCTCCAGCGGTCAAATTATCTACGCCGGTGATAGTAACAGCAATTTATCCCGAATTCGCGATTACTTGCGTCATTATCGAGTCGAGGTGCGACTTGATGAAATGCAATTTAGCTCTTTAGCATCCCTGAATGCACCCGAGTATGGCTATCTTTGGGCACTATTGGAACAGAATATTATCAGCCCAAAAGTGGCTCGCAATATCATCCACGGGTTGATATATGAGACTCTGTTTGACTTGCTGAGTTTGCATCAAGGTAGTTTTATTTTTGAGTTGGGTTCGCCACTGTCTCCGCAATTAACTACCTTGGAAATTGCTCCCTTGGTGACCAAAATTATCAAGCAGGTGCAAGAGTGGATGCAATTATACCCACACATTCAGTCTCCGGAACAATTGCCAATCTTAGCTGACGCTGTTGAGTTGCATTCGTCGCTACCAGCAGCAACAGTGAATAAACTCAAGCATTGGGCAGATGGTAAAACATCCTTGCGGCAATTAGCTCGCTATCTCAACCGAGATATTTTGACAGTTTCCAAGGCGATATACCCGTATGTACAACAGGGCTGGCTGCAGCTAATATTTCCAGTGACACCTAATTCCGGCACGCCAAAACCAGATTTGGGGCTGGAGTTAGAAGCAAACCATAATCAGGCGCGGATAGTATGTATTGACGATACGATTACCATCTGTGAGACTGTAGAGTCTATCTTGAAACTAGAAGGTTATGATGCGATCGCATTAACCAATCCTTTAGAGGCACTCAGTCTTGTTTTTCAACTCAAACCTGATTTAATTTTATGCGACATCACCATGCCCCAATTAGATGGCTACGAAATTTGTGCCATGCTAAGGCATTCGACAGCATTTCGGCTCGTGCCGATTATCATGCTTACGGGAAAAGGTGGATTTATCGATCGAGTTAGAGCCACAATGGTGGGCGCAACAGATTACTTGACAAAACCTTTTGGAAATACTGAGTTATTAATGCTAGTGGAGAAATATCTCAACTATAGTGTTGTGTGGAACAACCAACGAGCCTCAAGACTTGTCTCGTCGATTCAAGATAAGGTAAAAAATACGATCGCAGAATCAGCCAACCCCAGTACAACGACTTAATCTAGAAAATTAGTCAAGGAATAGAATTAATTTATACATTAAATCGGAGAGGGGAAGTCAGGGAATGTTCCATTTGAGGGAACGTCTACATCAGGAGGTAAATAGGCATTTATGAGTACAGTTCTGATTGTGGAAGACAGTATCGCACAAAGGGAGATGATTACAGACCTCCTAAAGGCGAGTGGCTTAACAGTCACCCATGCCAGTGATGGAGTAGAAGCATTAGAGGCAATTCAAAGCAAACCTCCCGATTTAGTGGTGTTGGATATTGTCATGCCCCGAATGAACGGCTACGAAGTTTGCAGGCGGCTGAAGTCCGATCCCAAAACCCAGAATGTCCCGGTAGTAATGTGTTCTTCTAAAGGCGAAGAATTCGATCGCTATTGGGGGATGAAACAAGGTGCAGACGCTTACATAGCCAAACCGTTTCAACCAACCGAGTTGGTGGGAACAGTCAAACAACTGCTGCGAGGATAAGGATGAGGGCAACATGGTTAGCAAGCCGGACTTTTTAGGAGGCAGTGGACAAGACGACTTTCGCCCGGAATTACAAGTAGAAAGTCCTGAAGGTGAGTTACATTTAAGGTTTTACATTCCCTCGCATCAGGAGTTTGCGCTACCCGCCACCGGTATCCGCGAGGTAATCGAACTAAGTCCCGATCGAATTACCCCAATTCCTAATGCTTCTGGTTTACTTTTGGGTACTCTAAATTTGCGAGGTCGAGTAATTTGGGTGGCTGATTTGGGTCAATTTCTAGGGGAAGTAACGGCATTAAATACAGATCGCGCTGAGATTCCCGTGATTGCGGTTGAAGAGCAAGACACAATAGTGGGTTTAGCGGTGGAAGATATCGGCGGTATGGACTGGCTGGATGTACAGCATCTAATGGCACCAACTTCGGTGCCGGATACTATGGCTCCCTTTTTACGGGGAGAGTGGTTATTAGATGCTCAAAACAATCAGTGTCTGCGACTGCTCGATCAAATGGCAATTTTACGGAGTGCGCGGTGGGCAGGATGATATTGGGAGGCAGCAAATGGCAGCAAGTATAGATGATTACGCGCAGACATATCAGCAGGCTCTTGCAGCCTACGCGCAACAAAACTATGAAGAAGCAGCCACTTTAGTTGACCAAGTGGTGCAAAATGTACCAAATGACCCTAGCTGCCGTTTGCTCCGGGGTCACGTCTACTACGTTTTGCAGCAGTATGATGTGGCAGAAGCAGAATATCGACAGGTATTGCAGTTGAGTAGCGATCGGGAATTGATTGATTATGCCAAAAATGGTCTCCAGAGCATTAAGCAATATCAACAAGAATTAGGCTCAAGCGTTTCTGCGGCAGTTAATAACGGTCACAATAACAGTAACAATAACGGGCAAAGTAATGGGCAGGTAAAATTTTCAGAGATGTCTGGTGCTTCGGCATCTGATAAACAAGAATTTAAAGATTTGGCAGCTTTCGGGGGTTTGGATAGCAACAGTTTTGATATCAATGCCTTTGTACAAGAAAATCAACAAGGTGTAGACGTAATTGAAGAACTACCTTTAAGCAGCCCATTTGATATACCTACAGACAGTACTGTCTTTGGTGTAAATTCAGATTCTTCGCCAAAAGGTGGCGATAATCCTTTTGCTTCTTTGGAACAACTATCACAGGAGGGAAATGGACAAGAAGGCGAATTAGAATTGCCCTCTTTCTGGCAAGATGAAACGTCAGGCGCTAGTTTCCCAGACCCAGGGCTGAATAGTACTTTCCAAACTGATGATGCTAAAGCTGTTGGGCAAAATTCCCCAAATCAAAATCAAAATAATAGCGATTTACCTTTTGCAGAGTTAGATTTACCAGCAAGCAATAGTTTGGAACTTCCTTCAGAATTTTTTCTTGATGAAAGTTATCAAAATAAAATCCGTGAAGATTTAAATTTCAAACTAAATAGTATTGACGATGAAACTTTACTCATGGACGAAACAACATTTAAAAATGGTTCGTCAAACACAAACAATTTCGGATACAGCAGTCAAAAAAAGGTTTCTTCATCCTCATCTTTTAGCAGCAATTTTACTTTTGACGACAAGAGAATTAGTTCCGGTTCAATAACAGGGCAAAATAGCTTTGAAGGTGAGGATAGTTTTGACTTGGAGGCGTTTGAGTCTGCTTTTGGCTCTGATGTCGCCAGTGAAAACACCAACAGTATTGGGAACAACAAAGCTCCCAAAAGCAATAACATCGAGTTTTTAAATGACTTTGATGAATTTGACGACCTGGGGAATATTCCAGGATTTGACCTGACCACAGGTGATTCCAGTTTCGGTGAGATGGCAATGCCTTCGATATCGCAGGATACTAGCACTCGATCGCGCGGTAAAATTTTGGATACATCGCTAAATGAAGTTAGCGATCGCGAAGATGAACTCTTTAGCATTACTGGTTCTTCTCAAGAAGCGGTGCCTGTTTTTACCCAAGCCGATGTCAGCAAGATAGAACCTACTGTCAATGTCGAGCAAGGCATTTTAGCACCGTTGGAAAATGCCCCCCTAGAAAACAAACAGTGGTTTATCGCTGGCACGGTGGGTGTAACTTGTGCGGTGGTTGTAGCTGTTGTCAGTTTCGCTGCTGCCACATTTTCTGAACCCCAACAACGCCAAGGCGTGCGGAATACCGGTTGGGCAATGGCACTAGCAGCCGGACTTACCGGTTTTGGCACCGCCGGTTTTATGGGAAATCTCACTCTCAAGCAAATTCGGCGCACAACCAGGGATTTGCAATCTCAGTTTGATGCCGTGCGTCAAGGCAATCTCCATGTCCAAGCTACCGTGTATTCGGAAGATGAGTTAGGACAGTTAGCCGCCGGCTTCAATGAAATGGCGCGGGTAATTTTTACTACCACAAATGAAGCCCAACGCAAAGCTGACGAACAAGAGGAAGCCAAGGAAAATCTGCAACGCCAGGTAATTCGCTTGTTGGATGATGTAGAAGGTGCTGCCAGAGGTGACTTAACAGTGCAAGCTGAAGTCACAGCCGACGTATTGGGGGCTGTAGCTGACGCCTTTAACTTGACAATTCAAAACCTGCGGGATATTGTGCAACAGGTAAAAGTCGCGGCGCGGGAAGTAACCAAAGGGGCAACTAATTCTGAAACTTTTGCGCGGGCATTATCTAGCGATGCTTTGCGTCAAGCGGAAGAATTAGCCGTAACTTTGAATTCCGTGCAAGTTATGACCGACTCCATCCAACGGGTAGCAGAAGCGGCGCGGGAAGCGGAAACTGTAGCCCGCGATGCCAGCGCGATCGCTCTTAAAGGTGGAGAAGCGGTAGAAAATACGGTGGCGGGTATTCTGGAAATTCGCGAAACTGTAGCAGAAACCACCCGAAAAGTCAAGCGATTGGCGGAATCTTCGCAAGAAATTTCCAAAATTGTCGCTTTGATTTCTCAGATTGCCTCGCGAACAAACTTGCTAGCGCTGAATGCTAGTATTGAAGCCGCACGGGCAGGAGAAGCCGGACGGGGTTTTGCAATTGTTGCCGATGAAGTGCGGCAGTTGGCGGATAAATCAGCCAAATCATTGAAAGAAATCGAACAAATCGTCATGCAAATTCAGAGCGAAACCGGCTCTGTAATGACCGCGATGGAAGAAGGGACACAACAGGTAATTAAAGGTACAAAACTTGCAGAAGAAGCCAAGCGATCGCTTGAAAATATCATTCAAGTGGCAAATCGCATTGATATTATTGTGCGTTCTATTACCACCGACACTGTGGAACAAACGGAAACATCTCGTGCCGTCGCTCAGGTAATGCAATCTGTAGAACTGACAGCGCAAGAAACTTCCCAGGAAGCCCAACGAGTTTCCGGAGCTTTGCAACATTTGGTGGGTGTATCCTGCGACTTGATAGCCTCCGTAGAACGCTTCCGAGTAGAAACCTTAGAATCAAGGTAAAAAAGTTAGGAGTAAGGAGGCGGGCAGTGAAAAATAAAATTCATAACTCATAACTCATAACTCATAACTCATAACTCATAACTCATAACTCATAACTCATAACTCATAACTTTTGCTATGCTGCCGGAACAACAACAGCGCATTTTGGGTTACTTTATCGAAGAAGCAAGAGACCACCTAAACACAATTGAACAGGGGTTGCTAAATCTTCAGAGTACCCTTAACGACCCGGAAATGATTAACGAAGTCTTTCGGGCAGCCCATTCTATCAAGGGAGGGGCGGCGATGCTTGGTTTGAATAGCATTCAGCAAACGGCGCACCGTCTGGAAGATTGTTTCAAAGTTCTTAAAGAACATCCGGTTCAGGTTGACCAAAAGTTAGAGTCTTTGTTTCTCGGTGTCTCTGATACTCTCAAAGCTTTGTTAGAACATTTACAAGAACCGTTTGGTCTGGCAGATGATGCAGCTAATACTCTCATGTCAGAAACCGAACCGGTTTTTCAATGGTTGAATGAGCATTTAGAATTGCTTGTCCAACAACAAGGGGGCGGTCAGATAGTAGTTGCAACACATCTACATACAGATAGTTTTTCGAGACAAGAAATCACGCAGCAACCAGCAAAAACACAAAGCAATAATTTGGAAAAGTTGCAAAACGCTGTATTGCAAACTTTGCGGGAAATGTTGCAACAATTTAAGCAAATAGCAACATCCGAAAGTCGGCAAAATTTAAAGGAATGCTGCCAGAAGTTGGTTCAACTTGGCGAGCAAATGAATTTGCCGAATTGGAGTGCTTTGTGTGAAGCTGCAGGAAATGCGATCGCCAATTCTGAAAATAGCTATTTAACTTTAGCAAAAATTATTATTACAGAAATTAAACAAGCTCTAGAATTAGTTCTCGGAGGTAGGGAAGCCCAGATTGCAATTAGCCTTCAACTAGAAGCCCTACTTCCAAGAATCGAATTGTTAGAAGACATTACATCTGGTTGGCTTGATGAGCCACCTACTGTTGTGCAAGAAGCAACCGCGCCAGAGTTAGACCTCTTTGCTGACGCTTTTGAAGAGGCGGTGTCTGATCATGAGACATCGGATTTGTTGCCTTTGAAGTTAAAGCCACAAGATGCGATCGCTAATTCATCTGAGTCATTTGATTCCTTTAATTTAAATAATAATAACGGTAACGGTCTGGTAAGTCACATTGCAGACGCGGACAGCGGAAAAACCGAAACGTTCCAGTTGTTGTCTGAGGATGAAGACGAGGGAACATCTCTAAAAAATCTCAATCTCGACCCTCATGACCCAGAGGTAGGATCAGCCGAATTAAGTACCCTTGCCCAATTATTTGATGGCGATAATACTGACCTCAATGATACTTGGGAAATTGAAGAGGAAATTCTCGACTTGAACGGGGTTGGTAAGTTGGGAATTGAGGTTGATAACAGCGGCATCGAGTCAGGCGATCGCGATGTTGATGATTTACTGCTGGAGTTTAATGAAGATGCAAGGAGTGAGCAACGTCCAGTAAGCGCTTCTACAACAGAAGATTTAACCAGTTTATTTGATGACAATTTTATTGAAGAAAATCAAGAAACACAAAATCAAGAAATACCAAATCAAGCAGCACTGCCAGATGATAATGATAGGTTAGACCCATTATTTAATGAGAATTTAAATGAGTTAACAGTCAACCAATTAAACGAATTAACAGATATTTATCATGTGGAAGTAGAGCAGATAGGCGGTAATTTTACCTCTATCAATGTAAATATTAAAGATAAAAATAAAGATAAAGATGTGGCGGGCGATTTATTAGCGCTGGCACTAGATAAAAATGAACCTGCTACCACAAACGAAATAAATCCTCCAGAACCTGAGACTATTCCTGAGACTATTAACAAAGAGTTAACGCCAGCAGAAATAACCTCCGCCCATGTCTTGCCCAACACGGAAATATCCGCTCAACAACAAAGCAGTTTAGATGAATTCTTCTCAGAAACTGTAGCACAGCCGATAGAAGAAATTATCTTTGATGACCCTATAAAATCCAATAACTCCCTACCTATAAATCAAGGCTTGTCCTTAAAAACTTTGTTTAATGAACCGGAAAAAGATACATTAGTACCTACAGGTGATTTACCTTTTGGGGAGTTATTTGATGCATCGCCAGCTACAGCAGCAGAGTTTTCTCAGTCGGAAGATGAGCTGAGAAACTTTTGGGAACAAGAAGACGAAGCGCAAAATTCAGAACTTGCGAGTGTTGAACAGGATGCAGCAAGGGCGTTAGAGCGGACTTTATTTGAGGCTGTCGCTTCTGGTGATATTTTTGGCGACAGCGAACAGTCCATAACCTCTGAAGAAAATTTTGATTTGGAAGATTTGGATCTGACCTTCCACCAGCAAGAGCAGCAATTTGATTTCATATTTTCATCAGATGCTAGTACTGATTTGTTGGCAGAGTTAACGCCAACTCCTATAGATGATAAAAAAGTGCCTCCGGAGGAGATTAGCACTTTTTTGCAACAGCAAGATAGTCCTGTTCAATCAGTAAATTCGTCCCCGGCGCTTTCTCCAGAAAATTTGGATTTGACTCCAGAATTTACCCACGCGCCTGTAGAGGAATCTTTGAGCGATGCTTCTAAATCATTTGCCGATTTGGAAATTGATTTGTTCGATACTATCGGCCAAAATAGCGATGAAAATCAGCAAATTCAGATTGAAGATATACCTGCAGTTAATTCCGAGAATGATATTGAGTTTGACACCACAGAAAATCCTTTTGCTGTGCAACAGCAAGATTTAGTTGAGGATTTATTAATCGATATCAATTTCAGCGGAGATTCTCAATTAAGTTTCGATTCACCACAGTCTCAGACAGTGCCAGAGGTTGTAGATTTAGAGGCAAATACTACTTTACAACCAACCTTAGAATTAACAGAAACTAGCGTTGATGATGTAAATCCAGAAGAGTTAGAACTAAATTTAATCGATGATTTATTTGCCGAAGAATTTGCCGAAGAAACAGTTAAACCACAAGAAACCAACCAGGAAGAATTATTAGAAGAAGAGGCGATATCTGACGACCATTCGTCTAGCTTCAACGTCTTTAATTCCGATTTAAATTTGGACTTTAATTCGGACTTCGGTGAATTAAACCTAGAAACTAGTGATTTAGAAACAGGATTTTCATTAGATGAATTAACAGAAGTCGCAGATTTATCCGAACATTTGTTGGATAATGGGGAAACTCCGGAAACTGTACCAGTTGCGGCTGTAGAAAATACTGCTGTTCCTCCAACTGTTCCTCCCACAGAGGAAATAGCTGAACAAAATCATCAAAATAATGATGATGCTTCTATTCCAGATGAATTTGCCGAGTTGGAAGTATTATTAGGGGAAAAAGTAGCACCATCAACGATTGCAGAAGACGATTTTGTTGCTTTAGAAGCATTACTGGGTACAGACGACGAACTGTCGGCACCTACCTCCAACCAACAATTTACACCATATACTTCTGGGCAACCCGCCAAAGCTGCTTCATCTGCTTCTTTACATATAGAGGATGAATTTGGCGACTTAGAGAAATTGCTGGCCCAAGCAGATCAATCAATATCTTCATCATCATCGGCTAGTAATAGCACCAATAAAAATCAACGTGCTTCTACTCGTCGTGGTGCCAGATTTGAACAAACCATGAGGGTTCCAGTCAAACATCTGGACGATATGAGCAATTTGGTAGGGGAGTTAGTAGTAAACCGCAATACCTTAGAACAGGATCAAGAACGCCAGCGACAGTCACTAGATAACTTGTTGCATCAGGTGCAACAGTTAAGTGATGTGGGCGCGAGGATGCAAGAATTATACGAGCGATCGCTTTTGGAAGCATCTTTACTCCCCAGTCGCAAAAGCAAAGAATCTAGCATTCAACAAGCCGTCAGTGATTTCAATACAGACAGGGGTTTTAGCGAATTAGAAATGGATCGCTTTACTCCTTTCCACACTTTGTCCCAAGAGATGATTGAATTAATTGTACGGGTGCGGGAGTCAGCAAGTGACATTGACTTTGTAACCGAAGAAACCGAACGCGTGGCGCGACAATTCCGCCAAGTAACCACCCAACTACAAGAAGGACTGACACGGGCGCGAATGGTACCTTTTGCCCAAGCAACCGATCGCTTGGAACGTGGCGTGCGCGATAATGCCATTAAATGTGGCAAACAAGTGAAATTGGTAATTGAAGGTCGAGACACCTTAATTGACAAGATGATTCTCGAACACTTAACCGATCCGCTAGTTCACATGTTAAATAATGCGATCGCTCACGGTATTGAAATGCCAGAAGCACGAGAAGCTGCTGGTAAATCACCTCTAGGTACTATCACGGTGCGAGCCTTCCACCAAGGTAACCAAACAATCATCTCTGTTAGCGATGACGGCGCAGGTATTGACCACGAACGGGTAAAAGCAAAGGCGCTAAATGTCGGCTTGATTACAGCAGAACAGGCAAAAACCATGCTTCGCGTCGATGTTTACGATTTGTTATTCCAATCGGGTTTTAGTACCAAAGACCAAGCCGACGATTTAGCCGGTCGCGGTGTCGGTATGGACGTAGTTCGCACCAGTATCAGCGAAATTCGGGGAACGATTAACACCGATTCCAAATTTGGTAAGGGAACTACCTTCACCATTCGTTTGCCCTTAACTTTAAGTATTTGTAAAGCCCTTTGCTGCGTCTCCGATAAAGCGAGAGTGGCATTCCCAATGGACGGTGTGGAAGATACTTTAGACATACATGTAAAAAATATTCAGCAAGCAGCCGACGGACAACAATTTATTTCTTGGCGCAATACAAACTTGCCATTTAAACCCCTGAAAGATTTGTTAACCTTCAACCGTCAACTTAGCCGGGGTAACGTTTACGGCGGCAACCGCGATGATGATATGATTTCCGTAGTCGTAGTGCGATCGGCAAATACTTTGCTAGCATTACAAGTTGACCTGGTGTTAAGCGAACAAGAAATTGTAATTAAACAATTTGAAGGCCCTGCACCTAAACCCATTGGTGTAGCTGGTGCTACAGTCCTGGGTGATGGTCGCATTATGCCGATTGCCGACGTATTGGAAATAGTTGACATCTTCCAAGGGCGGATGTTTAAACAAAGTAGTGTTAGCCTCTGGGAGCAAAAATCTTCCACACCACTAGAAAAACAACCTGAGAAAATCGACCCAACAGTACTGATTGTCGATGACTCAATTACAGTCCGGGAATTGCTCTCCTTGACATTTAACAAAGCAGGTTATCGCGTAGAACAGGCGCGTGATGGTCAAGAAGCTTGGGATAAACTCCGTTCCGGTTTGCCTTGCGATATCGTCTTTTGCGACATCGAGATGCCTCGCTGCGACGGGCTGGAATTGCTCTCGCGCATCCAGAAAGAATCGAGTCTCAACCATTTGCCCATTGCCATGCTCACCTCGCGGGGTGCGGATAAACACCGACAGATGGCAGTACAATTAGGTGCTAGCGGATACTTCACAAAACCTTATCTTGAAGAAGCACTACTGGAAGCAGCAGCGCGGATGCTTAAAGGTGAAAAATTGGTTAGCAATGCTAGTAATGCTTAAAACTCAGTTATGAGAAACCGTGTTTGCCGATGACTTGGCGATCGCTGTGATGAAATGGCGGTGAAACTTGTTTCATTGGGACTGCCTGGGAACGAGGCAATCTCACGCAGTGCCGCCCTTTGGTATGAGCGCTGGTTTAGAATTTTAGGCAGGCGATCGCGGTAGCCACAATCAAGCAACAACATTACACGCATCATTCTTGAGTTACAAGACTTAATATCAAGGGCGATGTCGAAGCGAGGAGAGCGGTTTTTGCGCTTCCGACGCCGTTTAAGCAACCCAAGTGATGCCCCAAACAGTCGTTTTTTTGGGATTTTCCAGCTGCGACCGCGCAAGAAAGGTGAATAACACTGGTTCTCAGAAGTATTGATATCGCTTGACTGTGGCTACAAAAGTAAAAAACTCCAGCAAGAAATTTCTTACTTTGGGCTTTCTTCAAGCATTTTTATCATTTACTTTGAGGCAGTAAGCTAGGGCGTGTCATCAATTGAGCCAAATGACACAAGCAGCTAGATAAATTGCACCGAGAAAGTTGGCCGCCCGTTTATCATCGCGAGTTGCGATCGCTCGATACTGCTTGAGTTTGGCAAAAAAGTTTTCAATCAGATGACGGGCTTTGTATAAATCTCGGTCGTAGTCACCAAGTATAGTACGGTTGCGTTTGGGAGGAATCACTGCGGTTTTGCCCTGTGCCTGAAGTCGCTCAATTACTCGCTCATCGGCATCATAGCCTTTATCTGCCAGTACTGTGTCCGCCACAATATTGGGTAGCAGTTGGTCCTTACGATCCAAGTCCCAGGCTTGCCCTGGGGTCAGATGAAAACTCAAGGGATTGCCCAAGGCATCTACCGTCCCATGAATCTTGGTACTCAATCCACCTTTACTGCGACCAATTGCTTGAGTAGATCGCTCCCCCCCTTTGCACCCGCACTATGCTGATGGGCGCGGACAATCGTGGAATCAATCATTGCATACTCGTTGTCAGCATCGTCTGCTAAGTGCTGAAACACCCTCTGCCACACCCCAGCCTTTGACCACCGAGTAAAGCGAGTGTGAATCACTCGAAAATTCCCAAAGCGCTGCGCTAAGTCTCTCCAGGGTATCCCTGCCCGATAGCGGTACAGCACTGCTTCCACAAACAACCGATTATCTTTGGCTGTCACTCCCACATACCCCTGTGTTCCGGGTAGCAAGTCTTTGATCCTCTGCCACTGGTCATCTCGCAGCCCATAACGTCGAGTCATTATTTCTCTATTTGCTTAATCCCAAGCATCACTGACTCCAGTTTACCTAATTGATGACACGCCCTAAGGGTTTTCATATCAGGTTCGGATGATTAGTTATAATTCTCCCAGCCAAGGAACCCCACCCCCGTAAAGCTGTGCTTCACCTCCCCTCCTCGCACGCGGGGAGGGGTAGGGGTGGGGTTCAGTGAGTGCGGGTATTATAGGTGATTTGCCCAACTTGATATCAGTTAAGTGCTTGGGCTAAATAGCAGCATTAAAAATCTGTTGCGCGGTCAAATTCAATTCTGGGAACGTAAGCGACACAACGCGGTCACTCCCTCTAAATTGGTTAACTTGATATTCACCTTCAATCAATGTGTAAACGGAGATGGTGGGTTGTTTAGGATTACCAATAAACTTTCTCCCACCCAAACCTAAATAATCAACAATCCAATATTCTTGGATGCCTAATAGCTCGTAATCTTCTAATTTCAAGGCATAATCATCACTCCAATTTGTTGAAATCACCTCTACAATCAAGCGAACGGAAGTGCCTTGCGTAATGATTGATTCCTTTTCCCATCGAGATTCATTATTGGCAACTTTTCTTTCATCTAAGACAATGGTGTCCGGCTCATAACCAGCTTCCAGCGCTGCTTTGACAACACATTCTTTTGGAATGAAGTAAGGAAATTTGCATCTTCTAATTTCTAAAAATAATTCTCCTGAGATAAATCCAGCTACTTTTGAATGTTTTCCGGTAGCCTTAGGCATCTCGATAATCACTCCATTATGCAGTTCGTATTTTATGCCAGATTTTTCTGGATACCATTCGATGAATTCATCAAATGTAACTTGTTTGTTTAAGGTTTGTGTCGTCATAAAAACTACGAATTATTAGTTAATTTTTCTTGAGTATACTTAAGTTTCCCGTTTTTTTCCGCCATCTCTACATCTCGGCGTAGCAAATAAGTTATACAATTTCTCCATAAGAATGAACTTAATTAGCCCGCGTAGGCGGGCTTGGTTTGTGTAGCCCCAGGCATTGGTTCCTGTGGGGAATTTCAAAAATTGGCGATCGTCAAAATGTCCGTCGCGCAGAGAGAAAAAACAGATTTTACGAGTCACTTTGAAAGGACTAGTTCTAGTATATACTAACGTTTGACGATAGTAACGCGAAGCGATAGTATTGTGATTGTGAGTTTCAAATCTGAAGAGACAAAGCTGATCTTTGACGGCTGTACATCTCCTCAGTATCCGCCCAATATCCAAAAAACTGCTTTACGAAAACTGCTAATTCTTGACGCAGCAACATCAATTAACGACTTGCGCGTTCCACCTGGTAATCGCTTAGAAAAGCTAGTTGGCGACAGGAAAGGACAGTACAGCATTCGTATTAATGAGCAATGGCGAATCTGCTTTGTGTGGACAGATGAAAACAATGCTTCTCCAGTTGAAATAGTAGATTACCACTGACTAAAAAAATCATTATGAACAACCGTCTGCCAAACATCCATCCTGGCGAAATTCTGCAACTAGAATTTTTGGAACCACTGAATATTACACCTTACAGATTGAGCAAAGATATAGGTGTACCTCAGACACGGATTAGCGAAATTATATCTGGAAAGCGCAGTATTACAGCAGATACAGCTTTACGTCTATCTCGCTATTTTGGTAACAGCGCTCAGTTTTGGTTAAATTTACAAACGCAATATGATTTACGCGAAGCTTTGAAAGAGAATGCAGAAATTTACAATCAAATTCCTCAACTTCCCTTTAATGATGTAGCCTAAGGGAATTCCAAATAAAAAATTTTCCCAACTTGCGCCAGACATAGGTAACGCAAATCAAAATCCTACCTGGAAAAATGGTATGAGTGGGGATTTGCCTTTGTACCATGTAAAAGTACCCTCTTCACACCAAACCATGAATTACCCACTCAGCCGCAAAAGCAATCAAATCGATGATTACCACGGTACTAAAGTCGCAGATCCTTACCGTTGGCTGGAAGACCCCGACTCAGAGGAAACTAAAGCTTGGGTGGAAGCGCAAAATCAAGTTACTTTCGGCTACCTCAACGAAATCTCCGCTAGAGACAAAATCAAGCAGCGCCTCACTAAACTCTGGGATTATGAAAAATATAGTATTCCGTTTAAAGAAGGTGTTAACTACTTCTATTTCAAAAATGACGGTCTGCAAAACCAAAGTGTCCTCTACACTCTCAAAACCCTTGATGGTGAACCTAGAGTTTTACTCGACCCCAACAAACTTTCTGAAGATGGAACCGTTGCCCTGTCTGGATTATCTATCAGCGAAGATGGTAAACTTTTAGCATACGGTCTATCTTCCTCTGGTTCGGACTGGCAAGAGTGGAAAGTGCGTGATGTGGAAACTGGTAAAGACCTTGAAGACCACTTGCAATGGATTAAATTTTCTGGCGCATCCTGGACTCACGATCATCAAGGCTTTTTCTACAGTCGCTACGATGAACCAAAGGAAAAAAGCAAATTAGAAGATGTCAATTATTATCAAAAGCTGTATTACCACAAATTGGGTACGCCTCAGTCAGAAGACATTTTAATTTACCAACGTCCAGACCAAAAAGAATGGGGATTTAGTGGCGGCGTCACCGAAGATGGACGATATCTGATAATTTCAGTTTGGCTGGGAACTGACCCCAAAAATTTGGTTTTTTACAAAGATTTGACTAACCCCAATGCCGAAGTAGTCGAATTAATTAACGAATTTCAAGCTGATTATAGCTTTATCGACAATGATGATAACGTCTTCTATTTCCGCACCGATTTAAATGCACCACGGGGAAGAGTGCTTGCAATTGATACTAAGAATTCAATTCCAGACAATTGGCGAGAAGTCATCCCCCAAACGACAGAAACTTTGGAAAGCGTGGGTATATTAAATAATCAGTTTGTTGCTGATTATCTCAAAGATGCTCGCAGTCAAGTTAAAATATTTGACCTGAATGGCGCGTTTGTGCGTGAAGTAGAATTACCTGGGATTGGTTCCGTTGGTGGTTTTGGTGGAAAACGCCACGATACGGAAACTTTTTATAGTTTCACTAGTTTCACTTCACCAGGAACTATTTATCGCTATGACATGGTAACTGGAAAAAGTCAAGTTTTCCGGCAGCCAGAAGTTGATTTTAACCCTGCTGATTACGAGACAAAACAAGTTTTTTATTCCAGCAAAGATGGCACCCAAGTGCCAATGTTTATCACTCACAAAAAGGGCATTAAATTAGATGGAAATAACCCCACCTATCTTTATGCTTATGGTGGTTTTAATGCCTCAATGACGCCGAGTTTTTCTGTCAGCCTTTTGGTGTGGATGGAAATGGGTGGTGTTTATGCCATGCCAAATATACGCGGTGGTGGCGAATATGGCGAAGAATGGCATCAAGCGGGAATGAAGCACAATAAGCAAAATGTTTTTGATGACTTTATTGCTGCGGCTGAGTGGCTGATTGGTAATGGGTATACCAAAACTGATAAATTAGCGATCGCTGGTGGTAGTAATGGCGGTTTGCTGGTGGGTGCTTGCATGACACAGCGTCCCGATTTGTTTGGTGCAGCTTTACCAGCAGTCGGCGTGATGGATATGTTGCGATTCCACAAATTTACCATCGGTTGGGCTTGGGTTTCGGAATATGGTTCGCCGGATAACCCAGAGGATTTTAAGGCGCTTTATGCTTATTCGCCACTGCACAACCTCAAACCAGATACAGCTTATCCAGCAACTTTAATTACCACAGCCGACCATGACGATCGCGTTGTACCTGCCCATAGTTTCAAATTTGCTGCAGCTTTGCAAGCATCTCACGTTGGTGATAAGCCTGTGTTAATTAGAATTGAGACAAAGGCGGGACATGGTGCGGGTAAACCTACGGCTAAAATTATCGAGGAAGCTGCAGATAAGTGGGCTTTTTTGGTGCGTACGTTGGATGTGAAAGTTTAGTCTCGCGCTAAGGCGGTAAGGAAACTGTGTGTTTAGGATAAAATGCGCCGATGTTGAAGTGCTTGGCATTATTGGGTTGATGCTTGCCAAACAAACCTAGCCGGATACCATCGCCCTCCCCGGCTGGGCTGATTCTGTTTAGGGTTAGTACCAGTTGGGTAACGTGTTAATCCAAATCGAGCCAGAAAATTGATCAAAAAAATAGCTAACAGTTGGAAAACTTATGCTTTGATGGATAATGTTGTCTTAATTAAAAGTATAAAAGTACTAAAAAGTTTGATATGAAACTTGATTGTAACCCTTACTACGAAACAATATTTGGTGCTGCTTATTTAGGAAACAGCCTAGAATTAATGGCAGGTATTCCCAACGAAAGTATCGACCTCATCTGCACGTCTCCACCATTCGCACTGGTTCGTAAAAAAGAATACGGAAACGTTGATGCTGACGAATATGTTGAATGGTTTAAAGATTATGCAGCACAGTTTTACCGTATTCTGAAACCGACAGGTTCACTAGTTATTGATATTGGTGGCAGTTGGATTAAAGGAATGCCAGTTCGTTCTCTTTACCATTTTGAATTAGTTATTGCTCTGTGCAAAGCAAAAGAAAAAGGCGGGCTTGGGTTTTATCTGGCACAAGAATTATATTGGTACAATCCAGCCAAACTTCCCACCCCGGCGGAATGGGTAACAGTCCGCAGGGAAAGAGTTAAAGATTCGGTGAATACAATTTGGTGGCTGTCAAAAGAACCGCATCCTAAAGCGAACAATAAAAGGGTTTTAAAGCCTTATAGCGATGCAATGAAAAACCTTCTCAAGAATGGGTATAAACCCAAAGTCAGACCATCAGGTCATGATATTTCTGATAAATTTCGGAACGATAGAGGAGGGGCTATCCCCCCAAATATTATTGATGGGCGTTGCAGTATAGATAAAGACGAAATAGGACAACCGACTCTTATACAAGAAATTTTATTTGAAGATTTAATTCAACCCGTAAATGTGATTTCCGCCTCGAATACTGCTTCCAACGATTATTATCAACGGCGTTGCAAAGAAGAAGGTTTGAAGCCACACCCAGCAAGATTTCCTCAAGCCTTACCTGAGTTTGTCATCAACCTTTGTACAGAACCAGGCGATATTATTTTAGAACCATTCGCTGGTTCTAACATGACAGGTCGGGTTGCAGAAACCTTACAAAGACATTGGTTAGCTTTTGAGATTGATGAAGACTACATCAGAAGCTCAAAACTGAGATTTGAAGAAAATGCTCCTTTGATTGTTGAACCTCCAGCGGATTTACCACCAGTAGTATCAAAAAATGCTGATAAAAACGACCAGGCTGTACAGTTAGGGCTGTTTTAAAAAACGCTCTCCAGCCTTCATCAGATGTTTTAAGGAAATTGTAGAATGGAGTCTAAAAAATTAAAAAGGTTTACTTATGGACATCAGTTTGAGCCAGCCAAATTTTCTTTAGTTGAAATTCTGGAATTATGTAAAGAGTGCCAACCAAATCGGGACACACTGGAAGCTAATATTGCCCAACGTTACTTTTCTCAACATTCTAAACGGGCATCATCCAAACTTGCTTCGTCAGACAATATCAGCAAGTTGGCAATGAACTGTTTCTTATCACTCAGAGCCTATCAGTTGATTGAGGATTTGGAACAGCAACGCCAATATAAAATCACTCCTACTGCTGACGAAATTTTATCTAATGCCAACAATACTTCTTTTGTAAATCGACGGTTTGCGGCTCACATATTAAATAATCTGTCAGGCATGGCTTTATTGAAAGCTATCGACGCAATTAATGCCAGAGGAGAAGAACCACAGTTGGAGTCGATAGCATATGAATTACAGGAAAGGGGATATGCCATATCGCCCAATGCCATTTACACAAGCACCATGAGAAGTTGGTTGTCCCAGGCAGGTGTTTTTGAACGGGAATACGAAATAAACTGGGATATTGTTTCCGAGATTCTAGGTATCAATAAAGATTTTATCGATGAGCTTTATACCTTGACTCCCGGACAAAAACATTTTCTGCTGAGTTTACTTAACCTTGAACTGAAAGAATTCACACCAGCCAATAAAGTTGCTCAACATACCAGGAGTATTTACAAACTTAGGCTCACAACGAAAAATTTGGTCAAGGACGTTATTGACCCTCTTACAAATCTCGGTTTGATAGAAACGGAAAAAACCACAGGTGGTAGAGGGGCTAAACCAAATAACGTCAGATTAACCAGCAAAGCCCAGTCTGAACTATTAGCACCCCTTCTAAAATCCATTGCTAATGAAACCCGGCTTTCTGAAATCGAACTCAACCGCACCTTTGATGATGTTGTAAATGACTTAAATCATCCAGATAAACATATCAAAGGCAAAGCGTTAGAGCTTCTGGCAGTCTGGATGATCCGCCTGACTAGTCTACGTTTTACAAAATGGCGTAGTAGAGAAAATGGCAAAGGGGAAGTAGATGTTTTAGCGGCTTCAGACAGGTTTGTTTATAGCCGATGGCAGATTCAATGCAAAAACACAAACAAGGTTGATATTGATGTCTTAGCCAAAGAAATCGGGCTGACATTTGTTACAGGGGCAGACGTGGTAATGGTTGTAACAACTGGTGAGTTTACAAGGGATGCTTACCAATATGCATACAGAATGATGGAAGTATCCCGCTACTATATGATTTTGTTACAAAAAGATGATATTGAAGCAATTAAAAGGGATAAGACGAATATTGTTGAAATTCTTGACAGAAAGGCTAGGCGAGTATTTGCGAAGAAAGAACTCGACGTGTCTGACGAAGAGTTAAATGAAATTGAACAGGAAGAAGATTTGATGGCTATAGCAATTGAGGACGAACTATATGATAATAATTAAAATATTTACATCATCTGTTAGTACTTAAAACTAACCTGTTGCCACAAGAGTTCTAGCTTGGGGTTGATAAATCTTTCGTACAAGATAGGGAACCCAAACCCTGGTATCTAAACACAAAACTCTAGTCACGTCGCCCTTCGCCCTCTCTGAGACTGCGAATCAAATCCGTAGAAGCTGGTTGTATTCCAGTTTTGGCTTTGACGGTTTCGCTGCGGGCTATAATTCGTTGATGAACAGCCCATCCCCTCCGCCGTCGCACTTCTCGTTTCAAAGCCTCAATCACTAAATCATTCAAGGATTCGCTACCTTGCTTGAGTTTTCTAGCTTTGGCAAGTAGGTCAGCCGGAAAACGGATTGTTACGGCTTCGCGTTCCATAGCAGTGGTTGCAATTAAATAATGATACCATTTATTGTAATCGCTATTTAATTTGATTATTTTCGCCGCCATTCATCGCGTAGAATGGCGAACCACAATTCATCTGTCCAAGCACCTTTGAACCACAAACTTTTAATAAAGTGTCCTTCGCAGCGCATACCAACACGTTGCAATAACTTAACAGACGCTGTATTTGCTGGATCGCAGTTTGCCCGGACGCGATGCAAGTTGTATTCTGTAAATAAATAATCAAGCGATCGCTTTACGGCTTCAGTTCCATAACCTTTACCTTGATGCTTCGGCGCTAACGTAAAGCCAATTTCTGCTTGTTTTCCATCATCGGCTAAGACGCAGAAGCCCCAATCACCAATCATTTCACCCGTCGCCTTCAATTCAATCGCCAGCTGATACCACTCGCCCAATATACCCGGTTTTGCAAGTTTCATGGCTGCAATGAAGGCGATCGCTTCTTTTTCCGGGTAAGGTACATCCCAACTCTGATACTTCGCCACTTCTTTTTCGCAACGATAGGCGACAAACGCGGCTGTGTCGCTGTCTGCAAAAGGTCGTAGAATCAGCCTTGGTGTTTCCAGCTTCATATAACTTAAACAATAACTTGATTGCATGAAATAATGCGATCGCAAAATATAAAAATTCTTAAGATAAATTGTGTTCTTATTGACTTGATTTTAGCTAGTATACGGATAAAAAGTAAAAATATAAAATTCATACTTTATTTAACTAAACACAGGTGAAACAAGCACGCGATCGGGTTTTAGTAGTAGCGGTAACTGCTGTCACTACTGTTACAGCAGTCACTCCAGCAATGGGTAATAAGGCTGATTCAGGCTGCATCAGTCAAATTACTAGTAAACCAGGATCAGTAACTATCTTAGGAGACTGCATTCCGAATCGGCTGTGGATAAACCCCGATTACGGCTTTGAATATGGGCGATTAATGCGAATAGCGATCGCATCTGCCGCAAATAGAGATGATTACGATACAGCAATGATAAATTTTTATAGAGCGCAACAAATCTCAGGGGTAAAAGATTCCGAAGTTCGCCGTGGTTTATTGGGGGCGATAATGGCGAAAGCACTCCAGAGAAACCCGGTGCGAGGATATTCTCCTTCAAGAATGTGGCTAATGGTGACTGGTGAAGAAAGAAATGTGAATTAACATAGTTAATAGTTAATAGTTAATAGTTAATAGTTAATAGTTAATAGTTAATTTTTAATTGTTAATTGTTAATTATAATTCTCAAAAATGTTGCAACTCCTTTATAATCGCGCTCACCCCCCGGGAGGGGGGCTGGGGGGATCTTAAAACGCAAATATTTAGATAAATGGTCGAAAAATATTATTGCTATAGCAGTCCGCGCATCCCAGGTGAAAATGAGCGAAACCCGGTTTCTGGACGCCGTGAACTTTCACAAATCATATAGGATTGCTATATTAGCTTTTAGCAATTAGCAATAATATCAAATCCGTTTGTATCGGAATTATTTCTCCTTCCTCTCCCTGGGGCGTCCTCAGCGTCCACCGAAGATTTGATGCCTTCGGCAACGCCAAGGGCGAACGGAGGAAACCTCCGCTCAAACTTCTCTCTGCGGTTTTTTAATTATTCATATGCTACCGAATTTGATATAAATCGCCGCCTACATACTTAAATATCTGGAATTTGCCAATCAATTTCAGGCTTTCCAAAAAAACGCAATGCTGAATTAATAGTAGAAAATGGTTTGCTGCCAAAAAAACCGTTGCGGGCAGAAAGTGGCGAAGGATGGGCAGATTGAATCACCGTATGTCGGTTTGTATCTATCAATTTTAGCTTCTTTTGTGCATAGCCACCCCACAACACAAACACAACCGGATCTGTTTTCTGGTTAACTTTATCAATCACTGCATCGGTGAAAGTTTCCCAGCCTTTATTCTTGTGAGAATTTGGTGTATGTGCCCTTACAGTTAACACTGCATTTAACATCAGAATACCTTGTTTTGCCCAAGTAATAAGATATCCATTATTCGGAATATTAAACCCAACATCCTCTTTAAGTTCTTTAAACATATTCATAAGTGATGGCGGAGGCTTAATACCCGGTCTAACTGAAAAGCATAAGCCGTGGGCTTGGTTATCATCATGATAGGGGTCTTGTCCAAGCAAGAAAACATTTACATTCTCGTAGGGTGTCAAATTAAAGGCTGAAAAAACATCTTCTTTTGGTGGAAAGATAGTTTGAGATTGTCTTTCTTCTGCAAGAAAATCTTGAAGTTTTTGAAAGTAAGGTTTGTCAAATTCTTCTGCAAGTATAGTTTGCCAAGAATTAGGAAGCTGGGGATGTGTCATTGAATTTTGGATTCTGGATTGCTATTAGTAGGGTGGGTTAGCGCCGAGAGTACGCACCGGCTTGAAAAACCCGGTTTCGGTTTTTGGACTTTTCCTTGATTTACACCTTCGTACTTATAATAAAAGCGATCGCCCTTTCTTGGTGCAAATTTAGCAGATAGGAAAAAAGAGCGATCGCATAATTTTGTAACCCAATCATAATTATTTTTCCAGAAATACCAAATCTTTAGGTAAAGAAGTTAGTTTGATATTTTGCCCATCGACTTTCACCACAAAATCGAATCCAGTAACATGACCTTCAGGAAGAATTATCACTTTATCGTTGAGAGACTCAAGGTATTTTGTAAAACCTTCTAAAGACACACTTCCATCATTGATGGCGAGATAACCAAGCAGGCGGCGAAACAGCTTTGGCAAAATAACAACATTGTCGGTGATAGTTTCCAATTCTTCTAAAACAAAACCCGCATTTGTCTTGTCTACTTTCCATAAACCCTTATTTTCATTACGGGCTTTTTGGGCAACAGCAGTCAATTCTTTGCGGATGTCTGGATATAATTTGAAGTAAAATGTAGGGTAAACTAACCCTTTATTCAAAAGATGATAATTTGCACTTTTTTTCAGCAAAGATTTATCTAGATAAATATCGCTACCATCAGCTTGTTCGGAATTACCTTTAAAAACAAAAGCTACACTCCGTCCATATGTATCTGCAAATCGAGTCAGGATAAAACCAGGTACTTGATCTGGTTCTGAGGAAGTAATGACTTCATTATCATTACGAGTAATTTTCTTAAATCCCAAAAATTTTAGCAATTCGTCTGAGGCTGCATGAGCAAATTCTAATGGCTGATGCTGCATTCCTACTATACTACCGCCCCTAGGTTGGAAGTGCGTTTCTAAAGCATCAATGCTATCTAAGCGTAGCTGTGCGCCTCCATTGCGGTTGGTGCTGACTCGTGTCTCCAATTTCTTCCAGAGTTCGGGATTGTTGGGATAAAAGCGCACAGAATCGCCATCAGGGGCAGTTTTTAGCACTTTAAAATTGCCTTGGATGAGGGTCATTGTCATTTGTCAAGTTCCTTGAATTGAGGTGAACCATCATTAGTTTTACAGTATCTTTAGTCACCACAAACGGATTGTACAATTTTGGATTTTAGATTTTGGATGAAACCATTTTAGATTTACAGGACTTACGCGCTTTAGACCTCTCAAACTCTCCCGAATCTCCGTATCCTGTGAGTCCTCTTTGGATTTTAGATTTTGGATGAAACGATTTTAGATTTACAGGACTTAACCCGCATTTCTCACAAGTGAGGAAAAAACACTTGGATTAGCCAGATTTAGGATAATTTAATTGATACATCACCAAAATACGTTCAAAGCGTGGGTAACTCAAAGTAAAAACCGAGATTATTAAAGATATATCAAATACATTAAAAGTGAGGAATACTGAAACAAAAATGTTTTATTAATAAAAATCGACAAGGCAATTCATGGAATTAAATCAAGTGAAATAACCCCAAAAATCAGCTATTAAAAATCTGAAACAGCGATAACTTATGAATGAAATTAGGTCATTATGAACCAGGAGAAGGTAGTTGAGATAAACGCTTATAAACCGTTGTGAAAATCTCCTTGTAAGGACAAGCACTACTAATTGCCATTAAAACACGTCGTTTACTAACAGTAATAACAGCCCCTAGCTTCAATAGTTTTGTGCGTATAGTCTCAACAGTTGCATTTTGATCTCCGTGCTTGCTAAACATTGCTCTCCCAGGGCGTTCAACAAAACATAGGCAATCGAAGAAAACCATAAACGTAGTTGATTACCTGCAAATGTATGAGTACTAGTTCTGTCACTTTTTAGTCCGAGTTTTTGCTCTTTTAAGCAATTCTCCATGTTGCCTCGTGGGCAATATTTTTGAGTATAAAGTCGTCCGGGTCGGATTTTATTAATAGGCAGCGAAGTTACTACAAAGCGAGTATCGACTTCTTGGTAGCTATACTCAACTTTGGCGACAACACGACGATTACGGCTCCAACTATCTAATGTTTGATAGTCAAGAGAACAATACCAAACTGAGTTGTCAATAAATGCTGCTGCCTCATTTTTTAAATCTGGCGATGGGGGAAATAAGGTTGCAAAAAACTCAACTATGGGTTTAATTTTTCCTGAGTATTCTTGAGATGCGCGATGGTGTATTGACTTAGTTGCCTGAATTAGCCTCTGATTTTGTGCCAGCCCAAACACATAATCAATTCCAATTTTAGATTCACACCATGCCATAATATCTTCTCTTGAATAAGCACTATCTCCACGAATAATAATTTTTACATTCTCCCATGGCGAGCGGATTATTTTTATGACTCTTTGTAGTTCTTCTAGTCCCCCGGATGCTGGGTCTAAATTAGATGCTCGAAGTTTTGCTACGAGTAAATGTTTACCACAAAAAATGTAAAGTGGAGCATAACAATATCCCCGATAATAGGGATTAAAGAATGTTTCTTCTTGATTACCATGAACTAAATCATCGGTAACATCTAAATCCAAAATTATCTGTCTTGGTGGCTTCCGGTAAGATTCTAAAAATATCTCAACTAAGAGTGTTTCTATGGCTGATGCATCATGTTCAATCCGGTGATATCGACTCTCAACCCTTGAAGATACGTTGTCTGGACAATGTTCGATCCGATTTAAGGTACTTTTTCCTGCCAATGTAATTGATTCAGGTGAGGAATTAATCACTTTTCCCACACAGAGCGCAAATATCGCATCGTGACCTAGAGTTTCATAATCATTTACATCTTCATAGCCCATGACTAAGCCATATATTCTTTGTGCAATTAAGCGATTAACTGGATGCAGAATTTTGTTTGGCTCTCGGTAATCTTTAAAACATTCTGCCAGTCGTGATGTTATTTCTCTTTTTCTATCTAGTTCCGCAATCAATGTTAATCCTGCATCATATGTTACAGGCTCACCCTTGAAATTAACTACAACTGGACATGACTTTACTTGTTCAAATATAAACTTTTCTGGTATACAATCGTTTTTATTTGGGGTCATACTTCAAACTGCTGGAATTATTGTGCAATATGCATTTTGGCAGTTTTTGACCCCTGTTTCTTCAAGCTTTGTGAGAAATCCGGGGTATACTCTTGTCTGCTGATAACAGCAGTCGCAAAAATTACAGCTAATAGCTGCCTAAAAACTTAGTAACAATAGTTGATATACCAGATAAATTCGTTATATCTGTTAACGCTCGGATAATAGGCGCACAGTTTCCAAAAACCGCGACTTTTTATGGACACTAACCATTGTCCCAAACCCTGATGCTTTCGTGAAGCAGCACCCCACAAGTGACCTCTGTTAAGTATTACTTATCTTTCCAGCACCGAAATTTTCTCTACACCCAGCGATTGATAAAGATAGCTTATACGAATTGGAGAGCGGCTTGCCTAAATGTCTATACTGCTTCTATACCCACGGTTAATAAATTGTTGCTATCAAGATTTGGTATCATCAATCTTCATCAATTAACCCAGCATCTTTTGCTTTATTTTTAAGGCGATGAATTAGCCAGTCTACGGTGTCAAATACACACTGTGAGGTATCTATTAGCCAGTCATGCAGTATATGTTGAGCGTCACGTTGTTGTTTATAAAAACGTCGAGATAATGGATGTTGAATAGGATCTCCATCAGCTTCAATGTCACGAGTTAAATAGTGAACGTACTGTAACTCATGATTATTTACAGGTGGATAGCCAATTCCAACAAAAAGTCTAGCTCGAATTTCATCTGATGCCATGTTATGAACTAAGTCATTTCGTAAGCGACGAAGTGATGTAAATTTTTTTTTAGACAAGTTAGGGATAGCAAAAGGTGCATCTAATGATGACAGATCATTGAGAAGAACTGTAGCTCCTTGACGAAATGCTTTGCTAGGATCTTCATCTGGAAATTTTAACCCTTTAGGGTAATCAGGGATACCAAAAGGTTCTTTTGTTAGATATACAAATAGCTCATACAGAAATTCTAGTGTTGAGTAGCAAGCAATTACAGAACTTGTGAACTCATGTGAAGACTGGCTTGCTAGCTCTGAAGAATGGATGATCTCACGTCCTTCAACAACTTGTTTTTTATTGTAGCTATTGAAATTGTCTACAACAACGTTCTGATTAACCTGCCATAGATACTTTGTCATACTTAAAAAGTGGTGACAAGCCCGCATTAGGGTATTCCTCATATCATCAGCAAGACTGCTTCCATTAGAAATAAAGAACGCCTGTTCAATAGGAAGTCCAAGGTTTTTAGCTGTTTTCACGATGATATCTAATTCTTCAGAATCAAGATGACCAGTGAATATTCTTTCTTTAAGACTGGCGCAGATTTCGTTTGATTTAGAAATAAAGGAGTTATCTACTTGATTAAAAATAATAATATTACAATAAAATTCTAACTTCTGAAGTCTAAATAGAATTTCTTCTACTAATCCTTCTGCGCTAATATATAGATGATGAAGCCTGAATATAGATTGTTCAGGCGGAATTACACGATTGTAGCTGTCATCATTTGTAGAAATACATTGGTTAATTTTTTCTGACTGTTGATTAAGTTTAGAAGCAGAAGCAACTACTCTAACTCCAATTTCACTTTCAATTTGTTTCACCAAATTATTGTAAGTAATGGCATTATCAGGTATAGATAAATCAGAGAACTTAGGTAATATTTTATAGGCTTTATATAGGTGACGACCACCTTGAAGATATGCTTCTTTTGCACTAATGTCTAAAGTTAAACCTCGTGATAAATGATAGATACAATAAGGGCCAAATGCTTCTCCTGTTCTTAATGATGTTCTGAGTTGCATAGTCATTTTAACGTTATATATTTAAATAAACTATTTAAATATATCTTCGTTTCTTACTTTTTATCTAATTATTAACTTTGATATCAAATGAGATATCAAAATTGCTTCAACCCATCATCTCGTGAGGCCCCGACGAACTGGGGACACTTCGTTTAGAGCGGGTGGTGTCGGGGACGGGCAGGAAGTTTATCGTGAAGTGGCCAAAACTCAGCAGCCCGCCCCCGACACTCCGCTACGCCACCCGCTCTACCCCAGTTCTTGAACATTGCCCGAAGAGCAAGTCAAAGCTAAGAATCAACTTGTTTCCCCTGAGTTGACCATTTCTCATCTAGAAGTCTGCAAACGACGTAAACAACATTTTGAGGGTTGCGCTTCATCTGTGATAGGTTAAGAAAAAGTGCATTTTGTCAATCAGCTAAAATACTCAAAAAGCCATTTATGAAAATGATAATCGTAGTCGGGGGGTGGGGGTAAAGAGGCGAGCCTCTTTACCCCCCAATATTTGATTATCATTATCAGAGAAAATATTGACAGTTTAAATCTTCAAGAAAAACCTATTGTTACGACAGAATAATTTTGTCAGAAGTAGGCTGCATTGTTAGGTAAATTCAATGATTAATCTCTGTGATGAAAAGTTTGGTCTACCGCTATGCCCAAGGGACAAAAACAAAATTCTGACCACGCACATAAACATAATACTCCTACTATAGATAATGAGGTAATTTCTCAGCAATTAAAAGCTTTACTAACCCCAGCTATTTTTGCTCAGTAAAAATATTAGAAGCAGTTAGGTTTACGAGATAGAATTATCAATTTATCTTTCATGGTGGCAGCTGTATTAACTTTATTGTGGCGACAAGTTCCCGGAGTGCATGAATTAACGAGGCTTTTAGCAAGAGAAAATGTATTATGGTGTCGTGCCACAGAAGTCGCCCAACAATCACTTGCACAAAGATTTTTAGTATTTCCGGCTGAATTATTTGAGCGAGTCTTTAAAGATTTATTACCTCAACTGCAATATAATTGGCAGCAAAGACTCAAACGACCACTACCAGATAGTGTTAAATTTGCACTGAATAATTTTGAACGTATTTGGATAGCTGATGGCTCTACATTAGAAGCTTTATTCCTTAAGCTCAAAAGCCTAGAAGACCTTAAAAGGGGGCAGTTAGCAGGAAAAATCGTTACAGTGATTGATTTGGTAACTCGTTTACCAATTGAAGTTTGGTTTCACACAAACGCCGCCGCATCAGAAACAAATTTTGAAGTTCCATTACTAAATTTACTACATCCTAAAACTCTAGTATTACTTGATAGAGGCTTTTATCATTTCCAGTTTTTTCAACAACTCATTGACCAAGAAGTTCATTTCATTACTCGTCTAAAAGCTAAAGCCTCTATTAAATATTTAAAAATTTTTAGTTATGACTATGCGGTTAAAGACCGATTAATTCAACTTGGCACTGTCAGGCGTGGTGCGCCTGTTCTTACTTTACGCCTAATTGAAATAAAACTTGAGCAGACTACCTATTCTTATATTACTTCTCTCCTTGACCCACATATTTTACCTCCCTATGTTGTCGCTGATTTATACCGCCGTAGATGGAGAATTGAAGAGGCTTTTTACACGGTTAAACGTTTATTAGGTTTATCTTATTTGTGGACTGGTTCTATTAATGGTGTCAAGTTACAGGTGTGGGCAACTTGGTTATTTTATGCTGTCTTAGTTGACTTAGCAGACGCTGTTGCTGATGAATTGTCTCTACCATTTGACCGCATTTATGCGCGAGATGATCTTTCGTGGTTTGTATCATTTTAGTGTCGCTTACGACAAAGGAAAGGCGGATGACCCCATCAAGTACTTTGCTGCCAAGGAAAATCAAGATTTAGGAGTTGTCAAAGCCCTACGAAAACCAGTCTCCAAGCTGGATTTATCTCCTTTTCCTGCACCCTCTTGACAAATGTGCAATTCTCTTAACCTCTCACGGGTGGGTTAAGAGTGTTTTTGCAACCTCAGGAACGATGCGTTACTGTAAATATTGTTTATGTATATAGCAATCCCATATCATAGCGTGAAAGTTCACGGTGTCCAGAAACCGGGTTTCTAAATTTTCAATTGTATATATAGCTACATGTATTTTGAGAAGTAAAGCTGTTATAAATTGGGATAGTGCGTATACTTATATCTTGCACCTTTACGGATGAGTGCGAATACAGGAATCCAAAGTAATGATTTTGACTACGCAATAATGCATTTCTCAGTCCTCTTGCAGAGGACTTAAGCTATTAGACTGGGACTTATAGTCCCAGGCGAATGTAGTCGAACGCGGGAAATAGCCATATACTTGGTAATTTTCTCTACTTTTAGTTTGATGGTGCAAGATGTCAGTATAAGAATTATTGGCGCGGTACTTTTATATTCTATGACAACACAGCTGTTAAACAATCGCTATCAAGTTATCCGTACGCTAGGTGCTGGTGGGTTTGGCGAAACCTTTCTGGCGGAAGATACTCATATGCCGTCAAAACGCCGCTGTGTAATTAAATTACTCAAACCAATTCATAATAAACCGCAAATTTACCAGTTGGTGCAACAACGATTTGAACGAGAAGCGGCTATTTTAGAAGAATTAGGCGGTGCAACTGACCAGATTCCCAGCTTATATGCTTACTTTGAATCTGAGGGACAATTCTATTTAGTTCAAGAATGGATTGAAGGGGACACGCTAAGTGCAAAAGTCCAAAAGCAAGGGGTATTTAGTGAAAATTATGTTCAAGAATTATTGGCGAATCTGTTACCTATTTTAGAATACGTACACGGTAAATATATTGTCCATCGGGATATTAAACCAGATAATATTATTTTGCGTTACCGAGATGGTAAACCTGTGCTGATTGATTTTGGTGCGGTGCGTGAATCAATGGGAACAGCGATAAATTCTCAAGGTAATCCTACCAGTTCAATTGTGATTGGTACACCTGGATATATGCCAAGCGAACAAGCAATGGGTAGACCTGTTTATGCCAGCGATTTATATAGTTTAGGAATGACAGCTATTTATTTGCTGACTGGAAAATATCCGCAAAAACTAGAAACAGATTCGCAAACAGGAGAAATTTTGTGGCGTCAGTATACCAATAATCTTAACCCGACACTTGCAGGAGCGATTGATAAAGCGATCGCCTATCATCCACGCGATCGCTATCCTACAGCTAGAGCAATGCTGGATGCTTTACAAAGCATAACAAATTCAATTCCACCCACACAACCGCCTTCGTTGCAAAAGCCTGCTGTGTCTGTATCGCTGACGGAAACTGTGAGTGTCCCGCCAAAGTCTAACACTCAAGATAATAGTCAAAAAGGTATCCTCGTCGGAAGTGCGATCGCCGGTGGTTTGATTGGTACATCTGTAATTGTTGGTCTTTTATTAACAAGAACTTCCTCACCTATAGCAAATCAAACTGATTCACCTCCAACGACAAGACCAACTGCAACACCGCCAGTTGTTATCACGACAGTAAATGATTATTCTTGGCTTTCTCAAAGAAATGTCACAGATGCAGATTTGAATGGTAAAAATGGTTTTGATTTAGATATTATGCGGAATTCAATTTACGCCCGCCTCGGTCGCCGTTTCGAGACTCCCGCCTTACAAGAATACTTTAATAAACAGCCGTGGTATCGTCCTAGATATTCTCCGCAGGAATTTGATAAGTTGAAATTGCTGTCAAATTTAGAGATGAAAAATGCGTTATATATAGATGCTTATCAAGACCGTTATAATTTGAGATATTTTAAGAAATAATTTTAATGTTTTTTAACTTAAATTAACATTATCGCCCGCCTGTAACTCACGCGTTCCAGGCTAATATAGCAATCTTCGCTTATACTGGTGAAAATTGAAAGTATCAGAATCCCGGTTTCTTAGAAAAACCGGGATTTTCGTTTCTCACGAATGATTATAAATTGCCTAAAAAACAGCAAGATTTTGATAATTCATGTTTAATTTTTAGTTATTTTTTAATAAAAACTAAGATGAAGTTGATTATACTTAGATGACAGCAGTAAAATCAACTAACTCAATATCCGGAAGTTTGCTCTACCACACTGTATTTATTGTTGATAAGAAACTGACTGTATAAAGTATCATGACGCCGACGTTGTTAAACAATCGTTATCGTGTGCTGCAAGTGGTGGGGAGTGGTGGATTTGGGGAAACGTTTTTAGCAGAAGATACTCAAATGCCATCAGGTCGCCGTTGTGTAATTAAGCAACTCAAGCCTGTTGCGAATAATTCCCAGGTTTATCAACTGGTGCAACAACGCTTTCAGCAAGAAGCAGCTATTTTAGAAGAATTAGGCGATCGCAGCAATCAAATTCCTCGGTTGTATGCCTATTTTTTTGAGAATGGGCAATTTTATTTAGTTCAAGAATATATTGAAGGGCAAACTTTAAGCCAAAAGTTACAACAGCAAGGTTTGTTAAATGAAACTGCTGTACAAGAAATTTTAATTAACATTTTACCAGTTCTCGATTTTGTCCACAGCAAGCGGATGGTGCATCGAGATATCAAACCAGATAATATTATTTTGCGCTTTGCTGATGGCAAACCTGTGTTAATTGATTTTGGCGCAGTTAAGGTGACAATGCAAACAGAAATCGCCACTTCTGGAAATAGCAACCCTTCGATTGTAATAGGCACTCCGGGTTTTATGCCCACAGAACAATCGGTAGGAAGACCAGTATTTTCCAGCGATTTATATAGTTTAGGATTAACGGCAATTTATTTACTTACAGGTAGGATACCACAACAGTTACCTTTTGACACGATGACGGGTGAAATTATTTGGCGACAATTTGCTTTTAATATTAATCCCAACTTTGCAGAAGTATTGGATAAAGCAGTTAGAAAATCGCCACGCGATCGCTATATGAATGCCAAAGAAATGCTCGCAGCATTGCAAACTGCAATAAATCCGATTCCACCCACATTACCACCTTCTCAGCCTACAGTAATTACTGCACCTCCGCCGCCATCAGCGCCAGCCACACAGCCTGTTGCATCTGCATATCAACAACAATATCAACAACAAGCTGTCTCACCTCAAACACCTCAGATAATTACTCGTAAAAATGGTTTAGCACCTTGGCAACAAGGTGTAATTATTGGTGGTGCGATCGGTGTTTGTGTTGTGGGTGGTTTATGGTTAATTAGAGGACAAACACCAACTCAACCAGAGTCAACAACAACAGTATTAGAATCTAGCACCTCTCCAATATCATCTAGCCCAATTTCATCTCAAAAAGAGGAAAAACCAACCCAAATTCAATCAAATACTTCCTCAACAACAACATCATCTAATCGCAATCCAAAACCAATCCGAATTAAACCAACTTCCTCAAATACTCCAATTTCACAGCCCAGCCAAACACCAGATATCCCTTCTACTCCCAATCCAGAAACATCTTCACCGCCGACTTCAACAATTACACAAAAAGAGGCGAAAGAAGTTATTAATAAGTGGTTGCAAGCCAAGCGAGTCATGTTTGCTCCCCCTTACAATGTTCAACCTGCGGCAGAATTAACCACTGGTGAACAATACGAACAAGTGGCTGGAACAGATGGTTCTATTAATTCCCTCAAAAATGATGGTCAATACTATAAATACGGCGTCCAAACGATTGATAGCGTAGATGAATTTTCTGTTAATGACAATCAAGCAATAATTCAAGTAAAAGTTACTGAAGACCGAACGTTATTTAATCAGGATGGGTCGATTGTTCCCAAAGAAACTGATTTTAAAACTCGAACAGTGCGTTATAGTTTGCAATTTGTAGATAAACGTTGGAAAATCGCTTCCACTCAAATTATGAGCAATTAATTACTAACTAATCATGAAAGCTTTCAGAAGAATACCTTATATTTGGCGCATTTTGATAATCGCCGCTATTGTTTCATTTAGTGTAATAATTTCTGGTGCATTAATGCTCAGATTTGCACTTTCAAAACCCTCTGTTTCGGCTACTACATCTTCAATTCCATCAAGTATAGTTTCTTCTCAAGCCAATTCAAATCCTTCTGTAGTATCAAGCGCTATTACACCGATTAATTCCTTACCACCTGAAGATTCCCAAATAGCTAATAAAGGAGAAGATGCATCAGGAAATTTTTATCAAGAAGGAAATAATTTAACTTCAACAACAGTAGTAGCAGCAAATCCTACTTCCATTCAGCAACCACTCCAACAACAAGCAACATCTAATTCAGTTTCCTACGGACATTTTGCCTACGCACAAGCAAATCCAAATCAAATGATGATTGTTGGTAGTTATGCTACTAACAAAGACCAGCGATATGAGACGATGAATCGAGATGCAGGTTTAGCATTTATGAATATGATTTATGCAGCTAGAGAAGAAGGTGTTTGGATAATTCCTGTCTCTGGTTTTCGCGATATACAGCAACAACAAAAATTATTTAAAGGTCAAATTAAACGTCTCGGTTCTACCAAAGAAGCAGCAAAAATTAGTGCCCCTCCTGGATATAGCGAACATCATACTGGCTTCGCTTTAGATTTAACAGATGGTAAATCTTCCAAGCAGGATATTAATGTTGACTTTGAAAAAACAGAGGCTTTTCGTTGGCTGACTCGCCGGGGTAAAGAATTTGGTTTTGAATTGTCTTTTGGGCGCAATAATCCTCAAGGTGTGAGTTATGAACCTTGGCATTGGCGATATGTGGGTTCGCAGGATGCTGTAGCAGTATTTGCTAATGCGAGAAAGTAGCGGACAAGGAAAGGGGGACAAGGGAAGGGAGACAAGGGAGACAAGGGACGACGGGTGTGGGAGACAAGGGACGACGGGTGTGGGAGACAAGGAGGCTAGAACATGTTTTCAAACCTCTTGTTATGTACCCTAGTTCTCGAAGATCCCCCACTCATCCCCCTTTTTAAGGGGGATTTTTTGATAACTATAGCAATCTTATATGATTTGTAAAACTTCGCGGTGTCCAGAAACCGGGTTTCTTGGAGAAACCTGGTTTCTAAATTTTCACCTGGGATGCAAAGGACTGCTATAGTTGTCGGTTAGATATTTTTTTAATTGCAAGTCCCTTCAAATGCAGGTTTTTTTGAGAACTAGTACCCCCTTTTTTAAGGGGGAGAAGGGGGGATCTAATTATTTGACAATATTCCCTAGCGGCAACTATTAAGTATTTAAACTCCCAATATTTCAATTATTAAAACTCTTTCCAAGTGCGAGTTACACAATCCAAAATCCTGTTGGGTAAAATCCAAAATCGTACAGTTGCTAACAAAAAAACAGGGTAAAATATATAACAATAACCTTTGCCCTTTACTGAAGCTAATTTTTGCAAATGCTGCTAAACAACCGCTATCAAGTTATTCGCACTTTGGGAGGCGGTGGATTTGGTGAGACTTTCCTCGCGGAAGATATCCAAATGCCCTCAAAGCGCCGTTGTGTGATTAAATTACTCAAACCTATTCAAAATAATCCGCAAATCTACCAACTTGTGCAAGAGCGCTTTCAACGAGAAGCAGCAATTTTGGAAGATTTGGGAGGAACTAGCGACCAAATCCCCACTTTGTATGCTTATTTTCAGTCAGAGGGGCAATTCTACTTAGTTCAAGAGTGGATTGAAGGCGATACCTTAACAGTGGCATTCCAGCAGCAGGGGCAAAAGAGCGAAAGTGCCGTTCGAGAAATATTTGTAAATTTATTACCAGTATTGTCTTACGTACACTCGAAGCGGATTATTCACCGAGATATTAAACCAGATAATATTATTTTGCGCGATCGCGATCGCAAACCGGTATTAATTGATTTTGGTGCGGTGCGCGAGTCAATGGGAACGGTGATCAATTCCCAAGGTAATCCTACCAGTTCAATTGTGATTGGTACGCCTGGATATATGCCAAGCGAACAAGCTATGGGTAGACCTGTTTATTGTAGCGATTTGTATAGTTTAGGAATGACAGCAATTTACCTGCTTACAGGGAAACAACCGCACGAATTGGAAACAGATCCGCGTACTGGAGAAATAGTTTGGCGCAATTATGCGTTAAGTGTAAGTCCGACATTAGCGGCGGTGATTGATAAAGCTATAGCCTATCATCCACGCGATCGCTTTTCTACCGCCAGAGAAATGCTCAATGCGTTACAATCTGGCGCAGCTACCATCCCTCCCACCGTACCTTACAACTACCAACCACCAGCACAAATACCATCACCACCCGTAACACCTCAAAACACAATTCCCATCAGTCCCGCAGCTTCCAATCAACAACCTTCCTATCAACCTGCAAATCAAAGCAACGGACACAAGGAAATCTTTCTCGGTAGTTTAATTGCAGGTAGTTTAATTGGTGCGTCTGTGATAATTGGTTTGACTCTCAACAAAGCACCTCAGCAACAAGTCGCACAACAACCACAGACACAGCAAACCGCTTCATCTACCGAACCCACCACAGCACCTGTAGAACCTGAGAACACCGCGCCACGTGTAAAACCTCGAGTTCAAAAAACTTTAAAATCTTCCCCAGAACCTTCTCCAGAACCTTTAGAACCTGAAGAAGATATATCATCTGTCAAACCACAAGAACCCAGCACACCCGTTGCAAGCGAATCTCCATCTTCTCAACTTCCTACCTCAACACCGCCACCAGTTGATAGACTATCACCAGAAAAAGCAGTGCAAAATTATTATGCAACTATTAATCAAGGTGAATTTAAAGCTGCGTGGAATCAGCTATCTCCTAACCTCCAAAGTAATAAAAAACTTCACCCAAATGGTTATCTTTCTTACATCGATTGGTGGGGAGGAAAAGTTCAAAGCGTAGATGTTGAACAAGTTAGTATACTAGAAGCAAATCCAGAAACAGCTACAGTAAATGCTCAGGTAAAATACTTGCTGAAAAATGGCAAAGAATCCCCTAGTAATGTACGTTTATCGCTTTTATGGGATGCGGAAAATAACAGATGGGTTATAGGTGATGCTCGGTAATTATTTTGACTTGAGGGAAAGGGGGAAGGTGGGGCCCCCACTCAGTGGGGATAAGGGGCAGGGGGAAAAGGGGAATCTTTTCTTTTTAATCCTTTAGGGGAGAGGTTAAACTATATAGCAGTCCGCGCATCAATCGTGAAAATTTAGAAACCCGGTAACTTTTGCGAAACCGGGTTTCTGGACAGGAGTGAATTTTCACAAATCATATAAGATTGCTATAGTTAGTGTTGAATTATCTCCACTTACTTAATTTGAGTTTATTAACTACAAAATTTACGCTTTTTATGAAAAAACTATTATTAATCACTGCTTTGATTTCACCACTTTGGTTAACTGCGCCGACAATGGCGAATCAAACTTCACCACAAATGGTGTTATCTCAAACTCAAACCCAGCTAACAGCAGAAAAAATTCGAGAAGCTTGCGCGAATCAGCAAGTTGAAAAGCTTCCTGAGCCGTTTTCTGATGTTTCAAAAGACCATTGGGCTTATCCCGCTGTGGCAAATTTGTACTACTGTCAAATTGCTAGCAAACCAAATTCTGTATCAATTCGCGAGTTACAAAAAGCCCCTACCAGCTTAACTCTCAATGGGCGTTCTTATCAACTTGAAACTTACATTTGGCGCAATTTCATACCTGGTGTTTCTTCGGGTAACGAGGGAATGATTGCAAGCGTGCGGTTAAAAGCACAGGATGGTAAAGCAATACCATCCATGCTCATTCCTGATAAGTTGTGGGTGATTAAAGACAATGGTAAAAATGTTTGGGAAACTACATTTTCTGATAAACCGAGGATTTCATCTGGAGTTGTAGAGATGGTGGCAAGAAGTGGACCAAATTGGCAACCTGGTAGTGTGGTTGATGTGGTAATTCGATTAAACAATGCTCAAAATCAAATCTATTTTTTACGGGCTTCTTCTCAAAAAATTCAAAGCACTTTTTAGAGGAACTTACCCGGAAAGAAATTTTGGGCTAAAAGTGCCCCCAAGAGTTGAAACTGACTCAAATAGTTATTGTACGAAATTAAGAACCTGTTTTAACTCTTAAGAAACACATTTTTAAACCCTTGTATATCAAGGCTTGTAGGAAATTGTGTTTATGAACATTTGTAAAAGAGCGCTCGCGAGTTTGAGGCTAACCGGAATGCAACATATCATTTTTAAGTAAAGAAAAATACTAAATATTTGCGGATTTTCCGCGTTCGACTACATCTGCCTGGAACTATAAGTCCCAGTCGAAAGCGCGTAAGTCCTCTGTCATCGGACTGAGAAATGAATTTGAGGATAGTAAAAATAATCACTTTGTAGTCGGTGATTTGCGGTTTATGCGTAAAGGTGCAAGATATAAGTTTCAACGGGTGTAGAGACGCGAAGTCTTCCGGATGGAAGATTCCATCCGGAGAGCTGAGCGCGAAATTTAGTTCAAGGCAAAGATGACGTGATAAAGTCAAATTAGAAGAAATACTATATTTCCTGTCGGAAAATTACCGAAAATGCCATGAAGCAGAGTGATTTGTCATTGCCAACCGGATGTGTTCTTCGTAAGGCTAACTCTGATGACATTTGGTCGATTCGGATGTTAGTTTTGACGGCAAAACTTGACCCAACTCAGTTAATTTGGCAGCAATTTTGGGTAATTGAATGTGATCGGCGCGTGGTAGCTTGCGGACAGTTACGCAACTTTGATGGCGCACAAGAATTGGGGAGTTTAGTTGTAGCAAAAACTTGGCGAAATCGCGCTTTGGGGACTATTCTTGCTCAACATCTAATTCAGTCAGCAACTCAACCGCTATATCTGGAATGCCTGGGACAAAGGCTGGCAGAGTTTTACAGCCTTTTTGGGTTTGTACCAGTTTCTTTTGAGGAATTGCCGCGATCGCTCCAGCGCAAGTTTAAAATATCTCAATTAGGAAAGAAACTGCTGGGAGTTCCTGTAGTATTTATGCAGTATCTCCACAGCAGCTAAAGTTCTTTTTATACCCAAGAGACACTCGCGTCTGGGCTACACGAACAAAGCCCACCAACGCGGAGGCTAAGATTTTATTGTTCTACTTTTTAACTGCAACCACTTCAAACCCAAAATTAGCAATGGAATGATTGTTAACGTACACCTCTATCCGATGCTTACCAATTGGATCTCCAGAAGTAATAGTCCAAAAATTCTCAATCACACCATTAGGAGTATACTCCGTGCGCGTAGTCTCCCCTGCTGTACCGGTTGCTGAAATTGAGAAATCTTCACCATGTACTGTACTCCAGGTTTGTGGGAGTTTTGGCAATCGCAGAACTTCTCGCCATGTCACCACACCTTTGTAATCTTTAAGGCGAATACGCCATCCGTATTTGTTTCCTTCCTGAAGTGGTACTGTACTTGTCGGAATTAAGATAACTTTACCCTTCGAGTCAACTCTGACAACTCCAAACTCAGCTTTAGCCACAGCGATCGCTTTCGCACTGACTGACTGAGAAGATGATGATGTGGAATTTTCAGCCAAACAAGAAACAGCAAATGAAGCGATCGCAACAGATGTCAGCCAACAACAAGCTAGCGTCAGCGTAGCAACCCAAATTCTCATTCTTCTTACTTTTTCTCTGAGATATTGCTACTTCTTAATAGTGCAATCTCAATCCTGATTCCGGAGAAACTCAAAATTTTGCTTTTTCCAAAGCTATTATATCACTACTACGGCAAGAATACATGAAAAGGGATCGCTTTTTGATTTAAATGCGCTCTTTGTCGTTTGATTTACTAATTAAAATATGCGCCTAAATTATAAGTAAGTCACCATTCTCAAAAACGCACCCAGTCCCATCCACCAAATAAATTACCCTTCTCTTTCTAGGGGCTAATAGCTCAAGTCATCGCTCATATGACTGGATAAAGATTTTAACTTGTTTCAACCCATGTAGAGACGCTTGCGTCTGTCGGGGGAAGCTTGAAGAGACGAGCTGAACGCGAAATTACCCTGCGGGTTCTCCTTGATGAGTACGCGTCTCTACAAAACCTGAAATTTATTTCAAGGCTCATCAACAATGGTGCTTAAATTTACTTGAGTGATGAGAAATTTTGTAGGGTCGGCAATGCCCACCCTACAACTACAACTCATTGGTTATTAAGTTCAATTTATTTAAGTTGCTGACGAATATCATCAAGCGGTGATTCAGGTTCATCAGGGCAAAATTGTAAACTGAAGCGGATTTTTCCATTTTGCCAACCTCTAACACCTGGTTTTAAAACTTGGCAATCTGCACTTTCAAAAAACCACTTTCTCTGATTGTCATTTTCAGTCAACTTATTTACCATTTGTCTGGTAAATTCAGACACTTTGAATGTAGTGTGCGCAATTATATTCTGTTTGCCAGCATTAACGGATATAACATCATCATCGCTTAGTGACTCAAATCTAATTTCCATAACCATCTCCTGTAACTAAATCTATAAGTAGGCAGGCTTAATTAAACTAAAGATAGTCCGTCCGCCGCGAACGGAGTCAAGCAATCGCAAGGTCTGGAGATTGCTTCGCTCCACTTGGTTACGCTCGCTGCGGACATTTTATATTTAATTATGTCCACCTACTTAGTTCCGAAAAGATAACAATTAATCCTAAATTCAATAATTCCCCCTCCTCGCCTGCGGGGAGGGGGTAGGGGGTGGGGTTTTTAAAAGAACCAACCGTATGAGTGTAAACCCTTACCTAAAAGATTCACGCCCAAATAACAAACCCACACCACAACAAAACCACTAGCAGCCAAAATTGCCGGACGACGCCCTTGCCAACCGCGAGTAATGCGGGCGTGGAGATATGCCGCAAACACCAACCAAGTAATCAACGCCCAAGTCTCTTTAGGGTCCCAACTCCAATAAGAACCCCAAGCTTCATTTGCCCAAACAGCACCGGCAATAATCCCAATCGTCAGCAGCGGAAATCCCAATCCAATGACGCGATAGCTAATGTTATCAAGAGTTTCCGCAAGGCTGAGACGTTGGGGTGAAAGAGGTTCAGAATTTTGGATTTCAGATGTTGAATTTTGAATTGGTGTTGCGATAACTGCACCTAAAACAGCAGTATTACCATTGCCGTTGTTAGTACTTTCATAACGCCCAATGCCGTTATTTTCATAAGCAACTGCTTGTGGTTCAGAAACTAATTCGCCAGCTTTACGCAACCGATAGCCGTTGCTGCGATAGCCACCATTGCCAACAGAACTACCTTGAAGTTGGATATTTTGACCGCGAGTGACGACAAGAAAAGCGATCGCTAATAGCGAACCCACCATCAATGCCGCATAACTCAACATCATCACACTCACGTGCATCATCAACCAATTAGATTTGAGCGCAGGCACCAAAGGTTCTGATACTTGCATTTCTGATGGTAGCGTCAAAGCGGCAAAAGCAGTGATGCCCATTGCTACGGGTGCGGTAACAACCCCCACCAAGCGGCTGCGACTGCTGTTTTCGGCAATTAGATGAACGGTGGTAATTCCCCAAGCCAAGAAAAATAAAGATTCATACAAATTGCTGAGAGGGAAATAACCAGCTTCGATCCATCTTGCCCCAAGTAGAGTAGCTATACACAAATTAGCGATCGCCATTCCAGCTGTCCCCAAAGCCGCAATTGACGGCACATTTGGAAACGCCGCCCCACTCCAATAAACAAGCATGGTAATAAATAGGACTAAAAAGGAGGCATTGTCCAGCCAGTTCTGGAGTACAACCAGATTCATAAAGCGTTCTCCCCAGTGGATTCCTGAAAAATATCAATCTCTGATAGTTCTGATCCTATCCGTTTCTGGGGTAATGGGGCATGCAAGAGTGAAGAGTTATGAGTTATGAGTTATGAGTTATGTGAAGAGTTATGAGTTATGAGTTATGAGTTATGAGTTATGAGTTATGTAAAGAGTTATGAGTGTTTGAAAAATTCTTCAACTCAAAATTCAAAACTCTTAACTCCTCACTCCTAACTCCTAACTTTTGTGTTAACGAGGGGGAGTTCCAGCAGGTGTAGGTGGCTGAAGGCTCTCAATAGCACTCGGTACAGGGCTGGCAGAGGTAGTCGGACTGGGTAAGGCTGCTGGTTTGTCAGCTTTTTTCAGCGCGAGAAAGATGTCGTAACGGTTACTGCGGCTATCACTGACAGCAGTTGTCACCCCAATTGAACGCGTTGCTTCTAGCAAAGCCTGTTGATTGGGAAATAAAGACGGTAGGGGAAAATTTTTCATCGTGCGCTCTACATCCAAGAAAAATTGACCGTTTGTTGGATTGAGTTCCGAGGGCACTGTTTTTTGAAATGCGAGAGTACTAGCTAAGGTATTGTTAGCTCCAGAAACAATTTTATCGGTAACGGGAGCGCCCACTACTAAGAAAGCCACATCTGGGTCTAACCAGCCGTGGGTAGCAGTTAAAGTCCCAAAGGGTGCAATCCAGTTAACTACGGGTTTATCTGCGACTGTTCCCTGTTGCATCTGGAACTGATATTGATTTTTCATCACATCATCCAGTTGCTTTAAAGATGCGTCAGCTAATTTGCGATCGCTTGCTTGTACCATCAATACCAAAGCAGCCCGAAAATTCTCTGGAGAACCTTCTTTATTGTTTGTTGGCACTACTGAAACCGAAAATTCACCACCCATCCAACTCAGCAAATCCCGATCTAAATCCAAATTTGTGAGAGATTTTACACCACTTCGCAGTTGTTCTGGAGATACGGGCGAAAGCGGATTTCCTTGGGATGTTGACACGTAATCTCCCCACAACCGCTTTAAGTTGCCGCCAGACAGCATCATTAAGGTTTCCGCCGGCACGCGATTTTGCATTTTCCCAGCGTTATTTTCCACCGCCAGCACCCGCTGACTGTTTGGATTTAGCCAAGAAACTCCCTTCAAACGCACTCCTTCTGGCTCTAAGGTAACTGTCCCCGCTAAACCTTGGTTATTTTGCAATTGAGCTAAAACTTGCGCCGGCAAACGGCGGTTGGGAGAAGCAGCAGCGATTTTGGCTGCGGTGGGCACGTTGACATAAAACTGGGCAAAAGGTTGGTAATTGGCAATTTTTGGGAAATTATCTGCAAAACCAGCAGCTGTAGCTAAAGATGCTTTACCTTTATAAGCGTCAATCGCTTTTTCTGTAGCTTTAGGATTATCGGTAATAACTAAGAAACGCCCATCCAGCAAAGCTGACGAGATTTTTTCCGCTGAATCTTCCTTGCTTTCTTTAATAGCAATTCCTTGATAGGTGCGGTCAATCAATGAGCCTTGTTTGAGCGCTTTTGATTGTGCCAAGACGCTGCTAGCTTTTTCAGGGTTTTTCACCGGCAACACCATCACCATCGACTGCTGGGATGCAACAACTCCATCGGTAGCAACAGGCTTGGATGCAGGTTTATTCGCGGATGGTGCCAAAACAGCCACCGTCACTTGCTCGCCAACCCAAGGTTGAATGTCTTTTTGGAAATCATAACCGTTACTGGTGAGAAAGCGATCGCGCAACTGTACAAGATTCTTATCCAGTTCGGCTTGCGTTTCTTTAGTGCCAAACTCCCGCAATTTATCCCATTGCCGAGTATCGGTGCTGAGGAAAACCGCAAACAGCGCATCTTGAGGAATAATATTTGCACCGATTGGCAAATCTCTGGATAATGGTTTTCCCTGAGTTAATAACCAGAATGCTGCACACCCCGCACCAATCAATAACCCAGCAGACGAGAGGGTCAGCACCAGAGACGGTTTCTTTTTTTTGTTCATTGAAACAGACACAACAGGCAGTGCCATTGAAACCCATACCTCACAATTGCGAACACATTACTTGCTTGCTTGGTAAATTAAACCAAAACGTTTCCTTATCTCTAGGGCAGCTAATTACATTAATTGCTTCACCCTCATAAAGGGCACCCAGAAGGGTTAAAAGGAAAAGGAAAGAACCAAGAATCCCTTCCCTAAAAGGTTTAAAGCCCCGCTCTTATAATTTTGGTGGTTCCCCTTTCCCCCTTTCCCTTTCCCCCTTTCCCTTTCATCTTTTCCCTTTCATCCCGAACCGTAATGATACTTCGGTAATAAACCTACCATTATTTTTTGAAAACACTACCGTTTCATTAGTCTTGCTTTGCTCACGAGTTACCCTTTTTAACAATCTTGATTCAAGGAACCCTTTACACTTCCACGCCTTTACCTAAATTTGGCAGCTTCTTCAGCTACTCGCGTGGATTTATCCCCAAAGTGATTATCGGTGAAAGCAGTCCGCAGTTCAGAGCAACTCGCACCCACCCTGCATCAATTCTCTCCAATCCAACTTTTCTAGACTACTCGAGACTTTCCGGACGATAAATCCATACTCTCAGTATTTTAGTAATATATATAAATAACTTTATCAAGTGGTAATTTCTCAGCAGTTTTGCTACCTTGTTTTTGCACATCTACCATTTGTGGTATTTACCTGGTCAAATTCAGATAATTCACTTCCAGAATTTAGCAGCCTGCTAAACACTACTATTTACTAACCAAAGGCTATTTCAGTCAATTGCCCATATTAAAATTTACATACCATGTTAAATTTTCAACTGTCTGAAATTGCATTATCTTGATGCAAAACAGTTGTTATTTTTTGAGAAATCGTCATTTTTTAGCAAAAAGAATCCAAAACAAAATTATCGAGTTATTAAAAGCCCTTTTAGCCTCCAATACTCCTTAAATCTCTGATATCCTGCTCAATAAGCAAGCATGACTTTCTCAACTTATACCAATTTTGTTTGAATTTTTGTGTATATTTTCATACTTATAAAAAATAAAGCCAAATGAGAAACCCGATTAGGGCTACACTCAATTTCCTCCTTAAGGGAAAAATTATTTTTATACCACATTGGGATAAATAGTATTGTTTGGTGAATTTTGAAACACGGGGACTGTCAGGGTTGACCATCCAAAATCGAAAACCCAAAATTCAAAATTGGTATTACAACCCCAACAAAAAATGAAAATTTTTGCCTCCCACACCCGTCGCCCTTGTCCCCCCTTCTCCCCTTCTCCCCCTTCCCTTGTCAAACAACCTTACTACTGGAACTCACCTGCATCGGTCCCAAATATTTGGTTAAGTAAGGCGAAAAAACCTCATAAATCAAGGTCAGGGGTTGTCCGTGATGCCAAAACAAATAATGACGACCCCAAAAAGGTCCAGTAACATCAAAGCCAGACTCTAAAGCCGCTGAATAACCGTAATAAATTCCTTGGACATCGCGATATAACTCTGTGCGGAGACGAGCCAAACTCGCCCAAATCGGTAATGAACGGTTTTGCAAATACTCATCTACATGAGAAGCTTCCCACCATGAGGTAGCATAAGCCAGTCGCTGACCGGAGGCGGTACGCAGCCACACCTGTCTTCGCAGTCTTGGTCCCGGCACAGCTTGAATTAAATCGGGAGCATTATCCCCATCCATGCCAATTAAAGACATGTCAATAACATCTACTTCCGTCCGCTCACCCGTGAGTAATTCTAGATGCCGCGTTGGCGAGCCGTCACCCAAAAGTAGCATTTGCCAAGTTGGTGCTAGTTGGGTGTGAGGCAAAGCTTTTTGAATGGCTTCCTCACCACCCTGCCAAATCGGAGTTAGGCGATGCCACCCAGTGGGCAGTGTTAAGTTGTTTGTTGGTGTAAAAGTTGCAGTCAAGGCTCTTTACAAAACTTCACCTATCTCTATCAAAGCATAAAAAACGAAGCTTCCCAAGAGCAAGCTAAGTAATATAGAGGATAAGGCAAAAAATAAAAGCACCAAACGCCCTTAGCTGCAGGAACTTGCCATCTTTACAACAGTTTTCATCTAATTTAACCACACATTGTCGTAGGGGCACGGCAATGTTTCCTTTCATCGTGGTCTATTTATCTGAAAAACGCTGTAAGTTAAAGGCAAAGAAGTTATTTAGGGACTTCAAATTAAAAAAATACCAATTTGTCGGGTGCGTTAGGACGATAGTCCGTAACTTCCTGTGATAATTACAAAGATGATGCCGTACTCTCGGCTACGTACCCTACAATTGTCGGGTGATTTATTTTTTGGAAGTCCCTTATTAATTTTGACTTTCTACACTGGCACGAGAGTAGAGTAATAACAGTCACAAGCCGCTTCACCACAGCCAGTACTGCTCATAACTCATAACTCATAATTGATAACTCATAACTTAAAAAATGCGGATGGCGAGACTCGAACTCGCAAGCCAAAGGCACACGCCCCTCAAACGTGCGCGTATACCAATTCCGCCACATCCGCATGAGTTGTCTGAATATAGAATATAGCATATCAAAATGTTTATAGTAATGTAATACCTAAATTTGCTAAATTTTCTAAAAATTTGAGTGTACGGATTCAAAAATTTTCCAAATGCGGATATTAGACTGACAGAAATTTAGTAGATGCACAAGTGATATTAAAAGGGGTATGGCGATAACTCCGAGGGGCGACTTTAGCCGTTGCCACTTGCTTTCTTCGGTTCACCGTGCATCCCACGATGCCTTGAAAATGCCTTTTTGGGGAACTGACGATGGTTTGCAGCAGTCATGTTGCTTGCTCTAGTTTGTGACCTGTAGAGGCAACCCTTGCCTTTTCCTTCCCGCCGCTGGGGATGAGGCTTCTTAAATCTCTCGTAATGATTTGAAGTTAGGCGTAAGCGTTGTTCACATCATCACGGGAGATAATGTCAATCTACTGGACTGATATCGAAGCTAGAAGATGAAGTTTGACAAAATATTAATTGCGAATCGGGGAGAAATCGCTCTTCGTATTCTCCGCGCTTGTGAGGAAATGGGGATTGCGACTGTTGCCGTCCATTCGACTGTTGACCGGAATGCTCTTCACGTTCAACTTGCCGATGAAGCGGTTTGTATTGGGGAACCTGCTAGCAGTAAAAGTTATTTGAATATTCCCAATATTATTGCGGCGGCGTTGACGCGCAATGCTAGCGCCATTCATCCTGGTTATGGCTTTTTGGCTGAAAATGCTCGGTTTGCGGAAATCTGTGCCGACCATCATATTGCCTTTATTGGTCCGTCTGCGGAAGCTATCCGGCGCATGGGCGATAAAGCCACTGCCAAAGAAACCATGCAAAAAGCTGGGGTGCCGACGGTTCCGGGTAGCGATGGTTTGATAGATTCAGAAGAGGAAGGATTGGCGATCGCTAAAAAAATCGGCTATCCGGTCATGATTAAAGCCACTGCTGGCGGTGGCGGACGGGGTATGCGTTTGGTGCGTTCTGAAAGCGAATTTGTCAAATGCTTTCAAGCCGCACAAGGCGAAGCAGGAGCAGCATTTGGCAATGCAGGGGTTTATTTAGAAAAGTTTATCGAACGTCCGCGCCATATTGAATTTCAAATTTTGGGAGACAATTACGGCAACGTTATCCACCTAGGCGAACGGGATTGTTCTATTCAACGCCGCAATCAAAAGCTACTAGAAGAAGCTCCCAGTCCGGCTCTAGACCCAGATTTGCGCGAGAAAATGGGAGAAGCTGCCGTCAAAGCTGCCCAGTTCATTAACTACACTGGCGCAGGCACTATCGAGTTTCTCTTGGATAGAACCGGTAAATTTTACTTTATGGAAATGAACACCAGGATTCAGGTTGAGCATCCTGTAACGGAGATGATTACCGGGGTTGACTTGGTTGTCGAGCAAATCCGTATTGCCCAAGGGGAAAGACTAAAGTTAACTCAAGACAAAGTAGTTTTACGGGGTCATGCGATCGAATGCCGCATCAACGCTGAAGACCCCGACCATGACTTTCGCCCTTCTCCCGGAAGAATTAGCGGCTATCTTCCCCCTGGTGGTCCCGGTGTCCGCATTGATTCCCACGTTTACACCGATTACCAAATTCCGCCTTATTACGATTCCTTGATTGGTAAGTTAATTGTTTGGGGACCAGACCGCACGACTGCGATTAACCGGATGAAACGGGCATTAAGGGAGTGTGCTATTACCGGACTGCCTACTACCATAGGGTTTCATCAAAAAATTATGGAAACCCCGCAGTTTTTGCAGGGTCAAGTCTATACCAATTTCGTGCAGGAGGTAATGAGTTAGTTAGAAGCCGCCCAGTTAGGAGGCGCCCAGCCGCCCAGTTAGGAGGCGCCCAGTTGGTAGTTGGTGGTTGGTGGTGAGTTGTTTTTGTGCGACTCACTGAACCATTAACCATGAACCATGAACTATTGACTATTAACCATTAACCAACTCAAAACCTAGTGTTTGACTATCCCCGAGACAACATGGTCAGCAGTCCTTGCTGACCTAACATGATTTCTCGCACCAAACTCAAGATGCCAACCCAAATAATCGGGGTAATGTCTACTCCGCCTATGGGTTGTACTAGCTTTCGCATGGGAATTAAAAACGGTTCTGTGGGCCAAGCTATTAAATTAAATGGCAATCGATTCAAATCCACTTGGGGATACCAAGTGAGAATGATCCGAAAAATAAACAAAAATATCATCAGTCCCAATATAGGACCGAGAATCCAACCTGCAATGTCAACACCTGTCATGATTTGTGCTTCTCTCTGTAAAAAAAGAAAAACTTGGGCGATCGCCTAACAATTTTAAGCTTTGTAAAGCACTCTCTCTCATTTTAACGAAATGCTGTCACGCTCTGAGCGTGGATGTAAATCTCATGGAAAGACTCGGTTAACTCAATATTTGTGATGGTAAGTAAGGAAAGTGAGTTAACGCTTGCAGACTTCTCAAGGGTGTGATAAACCATTAAAATTAGGATGATAGCGTGTAACAAAAGGTTGAAATCTATGACGCCTTCTTTAGCAAATTTTCTTTGGAGTCTGTTCTGGGGTGGGTTGATTGTCGTTGTACCCGCGACAGTTGGACTAATTTTCATCAGCCAAAAAGATAAAATCCAACGTCAATAATACTTGCGGGAGTCGCTTCGACTCTCACAAGCGTTTTTTCGTCAGCTAACTTAACTTATTGCCGAACAAGAGGAATTACTTTTTGTGAGGGCAAGGTATACTTATCTGACAGAAATAATATTTTCTAGCTTTGGGTGATAATGTAGAGACGCGAAATTTCGCGTCTCTACTATTATTGTGCCTGTTTACAGTAGTGATTTTAATTGTTACTCGCTAACATAGATTTGATATTGGGAAAACAGCAATGCTAAATTTTGGGCTGAACTCAGCCAGTATTCTGGCTCAGGTAAATTTTGGGGCGAACTCAGCCAGTATTCTAGGAATTTTCCTGGCTGTGGCTGGGGCAGCACTGTATTTTCTCCGGACTGTGCGTCCAGAGTTGTCGCGAGATCAAGATATATTTTTTGCAGCGGTGGGGTTAGTCTGCGGCTTCATTTTAGTATTTCAAGGTTGGCGGTTAGACCCGATTTTACAATTTGGTCAGTTGCTTTTGGTGGGCACGACTGTGTTTTTTGCGGTGGAAAGTATTCGCTTGCGGGCGATCGCTACCGAGCAAGCCAAGCGCAATACTAAGATTGTCGATGATGGTCGCGATGTCAGCGATCGCCCCAGGTATGAAAGAAGAAAGGCTGAGGTTGATGCATCTTTAGATCCTCTACCTTACGATGATTACTACGAGGAAGAACGCCCCCGTGCCCGAATTAGCGGTACCAGGGAAACTCGTTCATCTCGTGATGATTACTACGAAGATGAAGCACCTCGTCGTACCGAACGCCGCAGCAGTAACGAAAGACCGGAAACCGGAGAAAGACCGCGTCGGCGTGGTTCTTCGTCACGTCCAACCAGCCGTAATCCTGAAAGAATTCAAGATGATGATTGGGGTTCTTCTTCGCGACCGACTGATGATTGGGATAATAGCGATCGCAGTGGTGAAGTCAGAAAACCCGCCCGTCGCGGTAATAATGGCACCTCCCGCCCAGAAATTCGCGATTCAGAGGATGTGACTCCCAGCAGACCGAGAAAACGCCGTCCGCCGATTGACTCATCTCCTAGAACCGAGCGTTTTGATGATGATGACGCCATGCCGGTAGAATACAAACCAATTGACCAGCCAGACGAAAAGCCAGATAATCCTAACGATTATGACGAGGTTTAAACAAGCTTAAGAGGAGGTCGCAACATAAGCGACGCAAAGCAGTTGAGGTGAAAAAATTTACCCCGAAATTTTGGCTCCAAAGACGAATTCATTGGAGTCTTTGTTTGAGCTTGGCAAGTTTACTTGCTTCCTGTAATCCTGATACCATCCCCATTGGTCCGACTTCCCTCAACAGCCGCTACACTGAAGAGCAGCCGGCTTTGAGTGGAAATGGGCGCTTTTTGGCATTTGTATCAAATCGCAATGGTGTTCACCAGTTGCTGGTATATGACTTGCAACAACAACAATTTGTCCGTATACAGCGCTTAAATCGACCGGAAACAATTGTAGAAAGCCCCAGTTTGAGCTACACCGGGCGTTATATCTCTTATATTACTAGCGACCAAGGTAGACCAGTTGTGGCGCTGTACGATCGCGCTACGCAACAATCGCAAATCCTGACTCCAATCTATCGCGGTTGGGTAAGAAATCCTAATATCAGCCCAGATGGGCGTTATGTTGTTTTTGAAAGCGCCAGTCGCGGTCAGTGGGATATTGAAGTATTAGACCGGGGACCAAATATTGAGTTAGATATTCCCAACGGTGCGCCGGTGAGTCCGCCTCCTGGGTCCTAGTCGGGAGACAAGGGAGAGGGGGAGAGGGGGGGATGGGGAGATGGGGGGATGGGGAGATGGGGGGACAATTAACCACCAACCACCAACCCAACGGGAGAACCAGTTACCTGCGCGAGTGTTACCCTCCCGCAGTACGCGCTTCACCACCAACTACCAACCACCAACGACCCTTCGGGAGAACCAGTACAAAGGAGGGAAACCCTCCCGCAGTACGCGCTTCACCACCAACCACCAACTAATGACTAAATATTATGAAACGTTTTATTTTTATACCTGTATTAGCTTGTTTGGGGTTGAGTGGTTGTGGTGGCTACCCACGTCTGTTGAGTTATCCTTTCGATCCGGGTGGGCGGAGTCTCAACAGCCCAGCTTCAGAATCAAATCCCCAAGTTGCGGGGAGATATATTGTTTTTACTACTGACCGACGCGGTAGCCAAGATGTATATATGTTTGATATGGTGACACGCAATTTGGTTGATTTGCCCGATTTAAATTCTTTTGATGCGATCGCCTCTCATCCATCTGTTTCTCAAAGCGGTCGTTATATAGTTTTTGCGGCTTCTCGTCAGGGGCGATCGGCTATTTTCCTTTATGACCGGGAAACACGTCAATCGCGCAATTTGACTGGCAATTTACAAGCTGAAGTCCGCAACCCCACAATTAGCGCTGATGGTAGTCGGATTGCTTTTGAATCTACTGTAAATGGACAGTGGGATATTTTAGTTTACGACCGATTTGGGCAACCTGTGAATGTGCCTCAAGAACCACGGTGAAGTCAAGTTAGGAGTTAAGTGTTAAGAGTGAGGAATTTAAGACTTACGCATAATTGACGAAAAATTAGGCATTGTCTTGCCTTGCAGATCCCCCCAACCCCCCTCCCGGCGGGCTTTGCGTAAGCCCTGTAATTTTAACTCCCAACTCCCAACTCCCAACTCCCAACTCCTAACTGGGCGGCTGGGCGCCTCCTAACTCCTAACTCCTAACTTTTGTTCTCTTGTTGTTGTTGGACGGCTTCAATAAGCGATCGCACTTGTTGAGTTCCTTCTGAAGGTTCAAATGACAGGGGGAATTTACCTCGGCTTATCATCCGCAAACCGAGGGGTGCAATACTTAGCAAGCCTTTGATGTCTCTAAAATAATTGCCAACAACTTGCAAGCCAAATTGACGTTCGTCAATCCAACCGCTTTCTTTAACCAATTCGATCAATACCTTGCGGTGGCGAATTGTTCGGCTGTCTACTTTTGTTTTGCGGTCGAGAATTTCTTGTTTAATTTTGGTGATTTGTTCGAGTGGTGCTACTCCCATTGGACAAACGGAATCGCAATACAAACAACGGGTGCAGCCCCAAACTCCTTTAGTACCTTCGTTATAGTTTTCTAGGCGTTTTTCAGTTTCGCCATCGCGAGAGTCTTCGACCATGCGATAAGCTTTGGCGAGGGCGTGGGGACCAACAAAATCTGGGTTGACTTCACGAGCATTGCACTCAGAGTAACAAGCTCCACACATGATACAATTGCCTGTCTGATCGAGACGCGATCGCTCTAGTGGTGTTTGTAAAAATTCCCTTTCTGGTATTTGTCGCCCTGCAGTACTTACATAAGGAGCAACCGCCTCTAGATTGTTCCAGAAACTGCTCATGTCCACAACCAAATCTTTAACCACCCGCATATTACCCAAAGGGGCAATGGTGATTTCTGGAATGGCATTGGCATGACTTCCTGACACTCCAGACTTTTGTAAGAAAGCAATTTCACTACCAACATTTTCCTTGCAAGCTAAAGCCGAACGTCCATTGATTCGCATGGCGCAGCTGCCACAAATAGTATTGCGGCAATTTTTGCGAAACGCCAAAGTCCCATCTTGTTCCCACTTAATTCGATTTAGACAATCCAGAATTGTATTGCTCGGTTCTGCCTCCAAACGGTAAGTTTGTACCACACCAGAGGAATTTTGTGCTTGTCTGTTGACTTTAAAAATAACTTCCATTGCCATTACCCAAAGTCTTTAAATTGCCACATCTGTCTCAAAAATCATGAGTACGGCCAACCTTGCCCAGCTGATGTGAGCCATACTCTTGTTGCCCTTAATTCAATACCAGCTGTTAATCGGCTGATAATTTCAGAGGTACTGATTCTAACTTCAGGATAACCATTAAAATCCTAGTTATAAAAGCGCCTGGTGCGGGTTTGAGGACAGCTGTAACCACCTCTACACCTAGCAGAAAAAAGGTAATCGCTGCTTTACATTTAATTCATCTGCTTGCGAGTGTAGCCTATAGGGACTGAAGTTCACACCCTAGTTAGCAAAAATATCCAAATTAAATCCACCTGAGGTTATAACCTCATCTTGATGTCAACACTACATTAAGAGCAACTGGCTAGAGAAAATTAGGCGATCGCGGCTGCAAGAGCAAAAATTTTTGGTTATATAGAATTGTTAAACTTTTGCCATCAACATCTGAATGTGGCAATAAAGCCAAGACAGATGTCAGAAATTTATTCTTCCCATAGACTGAGTGCAGAATATTCTGACTGTTTTTCGCTTGACGACAATAAAACAGGACTGACACTATATAAAGGCAGGGTTTCCTTCCTCTAGAAGCATCCTCAGGAAAATCCACTTAAAGCGTATTTGTCTGTTCTCAATCTGTGAAACTTAAACAATGTAACTCACATGCCAAATCTGCTCGTCTAAAGAGCGATGAATTTTTCTAAAAGCCGCGAGGCAATACTCACAACGGCAATAAAGCGGGAGGAAAATCCTCACCGCTTTTTACTTCCCCAAGGATAGGGATTTAGATAAAAGTGTACCAGCAAGTTTAATTCAAAATTAAACAATTATTTTGCTATTATTAGTCCATGCTAGTATTTAATATAAAATTACGAGAAAACAAAAGCAGTATAAATAGCCGTATAAGCGCGGCTACTACAGCTTTGTTTCTTTGTAATGTAGAGACGTGAAATTTCTCGTCTCTACTGGCAGAATAAATGGGTATATGCCTGCATAACCCACTTAAAATACTCTGCTTTCCAAAGCAGGAGAGCAGCAGTAGGGAAAACCCTATGACTCAAGGGCAAGAAAGGCAAACACTGAAAGTGGAAAACCTGGGATTTTTGGGGTTTACTACTTATTTGTAGTAGTAAAACTCAAGGGCAATAAAGCGAGAAGTCACGTATTGGAGGTTTCCTCCGTAGACGCTTTGCGGCTTGCCGCAGGCATCGGAACTTCGGTGGGAAAGAAAATCCTCACTGCTTTTTGTCTAGCCAATTTGTAAAGGTGGCTTAAAATTACACCGCCGCAATAGCGCCAAAAGAAAAAATATTTGTTTTCCGATGGCAAATAATGGTTAAAAATGCCGTAAAATTACCGGAATTAATGCCTGTGACAACCAGGACCTCGATGGCTGTTATGGGCAACCTAACAGAGGCTGCAGGTCTTCCATTTAAACAGGAATTAGCCCTCACCCTAGGTCGCGATCGACTTTGTGCAGATGTCAAAAAGCCAAATACTGGCATGAGACGATAACGTCAATCAGTTTGGAGAGAGTAAGGATATTTTGAGCGTAATGACTGAAACAGCAACCGCGCCATTAACTGGAAAAGCACTGCTTGCAAAAGTAAAAGAACTTTCCAATTTACCACGCCGAGAAAGAGCCAAGCAGTGTGGCTATTACACTGTTACTAAGAATAACCAGGTTCGTGTTAATCTCACGGATTTTTATGATGCCTTGCTATCGGCTAGAGGAATTCCTCTGAGTCCGGAAGCACCCAAAGATGGTCGCGGTCGCGAACCGACATACCGGGTAAGCGTGCATCAAAACGGTCAGATTGTGATTGGTGCTACTTATACCAAAGCAATGGGCTTAAAGTCTGGTGATGAGTTTGAAATTAAGCTGGGATACAAGCATATTCACTTAATTCAAGTTGATAGTGATAAAAAAAGCCAGCTAGATGATGACATTGAATTAGACGACGAAGATTTAGACGACGAGGAGGAATAAATTTTTGTGATGGTAGTAGTGATTTGAAGCTAAATACTTGACAACTTCTACCCACGGCTAGAGGAAACTAGCTGTTGCAAATTAAATATTTCCTCCAGGCAAAAAAATACAGTTAGACAAGATTGCAGAAATCACTAATTTTGGTGAAGCTTCATTAAGAATAGGCAAAAGCTCAGAACGTGAGTAATTGTTGAAGTAGCTCGAGAAGCGATCGCATCGCTACTGATTGTAAAAAAATGCTCCCATAGTGAGAAAGCTTTTCTATCCTTGAGCAAGAAATCTATTGAATGCAAGTAGTCTGTCGTGTTTTTATTGCCTGTTTTGATAACTTTATTTGAGCCATCGACAAACACATTACTGTCATTTTTGCAAGATGCATCAGTAATAGTTGTAGTGATGGTTTTTTTTATTGCTTGGGTGGGATGTTGGTTGCCAATGGCGGTAGTATCTGCGATCGCTATTAATTGGCATCCCATGAAACCTTTGCAACCAGAACAAAAGCTACCTTTATTGGTGCCTTTGTACCTAATAGCGCCCCTAATTGTTTGGGCAATTAGTAGAGTTACTAATGAGCCTTTCTCCGATTACGGCTTTGTTAAAAATGTTTCAATTCTTGGTTCCTTGGGGCTGGGTTTCGGCTTGGGAGTACTGAGTTTAGTTGTTGTATTTACCTGTCAATTTTGGTTGGGTTGGTGCAGCTTTCAAATGTCAAATATCAAGTTAATACCACCTATATTGCTGCCGATTTTTTTAATAGCCTTGTTTGTTGGTGGTATAGAAGAGTTAGTTTTTCGAGGTTTTCTGTTTACCGAACTTGCGCGGGATTACCCAGTTGGGGTAGCGGCGATAATTTCTAGCTTGATTTTTGCCTTATTGCACTTAATTTGGGAACAACGGGAAACCGCACCGCAACTACCTGGATTGTGGTTGATGGGAATGGTATTGGTATGGGCAAGATTTGTGGATGGTGGTAGTTTGGGTATAGCTTGGGGATTACACGCCGGTTGGATATGGGCGATCGCTACCTTAGACACAGCAGAATTGATTAATTACACGGGTAAAGTCTCGGAGTTGTTTACCGGGAAGTATAAAAAACCTTTAGCGGGGGCGGTGGGAATTGCTTGTTTGCTGCTGGCTGGAGTGATTCTGTGGTTATTTTCTAAGTATATTTAAATTAATCGCAAATCTCGTAAAACCCCACCCCCGCCTTTGCTAGCGCAAAGTCTCCCCTCCCCGCTTGCGGGGAGGGGATTAAGGGGTGGGGTGCAGTCAACGTGGGAATTATGGCAAACTATTATCCCGGAAATTGATTTTCAGGCGGTGAAGTATTTTTGCAAGCAGTCTCATTTCAGACAGCGTGCAGACAGGCTGTTGTTAGACTATTTACGTATAAATGTAAAGTCTTACTAACAGTAGATGAAACTTTGGGTAAATCATCTTTATGCAAGATAGCAATCAAATCAAGATTCTGTTTTTAGCAGCTGCTCCTAGTGATGAACCTCCACTATGTATAGATAAAGAGTTGCGCGATATTCGTGAAGCGTTGCAACAAGCCCAAGAGCGTAGATTTGTACTAGAATATCGTGGCGCGTTACGTCCCAGGGATATCAGCCAAGCAATATTGCATGTTAAGCCACAAATTGTGCATTTCTCCGGACATGGTAAAAATACGGGGGAACTGTGCTTTGAAAATAACTCTGGTAAAGCTCAACCTGTATCAGCTAATGCCCTTGCGGAACTATTTAAAGAGGTAGGCGAGGAAATTAAGTGTGTATTATTGAATGCTTGCCATGCAGAAGCCCAAGCAAAAGCGATCGCCGAACACATTCCATTTGTAATTGGGATGAATCAAACAATTATAGATAAAGCAGCGATCGCCTTTTCAGTTGGTTTTTATAAAGCTTTGGCGGCAGGTCGGACTATAGAAAAAGCTTATAATTTAGGTTGTGTAGAGATTCAACTAGAAGATATTCCGGAACATCTCAAGCCTGTTCTTTACAAAAAAAAGTACTTCTGTCCAAGATTTGCAGCTTGTAACTCCGCAGGAACCAGCTAAAACACCAATTCCCAGTCCAATAACTTCACCCTCGACTAACTTAACCCCAGGACAACGACGGCGGATTTTACAAGAACTCGAAAGCCTCCAGCCACAATACGATATGTTAAGCGAGAAGATAAAGTGCTTGCGGCGAGATTTAGCTATCCAAGCTGGTACTGCTGTACAGTTTCAGTTGGAAAACGAGATTAAACGAAGTGAAGCTGAAAGAGATGAACTTGCTCAAAAGATTGAGGAGCTAGAAAACAAAGTTCAATAATAAACAATAATTTCTGAGTGAAAGTAGCACTACAGTAGTTGGGATAGAAAAATTTACAAATGTTTTCAGTTCGACACTTACAGCACAGACGAGAAGAACTACAAGAACAGTACGATGCACTCAGCGAAAAGATAAAGCGCTTGCGGCTTGACTCTGTGATTCAAGCAGGTACTTCAATAGCTTTTCAACTTGAAAAAGAAATTGAACAGGCTGAAGCAAAACGCACTAGCCTTGTTGAGGAGATAGACTCTTTGGAAAAGTCTTCCGAAATTAGGTGTATACGAAATGCGCTGTTTCGCTTGAACTATATCAAGCAGGTGGGACTCTTCAAGCAATTTCGTGAAAAAGAAAGACGAATTGGAGCTTTCTTAGTTCATGGTTTGCCAGAACACGGTCAAATTTTTCTGTTAAAGCGCTTGTTAGACCCAATTGCTGACATTAGTGTAACTCCCCCGATCCACTTTGATGTCTCCAGCAGGACATTCAAACCAAAAGTTGAATATCTATGGCGACAGCTAGCTCGTGATATGGAAATACACAATCCATCTCAAGAACAGGTTATCAAAGGTATTGTAGCAAGGTTGCAAAATCAGCATGTCATATTAGTTTTTAATTATCTAGACAGCCTTTATCAAGACTATTTGCAACAACTAATCAGCGACTTTTGGCTGCCATTGGTAAACTCAATTCAACAGCCAATCCACACGAATAACAAATATTTCCTCCTAATGTTTTTGGTTGACCACGATGGTTGTGTCAGCACCTGGTATGACAGATTTGCCGATACAGTAGATTCAGTTTGGGAACCTTGCACTCCCATCAGGTTGCCGATTATTGACCGTCTATCTGACGAAATATTGACTGGCTGGATAGAAAATGCAATTAATGAACTGCCACACAAACTGATACAAGCAGAAATTGATTATACCGTTAATTTAATTCTCGAAAAAAGTGAAGGCATTCCAGAACGCGTGTTTGGTGAAATTGTTAATTTGTGTGGCTGTGATTGGGCAAAAGGAGAGAAATTGTGGAGCGAACTGTAGGCGAAAAGCGGCTGAAATACACGGGCGAAAAGAAGCCAGATCCAGGAGAGCAAGATAAACTGACAGGACAACTTTTGTATCCTTACTTACCAAGTGAGAAATTGGTAGAGGCAGTAAATTTAGCGATCGCTCTCGAACGACCTTTATTATTAAAGGGGGAACCTGGATGCGGCAAAACAAAATTAGCCCGTGCTGTCGCTTACGAGCTTGATTTGCCTTATGAAGCCTGGTATGTCAAATCTACCAGTCGGGCGCGAGATGGGCTATACACCTATGATGCTGTTGGAAGGTTGCGAGATGCCCAACTAGCAGCTTCCAAAGTTGACGAAGAAGCCGCAGAAAGGGCGAAACATTCTACTTCATACGTACAACCGGGACCGCTGGGACGTGCTTTTGAGAATCAGCAGCGGACTGTAGTATTAATTGACGAAATTGATAAAGCTGACATTGACTTTGCCAACGACTTGCTTTTAGAACTCGACGAGCAAAGGTTTATTGTTGAGGAAACTAAACGAGAAGTTCGGGCAAAAGCACCACCGATAGTTTTTATTACCAGTAACGACGAGAAAGATTTGCCTGATGCTTTTCTACGTCGTTGTTTGTTTCATTATGTTAAATTTCCTGAAAAATCTGATCTAATTAAAATAGTTAAATCTCGCTTTCCATTTCCCGATCCGCGCTTAACATTGCTAGACACAATTATCGATCGCTTTATCAATCTTCGCGACGAAATGGAAAAAGATAAAGGAAACGCAGGTAAAAAAGTTAGCACCAGCGAGTTGATGGATTGGATCAATATGCTACTGAAGCATAATTCTGATGACGAAATTCTTAGCAAATTGAAAGACGAACTTTTATATCCAGGCGTCTTGCTGAAGAGTTGGGATGATTATCGACGTTATGGAGAGGAGAAGCGATCGCCATGAATATTACAACGATGGTTAAAAAAATCCCTAGATCACAACACCCCACCCCTTAATCCCCTCCCCGCTTGCGGGGAGGGGACGTGAAGCGTAGCTTTACGGGGGTGGGGTTCTCCGGCAATGATAAGTACTCAACCAGACTTGATATCACCAGATATTTTCACCCAATGGAAACTAATCAGGTGCAATTTGCTACCACCACCCCAGAAGAATTACCCCTACTGGAACTCTTTACACAACTGCAAGAGGCTGGCTTACCTCTAGGCATCAACGAGTATTTTTTACTACTGCAAGCCTTACAAAAAGGCTTTGGTACAACAGACAAAGAATCCTTAGCAGAACTATGCCGAACCTTATGGGTAAAATCGAAAGATGAAGAACACTTGTTTAACTATCACTTTCAGCAAGTAATTACAACCTTTGATTCCCAAACCCCTTCTCACACCAACAAAAAAGGCGAATCAGATACTTCCCCCTCCCATCGCAAACTGGAAGAGAAGCCAAAAAGTCAAGACAATCAGTCAACAGAACAAACTAAAACTCAGCCTGCTTCCGTAGCCGTTTCATCTGAATTAATGGAAGTAGAAGACGAGATGAGAGTCGCAGAAGCTGTACAAATTGCTACACGCCAAGATGATGATATCTCTGAGAATCGCTTCACCCAAACCGATGAGTATTTTCCCGTAACGCGGCGGCAAATGAAGCAAAGCTGGCGACATTTGCGCTGTTTCGTGCGGGAAGGTTTGCCCGCAGAGTTAGATATAGAAGCAACCATTAACCAGGTAGGACGACAGGGAGTATTGCTAGAGCCTGTAATGGTTCCCAGACGGGTAAATCGCACAGAGTTGGTGCTGCTAATTGACCAGAAAGGCTCAATGGTGCCCTTTCACGCCTTGTCCCAGCGGTTAGCAGAAACTGCTGTGCGCGGAGGACGTTTGGGAAAAGCTGGTATTTATTACTTTCATAACTGCCCAACTAAGTATATTTATCATGATTCGACGCGCCAAAAAGCTGAAGCTGTCAAAGATTTTTTAGCTAACTTGCGTCCAGAGCGTTCCACCGTATTAATTTTTAGCGATGCGGGAGCTGCAAGGGGTGGTTTTAGCTTCGAGCGACTGGAATTAACAAAGAATTTTTTATACCAATTAAAACAACGAATTCGTTATATAGCATGGCTGAACCCGATGGCACAACAGCGATGGTTTGGCACAACTGCGGGTGAAATTGCCCGTTTAGTGCCGATGTTTGAATTGAGCCGTCAGGGGTTAGATAATGCGATCGCTATTTTGCGGGGACGGGCAATTCATACTGCACAATTGATGTAGATGTAGGGTGCGTTAGCGAAGTATGAGAAGGCAGCTATGTAGAAAAGAGAGGAGCCACTGCGGTGCCGGGGTTCCCCCGGTTGAAGCATGTGGCGTGGCAGAAGGGAAACCCCATAAATAAATCCCGTAGCGCCGAAGAGCGTTGCGTGGCGGTCTGGGATTTGGGCTTTAAAAGAAAGTGGCAGAGCGCAAAAAATACCTTTTCTTCCTTCAGCATAGCTGCCTCCTGCCCTCTGCCTTTCTTTTGTCAAAAAATTCTACTTTCGTTAGCGAAGGTATCCATAGATGAGGAGAAAAGCCGATGGCATACAGTGATTTTACTCTCGCTAAAGCAAGAGACGCATTTGGCTTAACTCTGGACGAAACTCGCAATTTGTTTCGGAATGTAGCGGGTGTGCAGCCTTCTGACTTGCTACAGCGAGTCCTAGATGAAAATTTAACTTTAGCAACTGCTATAAACAGCGAAAAAGCCCGTTCTGAGTTTTTGATTGCTCCTATCTTATCTGAAGTCAGGCGACAATTAGATTATCAAATCGGCTTATTTTCAGGTACAGAGTTTAATGTTGATGCTACACAAGGACTTTCAGGCTTTTGTGACTTTATTCTCAGCGCATCTCGCGAACAATATTTTATCAGCGCTCCAGCAGTCACGATTATAGAGGCGAAAAATGAGAATATGATTGCAGGACTGGGGCAATGTGCTGCCACAATGATTGCTGCTCGGATATTTAATCAAAAAGCAGAAAATGATATTCATGATATTCAAATTATTTATGGAGCAGTTACAACTGGAACTAGCTGGAAGTTTCTGACTTTAGAACAAAATATTCTGTGTATCGATGCCATCGAATATTACATTAATGCAGTAGATAAAATTTTAGGAATTTTATTACAACCCTTCCAGGGTTCTTTATCGAAAACCCTAGTTTAGGGAAGAAGCCTTGAAATAAATTTCACCTTTTAAGCGAAAAGGCGTTGAAACTCACATCTTGGAACAACATGTCATGCAGGAAAAAATACTAAGTATTTAGAGTTTTTCCGACTGCGTTCCCGACCGCCAGGGACTATAAGTCCCTGTCTGATAGCTAAAGTCCTCTTCAGAGGACTGTTTGAGAATATTTACGGAGGTAAGATTAGCTACTCAAGACTATTCGATTCATTGTTTATGCGTTGCATGTGCAAGATATAGGTTGAAATAGGTTAAAAAGCGCATCTCAGTTAGCTTTAGCTAACTTTAGCTATTAGCCCGAAATGCAACTAGGGGCGGACGCGGGTGCATTATTACTAATGGTGAAACATCTGAGTTGACTTAATTATTAATTTTTAATTTATATGAAGCCAGAAGTCGCCACTCGCCACATTGAAGCTTTTCACCAACGCTTTGGAGAACCACATCTTTATCTAGCTTGTCATGCAGCTTTTCCCTTAGCCCTAACACCGGATTTACTTTACCGTCTGTGGGCGAATTTCCAACGCGATATCAACGGTGAAATATTGAGCATACCCTGGATGGCTGTAGCGGATATACTACTTTCCAGCTTTTGCGATGAAGTAGGGTATGAACTCTACGAGATGGATACAGAAGTGCGAAATGCTTTGCTAGGGAAGTTAAAGGAAAATCCCCGCTTTGGTTCGCAACGAATCAATGAATTGTCTGATTTTTTACTCGCCTATGTGCAACAGCAGCTTGAAAGTCACGATCCAGATTTGCGTGATTTTGCTCAGGTTCAGAGGTGGACGGCATTAGCGTATACACGACCGAGTAAAGCAGCGCGTGAATTAGCGGCTACTCTTGCAGGGTTGAAATTAGAGGAAAAAGCCGAATGGGTTCGCATGGCGTCAGTGATAGAAACTTTTGCAGAACCATTGGCAGAATTTGAGCCACTGATGGCTTATACTCGTGGCATGGCTAGCTTCGCCCGTGGTAATAGGGCAAAAGCCTTAGCAGAGTTAAGCCAAGTTCCCAGACAGGGCGACAAGTTAAAAGTTGAGGGCGTCAACTTATGGATTCCAGAATTGCGAATTCAAATAGAGGAAAATATCGAATCTGCTCAACCTTCTAGGGCGCAAAAAACTGATGATTCGTCCACATCAGTGGTGAACTTAGAAGAGCCAGAAGTTCAATCAGAAGTTCAAATCCCAGGCGATCGCCTGGGATTTGACCCCGTACCTGAAGAACCAGTTCAAGTTGAATTTTCTTTCCCGATAAAAATCCTAATTCTAGCAGCAAACCCCAAACAGGCTTCGCCCTTGCGTCTGGATCAAGAAGTGCGAGATATTAAAGAAGGTTTGCAGCTTTCGCAACAACGTGACAAATTTATCTTGCAACAGGAGTGGGCGGTACGCCCGAAAGATATTCGTCGCGCTGTGTTGAGTTTTCGACCAAATATCATCCATTTTTCTGGACATGGTAGGGAAACTGAGGGATTATCATTTGAGGATGAAACCGGAAAAGAAAAGCTAGTTACGGGAGTGGCGCTGGCTGGCTTTTTTGGACAATTTGCCAAGCAAGTAGAATGCGTGCTGCTGAATGCTTGCTATAGTGAAGAGCAAGCTGTAGCGATCGCTCAACATATTGATTACGTAATTGGGATGAATGCAGCAATTGGAGATAAAGGCGCACTGGAATTTGCTGTTGCCTTTTACGATGCTCTTGCAGCTTACGATCCACAATACGATCAAGGCACCCCAGTCGAATTTGCTTTTAAGATTGCTTGCAATGCAATTGTCATGGCTGGAGTTTCTGGTGAATCTATCCCAATTATGAAAAAGAGAGGTCTAGCAACAAAAAACTCTCTGGAGACAGAAAAGTCTAAGGAAGTAGACCAGACAACCTGGCATTACCAAGCAACAACCAAAAGTCCTCCTGTTAGAAAAATCCTAATTCTAGCAGCAAACCCCAAACAGACTTCGCCCTTGCGTCTGGATCACCAAGCGCGAGATATTAGAGAAGGTTTGCAGCTTTCGCAACAACGTGACAAATTTATCTTGGAACAGGAATGGGCGGTACGTCCGAGAGATGTTCGCCGCGCCCTCTTAGATTTTCGACCGAATATCATCCATTTTTCTGGACATGGAACAGGAACGAATGGATTATCATTTGAGGATGAAACTGGAAAAGAAAAGCTAGTAACAGGAGAAGCACTGGCTGGATTGTTTGGACAGTTTGCCGAGCAAGTAGAGTGTGTGGCGCTGAATGCTTGTTATCGCAAGGAGCAAGCACAGGCGATCGCGCAACACATTGATTATGTAATTGGGATGAATGCAGCTATAGGCGATAAAGCCGCGCTGGAATTTGCCGTTGTTTTTTACGATGCTTTAGTAGCTTACAATCCGCAATACGATGGAGTATCGGCGATAGAGTTTGCCTTCAACATTGCTTGCAATGCAATTCAGTTTGCTGGGGTTTCGGGTGAATCTATGCCAATTTTGCTCAAAAAGCCCCATCTGAGTTAGCTTGGGGAACAAGTTTTCAAAGGGTTGTTGATTTTTTTAGGCGTGCGTTCAATTGAAAAACATTTCCTCAAGTATGAGAAACTCTGTTTCTCAGTCAACTATCCGGGACGCATAGCAGTAACAATCGTCACCGGATTTAGCGGCGCAAACCGCGTCAACTGCCCGATCGCCACTGAACGCGATAATTGCACTTGCAATAACTTATACTCCCAACCTTGAGATTTAAACCACAATACAGCCGTGTTGAGATGTTCTACAGTCGCCAAAGCTAAAACTATTACACCACCAGCACTGAGTCTACTAGCACAGACATCGAGGATTTGAGTTAAGTTACCACCACTACCGCCAATAAAAAGGCGATCGCATTCCCCTTCCAATTTCTCCAATACTTCCGGCGCACTACCTTGAATCGGTATCACATTTTCGACTTGAAAGCGGCGACAGTTTTGAAAAATTAACGTACTCCCAGCGGCGGTTTTTTCAATGGCGTAAACGGTAGAAGTAGGGCACAATCTGGCAATTTCAATAGATACAGAACCAGTACCCGCGCCAATATCCCAAATAATTTGTTTGGGACGTAACGCCAACTCTGCTAAAACTAAAATGCGGACTTCCCGCTTTGTCATTAAACCGGGGCGATCGCTAAAACTGAGAAATAAGTCATCTGCTAAACCAAACTGCGGTAAAGCAGCTAAATCTAACTGATTATTTTTATCTTGACGCAGTAACACCACCACATTTAGCGGTGCAAATTTCTCATCCTGTAGAGACGTTGCATGCAACGTCTCTACAATGCGTTCGTTATCGCCACCGAGATTTTCGCAAACCCAAATTTTATACTGACTGGGTAAATTTAAACTTAACAGCAAACGAGCGATCGCACTTGGGGTATTTTTGCCATCTGTCAGCACGGCAATTTTTTCTACACCTTGCTGCAACGCTTGGATTAATTCATCAACAGAACGCCCGTGTGCGCTCACAACACGGGCATCCTGCCAGGTAACTTTTATACGATTAAAAGCAAGCTGTACTGAACTCTGATGGGGGTGAAAAGTCAAGTGTTCTGCGGGTAGTTCCTCTACTAACAGGCGTCCCAAACCAAAAAATAACGGATCGCCAGAAACGAGAACTACAATTCCACTCGCTCCCTGTGCTAATTGATTGCGAATTTCCTGAATTATTAGCGTAAAATCACTGATGAACAGACGTTTGGCTGGGTGGTTGGGAAAATAACTCAAATGGCGATCGCTTCCCACAAGCAAAGTTGCTTGATCAACCAACCGCCGGACTTTTTCGCCCAATCCAGCCACACCATCCAAACCAATCCCGACAACATAAACTTTGGACATATTTAAGTTAGGAGTTAGGAGTGAGGAGTTAAGAATTTTAAACGCTAAATTTTGAGTGCTGAATTAAAAATCGGCTCCAACTCATAACTCATAACTGGGCGGCTGGGCGCCTCCTAACCCCGCGTCTGGGCGGCTCCTAACTTTTATTACCCGCCAAAACCGGGGACTAACTTCTTAAGGGCGCGACCGGCAACATCGCCATAACGCATTTCCCCACACAGGATTTTACCAATGCGTTGGGGAGCAGAGGGACGTTTAACACCAACTTTGTAGCCAATACCAGGGAAACGATAAAACGCCCCAGCTAATTTTTGCGCCCAAGCCATATCACTACCCCATTCTTCACTGATGACTTCGGAGTATTTTTCTAAAGCGTTGATGTCACCGCTGATAGCCGCATCAACGGCTTCGGCTGCTTTCACACCGGTAAAAATCGAGGGGCGAATACCTTCAGCCGTAAATGGGTCAACTACACAAGCAGCTTCCCCAGCCAAAACAGCATTTTGGGTATGCAGCGTTTGATTGCCATCCCACAGACAAAGGGCGTGACCGTATTGCTTGCAGGAATTGATATCTATACCAAACTGAGTGCCGTATTCACTCAAAATGCCTTTGAAATCTTGAGGTTCGCCACCGACGAATGTACCAACACCAATAGAATAACCATCCGCTTTCGGGAAGTTCCAGATGTAGCCGTTTTTCACCATACCAAACTCAAAGTGAGCGATATGACCATCTTGGACATTTGCTGGTGCTTCTGCCTCCAAAGCCCCAGCTAAACGACGTTTGCGGTCTTTAAAGCCCAGCCATTTTGCCATCGGTCCCTTAGCACCGTCAGCAGCGATTAAATACCGACCTGTAACCGGACCGTTGGCTGTGTTGACTTGCCAATAGTCGCTTTTAAATTCAATTCCTGTAACTTCTGTATTGTCTTGCAGTTCAGCCCCTTGCTTTTGCGCTTGCTGAACTAGAAAATGGTCGAAAACATCTCGCCGTACCATCCAGACGGGTTCTGATGTATTCAGTTTAGATTCTACTGAGTCGCCCATTTTCCAGGTGCAGCGAATTGTGTCTACTGTTGTGGAAATTACTGGGCTAAAGTCAAAGTCAAACCATTGGGCGATCGCGGGCGATACACCACCGCCACAGGGTTTATATCTTGGCAGGGATTCTTTTTCTAAGACTAATACTGAGCGCCCCCGCTTGGCTAAATGATAAGCGGCTGTTCCACCCGCAGGTCCCGCGCCGACGATGATGCAGTCGTACATATGGCTGAATTTTAGCTCCTAAAAACGTTGATTTTCCAGTTTCTCTTTGTACTTTAATTCGTAGATGTCCTGAAAAGACTTTAACTGATATTTGGAATTCGCTGCTAAAAATATTACAGCCTTCCGTTTTATTTAGCTAAATCTTTTTTCTTCAAAAACCTTGCTCATCCGTAAAATTGCGTATGTTAATTTTCTACTTCGATGAATTAAATTTTCCTAGGACTGGGTTCTCAGGCTGTTTTGTTCAAAGTGTGGCAATGATTTTTGGTAATCTAAATATCTTTAATGAATACATTTCAATTATGTATTTCATTATGTATGTAGTGTCACCGCTACTAAAATACAATTCATTACTTCCACTGAGTACAAATTTTTCACCAAGCTACTAGGATATTTTATAAATTTTTAGTAAACACCCTTAAAAAAGTGAGGAGTTAAGAATGAGGAGTTAAAAGTTGAATTTTTTACTTCTAACTGGGCGGCTCCACGCTTCCTAACTCCTCGCCTCCTAACTCTTTTAGACAGTGGTAATGTCTTTTTCTTTTTCTGCCAGTAATTCGTCAATTCTGGCGGTGTACTTGTTGGTTAATTTTTGTAATTTATCTTGCTGGTCTTTTGCTTCATCTTCAGAGATTTCAGAAGCTTTCTCCTGTTTGCGAATTGTGTCAATGGCATCACGGCGGATGTTACGAATGCCTACACGCCCTTCTTCAGCATACTTGTTGGCGAGTTTGACTAATTCTTTACGGCGATCGCTTGTTAAGGGCGGTATATTCAGCCGAATTACAGAACCGTCGTTGCTGGGTGTTAAACCCACATCCGACAGGGAAATCGCCTTTTCGATTAAGCTCATGCTGCTTTTATCGTAGGGCTGAATCAAGATAGTCGTGCCATCTGGCGTACTAATGTTTGCCAGTGATTTCATCGGTGTAGGGGAACCGTAGTAGTCCACCGTCACTTTATCTAGTAAACTCGCATTGGCGCGACCAGTGCGAATTGTGTTAAAAGCTCGTTGAGTCGCCTCAACGGTCTTTTGCATCGTACTCTCAGCTTCAGCTAATTTCACAAGAACCTCCCACAAGGGTGCCGATTGATTCTCCCAAGACCGCTCGGTGGATGTTACCCCTTACCGATAAGTCAAATACTAAAATTGGGATATTGTTTTCTTTACACAAGGCAATCGCAGTACTATCCATTACCCGCAAATCTTTAGCCAAAACGTAACTGTATGTGAGGGTTTTGTAACGTTTGGCTTCAGGGTAGATATGGGGGTCAGCATCGTATATGCCGTCTACCTTGGTGGCTTTAAAAATCACTTCGGCATCAATTTCTGCCGCTCTTAAGGCAGCAGTGGTGTCTGTTGTAAAGAAGGGATTTCCAGAACCAGCACCAAAAATAACCACCCGTCCTTTTTCAAGATGACGGATGGCTTTGCGACGAATATACGGTTCCGCTACTTCTTGCATAGCGATCGCGGTTTGTACCCGCGTCTCTACCCCTATTCGTTCCAGGGAATCTTGTAGCGTCATGGCGTTCATTACCGTGGCAATCATGCCGATGTAGTCAGCGGTTGCCCTGTCCATCCCCGCCGACGCCGCTTTGACGCCACGAAAAATATTGCCTCCGCCCACGACGATGGCGATCTGAACACCTGTGGCTATCACCTCTGCTACTTCTTGCGCTATTCCTTTGACCACTTCTGGATCAATTCCATAGCCCATGTTGCCCATTAAGGCTTCACCGCTCAGTTTAAGTAAAACCCGTCGGTAATTCGTTCCCATGAAGTTACGCTTTATCAAAAAAGTTGCAATTGCCTCCAATTTAAGATAGCAGTATGGGGACTTTCTGTCTCTAGTTACGCTCTAATTACGCAATATCAATGAAGTACCGGCGCTTTGAGTTTCTGGTATGGGAATTTCTTGACCCTTAAACAAAGAGGCGATCGCTATTTTAAGATAATCTTGCCTCACTGAGTCAGGCCCTTGAGGATTATCATCAATTTGCCCCTTGTAGCGCACTACGCCATCCCTGTCTATTAAAAAAGCCATTGGTGTTTTAGTCACACCGAAACTGCGAGTCACGTCTTGGGTTGGGTCCCACAGGTAGGGAAAGTTCAATTCGTGAGTTTTAGCAAAAGCTTTCATGTTATCAAAGCTTTCCGTGGGTTTGCTTATGGCATCATTGCCATTCATGCCAATCAGTGTAAAGCTTTGTGGAGCAAATTCCGCTTGAATATTTTTTAGTCTCTCTAGATACAACCCCACGAAAGGACAGTGGTTGCACATTGAAATGACGCCGACAGCCCGGAATTTTTCAAGATAACGCCTGAGATGGTGTACTTGATTGTCAATTCCTGGCAATTCAAAATCTGGTGCGTAGCTTCCTACTGGAGTATCAATTGTTTCTAGTGTATTCATCTTCCCTGGTTTGAAGGAACTAGGAACAAAAAAATCGAATCGATGTCAGCGTCACTTTTCAGTGGCAAACCACCTCTAATTCAGATGCTGGGTATCCAATAATTTTATAGATTTATTTGGCTGCCGTAAATTGTGAAACTACTGAATCTACTAGGTGTGCCAATTTCATCACCTTGCTCGGGCGATCGCATCTAAATCTACGGTTGAAAATGGGGCATCGGGCATAGCAAAGACAGATTTTCGCTCTTGGTGTGGTGGTTTGCAGTTCGTGAAGGCTGTTGGCAAACCACAATCTCATATCTTTTATCTACAATCCGTTTGATCGCACAAGCATGATTGTAAATTAGATTTCTTGCACTCATTCCATGAATGCACTCTTGTGGGAAAAGGCAAAAGGGAAAGAGCAAGAAATAATTCCTTTCCCCCTTGCCCCTTTCCCTTTTACCGACTAATGCCACTCTCGTCTATTGAACCTTGATACTTTGAATGTAATGGCTCGATTGTAAAAGCTTTACGGTGTGATTCTACAACTTCAGCAATAATATTTTGTTCGCCAGCCAAAGCAATAACAAATTTGCGATCGCCAATCAACTCCTATACTGTCTCTTTGGTAACTTTTAACATTTCTGACGTTAAGATGCTGCCCCCCTACTACGTGGCTGCGATTTATTCGGGGTTGTAAATTCCAACGAGAGCATCCAGGTTATCTGTCTGGTTTCCCATCATACTCGACTTGCTGGAATGCTTCCAAAATTGAATTTGGTCTGTTTTCACAGTCTAGAAGATCGGTAGTTGCTACCTTGCCTTTATAAGCAATATCACTATATCTGAAGTATTATAAGTCTCATCGACGTCAAGACCAACGAATGGCATTGCAAAAGTACAATTTTGTCTCAACATGACAAACAACTTGTTTCGATTGCATAAAGTTGCGGCTGCTAATCCTGACATAACATTAGCTTTGAGTAGATTATCTTTAGTAATAATCTCGCTCTGGGCAATAAAGCTCAAAACTGTTTATTGTATCATGCTGTGAATTTTGGCAACGAGAAAACAGCGATCAAGGGCGGCAAGGCGCTGCGTTTCTATACATTGATTGGTTAATTTGTATTGACTTGTATTAAAAAATATAGTATGACACCTTCTAGTTCCACCCCAACCCTGACTTCAACAAAAACCTGGATTTGGCAAGGTTTCCCTATTTGCTATCAAACCCAAGGTACTACCGGACCGGCTGTTGTTTTGGTACATGGGTTTGGAGCTTCATGGTGGCACTGGCGAAAAAATCTCCCGGTGCTGGCAGATAATTGTCGTGTCTATGCCATTGATTTGATTGGTTTTGGCGCTTCAGCTAAACCCAAACCAGGCGAAGGAATTGATTACACGTTGGAAACTTGGGGGCAGCAAATTGCTGATTTTTGTCGTGAAGTGGTGGGTGAGCCTGCTTTTTTGGTAGGAAATTCGATTGGTTGTATTGCGGTTATGCAAGCGGCGGTGACCAACCCAGATATCGCATTAGGAGTTGCCCTGCTTAATTGTTCCTTAAGACTGTTGCACGATCGCAAACGAGCAACTTTACCTTGGTCTCGTCGCTTTGGTGCGCCTTTACTTCAAAGTCTACTATCCATCAAACCCGTTGGCGATTTCTTTTTCAATCAACTTGCCAAACCGAAAACGGTGCGGAAAGTTCTGCTGCAAGCCTATGCTAATTCTGAAATAGTCACAGACGAGTTGGTGGATATTCTCATGTCACCGGCAAAAGATCCGGGTGCACTAGCTGTGTTCCTTGCCTTTACAGCTTATTCCACCGGACCTTTACCAGAAGACCTTTTACCTAAGTTACCATGTCCGGCAATTATTTTGTGGGGAGCAGCCGATCCTTGGGAACCAATTGAGTTGGGTAGAGAGTTGGCGAACTACCCGCAAGTTAAAAAATTTATACCACTCGAAGGTGTGGGGCATTGTCCCCAAGATGAAGCACCGGAATTGGTAAATCCGATTTTAAAAGATTGGATGATGGAAGTTGTTAGGAGTTAGGAGTTAGGAGTTAGGAGTTAGGAGTTAGGAGTTAGGAGTTAGGAGTTAGGAGTTAGGAGTTAGGAGTTAGGAGTTAGGAGTTAGGAGTTAGGAGTTAGGAGTTAGGAGTTAGGAGTTAGGAGTTAGGAGTTAGGAGTTAGGAGTTAGGAGTTAGGAGTTAGGAGTTAGGAGTTAGGAGTTAGGAGTTAGGAGTTAGGAGTTAGGAGTTAGGAGTTAGGAGTTAGGAGTTAGGAGTTAGGAGTTATAAATTAAAAGTTAAATACTTATAATTAAAGTAGGTTGGCGTAGGCAGTCGTAACCCAATGTTAGGGCGTGTTTTCAAACTTATTTTTATGCGCCTTAGTCCCCGAATATCCCCCCTAGCCCCCCTTGCCAAGGGGGGAAACAATCGTATCAAAGTCCCCCGGGAGGGAAGCCAGTGCTAACTTACGGGTTTCCCGGCTTGAAGCATAGCCTTTGTGGATCTAGGGGGATTGTCGGGGTTTGAAAACACGCCCTAGCGGGCGAAAACTGTTGGGTTCCACTTCGTGACAACGCCACATGCGGCTGGGGAACTCGTCCACCGCAGTGGCTCCCCAACCTACAACTCAAAACTCTCAGCTAAGAACTCATAACTCATAACTCATAACTCATAACTCCTAACTCCTACTCAACCCTCGCACGCCAATACAATCAAAGCATTGAGGATAGCAGCGGCGACTGGGGAACCGCCCTTGCGCCCTTCTACGCGAATTTGATTAACTGGTGTTTGAGCAAGTGCTGTTTTTGACTCCACTACAGAGATAAAGCCTACGGGAGCGCCAATTACTAAAGCTGGTAGCACTGGCGCGGTTGTTAATTCATTACAAAGAGCTAGCAAAGCTGTAGGTGCATTGCCAATGACAAAAATCGCTTCTGGAAATTGCCGATAGCATTGCAGCAAACCGGTTTCGGTGCGAGTTTTGCCGGGTAGCGCCTGGGGAGCAAGTTCCACTGCACTGATTAACTCCGAACCAAAGGTTTGGGCTACCAATCCGGTTACTCCCTGTTTGACCATGCTCACATCAGTAATAATCGGGTATTGACGGCGTAACGCAGAAATTCCCGCCGCGATCGCTCCTGGTGAAAAGCGAATCAAATCTTTAAATTCAAAGTCAGCAGTACTGTGAATCACCCGACGGGCGATCGCATATTCAGCACTATTAAAGTTATGTTCGCCGATTTCTTGGTCAATAACGGCGAAACTCTGCTCCATAATCGGATGAATCGGTAATACCATAGTTAGTGCTGAGTAGTTAAGAGTCAAGAGATGCCCAGCCGCCCAGCCGCCCAGGCGCGTAGGTTGTCAAGAGTCATTTGTCCCCCCACACCCACACCCGTCGCCCCACACCCCACACCCGTCCTCCTGCAATTAAAAATCGAAAGTTGCCCAGTCTGACTCGCGATAATAGCGTGTCATGTCGTCAAACTTCCGCAGTTCGGCGCGGTGTACCACAAACTCTGGCGAATTGCCCAGCCATTGCTGATTTAATTGAGAAAGTAAAGTGCTAAGGCGATCGCGATCGATCTGGGGGGAAATCTCCCCAAAATAGCCCAATGTAACATGTGCGGTGAAGTGATACTGCTGTTCAATCCCCAAGGCAATTAACTGAGGATTTTGATAAATCGCTCGGCGAAAGTTAACAATCTGCTCGTAGCAACCTTCATCCTGAGGTACTAAACACACTCCTACAGCCCTTGTCATCACCATCAATCCCAGCATTTGCCAGCGAATCGGATTTGTTCTGGGTGTCATGGATTGTTGATATTGTTGAAATATTTCCACAAAGCAGGAGCGTAATTGCGCCTCAAACTGGGGATTTTTTTCGCAGGCGTCGCGGTAAGCACTGTCCCAAATCAAGTCCGCCAAAGTGAAATGAAAGCTACTAGCAGGTACGGGCACAATTAAATCGCAATCCACAGGCAACTGCAAAAGTTCTTGTTGGTAAGCTTGTAACTTGCTATAGAAAGCAGAGTTTACTGACTCGTCCTCCGAAGGCGGAGTAATTACCGTATAGCCAGGAAAGGGTACAGCTTCTCTGGAACCAGAATGCGGCTGAAACTTAGAAGATTCCTGGATATGCTGGACTTGGGATCTGTAAGCTTCTGGTAGCGTCATCCGCGCTACCCGATTCAAGTAAGTTTGATAATTGTCGTCCAATCTTCTTAGCCTCGCGCTCTTACTTGATAGATTTTAGGCAAATTTACCCAAATTGACAGACTGATTTAAAAAGTATTTAGGTTTCTTTGGGTAACGAAGTGAAGAAGAGGGGGAGAGGGGGGAGGGGGGAGGGAAGAAAAAAACAGGAAAGGGGTGGAGGGGAGAGGAGGAACAGGTTGGGGAGCGACTTGGGGACAAGAAAATTCAAAACTCATAACTCATAACTCATAACTCATAACTCATAACTCATAACTCATAACTCATAACTCATAACTCTCTCCCCATCCCCCCATCTATTTATTTAAAGGAGGTTAATATATGCCAATTTACGTTTACTGGGGCGAGGATGATTTTGCTATCGAAAAGGCGGTTACTGCTTTGCGCGATCGCGTCCTCGATTCTCTCTGGACAAGTTTTAACTATACTGTACTCTCTCCAGAACAACCGGATGCAGCGATTCAGGGGTTAAATGAAGCGATGACCCCACCATTTGGCGCTGGTGGACGCTTGGTGTGGCTTGTTGATACCACCCTCTGCCAAAACTGTCCGGAGAATGTGTTATTAGAGTTACAACGAACTTTGACTGTAATTCCCGAAGAGTCTTTTTTGTTGCTCACCAGCCGCAACAAACCAGATGAACGCCTCAAATCTACGAAATTATTGAAACAATTAGCCGCAGAATACCGCGAATTCCCTCTAATTCCACCCTGGAAGACAGAATTGCTCGTGCAAGCTGTTAATCAAGCCGCTCAATCTGCGGGTGTGAAGCTGACTCCCAAAACTGCGGAAATGGTAGCGCTAGCTGTAGGAAATGATACACGTTTATTGGACAGCGAGTTAGAGAAATTACGGCTTTATGCTGAAGGTAGCAACAAGCCATTAGATGCGGATGCTGTTGGCAAGTTAGTAAGAAATACTACTCAAAATAGCTTACAATTAGCAGCAGCGATTAGAACGGGAGACACCGCCAAAGCCTTGGGGCTGGTAGCGGATCTCATTAATGCTTCTGAACCAGGATTGCGGATAATAGCTACATTAATTGGTCAATTTCGTACCTGGTTATGGGTAAAAATTATGGTGGAAAGTGGTGAGTCCAATCAACAAGCGATCGCCAAAGCTGCTGAGATAGGCAACCCGAATCGCATCTACTATTTACAACAAGAAGTAAAGTCCCTTTCTGTAGAGCAACTAATCTCCACTTTACCCCTACTGCTAGAGCTAGAAGTTAGTCTCAAGCAAGGAGTATCGGAGATGTCAGCACTACAGATAACGGTGATAGAACTTTGCCAAATATGCGGAGGAAGCTGACAATAAATACAAAATCTTTATTTATTTACCCTTTTCTGGAACTTCTAACTCATAAAATAATTCCAAGTAATTAACATATCCCTACTGCTGTTCTGTGTCACTTAGCATATGAAGATAATTTCCTATTTCATTTTGCGACTGAGCCTGCAACGTATGCTTTCCAAATCTTTGTTATTGAGCTTTATCGCCACTGTGGGTTTGCTTTCCAGTCCTTTGCTCTTAAGTTCAAAAGCTAACGCTCAAACCCCAGGAATCAATAATAATGAAATTATAAACTACGCTCAAGCCGTGTTAGGTATGGAGCCAGCACGCAGGCAAGCTTTTGACGAAATTAAGAAAATTGTTGGCAGTAGAGAAGTTCCCAAAATCGCTTGCAGCGAACCCAACAGTCTAAATGGTCTTCCAGGTAAGGCTAGAGATATTGCAGTAAATTACTGCCAACATTCACAACAAATAGTTGAACAGAATGGTCTGAGCATTGACCGCTTTAATAGTATTACTGTAGAAGTACAAAATAACGACCAATTACAACAACGGATTTACAGAACTTTAATCCGAATACAAAAAAATCCTAACATGCGCTAGGTAAAAGTTGAAGGCAAATTGAAAATTATTTAATTAAAAATTAGTACCCCTGGATAAAACCGGGGGCAAGGAAGAATGATTGATAATTAGTTATTAGTTAACAGTATTAGTTAATAGCAGCTAATAATTAATAACTGGTGACGGTTGCAATTGATTACTTGTTCCACGCATCTTATCAGAGATTTTGCTTGTCCTGCCATCAAACTTAAGCCGCGTTAAAAAGTGTTCTTTATTATCAGTAGGTGTTTGTTCCAAAAGCATGCATATATGCACAATGACTTATCGCTTTCTCGGAAGCTTTGAGTTAGAAATTGTTACTTATTCACCGCGTTAAATTTAACTCAGTGTACTAAGTAAGCTAGCTAACGCTAAGTATGTTGCATCTAATGAAAAAGTTTTCTGCAAGTTTGTTCAATTAATGACATACAATTAATTATACCGCAGCAGGGACAGTGTAAGCAAGCATCTCAGTAGCGGGTATTTATCGTGAGAATTGAATGTCAAGTGAACTACCTACACCGATTTGGAGTACCAAATACGGTATAGGCTTCTGGCACATTTTAATGTTTCCAGAACTTACGAGCGAGGTACTATTAGTAGTTGAGTCTTATAAGCATGGTCTTTCCTTGACCTAGCAATACGCTGATGTTGTCTACCCTCACGCAATGCCAACTTCTTTCTAGACTTAAAACCTTTTTTCTTACCCGCTTTACGCTTTGAGACTTTAGCAAGTCGCTTCTGATTTTTCCGAAAAGACTTAACCGAAGGTAGCTTAGTATTTTCAGATGTTGCCAGATAATCATTTTCAAGCAATACCGCATCCATACCCAACGAATTATTCCAAGTGGGTTTAATGTCATCAAGGTTAAATGTCGGCACTGTTGGATCTTCTAGTGCGATCGTCGCATACCATCCGTCCGCTTTATGCGTAAGAAGTATGTTTTTGAGATTAAAATCGTTAGGTAATGGTCTATGCAACCGAATCTTTAACCAGCCATAAAGTTTAGAAGCAACAGACAAATAACCACTCTTTTTCTATCCGTTCGATGGTTACAGCTTGACCTTCTATCCTTAAAGTGCGAAAAAAGTCGCGGCGTTGCGCGTACAAAGCACAAGCGCTCAAGTCAGCTAATTAGCGCATCTTCGCGCGAGAAATGGTATCAGCCCTGAATTGCTCATCTTTTGAAGAAAAAGCAAATAACTGAGGTTTTTAAGGCTTTTTTATCCATTTTGTCAAGGCTACCTTTAACTTCCTCATGACTTGTTAATGGTTAATGGTGAGCCAGTACTGCGGGAGGGTAACACTCCTAGTACTGGCTCTCCCGTTGGGTTGATCATAGCTGAAAATCCATAAACGCACGAACTATGGATAATTAACCGGACAAGATATAAAATGTCAGTTCATAATCATCATCGCTCAAAAATCATTGGTAATGACTAATGACTTGAGATTGCAATACTACTCTTCAAATTTAAGAAATACCTGTCGTTTTGCATGAATATTTTTCATGTGTTTCTTCACTGTGTTTAGGGTGATATAAAGCTCGCTCGCAATTTCTTTGTAGCTGTAGTGGCTGCGATAAAGCAACCAAATTTCAGCTTCTCGCGGTGTCAAATCGTATTTTTTAATTTCCGCGATCGCTGAATTTTTCAACGTCTCATATCGGTTTTCAATTGTTACTAAAAAACAAGGACACTCGAATAAGTCTAAATCCAACCATCTCACACGAACGCGAAAATTAGTTAACTTATCAAGCACAATTTCATCAATGGCAATAATTAATTGATCGGGAAACAAATTCCGGCTTTCAATTAATGATTCGCAAAGCTGCCAAATAACTGGTGGCAAAACGTTTTGGTCAGAATTACCTTGATTTATTTGATAACAAAAGCGATAACCAGAAGCGTTGGCATGAATCAGTTCACCTGTCTCAGTTACAATTAAAATACCATCTTGCAAGCCTTCAATCACTTCTTGCAAAAAATCAGCTTGCTGCAAGTCATCACAGTCAACATCATCATCTTCTTGTTGTGATTCAACTGTTTCTTTTGCCAAATTATTAGTTAGGGTCATCATAATTCGCTACTTCCATTTTTAAAATATTCTTTAATTTGGTAGGTTCATTTAAGTTGAAATATGCACCTATAAACCTTTGTTTACTTAATTTATGTGAGTAAATTTATTTGCAAGCACTCTTTTGGGTGTCGTCTGTGACTACACCTCCGAAAATGGCTACCAGTCATATTGTGTCCGGCTAATTACTCATAGTTGATGGTTGATGGTTGATGGTGAACCAGTACTGCGGGAGGGTAACACTCCTAGTACTGGTTCTCCCGTTGGGTTGATAATTTATAGTTCATGGGTTTTCGCCTATGAACTATTAACCATTAACCATTAACAGCCTTGCTCCGACCGGAATGGCTGTTAACCCAGACATGATATCAACAATTTCTCTAGCCTATTGGCGACTCAATTTAAATACAACTTTATATTGTCTATTTCGGAATACTTAATAATATGTATTTAATACTACTTGAAGCTTTCTTGAATTACGCTGGGTTTTACCTTAGTGCGAAAAGAGGCTCCGCCTCCTAGATTATATTTTCATGTTGAGCATGGCAACGAGAAATTACCTATTAACCATTAGCCAAAGTGCGAAAATGATTGAATTTTTATTAATTGCGCCCAACAAGACTGGCGACTACTGTAGCTAATTCAGCCGGCTCAATAGGTTTGGGTAAGTGCAATTGATAACCTTCTTTGATGGCTCGCATCCGATCCTCTACTCTTGCATAAGCTGTTAACGCTGCTGCAGGAATTTTTCCTCCTTGTTCTGGAGGTTGCGATCGCACTTTGCGAATTAAGGAATACCCATCTTCTTCTGGCATCCCAATATCGCTAACTAAAACGTCTGGTTTCCACTGGTGAATTACCTCTAGCGCCTCCGATACCGATTCTACCGCCTGTACTTTTGCTTGACATTGTAGCAAAACTGTGGTAATTACGTTGCGCGTATCCGCTTCGTCGTCTACAACTAGCACTCGCACGCCGTCTAGGGAGGGAAAGCAAGAGGGGACGACTTGGGGAGGGGGAGAGAGGGAGAGAATTTTTCCCCTTGTGTGTTTGTCTGTTTGTTCCTCTTGCATATTTAAAAGTGGCAGTTTGACTGTAAATGTCGCGCCTTGTCCCTCACCGGGGCTTTCGACATGGACGCTACCGCCATGCAATTCTACTAATTGACGGACTATAGCTAATCCCAGTCCAAGTCCACCGTGGGATCTGGTGCTGGAACTATCGGCTTGACGAAAGCGATCGAAGACGTAAGGAAGAAAGTCTGGATTGATACCGATACCTGTGTCACTTACTGTGATTTGGGCATTGGGAATTGGGGATTGGGCATCGTTATTCTCCCATGCCTCATGACCCGTGCCCGCTGACAATCGCACTTCAACTCTTCCGCCTTTGGGTGTAAATTTGATGGCGTTGGATAACAGATTCCAAATTACTTGCTGCAAGCGCCCTGCATCGCCGGAAATCCGCCCGATAGAATGGTCGAGGTCAGCGACAATTTGGATTTCTTTGGCATTGGCAGCGAAGCCTACAGAATCTAAGGCTGATTCAATAATTGGAACTAATTCGCAATTACGAATATTGAGACGCAACTTGCCTTGAATCATCCGCGAGATATCTAACAAGTCTTCAACTAGCTGTGTTTGCACTCTGGCATTGCGTTCGATGGTTTCGAGTGCTTTTGCTTTCTGAGTTTCTTGGAGATTGCGCGATCGCAACAGTTGCGCCCAACCTAAAATGGCGTTGAGGGGCGATCGCAATTCGTGGGACAATACCGCCAAAAACTCATCTTTCATCCGGTTTGCTTCTGTTAACTGCTGAGTTTGCTGCTGCAATGAAGCAATCAACTCGGCGCGTTCAATTGCGATCGCTATTTGGTCGCAAACTGCTTGCATCATCCCTTTTTGATTTTCGCTGAAGCGTAATTGACTGCAACTGCCAAAAGAAAGAGTTCCCACCAACCTTCCCCGAGCTATCAACGGGTAACCATAATAAGCTTTAATGCAAAGGGCGCGAATTAATTCTGTTTTTGGGTCAGTTGATTGCTGTACATTTTCTATAGCGATTGGACGGCATTCTACTGCTACACTCCCGCACATCGCTTGACCAAATTCCAGCCACTCAATTTCTTTTGCCAGTTCCTCAGAAATGCCACTGTAGGACGCTAGCTGCATTACCTGTTTATCTTCATCAACTAAATAGTTCAAGTAAACATCCAAACCTATTTGTTCAGCAAGTTTACTGAATAAACTCTCGATTAGTGCCACTGGATGCTGGCTGGATAATAAGCTGCTGGCTGAGTCAAATAGTAGCTGGAGTCTTTTGTTGCCAAGTAATAGCGCCTTTTCTACATTCTTGAGTTTGGTGATATCTTGAAACGCCATAACACAGGTAGCCGGATGACCGTGCATTGCTGGCAAGGTATCGGCATATATCAGTATGGGACGAACGCCATTCGGGGCGTGCCAGTTTATTTCCACACCTTCCAAACGTTCCCCACGGGCAACTCGTACCCCGGGCATTTGTTCGCTGGGAAGGCGTAGACCCGAAAGGGCTTGTCGCGAGACATCGCCTGCTGGATTCGTGCAGTAATAAAATTTTTGATATTCTTCGGCTGATTTACCTTTGGGAAATTCGCCTCCAGCTAATTCGTCAGCAGCGCGATTGGCGAAGGTTACCCGTGCCGTTCCCGGTTCGATAAATAACAACGGTGTTGGCATCAAATTTAAAGCATCTTCCAGCCATTTTTGCTGATTTTGCAATGCTGACTCTGCCTGTTTGCGAACTGTGATATCCTCAGCTACACCGAGAATCTGGTAAAGTTCGCCGTTTTTATCCAAAATCGGCACATATTTGATTTGTGTAATGAAAGTGCCGCGTTCGGGTAAAGTAAGTGTGGCTTCTATGGTTTGTAAAGTGCGTGTTTCTTGGGCTTGAATTAAAGTTGGCAGGTAAGCATTTGTTACCTCTGATGGAAAGATTTCCTCATCCGTGCGTCCAATAACTTCTTCGTTTGACTTGTTAGTCACATGCAAACCAGCAGCATTCACAAACTGTATCCGCCGCTGGGCGTCGTAGATGGTAAAGATATCGGGGATATTATCAACCGCCAAGCGGAATCTTTCTTCACTTTGACATAAAGCTTCCAAAGTTTGTTTGCGATCGCTTAAATCTAGAATAAACGCTACTGATTCCCGACGTTCTTCTCCTAAAAGTGCGTAACCGACAAAAACCGGGACGCGGCTATTATCCTTGCGAATATATTCTTTCTCATAGGGCGTACAAGCACCAGTTGTTTTAGCTTCGGCAACACGTTGTGTATCTAAATCCTGATATTCAGGTGGTGTGATGTTAGTCCAGTTAATTTTACCTGCTTGTAGTTCAGAGCGCGTGTAGCCAATCATCCGCAGAAATTCGTCGTTTGCTTGGTGAACATCGCCATCAACATCGCCAAACAAAATGCCGATGACGTTAGCATTTACAAAACTTCTAAGTTTATCTTCGTTAAGTCTGAGTGCATCTGTAGCGCGATCGCGTTCATTGCTGAGAGATTCAATATTATTTGTGCTTTGCCAAATCAAGACGGCGAAAGCCACAATCAAAATCATGGCAAACAGCGATATCGCAAACGCCGGATCGTAAAGTCCTGCTTGTTGACCTTGAAGAATTAACCATCCTAAGAAAAAAGGTAGAGCGATCGCTGCTATTAACAAACGTCGTGCTAACATGCTGCCGTAGGTATTGTTCATTATTACCCGCATTAAGCCCTGGTCAGAACGCAACCAGAAAATACCAATACACAAAACTATAAATACTAGCGCCGTGTGTAACCCCATTGCTGTTGTATAGGGAGCAACACCGTAAAAAATTTTTACTTTGTAAGCATAGCCGACAATCGCCTGTAGGGAAATTATCCCAGCTATTAAGGTGAGAATCTGAGCATACCAATAGCTGCGATCAGTTTTTCGATGAACTAGAAGCTCTAAGGATCTGCCGACAAGCATAAAATTTAGAGCAGTGTTCAACCCCATTCGTCCTGGATGAAATCCACTTCTTGCAATTGGCGAGTTGTCACGAAACAGCAACTCATCAATTCCGATATTCCAGCCAAACAGATATTCACAAAGTGTAAGCGAACCAATTATCAATGCCATCAATGCACACACTTTGGAAAGAAGGGAAAGGGGGAAGGTGGGGCCCCCACTCAGTGGGGATAAGGGGCAGGGGGAAGGATTGATTTTGTCTTGTTTATCCTTTGTTGCTTTTTTCTTTTTTATTTCTATAAGTGACAGCCATAACGATATCCCAGACAAAATAAAGCACAGGGCTGTATTTGCCTTCATTGTTGCCATACTCTCCCAAAAACCGCTTTTGAGAAGTTGAATGTCGAAACACCAGCCGAGTAATACTAAGCCACCGACTGCGATCGCGATCGCGCTTGCAGCTTGTACAAAAAGCGAATTTGAAGAGATTCGATCTAAATCTTGTAGGCGCAAGCGGTTGACGTTTAGCATTGAGATTTTTTATAACCGCATCTATCTAGGGCGGTAGATTTCAGTATTTATTCGGCGATCAGGGGTTTTACCCACTGTTGTTTATGCTACCCTTTACATTTCTTATTACATCTATCTTTGTGCATATTTTCTTTTTTCAAAGAAGGTAGAGGGTAGAGGGCAGAAGCCACGAGGCATACTGCGGGGGGTAGAGGCTAAAGGGTAGAGGGTAAAGGGCTGAGGGTTGAAGTTTCTTTTTCCTTATGTCTGAGAATTTTGATATATTTCCGTTCTCTTCCCTTCTCTTCCCTTCTCTTCCGTTCTCTTCCGTTCTCTTGCTTTCTCTTCCTTTCTCTTCCCGAATGCAGTATACCTCTGCCATCTGCCTTCCTTGTTCAAAATTCCAGCCTCCGAGGGCTTCCATCGTCTTGGAAATGTTGCTCTCCGACGCCGACAAGCTCGACAATTATTTGACGTGGCGGTGGCGTCCATTCCCCTTCTCTGGCTGCAATTTCCACAATGGTTGCTTGTTGTTCCCCCGAATATACACGTATTTTAGTTAGCGAGATAATTTGGTTTTGATACTCCAAACTCCGTCCATCATCTTCGATGAGCGTGTATTCACCGTTACCTTGCCAAATACGCAATCGCAGTTGATCGAGGGGACGTTCATCAACATATTGCATGACGGGTTGCATCGGTATAATTGCACCAGCGCGGACATAAAGTGGCATTCGTTCCAAGGGTGCATGGGCGAGAATATGGGTTGAACCAAAGTAACACTCGCCACTCCACCAGTCATACCAAGTGCCTGCGGGCAAGTAAACGGAGCGATGTTCGATGCCGGGGCGGTAAATTGGTGCAGCCATTAAAGACTCACCTAGCAAAACCTGATCGTAGAGATTGTAAGTTGTGGGGTCTTTGGGGAAGTGGTATAATAATGGTCTTAAAATGGGTGCCCCCGTGGTTGCTGCTTCCCAAAAAAGGTTGTAGATATAGGGAAGTAGTTGATAGCGCAGGTTAATGTATTCCCGACAGATTTTTTCAGTGCGATCGCCAAATACCCAAGGTTCGTGACGGGCGGTAGACATTGCGGAATGACCGCGCATCAGGGGATAAAGCATTCCTACCTGCATCCATCGGGCGAATAATTCTGCTGTGGCATTGCTAGCAAACCCGCCAATATCGCAACCGACAAACGCCACCCCAGAAAGTCCCATATTGCAAAGCATTGGTAGGGACATTTCCAAATGATCCCACAAAGAATGGTTATCGCCCATCCACACGGAAGAATAGCGCTGTATGCCAGCATAACCGGAACGAGTCAGCACAAAGGAACGTTCTTGACGATGGCGTTGCAAAGCTTCATCACAAGCCTTAGACATCATCAAGCCATAGAGATTATGGGTTTCTGCATGAGTAGCGAATTGGGCATTGTTGCCCCAGCGCCCTTCGCGACCGCGACAGTAGGCGACTGGCGTCATTGGGCATTGGGAATTTGCTTCCTTGTCCCCCCTCTCCCCCTCTCCCCCTCTTCCCCTCTCCCCCTCTTCCCCTCTCCCCCTCTCCCCCTCTCCCCCTCTCCCCCTCTCCCCATCTCCCTGCACTACATCAAGGGGAAACCAGATTTTATTGCCATTATCACCGAAAGGGCGATCGCTAATTGAGGGTTCGTTCATATCATTCCAAATTCCGGCCACACCGATGTCGGTAAGGCTTTTGTGCAAATCACCCCACCACTGACGCACATCAGTACGTAAAAAGTCGGGAAAAACAGCTTTATCGGGCCAAACATAGCCGTGAAATAACTCACCGTCAGTTTTCCTGACAAAATAGTCGTTTTCTATTCCTTGATCAAAAACATGATAATTAGCTTCTGGTTCGTACTTCACTCCAGGATCGATAATTGTCACCGTTTTAAAACCAGTTTGCGCCAAATCACTTATTAACTTTGCGGGGTCGGGAAAACGCTTTGGACTCCAAGTAAACACCCGATAACCGCGCATGTAGTCAATATCTAAGTGAATGACATCGCAAGGAATGCTGCGAGTGCGAAATTCTCGTGCAAGTTCGCGCACAACTTCTTCTGACTCATAACTCCAGCGACATTGGTGATAGCCTAACGCCCATTTTGGCGGTAGCGGCATTCTACCAGTTAGCTGAGTATAGGTGCCCAGAATTTCAGCAGGTTCGGAACCGTAAATAATATAGTAGTCAAGTTCGCCGCCACGAGTTTCCATCTTCCAGACACCCGGTTCTTCGACGCCGATATCAAACTGACTCCAGAAAGTAGTATTAAAAAAAATCCCGTAACAAATCTCCGGACGCAAAGCCGTAAAAAACGGGATTGCTTGGTACATTTCATCGGTGAGAGTACCGTAATCTAAAGCATCAACAGTCCAGTTAGTTTTTACCTCACTGCGTTGGTCGAGAAACCGCGTGCGTTCGCCAAAGCCATAAAAATGTTCATCAGCGGCGATGCGCTTCCATCCTGCAACTGCACCCATCCGCCAACCCATCCCCATATCTGCATCTTCCGCAAAGGGACGATTAGCTTTATCAAAGCAGGTAATTGCAGCATTCTGACGCTTTATTTCTACCCGCAACAAATCAGTTTCTATTTCAAAAGTTTCTGGTGTTTCTCGAACAGCAAAAGGTATTTTTTCCCATTCTGCATCATCCAACGTCACTGCCCAAGAACGACGCGGTAAAAATCCCCCAGTAGGTGACATTCGCACGCGAATTAAATTTGCAGCTAATACATTGATTTTGAGACGAGGGATGCCGCATTCAAAGTAAATGCCGTCAGCATCCTGGTGGATAGATTGCACTGCTTTTGGTGTTGACCAACGCTGCTCATTTATGGGCAGTTTTCCAAAGTATTGCGGCATATATCCTCAAATACAAACGGCTGTTATAACTCTCTACTTTAATGCAGCATAGCCCAAAAGATAGATACATCACTAGAGCTAATAGATATAAATCTTCAGTTAATGTAATTTCACTAATTAGGTAGATGACAGAATAAAGGATGAAGGATAAAGGATGAATTAACAATTAACAATTAACAATTAACAATTAACCACTGGATACTCACTCGAACATAACTTGATATTTTGATATTTCATCCTGCAAAAAGTAGATTTTTAACCTCTGTCGCCGTACAGATACGTTACTGGAGAATAAAAGCCTAAACTGACACCAAATACACAAGCTGCATTTACATTTCAAGTTCCTGATGCGGTGGAAGGACTGAAGTATGAAGTATGAAGTATGAAGTATGAAATTAACTATTCATGCAGGATGAGGCATGAATATCGAAAAAATCTGATTTTTCCCCGCTTCATCCTTCATCCTTTACACTTCAAACTTCTTTTGTCCTCCTCTTTTTTCAGCAATCAAGTAAAGTTTCATACGTAAAAAAAAGAATATGCAAAACGATGCGAAGACAACTTCTATTTGGATGACGACGGCAGAAGTACCAGCGCCACCTGCACTTACAGAAGATATCCGTGCAGATGTCTGCGTTGTCGGTGCGGGGATAGCGGGGCTGTCTACTGCATATATGCTTAGTAGTAAAGGTAAGTCAGTAGTTGTGTTGGATGATGGTCCAATTGGTGGCGGTCAAACTGCACGAACAACAGCACACTTATCAAATGTATTGACTTATCGCTACTACGAATATGAGAAAATACACGGTGAAGAAGGTGCAAAATTAATTGCCGAAACTCATTTAACAGCGATTGATACAATAGAAGCGATCGCTCTCAAGGAAAATATAAATTGTGACTTTGAGCGACTTGACGGCTATCTCTTTCCCCCAGATTTGGATTCTACAGATGAAATTAAGCGGGAGTTGGAAGCAGTCCACCGCGCCGGACAAACAGATGTAAAACTGGTGAAGAGAGCGCCAGTAACTACTTTTGATACAGGGATATGTCTGCGTTTTCCCAGACAAGGGCAATTTGACCCGTTGAAATATCTGGCTGGACTGACTGAAGCGATTCAACGCAATGGTGGCAAAATTTACACGAAAACTCACGTAGAAAAAGTTAAGGGCGGTTTGCAAGCACGGATTGAAACTAGCAATGGTAATGTTGTCATAGCCGATGCTGTGGTATTAGCGACCAATTCGCCGATTAATAAGTTAAATCCCATACACTTTAAGCAATCTGCTTACATAACTTATGTTATTGGGGCAAAAGTTCCACGAGGTTCGATTACGAAAGCGTTGTATTGGGATACCCTCGACCCTTACCACTACGTCAGACTGCAAAATCTTGATGATGAATACGACGTGTTAATTGTCGGTGGTGAAGACCACAAAACCGGACAAGCAGACAATGCCGGTGCGCGGTATGCTGGACTGGAAACGTGGACTAAAGAACGTTTCCCGATGGCGAAAGAGATATTGTATCGTTGGTCAGGTCAGGTGATGAATGCCGATGATGGTATTGCTTACATTGGCAAGAATCCTTTAGACGAGGACAATGTTTACATTGCCACGGGTGACACGGGTTTGGGAATGACTCACGGCACAATTGCCGGAATTCTGTTAACTGATATGATTTTAGGGCGAAAGAATACTTGGGCGAAACTTTATGACCCATCGCGGATAAAAGTTGGTGCAGCAAGTGATTTGATATCGGAGAATATTAATATTGGTGCCCAATATTTAGATTGGGTGACGCCGGGAGATGTTGATTCCGTTGAAAAAATCGCTCCTGCTACGGGTGGAATAGTGCGACGCGGTTTGACCAAAATCGCAGCTTATCGAGATGAAAATGGCGTTTTGCACGAGCATTCGGCAATTTGCAGCCACCTTGGTTGTATAGTTGCTTGGAACACCTCAGAGAAAACCTGGGATTGTCCTTGTCACGGTTCGCGGTTTAATACTCAAGGTAAGGTTATCAACGGACCGGCGGTTGATGGACTTGCACCTGTGAATAACAAATGAGTGCTGAGTGCTGATACCAATTCCCGATTTTACAATTAATGTGGTGGACTAATAGTGGGCGATCGCAAAAAATATGAGGGGTTAAATAATTAACCGCAAAGGCGCAGAGGGCGCAGAGGAAGAGGAAGAGAGAATGAGCCTTAAAGTTTATTTACCCCTCAAGATTAATGTGGTTGACTACTAGTGTTCCACCACATAAGTTTTGATGGGTTGTTAGAGAGTAGGGCGGGTCTGGGGCAAAGAGTGCAAGAAACAACAAACAGATTTTCCCAATGCCCAATGACGCCAGATGCTTCAACGCGGGAAACCCGCGCAACGCACTGGCGCAACAATGCCCAATGCCCAATGCCCAAATCTAACCCCTAAAATTAATGTGGTGGAGTAGTAGTGGGCGATAAAATTTATTGCCTAAATTTAGTTGTCCTACTGATTACACGCTTACAGTCTTTTTCCCTAAAGGAGAGTCATCGTAATGTGCTAACAAATCAGCAGGATCGTCGTAGATTGCTAAAGCGTCTTGTAATTGAGTATCATCAAATCCGCCACAACGGAAAGCAATAAGACCAACACCAGCACCGCTTGCAGATTCTATATCATAGGGTGTGTCTCCAATCATCACCGCTTCGCTTTTATCTATCTTCAGCTTGTTTAAAGCCGCTTCAACAATATCAGGTGCTGGTTTAGAAGCATCAGCATCACTTGATGTTGTAGCTTCCTGAAGTAAATCATCAGCTTTTGCGGCTTTCAACAAAACAGAAAGTTCTTCAGTTGTAGCGGAAGTTGCAATTATTAATTGCAGTCCATCTTGCTGCATTCTTAAAATTAATTCCCGCGTACCATTTGCTGAAACTAGATTTGGTCCAAAGCGATTAATAATTAATTCTTTGCGCTTTTGAGAAATAACTTTGCCTTCACCTTTTTTATCCGAAAGTCCAGGTACTAGCATCGGTATTACTTGGTCGCCTCCCATACCAATTAGGGGTCTAACCGTATCAAATGGTACGTTATGACCATTAGCTGCAAACGCTTCTACCCAAGCTTGGGCGTGAGCATCATTGCTCAAAACCAGCGTACCATCAACATCTAAAATTACGCCTTGTAATGCCATCGTGAAATATCCTTTTGTTACAAAATTAAAAATTGGGGAATGGGGAATTGGGCATTGGGCATTGGGCATCGGGCATCGGGCATTGGAATTCTGAAGTTTCCCCGTTGTCCCCCCATCCCCCCATCTCCTGCTTTACTGCACGGGTATTACTTCTGGTTCATCGTCCAAAGAAAGCAGGAATTCAATCAAATCTGTTTGCTGTTGAGTATTAAAACCTGCCTGTTTATCAACCCAATAATTGTGTCCCGTACCGTCTACATTTGATGAAAGCAAATCGGAATTAGCGCGGTTAGCGTTAACTGCTTGCCTGCGTAAGTTGCGGTCTACAAGCACTAGCAAACTGGCTGCCGGATCTGGTTCAATACCTTTTAATAGTGTGCCTGCCATGCCTAAATGCTCGGAATTTACCAATTTATAACCGTTTTCACCTTGTGTTAGCGCATCTGACGCCGCAGCAACACCACCATCATGCAAATACGGTGCGGTGACGTTAAGTCCGATCAAGCTAGGCACTTTATAACCGCCTGAGTTGCCAATGGCAAATGCCAGCTTATAATCTTTTTGCGGTGTAATATCCGTGGGAACGTTCAACACTGGCGGATTTTTTGATAGGGGAACCCGCACGTTACTGGGATATGTCTGCGGTGGTATAAAGTTGGCTGCGAAAGCGGCTTGGGCTTTTGCCCGTGATGGCTGAGATTTAATTTCCGTTTCTGCAATTACTCGATTGTTGGTAAAATATCGTCCGCTGTGACATTCGATACACTTAGCTTTGTCAAAAATCACTGCCCCACGTTGTAGAGACGCGAGATTTCGCGTCTCTACAGGTGGTGGTGCGAGGGAATTTTGGAACGCTGACATGCCGTTGAGTTGGGCTGCAACTGGCATTCCTGGAGAATTTGCCATCAAACCATCAAGAATAAATGGCGAACCTTTGGGAAATCCAGGCATTTTTATTACCTCGTTCATTGCAGGTGTGCCGGGAGTCGGGTCAATTTTTTGGAAAAATTCCGATGGTTTCGCGCCTTTTGGTAATTTGAAGGCGGGATTTGCAGAGTTTTGCAGAATTATACCCAGGTAAGTGTCTTTATCAATACCTAAGAGTTGCTGGCTGGCATCAGCCCCTGTTGTCAAGTCTGAGTTGGTGGCGTGAACGTTGCTATTAAGGGTAGTCAGTCCGTGAAACCAGCCTATAGCAGCGTTGCCACTCCAACCGTAGGGATATGCAGCAAAAGTATAGGATGATGGATTTTGGGAAGGATTATTGTTATTGTCCCCCGTAGAATCAAAGTTTCCGGGTGCCCAAGTCAGCAATGCTTCATCCACATCATGTTCTAAAGTTTCGGCGTCTGGTAAACGGGCTTGCCTGCCATCAGCTTTGATGTAAGTAGTTTCACCCCTAACCACTGTTTGCGGTTTTACACCAGTTTGCCGAAACCAAGCTGCGGAATTACTAGCTAATGCCAGAATTAAGCCTGTATCCAGGTCGTTATTTGGTGCGCCTTCGATAATGCGTCCGGTATCTTTATTAACAGCAGCATGACAAGCCGCACAGGTAACCCCGACGCGAATTTTACCTTGGTTGATGTGGGTGACAATTCCTAAGGGGACGAGGGAACCTTTGGGAACATCAAGTCCGGTGTTGAGGATATCGCCTTTTTGGAAAAAGCGATCGCCTACTTTCAAATCGCGATCCATTGTCACCTGGAGATTTGTGGTAGACTTGCCACCGAGAGCAGCGATCGCTTTGGCTAAGTTACCAATATTCATCGGTCCATCCAAAACACCAGTGACATCAGTAAAGAAAACCTCATTGCCAAAGGTTTCTGTATAAAAAGCTTTGCGACCAAGTTTTATCAACTTATCGGCGATCGCAACGGCACCATTATCTGGAGATAATTCTTGTTTTCCATCCTCAGTTTTTAACAAACTTGCGGCTTCATCTTTACTTACAACTTTACCCAGCACATCATAGGAACCAATTTCCTGTGCTGTGGGCTGGGTAAAAGGTGTATATGTTTTGTTAATGTTTGGTGTTCCGGGAAAGGCAATATCAATTTGATATGCCAGGAATCCAATAAAAACAATCAAAGCCAGCAGAATAATCGCCCTTCGCCGATGTTGAAAAAATTCCTGAATGCTTTTTTTCTGCGGTTTGAGATTAGAATCTGCCGTGTTTCTCGTCTGTTCGTCAGAAGACACCATAAGGTTTCACTTGAAAACGGAACATCTTAAAACCTTGATTAAAACCTTGATTAAAATCTAGAACCGCAAATAGAATCAACAACCGCTGCTGGCTGATTGCTATTTTGTTCTCGACAAAGTAAAATTTATGCCAAACGTTGTTGATAATAAAATCTATGGGCAAACCATCCTATCGGTGTACCTGCAATAGCACCTATAATTAAACCAGTAATCAAACTAGTAACAAGATGCTTTCTTTTGATAGTATTTTTTGGAGTAGCAACATTGCCTTGATTTAACATAATCGTAAACAGGAGAATTTCAAGTTTTATTTTGGAATTTTTAACCTCGTTTTTTGAGTTTCAAAGGTGGGCAATGCCCACCCTACTTGAGTTCATAATAAAAGGCATAAATCTTTTTTTCGCAATGACCAATGCCCATGAAAACAGGTCTATTATTTAAAGCACTTGATTCATGAAGGAAACTAAATCTTGGATGTTTGCTGATTGAACTAAATCTAATACTTCTGTGGCTTGTTCAGAAGGTATATAATCACTTGGAATGGCGATAATTGAGCCTCCCAAATTCTTGGCTAACTGATACCAAAATACCAATTTGCATTCATCGCTCAACGAGTTATAATCACTAATGGGAATATTACTTTCCCCTGCTTCATTTCCCTTAGAAGTTTTTGCTAATAGCAACTGACGTATAGCAGATAACTGTTCTTCCTTGGGCAATTTTTGAACTTCTGCAACTAAAGCAGCCGGACCTTCAGTTGGTAGTTCATTGAGAGCAAGCACGGGGACTTCATTATCAACTTGCCCATAAAGTTGCTCCAATACACTTAAGCGATCGTCTGCATCCAAATTTTGAAACTTTGATACAGCTTGTTCTAAAAAGTTGATATTTGTATAAGTCATAAATGCCTCTCGTCAATTAATTAATTGTATGTTCATTAATAGTATTTTCTGAAGAAAAAATGCCCAATTTCAACATAATGTTGAACTTTAATTGAATTTAAATTGTTCATTGTCGGGTGGGCATTGCCCACCCTACGTTATTTACAGCACTCGCTTCAAGAAAGACACTAAATCATCAGTGCTAAGGGATTTTAGAGAATTTAACACTGCTGTTGCTTGTTCGGAAGGCTGATAATCATTGGGTATACCGATGACACCATTGCCTAATTTTTGTGCTAATGCATACCAAAAAGCTAACTTAGATTCAGTCTGCATTTGTCCGTACTCGCCCGTGGGAATTGTAGTTCCACCACCTTGAACAAGTTCAGCTAAGGCTTTGCTGGGGTGTGGATCGAGCATTACTTCATCTTGATCGGTTATTTCTGCGGGTAGACAGTCACGCAAAGCATGCAGTTGTTCTTCTTGTGATAATTGCTGAATTTGTGCCACCAAATGAGATGCTTCTTGTGTAGGTAAAGAATCTACAACATTGGCGGGAATTGTATCACCAATAGATTTATAAACTAAAGCCAATACTGCTAGTTGGTCGTCTATATCCAAATTTTGAAATGCTGATATAGACTGCCGTAAAGGATTGATGTTTGTAGAAGTCATGGTCACTCCGATCAACTAAATTAAAAACTGCAAAAGGAAAATTTTTGATGAGCTTACATTATTTCCTTTAGGAAAAATGCCAAATCTTTGATGTCCAAAGATTTCAAAAAACCCAACACCTCATCTACTTGAGCAGAAGGGTGATAATCGCCTGGTACACCGATGATTGTGTCTCCTACCTTTTGTGCGATTACCGACCAGAAACCCAACTTAGATTCTGCACTTATTGAGGCATACTCATCAGTGAGGTCTGGGCGATCGCTTTCTTTTTGAGTTAGTAAATCGCTCAGAAGTGCTAGCTGTTCTTTAGGGACAAGTTGTTGAATTTGGGTTACCATCGGATGAATAGAATCATCTGCGATCGCATCTAACTCGTCTGTAGGAATTGAACGACCGATTTTGTTATAAAGTAACGCCAACACTCCTAGCTTATCTTCTATTGACAAGCTGCGAAACTTAGATATAGTTTCTTCTAAGCGATTCACATTTGTAGAAGTCAATCCAACCTCCAATCAATTCTTTACAAATCGGTTTCTCTGAAGTTTTACTTGATATCTAGTATGCAATTTTCTGGCAAAATTTCCCAATTCAACACAACAAATTTTCAAACAAACATAGAAACTTTCAGCCGTCCCGCTTGATATCTATCTAGATTAGAAAATAAAGTTCTAATTCCGTCTCTGTAATTAGATAGAATATAAAAAAATAAATAATTTGTTTAAACCTATCTTAAGAAAGAGGATAAATAAAGCTTTTGGTAGGGTGGGCATTGCCCATTTTTAGGAAAAATTTGGGAAAATGCCACCCACAATCATCAAATCTTCTCGCAATTAATGCATGAGAAACTCTTGAAAAGCAAAATTACTAAGATTGAAATTTTAATGAAATTTCAACTAAATTTCAGCCCCTGCTTTTGCTTCAGCACCCATCGGCGAAACATAATCGCGGAAAAGAGTTATCTGTTCTTCAAATGGAATTTCTTTGATTTTATTGAACAGGTTTTCCGATTCTGAGGAAAGCTGATAATTGGCAGGCATAGGAATGATAGTAGCATTGTCCATGCCTTGAGCTAACAGATACCAAAATAGCAGCTTGGTAGTGTCACCCAAAGAGCCATATTCACGGGTAAGTTGGTTATCCACACGATTAATCAAATCGCGCTGAAGTTGTAGTTGTTCTTCATGAGATAATTCCTTAACTTGGTTGAACAAACCTTCAGCAATTTGTGGAGAAACAGTGCTAGCACCGGGGGCTGCTGGTGTGATTGATTTGCCCATTTCTTTATAGATGAACCAAAACAAAGCGAGTTGGTCATCTACATCCAAATTTTGAAAAGCTTGAACATGTTCGCGAATAGTTGGGTCGCCAGCTTGAGTAAATGTCATAACAAACTCCGATTGCAATTAATGTCTAAAGCAAAGGTATCAAAGCTGTATCCGGCGTTTAACCCTACTGAAGACAGATGTATCTCAATCAAAGAGAAGAACAATTGGAAGTTGTTGGGTGTTGGGTGTTGGGTGTTGGTTGGTGGTTTTCTTCCCAAAGAACCATTAACAATCAACCACCAACAAACCCCTAACAACTATCTACTAACAGATTTTTACTTCTAGGAGGTATTCCGGTGGATAGACGTTTAGAAGGTAAAGTTGCAATTATCACTGGTGCTGGCGCTGGTATTGGAGAAGCGATCGCTCACAAATTTGCCAAAGAAGGTGCATCAGTTATTGTTAACGGATTACCTGACGATCCGATTGAAGATGTAGTACAGGCAATTAGACATTATGGCGGTAAAGCGATCGCCTACTTAGGAGATGTTTCTCAAGAATTCCACGCTCAAAACTGCGTCCAAACCGCAATTAATGCTTACGGCAAATTAGACATCTTGATTAATAATGCTGGAGTATTTCTTGCTACAGCCGAAACTCAAGATTACCCAGTTGATGTATTCGATGACACAATCCGCAATAACATGCGATCGGCGTTTTTGATGACCAAATACGCACTTCCGCATTTGCAGAAAACGCGGGGTAACATTGTCTCTGCGGGTTCTGAAGCGGGTTTCAACGGATTGGCATTCAACACAACATACGGCGGTACCAAAGGCTGGATGCATTCATTCATGCTTGGTGTTGCGGTCGAACAAGCCAAGTATGGTATCCGTGCTAACTGTGTCTGTCCCGGTGCGATTGATACTGCGTGGACCCATAAGGAAACTGGACCGATGGACGCCAAGATGGAAAAAAGTTTGATTGAAGGTACGCCATTGGCGCGACGCGGTACACCGGAAGAAATGGCGAATGTCTACGCTTTTATAGCTTCCGATGAAGCCAGTTACGTTACGGGCGCATTGTGGCTGGCTGATGGTGGAGTCACCGTTGCTAAAGGGTCTGCAGGTTCAGACACTCCTTTTTGGATGCGCTTTGCACCTAAAGGTGAATTACGCCTCGACCATTCTAAAGAAGGGTTAGAGAACAAACAAACGCAGACGCTTAAGTAAACGAAAGCGGGGCAAAGGGAAAAAAAGTTTAATATTTTCCCTTTTCCCATTGCAGTATAGTTTTGTTTATTTACACAAGCGATCGCTTAAACGTTCCGCTAAAACTTTAACGTGTGGTTCCAGCACAAATGAGTAATGATGACCGGGAACTTTATAAATCTCAATATCATTTGCTGCAAGTACGGAAAATAATTCTACCCATACCATTGTTGGGTCGGGAGCCATGATATGTTTTTCCTGTGCCCGAAAAATAGTTACTTTTCCTGGATAAGGTTGACGTTGATAAGAATAAGTGGCTTTGAGAGTTCCCACCAAAACGTCTAAAATTCGACGGTTGTTTTGACGTTCCACACCAGGAGGAAATATCTTGGCTTGTCTGGCTTTGTCGATGATATAATCAAGTTTTTCTTCTATAGTTAAATGCTCAATTTCTTGAGGTGAAACTAAGTTATCTTGACCAAACATTCCGCCAAAAACGCGAGAAAGCACGCCAACTAAATAAGTATTATCTATTGGTTTGGCTTTATCTAATAAAATTGGTACGTAAGAATCTAATATTGCTAACAGCGATACTTCTTGTCCCTGTCGCTGCAATTGTTGAGCAACTTCATAAGCGACAACTCCACCAAAAGACCATCCGCCAATTTGATATGGACCTTCTGGTTTAAAGGTTCGGATGGTTTTGACGTAGAGACTCGCCATTTCTTCAACTGTTGTTAACGGTTCTTCATCGCCATAAAATCCTTGTGCTTGTAAACCATAAAATGGTTGGTCATTACCCAAATAACGCGATAAATTAAAGTAGCACAAAACGTGACCGCCTGCGGGATGAATGCAGAAGAAAGGTTGTTTTTTACCTTTTGGCTGAATTGGAACTAATGGAGAGTTAGCAAAAACTTGATTTGAGTTTTGCAGAATTTCAGCTAACTCTTCAATTGTGCTATTTGCAAATAGAATGGCTAGGGGTAATTCTCGATTAAATTTTTCGGCGATCGCACTCATTAAATAAACTGCTGAAAGCGAATTTCCGCCAATTTCAAAAAAGTTATCTTTGACGCTGATTTCTGAAATATTTAAAATTTCTGACCAAATTTCCGCTAGTTGTTTTTCTAAGTTATTGCGGGGAGAAACAAAAGATTCATGACGGCTAAAAACAGATAATTCCGGTTTGGGAAGCGCACGTCTATCAACTTTTCCACTCGGAGTTAAGGGTAATGCATCTAAGATTACAAACGCTGACGGTATCATAAATTCGGGAAGTTTTTCTTTGAGAAAATCCCGCAATTCCTTAGATGTAAGTTCTTCTTGATGGGGGACAATATAAGCAATTAGTTGTTTGTTGTTTAGGCGATCGCTAGGAGCAACAACAACTGCTTCTCTTACGGAATTATACTGACTTATAGCGTTCTCTATTTCACCTAGCTCGATACGAAAGCCGCGAATTTTTACTTGATTATCAATTCTACCGATGTAATCAATCTTACCATCAGGTAGATAGCGAGCTAAGTCGCCAGTTTTGTACATTTTACCGAAAGCGAAAGGATTGGAAATAAAGCGATCGCCTGTTAATTCAACTTTGTTTAGATACCCTCTTCCAACTCCCACACCACCAATATATAGTTCGCCAACAACACCTGCGGGGACGGGTTGTAAATGTTTGTCGAGTATGTAAATTTGGGTGTTGGCAATGGGACGACCAATGGGTACACTTTTTAAGTTAGTATTTGGTTGACACTGCCAAAATGTGACATCAATAGCGGCTTCGGTAGGGCCGTAGAGGTTGTGTAATTCGCATCCCAGACGTGCAAAGAAACGCTTTTGTAAATCTAGAGGTAAAGCTTCACCGCTACAAATCACTCGTTTGAGCGATTGACATTTTTCTAATTCCTTAGTTTCCAAAAATACCTGAAGCATGGAGGGAACAAAGTGCAGTGTAGTAATTCCCTCTTCAATAATGGTGTTAAACAGGTAAGTACTATCACGGTGTCCACCTGGTTCCGCAACTACTAAACGCGCACCTGTTATCAATGTCCAGAAAAATTCCCACACTGAAACATCAAAACTAAAAGGTGTTTTCTGGAGAATTTTATCTTCAGCGGTGAGTTGGTATGCATCTTGCATCCACAGCAAGCGATTGCAGATACCTTGATGGGTGTTCATCGCACCCTTGGGTTTTCCTGTGGAACCGGAGGTGTAAATTACATAAGCTAAATTTTCTGGCTTGACTCCAGATTTGGGATTGGTATAATTATTTTGAGAATTTTGGGAAATTTTATCCCAATCGCTATCCAAGCAGATTGTATGATTTGCCTGCGTTGGTAAACTGACAATCAGGTTACTTTGGGTTAGTAAAATTGACACCTGGGAATCTTCAAGCATGTATGTAATGCGTTCGGAGGGATATCCTGGGTCAATTGGTACATATGCACCACCAGCTTTGAGAATTCCTAACAGTCCCACTACCATTTCTAGGCAACGTTGAATACAAATTCCCACCAGCGTTTCTGGTTGGACGCCTAAAGATTGCAAGTAATGTGCGAGTTGATTGGCGCGGTTGTTTAATTCTCTGTAGGTGAGGTGTTTATCTGCGAATTTGACTGCAACAGCATCAGGTGTTTTCTCTACCTGAATTTCAAATAATTGATGCAAACAGCATGATAAGTCATATTCAACTTGAGTATTATTCCAGTCAAATAATAGTTGTTGTTTTTCCTTTGCACTTAACAAGGAAAGTTGAGATATAGAGGAATCCAAATCAAATGTAATTGCTTGCAATAAATTTTGGAAATGTTCTACCATAAAAGTAATAGTAGAAGCGTCAAATAAATCGGTATTATATTTCAACGCACATGTCAGCGAATTTTCCAAAGCGGAAATATCAAGGCTGACATCAAATTCAACTCGCTGCTGTGGTAGTTCAAAATATTCGATTTGGGAAAGATTTTTGAGATTATTGAGATTATTCAGGTCTTCCCATGCAAAACCAACCTGACAAATGGGGGGATGTGCGGGGTTAAAGTCTGGTTGTAGCTGTCGGACTAGGGAAGGGAAGGGATAATCTTGATAAGCGATCGCATTTTCCCATACCTCTTTTACCTGATAACATAATTCCCAAAATGTCTGATTATCAGAAATAGCTACTCGCAAAGGTAATATATTAGTGAAGTTACCAACAACGCCAGCTAAATCTGATTTTCTGAGTTCCGTTAGCAAACCAACTATAATATCTTCTTCACCCGTATAGCGATAAATTAAGACTTGGAATGCAGTCAGAAGTAATACAGGTAAAGTAATATTTTTATAGGTTGCTAAAACTTGTAATTTATCCTTTAATTCCGGTGCTATTTTCAATACTTCAGAAGCACCGTTATAGCTTCGCACAACCGTACGAGATTGACTCATGGGTAAATTTAACAGCGGTAATTCACCTACTAACTGTTTTCCCCAATAATTTTGCAGTTGCTGTAATCTCGAACTATCAAAAAGCTTGATTTCTGCCTCTACATAATCTTGATATGATTGAGTTAACAGGGGTAAGTCAATAATATTTTTTTCTTGATATAATTCCAGTAATTCATTTTTAAATATCAGCAAAGACTTCCAATCGCAAGCGATGTAATGCACCGTTAGCAACAAAACATAATTGCTAGGCGAAATATGAAATAAACTCATTCGCATCACAAAACCAGCTTCTAAGTTAAAAGGAAGCTGAATCGACTTGTGCAAATTTTCTTGAAGTTCTTCTTCACTCCATCCCGCAGCATCGACAACTTCAAATTTTGCAGAATTTTTATCCTGTACTTGCTGAACAAATTGCTTATCATGTTGAAAGTAAGCACTTCGCAAACTTGGGTGACGTTCCACAAGGATATTAAAGGCATTTTTTAATCTATTTATATCTACTTCTGAAGGAATGCGAACTCCTAAAGCAAGCTTATCAGCATATCCTTGGGTCGATAACTTGTAGAGAAACCAAGCCGATTTTTGAACTTGCGACAGGGGGAATATATTAGAGTTTGTTGAGTTAAATTCTTTAGTTAATATACTTTGCATAATTTTTAGTTTATTTCCTTCAACATTTTTCTAGTTGTAGGTTGGGAAGCCACTGCGTTGGACGGGTTTCCCGGCAGCCGCGCAAGTGGCGTTGGAACAAAGTGGAACCCAACAAATCAAGGTTGATGTTGGGTTCCGAAGAAAGCTACACCCAACCTACAAAATCTATTACTTTCTACATAAAACCTAATCTCCACCCAACTCCACCAACTTCCCAATATTGAAATCTATCTTCACCCAACCTCGTAATTGTCGCAAATTTTGCAACAATAATAAAGTAATTTGCCAATGAGGAACAGTCAAAAAAGGTAAAGGGTCATTCAACTGATAAATTGCATCTTTACCGCGCATCAAATTCTTTAACCAAGTCCAAAATTGCGACAAAGAACGAATTCCCGTCAACCGCCAAATTTCATGATAAAGCCAATACGTTGGCTTACTATCAGCAAGAGGTTGTAAAGGTTCAGGTAAAGGAATTTTACCCAAATAAGCATCCGCAACACCAGGATGATTGTAAAACATCGTGATAGCAGAATGAGTGCGCGGGTTGCATTCAATCGCGTAAACTGTTCCGTCTTCGGTTTGAATAAAATCAAAGGAAACTTGTCCGGTGATACCCATTTCTTTGATGAAATGTTTTACCCATTCCAAAATTTGCGGATTATTTACATTTTCGTAATTCACCTGAAACGCCGAAGATTCGCAACAGCAATGCAATCTTAATTCCCCATTTCTAACAGTACTGTGGGTGCAAAACTCCTTACCCGGTATGAACTCTTGCATAATCCAAGGTTTCTCCGGACTGATGGGTAAACTTCGCACAAACGCTGCTGTTTCTTCGGGAGTGTCGCAGGGAAGTTTAGTTAAATTCAACCGCCGAACCGAATCATAAGGAATGCTTTTGAGGATATATTTCCGCTTTTCCTGAGAAAAATCGAAGTTAATAACCTGTTCGGGATTCGTAATTTTAAACGACTTGGGAACAGATAAACCAAAACTTCTAGCTTTTTCGGAAAATGCGTATTTATCATCCAACATCTGCGTTATCTCTGCATCGCAGTGAAACACCTCACAATGCTGAGAAAGCGCAGGTTTCACCAAGGAATCGTAGTAACTGGCGACAGGACTGCACACTGGTACGTAAACATCAATCCGTTCTTTTTTTACGATGTCTAATAGTTCCTGTGTATAGCCTTCCGGGTCTTTCTCCGGTGGAGTTACAGTATAAAAAGCACTCACAGCATTGGAAAATTGATGTCCGGTTAACCAATATTTATGACTTTCCACCAATACTACCCGGTGTCCTGCGGCGTGGAACGATCGCGCAAGTTGCAAAGCCTTGGTCATTTTACCGCCGCTAATTAAGATATTTTTCGGTGCGGCGGCTACAACTCGTTTCTCAAAGGGTTTGCTGAAAATACCCCACAGCAAAGATATCAAAACAATCGAGGCATTTACTGGTAATGCTAAAAACAACAACAACAGTGTACCTACGGTTTTCCATAACGCAGATATCCTTACTCCCCAGGAAACTTGCGGCGTTGGCGATGCAGAATCAAAAGGTATAGATTGTGCCATTTAATCCAACCTTCTAATCAAAGTTAAACCATCTCGCACTGGTAACAGCACTTGCTCAACACGAGAATCTTGGGCGACAATGGAATTAAACGTGGCGATCGCTTCTCCATTCGCCGTCCGTTTCTCTGGTGGAAGGTAAGGCTGTCCTTGCAATAAAGTATTATCAACGCAGATTAAACCGTCGGGTGCAAGCAAGTTACTATCCAAAATAGTTTGGAAGTACTCCACATACTCCTTTTTATCTGCATCGATGAATATCAAATCAAAAGATTCACCAGCTGCAGCCAATTTATGAAGTGTTTCCAAAGCAGGTGCTACTTCCACGGTAATTTTATCGCCGTGGGGCGAATCAGCAAAGCAGTTTTGGGCAAAGTTGGCGACATAAGCATCAACCTCACAAGCCACCAACTTCCCATCATCGGGTAACGCTTCCGCCATTGCTAGCGCTGAATATCCTGTAAACATCCCCACTTCCAAAACCCGCTTGGCTTTAGTCATGCGAACAAACATTTTTAATGTCTGTCCTTCCAGGTGTCCCGAAAGCATCTCTTGTTCTAACTGACGCACCGTTTCACCATCACCAAAGCGCTTTCGCCAATCTTCCGCGCTAGTTTTCCGCGCCAATGCTGTCAGCGCTGACGATTCGGTCGTCGTACATTCACTGATATATGGGTCTAATCCTGCCGCTAATTGATACGTAGAGCGCAGGGTTGCCAAAATTTCTGCTGGAATGCTTGCAGCTTCCGCCATTTCTAGAGTTTTTCGCAACTCTTCTACTAAAATACCGTGGGGTGTTACGGGTCTAGCGGTACTGATTTCTACAATACTTGTCACGGTCTTACCATTTTGGATTTTGGATGAAAGGATTTTGGATTGTGCAAACCAATCCAAATTATCTGTTGCAAGTTTGAAAGAAAACGGTTTTACATCATGTCCGCTTAATTACTTGTAGTTAGATGGTTCATGATTCATGGATTTTGACTATTAACCATTAACAATTAACAATTAACCATTAACCATATAGTACAAGTATTCACATGCATGATATTACGCTTTGATTAATTCCGATTCTTCAGTACCAATATAAGCGTCGATTCCTTCACCACCACCGGGAAGTTCGGCACACAGAAGTTTATGTTCCGCCAAAGCTTCATCCAATTCTTCGCGAGTCAAATCATTCACAAAAAAGCACTCACCAATTGGTTTTGGCATAGCTGCGCGTAATTTACCATCTCTTGTTTGGGTGATAGATTGAGTAGCGTACCACAACAAATCACTATCAAGTAAAGGATGGTCAAGAGCCAAACCAATGCGACTCATGAGATTGAGAATGCGATCGCGTTGTTCCAAATTAATATAACCCCGTCTGTGGGCAATAGTTGCAGACAACGCCATATCAATATTAACTGCATGACCGTGATATAAAGGAACCTGTGGTGCGAGTTCCAATGTCGGACTCCAAGTATGACCGTAAGCAATTACCCTATCTAAATCCAATTCACGCAGGTTTGGCGTTTCCAATTCCAGCATGGTTTTGATAGCTGCATAATTTAAACGATGAGCAATTTCTTGCAATTCTTTGGAACCATTCACATAGCCAAAGTGTGTATGCAGTAATTCATGACCGTACTCATACAACAGTTCAAAAACCTCTGCATTCGCCACCACGGCAATTTTTACCAATTCCGCCATCCCGTTACGAATTTGAGCAATTGGCAGAGTTTCTAAAAAGGAAAAATCTAGAATTACTTTTTGGGGAGCATGATAAGCACCCAAACGATTTTTTAACTTCTTATGATTCACTGCTACTTTGATTGCAACACCCGCATCAATTAAACCAATTAAAGTTGTTGGAATCCGAATATAATTCGTACTGCGACGATAAGCCGCACAGGCAAAACCAACCACATCTGTAACTAAACCACCACCAACTACTAAAACTGGCTCTTTGCGAATTAAACCAAAGTCCGCAAAAGCGTCTATAACTTCTTCAAATGTAGTCAGACTCTTGGCTGGCTCGCTAATAGTGATAGGAAAAACTGTCAATTTAATATTATAAAATTGAAAATAAGACCTAATTTGCTCGCCATATAAACGATTGACATTTGCATCAACTACTAACAAACAACGCCCAAAATTTTGATAGCTATCAGCTATCTCAGTGTTTTTAATATCAAACGCGCCATTTACATAAACCAGACTAAATTCAATTTTTTCATAACCTGTTACGTGAAATGCCGTTTCCGTCGCCGCAAAAGTTGCATAAGGTACACTCATCTCTTCTGTCCTTTATTCCAAAACTAACAAAATTAATGGCAAATTTGAGCTTTTAGCTGAAAATCGCAGCTAAAAGAAATTTTTCCCATTTTCTGATTGAAAACAGGATAAAACAATCTATCAATCAACAGAGATATGCATACCTCTTTAGACTGATTAACTGGATATATTTCCTGAAAAGAAATTGCTGAAAAATAGACTATCTTTTGAATCTTTTTTCTTGCTGCATGATATAGATAGCCTAGCAGCCCACAAAAACACTAATATACCCTCAAATGCAACTTATTAAATAGGCAAAAAACCTATCTTGATACATTTGACAGCAACTCAGCATCAATGATGGCAATTTATTTAATTTCAAACCAGCCGCTTTTATTTATAGCGGTTTACCTGCTGTTTTAAACGGCAAAACTTGTCCTGTGGAGAATTGGTTATCTTGGTCTCCTAGTTTCCACCTTAGATTAGAACTCCGGTTGATATTCAGTTCGTTGTTTTTTAGCATTTGTCTTGAACCTTATATCGTTAGAAACAGAGATAATTTGTCATGCGTTACTTATAGTTTGGATAGAAATACTCCAAATTTCATAAGCTTAATTACTTTGATAGCAGTCAAAGCATTAACGCAGGCAATATTCAAAAAATTAGTATTTAAGATTAATTTTATTGAATTTAGCCACAAAATTTAGCTTAACTCTATTAGGGAACCTATTTATCAAACTTTATAATGATTATTACTTATATATCTTTAAATAAATCATAAGATTTAAATATGTTTCGATTTCTTTAAATATCTCCATTCGTGATAGTAATCCTAAATGATTCGCGAAGATGGAGAAACCCGATTTTTTAAAGAAACCGGGTTTATGAAGCCGCCGCCACCCCAGCATTAGTCTCTGCGTTCTTGATAATCTTCGGAAGATGTTGGATCTAACTCCCAGCGTCGGTCATCGCGTTCCTCTAAAATATCGTTAGTTCTGAGAAACGCGCGATCGTCCATTTCCAGACCAACAGCTGCTTCTATTTCCTCAGTTACATTTTGATCGGGAGTCGCAACTGTTCCACCAACGGCTTCATCGCCTACTGCATCGGCGTCTTGCCAATAAGCATCAACATCGCCCCCAGTTAATTCGGGGCTAGTTTCTGTGTAATTCTGTCTTTCATCGCGCATGCTTCGCCCACCGATGTTATATCCTGGCATGTCTTTCACACCAGTACCATAAGACTCGGTAATTGCCTGCGGTAAGTCGGAAATTTGCTCTGACAAATCCTCAGGTTGCGCTTCCTTATCTGGATCTACACGATTTAGTTGAGCTTCTAAATCTATCTGTTCTTGATCTGCCATAACAATCGCTCTTTAGTGCATCCTCACCATAACGTTTTCCCACGAAATGGCTGTATCCCCACAGATGTATCTCTTTAGATATAAAAAATATATTCCTTTGGAGCGAAGAGAAGCTAGAGTTGAATTCATATTATATAAAATAGTTATTTCACGTTATAGCTACTTCATGAAAAGTTATGAGTTATGAGATAAGAGTTGGCTAACAACAACTCTTTATGCTTGTCTCATAACTTTTTTATATAAGCAAAATAACAAGATTTAGCACAGACAGAATATTGTTACTAGTACAAAAGGGCGGAAATAAGTTAACCATTCACATTCAATGAAAGTCTTGAAAAATCAAGCTTTCCCCTTCTGCCCTTCGCGCCTCGCCAGTTGCAACAAGCGAGCAGTTGGCGGTGAGACAGCGCTGCGGGAGGGTTTCCCTCCGCAGGCGACTGCGAACCCGGAGGGTGTCGGTTTGGGTCCCGCCAAACTACGGTGGGGGAACCCTTTCACCAGTCACCTGCGCTCGGGTTACCCGGACGCTGTGCCCGCTTCACCACCGCACTGGCGAACCATCAGCATAGCTTACTTCTGCCTTGTTGTACTAGGGATATATCACCTCAGAAATAAAAAAACTATCCCTTTAGAATGAAGATAGACTGGCTTTTGATATCTACATTAATTAAGTAGTCATTTATGATAATGCCACATTACACCCTAATGGTTGTGAGTTGGAAGGTAAAAATAATCACCCACTAGTTTCTAGCTCATAACTTTATTTCCAGCCTGCATCAGATTGCATATTAGTTTCATTTCCACAAACTTATAAAAAATAATCCAGCGCAATACTTAAAAGTATTTCGGTTTTGTGATTTTTACTTAAGAAAAAGCAAGTGCAAAAAACGGTATTTATGAGAACGGAGGGAGAAAGTGAAATACGACGAGTTCATTAAACACGTAGAAAGCCTTGCTCAAGTAAATTCCCGTGAGGAAGCACAACGGGCTACTCGTGCGACTTTGGAAACAATTAAAGAACGCATCGTAGGTGATGAAGCGAAGGATTTAGCTGCACAGTTGCCAAAAGAATTAGGCGATTGCTTGCGAGGGCGAGAGGGTGAAAACGGTCAATTGTTTGGCATGCAAGAGTTTATTGAACGTGTAAGTCAAAAAGAAAATGTAGAACCTACTGCCGCTGCAATTCATGTCCGGGCTGTTTTTACCGTGTTGCAACAAGCAGTGACACCTGGGGAGTTTGCCGACGTTCGCGCCAATTTCTCGCCAGATTACGCAGAATTATTTGCAGCACCAACTGTTTAAAAGGCGCGGAGTTGGAAGTTAGAAGTTAGGAGGCGCGGAGGCGCGGAGGCGCGGAGGCGCGGAGGCGCGGAGTTCTTAGCTGAGTGTTAAGAAGTTGTAATTCAGAGGTGGAAAGGTATTAGTTATATCAACAAGATTCTGTTTGAAAGAGAAGTTGACAAGGAAGTTAAATGGTAATGAGTGATAATCATTCGGGTAAAAAAAAAGTTGCAATCCTCATTGAAAATGACGTTGAGGATGCTGAATTTCAAGTGCCTTATAACGGGCTAAAACAAGCGGGGATGGAAGTCGTTGTTCTCGGTTCCCGCATGAATGAGAAATATACAGGTAAACGTGGTAAAGTTTCCATGCAACCCGATGGCACCACAACTGAAGCAATGGCTTCTGAATTTGATGCTGTGGTGATTCCTGGTGGTATGGCTCCCGATAAAATGCGCCGCAATCCCAATACTGTAAGCTTTGTACAAGAGGCGATGCAGCAAGGCAAATTGGTAGCTGCTGTTTGCCACGGACCGCAGGTTTTAATTGAAGGGGATTTATTAAAAGGTAAGCAAGCAACTGGGTTCAGTGCTATTCGCAAAGACATGATTAATGCGGGTGCAAAATATGTAGATGAACCGCTGGTTGTTGATGGAAATTTAATTACTTCCCGTCAACCTGGAGACTTAGCAATTTTCACCACAGCTATCTTGAGTCGCTTGGGTTATGGTGGCAAAGATGTTGGATTGCCAAATGAAAAAGATACAACCGCTGAATGGTGGAAGTTAGCTGATGCTTGGGGTGGTTCAACTAAAGGCGAAATTGTTAAAGGTTTGAATACTGCGCTTGCAGGCGATCGCTATTCTTTGGAAGCTTTAGGAAAGTATGCTGAGAAAGAATCTGATGCCCAAATCAAATCTCTGTTTCAAGAGATGATTGCTAATAAACAGCAGCATATTCAAAGGCTGGAAGGGCGTTTGCATGAATTAGGTGAAAAACCTTCTTTGACTGCTAATATCGCCAATCAATACGCGAAGGTGAAAAGCGCCCTTACTGGAAGTGATGATATCTATCAATTACGTTGCGCTTTAGGTGATGTGCAAACAGCTGTAGGTGATGTTGGGAATTTGTGTGCGATGTACACTGACCCCGTATCAACTCGGATTTTTACGGAAATTTATCACGACTTGTTAATGTACGAACAGCGTTTGGTGGAGTTGTATCGGGCGCGAGTCGGGGCTGATGCGAAGCCTGGTAAGCCGACTACTGGTGCTGCTGTGTCGATGTAGTTTATTTAACCGCCGAGGCGCGGAGTACGCAGAGGGGTAGAGGGGACAAGGGGCGACGGGTGTGGGGGAATATTTCTTGGTCTTCCTCATCTTTATCTTGTCTTAAGAGATTTTACTGAGAGAAGGAGATAAAAAGGTGACTTCGACATCTGGGGATAAACTGGCTAAAAGTCAGGGCGGAAGCGGTGAAGCTAGTGAAACTGAACGTTGGGCGTCTCTGATCGGTGGCGGTGCGATGGTGCTTGCGGGTTTAAGTCAACGTTCTTTGAGAGGGGCGTTGATGGCTTTGGCTGGCGGTGGGTTGATTTATCAGGGTGCGACGAAACAAAGCACTATACAGCAAGCGCAGGAAGCTATTGGTATTAACCAGGCTATTAAGGTGGAAAAAACGGTAACGATTAATAAACCAGCAGATGAACTTTACCGTTTTTGGCATAATTTTGAGAATCTGCCCACTTTTATGAAGCATCTCAAATCTGTGAAGGTGCATGACGAAAAGCGATCGCATTGGATTGCGAATGCACCTCTAGGTAATAGTGTGGAATGGGATGCAGATATCTTGGAAGACCGGGAAAATGAGTTTATTTCTTGGGCTTCCGCAGAAAGTGCAGATGTGGAAAACTCTGGTTTTGTCCGCTTTAAGAAAGCACCAGGCGATCGCGGTACTGAAGTAAAGGTCGTGATTGAATATAATCCTCCTGGTGGGGCGTTGACGGCTACTTTTGCCAAACTTTTCGGTGAAGAACCTGAACAGCAAATTGGTGATGATTTGCGCCGCTTCAAAATGCTGATGGAAGCTGGTGAAATCGCCACAACCGAAGGACAACCAAAGGGGAAAGGATGAAGGATGAAGGCGCTCTGGATGAAAAATGAAGATTTCATCCTTCACACTTCACCCTTCACCCTTCATACTTCATCCTTCACACTTCATACTTCATCCTTCATCCTTCACCCTTCATACTTTATGAAAGCTGTTTGCTGGTACGGTGCTAACGATGTGCGGGTAGAAAATGTATCCGATCCAAAAATTCTTAACCCGCGTGATGCGATTCTCAAAGTTACATCAACAACTATCTGCGGTTCTGACTTGCACATTTACGACGGTTATATCCCCACGATGCAAAAAGGTGACATTATCGGTCACGAATTCATGGGAGAAATCGTTGATATTGGTAGCGAAGTCAAGTTATTGAAAAAAGGCGATCGCGTTGTTGTTTCTTCGATGATTGGCTGCGGTCAATGTCATTACTGCAATCGCCAAATGTGGTCGCTGTGCGATAACTCCAACCCCAACGCTTGGATAGAGGAAAAAATATTCGGTTTTGGTACGTCGGGTATCTACGGCTACTCCCACGCCTTTGGTGGTTATGCCGGTTCCTTTGCAGAATACGTCCGCATACCCTTTGCTGATTATGGTGCAACCAAAGTTCCCGAAGGACTACCCGACGAAAAAGTATTGCCGATTTCCGACGCCTTCCCCACCGGCTACATGGGGGCGGATATGTGCAACATTCAACCCGGTGATGTAATCGCAGTTTGGGGTTGCGGTCCTGTAGGATTGTTTGCCATGCGAAGCGCCTATATGTTGGGTGCCCAACGCGTGATCGCCATTGACCGAGTACCCGAACGCCTGCAAATGGCTAGAGAATTTGGCAAAGCGGAAACTATTAACTATGAAGAAATCGACGCCGGCGAAGCCCTCAAAGAAATGACCGGCGGACGCGGTGCCGATGCTTGCATTGATGCAGTGGGATTAGAAGCCCACGGTATGGGTTTAGAAGGATTTTATGACGAAGCCAAACAAGCGGTAAGGCTGGAAACAGACCGTCCCCACGTACTGCGGCAAATGATATTGGCTTGCCGCAAGGGTGGTATTCTCTCCATCATGGGCGTTTACGCCGGCTTCGTAGACAAAATACCAATGGGCGCTGCTATGAACAAAGCCTTAACCTTCAGAATGGGGCAAATGTTCGGGCAGAAGTATATGCCCATGTTGCTGGGTCGTGTTTTGGAAGGCGAAATCGACCCATCTTTAGTTTTCACGCATCGTTTACCCCTAGAGGAAGCGAAACAAGGCTTTGAGTTGTTTAAACATAAAAAAGACAACTGCGTCAAAGTCTTGTTGAAACCGTGAAACCAAACAGAGGCGCCCAGGCGCGGAGTTAGGAGTTAGGAGTTAGGAGTTAGGAGTTAGGAGTTAGGAGTTAGGAGTTATGAGTTAAAGATGATTCTTAATTACTTACTCTTGATTCCTAATTCCTCACTCTTGATTCCTAATTCCTCACTCTTAACTCCTCACTCCTCACTCTTAATTCCTCACTCCTCATTCCCAACTTAATACACATCAGAGGATTATTATGAACCGAGTAATTTCTTTAGTGAAAAATTTGCGCGTGCGTCGAATTTTGACAGTTTTTCTGGCAGGAATGATGTTTTTTGTTATGCAGGCTTTTGGCTACGGTCATTCAATCCAAGCTTTAGCTGATAACACTGTCAAAACTCCAGAAGGTATTTATTACAAAGGAATACCTGACACTGATATCGACAAAAACGTTGTCAGAGACGGAAAGCAAATCACTGAAAATGCCAAGAGTGGTCTGAAAGGCGCTGTTGAGAATATCAAAGAAAAACTCAATCTTGATGAACCAGTTCCTCAAAGCACCAAAGACTTTTTAAACTCAACTGAAAAAAGAGTAGAAAACGCAGTTAAGCCCATAACTGGAGAAGATAAGGGATATTACCAAACTCCCTAACCCCCTCAATGAGAGTTAGGAGTTAGGAGTTAGGAGTGATGAGTTAATAAGATATGAGTTTTGAGTTAGCTGATAGCCACTGGATTGAATTCAAAACTCCAAACTCAAAACTCTTAACTTTTAATTCCTAACTTTTTAATGAGAGTTAGTAGTGATGAGTTAATAAGCGATATGAGTTGTGAGTGTGAGTAAGCTTATAGTAGCGCAAACCTAAATACTTGCTAAACACGTAGCACGTGCGCGAATAATAATAGGATTGCTATAACTTGATTGAATTCAAAACTCAAAACTCTTAACTCCTAACTCCGCGCCTCCTAACTCCGCGCCTCCTAACTCCTAACTCTATAAAATTCAAAATCCAAAATCTCAAATCCAAAATTGATATGAAAGCTGTTTGCTGGCACGGTGCCAATCATGTGCAAGTTGATACGGTGCCAGATCCAAAAATTCTTAACCCGCGTGATGCCATTGTTAAAATTACTTCAACGGCAATCTGCGGTTCCGATTTGCACCTTTACAACGGCTATATTCCCACGATGGAAAAGGGCGATATCCTCGGTCATGAATTCATGGGGGAAGTCGTTGAACTTGGTAGCAGTGTCAAAAATGTGAAAGTGGGCGATCGCGTAGTCGTCCCTTTCACCATCTCCTGCGGTTCTTGCTTTTTCTGTCAGCGAGATTTATGGTCGCTGTGCGATAATTCCAACCCCAACGGCTGGCTGGCAGAAAAAATCATGGGTCATTCGCCAGCAGGTCTATTTGGCTACTCCCATATTTTCGGCGGTTATGCTGGCGGTCAGGCAGAATACGCCCGCGTACCGTTTGCCGATGTGGGTTTGTTCAAAATACCTGATGGATTAACGGATGAGCAAGTATTATTTTTAACAGATATTTTTCCTACAGGTTACATGGCGGCGGAGAATTGCCATATCAAACCCGGTGATATAGTCGCCGTTTGGGGTTGTGGTCCAGTCGGACAATTTTGCATCAAGAGTGCATATATGCTGGGTGCCCAACGAGTTATCGCCATTGACCGCGTTCCCGAACGCTTGCAAATGGCAAAAGAGTTAGGCAAAGCGGAAGTTCTCAACTACGAAGAAATTGAGGTTGGCGATGCACTCAAAGAAATGACAGGCGGTCGCGGACCCGATGCAGTCATTGATGCAGTCGGAATGGAAGCCCACGGTACCGATGCGATCGCGTTTTTAGATAGAGTCAAGCAAACCGTGCGTTTGGAAAGCGATCGACCCACAGCATTACGGCAAGTTATTTTGTCTTGTGGCAAAGGCGGACACGTATCAATTCCAGGTGCATACGGCGGCTTTATCGATAATGTACCGATGGGTTCAGCTATGAATAAAGGCTTGACGTTCAAGACAGGACAAACCCACGTTCATAGATACCTGCGTCCCTTACTCGAACACATTCAAAACGGCGACATCGATCCGACGTTCATCATTACCCATACCCTGCCGTTAGAACAAGCACCCCACGCTTACGAAATTTTCAAGCACAAAAAAGACAACTGCATCAAAGTTGTGCTGAAACCCTAAAAAAGTTAGGAGCCGCCCAGTTAAAAGCCGTCCAGTTTTGAATAAAACTTACGCAAAGTATACGGCAATAAAGCCATAAGTAGTTGTTTACCACCAACAACCAACAACTAACCACTAACAACTAACAACGCGATCGCGCTTCACCAGTCGCCTGGGTCGGGAAAACGCCACTGCGACCCTTGGGGAGACCCCAAGACCGCAGTGGCTCCCCTACCAAGGGCGCGAAGCTCACCGGAGGGAATCTTCCCGACTGCAGACTTCGCGCCCCAACACCCACCAACCAACAACCCAACGGGAGAACAGCACTAGGAGGGAAACCCTCCCGCAGTACCCCAACACCCACCAACCAACAACCAACAAACAACTATGCCTGATACAAGTGTTAAAAAAGTAGATTCTGCTTATTCTCCAAAAGGTCAACTAGGTCAAAAATATCTAGCATCTGGCAAATCTGTTTCCATGCGCCTTTGGGAAAATGAGCAACCGGGCGAAGCCAAAGAACCAACAGCACGGGAATATGAAACTGTCGGTTATGTCATCAATGGTCGCGCAGAATTACACATCGAAAATCAAGTTTTGCTGCTTGAACCTGGTAACTCTTGGGTAGTACCAAAAGGCGCATCCCACACTTATAAAATCCTAGAATCATTCACCGCAGTTGAAGCCACCAGTCCCCCCGCCCAAGTTCACGGGCGGGATGAAAATTGAGTAAAGACGCGATTGATTATAGCGGTTCTCGTTTGCGCTTTTGTACGCGTACTTCATTCAACAGAGGAATGGCACGCCCGGTTTCGCCCTCAAATAAATTTGGGACTTAAAGCTAAAAGGCGTTAAAACTGATTTCTTGCACCAATTGCAATTATTGTGCATTTTTTGTCGGGTGGGCAATGCCCACCGTTGCCTGAAACGCTCATATTTGTGTTGGTGGGCGATGCCCACCCTACCAACTACCAACCATGAGAATGGTGCATTCCGGTCAGTTAAAACGGGTTATAATCCTTATCCCAGTTAGCTGAAGAGCGATTAGGAGCGCTTTTGGTTCGGTGAAATTTATTTCTTGGCTAAAAATTTCTTAAGTTAGTGCCATTCATCCAACAGAGAACGGCTATTGAAGCATGCAAATTAGAGAACTTTTAGCTTGTTGACAATTCCAAATGTCTAGAAAATTTGACACTCAACGCATCTAACTGGCACGTACGATTAAGTATGTGTCAGTTTTGTTGTTAGCGTGCGTTTTTCCAATCCAAAATTTTGTTAGGTAAAATCCAAAATAGTATTATGCTGACATGTACCCAACGCAAACCGCCAAATCCAGATGTTGCAGTTACTTTAACTCTTGCTTTGACTGCAGAAGAACGCACTCGCAGCCGCCATCGTTTTGAAACCGAAGATGGCACTGTGTTTTTGCGTTTACCTAGAGGAACGATGTTACGAGATGGCGATATTTTGACAGACGAAACGAATAACACTTTGGTAAGAATTATTGCAAAACCAGAACCAGTTTTGACTGTCTTAGCCCCAACAGAGATAGATTTACTAAAGGCGGCATACCATTTGGGAAATCGCCACGTACCTATAGAAATTAACGCGACTTATCTACGGTTATCTCCAGATTCAGTTTTACATACAATGCTCCAACAACTTGGACTAGAAGTAAAAGAAGAAATTTCACCGTTTCAGCCCGAATTGGGTGCTTATGGACACCATCACGCTCACTGATAGCAATCTTTTATGTCTTTTACAGTTAGCTAGTCCTGCTTTGCCTGTAGGAGCATACAGCTATTCTGAAGGATTGGAAACACTGATTGAAAATGGTATTATTGATAACTACAAAAGTCTCAGACACTGGTTAGAAGCAGAATTGCGTTATGGTGCAATACGCTTAGAGGTGGCGGTGATGGTACGTGCTTATAATGCTGCTTTTTTGGGTGATTTAGAGGGGCTATCGAGTTGGAATGCTTGGTTGTCAGCAGCCAGAGAAACTGAAGAATTACGCAATTCTAGCTGGCAAATGGGGCGATCGCTGATTCAGTTACTTGGTAAACTCCAACCAAAAATCATACCTTTGGCGGATGCAGTTGGTAATCCTTGCAATTATGCGATCGCTTTTGGTATTGCCGTCGCCCATTGGGATATCAATATCAAAGCAGGATTATTGGGATATCTACACAGTTGGGCAACTAATTTGATTACCGCTGGAGTGAAACTTATACCCCTAGGACAAACCGCCGGACAGCAGTTATTGCTAGATTTACAAAGCTTACTTAATAATGCAATGGAGGAAGCGATCGCTTTAGAGGATGATAACCTAAGTTGTTGTAGTTGGGGTTTGTCTTTGGCGAGTATGCAACATGAAACGCAGTATACACGCTTGTTCAGGAGTTAGGCAGATGGGGAGATGGGGAGAGGGGGGAGACAAGGAAAATAACTCTTGACTAATGACTAATGACTAATAACTAATAACTAATAACTAATGACTAATGACTAATGACTAATGACTAATGACTAATAACGCATTTCGTGTAGGTGTTGCTGGCCCGGTGGGTTCGGGAAAAACAGCTTTGGTTGATGCTTTGTGTAAGGCGATGCGGGAACAGTATAAACTAGCTGTGGTGACGAATGATATTTATACTCAAGAAGATGCACAGTTTTTAGTGCGTTCTCAAGCGTTGGATAAGGAACGCATTTTGGGTGTGGAAACTGGCGGTTGTCCCCACACTGCTATTCGCGAAGATGCTTCGATGAATTTGGCTGCTATTGAACAGTTAGAGGCGCGTTTTCCTGATTTAAATTTGGTATTTTTGGAAAGTGGTGGCGATAATTTGGCGGCGACTTTTAGCCCGGAATTGGTGGATTTAACGATTTACGTTATCGACGTTGCTGCTGGTGATAAAATTCCCCGGAAGGGTGGTCCCGGAATTACTAAATCTGATTTATTGGTGATAAATAAAACTGATTTGGCTCCTTATGTTGGTGCAGATTTAAATGTGATGGAACGGGATGCTAAGAAAATGCGCGGCGATAAACCTTTTATTTTCACAAATTTGAAAACTCAAACAGGACTTGCAGATGTAATTGAATTTATTTATAAAAATATTTGTTAGGCAAATATCTTATTCAACTAATGATTTCTCCTTTCCAGTGTTCAACCGCCACTGGTCTTCCATCCAAAACTGATGCTGCATACACAATCAACCACTTGTTAGGAGCAATTACTAGATTCGGGTATTTTTTCTCTTTTCCCATGCAAACTAATGCTCCTTCTTTAATCTCTAGCTCATCTGCATAGACAAAGATTTCTCCGTTTTCAGATAAGTCTTTTGTAACCTTAACACACCAGTAGTAACGACCATACTTCCCTACTAGCTCATCATCTTTTGTAAAGCTTTCTTTGGAAACGTATTTTTCGCTTTTTTAACCAAAGCCTTTACTCATATTTAAATCCTTGAATTTAATTAAGCTGAGTAGCTACTAACAATATGAATGACAAGCATTACCCATTTTGAACATTATACTATGGAACAAATGCCTATTAGTTATAATTTACATATTTACACAAACAAGAGAAAATTAATGGCAAAATTTGAAGTTATCGAACGCGAAAATTTGCGTTTAGTCAAGGCAACTTTGCAAAACGAAACAGTACGCACTGAATCTGGTGCTTTGTACTATATGCGTGGCAATATTACCATGCAATCGAAAGCGCCTTCCGCAGGTGGTTTTTTGAAGTCTTTGGCGACTGGTGAAAATATTTTTCGCCCTACTTATACAGGAACTGGTGAATTATATTTAGAGCCTTCTTTGAATGGCTATCACATTTTAGAATTGGCTGGTAACGAATGGATTTTGGACACTGGGGCTTATTGGGCAAGTGATGGTAGTGTAGAAGTTGGGATTGAGCGCAATAAATTGGTATCTGGTTTAATTGGTGGCGAAGGTTTATTTCAAACCAAAGTCAAAGGCAGTGGTAAAGTGGTCATGGTAGCCCAAGGCCCGGTAGAAGAAGTGCATTTGCGAAATGACCGATTGGTAGTTGATGGAAATTTTGCGATCGCACGCACATCTAATTTAAATTATCGCGTGGAAAAAGCAACAAAATCTATCTTTGGTTCCATGACTTCTGGGGAGTTTTTAGTTAACACTTTTGAGGGAACTGGCACTATCTTACTCGCGCCTATTCCTTATTGGACGGTGATGATGATACGTCAAATGACCGCCGCAATTCCCAAACCTTCTAGTTAAAAGTTGGTGGTTGGTGGTTGGTGGTTGGTGGATAGTGGATAGTGGGTAGTGAATAGTAGATAGTAGGTATTAGTAAACAACTAACTCCGCGCCTCCGCGTCTCCGCGCTTCCTAACTATGACTCATCACATTCTCAAAGCCACTAAGGATACCGTACATCTGGGTGGTTTCTCGAACCTGCTAGCAGCAGCGCTTACAGTTGACTCTGGCGACACGGTAGCAGTAGAAACTTACACAGGTTACTACCTTTACGACAAAGCACCAGCAGAATTTTTGACGCCAGAATTTCTTGATATCTGCCAAAATTTGTCGCCGGAACGTAAAGTTGCCACCGGACCGCATTTGCTGACCGGACCAATTTACGTGCGCTCTGCGGAACCGGGTGATGTTTTGGAAGTACAATTAGAAGCGATCGCACCCAGTTTATCGATTGGTTTTAATGCCATTCGTACAGGTTGGGGAGCTTTACCACACCAGTTTACTCAACCTGCACTTCGATTCATCCCCCTTGATTTAGAAAATAACTTTGCAGAATTTCCCAAAGGAAGCGGTATTAAAATTCCCCTCAAACCTTTTTTTGGCATTCTTGGCGTCGCCACTTCCGAACACGAGCGCAATTCAATTCCCCCCGGTCACTACGGTGGTAATATCGACAACCGCGAACTGCAAGCAGGTTCGAGAGTATTTTTACCAATTTACGTTCCCGGTGCCTTATTTTCTATCGGTGATGGACATTCAGCACAGGGAGATGGCGAAGTAAATGTTACCGCTATTGAAACTTCGATGAACGGTAAAATAAAGCTTACACTTCGCAAGGATTTACAACTAACAACACCCATTGCTGAAACTCCTACTGATATCATCACAATGGGGTTTGGTCAAACTTTAGATGAAGCTTTGGAACTGGCTTTAAAAAACATGATTGATTTCCTAGAACGTTTCACAAATTTATCAGCAGAAGATGCTTATGTTTTGTGCAGTTTAGCTGTAAATTTTCGCATTACCCAAGTTGTCAACAGCCCGCAAAAAGGCGTTCATGGAATGCTACCAAAGTCAATATTACCCAAAGATTTTCTGCAATAGTTAGGAGGCGCCTCCTAACTCCGCGCCTCCTAACTCCGCGCCTCCCAACTCCTAACTTTTGTCTGTCTATGCTTCCAACAGATTGGTTGTCTTTGGTTATTGGTGGGTTATTTTCTGGCATTCTTGCCGGATTTTTAGGTATTGGTGGCGGTACGGTTTTAGTACCCCTACAAGTGGCTTTGGGATATACACCAGTTCAAGCAGTTGCTACTAGCAGTCTGGCAATTGTAATTACTGCAATTTCTGGTAGCATCCAAAATTGGCGCATGGGATACTTCGATATAAAACGCGTCAGTTTGTTAGGATTTCCGGCTTTATTAACGGCGCAATTTGGTGTGTATTTAGCAAATCGCATTCCCTCTTATATTCTCCTAACTTCTTTTGGATTGCTACTTTTATTTAATATTTATTTGGTGGAATTGCGTAAGCGTCTGACAAGAGGTCAATCACAACAACAGCAAACATTTAACCCCTTAATTTCTAGAATTGCTACCGGAGGTGCGGCTGGTATCCTCGCCGGTTTATTTGGTGTGGGTGGTGGTGTAATTATGGTGCCATTGCAAATGTTGCTACTTGCTGAACCAATTAAAGTGGCAATTCAAACGAGTTTGGGAGTAATTGTTCTCACTGCTATTTCTGCCACTATCGGACATACTTTAAGTGGCAATATCTTATTTATCCAAGGCATAATTCTGGGATGTGGAGGTCTTTTAGGAGCGCAAATTAGCACTCGCTTTTTACCAAAATTACCCGACCATGTTGTTAGTTTCGCCTTTCGGACACTGCTAGCAATTTTATCAGTTTATATATTTTGGCAAGCGTGGCATCGTGTATAATTATTTACCAACTATTCCACGATAAATGTATTTATCTGTGGGAATATTAAAACTATAGCAATCTTATTTGACTTGTGAAAATTCAAAGTTTCAGAATCCCGGTTCGCAGGAGAACCGGGATTCTCTTTTCTCACAAATGATGCGCGGACTGCTATATGTATTTTAAAATACTTAATAATAATACTTTACTAAAATTTGTATAATCTGAGGCATCATTATTTTAATTGTTTCAGTAAGCTAGCTACACAAGCAAAAAGATACAATCAAGCAAATAGCTGATTTCGGTTCGTATCTGCCGCTACCATTTCTCAAAAAAGACTTGGGGAAAAGGGGAAAGAGGAAAGGGAAAAAGGGAAAGGGAAGAGGGAAAATTATATAGTGTTTCTGTAATGAGTAACGGGCGGTGCGTCGTCAGTTGAGCGCTATTTACGAAAAATATTTTTAACTAAGTAAACCAAATTAATAAATATGGATCGTCGTAAATTTATCAGGTATGCGACTTTAGCAGGATTTGGCTTTAGCTTTGCTAGCTGTACCCAAAGAGATTCCAGTCCTCAAGGTGAGGTGTCTGTATCTGTGTCGCCTGTGGCGGCGAATCAATCTTTGAAGGTCGGATTTATTTACATCGGACCGGTGGGTGATTATGGGTGGACTTATGCCCATGATTTAGGTCGCCGAGAAATGGAAAACAATCTTCAAGGTAAGGTGAAAACAACTTTTGTGGAAAATGTCAGCGAAGGTGCGGATGCTGAAAGGGTGATTCGCCAACTCGCTTTAGATGGGAACAAATTGATTTTTACGACTTCTTTTGGCTACATGAACCCAACAATTAAAGTAGCAAAAGATTTTCCTAATGTTTTCTTTGAACAGTGTACGGGATACAAACGCGCTAATAATGTCGGTACTTATCTGGGACGGTTTGAAGAACCGCGATTTTTAACCGGGATGATTGCTGGCAAGATGACTAAATCCAATATCATTGGTTTTATTGGTGCCTATCCAATTCCAGAAGTTATTCGGGGGATAGGTGCGTTCACTCAAGGACTGCGGACAACAAATCCTCAGGCAAAAGTTCGGGTGGTGTGGGTGCAAAGTTGGTACGATCCCGCTAAAGAAAGAGAAGCGGCGCAAGCTTTGGTAAATTTGGGTGCGGATGTCTTAACGCAGCATACCGACTCCGCCGCTGCAGTTCAATTGGCGGAGGAAAAAGGCATTTTTGCTTTTGGTTACAATACTGATATGAGTCGGTTTGGTCCTAAAGCCCATCTCACCTCGGCAATTAATAAGTGGGGTAAGTATTATACAGATACAGCGTTGGCTGTAATGAATAATACATGGAAGTCTGATGCTGTTTGGGATGGTATTGCTGTAGGGATGGTAGATATTTCTCCGATGAATTCGCTGATTCCTGGTGATGTTCAGCAATTGGTGAATGCCAAGCGTGAGGAGTTTGTTAGAGGTACTACCCATCCTTTTGCCGGTCCGATAAAAGACCAACAGGGTGTTGTACGAGTACCAACGGGCAAGGTGTTGGATGATAAGGGACAATTGGCGATGGATTGGTATGTTGAAGGTGTTGAAGGGTCAATCCCCAAAACTAATTCTTAATACGATTTGAGATTTGAGATTTTGGATGAAAGAATTTTAGATTGTGTTCAAAAACCCGGTTTTTCAAGTTTTGTTGAACTTTCTTATTTCCCTTTCCCCTTTTCTCCTTTCCCTTTTCCCCTGTTTCTTGAAAGTCATCTAAATGGTACAAGCAATTCCTAATTGGCATTTCGCAATGATAGAAAAATTTCAAACTGACCGCTTGCAAGCCTCGCGCCTGCGTGTTGAAGATTTTAATGATTTTTTCCGCATGCATCAAGACCCTAAGGTGATGGCAACTCTCTCAATTAACGGTAACATTCACTCTGAGAATGAATCACAGCAAATTCTCGACATTAATATAAAGCATTGGGAGCGTTACGGATACGGTTTATGGGTGTTTCGAGATAAAGCAAACGGTCGGTTTGTTGGTCGCGGCGGTCTTCGACACATTGAATTGGACGGCAAGGACGAGGTGGAATTAGCTTATTCGCTAATGCCGGAATTTTGGGGTAAAGGTTTGGCGACGGAGATTGCTGAGGTAAGCTTAAAAGTGGGTTTTAAACAACTTGATTTGATAGATATAGTTGGCTTTACGATGAAGATTAACCATGCATCGCAACGGGTAATGGAAAAGGTGGGATTTCAATATGAACGCGATATGCTTTATCTCGGATTACCCCATGTGTTTTATCGCATCGCTGCTGTTGATTGGGCGAAGCGATAAGTTGATGAAACAGGGAGACAAGGGAGAGGGGGGAGAGGGGGGAGACAAGGGAGAGGGGGGAGAGGGGGGAGACAAGGGGGATAATTCTAATCCAAAATCTAAAATCTAAAATCTAAAATCTAAAATGGTTGTGGTAAGTGCCCGGTTGCAGGCGATAAATATTAGCAAGTCTTATGACGGTTGTTTGGCAAACAATCGGGTGAATTTGACGATTCAACCGGGGAAAATTCATGCCCTGTTGGGAGAAAATGGGGCGGGTAAAAGTACTTTAATGAAGATTATCTATGGCTTGGTGCGTCCCGATCGCGGTGAAATTTTCTGGGACGGGCAACAAGTTAAGTTTAACAGTCCCGAACACGCGCGATCGCTTGGCGTCGGTATGGTATTCCAACATTTTTCTTTGTTTGAAACTCTTACTGTTACCGAAAATATCGCCCTAGCACTCCCATATACCACAAAATGGAATTTATCGCAACTTAACAAACAAATCCGCCATTTATCTTATTATTACGGCTTGGATATCGAATGCGATCGCCCGGTTCACACTTTGTCTGTGGGTGAAAAACAACGGGTGGAAATTATTCGCTGTCTTTCCCAAACTCCAAAGTTATTGATTCTCGATGAACCAACGGCGGTTCTCACTCCCCAAGAAATAGAAAAGCTATTCGTCACTTTACGACAACTCGCTGCAGAAGGATGCAGTATTTTATTTAGCAGTCACAAGTTACAAGAAATACAATATATATGCAGTAATGCTACTGTACTGCGAAACGGTGAAGTTGTCGCCAACTGCAATCCCCAAGAGGAAACGCCTACAACTTTGGCGCGAATGATGGTTGGCTCAGATGTTATAGAAAGCACAATAAGACGCGACCAAACACCAGGCGCGGTCAGCTTGCAAGTAAATGACTTGTGTCTCAAACCCCGACATCCCTACGGTACGGCGTTGCAACACATCAATTTTGAAGTTCGCATCGGGGAAATCGTCGGTATTGCGGGAGTTGCGGGAAACGGACAAACAGAACTTTTAGCGGCGTTGAGTGGAGAAGTATTAACTCCCAACGCAGAGATGATTAAGTTAGGCGAAATGCCCATAGGGAAAATTAGCGTTTCCCAACGTCGCCGCTTTGGATTAGCATACGCCCCAGAGGAACGTTTGTCTAAGGGGATAGTGCCTAACTTGAGTTTGTTGGAAAACGCCTTGCTAACAGCTTACGGACAAGGGTTAGTGCGACGGGGAATGATTCGCTTTCCCAAGTTAAAAACTTGGACTGGGAGAATTTGCGATGCTTTCAATGTCAAACAAGCTTCTTTAGATGCTGCTGCGGGTAATTTATCAGGCGGTAACTTGCAAAAATTTATTATGGGGCGAGAGATACACCAAAATCCAGCCGTGTTGATAGCCGCACATCCGAGTTGGGGTGTGGATGTTAACGCAACTGCAAGTATTCATCAGGCGTTAATAGAAATGCGGGATGCTGGTGCGGCTTTAGTGGTGGTTTCAGAAGACTTGGATGAGTTGTTTGCATTATGCGATCGCATTGGCGTAATTTATAAAGGACAACTTTCTCCCGTTATGCCCATTGTAGAAACCAGTCGCGATGAAGTTGGGCGCAGTATGGGAGGAATGAGTTTTGATAGCGCAGCAAATAGTAGAAACACCCTTTTGAATTAAAACTCTTCTTTTTCAGAAAAATCATTACAGCGATATCTTATTTATCTTTATCCTTACTCTTCTTAACTTTGACTAGGATGTATTCGTCATCGGAATCTTTATCGTCTTTCTCTTCTACAGTCTTTTGTGGGGAATGAATAGTCAAAGCCATCAAAACAATCAATAAAATCAGGAATTCCATTGGCAATCCTCCGTATATTAACTTGTTAGGAAGCATGCTTCCTTGGCAAAGACATTTTCGCAGGCTAAACAAACAAAGCCCACATTTGAGAATGTCGGTTACACAGGTAAGATGCTTCCCGCCTGTTTTTCTAATTACACGAACTTAGAGATAAGCTACAAATCCCAACCGCAACTTTCCGGATTTATTCGATAAAAAAATTAAGGTGATATTGTGTCAGGTTCACGGTTCATAGTTCACGGTTCATAGTTCATTGTTCATGGGTTTTCGGCTATGAGCCATTAACTATTAACCATTAACAAGCACTCCAGATGGTATGAGTATTTACATGCGTACATAATCTTATTACCAATATGTAGTATATGTATGAAGTAGTATAGATAACTCTTCCTTGAGATAGAGTTTTCCGGGATATCACATTTTTTTAAGATAAATAAATTACTTTTAAGACAAGAAAAATTACCCATGAAAGCAGCGAGGATTAGTTTTGATGGAGAAAAGCAGCTATGCAGTCCTGATAAAATCCCTCTTTCCCTCAGCCCTCAGCCCTCAGCCCTCAGCCCTCAGCCCTCAGCCCTCAGCCCTCTGCCCTCTGCCTTCTTATTGATAAAGTAATTTCAGGCATTCCATGCAAATTAAACTTGAACCGCGCAGTGTACCATCAAACACATGGCAAATACTGTCTCCCCTAGTAGCGCTGTTAGGGACGGTAATAACGGGACTTTTGCTATTTAGTTTATTAGGTAAATCTCCTGTCACCACTTTGCAAACGTTATTTATATTGCCTTTGAGTAACTTGTACGGACTAACAGAATTGGCGGTGAAAGCCGCACCAATTTTGTTAACTGCTGTGGGTTTGGCAATATGTTTTCAAGCCAAAGTGTGGAATATTGGTGCAGAAGGGCAATTTACCATTGGGGCGATTTTAGGTAGTGCAGTGGCTTTAGCCTTTCCCAATGTCAATAATTACGGGTTACTGCTACTAAGTTTAATTGCTGGAGTCTTGGGTGGTGCGATTTGGGGTAGCATTTCCGCATTTTTGAAAGTGAGATTTCACGCCAACGAAATTCTTACCAGCTTGATGTTAAATTATGTTGCGATATCTATTTTAAATTACTTCGTGCGGGGACCATTAAAAGATCCTGAGGGTTTTAACTTTCCCGAGTCAGCACCGATACCGAAATTTGCGAGTTTAGGGTCGTTAATAGCGGGGACAAGATTGCATTTGGGCGTGATTTTCGCCCTTTTGGCAGCAGTGTTAATGGGGTATGTATTGCGACAGACATTCTTTGGATTTAGCGTGCGGGTAGTTGGTTCAAGTCAGAGTGCCGCAGAGTATGCTGGGATAGAGAGCGATCGCATAATTTGGTTAAGTTTATTAATCAGCGGTGGATTAGCGGGATTAGCTGGTATTTGTGAAGTTCTCGGTCCAATTGGTCAATTACGCACCACTATTTCTCCCGGTTACGGTTATGCTGCGATTATTGCCGCATTCATCGGTCGTTTAAACCCGTTAGGCATTATTTTTTCAAGTTTACTGATGGCACTTCTTTACGTAGGTGGAGAATTAGTGCAGATTAAACTTGGGCTTCCCCTAGCCTTAGCTGGAATGTTTCAAGGTATTTTATTTTTCTTTCTTTTAGCGGCAGATATGCTAATTTACAACCGGGTGCGAATTGGGAGATAGGGAGATGGAGGATGGGGGGAGAGGGAGGGGGGGGGACGACTTGGGGCGACGGGTGTGGGGGGCCAAACAGCTAACTATTAACAATTAACCACTATCTACTACCAACAACCAACAACCAACTACCAACTACCAACAACCAACTACCAACTACCAACAACCAACAACCAACAACCAACTACCAACTATCAACTATCAACCACCAACTAACTTGTGAGGAGATTTAACGTGTCTGCCCGTAAATTAGCCTTTATCTTAAAATCAGTAATAATTACATCGGTTGTCGCTGCAGGTGGGTTTGGTTTGAGTTTGCTTGTGCCTGCAAGCCGAGTTAACCATCTATTGGCAATTCAAAAGCCAGAAAGTGATAGTAATAAAGCTGTCAAAAACAACCAAGTCGGAGGTTTGGGCGAAGCGAGTGCATCCGCCCTGGGTGTCGCCCCAGCCAGCAATTTGATTTCTGCAGTACCAAAGTCATTGCAAGCAACAACTATTTATGAAGCGAAACTAAAACCGAATGAGAAAGTTATCGCCCTGACTTTTGATGACGGTCCCGGACCCAAAAATACAGCCCAAGTGCTGGAAATTTTAAAGCAAAATCACGTTAAAGCGACATTTTTCATGATTGGGGAAATGGTGCAAACTTTTCCCCAAGTTGCCAAACAAGTAGTCGCCGACGGTCATGCCGTTGGCAACCATACCTGGCATCATTGGTATCGTCGCATGGACGCAGCCACTGCAGCGAGTGAAATTAATCGCACAGCAGATATAATTTACAAAACTACAGGCGCGAAAACTGCTTTGTTTCGTCCGCCCGGAGGCTTCCTAAATAATGGACTAGCCGCCTACGCCAAAAATCATCAGTACGCCGTGATGATGTGGTCTGAGGAGTCGGGAGACGCCGAACGCCGTTCCCCTCAAACGCCGGGACTTGTCAAAAATGTGCTGAAAAGCGCAAAACCGGGGGCAATTGTGCTAATGCATGATGGTGGTGGGAACCGTGCAAAAACTGTCAAGGCTTTACCGCAAATTATTTCCAGTTTAAAGGCGCAGGGCTATCGATTTGTAACCGTACCCGAATTACTGGAAATGCAAGCCCAGGAACAACAGGTGGCGACGGCGAAAGTTTCACCTGCAGTTACAAAGAATGAATATCCAAATTCTCAGCTCAATAATTAGCGACATCCTCAAAGCAGCTACACCCTTGATTTTGGCAGCACTAGGCGAATTAGTCACAGAAAAATCAGGGGTGTTAAACCTTGGCGTTGAGGGGATAATGCTGGTTGGGGCTGTGGCTGGTTTTATTGTTACTTATATCACAGGGAATATTTACTTAGGTTTGTTAATAGCACTGGTATCAGGCATGGAGATTGCTTTGATTCACGGAGTGCTAACAATTACCATCGGTGCCAATCAAGTAGCGACAGGTTTAGCCCTCAGCATCTTTGGTTCTGGACTCAGTGCCTTTATTGGTGCGGGCTATGTCGGCAAGACAATTACCGGACTGCAACCGCTTGGCATCCCGATTTTAAAATCAATTCCCGTCCTTGGGTCAGCTTTCTTTAACCAAGATATTTTGGTGTATGCCTCAATTATCTTGGTGATATTTGTATGGTGGTTTTTGCGAAAAACACGGTCAGGGTTGGTATTGCGGAGTGTCGGCGAATCACCAGAAGCGGCAGATGCGTTAGGTTTACCAGTTGAGAGAGTGCGATATTTAGCAGTGATGTTTGGTGGGGCGATGGCGGGGTTGGCGGGGGGTTATATCTCCCTTGCGTATACGCCATTTTGGGCGGAGAATATGACAGCAGGTAGAGGATGGATAGCGATCGCTCTTGTTGTCTTCGCCACTTGGAAACCTGCTAGAATTCCCCTTGGTGCTTATTTATTTGGTGGAGTCAGCGCCATACAATTGATTTTGCAAGGACTCGGGGTAAATATTTCTCCCTATCTGTTATCTTCCTTGCCCTACCTGGCTACCATATTGGTATTAGCGATTATCTCACGGGACGCCACCCGCATCCAACTAGGCGCACCCGCATCACTCGGACAACCTTTCCGCCCAACTCATTAACAGTGCTTGATGCTTCGGCTAAAGTCTACAAGTAATAAGTGTATTTATAAATACTCTTTTTTCACCTTAGGGTTGTATATTATACAAAAATAGTTTGATACAAAGACGTTTGAATTTTGAATTTTGAATTTTGAATTTTGAATTTTTAATGATGCATCCACCATCTTTTCAACCAATTACACAACGTCCAGATTTCAAATTACCAAACAACGCCAGAGTTGCAGTTTGGGTAGTGATGAATGTCGAACATTTCACCTTTGGCAAACTGGGAACAGCAATTCAACCGCATTTAAACAGTCATCCCGAAATTGCTAACTATAGTTGGCGAGATTATGGTAACCGCGTTGGAATTTGGCGGTTATTTGAACTATTCGCCGAATTAGAAATTCCCGTAACTGCAGCGGTAAACGGCGAAATTTGTATTCTTTACCCAGAAATTATGACAGCCATGCAGCAACATAACTGGGAAATCATGGCACATGGCATTAATAATTCCACCGGACATAGTGGAATGGACAAAGAAACAGAAATCGAGATCATAGATAAAACCCTAAAATTACTGCAAAAAGCCACAGGAAAAACACCCAAAGGCTGGTTAACCCCTGGATTTTCCATCACAGAATCAACCTTTGAACTATTGCATTCAGCCGGAATAGTTTACACCGCCGACTGGGTAAACGATGACCAACCTTATTGGTATCCATTATCCAACAGTCGCTTATTAGCAATTCCTTACACAATAGAAGCCAACGATATTAGCTTATGCTTAAGCAATCGCTTTTCCGGCGCAGAATTCGCCCAAGCAATAGAAGACCAATTTGACCAACTTTGGCAAGATGGAAAAACACAACCACGAATAATGGCAATTGGCTTGCATCCATTTATAGTCGGTCAACCCCTGCGCCTAAAATACTTAAAACAATGCTTATTACACATCAAAAATAAACCCAACACCTGGCTAACCACAGGTGAAAATATCTACAATTGGATAAACCAACCACAATAAATCCTTTCTTCTCCTTCCTCTCTCCTCTTCCCTCCTTCCTCTGCGTCCTCCGCGTCTGGAGCGGTTAATTAAAACTATGACAACCTGCCAAACCCAAATAATCAAAATCCCCATAATCGACGCCAACACCGAAAACATCAAACCCTACGGATATCTTTTAGGCGATGACGTCAGCAAACCCGGTCTAGGAATACCCTTTTATCAAGAAAGAGTACTAGAAGGCGAAAATATAGACTTTACCTATCGCGGACAAGCAACATTTAGAACCGCCAAAATAATGCCAGGATATCCTTCCATTATCTGGCTAGAACGCCACATGCACATGACCCAAATGTTCATCGGTTTGGGACAATCACCATTTATTATGGTAATGGCACCACCCAATCACAATACAAGCGGAAACTTACCAGAATTAAATCAAGTTCAAGCATTGCGATTTCCCCCAGGACACGGACTATTGCTGCATCTTGGCACATGGCATGATTTTCCCATAGCATGCGATCGCCCGGTAGTCATCCTAACAGCCAATTCCGATGAAGTCGTCACCGCCTTAAGTCAGATGAAAGAACCCGGTGAGATGAATCAAGGTGATGTTTACAAGATTTCCCTACCTCAAAGATTGGGATGTCAAATACAATTGGATGTTGAATGAAACGCAGAGGGACGCGGAGTCTTTCTCTGGGATACTCTGCGTTGAAATAAAAAATGGATTTGCTAAACTTAGAAACTTATTTACGTCCTAATGATATTCAAACTATCACCAACTGGGGTGAGGATTGTGCATGGTTAGCTGGGGGAACTTGGCTATTTTCCGAACCGCAACCTCATCTAAAAGTGCTGGTAGATATGCAGCCTTTGGGATGGACAGAAATTGAGATTAGAGAAGATTATTTAAGTATTGGTGCGACTTGTCCGTTAATTAAATTATTAGAATATCCTTGGAATCAAGAATGGAAAGCAGTTGAAGGATTCAAAAGTGCAATTTCTGCACTAGCGGCGTCATTAAAAGTAATTAATATGGCGACAGTAGGAGGTAATATTTGTTTGGCGTTATCTGTGGGGACTTTAGCACCAGTAATGGTGGCTTTGGATGCAAGTTATGAAATTTGGAATTTCAAAAAAGAGTCGCGTCAAATTGCAGCCGGAGATTTTCAACTTGCTTCGCGTCAGACAATTTTGCAACCAGGAGAAGTATTGCGACGGATTTTGATTCCGCTTGAAAATTTACAATGGAAAGTTAATTATCAACGCTTTGGTATTGCGGCTACACATCCAGCTTTGGCAATTGTAGTAAATGCTTGGAATCCAAATTATGCAAAAGTGCGTTGTGTAATTGGTGCGAGTATTCCAGCACCTCGCCTGTTAGAATTTGACAATGTAGAGACGTTTCATGAAACGTCTCTACAAGATATAAATTTTCTTGAAGATGTGAAGGCGAGTGCAGTTTATCGTAGAGAAATAACGAAAATTTTAATTAGGCGATCGCTATCAGCTTTATTATGCAGAAATATTCGCGATGAATGAATTTGAGGGGTTGCAAATTAAATCAGGGTCCCTCACCCTAGAAGGGTGGGGCTATACGAACAAAGCCTGTCTACACAGGCTTTTTTGAACCCACATCAGCGGGTTTTACCTGTTTTCAGGGCAATATTAATAATACAAATAGATTGAATTTTATGCAGGAAGCTTTAAAATTTCAAATCAATAACCAAACTTATACAGAAATTTGTCAACCTGGTACTTCTCTTTCAACTTTATTAAGAAAATTAGGCTGGTATGGCGTCCATCGTGTTTGCGATGCTGGTGATTGTGGCGCTTGCACCGTCTGGGTTAATGATACACCAATTCACAGTTGCATTTATCCAGCAATGCGAATTGCTAATTGTTCCATAACAACAATTGAAGGACTTTCCCAAAATGGTGAACTTGCAGAAATGCAACAAAAATTTTTACAAGCACAAGGTTTTCAATGTGGTTTTTGCACTCCCGGTATGATTATGAGTGCGGCAAAATTTCCGGAAGCATCAGAAGAAGAATTACGCTTAATTTTAAAAGGAAATCTCTGTCGCTGTACCGGCTACCAAGCAATTATCGAAAGTATTCTTTCTTTCCCCCCCTCTCCCCCTCCCCCCCTCTCCCTTTCCTCCCCAGTCGGACAAAACATTCCCAAACAAGACGGAACCGCAATAGTCACGGGGAAAGCATCCTACACAGCAGATATATCCCCACCAGGATTATTGCATCTTAAACTAGTGCGATCGCCTCATCCTCACGCCCGCATTCGCCAAATTCACACCGACAAAGCCAAAGCGCTTCCTGGCGTCGTCGCCATCTTCACCCACGAAGACGTGCCAAGAATACCTTACACCACCGCCGGACACGCCGAACCAGTCCCCGATCCATTAGACCACTACTTATTAGATAATAAAGTCAGATTTGTAGGCGATCGCGTTGCAGCTGTAGTTGCAGAATCACCAAGTATCGCCGAACAAGCTTGTCAATTAATTACAGTTGATTACGAAATTTTACCCCATGTCATCGACCCCATCCAAGCAATGCAAGATGGCGGTGTCGTAATTCATGACGAACCAGAATCTACCCAAATTCCAGATAGAAATCATAATATAGCTGGGCAAATCTTTCTCGAATCTGGCGATTTAGAAAAAGGATTCGCCGAAGCAGATTTAATAGTCGAAAACACATATCATTTACCAGCAGTTCAACACGTCCACCTCGAACCTCATGTTACTATTACTTGGTTAGAAGAGGATAGTACATTAGTAGTTCGTTCAAGTACTCAAGTACCATTTCACTGTCAAAGATTGCTGTCTCAAATTTTCGATTTACCCAAAGATAAAATTCAAGTTTATAAAGCCCAACTTGGTGGCGGATTTGGTAACAAACAAGAAATTTTATCAGAAGATTTGTGTGCTTTAGCAACCCTCCGCACAGGCAAACCCGTACAATGGGAATTTACTAGAAAAGAAGAATTTACTGCCACAAATAGCCGTCATGCAATGACAATTAAAATTAAAAGCGGTGTCAAAGCAGACGGTACACTTGTCGCACAAGACATGGAAGTAATTGGCAATACAGGTGCTTATGGAAATCACGGTCAAACAGTGGTATTTTTATCAGGTTATATACCTTTGGGTTTGTACCGCTGTCCAAATAAAAAACTTCAAGGATTTGCCGTTTATACAAATACAATGCCGGCGGGTGCATTTCGCGGATATGGTGCGACTCAAGGCACTTTTGCAATGGAAAGTCAAATCGATGAAATTGCCAAAAAGCTAAATATTGACTTCGTACAAATGCGGCATAAAAATATTATCTGTCCCGGCGACGTAATTAATTTAGGACGTGGTGACGACCATTTTAACTTAATTGGTAGTTACGCCGTTAAAGAATGTTTTGAAAAAGTAATTCAGTCACTTGGTTATGTTCCCGGTACGCCGCCAATACTAGAAGGTTCGCGCCGTCGTGGTGTAGGATTTGCTGTTTCCATGCAAGGTAGTGGTTTATCAAAAATCCACGTTGCAAGTGTGAAATTATCGCTTTTACCTGATGGAAAATATGAGTTAAGAACAGGTTCAGTTGATGTTGGTACAGGTTCAGATACAACTTTAAGGCAAATTGCGGCGGAAGTTTTAGGTGTGAGTGTTGCGGAGATTAATATTATTTCTGGTGATACGAAGAAAACGCCGTTTGATGCGGGTTCTTATGCTTCGGCTACTGTTTATATTTCCGGACAAGCTGTGAAGTTAGCGGCCCAGAAGTTAAGGGAGAAGATAGGAAATGAACCACGAAGACGCAAAGGACACGAAGAAAGAAAAAGAGAAGAGGAATTGCTTTCTGTTGAAGTAAGTTATAAAGCTGATGAGTCTACTTTAACTTTTGCGGTTCAAGGTGTGGAAGTGGAGGTTGATATAGAAACTGGAAAAGTTGAAGTTTTACGATGCGTACAAGCAATTGATTTAGGTAAAGCGATAAATCCACGAATTTGTCACGGACAAGCAACTGGTGGAATTGGGATGGGAATTGGTTATGCTTTAACGGAAGAATTATTATTTGATGAACAAGGAAGAATTATCAATTCAACATTACGAGAATATCGCATTCCCACAGCAGCAGATATGCCACCAATGGAAATCATTTTAATAGAAAAAACCGACCCCTACGGACCTTTTGGTGCTAAAGGTGTCGGGGAAATTACTACTAATTGTACAGCACCCGCCATCGCCAATGCCATTGCCCATGCCACAGGATGTAGACTCCGCCAATTACCAATGACACCCGAAAGAATTTGGCAACAAATTAAAAATTAAAATTAGTGCGTTACGCCGCATAACAACACCTGATAAATAAAACATCAATTATCATATACGCCTAACACACCCTACAATTCTTCCTCCTCTTCCTCTTCCTCTGCTTCCTCTGCGCCCACCGAAGATTTGATGCCTTCGGCAACCCCTTCGGGGAACGGAGGAAACCTCCGCTCAAACTTCTCTCTGCGGTTAATTAAACTAATGCTCGAATTTTACCAAAAACTAGCAGAAACCTTAAAACAAACTTCCATAGTCTTAGCCACAGTCACCAACACCAAAGGTTCCGTACCCAGAGAAATAGGCGCAAAAATGTTCATTTACCCTAATAGTAAAACCTTCGGAACAATAGGCGGTGGCGCTGGAGAAGCAAAAGTTATAAACCACGCTTTGCAACTTTTCCAAACACAAAAAAAACAACTTGTCGAAATAGATTTATCTGGCGCACCGCAAAGAGAAACTCAAGGCATTTGTGGTGGTACAATGCTAGTATTGTTAGAGCTTTGGTCAGGCGATGAAGCTGTTACTTTAGTCAATCAAATTTTAGATATTTTAACATCTGCACAAAGCGGGACAATTATCACACCTTTTGATGCCGAGAAAAAACCCTATTTGAAAACATCACAAACATCAAATTTACCGATTGTAGAAAATAACGCTTTAATTGAACCTTTAATATCGCCACCAACGCTATTAATTATTGGCGCGGGACATATTGCAATTCCCCTCGCGCAAATTGCCAAAATTGCAGGTTTTCAAATTATTGTACAAGACGATCGCCTAAATTTTGCCACAACAGAACGATTTCCCCAAGCATCGCTTGTACTGCCACAACCTATCACTTCGATACAAAAAATATTAGATAAAACACCTGATTTATATGTCGCTTTAGTTACTAGAGGCTACATGCAAGATTTGCCAGCTTTGCGGCTGCTGTGGAATCGCAAATTGCCATACATCGGTATGGTTGGTAGTAAAAAACGAGTTGAGACAGTGTACAAAATGCTGCAAGCTGAAGGTTATTCTCCAGAATTTATCCAGCAAATACATGCACCCATTGGTTTAGATATTGGTGCTTTAACACCAGAAGAAATCGCCATTAGTATCTGTGCAGAATTAATTAAAGTGCGTCGTGGAGGTACTGGAAACCCGCTTTCTTTAGACAATAATTTAACGAAATGTAACTGAAAGAATATTTTTATCAAAATCGCCTAGAAGAGGGAAGCGCAATTCCTTTGTCAGTTGTAATGTAAAAACAGAGAGTTCAACGCAACTCATATGTTTACCCCGACTCGCTTGAACCGTCTTGCAACCACCTTTGTGGGAGTTTTAGGAATTACATCTTTAATAGCTTCCCCAACATTTGCTCAAATTAATTCCACCAGAAGCTATGTTACTCCATCAGGTAATGTCATTAATATTACCACGCCCAGTCAGATAAAAATTAGTCGCGATCGCCTGCGAATTGACACCCCATCTGATAGGGTAACTAGCAGCACAGGCTTTAGCGTCAAGCCCGATGGTTCTTTTACCACCTCTGGCGGTACGACAATCACCCCAAACGGTTTAATTATAAGTGGCGATCGCCGGGAAATTATTACACCGACAGGTAGGATAATAAACAATACACCATTTACCGTGAATTCCGATGGCTCATTTAGCGTTCCTGGTGGTCTGACAATTACCCCTAATGGTTTAGTTATCAGTCCAGATGGGCGAAGAGTCACTACCAGCAGCAGTCAAATAACTTCAGGTATCAACTTTACCACTAATTCCGATGGTTCCTTAATCACCCCTGGAGGCGTCATCATCACCCCCAATGGAACTATCATCACACCCAATGCCGAAATTATCGCCCCCGATCGCAAGCCAAATCATTCTCGGTAAAATGGTTAATGGTTAATAGTTAATGGTTAATGGTTAATAGTTAATGGTTAATAGCAATGAACAATTAGCAGCTAGTTATAAATCCAAAATCCTGTTGGGTAAAATCTAAAATTGAATGAGTAACTTTGCCATTGTTCTTGCTGCGGGTGCATCTACTCGCATGGGTATTTGTAAAACTTCACTACCTTGGTGTGAAAGTAAAACATTATTAACTTATCAATTAGAACAGTGGTTGCTGGCTGGTTTCACACCTTTGGTAGTACTTGGTTCGCACAATGCAGAGAGAAAAAAAGATTGTCCTCCCGGTAGTTTAAGCGTGATTAATCTCCATGCAAACACTGGGAAAACAAGTTCTATTCTCACAGGTTTGCAAGCTATTCCCAAAGACTTTCAAGTGTTAGGAATTTCCGCAATAGACCAACCTAGAAAAGTTGATATCTACAAGCAACTACTGCAAGCACATAAAGATAATTCAGCATTGATTACAGCACCCATTTATCAAGGTAAAATGGGGCATCCATTGTTGTTTGGAAAAAGAATGCGATCGCATTTGGAAAATATTTGCGAAGAAACTCTAGGTTTGCGTCAAGTTATTAAAGAATTTTACCCTCTAATTAATAAAGTAGAATTTGATAATCCGGCTGTGATTGTAGATATTAATACGCCAGAAATATATCAGACGCATCTCCCGAAAACCTCTGCGTAACTCTGCGTTTCATAGATAAACCATCTCAAACTCAATTTGATGACTCTTCATAAAATCATGAGTAAAATGATCCACCACATTCGTATCACTCAATTCCAAGTTATAAAAATCCACAAAGTCATGGTCAAAATATGGTCCTGCGTGCCAAGTTCCCACATTTAACTTAATAAAACAATTCCCCGGAATGCGGAAAGCTGCAATTTCCTCCAACGCAGGTTTATCAACATTATTATTAGGAGGACAAACCGCAATTAACCAATCCTTCCCTTCCAAAGAACCCAAACATTGAGTGCATTGTACATGGCGAGTAATTGTGTGAAACTTGCGCCCTCTTTTCTGCAGCCGCATAATATAAAATCGCGGGATACCTTTATCGAGTACTAATTGAGCATCTTCTGCATCAAAAGCTTTCCCGTCTTTACTTGCAGAAATCACCTGTCCATAAGGTTGAAAATTTTCTGGCGTTATCAATTGCGCCTGCAATTGTTGCACTGTCTTTGATGTAGTCATATTAAACCTGCTTGCACCCTCTTTATTTTACCGAAGAAAGGCAGAGGGCAGAGGAGCCACTGCGCCCTCCTTTCTTTCCCCCGGTTGAAGCATGTGGCGTGGCAGAAGGCAGAAGGAGGAAAATACATTTTTTGCCCTCTGTCACTTTCTTTAGAACTAGTAAATTTATTTGTGAAGAAAGGTAAAAAGATTTTTTAAGGAGACACGTAGTGCGTTCGCCCTTGGGGAAGTGAAACCCCGCGCCTGCAATTTATGGGGTCTTCCTTCAACTGCGGCTGCCTTCTTATAGTACCCCTCTTAGAGGATGCGAGTGAAAGTCATAAAGTTTACTATAAACCTCTCTGGTAAACCTCTCTCCTACGTAGCTTGCTTCCCGCAGGGTGGAGAGAGGCTTTGAAACCCCCATTTCCACTCATAAAGGAGAAGCAAGCTACGTGAGTGTTGGGGGGCAAAGGGGGGGTTAGGTTCTGGGGGTTTTGATGTTAATAATAATACTTTCCAAACATCCTCTTATACCATTCATTTTTCCATTTTTCTAAATATTACCGCGTTACCATCCCCCAAGCCCCCTTAAAAAGACGGGTACAGTAACCTGAGGAAGTTACAACGTTAAAAATAAACATTAAAAAGAATTGATATTACCCCTCCTTGCTTGCGGGGAGGGGAATTTTAGCTACGCTAAAACGGGGTGGGGTTCTACAAACGTGAATTCACTGCAATTCCAATTCTTTAGGAATAAGTGACTTTGGAATAATTGAAGCTTGTTTTTCCCTATCTGAAGGTTTAGTATACCACCAAGCCCAAGTAATGAAAACCGCCTGAAAAGGAAGTCTGGCATAATACAACAAGGTTGAATCGGGTATATTGTCAATCTTAATGTGATTAACCGCCATGTTAATATTGGCTGGGAAAACTGCAATAAAAAGAGCAATTAAACCCCAAGCAGCAGCTTGACTTAGAGGCGGAACTAATAAACCAATACCACCCAAAATTTCATAAAAACCGCTGAGATAAACTAATCCTAACGGATTGGGAAGTTGTGGCGGTACAATTCTCACATATTGATCCGCAACGGTAAAGTGCGTTATCCCAACTATGATGAGTGACACGGCGAGGATGACACGCAAGAGTTCTTTGTTTTTGTTTATGAGTTCCATCTCAGTTAATACAAACTAATTACTAAAGCACTTCTTTAGTTTCTGCGCCTAATATTATTTTGTCTTCAGCCAACAGTTAGAAAAATTCGCCTGTCATCGTTTAAAATTGCTCATATCTTGCACTTACAGTTCTTAACAAGTAAAAGAACTATCAAGAAAGAGGGTTACCGATGGCGGTCTCGGTTGTTGGTCCAAAGAAAACGCGGTGCGGTAGCTTAGACATGTTACCTGAAAATTAATTTCCGAACTAATAGCAAAACTTCGTTTCAATAAACTGTCATTATTTTCTACTAGTCATTTTTAGATGAATGCGCCCTATTAGTCTGGGGTTTCTAACCCCAGGCGGGTGAAGTTGTATGAAATGATAGCAATCAGCTATAAAAATAATTTTTAATGACCGCAACTAACCGCATTCAACTCCTACTACAAATTTTCTCACCCCTAATCGCGATCGCATCCTCTCTCATCCTCGGCGCAATCCTCATCTGACTCGCTGGTGCAAACCCCATCGCCGCATACACCGCCCTTTTTCAAGAATCTCTCTCTACCTACTTTGGCTTTAGCAATACCCTCACCAAAATGGCACCGTGCGATCGCGATCGCCTTCTGATGTCGCGGTAGTGTATTAGATGTAGTACTTACTTCATTATTTTTCTCAACTTTAAGAAGTGGTGCAAATGTCATGCAACGCAGTGCCATTCAAGCTTTCACTGTATTATTTATCGCCATCAGTCTCGCCTTAGAAGCAAGAATGAGATTTATCAAACCACAGATAAACACAGATAATTAATGTTACCGTATGCGATCGCATTACTCGCCCTCGTCGGCTGAACCGGAAAATCCACACCCCCAGCAGCATTAGGCGTACCCTACTTCAAGCAAAATCGAGAAGGATACTAAGATACTAAAATATTTTTTTTGTCATCAAAGAGATTTTTTTTGTAACTATCGCTTGATTCGCTCAACAATTAATATCATGATGTTTGCTTGATGGTATCTCTAGCTTATTGTGTTCTCTGGTGAACTGCAGCGCGGACACTTTACTTAGTGATTCACAAACGAGCCTGTCTATCTCAAGCTGTAATCAGCCACTTGAAAGAAGCCTCGCACATCGTGACAGGATGACTTTGTTATAAACGAGTTTATTCCTGAATAAAGTCTTGATGTATGGTTTTTTTGTCACGCGACAATTTATTCATGGATAGACAGCCATTGATTTTAATTGTAGAACAAAATTTACAGAATTTAGAACTGGTTAATTCTCACCTGAAAGCATTAAATTTACGATGTATTTGTACCAAACAAGGTGCCAAAACTTTGCTTTTGGCACAAACTCATCATCCAAACTTAATTTTGCTAGATATAATGCTGCATGATTTGAGTAGCATGGAAATTATTAATTACCTCAAGCAAAATTCACAAACAGCAATGATTCCCATCATTGCTGTACTCCCTGAAAAAAAGGCACAAAATCCCAATTTTATTCTCCGTGTCGGGGCTGATGATACCATTAGCAAGCCCTATAATTTTAGTGACTTAGAAATAGTCATCCGCCACCATCTCAGCCAACAACAATCTTCAGATTCGCCTTCAGAATAGATTCAGGGTTGCGAACTTCTGGCACCTGCTTTCAGACCACAATTTCATCGCGGTTGTTTTCGGTAAAATTTCAATTAAATGACCAAGGCGGCAGATATTAACAGAAAATTCTTAATTAACAATTATTAACAATATTTACGTTCTCAGTTAATAACACCATAATAAAAAGATTAGGGTTCTCCTAGACCTCCCCCGATAGGCATATAGAAAGGTACAAGGAAGAAAGAAAAGTTATTTTTTCCCCTTCCCCCTTTACTTCGTGCCAAACAAGCGATCGCCTGCATCTCCCAAACCTGGAATAATATAACCATGTTCATCCAGATGGTCATCAATGGCAGCCGTATAAACAGGCACATCTGGGTGGACTTCACAGAAATGTTCGAGACCTTCCGGTGCAGCGAGCAAGCAAACAAATTTAATTGACCTGGGATTGGTAGATTTCAGCCTTTCCACAGCAGCCACAGCCGAATTACCCGTCGCCAGCATCGGGTCTACGACGAGCATATCTCGCCGATCTACGTCATCGGGGACTTTGAAATAATATTCAACAGGGATCAGGGTTTTTGGGTCTCGGTACAAACCCACATGTCCCACCCGTGCTGATGGCATTAATTCTAACATTCCATCTAAAATTCCCTGACCCGCCCGCATCACGGAAACTAGCACCAGTTTTTTATCAGGTGCAAGTATTGGCGCATTCATGGGTGCTAATGGTGTTTTAATCAGTTCATATTTCAGAGGTAAATCTCGCGTCACTTCATAAGCTAACAACAAGCTAACTTCTTTCAGGAGGGCGCGAAATTTTGCCGTACTAGTTTCAGCTTTCCGCATTAGCGTTAATTTATGCTGAATTAACGGATGGTCGATTAATGTTACTTGATTTTCCATGTGTTTTTATAAGTTTGAATAAACCAACACCATTAGAAATCCTCCGGCTATCTTTCCAAAGGGTAAGACGCCAAGGACTTAAAGAAAATAATTATGAATTATGAATTATGAATTATGAATTAATTCAAAACTCCTAATACCATTTCTCTAAATATTGGCGCGTTAAGATCCCCCACCCCCCTACCGGGGGGCACAAAGACTTTGGTATATTGCAACGGGGGGCACAGAGACTCTGGTATATTGCAACGTTAAAGAAAATTGGTATAACTCAAAACTCATAATTCCTAATTCCTAACTCCTAACTCCGCGCCTGGGCGGCTGGGCGGCTGGGCAGCTGGGCGGCTCTTAAAAAACCGTGCCATCGCTTTCAATTTGTATGGGAGGAATACCACCTGTTCTCAGTTGGGCGGCAATTTTGCGCCCAGCAGTCCAGGTTCCCCCTTGCAGGATTTTTACAAGTGGCAATTCTTCAGCACTCATGCCCAATTTTTCCCGCACTTTGACGGCGATGAGATCCAAAAGAATCACAGTCAACGCACGCCATTCAACTATAACTTCTGAACCCACAGAATGAGATGAACGTAAAATTTCTGGATTTTTAACATTAATTAGTCCCAAGTCGAGACATAATCCCCCATTGCGATATTCTGGCAATCCAGTGAGGGCATCTAAACCAGTAATTTGCAAACCAAGTTCTTGTAATGGTTCCAAAAGAGAATAGGTAAGCCACTGAGAAAGTTTATGAAATGGCACTAATGAAGGATGAAGGGTAAAAGATAAAGGATGAATTAATTGTGTTGTTTCGAGGGCTGAATGTTGCCAAACATCTCCTAAATTAACACCCGCAATTTGCAATCTACCTTGCCAGATTTCACTCAATCCTTCCAAAACAGCATTTAATACTGTTGCAGCTGCTAACTGCCCATTATCAGATTTTTCTAAAAGATAATTTACCAAATTCCCCGGACGGGGGTTTTCATTTCCAAATAAATGGGGTGAAGAAAGTAAAACTTCACCTAATTTTTGTAACAAACTTAACCGCCCACCAATTCCTACCAAAGGATTTTCTGAACTTACTTGAAACCCATTTGTCAATTCTTCTGCTGTGAATACTTGTAATTTTTGGGCATCAGCTTGTGGCAAATTATTGCTAGCAAAAGCCCCTTGACAAAACATTTGGAAACTAGCTACAGCCAAACCTTCCGATCGCCTAAAATCCAACCCAGTTTTCTGCTCGTAATAATACCAGCTATCCCCCGCACCAGCATCTAACAAAACGCTGATAATCGCCAAATCAAACTTAGCAGCCGCTTTCTCTATCGGCGTCAGTCCCGCCAACATCTCATCTAACTGGGCTAGTCGCGGTATACCTCCAGCTTCAAAATGCCGCCACCGACTGTGAAACGGAATTTCTAAATTCGGGTATTCCTCCCGCATCACCTCAATTACATAATCTGCGACCTCTCCCAACTTCTTGAGATCGCAACTAAAATGATGCGATTTACCTTCACTCACCAGCGCAAAAACTTCCCCACAACGTTCCCGAATCGCAACAGGAGAACGAAGATATGCAACTACCTCCTTTTCCTCCTTTTCCTCTTTCCTCAGCGCCCTCAGCGCCTCAGCGGTTTCAATCTCCATTCTTCACCTTCCTGATATACCCCAAACCACAAAAAGAGTTATGAGTTATGAGTTATGAGTTATGAGTTATGAGTTAATTAATTTAACATTCAAAACTTCATTCTTCAATTCTTTGATACACCTCAAACCACAAAAAGAGTTATGAGTTATGAGTTATGAGTTATGAATAAGCTTGATAATTTAAAACTTCCTAAAACTCACTTCTCATTTCTGACTCTTAACTACTAACTTCTCATTTTTCACTCTTAATTCCTCACTCCTAACTCCTAACTCCTAACTCCTAACTCTTTTACTATTCCAAAGACCGTCCCTTCACTTCAGCCAAACTATTTTCATCCAACACATCTCCTGTGGTATAATACCCGGCTGCCTTCTTCGCTTCAATTTCCACCCGTGCATCTTGGGGGATCAACTCATCTGGAATCGCTACTCGTTCCACAATTTCAATCCCCGCCTTAGTTATGGCGTCGAACTTCATATTACTCATCGACACCATGCGGTCAATGCGGGTAATGCCCAACCAATGCAACACATCTGGCATGAGTTCTTGAAAGCGCATATCTTGCACTCCCGCCACACATTCAGTGCGTTCAAAATAGGCATCAGCGCGATCGCCTCCTTCTTGACGCTTCCGGGCATTATATACCAAGAATTTCGTTACCTCACCCAGGGCGCGACCCTCTTTGCGACAATAAATAATTACACCAGCACCGCCTTCCTGTGCCGTTTGTACGCAAACCTCAATACCGTGTGCCAAATAGGGGCGACAGGTACAAATATCCGATCCAAACACATCAGAACCGTTACATTCATCATGTACCCGCACTGCCAAAGGTTTGTTAGGATCGGCGATCGCTGCTAAATCGCCAACTATATACACCGTCACGCCACCAATCGGCGGCAAAAACACCTCCAAATCACTCCGCGTCACCAATTCCGGGAACATCCCCCCAGTTTGTTCAAATAAAGCGCGGCGCAAATCGGCTTCGGCGATGCCAAAACGCTTGGCAACTCCTGGTAAATACCAAACTGGTTCAATCGCAGCTTTAGTAACAACCAAATCACCGCCTAATTTGAGAATCTTGCCATCAACCTGCAAGCGTCCTTTTGCCACCGCCTCTTGGAGTTCCGGCATATTGATATGCGCTCTTGTAATAGCGATCGTCGGGCGAATATCATATCCTTGTTCGTAATAAGATGGGAACACCTCACCGACAATCGCCCCAAACGGGTCAAGGGAAACGATTTTATCGGGATCGAACCAACTGGGGACCGGACCAATATGTTCAACCGGGGAAGTGTTGGTTAGATCCGCCCGATGATCCGTCTGCAAAGCGCCGCTAGCAACCGCTAAAGCGCGATAAATCGCATAACTGCCTGAGTGGGTGCCAATTACATTCCGGTGTGCCTGCTTCGTCAGAGTCGCGATAATCGGACCCCTTTGCATCGGATCGGCTGCACCCCACTCAATCGCGATCGGTTTCGGACCAAAACTACTGGGATGGGAAGTAAGAACAATATGCCTGGAAACGCCGTTTTGCTTTGGCATAGTCATTGCTTTTTTGTTATTTCTTTTGATCAACTATTAGTCTTTAGCGGTTTGTCAACTACCGACAGTTCCGTTGCTATTTTTAAAGATGTAGTGTAGTTAGGAGCGATCGCGGTTGGACTCTAAACCGCAATTCTAGTATAAATAGTATTCCTGACTACAGCAAATCATACATCAATTGCCTAATTAGCAATGGAAGTGGGAGAATTTAAAGATGACTTAAACCCTGAGTTAATTGGATAATTTTGTGCCAAAGTTGATCCAAATATACAACAACTAACCTCAAATTCATGGATTCTTTATCAATCAATTCCTTACTTGAAGATTTGAAAAATCCCGACGAAACAGTCCGCGAACAGGCGACTAGGAAACTCTGGCGGATTTGGTTCCAGCAAAAGGGAATTTATGGGCTAGAAATGATTGAACGCAGCCAAAAATTGATGGATGCAGGGGAAATTACGGAAGCCGAAACAGCCCTGACAGAACTCATCAAAGACCAACCAGATTTTGCCGAAGCTTGGAATCGTCGTGCTTTTCTTTACTACACAAGCGGTGAGTATAAAAAGTCTCTAGAAGACTGTCAGATGGTAATCCAGATCAATCCAGTACATTTTGGCGCACTTCACGGCATGGGTTTGTGTTGTGCCGCCTTGGGAGAGTATGCTCAAGCTATCAAAGCTTTTAAACGTGCCCTACAAATTCAGCCTTATTCCCTGGTGAATCAAAAGTTGATTCTAGAATGTACGCTCAGACTTAGCTAAAACAGCTTTCTTGGAGATATCATTCATAATTTTATGAATTCATCACCACCCTCATCAACAGTAATTTATCGCCTGAGTCGCCGGAAATTGATTCAGTATAATTCCGTATTAATTGGTATCAAAATCCTTGCAGCTTGTACGAATCAGAAGCTTGTACCATCTGAAAAATCACGGTTGGATAAAGTTACCTTTGGTACAAACTGGGTAGCACAAGCAGAACACGGAGGATTTTATCAGGCGATCGCCACTGGCAGCTACAAGGACTACAATCTCGATATCACCATTAAAATGGGTAGTCCTCAAGTTCCCAGCCCAACCCAATTGTTGATGGGAGGTGCTGTAAATTTTTTCATGGGTTATGGCATTAATGCCGTCAACGCTGTTGCACAAAGAATTCCCAAAATCACCGTGGCGGCAGGCAATTTTTCAAAAAGACCCCCAGTGTCTTATCGCCCATCCTAACCCAGGAATCAAAACTCTTGCCCAACTTAAAGGCAAACCCATTTATAGCTCAAAGAATGGGTTTGCAAAATTCCCACAATCATTTTGCCCCTTAATCACCCTCTGGTTAAAGAATAACATCTTTGCGGCATCATAAGAATGTATTGGAAAGCGCAAAGCTCCTCATCTTGATACAGGGATAGAGAAATATAACTATGACAACAACACCTGTGAAATCATTTGATTTAGATGCCCTAACCGCTTCTGTTGCAGGCATAGAAATCATCACAGAACCATCCCAAGTTGCCAAATTATCCCAAGATTACCACACCTTTAGCCCAGTTCTCGTACCAAAACTAGCGGGAAAAGTTGGGGATATAGTTGTGCGTCCCGCCAACAAAGAAGAAGTAATCAAAGTTGCCGCAGCTTGCGCGAAACACAGAGTGCCCGTAACCGTACGCGGTGCCGGAACTGGGAATTACGGGCAATGCGTGCCCCTGCACGGAGGGGTAATTTGGGATACAACCAAAATGCAAGGTATTCCCTGGATAAAACCCGGAGTGGCGCGGGTTGAAGCAGGCGTGAAGTTGGCAGCATTAGATAAAAAAGCACATAGTATCGGCTGGGAAATGCGGATGGCACCCTCAACCTACCGCACGGCGACAATTGGCGGATTTATTGCTGGTGGTAGCGGCGGCATTGGTTCGATACAATACGGGTTGCTGGCTGATAGGGGAAATCTTCTGGCGCTGCAAGTCGTGACTTTAGAAGAAGAACCGCGTGTAATTGAACTGCGCGGCGACGACGTGCAAAAAGTAAATCATGCATGGGGCATAAATGGCATCATCACCGAAATAGAAATTGCCCTGGGACCAGCTTATCCCTGGGCAGAAATTATTGTTACCTTTCCCGACTTTATGGCGGCGTCAAGGTTTGGGCAAGCCTTAGCCGATACAGATGGGATGATTAAGAAAGAAATTAGTATTTTCGCCTCTCCAATTGGGCAATATTTTACAGCTTTGCGGCAATACATTCCTGATGGTACACACGCTGCTTTATTAATGCTTGCCGAACCCAGTTTGGAATTATTGCCTGGGTTGGTGCAACAATATGGCGGCGAAATTACATATCAAAAATCGGCAGAGGATGCAGGAAAGGGCGCAAATTTATTAGAATTTACCTGGAACCACACCACCTTACACGCCCGCACTGTCGATACTTCCATTACATATTTGCAAAGTATCTTTCCTGCAGATAAAAGTTTGCAATTGGTAGAACATCTCTATCATCACTTTGGCGATGAGGTGATGATGCATTTGGAATTTATTCGCGTGAATGGTGCGGCAATTCCTGCAGCTTTGCAACTTGTGCGCTTCACCACTGAAGAACGCCTTAATGAAATTATCCGCTATCACGAAGAACAGGGTGTATTTATTGCCAATCCCCACACATATATTATTGAAGATGGCGGTAGAAAAGTTATCGATCCCGAACAATTAAAGTTTAAAGAAATGGTAGACCCTTATAACTTGATGAATCCTGGCAAAAGTAAAGTGCTGGAATTCAAAATTACAAATTAGGAAACCACATATAGCAATCCCCGCTTCTCAAAGTGAAATCTTCGTAGGGTGGGCATTGCCCACCCTACAACATTATCTATTGTTCACGAATGATGCGCGGATTGCTATAGCGCAAATGGCAATAGCAAATATTGATAATTGGCGAAAGAAGAAAGTAGAGGGTAAAGGGTAAAGGTAAAATTTCCCCTTTTACTTTTTTATTCTTATCCTTCCTCTGTATTGCATCCAACACCAAAAGCTCTATAAATTACTATAGCAGTCCCAAATCATTCGCTTCTAAACGTTCGTGTCGAGTAACTCCTGCGAAACCCAACTTCTGAGGCTTTCAATTTTCACTTTGAGAAGCGGGGATTGCTATAGTTAAGCTGTTCCAGATTTAACTTGCATGACCTAGGGCGGGCTGTCCGGTCCGCCCCACAAGAATTCTGTTTAATTGAATTATGCAATTTAAATGTTTTTCAACTTAATATCCATTGGGAATACTGCATAAATCTGTAGTTAGATTTCAAAAGCTATATAAAAATATAAAATCTCAAATCTAAAATCTAAAATCCTTTCATCCAAAATTGCCCATGATTTACATTGACGGTTCTTGGGGTGAAGGTGGCGGGCAAATTCTCCGCACCTCCTTGAGTCTTGCTGCTATTACAGGCAAATCCATCAGCATTTATAACATCCGCGCCAAACGCAAAAATCCGGGTTTAGCAGCACAACATCTCACGGCGGTTCGGGCTGCTGCAGCAATTTGTAATGCCCAATTGCGGGGGGATAGTTTGGGTTCGATGACACTGGAATTTATTTCCGGTGGTGCGGTGCAAGCGGGAAATTATATCTTTGATGTGAGTGAGGCGCGAGAAGGCGGTTCTGCCGGTGCGGTGACTCTGGTGTTGCAAACTGTGCTTTTACCTCTAGTGCTGGCGTCTGGTGATTCCCACGTCACGTTGCGTGGTGGAACAAGTTTACCCATGAGTCCACCGTTTACCTACATTGAGCAAGTTTATTTACCGATGCTCAAGCCCATGAAAGTGCAAGCAGAAGTGGTGTTAGAAGCTTGGGGATGGTATCCCATCGGTAAGGGAGAAGTGCAGTTGTTAGTCAACGCTAATACTTCGCCTTTAAGTGGAATTACTTTATTAGAACGCGGTGATTTGCGGCAAGTGCGGGGGCTGGCGGTGGTAACCCAACTGCCTTCGCATATTCCGCAACGCATGGCGAGTCGTGCCGAAAATTTGTTGCGAGAAGCGGGATTGAAACCTAATATACAGCCATTACGAGCAAAGGGTATTGCGCGGGGGGCGGGTCTTTTCCTCACTGCTGAATATGAAAATAGTTTAGCTGGGTTTAGTGCCTTGGGGCGTTTGGGCGTGTCATCCGAACAAGTTGCTCAAATGGCTTTTGAGGAATTTTTCAAGTTTCATCAGACAGGTGCGCCCGTGGATGAACATTTGGCGGATCAGTTATTGTTACCTGCGGCTTTGGCGTCAACGGGAAGTGAGTACCGGGCGGCCCAGATAAGTCTGCATTTGACAACAAATGCATCGGTGATTGAGCAATTTGGCGTGGCGCGGGTAATGGTGGATGAGGGTGAGAAAATAGTGAAGGTTCAACCTTTGGTGAGATGAGATGAGATGGGATGCGATCGCCTCAAACTCTACCGTAAACATACCTAAAATAGCCAAGGCTTTTGCTATAGCTCTCAACAACATCCCTGAGAGAATAAAAAACTTATACTAGTAAAGAGTCGTATCTTTACTGAACCATTGCATGAACAGTGATACTGTCATCAAAAAAATCTTGGTTCTAGCAGCAAATCCCAGAAATACCTGTTTGCTGCGGCTGGATGAAGAGGTGCGGGAGATTGATGAGGGATTGCGACGGGCAAACAAGCGGGAGCAGTTTAAACTAGAGCAAAAATGGGCATTGCGATCGCGTGATTTTTATCGGGCAATTCTAGACTATCAGCCCGATATTGTTCACTTCTGTGGACACGGTGCTGGGGAAGATGGAATTATCCTGGAAAATGAGACGAAGCAGCCAGCCTATATACAAGCGGATACGCTGGCGAGTATGTTTAAGCTGTTTGCCAGAAACGGTGTAAAGTGTGTTGTTCTGAATGCTTGTTACTCAGAGGTACAAGCTGAGGCAATTAGCCAACACATTAATTATGTAATTGGGATGAATTGGGCGATAGGGGATAGGGCAGCGATTAATTTTGCTGTGGCCTTTTATGATGCTTTAGGAGCTGGGCAAGATATAGAATTTGCTTTTGAATTAGGCTGCTCTCAGATTAATACAAATGAGCAACAGACGCCGATTCTCAAAAAAAAGCCTAATTTCAGTAATACAGTTGTCGAGTCAAGTTTTCCCAAGGACATACAACATCCTGTAGAAAACAAAAAATTTATGTCTATGACATCTACTAAAGCGATTGAAGTATTCTTCTCTTACGCTCCCGAAGATGAAAAAATGCGAGGTCAGCTAGAAAAGCACTTAAGTCTTTTGAAGCGGCAAGAAGTGATTACAGGCTGGCACGATAGAAAAATTGGAGCTGGGAAAGAATGGAAAAATGAGATAGACAGACACTTAAATACGGCTCGTATAATTTTGCTGCTTGTTAGTGCAGATTTTATCGCTTTAGATTATTGCTGGGATGTTGAGGTTACACGAGCGATGGAAAGGCATGAAGCTAATGAAGCGCGGGTTATTCCTATAATTATTAACTCTGTTGATTGGAAGAGCGCACCATTTGGCAGGCTTCAACCCCTGCCTAAAGGTGGCAAACCAGTGAAAAAATGGGGAAATCATAGTGATGCATTTGAAAATATTGCTCAAGGTATCCGGACAGTAGCAGCAGAACTGGCTTCAAATCCATAGACTCATCACTATTGGCATTGCCTCAACATAAGTGGATAAGATGCCAAAAATTGAATACGCAAGTGATGTGAAAGGAAACTAATACTTTGTTTGAATTTATAGGTGCTAAGGTTAATGCCATCTACCAAAGTTATTGAAGTTTTGTATTGCTGCTCTGACTCTGAACAAGATGAACAAATGCGGCAAAAACTGGAAAAGCATCTTAGTATGTTGAAGCGGCAGGGTGTAATCGCCAACTGGCATCAGGGCATGATCAGTCCAGGAAAGGAATGGGAAAAAGAAATTGATGCACGTTTAAAAACGGCTGATATAATTTTGTTGCTAATTAGTTCAGATTTTACAGCTTCGGATTATCACTGGAATGTGGTCGTCCAACAAGCTATGCAACGGCATAAAGCTCGAAACACCCGTACCCGTGTCATTCCTGTTCTGCTTCGTCGAGTTGATTATTGGAAGGTTGATTTTGGCAAAATCAAAGCCTTGCCAGAGGGTGAAAAACCAGTTACTGATTGGAAACCTTATGATAATGCTTTTGAAAATATTGCTAAAGGTATTCGGGAAGTAGTTAAGGAACTCACCGATCCTTACTTCCATATTAAAAAATTTGTACGGCGGACTATAGCAGGCATGGTGCTTGTTGCAAAAGCTTTTGTCAGTATGGCAGTAGCGATTGTCAGCGTCACAACAGTGACTTTATATTCTGTAACTAGAGTATCAAGGTATCCTCGGCGTAATCGAGCAGGTATTACACCCCTTGTGAAGCTTGTTGTAATTGTGTTAGGTGTGTTATTTTTAGTTTCTCAAGTGCAAAATTTCTTAGGCATTTTAGTTTCTAAAGCACAAAATTTCTTAGGCATTTATTCATCCGAAACTAAACCTAACCGTACTCTCAGTTCAACACAAAACCTAAACTCCACTGGCTGGATATGGATAGGTATGGTTAATAATACCTCAGGTAGATTATCTGTTGGAGAGCAGTTGGTTAAACCTTCAGATACTGATTTATTTCCTAGTATTGTGCCTCCTGTTATTCCATCACCCAAAGCAGTAGTCACTGTTAAATATAAGGTGAATCTAAGGAAAGACAAATCTTTGTTGACAGATCCAGTTGATGAACTTCAACGGGGAGAAAAGCTAGTCATACTCAAAGTAGAGCCAATAGCAAAGTCAAGTCAGAATTCACGCTTTATTAAAGTGAGAGCGCAAGTTAGTAAATGTAACAAAGGCTGCAAATGATAATCACATCACTATCTAATGTTGCTTGTTGCTGGATATGATCGCACTCTACAACGATCATGCGATCGCATGCAGCATCGAGAAATGACTTCGCCAGTTCACCCAGAAGCTAAAACAGGTTAAAATATATATTTTTTTGTCAAGCTGATTTATACTGAGAGTACTATTGACTTGTCAGGTTTTTAAATGCAAGCTCTATATAATGGGGCTAATCGCAGTGCTGGCTTACCTGACAACAGGTTACAGTCAAGAGCATACAATCGCAAGCATGGGGCAATCTATAAGGAGTAAGCATAATTGCCCGTTGCCACTAGCATACGTTACTTCGTCATATCCAATTGAGGATACTGTATTGGCGTTATAGCCAATGTTACTAGGAAATGCCAGTCTAGAAAACATCGCAGGGACTGAGTTACGTGCTTTGGTAGAGCATTAGGCTAGAGCATGGCAATGCTGCACTAGCGCCTGCTTAAAAGCTAGTCATGTACGGGCGCATGCAATTGAAATAAAAAATGAAACGCTCTGGGAGTCAAAGCTTTCAATTAGATGAATACCCAAGCTTTTGGGTCAGTTTAGTTTTTCCCAATTCAAAGTGAGTTTATTTTTATGCCTAAAGGTCCTTTGCGTGAAGAACCTCGGAACCAGCGAGCAGTTGTAATTCGTACAAGTAATGAGTTTGTTCTCTTAGAATGGCTTAAAGCAACTGGTCGTTTAATACCGCGTGAAACTCAAGAGTCTGAGTACGTAAATGAAGTCGGTGAAATCTCAGAGATGATTGAGGTTGATGATATCCCTTACGACCTTGATGATGATGACGTGAGCATGGATTTAGACGATTAACAGTTCGGTTCATTATTGGGTTATATCGTGTCCGGTTAATTACTTATAGTTAGATGGTTCATAGTTCATGGTTCATAGTTCATGGTGAGCCAGTACTGCGGCAGGGTAACACTCCTAGTACTGGTTCTCCCGTTGGGTTCATGGATTTTCGGCTATGAACCATTAACAATTAACAATTAACAATTAACAATTAACAATTAACCATGAACAGCGACAATTATAGAGATTTTTTCTATCTCTAATTTACTTGCAAATTAACCTTAACTTAACCTGAGTGAGGGATAAGGAAAGGGACAGGTAGTAAGCTGAAAATAACGTCAAATCCAGCACCTGTCCTATGTTTAGTTTAGATGCTTTATTTTGCCATGTAGATGATTTCTGTAAGGCGTTTGAAAGCCAATGGCACAAAAAGCTGTTGGCACATGGAGTTAGTAGGCGGATTCGGGCAAGAAGTCTGTGTTTGAGCGAAATAATGACGATACTGATTGCATTCCATCAAAATCACTACCGGAATTTTAAGCATTTTTATTTGAATCATGTTCAACAACAATGGAGTTGTGCTTTTCCTGGTTTGCCGAGTTATCACCGATTTATAGAATGGCTGCCATCAACCTTAATACCGTTATGCGTTTACCTGAAGCATTGTTTTGGAAGTTGTACGGGTATCGGTTTTATCGATTCAACAAGCCTCAAAGTTTGTCATAATCGTCGGATTGCTCGACATAAAGTATTTGAAGGTTTAGCGGCTCGTGGCAAGACTTCTGTAGATTGGTTTTATGGTTTCAAGCTTCATATTGTTGTCAATGAACTGGGTCAACTCTTAAATGTGACTTTGACTCCTGGTAATATTGATGACCGTAAACCAGTTCCTGATTTACTGAGTGGTCTTTTTGGCAAAATCTTTGGCGATCGCGGATATGTTTCTCAGAAACTAGCCGATCAACTTTTACAAGACTTTGGCATTCAATTTTTTGCCAAACCCCGTCGCAATATGAAAAATAAGCTCATGCTTCTGCATGACAAGCTTTTATCTCGTAAACGCTCGATCATCGAAACCATTAATGACCAACTCAAAAATATTTCTCAGATTGAACATTCCAGACACCGAAGTCCTGTTAATTTTTGCGTTAATGTTCTGTGTGGATTAATTGCTTATTGCCATCAACCTAAGAAACCCAGCCTTCAGATGGAGTGGCTCTTATCTCAAACACTTTAACCCGAACTCAGGTTAACTTAGTTCTGGTGGCTCGCATTTCAAAAAAGTACATTCTCAAATGAGAATTTAGAAAGACTATACTGCCAAACACCCTCATCAGCCCGCCTGATAACAAAGGCGGAATACTTAAAACAAAAAATCTATCTAGATATTGTCTAGATAGATTTTTTAATAGCTGAAGTATACTACTGTCTAAAAATGTTTAGCAAAATACATTCAGACAATCGTGGGGTATTGAATACAAGTAGCCGCTACCCCACAGATAGTATTCGCTATCTAAGCTTTTGCTTACGCAGGAATCAACACTGTGTCAATAACGTGAATGACACCGTTATCAGCAGCAACATCAGGTGATGCAACAGTAGCATCATTTACCTTGACACCACTGGAAGCATCAATTTTCACATCTGAACCTTCAACAGTGGTAGCTGACTTTAACTTAACCACGTCAGCCGCCATTACCTTGCCGGAAACGACATGATATGTCAAGATTTTCGTGAGTTTTGGAATGTCCTTAAGCAATGCATCTACTGTGCCTGTGGGAAGTTTAGCAAATGCTTCATCTGTAGGTGCAAACACAGTAAAGGGACCAGCACCTTTAAGGGTATCTACCAAATTCGCAGCTTTGATTGCAGCAACTAGGGTACTGAAAGAACCAGCCTGAACGGCAGTATCGATGATGTCAGCCAAGTATTTTACCTAGTTTTGTGTAATCTATTTTTTAGTATAAACTACTTTTTCATAAAAAGTATTCATTTTTACAAAATTGCCAAAAAATAAGCCTGTTTACTATATAGATATGCACTCACAATGCTTACATAGAGCCAGTTATAAGCTGTAAAACATCTTTGAAAAATTCCCGTGAAAAGTAAGATAATTAAATGGTTCATAATTCGCGCTTTCATAATTCATCAATTTTCAACTATGAACCCTTCGCGCCTCGCCAGTCGCTCATAGTCCGCCACTGCGGTCTTGGGGTCTCCCCAAGTTCCGCAAGTGGCGTGGAAACCACGGCAGTTCCTTCAAGTCGGCGAAGCCTTTCGGCAGTCGTGAATGGGGGAAACCCCCTCTTGGCCGCGCTGCCTCACCAACGGACTGCCTCCCCAAGACCGCGCTGGTGAACCATTAACTATCAACCATTAACTATCAACCATTAACTATGAACCATGAACAACCACTCTAAATAGTATGGATATTCACTATTGACATGAATTAAACATTATTCCCATTGCGCCACCCACCAACAAAGGCTGCAATACCTAAAACCGCAAAAGCGATCGCGCCCCACTTAACTGGCGGATTCTGATCAAACCAATCCAAAAAGGTTGGTATTTCTAAGTTGCCAAAATCTCCCTCTACTTTATCGTAACCTGGAACTGCTGCATAAAGATTGTCTGGCGCATTCTCTGATTTTGGTTCGTTGGTACGCTGTCCCGGAAAGCCAACAAGTAGTAACAGTGAATCTACTAAAGAAGGCGATACTTTTTGCAGTATATCTAACACTTTACCTACATCCCCGACGATAAAATCGCGGGTGGGATGTTCGGCGGCGTAAAGAATAGCATTTGTAACAATAATTGGATTGTAATAAGGCGGTATCCCTGTGGGTTTAACGCCTAACTTGGTACGAACTTTGTTGTAATAAGGTGTATTAATTACTGAAGGTAATATTGATGTGACGCTAATAGGCAAACCTTCGTGTTGCAACTCCACCCGCAAGGATTCCAAGAAACCTTCTAAACCATGTTTAGCAGAACAATAGGGACTTTGCAATGGTAAACTGCGCCTACCTTCCATTGAAGAAATATGAATTAATGCCCCGCGTCCCTCTTGTTTAAGATAAGGTAATGCTGCCATTGCACCGTAAACTTGTCCCATCAAGTTGACATCAATGACTCGTTGAAATTCTTGGGGTGTGATTTGGTCAAATGGCGCAAGTACACCTGTAGCCGCAGCATGAACCCAAGTATCTATGTGTCCGTATTGTGCCACAGTTTTGTCTGCGATCGCCTTTACCTGTTCAAAGTCACTGACATCGGCGACTACATATATAGCCTCACCACCAAAGTTTTGGATTTCCTCTACCAAAGACTTTAATCCCGGTTCGCTACGTGCCGCAACCACTACCTTTGCACCGCGTTGGGCAAAATTTAACGCCGTTAAGCGTCCGATACCGCTAGAAGCCCCAACGATGGCTACGACCTGTTGATTAATTGGTTTCAATTGCATGATTAATCATCCCTACCCTCTTCTTTTAAGTAATAAGTTTGATTAAGCGTCTGTACATCTTTCGTAGGGCTGACAAATGGGGTATAAGCTGTCAACCGATCGCGGCGGAGGAGTCCCCCACCATACCGCACCCGTTTCGCCAAGAATTAAAACTTGAAGTTGAGAAGCTGGGTTTTTCTACCAAGTTCCCCAATTTACTCAGTACTTACGCAAGTTTGACGGCTTTACTAGTGTTTCAGACATTGTAGATGCACCCAACCCCCCTGCTAAATTGGGCAGCAGTTTAGTCCTATTACTAACAAGATTAACTGTTGAATATATCTGTCTTGATGGGGATGACACTTACGTATATTGACGTTTCTCTGTTAAATATAACACAGTTATTAACATTAGGTTAAATGAATTAACCTAATGTTATTATTAGAGGATTAATTGATGGCACCATCCGATCGAGAAGACAAAGATCGCTTTCTTTACCCTCGCAGCCGTTATTACGGTCAATTTAAGCCTGAGAACGTAATTTTTAATGCCAATCTCCAAGAATTTGCTCAAAAAGTGGGCTATATTACCAATTTAGAAACTTCTGGGAAACTGTCTCCGGAGGAAGCTTACAGCCAGATTAAGGCACTTTGGAAAGAGTTAAAACGCAGCAAAAAGGAACTGGGAATTGGTAGCGAACCCCCAGAAGAAACGGATGAACAGGCATAATATCTGGAGTGGATGTTAATGGTTAATTGTTAATGGTTAATTGTTAATTGTTAATTGTTAATTGTTAATTGTTAATTGTTGATTGTTAATTGTTGATTGTTAATTGTTAATTGTTCATAGCCGAAAATCCATCAACCATCAACCCCAGAGGGGTTCACCAGTCGCCTGGGTCGGGAAACCCTCCCGCAGCGCCCCTTCACCATCAACCATCAACCATCAACCATCAACCATTAACCATTAACCATCAACCATCAACCATTAACCATCAACCATCAACCATCAACCATCAACCATCAACCATCTAACTATCAGTAATTAACTGGGCACAATATTATTGTTTACCCTGGCGAATCACCTGAAACTCATTTTTCGTCAGCGACACCACAATATTTTCAGAGATATTATCAGAAAAATTATCAGAAAAATTATCGCAATCGACTTGGATCAGCCAACGGTTGCTAGGTTGACCGCCTGAGACTACTTCTCGACCGCAAACGACTCCAATTTTTCCAGCGACATAAGCTGGACGCAAAATCAATACTTTGTCTCCTACTTGAACATTCTCAGGCGTATGCAATGGCGTTCTTGACCTTGATAAGTGAAAACCGAAGTGTCTTATAACCTTATCTTAATTTAAAGGCAGCACGTGTTTTCTTACTTTCTCAAGTTTGGTTGAAATTAATCTCGCCACAAAGCAATACCACCGAGTAAACCAGTGATATTAGAAATAACTTTCACATTTGGCGGTAGGGGGAGAGTTACCCTTGTGGCTTCACCGCCACCGATGTAAAGATAATCGTAGTTAAATAGATTTTGCAGAGATGCGATCGCCTTGGACAAACGCCTGTTCCATTTTTGATCGCCAATCTTATCCAGCGCCGCACGTCCTAGCTGTTCTTCGTAAGTCTCGCCTTTTCTAAATGGGTGGTGTCCCATTTCCAAATTCGGTACTAGTTTACCATCCACAAACAAAGCCGAACCAAAACCCGTGCCGAGTGTAATCACCAATTCTACACCTTTACCAGCTATCGCCCCCAATCCCTGCATATCTGCATCATTAATTACCCGCACTGGTTTATTTAAACGCTTTGACAATGCAGTTGCCAAATCAAACCCAATCCAATCTGGATCTAAGTTGACTGCTGTTTGGGTGACTCCACCCCGCACCACACCAGGAAAACCTACCGAAACGCGATCGAATTCACCGCTGTTTGGAGCTGCTAACACTACAATTGCATTAATTACAACTTCTGTTTTAGCGGGTTTTGGTGTATCCAATCTTGCTCTTTCAGTTAAAGGATTACCAGTAATATCTAATACCATCGCCTTGACGCCACTACCGCCAATATCAACCGATAGGGTGCGAATCGAACCGTTTTCTTCAACCATTGGATTTTCTCCTTGTAATTATATTGCTATGTGATTATTATCCTCTGCTGCATTTGGGTTACACTCCAGATGTAGTAAGAATTTTTACTTAAGCTGTAAAAATAAAATTTAAATTAGAACTTACGCATTGACAAGCAAGACAAAAAGTGCATAAGGAGAAAGCAGAAAAAAAACCAGCGATCGCTATTTACCAGAGGCGTGAAAAACAGATAATTTACTTGTTTGTGTTGAGGGTTCAATTTTCTGTCAATGCGTAAGTTCTATAAATAATGAAATTCATTTCCTATCGGGTGTTGAAACACACCTTTTGGATTTTACCCAACAGGATTTTAGATTTTGGATTGAGAAACAACGACTCGATTTGCCCATTCCAGGTATCGAAGTTAGGACTTATGCACACCCAACTTGAAATCTTTATCCAGTAAGCTAAAAGCTGACTTTAGCTATTAGTTCGGTGAAATTTATAGCGGTTCCCGCATTCGGTACACGTAGGGGCAATTCATGAATTGCCCCTACAAATAACCTGTACCCCACTCAACTGGGAATCGCTATATTTGGTGGGCGGGCGTGAGTGCATAGGTCAAATCGTGCAAGAACGGCATTTTCTGTGTTTCAGACGTTGCAGATCCCACGCGGCTTCGCCTACTGTCGCGGTCGAAGAAGGGCGCTGGCTCCCCAACCCCCCGGGAGGGGAGCGAGCGCGACTGTGAGGCAGTTGCATCGTAGATTAAATACAAAAATGCAAAAGTTTTATTTGGTAGGGTGTGAAGCGCGATCGCATAATATCATTGTTATTTAGTAAATATACTTATTTAATAACTATAAAAGTCATGGCTTTAGAAGTGCGATCGCCTAATAAATACTTAAAAACACTGAATTAAATCATGTTAAGTTAAAAAAGTTGTTTGCTTCTGCCACGCCATATGCGGGACTCGCGCTTAAAGGCGCTTTCTTCGCAGTGGCTCTTCTGCCACGCCACATGCTTCAACCGGGGGAACCCCGGCAACGCAGTGGCTCCTCTGCCCTCTGCCTTAAGAGAAGGGCTGATCAAAATGCCAAAACTTCAGTAATATGCACAGCTTTATTCCCCCAGAACGGTTTTTTCCCTACCTTAGTTGGACTGATATCCAGGCAATGCCAGATAAAGAAAATGTGGTAATTGTCCAACCAACAGGGGCAATTGAACAACATGGTCCCCATTTACCGTTAATTGTCGATGCGGCTATTGGTATGGGGGTACTGGGAAAAGCGCTAGAAAAGCTTGATGCAAGTATTCCCGCCTATGCCTTGCCAACGCTGTACTACGGCAAATCCAACGAACACTGGCACTTTCCCGGTACAATTACCTTGAGTACGGAAACTCTCATGGCAACGATTATTGAAGTGGGAGAAAGTATTTACCGTGCCGGATTTAGAAAATTGGTATTGATGAACTCTCACGGCGGACAACCGCAAGTCATGCAAATGGCAGCGCGGGATTTGCACGTGAAGTATGATGATTTTTTGGTGTTTCCGCTGTTTACTTGGCGCGTGCCAAATATTACTAAAGATTTGCTAACGCCGAAAGAAGCGCAGTTGGGAATGCACGCCGGAGATGCGGAAACTAGCATTATGCTGGCACTTTTGCCGGAACAAGTGAAAATGGAGAAAGCAGTTGCTGAGTATCCGCCAGAACAGCCAGAAGGAAGTTTGCTGAGTCCGGAAGGTAAATTACCCTTTGCTTGGGCGACACGGGATTTAAGTAAAAGTGGTGTTATTGGCGATGCCACAACCGCAACTAAAGAAAAAGGCTTGCACATTCTTGAATCTGTTTCCAACGGTTGGGTACAAGCCATCAAAGATATCTACACCTTTCAACAACCGCAACCCAGTTAATTAGAAAAGGGACTTACGCAAAGTCTTTATTGTCATGCTGTACGAAACTCAGTGTAGTGAAGCAAAGTCTACGCCAACAGAATGACAGAAATTCGTTATTTGTGCGTAAGTCCTGTAGATAAGCTGTTCCACATTTAACTTGCAGCTATTAGGGCGGGCAAATCGGCCCACCCCACAAAAGTTTTATAAAACTGATATATGCAAAGCGCGATGTGTTTCACTTTATTATATCGTGTCCGGTTATTTATATGTTGCACCTTTACCCATAAACCACAAATAAACGAATATAAAGTAATAATTTTTACTTAGTAAAAATTTATTTCTCAGTCCGATTCCAGAGGACTTACGCTATTAGACTGGGACTTATAGTCCCAGGCTGATATGAAAGCAGCCAGAAAACCCGTGTTAAATTAGTATCTTTATTTACTTTAAATCTCTATGGTGCAAGATATCCGGTTAATTACTTATACTTAGATGGTTCATGGTGAGCCAGCGCGGCCAAGAGGGGGTTTCCACGCCACTTGCGACCCTTGGGGAGACCCCCCTTGGCCGCAGTGGCTCCCCATGAGCGACTGGCGAACCCGAAGGGTTCATGGAATGAGCGCTATTAACCATTAACAATTAACGCGCGAACAGCCACACCAAATAGTACAAGTATTCACCCGCACATGATATTACACATCGATTTCACCAAACCACCCACTGACAAGCTTTTCCCAATCCAAAATCTAAAATCTAAAATCCAAAATCCGATGAGGCGGTAATTACTAATTGGGAGTTGGGAAAAACCCATTCCCATAGACGGTAAATTTGCTAGCTTAGGGATAATGGCAATCGTACTGCTCTGGTGGTATGCCTGTGTAACCTCTATCGGACAGTAAATCTCTATAGAAAGTAATACAACAGACAGAATTATGAATGCTTCTGGATCTAAAATTACCCGTTCTTATACCCAAGACGATGTGCAGCAAATTCTTCAGTTAGCGATCGCCCGTCAAGCTGACGACAAAGACAAGGAATTTTCTTACGATCAGTTGATGGAAATTGCCTCTGAGTTAGAAATCTCCCCAGAGTCTCTCAAACTAGCAGAAAATGACTGGTTGGCGAAACACGGAGAACTTCAACAACGCAAAGCTTTTAACGCTTATCGTCTATCAAAATTCAAAAAACGTTTTGGCAATTATGTCATTGTCAATGGTTTTTTAGTGTTGATAGATTTTGTTGGTGGTGGCACTCTTTCCTGGTCGCTGTACATTTTGCTATTCTGGGGACTGGCAGTAGTGCTTGATGTCTGGAATACTTTTCAAATTAAAGGCGAAGAATACGAAATCGCTTTCCAGAAGTGGAGTCGCAAACATCAAATCAAACAAACCATCAATACAGTTATAAATAAGTGGTTGAAGCCATTGCAGATATAGTTGGTTGACAGCAAAGTTTGTTCGGTGCTAAATAAGAGCGTGAAAATTTAGAAACCCGGTTTTTTGAAGAAACCGGGTTTCTGGACACTGTGAATTTTCACGCTCTGATATAGAATCGCTATAGTTGATAGTTCATAATTCATGAATTTTCGGATATTAACCATTAACCATTAATATCAAGCCAAGCGCTACGTACCAGGGTTGATATTGGATTAATATTATACAAATTGTCGGGGCACAGCAATGCTGTGCCCCTACAAACGCGCGGCTGATTGCAGTCAATTGAAAACCGCTACATTGACATTTCGACAGCAAAGCTTAGGCTAACTGCTTTTTATTTTTGTGCTTTTTCAATTGCAAGCTTGCACCCAAAGCAGCAAACGCCAACATACCCAACACCGACGAAGATTCGGGAATGGTAGTATAATAAGCACCCATTCGGATCGGTCCATCTTGATCTGCTGGTGGCGGCGGTGCTGCTGGAATAATTCCGCCACCTGGTGTGAGATCGGGATTGGTAGAAAATCTATTAAAAAACACCGTTCCGTTCGGGATTACGCCACCGCTATAAGTGAGAACGCTACCTTGGATGTTAACGTCTGTAAAGATATCCTGAAGACCGGGGGTATTAGAGAAACCAATTTTCCCATCTCCATCAACATCTCCCCACTGCACCGGCTCATTATTAAACGCTGGAGTAGTATTCGGATTGGTATAAGACAGAGTTTCTAAGTCAAAAACAAAGCTTGCCATATCCCGCCCAGTGGCATTTAGCAAATTGTTAGCTCTATCTGGAACACCATATTCTATTATTTGCCCAGGTTGTATTTCTGGTCCAAGCGTTCTTGGATTTCTCGTTTTTAAGACATCTTCATTCTGCGTTGTCACAATGGGTTCTACCAAAATGACGGCATTTGCTGCTAAGGGTGTAAGTGAGGCGATCGCCGCACCCAGTAATGTTGCTCTTAACAAAAGCTTCATAAATTACCCGATAATGTAAAAATATTATCAAGAAAGCTTCCTGATACACTAGTAATAATACCGTCAGTAATAGTTAGGCGATCGCCGAAGTGAAATTTTGATCAAAACCTCCCTTATTCGCTTATTTAGTTCATAGTTCATGAATTTCCCGCTATTAACCATTAACTATTAACCATTAACAATCACTGCAAATAGTATTGGTATTCACATGCCTACATAACATTAATTCTTGCGAGTTTCGCCTTCCTGTCTGGAAGTAAATTCCTTCCCATGATTATCCTTGCGTGACTGAAATAGCGCTACAGATTGTAAAGGTAGGATAAGGGGAACAGCGCGATCGCCTAAAAAATAACTCCAAAGCCAGTTGATTAACACCAGCAAACGGTTGCGAAAACCAGCCAAACAGAAAAGATGTACCGCCAACCAAAGAAACCAAGCAAGAAAACCTGTTAATTTTAACTTGCCCAAGTCTGCAACAGCAGCATTGCGTCCGATAATTGCCATCGTCCCCTTATGTTGATAGCGCATCGGTAGAGGATTTCGTCCCTTAATTATTCGTGCAATGTTAGTGGCTGCAATTTTTCCTTGTTGCATTGCTACAGGTGCAATCATGGGTAGTCCATCTGACAGTGAGGCTAAATCGCCAACAATATACACCTGGGGATTTCCGGGAACTTGCAATGTCGGCAGTACTGCCACCTTACCATTATTAGCAGTGGGCAATCCCCATGCTGCAGCGTCATAGTTACCGCACACTCCCGCAGTCCAAATTACAGTTTTTGTCGGGATAACTCCAGAGTTTTCTAGATACACCGCCGTTTCAGCAACTTGATTAACACGCGATCGCGCCAGCACTAGCACTCCTCTTTTTTGCAACCGCGACTTAGTATAAACACGTAGAGACTTTGGCATTTCAGGAATCAGACTATCTCCAGCCTGCAACAGCATCACCCGACAGTCGCGAAAATCTAATGTTGGATAATCCTTTACCAGAGAATCAATTAATTCTGCCAAAGACCCCGCCATCTCTACACCAGTAGGTCCGCCGCCAACAATGGTAAATGTTAGCAGTTGCTGGCGTAGTGAGCGATCGGCAATTTCTGCCGCCACCTCAAAACAACTGAGAATATGGTTGCGTAAACTAACTGCCTGTTCTAGCCTTTTTAAAGGAAAAGCATATTCAGCCGCACTGGTACCCCCATAAATTGAGAAGTACTGCCTGTAGCTAAAATCAAAAAATCATAAGGAATAAAGCAATTGTCAGTTTCTACAAACTGACTTGCCAAATCAACCCGCTTTACCTCTGCCGTAGCAAACTGCACGTTAAGTAATTTCCGCAGCATACTGCGTATCTGTCACTAAATTAATTTGGGGATTGTAATTTAGGCAACCCAGAAAGTTCTAGTATTTGCGATTTTAGTTGGAAAACGATGCGATCGCTATCTTCAAACTGACGTCTGGGACTTAAACCTGTGTTCAGAAAAGTTTGGGTCCCACGTGGCTCACAACCCGTAGCCAATGTCAATTGGCGCTATCAATGGTTATAGTTGTATGGTTTTGTACACCCGCAGTCTGGCGAAACTCCTGAATTGGATTTTGCCACGGGTAAACATTACCCTGTTTAATCGTGTCTTGGCAGACTTTGCTTGTGAATTTCAAGTTGGCAAAAACAAGCACATTATTTTGACGGTTGACCAAGCTGGCTGGCATACCAGTCAACAAGTGGAAATCCCTGAAGGAATTCATTTGGAGTTTATGCCTTCCCACTCACCTGAGTTGCAACCTGCACCAGAGATTGTGGCCTGTTGTCAATGAACCAATTGCTAATCGTTGCTTCGATAGTCTTGAGCAAGTTGAGCAAGTCTTGTTTCATCGGTGTCAAGTTTTGTTAAACCAGCCCCAATTGATTCGGGCGATCGCTTGCTACCATTGGTGGCAGAAAGCAACGGCTTAATAAACACTCATTAACCGGACTCGATATTCAGGGTTTTTAAATGGGGACGGTAAACCAGAGGTGAGGATAACACTCATGCTGGCGATCAAGAAAACCGACCAAGCGGCATCTCTCGTTAAGGCGATTTCAGAAGGCTTTGGGCGTAGCCCCTTGGCGAAGAATCATCCGGTGATTCCCACCAATATGCCGGTTGTTGGTGGTTCTGACTTATGCAGAAAAGCACTATGGCAGTGGGTGTTTACACGCCTGGAGCCGGTGCCCGCTTAAAAAATGAAATTGGGCTGGCACTAGGTCAACAACTCAATGAAGAAAAAACCGCTGGTCGCCCGGTCAAATTAGTGAGGATGCGTGTTGCTACCGGTGAAGGTTGCTTTTTAGGGAGTTAACCAAAGTGTTCTGCCGGAAAGTCGTCTAGAGTGAAATTTATGGGAATCCTATAATATTGGACTTTGGACAAAAAAAGAGTGGTTCGCGATTATCATGACTCTGTTGGCGAATTGCGATCGCTATCCCAAAACCCTTGAAGTGTCGTAGCTACTCATACCGTTTTGTGACTTGCACTATAAAATAAACTTTTAGCTCATTATATGCTTCAAAACATAGGTAGCTAGTTTATGCTTCACTTTTAATATCCGAGTTTTTTATTAATAATGATTATCGTGCAGGGGGATAGAAGAAGAAGAGAAGCAACGCTCGTCTACCACCAGCCAATTTGATAATCATTATTATTCAACATCAAATGGGTAGGCGATCGCTCTTGGATTGCGCGATCGCTGTCCGACTGAAATATCATATTTAAACTCAGTTCTTATAAAAACAACGGTTTTGAATCATAAAATAAGCGTTTGAACCATATCTTGGAATAAAAGTTTATGAAAATGCTGTGTTCACACAGTTATTTTGTACAAGTTTTGTCCGAAAACGTTGTTAGAACTCATATTTTGGTTATGGTTCAAAAAACCAACACACTGTGTTGGTTTGATGCAGAAATTTCTGTTGCTATTGGCTGTGTTGCTTGAAATTACGTTAACTCTTGCTCAGATTATGGTTCAAAATTTTTCTCAAATTATGATTCAAAGCACAGGTTTCTTTATGAAGATGCGCCAAATTTCTCACCTTGTCTAACCCTGGTTTCAGGTTTTGGCAAAATAAAGCGCAGCCTCATACAGAATTGGTATCACGCCAAAAAATGCCGCTACATGAATTCGCCAACAAAGTCTTATCATGAGCGAACAAAAAACTAGGCATCAGAAATGACCCCAGTTATTTTTCCAACTGAGAGAAA
>JBIPDF010000003.1:555000-796167 GCA_044006015.1 Heteroscytonema crispum UTEX LB 1556
CCAACTGAATGCTGGCAACTAAGAACGAGGGTTGCGCTCGTTGCGGGACTTAACCCAACATCTCACGACACGAGCTGACGACAGCCATGCACCACCTGTGTTCGCGCTCCCGAAGGCACTTTCAGCTTTCACCGAAATTCGCGACATGTCAAGTCCTGGTAAGGTTCTTCGCGTTGCATCGAATTAAACCACATACTCCACCGCTTGTGCGGGCCCCCGTCAATTCCTTTGAGTTTCACACTTGCGTGCGTACTCCCCAGGCGGGATACTTAACGCGTTAGCTACGGTACTGCTCGGGTCGATACAAGCAACACCTAGTATCCATCGTTTACGGCTAGGACTACTGGGGTATCTAATCCCATTCGCTCCCCTAGCTTTCGTCCCTCAGTGTCAGTTGCGGCCTAGCAGAGCGCTTTCGCCACCGGTGTTCTTCCTGATCTCTACGCATTTCACCGCTACACCAGGAATTCCCTCTGCCCCGAACGCACTCGAGTTGAGTAGTTTCCACTGCCTTTATCATGTTGAGCATGACGCTTTAACAGCAGACTTACAAAACCACCTGCGGACGCTTTACGCCCAATCATTCCGGATAACGCTTGCATCCTCCGTATTACCGCGGCTGCTGGCACGGAGTTAGCCGATGCTTATTCCTCAGGTACCGTCATTGTCTTCTTCCCTGAGAAAAGAGGTTTACAACCCAAGAGCCTTCCTCCCTCACGCGGTATTGCTCCGTCAGGCTTTCGCCCATTGCGGAAAATTCCCCACTGCTGCCTCCCGTAGGAGTCTGGACCGTGTCTCAGTTCCAGTGTGACTGATCATCCTCTCAGACCAGTTACTGATCGTCGCCTTGGTAGGCTCTTACCCCACCAACTAGCTAATCAGACGCGAGCTCATCTCCAGGCGATTAATCTTTCACCGTGAAGCACATCCGGTATTAGCCACCGTTTCCAGTGGTTGTCCCAGACCTGAAGGCAGATTCTCACGCGTTACTCACCCGTCCGCCACTAAGCCCGAAGGCTTCGTTCGACTTGCATGTGTTAAGCATACCGCCAGCGTTCATCCTGAGCCAGGATCAAACTCTCCGTTTTGGTTTGTTTGTTTAGCTCGAATTGACTGATTTATACCTCAGCCTTGGTTTTCTTCTTTACTGACGCAGGGTCTTGTTGTATACTGGCTTTCAAACTATAATATTTTCAAGGTTCGGTGTCCTTGTTGACGCCGCTCTGTGGCGCTCGTCTCTCAGGCACTTATTCAATATAGCGAGCGATTAATTTCTTGTCAACTATTTGCGCGGAATTTTTTGAGTAAATTTGGCTGATGCGGTTGAAAGCTTTGTAGAGTAAGGGCTGGGAGCTATAAGATTTTTGGATGTCGATATTTGTGATGCGATCGCGCCTTCATAATGTCTGTCGGTCAAGGCGATCGCCATCACAAGTAAAACTAGAGATATCCCTATAATTCTGCAAGCTTGTCTGTCGCCTCAATCAAGGCACTGCGAATTCCTGGTTCGCTCATTGAGTGTCCAGCATCAGGGACAACAATAAATTCCGCTTCCTGCCAAGCACGATGTAATTCCCATGCGGATATCATCGGGCAAACTACGTCGTAGCGTCCCTGAACAATAACTGCCGGGATGTGGCGGATGCGGTGAACATTCAAAAGTAATTGATTTTCTGGCTCAAAAAAGCCTTTATTAATGAAGTAATGGCACTCTATTCGCGCAAAGGCATCTGCAAATTCATTTTCACCAAATGTTTGCATGAGTTCTCTATCTGGGAACAGTCTACTGGTGCTAGCTTCCCAAATTGACCAGGCACGGGCTGCTTCTAATCTGATTTCTATGTCGGGGCTAGTCAAACGTTTGTAATATGCTGCAAGCATATCGTCACGTTCATTGCTTGGAATTGGTTTGACATATTCTTCCCAAGCGTCGGGAAAAATATAGCTTGCACCCTCTTGATAAAACCATCGCAACTCGTTTTGCCTCAACATGAAGATGCCTCGCAGGATTAGTCCCGTGCATCGAGAGGGATGGGTTTGACTGTAGGCTAATGACAGGGTGCTTCCCCAACTGCCACCAAATACAACCCACTTATCTATATATAGATGTTCTCGCAGCTTTTCAATGTCGCTGACTAAATCCCAAGTGGTGTTTTCCCGCAGTTCAGCATGAGGTGTACTTTGACCGCAACCGCGTTGGTCAAACATTACCAAGCGCCATTTTTCTGGGTTAAAATATTGTCGGTAAAATGGCGGACATCCACCACCAGGTCCCCCATGCAGTAAAACTATTGGCTTGCCCTGTGGGTTACCTGACTGTTCAAAATGAATGGTGTGAATGTCGGAAACCTGCAAGCTGCCTTGTGTATAAGGTTCGATTGGCGGGTAAAGTTCTCGCATTTTGACTATTTTACAAATTAATGATGATACTTATCCCTATGATTGTGGCTTTGGGGAGAAAGGGCGAAGCATTGTGGCAATATTTTATACCATTTTTTCAATATTTGATACATATACATTCCCCCAACCCCCCGAACCAAGGGGAGGCAAAAAGCGGTGTGGATTTTCCTCCCGCTTTATTGCCGTGGGCAAGGGCGATTGTCATATGTTGCAACGTTTTCACGTGAATTGGTATTAGTGGTATGTGACGCAAACTGTTCGTCGCAATGCTTCGCCCCTATATTCGAGGCGCGAACCTGACAATCATCGGGTTATTTAGCCTACATCTGTTGGCTGGATGCTGTGGCGATCGCATAAATTATGCTATTCGTAGCACGAGGAACGCTGAGAATATGCAATTAATGCATGATTTTAATTCTTAAATTGCAATTAACTGGGAAATAGATCCCGCTAAGTGTCATGATGAATTAGTTCATAGTTTTGTTGTAGCGCGAAAGCCCCTTTGGAGCCATAAGGCAATAAGCAATACTAATGCCATTAATCTACTACTGATGATTGCTGGAATTAGTAGCGCTGATGAAGACGGGTAACATTGGGCTTTCCTTTATCGGGTTGCGGTTATCGCTTCTGACTTTAGCTTATACCGTTTTAGATTTTAGATTTTGCGAAAAGTTTGAGCGGAGGTTTCCTCCGATCAAAGCTTTTCAAGACGGATTTTGGATTCTCAAATCCACGCATTGCGTCCCTGTTTCAACAATCCAGGCGATCGCCAGTCACAACGCTTTTGATGCAGAGATTTGCGAGTATATCTCCAAGGCGATCGCTTTTTTGAAAAAGCCGGAATAACCTATGTGGGATGGGCATTTTACCCGTCCCACAAGAATTCTGCTTGCGATGTGGAAAGCTTACCAATTCGCGACAATTTGCGCGATCGCTTCTTTGGCTTGAGCAAAAGACTGTTGGCGAGCATCTTCACCCGCACCGAGATTTTCTACGTGGATAAATGAAATGTCAGTGATACCAAGGAAGCCAAAAAGCGTTCTCAGGAAGGGTTCTTGAAAATCGTAAGGCGCTGCGGGACTTCCCGGTGTAAAGCTACCACCACGAGCCGTGACAATTAGCATTTTTTTTCCTTCCACCAAACCTTGAAACCCACCTTGTTCGGTAACGGCGAAGGTGCGACCGACACGAACAATTTGGTCAATGTAAGCTTTTAAAGTGGAGGGGATATTAAAGTTATACATCGGTACGCCGAAGACATAGCGATCGGCGGCGAGGAATTCATCTACTAAAGCATCAGATGTTTTAATTGCTTCATTCAATTCTGGTGTGCGTGCTGGGGGTGGTGTAAAAGCAGCAGCAATCCAAGATTCGTCTACGTGGGGAACTGGATTGCGTCCGACATCTCGGTAGGTGAGCGTATCGTCAGGATTAGCTGCTTTCCAGGATGAGAGGAACTCTTGGGAGAATTGGCGAGAAAAAGAGCGATCGCCGCGAGGACTAGAGTCGATGTGGAGGATATGTGCCATGAATAAATTTCCCTTCTTGGTATAAGAAAGTAACGCCAAAGACCAGGTTATTGCGGTTTTTACTTGCTATTAAACTTTTTGCCCCTATCGACTTTAAGCTATGTAAAGTTATTATGAAAAGTAGGCACTAAAAAGTAAGATACTTACCCGAAAGTAACTATGAAGGCTGAAGCGGAAAACCATAGCAGGCTGACTTGTGAAGTGGAAACTACGCTAAAGGTGATTGGCGGACGCTGGAAAGTTTTGATTATTAGAGAATTAATGGAAGGTGTAAAACGTTTCGGTGAATTACAGCGGGCTTTACCTGGAATTACTCAAAAAATGCTTACCCAACAACTTAGGGAGATGGAAGAAGATGGCATTATTCATCGAGAAATTTACCCACAAATTCCCCCAAAGGTGGAATATTCACTGACACCTTTAGGAGAAAGTTTACAACCGATTCTCTATGCAATGCATGAATGGGGTGTTAAGCATTTAAATCAAATAAATAAAAAGTAGTTGGTGGTGAAGGGGCGCGAAGTCTGCCGGAGGGAAGATTCCCCCCGGATCGCTTCGCGCCCTTGGTAGGGGAGCCACTGCGGTCTTGGGGTCTCCCCAAGACCGCAGTGGCTCCCCATGAGCGACTGGTGAACCCCGAAGGGGTTCACCAGTGCGGTGGTGAGGCAGCGCGGTCTTGGTCTGGCAGTCCGTTGGTGAGGCAGCGCGGCCAAGAGGGGGTTTCCCCCATTCACGACTGCCGAAAGGCTTCGCCGACAGTAAGGAACTGCCGTGGTTTCCACGCCACTTGCTCCACTTGGGGAGACCCCAAGACCGCAGTGGCTCCCCATTCACGACTGGCGTTAGCGTAGCGGTAGCGAGGAACGAGCGTCACCCCGAAGGGGTTGGTGGTTGGTGGTTAATAGCGAATGGCTAATGGAAGACTGGCTATTAACTAATGGCTCATCTAAAATTCGGAATCTTAAATAGTATGGCTTTATTCGTTGGTTTGCAAATATTCAATTGCAGCCTCGAGTTTTGAGGGATATCCTTCAGCAAACCTTTCAAACCAAAGTCCTTCAGGGGAGAACGGATCTAATTTGGCTAACCAATCTTTAGCCACTTTTTGTAAAGCTTCTCTTTGTTGGACTTTTAGTTGTTCTTGTTGAATTCGCTTTTGTTCTAGTTCTTGCTGTTTTCTCAACTCTTCAGCAGCATCTTCTTCGGCAAAATCAGCTTGGACTTCTGCTAAAAGGTTATCTATTAAAGATGCCGATTTTGATGGCGGTTTAATAAATGATTTTGCTGTGGTTGGCTGTGGCTGTGGCTGTTGTTGCTGTTGTTCGGGTTTTACTTCCTCATATTCAGCTTGAAGTTCAGCTAACAGCTTATCAATGGAATTCATCGTTTCAAATCCTGTAAAAAAGATGCTTAGTCTTTAATGGCATTGAGCAGTACTTCAGATAAACTTAAATCTTCCATATCTTCCATTGTGATTGTGTCACAGATGTCAAACTTGGCTCCAGCACTTTGCAGTTCATCATCTAAAACTTTGAGAAAGCGGGTAGCTTGAGCGTCTGCGCCAACTTGAATGAAAGAAATGGCTAGTTCTTCATCGCGATCTATGCGGCGAGAAGCTTCGATAATAACCCTCATTACTTCTTTGCGATCGTCCGGTTCACCATCTGTAATAACTAAAATTGTCTCTCCATTAGCTTTAGTTTGACCGGATGCTTTACGCTGAAAATAGTTATCAGTTGCGTGTTTTAATACACCGGCTAAATCTGTGCTGCCTGATGGATCGTTTTCTTGAAAGATTTGTGTGACTTGGACTGAGGTGACGTTTTCATAACGTTTAAATCTCCCAGAAAATACATAAATAGTGATACCGTCTGGGTCAAATTGTTCGCATTTACTAGCTAAGGCAAAGGTAGATTCTTGTGCGGTTAACCATCTGCTTTTCCCACCTTTTTGATCTGGGGTAGCCATGCTGCCGCTTTTGTCGATAATTAAGGTGTAATCACGATTGTCTAACATTCTTAAATTCTCCTGTTATTAGGTGGTGGTTGGTGGTTCGGCGCTGTTGGTTGGTGGTTCGGCGCTGTTGGTTGGTGGTTCGGCGCTGTTGGTTGGTGGTTCGGCGCTGTTGGTTGGTGGTTGGTGGGTAGTGTTTAGCGATCGCCAACAAACAACAAATAACAAACAACTAACAACTAACAACTAACAACTAACAACTAACAACTAATTAGTCAGTAATTGCGTTCATTAAGATATCTGCAAGGCTCATTTCTTCCATGTCGTCTAGGGTTATGGTGTCGCAAATATCGAATTTAGCGCCAACTCCTTGCAACTGGTCGTCTAATGCTTTGAGAAATTTAGTTGCTTGAGCATCTGAACCTACTTGAATGATAGAAATTCCCAATTCTTCATCCCGTTCCATTTGACGAGTTGCACTGATGATGACTTCAAACACAGCTTTGCGATCGTCTGGTTCACCATCTGTAATAACTAAGATTGTTTCACCGTTGGGTTTGATTTTGCCTGATGCTTTTCGCTGAAAGTAACTATTAAGTGCGTCTTGGAGTACTCCTGCTAAATTTGTCGTCCCAGCAGGGTCATTTTCTAAAAATATCTGCGCGACTTTGGCTGAAGTTACATCGTCGTAACGTTTAAATCTTCCTGAAAATACATAAACAGTGATACCATCAGGGTCAAACTGTTCGCATTTTCTTGCTAAAGCGAGTGTAGATTCTTGGGCTATCTCCCATCTACTTCTACCACCCATTTGGTCGGGGGTAGACATGCTACCGCTTTTGTCAATGATTAATGTGTAGTCGCGATCGCTCATCATATTTTCCTTTAATTGTTAGCCTGCTTGTTATAGTCTAACTGCTGGCTATTAGCACTGCATCTACCAAGAGTGCTTTGTAACAATCGTTTAAGTAGCTATTTATAAACAAATCTTTTTATACTGAAATTAACAATATTTTTAAATAAAAATACTTAGAAAATTGTACCCAAACAAAAATCCCTCAGGGTTTCTGAGGGAGATGCGAGAAGGAGTATTAATAGATGAGACGAGATGAAACCATTATGCAGGGTTCATTTGCGCTCTTTTCTGAAGTAGGTTGATAATGGAAGCTTTTTCCAAAATTCCGACTAGGACGCCGTTGTCACGAATCACTGGAAGCGCTGATAGTTGCTGCTGTTCGAGTAGCTGGACTACTTCTAACAAGGGTTGATCTGATTTTACTGTGGTAGATTGTTCTGTTGGTCGCATTACTTCTTTAACTTGAGTTTCTGACCAAAGTGTTGTAGGAATGGTTCGCATATCATCAACAGATATTGCACCTACTAATTGTCCGTTTTCATCAGTTACCAAAAACCGACGCCAGTCTTGAGAATTTAAGATTCGTTGGTCAGCAAATTCTCTAAGGGTAAGATTAACAGACACTATCGGGCTATCGCTTGTTACTGCATCGGCTGCTGTCAAACCTGTAAGTTTTTCTTGGACTCTAGCGTATTGCGCTGCGTTACCAGCATTTTGCAACAAGAAGAAACCGATTAACAAGTTCCAGAAGTTCCCAAAGCTACCAAATAATAGTAACGGGATTAAACCGGAGGCGATCGCTACCCAACCAAAGATTTGTCCAACTCGGCTGGCAAAAACTATTCCTTTATAAGGATTACCTGTAATTTTCCAAACTGCGGCTTTCAGTATATTTCCGCCGTCTAAGGGCAAGCCAGGAATTAAGTTAAATAGCGCTAGTGCCAAGTTTACGGAAGCTAACACGGCGAGAATCGCTGCCAATGGTCCTGATGCGGCGGTGCCAAAACCAATGGCTGTGGCTATACCGAATATTATCAGGCTGACTATTGGACCGGCGATCGCTACCCAAAAAGCTTCGGCTGGAGTTTTTGATTCTTTTTCTAAGCTTGCCAACCCGCCAAATATAAACAGTGTGATTGATTTAACATCAATTCCTTGGCGAATGGCGACGAAACTATGTCCTAATTCATGGGCGACGACAGAGGCAAATAACAATAGCGCTGTCATCAATCCCAGTAGCAAAGCTAATCCTCCGCCTAATAAAGGAAATTGTGCTGCTAATCCACTACCGTAGCTCCAAGTTACCAAACCTAGGACTAAAAACCACGACGGATGGATATAAAAGGGTATCCCGAAGAGGTTACCAACGCGAATTGTGCCATTCATGCCGTTCACCTTTGAATTTTGTTTGGAGAAGTTCCACCTCTCTTGATGTCTCTATCGTAACGAAGTGTTACGGGATTTTAATCTTTGTAACTGTAGTGGTGTCCGTCTGTTAAGGTGTGGTTTTTGCACCCTGGGGTAAGGCGTAAAATCCTAAGTGATTGGCTACTGGACGTTCGCGCATGGGCAGTTTGGTGTGAATGGGAGCGTTTAAAACCTTTGCTCGATTATTCGTTGCGATCGCCAATGTAGTTGAACCGCCTCCATCCAAGTTGAGTGCGGTGTAAACACCTAAATTCATGAAAATCTTTGTCAACTCAGCGTTTGTAACTCCTTCACTGTAGAGGGGTTGTTTGCCATCGATCGGAATTAGCCATAATTTTTTACCAAAGCGATCGCTACCTACTGCTACACGCGGATAAGGTTTATCATTGTGTAACTTGAAAATCTCAGCTTTTGGCTTACCATCAATAATTAAGATTTCCTGACCGGCAACACCTTGAATTGTACCTTTAGGACATCTATCACTCTCTAATATTTGAACGCGATTGTTTTGGGAAAAACACAATACATTCCAGTTTTTTTCAGGTGGTGAATAGCTTACAGCAGTTTTCAGATGAATAGACCACAGTGGGCAAACCAACCCCAAGCATCGTCAGAGGAGATTTGCTCATTCACAATCTGAGTTAAAACTTGATTTAGTGCTTCATGGGTTGTAACTTTTGCTGCTCGCAAACACTGCTTTAGTTTTGACCAACATAATTCAATCGGAGATAAATCAGGTGAGTAAGGAGGCAAAAACACAAGACGTGCGCCAACTGCTTCAATTGAGTCTCGAATCACCCCAGCAGTATGTACTGATAAATTATCCATGACCACAATTGCTCCAATCCATAACTGTGGTGCTAGAATTTCTCGCACGTAAGTTACAAATACATCTGTATTGACACTACCTGAAATACTCATAGTGGCAATCAGCCCATCCAAACTTAAAGCTCCTATGAAAGATATATTTTGTCCTCGATTGCGAGGACATGAATCATGCAGTCGCTCACCAATTTTTGCACGTCCGTACAGTCGCGTCATTCCCAACTTCAAACCGGATTCATCTACAAATATCAAATTATGTGGGTCTATACCCAAAACCCAATCTCGATAATCAAAACGCATTTGATTGACTCGTGGACTGTCTTGCTCGCTAGCAAGAGCGTGTTTTTTTAGTGGTCAAATTCAACCTTTGAACTGCGGGCGTGCATAGTCGCAACACTGACTTCAACACCACTTTTGCCTGCAAAACGAGAGCATAATTCTTCAAGTATTGCATCTGGTTGCTGATCAACTAACTGCTCAACTACTGCTAAACTACTAGTCCTGATTTTAGCGATCGCACCACCTCCATGAGGTAAAGGTGTCACCTGTCCCGTGTCTCGATAGCGACGAATTAACCTTTTAATAAAGGATAAGCTCACTTTAAAGCGTTCAGCCAGTTGGCGTTGCGACCGCAACTTTCGGCTTCATAAGCATTTATCACACGTTGGCGTAAATCAGTTGAGTAGGGAGCCGGCATAACTATGAGTATTTTTGCTGCCTCTCCAGTTTACTAAATTTGTGGTCTATTCAATTGAAAAACGCTGTAAGCCATTGGAAATTGCTTCACCTATAAGATTAGTGCGATCGCCTGTGTGAGGATAATAATCCCAAGGAGTTTTTTTCTCGAAGGGATAGAAATAGTTGGCATTTATCGCTAATTGCAGCTGAAACTCTTTGAGAAATTCGGAAGTGGTGCGTGCATTAGTTTCGCAACAACTTTGCCCAGCACTAGCTTGTCAATCACAACGGCATAAAACAGAAGTGGTAAGCATTCAAGCGTACTTTGGGTTAGAAAAGATTTAGTAGGAAAAGTCAGCTACTTTGGTTTTTTATTTTGACATGCCTCCTTTAAATATGAATCGACAGTGCAAAGAAGTAGCCGCCACCAGTAGGAATAATCCAACTTCAGGCACAGTCAACTGGCGTGTGAGCGATTGCTAATTACGGGCAACCTTCAACAAGTGAGTTATTCATCTGCTTCATTGAGGTGAGCGTCGAAAAACGGGATGCCAAATCCGTGAGTTGCCAGCTTTTGGGCGATCGCTTGTAAGTTGATCATTTCCTGACGTGCAAAGACAATATTGTTGGCATCTTCCATGTCTCCTTTTTCGTAAGCTGCTTCTAAGTAATTAAGAAGTCGCTGGTACGCATCCAGAGCTTGCTTGGCATCTGGATTATCACCGGGTGCGGGCGTGATATTTCTCAGGTATGGTGGCCTAGTGCCATTAGCTTGCGACCCACCTTGATAAGCACGCAGCACTGTTTCAATTTCGCTGAACTTGCTAAAATGCTCTACCCCATCAGCAATAATCCGCCCGGCTAACTGATATAGACTGTTTGGGTACTGGGGTTGGCGAAGAGTCGCTACCACCCGTGCATATTGACCATCGATACCACCACTAGGAGCTTCCACAGCGATGAAATCAGCCAAAGTCTTTCTATTTAAAGGACGGAGTTGGCGAGGACGGGTATGACCGTTACCTACAGGGATGCGCTCTGCAACCTCCAAGGCTGGGCCATAAGCTTTTTTAGTTAATCCTGTATGGTCGAGTTCCCAGAGCAATTGATTCACCCACCGCAAATGACGCATTTCGCTGACAGCCACCAACAGCAACTCGTGACTGACGAAAGTTAGGTCATCCCGGAGTGTAGGCCAGGTGTTAACATCTGCCTCCTCAGGAGCCACTAGGGAGTAAAGAGCATAGAGGTACTCCAGACACAAAACGTGTTCCAAACCAGCTAAATCATACAATTTCGCTGCCAGCACCTCTGGATTTTTATATGGATTAGCGGTGTCTGCTGTTGGCGCTCGATATATCTGAGAGATTTCTTTGCCTCTGAGCACAACAGCCAGTTCTTGCCAGCGTTGGCTAATCTCATAGTGATCCATCTGGAATGGGCGGTTTTCGCGGGGAGTTCCCAGAGCGCCTGCACGACTAGCTAGAGAGCGATCGCTCCTGAGCCAATCAATAAGTGTATTTGCCCGTTCCGGGTCGGCTGAAGCACCAGAGGGAAGCGTAGATTCACTTAGAGGATCTTCGCCTAGAACTATATCCGGGTGGTTAGAAGCCCAGTAGAAGCAGGCACAGTCACGAAAGTCATGTTGCCAGGGAGAGCAAAGGCTTTGGGTTAATTCTCCAGCTTGATAGACTTGCCCAATAACGCCGCTTTGAGAATCGACAAAAACCCGACGCCAGCCGCTCAATTCAACTTCACTGGTGGCTGGAGGTTGGCTATCACTGGGTGCATCGCGTCGCCAGAGTTTGATTTTAACTAAACCTGGTTCCAGAGAACGCACTAAACGCCAAACTATTAGACCATCTAGCGGTACTTTTTGGCCATCTTCACCTATTTGAAACAGGGGTATCTGCTTTCCTCCCTGTTCCAGAGAATCGAGATACCATCTACCTGTAGATAAGGTGTTGCCTGATTCGCCACGGATTGCTGCACGTAGTTGTGTCGCAGCTGCAATTAACTCTGGATTGCCGATATGGAAAGCCGGGTTCAACTCAGGATCGCTCAGTTCCAGACCAAGCAATAGGGCACCACCACGCAAAGCATCTGGATTGGGATTATCGCTTTCAGAAACAAACTCAAAAACTAGCCCAGCAAAAAAGCGGCGGTCAAGATTGCGTTGGTCAAATTCCAACCCAGGATAGCAGTTGCCAACACCGCTTTCCAAACGTGTGGTAGCTGGATTGCCAACCACTTGCCGATCGGCTCTAGCTGTCAAGTTACGGGGAAAAATTTTCTCACTCATAATGATTGTGTGTGTGGGCGATCGAAAATCTCAGGACGTTCAGACAAAACGCGATCGTAATAACGTAAGCAGTAATCCAGCCAACCCCGGATATAATCGCAACCATGACGGCCAGATGCAATGACTTCAGCATGGCAGCCGCCACCGCACAGGTAACGTGCCCAACAAGAACGACAAGGTTCTTGGCGGTCAACCGATCGCGCTTGCAAAAACTCCTCGCGGGCTACTTGAGAAGGCCCATCAGCAAATGTTCCCAAGGCAAAACGGTCTTGGTCGATGGTACGGTGGCAGGTAAAGTAATTACCTTCAGCACTCACAGATACATAACTGTCTGCGGCACCACATGGCAATGGACGACAGGAACCCCGGTGAATTTCCCGCAGAGCGATCGCTAAATTAGAAAAGCGAAAGTCTTTACCTTTCAAGACTTGTTGCCATTCAGCTTCAGCTGCCCGAATCATTTCTTGCAGAAAAATTGACCAGTCTTCTAAGGTCAAAACCAACTTCGGGTCAGGGGATGTCCTCAGAGGGCTAACGCCAATTTCTGGAAACCCGATCGCACTTAAAGCCTCAACCCGTTCCCACACCCGCAGATCGTCACGAGTTACTGTAGAACGTGCTGCTATCTTGGCGCGACCTGGATTCTTAAGTAAAGGGCGGAGGCGATCGACAACTGTGGCAAAGCTGCCTGTACCACGGTTGTTAGTACGGTGTAAATCGTGCATCGTAGCGCCGCCATCAATGCTTACGGACACAGCAAAAGCATTGTCACGCAGCAGTTGCAAATCCGACTCAGTAAGTAGTGTCCCATTGGTGGTCACCGAAAAACCTACAGAGATCCCGCGACGAGCCGCCAGTTCATTGGCATATTCCACACTTTGGTATAGGGTAGGGCGATTGAGAAATGGCTCACCGCCAATAAAGCCGATGGTGACTCGTCGTCCCTGGGTTTGCTCAATCAGTCGCTCGATTGCCTTTAAAGCAACTTCCACGGACATTAAACGTTGTTTTCCCCCAAAGCGCCCTTCATCCGCGTAACAATAGCTACACGCTAAGTTACAAGATTGTGCCAGATTTAGAGAGATGGCAGTTGGCTCTCTATCAGCGTGCCAAGGACTAACTGCTGCTTGAGCAGATGGTACAGTAGCACGTAGTTCAGCAATTGCTTCTGGATTCTCATTTGCCAAGTCTGCAAAAAAATCTGGGCTAACTTCAAAAAGTTGGGAGTTTGCCATCAAAAATACCAATGGTTTATCACCTGCTATCAAGTGAAACCAAGGTTGGGGACTCTCAGCAACCGCCAAATCAGAGTTTGCAAAAGTAGATTGCATATATTATTCCTGTGATTCGGAACGACGAGCTACAACTCTGGCTACGTGCTGGCGAACTGGTGTAGCTACTGGGGCAACTGGGGCAACTTGGCCGGAGGTCAAGGCCAATTGAGTTGGGGCTTGGGCGTGAAGCTTGTCCACAAATCCTAGAATCTGGTTATACTGCCGCCTAGTCAGAGATAACGCTGTAGCATCAGAGTCACGCATGTAAGGAGGCATACGCATATCGTGGACGCGATCGCGTTCGATACGGACATCTCGATGACGGGGTTCGGGTGTTTCTGGTGGCTGTTCGCTGAGTTCTGCCACCACGCCGTAGGGGGGACGCAACAAATACTCGACCCGTACACCAAAGGTACGCAGAAAATCGGTCAGGGCTTCCACATCTGTTAAAGATGCATGAACGCTGGCGGCAACTGCTGAGTAAGGTAAGTGGTCACGCGCTACAGGTTGACTAATCAAATCTGGCACCTTATCTGCATAAGGCTTGTCTTGGGATGTCATACTACCAAAATCAGTGCGGGGTGGCGATTCGGCAACAGGTTCAGGTATACTACTGCCCGCATTTTCATTTAATGCCCGCGATCGGTTGGCATCCAAATTTAGCAAACTTAATGTCTCGAACACACGTTGGAAGAGATCAGCAATTTCTGAGGTAGTCAGCTGTTCGTCATCTAACGCTGGAACAGGCAAATCGCGGTCAGCTAAGTCATCAGCCAAGGTTAGGAAAGGACGGCGGTCAGGAGCAAAGTCCGGCGGCCCTGAGAAGAACCGAGCCACTGCCCTAAACCGCTCACCACCTAATACAACAAAAGCTGTAATTATGCCATCACAAGTATCATCCACAACACCCCAAGAGCGATCGCTTGTTACAGGAGAATCCACATCAGCCCCATCATATGTATCATATGGGTCGGGATTGTTATAACGTGTGAAATCAGCATCGTAATTGAGCCATGAGGAATTAGGATTCAGAATCCGATTTTGTGCTAAAACGATTTCATGTATGCGTCTAGTTCCGGGAGCAGATCCTGTGGTAGCAGTTGGTGGCCCATAGACATGGCCGTAAGCAGGCGTAAACCGAATGCGGAGTACACCCAAGTCTACCCCCATCTCCACAGCATCCACGGGGCGAATCACTTGAATGTGCCCCAGAGGTATAGGTTTATCGGGCGAAACTAAGGGTTCCGAACCAACTCCGCGTGGACTGGTTGCCAAGAGTGGGTAAGGTTGAGAATCACTAGCGCGAACCTCAACCCTGGCACTAAAACCACAGGTGGGATCGCCAGTGCGCCTTGCTGCTTTTAAATTTGCCGCCTCTACCACGTAAGAAACAGCATCAAGAGGTACTGCTAATTCTTGAAGAAGTTTGTTTGTTAGGGGAACCTCTTCGATAGAGCCATCGGAATTTTGGACTCGCGCCCATAACTCGAAAAATGGCGCGACTGGACGAAAGAGGTTTTGATCCTTAAAGTGAATAATGCTTGGTAGATAAGGGCGGATTGAGCCATCCGGTTGAATTTCCAGACTAATTGCTGGCTCAATAATTGTTTTAGCTGCACCATGTAAGGTGGGGTCTTCCTGCCAAGTGAAACTCTCTAGTGGGATATTACTGCCACCTAAGCGAGCAATAGCCATTGGTGGATAGAAGAATACTTCAAGCAATCGAGGCTGCACACAAACCTCCGATGAGTAATACTTGTATCAAACTGAGGCTAGCGTACATTTCCTGAATTTTATTCAATACTTAATATAAATTGTGTTAACTATTTTTTCAGTGTTGAGTTTCAACTTGTGAATAGCAGTAATTGGGAAAACAATATAGCGATCGCGGGGGTGGGGTTGGCCGCCGCCGCCGTGGCGATGCGGTTGCTCAGTTGCGGCTTCCGCCCTTTATTGCTGAGTCGTGGACTGCCTCACATCAAAGGCGTTGAGGCAATTCCTGAGTCAGCCTTGCGGCTATTCGATGCCCTTGATTTGACACCAGCTTTGCAGATGGCAGGCGGTTTCTGGGTAGAAGGATTTGAAAACGCTTGGCAAGGTAACGAATCTGCAATCAGACCGGGAAGGTATATACACGTTGAAAGATCCTCGCTAGCTCAAGCAGCGATCGCTATGGTGATTCAGCAAGGTGCAACCGTAGTATCTAGCAATACAATTGCGCCGCTTGTTGTAGAAAAAGAATCGGTGCGTGTGATGGTAGGTGGCGTAGAACAACGATTTGCCGCAGCTATTGATGCCACAGGACGTTCAGCACTCTGGTCGCGACCTATCAAACGGCATCAAAGGGAGATGTCCCAGATTTTTAGTACGAATGGAAATGAGAGTTTACTGCGTGGGCGGATAGTCCAATTCCCAGGGGGATGGGCTTATCGTCTTGGTCTGCCGGATACCATGACAGTTGGTGTTGTCAGTTCGCACCATACCAGTTATGAACAGGTTCAAGACCTAATGAGAGAAAGTTTGTGTCTTCCCCCAATGCAACTACACTTGCTGGGGCGACGACCTGTTTCTCCCCAGTGGGCAGAAGAACCTATTCAAGACCGGAGGCTGGCTGTGGGAGATGCGGCACTGGCATACAGCCCAATTGCGGGACAGGGAATTCGTTTTGCACTATCGAGTAGCTTGGCTGCTGCTGCTGTGGTTCGTACTTGGCGAGATTCACCAGCAGATCGAGATTACGCTACGCAGTATTACCGCGAACTGGTAAGTGCAGAAAGGCTCCGACATTTATCTAATATCGATTCCTTATCTGTTAATCAACCTCCACCTAGTATTAACCCAGCACAACCCTCTTTTAGTAATGCTTCGCTGCCATCTGCTGTCTATTACACTGGACAAACCAAGATGACAGGACTTTACATCAACGGGCTGATTAAATGCACTGAAGCGATCATCTTGCCTGATGGCAACCTAGTTCGCTGGCTGGGTAACTTTGACCTGTTGACCATGCGGGAATTTTGCACCAAGCCACGAGCGACTGCCAGCTTAATCGAGCAATTGATCTGGCAGCAATTAAGTCAGGCAGAAGCGCTCTACTTGATTCGCTGGTGTTTAAAACGCCACATTCTCTCAACCGCAGACCTATAATTCCATGATGCTATCAAGACCCCGTTTCAATCCTACAAAGAACCACTATGAAGTTTGGAGTGGGGGCAATCGCAAATACTGTTTCAGCACTTGGTTTCATACTCAGTAAACCAAAAAGTTTTTCAGAGAAGAGCGATCGCTAATCATTCTTACGTATAGCAAGGTAGTGTAAACTCCTCAATACATAATTAATGCTTATAGTTTTCTCTTGGGGTTCAAAAAATGAAATGATGAAAGTAGTGTGTAGCATATTGGCTGAAAAATTTGACTGTTTCATTAGAAGAACTGGTTTTAACAGACTCAGAAACCCTTGAAGAGGTTATTAAGTGTTTAGGAGAAAATTTTTCCATTAAAACTCAGGGTGTATGTGACCAACAAACTTTATTTGAGATTCTTATCAAAGCAGCCAGCAGTGGAGATAGTATTGAGAATACAGCCAAATTATTAAAGAATGTTCCGACAGCTAATGATATTAGATATCATCTTAATAAAATCAACAATTTTGAGGAGTTAGAGATACAAATTAATCAAGCCTTGAAAAGTCGAATTCCTTTGGGTTGAAAAAAAGGATGTTTAAAAATAGCGATTGATTGAAATTTAATTTGTTATTATGGTAAGCCAACATTCTGAGAATTACCATAGATATATAAAAGTGAAGCTAAATCTGGTACTCATTCATTTTATGCCTATGCAACTTTATATGTTATTAACAAAAATAAGCGTGTCACTCTAGCCGTCAGAGGTGTTCGCCGACTAGATACTAGTGTAGCGATAATTACTTATTTATTGGCAGAACTTGAATCCCTTAAAATCAATGTAAAAAAACTCTATTTAAATAGGGGATTTTTTAATACTCCTGTAATCAGATGGTTGCAAGAATTAGATATTCCATTTATGATGCCTGCTATCAAGACAGGAAAAAAGGCAGGAATTAAACAGTTTTTGATGGCAAGAAAAAGCTCTAAAACTACTCATACTATTACAAGAGACAAAGATGATTCAGTCACCTTTGACTTATGGATTGTCTGTAAATATAGAAAAGGAAAGCGTAAAAAATATGGGGTGCAATACTTTGCTTATGTTACTTATAAAATCCCAACTAATTGAGATTATATATATCAAGATTATCGAAAAAGATTTGGCATCGAAAGTAGTTATCGGCTTAAAAATCTTTGTCGAATTAGAACAAATAATAAAAATCCAGCATTAAGATTACTATTCGTTGGTATATCTTTTCTTTTAGTTAATATTTGGGTTAACCTCCTCTGGCTCAGAATAAGTCGGAAAAGGAAAGGTAGCCGATTAATTTACCGGACACTTTTCGTACTTAAACAGATGTTAGCCTTTTTATCTCAAGCCCTACAGCGTAAATATCAAGTAGTACAAAGCATTTATATTCCATCAGGTTAGCACCAACAAATTATCAATCAGCTAATCATAAGTAATTATTATCTATACTATGTCTGCTGGTTAAAGGAGCGAGTATTAAAAAGTATCGTAGGCTACAAAGTATTTAGCGATCGCTCTTTCGGGAAAAACTTTTTGGTTTACTGATACTTCATTTAGTTAGCTGTTTTGGCGATCGCTTGATTTTATTGCAATAACACAAATTATTTGAATCGCTCTTCAGCTAGGTTCTTAAGCTTTTGGGCGTTTTTTATTTCTAAATTTAAACAGTTATTTTCTCTTGATTATTTGACCTCGATTTCATTTTAAATTCAAGGAAGTTATGTTATATTTTCCGATATTTTAAGTTGCCAAATTTCTGCAGATTATAGCATTAAAAAAACAAAAATTAAGAAGCTTTTTGTTTGATTTTTCAGTGCATTCATCTGGTTTTTGATTATTTTTGTTCTCCCTCTACATTCATCTAACGCCAAAATTACTTCTAAAAATTCATCACTTGTAATAATTGGTGGGACATTGCCGCAGTTCGCAGAAGTTTTTCAAAAAATGATTGCATTGACAGGAGGAAAGGAAGCTAAAATTGCAATTTTTCCCACAGCAAGTAGCAATCCTCAAAAAACTGGTAAATATACCGTCGATGCTTTTAATAAATATGGAGCCAAAGCAATTTTTATCTTCTAGTTTGTCTAAATTAAACAAACTTTGCTTTTCTTAACTCGAATGCACTGAACATGAAGTAGATTTACTCTTGTGGAATTCCAATTGACTTCATCGCCTGGTAATTTTGGGTGTCGGTTGATTGCGCCGCCGCAGATGTCCATAAAAGAAGTAGCAGCAAAGCTGACAACACAGTCACAATCAATTTACTAGTTTTATTTAATTTGTTTTTCATCGTCTTTCTCTACATTTCAACATTTCAAGATTTCAAAATTTTGATAATTGTCCTCTCATGATTCCTCAACCTGAGGCTGCTTGTACTTCCGGAACTTCTACTGTAGGGGTATGAATTGCTTTTTGCACTGTTAGGACCGAACAAGCAGCGTGATGCAGTACGTAATTGCTGACACTACCCAGGATAAACTCACTAAATCCGCGACGACCGCGACGCCCCATAACAATTAAGTCAGCTTCCCAAACCCGAGCAACCTCACAAATCAAGCGACTGGGATCGCCAAGTTCTTGAGTAAAATCAACGGTGACATTTTGAGCGATCGCTTGATTATTTAGCAATGTCAAAAATTCAATTCCCTCCTGCTTCAAAGCATCCCACTGTCCCAAGCAGTAATCCACATCTTCAGCGCGGAAAGTTGGATAGATACTATCTGTTTGCAGACTAACAAAAGTTGGGTATTGCTCATCAAAGGGAGATAGAACATGTAGCAACATTAACTCAGCACCAGTGGCTTTTGCCAAAAATAAAGCTTCATTAAAAACATGCTTGCTCATGTCCGATTTATCTATAGCAACCAAAATTTTGTGAAACATTATTATTAATCCTGAATTAAAATTGCTTTTGCCCTACACCAAAGTTTATAAGAAAATATTTTGAGAAACTTGTGAGGAAGTAGCTACATTATTTTTTTGTAACTAAATCTTTAACAATTTGCAAAAGATAAGTAGGTAGGCGTCGATCAACTCTCTGTTGAAATTATGTCTTGCTAATTGATAAAACCTAATCTCGGCAAGACTCTTAGCCATTAGCCACCTTTATTCACGCCCAATTACTTGTATTTTTGTATCTTTATATTTCTTTTTTGAAGTAAATTAAGCTCTCTTCACGAGTTCCTCACATTTTTCAAATAGTCTTAAAACAAGAGCGATCGCCTTGAGAGTGCTTATGCGATTGCAAGCTAGCTGATTTGATTAAAAGATTTTTATTAAAAACAAAGGTAAAAACGATGAATACTTGCCCCTGCTGTTCCAATCGCCTTTTGCGTCATATACGCTGTCATGAAGTTTACTGGTTCTGTCGGAACTGCTGGCAAGAAATGCCTGTATGGAACCGGAAACAATTAAGTGGATTACCAGAGTGGGAAATCGATAAATTACCTAAAGAACAAAAAGTGAAGGTTCCTATCTTAACCACGAAACGGGAAAGCATTAACGGTTGGATAGCAGTTCAAAACTTGCTATCTTACTCATAAAGCTAACAAAACAAAGGTGAAGGTAGTTAAATACATTACATCGGGCATATCTTGCACCAGGTCATCTGAAGCCTGAAGTGTGAAGTATGAAGCCTGAAGTACACTCTACGGATGAATTTGGGGGTTTGAGATGTTCTTCACGGAAGTTGCTTCGGGGTTGTATCCCATTTTTGTTTTTCATCCTTCATCCTTTATTGAGAGCTTAAACTACTACCAAATCAAAATTTTGAGATTTATAAACAATTTGTTGATATTCGTAAATTAAAATTAACTCTGATATACATATACTTTAAAATAAATATCGATAATAAAATTTTAGGAAGTTATAAAGAAAAAACTGCCAAAATTATTTGAGGGCAGATCAAATTCCTGTGCCATTGACAGGTAGCTTGCCCGTTTTAGGGAATAATTGATTTTTGAGAGTTCCCTAATGTTGGCAAATTCAACTTAAATTAAACTTCCTTTACTATTTATGTATAATTTTTAGCTTTCTTATCGTGAAAGAATTTACTGGGATGAACATTTTAGTTGTAAAGGATGACGGGTGTATAGCCCATACACTCACCGCTATGCCCAAGCAAAAACTATACAGTTGAAAGTTGCTACTGATGATGGTACAGCTAGGATTTAAATCAAAACTATCGATAGCCGCCAACGCATCATCTTATTTAACCAAATAATTGCTCAAAACAAAGAACAAGGTGGTAGGAATGATAACAAAACGCGTCCTGGTGGTTGATAACGAACAGTACATTCAAGAAGTCACAAAGATTTGCTTGGAGACTGTTGCAGGCTGGGAAGTACTGACAGCAGGTTCCGGAAAAGAAGGTATAACTAAAGCCGAAGCATTCCATCCAGACGCGATTTTGTTGGATGTGATGATGCCAGATATGGATGGCATTACAACTTTTGAAAAATTGCAAGCGAACCCTGCAACGAAAACAATTCCAGTAATTTTGTTAACTGCTAAAATTCAAGCTTCCGATCGCCACCGTTACGCACAGATGGGCATGACAAAAGCGATCGCCAAACCGTTCAATCCTCTCGAATTAGCCTCCCAAGTCGCTACAGCCCTGGGTTGGAGTTAGGAGTTATGAGTTACTCGTTTTGAAGTGAAGATTCTCCAAATCAGCGTCAACCAGGAAGTTAAGTTTTCCCAACTTAACATGTGATCGCCTACCACTTTCATACCACTATTGTGAGCGATCGCTTAATCATATTTTTAGTAGTTTTACATACCTATTTTTTCAGTTATTATATCATGAAAATGGAAAGTTAGACGCTTTTCCACCCATTTGTTAAAAAAATTAACATGGACGCAGTTACTTAACGAAGCTTTAAGCATTCCCCGTGAAAACCAAATCCCAACGCCAGGGACAATTAATTTATTTGTCTGGTTTATTTGTCTGGTTTATTTGTCAAAGGTATTGCTAATGTAGAAGGAATAGCCCGTCGTTTCGATTTGTTGTTTCTTTTTGTGGATGTAGTGCGTCCAGTGGTAGAGCGATCGCAAGTTATCCTGGATATGGTGCGTTCTTGAGTGTACCTATGACAATTTCTCCCAAGAGTTTGTTCAAGCTTGGAGGTTTTAGCAGACCGTTTAGAGCGATGAGAATGCTGAGTTTCAACAGACAAGCGCCAAACTCATGCAACGGTTAAGTTTAGCAATCCTTGCCCTTGGCAACATGCGATCGTGTTCCTTATTGATAGCAAGAAGAGCAAATCAATCCTTTACTATAAAAGGTTTTACCCTCATTTGGAGTCAAAAATCGTTAAATATCCGCATAACTTGAAATTTGTGGTTTGTATTGGAATTTATCTTTAAACCTTAAGCAGTCCTCACAAATTCCTCACGTTTTTATCCTATAAATTGTTAATGATGAGGTTGCCGTCAGCTTTTGGCGTTTACTGCTTTTTGGCATTAGACATAGAAGTGGAAAGTTCGGATTTCGGGCAACGCAGAATTAATTTCCACTTCTCGGTCTATTGACAGTTCTCATAGCGGGACATTCATTTTAGAGAGTAGAAGATACTCCTAGAGTATCAAGTAGAAACAATATATTTTCGCTAAACTAATTACAAAGAAAATTTCACAACCAGAAAGGATAGTTATGTCTAACTCCGTACAAGGCAACAATAATTGGATAGATTCTATCGACATCTCTCAAGATGAACTAGATTCGCTTCTCAATCCACAATTAGAAAAATATGTCTTTCGTTTGTATGTTGCAAACAGCAGTCCAACATCTATGCGTGCTGTTCACCAGATTAACCAACTATGCGAAGAACACCTGTCAGGACGGTATGAGCTAGAAGTAATTGATATCTACGAACACCCTAAACTTCTAGAAGAAGACCAAATTTTTGCCGTTCCCACACTCATCAAAAAACTTCCACTTCCTTTACATAAATTAATCGGTGACTTGACAGACACAGAAAAAATCATCACCTGTCTTGATTTGTAATAAATAACTTGATTTAGGCATTGCCAAAGCCAAGCTAAACAAATTCCTCAATCAAGCTAGGCTTCACTGATTTATTTTCACAATTTAATCATTAATTTTTGTTTTATTTAAGTATGGTTTTGCCCTTTTGCGGCTATAGTTTATAATTTAAAATTAATAAGCGTGCTAGGTAATCAAACCCGATTTATTGATAATTGCAATCTTTTAGGACTTACGCAACTCAGTTTACTGCCTCAATTCAGTAGCGATAATTCATGAATTATCGCTACAGTAGTTATGTTTTGCGTAAGTCCTGTCTTTGATAGAAAATTTTCAACTTCTTGGTGCCGTACTCTTGGCTAACATACCCTAGGAAGCTGCCTTCCCTAGGGTTTTTGGTTTAATAAATCGCTCAACCGAAAAAATATCAAATGTCGGGTCTTTCGGCGGGAACGCCTTTCGGGTGACCAGATGGGGATTCGGGATTGGGTACGCTCGTTCGCTCGTTTCCAATCCCCAATCCAAAAAAGGGGCGCAGAGCTACTAAATTTATTTACTGACGGGAATGCACTATCCAAAATAAAAGCGACTGCGTTCACATCGGCCTGGGACTATAAGTCCCAGTTGAAAGCGCGTAAGTCCTCTGGAGACAGGACTGAAAAATAAATTATTGCGTAGTAAAAATTATCACTTTGGATTCGTGTATTCGCGCTCATGCATAAAGGTGCAAGATATAAGTTTATGCAAAAAATAATTTTTCCTGATTTCAGAGCAAGCGCATTCATGCGTGGGGTTTCGCCAATCCCCACCTGCCCAGTACAAGCGTACCCAGTACCCAATGTTGACGCTCGTTGGGACGCTCGAGTACTCGAAGGGCGCTTCGCCAGTCGCCTGCTGAGAAAAACCCTCTTTGAAGTTTGCAGCGGCTTGCGGCGATCGAACTTCTCTGTGCAGCGCTGGCTCACCCTAACGCAGCGAGACTCTCCGGGCAGTTTGGCGAATCGTAATGCCAACTATAAATCAAACCCAGCCACGTATAATTAATGAAACTATCTATAGATTTTTAACAAAACTTTACTTTTGCGAGTACATCTCGGATTATTTCTGCACAAGTTCTGCATTTTTCAGCTCTACCTTTAGGTAGAGTTAAGAAGAAATTGATTGAAAATAACCACTAAGGATGGGGCATAGTACTTTTAGCCTACAGAATCTATTTATTTTATATTAAAACAATCTTTAATTTGTCGGCTTTTGCTAATGCCCGATTTAATTAGTGCTAGTGATGTTAATAGTAGATTCTAAAAGGGTTTTAGGATTTTTTAGCGAGTCTTTAGGGAAACTGTATTATTTGTAGCAAAAAAAAATAACCGGGAGGTATAGTCATTATGTATAAAAGTAACGATGTAGAATTATTTCAATTCAGCCTTGGAAAAGTCATCCATATCTTAAAGCTTCAAAATAAAACTTTAGTAGAATCCCATGAGAAAACAATAACTGCTTTACTAGGCTCTGATTATACTGCAAATCTTTTCACCGCCGCCATTTTAGAATTATCTGCAACAGACCCAGATACTTTGCACTGGACTTTTGAGAATTTTTCCACTCTCCATGCCTGCACTTGTTTGCTAGAAGCAGTAACTAGATTTGCAATTCAAAAACTGATGAAAATCGGATTTGTCCTTGGTAAGGACTTCAGCGCCAATAGTCAAGGGCAAATCTTGCTCAATGAAAATGCTCAGACTCTGTTGATGGAAAGTACTTCAGCGTCAGACCGTCTCTTGCTGCAAAAAATCTTGTTAGTTCCTATTTGCCCTAACTAAACATATAAGGTTTATGAGTAACCATACTACAATTGTTTTATGAGTTTTTTTTGTTTCAACAAGTCAATTAATGGCTGGAGCTTATCAAAATCAAAGTTTTTGGTTATTTTGTATAAGAATGTGAAAGGAGATAACAATTTGTTGCTAAGAGCAAGGAGCATATATGTTTTATAAGTAAAATCGCCCGCCATTGACAAAAATTATCTATCTATGCCCTGATTCTAAGGCAACCTTAACAGTACATTAGAATTAGTTGCAATAATATTATCTGCCAATGATTCATTTCAGGGCAGTCTGTAGTGTTACCAATCTCAAACTGCTTTGCAACGTCAATAATATTTAATCGCCAATAGCCAATAGACAATAGATAATAAAGAATAGACAATGTTCAATCAAATTTGTACTATAGGCTTTTGACTTTTGTATTTTGACTTAGAGTGATTCCCCATTTTACATCTAGAGGTATCAATGAATAGTAATACTTTTACCAAAAAAACAAATCAAGATCAATTAATCAGACCGCAACCGTATTATCCGGAGAAACCGTTGATATACACAGACTTCTCAGGTGAAGACATCGAAAATCCAGAGGTTTGTTGTGATGCGTTGAGCAGAGCCAATCGCGGTAGAGTTGCAATTTTTGTTGATGGCTCAAACCTATTTTATGCTGCTTTGCAACTCGGAATTGAAATTGATTACACCAAACTGCTTTCCCGATTAACTAAAGGTGCGAAACTATTGCGTGCTTTTTTTTACACCGGAGTAGATCGCGCTAATGATAAGCAACAAGGTTTTCTGCTGTGGATGCGTCGCAATGGTTATCGTGTAGTTACCAAAGATTTAGTTCAGTTTCCAGATGGTTCCAAAAAAGCCAATTTGGATGTTGAAATTGCTGTAGATATGATGACTTTAGCTTCCTACTACGATACAGCTGTATTAGTTAGCGGAGATGGTGACCTTGCTTATGCTGTTAATGCTGTTAGTTACCGGGGAGTTAGGGTGGAAGTTGTGAGTTTGCGCTCTATGACCAGCGATAGTTTAATTAACGTTGCTGATTGCTATATAGACCTTGACGTTATTAAACAAGACATTCAAAAAACTGCCAATTATAGCGAGTTGTCGCACTCCTAGGACTGCTTGGCGTTGAGTAGTACTTAAGTAGCCATCATCAACTGGGTACACTCTTGAGCATGGAAAAAAACTCAAGTCAGGGTGCGACCCGTTGAAAACCCAAGCCTATTTTAAAAACCTCGAAACCTACCCTCAGATATCATATCTGGGGGTAATTTGTCTTTTTAGCGGCTAGTAACTAAACTTCTTGTTTTTGTGGGTCCGAGGGAAAGGGGGAACAGTCCAAGGGAAAGGGGGAAGGGTCCAAGGAATTATTTCTTACCCTTTCCCTTTACCCTTTACCCACAAGAATGCACTTATTCCATGAGTGCATTCTTGTCTACTGTATTGAGTTCGATCGCCTAGGGTGCAATTTTGAGCGCCCGCTTATAAAATATATAAATAGCTACATAATATTTAATATTTCTTGGCGATCGCTGCCATTATGACAACTTTATTAGGAGTTGCCTTGATTTAATATACTCATGCTGATGATTGTGTTCCCCCAAAGACAGGAGTTTGAATTATGCTCCCCACTAACCAACCTGTCAATTTGCCAGATATGGATCGTCTGATTGTTCGTCCTTTGACAGTCGCTCCTGATACTCCTGTTATTGATGCGATCGCTTTCATGAAACAGACGCGCGGTAGTCGTTGCAAGTTACCCGATCACGGTGCATTGCCAGATTTTAGCCTTTTAAATCAAGAATCAACTAGCTGTGCTTTGGTGGTAGAAGATGTGCAATTAGTAAAGATATTTACTGTGTTTAATGTGAGAATTTTAACATTAAATACAGTATAACTTGTTCAATTAAAGATTGTTGAGGTGATAACACAACCTGCAATTAGAATAAAGCGATCACATTTCCAATTATGGGGTTCCCCTTTCCCTTTTCCCCTTCGCACTTCGCAGTCGCCTGGGTCGGGAAACCCTACCAAGGGCGCTGACTCACCTTTTCCCTTTTCCCCTTGCCTTTTCCCCACCTGAACAATAAGTTCATTGCCGATTGTGAAATACAGAAGCATTATGTAAATAGATTAGTTGTGGTTGGAGAGCAAGGAGAATTACTGGGAATAGTCGAAAAGGCAAATTTGCTACAAGTTTTTGAAACGATAGAGATATCTGGTGTAATGGAAATTTTTGAGCAGAAAGTAGAAATACAAACATCAAAACTCAGGCAAATTAACCAGGGATTGCAGCAGGAAATTGCCAAACGCCAGCAAACAGAAGAGGCGCTGCGCCAAGCTCAAAACGAGTTAGAAAGCCGAGTTTCTGAAAGAACAACTCAGCTAAAGCAAGTAGGCGCACTTTTGCAGCAAGCGATCGCTACTCGCAAACAAGTAGAAGAATACATGCATTTGCAAGCGAATATTCTTTCCCAGGTTACGGATGCGGTAATTGCCATCGATCCAGCACGGCGAATTACTTATTGGAATCAAGGAGCGGAACGGCTATATAATTTGCAGGCTGATGAAGTTATTAATTGCCGTTTGGAAGAAGCTTTTGAGCATAGCTGGTTTAAACAAGGAGATCAGCAAGCAGCAAACGAGGCTTTAGCAAACATTGGTTTTTGGCGAGGTGAAAATATTCATATTAAAAAGAGCGGTGAAATAATTTATGTAGAGTCATCAATTTGCGTTCTTAAAGAAGAAAACGGCAATGCGATCGGCTTGTTAGCTGTAGTGAGAGATATTAGCGATCGCAAACGTGCAGAAATCGCATTGCGCGAAAGTCAAGAACGCTTACAATTAGTTTTAGGTGGTAGCAAAGACGGCATTTGGGACTGGAATTTGCTAACAGATGAAGTATTTTTCTCTCCTCGCTGGAAAGAAATGCGCGGCTTTTACGAACATGAAATAGGTAACTCTTTAGATGAATGGTCGCGGGGTATTCATCCAGATGATGTTAGCTGGGTGATGCAAGCCCTGCAAGATTACTTTGACCAGAAAACCCCGTTTTTTGCGGGTGAATATCGGGTGCGGCGCAAAGACGGTTCTTATATTTGGGTGTTGGAGAGAGGACAAGCGCTTTGGGATGAAGCAGGTAACGTGCTGCGAATGGCTGCATCCCAAACAGATATTAGCGATCGCAAACTTGCGGAACAGAAAATTCGCGAACAAGCCGCTTTACTGGATATTACAACCGATGGAATTCTCGTTCAAGACTTAGAAAGTCAAATTTTATTTTGGAATAAAGGCGCTGAACGTCTTTATGGCTGGTGCAAACAAGAAGTTCTAGAAAAGAACGCTTACCAGCTTTTGTATGATGATGAAACTTTACCGCAACTGAAAGCTGCTATCAAGAATGTTTTAGAAAAAGGTGAATGGTACGGAGAGTTAAATCAAATTACCAAAGCTGGCAAAAACATCATTGTTGAAGGTCGCTGGACATTAATTCGCGATGAAATTGGAAATCCCAAATCTATTTTGACAGTTGCCACCGATATCACCGAGAAAAAACAATTAGAAACTCAATTTCTCCGCGCCCAACGTTTGGAAAGTATCGGTACTCTTGCAAGTGGAATTGCCCATGACCTCAACAATATTTTGACGCCGATTTTAGTAGCAACGCAATTACTGCCAATTAAACTGACAAATATAGACGAAAGAAGTCAGGATTTACTGAAAATCTTGGCAGAAAATTCCAAACGCGGCATAGATTTAGTTAAGCAAATATTGTCATTTGCTCGCGGTGCCGAAGGTAAACGCACAATTTTACAAGTTGGACATTTGCTGGTAGAAATAGCGCGGGTCGCCAGACAAACATTTCCGAAATCCATTGAAATTTGCATGGATTTTTCCACAAAACAACTTTGGACAGTTTCCGCAGATGCAACGCAATTACATCAGGTATTCATGAATTTGTGCGTTAATGCCCGCGATGCCATGCCCAATGGAGGCAACTTGATAATTGCAGCCGAAAATCTATTTGTAGATGAAAATTATGCGCGGATGCATTTAGATGCTCATATTGGACCTTATGTAGTTATTACTGTTTCAGATAGTGGAATTGGCATTCCTGCTGAACTTTTAGAGCGGATTTTTGAGCCTTTTTTCACAACCAAAGAAACAGGTCATGGTACAGGATTGGGACTTTATACCGTGCTTGGGATTATCAAAAACCACGGTGGTTTTATGAACGTTTATAGCGAAGTTTCTGGAGGTACGCGCTTTAAAGTTTATTTGCCAGCAGTAGAAGGTTGTGTTCCTCAATCAACCCAAGATTTAGAACCATTTGCAGGAAATGGAGAATTAATTTTGGTTGTGGATGATGAAGTTTCTATACAACAAATTACCAAAACTTCTCTGGAAACTTATAATTATCAAACATTACTTGCCAGTGATGGCATTGAAGCGATCGCGCTTTTTGCCGAACACAAACGCGAAATTAAAGCAGTACTGCTCGATTTAATGATGCCATCATTAGATAGCCTCACAACCATCCGCACATTGTATAAATTAAATCCAGAAGTTCCCATAATTGCCATGAGCGGACTGGCATCAAATGAAGTAGTTACCAAAGCTGCGAGTACTGGCGTCCAAGCATTTTTAGCGAAACCCTTCACCGCTTGGGAATTATTGAATACCTTGCAAAGAGTGATTGTAAGCTGAACCACCGCTTCTAAAAATCTACGCATATGTCGGTGGGTAGGGGCACAGCATTGCTGTGCCCCAGGTAATGGTCTTGTGTAATATTTTGATGCGATCGCGCTTTCAATTTAAGATACAAAAATTACCTTGATTTTCTAGTTTGACTGATGAACGATTCATTTATAGTAATTTCCACTGATTGGCAAGAGTGGTTAACTGTATTAGGTTATATGAGTTTTATCATCTTCATTACCTGCTGCGTTTTCGTCACAGCCAAGAAATGAAGCATAATGTCAATTATCATCGCTTCTTGAAAAAACTACATATCAACTCACCTGGGTCGTTGTTTGCAAACGGCGAAATCGTCCCATCTGATTCAATCTTGACGCGATCGCGACAGTTATATATCTCAATCGGTCTTTTCACTCCATCCACACTGATGATTGCCCTGTATTCCCAGTAATTTTTGGCACTTCGCTTGATGTCGAATATACAAATTTGGCGATCGCTATAATTGCGGCATACAAATGCCTCAGCCGGAAGCGCTACTGAGAAACAAAGTGTAAATATCACAAGAAGGGCAAGATATTTAAAAAAGCGCATAATTGATAGAAATCATTACATTCAGCACTGTTTGGACAATATGACATTTCCACAGAAAACGAACTATCTTTATTGACAAAGACCCAAAGGCTAGTGAACTGTATCAATTTGTATCAAATACTGAAGTTTTTTTGTCATTGATTAAACTAGTTCAATTTTTCTAAATGTTTTTATAGTCACTCGTAATTATCATCGGAACTATAGTTTAATTGAAAATAGTTATAAGCATAGATTTTATCCATATTCTAACGCTAGAAGCAATGGAGGCAATCATATCATGCGAGAAATGAGCTTTAGACCCTTAACTGAAGAAGAGCGAAAGAGAAATCAATATCTAGACAAAATTAATCATGCTCCCTACTTTACGATTGTCTTAATAGGAATGGGAACGTTGTTGCTATTTGCTACAGGTGCATTACTTGGCTCTTTTTAGCTGAAACAGCAATGAATTGCGAGCTAAAAACGAAACGCTCTCTAACTGAATATCTTGCGCCTCTCACAAGGCAGCGTCGTAAAACTGTGTTGATGAATATTCAGAAGCCCACACTTACCTAGGGCGAACGCATCTAAATTAATTTTGACAAAAACCTGGTTTTATGCATTAACGCCAGAATAATTGGTCGTTTAATTTATTTTCGCGCGTGTCAAAGCGAACGCCGAAAAGCTTCTCAATAAGCAGGTCTTAATGCGATTATTTCAGAACTTATTGAGATTCATTTCTTCTTATTGACAAGATGCCTTTGCCCTACACACTTACCTGTAAGTGTGAGATCGTCACAGCATATTTGTGGTATTGCAACTTTCACGCTTCAATTTCTAGCCCTCTCCTCAATGCCAGAAGAGGGTTTAATTTTGGTCATAAAGCCTCCGCGCACGCGATCGCACTTTCCCAAACCTTAAGGTCACGGTTAATACTAAGTAGGTCAACCAAATTAAACAAAAAATGCAGTTCCAAAGAAGAATTAGTTGCAGATGCTATTGAAAGCCTTAGAGAAGAGTTCGTCCTTAGGAGGAGTAACTCTACACAAGTGTGTACAATAATAGTTAACTATCAAGATGACTGCTATGTACAAGCCTCCTTCTCCTTTTGTTTCTCTGGTCTATTTTTCAGACAGACCCCTACGTGATTTTATCATATAAAAAAGCATAAAAATTACCCTTGACAATGCCCCATGCCCGATTTTAAATCCCATGACTTTTGCCAATTACCCAATTACGCCGGAAAAAACGCGCTAAAGCTGACTCTTCCAACGATAAATAAATTGGGCGGCCGTGGGGACAGGTGCGGGGGTTGCGCGTGCTTTGCCATTCATTTAACAGTGTTTGCATTTCTGGTAAACTTAAAGGCGTACCGTTGCGAATGGCACTGCGACAAGCTACTGCTACTTGTGCTGTTTGTAACTCGCCTCCCCAACTAAGTTCTAAAATTGCTTCTGCACAGTCGTCTCGCTGCAACAACATTGCAGGTATGGTACGAACCGCCCAAAGTTGTTGGCCAAAGGGTTCAATATCCAAACCGATGCGTTGCAATTGCGAGACTTGCACGGAAGATAATTGATACAGAATTACTGGCGGTTCAATGGGGACAAGTTGCCAATTATCGCACAATTGCTCGTACAAAACTCGTTCGTGGGCGATGTGCTGTTCTATCAACCACATTCCCCCAAGATGTTCGGCAACAATATAAGTATTATTAACTTGAGCAACAGCTTTTAAGGAGTTAGGAGTTAGCAGTGAGGAGTTAGGAGTTTTGTTATCTTCATTTGAAAGGGAACGATTGAAGTTGTAACCGCCTTGTTCTTCGGCGGCTTTTATCAGTTTTCCTACCCGTGAGGTGTGAACTGATTCTTTAATTGTAGAAGAATTTATGCGGAGTGCTTTGTCAATTGCTTGGGCAATTTGCTCTTGCCAATAATTAATTTCGTTAAGATAAATTTCGGTTTTTGCTGGATGGCGGTTCCAGTTAATTTGGTCGGGAGAAATGCACAAATGCAATAAACAAACTGGATAGCGATCGCGTGGTAATGTTCTGTGAAATGCACTCAAAATTGTTTGTTCTAATTCCGGCGATTTCACCATTCTGCCATTGACAGCTACCCGCACCCAATCCGGACGATGGCGATGACAGCGATTGGGCAATCCTACCACTAAAAAGAGTGAGGAGTTAGGAGTTAGGAGTGAGGAGTTGGGAGGGTTGGGTAGTTCGAGTTTGAGTTCTTGTAGGTCAGTTTGCCGAACTTGATGTAAAATTTGAGGCAGCAATTTTCCTGTTGTGGTGGCGGGAGAAATCGTGAACCATTCACGGTCATTTTGTCGAACTTGCCATGTAACTTGGGGATGACATAAAGCAATTTGTTGAATCGTTGCTTGCACCGCTTTCATTTGCTGGGCTAATGTTGGCATTCCCTGACGGCGACTTGGACAATTGCCAAATAAATTAGAAACTGTGACTACTGTACCAGGAGCGATCGCTATTACTTCTGTTCGCACTGCTTCCCCGCCATAGCCATATACAACCCGCCAACCCACACCCTCACAAGATGGACGACTTAATATTTCTAAATCTGCCAAAGTCGTCAAACTGTGCAACGCCTCTCCACGGAAGCCCAAACTGTTAATTTTCCACAAATCTGCACAAGAGCGAATTTTACTGGTACTGTGGGCAGTTGCGGCTTGCTGCAAATCATCTAAGTTCATTCCGCGACCGTTGTCTGCCACGCACACCCGCCACTGTTGTTGCCACAGAGAAACCACAATCCGCGTTGCACCCGCATCCAGGGAATTTTCTACTAATTCCCGTACCACAGAAGCTAAAGAGTCAATTACCTCTCCAGCCGTAATCAGATATACAACTTCTGATGGTAAAGCTTGAATCGTAGATGTCATAAATTACAGTGTAGGGGAAAAGCTAACCACTGTATGAAATTTCGGGAGATAGTAAACTTAATTAACATTTATTACAAATATTTATTTATCGCAAACTAAGTTAATTAATTCTTTAAAACTCAAATAAAAATATTTATTAAATATTAAAAAAGCCGGACAAAAATGAGAATTTTGATAGATTCTGTTGTGAGGTTAGAAGCGGGAAAAACTTATGAGCCAGAATCTAGTAGTTGACATAGCTTCACAAACAGATGTCCACGATCTAAAGTCTCGTTTGGAATGGGGACAACCTGGTTTTACAATTCTTGATGTGCGCGATCGCCACAGTTACAATCACGGTCATATCATGGGGGCAATTCCAATCGCCTTAGATGATTTGGCAAGCGGCGCAAAATCTAGCTTGCATCCAGACCGCCATATTTATGTTTATGGCGAAAACGATGAACAAGCAGCCAATGCAGCACAGGCGCTACGAGAAGCTGGTTTTAATCATGTATCTGAACTCATAGGTGGTCTTCTTGCTTGGAAGACCGCAGGCGGTGCCACTGAAGGCTATTAACGCCTAATTGACGCCTAAATGTGCGAGTTTATTTTATTTAATTCAGTATGGGTTGTTTTGATGTACTGCACGCTGTGCAGTACATTTTTTTGATTTGATATCATGTTTCTCGTTCCCAGGCTCCAGCCTGGGAACCCAATCGGTGAGGCTCTGCCTCCCATCTTACCAAACGCGAGGCGGAGTTTCGCTTACTGCATTCCCAGTCAGAGACTGGGAACGAGGAAAACGAGTAAAAAATCAGAAAAATTTACTTTCTGCAACATTTAATAACACCATTTTTTGGTTGGGCTACATAATTTTTGCAATCCAAAATCCTTTCATCCAAAACCGATTAATCCCGCATTGCTAAAATTTTAGTGGGTTCCGGTTTTAGCAAACCATTTAACAAAGACGCAGGACGTTGACCAAAGGGCCAAGCAAAAGCATGGCGGAAAGCTGCATCCTGACAGGTTTGCAGTTGTTGAAAGTTAATAATGTCGTATGTCAAGAGATTCTCATACTCAAAGGGCAAACGCACGTTGTGCAGTCCGGCGTTATCGGTACAAATAGCGATATCTACCCCCGCTTCAAAACAACGGTCAAATACTAATTTGAGTTGACGTATATCTTGCAAAGTACCAGTTTTCAGGTATGTTGTCGGACAAACTTCCAAACACTGCTGGCGTCTGGCTAATTCTGGTAGTAACTCTGGATACAATAAAGGAATTTGAATTCCATGACCAATCCGCATTAGATAAGGTAAAAGTTCTGGATAACAGCCTGCGGTGGTTTCGTAGAGGTGTCCGGTGGTGTTAATGCCAGCAGAAAGGGCATATTTATACAGCTTAATCCACTCGTCTAGGCGATCGCTGTAGTAACTATCTCCCCCAGCCACATCCACAGCACAAACATACTGCTTGTTTTGCGCCGCTAAGTCAATAATCGCCTTATTCACTTCATAAGGTAGGCGGGAGTGCATGCAGAGAATTTGACTGGTAACAATCGGATATTCCGGAATTTTACTAGCTGTGCCTACAACCTTTACAATTTCCGCCATCTTGTCAATTCTTTCTGATTGACTCAGATGTTCGGGTGTTCGTAAATAGGGGGTGTAACGCAATTCTAGATAAGCCAAATTCTCAAAAATATAAGCGCCCCGCAAGAGGCGGTAGATAAAGTAAGGCAAAGTATCCACAGTTTGCACGCTTTCTACCAAGGTGTGTAACTCTAGATACTCATCAAGGGTGTTGCGCGGTCGCGTGTAAAAATCTTCAAATTCTGAATAGTTGGTAAAACGGGAAACCGATTCTGAAGAATGACGTTCAAAGTACCGCCACAAAACACGAGGTACAACCGAACCGCCCAGATGCCTATGCAATTCAGCGTATAAAGCCATAGTGTTCTTTATTTAGAAAAATTTTATTAATATTAACAAGAACAAAGACAAAAACAATGTATACCTGTAGGAATTTTCTGTAAAGCTATCCTAAATTACATTAACTTCCGTAGTTGACCGAACTGATAGCCCGCAGTAACTCGCCTGCAGTACAGGGTTTGGACACAAATGCTTTTACCCCCATGCCGGTAGCTTCTGCAATCTTTTGATTTGATAACAATCCGCTAATGGCAATAATTTTGACATTTGGGTTAATTTTTTGTAACGTGCGGATAGCGATCGCCCCATCCATTACTGGCATCATCATATCTAGCAACACCACGCTAATTTCCTGTTGTTGCTGCGCGTAAATTGAGACTGCTTCCACACCATCGCAGGCGGTAAGAACCCGATAATTGTAGGTTTCTAAAGATGATTTGGTAATTTCGCGAATTGCGGCTTCATCATCCACCACCAAAATTAACTCGCCACCACCTACAAGAAGTTCCGGTTCTGGAGTATGCAATTGAATTTCATTGATGACTGCGGCAGGCAAATACACCTTAAATTGCGTGCCTTTGCTTACCTCACTGTATACATTTACAAATCCACCGTGATTTTTAATAATACCTAAAGCTGTAGAAAGACCTAAACCAGTACCTTTACCCAATTCTTTGGTAGTAAAAAATGGTTCAAAAATCCGCTCTTGAATTTCCGGCGGCATTCCCACACCGGTATCTGCAACAGTAATTGCAATATAAGAACCAACTTGGGCGTTAATATTCATCCTAGCATAGTGTTCGTCAATTAAGAGGTTCTCGGCAGAAATACTCAAAATACCTCCTTCGGGCATAGCATCGCGGGCATTAACTACTAAGTTCATTAGCACCTGATGCAAGTGGGTAGTATCGCCAGAGATATACCAAAGCTTTTCGGCAATATTTATCTTACAGGTGATGGATTTAGGGAATGTTTCGGTAATAATTTGCTCAATTTCCGCAATCACCTGTTTAACTTGAATAATTGTCCGTTTACCTTCGATACCGCGTGCAAAAGATAACACTTGCTTGACCAAATTCGCGCCGCGTTTGACATTATTTTCCAGAGTTTTTAATACTTGCTGCTGCTGCGAATCGCGCAATTTCATCTGCAAAACTTGTACTGACATCAAAATCGGTGCTAGGACATTATTCAGGTCATGAGCGATACCACTAGCTAGGGTACCAATACTGTCCAAACGTTGCGATCGCAAAAGTTGTGCTTCGAGTTGTTTCTTCTGGGTGATTTCTGTATTTACAATCAGGATTGATTTTGGTTTCCCTTTTTCATCTTGTACCAGAGTCCAGCGACTTTCAACAATAATTTCCTTACCTGCTTTTGTGAATTGATGCAACTCACCTTGCCATTCACCTTTATTGACAACAGTCACCAGCGCATCTTCTACCAAACGTGAATTTTCTTTATACAACAACTGCGACACATTCTTACCAACAGCTTCCTCAACCTTCCAACCGTATAAGTTTTCAGCGCCTTTATTCCAGAACAAAATTTGATTGTGGATATCTTGTACCAAAATCCCGTTAGTCGCTACATCCAACAAAGCCGCTTGATCGCGAATTTTTTGTTCAGCTTGCTTGCGTTTGGTAATATCTCGCGTTACCGCCAAATGTAAAAACGTACCATCATCGTTAGGCAATGGTACAGCATGAGTTTCCATCCAACGGCGAGTGCCTTTAAAGCTGATAACCTCAAACTCCAAAGTACCCTTGTTACCTTGGCAAACACTTTCATGCATCGCCATAAAAGCTTCTCTATACTCTGGCACAATCTCAGAAATCAGAGGCATGTTAATTACTCGATCGGCGCTTTCCACCTCCATCATTGCCAATCCAGAGGCATTAATTTCTAAAAGGGTGCAGTCTTTGGCAATTAACTTAATACATTCAGGTTCCGCATCAATGATAGCTCGCAGACGATTCTCGCTTTGCAACAATCTTTGTTCTGTTTGCTTTAATCGGGTGATGTAACGCCCAAGTAAATAATACAACAAAGCCACCAGCATGAAATCGACAAAAACCGCGATAGAAAATGTGACAATTGTCTTTTGGAAACTTGTTTGCGACTGGTTAATGCGTTTTTGTAATATATTTTGCTCTCCTTGTTCCATCTCGTGAATTAGCTGTTGGATATTATTTATCACCAACTTGTCTTGACGAGACAGAATAAATTGCCTAGCAAATTGAAACCCCTGATTTTGCTGCAAATAAAGTTCTTCTTCTAGAAAATTTAGCCTTTCGCTGATTTTTTGATCGAGTAAAGAAACCCACTGTTGGTTTTGGGGATTATCCGCAGTTAACTGCTTAAGAATTTGGATATTTGTATTAGTGTGTTGGCATGCGGCAACATAGGCATTTAAATCATCGGCATCTGCAACAATTAGGTAGCTGCGCTGTGCAATTTCCGCATCCTTGAATGTTGAAAGTATTCTTTCAACTTGAGTGATTACTTCCTGGGAAGAAGTCACCCAATGTTGGTTTTGCATCAACTTAATAGTGCTGCTATAGGCGACAATAGCATTAGCAAATATTACTACTAATGCCAGCGCAAATACTGCTGTTAGCTTTTGGATAATAGACCGCTTCATTTCTGTATGTTTGTGAAACTCCTTTGCCGGAGGCTCGCCCTTAATGTTACTGCCCTGTCCTCAGTAGTTAAAAATTCAAAATTCAAAAAACGAAGTTAAGAACTTCAATTAAGTAATTGACCAAGTATTTTGGCTACATGGCGAACACAGAAACTCAATCAACTTCAGGATGAAGTATACACCACTTCGGGAACCTAGTGGGTTAAAAAATTGTGCTTTGTGTTTGAGATATTCTGCACAAAAGTTACTTTGGGATTGTATCCAATTTTTCTTTTTTTCATTCTTCATCCTTCATCCTTCATCCTTCAGTTGACCTTTGTTTGGCAATATCAAAATACCACTGACCAGAAGAGCAGTATAAAAGCCTCTTTTTATTTGACAAAAGAATTTAACAGCAACTTAAACATCGCTCAAAAAGGTAAAATGTTATCTCGGCTACGTTTAACAAACATCTATTTGCTTAATAGGTAATCAAAGTAATCAAAGTAATAAAAGGATAGCGATCGCCAAAATTTTCGCTTCAATCAAGCGTTAATTCCAGAGATATCGGGCTTACTGTATACTTCAAGGATTTTAGAGTGTTCCAGACGTTGTAGATCCCCTCCAGCCCCCCTTAAAAAAGGGGGGAGGTCAAAAGCGGCGTGGATTTTCAGAAGCGCTTTATTGCCGTGGGCTTTGCGGCAGTCCTAAAATAGTACAGATGCTCCGGAAATCGTGCCTATAAAAGAATGCAACCGGAAACATAGCGCCTTCGGTCAATTAGTCAAAAACCTCCTTAGTTTTGATTTAGGAACGCACGCAGCTCAAAAGGTAGCGAAACCTTAAAATGTCAGGTAAGTTTCTTCCTTTCCAAGTCATGCAAAGTTAACAGCGATTTGAGAATGCGGAAATTTTGGTTAGTTTAAGATAATTTTTTATACCTATATTTATACATGAAAATCGCAAAGTTTTTACATAAATTTATCGCTTGCCAAGTGACTGAATTTAGATTATTAATTATACCTTTTACAAAAGTTAATATTGCGGAATCGAAAATTATAAATCAAGAGGCGATCGCAAAACTCGTCCAAAACACGATAAATCAAGACTCTACAAAACTCATAACTCAACAACAGTGAACTATGCAGCAGCATTGTCAGAATGTTTTGAGCTTGCACCTGAAAAAATTTCCAATAAATTCCAATAATGTTACTTAGTAGCCTTGACATGAGTCACAAAATATGTATAAAATTGCTATTTGTGAAAACTTAGCTCTTTAAAATAAAAACTTGGCTAACGTCATTGTCATAGGTGCCCAGTGGGGCGATGAAGGAAAAGGTAAAATAACAGACTTGCTCAGTCGCTCCGCAGATGTTGTTGTACGTTACCAAGGGGGTGTCAATGCCGGACACACAATTGTAGTCAAAGGTCAAACCTTTAAACTGCATTTGATTCCCTCTGGTATTTTGTATCCAGATACCGAGTGCATTATTGGCTGTGGAACAGTAATCGATCCACAGGTATTGATAGCGGAACTCGAGCAATTAGAAAAACTTAATATATCGACTGGCAATCTGCTGATTTCGGAGACAGCTCATGTCACGATGCCTTATCATCGCTTGATAGACCGGGCATCTGAAGAGCGAAGGGGGAGCCACAAAATCGGCACTACAGGTAGGGGAATTGGTCCAACTTATGCGGACAAATCCGAGCGGACAGGCATCAGGATGTTAGACCTGATGGACCCCCAATGGCTGCGCGACCAGTTGGAATGGACGATTAATTATAAAAACGTCATTTTGGAAAAGCTTTACAATCTGCCGCCGTTAGACCCCGAAGAAGTGATTTCGGAATATTTGGGGTATGCGGAAAGGTTACGACCTTATGTAATCGATACCTCGCTGAAGATATACGATGCAATTGGGCGGCGGCGGAATATTTTGTTTGAAGGAGCGCAGGGCACGCTTCTCGACTTAGATCACGGGACATATCCCTACGTCACATCTTCCAACCCGGTTGCGGGGGGGGCTTGCGTCGGAACGGGTTTAGGACCGACAATGATTGACCGGGTGATTGGGGTATCGAAAGCGTATACAACCCGAGTCGGAGAAGGACCATTCCCCACCGAACTGAACTCAGAAGTGGGAGAATTGTTATGCGATCGCGGTGCCGAATTTGGCACAACCACCGGACGCAAACGTCGTTGCGGGTGGTTTGACGCGGTTATCGGTCGCTATGCCGTTAGGATAAACGGCATGGACTGTCTGGCGATTACCAAACTTGATGTACTCGACGAACTAGAGGAAATCAACGTTTGTGTAGCTTACGAAATAAACGGCGAACGGTGCGAACATTTTCCCACCAGCGCCCGTCGGTTTGCCCAATGTCACCCCATTTATAAAACATTACCGGGATGGCAGCAGTCAACAACTCACTGCCGGTCTTGGGAAGAACTACCACGACAAGCGCAGGACTATCTCAAATTCTTAGCAGAATTAATGGAAGTTCCGATCGCGATCGTCTCCCTCGGAGCCAGCCGCGATCAAACTATCATTTTAGAAGACCCAATCCACGGTCCGAAACGCGCCTTGTTGCACCCCGACGGTACCCCGGTATCATTGTTAAGTGCCTAGTGCAAAAAAAAAGTTAAGAGTTAGGAGTTAGGAGTTAAGAGTTATTAATTAATTCCTCACTCCTCACTCCTAACTCCTAACTCTAAGTAAACAACTAACTACTTGTATGAGCCTCACAGTCGAATGTAAAAAGCGCCCAGAAGGCAGCAAACCCAATGCTTTGCGCCGTTCTGGGTTAATACCTGCCAATTTGTACGGTCACAACGGCCCTGAATCGATTTTGCTAGTCGTTGAAGCCAAAACCGTAGAGCGTTTGCTCAAACAAGCTGCTGTTAACAAAACAGAGTTTGAACTCAACATTCCCGAAATTGAGTGGACTGGTAAAACCATAATTCGGGAAGTTCAAAGCCATCCAGCTAAAGGACACACTTACCACCTGAGTTTTTTTGCTACCGCTAAAGGCTAATACAGGTGTATCCAAAGTGTTTACTGCTACTTGAATTTTGCGAAAATTGCTGATACTGCCAGGGGTAAAACCCTGGTTTTTTGTTAAGCTATTCAGCGTAAAGAGGTTGGAAGAGAGTTATGAGTTTTGAGTTATGAGTTATGAGTTATAAATTCAAAACTCATAACTCATAACTTTTTTCTAATCCAAAATCCTTTCATCCAAAATCCAAAATCGATATGACAGAAGTTTCGATTCCGGCTTTAATTGAGCAGATGTTGCAGCCTGGGTTTTATCCCCACGCTGTCAAAGAACCGATTGAATTGATTCAAACCCACGTTTCTTATGTGCTTTTGACTGGGGATTATGCCTATAAGCTCAAGAAGCCCGTGAATTTTGGCTTTTTGGACTACTCAACCTTAGAAAAACGCAAGCATTTTTGTCAAGAAGAGTTACGCCTAAATCAACGGGGAGCAGCAGAACTTTATTTGGAGGTATTACCCATAACCCTGGAGGGTGAGCAATATCACTTAGAGGGAACGGGAGAACCTGCGGAGTACGTGCTAAAAATGTGCCAGTTTCCCCAAGAAACGCTGTTGAGTAGCATGTTTGACCAGGGTAAGTTAAATGAGATACACTTGGAAAATTTGGGACGGGTGGTAGCTCAATACCATGCAAAAGCAGAGATAAATGATTACATTAAAAGCTTTGGCGAAGTGGCAAAAGTGCGGACTGCAATTGACGAAAATTACCAACAAACTAGTAAATATATTGGTGGTCCCCAGACGCAGGTGCAGTTTGAGGAAACAAAACGATATACTGATAACTTTTTTGCTGAACGTCCAGAATTATTTGCCAGCAGAGTTCACAATAATTTCATTCGCGAATGTCACGGTGACTTGCATTTGAGAAATATTGCTCTCTGGAAAGAGAAAATTTTGGTATTTGATTGCATTGAGTTTAATGAACCGTTCCGCTTTGTTGATGTGATGTACGACGTAGCGTTTACAGTAATGGACTTGGAAGCGCGACAACGCAAAGACTTGGGTAATGCCTTTTTGAATACCTACACTGAGGAGACTGGAGACTGGGAAGGTTTGCAGGTTTTGCCTTTATATTTAAGCCGTCAGGCGTATGTTAGGGCAAAAGTGACTTCGTTTTTGTTAGACGATCCGGGAATTCCGGCGGCGGTGAAGCAAGAAGCGGCACAAACAGCGGCTGATTATTACCAGCAAGCTTGGGAATATACTAAACCCAAACAAGGACAATTAATTTTGATGTCTGGCGTGTCGGGTTCTGGTAAAACTACAACAGCGCGATTTTTAGCCCGTCAGTTGGGAGGAATTCAAATTCGTTCCGATGCAGTGCGGAAACATTTAGCGGGAATTCCCCTGTTGGAACGCGGTGGGAATGAAGTTTATACAGCTCAAATGACCGAGAAAACTTATACAAGACTGTTGGATTTGGGAATTAAGCTAGCAAGCCAAGGTTTCACAGTAATTTTGGATGCTAAATATGATAGAGCGCAACTGCGGGGTGAGGCGAAAGCGAGAGCCGAAAAGCATCAAATTCCCTTACAGATAATCAACTGCACCGCACCGCTAGAAGTTTTGCAACAAAGACTTGACAAGCGCACTGGTGATATCGCCGATGCAACAGCCGAATTATTGGCGTCACAAATCCAGCAAGCCGAACCATTTAGCGAGGAAGAAAAATCCTACCTAAAAATTTTGGATACAACTCAACCTCAAGATGCACAATTAAAAGAAGTAATTCGCCAGTAGGCATTACCTTATGGCAAAAAATAATTCCGGAAATGTTTTCACGATCTCGCAAGGGTTCCTTTCTCAATTACTATTTGGGGCATTTTTAACCTTCATCCTGATGATGACAGGGTCACCAACATCCTTGAGCATCTTCTTTGGTGTAATGGGTGGTTTAGTTATTGGCTGGTTTTCAACAGCAAGCAAAACTGGTCCCAAAACCCCAACAGTTGCCTCCTCTGATGGCATCGATGCTGGGTTAAAATACTGGTTACTTTTCTTGTTTGGCTTTGTATTTTTGGGGTACAACCCACCCATGAGTGTTTTGCTGGGTGCGATCGCCGGTGTAGGCGGGGGCTGGGTTATTGCTTGGTGGGGAAGCAAGGAAGAAACTAGAACTCAGCTAGTTACTGAATCAGAAGACGATACGCAAACGCCCAGCGATAGAATCACCAGACAGAAAATCAGAAAACCTACTCGCCGTTTGCGCCGCCCTCGTGGCAGTTTCAATTTTAGATTTTGGGAACGGTAGTCAAATTAATTGGTTGGGGGTTAGTGGTTGGCGGTTGGTTCACCACCAACCCCCAACCCCCAACCCCCAACCCTTATGTTTTTATATCTCTCAAAATTAGTACCGCTATTTTTCTATCCGCTAGGGCTAGCGTGCGTAAGTTTGTTAGTAGCATTTGTCATGTTGTGGAAACGACCGCGCACTGCAGCATGCTTTATCGCATTGGCGCTTATTGTATTGCTTGTTTGCAGTAATAGTTGGGTTTCTTACTCATTGGCGCGATCGCTTGAATGGCAAAATCTCCCAGCCGCCGAATTGCCCAATGCACAAGCAATTGTGGTTTTAGGCGGTGCAACTAAATCAGCTTTTCCCCCACGGAAAACTGTAGATTTAAGCGAACAAGGCGATCGCGTTATTTACGCCGCCCAACTCTACCGTCAAAAAAAAGCTCCTATAATTATTCTCAGTGGCGGTCGCATCGATTGGCGCGGAAGTGGCGCTTCAGAATCGGCGGATATGGCATCAATTGTTACCTCTATTGGTATACCATCCGAGGTAATTATCCAAGAGCCTGATTCTCTCAACACCTATCAAAATGCTGTAAATGTCAAGAAAATACTTCAGTCTCGCGGTATTCGCCAGGTATTGTTAATCACTTCGGCAATGCACATGCCGCGATCGCTTCTGATTTTCAAGCGTCAAGGAATTGACGTAATTCCCGCACCTACAGATTTTATTGTCAGCGAAGGCGAAATGCAAGAACTGACCAGCACCCCCAAAGGCGCTATCCTGAATTTGTTACCTGAAAGCAGCAAACTAGACCTATTTACCCGCGCCCTAAAAGAATACGTTGGTCTTTCTGTATATCGTTTGCGCGGCTGGCTTTAATAGAGTTATGAATTATGAGTTATGAATTAGGAGTTATGAATTATGAGTTATGAATTATGAGTTATGAATTATGAGTTATGAATTATGAGTTATGAGTTATGAATTATGAGTTATGAGTTATGAGTTATGAGTTATGAGTTTTATCAAATCCGATTAATTAAGTAAGTCGGCACAATTAAACGTAGCTATGTGAAGAAAGATTAACAAAAGCTCAAACCCTCTTCACGAATGCAGTATACCTCTGCCTCCAGCCTTTCCTCAATGATAAATATTGACGCCCACCTACTTACCATAATTGAACTGTTAATGGTTCACCGTTGAGCGCTATGCAAGCGTTATTAGCCATGAACCATGAACCATGAACCATGAACCATTAACAGCCTTCCCCAGACATTATGGGTGTCCACACAGACATGATATTAGAAGCTAGCATGTAGAAGCGATCGGTTATTACTCCCAACTCCCAACTCCCAACTGGGCGGCTGGGCACCTCCTAACTCATTGAAAGTTATGTCTCAAGAATTGCCTCAAATCGTGCCATCGGCTCAACCCGAAATCGAGGAAAGCTTTGCCGCTCATCAAACTACCCGCGAGTTTTACCACGAAGTTCAAACGCGAACAGAATTTAAGCGTTATTGTGAATGGTATTATACCACAGCAGAGACGAATCGTCAAGAATTAAAAAAAATGCGCGGCGAACTGAATATTATGGGATGGTTTCTTCGCCGCCGATGAGGAATAGACTCGTCTTTAAGACAAGATTTCTAACTCGTTCTCACGTAAATGAGCTTTAAATTTTTTACTAAACTGAACTAAATAAGGCAGGTTAGCGCTGACGGGTCTACCTTGCCATTGAGTAACAATATCCACCACATCGCCTTCTGTGCCTTTGAGGTCAAAAGCCTGACCGCGATGCTCAGGATGGTGATAAACTACTACGGATTCTTTAACGCGCACGCGATCGCCAACTTTCATATCAACTTTTACACCTAGCATTTGCTTTTCCACAAGTATTTCCATAGCCATCCCTCACTCAAGTTGCTTGTTTGGACGGTTCGAGTCTGCCGTACAGACGCGGTATTTGACGCCTCTATAACTGCTAAACAAACAAAGCCTGCCATGCAGGCTTTCATCGGTTGTTGACGGTGATTAGTCTTAGTTATAGACCTGATTCTTCTCGCTGCAAACAGGAGGTTAACAGGCTTGACGCGACATCACAATCACCAGCTACTTTGGCAAGAGGTCTAATCTTTTTATCTTCACTCTATTTGTCTGCATTGGTCAACTGCTATTCAAAACCCAGACAACTATCGACATCGGTTTCGTTTGACACTTCATTGGGAGCATGGGAGTGGTTATCCCGCCCTGCGGGAAGCAAGCTACAGTGTCCAGGCACGGTTTATGCCTTGGGGTGATTTGGTTTATAGCCTTCCTTGTACAAAGCATTCCATATCGCTAGCCCTCAGTTATAGACAAACCGAGAAATTCCAGCATCCTTTGACATCAAAACTTTTTGCGACGGAGTTAGTTTTAGTTTTCTTTTTATCGAAGTCAATAACACAAATACACTTATTTTATGGAATTTATTAGTATTTTAATTATCACAGAAATTCTACATTATTGATAATATGTTAATGTTAATTATATTAACAAGTCTTTTGAGAACTTTAATTAACTTTTAGATTAGGGATTTTGGATTTTAAATTTGGAATTTGGCATTGCTACTAGTACAGCGTGACAAAAATAACTATCCAGTTTAAAAAAATTAAAAAACCTATGAAACAAGCAATATTCCTTCATCCTTCATCCTTCTGACGAATTGTAGTAACAATTAATGCCTAAAGACGAGGAAGAACAGAGATTTACTAGGAAGGGAGGTATTTGAAACATAGGTATAATTTTTGCTGCATTGACTGCGGCAATTGCGGCATCGGGCATTGTCCGGCTAACAGCGGTGGCAGGTTCTTGGACAATTGCCAAACCGCCGTAAGCTTTGATTTTTCTCAGTCCTTGTGCGCCATCGTCACTGGCACCTGTGAGAATTATCCCGATAACTCGCTCTCCATAAGCATCTGCTGTAGTTTCAAATAGCACATCAATCGAGGGACGGGCATAGGAAACAGGAGCCTCGGTTGAGAGGGCAAAATGACCGGGTTCTACTAACAGGTGATAATCGGCGGGTGCCAAATAAACTTTTCCGGCAACAATTGGCTGTTTATCTTCTGCCTCAACCACGGGTAATAAACTTTGCTGTCGCAAGTAATCAATTAATTCACCGTCAGAGGTTTTGTGGCGGTGTTGGGCGATCGCGATCGCGATCGGCAAACTTTTGGGTAAACCAGGCAATATCACCTCTAGCGCCTGCAAACCGCCCAAAGATGTACCGATTACAGCAATTTCAAATCTCATCACCCATCCCTCCGGTAGAGCTTTTCTTGACTATCTAACACCTTGTAGTGATGTTCGTAAGGTGTACCAAACAGTGATTCCTGTTTCCCCAATCCTAAAACACCAAACCTCTTCAGGCTTTCGTATAGCAATTTGTGAACCTGTTCTTGCAGTTGTTGGTTAAAGTAAATTAAAACATTGCGACACAAAATAACGTTGAATTCGTTGAATGAAGCATCTGTTACCAAATTGTGCTGTGAAAATATGATATTTTCCTTCAAAAATGAGTGAAAAATAGCGCCATCGTAGGCAGCGGTGTAATATTCTGAGAAAGCTTTTTGACCGCCGGCTTGTTGATATAATTGCGTATAGTCCTGCATCAAATTCAGAAGGAAAATACCGGCTTTGGCTTTGCATAACACAACCTCATTCATATCAGTAGCATAGATGCGGCAACGGTGATAAAGTCCTTCTTCATGTAGCATAATTGCCATCGAATAAACTTCTTCACCAGTGGAGCATCCAGCGTGCCAAATGCGAATAAATGGATAAGTACGCAGCAAGGGAACGACTTTGTTTCTCAAGGCAATATAGAAGCTAGGGTCGCGGAACATGGCGGTAACGTTAACCGAAAGACCCAGCAGAAAGCGTTCCATACAATCTGTGTCGTGCAGCACTTTGTCTAGGAGGCTAGAGACAGTGGTGAGTTTTTCAGCCCGAATTGCGTTCCAAATGCGGCGTTTGAGAGAAGCTAGTGCATAGTTACGAAAATCAAATCCATAATAGCGATACACACCTTCCAGCAATAGCTGGATTTCGATGTCTTCTAGTTCGTTAGGGTGCTTAGGAGGCATGGAAAGTTAGGAGTTAGGAGTTAGGAGTTGGGAGTTGGGGATTAGGAATTAGCAGTTAATAATTTGGAGTGAAAAGTTGGGAGTTGGGAATTTTGCAGTTAGGAATTTGAATTTATAATTTGGAATTTAGAGTTAGAATTTTGTAGTTTTAAATTATAAATTTGAGTTGAGAGTTAGAATTCTGCAGTTAGAAATTAGAATTTTGAGTTAATGGTTAGAATTTGGAGTCTGTAATTCGGAATTAAAACTTTTTTTAACTCCTAACTGCTAACTGCTAACTGCTAACTGCTAACTCCTAACTGCTAACTGCTAACTCCTAACTTTTTATTTGTAAAGCCAAACTCGTAATAGTGAAAGCAACTGTTGGGTATCAACGGGTTTGGTGATATAATCCGAGGCTCCAGCTTCAACGCACTTTTCTCTATCGCCTTTCATCGCTTTGGCGGTGAGGGCAATTATCGGTAAAGTTTTAAATTGGCTGGTGGCACGAATGTTACGCATTGTTTCGTAACCATCCATTTCTGGCATCATTATGTCCATTAAGACAATATTGATGTCGGGGTTATTTTGCAGTGTGGTAATACCGTCTCTACCGTTTTCGGCGTGGACAACTTGCATTTGGTAACGTTCCAGCATACTGGTAAGGGCGAAGATATTCCGCACGTCGTCATCGACAATTAAGACTTTTTTGCCTACCAGTACAGAGTCGTTTTGCTGTATTTGCTCTAGTATCTGCCGTTTGGGTGCGGGTAAATTTTCTTGGACTCGATGCAAAAATAGTGCGGTTTCGTCTAAAAGGCGTTCGGGCGATCGCACATCTTTGACGATAATTGTGTCAGAAACTCGTTGCAGTTCGGTTTCTTCTTGCGGGGTCAATTCCTTTCCTGTATATATAATGATGGGCAAATAACCCAGATTCGGTTGCTGTTTGATTTGCTCGATTAGTTCTAAGCCGCTCATGTCGGGTAGCCCCAAATCCAGCACCAAGCAGTCAAAGTGACCTGTTCTCAAAGCTTGCAATGCTGCTGCACCCGTCCTAACCCCTGTGCTGGCAACGTCGGTGTTACCAATTAGTTCCATAATGCTTTGGCATTGTATTTCGTCATCTTCTACTACCAACAGGTTTTTCACCGGACGTTCGACAAATGCCTTAACATGGTTCAAGGCTTGAAACAGCGCTTCGCTGCTAATCGGTTTTTGCAGATAAGCGATCGCGCCCTGTTGCAAACCGCGTTGTCGCCCTTCCTCAACTGTCATAATGTGGACGGGAATGTGGCGGGTACTGGGGTCGTGTTTGAGACGGTCAAGTACTGTCCAGCCATCCATCATCGGCAGGCGAATATCTAACATGATTGCAGATGGTTTAAATTCTCGCGCCATTGCCAAAGCAACATCGCCCCGCGCCGCGACGATTCCTTTAAAGCCCTGCTGTCGTGCCATATCGAGCAAGATGCGGGCAAATTTGATGTCATCTTCTACGATCAGTAAAGTGCGAAGAGAGCGATCGCTACTTTGGATCGTATCGCGGTCATCGTCAATTACTCGTTCGCTCAACAACAGCAATTCACTGTTCGCTGTTGGCTGTTGAGTATTGACTCTTAACTCTCGAGTGTTAGTAAATTTACTATTACCGCTATTAGTGGAAACAGCCAAGGTGTTTAAATAATATTGCGGTAAGTACAGTGTAAATGTGCTGCCTTTTCCGATTTCGCTAGTTAAGCGAATCTCTCCACCCAACAAACGAGCAATTTCCCGGCTAATCGACAAACCCAAACCTGTACCGCCGTACTTGCGGCTGGTTGTACCATCTGCCTGTTGGAATGCTTCAAAGATGATTTGTTGTTTGTCGGCAGCAATACCAATGCCGGTGTCGGAAACCGCAAAGGCAATTACTTTTTCGGCACGCTTGAGAATTTGGTGGTCACTACTCCAGCCTTCTGTAACAACCGATACATTCATGCTGACGTTGCCTTGTTCGGTAAATTTGAAGGCGTTTGACAAAAGATTTTTGAGTACTTGTTGTAGCCGTTTGGCATCAGTGTAGATGGCACGAGGCACGCGCGAGTCAAAGTTGATGCGAAAATCTAGCTTGCGGTCAACAGCTACTTGCTGGAAAGTCCGTTCGATGTAGTTTTGCAATTCATGAAATAATGTTTCCTGGACTTCCACTGACATCGTACCCGACTCAATTTTGGCCAAATCAAGGATGTCATTGATTAGTGCTAACAAATCGTTTCCAGAGGAGTAGATAGTGCGGGCATATTCAACTTGCTTTTCGGTTAAGTTGTTTTCACTGTTATCGGACATCAACCGCGCCAAAATTAGCAAACTATTCAGCGGTGTCCGCAACTCGTGGGACATATTCGCCAAAAATTGGGACTTATATTTACTCGTCATCGCCAATTGTTCGGCTTTTTCCTCTAAAGCTTGACGTGCTTGCTCAATTTCCTGATTTTTGCGTTCGACTTCCCGGTTTTGCAACGCCAGCAATTCGGCTTTTTCTTCCAACTCTTCGTTAGTTTGCTGCAACTGTTCCTGTTGGCGTTTAAGCAGATCCTCAGATGCTTTGAGCGATTGTGCTTGTTGTTCCAACCGTTTGTTTGTGTCAGTAAGTTCCTTTTGCTGACTTTGCAACTCTTCTGCTAAAGACTGGGACTGCTTAAGCAATTCCTCTGTCCGCATACTGGCGGCGATGGTATTGAGTACAATTGCAATACTTTCTGTGAGCTGATCCAAGAAAGTTAGATGAATTTCGCTAAAGCGGTAGAAGGATGCCAACTCAATCACTGCGGTGACTTGTCCCTCAAATAACACCGGTAAGACGACCACATTTAGCGGCAAGGCTTCGCCCAAACCAGAGCCAATTTTCACGTAGTCCTGGGGCACATCAGTTAGCAAAATTCGCTCTTTCTCTAAGGCACATTGACCGACTAAGCCGTCACCTAAAAAGAAACGGTTTGACAGTTTTTTGCGTTCGCGGTAGGCGTAGGTACTAATTAGCTTCAGGTAAGGCGGGTGATTTCCGGCGGTTTCCATCATATAGAACAAACCGTGTTGAGCAGAAACCAGGGGAGCTAACTCTTTTAAAATTAACTTGGAAACGGTTTCCAAATCCCTTTGCCCCTGCAACATGCGGGTAAATTTCGCCAGGTTAGTCTTCAGCCAATCTTGTTCGGTATTTTTCTGCGTTGTCTCCCGCAGGTTGCCAATCATTTGGTTAATGTTGTCTTTGAGAGAGGCTACTTCTCCCTGGGCTTCTACAGAAATTGACCGCGTTAAATCACCCTTGGTAACAGCTGTTGCTACTTCCGCAATTGCTCGTACTTGCGTTGTTAAGTTTGCTGCAAGCTCGTTGACATTATCCGTGAGGTCGCGCCAAGTTCCAGATGCCCCCGGAACCATCGCCTGTCCGCCCAGTTTACCCTCAATACCTACTTCTCGCGCCACTGTGGTTACTTGGTCGGCAAAGGTTGCTAGGGTATCAATCATTTCGTTAATCGTATCGGCGAGGGTTTCAATTTCCCCCTTGGCATCTAACATCAGCTTGCGTTTTAAGTCGCCATTAGCAACCGCCGTCACGACTTTGGCAATGCCTCGCACTTGTGCTGTCAAGTTACCTGCCATCGAATTTACATTGTCGGTCAAATCCTTCCAAGTACCAGCAACTCCCCTAACTTGCGCTTGACCGCCTAATTTGCCTTCGGTTCCCACCTCACGCGCCACCCGCGTCACTTCCGATGCAAAGGAACTAAGTTGATCCACCATGCGGTTGATCGTATTTTTCAGTTCTAAAATTTCGCCTTTGACATCAACAGTAATTTTCTTCGATAAATCGCCATTTGCGATCGCTGTTGCGACTTCGGCAATGTTCCGCACCTGTGCCGTTAAGTTACCTGCCATCGAGTTTACATTGTCGGTGAGGTCTTTCCAAGTTCCGCCCACGCCCCGGACGTAAGCTTGTACGCCTAATTTTCCTTCGGTTCCCACCTCACGGGCTACCCGCGTCACTTCCGATGCAAAGGAGTTAAGCTGATCCACCATCGTATTAATGGTGTTTTTCAGTTCTAAAATTTCCCCCTTGACATCAACAGTGATTTTCTTCGACAAATCGCCATTTGCTACCGCCGTCGTCACTTCCGCAATGTTCCGCACCTGTGCCGTCAAACTGCCAGCCATAAAGTTTACGCTGTCGGTGAGGTCTTTCCAAGTTCCCGCGACACCCCGGACTTCTGCCTGCACTCCCAATTTTCCTTCACTACCCACCTCACGGGCAACCCGCGTTACCTCCGAGGCAAAGGAGTTAAGTTGATCCACCATTGTGTTGACGGTGTTTTTCAATTCCAGAATTTCACCTTTGACCTCAACGCTGATTTTCTTCGACAGGTCACCGTTTGCCACAGCTGTTGTAACGGCGGCGATGTTCCGCACCTGTGCCGTCAAACTTCCCGCCATAAAGTTTACAGAGTCGGTTAAGTCTTTCCACGTACCTGCTACGCCGGGAACTTGTGCCTGACCGCCCAATTTACCTTCCGCGCCCACTTCCCTTGCAACCCGCGTCACTTCCGAAGCGAAGGAGTTGAGCTGATCCACCATGATATTAATGGTGTTTTTCAGTTCTAAAATTTCACCTTTAACATCGACAGTGATTTTTTTCGAGAGGTCACCTTTAGCGATCGCTGTTGCCACTTCGGCAATATTTCGCACCTGTCCCGTCAAGTTACCAGCCATCAAATTTACGCTGTCGGTGAGGTCTTTCCAAGTTCCCGCCACACCCCGGACTTCTGCCTGCACTCCCAATTTTCCTTCGGTTCCCACTTCACGGGCAACCCGCGTTACCTCCGAGGCAAAGGAGTTAAGCTGATCCACCATCGTATTAATGGTGTTTTTCAGTTCTAAAATTTCGCCCTTGACATCGACGGTGATTTTCTTCGACAAATCGCCATTTGCCACCGCTGTGGTGACTTCGGCGATGTTCCGCACCTGCGCCGTCAAACTACCTGCCATAAAATTAACCGACTCGGTTAAGTCTTTCCACGTACCCGCCACGCCCCGGACTTCTGCCTGACCGCCCAGTTTTCCTTCCGCCCCCACTTCTCGCGCCACCCGCGTCACCTCCGAGGCAAAGGAGTTAAGCTGATCCACCATTGTATTAACGGTGTTCTTCAGTTCTAAAATTTCTCCCCTAACATCGACCGTGACTTTCTTCGACAAGTCACCATTTGCCACCGCCGTCGTGACTTCGGCAATATTTCGCACCTGTCCTGTCAAATTTCCTGCCATTGAGTTAACGCTGTCGGTAAGGTCTTTCCAGGTGCCGGCGACACCTTGAACATCTGCCTGTACGCCCAGTTTTCCTTCACTCCCCACCTCACGGGCAACCCGCGTCACTTCCGAGGCGAAGGAGTTAAGTTGATCCACCATCGTATTAATGGTGTTTTTCAGTTCTAAAATTTCGCCCTTGACATCGACAGTAATTTTCTTCGACAAGTCACCGTTAGCCACTGCAGTTGTGACTTCGGCAATATTCCGCACCTGCGCCGTCAGGTTGCCCGCCATTAAATTTACACTATCGGTTAAGTCTTTCCACGTACCCGCCACCCCTGAAACTTCTGCCTGTACCCCCAGCTTTCCTTCGGTTCCCACTTCTCGCGCCACCCGCGTCACTTCGGAACTAAAGGAGTTAAGCTGATCCACCATCGTATTTACGATCCGGGCAGTTTGCAGAAACTCCCCTTGCAGCGGTCTACCTTGAATTTCGGTAGGAATGGCTTGAGATAAATCCCCATTAGCAACCGCCCGAATTACACGCGCAGTCTCGGCTGTCGGACCGCTCAAATCAGCAATTAAACCGTTGACTGAATCAATCGAGCTTTTCCAAGCCCCTCTGACATTTCCCAAAGAAGCGCGTTCAGAAATTTTACCTTCCTTTCCCACAACGGTACTGACACGCTCTAACTCATTCGCCATGCCTTCGTTCATTTCGATGATGTCATTCAGGGTGTCAGCGATTTTTCCCGCTATGCCAGTCTGGTCAATTGGCATCCGCGCCGAAAAGTTGCCCTTTTTTATTTCTGTGAGAGTTCTAAGAAGTTGTTTCAGGTCAAGATTATCTGTATTGGTTGTTACTTCCGGAGCCGACATAGTTTTTTTATGTAGAAATTAGTTTTTTGCTGCAGCTTACTGAAGGGAAACGAGAAAAATAATACCCTGGTTAGAGAGAAAATCATATTCTCCAGATTATCTCCTCAAAACGGCATAATCCGCTTCTACCTTTAGTAGAGTCGAGTTTACAAGCTTTCTACCAACAGGTGGATGTAGATGCGGATGCGATCGGTCTATGTTGTATTTGTTTGATCGAAGACTCGTGTGAGGGCAGAAGACAGAGGGCAGAGAGAAGTTAGAGCGGAGGTTTCCTCCGATCTAATCTTCGGTGGGGCAGAAGGCAGAGGGCAGAAGGACTTCGGCGAGCGCTACTTCGACAAGGCTCAGTACAAGTCAGTCGAGCCGCAGAAGGGAAGAATTTATTTTCCTTCGCCCAAAGGGTTTTATGTCTGTGTTCTCTGGGTCTGGTGCAGTTAATCAAATTATTCATTTTACCGCAGAGGCGCACCAGAGCGCAGAGTTTAGAGGTTTATAGCGCCTCAAAGGTTGAGTCCAATACACTCAATATTTTCTTGTGGGGCAGGCGTCTCGCCTGTCCTGGGCGGACGCTCTATTTGGTTTATAAACCCTGTAAGCTTGAAGAGGAATTGCTTTGCAAGACCAATCGTTTAACAACAACCCGAATAATGTAGAAGACGAACTAAATGATTTAGTCAAGGCTGTGGTTGAAGCTGTGCTGATTGCCAAGCAGACACAAGAATTAGAAATAACTCAAATGATTCGAGACCAATTACACCGTCTGCCTGACAACTTAATGACAGATGTTATCAATGAAGTGATTATGAATTTAATTCAAATAGATCCAGCTTTGTGTCGCTGGTTTATTATAGATATTTTTCTTAAAGATGCAGACCCTGAAGGAAAAGCTGATGTTGCGGAGCGCATCAACTTGCTACTTGCAGACTTGCGCGATCGCTAATTTCTGAGACTGTTGTTGCAGAAATTGCGCGAATTTGGTAGAGCAATTTATCAAAATCAATAGGTTTAGGGATAAAAGCTTCAGTTAATGTCTCGAAACCTTGAAATTCATCTGTTTGTTCGCAACCGGAAATCATGATAATTGGAATGTAGGGCAAATTGCTGTTTTGTCGAATGTGTCGCGCCACTTCATAACCATTCATTCCTGGCATCATTATATCCAGCAACATCAAATCAGGTGATTTTTGTTCAATTTTTGCTAAAGCTGCTTTGCCACTATCAACTACCTCAACTTGATAACCTTCCGCTTCTAACACCATCTGAATCAAGAACAAGTTGTCAGCAACATCATCAACAACCAGAATTCGATTAATATTTGAAAGCGATCGCGCACAGGAAATAATCATTATTCACTCTTGTCAACACTTTGTACAAGTGTCTTGGCTAGAGCCTTGCAACCGCTTCATGCTCAAGCATGAATTATTTTCGATAAATAATCTATCTCAAGGCACTTGCAAATATCTCGATAATATGCTTCTAAAGCAGCCTTGCCGAAATAACTATTAGATGATAGCAGAATTGACAATCCCCATCCCCCCATCTCCCCATCCCCCCCTCTCTTCTTACTCTCCAGGCGGACAGAATTGCTGCACTCTAGGGGGAAGTTGCCGGCATGTCTGTTGAAGCGATCGCGGATTAAGTTGCCACCAAGCAAATAATCCCACAGTTGTACCCCCAACTAGCAAGGCTAACAACCCTACAAGTAGCAACCACCGCTGGCGTCGATGCACGATAACAGGGGCTGGGGCTTCTGTCGCAACAGATTCGCTAATATCTAACTCAAGCAGCGCATGAGAACTTTCTGCCAATTCTGGTTGTTCTTCTGGTTGTTCTGGTTCCAAAACCTCTATCATCGGTTCTTGTGGTATCGCGGGTACTAAGTATTCTGGAGAGACGCGACAATGGGTGAGAACCACGGATGTATTATCATGACCGTTTTTCTGATTTGCTAAATTAATCCAGTTGCGAACGGCATCTTCTACTGTAAGTCTCCCATTTAACACGGGTACGGCGTAATTTTTCCAATATTGTTCCACCCAGTTATTGTCACTTAAACCATCGGAACACAGCAGCAAAATACCGTCTTCTTCCAAAATAAATCGCTGAACTACAGGACGCAGAAATTCACCCTCTTTTGTCCCCAGTGCTTGGGTAAGGGCTGTTGCATCTGGACGTTGCAGTGCTTTGCGATACAAACTGCGGGCGTGGCGGACTTCCCGCGTTGTCACATCATCATCGACAGTGAGTAGCTGGCAGTAGTTGCGTGTAATCCAATATGCACGACTATCACCCACATTCGCCAAATAAAGTTCGTGGGCATTTTCTGACAGATAACCAGTGGTTGTCTGAACTCGTTGCAGCACTTGCACAGCCATCACCAAAGTTGTCGCCATGCGTTCTCTACCTTGGCGTTTTTGCTCGTTATTGCAGGTGCAAATTACGTTATTTACCACCCGCAAACTTGCCTCTATTTGATGCTGCAATAATTCTGGCGGTACAAGTTCGGCTTGTTGTGCTACCTCTGATAATAAAGCCCGAATTTGCAACTTTACAGACTGCACTGCTAATTGACTGGCAACTTCACCACCTTCATGTCCGCCAATACCATCACACACAATTGATAACCGTGGCAGTAACGAGTCTTCTAAATCACTAGAGGCGGGGTAACAATTATCTTCATTTTGAGTTAACTCTGAACCAGTATCTGTTGCCCCTGCTACTTTCAAAGTTAAAGGCAATTCCGCCGCCGATGCTAGTAATAAGCGATTAAGTTGAGTTGCAACTGCTTCTAACTCCACTTCTGAAGCACACATCTGCTGCACTAGTTTCTGTAATGTTGGTGCTGAGAAAGGAGTTTTTGCTGATGCTATCAAAAGTTGCCAACATTCGCCCAACTGCTTCAGGCTGGGTTGTGACTCTTGCAGTTCCAACAACCGCACGCACCAACCTTGTACGCGCAGGTTGTCTGGAATTAGCAAACTACCAGCTACTCCTAATTCTGATAAAGGCTGCCAAAGTTGGAGAATTTGCCACAGCCAGTAAATTTGTCGTACCGCCGTTGCTTGCTGCCATGCATCTGTTAGCGTCGGGTAGGGATTTCCTGTTTCATCTATCGGTACATTTTCCAACAAGAAAATATCACCTACAGCCGCAGTTGAGACAACCCCATATACTTGAGGTAAGTGTAATCTTTCTTGATATAACTTCAGATAAGGAATAACTTGTTTAGGTAATTCTTCAGGGATGTTTGGTAATAGCCCCGGTTGAGTATCCAACCAAATTTGGGGTGTAATTACTTCATACCTGTCAGCTATTTTTTCACCTGATTTAATAGTGGCTTGATTTTTGCTAATCGCCCAAAGATAGCGGTAAACAAGGGGAGTTTGACAACTTGCACAAATACTATGCCCTAAAGAATTAATCGGGTTAGTACAGGCTGGGTTTGTGCAATAAATTATCCGCTGACTATAAATCATGCAAGTATAAATTCCCGGACTAATAGATACGTGAATTTGGATGAATGTTGGATGCTAAAAGCTTGAAGCTTAGAATAAACTGGATTTGTAACCTTGCGTTCAAAAGTTGTTACATAAAGCAATAAATATATTTAGTAAAAATACTAGTTTTTGCTCGGGAAATAGGGGACGCGGGGATGTATCTAATAGTCAAAATGCATTTACGTAAATGTATTGTTTAGGATGGCAAAATGCCAAGTACTACCGTAATCTGGTTAATAGCAGGAGCAGGTCTGTGTTTAATAGAACTGTTTTTACCAACGGCTTTTGTGTCATTGATGATGGGCATTAGCGCCTTGATAGTGGCGTTACTGTCTGGTGTGGTTTTGGGTAAGTTATGGCTGCAAGTTGTGGTTTGGCTGTTGCTTTCCACACTGCTAGTTGTACTTTCCCGGAGATTTGCGAGTGTGCCAAAAAGCAAGTCGAAAATTCGAGATGCAATTATAGCTGAAACTTTAACAGAGATTCCAGCTGGTAAAACAGGGCGGGTGCTGTACGAAGGAAATTCTTGGCGGGCTAGGTGTGATGATGACAAACTTCACATCGCACCCCATCACAGCGTTTACGTAGTCAGACGAGAAGGCACTACCTTGATTGTGATGCCTGAAAACCTGCTGCATTGAGTAGAAGGCAGAGGGCAAAAGGCAGAGGAGCCCACTGCGCCCTTCTTTCTTTCCCCCGGTTGAAGCATGTGGCGTGGCACGAGGCATACTGCCCTCTGCAGAGGGCAGTCGGGATGAACTTTACCACCAAGCATGAAAATCCGTCTTTCCCATGCCCAATGCCCAATGCCCAATGCCCAATGCCCAATGACGCCAGATGCCTGCTCGGGGAAACCCTCCCGCAGCACTGGCGCAACAATGCCCGATTTACAAGTCAGTTCTAATTTACTCAAAATTTCGGAGATTCAAAAAGATGAATGAATTATTTTTGTTAGTATTTTTGGCGCTGGGTGGCGGCGCGATCGCTAGTTCTGTTAAAGTCATCAATCAAGGCGATGAAGCTTTGGTTGAACGGTTGGGTAGCTACAACAAAAAACTCGAACCAGGACTAAACCTGGTTTATCCTTTCGTTGAAAGGATTGTTTACAAACAAACTATCCGGGAAAAAGTTTTAGATATTCCACCACAACAATGTATCACTCGCGACAACGTATCGATTACCGTTGATGCGGTGGTTTACTGGCGTATCGTCGATATGGAGAAAGCTTACTACAAAGTGGAAAATCTCCAATCAGCGATGGTGAATTTGGTACTGACGCAAATTCGGGCTGAAATGGGTCAACTAGAATTAGATCAGACCTTTACCGCCCGTTCGCAAATCAATGAAATTCTGTTGCGGGATTTAGATATTGCTACTGACCCTTGGGGTGTAAAAGTTACGCGGGTAGAACTGCGAGATTTGATTCCCTCGAAGGCGGTGCAAGAGTCGATGGAATTGCAAATGGCAGCGGAAAGGCGCAAACGGGCATCGATTTTAACATCAGAAGGCGATCGCGAATCTGCCGTTAATAGTGCCAAAGGTAAAGCCGAAGCGCAAGTTTTAGACGCGGAAGCCCGTCAAAAAGCAGTAATCTTGCAAGCAGAAGCCGAACAAAAAGCGATCGTTCTCAAAGCCCAAGCCGAACGCCAGCAACAAGTTCTTAAAGCCCAAGCTATTGCTGAGTCTGCCGATATCATTGCCCAAAAAATGAGAACCATTCCCGAAGCCCACAAAGCCTTAGAAGTTCTATTTGCCTTGGGCTATTTGGATATGGGCGCAACAATTGGTAAAAGTGATAGCAGCAAAGTCATGTTTATGGACCCGCGTACCATTCCCGCCACCTTGGAAGGCATACGCTCGATTGTCTCAGATGGTCAGGTTGATTCCAATTCCTTGCTTAACGGTGATATGTCAGCGATGAATAACAACCGCGCCAGCTGAGATGGGGACGACGGGTGTGAGGTGTGGGAGACAAGGGCGACGGGTGTGGGAGACAAGGAAGCAAAGCGATTTATGTTCTCTGAGTTCTCCCTTGTCTCCCCCCTCTGGCTTGTCTGTTCATCTCCCCCACTCTCCCCCTCTCCCCCTCTCCTCTCACTCCGCCCCAACAGCAGCTTGCAGGCTTTGACATTGGTTGCACAAACCAAAAAATTCCAGGGTGTGGTAAAAAATTTTGAATTTATGGGAGGCTTGGAGTTGGTCTTCTAGGTCATGGACGGGACATTGATTAATCGGAATTGAGATACCGCATTGCAGGCAAGTTAAATGATGCTTATCCTGGTGGGCTAAACTATATAGAGCTTCACCGTTAGCCAATGTCCGCACTTGCACTTCTCCTTCGAGTTTTAAGGATTCCAGGGAACGGTAAACAGTTGCTAAACCCATACTTTGGTTACTGTTACGCAACTCCACGTAAATATCCTGGGCGGAAATCCCTTGTTTGACAGTTTTGAGCAGATTCAAAATACGATCTTGGCTGCGGGTGCGTACGGCTTTCATAGACAATAATTTAAATTTGTCAGTAATTTCCCACTGTGGTTGAAGCTGTTGTATTGGCTAACTTATAAATTAACTCTAACTGCTCCGTTATCTTATTTTTACTCAGTTGGAACAGAAAGGTATACTATAGCGATCGCAGCATTCAGCAAAAACCTGTGCAAAGGAAGTATCTAGCCAAAATTTTTGTCACGCTTCGTCCTTCGGTCTTAGATCCTGCTGGTGTAGCAGTCAAATCTGGGCTGAAACAGCTGGGATACGATCGCGTTGACCAGGTGCGGATTGGTAAGTACATTGAAGTCACTCTGATCTCCCAAGATGACAAGACAGCGCGTCAGGAGGTGGATAAAATGTGTGACCAAATGTTAGCAAATCCCGTGATTGAAAATTATCGCTTCGATTTGATAGAGGTCGAAACGCAGACGGGAGTCGCTTGAGAGAGGGAGAGGGGGAGAGGGGGAGATGGGGGGACAACCAGACAAGCCAGAGGGGGGAGACAAGCAAGACTTGGGAGACAAGGGGGACGACTTGGGGGAATTAATACTCCTAACTCCGCGCTTCCTGACTCCTAACTCCTAACTCCTAACTCCTAACTCCTAACTCCTAACTCCTAACTCCTAACTCCTAACTCCTAACTCCTAACTCCTAACTCTTGACTCTTGACTAATGACTAAAACAATGAAATTTGGGGTGTTGGTTTTTCCGGGTTCTAATTGCGATCGCGATGTTGCTTACGTCACTAGAGACGTTTTGGCACAACCTACTCGCATGGTTTGGCATCAAGACACCGATATTGCCGATTTGGATGTGGTAATTATCCCTGGTGGTTTTAGCTATGGGGATTATTTACGCTGTGGTGCGATCGCGCGTTTCTCTGCTGTGATGCACCAGGTGGTAGAACATGCACAAAAAGGTAAATTAGTCCTCGGTATTTGCAATGGTTTTCAGGTATTAACTGAAGCAGGGTTATTGCCTGGGGCGTTGGCAAGAAATCAAGATTTGCATTTTGTATGCGATCGCTCTGCGTTGAAGGTGGAGCGTAATAATTTATCTTGGACGCAAGGTTATTCTGCTGGTGAAATTATCACTTTGCCCATTGCCCACGGGGAAGGGCGATTTTATGCAGATGAAGCCACTCTCGCAGAGATTGAAGATAACGGACAAGTGGTGTTTCGCTATGAGGGCGAAAATCCTAATGGTTCGTTAAATAATATTGCAGGTATTTGCAATACTGCGGGTAATGTGTTGGGGATGATGCCCCATCCTGAGAGGGCGTCAGATCCAATGCTGGGTGGTAGCGATGGGTTGAAGTTGTTTGCTGGGTTGTTGGAGAAGGTGGCGGCGTTGGTTTAGGGTGAAAGGTAAAAGGTAAAATTTTTCACCTTTTACCTTTTTAGTTTTTTTAAGCGATCGCTTATTCGAGATGATAAAGAGCGATCGCTCTTAAATTTACTTATGCTAAATTTGACTAAAGACTGTTTGTAAATTGCGTAAAACTGAAAAAACTACCTAAGCCGACAGACAGGCAGATACTACTGCAATTAAAGCTTTTCACAGGCTTTACTAACCCACATTCCGCACCCTAACTGTCACAAGTTCATTTGTACTTAACTAATTGTCGCTAAATAGTACTGATGAACTATAATCAGGAGTAGTATTTTAAAACTTAATAAGAATAATTAGCAGTAAACCAAAAAGTTTTTCGCCAAAGAGCGATCGCGGAAATACTTATATTTTTTAATACTAATGATCCGCAATTATCTCACCAGCAGACATAGTATAGATGATGATTACTTATGATTAGTTGGTCGAGAAATGGTCAGAACTAACCTGACGGAAGAGCAAATAGATTTTTAGGTACATAAAATATGAAAATTTGAACAGATGTTGTTTACTCTGTTCTATCGCTATGTCTAATCTGAAAAAAATCGAAATTAAAAATCTAGATCATTTGGGTATAATAGCAGGAATTATAGACTCTATAGGCTTGGTAAAAATTATTAATGAATTAATCGGTCAAGAGCCAGGAGAAAAAATCAGCCCAGGACATGTGGTCAAAGCAATGATATTAAATGGATTGGGTTTTGTAAGCAGTCCTTTATATATGTTTCCAGATTTTTTTCAAGATAAACCTTGTGAACATCTAATCGGAAAAGGAGTAAAAGCCGAATATTTAAATGATGATAAATTAGGTAGAGTCATGGATAAATTATTTATTAAAGGCTTAACGGAGATATTTTTAGCTATTAGTAGTCAGGTGATAAAAGAATTCAATATTAGTTTAAAATCGTCACACTTGGATTCGACTTCACTCCACTTACATGGTGAATATAACACTAGTTGACCAGATGTAACTTTTGATAATAATTCATCAAATGCTCAAATTAAATTACCCAACGGGAGAGGAAGTTTCGACTCGACGGGAACCGCCAAGACTCGAACTTCCTCACCACAAGCTATTGAGATTACCTATGGCTATTCTCGTGACCATAGACCAGATTTCAAACAATTTATCATAGACTTAGGGCGTGTCATCAATTAGGTAAACTGGAGTCAGTGATGCTTGGGATTAAGCAAATAGAGAAATAATGACTCGACGTTATGGGCTGCGAGATGACCAGTGGCAGAGGATCAAAGACTTGCTACCCGGAACACAGGGGTATGTGGGAGTGACAGCCAAAGATAATCGGTTGTTTGTGGAAGCAGTGCTGTACCGCTATCGGGCAGGGATACCCTGGAGAGACTTAGCGCAGCGCTTTGGGAATTTTCGAGTGATTCACACTCGCTTTACTCGGTGGTCAAAGGCTGGGGTGTGGCAGAGGGTGTTTCAGCACTTAGCAGACGATGCTGACAACGAGTATGCAATGATTGATTCCACGATTGTCCGCGCCCATCAGCATAGTGCGGGTGCAAAGGGGGGGAGCGATCTACTCAAGCAATTGGTCGCAGTAAAGGTGGATTGAGTACCAAGATTCATGGGACGGTAGATGCCTTGGGCAATCCCTTGAGTTTTCATCTGACCCCAGGGCAAGCCTGGGACTTGGATCGTAAGGACCAACTGCTACCCAATATTGTGGCGGACACAGTACTGGCAGATAAAGGCTATGATGCCGATGAGCGAGTAATTGAGCGACTTCAGGCACAGGGCAAAACCGCAGTGATTCCTCCCAAACGCAACCGTACTATACTTGGTGACTACGACCGAGATTTATACAAAGCCCGTCATCTGATTGAAAACTTTTTTGCCAAACTCAAGCAGTATCGAGCGATCGCAACTCGCGATGATAAACGGGCGGCCAACTTTCTCGGTGCAATTTATCTAGCTGCTTCTGTCATTTGGCTCAATTGATGACACGCCCTAGTAGTCCACCAAGCAAACTTTGCTGGGTCAGATAGTCGGGTATAAGCGCTCCATCTTTTTGCGTGCATCCGTGGTTTGAAAGCGCCAATTTACACTTGCTTGCTCACGATTGCGTTGTTGCTCCCAGGCTGCAATTTGTGATTCTAATAATTGGCGATCGCCAATTTGTCTCTCTAAACATTGACGAGATAAAACGGACAATTCAATCTCCACCTGGTTCAGCCAACTGGCATGTTTTGGGGTGTAGTGAACTGCATAGGCAGTCTTGGTTCATGTAGTCCTAAACTTTAGCCTGCGTGCCTGTATGGAAGGAAGCGTATTGGGGTGCAGCTAAGAATTAAAACAATTTCGCTGACCATAACACTACGACAGGATTTATATTATGGCTTCTATTATCGGTACTTCTAACAACGACACTCTCACAGGCACTAACAGTGATGATCTGATTTGGGGTTTTGGAGGAAATGACACCCTCAATGGTGGTGCAGGGAATGACACCCTCAATGGTGGTGCAGGGAATGACACCCTTGATGGTGGTGCAGGTAATGACACCCTCAATGGTGGTGATGGCAATGACACCCTTGATGGTGGTGCGGGGAATGACATCCTCAATGGTGGTAGTGGCAATGACACCCTTGATGGTGGTGATGGTAATGACACCCTCAATGGTGGTGCAGGGAATGATACTTTCAAAGGAAGTAAGGGTAACGATACCTTTAATGGAGAATCTGGTGGTAATACCGCTGATTACAGCGAACTAGGTCAAAGCATTACCCTGATGCCGACTGGAACTGTTAACAAAGCTGGTGGTTTGGGCACAGATCAACTGATTAAAGTAGAAACGATTATTGCTGACGCCAGTGCTGCTAATAACACCATAGATGCTTTCACAGCCGGGTCTGGGGCGTCAATCAACGTCAATCTCCAGACTCAAACCTTAACTGTAAATGGAGTTCCTGGTGTCGGTTCCTTTACAGTGGTGAACTTTGACGATGTTAAAGGTACTAATCAAAATGACACCATTGTTGGAGACAGCCAAAATAACCAATTATTTGGCAATGGCGGTAATGACACCCTCGATGGTGGTGCGGGAAATGACACTCTTGATGGTGGCTTGGGTAATGACAGCCTTTTTGGTGGCTTGGGTAACGACACCCTCAAGGGAAGTGCTGGGAATGACACCTTGGATGGCGGAATTGGCACTGATACCGCTGATTACAGCCAACTAGGTCAAAGCATTACCCTGATGCCGACTGGAACTGTTAACAAAGCTGGTGGTTTGGGCACAGATCAACTGATTAAAGTAGAAACGATTCTTGCTGACGCCAGTGCTGCTAATAACACCATAGATGCTTTCACAGCCGGGTCTGGGGCGTCAATCAACGTCAATCTCCAGACTCAAACCTTAACTGTAAATGGAGTTCCTGGTGTCGGTTCCTTTAAAGTGGTGAACTTTGACGATGTTAAAGGTACTAATCAAAATGACACCATTGTTGGAGACAGCCAAAATAACCAATTATTTGGCAATGGCGGTAATGACACTCTTGATGGTGGTGCGGGAAATGACACTCTTGATGGTGGTGCGGGGAATGACAGCCTTTTTGGTGGCGCTGGTGTAGACAACCTTCTTGGCGGTTTGGGAAATGACACCCTCAATGGCGGTTTGGGAAATGACATCCTCAGTGGTGGTGCGGGGAATGACACTCTCATCGGTGGCTTGGGGAATGACACCCTTACTGGTGGTGCTGGAACAGATAGTTTTGTCTTCAACACCTTATCTGAAGGCTTTGACACTATCACAGACTTTAACTTGTCTCAGGGTGACAGAATCCTGATTTCTCAAGTAGGGTTTGGCGCTATGTCCCTCAACCAATTCAACTACGACAATTCCAGCGGTAACTTGTCCTTCAATGGTTCGTCATTCGCCAACATCCAGAACAATCCATCTGGGTTCTCAATCTCTTCAAGCATTGAGTTCATCTAACAACGAATAGCTGCCAACTGATAACGGGCACGACCCCGGTTGTAGTAGTCTGCGGCATTTTTGGGATTGATGTTTATTGCTCGTGAGCAAGCTTTAGCCGTTTCTCGTTACCAGGTTCTACCAGGGAACGAGAAATACGAGAAATTTTCCTATCTTCCCATCGCTTCTGTATAATCGGCGATCGCTCCAGTATAATCACCTTTTTTATATTTATTTAAACCTTGAATAAAGAAGTCGTATTTTAAATATTAAATTCGTTAAAGCTTTAATATTGCATCACATTATCGAAATTGCGTCCTTGAGCATTTGTGAGAAATCCGACTTGTGATGCTATCGGTTTTCACGCATATAAGCGAGAATTGCTATAATTTTTTGGGTTTCCCAGCGCTACAACGCCACTTGCTTCAACTGGGGGAACCCCGGCAGTGGCTCCTCAACCTATAGCATTTCCGTAACTAGAGTAAGGGCAAGGAACAGTGTCCGAGTTGCAACTGTCCTATCCTGGAGATGGGTAATAGTATCGTGGGTGAGACAGTGTTTTTTAGTGTTGTGATTCCGACTTACAATCGCAAGCCGATTTTAGAGAAGTGCCTCACAGCTTTAGAGGTACAACAACTAAATGTTTCAAATGAAGTTACTGGTTACGAAATTGTCTTAGTGGATGATGGTTCTACTGATGGCACATTGGAGTGGATGGAAGCGCACAAAGAAGAGTTTCCCCATGTGCGAATTTTTCAGCAAGACCACCAAGGACCCGCTGCGGCTCGCAATTTAGGGGTAGAACAGGCAAAAGGCGATACAATTATTTTTATTGATAGTGATTTAGTAGTAACAGAGAAATTCCTGCAAGCTCACACAGATGCACTGATGCAGGGAAGAGAGAAATTGGCAAGCGATCGCTTTTTTACCTATGGCGCAGTAATTAATACTTGCAATTTTGATAATCCAACTGCCGAACCCTATAAAATCACAGATTATTCTGCAGCTTTTTTTGCAACAGGAAACGTAGCAATTCCCAAGCATTGGTTAGAAAAAGCTGGACTTTTTGACACCAGATTTCAACTTTATGGCTGGGAAGATTTAGAACTAGGTGTCAGGCTAAAAAACCTGGGTTTAACACTAATTAAATGTCCAGAAGCAGTTGGCTATCACTGGCATCCACCCTTTAACCTAGAGCAAATACCCAACTTAATTGACAAAGAAATTCAACGGGGACGCATGGGAGTTTTGTTTTATCAAAAGCACCCAACTTGGGAAGTGCGAATGATGATTCAAATGACTTGGATTCACCGATTACTTTGGGGCATTCTTTCATTAAATGGCATTTTAAACGAACGCACAATGGCTCCCTTTTTGCGTTGGTTAATTAATTTAGGCAAACCCCAATTAGCTTTAGAAATCGCCCGTATTTTTCTTAATTGGTATAATGTCAAAGGCGTTTATGAAGCGGACGTCGAAACAAGGATGAAGTATGAAGGATAAAGGATGAAAAATTTCGACTTCACAGTTCATTCTTCACACTTAGCTTTAGAAATCGCCCGTATATTTCTCAATTGGTATAACGTCAAAGACGTTTATGAAGCTGACGCCGAAACAAGGATGAAGTATGAAAGATAAAGGATGAAAAATTTCGACTTCACACTTCATCCTTCACACTTCATCCTTCACACTTCATCCTTCATTTGTGCTACCCTAGTATAGTTCATTAATCTCGCACATCCGGGAATTCGGGTGTTTCCCAATCGGGAAATACGCCTGGATGGAGGTTTAACCCGAATCGGAGTTAAAAACATGGCAGTTGTTTCATTGGCTCAGATGATGGAGTCAGGGGTTCACTTTGGGCATCAAACCCGCAGATGGAACCCAAAAATGTCTCCTTACATTTATACTTCCCGTAATGGAGTACACATCATCGACTTGGTGCAGACAGCCCAGTTGATGGAAGAAGCTTATACTTACATGCGATCGCATGCTGAACAAGGCAAGAAATTCCTCTTCGTCGGCACGAAGCGGCAAGCAGCAGGAATCATTGCTCAAGAAGCTTCTCGTTGTGGTTCTCACTATATCAACCAGCGCTGGTTGGGCGGAATGCTCACCAACTGGACAACAATTAAAACACGGGTAGACCGCCTCAAAGATTTGGAACGTCGGGAAGAAACTGGCGCTCTAGATTTGTTGCCGAAAAAAGAAGCCTCGATGCTGCGTCGGGAGATGGCGAAGCTTCAAAAATACCTGGGTGGCATTAAAACCATGCGGAAAGTCCCCGATGTCGTGGTGATTGTAGACCAACGTCGGGAATATAACGCCGTTCAAGAATGCCAAAAGCTGAATATTCCGATTGTGTCCATGTTGGATACAAATTGTGACCCAGATGTGGTAGATATTCCCATCCCAGCAAATGACGACGCCATTCGGTCGATTAAGCTGATAGTAGGCAAATTGGCGGATGCGATTTATGAAGGTCGTCACGGTCAGTTGGATGTAGAAGACGACTACGAAGATTACGACGGTGCTGAATACGAGGATGAATACGAGGAAACCGAGTATACAGACTCGATAATTCCCGACGAAGAAGAGGAAGAATAATCGATTTTGGATTTTGGATCAAAGGATTTTGGATTTAAAACTAGGTATTAGAGATTGAGGATTGGGTATTAGGTATTAGGTATTAAGTAAAGTATATGATTGTATCTCTTTCCCACCTGCCCAGTACCCAGTACCCAGTACCCAATACCCAGTACCCAATCTAAAATCCAAAATCTCAAATCTCAAATCGGTTGTTCCCCAGTCCTGAGTAAGATAGAAAGATACTCAACACCCGTGAGCGATTACAACTCGAGGTCAAGTAGGAATTGAGGCAACATGGCGGAAATATCTGCAAAACTCGTCCAAGAGCTACGCCAAAAAACTGGTGCTGGCATGATGGACTGCAAAAAAGCGCTAAAAGAAACTGATGGCGACATCGAAAAAGCCGCAGAATGGCTGCGACAAAAGGGCATCGCTTCTGCGGGTAAAAAAAGCGATCGCGTAGCAGCGGAAGGTCTAATAGACACCTACATCCAACCGGGAGGTCGGGTAGGTGTACTAATAGAAGTTAACTGCCAAACTGATTTTGTTGCCCGTAACGACGCTTTTAAAGTTCTAGTTAAGAATCTAGCAAAGCAAGCTGCAACCACAGATAGTGTTGAGTCTTTGCTGGCTCAACCGTACATTGAAGATGAAAGCGTTACTGTAGACCAATTCATCAAGCAAATGATCGCCCAGCTTGGTGAAAATATGCAGGTGCGTCGCTTCGTCAATTTTACGCTCTCCGAAAGCACATTAGGGATTGTAGATAGCTACATCCACACTGGTGGTCGAGTCGGTGTCTTGGTTGAGTTGAACTGCGAGAATGATTCAGTCACCGGGAATGAAGAATTCCAAACACTGGGACGGAACCTTGCCATGCAAGTAGCCGCTTGTCCCAATGTGGAGTATGTAAGTGTAGGCGAAATCCCCGCCGAAGTTGCACAAAAAGAAAAAGATATTGAAATGGGGCGGGATGACTTGGCGAACAAGCCAGACAACATCAAAGAAAAGATTGTTGTCGGACGGATTGAAAAACGCCTTAAAGAAATGACTTTGCTAGATCAACCTTACATTCGCGATCAAAGTATCTCGGTGGAAGAACTGATTAAGCAAGCAAAGAACCAATTAGGCGGAGATATTAAAGTCGTTCGCTTTGTTCGCTATATCTTGGGCGAAGGTATTGAAAAACAAGAAATTAGCTTTGCTGAAGAAGTCGCCGCACAAATGGGCGTTAAATAATTTAGTTAGGAGTTAGGAGTTAGGAGTTAGGAGTTAATTAGATGTATAATTTATGATTCATAACTCATAATTCATAACTTGTTTAAGGACAGGTCAAGCAAATAGCCTGACCTGTTTTTTTAACATCAGTAGGGTGGGCATTGCCCACGACATGCAACGTCAAATTTTACATTTAGACTAAATTTACCCAGCTTTTAATCCAAAATCTCAAATCCTTTGTATAGTTACTTTCAAACAAAAACGTACATTTGTACCATAATAAGATTTAGACGGGCAGCTAAGAAAAGATATGGCAAGAGCAATCGAGCGAATTGAGCGGGATATTGCAGCGATGGAACAAGCGATAAGCGCGATCGCACAAGAAATCCAAAGCGCTTATGCCAATTATCTAACCATTTTCGAGCAAGCGGTGCGGCAGCAGTTGATTCTAGCGAGTTATCACCTGTGTACTCAGGGATATCCCGAAAATTTTCTACGTATGTCCTTAAATCAGCGGCAACAATTGCAACAAAGTCTCAAAAGTTCGGGCAAACAAGTCCTTGAGCAGTTGCTCGCTTTTATTAGGAGAGGGGGAGAGGGGGAGATGGGGAGAGAGGGGGAAGGGGAGAGGGGGAGAGAGGGAGAAGGGGAGAGGGGGAGACAAGGGGAAGTAGAGGAAGTAGAGGAAGTAGAGAAAGTAGAGAAAGTAGAGGAAGTAGAGAAAGTAGAGAAAGTAGAGGAGATTAATTCTTCATCCCCCCCCTCCCCCCCTCCCCCCCTCCCCCCCTCCTCTTCCCCAGTGGAATTAATGAAATGGCAACAAAACCTAGAAGAGATGATGCAACACACGCTGAGAATGCTCTCGCGTGACGCTAATCTTTTATTGCAAAAATTTGGAATATTACCTAAAAAATTACCAGAACCGATTTTAGAAATGGCGGCGGCATCAGAAGCATCTTCTGAAATTATGCCAGGACCACCTAACTTATTAAATTTGGTAATTGAAATTGAAAACGAGCAGGATTCAGAAGAATCTAGCCTGACACAAATCATGGCTATTAACCTGCGGCTGGGGGAAATTGAATTTGCCGACGCAGCACTTTCATCTGCACGCAAGCAGATTCGCAATCTATTACATCAGTTAAACAAGCTAGGGCGAGAATATCAAAAAAAGCAACGGGAACGTTCAATTGCCGAAGCTGAAGCCGCATGGCGTGCAAGTTGGTATGAGTAGAGTTATGAGTTATGAGTTATGAGTTATGAGTTATGAGTTATGAGTTAGAAGTTATGAGTTAGAAGTTATGAGTTAGAAGTTTATAAATTGTGAATTATGAGGTGTAATTTGAAGTCAATTTTTAAAACTCAGCTAAGAACTCAAAATTCCTAACTCAAAAAACTCAGCTAAGAACTCAAAATTCCTAATTCCTAATTATTAACTCCTAACTCCTAATTATTAACTCCTAACTCCTAATCCTTAACTCCTAATTATTAACTCCTAACTCCTAACTCTTAACTCCTAACTCCTAACTCCTAACTCCTAACTCCTAACTCCTAACTTTTGTGACTAATGACTAATGACACTCCAGATTGGTTGCGATTGCAAAAAGCCTTGGCAATAGAGGCAGAACAAGGATTTATCGACCTGATGGGCAGGCAATACCGCTTTAGCGAGTTTCTCAGCCTGACTTTCGGTAAATTCCCCACTGCTTTGCCAAGCACTGAACGCCGCCGTTGGCAAGAATTGGCGGCGCAATTTGCCGATTATCCCAATTTGGAACAGGAAGACCGACAAAGTTTAGTGGCGGAAACTCGCAGGTATCTGTATCAATTGCAGCGTGGGGGCGGGGAAGAGAGAGAGACAGGAGGACAGGGAGACAGGGGCGACGGGTGTGGAGAGAATTACCAAGCTAAAATCCAAAATCCAAAATCTCCAATTGTCGCTGAGGTGAGTCAGAGGCTTGCGCCGAGGTTGGAACAAAAATTAAGCGATTTACCAGAAATCGGAATTAGGAAAGCTGAAAAGTTGGCAAGTCTTGGTTTATACACGGTGCGTGACTTGCTTTTCTACTATCCCCGCGACCATATTGATTATGCGCGTCAGGCAAATATCCGCGATTTGCAGGCGGGTGAAACGGTGACGATAGTGGCGACGGTGAAGCGTATCAATTGCTTTACTAGTCCAAGGAATAAGAAATTAACGATTTTAGAACTGATACTGAAGGATAACACCGATCAAATAAAAGTTGGTCGTTTTTATGCAGGTGCGCGTTTTAGCAGTCGCGCTTGGCAAGAAAGTTTAAAGCGACGCTACCCTGTGGGTGCGATATTGGCGGCGTGCGGTTTGGTGAAAGAAAGTAAATATGGGTTGACGCTGGATAACCCAGAACTTGAAGTTTTGGCAAATCCTGGCGATACGATTGAGTCGCTGACTATCGGACGGGTGGTGCCAATTTATGCTCTGACTGAGGGTGTGGTGCCGAATATGGTGCGACAGGCGGTAATTGCTGTTTTACCAGCCACAACTCACCTGAAAGACCCTTTGCCTAGTGGTTTGCGGGATAAATATGGTTTGATGGAATTGAAAGATGCGATCGCTAATATTCACTTTCCAAAAGACAGCGCGACTCTGCAAGTTGCCCGCCGTCGCCTGGTTTTTGATGAGTTTTTCTATTTGCAACTCGGTTTACTGCAACGCCAGCAGCAAGCAAGGGCGATTCAAACTAGCGCTATCCTCGCCCCTAAAGGTCAGTTATTGGAAGAATTCTACAAGATACTGCCTTTTCAACTAACTGGGGCACAGCAACGAGTTATCAACGATATCCTTAACGACTTGCAAAAAAATACACCGATGAATCGTTTGGTTCAGGGCGATGTCGGTTCGGGAAAAACCGTTGTCGCAGTAGTTGCTATCCTGGCGGCGATTCAATCTGGGTATCAAGGGGCGTTGATGGCTCCCACTGAAGTGTTGGCAGAACAGCATTACCGCAAGTTAGTTAGCTGGTTTAACTTGCTGCATTTACCCGTGGAATTACTGACAGGTTCTACCAAAATTGCAAAACGGCGACAAATTCACGCCCAGCTAGAAACTGGTGAATTACCGCTTTTGGTGGGAACTCATGCTTTAATTCAAGACCCGGTAAACTTTCACCGCCTGGGTTTGGTGGTAATTGACGAACAGCACCGCTTTGGGGTGCAACAAAGAGCGAAATTGCAGCAAAAAGGCGAACAACCCCATGTATTAACGATGACAGCCACACCGATTCCCCGGACATTGGCGCTGACGATACACGGGGATTTGGATGTAAGTCAGATTGATGAATTGCCACCGGGACGGCAAAAAATCCAGACAACGGCGCTAACGTCTCAGCAACGCCCCCAGGCTTACGATTTGATGCGGCGGGAAATTGCCCAGGGAAGGCAAGTTTATGTGGTTTTGCCCTTGGTAGAAGAATCGGAAAAATTGGATTTGCGATCGGCTGTAGAGGAGCATCAAAAGTTACAGGAAAGCATTTTTCCAGACTTTCAAGTGGGGCTGTTGCACGGTCGCATGAGTTCCGCCGATAAAGACGAAGCAATTACCAAATTCCGCGATCGCGAAACTCAAATTTTGGTATCTACGACTGTTGTTGAGGTTGGTGTAGATATACCAAATGCTACAGTTATGCTCATTGAAAATGCGGAGAGATTTGGTTTATCGCAACTGCACCAATTGCGGGGACGCGTCGGTCGGGGTGCGGCGCAATCTTATTGTTTGTTGATGAGCAGTTCTAGAAGTCCTGATGCTCAACAAAGATTGAAGGTGTTGGAACAGTCCCAGGATGGCTTTTTTATCTCAGAAATGGATATGCGTTTTCGCGGTCCTGGGGAAGTGTTGGGAACTCGCCAATCGGGTGTGCCAGATTTTACCTTGGCGAGTTTGTTGGAAGATGAGGAAGTGTTAATTTTGGCGCGGCAAGCTGCAGAGAAGGTGATAGAGATAGATGCAACGTTGTCACGTTGGTATTTGATGAAAGAAGAGTTGAAGTATCGGTATGAGCGGTTAATGGGTGGGGCGATTTTGACGTAAAAGGGAGAAAACCAAAAAACTTTCTCCCTTTAATGTCCTTCAGGTGGGGGGAAGGCTGACATTGAGACATTTTATTGTGTGGCAATGCGGTTTAATTTGGCTTTTAGCTCTGTCCAGGTAACGCCTGCTAGACTTGGTAGCACAATGTGAGCGGCTCCAACGCGCTCAACAGGTCCAAGTCCTATTGCCCGCATACCAGCTGCCAAAGCCGCTTCAATGCCTGCTGCTGCATCTTCTACGACTACACATTGGGCTGGTTTGAGTTTTATGAGGTTGGCTGCATGAAGAAATAAATCGGGTGCTGGCTTTGGTTGCTCTACACTATAACCATCCGCGATCGCATCTACTCGATTAGCAATGCCCAATTTCTCTACAACAGTTTGGGCATTTTTGCTAGCGGAGCCAATGGCAATTTTTATACCAGCTTGCCGCAATTCATCCAACAATGGCAATGCTCCAGGCAACAAATCTTCTGATGTAATGTTTTGGATAGATTCCACATAATAGCGGTTTTTGCGCTCCATCATCTCCTGGATTTGGGCTTCTGAATACTGCCTGTCTTTGATTATTAGCATCAAAGACTCGCGACGGGACACACCCCGCAGCGCTTCATTAGCCTCACGATTAAAGGGCAATTTTTCTTCATCTGCCAGTCTCTGCCAAGCTAAATAATGATATTCTGCGGTATCCGTTAACACACCATCCAAATCAAAGATAAATCCCCGAATGTCGTCATTGGCGGAAGATGCAGAGATGGGGGAAACTTCCCCTTGTCCCCTTGTCTCCCACACCCGTCGTCCCAAGTCCCCCAAGTCGTCCTTGTCCTCCTTGTCCCCCCACACCCGTCGCCCCAAGTCGTCCCCCAAGTCGTCCCCCTTGTCTCCTTCTCCCCGTGTCTCCTCAGCGCCTCGCAAATCAAACTCATGCCATTCGCCACGCCAGTGCAGCTTAAATTTCAGGCGCGTCCAGTTAGGGGGTAGGTGTGGTTTGGCGATGGGTTTATCTTCTCCGAGTTGAATACCACCAAATCCAAAAATTACAGCTTGCCAAATACCACCTGCACTGGCTCCATGAATGCCTTCGTTTGCATTGCCTCGCACGTCTTCTAAATCCACCATTGCTGCTTGCATAAAATATTTGTAAGCTTCTGCCGTTTTACCTAAGTCTGAGGCTAAAATTGCATGAATCGCCGGACCAAGGGATGAACCATAGGTAATGTCTGTACGGGGTGCGTAATAATCCCAGTTTTTCTGTAAATTTTCCAGGCTGTAGGGAAAATCCTGTGATTCCCGCATGAGATAGAGCAACATTAATACATCGGGCTGTTTGAGAACTTGCCGTTTGTTGGCTCCTTCGATGCCTAAGATGGCTTGCATTGATTTGCTGCGCGGTTCGTAGTCATCGAGGTTAATATCTTCTAACTGGAAAAATCCCTCGCATTGCTCGATTAGACCGGTTGAAGAGTCGCGAGCAATCCAGAGATTTTCGATTATATCTTCCCAACGCGATCGCCTACCGGATGTTAGTTGCAATTTTTGCGTCAGTTCGCTCGCTTTTTCCGGAAAGCTGTTGCGAAGCCAATTCTGAACGAAAAGGGCTTTTTCTAAGTGCCATTGCACCATCCGGTTGGTGAAGGCGTTGTTATGCACGAGTTCGTGGTATTCATCGGCACCAATTACGCCGCGAATTTCATACCGTTCGTATTTCGTACTGTATTCAACTCGGCTACTCCAAAATACTGCTGTATCGAGAATAATTTCTGCACCGCAGTCTCGCATCCACTCGTCGTCTCTTGTTGCTTGCCAGTAGTACCAAACGGCGTAGGCGATATCGGCACTGATGTGAATTTCGCGATCGCGACACCAAATCCTGATATCATCGCCATAGGGGTCGTTAGGGGGCAACCATCGGGGTGTAACTTCATCGCCCGTGCCCGCACTTTCCCAGGCATACATTGCTCCTTTATACCCGGAATGAGCCGCCTTGCGCCGCGCTCCATTCAAAGTTTGGTAGCGGTAACTAAGCAAGTTACGAGCTAGTACGGGTTGCGTAAAGATAAAAAACGGAAGTATAAAAATTTCTGTATCCCAAAATATATGACCGCGATAGCCAAATCCCGAAAGGGTTTTAGCCGGGATACTCACTTTGTCATCATTTGTTGGGGCTGCAATTAACAACTGAAAAAGATTGTAACGGACGGCAAGAGCCGCTCTGATATCTCCTTCAATGGTAATATCGCTTTGCTGCCAAACTTCATCCCATGCTTGTTCGTGGGCTTTGAGTAGCATTAGGTAAGAAGGTAATTCCGCGAGTTTGTCTTGAGCCGCTTGCACGGGATTTTCTGCTTCTCGCGAGGTAAAAACTGTGACCAACTTATCTACAGTCACTGTTTCACCTGATACCCCGCGAAAAATTGCGGTCAAGGTGGGATAGCCTGGTGGATTGCTGAGTTGCAAAGATGCTTCGGCCCCGGATACTGTCATTCCCGAAGCCATACCCAATTGAATGCGGGAATTACGGGTACGCAGGTTTAACCAGATACCTTGGTCGCTCTTACCCTGGTCTAACAATTCCCAGTGATTAAAACCCTGATTTTCGGGGTAGCCGTTGATACTACCTTGAACTTCGATCGCACCTTCAAAATTGACTGGTGTGATTTGACAGCGCACGACTAAGACATGCTCATCCGCCAGACTGGCAAAGCGTTCAAAGCGCAGGTCTACTATTTTTCCGCCAGGACTGCGCCAACGTACCCAACGGCTGATAATTCCCCGGCGCAAGTCAAATTGTCGCTCGTAATTTATGATTTCACCACGGTCGAGACGAAAGCGATCGCCATTGACAATCACTACCATTGGTAACCAGTCGGGACAGTTAACAAGTTCGGTGTAAACAATCGGCACATCGTCATAAACACCGTGAATCAAGGTAACCGACGATGCACGAGTATAACCTTCCTCAAAAGTGCCCCGCGTTCCCATGTAACCGTTACCGATTGTAAACACCGTTTCTCTCTGGTGAACCTGGTTAGGGTCAAACTGATTTTCGATTAAGGTCCAGTCTGTATAGATAAAATGTTGAGAAAAACCTGTTGTATCCATCGTGACTGCCTTTACTAAGGAAAAATTGAGGATTGGGCAGAATTCAAGTCGAAATAATAGCGGTTAAAAAGTTAGGAGTTAGGAGGCGCGTAGGTAGTTGTTGTTTTAGTAACCACTACCCACTACCCACCAACCACCAACCACCAACCAAATTTATTGATGCATGTGTTTTTCAAGGATTTTTTCGGCTCTCGGTCGATATACCAGATGGTATAAAGTTTCTAGATAGCGAATTCTAGCTTCATTGCTTTCCCGACTTACTAAATCCCAAAATTTATAGATTTTAGCAAGCAATAATAACTGCTTTGTATGCAGTTGCCAGGTGTATTTATTATGTATTCGCTGGATAAGTTTTTCGGAGATTTCGTGCCAGTATTCAGGATGAGCATCACACTGTTCGATAAAGTTCAAAATTTTCTTTGCTGTTCCTTCTAAATCCGTTGGATTGATATGAAATCCATTTTCTCCATCTTCCAAAATTTCTGACGCCCCACCAAATTGAGTGGCGAAGGATGGTAAGCCGGAAATTACGGCTTCGAGAATGGTTCGCCCAAATGATTCAAAACGGGCAAAGTGGACAAAAATCCCTTCGCGGTCGGCAATAACGCGGTAAATTTCCCCTAGTTCAAGGTTGGGAAGGCGCATCCCCAGCCAGCGAATTTGACTGTGGAGTTTATACTGGTTAATGATGTCATGGATTTTTTCGATTTCCTCTGCTTCTTGTGAATTGGTGGCTTCTGCTAGGTGCAGTTTGTTGGTAACCAAAATCAAGTTGCAATGTTCTTGTAATGCTTTGTTTTTAGCAAAACATTCAACCAAACCAGAAAGATTTTTGACCGGGCTGATGGGAGCAACAGCTAAAAGCGATCGCTTGCTTTGGTTATCTAGTTTACCAAGAATTTGTGGGTCTTCATTAGTATAAATTAAGTCGTAGATTCGGGAGTGAAGATTTTTATCTCGTTTTTCTGTTTGACTGTAGGGAAAAAATATTTCTTCATCTACTCCGGGCGGCACTAGGTTGAATTTGGGACTAAATAAATCAATGCCATCTACCACATGATACAACTGGGGCATGGAAAAACATTTATAAGATTCATACTGACCGATGGTGTCAGGTGTCCCTACAATTTCATGATAGGAGGATGTGATAATAAAATCAGCGGCATTCATGCTGATTAAATCGGCGGTGAATTGTGCTGAGAAGTGAAATTGCTCCTCTATATCTTGCCAGTAAAGGTTGCTAAATAGATGTTTGGGTTTTTCCAATGAGTGGGCAATGTTGCAGTTAGTAACATTGAGGCGGCGTGCCAGGAGAAATGCCACTAAGTTACCGTCGCTGTAGTTGCCAATAATTAAATTTGGACGCCCTCCCAGTTGTGCCAAAATTTCTCTTTCTGCATCAATTGCAAAGGTTTCTAAATAAGGCCAAATCTCATATTTAGAAATCCAATTGTGAGTAATTTCCGGATTGAATTCACCGAAAGGTACGCGTAAAATCCAGGCGTTTTCCGTTCCCTGGAGTTTTTCTAGGCGGAGGTCGCAATGCGTTCCTTCGCAGTTAGGAATCAGCCGGGTGAGAATCACAACTTGGGGTTTAATTCCCAACAAGTCAAGACCGGCAAGTTTAATTTCTTCTTGGAGTTTATTTTCCAGGCTGTGGGCTTGTTCTAAAACATAAATAACTTGACCCCTAGTTTCGCTTCTGCCCAAAACACCTTCTTGGGCTACCCAGCCGTGTATGGAAACGAGGACGACACGAAAAATTGCCGGTACGCGGGAAACAAAGGCTTCGAGGATGGCTGGTTCTGGGGTATCAATTAGTCGGTCGAGTAGTTCTAAACTTTCGCGGACTCGCAATGCCGTGTTACCCCAACCTGGTTCAAAACCGAGTGATTGCAGGTCAAAGCGGAATTTTTCGTAAGGTTCCTGAGGCGATCGCTCGCCCAAAAAATTCAACGCTTGTTTAACTTGTTGGTATAACTCTGAACCTGATTTAATGCGATCGCTAATCAGTAAGGGGATACCGTCGTATTGGACGCGATGTAAAACATCAAACAACATTTCCAACCAATACTCGCGATCGGTTTGTAGTTGGCTGCACAGATAGCGGTTGAGGAAGGCTAGACCTTGACCGATGTTTCTCGGGTCGTTGATCGAGGGGGAATTTTCGTAAAAAGGGCGCAAATCTATTTCCAGGATGTGGGGTTGGTAGCGATTTACTAAGCGATCGCGCACATCAAGTAACGCCTGTGGCATCATCTGCTCAAAGTTAGTCATATTTGCTGTTAGCCGCCAGATTTCCTGACCGCCAATCCTCGGTCGCATCACAAACCAGGTACTTTCGTCTTCCAGAATCAGTTCATGGGTGTAGTGAATCAGTTTACCCACAGAGGAAGAATGGTAAAAGTAAGCTGGCTTTTCGGATTGCTGGCAGTAATCAGCAAAAGCTTGAACAATATCAGTTCTCAGGAAGTATTTTTTACCTGAGGTACTTAAGGCATAGACCAACTGACGCAAAGCAATTTTCTCTTCACTGTTTAAGACAGCTTGGATCAGTTCGTACATTTGTGACTCCTGAAATCTAGCTACGTCGCGACCTCATGTTTCTCTCCTCAAAAACGGCGGTCTCAATTTGACACTCACGCCATTATTAAGTGTAGATAGTCTAAAAGCCTGAAACTTCTAGCTATGGGATGAGATATAAAGTGCCCAGTACCCACCTGCCCAGTACCGCGCGAAGCGCTTTGACTTTTCACGTTATGTAGACTCATACAAGAGTGACCTAACCCCCCCCAGCCCCCAACACTCGCGAGAGAATGGCAAAGAAATTCAAAGCCTTTCTCCTATGAGGAGAGAGGTTTACCGGAGAGAGGTTTTCCAACCTCCCGCGTATTTGTCAGCCGCGTTTGCCCTTGCGTTTTTGAAGAGTAGGAAATTAAGAGGCGATCGCATGAATATTTTATGAATATTTTATAATTAATATTTTGGGAAAATTATTTAAATAAATGTCAGCGAAAAAGCCAAAAATATAACTATATTAAACCCAAGTTTGTAGCTTGTAAAAAGACTTTATCAAATGCGATGCCCTGTCTTGTGGCAATATACATTAACACGATTGCAGCCGAACGCATGCAATTGTCACAGTGTATCAGAGTAGGTTTTGGTAGTTCGCTAATTTTTGCAAATAACCGAAGTGCAAATTGATAGTTAATTTCTTCCGATTTTGTAGGCAGATTGACGTAGTACAATCCCAAAAACTGAGTTTTTTCTCGTTCGCCATCCAGCAAGTTTTTTTCATCTGGCGAACGCAGGTTAAGTACAGACCGATAGCCCTCTTCAGCAATTTGTTGCAATTGTTCTATACTGATTTGTCCGGCGATCGCTAACTCATCATTAATTTTCCTAACAATTTCCATCTGACTCACCTTCCCAATTATGAGTGAGGAGTTAACTAGGTTTTTAGTTAACTCAAAACTCAATGAAGAATGGGCAACTAAGTTATACCAATTTCAAAAAAAAGTGACAGATGGATTATTGAAACAAAGGCAGAATCATAAATTAACAATCCAAAATCTCAAATCTCAAATCTCAAATTTTGTTAAGGTATTAGCCGCCCACCCACGCCTCAAAAATGTTTTTTATCCGCAGAATCACCCTCAAAAGGTTGGACACCTGTTGGTGGGTACTCGTCATCAGTAGGTCTAAAAATTCTCGTAGCTGCACCAGAAATATAAGTGACTACTCGCTGAATATTTTCAATCGACGATTGCATAATTTGACGTAAACTGGTTGAAATAGACATCGTATTTTCTCTTTTTTATTTCAGTAAGTGAAAAACGAAAACTTGCAAGTTATTCACAATTCATCAAATCAACATAAATAAACAGTTGCTTGTTTATTTAGAATCATTATCTAGCTGGCAGCCGCTGTTTAGCGGAGTTAAGTTAAAATGCCAGCAATTTTCTAATTCTTTAACGAAGTCATTTTGCCAACATCGCTCTAATAAACTAACTTGATAATTGTGCCAAAATTTCCAAGGATTCAAAATTGTTTTTGAGTGAAAAAGCGGTTGATTCAAGTACTGCCACACTGGAAAGTGATTTTTAATTGAATTTTTTAGATTCAGCATAGGTAAGAAGTTTCCTTCATATTAAGTGCAGTTGCTAATCTTTATTTAAGATTTGCAAACCAGCCAATTAACAGATGAATATCAACCATTTGCTAACTGTAGCTTAACTTTCAACCTTATAAAAACAATTTGAGGAACTTGTGAGGAAAGCACCAATTTTAGAAAAGTTTGCAAAATTGGGCATCGGGCATCGGGAAAGAAGGGAAAAGGGAAAAGGTGAGTCAGCGCCCTTGGTAGGGTTTCCCGACCCAGGCGACTGCGAAGTGCGAAGGGGAAAAGGGAAAAGGTGTTACATTTCCTTCTCCCTTGTCTGGTTGTCTGGTTGTCTCCCTTGTCTCCCACACCCGTCGTCCCACACCCGTCGTCCCCCATCTCCCCATCTCCCCTTCCAGCTATTCTCGAGACATGGCGCGATCGCTAAAACGGTGGCGAAAAATTTTCACTGCAAGTATAAAACAATACATATAAACATGACTGTCATTTGCAACCAAGATAAGTGCAGACCTAGCTGAGATAACCCCAAAAATAAGGCATCATCCATTGACACTCCCACGGCTTCAAGCCGTGGGATTCTTGGTTCAGCGAATCAACTTATCGCTCCTGGGTTTCCCTAATTAAACAGGTCACATCCTAATGGGCTTTCTGCTCCCGACATTGTAAACTCAGGACAAAGATGAGTACAGGACCGAGCAAATTTGGCTGGCTAGATTCTAGGTTTATATTCATGCTGAAAAATTGCTCCCAGAGTAAGTCTGGACTTTTACCGACTTTTAGCGAATCGCTGATTTACTCTCAACTTACGCTGATAATTTGAGGAACTTGTGAGGAAGAAAGTTCGCCAGTTGAGAATCTTGTCAGTTATGCGTATTAAAAATTACTTGAAAAAGCGATCGCAAAACCCACGCGTCTGTCCAACTCAAAGTAAAGAATTTCTAAGCAATTACGCTGATAAGCGTTTTTAATGCACAAAATTAAAATTTGACAAAAAAAGTATCAACTCTAAAGGCAGTCGCCATAAACTCATACACCACCAACCATGAAAAAGGTGTCTTACATAGCTGCCCTCTGCCCTCAGCCCTCTGCCTTTTTCAAGCCTTTAAATTGACTTCCTCTGTCTAAAATTCCTCCAGAAAAATATGTCATCTTTTACTCCATCTAGAACAAATACTCCAGCTACTCAAGTGCGAGAAACGCTACATCACCAAATTGTCATTGTTGGCGGTGGTGCGGCAGGAATTACCGTAGCATCGCAATTGCGTATCAAAAATGGCAACTTGGACATTGCCATTATTGAACCTTCAGACAAGCACTTCTACCAACCGGCATGGACTTTGGTAGGCGGAGGTCGTTACAAAATAGAAGATACGGTGAAGCCAGAAGAACACTGTATTCCTCAAGGCGTCAACTGGATACAAGACTATGCAGCCGAACTCGACCCCGATAACAATACCGTCATCACCCGCGAAGGCAAACAAATTCACTACGATTATTTGATTTTGTCTCCTGGTATCCAAATAGACTGGCATTTGATTGAAGGCTTGCAAGAGGCGTTGGGTAAGGATGGAGTGTGCAGCAACTATGCGTTTGATTTTGCTGCCTATACCTGGGAAACAATTCGGAATTTCAAAGGCGGGAATGCCTTGTTTACCTTCCCTGCAACTCCCATCAAATGTGGCGGCGCACCTCAAAAAATCATGTACATGGCGGATGATGCTTTCCGCGCCTCTGGTATTCGCAACAAAACCAACGTGATGTTTTGTTCAGCTGTCGGTGCGATTTTCCCCGTTCCCGCCTATGCAGATCCATTACTCAAGGTTGTAGAACGCCGGAACATTCAGGTGAAATTCAAACACAACCTCAAAGCAATTCGGGCGTCAAGCAAAGAAGCGGTGTTTGATGTCACAACGGATGCGGGCGTGCAACAGGTAATCGTTCCCTATGACATGATTCACGTCACCCCGCCCATGAGTGCCCCTGATTTCATCAAAAACAGCAAATTGGCAGCGGCTGAGGGCGCGGCAAAAGGTTGGGTAAATGTCAACAAAGATACTTTGCAGCACAATGTTTACCCCAATGTCTTTAGTTTGGGGGATGCTTCTTCACTACCGACTTCTAAAACCGCTGCAGCCATTCGCAGACAAGCACCTGTATTGGTGGAAAATTTGCTGGCGGTAATTAATTCCAGTTCGCTGACAGGGAAATACAACGGTTACACTTGCTGTCCGTTAATTACCGGTTATGGCAAAGTCATCATGGCAGAGTTTGATTACACCAACCAACCTTTGTCTACCTTCCCGATGGACCCCAGAGAAGAACGTTATAGTATGTGGATGGTGAAGCGTCATATTTTACCCTGGGTTTACTGGAATCGGATGTTGAAGGGTCAAAAGTTTGAGGGAGATGCTTTGAAGTTGAAGGGGTGGAAGAAACCTGTGAATTGATATTGGTTAATCTGACCGGAATGCACCATTTCAATGGAAGCATCAGACGGCGACACAGCGAATTGATTGATGTTAAAGCAGTACCAGAATCTGCGACTGTATTTGGTGTGTTGGGATTCGGGGCGATGCTTCTGAAATGTCGTAGGCGATCGCATTCATGAATTAGTGAAAACTGGACAAAATTTTCATCTCAGATAAATTATTCCTACAATTAATATGAGCGACCAGATGCACTCATATTAATTGTAAGATTAATCAATGAACGGCTTCCCGTAAAGATTCAGCATCAATCGGTTTCATCAGGTAAATCCGCAGCATATACCAGATAATTGAGACAATAGGCGGGATTTTTTGGAAAAACTTCACAAATGTTGGGCGATCGCTTTTATTTATCTCCACCAGTTTCTGAGTATTTTCATAACACTGTTCCAACCGCCAGAAAAACCTGGGGTGATTGGTATTCAAAATCAGCGGAAATGCTCGTGCGGCGGTTTTATTCGTCTCCTCAATCACCCGATTATTGTATTTGCGGGGATGCATGCCAATTGATTCATAAAAGCTTGCTCGTTCAAATACTGTGATAGTGTGGGTAACAAACACCGTCAATAAAAAGAATCGCACCCACAAACGCGCTTTCCAGTTATTCCATAATTTCGGTTGCGATCGCAATAATGCCTTAAAGAAATCACCGTGTCGATTTTCATCCTGACACCAACTCTCAAATTTACGGAAAAGTGGATAAAATTGGTCTTCTGGATGCGCTTCCATGTGACGATACACCAAAATGTAGCGCCAATAACCAATTTTCTCAGATAGGTAAACTGTGTAAATAACCCACTCTGGCGGAAAGAAGGTATAGGTACGGTTTTTGGTTAGATAACTTAAGTCTAAAGACAAATTAAAATCTGCCATAGACTTATTCAAAAAGCCAGCGTGACGTGCTTCATCCCGCGCTAAAAAATTAAAAGCATCTGCCAAAAGGGGGTTGCGTTCTTTGAGTCGGCGCGATAACTCTTTAAACAGAAGAAAACCAGAAAATTCCGAAGTACAAGAACGTTCTAAAAAGTCAATAAAAGCGCGGCGCGTTTCCCCATCAATATGGTCCCAACACTGTTGAAATTCCTCATCGCGTACAAAGTGATGGCGGTTGTAATCAGCCCGCAATTCATCAATAACCGCCCGTAATTCCGTTTCATGCCCCGAAATATCCATTTGGGCGATCGCCTCGAAATTAGTGGTATAAAATCGGGGTGTTAATAATGTTTCCTTAACGGGCGCTTTAATACCTGGCTTCAACAACTCAGGCTCTGGGGTTTGAAGAGAATTAGCCATGAGAATCCTTTTATCGATTTCGCCTTCCTTTGGCTATATAACCATAAATATTTATTCAGGTCTATCAGTTGTTAATTTATTGCAATAAAAAATTTACAAATTAATTTTCACGATGACACAACTGCACAAATACCTATGGAAAAATATTTGATTTAGTGCTAGATGGCGATTTTTATAAAAATCCAAAAATATATAAAAAAATTTTGTTAACTTTATAGATATGCGAACATTTATAGTTGAATTATTTTGGTAGAAATCAATATAGCAGGAATCTGCATCAGCAGTGTTATTTGTTGGTTAGCATGATGCAGGTCGGCTCTAAATCTACCATAACAACTCTCTAACTCTGATACTATTTTGGATTGTGTAACCCTAGTTTTAAAGGAGTTTCAGGAATTTAAATCTGGAAAATTACTAATCCAAATAGTATGGAATTTGGTATAAATTGGGTTTCTTTGCGTAAGTTATTTCAAGGGCATTAGGGATTATAAATTGGGGATTGGGATTGGTAATTGTAGTTAGTTTACCAATTACCTAGTTTCCTATAACCAGTCACCATTGACCCTGCTTAGACACCTGGCGTTTGAATATTCAGGAACGAACAATGAGTAGCAATCTAGCCATCAAACTGCGCTCTGGAACTCAACAAGCTCATACGGCGGCGGAAAATGTGGGATTTACAAAATGTTTTCTTAAAGGAGTTATAGATAAAAACTCCTTTGCCAAGTTTTTAAGTAACTTGTACTACGTTTACAGCGAACTAGAAACAGCAATACAGTGTCATCCAGACCATCCCTTAGTTAGTGCAATTTACTTTCCCGAACTGGATCGTCAAGCAGCTTTGGAAAAAGACATGGCGTTTTATTATGGGAATGATTGGAAACAAAAAATCGCACCTTCTCCCGCCACCCAAAATTATATAACTCGCATTCGACAACTTTCTGCTAGCGCACCAGCCTTGTTAATTGGACACGCTTATACTCGCTACATGGGTGACCTTTCTGGCGGTCAGATGTTTCAAAAAATTGCTCAGTCAGTGTTGAAACTTTCAGGTTTTGAAGGCACATCTTTTTACAACTTCGAGCAAATTCCTGACAATAAAGCATTTAAAGATAAGTATCGTCAGGTATTGAATACTTTACCCATAGATGATATTGCGGTAAAAAAAATTGTTGCTGAAGCCAATTATGCCTTCCAGCTAAATATGCAAATGGCTCAAGAATTAGATGGAAGTTTAATTCAAGCGATCGGTCAAGTTTTATTTGATAACCTGACTAACTCCCGTAACCCCGGTAGCACCGAAATGGCTCAGGCTTAATCAGTTAGGAGTTAGGAGTTAGGAGTTAGGAGTTAGGAGTTAGGAGTTAGGAGTTAGGAGTTAGGAGTTAGGAGTTAGGAGTTAGGAGTTAAGAGTTAAGAATTTTTAATTCCTAACTTAGCACTCATAACACTCCAAACTTTCTTCATCCTCCCACACCCGTCGTCCCACACCCGTCGTCCCAAGTCCTCCTTGTCCTCCTTGTCCTCCTTGTCAACATTTCACATATTGGAATTACCTCAATGGTCTTTATCTTACCTGGTGTCAAATTTGATTTGAACACAATCCAAAAGTACGATACTCGCGCACCCAGATATACAAGTTATCCACCGGCTACCGAGTTAACTGAAGCATTTAGTGAAAACGATTTTAAAGATGCGATCGCTACTTCAAATGCCAGAAAATCGCCTCTTTCTTTGTATTTCCATATCCCCTTTTGTCAGAGTGCTTGCTACTTCTGCGGCTGCAATACGGTAATTTCCAATAACAAGAATATTGCCAAACCTTATCTTGAGTATTTGGCGAAAGAAATCAAGCACACCTCAGCTTTGATTGATTCAGATAGAAAAGTGCTACAGATGCACTGGGGTGGTGGAACTCCTAACTATTTGGAACGCGACCAAGTAGAATTTTTATGGAAAAATATCAATCGCCACTTTGACATCGATTCTACAGCAGAACTTTCGATTGAAATTAATCCCAGGTATATTGACAAAAACTATATTTTCTTTCTCCGAGACTTGGGATTTAATCGAATTAGTTTTGGCATCCAAGATTTTAATCGCCAAGTTCAAGTAGCAGTGAATCGCATTCAGCCAGAGGAAATGCTATTTGATGTGATGAACTGGATTAAAAAAGCTAAGTTTGAAAGCGTGAATGTAGACCTAATTTATGGTTTACCCTATCAAACTGTCGATAGTTTTGCGGAAACGGTAAAAAAGACAATTGAATTAGATCCAGACCGAATTGCTGTTTTTAACTTTGCCTATGTACCTTGGTTGAAAGCAGTACAAAAAAATATTCCTCAAGAAGCGTTACCCGCAGCGCAGGAAAAATTAGAAATTCTGAAAATGACCATTGAGGAATTGACGAAAAGCCAGTATTTATTTATTGGGATGGATCATTTTGCTAAACCTGATGACGAATTAGCGATCGCTCAACGCAATTGTACTCTCAAACGCAACTTCCAGGGTTATACAACCCAAGCAGAAACGGAGCTTTTTGGCTTAGGTTCCACATCCATTAGCATGTTAGAAGATGCCTATGCCCAAAATCATAAGCATTTACAAGATTACTATCGGGCAATTGAAGCAGGTGTTTTACCAGTTAGTAAAGGCATCAAACTTACTGGAGATGACATTCTCAGACGGGATGTCATTATGTCTATCATGTCTCACTTTCAGTTGTGCAAGCAAGACATTGAAAACAAATATCACATCAGTTTTGATGATTATTTTTATGAGGAATTAGAGGCGTTAAAGCCGCTACAAACTGATGGAATGGTCAGTTTATCAGCTAACCACATTCTGGTAACAGACATCGGCAGATTATTGGTAAGAAATATTGCCGTTATTTTCGATATTCATACCAGAAAGCAACAGACACAATTCTCCCGCGCGATTTAATTTCGAGAACCCCAAAGTTGTTTTATTCGTCTCTTCACCCTCAGGTTAAAGCCCTTGTCAGGACCCACATTTCTAAATACGGCTGACGGCAAATGTGGCACCGCAACACATATCTTATAGACGGTACCACCACCACAAAGTCTGCCAGCTAGGGTTTCTATCTCCTTAGGACTTACGCAACTTCGATTATACAGCCTCAATTCAGTAGCGATAATTCATGAATTATCGCTACTCTCGTTATGTTTTGCGTAAGTCCTGTTCCTTACGACCAATAAAGCCACCTGTGTAGAGAAGTTGTCCTGCAACGTTTCTACACAGTTCGTGTATTTGACAAAAGAGGAATCATCCCGCAATTAGGCAACGCCCAAAAAATAGCCTGTTTAAAAATCTAAATATCTGCAAATAAATCTCATATCTAGCATCTTGTGCGTAAGTCTTGAATGCGTTAGAACTGCGTAAGCCCTAAGATTACAAATGAGTACAAAAAATCCAAACTCAATTCTTCCAAGCAAAAATAAGTTAAAAAGATAACAGTTTAGACTCAGTACTCAGGACTCAGAACTGACATTCATGGCGAAACTCAAGCAAAAACCCAAGCAAAAATCCAAGCAGGCAAAAAAAAAGCAATCAAAACAAGAAACTCCAACCCTTAGCATCAAAGAAAGGTTAGCCGAAAAGCGTAAAAAAGCACAGGCACAAAAAGAACTTACAAGCTTACTCGGCATCTCCACTGCTGTAGCTTTATTCCTTGGGATGATTCTTTTTTTCGTCGGTGGAATTAAAGCAGCACTTCCGGGCGTATTGGGAACCTTCATCATGTCCCTTTCCTACAAATACCCCCGTCAAGCTATATTTGTCTTTATAGCTTACGTGCCCTTAGGGGGTACTATCACTTACTACATCGGTAACAGTCCGATACTTCAATTAGCTAAAGATGCCTTTTACGTTCCCGCACTGATTGGACTTTGGCAGACTTGCAAAAAGCGGGGACAAGCACTGCTTATTCCCCAAGGCATTAAAACCCCACTATTTATTTTACTAGGCTTATGTACGCTAACACTGCTGTTTGTTAATGGTTCGCAGCAATTCAACCCTCCTCCCGTTGGGCTGCTGGAAGAACCAGTCAAAGAAATACCTATAGGTGTGGGAATTCTCGGACTGAAAGTATTTTTGGGTTATGTACCCCTAATTAGTTGTGCTTACTATCTAATTCGCGACAAGCGGGATTTTCTGTTTTTAGCACGCCTCCAAATAGTCCTCATACTGACTTGCTGCGTACTGGGATTTATTCAATACCTGTTTCTACTCACAGGGATATGTGAAGGCACGAGAAATGCAGAAGGTTCAGCATTATTTAAAGCTACACTCGAAGCCCGGTGTTATTTTGGTGGTTCTTTAGTGTACAGTCCCAGCCAGGGGGTAATTCGCCTACCAGGAACCTTTGTTGCCCCTTGGCAGTGGTCATGGTTTTTAATTTCCAGCACTTTCTTTACTTTTGCTTCTGGCTTCGGTGACCCCTCAATTATTTGGCGGCTAATAAGTTTAGGTTCTTTAGCAGGAGTCTTTGTGAATGCAGTTATTTCCGGACAGAGAATTGCCCTAGCTTTAGTACCTACCTGCTTTGTGATTTTGCTATTACTCACAGGTCAACTGGGCAACCTCAAACGTTTCATTCCCCTAGGAATAGGACTTACCTTAATTCTAGGCATTGCGATGGCAAGTAACCCCGCAGTCGTCCAAGAAAGGACGGACAGTTTTATCAGTCGCTGGAATGCTTCACCACCCCAAGAATTTATCGTCAATCAATTTGAAGAGAATTTGAAAAGCGTAGATGGGCCCCTAGGAAATGGTTTAGGTCGGGCTACGAACTCTGCCCGTGCGTTGGGTAGAACTAAGCTGGTAGAAACATACTATCCCAAAGTCCTTTATGAAGTTGGAATATTAGGATTGCTGGGGTTTGTAGCTTTAGTCACCACCCTCACAATAATTTGCCACCGCGCATACCGTTCTATAAAAAACCCTAATTTCCGTAGTTACGGAGGAGCTTTATGGGTGTTTATATTGTTTATTAGTTACAACACCTACTACTACCCTCTGGATGTCGATCCAGTTGCTGTTTATTATTGGTTTGCTGCGGGAATGCTTCTCAAATTGCCAGAATTAGACAAACAAGAAAGACTCCTAGAAGCACAAGCAGAAGGGGTGCAACAGAACAAGCGGTGATGGGAGATGGGGAGATGGGTAGATGGGGGCGACGGGTGTGGGAGACCGGTGTGGATAACTTAAAAAACGAAGCTAAGAACTCAAGATTCAAAACTCCGCGCCGACCTAGGGGCACGGCAGTGCCGTGCCCCTACGCGCCTCCCAACTGCCAACTGGCGCCTCCCAACTGGCGCCTCCCAACTGCCAACTCCCAACTGCCAACTCCTAACTCCTAACTCCTAACTCCTAACTAATGACTAATTATCCTTTAATTTCCGTAATTATACCGAGCTACGGTCGTGAAGAACCACTGCGCGATAGTATTGTGGATGTCCTCAAACAAGACTACCCAAATTTTGAAGTTTTGGTTGTCGATCAAACTCCCACGCACCAACCAGAAACTCAAGCTTTTTTGGAAGAACAAGCTACAGCAGGTAAAATAAAGCTGTTTCGCTTAAATTGGGCGAGTTTGCCGGGTGCGAGAAATTATGCGGTTAGGCGATCGCATGGTGAGATAATTTTATTTATCGATGATGATGTCCAGCTAACTCCAGGATATTTAGCAGCCCACGCCAAAAATTATCTGGAAAATCCAGAAGTAGGGGCAGTCGCCGGACGGGTATTTGACAGAATGAAATTGCGTGACTCTGGCGGGGAATTGCAAATAGAGTATCTTCCTCCCGAAGCAATGGACCCCGGAATAGCTTGGTATCACATTGATTTAGTACATACAGTCAAACCCCAACAAGTATTGACAGCCAGGGGTTGTAACATGTCCTTTCGCCGTGAGGTTTTTACCAAATACGGACTGCACTTTGACGAAAGGTTTCGCGGTAGTGCGGTGCGAGAAGAATCTGACTTTTGTTTAAGGTTCCGCAAGACCGGGTATAAAATTTGGTACGATCCAGAAGCTTATTTAGTACATTTAGGCGAAGAAACCGGTGGTTGTCATGATATTAGTATGCGATCGCTCAAATATCAGATGACCTTCTACCACAATCATTTTTTAATGGGGTTGAAAAACCTCACTGTTAGCCAAGCTTTACGCCTCTACGCCCGTTTATTTGACTGTCACGTCCTCGGACGCCCCCCTTGTCATAAAAGCGGTTCCCCCATCAAAATTTTGACTCGCGGCGTTTTCTACACCTTAGGTTTTTTCAAAGCTTTAGGTACTATCATTCAAGGAATTTGGGATGACGGTCAAATTTACACTCGCCTGGATAAACAAGTAAATAGCGAATTGCATTCCGTCGTAGAAACTGACAAGGGAATTAAAGGATAAGAAGAAGTAATTGCTTCCAAATAGCCTGATTTTTTGACAGTAAATCTTTAATCTGTAGGGTGCGTAAAACCGTTCCGGCATACAATAAAAACCGAAAGTACGACACCATAACCAGCGGTGGCCTACAGCGCAAATATTCCTAATAATTGGTCAAAAAGCATACCTACAAATGGCTATTACGCACCCTACCGTTTATCGTCTATTACAAAGTAAGTCAACCTCATTAAACATAAAATTTTTCGTAGGGTGCCAAGGGCGAAGCGCAACGCGCCAACAACCAACAACCAACAACCAACAACCAACAACCAACAACCACCTAACAATATTAATGAAAATTTTAGTTGCCAGCCATACATATATAGTAAACCTTAACTGTGAGAAATTACGCGCTTTATCTCAACTCGAATCTGAAGTTGAAGTAACAGTTGTAGTTCCAAAACGTTGGAAACCAGGTGGCGTCCAAAACAAAATCATTGAAACTCAATACCGGAATGAAGGAAAATTTCGCATAGTTCCCATTTCTAACTTCAGCCAAAATCATCAAGGATTACTTACCTTTGGCGCTGATTTAATATCCTTAATGCGACAGTTTCGCCCCAACATCATCCAAGTGGAACAAGGCTCTCGGGGACTATCTTATGCTCAAATGATAGCTTTAAATCAGCTATTAGGACTAAAAGCGAAAAATATATTTTTTACCTGGTGGAATCTTCCATACGAATTAAAATTTCCAATTGCTGTATTAGAAAAATACAACCTCAAACACAGTCACGGCATAATTTCTGGAAATCAAGACGGGGCGGAAATATTACGGCAACGCGGTTATCAAGGACCAATTAAAGTAATGCCACAACTAGGAGTAGATGAAAGAATTTTTACTCCTACACAACAGCCAAAATTAGCAGCAAAATTGGGCATTCAACAAGATGATTTTGTCGTCGGTTTTGTCGGACGTTTTGTTCAGGAAAAGGGTTTGCTAACGCTTTTAGATGCATTAGCTAGTGTTAAAGATAAACCTTGGAAATTACTTCTTCTTGGACGCGGACCGTTGCAAACAGAATTAATGAATAAAGCAGCGGAAAATAACATTAAAGAACGAATAATATTGTTAGAAAGCGTTTCCCATGAAGAAGTTGCCAAATATATCAATTTAATGAGTACTTTGGTGCTGCCATCAGAAACAACTTATAATTTTAAAACTTTAACTTCTGTAGGCTGGAAAGAACAATTTGGTCATGTTTTAATTGAAGCGATGGCTTGCCAAGTTCCTGCGATCGGTTCCAACTCTGGTGAAATTCCTCATGTGATTGGTGATGCTGGTTTAGTATTTCCTGAAGGGGATGCAAAAGCCCTGGCAAATTGCTTAATTCAATTAATGGATAACTCAGAATTTGCCGAAAATTTAGGTCAAATGGGTTATCAAAAAGTAATAGCGCAATATACCAACAAAGCTTTAGCAAAGCAACAATTAGAGTTTTATAAAGAATTGGTTATTGGTTAGTGGTTGGTGGTTAGCCTGAAATTGGTGTGTTATGGTGCGGAATATTTTCTGATAGGTGAAAGCCATCAATATTTTGCGCCTAACACACCCTACAAATTTAATTTATAACTCCTAACTCCTAACTCCTAACTCCTAACTCCTAACTCCTAACTCTTAAAATGAAAATTCTACAAATAGTCCCTTCAATTTCTTTAATTTACGGTGGTCCCAGTCAAATGGTACTAGGACTTGCACCGGCTTTGGCAAAAGAGGGAGTGGAAGTTATTATTCTGACAACTGATAGTAATGGCGATAACGGTCAAAAACCTCTTGATGTTCCTTTAAATCAGCCAGTACAACAAGATGGCTATCAAATAATTTACTTCCGTTGTGCCCCTTTTAAACGCTATAAATTTTCCCTTGATTTGTTAAAGTGGCTAAAAGTTCACGCCAAAGAATTTGATTTAGCCCATATTCATGCGTTATTTTCTCCTATAAGTAGTGCGGCTGCGGCTGTATGTCGCCAGCAAAAGTTACCTTATATTTTGCGTCCTTTGGGAACTCTTGACCCTGCTGATTTAAAGAAAAAAAAGCGACTCAAACAACTTTATGCTGCTATTTTAGAACGTCGCAATTTAGCTGGTGCAGCGGCGATTCATTTCACTAGCGAACAAGAAGCAAAAATATCAGAAAGATTTGGTGTATCTACACAAGATTTAGTGCTTCCATTGGGTGTTAAAGAAGAGGGGGAGAGGGGGAGAGGGGGAGAGGGGGGGAAATCGGTAAGAAGTAAGTTTGGTATTCCCTCTGATGTGCCTTTGGTGTTGTTTATGTCGCGAATTGACCCGAAAAAAGGTTTAAATTTGCTGATTCCGGCGTTAGAGAAACTGTTAGCTGAAAATTTAAAATTTCACTTTGTTTTGGCTGGAACAAATCCTCAAGATCCAGATTATGAAGCGAAAATTAGAACGCAGATAGAAAATTCACCATTGCGATCGCATACCACAATAACAGGTTTTGTTACTGGCGAGTTAAAATCTGCGTTACTCCAAGCTGCTGATTTATTCGTCTTGCCATCGTATTATGAAAACTTCGGTATTGCTGTCGCTGAAGCGATGGTAGCAGGCAAACCTGTAATAATTTCCGACCAAGTGCATATTTGTCAAGAGGTGCAAGATAGCGAGTCTGGATGGGTAGGTGCAACAAATGTGGAAGCATTCTATGATTTAATGCGAGAAGCTTTGCAAAATCCAGAAGAATGTCAGCGTCGGGGATTACGCGCTAGAGAATACGCATTGCAAAATTACAGTTGGGATGCGATCGCGCGTCAAATCATCCAAGCTTACAATCAAATTATCGAGCGATCGCACAATTAAGATATTTTTTGATTATCGCTTTTAATCATGGAAGGTGAGACGTTCTTTTTTAATGACTTTTCCTTGTTTATCAAATTTAATTTGCAACTGAAACCAAGCAAAATCAGCAAAAGATACTCTACCTTCTCAACCATAATTAAAACTATTTTCACTAGTTTTATAATCAGGAGTAGGCAAAATTTACAAAACTTCCGCTTTGGTCATTCCTACTTTGATACTGTCAAATTTTTCTTGGGTAAAACCTGGAGGTAATTTAGTTTCAATTAACGGGTTAAAAATAAATACACCCTCGGAATTACAATAAAGCCATGTACCTAAAGGTAAAACAATCACTAAAAAAATTGCTGTCAAACAATTGATTACTTCCATGATTTACCTTTTTTCAACCAGCTTAATTCGCACGCTTTCACAGACGTTGAACTTCGCCTAAAGTTTCGGTATCAAATAGTTGTAAAGTTTTTATAGACAGCATCCATATTCTAACGGACAATCGCATTAACGCTAGTCTCAATCAGAGTTACCTACCCAACAACCCCTGCTTAACACCCTGTTTCGCTTTCTCTGAAGACCACACAACTTAAAATTTTGTTACTAACAGCTAAACCCCGATTGGGAAACCGGGGTTTTATGCCATCATTGCATAGTAGAATACATATGCCTTTTTAAACCACAGGGAATCTCGCATGGCTCTCCGTCTAGGTGATACAGTACCCGACTTTACCCAAGCCTCTACACACGGCGACATAAATTTTTACGAATGGGCAGGTGACAGCTGGGTAGTGCTGTTCTCCCATCCAGCCGATTTTACACCAGTTTGCACCACCGAATTAGGCACAGTTGCCAAGTTAAAACCAGAATTTGACAAGCGCAACGTCAAAGCGATCGCACTCAGCGTTGATGATGTAGACTCTCACAAAGGATGGGTGGGAGATATCGAAGAAACGCAAAGCACCAGCCTCAACTACCCGATTTTGGCAGATCCAGATCGTAAAGTTTCTGAACTTTATGATATGATTCATCCCAACGCGGCTGCAACCGTAACGGTGCGTTCTGTTTTTGTAATTGACCCCCAAAAGAAACTACGTCTATCTTTCACTTATCCCCCCAGTACCGGACGCAACTTTGATGAAATTTTGCGAGTGATTGATTCGTTGCAATTGACCGATAATTATAGCGTTGCAACACCCGCTGACTGGCAAGATGGTGATGATTGCGTGATTGTCCCTTCTTTGAAAGATCCAGAAGTGCTGAAGGAGAAATTCCCCAAAGGTTATGAGGAAATCAAGCCTTATTTGCGGATGACTCCTCAGCCTAACAAGTAAGTCTGAAAATTATTTCACGCAAAGACGCAAAGGCAAGCCAGCGCCCTTCGCGACCGCGACAGTAGGCGACTGGCGTCGCAAAGTGAAATCTTGGCGTCTTTGCGTCTTTGCGTGAGAATAAAGTCAGTCGATTAGGCTCCAAAATCAGGAGAAAATCATTATGCTTTCATCCCCTTTGGTTTTGCAAATTCCCCGATCAATGCAAATGACAGACGAACAGTTTTTTGACTTCTGTCAGGTGAATCGCGAGTTACGCATTGAGCGGAATAAATTTGGAGACATATCAATTATGCCCCCCACAGGTTCAGAAACAGGCAATCGTAACTTTAACCTAGCTGGACAGTTATATATTTGGTCTGAACAAAACGGCACTGGTATTTGTTTTGACTCTAGCACGGGATTTAAACTATCAACAGGTGCAGATAGATCGCCTGATGCTTCTTGGATTAAACTGGAACGGTGGAATGCTCTTTCAAGCGAACAGCAGCAAAGGTTTGCGCCTATCTGTCCGGATTTTGTAATAGAATTGCGATCGCCTTCTGATAATCTCCAACTTTTGAAGGAGAAAATGGAAGAATATATGAGGGAACCTGGAGTACAATTAGGCTGGCTAATTGACCGCAAACATCGCCAAGTTTATATTTATCGTCCTGGAAAACCTGACGAATGTTTGGAAAATCCCGCAACAGTTAGCGACGATGCAGTATTACCTGGGTTTGTTCTGAATATGAGTAAAGTTTGGTAACAAGTAGGTATTCCAAAGTGGCGTGTGATTCTTGAACCAGATTCAGAAACAGGTGAATGGGCTGTTTGGTGTCCAGAGTTACCAGGTTGTGTCTCAGCAGGAGAAACTGAACAAGAGGCTTTAGAAAATATTCGTGAGGCGATCGCGCTTTATCTTGAATGGAAAGTTCAAATTAATTGACTGAGATATTTAACATTTAAGTTAACTATTTTGACCAGACAAAATTGTATAAGCTTCGTTAATTTCCCGCATTTTCTCTTCAGCCTTTGGTAATAATTGCGGTTGGTTAACAAACAAATCTGGATGATTTTTTTTCACAAAATTTCGATAAGCCTGTTTTACTTCAGCAAATGAAGCATCAGGTTGCAATCCTAAAGTTGCATAAGCGCGGTTAATTTTATCTTTTTCCGCTTGGGTTTTGGGTTGATTAGATGCTTTGGTATTTTGAGTATTTTGTTGTTTACCAGTTTGAAAACCACCTGAACCCATTTGGGCTTTCATTTGGGCTATTTCTTCATCCAATTCCCAAGCGCGAAATTGCGCCTCAACTTTTTCTGGACTTGCAGGAGGTGGAGGTGAGGAAACTTGCTGACGGGGAGATTCTACCCGCGTTTTGGTATTTTGTGTTGTTTTTTCTTGGCGTGATGAGTAGTTAAAATCCCTTTGCTTGTAAGCAGTATTTGCTTCTGGGGAAGTTTGAAATCTATCTTCTCGTGGTTGATATTCTCTTTTGACTTCTTGGAATTTTGGTGTCTCTGTATAAGGTTGAAAATTTGAAGGGATATTCGCTTTTTCTAACTCGCGCAGCAATTGATTAAAATTATTTTGCCATCGCTGTACATCTTCGCGCTTTTGAGCGATATCAAGTGGTTGTTTACTAACTTCAAAGCGAATTATTTTATCTGATTTATTCTCATATTCAGCCAATATTGATAATGCTTGATTGCTAAAAGAAGACAAATAATCTTCAGCGGTTGCTACACATAGTTTGGCAACTTGTTGATGATAAGATTCGGTTGCTAATTTTTCGTCTTGTTTTTGAATATTCTTATTTAAAACATAAGAAATACTACCAACTACAGCAGCTCCCAAAGGTCCACCTAACAACCAGCCTATACCACCACCGACAGCGATCGCACTCGGTTCGCTCAAATCTTGAGAATTGTTTGGTCTGGGAGGTAGGGTGATTTGCGGTTCGCTAGGAAAGGGAATTAATAAGTCTTCTGGTCGTTGTTCTTGGAAAAATTCATAAGCTTGATAAAGCCATTTTGTTACAGCAATTTGCAATTCTGTCAAGTCTTTTTTGAAAGTATTTAGTTGCCAAGATTTAAAATTATTTTCTGCGAGTGCAACTGCGGCGTCAGATTGATATTTTGTAAGTAAATTGGGTAAAGTCAGCCAATCGCGCAATTCAGAAACACTGGTGGCGAATCCTTTTTTAATTAGATTTTCGGCTTTTTGTTTAATTTCAATTTTGGCGTTGTGTTTATCATCAAAAATTTTAATTTCAGTTAGAATCGGGTCAATTTTGGCTTTTAAAGACTGTTGAATTTGAGAAGCGATCGCCTGCACTCTTGGCAAGCGTACACTCCCACGATTTTGTTGTAAAATTCCGACAATATTTTGTAACGCTGTTTCAAAAGCTGTTAAACCGCTACTGCTAGCTGTGGCGACATCGCCTTTTAATCTTGCCCTTAAAGCGGGTAAAGCATCAACGCGATATAAATTACTAAATCCTGGAGGTAATTCAGCCCGAAAACTTTCAGCCACAAATCGCAAACGATTTTGCACTTCTTTTTGCTCGTCAGGTTCGAGTAAGTTAATAAAATTGGCGACAAATATAACAGTTTTAATACCGCGATCCAAAAGCCAATCTCGCAAGTTTTCTCGCTCACCCAAAGTCATCAATTTGCGTGCATCCAGTAATTGAATTACCAAGTCTGCACTTAATAACTGTTCTCGAACTAAATTATCTTGTTCTTCTCTATCATTGGTTCCCGGTAAATCCAGAAATTCTACACCAGTTTTCAAAAAACTATGAGGACAGAAAACTTCTACAGATGCAACATCTTTTCGCATCCGCCTGTCGCCGTCAAGAATTGCAAATTGTTTTAAAACTTCTGTCCCACTGCGGTAGATTTCTGTCCCATCTACCAACATAATTCTAGTTCGTATGTCAGTTCCATATTTAACAGTAATAGCCGCGCCTGTAGTGGGGATTAAATCAATCGGTAAAGTACGATTTCCCAAAATGGCGTTTAATAGAGTTGACTTACCATGATTAAAAGGACCAAATACTGCAATTCTAAATTTGGGATTTGCTAAATGATTGCAAACAGCAATTATATCTCGATTCAATTGTGATTTTGGTTCTAAATTCAGCAATGCAGATGCAGATTTTAGACAATCTGCAAGCTGTTTATAATTTTCATCCTGTCGTTGCATATTCTCCTTTTTCCCCCTTCCAGATTCTATCTGGGAATCACTTATAAGAGGCAAAGCCTCCCTTAACTATATTAGGACTTACGCAACTTCGACGCTAATTGCGTCAATTCACTAGCGATAATTCATGAATTATCGCTACAGTAGTTATGTTTTGCGTAAGTCCTGTATATAATAAGAATGTGAGGCTCTGCCTCACAGATTAGCATTCCCAGGCTGAACCTGGGAACAAGAGATATCAGCTATAGTCAGCTAATAAATTGTTATACGCTGATTCAATGTTTTGCAATTGAGCAAACACATCTTCCTCTAACTTTTTCAACCGCTTCAATTCCGAATCTCGATTAATTTCGCGGGTTTCTTTCTGTTTTAGCAGATTATCTAACTCAGATTTCCGAGCTGCAATATCATCATTAATCCGCTTGCTGACTTCTTTTTCATAAGAGTCAAAACACTCTTTCACTGCATCGTAAGCAGTCTGTGATTGCTCGTGCGCGACTTGCGGAAGGTATTTTACTAACTCTTTCTTCGCGGTTTTCACTAACTCTTTACGCGCTTGATCCGCTTGCAAAAATCCCACACCCAAGCCTAACAAAGCAAATCCAATCGGTCCGAGAAAAACGCCTGTAACTGCAGTAATTAAACTACCAACGCCAATGACTGTAAAATAATTTAATAAAATATTTTTCCAATCAAATCCTGCGCCAGCCATTGCAAAACCAGCGAAGTTACCCCTAGATAAAGATAACAGTCCCATTGCCCATTTTGCCCATGTAGGAGAATTATCTTCTTCTGCATTACCAGAGGTATTAACTTTGACTTTTTCTCCGGTTAACTTTTCGGTGATTTGGTCTGTGACTTGACTGTAAAATGCGCCATATTGTGCAGCACTTCGAGAAAGTTGAGTAAAGGCTGCATTGATATCTTTTTCAGCAGTTAAACTCCAAGCAGCAAATTTATCAGTAATGTATTGTTCAAAGGCTTTTTGCAATGCTTGGTTAAACGCTTCTCGCTTTCCACTGCTGAGGAAATCAAAGATATTTAATTCTGGTTGATAGCGCCAGAAATCAGTTTCAAAAGTTTTGTCTAAATTTAAAACGTAACTGCGGAAAGAATCAGAAATTGCTTTTGCTTGAGTATCTCTTGTATTGATAATTTCCTTTTGAAATTGGTCGCGGATATTTGTAAGCTTGTTAAATTCCGGTTCTACTGAATTTATGCGATCGCGTAATTGATTCACATCTTGATCTAGCAGTGGAATGCGTCTTTCAATTGCTTCGCAGGTATGATTTCCAGCGCCTCTAGCTAATGTTCTAATTTGACGCAATTCGGCTACAGCGCGTTCTCTGGTAAGAAATGTATTCAACGCTTTCATAAACTCAGAAAAGCCAGTCCCATCTAAATTTGCTTGGGGATTTTTCAAGCGTCGGCGTAATGCTTGAATTGACGAAATTTCAAACACTCGCTCGTCATAAATATTCTGACCATCTACATAACAATATTCTGCTAAGTTCGCTTGAAAAACTTGTCGCAATCTCTCCTCAGATTCTTTTAATTCTTGCTCATCATCGGGGTCAATCAATGCTTCGCGTACCTGATCCCAAGCATTAACTAAGAAGAAAACCGACAATCCCCGACCTTTGATGTAATTTTCTAAATAGCGTCTTTCACCCAAGGTGCAAGGTTGAGATGCTCTCAAAACAAACAAAATTGCATGGCAATTATTGATATAACCTAACGATAATTCGTTGCGTGCTTCCGTGTCGTTTAACCCCGGACTATCGACAATTTCAATACCCTTTTCTAGTAAAGGTAAAGGATACTCAACCACTGCATAATCAACGTCAGGAAATGCTGGTTTATTTTCTTGCTCTAATTTTTTAGCTTCTGCTGGGTCAATTGTATATTTATGTTTAAATGAATCAAAATCTAATTTTTGTGGACTTTTACCATCGTTAAAATTAACAGTAACTTGCTTTTGGGCACCGTAGCGTAAAACTGTTAATACTGCAGTACAAGGATTAACATCGCTCGGAAGCAATCTTTCACCAATTAAAGCATTGAGAAATGTACTTTTTCCCCGTTTCATATCTCCTAAAACTAAGAGACGAAATACACCAGTGCGGAGATTGTTGCTAGCTGCTCTAATATCTTCAATATCGCGTTCTAAACTGAGTTTTCCTGATGTGGCGTCTCCAGCAATTTCCGCTTGGTCAATTGTATCGGCTATTTTGTTTAAAGAAATAGCAAGTTCCGAACGAACTTGGACAACACGTCCTAAATCTTTGAGAAAGCTCTCAGACTCAACTTGATAAGTCATGTCAATTATTTCCTAAGAATTTTTGTTAGTTTTCCGATTGAAAAAACATTTTGTAGGCGATAAATGTTAACGCTCCAACAATAACAATTCCTGCGACAATTGACGCTATTCTAACAGCGACAATTGTTGCAACAGCCAGACCAAATAACTTAAATACTAGAATGACTTTTTTCTGTGAAAGGTTCCCGGAATTTTCAGGTTGATGCTTAACTGTTTTATATAACTTTGCATCTTGACTATAATTCTCAGGATTTGATTGGGGAACTTGCATCCTCTTCTCTTTTTCCTGAAGTAAACGCTGAATGCGTTGCATCTCTTTATCGTAATCTTCTGGTGATTTCATCTAACTTTATCCTCTATAGATAAATAAAATAAATAATGACAGCACACCCGAACACATGAGTGTAAATTAACTCATAAAAAAACATATTTCATCAGTAATATCACTACTTGTATTAACCCAACATCAACCTTGATTCGTTGGGTTCCACTTCCTTCCACCCAACCTACAGAGATAACTACACAGGACAGAAGCAAAATATAACTACTGTAGCGATAATTCATGAATTATCAAAGGCTGAATTGTGGCAGTAGACAACAGTTGCGTAAGTCCTACTACAGAGATAACTTATTAAATTCCGCTGTAAAAATTTGGGTTTCCAGAAATTTTTGATCGAGAATGCATCTCTAGGAATTAGCAGCGATCGCCTTTTTCTTCAGTTTGTCCTTTAAAATAAGCGATCGCGCATATAACTTGTATGATGAGGGGCAGGCTTTCCAGCCCACCCGACAATAATTACAGCCCATCTGCACATGGGAACTACAGGACTTTCAGCTTATTTTCCTCTGACTAGTACCCCAAGCGCAACTAGCAAATGACAAAAACACATCCCCTTTCCCCTTTTCCCCTTTCCCTTTCCCCCTGCCCCTTATCCCCAACGCCAGTCCGCCCAAGTCGCGGTCGCTAGGGCGGCTGGCTCCTTCGTGGGGGCCCCACCTTTCCCTTTTCCCCAGTATTTCTTAGGAGTAAAGTGTGGTAGTGTCAAAACCAAAGCGAGATTATCGAGCATCCACCGTCACAACCGCTGACATCCCAGGAGCAATTCGCGATTCATAACCTCGAATACTTTCCGGATCAAACACTATTTTGATGGAAAGCCGTTCCACGTTATTTGTATTATTTAGATTAGAATTATCCGTGGAATTATTCGCCGGGACGGGGGCAAACCTGCTAACAGAAGTAGGTGAAATACTATCTACTTTACCCTGAAACTTGCGACTGGGGAAAGCTATCATTTTGATTGTCGCCTTTTGCCCCGGACGTATCTTTTCTAACTGGCTTTCCTTAAAGTTAGCAACAATCCAGGGGCTGCGCTGCACAACTTCCATCAGTGTTTGTCCTGGTTGTACTTGCTGCCCGACTCGGACAATTTTGTTACCAACTTGTCCGCCAGTCAGGGCATTAATTTTGGTGTAGGATAGCTGGAGTTCTGCTTGTTTTAGCTCCGCCTGTTTTTGAGCGATCGCTGCTACTGCTGCTTTATACTGTTGTCGATTGACTTCAATTTGCTTGTTAATCGATTGTGTATTAATCGGAGGAAGTTTGGCTTGGGTGGTCGTATTTCCTCGAATATTTCCGGAAATATTTCCCGGAAGACTTGGTATAACAATCGGACGGACTGTTTGCTGAATATTAGTTGTAACTAGGTTGACGTTTTCCTTTGCCACCTCTGCTTGTTGTTTAGCAAGTTCGAGGTCTGCTTTCGCCTGCGCTAGAGATACTTGGTATTCGCGGGGGTCAAGCTTAACCAACAAATCCCCTGGATTTACCACTTGGTTATCTTTAATTGCAACTTCCGTGACTATACCTCCAACGCGGGATATCACAGGGTAAATATCCGCACTAATATAGGCGTTATCAGTTTGCGGGTGAAATTTGGCATATTCCCGCCAGCGATAACTGTAAATTCCAACCGCGATCGCTCCTGCACCTAACGCCAATCCAAATATGACTTTGGGTAGCTGCTGGCGGAAATTGGGCGATTTTCTCCGTTTGGGTATATTCTCAGAAGAGTCTACAGGAGCGATCGCTGTCACGTCTGTTGACTCCGAAACTGGAGTGTCTTGTACATCCAGCTGTGTGACTTGTTCAGTTTCTTTGGATGAATTTACGTGTTCCATCAGCAGGCTTCGTTGTGGCAACGATTGCGAATTGAGTTAGTAAACTAAATTGATGATAGAGCAGTCAATACCTCGATTGCCGGATTTTTTTGGCTAATCAAGTTAAGAATGCTCTTTAAGTAATGTAGCCACGACAAGCTATTGCCTGTCTAGCTGATTAGAAGAGATTGATAAAATAATTCTTGGCTTTGTTTCCATCTCCCGGAAACAATAAAATCAAAGCAAATCTACCTGCACTGTGCTTTCGAGCCATTCGATCGCATGTTGCTTGCTCAAGCAAATGTCGAAGATGCAGTTTTTATAACACGCGATCGCATGATTGCCAAGTATCGAGTGAAACATGTTTGTTTATTTGACTATTGCTACAACTGAAATAAAGCTTAAAACTTGCCACCTCTATAAGCCAAAATTTTTATAGGCAAGAACATAGGTAAATTCAAAATGGATATTAAAAATGGCTTTGTAGGAACCGTTGGCAACACACCGCTGATTCGCTTAGACAGCTTTAGCGAACAAACAGGATGTGAAATTCTCGCAAAAGCAGAATATCTCAATCCTGGCGGTTCCGTCAAAGACCGCGCCGCACTTTATATTATTGAAGACGCAGAAAAAAAAGGTTTGCTGAAACCTGGTGGCACTGTAGTAGAAGGAACTGCGGGAAACACTGGTATTGGATTAGCGCATATATGCAATGCCAAGGGTTACAAATGCCTAATTATCATACCTGATACCCAGTCCCAAGAAAAAATGGATGCACTTAGGGCATTAGGTGCGGAAGTTCGTCCCGTCCCTGCTGTACCTTACAAAGACCCCAACAACTACGTGAGGCTATCTGGCAGAATTGCCAGTGAGATGGAAAACGCCATTTGGGCGAATCAGTTTGATAATTTAGCAAATCGCCAAGCCCATTATGAAACCACAGGAGCGGAAATCTGGGCGCAGACAGACGGTAAAATAGACGGTTGGGTGACTGCAACCGGGACTGGTGGGACATTTGCAGGGGTAGCGATGTACTTGAAAGAAAAAAATCCGGCGATTAAATGCGTCGTAGCCGATCCGATGGGCAGCGGATTGTACAGCTATATTAAAACAGGCGAAATCAAGTTAGAGGGGAATTCTATCACCGAAGGCATCGGTAACAGTCGCATCACAGCCAATATGGAAGGCGCACCAGCTGATGATGCTATTCAAATTGATGACACCGAAGCTTTGCGTGTGGTTTATCAGTTGCTGAAAAAAGACGGATTGTTTATGGGCGGTTCTACTGGTATTAACGTTGGGGCAGCTGTTGCCTTAGCGAAACAGATGGGACCGGGACACACTATTGTTACCATCTTGTGTGATAGCGGTTCTCGGTATCAGTCGCGGATATTCAACCGCGAATGGCTGACATCAAAAGGACTCTCGCCAGAATAGTTAGGAGGCGCCCAGTCTTGAGTTAGGAGTTAAAAGGCGCGGAGTTAGGAGTTAGGACCACACCCCACAGCCGTCTCCCCACACCCGTCGCCCAAGTCGTCCCCCCCCTCTCCCCCTCTCCCCATCCCCCCCCTCTCCCCCTTTTGCGGTTCGTTAAAAAATGTCAAATATCATTCCATCATCACACTCGCCAACAACAGATCCGCCCTTTTCCCATAGATGCGTCCGGGTGTGCCAAAATCGTACCTGTAAAAAGCAAGGTGCGGTGCAGGTTTTGGCAGCTTTTAAGGCTTTACCAATTCCTGATGTGATGATTGTAGCTAGCAGTTGTTTGGGACAATGTGGCAATGGACCTATGGTGCTGATACTGCCAGATTTTGTCTGGTATTGCGGCGTTCGCCCCAGTGAAGTGCCTTTGATAGTACAACAGCATCTGCTAGGCGGTCATCAAGTCACGCCAATGCTCTATCATCGGTTTCATCACCAGGGATAAAGCCGATAAAGAACTTATAGAGGGTCTGCATTATTGTTGACTAAAGCGAGGCATCCCATGAATATTCAGCAGCTGCGTGAATCACTCAAAATAAAGTGGCTGAATTACTACGAGCAAAATCGTCCCTGGTTGGTAAAAATGCGAATTTGGGGAACTTATGATAGTGAACGCCGCCCTTCCTCTGGTTTTATTTTGGCGACTCTTTCGCTTTTAGAGCCGCTACTCGAACAGGTGTTTCCTTTTATACTGGAACTTAATAATAATCCCGATCGCATTGTTGCTGCTTTAGGTCTTAATTTCAATCCCGATGAAGAGTTGCGTTTAATAAAATTGGATAAAGCGATCGCTATTACTGACGCTACTACCTCGGTTGAAAGCAACGAAAATTCTTTGGCTGATGATGCAGTCAATACCGAGGTTTATAACAACGGTAAACCTGTGCCATCGGATGCAGCCCCCACCGAACTTGATCGCGAACCTGCTGTAGTTCCTACCAAGGTTTATAGCGATCGCAAATCTGTACCGTTGGTTGCTGTTTCTAGCAAAACTCATAGCACAGGTTTGCCGATGTTATCGCTTGCAGTTCCTATTAAAGCTTATAGCGATCGCAATGCTGTGCCGTTGGTTGCTGTTTCTAGGGGGTTTCAAAATCAAAGTAAGGTAGGGCGATCGCTTGCAGTTCCCTCACTCAAGCAAAGCAACAGCAAGCCTGTTTCATCGATTCCAGCCCCCACCCAACGACAAGGTAAAAATAAACCCGTTTCATCGGTTACAGTCCCAACTCAAACGCAAGGCGATGGCAAGATTTTAAAGAAACTATACAAAAACGTTCCAGGTGAAATTCGTCCATTTTCTAGCAGTAATGCGAGTAATCTGCCTTCTTGGATCGATGAGTTTTGTCAGGGCGCTGCATGCGATCGGGATGATGCTATTTTTACGCATTTTTAATACATATTTCATATGTATAATTACTGAATTGGGGCAGACTGAAGTCTACCGCTAAACGAACAAAGCCCGCGATTAGGCGGGCTATTTTTGTGCGATCAGATGTAGGGTCAAGGGAAAAGTATTTTATCTGTAGCTACCAAATAGAGAATCAGTATTAGGCTTTGAACTGCTATTCATTACAGAAACACGGCTGTTGTGATATTTCCCTTTCCTCTTTCCCTTTTCCCTCAGCCAGCGTGTTTCTTGAAAGTTATAAGGGGTATTCGTGAGAAACAAAGGGAACTTCTACTATTTCACCTTGGGCTTCTCCCACTTGCACTTTTAAACCAGCACCACCAGCTTTGGTACGAATGTAACCCAATCCAAAGTGACCCTCAGTAGTTTCCGTATAACTGGTCAGCTTGCCGACCTTTTCATCCCCGATTGTAATTACTGTTCCTGGTTCGGCTGGGGCACTCAAGCGAATGCCCCACAAGTTTTGTTTTACACTTTTGTATGTATTTAAACGGGCGATGGTTTCTTGTCCGATATAGCAACCTTTGCTAAAAGAAATAGTCTGCCACAAACCGACTTCTAACGGATTGTAATCATCTGTCAGTTCTTGTTCTGGAACTGGGCGACCTTGTAAAATTCGCAACATATCCCAAGCGCGATCGCTCATTTCTACCGCGCCAGCTTCGACAATTTTGTTCCAAACTGTCTGTTTCTCAGAAGCTGGTAAAATTAAAGTGTATCCAGGGGAAGCCAAACCACTACCAACAGCAACGCGAATTTCCCCGTCAACTAGCTGATGATTGCCGTAGGGTTGACCGATAATTGTTGCAGCACCCAGCTTTTCGATAATGGCGTCACTTGCGGGACCGATGAGGCTGAAGGTTGCGGTTTCAGTGGTAATATCAGTTAATTTCACCTTGTCCGCAAAGAAAATATAGCGATCTAGCCATTGCAGGAGAAATTCGCGGCGGTTGGGCGAAACTAACAGCAATACCGCGTCTTGAGTGACGTATCCTGTAGCTAAATCAATGGTGCGGGCGGTGGAATTAACGAAAACAGTATCACAGCCTTCTCCGGGCTTGAGTGCTTGGAAATCGTTAGTGCTTTGGTTGTGCAAAAAGCGGAGACGGTCATCATCAGAAACTTTGATGCGTCCCCAAAAAGAGCGATCGCATACAGCAACTCCTTCTTTTATGGCTTGGATAGCTGCTGCGTCGTTGGTGCCAATTGCAGATGTAGACATTTGGATGAAAGGATTTTGGATGAAAGGATTTTCGATTATAAAATCCAGTCTAAATCAACTTACAGCATGGAAATATTATCAGATAAGGGTTTGTGGGTTCAATGGCGTCCGAGATGGAAGGGTTGACATACTCCCCGCAATTGAATTGCGGGGATTCTAGCTTCAAACAGCAATTGCTGGCGTAGCCAGTCTGACATCACCTAAGCCAACAGTCGATGCCCCGACTGTACAAATATTACGTGCTGCGTTTTCGTCTCTTCCATTGATTGATTGACAAGACGGACAACGCCATTCTCTAACAGACAAATCAAGACAACCTAAAACGTGCCCACAGCTAGAACAAGTCTTGCTACTGGGATACCACTGGTCAATGAAAACAACCAGTTTATTCTTCTTTTTGGCAACCCATTCTAGGATTTGTAGAAATTCACCAAAGGCCAGGTCTGATATTTTTCTACCCCAAAGCCGTTGCATTCCTTTGAGGTTTAAACTCTCAAAGCAGAGAACGTCAAACTTATCGGTTAGCTCATGCGCTAGCTTCCAAAACCAATCACGCCGACGATGAGAAATATCCTCATACTTGCGTACCAGATTCTTTCTTGCCCGTTCCCTGTTGGATGAACCTTTAAGCTTCTTGGAGTGCTGTTTACTAGCTTTCTTGATGGCGCTTAGGGTAGCTCTTAAAAATTGGGGCGATTCAATTTTAGTGCCGTCTGAGCAGGTGAGGAATGTCTTCAATCCGAAGTCAAAGCCAGCAATATTACCTGTCTTAACTTCAACTTCTGGACTGCTGCCATCATCAACAACAATAACCATAAACAATTCACCTAATGGGGTGCGTTTAATAGTCAATGTTTTGACCGTTCCCTCAATTTCTCTCGACTTCCAAAATTGATAAATTCGACTACCAATTTTTACTCTATTGCCACTCATCAACTTATAACCCGCTTGCTTAAGGGTGAATGACTTATACTTCTTAACCTTCTTAAATCCTGGTGATCTAACTCCTTTTTTATTGTGCTTCAAGAATAACTGATAGGCTTTTTCAATGCGTTGACAAATATCTTGTACTGCTTGAGAACCTACCGATTGCCACAAAGAATTACGCTTTCTCAATTTGGCAATATGAGCCTGAAGTTTTGCACAATTCAAATGTTTGCCCCACATCCGGTAGTACCGTTTATGCAGAGCAATACAATGGTTATAAATCACCCCCGCAGCGTTAATTGTGCGCTGAAGGTGTCTATTCCTTTTGTGTTCGTAGAGTTTCAACTTCAGGGTTTTCATATAGTTATGATATCATCAGCTATGTAGATAATCAATACTCATCTACATTCATGTTTATAATCACTACAATCACGCAATCGGTTTGGCTACTGTTCATTTGGTCTGGATACCATGTAGACGTAGGAGGATTTTTGCTAACAACGAACAACTAAAGCTCAGATGCATTGAGATATTTCAATCTGTCGCTAATGATAATAAATGGGTGATTAAAGCTTTAGAAGTTGCGCCAGATCATGTTCACTTATTGGTCGAATATCACCCGCATCATTCTATATCTCAAGTAGTTAAAGCTTTTAAAGGTCGGTCATCAAGATATCTAAGACAAGAATTTCCAGAATTAATGAAACTACCTAGTTTGTGGACACACTCATATATGTTTGACACTACTGGTAAGGTTAGCACTCAGAAAGTTTTAGAGTACATTAATGACCCACATCACGGATGAATAAATTCAGGAAAGTTCGCTTATATCCCCCGTTTAGAAAACGGGGGCTTTACGCATCACGACTCGTAAACCTCTTTTCTGTGCAATACTCTCACAAAAATAAGCACATTCAGTAGATCACAAAGTTTTCCTAAAAGGGCGATCGCCTGCAAATTTTGTAATTTGCGATACTTTTTACCAGCCACCGTTAAAGCAAGTATGTCGGTTAAATATAATAATTACTTATATCCAGGCAGTGAATGAAACAGCCCTGCCTCAAAATGACCTTTTCCACATGTCGTGAAAAGTCAGGTGAACTAAAAGTGCATAAGTTGATTTCACCGACACCTATTTAAAAATCACAAGGAAAGCTTGAAAATAATTATTTTTTCAAGTTTTCTTAACCAAACAAAGGAATTCAAAGGTGTTTTATGACATTTCCAAAAACTCTCAGTGCAGATCTGTCCGGTGTCAAGCCCACTATTCCTGCCGATTTCGAGGATGTGGGATTTCTAGTTCCGAGTGTAGGGACTTTTATCGTCACAACTTCCAACGGTACAGCCAATTTTCTTTGGCAACATGATGTGAAGGATGTGGACTTTCACAGTGAAAAGCTGGCGTTTAACGGTATTATCTCAATTGATGGTGTCGATTATTACCACAGCACGATATCGGTCGAGAAAAACGAAGACGGAGCAGAGCAAATTGACGTGACTGTTCTCCTTTCAGTAGAACCAGGAGACGTAGATGAGGGACATAGAATCTTTTATAAACGTCAGGGAGACATTGACTTCCACTTATGGGCAACTGATGCCAAGAAATTTGAGCTTGACACTCCCGCTCTTGGTATTGGTTCTTAATATTCCAAAAGTAGACTGTCGCACACATTACTAATAGTCCGCCAAATAGACATCTCCGGAAATGGCGTAGGGACAATTCATGAATTGTCCCTACAGGGAGTTTCAGACAATGCATAGTTCTTTTCCGGAGATGTCTAATCAACGCTTGCTCCCGTTGCCTTTAAGAGAATCCCGGTAACTCTTACGAAACCGGGATTCTTGGTACCCGTCCAGGTAGATAAGGTTGGAATTCAGAATCTATAGAAAAATGCGATATGAAATAGTAAACCCTTACAAGAAAAATGCCGAAAGCCCCGTGCTTTTAAGCCGGGGATGAAAGCTAGCCGCTTTCCTTTATCCTGCTTTCCAACTTTTTATTAAATCAGGCAATGCTAATCTTAACCGTTCTTGCCAGTCAGGAACGGATTTTAGTTCTTTGGCTAATTCTTCATCCATCCGAAGACAAACAGGGCTACTGGTTAACGGTTTTTTTCGAGCAGTGGTAAAACCTATTTTGTGTTTTTTATGGAATGGCATTGATTTGTACTATATATATGTGTATACGAATATCAATACCATATATAGTAGGTACGCGCAAGGTGTATGCATGCCAGCAAAATTTAATTAGTCCAGATGTAAAATTAAAGTCGGTTCTTGAGTTTATTTGTTCTGAATCGCATAAATTAACCAACTGCGGCATCTACTACGCTAGACAGTTGTTTTTCAAGTCCAAAAAGATAATTGGTAAGTACGACTTAGAAAAAGAGTACAAAGCTAATAGGCATTATCAGGTGTTGCATTCTCAGGCTGCACAGCAAATATTGAGAACCGTTGCAGAGTCTTTTATTTCGTTCAAAAAACTAGATAAAAAACATCGAAAAGGGGAATTGCATTTTCGCCCAAAAGTACCTGATTATCGTAGAAAAGATCGGTTGGCAATGGTGACTTATCCCAAACAGGCTTTAAAACTTGTTGGTGATAGTATCAAAATTCCTCTTGGTACAACAGTAAAAAGATGGTTTAAGCTTGACAGTTTCTTGCTTCCGAGGCCTTCTAATTTACAGTTTGAAGACATCAAAGAACTGCGGATACTTCCCAGAAACCAATGCTTTTATGTTGAGTTTGTCTACGATAAAGAGTCAGCAACTAAATACTACATCAATCCAAACAACGCGCTAGCAATTGACCCAGGTATTAATAATTGGTTAAGTTGTGTGTCTAATGTCGGAACCAGTTTTATTGTTGATGGTCGCAAGGTTAAAAGCCTCAATCAACACTACAACAAACGTGTTTCCAAAATGAAAGAAGGCAAGCCACAAGGCTACTGGGATGAGCGATTAGCTCATATAACAGAGAAGCGTAATCGACAGATGAGAGATGCTGTTAACAAGGCTGCAAGATTGGTTGTTGACCACTGCATTCAGCGCCACATTGGCACAATTGTTTTTGGCTGGAACCAAGGACAACGGCAAGAAGCAACGCTTGGCAAAACAACTCAATCCTTTGTGCAGATACCAACTGCCAAACTCAAAAAGCGGATTGAGCAACTGTGCGAATATCACGGCATCAAATTTGTTGAGACAGAGGAATCCTACACTAGTAAAGCTAGCTTTTTAGATGGTGATTTTCTACCTAGTTTCGGCGAAAAACCCGAAGGGTGGAAACCATCTGGTAAACGAGTTAAACGCGGAATGTACCGCACTGGTATGGGAAAACTCATCAATGCCGATTTAAATGGCGCAGCGAATATCTTTCGCAAAGTAGAGACACAATTAGGCTTAAGCCTAGTCAAGGTCTGTAGGCAAGTTTTGATCCTTGCTACCAGATTTAAAATCTGGGAAACCAAAACTAAAAAGCGAAAAGGGACGGCTTTAGCCTCCCTTGTAGCAACAGTTTAGAATCCCCGTCCATTTATGGCGGGGAGAGGTCAAATCTAGGAGGCATCTTAATCTTACTACACTGGGCGGCTGGGCGGCTGGGCGGCTGGGCGGCTCCCAACTCTTAACTACTTTGGTAAACTTGCAAACACCTGCCCAACCAATCGCTTAGTCTTCACCTCCAACAACTGCCAATCCACCTCCCCAGTTTCATCGATTAAACTAGTATCAATATCAACAACCTCATTTTCCGGGCTGTAGCCAAGAAAACACACTTGATAACATAACTCCCACAAATCCACGTTGACTACTTGCTCTTGACGCTGTAGGCGCAAATGATATCCTGGATGGGGCGTTGGTAATTTAGCAAGAGACTTTCTGATTTCTGCTGCTTGTTCCGGTGTTGCGGCTTCCATTTCTTGTAACAGCCCAGTCACCATCGCTTTCGTCTCATCAGAGGTGCCAGCAGGCCAAATCAGTACATCTTCGTAGGTTCCCGTCCAAAGAGATACATCAAGTTGTTTGCGGATATTATCGACGACGCGAATGAAAGCCGGTTGCATCAGAAGTTCAGCCTGCTGCCATGCGTCTGAATTGCTTATTCTTGGTGGCATCACTAGTTACAAAGGATATTGCAATAAAAATTAACAATGTGTATTTATTAAAAAACTGCGTTTTCCGCCGAAATCTTTTCTCAAGATAGCGGATTTTATTGAGGAAAACTTGGAGATATTTATTACCATCCTGAAAATTGGGTGTTAACACTGGGGAGGGATTATGATTGGGAAGCTATTAGACCATCGTTATCAAGTAATTAGAGTTTTAGCAACGGGCGGATTCGGTCAAACTTACATCGCCCAAGATACGAAGCGACCGAATAACCCCATTTGCGTTGTCAAGCACCTCAAACCCGCGACTTCTGACGCCAAAATTTTTGAAACTGCTAAACGCCTATTCCACAGCGAAGCCGAAACTCTCGAACAACTGGGTAATCACGACCAGATACCCCGACTTCTGGCTTATTTTGACGAAAATCAAGAATTCTATTTAGTACAAGAATTTATCGAAGGACATCCCCTCAGCGACGAACTTATACTCGGTCAGCCCTGGAGTGAAAGCGAAGTTATTCAACTTTTACAGGAAGTCTTAAGCATCCTGGAATTTGTCCACCGTCAAGGCGTGATTCACCGCGACATCAAGCCGGATAATATTATCCGTCGCGCCTGGGATCATAAGTTAGTTTTAGTAGACTTTGGGGCGGTTAAGCAATTACAAAGACCAATGGTCACAACTGCGGGACAGTTTTCTGCCACGGTAGCTATTGGCACTCCCGGCTACATGTCCACGGAACAAGGGCAAGGCAAACCCCGCCCTAACAGTGATATTTATGCCCTCGGCGTTATTGCAATTCAAGCGCTGACGGGCGTATCGCCAATGGAATTGCAAGACGACCAAGATACTGGGGAATTTTTGTGGCAGCATTTAGTCAAAGTAAACTCCCCCTTGGCTGCAGTGTTGACCAAGATGGTGCGCTATCACTTTAAAGACCGTTATCAAAGTGTAACGGAAGCTTTGGAAGCTTGTAAAGACTTGGCAAATCTCACTTCTAAAACTTCCACGCCTCGGGAATACGCCAAAAATTCTAGTTACCAACAACTTAAACCGCCATCTCCACCATCTCGCGTGCAAACTGTTGCAGTTGCGCCAGCAAATCCTGTTGCTGCTAAACCTAAGCGTAAAGACTCTAGATTTGACCCATTACCGTTAGTAATTGCCGCATTATTAGCTAGTGGGGCTGCGGCTGGTGCGACTTATGCAGTTAAAAATCTGAAAAATTTTGATTTTAATTTTGCTACTAATAACACTATCGACGCCAAATATTGCATGGCTGTAGTTACAGGTAATTCTAATGTCCGTTCGGAACCTAGTTCGCTCAATGCTGACACAATTGTGCAAACTGTTGATAATGACACCAAATTTGAAGTGACTGGTAAGCGGACAAAACGGGGTTGGGTTGAAGTTAAACTTGACTCTGGAAGTTCAGCTTGGGTAAACTCGACTGTGATCCGAAATCAGGAACAGTGGGTATCTTGTTTGCGAGACAAAGGTATTGCAATTAAGACAGTAGATGATAGTGCTTTAATTGCAGCAAGACCGATTCCCAAACCACAACCAAAATCTCCTGTTGTCGCAACTCCATCACCAACGCCAGAGGAATCAAATCCTTTCAATTCAAATCCATTTACTTCTGACTCTGGGAAATCAGAACCGTTAAATTATAACTCTAAAAAATCAGATAAATCAACTCCTAATGAGAAAAGTACCAAAGTTTTAGAAAAAGCTAAAGAGAAGTATGAATCAGGAGATTTGCAAGGAGCGATCGCGCTTTTACAATCTGCCCCGAAAAACGCTTCTGATAGTTGGAAAGAAACAACACAAATGATTGATCAGTGGCAGCAAGATTGGGCAAAAGCGGAAGCTATATCCAATGAAATTAATAAAGCTATTGATAACGGTCAATGGGACAAAGTTTTAGCTTTTAAAGACCATCCAGAAAAGTTGCCTAATATTCAATATTGGCGAGATAAAATCGAACCATTATTTCAACAAGCAGCCGAAAATTTAGCTAAACAGGAGCCTTTTAAAACAGAAAATCCAGATAATGAAAATCCGATAAAACCGCTATTTCCCTATTTTGAGAAACCAGGCAAAACAGAAAGCCAAAATCCAATTCAAAATTTGGAAAAGGGTTTGTAATATTTGCAGTGAATTTCTTCATTTGCTTATTGCTAATGGCTAATGGTACAACACTTTTAGTTGGTAATATTAAGTCTGTTTAATTGCTTATAATAAGAGAACCCCATTTCTAATACCAATTCACTAAAATAGTGAAACAAATCTAGAATGTAGAAACGCAAAATTTGAGCGTAAGCGCCCTTGGAGGTTCCCCGGAGTGTGCAGAGGAGCGTCGCGTCTCTACAATGTTTATATGTATCATGCTTTTCGTGAAATGGTATAACCCCTGATGAGAAACGTTCGTGTCGGGTTTCGCAAAAGCATGGGTTTTTCTCTAAGTAAAAAAACAACCCCTTGTCCATCAAGAAAGGGGTTTCTCGTTTAATTATTCCCACTTGCTACTTGAATCTAACTATTTCAATAACTTCGACAGCTATGGCAGTTTATTTTGTCAACCATAAGTTCTAACAAGTCCGGTAGCATAGCCATAATAAAAGTAGCTGCAACTACAGCCCAATTATGGGCAAGCATCCGGAATTGATATAATTATCTAATTAGCTTATTAGCAATTACCAAAATTCTGTCATGCTAGTTTTTCGGTTGTGGAGTTGCAATTTGCCGTTCCAAACCTGTATTGAAAAAGTAAACGCGATCGCAATATTGACTTTGGCTAGTGCAAATAGCTTCGATCGCAACGTTGCTAACATTGCTGACATCAAGCGATAACGAACTTTGCTGTGTCGGCGCAACAGTCCGAGATTCCACTTGTTTGCCATCTAAGTAAACCCGAACCTCAACACTGGGACTTCTTGTATCGCTGTCACGCATTCCAAATCCCAAATTCAGGGTTTGAAATACAGGTTGAGGACGGTTATCTGGCTTAATTTTACAAGTCATAGCAGCAGAGCGATAGCCTGGTCCTAAATAAAATTGACTTGTATAAACTCCTCTACCAATAGAAACATCAGTATTTTCCTGACGGGCGCTACCCAGTCCACTGTTAACACATCTGGCTCTTAACAGGGGAATAGGACGCTGTGCTTGGGCAATTTTTGCACCCAAAGTAATAAAACTAGATAATAGCACCGCACTGGCGACAACTGAACTAATTAGCTGAGTTTTTTGCATTGGAATTTAAAAAAGTTAATGTGAACGCGATCGCGCTCAAGTCAAAATAATAATACCCAATCACCGTTCACATTTTTTGTATGCAGCACATCTAGTAGTTGAAGGGAAAGGGGAAAAGGGAAAATATTAAACTCTTTTCCCTAAATCAAGGGAATTGATACGCCTGGATCGACAGGCTTAGAGGTTATTTATAAAGTGAACGTTAAGACCTAAGAAACCGGGTTTCTGGGAGACTAAGTACGAAGGTATTCGACACCCCATCGACAGAAACCCGGTTTCTCTCATAGCAGAAGCCTTAAGATTTACTTTATAAATGGTCTGTTAGTACGCGCAACGCCGCGATTTTAATTCTCCGGCGCAAGACATTCAGTTAATTGATTCTGGCACGGAAGCGAATAAAGCCGGTTGTGCCACCGGGAATGTTACCCAAGTTGACAATCACCGTACCGTTAGAGTTGTTTGTGTCAAGACAGATATTGGTAACATCGTTTGGTAACGGTGTCAAGGGTGAGAGAACTCTGATTTGGTCGGAACTTACAGGTGGATTCACCTCAAGTGGATCGTTATAGGTTGTTCCTTGTGGAATTGCGTCACAGAATCTGACATTATCCAGCTGATTTCCTTCGGCAAGGAAGTAAATCGTGTATTCCACTTCATCACCGCTTTGCAAAGGCGTATCTAGACGGGGAATACCCACAGGTTGGGACTGCGACCAACCTGGTGCATTATCGTCATCTGAACCATCATCCGGGTTAAAGGTTGTAAATCTGGGGTCGTTAATCGAGTTACCATTTCTAAATACGTTGGTAATTCGTTTTACCAACCGCAGGTTTTCACTAGCATCCAAACGCGCACCCCGGAAACCAAAGTCAGCATTAACGATCGCCTGATTGGGTTGAGTAATGCTAACATTCCGTGTTGTGCCGCCAGTTGGACTCAAGTCGTTTGGTCCTACAACTTCTACAATGTAGTCGCCTGGTTGCAAGCCGGGAAAGTTGTAGTTACCGCGTTCACCAGTGGTGGTTCTAGTAATTTCCTGCCCTTGGGGATTTCTCAGAATCACAGTGATATCTGGAATTCCAGATTCGCCTGGGTCAGGTGTACCATTGCCATTTCTATCGTTAAAGATAAAATCGCCAATGGAACCACCCGGTCGCCGGAAGCCCAAATCAGCCGTATCGATATTTCGATTTTCGTTTGTCAGGTTGAAAGAATTGGGCTGAGTTTGGGTGGGTGTCAAGCCAGTCGGCGGGCTGGTGACACTAACTCTGTACTGACGATCCAACGGCAGACCGGTAAAGCTATATCTACCGTTATTATCGGTGGTTCTAGTTTCGCTGGTGTCGTCAGAAGTACCAAATTGATTGTCAGGACCAGCACCAGTCAAGGTAACGATAACGCCGCTGATTCCAGGTTCGTTTGCATCTTGGATGTTGTTGCCATTTAGGTCATTGTAAACAGTGTCGCCAATCGAACCTACAGCCTGTTGAGTCAAACCAAAATCAGCCGTATTGATATTTCGATTTTCGGTTGTCAGGTTTATCGGATTTGGTTGAGTTTGAGTCGGGGTAAAGCCAGCAGGGGGGGTGTTGACAGCGACTCTGTACTGACCCAATGGCAGATTTGGGAAGCTATATCTACCGTTGGTATCGGTGGTTCTAATTGCGGTGGTATCATCCCTGGTGCCCAATTGACCGTCAGGACCAGCACTAGTCAAGGTAACGGTAACGCCGCTGATTCCCGGTTCGTTGGCATCTTGAATGCTGTTGGCGTTAGTGTCGTTGTAAACAGTGTCGCCAATCGAACCTGCAGCCTGTTGAGTAAAACCAAAATCAGCCGTATTGATATTTCGATTTTGGGTTGTCAGGTTTATCGGATTTGATTGAGTTTGAGTCGGGGTAAAGCCAGCAGGCGGGGTGTTGACAGCGACTGTGTACTGACCTAATGGCAGATTTGGGAAACTGTATCTACCGTTGGTATCGGTAGTTGTAGTTGCGGTGGTGTCGTCAGCAGTACCAAATTGACCGTCAGGACCAGCACCAGTCAATGTTACAGGAACAGCATTGATTACAGGTTCGTTGGCATCTTGAACGTTATTGGCATTTAGGTCATTGTAAACAGTGTCGCCAATCGTACCTAATGGTGTCGTGGGGGCACAGATATTTATCTTGGCAAGACCAATGGTCTGATCCTGTCCTGGCTCACCATATTCCCTTCCTGATTCGTAGACAATCTGGATTTGGGTCACCGCGCCAGATAGAGTGATTTGGACGTTACCATCCCTGCTACTGGGCAAGGCGTTCTCGTTTTGACCCTCGGCAAGAACGCTGTTACTTCTGTTGGTGACTCTGGTATTCGGACCTACCGCCGCGCCAGTTAACCCAACAGGTGAACTTCCATTGACTGCTGTCACTGTCACCCGATCTTGGAAGATTCTCTCATTATCCCGCACGCCATCTCGGTCAACGTCCGTTAAGGTGAGGGGGGATGCTAGGGTAACTGGCTCGGTGAAGGTGATAGTAAGTGTTGATGAATGTCCTGCAGGAACTGGAGCTTTGTCTGGACCTATGTTCCAGCGTAAGTTGGGACCGGGAAGACCGCCGTAAACACCCGGATCGACCACTGATTCTCTGTTTGGGGTGATGTCGGTGACTGTTCCAAAGGGAGATGGGTTATCCCTGAACGCAAAGGTGGTTTGAATTCCGGCTACGTTAAAGGTTTGAGCTAAAAATTCTTGGAGGTTAGTGGTGGGTTGCCAGTCGATAGGTGTTGATATTGTACCCGCCGGACAGCTTGTCTGTGCTAACGCCTTCCCACCCGAAAAAATGCCTCCCATGCGGGGAAATTGTATGGGAATTTGCGGCACTGCGAACAACACTATGAAAAGCGTACTCTTTAAAGGGTGCAGTATCTGTGCAGTAACAGTCTTTTTTGTAGCCTTAGTATTAGCCTGAGAACGGGTATTTGCCGGGACAAAACCTTGAGGGATTGGTATTTTTTTGGTTTTGTTTATTACATAATTCCCCGAAGATTCACTGCCTCCCGAACACAGTTTATCTTTTTGAGGAGGCTTGCCACCAGACATCGTTTGTAAATGATTAAATAAAAATTTCATTGCTTGCTTCCTAACCACGCGTAAAACCGTTGACTATCAAAACGCTTAAGGGCGACGAGTGGTGATGAGTCTCCACTTATTAATTTACTTAAAGGAGCAACTCGCTATCTTTGCGGTAACTATTGCTCATTTGTTTCCCTAGAACCCATCCTCCCGAACTTTACACTTCTTTATTTGGATTTGCTCTCGGACAATATCGTTTTATGGCTTAGTAATTTTTAAAACACCAACTTCAGTGCATTCACTTAAATAAGATAAGTTTTATCTCTTTGGCACATAGTCTGTTTCAAACCCAACTATTAAGTCATAAAGTTGAGTTTTTTGGCGTTCAAGAAGATAGATTGCTCGCAGCTAATTGGCAAGCAATACTCTATGTCAAACACCAAGGATGTGCAGGAGTGCTTTGCACAAATCTTATTCGGCGCTATTACAAGGCAACTATGCAGTAGATAATTTTTAATTACCATACCCAGAAGTTTTGACAAGTTAAGTTTCTAGACATCACTGACTAAGATGTTTTTTTCTTAGTGCAATTTTTCTAGATTGAAGGCATTTTAACGTAAGACAGGGGCAATAACACAAATTTGCTAAAAAATCATGCTTTAGTATTAGATGATTTGAAATTATAGCTAGTCACTGGGGAACATCTCAAAGAAGCGCTTCTATATAACTTTGCGCTTTCAAGCCATCAACTCAAGCCGCTAAAGTATGCTGTACTGCTTCCAGATGTCAAAGCCTTCTTGAGAACTATGTACTGAAACTTTGCTTGCCAATCATCTGCGCTATCAAAATTGCCAACCCTTTTTTATGAGAAACTTCAAGAGCTAGTCAGATAAATCTTCGCTCTCAGCACAGCAACCAAGTTTTCTTGGTTGTCGCTGTTGACCAAACTCTTGTGTCATCTAGGTTATTGGCTTTTGAGGTATTAGCGTTATACACATGCTTTTGCTTCAGTTTTGAATGCAAAATCAGTATGAAAATACTCCTATTTTTATGGTACTATAATTTTATTGTAGAAGAATAAAAAATAATAACTGCATAGAAATAAGCAGTAATGCTGCTCGTTAAAGCCAAAAAAAATGGGCGAACAGCATGTGCGATCGCGTGTTTTTTTCTAAATAGTTTGAACTTGAAAAAAGCAGGCGTTAATATCCTAACAAAAGTTGAGATTTGGAATGCCAGGTTTGTGGAGTCGCGTCAGGGCTAGGCGGAATTCAAAATTCAAAATTCCCAATTAAAAATGAATACAATTTATAAATTTTTCCGAGAAAAATTTTCAATTCAATACTTAAAACAAACATGATTGTTGAACTTATAAAAATTCGATTAAATTTGGGAGTGTGAGGAGTTTGAGATTAATCAGTTGAAAAGTGTCGAAAAGAAAAACTTCACTTTTTACTGCTTGTCAATTGCGGGAATGTGCGAACTATATTGATTGAAACTTGGAAAACTAAACTACTACATTTGCAAAGGTACAACTAATCATCAATTAATTTTGACGCGCAAGCGAATGAAACCAAAGTTATTACCATTCGTATTGGGTATGTTACCCAAATCCACAATCACTGCGCCATTGGCATTGTTTTGATTTAAGCAGGAATTACCTGGAGGCAGTGGTGTTAAACTCGGCAAGAATCGGTCCGAAGATGTCAGTTGAGTATTGCCTACTTGCACAACAGTACTGTTGGGAATGTAGGTTGTTCCTGTAGGAATCAAGTCGCAGAAGTTAACTTTGTTTGCGGCTTGACCGCCATCAGATAAGAAGTAGATTGTGTATTCCACTTCGTCATTGCTTGTTAAATTATTTGTGGGCCCAATTGCGCGAACGCCTATCGGTCTTAAACCGGCTTGAGTTAGAGCATTGGCATCAGCATCAGCATCAACGCCAGTGAAAGATACACTATTGAATGGGGCACCATTTCTAGTAACACCTGTAATTCTCTTCAGCAAACGCAGGTTGCTGGCAAACTTTACAGCAGTTACTACGCTGTTATTAGTCGGGTCGCCGTCGCCATCGGGGTCAACATTTGTGCCATCGGTTGATTGGTCGCTGACGGCTGCACCATTTGCTGCTGTAGCGTTACCAACTGCAGTATTGTTGTATGGACCGATTTGACTACCTGGGGTAACGCGGACGTTAAATGTTATAGTGGCATTTGCCCCCACAGCCAAGGAGTCTGTACCTGCAAGCAAATTGGTGTTGCTGGTGCCGTTAAAATTGGGATTTACCGTGACGCCAGTACCGCTAAGAGAATTAGCCTCAACACTAAATGCAGTTACCCCATTAAAAGTTTGCGACAGATTTTCGATCACCTGTAAGTTATTCAAACGGATATTACCGACATTGCGGACAGCAACTGTGTAGGGTATCGTAAAACTGCCGTCATTATTGGCAGTCACCGTTCCCGCCGCCTTGGCTACACCCAATCTGGGGATGGAGGTGAAAGTGACTGGAGTTGGGACGCTGTTGTTAGTCGGGTCGCCGTCGCCGTCAGGGTCAACATTTGTGCCATTAGTCGATTGGTCGGTGACTGGTGTGTTATTTGGTCCGGTGGCGTTGCCTACAGTTATGTTGTTGTAGGGACCAATTTTAGTGCCTGGATTAACGCGGACGCTAAATGTAATAGTGGCATTTGCCCCCACTGCTAAGGAGTCTGTACCTGCAAGCAGATTGGTGTTGCTGGTGCCGTTAAAATTAGAATTCACCGTCACGCCAGTACCGCTGAGGGAATTAGGCACAAGACTAAAATTTGTTGCCCCGGTAAAGGTTTGCGACAAGTTTTCTGTCAGTTGGAGATTGGTCAGATTGCTATTTCCAGCATTGCGGACAGCGATGGTGTAGGCCACCGTGAAGCTGCCATCATCATTAATAGTTGGCACTCCTGCTGCCTTAGCTACACCCAATCGTGAGGCAGAGCCGAAGGAGATTGGTGTGGGGCTGGTGTTGTTACTGGGGTCGGTGTCGCCGTTGACAGGTGTGCCATCACCACCTGTATCGGGGTCAATGCCGTTAACTGAAGTATCCGTAATTGGTCCAGCAACTGTGCTAGCAGCATGATTGCCCGTGACGGTGGCGGTATTGTTAAACGGACCTAGGCTAGCTCCAGGAGTGACGTTGACGTTAAAGGTGATGGTGGCGCTTTGCTGACCGGCTAGGGTGTCTGTGCCTTGGAGTAGGTTTTTATTGCTACCGCCGTTAAAGGCAGTGTTTGCGGCTAGGGTGCCACTCTGAATGCCGGTTACAGAGTTAATGGTTGCGCCTGCAAAGGTGGTGGCGAGGTCGTCGTTCACCTGTAACTGAGTAATATTGTACTGAGTTTCGGCTGGGGCGTAGTTCCGCACCGTAACGGTGTAAGGCACCGTGAAACTGCCATTGGCATTTGCCACGGGAGTGCCAACACTCTTGGCGATACCAATATTTGGTCTGCATGGTTCACCGCCAATGGCGACAAAGCCAAAGTCGTCACCATTTGTTCCCAACTGCTCGTCCCTAACAGTTAGGGTGAGGGAGGTTTGATTCGCTCCGGTTGTATAGCGAATTGATTTTCTATCCCATAAATCAGCACCGTTGTGACCTGAAAGAGGGTCAGAATCGTCAAGCACTTGGAAAGAAGCTCCAACTGGGGTACCATTTACAAGAAATCGGATAATTGGATCGTCTGGGGCAGACGCAGTAGGAGCGATCGCATTACTTACATAGGTATAGAAAATATAAGTAGTGTTTGGCAGTATCGCGTTAATTTGTTGTTGCCAAATTGTATAGGGTGCGCCCGTACTGTTGCCGTTGGAATACAGCCAGGTGTTGGAAGCAGGTACGCCATTGGCGGGGTCTCCAGGAAAGGGAGCTTGCCGCACAATGCCGCCAGCATAGCTGACCGCACCGGTCTGGATAGAGACGCCGCTATCCGGGGGGTAGTTAGGCGGATTCAAAGAATTAGTAGCTACATAGGGCAGATTACTACTCCAAGTCACCGCAGGGTCTCCAGTAGGCAGAGGAGTATTTGCTGGTAGTCCTTGGAATAAAGCATTGCCCAAAACAGTGGCGAATGGACCAGAGGGTTGAACGTTAAAGTTACCATTGCGTACCACATTGGTGGACGCACCCGCCAATTTGGTACCTGTTGGGCAACCTTCACCCGCAGCTTGTGCTAGTGCTGATTTTTGGGGAAGAATACTCATAGTCAACCAGAGCGGTGGCATCAAAGCCAAAAAAATTGCCTTGAATTTGCTGTGACAAAAAAAAGCTCTATGTGACTTTTCAGACATAAACATGGTTCTTGTTAAATGGCGTAGTGGGAAATGCAGCCAGACGCAGGGCTTACGCAGTTTTAATGAGATTTCAGGTATTTCAGACGTTGAATATATGCCCCAACCCGCCGCACTGATTGGGGAGGCAAATGCGCCCCTATGGATTTTCCTCCCTACCGAAGTTCCGATTTGGAGGAAACCCCGACCCTGAGACTTCTCGTTTGATTGCTGTGGTTTAGTAAGTCCTAAGACAGTTGAACCTCGGACTATAGATGCACGTGATTTATTGCCCTACCCCATGAGGGCTAACCATTACCGACATTTCCTAGAACCCTTAATCAAAGAGATTTTAGATTTTGGATGAAAGGATTTTGGATTATTCCATGCATCCAAGTGAGAAATGTTGGTAATGACAAGCCTTATTAAGGGGGAAGCTGAAAATTCACTTCTAACTACCTAAAGATTGCGCTACCTGCGCCGTCTTTGAACTCTTTCGGGTTCTAATTGCAGGTCTTGTTCTTGTCCTTCGATGATGATGTCGATACCTCTAACGTCTTTGAAGATGATTTCGGCACGCCGATCGCGTGCATAATCTAAACGGTTAGAACCTTCACTGACGCGTTGGCTTTCTCCTAAGGAACGGATGGTCATCCTTTCTGCGGGAACGCCTTGACGCAACAGGTAATTTCTCGTCTCCAATGCCCGCCGTCTACCTAATGCCAGGTTATATTCGTCACTTGCACGCGGGTCGGTGTGACCGACGATTTCAATGACGATGACGGGATATTGCCGCAATACTTCTGCCACGCGATCTAGCACAACCGCACTCGCCGGACTGATAAAGGATTTATCTAATGCAAAGTGAACGTTGCGCGGAACTCGTATCCGCAATGGTGCGGGTGGTTCCTCTGGCGGCGCGGGTGGCACTTCTGGCGGTGGTGGCGTTGTACACTGCGGTGGTTGGATGGGGGTTTTGGGTTTGGGTATGGCACTCAGGCTAATTGCCGTCCCCGGTGCGCCAATTAATGCCGCCACGGCGGGTTCGGATGTGCCGTATTTGGGATCGGTAGCGATCGCACTCACCATGTCCCCAAGCTGCAATTTGTCAACCGTGACGCTAAAGTTACCTTTGGCATCGGCGGTGACGTTACCCAAGGGTTCGCTAAGTGCGCCGTAACCAGGTTCGTAAAGTGCTTGTTTGCCTGATTGATAATCGCCAAGGCGATAAATGGTAACTTCCGAACCGGGATCGGCTTTACCTTGCAATGTGACGCTGCTACCAGAAGGTGCAAATGTCCGTGAGGTAAATTCCGGGGCGTTAATCGCCCCGTTGCCGGTATCGCTGCGACGGTTGTCGGAATTGCGCTGGGGGTTGGGACCGTCTCCCCGTTGAAAGTCGCTGACATCCAGATTGCCTTGGGTGTTGAGGTCAATGCTCAAACCTTCCAACGCGGCAAATTTATTGTTTTGGATGATGTTGCGATCGCTTCCACCGCTACCTACTGCATAAGCGTTGGGAAAAGCCGAAACCACTACCCCAGGCCCAGCCTGGTTGTCAATTTCGTTACCCGTGACCTGATGGTTGTTGCCCATCAAATAAACCGCCGCCCGTCGCAAACGCCTGCCGTTGTAGGTAATTTTATTATTTTCTACCTGTACCTCACCTTGAGGTTTAAATAAATACACCCCCGCTCCATCATTGCCACAAATCAAATTACCAATAATTTGGGATTTGGTGACGACACCTTCAAAGCGCAAGGCATCGGGCATCCCGGCAATCCCGTTAGCAACAAGAATATTTTGTTGCACTACCGTATTTTCACCGCGTACGGAAGTAATAATCGCACTGCCTTCGTGGTAATAAATTCGGTTGTTGCGAATTGTCGCCCCTTGGGAGTTAAAAACATAAACCCCAAAAGCCGAAGTTTTTTCCGGCATTTTTTCATCGACAGTCAACCCCAACCAGTTGTTTTCAATCACAACGTTTTTTGGCGGCACATCCTTGTCAGAAAAGGGAAAATTGCTGTTGGGGGGTTGCTGGCGGCTGGTATCTGGAGGCGGCAAACGATGAGCAATTACAATATCCCCTGGAGGCGTTGTCAGAGTCACCGGTTTGGGAACGCCATCGTAAATTAATAGGTTTCCCAACTGCTGCTTGATCGGGCTGGCATTAAAACCATAAAGGCTTAAACCGCGAATAGTTACTCCATCCGCGACCACAGTTAAACCGCGAAATATTTCTTTATCGGCTGCCGGCGTTATTGCCACTACCGGAATCGGAATGGCAATTTCAGCGGTGGCTGACTTGGTAGGGTCGTATCCCGGTTGAGTAGAACCATCAATGACTAACCCCGGACTTGCCAAGTCTGGTAATTGTTTTTGTAAAAGAATAGTAGTTGCACCTGCAGGCAGATTAAACTCGATGCGAGAACCGCTGGTTCCTGGTTGCACCTGCGCTTTTTCAGCGCTGCTGAGTTTGTCAGCGGATAGAGTCCCGTTAACCAACTCAATCGCTTCCCGCAAAGTTAGCTGTTCATCTGCCTTAACATCACCATCTTGGTTGCTGTTAACCACCACCTGCAAAGCCTGGGCTGGCGGTGTTTGGCTAACTGCAACTTCTGAAGGTAAAAGGTAAAAGGTAAAAGGTAAAAGGTAAAGAAACAAGCGATTGGGAATTGGGGATTTCCCAGTACCCAGTTGCTTTTGTCTTTTGCCTTTACCAGAAGCACTCGTGAAATTACGTAGCCAACGAACATTCAAACTGGACATCACTCACACTCACTCCTGTACACCTGTGAAGCTGGCGTTTGCCTGCGGCTGCGCTTGCTGTCTAAGACGGTTAATCAGTTCAGTTTTGGATGTATCTGAAAGAGTGGTTTTCAAAGCGTCTTTTAGCACCTGCTGTTTGAGACGGTTAACTAACCCAATCTTGGTGTCGGAATTGCTTCCCGACTGCCCAGTCGCGGTTGGTTGCACTTCAGACTCGCGTTGCTGCTTGGGTACGGGCTTTTGCAATCCAAAGCCGCCTAACAGTTCATTCAACTTCAAGCTGATATTCAGATAAAAACCACCTTCGGAACGGTAACCGGAAAAATCCCGGTCATCGACGCTACCAAAGCTGTAACCGACGCCTACACGCAAATCTGGTGTTAAATAATACCCCGATTCAACTGCCAAGCCAATTTCATCGTAGTCAGTGCCGCTATTGGAGTTTTGTCCGATCCAGCGTCCTTCTACGGCTAAATCGGTGCGATAGCCCAGTCTGTAACTTGCCCGCAACTGCGCCAAATTCACGGTACCGTCGTATCTATCGCCATCTAAGAAGGTGACACCATTACGGAGGGCGTATTTGCCATAAAATTCCCACCGCCAACTGGGGGCATAAATGGCTTCAGCAGAAAAGACATGACCTGTGGCGGTCGTACCTGTTAGCTGAGTTTCGGGAATGGAGTCAAAGTTTTGCCGCCACTCGTATTTGAGTAAGGCGTTGAATTTATCATTGGTCGGGTCGCGATAAGCTAAACCGATTTTCAGGTTTCCCGTGTCTCCAAGTTCTTGGAATCTGATGTCTGAGGAGGTGATACCAACAGAGGAAGGCAAAAAGACGTTTGCTTCACCAGCTTGTTGATAGCGGACTAATGCCGTTAAAGCCGGGGAGATTTTACCAGCCATCGCGGCGGAAATAAAGGTGGTGTTACCTTCGTCGCCATCGCGATATTCAAATCGTCCGCTAGCTTTGAAGTTGGGATTGTCGGTGTATTCCAGTCCGACGCTGTAAACTGAACCGGAGAACAGTCCTAGGGTAGATGCGGTTTGTCCGACAGCATAGTATTGACCAAAGCGATCGCCTGCTGCGGTAGCGCTAAAGATGTTCTTGAATACGTATTGGTATCCCAAACTCAGCTTTAACCCAGGTGCAATCCGAATGCCTTGATCGATTCCTAAAGCACCTTGTCCCTGCAAGCCGTTGAAGCCGGAAAGTACTGAATAACGACCTGTAACGGCGGTATTTTCCGAGAATTTGTGGTCAACAATTGTGTCTAGGGTGGTGAGGGAGTTACCTCGTAATAACTCGCTTTTATCAAAGAATTGATGAGCTAATCTAAATGTCACTCCTGGATAAGCTTTCCAGTCCAACCCTAAAGTTGTGCGGTTGGGATATAGCGGGTCGCTGTCACCTAAATTCAGTTCATTTTGTGCCTGGAAAAGCAAAGATTGCGTTAAAGGCACTTTCAGGCGGGATACCAACTGGCTGGCGTCGCCATCAAAGCGATTGCTGACACGGTCATCACGCGATCGGTTGACATATTCGACACCCGCTTCACCACTGCCAAATTGTTGCAGAATCCCGGCGCGGAAGGTTCTCAACTCGTTATTGACTCTCGAACCAGGACGGTCTAACGGTCGCGGATCGAACAAGTCAATAAAGTTAAGCAACCCAGTAGAAGTGCTGCCGTAGTTCTCTTCAACTTCGTAACCGACATTAAAACGGGTAGTATCTGTGACTTTCGCCAACAGTGAAGCCCCGTAGCGCGTTTGTCCGGGAGAGAAGCTTGCAGTCGAGTTATTGGAGAAGTTTGGCTCAACTCCGCGATAATAGGCTTCTGCTTGAATGCTTGAGCCTAAGTTACCAAATGCTTCCAAACGGTAAGCGGAACCGTTCAAACTCCTTCCGTTAATCGCGGCGTTGTTAGATAAAATATTGCCGTCAGAGTTATTCGAGCGAGCAAATTCCCCGACAATCCTGCCGGAATTACCCAGAGAAATCAGGAAATCTGCACCAAAAAGTTGAAAATCGCGATCGCCTTGGTCTTCCCTCAAGTACGATCCAGCTAAGAAACTTCTGTTAGCCCGATCTTGAGAAAAGTTATATTGCAGTCTTCCACCAACAAGATTGGAACCTTCACCACCTTCATTTTGGTAAGTAACAACAACTCGTCTAACTAAAGTTGCACCAAAGGGATTAAGTTCGGTTGCTAGAATGGGACGGCGGAAGATCAAAGTTCCGCGATCGTAATCAATTTCGTAATCTGGACCGCGAAATAGCTGTTTGCGGTCTTTTACTGTACCGGGGCGGTTAATTTCTTCTTCTTCTAAATAAACGGTTTCACTTCCTGGAACAATCAAACGCTTCGATAGAAAGTAATTACCGCTCAAACCGTTGGGAAGAAAAGTATCTCGTTGGAAGCCCTCAATATTATTGGCATACAAACCAGTCAGTTGGAAGTTGCCAAGATTGTAGTTAGCCTTAAACCCGTGCAACTGTCGCGAAGTCGCAGTATACAATTGCGAAGTTCTAGCGAACTCTTCTGTGTTATAATCCCCCCACATCAAGTAATCTGGTTCAGCCCCAGGCACAGACGAACTGCGCTCAAAGCGAGCATAAACACTGTCAATAGAGGGAGCAGTTGAGGTAAATGTCGAACTATCGCCGTAAACTGGATATTGTTGTTCGCAGAATTGAATCCCACCAAACAGGCGATTTCTCTGTTCGCAGTCTTCATTCAACGGACGAGCGCTATTATAGGCTCCCGTAAATAACCAATCTCCAACTTTACCAGTAGCAAAGACCGCGCTATAGAAATCTACTTGCGTTCCGCCAGAGCGATCGGGATTGAGAAAGTCTCGATAACTACCCCAATAATTCGTTCCGCGCTGTCCAACCCGGAAATTTACTATCCCCGTCACCAGCGAAGGACGCAGATAAGTTGTAAATTCTACTTGGGCGTAGGCTTCTAAGGGTTTTTCCCTCGCCTGCTCCAAAATAGAAGTATCTGTTTGTTGCGGAAATGGTTTATCCTGTCCGGCAATATTGACCGAACCGTTAGGAAACGATGGCTGTCCAATATCTGCAGGCGCTGTTCTGCGATAATCATCTCGCACTTGAATACTGTCTACCGCCGCCCGAATCCGAACTTGTTGGGCTTTAATATCTGATTGCAGAGTTGCGGTGAACTCACCACGAATCGCCCGAACCTGAAACCCGCTAGCATCAGTATCTTGGTCTGCACCAACAAATTTCCCAGCGGTAGTGGTCAAAGTTACCATCACATCCTCAGTGATGGGTTGACCGTTTTCTCCAGTAATTTGCCCTTGCAACTTAATCGTAGAACGTCCATCCGCTTGAACTTGCGGATTGCCTACAGGTGCAAATTCAATTTGAGGTTTACCCTGGGTAAGGGTTTGTGGCGTACTGTTGGGCGGCGTTGTTTGTGATTGTACCTTTTGCTCTACAGCAGCAGGAACAGCCGTAGGTTGTGGTGCTGGTTCTTGTACAGCAGTAGCTGGTTCGGAAGTTGCATCAGTTGTCTGTGCGACCTCTAGCTTTTCTTCAGAAGAGACTTTTTCAGCAGCAAGCGAGGAAGAAGAAGAAACTACTTTAGCTTCCTCAGCTTTCTCTACTTCCGCAACTCTCGAATCTCTAATTTTTGCCAAAGTTCGTGACAGAGGATTATCTGACACATTGGCAACAGCAGCACTAGGGAAAACTGCCTGTGTGCCAACAATAGAAGGAAAAACAATCACCAGAAATGCGGGCAAAATGCCTGCGCTACTCTTGGTAAGCAAGGCAAAGCGCAAAATAGAGAATTGTTGCTTTTGGGATTTATTGAGAAAAATCCCCATTTTTTTGGTAAACCTTACTCCTAGCTTTCTTGTCTTCATCGCTTATCCTCTGAAAACGCAGGCGTAACCCCAAAATTGATCCGTGCCATACTACCTGGTGCTAACTTCACCATGCGTGACTGGCTATTCTTTTCGATGAAGTATTTGTTAGGTGCCAGTCCATAGCCCGGTAAGCTAGTCAGGTCTAGCGCAGCCGACCGATAACCTGCAACGACATTCGCCAGAGAGTACAGCCCGTTAGCATCGGTAACGATGCGATTGCCATCATCCATGTAAATAACTGCATTCGGCACTCCAGGCTCGTTTGGTTGCTGTTCGCCGTCAAAATTTTTATCGACAAACACCCGCCCAATCAAGGTGGCGCAATCAGATACAATACCCGGTCGAATCCGCAATTGATGGCTGGCTTGGTTACTTCTCAAATTCCCAGAACTAGCTAATGCCAAATTTCTGCCATCTCCCCGCACCGCATCTGGCGTCACCTCAGCGGCATAAACTACATTCAAACTTTGGTTTGGTTGCAGTCCTTGAGGAGAAGTAATTGTGACTGTCCGATTTCCACCAGTACTATTAGCAGTCAAAGAAACTGCCGTATTTCCGATAGTACCTTTCAGCGACCTTGATACAAATCGCAACCCCAACGGAAGTCTGTCTGTAATCGCCAGATTCGTTGTCGGTGCCCTACCAGTATTTCTAATCGCAAGACGGTAAACAACCGTGTCACCCGGTTCAGCTGCTGCTCGGTCACCTGTTTTGATAATCTCCAAAGCGGCTTGCCCAGCTGTCAAAGTCACCGGGTTCGATTGAACTCTTCCACCTGGTAAATTGTCCGCACCAGCACTTCCGGTATTTGTGATTACGCCTGTTTGAGCTAAACTAGGTATAATACCGTACGCAGAAATACTTAAAAGAAAAAAGGTAAAAAAGAGGCTTTTATGCCTCAGCCATGAAATTATAGATGTCATTGGAAGGCATCAAGCAATAGCAGAGTATTTTTCTAAGAATTAGGTTTCTTTGAATAAAAAACCTAATTTTTTCTGAATTTTCTAATTCTCCTAAACGCAATGTATGGTATCATTAAACGCCCAAGATTTTATCTGGACTTTGATACAATTGCGATTTTTTTACGCTTCCTTTTACCAAATCTTTAATTGATTTTTTGTAGTTCCTGCATATTATTCCAAGTTTGTCAACACTAACAACACAAGTTCAAGTTATTGATGACATAACAAACAATGCAGTTTTCCGTTTGAGATATAAGATATAAATATATATCTCCCAAGCCGGATTGAATACAAAATACTGCCATTTGTTGTCATAACAACATTCCTACTGATAACCCGATAAAAGTTAGGAAACACAGTCATTGCAGATTTTACCGGACAGTAACTGCGTGAAGTTGACGTCATAAACTGCACGATTAAAATTTCTTCTCCCGTAGACGCCTAACATGAGAGAAAGGCTGCATGCTTGATTTGGCAAAGATTCCCCCTTTTCTGGGAGCGGGAGTAAAAGATTGCTTGTTTGCCCGATGGGATAAATTTACACCTTGTTCCAATGATTTTTTTGACCTCTCCTTTACAAAATGTTTAATTTTTGTGTGGTGAGCGAGTGATATCTAATGATTTTTGATGTTAAAACACCAGCTTTTAATTTGACGGCAAACGCCGATTGAGCTTTGAGATATAAGTATATACCTCAAAATAACAATTTAATACAAGAAATTAGCGCTTATAACAAACAGATGAACATCACTGACGAGCAGGCCAAAATTTGGCAACACAGGTATTGCAGTGCTTTTCGTGCAGCAATTGCATGAAAAACTACCTAGAAAATTGCATGCGATCGCTGTTTGCTAGCCTGCTACCCAAATATTTAGCAGACTGCTGAATATATATTTTCAGAATACTGAACTCCTGTAAAGTAAGCAATTCAAAGAAAGCTTACCAGGCGATCGGCAAATTTCCTTGTCAACTTAATTTCAGCCCGTTTGAATCAACCAATATCGGGCTGCATGAACATTTTGCCGATAAATCAACCAGAAAATCATGCACCAGATGGCATTGCCGAATCTCTTTTTTCGGTCACACTTAAGTAATATTAACCACAAATCATCCCGGAGTAATCAGGGATATCAAAATTTCTTCAGTATTTTTTATTATCTTTAAATTTAAGTGCTTAACCGTAACCGAATCTTCACATAACTAACAAGCTAAAAAGTAAAATCTAGTACTAGATACTTACAAAAATAACTACGTTCCCTGCTGCTTTGGCGGACATTTGTAAAATGGACATAATTGTTATGGTTGCAATGTTTGCTTCATCATTGCAAGGATGCTGCGATGAATCATTTGCTTCGCCATAATTGTCAATTAACTAGTAGCACAATTAACATTTGAATCAGCGCTTCCCAAGGTATGAGTGATGAGTATTTGCCTGATGCTTGAGTAAAAATTTATATAAAGAAGGATATAATACCATGTCTCCAAATGTTTGAAATATTCAAATATATATAGCAATCCAAAAATAATTGCCTCAGAAGTCCGGTTTCTTTAGAAGTCACCCGACACGAACGTTTTTCACGAATGATTTAAAAGCCACGATCAACTGCGTACACCCAACGGCAAAATCAGTCGCCCCCCTTTGGCAAACCCGCCTTCATCGCGCCCCTTCACCAACACGCATAAAAATCTGCCTTTCCCATGCCCCATGACGCGGCTGAACGCGACTGTCGCAAAGCTCTCCGGACAGAATATAAGTGTCCGGAAGACTTTGCGCGGTCGCGAAGGGCGCTGGCTTTCCCATGCCCAATTTGCAAAACATATCTAATAAACAAATTTACATTTGCTCATTTTCTATGGCAGCTACTTGATTAATTAATTTTGATGAGATAAAAATAATGGCAGCACAAAGCACCTAGGTGAGAATTTAGCAGTTTTGAGGTGCATATTCCTTACTTAGTGCTTTGTTTGTACAAATTACAGGACTTACGCAACTCGGACGAAATATTAAGCGAACTAGACCCTGTAGATCCCACGCGTCAGCCGCGTGGGCTAGCAGCGTAAGTCCTAAAATTAATGCTAATTTATTCAGTTTTAATGCATTTCGTCGTATTCTGTTGCTTCAGTTCGTCTGGTTTCCCCGCGAGGTGGGAGAAATTCAGCCCGACGTACGGGAGCCAAGGGCGGTGTGGGACCGTGGTAAGGGTGAATTACTTGTACGGTACGGGTAGAACGCTGCTTAGGCGAGAACAAAGCCAAGACGCCGGCTACAACAATACCACCACCAATAGTGAGGGTCATGCCTCCAACTGCCCAAACGATTGGTGAAGACCACCAGGGAATTTGAGAAGGCTCTAATGCAGCTTTTTGTGATGCATTGTTGCTCTGGCTGAATTGAGCTTGTTGATTGTTGTAGGTTTGAACTTGGAACTGGAGTTGTTGGTTTTGAGCTTTGAGCTGGTCGTTGTCAGCTTGTAACCGCTCAAGCTGCATTTTTTGCCGTTCCATTTCCAAGCGCAGCGAATCGCTATTTGGAGGAATGGCGCTGGGATTGGTGTTCAAATATGGTGATTGCCCGTAGGCCGAATATTGCCCCTGTTGCGGTATGATCTGAGGCGCTACTACGGCTGGCATCTGTGGGGCAACAGCAATATTAGGTTGTAGAGGAGTACCTGTCCCCTTAAGCAAGACGAGAGCCGCCAGCCCAGCTACGGCGACTCCGCCGATAAATGCCATACTTTCACTCATCGCCTTTGCCCCTCAATTGCGACGGAACTATAACCATTTGCTACTGAACTCACTCTCACACTCATAATCTATAAGCCTACTCAACTTTAATAATACTCAAACCATAAGCGACTGTATCAGCTAGTTTTTTTACAGCTTGATATCTGCTGTTAATATTCAAAACCATATCGGTTAAATTGTCTACCAAACATGGGCAAAAAAAACTTCACTGTTACACTTTTTTAATCTAATTTCCCTATGCAATGAATATGGGTATTTATGCCTTGTGGGCTGTACCGATCGCGCTTTTGAGACTTTGACAAAACTCGGCGATCGCATTTAAACCTTGTTGTGGCGTGCCTTCTGCCAGACGTTTGACAATAGCGCTGCCCACTATTGCGGCATCCGCGCCCCAATCTTGTATTTGACGGGCTTGTTCTGGTTCGGAAATGCCAAAACCGACACCGATGGGTTTATCAGTGACAGCACGAATGCTTTTAATTAAATCAGACACTCGTGATTGAATTTGCGATCGCATTCCCGTGACGCCCGTGACGCTAACCAAGTAGACAAATCCTTGGGAGGAACGAGCGATGGCTTCTATCCGTTCGGCGGAACTGGTAGGAGCAACCAATAAGGTTACATCGATACCGATTGCCGCAGCTAGTTGAAGCAAACCAGCTGCTTCTTCTAAGGGTAGATCGGGAACTACCAATCCTGCTACTCCAGCAGAAGCAATTGAGGCGAGAAATTTTTCAATCCCACGGTGGAGAATCGGGTTGTAATAAGTAAACAGGATAATCGGCGATCGCAAACTCGGACTAGTAGCTTTCACCATTTCCAGCACGCTATCTAAAGTCGTTCCTCGTTGTAAGGCGCGGGTAGCAGCAGCTTGAATTACTGGACCATCTGCAAGCGGATCGGAGTAGGGAACACCCAACTCAATTATGTCTGCCCCATTGCGATCTAGAACCTGCAAGGCTTTTGCCGTAGTTTCTAAATCGGGATCGCCTGCTGTAATAAACGGAATTAGCGCACACTCGGAGTTACGCGCCAGATTTTTAAAGCAATCGGATATCGCGGTCATTAGTCATTAGTCAGTAGTCATTAGTCATTAGTCATTAGTCAGTAGTCATTAGTCAGTAGTCATTAGTCAGTAGTCATTAGTCAGTGGCAACAAACAACGAACAACGAACAACCGACAACCAAAAACTAACAACTGAGCCAATGATATATTTACAGCAATCATGCAAAAAAGCCTAGCCCTGTCCAACCCCTCTTGGGTTGCAGGCGACTAGGCGCAAACACTGTTAACCAGTCGGGACATTAGAGTTTGCGAAAATATCGGGTGACCTTTATAAAGGATGAAGGATGAAGTATGAAATTATCCCACCCATCAAGGAATGAGGCACGAACATTGAAAAAAACTGATTTTTTCGCCTACGAGGGGCGAGGCATAGACCGAGTTGTTACTTCATCCTTCATCCTTTACACCCAGAGACTTCTTTAGTCAAACTTGTTTACCTTTTTCCCGTTCGATTTCGGCTTGAATTTGCGCTAATTCTTCGGGAGAGAGTTCTTGCAAGCGCTTTTCAAAAAAGGCTTGTTCGTATTTTTCCCGTTGTTCGTGGTAGGTCATTTTCTTGGCAACCGCACGCGAAACGTAAGTTACCAACCAGCCAATCAACCCACTAACTAGCAAAACTTGGCTCCATATCCCAGCTTGCTGGCTATCTAAACCCACTAGCTGAAATAGTACATATGCCAAGCCGCCAGCTACAAAAACGCCTAAGCCAATTCCAACAGCGTCAACGCGTCGCATGAGTTATGACCTACCAATGAATTCGTTAAACTCGAATTTCTCGCCGTCTGGGGCGAAAATTCAGAAATGGGGACAGCACCAACAAACCGGGGAAGAAGAAAAACACCATAAAGTACATAAAGCCGCGCTCTATCGAGCTTGCCACATACCAGCGCTGTTTGAGATAAAGCAGGACAGCTACAGGCATGACTAACAAATAAGCTCCAGCCAAAACTAGATACAGGAGGGCTACAACCATAATTCTTTCTGCAAGTAGATAAAGAGCATTGGTGCATCTGTTTTCCATCATAGGCTGAATGCCTCACCTGAGGGAAGCCGCCGCGATCGCGATCGCGGTCTATGGTCAAAGCGATCGCGCTTTTAATCCTAGCGTTTTATGGGTTTCAAGGCATGAAAGCAAACGCCTCCCCCAGTCTTTAATCCCCCTTGCGTCAGAAATTAGAGAAAAATTACAGAAAAATTTTTTAAACTAGTTGGACAAAATACACAATTGATGGTGGAATAGATGAGGAGGTATTTGTTGCCTCCAAAAAATAAGGGAAAAACTCCGAAGCATACTCGGGGGTGTGGCGGAATGGTAGACGCTACGGACTTAGAAAACTGAGCCTTGATCGAGAAATCTTTCAAGTGGAAGCTCTCAAATTCAGGGAAACCTAAATCTGGTAACAGATATGGCAATCCTGAGCCAAGCCGGAAAAAGTTAGAAGTTAAGAGTTAGGAGTGCTGAGTTAAGGAAGTAATTCAGAATTCACAACTCACGCATTCAAAAGTTTTCGGAAGGTGCAGAGACTCGACGGGAGCTACCCTAACGTCAAGTCGAGGGTAAAGAGAGAGTCCGATTCTCAAAACCTGTTAATGTTTAACTTAGCAGGCAGTAGCGAAAGCTGCGAGAGAATGAAAATCCGTTGACCGTAAAAGGTCGTGAGGGTTCAAGTCCCTCCACCCCCACTAAAAATTTGTAACTGTAGTAGTTTAACTGTAGTTTTTGCTTGCGATCGCATAACTTGCACCTGACGATTAAAGTCTCGGCTGCACAGACACAACTCTACGACGGGAAACCCGCCCTCCAGGGCTGGTTCACCACCAAGCATGAAAAATTTATCTTCTCTTGAGTACAGCTTTCTGCCTTTTTCAAGTCAGTCGGTCATGGTAGATTCGCCGCCACAGCGGATAAATATTTCTCATCCCAATGCCCAAGGGACGCTCCAAAGCGCGACTGTCGCGGTCGAAGAAGGGCGGTGGCTCCCCAATGACGCCAGATGCCTGCTCCGGGAAACCCTCCCGCAGCACTGGCTCCCCAATGCCCTATTTTCATCGGAAAGTGAAACTATATGTATATTATATATATAGTTTCATACGTGATTTATCGTATATTTTTGGCAAATTAATACCTGACATCGTTATTTTATCAAATTTATATGAAAAAAATACTTAATTTTTGAAGAATCGATTGATACTCCTGTTTGCCAAGGTTAAGCTGATAACAATAGACCTCTTGCACTCATTTCTTTTTTGCATTCTTGAGGATAAAGGGTAAAGGTTTAAGGGAAAGGGCAAAAAATAATTCCTTTTCCCTTATCCTCACAAGTAAGGGGACTCCACCTTCCCCTTTTCCCCACCTGAGCAAGAAGTCTAATTATGAACAGGATACTTTTTGGTCTTGAGAACTGTAATGACGGGTAATAACTTACTAATTAGTCAGAGAAATCAGCATCTCGTTAAGTCCAACTCTAAACAGTTAAATGTGCAAATTGCACAGGAGAGGATTTACACATTTTTGGTGGAGGTTGTCAAAAAATCGCCACCAGAGGATGTTTTGCGGGAATTTAAGGATTTATTTATAGACTGTCTTGATTCAGTCAATTCAGATTCTGCACCAGGAATATATGGGCTTTTTTGGGACAATAACGAACAGGAGTTTCGCAATACACTCAAGCGGTGCTGCTACATTATAGTTAACAACTGGGAATCTAACAGAAAACACAAATATATCCAAGAATTAGTTGAATTATTTACTACTTATAAATACAGCAGACGCACGAGTCATCATAGAAAAATAAATAACTTCAAAACTTGGCTAGATAATTTTGTTAACAGCAATGATTATGAAGAACTAAAATTATTTGCTTTTCGATACGAAAATCAGACAAAAGGTCATTGGACTAATCGCTACACTTCTTATTTATTAATTGCTCAATCTGTTAATCAAGATAATCCCAAAGAGCAACAAGAGGCAGCGAGAAAGCTATCCAAACAAATTAAAGACAAATTTAAGTTTGAACTGGCAATGTATATTGCTCGTTCTCAGTCTTCTGCCTCTAGCGCCACACGTTATAGAAATCCAAGTATCTTGGGAGATAATGTGTTGCGTCTAATCAAGATGATTGTTGTTAAAAAAGGTGTCTTTAGTTACGATAATATTGCCAATATATTTATCAAACAAACTCAAAATCAGAGTTTTAAAAGTTGGAAAAAAAGTCTTCAAAAATATCTAATTTTTTCTGTAGAGCAGCAAGAGTTTGTAGAAACTTTCAAACAGCAGTTGTCAGAGAAGGTATCTTCTTGGAAGCCGGAATACGATGAAGAAATTATCAATAAAGAGTTGTTGCTAAGAACCTGCAACCGACTTATTGATTGTCTGACAACAGAAAACGGGAAAGAACCTTCGCAATTGTTTATTTTATTGCTTTCTCAGGGTCATCCCCTAACATTGGTGATTGTGCTGCTTAAGATTATTTTGATTTGTAGAAACTCACGCAGTCATTTAGAGATTAGAATTGCGAATTTGATTCGTTACTATGAAAAGTATCCAGAAAGTGAGTGTCAGTGGGTAATTCATTTTCTAGAAATTTTTAATATCACGTTTGCAATTTATGCTGATAACGTTGAATATAACTTGATTAAAATGAAAGATGATAATGAAGAAGCATGCAATCCACAATTGGATTTGGATACTTATCGTGTTTTTTCTCAGTTGAAGGTAGATACACAACAATGAGATGGGGTTCGGGGGCGACGGGTGTGGGGGACGAGGGAAGGGGGACAAGGGAGACAAGCAAGACAAGGGGGACAACTAAGCACCATCCACTAATCACTAATCACTAATGACTACCAACTACCAACTACCAACTACCAACTAATGACTAATGACTCCTCAGGACTTCGCAAGGTGTTCGTCGAGCCAAGCTAAGGTTGCACCGGCGGTTTCAGCTAAAATGCTAATTAGACGATAAAGAGCGATCGCGCTAATTATTAACCCAGCCGGAAAGCGATTCTGCAATAGTGCGATCGCTGTGGCTTCAAATACACCTAACCCACCAGGCGCACCCGGAACAATAAATCCTAGCAACCAAGCAAAACTAAAAGCGCCTATCAATAAAGGAATTTGACTCCAATTCAATGGTGCCAAGGCAAACAAAGTTAATATAAATCCAGTGCTACGCAATCCCAAAAAACCTAATTCTCCTAACAAAGGTTGTAAGGGATAGCGTTCCAAACTGGTGATAGAAGTTGGGGTGCTGTTAGTATCAGATTTTTTCAGCTTTAGGCGTTGCAAAAAACGAATCACAGGGTTTAAAAACCAGGGATGAACCGCAGCCAGCACTGCAATTAAACCCAATATTTGTAATATTTGTAGGGTGAGATTGCTATGACCTACTACAAATTTATTACCAAATAAGACAATTATGATTAAAGCCGCCGCCGCCATAAGTAGCGGTTCTAACAATACGCTTAAGGTGGCTGCACTAGTAGAAACACTAGCATTTTTCGCTGCCAGAATTCGCCCGTAGTGATGCCAAATATTACCCGGTAAATACTTGGCAATATTGGTTTTTAGGTAAACTTGGATGAATTCGGAAGACTCTACAGGGTGATTTAACTCTCTTAAAACCCAAGTCCACACCCACCCAGCCCAAGTGTGGGCTAGCAAAGTTACGCCTGTCGCGATCGCTAAAATTGCCCATCCTACCCCATCAATTTGAATGGCTGTCACCTCCAGCCAATGATCCTTAAGGGCTTTCGCCAAAAAAAATAGCGTCCCTCCCAAAATTAGCCAGCGTAAAATTTGCTTCATCATTTTGGTAATTTAACGGTTATAAACCCAGGGCTGAACACCTCAAATATTATGCTACATCAGCTTTTGGGAACTGTACATATCGCAGGGGCATACGCAAAAATTTATGCAACTATTTTTACTTAAAAAAACTTTATGTCTCTCAACCAAGGTTGATGATTAATTTGATTTATTAAACGATAAAAAGTTTCTATAGTAATCGAAAGCTCAGAAGTCGGGTAACTTTTACGAAACCCGACTTCTCGTTTCTCACAAATGATTTAGGGGAAAGCTTTCCCAAAGAATTTATTATTCTTTAATACCAATTTTTTTGAGATACGCTAGACATCCTCAATTTATAAACGCAATATTATCACGTCAAATGTGCGGTAAAATATTCTATTTATAAATTTAATATCCTTCCCAAGGCTGATATCTATAAACATAAGTTGTTAAGCATAGTAACCAATAAATTTATACACTAATGAAAATAAGTTCAGTCAGCGCGGCACAATTAAAAGCTAATCATAGAAACTTATATCTCTCTCTAGTTAGAGAACATAAGCGTGGAGTGGTAGTAATAATGTGACCTGCGCTAGATGAAAACTTAACTTTTAACTTTGTACAGTTAACAAGCGTTATTCAAATAGCAGCCAACTCAAATTAAAAAAAAATCGCTTAGTAATAAAAGACTAAAGCGAAACACTTTACTTGTAGTTGAAAGGAGGAATTTGTGAGGGCTTTAACTGCTTTGTGGAAAAAATTACCCCGTAGAATCTTAACCGTATTTTTTGCGGGTATATTGTTGATATTTAGTACTGCTTGTAGTGGAGCAAACGCTCAAGGCGCAAATCCACAAAACCCGGCTGTACAAGCTGGTGGTGCAAACAACCCTTATAAAAATGGTGGGGACGGTTACACAAACTACAATATGACAACTGACCAGAAAGTTGCCAACCCCAAAGCCAAAAGTGGAAGCGATCGCGCGAGTTTACAGACAGATTCTTCAATATTAATTGCCACAAACAAAGAATCTGAAATGCTTTATCCCGGTGCTGAAACACCAGTGGGTAGAGCTTACAAAGAAGCCGAAATGCCAATCATTACTGATAAAGACTTTCAACAGGCTCAACCAGGTGGTTTGATTCAGCGCGAACCAAATCTAGGCGAGCGAGCTAAAGACCGAATTGAAACTGTGAAAGAAGCTGTTAAAGAAGCTTCAGGCTTTTTGCAAGACAAAGCAGATGAAGCATCTGCTAGACCGGAATTGCAAAAAAATCCAGCAGTAGGTAAATAAAGCGGATTTTTATTGTCCCAATGTCTTGGATGTCAGGGAAATCTTAAATAAAAAAGTCTTGGGACAGTTCTTGTTAAACGTTTAACTTACACACGCAAACACGAGGAACAACACATGAAACGAGTAATTGCTTGGTTTAAAAACAATCGTCCGAGCAGAATTTTAGGGGTTTTCTTGGCAGGAGTTTTACTAATATTTACACAAGCTTGCGGTGGTCCTACACAAGCAACAGAACCATCACAGCCTGGTTATAAACCAACTAAGATCGAACGCAACGATCCCACAAAAGATTATCCTCTCTCTTCTCCTGCTGGTGGGATGAATAACTTTAGTGATGTAGACCCCAGAGCGAGAGGAATTGAAACTGAAGCGAAAGCAAGAGCCGAAGCTTTGAAGGAAAATGCTAAAAGAAACGTTGATGAAAAGGGTGTTGACAGCGTAGAACAATATGTTGAAAACTACCGTCAAGGTACACCTTTTGGTGAAAGAGTGAAAAACCTGGGTGAAGATATCGGAAGTTCTGCTAAAGAATTGACTGAAGGTGTATCTAAGGGTACGCAGCGCGGAATTGAAAATATCAAGGATAACACCAAGGATGCTGCTAAAGATGTAACCAAAAATGTTCAACGTGGAGCTGAAGATACAAGCTCAAATATTCAGCGTACAGCTGAAGATGCAACTGATGCTGTGAAAAGAACTGTCAGAGAAGCTGACGACTAATATTTAGTCGTAGTCGTAGGGTGCGAAGCGCGAAGCGTAACGCACCATCATTATAAAGTAAGTTTTGCATTTTTCTGGTTTCCAAGAAGCGTAACGCACCATCCTAAATAAACTTTTACATCTTTCTGGTTTCCAAGCGATCGCCTGGAAATGTTTTTACGTTATATAGCAGTCCTTTGCATCATTCGTGAGAAGCGAGAATCCGGGTTTCTCCAAAATACCTTTGCCAAAACGCCCTCACACTCTTAGAGGATGTTTGTCAAGTCATAAAGTATACAAATAAACCTCTCTCCAAACCTCTCTCCTAGGAGGAGAGAGGCTTTGACTTTCCCCCATTCCCACTCCTACCCTTCACCTCACGCCCGCGCCCAGGATGCCCGAAGGGCTGTAGGGCGAACGGAGAAGCAAGCTACGTGAGTGTTGGGGGGTTGGGGGGTTAGGTTTTCAAGGTTTTGATGTTAATAACAATACTTTTTAAACATCCTCTGATGGTGGGGCTGATTGAAGATGCTTTTTTACTGGGAGGTGTGAAGAGTTATCATGCAAGGTCTGAGTGAATTTATCAACAAGACGATGCAAGAGTGGAAAATACCTGGGTTGGCGATCGCAATTGTTAAAGACAGCCAAATAATTTTTTGTGAAGGCTTTGGAAAGCGAGATGTAGAACAAAATTTAATTGTGACACCACAGACTCTCTTTGCGATTGGTTCTTGTACGAAACCCTTTACCACAATGGCAATGGCTATTTTGGTAGAACGTGGCAAATTAGACTGGGATAAACCTGTCAGAAATTATTTGCCTACTTTTAAACTTTATGACTCCTATGCAACCGAACATATCACACCCCGTGACCTCGTGACTCATCGGTCTGGCTTACCGCGTCACGATGCTATGTGGTATAAAACTCCCTTCACCCGTAAAGAAATATTCGAGCGCTTACAATATCTTGAACCTACTCACGAATTACGTACTGTTTTTCAGTATCAAAGTTTGATGTACATGACCGCTGCCTACTTGGTTGGTGAAATTGCAGAGAGTAGCTGGGAAGAATTTGTGCAACAGGAAATTTTTAATCCTTTAGATATGAGAGACAGTAATTTCTCTGTAGAGAAATCCCAAAAAGCTGATGATTTTGCACTTCCTTATCAAGAAAAATCCGACAAAGTTGAGAGATTACCCTTTTGTAATGTCGATGTTAGTGGTCCAGCAGGTTCGATAAATTCCAACGTTGCTGATATGGCTAACTGGCTTTTACTGCATCTTAATCAGGGTAAGTATGGCGAGAAACAAATTATTTCACCAAGTCATCTGCAAGAGATGCACTATCCACAAATCGTGATTGGTCAACCACTGGAATATAATGAACTTTTCCATTATTTTTATGGTTTGGGATGGTTTATTAGCGCTTACCGAGGTCATAATTTAATTCAGCATGGTGGTAATATTGATGGATTTTCTGCGCGGACAACTTTGCTGCCTCAAGACAATATTGGTATAGTAGTTCTGACTAATATGGATCAAAACCCAGTAATACATACTGTGACTTATTATGTATGCGATCGCTTGCTCGGTCTAGACGAAGTTCCTTGGAATGAACGAATGAAGGAAAAATATGCTCAAAGCAAAGAAGCTGCTGCAAAAGCCTGCATAGCAAATCGCCTCAGACCGTAAAACAGGAACCCAGCCTTCTCATCCTCTATCAGATTACACAGGCTATTTTGAGCATCCAGCATACGGAATCTTATCAATTGAAATTAATGATAATCATTTAACAGCAACTCATAATTCAATTATTTATAAATTAGAACACTACCACTATGACATTTTTGTTGAATCTGAGTTGGGCGATAAACCAGAACTTATATCTTTCTTAACTGATACCAAAGGCAATATTACTAGCCTTACCTTTCCCCTAGAGCCGACTGTGAAAGAGATTTTATTTACCCGGATGTCTGAAAGCATCTCTAGTTAACCCCCGCAGCAGCTTAGAGGTACACCCCGAACAGAGCGCTTCGGTCTGACGACAAGGCTAGCGCCAACGCGCGGCTTAAAAACCTTCGCTAATTTTTCTGTTTTAAATGCCAATTCTGTAACACGATTTGCTGAATTTGACGCCAAGGAATATGATGTTTTCTGGCTAATTCTGCACAATCTTCGTATTCTGGCTGGATGTTGGTGATAATTCTCTCTTTTGCTAATCCGTTCCACGCTACTTTCACGCGCACTGCTCCATATTCAGTTTCTACTTGCTGAATTTCCCTTCGTAAAATTGCGCGTTGCTGAATAGAACGGCGAATTCCTAAAGTTGTGGTTTCGCGAAATAAAACTGCTTCGCAGCTAGATAATTTTTCTGGATGACAAATTGCAGTTAGCAAAATCCCCGGACGAGACTTTTTCATCCCGATCGCCTGAGTAAATACATCCACCGCACCAGCTGCAAATAACGCCTCAAATACATAACCGATCGCTTGCGGATTTAAGTCATCTATCTGGGTTTCCAACACCGATATGGTTTCTAATTCTCCATGTGCTGATACATTGGCTACATTCCAATTGGTTGCAGTCTCAGTAGTTTCACCTAAGCAAATTCGCAAAATATTGGGAATCGGTAAATTCAAATTCCCGGCTCCCAATCCGATCTGTTTGATAGTCATAGGAGGTGGCGAACCAAAATCTGAAGCTAGAGTAGTAGCGATCGCTGCTCCTGTCGGTGTCACCAATTCTTTATCAATACCGTTGCTATAAACCGGACAACTCCGCATTTCCCATAACTTCAATACCGCCGGTACAGGTACAGCCATTTGACCGTGGGCGGCGCGAACTGTTCCCCCGCCAGTCGGGAAAGCTGAACAATATAGACTTTCAATATCCAACCAATCCAACCCCAAACAAGTACCGACAATATCGACAATCGCATCCACCGCACCCACTTCATGAAAATGAACTTTTTCAGGTGCAATGCCATGCACAGCCCCTTCTGCCACAGCTAGCTGCCGGAATACCGCCAAACTCCAAGCTTCTGCCCGTAGTGGTAAACCAGCTTTGAGAATCATTCCCTCGATTTCTGGTAGGTGGCGTCCGTGATGGCGATCGTGTTCGTGGTGGTGATGGTCGTGGGTTAAATCCACATGGACTTTCGTCGCCTGCTGACCATTACGCAGAACAAGTTCTGTTCTTAACTTGTACTCATGCTCAATTCCCAAACCGTTGAGTTTTTCAGTTAAATACTCCAACGGAACACCCAAACTTACCAAGGCTCCCAGGCACATATCACCGGAAATACCTGTTGGACATTGCAAATAACCAATTTTACTCATAACAAAAAAATTTGATGATTTTCGGCTCTTTTATAAAAATAAGGCAGAGGAGCCACTGCGGTGCCGGGGTTCCCCCGGTTGAAGCATGTGGCGTGGCAGAGGAGCCACTGCGCCCTTCGGGGTTCCCCCGGTTGAAGCATGTGGCGTGGCAGAAGGGGTAAGGATTTTTATCCTGAGAATCGGAATAATTGTATTTTAGGCTACATTTTATCCCATAATTTCAGAAGAGTTTGATAATTTTTTTGATGCAAAGTATAGAGACAAAGATTAATCAACAGCCCTTTTGAAAAAGGCAGAGGAGCCACTGCGCCCTTCTTTCTTTCCCCCGGTTGAAGCATGTGGCGTGGCAGAGGAGCCACTGAAGCGCCCTTGGTTCCCCCGGTTGAAGCATGTGGCGTGACAGCTATGTAAGATGCCTTTTTTATGTTAGGTGGTGAATCTTAATTGATCATGACTGCCTTCTGCCTCCAGCAAAGCTGCCTCCTGCCTTCTTCAAACCCTCAAGCACAAATTTAAAATCTTTTATGGCAAAAATCTTCACAGTTCATCCTGATAATCCCCAACCCCGGCGAATAGAGGAAATAAAGACAGCGCTGTCTAATGGCGCAGTCATGCTCTATCCTACCGATACAGTTTATGCGATCGGTTGCGATTTAAATTCCAAATCGGCGGTAGAGCGAGTACGGCAAATTAAGCAACTCGCAAATGACAAACCACTGACCTTTCTGTGTTCCTCGCTTTCAAATGTGGCAACATATGCTTTTGTGAGTGACGCAGGCTATCGGATTATGAAGCGCCTGATTCCTGGACCGTACACGTTTTTGCTTCCTGCTACTAAATTGGTGCCGCGACTGGTGCAAAATCCCAAACGAAAAACTACTGGAATCAGAGTTCCCAACCACACAGTCTGTTTGGAACTGCTGACGGCGTTAGAAAATCCGATTATTTCAACTTCGGCACACGTACCAGAGGATGAAGTAAACAATGGGAAGTTTGGCATAGATTCAGAACCCGTTTTGTCCCAGATGGAGTTATTTGACCGTTTGGATCGCTTTGTAGATGTGATTGTAGACACCGGCGAGGAACCTACATACGAAGTGTCTACCATTTTGGACTTAACAGGAGATGAACCAGTTATTACAAGGCGGGGTTTAGGCTGGGAAACAGCAGAGGCTTGGGTTTAAATACTTAGTTTAAGTAATTGTATTTCAGTAAAAATTATGCTCACAAGTTTAGCCCTCGATTACGGAAATTGACCAAAAAAATGCTCCACTTTTAAAATTGTCATACTCAAAAGAGTTGGGAGCGGGTATGGACGGGATGGCTATAAAGCTTGCAGAGTAAGCTTTATGTCTATTTTGAAGTAGTGGCGGGTAGCCTTGTGCCACTTACTATGCGGTAGCGTGTGAAAAAACCGACACATCACATCCCTGTAACTTTTTAAAATTTTTTACAGTCATATATGTAAGCAGCTTACGGCGAATCTCGAAGCGATAAATGCCAAGAGATTATTTTGCCAAGGTTGCTACGGTGCAGTACCACTCCCAGGAAAAGTCATGAAATCTAATCTCGCCCAATTCAGCGCTTCTACCACCGCTTTTGACCGCCACGTTTCGACTGAAGAATTTTCCACTATCAATGCAGATGCTTTGATTGACCTGCTGCGTAAGGAAATGCAACCTCAGTTGAAAGCCTCGCCTGCATGTGTATTAGCTGCAGCCAAGCGCATCGCTAAAGAAGTTGAACGCATTTGCGATAAAAGCGCTCGCATTCAAACTTCCGGGCAAATTAAATCTTGGCAGGTTACCTTAGCACGCCACCGCATGCAAAAGTGCCTGCGTTACTATCAACTCGGTTCCAGACAAGGGCGCGTGGAATTACATAGCACTTTAGGTGCTATGGTTTACCGCCACGTAACTACAGTAGGCACTGAGTTAGGTTTTCAAGGTCGTTACAGCCTGATTGAAGATTTTCTGCAAGCGTTTTATATCGAAGCTATCAAAGCTTTCCGCCGGGAAAATGAATTGCCTGAAGATTACACCCCCCGCACACAACTGCAATTAGCAGAATACATGGCGTTTTCCGAGCAATATGCCAAGCGCCGGATTAACTTGCCTGGTGGTGCCAATCAGCAATTGATTATACTGCGGGCACAAGGTTTTGCCCGTCGCCAACCGCAAGAAACTACCGTTGATATTGAAATGGCGGTGGAATCTGCGAAAAGCGAAGAAGCAGAATCTTACTTGCGGAGTTCGGCGGTGCAGCAACTGAGGGCGCAAATGACCTCTCAAACTAACTTCGATCCTGCAGAAGAATCGGAACGCGATCGCGTCATTGCGGAATTAATCAAATATCTGGAATCTCAAGGTCAAACTGACTGTGTAGATTACCTGACTTTAAAACTTCAAGACCTCAGCGCGCCAGAAATTGACCAAATTCTCGGTTTGACCACCCGTCAGCGCGACTATCTGCAACAGCGTTTTAAATACCATGTAGAAAAGTTCGCTCGCACTCACCAATGGCAATTGGTACATCAATGGCTGGGTGCTGGTTTAGACCAAAAATTGGGATTATCTTCTCAGCAGTGGGACACCTTTTTGAATCTGCTTAACGAACAGCAACAAGAAATTTTGAAGTTGAAGGCTGCAAAACACAGCGACCAAGCGATCGCTAAAACGCTCAAATGCACCCCCAAACAACTGCAAAAATGCTGGACTCAATTGCTAGAACTAGCCCATTCGCTCCGCAATGGTAACACTGAAGCTCAAGCAGGCTAAAGCCTTAGTATTTCAAGCGATAAAAACACGTTATCACTAATTTCGTCTAGGCTCTATCCTGTTTTGTGTAAATACTATAGATGATTTTTCTAAACTCCAATCCAATAAATCTTCCAAATTTCCCCCTGTTTGCGGGGGGAAATAACGGGAGAACCGGGGCGTGAGAATCTTTCAAATGTAGCAGCAAGTGAACTTATTTTCTACTATAAAGTTTCTTACGGTTTAATATTGCAATCTAATATGTACAAAGCGAGTGTCCCTAGGACATATACATCAATAGTAGGGTGGGCAAACAGCCCACCCTATTAATTTTTGTGGGTTTTTTATGTAGTACAATATGGTTCAGTTAAAACAATCTACCACCCGCCAACCGAATGTAGAAACGCGAAATTTCGCGTCTCTACACAGCCTAAAATTATCACCGAAAAACCTTATACCAATTCTCTATAATAATTTTGAAATTTCTAATGTTTAAGATGTGACAGGAAGCGGTACAGAGTAACCTTCTCCTAGAATATGCGCGACAAAACTTGTCCGAGCGTAGAAAGCTCGCGAGGTACTCCCATGCCCAGGTCCCTTTGTTCTTGGCTGCACGAGTACACCCATTTTGCCAGTTAACTTTGCAAATCCTTGGTTGATAATAGTGTCTCTAACTAGGTCATAATCCGCTTTTACCTGAGCGTAGATTTCGGGATGCTCAAGATCGAACGAAGCAACGGAATGCAGAAGTGAACGGCTCTCGTTCTGACTTTCAAAAACCCGGGCAACAACTACAATTTTCTTTAGCTTGTTAAAAAGATGGCTATCTTCAAACTCCTTATTAGAAACTTCTACCGGATCTATCATTGTAATTGCCATCGTCTCCTTGACTTTGAGTAATCCTGTCCGTTTATTAAGTACAAGTGGAATTACTTTAAGTTCCCAGCTTCCAAAGTTTGGTGACCGGGATGAGTTGAGCGCTAATCCGAGAAAACGCTCAATTGTATGCCCAGACCAACCCTTGTTTTTTTTACCTGGCTCATGCCAGACTGTCACGCCGTACTGATTCGCCAATTCTCGTAGGTCTTTACCTACAAGTTCGGTTAGTCTCTGAAGCGCTTCTACTCGTTCCATAGAATGTATTGCTTAGGTGTAAGTTTATATAAATTCACGTAACGAAAGAATGTGCCGCATATTTATCATCTCTAATATTCTTTGTATGCCAATATTTCTTTAGCTGGTGTTCTATCACCACTGCAAGATATTCGTCTTGGCGCATCTAAAAATTTAATGGTGAATCCTAATGTTTCATACAAATTAACTATCCTATCTGTTGCTTGATTGGAAGCTACTACGGTAGCAGGACATAATGCCAACCAGTTGGCTAATCTTACTTGGTCATCCCAGCGGAAGTCTTCTTTACTATACTTAGTAAATTCAACATCATAGGGAGGATCTGCATAAATGAAATCCCCCTCTTTTACTGGTACTTCAGTAAAATCACCACATCTAAACTCCCAACCCTGAATAATATTAGAATAATTCGATAAATCTATTGTGCAGTTGACTTTTTTGTATTGACCAAAGGGTACATTGAATTCACCCCTACTATTAAAACGGCAAAGTCCGTTATAGCCTTGTTTATTTAGAAAATAAAATAACTCTGCGGCTTTTCTACTATAAAACTCACCAGATTTAATCAGGCTGTTAAATTCCTGACGATATTGATAATAATAATCAGAGTCGTTTTTCAGATCTAACTCAATTAATAAGCCTTTTTGTAACCATCTGTAAAAGTTAATAAGATGTGGATTAATGTCATTAAGTAAAGCTTGTCTTGGTAAGATACCTAGTGATATAGCCATCCCACCAACAAAAGGTTCAACTAGTCGGCTATATTCTTGTTTAGACCATATTTCTTCAATAGTGGCAACTAGCCATCTTTTCCCGCCAGCCCATTTTAATGGGGGTGCAAAATTTTCTTTCAAATGAGGTGTAAAACTTACTTTCATGTATATTATAAATCCTCTAAGCTCGCAATTATGTTTTATTTACTAGGGCTTCCTAAATATCTTATATATGAGGCAATTGATTGTATGATTTTCTGAGTATCATCTCAAATAATCCAACTCAATCGATTTAATATATTTATTTGTTTCACTTTAATACATAAAACCTTATACCAATTCTCTGTGGGGTTGCACAGAATAACCCGACGAGTGGAACTCGCGGCTACACGAACGAAGCCCACCTTCGTGGGCTAATTAGGTGCATCTTCATAAATAAAAATATTATTTGTGTAATTTTTGTTTGCTTGATAATATTTATATTAGCTTAATTTATGTATTTTTTGAACATATAGCAATCCTAAATCATTCGTCATAAAATAAAAGCCGATTTTCTATAATGAACCTGATTTATGGAACTTTAATTTATCACAATTAATCTAAAATTACCATAGTAGTTCTATATATAAATAAAAGAAGGATTAAGCACATTCATCGTTTTTTCAAGTTATTTTTATTATTTTAGATATATAGAATAATTTGCCATTGGGTGAGATGTCAGTCATTGTAAGGGCACGGCATTACCGTGCCCTTACAATGTATTACACTTATATGCAATCCGCTATAAACAATCTTTATTTAGATATATTAAACGTGCAGTCTGTTCTAAATCTGTACTTGGAATTATAGCCCTGACTTGATAGTAGTAATCTGGATTATGTTGGCTTTCATGTTCTCTCAATAGACAGATTAATTCTTCAACGTTATCTCTGACACAGCGATAAGTTGTAATTAGTTCTGCATTAATATCAGTTAAAATGGCTTTGGTTGGTTGCAAATAGAAAAAACCGCACCACCACCCAAGAATGGCTCGTAGTAAGTTCTTGTATCTGTAGGGAAATAGCGAGTATACTGCTGAATCAACTTACTTTTACCTCCCGCCCATTTCAAAAACGGACGCGGACAAGTTGACTTGGGTAGTTGACTTAACATTTAACTGAAACTAAGCTACTAAATATAGCCAATAATATAAGTTACGAACCATATTTTATATTAATTTACTAAATTACTAGCTACATAGATTACAATTAAGTTGATAAAGCACATCAAAACAAACTCAAAACAAACATATAGTATATAACAAGGCAGTCTAAATCGAAATGTTTGACGGATTTTGGGATAACGTCTCTCGCTACCCCCGCTACTTCGTTACTACCCTCCTGGGGGTTTTGGTAAACACGTTTGCGCCCTTAGCGCCACTTTTAAAACGCCCTATCACCTTAATCGCCCTTGTGGGCTTATTAATTGGTAGTCTTGTTTTGGTTTCTCTCACCCTGCGTGCAATGCTGGGCTTGAGTACGGTTTAGTCTGACGTTTAGACTCGGGTTATACCGGGGGTTTATCCCCCCAAGTTACTTCTGTTGATCTAGTACAACCTCTGTGAGGAGGCGTAATTTTTATGGCTACAAATCGCCGCATCTCCCGTGTTGCTGAATTAATCAAACGGGAAGTTAGCCAAATGCTGCTTAACGGCATTAAGGATGACCGTGTAGGCACAGGCATGGCAAGTGTTACCGATGTTGATGTTTCTGGCGATTTGCAACACGCCAAGATATACGTCAGCATTTATGGGACAGAAGATGCCAAGGCAGAAACAATGGCAGGTTTAAAATCGGCGACGGGTTATGTCCGCAGCGAACTTGGTGCGCGGATACGCCTGCGTCGAACACCTGAGGTGGTGTTTATCGAAGACCGTTCGATTGAACGCGGCAATAAAGTACTGTCCCTATTAAACCAGATTAAGGACAGCCGTCCGCCAGAAAATCAAGCACCGTTGGAGGACAGCACAGATGAATATGATGATGAGTACGCCCAATAAGTGACTTCACGAACATTTGGTTGAAGAAAATTAGCCAAACACTTTACAGACGCGATCGCATTGCGTCTGTTTTAATGAAAAGAATTCCAATTGGAACAAATACCAGGCGATCGCAAATCGCTGCTTTGTATGTCTAAAGGTAGAAACAAAGATTCCCTCTGAAGCATCTTTACAAGAAAGGGGGCTAATTACCATACACGGGATGCATCAAGCGAAATGTGACTATACCAGCTTCAGGAATCGGGTAGTTACATACATAGTCTTTGTATTACCTTGTGCTTTCGTGGCTACTCTCTGGCAACGGCTGCACTGAAAAGGTGGTTCATGTACCACCCCTTCTGCACAGATATTTAAATAGGACTTACGCTTTGATTGTCTCAAAAGCCCGATCTCAGTGCGGTAATTCATAAATTACCGCTACTCCAGAATTTTTTTGCGTAAGTCCTGTTAAATTCAAATTCTGTGCTGATTGCTGTAATTTACAGTTGAGAATCTCAAATCCGAAATTCTAATGCTGCGCCTGATAGACAAACTCTCCCTAGCCCAACAAGTAGCCCAAATCATGGTTAGCCTATCTTTTGGCGAAACCACTAATGGCGTTGATATCAAGCCTAATGCCTGTTAATCCCCAAGAAGCTATACAAGCCATTTGCAAAGGCTGTAGAGAGTGGATGCATGCCGCCGCACATTCGGCAAGCAAAAAGCAAAATATCCGACTTTGATTCAACTAGAATCTGCGGGCTTGATTCATCACCTCCCTAAACCAAATGCCCTTTCTACCGCTGTTAACGTTTTGCAACAAAACCAAACAATACATCGGCTTCTGCCTTTGCCATCAACAACACAACACTAATCAATCAGATAAAAATTAACAATTCTACTGTCACCTCTGATTCAGACAACCTAATTGTGGTAAATGACTTGTTGGTACGTGATTTTTTAACTTATCGTGTCTCTGCCATTACTTTGGCCCAGATGGGATATACAACTCAAATTATCGACAGCCGCACTCTAGCCAATGTCGCTTTAGAAGCAAATCATCAAACTCTATTACAAATGTCGATCTCGAACAATCGATTTTGCATTAGTGTCGAATTTAACCAAGTTCTCTAGTACTTGGTTAAAAGATTATTAACATTTAACGTTTTGCAGGCTTTAGGGGTGTACTTTAACTGTTATATTTCGCAACAAATTATACCCTTGCTTCCATCAAATATCCTTGGTTTATTTCTCTATGGATAGATAACAGCAGAGCGAGCCGCTATCCACGGACTGAATGTGGTATATAGATAATCTGCCTACTGAGCTATTCCTTAAGGCTGAATCATGGCTGAAGCTGTTAACGGCAATACTTTGAAACCTGTCTATTCTATGTATTCAAACGATTTCCACAGGTTAATTAAACTACTCTGACATTCTTTTTATGAAGTGCATTTAAAGGAAATGTCAGGAAACGTTGACAAACTTAACATATCTTTAAATTTTTTGAGGATATCTAGCGCCAAAATGAAAATAGTTCCGTATAGCAAACTACAAAACCCCAGCCACAATATCTTCCTTGCCATGTTTGTTCCCAAAGACGATTGGGAACACTATTTAAGTCTTACTTTGTGAGTAAAAACCATGAGTGTGAATACGGTGCCCTCTATCAATTACTACTCTCTGGACGTGATCCAAGACGAAGCACGCCGATTGGTGCAAAAGGGAGTGGTCAGTCGGCAGCAACCCATATATACTCTCTGCCAGTACATTCCAGCAAGGGAGTGGGTTTGCATCGAATGTGAATTAGAGAAATGTGATTTTTTACTGCGCGATCGCATTGCCGATCTAATTGGTCGGGAAGAATGGGATAACGACTAATCAATTGATGATGTCCGGTTTTGGATTGGGATTTTGTTCTTGGAACTGTGGATTTGACAACCAAAGGTTCAGCGCTGAATCTCAAAGAAAATCTCTGCTTTTAATCAATCTTTCCCGATCCAAAATCATTAATTTCTGGTAAATTTTGATACTTAAGCAGTTTTCACAGACTTTAAGGATGGCTGTGGCATTGGGTAAAATCTCTGCAAGTTGCGAACAATTTGTAATTTGTCAAGGATGTGGCAAAAACGGAGTTTTGAACAACCATTAAAGTCTGTCCAAAGAAAACTTTACAGTTATCATTCTTATCGAAGCCAATTGTAACATCAGTTATAAAAACTGTTGCTGCACATCTGGTAGAAAAACTTGAGTATACTTTATTAATGCCGTCACCGGAGCAGTTTTATATTAAAACTGCTCCGGTGATTTTTAAATGTAGTTAGGAGGCGCCCAGTTCGGAGTTCGGAGTTCGGAGTTCGGAGGCGCGTAGGTAGTAGTTAGTAGGTAGTAGTTAGTTATTTTATTACCCACCAACCACCAACCACCAACCCTTCGGGTTCACCAGTTACCTGCGGAGGGAAACCCTCCCGCAGTACTGGTGAACCACCAACCACCAACCACCAACCCTTCGGGTTCACCAGTTACCTGCGGAGGGAAACCCTCCCGCAGTACTGGTTCACCACCAACCATCAACCACCAACCATCAACCACTACCCAACTTGTTCCAAATACTGGCTGACGTCTTCAATCATGCGGGTGAGTTCGGCTTCTGTCGTCAAGCGAATGCTAGCATCGCGGACGGTGAGTAGAACTTTAGCAGCGAAAGGAGTAGACCAAATATTCGGATTGCAGAAAACTTCTAAAAAGACTTCGCCAGTGTAACGATATTCCATCGGACGCTGGGGACTGGCTTTACCGCCACCGCTGGTGGTTTTCGCGGAAACGGCTTTTAGGCTATTCATCAATTGATCCATAGCCGCCTTTAATTCCTTTGCAGCTTGGGGTGAAAAATTAAAGGAGACAGAACCTTCCGCCAGGTTTAATGTTAGATGATTTGGGGACATGATCTGTTTATTAAAACTTCTTGATAACTAATCATCTTACCGGAAGTAGGAGATGGGGAGAGGGGGGATGGGGGCGACGGGTGTGGGAGACGCGACGCCAGACGGGTGTGGGGAAAAGATTTTGTAGGGTGCCGTACTTTCCGCGCTTCGCACTTTAGATTTTGATATGTTTGATATTAAAAATTGCTGTGATGGCTATCCTTATATCTTGCACATGCAACGCATGAGTGCGAATACAGGAATCCAAAGTGATGATTTTGACTCTGCAATAATTCATTTCTCAGTCCTCTGGAAAGAGGACTTACGCGCTTTCGACTGGGACTTATAGTCCCAGGCTGATGTAGTCGAACCCGGAAAATCGGTATATATTTAGTAATTTTCTTCACTAGGACTTACGCAACTTCGACTACAGGCGCGTCAATACAGTCGCGATAATTCATGAATTATCGCTACAGTAGTTATGTTTTGTGTAAGCCCTGTTCACCTTAAGTACAGATGGTGCATTCCGGTCAGTATCCTCGCCTAGACCGATCGCCTGATTATAGTGAAATTTTCAAGCTTGAAGCGATCGCAATCCAAAGCAAGATTTGTGAAAATTCAAGGTCTTAGAATCCCGGTTTCGCACTTATTTACCGGGATTCTCGTTTAGAAGCGAATGATGCGGGCACTGCTATATGGTTTGGACAAAAGCCTTTATACAGAACTAATTGTAACTCGGTGGTGCGAACTTGCTGGAAGTATCCACAATACCAATAGAGAAATTACAGACAAGAAAAGTTAATTAAAATATCTCTCCAATTAATGCCAAATAATATATTGGCAATCATCAATAATCTTCAACTTCGATAAGACTTGTACCTGCTGTTAGTTAAAAATAATGTCAACAGCCTGGGGTAATATTTTCTAGTTATAGCGAGACGTAATTCATACTGCGTAAAACTTTGATACATTTATTGCGTGTTTTTAGTTCTACATTAGAAGTCAGAAAACTTATTCTTAAAAATTCTCTATGACTTTTGATAACCGCGCCGTTGTACGCAAAGTTTTAATCATCACCCTACTGCTAAACTTGTTTGTGATGGCATTAAAAGCTGTTGTCGGATATTGGACTGGTTCTCTCAGTTTGCTAGCTGATGCCTTGCATAGTGTGACAGATAGTGCCAACAATGTTTTAGGATTAATAACCACTAGATTTTCTTCGCCACACCCCGATCGCGATCATCCCTACGGACACCAAAAGTTTGAAGCTGTGGGGGCTTTGGGAATTGCGGCTTTTTTAGGTATTGCCTGTTTTGAAATTCTCCAAGGTGCAATTGAAAGAATTCTCAAAGGTAGCGACCCTGTAAAAATATCACCATCCGAACTGTGGTTATTACTGATTGTGCTGGGGGTGAATATTTTTGTGGCGTTTTACGAACGCGGTGTGGGGAAACGGGTCGGGAGTCCAATTTTAATTGCTGATGCCAAACATACAATGAGCGATGTCTGGGTAACAATTACTGTCATTGCTGGTTTGATTGGCGTTTGGCTGGGTTATCAGTGGCTGGATTTAGTTTTAGCTTTTCCCGTAGCTTTGTTAGTATTTTGGAGTGGTTGGTCGGTTTTAAAAGAGAATTTGCCTTGGCTTGTCGATGAAATGGCGATCGCACCGGAAGCAATTCACGCGATCGCTGTTTCTGTGCCTGGTGTGATTAACTGCCATGATATCGCCTCTCGCGGTGTTCTCGGTCGTCAAATCTTTATCGAAATGCATTTAATTGTAGATGCACCAGATGTAGAAACCGCCCACCGCATCACTGAAGAAGTCGAAAGACGCCTAGAAGAACGTTTCAACCCAGTACGAATTTTAATTCACGTCGAGCCACCCGCCTACCAATCCAGTAAAATTAGTTTTTAAACGTATTATTTTACACTCTGGCTCAACCCGACACGAACGTTTCTCACGAATGATGCGCGAATTGCTATAGCAGTCTGACTTAAATTGCTAATCATTCATAATTTTAGTGCAATGTCAACAGTCCAGAGTCAAAAGATTTTCTTGACTTAGGCTCTTGAATCTAAATTAAAATTAGGAAAATTAAACTTTTTATTTATGATTGCTAGAGATAGAAATTTGCGTCAAAATAACACAGTAATCATACTAATAGCCACTGCTAATTAACATGAGCGTGACTGAGCAGAAATTGAACAGCGACGAAAACATTCCTTTTCAAGTTGATATCACTAACTGTGACAAAGAGCCAATTCATATTCCTGGGTCTATTCAGCCTCATGGAGTCCTTTTGGCATTAAAAGAGCCGGAATTAACTATTGTACAAGTTAGCAATAATACATTCGATTTCTTTGGTTTGCAGCCAGAATCATTGTTAAACCAACCTTTGAACAGATTGCTGGAAGCTGAACAAATTAATTTTTTACATGATTGTCTATCTCAAGAAGATTTGCAACTGGTAAATCCGATTGAATTGTCGATTAATTCGGGAGATGGATTCATTACCATGTTGGATGGCATTATTCATCGCTCAAATGAAGTTTTAATTTTGGAATTAGAACCAATAAATTCTAAAAAACACAACAATTTTTTTAATTTTTATCACTCTGTGAAACTGGCTATGTCTAAGTTACAGGGTACAAGCACTGTAGCTGAAGTTAGCCAAATTCTTGTCCAAGAAGTGAGGAAACTCAATGGCTTTGATAGAGTCATGGTTTACCGCTTTGATGAAAATTGGAACGGCGTAGTTATTGCTGAAGATAAGTCAGAACATCTCACTCCTTTTTTAGGCTTGCATTATCCGGCTTCCGATATTCCCAAACAAGCCAGACAACTCTACTGTCAAAACTGGCTGCGGCTGATACCGGATGTTGATTATCAAGCTGCTGCTATTATTCCTGCTGAAAATCCGCTGAATAAACAGCCTTTAGATTTAAGCGATTCTGTGTTGCGTTCAGTCTCGCCTTTGCATGTTGAGTATTTGCACAATATGGGCGTGACGGCATCAATGTCAATATCTATAATTAAAGACAAAAAACTGTGGGGATTAATCGCCTGTCATCATGAAACGCCTAAATTTGTACCTTATGAAATTCGCAATGCTTGTGAATTTTTAGGACAAATGACTTCTTTAGAACTGACGGCAAAAGAAGACAGTGAAGATTCGGAATACAAGATATATTTGAAATCCGTGCAAGCAAAGTTAGTAGAATACATGTCTGGGGAAAACAACTTTGCTGAAGGTTTAATTAACAAAGAGCCAAATTTACTGAATCTGGTAAATGCTACTGGGGCTGTTGTCTGTTTTGAAGGTGAATATTTTCCCATTGGTAACACTCCTCAAAAGCAGGATATTCAACAGTTGGTGGAATGGATTAATCATACTTTACGCGAGGGAATTTTTTACACTAATGCGCTATCAAAAGTGTATCCAAATGCCGAAAAATTTGCAGATATCGCTAGCGGGTTGATAGCGCTTTCTATTTCCAAAAGTCATAAAAATTATGTTTTATGGTTCCGCCCTGAAGTGGTGCAAACTGTAAATTGGGGAGGTAACCCCAATAAATCTGTAGAAGTGGTGAATAACGGTGATGTGCGCCTCACGCCCCGCAAGTCGTTTGAATTGTGGAAAGAAACGGTAAGTTTGCATTCTCTGCCTTGGAAACCATGTGAGGTAAATGCAGCCTTAGAATTAAGAAGCGCAATTATTGGTGTGGTGCTGCGGAAGGCGGATGAATTGGCAAAGTTGAATATCGAACTCGAACGCAGCAATAAAGAATTGGATGCTTTCGCTTACATTGCTTCCCACGATTTAAAAGAACCGTTGCGCGGTATTCACAATTATTCTAATTTCTTAATAGAAGACTACGGCGAAACGCTGGATGATGAAGGTCAGAACAAGTTAAGAACTTTGATTCGCCTGACTCAGCGAATGGAAGATTTAATTGATTCGCTGCTGCATTTTTCCCGGTTGGGACGGGTTGATCTTTTGATGCAGCAAACTGATATGAATAGTATTGTGCATCGCAGTTTAGATTTGTTAAGCGCCCGGATTGAAGAAACAAAAGTAGAGATTCGGATTCCCAGGTCATTACCTACAGTGTATTGCGATCGCATTCAAGTCGGCGAAGTCTTCAACAATCTAATTGCCAACGCCATGAAATACAACGACAAACCCGAAAAATCGGTTGAAATTGGCTACATCGAATCCCCGGAAGAACCAGTAATATTTTACGTGCGAGACAATGGCATTGGCATTCGCGAAAAGCACTTTGATGCGATTTTTCGCATCTTCAAACGCCTCCACGGACCAAACAAATACGGTGGTGGTACAGGTGCGGGACTGACCATTGCCAAAAAGATTGTAGAACGACACGAGGGTAAAATCTGGGTAGAGTCTACCTACGGCGAAGGTACTACTTTCTTTTTCACACTAGAGGGAGTAAACTAGAACCATGATTGGCAGTAGCGCCCAACCCTTGCTGGTGATTGAAGACAGCGACGAAGACTTTGAAGCCTTACGTAGAGTTATCCGCCGCCAAGGTGTTGTCAATCCTGTATTTCGCTGTACTGATGGTGATGAAGCGTTGGACTTCCTCTACCACACAGGAGCCTACAGCGATGTTAACACTGCTCCCCGCCCGTCGATTATCCTGCTGGATTTGAATTTGCCAGGAACCGACGGACGCGAAATTCTAGACCAAATCAAGCGCGATAAAAACTTAAAAAATATTCCTGTAGTCGTATTTACGACTTCATCTAACCCTAGGGATATTGAAATATGCTATCAATATTGTGTCACAAGTTATATTTTAAAACCAATTGACATTAAGAGATTGGTAGAAACAATTCAAGGTTTTATCACTTACTGGTTGGATATTGTGGTTCTTCCTGATACTGTTGGCAAGTAGTCATGGCGCAACAGCTTACCGTTTTAATTGTCGATGATTCCCCTGAAGACCGTCATACCTATCGCCGCTATCTAGAGCAAGACCAGGAACATCATTACACAATTCTCGAAGAAGAAACTGGCGAAGGGGCGTTGGATTTCTGTCGGCAATTTCAGCCTGATTGTATATTATTAGACTTTTTGCTGCCAGACCAAAATGGGCTGCAAGTGCTGGCTGAATTGAAGCAGCAATTTAACTCAACCATGCCCGCTGTAATCATGTTAACAGGGCATGGTAACGAAGCTGTTGCCGTGCAGGCGATGAAAAGCGGCGTGCAAGATTATCTTGTTAAGAGAAAGACAACTCGAGAATGTTTGCTTGATAGTATGCATTCGGCGATCGCTAATTGTCAGCTGCGTTCCTCACTGCAATTCAGCGAAGAGCGTTTTCGCACTTCGGTTGAAAACATGTTGGATTGCTTAGGCATTTACACGGCTATTCGCGATTGCAAAGGTAAAATAATCGACTTTAGGATTGACTATGTGAATGCCGCAGCTTGTGAAGTTAACTGCATGACCAAGGAAGAACAACTGGGCAAAGGACTGTGTGAAATCTTTCCAAATCATCGAACAAGTGGGTTATTTGATGATTATTGCCGAGTTGTAGAAACAGGCGAACCTTTAGTTAAAGAATCACTGGTTTATAAAGAGTTTTATGGCAACCAGATATTAACAGGAATCTTTGATATTCGCGCTCGGAAGTTGGGCGATGGTTTTGTTGCTTCCTGGCGGGATGTGACTGAAAAAAAACTAACAGAGGAACGCTGGCAAAAAAGTCAGCAATTTGTCGAACGCATTGCCGAAACCACACCAGGGTTGTTGTATGTTTACGACTTGGTGGAACGGCGCAATGTTTATGTTAATCGTCAGATTGGCGAACTGCTGGGTTACACTCCCGAACAAATTCAAGCGATGGGAACGGAGTTATTTCCGCAAATCTTGCACCCAGAGGATTTGGCAAGACTTCCCATGCTGTTGCAAAGATTTGATTCAGTCCAAGATGGCGAAATTATCGAAACAGAGTATCGATTGCGACACGCTAATGGTGAATGGCGGTGGTTTTTTGGTCGAGAAGTGGTCTTCAGCCGAAATTATGACGGTTCACCTCGCCAGATTCTTGGTACAACAATGGATATCACCGTTCGCAAAGAAGCAGAGGAACAGCTACGCTTAAGCAACGAGCGTTTTCAACTAGCGACAGCGGCGGTTAATTCTCTAATTTACGACTGCGATGTTCAGAATAAGATAGTTACCAGAACCGAAGGACTAACCCAGATTTTTGGCTACTCTTTAGAAGAAGCGGAACCAACCGTTGAATGGTGGCATAACCTTGTCCATCCCGACGAACGTGAACGCCTGCATGAGAATTTCCTAAATACTATTGCCAATAATCAAAATCGCTATCAGGTTGAGTATCGAGTGCGCCACAAAGACGCCAAGTATCGAGATGTGCTGGATCATGGGCTAATTGTGTACGATGTTAACGGTCAACCAGTACGCGTAGTTGGCAGTACAACAGATATTAGCGATCGCAAACGTGCTGAAGCTGCATTACAAGAAAGCGAAGCCAAGTTCCGACGCATTGTCGAATCAAATATAGTTGGTATTTATTTTGGTGACTTCACCGGACGCATCTATGAAGCAAACGATGCTTTTTTAAGAATATTTGGCTATACCCGCGACGAACTCCAAGCCGGAGTTATTCGCTGGGACACCATGACACCGCCAGAATACGAGGAACTCGACAAACAAAAAGTTCAAGAATTGCAAACTTTTGGCAGTTGCACCCCCTTTGAGAAGGAATATTATAGCAAAGATGGAACTCGCGTTCCCATACTTTTGGGAATTGCTCAAATGGAAGGTAGAGAAGACGGCTATAGCGCTTGCTTTGTGCTAGACCTCACAGGGCGCAAACAAACCGAAGCCGCATTGCAGGAAAGCGAGGAACGTTACCGCCATTTATCCGAGGCTATGCCACAAATGGTTTGGACTTCCAACGCCAAAGGCGAAATTGAATATCTCAATCAAAAATGGTATGAATTTACCGGACAAACAGTTGAGGAGGCGATGGGGTTTGGCTGGGCAGAAGTTCTGCATTCAGACGACATCCAACCAGTAATGCAGGCGTGGACAATAGCCGTGCGTAGAGGAACGTCCTACGAAATCGAATGTCGCTACCGCCGCCATGACGGAACTTATCGCTGGCATTTAGCACGCGCCTTACCTATCAAAGACGAGCAAGGGCAAGTTTTCAAATGGTTTGGCACCAGCACCGATATTGACGATCGCAAGCAATTAGAAACCGAACGTGATCGCCTTTTGGAATTAGAAAAAACAGCCCGTGCCCAAGCAGAAGCTGCCAACCGTGCCAAAGACGAATTTGTGGCAATGGTTTCCCACGATTTGCGATCGCCACTTAATGCCATTCTCGGCTGGGCGAAACTGCTGCGGACTCGCAAACATGATGAAGCCACTGTCAACCGCGCATTAGAAACTATTGAACGCAATGCCAAGTCTCAGGCAAAACTCTTGGAAGACTTGTTAGATATGTCGCGCATTCTCCGAGGCAAACTGGAACTCGAAGTCAGCCAGATAAATCTTACTGCCATTGTGATGGCGGCTATTGAAACAGTTTATCCTACCGCCAATGCTAAAAACATCCATCTAGAGACAGAACTTAACGATTCAATTCCTGCAATTAACGGCGACACCAACCGCTTGCTACAGGTTCTGGGAAATTTACTTTCTAACGCCATTAAATTTACCCCAGAAGGGGGACGCATCGAAGTGCGGCTGACATTGGAAAGACAAGGGGCGACGGGTGTGGGGGGACGACTTGGGGACGGGGAGACAACCAGACAAGCGGCGACGGGTGTGGGGGGACAAGGAAGAATTTCTTTATCTTGTCCTGTTTCCTTTGCTTCGGGTGTTTCTCTTGTTTCCCCTGCTTCAGGGCTTTCCTCCTTTGCTGCTTCCCTGAATTGTGCTTTCCCCGCAACATTTGCCCAAATCACAGTTACAGACACCGGAGTCGGTATTAGTCCGGAGTTTTTGCCCTACATTTTTGAGCGTTACCGTCAGGCAGATCGCACTCACAGACAAGGTGGTTTAGGATTGGGTTTAGCGATCGCCCGTCATTTGATAGAATTGCATGGCGGAACTATCCACGTAGACAGCGCCGGGGTGGGACAGGGAGCTACTTTTACTATTAAGCTACCGTTATTAGGAATTAGTTAAAAATTCAGAAATTAAAAATTTCTGCTACTTATTGTTTTGACTTAAAAAAATCACGCCCATAAATAAAAAATTACATAAATTAAATAACGCACTATTTCTGGCGGTGCGTTAGGCGCAAATATTACGATAATTGGGAAAAAATGACACTTCAAAGTGGGCCTAACGCACCCTACTGTTTAGCTGGACTGAAAGTTCTAGCAAACGCGTTGTGTTTTCTCCTTTTGTGAGGAAAGCCCCCTCTAGGATTTGTTTGAGTGAAGGTTTCTCAATCCTCTCAATGGCTTTATTAACATCTAACCACTGTCGCTGTCTTTGACTTGCTTCTTGCCAATCTTCCAACACCTTCTCAACTCGTAGCAAAAACATCTGGACTTGGTAAATATTGCCTCGTTTGCCATACATATAAGTGCCAAGTTGATTCACATCAACCTCACCAATCACCCCAGCTTCTTCCCACGCCTCTTTTGCAGCGGAATCGGGCGGACTCATGCCATTAACAATACCTCCTTTGGGAATTACCCATTCTTGACGGCTGCGGCTTGTAATCAATAACACTTCGATTTTGCCATTTTCAACTCGATATGGAATTACTCCCGATTGTGTCAACACTTTACTAGCTTTTCTACTCATGCGATTAAGATTCCTTTTGACATACTCCCCGCAATTGAATTGCGGGGATTCTAGCTTCAAACAGCAATTGCTGGCGTAGCCAGTCTGACATCACCTAAGCCAACAGTCGATGCCCCGACTGTACAAATATTACGTGCTGCGTTTTCGTCTCTTCCATTGATTGATTGACAAGACGGACAACGCCATTCTCTAACAGACAAATCAAGACAACCTAAAACGTGCCCACAGCTAGAACAAGTCTTGCTACTGGGATACCACTGGTCAATGAAAACAACCAGTTTATTCTTCTTTTTGGCAACCCATTCTAGGATTTGTAGAAATTCACCAAAGGCCAGGTCTGATATTTTTCTACCCCAAAGCCGTTGCATTCCTTTGAGGTTTAAACTCTCAAAGCAGAGAACGTCAAACTTATCGGTTAGCTCATGCGCTAGCTTCCAAAACCAATCACGCCGACGATGAGAAATATCCTCATACTTGCGTACCAGATTCTTTCTTGCCCGTTCCCTGTTGGATGAACCTTTAAGCTTCTTGGAGTGCTGTTTACTAGCTTTCTTGATGGCGCTTAGGGTAGCTCTTAAAAATTGGGGCGATTCAATTTTAGTGCCGTCTGAGCAGGTGAGGAATGTCTTCAATCCGAAGTCAAAGCCAGCAATATTACCTGTCTTAACTTCAACTTCTGGACTGCTGCCATCATCAACAACAATAACCATAAACAATTCACCTAATGGGGTGCGTTTAATAGTCAATGTTTTGACCGTTCCCTCAATTTCTCTCGACTTCCAAAATTGATAAATTCGACTACCAATTTTTACTCTATTGCCACTCATCAACTTATAACCCGCTTGCTTAAGGGTGAATGACTTATACTTCTTAACCTTCTTAAATCCTGGTGATCTAACTCCTTTTTTATTGTGCTTCAAGAATAACTGATAGGCTTTTTCAATGCGTTGACAAATATCTTGTACTGCTTGAGAACCTACCGATTGCCACAAAGAATTACGCTTTCTCAATTTGGCAATATGAGCCTGAAGTTTTGCACAATTCAAATGTTTGCCCCACATCCGGTAGTACCGTTTATGCAGAGCAATACAATGGTTATAAATCACCCCCGCAGCGTTAATTGTGCGCTGAAGGTGTCTATTCCTTTTGTGTTCGTAGAGTTTCAACTTCAGGGTTTTCATATAGTTATGATATCATCAGCTATGTAGATAATCAATACTCATCTACATTCATGTTTATAATCACTACAATCACGCAATCGGTTTGGCTACTGTTCATTTGGTCTGGATACCATGTAGACGTAGGAGGATTTTTGCTAACAACGAACAACTAAAGCTCAGATGCATTGAGATATTTCAATCTGTCGCTAATGATAATAAATGGGTGATTAAAGCTTTAGAAGTTGCGCCAGATCATGTTCACTTATTGGTCGAATATCACCCGCATCATTCTATATCTCAAGTAGTTAAAGCTTTTAAAGGTCGGTCATCAAGATATCTAAGACAAGAATTTCCAGAATTAATGAAACTACCTAGTTTGTGGACACACTCATATATGTTTGACACTACTGGTAAGGTTAGCACTCAGAAAGTTTTAGAGTACATTAATGACCCACATCACGGATGAATAAATTCAGGAAAGTTCGCTTATATCCCCCGTTTAGAAAACGGGGGCTTTACGCATCACGACTCGTAAGTCACCTTTTTTTATACAACAGAATTACTTTTATCCATAAACAGATACAGCTCAAATAAAGGCAAATCAGCAATAACTCATGCAGCTTTCATAGATAGGACTTACGCAGAATGATCAAAAAATCAACCGCACACCCGCGTTGAGGAGGACACTGCGTTGCGGGGGTTCCCTGAGTGTGCAAGTGTCCGTGACACCGAGAAATAAGAGTTTGAGAGAGTTTTTGCGTCAGTCCTAATAGATTTGCAAGATTTTAGACATGACAAATCTCCCATACCTTTACTTTTGCAAAGCATTGCTGAAAGGAAAAGCTTGTCAGGGTAGGAATTATGTACAAGTGTTGCGAGAAAAAGTCTCTAGGTATTCGCTAGCTAGAGACTTGTGGCGATGTTAATATTGTTCTGCTTGAAAAGGGTATCTTGTTACTACTTGCCTTTCTCTTCCCCCAAAGAAGTATTTTTGGTTAAATTAAGGAATAATTTCTGCTAAATTTTTAAGCGATCGCCAATACAAACCCCATTATAACGCTTGCATAAATGTATGTATCAATAAAAACATAAAAAGCTCCACTACTAGAGTGGAGACTGATAGTGATTGATTTGAGTTATCTGCCAATTCGTATCAACTCTGATACTAGCTGGCTGTCATTTATATTTATTCCTTCCCAAAGTGGAAATCTAGATTTATCTAGATTAAAAAAGATTGTGTTAGTTAACACAATCTTTGATTTTTTGGTGTCCAGAAACCCGGTAACTCCTGCGAAACCGGGTTTCTAAATTTTCAGTTGTGGCTGTTTATGGTTAATTGTTAATTGTTAATTGTTAATTGTTAATTGTTAATTGCTAGCAATTATGAACCATAAACTATAAATCTTATAAATTTGCTTGAAGAATGGCAGCGAATAATATCAAGTTCGGATAAATACATATAATATAGCGGTTCCCGTTTGCATGAGGTACACGTAGGGGCAATTCATGAATTGCCCCTACAAATAACCTGTACCCCACTCAACTGGGAATCGCTATATATGTAGGTTGGGTGTAGCGTAGCGAAACCCAACATTAACGCTCATGCATGTGTTGAATTCCACTACGTTTCAACGCCACATGCAAAGGCTGCCTATTAACCCGCTTTCTTCGCAGTGGCTCCCCAACCTACAATTTTATATAAAATGCGATCGCATGAATTATTTATAGGTGAATAAACAGGGCAAGGTTTACAGGTTATGAAGGTGGTCTGTTTCGGTTGTAAGGGCGAAGCATATTGCAACTAATCCACAAACTTCACCAGAAAAATAAGGTGGGCATTGCCCACCCTACTTTTTACTACTTTTTACTGAATTTAGGTAGAAGAAAAATTATTAACCATGAATTTTGAATTTTAAATTAACAACTCAAAACTCAAAACTTTTAACTCCTAACTGGGCGCCTCCTAACTCCTAACTTAAATTACTCCCACTCGATGGTTCCAGGTGGCTTGGAGGTGATGTCATAAACTACGCGATTCACGCCTTTAACTTCATTCACAATCCGATTAGAAATCGCTTCCAAAACATCATAAGGTACACGCGCCCAATCCGCAGTCATGCCATCTTCACTCTGTACAATCCGCAGGACAATCGGGTAAGCATAAGTACGTTGGTCGCCCATTACACCAACGCTGCGAATGGGCAGCAATACGGCAAAGGCTTGCCAATAATCGTGATACAAGCCACGCTGGTTAATTTCTTGCCTAACTATCAAATCAGCATCGCGTAAAATATTTAACCGTTCGGCGGTGACATCGCCCAAGATGCGAATTGCTAAACCAGGACCGGGGAAAGGATGGCGTTGAACAATTTCTTCTGGTAAACCTATAGAACGCCCAACTTTACGAACTTCATCTTTAAACAGTTTCCGCAGCGGTTCCACCAATTTAAATCGCAGGTCTTTGGGCAATCCACCGACGTTGTGATGGCTCTTAATTTTTACTGCTACCCGTTCCCCTGTTTTAGGATCGACGTTGGTATCGGCAGATTCGATGACATCTGGATACAACGTTCCTTGAGCCAGGTAGTCAAAGTGACCGAGGCGCTTGGATGTCTCCTCAAAAGTACGGATGAATTCGTGTCCGATGCGACGGCGTTTTTCTTCTGGGTCGGTTACGCCAGCCAAAGCGTTAAGAAAGCGATCGCGAGCGTTGACGTATTCCACGGGAATGTGGAACTGTTCTTGGAACAACTTCAATAACCTTTCCGGCTCTAATTTTCGCATAAAGCCTTGGTCGATAAATACACAAGTCAAGCGATCGCCGATCGCTTTATGCAATAAAAATGCCAACGTTGAAGAATCCACACCGCCAGAAAGCGCTAATAACACCCGCTTATCGCCAACTCTGGCACGAAGAGAGCGAATCGATTCTTCGACAAAAGCTGCAGTAGTCCAAGTAGGTTCGCACTCGCAGATATGATAGACAAAATTCCGAATTAACGACAAACCGCCCTGAGAATGCACCACCTCTGGATGAAATTGCACGCCGTAAAGTTTCTTTACATGGTCGGCGATCGCAGCACAAGGAGTATTTTCTGTATGCGCCAACAATTCAAATCCAGGAGGCATTTGAGTTACTGAGTCACCGTGACTCATCCACATCGTCGTGCCATCTTCAACATTGGTGAGCAAGTCTGTGGGGTCATCTATATATAAAGATGCCTTGCCATATTCACCCCGGTCAGCTTTTGCTACTTCCCCCCCGAGTTGGTTTACCATCAGTTGCATACCGTAGCACACACCCAAAATAGGAATTCCCAATTTCCAAATTTCTGGGTCACAATGGGGAGCGCGATCATCATAAACCGAACTTGGACCACCGGAGAGGATAATTCCCTTAGGATTTAGTTGCCGTAATTGTTCAGCAGTAGTGCGGTAAGAAAGAACCTCAGAGTATACTTGAGTCTCGCGGATGCGACGGGCAATCAGTTCCGAATACTGAGAGCCAAAGTCGAGAATTACAATTAATTGGCGATCGAGCCGCCCCCATTTTTCAATAGTTTCAGGCTCTTGTTCGGTTGGTAGAGTCACCGCTGTTTTCATGATGAGGGGAATCCAGATAGTAGTAGATGTATGAATGTAATGAGAAATCGTTGTCCGACGGTCTAGCTGAACACCATCTCTATGCCAACTTGGGCTTGCAAAGGTATACGAATCCTGAACAAACGCACTATTGAATTGCGTTTGTTTAGTTTAGCGATTTAGAGATGGTATTAAAAAGAAAAAGTTACCCTAGAGTGGTTACTGAAAATGTTACTTATTGGGATTATTTATGATTATTCATAATAAGTTAACATAAATTTGCGATTATGATACACGCACTTTTACTCTTTACGAAAATTTTGCGATCGTGATCGAAAAGCATAGAGCCGCAAACTGTTGCAACTGTACCAGAATCGCTTTGTTTTCTAATGTATTCTTGGGCACGCAAATCTATAGTTTGAGCAATTTCGCCATAAACTTTATTCACCCAATTACTGCCAGTATTGGCATCTAGGGTTCGCAAGTAATTCAGCGCCGCATCAGCCGTTGTACTGTTAAATACAGCTTTAATTTCAGCAGTTGGTAAACCAGCGATCGCGCAATGGGCTGCCAAAATTTCTCGGCGACCGTCCGCAAGGTGGTGATGGGTGTGAAAAATGCCACCAGCAAGTTTTATGAGTTTGCCATGATAGCCAAATAATAAGATTTCTTGAACTCCTGCCAAAGCAGCAGCTACTAACATTGGTCCGAGCCAATTGGCAGTTTTTACCAGTTGTTCGGGATTAATACCGAGTTTTGCTGCCAAATCCAAGCCGTTTTCGCCCACGCATAACACCAAACAGCCAAAAAGACCAGCTTTGCGTTGCAAATCTTCACGAAACGCGTCTAATTGTCCGGGCGCACTCAAAGGCTGAGAAATGCCCGTCGTTCCCAACAGAGAAAGACCTTCTACCACACCAAAAGCAGAATTAGAAGTGCGAACAGCAAGCGATCGCCCTGAGGGTAGAATAATCGTCACAGTAATTTTTTCATTTGGTGCTAGCGATCGTTGTAAATTCTCCCGCAACAACCTTTGGGCATAAGCATAAATCGCCGGTGCATCCCCAGCATTTACTTGCTTACCAATCCCCTCCCCCCCCTTAATAATCACATTTTCTTCTTCCCCCCCTCTCCCCCTCTCCCCCTCTCCCCCTCCTCTTTCCCACTCCACCATCGCCCAAATCGGAGTATTCCGTGTCAAATCGAGATTATCGCCCGGATCACTGCGGGTAATTGCCAAAGCCGCATTCGGCGAGATTCCGGCTACTTGTTCAATCGGTATTTCTGCTATTTCGGCAGGTTCAATTAAGTCTACCGACGCAACAGATAGAAGTTGACGAAGACGCAACCAATGTAAAGCCGCAACAGCAGCAGCACAGGCAAAAACCGGGAGAGTGTATCCAAAACGGGGCATTTTTAAAAGAGTTAGGAGTCTTGAGTTATGAGTCTTGAGTTAGAAGTCTTGAATTAGGAGTTTTGAGTCTTGAGTTATCCCTATGATTCTGACTTTTTAGGGGCGAAGCATTGCGACGATGGTTTAGGTTACATACCACTAAAATAATGCCGAAATGCTTCGCCCTTTTTCTTTCGCGCGAGTGTGACAATTATAGAGTTATACCAATTCTCTGTAACATGTGCTTAACCGCCCTCAGGAACCAGAACCTCGGCGAGCGCGAACAAAGCCTCCCTACCCTTCGGGTTCTGCAAAGCATTACCCAGGCTAAATTAGAGTTGCAACGTTTTCATCGAATTTGTATAACTGGGCGGCTCAAGACTGGGCGGCTCAAGACTGGGCGGCTGGGCGCCCAGCCGCCTCTATACTCCGACTTCTGATAATAAAGATTGCATTGCTTCCCAAGAGATACCTTGTTGAATGTAACGAGGTGATTCGGGATTGTAAGGGCTGGCGATGCGGTCAATACTGAGAACGTTTGCTTCATCTGGTATCACAGTAATATCAGGGTCGAATGCGGTTGGACGCATCAATGAACTGGAAAAGCCTTTAAAAACAGCAACTTTGTCTTGCTCATCAGCAATTTCCAGCGTGACAAGCAATACTTCTTGCGGGCGTTTGGTGGTGTATTGTTCCAAGCGTTTGCCAATAGAATTATTCATCTAACAATTAGCAATTACAAGTTCGGGGGTAGTGGATAGTGGGTAGTGGGTAAGCTGTTCAAAATTTAACTTGCTCCCGACCGGGCGGGCAAATCAACTCACCCCACAAGAGTTTGATAAAACTTGGATATGCTTTCACAAGATGTGTTTTAGCTTAGTAGGTAGGGGTAGCAACCAGTAATTAACAACTAACCACTAACCACTAACCCCTCTGGGGTTCACCATCCCCGGCACGAGGGAAACCCGACCGCAGCGCCCCTTCACCACTAACAACTAACAACTAACAACTAACAAGCCAACGGGAGAACCAGTACTAGGAGGGAAACCCGACCGCAGTACGCGCTTCACCAACAACCAACAACTTTTTTTGTTACTGTTGTGTGGCCGATCGCCCTTGTTTACCTAGCTTGACCAGTACAAAGTAGCTGAGGTAAAGTACGTAAATTATTAAACCAACGATACCGAGAAAACCGAGGAATCCAGGCTTGCTATTGGGGTGGAAATATTCTTTAAAGAGTAATGGTGCTTCCAGCCAAACTCGACAATTGGGAGAAGCGATCGCACTTTTGGAAAATGCACAACCCAAAAAAGGTAAATAGGCGATCGCGCCCAAAGTACAATAAACACTTATTGCCCAACGCCAAGATGTAAAAACTAGCTTCAATGGTCCAGACTGCTGATACTCAATATCATCATTGAGATCCAGCCAAAACCACAGCGAAATCGGAATCAAAATGCGAGCCATCAACCCTGAAATAAAACTTATCCCAAACTCGGCAATCATTAAATAAACTGTAATTGCCAGCAAACTCGCTACTCGCCAGTAAATAAATAACAAGCGTTGCATCGATTCGGCTTTTTGCACAAACGCCCAAATCGTGAGAATTAGCGGAATAATCACCGCGAATAATATCGCCAGACGGTAGTCCATCCAGACTAGGGGGCGAAACCAAACTTCCTGGGGTGACACCGCCAGATGGTAGTCCATCCAGCCTAAGGGGCGAAACCAAACTTCCTGTTGCATGATTGTTTGTCAGACGTTCAATAAAAAACTTTTACCCAAGCACAGGTATCCACGTTGCTGGTGAAATACCTGTCACCTAAAGGATGAAGTGTGAAGGATGAAGTGTGAAATTTTGACCCCACATTTATTTGCAGACGGCTTGAAACAAGGATTATTTGTTTTCTCCATAGATAAATCTGGGGGCTTGTACCGATTTCTCTTTTTTCATTCTTCATCCAAAATCCTAGCTTCCGGCAAGTCGCCTTTCAGGCGTCTTCATACTTTTTTGGTCAGCTATTAGCTAGCTAATATATGACAATTGATAGCTGTAGCACTTCTCGTACGGATAAAATACAATGAAGTGATGAAAACTTTTATCATCAGTAACAATACCTATGAAAATTTTATTTAATCGCCCACTGGGGAGAGGGGGAGAGGGGGAGAGGGGGAGACGGGTGTGGGGGACAAGGAAGAGGAATTTGTATACTTTTTCCCTTTCCCCTTTTCCCTTTTCCCTTTCCCCTTTTCCCTTTTCCCTTCTTTTAACTTGCCAAAAAAAACAAGCAACTCAAAGACCTTAAACTTATATCTAACACCAACTTCCAGTAGCGTAGGGGAGAAGTTTGGGAAACTACCCTTACATGCATGTGTGAATGGCTTAAAGGTGAAAGATTTTAGTCAAAAGATCCTGGTTGCTTGCCCACCAAAAGACAGAAAAAGTCAACAGACTCAATTTCTAGTCTTCATAAACGCGGCACTCAACTGCCTCTGGGTTGTCATCGCAATATTGCTCTAGGGAGTTTTTTTGCTTAGATTGTCTTTGGTGGGCAGCTTCGGCTTGGAGTTCTTCTACTGCATCCCAAGCTGCAGCGCACTCAGGAGAAGTGCTACCCGCAATATCACAGACAGCACGAGCTTGCTCTACTTCTTCTGAGATTTGCTCTTGGATGTTGTTGTTTGTTGTGTTAGTCATCGAGTTAGTCATGTTGTTTGTTGTTAATACCAGTATAGAAAAAATTCAAAAAATGCAGTTTTTTGCTCTGTTATTCACCATTCTAGCCACTGACTTGGTAAGTTAGTGTCTAGGATGACAATCCCTAAAAAAATACAGCAATATCTGGTATTCCTGCTGTATCCATCTTTTTCTTTTAAGATTTAACAGAGCATTTACTACAAAAGAAAAATTCTACAATATCTTTAGATGCATATAGTAGGGAATAGCAACCCCAACATCCACAGAATGGACTGGGCGCTGAGGAAAGATATAAAGATGCATTCATGTTCCCCAGGATAAAAGAAAAACTACATAGTTCAACATAGAACGAGCCAAGAACTCATGGCAGACCAAATGCAGTGGGCTAACGCCCTATCAACCCGTCCTTCTTTGGAAGCAGCTGTCGCAGATGTGGTACAACGCGCTGTTTCTTCGTTAACAGCACCTGCAGATATAGGGCTGGTATTTATTTCGTCTGCTTTTACGAGTGAGTATTCCCGGCTGTTACCTTTGCTGGCTGAGAAACTTTCAGTACCTGTGCTAATTGGCTGTAGTGGAGGCGGTGTAATTGGCACGACTGTTAGGGGAGAAACCCAGGAATTAGAAGCAGAACCAGCACTCAGCCTGACTTTGGCGCATTTGCCAGATGTGAATATTCACCCTTTTCATGTTGTTGCTGACCAATTACCCGATTTGGATGGTCCGCCAGATCCTTGGATTGATTTGATTGGTGTACCGCCATCACCTGCGCCTCAGTTTATTTTGCTTTCTGGTTCTTTTTCTTCTGGAATTAACGATTTGTTACAGGGTTTGGATTTTGCCTATCCTGGATCGGTGAAAGTGGGTGGACAGGCTAGCGGTGGCGGTATGGGTGAAAGAATTGCTTTGTTTTGTAACGATCGCCTATATCGCGATGGCACTGTTGGTATTGCTTTGAGTGGCAATATTGTTTTAGAAACTATTGTGGCGCAAGGATGCCGACCGATTGGCGAACCATGTCAGGTTACAAAAGGCGATCGCAATATCATCATCGAATTAGATGACAAAGTGCCCCTAATTGTGCTAAGAGATTTGATTTCCAGTCTGAGCGAAGAAGACCGAATGCTGGCACAACACTCGTTGTTTGTCGGTGTGGCAATGGATGAATTTAAACTTTCTTTGCAGCAGGGAGACTTTTTAATTCGCGGTATTATGGGCGTAGATCCTCAAGCTGGGGCAATTGCAATTGGCGATCGCGTTCGTCCCGGACAACGTTTACAATTTCACCTGCGCGATGCCCAAGCCTCTGCTGAAGATTTAGAATTGCTACTGCAGCGATATCAACAACAACACACCACGGAACACAATGCTGTTGGTGCATTAATGTTTTCCTGTCTGGGGCGAGGCGAAGGACTCTACGGCAAACCCAATTTTGATTCCGAACTATTTCAGCGCTATCTCAAAGATATTCCCTTAGGAGGATTTTTCTGCGGTGGCGAAATTGGTCCTGTTGGCGGTAGTACTTTTCTACATGGTTACACTTCTGTATTCGGAATTTGCCGCCAGCCGTCAAAAAGTTAGGAGTTGGGAGGCGCGGAGTCTTGAGTTGGGAGTTGGTTCACCAGTACTGCGGGAGGGTTTCCCTCCGCAGGTAACTGGTGAACCCGAAGGGGAGTTGGGAGGCGCGGAGTCTTGAGTTGGGAGTTGGGAGGCGCGGAGTGTGAATTTGGAAATTTTTTTTAATTTAAAACTTGGCGTTGCTGAATCAAGGTATGAATTATAACAGGTTGTATATGAGTGTAATACACGGTAGGGGCACGGCATTGCCGTGCCCCTACAACGACCTGTACTTCACCCAATTGCAAATTGCTATATGTTGCAACGTTAAAGAGAATTGGTATAAAAACTCAAAACTCCTAATTCCTAACTCCTAATTCCTAACTCCTAACTCTTTTAAAGCAGCAGTGTTGTATTGTTATCGATGAGGGTGGGAGTGCCACAAGTAGCGATCGCTCCATATTTCTCAAAGTAATGCTGCACTCTTGGCGGAAACTGGGAGTATTCAAACAACGCATCCCCATCAGCTATAGTTGCCCAAAAGTCTCGCAAACTCGGCGCTAATTCTTCTGCCTGCGCCATTGGTAGATTTAAAGGAGGCAAAGTCAGCAATTTAATTAAAAACGGAAAACTGCGATCGCCCATCCACTGACGCGAGGACTGTTGCAAGTTGGGAAATTCCGGTACTGATTCCACTTTATAAGATGAAATTTGCAACCATTCTCTTCTGCGATTATCCTGACGATACTCTAGTACCCGATAGGGATGTGGATAACTAACTAAAGAACCTGTGGTGATATCATATACACCTTCTGAATAAGCAACATCCTGAACGTGCAAATGTCCGGTAAAAACTAGCTTGACACCATAGCGCCGCAGCAGTTGCAATAATTCCGGTGCATTTTCCAACATATAGCGATTTGCCATCGGGTGCCGCGATTGATTGGGCAAATGTTCAACAACATTGTGATGTATCATCACCAGGACCAATTCATCATCAGCTTCCGCCAGCACTTTTTCTAACCACATTAGCTGTGTGGTGTCCAAACGCCCTATTTGCTGACCTTGGTCATTAAAAAAGTTAGAATTTAAACCAATTAGCCGGACTCCTGGCAATAATTCACAAGTGTAGTAAATTTGCTTTGGATTGCTATAGCCAAACTTGTGATAGTAGTAGGGAAAATCGGCAAAACCAATTGATTGATTATCTCCCATTAACACGGGCACATCATGATTGCCGGGAACAACGTAGACTGGAAAAGGTAGTTGGCTTAAGCGTTTTTGCAACCAAGCGTGGTTTTCTGATTCGCCATGTTGAGTTAAATCTCCTGGAAGTAAGAGGAAATCTAAATCGAGTTGTGTTAAGTGTTCGAGTACACCTTCAAATGCAGGAATGCTGACTTCTACCAAATGAAAACGGCTGGGATGGTTCCAAATTGTATGGGGAAGTGCGATGTGCAAATCGCTGGCTATGGCAAAACGAAAATTTCGAGTCATTGATGTGAGGAGAATTTTAAAATTAGAGAGTAAATGCTCTTTTTTAAAGAGTATAACCTGCGCCTTGTATTGCTGCTATATAGCGATCCCGCTTAACATTTGTATACATTTACAAATGATTGTAAGAATACATTAATCGGTGAATTTAGTATTGATAAAACCAGTGATTGCTCATTGGTAAGTTACAAAGGATAAAACCCCACCCCCCTACCCCCCTACCCCCCTCTACCACGGGAAGGAGGGGGATTAATAAAAATTTTTCATGTATTGTTGGTGCAAGCAGTTGATGACGGCTACTCAGCAAGTTACAAATGACTAATGACTAATGACTAATCATTGTCAACACACTATGGTTACATTTTGCATAATTATTATTTATGATTACTAAGGGTAAAATCCCATAGTTTTTTTGAACACATAATATCAAATCTAGTTAATTACCCATAATTAAATCGTTAATAGTTCATGATTCATCGTGAAAAGCGTTATTAACCATGAATTATTAACAATTAACAATTAACAATTAACAATTAACAATTAACAATTAACAATTAACAATTAACAGCCTTCTCCCGATATTATAGATGTTCACATGCATGCATGATACAAGTTCGTAATTTGATATTTTAACTTTCAAGGAGAATAAATTTTGGCTGCTTTGCGAGTTCGAGTTCGGCAACATGTTAACCCATTGGCAAACAAGTATCAAACACCAGCAAATCCCTTAGATTGGGAAAAAATTTATGCCCAGCCAAATCAACCGTTACACCTAGATATTGGCTGTGCTAGGGGGCGATTTGTGTTGAGTATGGCGCAGATAGAACCCAACTGGAATTTTCTCGGTTTGGAAATTCGGGAACCCTTGGTAGATGACGCAAATCGCTTCCGGGATGAGTTAGGGCTGACAAACCTGCACTATTTGTTTTGCAATGCGAATAATTCGTTAAAATCGCTTTTATCTTCTCTCACTCCTGGAACTTTGCAACGCGTCACAATTCAGTTTCCCGATCCGTGGTTTAAAAACCGTCATGCTAAACGGCGAATAGTGCAACCAGAATTAGTTGCAGAATTGGCGGAATATCTTGCGCCGGGAGGGATTGTGTTTCTGCAATCGGATATTGAATTTGTAGCGGTAGAAATGCGCGATCGCTTTTCTGAAAATTCAGCTTTTCAGCAAGTTGGTACAGAAGAATGGCTACCAGAAAACCCTCTACCAGTCCCTACAGAAAGGGAAATAGGTACGCAAAATAAGGGTGAACCCGTTTATCGTGCTTTGTTTGAAAGAGTTAGGAGTTAAAAGGCGCCCAGCCGCCCAGGCGCGGAGTTAGGAGTCTTGAGTTAGGAGTTATGAGTTTGAGTTTTAAATTCGTAGGGTGCGTTACTAACAACTAACCCCTCACCACCGGCAAACTGACAGTAAAAGTCGTACCAACTCCCTCTTGACTACTAACTAAAATATCGCCTCCATGTGCATCTACACACTTTTTCACAATCGATAATCCCAACCCAGTACCAGGAATATTACCAACATTATCTGCACGATGGAAAGGTTGAAAAAGTTGTTGTTGGTCTTCTTCCGGAATGCCTATTCCCTGGTCTTGAATTCGGAAAATTACTGTTTTCTCTAAACCAATTAATTCAAATAAAACTTTACCGCCTGGTAGTGAATATTTAATAGCATTACTGAGCAAATTGCCCAAAATATGCCTTAGCAAACTTTCGTCCCATTCCGCTTCGGCAAATTCACCTTGACTGGTGAAAACAACATTTAAATTTTTTTCTCCTATAGTCAATTGAGCTTCGTAGACCAATTCGCGACAAAACCCTTGCAAATCTAACGGGATAAATTCACACTGAAGTTTACCCGAATCAGCTTTACCTATGAATGAAACTTCATCCAATAAGTGTGCCATGTTTTTAATTGCCGAACGAATCAGTTGAAAATGAGAAAGTTTTTTTTCTTTTGTCAATCTTTCATCGCTATTTTGTAACAATCCCGCAGCTAACAGGATAGTATTTAAAGGATTGCGAATATCATGAGAAAGCATGGAAACAAATTCAGATTTAAACTGGTTGATTTCTTTGGCTTTTACCAGTTCGTCTGTTCGTTCTTTAACGCGAGTTTCTAAAGCTTCATTTACTGAACGTAATGATTCTAAAGTGTGTTTGCGCTCGATTGCATAACGCAAAGAACGTGTCAGTACGTCTGTATTCACATGTCGCTTCACAAGATAATCTTGCGCTCCCTGGCGTACCGCCTCTATTGCTAATTCTTCGTCATTTGTGTTTGTAAGTACAACAATCGGGACGCTTGGCGCGTGACTTATTAAAGGAGGAAGAGATGCTAAACCTTGGCTATCTGGTAAAGTCAAATCCAACAAAATGACATCGTAGGGACACGAGTCATGATTGTCAATATTACAATGATTGAGTTCATAGAGAGCTTCCCCCAATCGCTTAACATGATTCAAATTAAACTGTTTGGACTGGGCTTGCTTCAGAAACTCTTGTAACAACCTAGCTTCTGCCAAGTTGTCTTCAATTAACAAGATTTTTACTGAGCTTGCAGTCATAATCTCCTGAATTTAATTAATAGTTAGGAGGAGCCAGTTGCGTGCGGGGGTTCCCCCCGTTGAGCAAACTGGCGTTGAGGAGTGAGGAGTTAGGAGTGAGGAGTTAAAAATTAAGTGTTTTGAATTCAAAAATTATTCTACTTCAAACTCAAAGCTCAAACCTCATAACTCATAACTCATAACTCATAACTCATAACTGGGCGGCTCATAACTCTTCTTATTCCGATGGTAGGGTGGCGGTAGAAAGCCAAAATTCTTCTATGCCTTTGACAATTTGAAATAGCTGGCTGAGGTTGCGAGATTTTGTGATGTAACAATTTACATGCAAGTCATAGCTGTGAAAAATGTCATCCTCGTTTTTGGAGGTTGTCAACACTACTACCGGAATGCGTTTCAGTTTGGGGTCGTTTTTAATTTCCGCCAGCACTTCCCTGCCATCTTTTCTGGGTAAATTCAAATCCAGCAGGATGAGGTCGGGGCGCGGTGCATTAGCATACTCGCCTTCTTGGCGTAGATAAGCCATTGCGTCCATACCATCCCTGACCGTCACCACTTGATGCGGTAAGGAGCTATTTTTTAACGCTTCTTGGATTAAGCGAATGTCGGCTTTATTGTCCTCGACCAAAAAGATTGTTTTGTGCTTTTCGTCCGTTTCTGCGCTCACGATCGCGTCCCCCTACTGGAATGGTAAAGTAGAAAGTTGCGCCTTCTCCGAGTTGTGATTCTACCCAAATCCTTCCTCGGTGACATTCAACTATTTTCTTGCAAATCGCCAGACCCATACCAGTACCTTGGTATTCATCTCGCGTATGCAGGCGCTGAAAAATAACAAAAATGCGATCGCTAAATTGCGGGTCGATACCAATACCATTATCCCGCACTGAGAACAACCACTCATCCTCCAAGCGTGTTGCCCCCAAATGGATTTCTGGTGGTTTGTCACTGCGGAATTTGATGGCGTTACCAATCAAATTCTGAAATAGCTGCATCAGTTGCGTACTGTCAGCCATTACTGTTGGTAACTCGTCGTGGGTAATTGTCGCCCCTGTTTCGGAAATGCGCGTCCGTAAGTTGGTGAGGGCGCGGTCTAAAGCTTTATCTACACCAGTTAGTTGAAATGCGATCGCTTGCATATCTACTTTAGAATATGCCAGCACGTCATCAATTAGAGTTTGCATCAAACTAACTCCATCAACGGCGAAGGTGATAAACTCTTTAGCATCTTCGTCGAGTTCTTCTTGATAGCGCATTTCTAACAATTGCACGTAGTTCGCTACTTGATTTAATGGTTCTTGCAAATCATGGGAGGCGACGTAGGCAAATTTTTTCAATTCAGCATTAGAACGTTCTAAATCGTGAGCTAATTGAGCAAGTTCATCTGCTTGACGCAAAATGATATTAACTATTGCCTTTTTCAGTTCTAATACTGCTTTTATTTCTACATATTGCCAGGGTAAAGATGTTAAACGAACCGTTTCTTTCCACAATTCAAAAGATTTACGCGGACACAAGCGCATATTTCCATTTGCATGGCTGACCTCAAACGCTTTATTAGGGTCTCCACCCCAATTCACAGTTTGAATTACTTCCGGTCGAAACCATAAAACATAATTTTGTTTGGAAATGGGAATAGCCAGCAAACCGCTGGCGACGTTTTTAAACTTTTCGGCATCTGGATAAATGCTTGGCAAAGAATCTGTATAAAAGACTTCTTCATTGACATTATTTTTTAGCCATTGGACTAAAAAATTCAGTTCTTCTTCTTTAGGAGTCTCGCCAATAACCGTGCAATGTTCGCCAAAACATACAGCAGCACCTTGGGCGCTGGTTAAATCGAGAAGATTGGGTTGATATTTAACTAAACCATCAACAAAGTTCTCTTCTTGAGACATATATTCAATCAAATTTGATTGAATATTGGTCAAACTCATGCGATAATCGTAATCTTCAGTTTCTTCTCTAGTTGAAATTTCGGAAAATATCACCCTTCCCAAAAATTCGCACGCTTTCCGCAATTCGTAAGAGACATACTTTGGTGATTGATGGTGACAAGCAATTAATCCCCAGAGTTTTCCATCTTTAATCAAAGAGATAGTTAAAGACGAACCAACGCCCATATTGTGCAAGTATTCTGTATGACAGGGCGAGGCGCTTCTCAGAATCGAATTAGTTAAATCAATTGGGCGATCGCTAATTGGATTCTTAACAGGAACAACTTGCACCGGTTCGGAATGGCTATTCGGTATTAACCTAATTGAATTGGAAATAAATAATTTTCTCGCTGGTTTGGGAATATCTGACTCTGGGAAGTGCAGACCCACGTAAGCTTCCATACTATCTAGTTTTTCTTCAGCGATGACCGAGCCATGACCATCCTCATCAAATTTATATATCATTACCCTGTCAAATCCAGTGACCTTTCGCACTTCTTGCACAATGGTTTGACAGAAATAACGCAAATTTGTTGTTTCTTCCAGCTTATTTATAGAAGCTCTCGCTAAATGATAAAAACTTAAAAATGGGATATTTTCTTGAGAAATTGCCGGCTCTAACTCTAGGATTAAAAATCCTTCTGAATTGCGATGAAATACAGCATCAAATACTACGTAATCATCACCTTTAGTTCTGATCCAAATTTTGCTGGGATTGATAAAATCGAGATTTTCCGTTGAAAGTCCGGCTTTAATTCTTTCAATTTGAAACGGGTCGAGTAAATCTTCCAGTTTTTTTTGCAGCATCATTTCAGGAGAGACGCCCAAAACAGTAGATGTATTGCTGCTAACTTGTAATATTGCTAACTCCGGTCCCAGAACTAAAAGTACTCCGTGGGGCTGAATTTGACTGGAAAGATGAATTGGAGCTTCTTTCAAGTTAATGACATTAATGCTTTGTACTTGTAAATCTCTTGCCATCACGACCCTCCTGTGTTTTCCCGGAGCATCAAAACTAGAGTATCGATAAGTTTTAAGACCTTATGGGGGTGACTGTAATACTCTGATTTGACTCTCTATTACGCACTCAATTTAACTCACAGATACTCAATAGTTTTGAGTAGTTTTCGCCTAATTTACTTGCGTTTTTAGTTTAACAAACGGTAATTCTGAATACAGATAAGAATTGTAAATATTTTTCGAGTGAATACTTTAGGATTATGTTATGAATTATCAACTATCAATTCCGAATGTTAAGTTGAGTCAAGAGTCATTAGTTATTAGTCAAAATTCCAAACTACTAACTCCCAACTCCCAACTGGGCGGCTGGGCGGCTGGGCGGCTGGGCGCCTCCTAACTTTATTAAATCCAAGAGTTAAACCACATTCGCAGTTGATAATCTTGAGGAGAAAGGGGTAAACCTAAATAAATGGGCATCCAGAATACAAAAGCAATTAAAATGAGAAAAGTAATAGTGACACCAAGGGCGCGGAGTTCTTTGTAATAGCTGTAAAGGCACCGATCTACAAACCAGGCGATCGCTAAAAATGCAAATACCAAAGCTGACATATAGTGGTATATAAAAACGCAGCGATTTACCTCTACCCAGGGCGCTAAATTAGCAGCATAATTTAAAACTATATACAAAGCAATCCAAGTGTCAAGAGAAAAAGTTGCAGGCACAGAAAAACGCTTTTGTTTCACCCAATAAATCACAATTTGCGATAGTAACATTCCTACTAAAAACACCAGCGCCGCAACACCACACCACCATAAAAAGGGATTTCCCATTGCATGGACATCATAAATTACTTTCCCGCTACCAGCAGGTAAAGGCGGTCCCAAAACAGGCAACGGATCGGTTACACTTTGGGTTGTTTGGTAATAATATGCCATTGGTCGAGTCATCAGGGGCCATTTATACCATGCAGCGCAGTAAGGATGGACTTTGGGACTATTACCACCCAATTCCAAGTGAAACTTCAAAATTTCCTGATGTACTGCTATAAAACCAAATCTTTTATCTAGCTGTAAGTGGGGAATCCAAACAATGCTGTAAATTAAAGCTGGGATGATTCCTAAATAAAACAGTATTTGAAAAATATTGATTTGCGTCAGCTTTTGTAGCGGTGTTTTAATCTCATTTGAGACGAAATTATTATCTAATAATGTAGAGTTGGATGTGCTGACAAGAGAACGCGAAGACGTAGAAAATTCATTATCATAAATTTCTGTGAGTTGCTGAGTTTCTCTTTCTCTATTTAGACTATTGCGACTAAGTATAAATTTGTTAAAATCTGTTATCAAACGAATTATCCAAGCTGTTGCCCAAATGAGATAAGCACCTAACAGAAACCATAAACCATTCCATTTAGTGGCGGCTGATGCACCAAAACCTATGCCGGAAAAAACTAACCACAACCAGCGTTTTTTAGTTTGGTTTTCCAAGGAAAATAATAAAAACCATTGCCCTAGCAAACCAAAGATAACAATATAGATATTGTTGAGGGCATAACGAGATTCAACAAGAAATATGCCATCACAAGCGGTGAATAAACCAGCTAATAAAGCAAAACTGCGGCGATGACTGATTTGATAGGCAATGGCGCAGACAACTAAAGGAATAAACGAACCAGTAAGGGCATTTATCCAACGATAACTCCAAGGCGATCGCATAGAACCTGTTAGACTATTTACTGGTTCTTGCCACCAAGGTACATGACTGCCAATCCAAATTCCAATCCCGATGATATATTGACTCAGAGGTGGATGAGCATTAAAAAATGGGGTATGGGTAAGATAGTTATTGCCAAATTTAGCAAAATAAACTTCATCAAATACAAGAGTATTAAATCTTTCCAATCCCCAAAATCGTAAGGCGAGTGATAAGAAAAATATACCCGCCATCCCAATCCAAAACCATTTTTTAGTCATCAGTCAATAGTCAATAGTCATTGGTTATTAGTACCCGACGACTGAAGTCGCGAAGTTTACGGGCACAGGTACACGCGTCCCCACTCAGGCGGACTATACTCCTTGTTTTCCTTGTCTCCCCACACCCGTCGCCCCTTTTCCCCTCGTCTCTATTGGGTCACTGTAAATTTCAAAAGCTTGTTCTGCATCGAGTTCGACCATCCAACTGCGAGCAATCAAGTACTCTGTTTCAAAAATAGGTTTCATCGTACCTTTTACCAAGATTAGCAGCGATCGCTTGCACAATGCTTCAAGGGAGCAACTCTTACTTATCTTAGTAGCCCTCACGAGCTGCAAACCATCCCATCGATGAAAATATGTTTGCTTGCAGGCTTTAAATGACGTTGAAGCGTTGCATACAACGTCTCTACAACTCAACACTCAGCACTAGACCAATGAGCAAAAATCATTAAACGCCCTCAGACTGAAGTCTGGGGCTACCCAAACAAAGCCTGTCTTGACAGGCTTTGAAATTTATTAGTCCGCGTACTGCTATAGCAATCCTATTTGATTTATGAAAATTGGAAGCTTTCAGAAACTCGGTTTCTTCAAGAAACCGGGTTTCTCCACTTTCACGAATCATGCAAAGGACTGCTATAGCCTTCGGCTTCTCCAAAGGAGTACGCGCAACGCCGCACCTAGAGTCAGCAATAATTGCAAAAGGTCTACTTACCACTCTCAACCTTGGCAATTTCCAGCGTAGTTTTAACAACCGAATCTGGATTCAAACTAATAGAATCAATGCCTTCCTCAACCAAAAACTGAGCAAATTCTGGATAATCGCTTGGTGCTTGTCCGCAAATACCGATTTTGCGGTTGTATTTTTTCGCCGCTTGTATCGCCATTTTAATCATTCGCTTAACTCCCGGACGGCGTTCGTCAAACAACCCCGCCACCAATGCCGAATCTCTATCTATTCCCAATGTTAGCTGAGTTAAATCATTAGAACCAATAGAAAATCCATCAAATATTTCAGCAAATTCCTCCGCCATAATTACATTATTAGGCAACTCGCACATTACATAAACTTGCAAGCCGTTAACGCCCTGGTGCAAACCATTTTTTGCCATTTCTGCTAACACCAAATGCCCCTCGTCGGGAGTGCGGCAAAAAGGAATCATCGGGATAACGTTTGTTAAACCCATGTCTTCCCGCACGCGTTTAAGGGCTTGACACTCTAGGGCAAAACCCTCACGATAACGCTCATCATAATAACGTGACGCCCCGCGCCATCCCAACATAGGATTTTCTTCTTTAGGTTCAAACGGTTTGCCACCTAAAAGATTGGCATATTCATTTGTCTTGAAATCTGACATTCGCACAATCACTGGTTTGGGATAAAATGCGGCGGCAATTGTAGCTATGCCTTGGGCTAATTTATCTACAAAATATTGGGGTTTATCGTCATAAAGTGCGGTGATTTCCCCAATTTTGGCTTTAACAAATTTATCCTCTAATTTGTTGTAATTAATCAACGCTAGTGGATGAGTTTGGATGTGATTGGCAATGATAAATTCTGTTCGCGCTAAACCGACTCCATCGTTAGGAATTGCAGACAAACTAAATGCTTCTTGAGGATTGCCCACATTCATTAAAATTTGGGTGCGGGTGCGGGGGAAACTTTCTAAAGGAATTTCTTTGACTTCAAAAGGTAATAATCCTGCATAAACTCGTCCCTCTTCCCCTTCCGCGCAAGAAATTGTGACATCTTGCCCGTTTTGCAAAATTTCCGTAGCATTATTGCATCCAACAATTGCCGGCACACCCAATTCTCGTGCAATAATTGCCGCGTGACAGGTGCGTCCACCAGAGTTAGTAACGATCGCACTCGCTCTTTTCATTATCGGTTCCCAGTCGGGGTCTGTTCTATCCGTTACCAAAACTTCCCCAGCCTGGAATTTTTCAATTTCCTGTGCATCTAAAATCACATGAGCTTTCCCTTGACCGATCGCTTCCCCCACAGCGCGTCCCGTTACTAAGACGAGGGGGGGAGTAGGAGACAAGGGAGAGGGGGGGGATAAGGGAGAGGGGGGGGATAAGGGAGAAGTTCCTCCCACACCCGTCGCCCCCACACCCGTCGCCCTTGTCTCCCCACCTCCTTCAACAAGGCGATAACTCCGCAAGACATTTTCCGTTTTCTGCGATTGCACTGTTTCCGGACGCGCTTGCACGACAAAAAGTTGATTTGTAATTCCATCTTTTGCCCATTCAATATCCATCGGTGTATAAGTACCGTGAATTTGGCAATAATGGTCTTCAATCAAACACGCCCATTGAGCTAGTTGTAAAATCTCTTCATCGCTCAGAGCAAATTTGCCTTTCTCACTGCTAGGAACTGGCACATTTTTAGTTAACTTTGAGCCGTCATCATAAACCATCTTTAATTCTTTGCTGCCCAATTTTTTCTCGATAATTGGGCGAAAACCTGCTTTTAAAGTTGGTTTAAAAACATAGTATTCGTCTGGATTAACGGCTCCTTGAACAACATTTTCTCCTAAACCGTAGGCTGCAGTAATTAGTGCCGCATCTTTAAAACCGGTTTCAGTTTCAATCGAAAACATTACTCCAGAAGTTGCTAAATCCGATCGCACCATTTTTTGCACCCCTACGGCGAGGGCAATGCTAAAGTGGTCAAATCCTTTGGTGTGGCGATAAGAAATAGCGCGATCGGTAAATAGGGAAGCAAAGCATTTATGACAAGCTGCTAAAACTCCTGCGGTTGTCGTAATATTTAAGTAACTTTCTTGCTGTCCGGCAAAACTGGCGTCTGGTAAGTCTTCGGCGGTGGCGCTAGAACGCACTGCAACATCGGTATCTGTATTATATTGCTTGCAGAGAGTTTGATAAGCTTGGGCGATCGCATCCCTCAATTCTACAGGAAACGGTGTATGCATTAATAGCGATCGCGCTTTTGTTCCCCGTTCGCGCAAATTTTTTACATCCTCAACATCCAAGTCCGAAAACAGTTCTCGCAACTGTGCATCTAACCCCGCTGATTTAATGAAATAGCGATAAGCATAAGCGGTAGTTGCAAAACCAGTCGGAACATTAACGCCTTTAGGAGTAAGCTGCTGAATCATTTCACCCAAAGATGCATTCTTCCCACCAACTAAAGGAATGTCAGCAATCCCAACTTCATCAAACCACAGGACAAACGATTGTTCTTTGGAGGATTCCACAAGAGTATCTTTAGCTATTATTGTCATCAGTATTTGCCCCCAATTATACTACTGAAATAAGCGCGATCGCCCTTGCTATATTTTTGTATATCACAGAATTCTATGATTTAGTTTTATTACTTCTTAAGTATAACAATTTTCCTATTATACGCTCATAAAATTCGCATAAAATGAACAGATAAAACTGTCTCACTTTATACAATTTGGATTTGTTATTCTTCTGTTTTAATCGCTGAAATTAGTTTATGGTGGCATTTTGAACAATTTCAAATCAAAAATTACAAATCGTATCATACCCATAACCCAGTACTCAGTACTCAGCAGACATTTGCTGTTTTCTAAGGGCATTATTAGAGATAATGGCTACAGATACATCGGATGCAAAGCGCACAATGGAACAACTAGAACGCCTGTTGAAAATGGCTGAAGACGAACTCACCGAATACAGCACTGATGCCCGTAAAATGGAAAAACTGCGGCGAAAAATTGGTATATCTGTACCATTCGCACAGCAGCGACAGGTGAAAGAGGCATTGTTGGCGCAAATGCCATCAGGTGAAATTAATAAAATTATTGAGGAACATCGTCAAACAGTCGCTTTACCATTTTGGGGAATTGCCGGTTTGGGTTTGCTACTAGGAATTGCGTTGAATCAACCTATAGGTTTATTAGCGGCTATTGGTGGTACTGTAGCGGCTTATAGAATTCAGAAATTAGGCTGGCAATTGCAAGCCAAGCGTCTTTTATTGCAAACATTAGAAGATATCGAAGTCCGTTCTACTCAACCTAGATAAAGTACTGAGTGGATAAGTGCTTTGTGCTTCGTCCGACTCTCCGTATTTATGAAAGTAAGTCAGCCATGCAGTCTTTGTATTGCTAAACTACATTAACTCTTTCAATCTGTTATTACTACAAAGCCATTGACCTTGGGAGCAATTATGGGCAAGTACGATAAGATTTTTAATTCACAAGAAGCCTCAGAAGAATCACTGAGTCCAGAAGAAGCGGTAGCAGCAGTAGCAGTTGTTAGCGCTGCTGCTGATTCTTCTATAGAAGAAGTGGATGCAGAAATTTTAGCTAGTATTCTTTGGGACTTCGAGGTTTTTGAGGAATATTCAGAAGATGAAGTTTCAGAAATTGTTGATAGACTTCTTGGCATTGCTAAGAAAGCAGGACTTGGACCGCTATTGAATACAGCAATTGAATCCCTTTCAGAAGACTTAGTTCTGGATGCTTTTGCCGCAGGGGTAATGATGGTTTTAGATGAAGAAGAACTGATTGTCCCCAAGGGAAAAATGCCTTTTCTTAAACAGTTACAGTCAGTTTTGCAATTGGAGGAAGAAGAAGCACAGGAAGTTATAAGCGAGGTAATTGCCGCTTTTGAAGAAGCAGAATATGAAGATGAAACAGTAGTAGATGAAGGTTTGATTTTAGATGTTTATGAGTCGCCTATCGGCAATTTTACAGTTCAGGTTCCGGTTGAACCACAGCAAGGTGGTAGGGTTCAAAGTCAAGAAGGGGTAGTTGGTTTTTCTGATGACTTTGGCACTTTGCTAAGAATTGATTATTATCCTTTACCCCTGGAGCAACAGGAAGAAATTGAGTCTGTAGGACAGGAAAAATATCTCCAGTCAGTTTTGTTAGAAAAGTATGTGCCTCAAGCAATTGTTGCTAATTTACCAACTGCTAAGGTGGAGCATACTGAATATTTAGACGACATGATGGAGGGAGCTTATTTTGTGTTAGTTAATATGCCCCAAGGTTCGACGATTTCTAAACAAGAAAGTAACGGAAATGCTTCGAGATTGGATGCTTATCGAGGGCTGATAGCATTTATCAATGATGAATTTTTGTATATAGTCAGCAGTCAGCGCAACTTTTTTAAAGGAGAAACTCCCGGTTCGATTGCAGACGAAGCCCAAAGTATGAAGCAGAAAATTTTAGAATTTGTCGAGACTATAGAGTTTACTTAGTCAGACACTCGAATGATAATCGAAAGCGATGTCTGACGACAAGACGCCCAGAGGGCGTCTACGCTTTTATTTTCTAACCCTACAGTATATTCAATAGGGCTTACGCTTTCATTATTGTCTCAAAACCCTGATCTCAGTGCGGTAATTCATGAATTACCGCTACGCACTCAGCCGTCAAATCCCCTGCATTCGAGATAATCCAACAACGCCTCAGCTAAACATTCTAATTTGGTAAGAATGTGCAGCCAAATGATAAACTAATTTGGTTATTGATTAAGTCACAGCCTCTCTTTCGGACGAACGAAACAGTGCCTTATGCAGTTGTATCAACTTTTTCCGATATTACTGGATGTTTCTCGAATTATCCGAGGCAAAATTAGCTGAAATATTAATGCCGTTGACTTGGCATCGGTCATAGATGCCGCATTGTCAACAGTAAAATTGATAATAGATTCCAAGTCAATTCAAATTCAGACGCAGCTTGATTTTAATGTTGGTCAAGTTTTAGGTGATTTTAATAGCTTGCAGCAAGTAGTTGGAAATTTAATTTCTAATACTGTCAAATTTACACCAAATGGCGGACGGGTAGAAATATCCTTAAAACAAGTTGGAATATACGCACAAATTAAAATCGCTGATACAGGTAAGGGCATTAATCCCAATTTTTTACCTTACATATTTGAACACTTGCGACAGGAAGATAGCACTACCACCAGAAAATTTGGCGGACTGGGGCTGGGGTTGGCGATAGTTCACCATTTAGTAGAATTGCATAATGGTACTGTAACGGTTAATTTCTAGCCAGTCTTGAAAAATTTCTACTTGTTGCTTGGTTGGTTGCAATTTCAACTCATACTTGATACTCTCTGGTCAAAGAAAAAAGTTGTTATCACCTCCTTTTGGTCAATCTTGACTTAGCCGCACGGTCTAGGTAAAGCAAACCCTGATAATAAAACATCCCTGGTTGTGTAGTTAATTCAAATAGAACGAAATACTAAAGGCAAATATCGCCAAAAGAACAGGCACAACCGCGCTAAACCCGATTCTCCGCGTCTTCAAAATTTTGATCAAAGACATGGGAATCACAAGGGGCCATAAGATAGTTGAGATGACAAACATCACAAAAGATAGAAATTTATCTTCTGGAGAAGAACTGGGATGACTTAGGGAAAATCTTATCCAATTGACAAAAAAATAGCAGGTTATCAGCCCATGACTAATAACAAAAACCAATTGAATCTGGTTCACTGTCGGTACTCCTTAAGCTAATCTGAGATTGAGAAAACATAACTGTGCAAGCGATCGCATTATTTTGTCGCTGGAAATTCCTTTGGTTCAACAACGCGACCGTATTACATTCAGATTATTTTACATTTTAATTTGATTACAAATAGACATTGACTTATCAAATGCATTTTCATATTAATACGACTAGTTATACAGTCAATTCAGTAGTTACACTGAATTTTATTTCGACTTAGATAGACCAGCGATTTTATCGGTTAATCACCCCGACATAGCTTTTAGTATAATTGAAATTTTTCAGCTTTTAAAAATAAAATTATATATCGCTAGTCTATTTTAGCTATGTCTCAACATCTGTATATTTTTGCGATTAATTATAAATATTAAGACACTTAAAACTACACTGTAAATGTTAACGTATAAATCATTTAGCATTAGTTAAGTAGGTGGGCATGAATATTTATCGTTAAGACAAGGCAGAGGGCAGGGGGCAGAAGGCAGAAGGGAAGGGGTTTTCAGGTAACTTTACTTTTTGTTACATACTTCGGTTTTTTTGTGCCTTCCTACTTAGTGTTTGTAACGAACGCCGAACGCAGTTGCAATCTTCGCATTTCGTAAGTTTCCAGCTTACTTACGCAACGAATATATAGCTGATATTTTCAAGATAAATCTCAGCTTTTTATTACTCAGCAATACAGCGTAATTGGTAAAAGATAGGTTAAACCAGGCTGGAGTTTGAAAGAGATTTACTGCCGATCTGAAGTATTCTGGCTGTCAAACCGCAATTCCAAACGTCATTGTTTTGCGACCGGAATCTGTTACTTTCATCTTTTTTACTTTTTTACCACTAATGAAAGCAACAAAAAATCAAAAAAAAGGTGCCATTTTGGCAACTTTTTTTGATTTTATTCCGGATGGCAACAACAGTTACATATTATACCAAAATCTCCTCAGCTGTTCGTGGCGTGCCAAGACTCCTAACTCGCTCAGGTTGTATCCAAGATAAAATTTGAAACACGACCGTCAAATATTGTTAACAAGTATCCTGAGAAAATACCTCGATAAATATTGCATGGTAGAATTATTTTTTGACACAAAAGCTCAAATTATTGAAGAAAGGCAGAGGGCAGGAGGCAGAAGGAAGAAGGAAGAAGGAAGAAAATATAATTTTTTGCCTTCTGTCAAAGCTTTTTTTCGAGACGCGTAGTGCAAGAAAAAAGGTGTCCGGGAAGTGAAACCCCGCTGCTGCAATTTATGGGGTTTACCTTCATCTGCCGCTGCCTTATCATAAGCACAAAGCGATCGCATATTTTATGCATCAAGTTATTAAATTGATGTATAAAATATAACTTGCTTAGTCTTGGGAATTACTTTCAGGGAACAGGTAAGCGATCGCGGCATAACCAGATAGAGTGAGTAAACTGACGAAAAATCCTGCAAGGAAAATAGTAAACATATCGAGAATAAGGTGTGAGTATTTTTTCTTGTGTGTTTATTAGTGCCTAGTATTTATATTCTTGAGATGCCAGCGTTCGTCAGAAAAAGCACATTATTTAGATAAGACTTCTCGGTTAGCAACTATTACCCTGTAGGCAGAAAGGATATTTTGCTTTCATCGGGCAGCTTACCATGAGTTATGGCGTAGCGAAAAGGACAAAAGCTATCCATACAGCCGACTCTGCATAAGTGATTTTGGATAGTTTGATGGCGATCGTTTTTAGGCAGCTCTCATTCGTATTGAAATGTAGAACATTTTTAAGCTAGCAATTTGATATGACACTGCTGTGACTGCTTTGTGTCAATCTTTTTTGATTACCCATATTATCTGGAGCGTTTGTTAATGGTAAATAACTAAAATCCATGAACAATCAACTATCCTTGTTCTTACCTTTCCCCTTTCCCCTTCCCCCTTCCCCCTTCCCCTTCCCCTGAGAGTGAAGCGACAGTCAAGCCAAAGGCAAGAAAAAACGAAATGTACTGCCAGATCCTAATTTGCTTTCGACTTCAATTTGACCGCCTTGGAGTTCAACCAAACGGCGGGAGATGGCTAAACCAATTCCCGTTCCTCCAGAATGGCGATCGCGTGATTGATCGGCTCGCCAAAAGCGTTCAAACACATGGGGCAAATCTTCTGCAGCAATACCGATACCTGTATCAATAACCGCAATCCAGAGTTTTGATGGTTCAGTCCAAACTTTGAGCGCGATCGCACCTGTGGGAGTATAACGTACTGCATTACCAAGTAAGTTGACGAATATTTGTTCTGTGCGGTCAATATCTGCCAAGACAACAGGTAACTGGGGTGGACACTCCAAACGCAGCACCGGACCATCTTCCAATAGCTGATCGGCAAATTTCTCCACTAATGACTCTAACAAAGGACGCAGATTTACCGGTTGTATATTAATTGGCAGATAACCCGCCTCAGCCTTCGAGAGTTCTTGTAAATCGTTGACTAACCTTTCTAAACGTTTGGTTTCTTTTACGAGTCGTCGATAAATCTCTGGAGACGCTTCAATTTCGCCGTCAGCAAGTTCTTCTAAATAACCGCGTACTACAGTTAGGGGTGTTCGCAGTTCGTGAGTCATGTCTCCAATTAATTCTCGCCGCCGCACTTCGACTCCTTCTAGAGTAACTGCCATGCGGTTGAAACTTGCACCCAATCGGTTAAGTTCTGGAATGTCACTTTTAGGTAATCGTGCATCCATCTGACCGACAGCAAACTTTTGGGTGACTTGTTCCATTTCGGTTAACCCCTGCATAATCCGTTTCGACACCCAATAACTCAATCCTCCTGCTGCTGTCGCGCCGACCAAAACTGACCAAATAGTGCTTCGCCGCCAAGCGATTTCAAATCCTTGAACCAATTCAGTACGGGCATCAATTAAGTCAAATCCCCGATTTTCCAAGCGTTCCAAGTGGAGGATAAACAAGCGGGGAGAAGAAATTTTACTGATAATTACCAGACTAATTACCCCGACTATCATCACCACAAAGTGGGAGAAAAATAGACGCGATCGCAAGCCAATTCTCATAATGCTTACTAAATATTGGCAGAGGGCACGAGGCAGAGGGCAGAGGGCAGGGGGCAGAGGAGCCACTGAAGCGCCCTTGGTTCCCCCGGTTGAAGCATGTGGCGTGGCACGAGGCTGCCCTGCAGAGAGGGGGTAGAGGTAGGGGGTTTGGGCGTCTTGCCCTCAGCTTCGCGCTTGCTTGTGCTTTCTTCATAAAATTGCCGGGTCTTCAAACTTATAGCCGACCCCAACAACGGTTTTAATAAAAGTAGGATTTGCACAGTCCGGTTCAATTTTTTTCCGCAACCGCGCTACATGGGTATCCACAACTCGCTCATCACCAAAAAAGTTATCGCCCCATAGTTTGTCAATCAGTTGAGTGCGGTTCCAAACTCGACCGGGATTGCTAACAAAGGTACTTAACAAGTTAAATTCTAAAGTAGTTAAATCGAGAATTTCTGGTGGCTGAGAATTCATCTGACGGTTGGCAGTGCGTTGCTCTAAATCCACTATAAAGTGTTGGCTGCGATAAATCTGGCTTTGTCCCCCTTGACGCAGACTGCGCCGCAATAGTGCCCGCACTCTGGCAACCAACTCTCTAGGGCTGAAAGGTTTAACCATATAATCATCAGCACCAGTAGACAAACCAATCACGCGATCGATTTCCTCGCCTTTAGCGGTAAGCATCAAAATATAAGGGTCTTTTGTACCTGGTTTCTGGCGAATTCTGGCACAAACTTCTAACCCATCCACACTGGGAATCATTAAGTCAAGGATAATTAAGTCTGGTGCTTTTTCTTGAAACATCCGCAAGGCATTGATTCCATCGCGGCTAATGCGACACGAAAATCCTTCTTTTTCTAAAGTCAGTTGGATTAACTGAGCAATTTCAGCTTCATCCTCAACAATTAAAATATCCATCTTGATTAGAAACAAGCAAACAAAATATACTTACAATACCAAGTGATTTCCAGCGCCCTTGTCATTTGACTCCAGAAATTGGCTACAGGTATTGTGGTATATCAATACAGACGAAGATGGATTTTGTCAAGGTAATGAGTGAATTGGGATGAATGCGATCGCCTAACACCGTCAGCTAAATACCGCTTGTGTTGGAATCCTTTTGAATGTGTTGTTTAATCGAATCGATGTCAATAAAGCAATCAGCAACATTAATCAAGCTGTCATTACTGATTGAGCGCAGACTCACAATTTCCACCCTAATACCTTGGTAAGCCACAGCATTCACGGCATAAGCGAGATCGCCATCTGGGCTAACTAAGACCGCAGTATCGTAATAGGGAACTAAATTCATCATATCTACCGCAATTTCCACATCGAGATTGGCTTTTTTGGAACCATCTGGATATTGAATCAACTCTTTAGTCACTACACGATAGCCATTGCGGCACATCCAGAGTAGAAAACCCTGCTGTTTGTCATTAGCGCGATCGACCCCAGTATAGAAAAAAGCACGCAACAGCCTTGCACCATCAGTTAAATGGGTAAGCACTTTGGCGTAGTCAATTTCAATGCCGAGTTGCAAAGCTGTATAAAATAAATTTGAGCCATCAATAAAAATTGCAACTCGACCGCGATTTAAGTGATTGCAAGAACCGTCAGTTGAAGTATTTGGCATTTTGGTGTCTTCACCTTTCACACCATTGTCCATAAAACCTTGCCCTTGTCCATGCGGTTGCTCCCTGACTACTTTATATTGATTTGTTTCTTTGGTAAAACTATTAATAGTCATTGATACCCCTGGATTTTAAACCTGGAAAGTTTTTTGGGCAAATTAGCTGTATATCATTTGTGCTGGATTGTCAATATACCAAAAAATAGTCTTGGACAATTAAGTGCGAATAAACTTAACTAGGCTATGCAGAATTTAAAGTACTAAACCTAGGGGTTTTTGACTTTTGTACAGATGCCATTAAAAGCATTTGTACTAATAGCGATCGCATCTCACTTTATTGTAACTAAGCCATTACTCATCGCTCTGCCTGATAATCTTGCTTGCTATAGTTGACAGATGATAGCCCAGCTACCCTTCGGCAACGCCAAGGGTGAATGTGATTTTTGTAATATCTTAGAGGTTATTTATAAAGTGAACGTTAAGACCTAAGAAACCGGCTTTCTGGGAGACTAAGTACGAGAGTATTCGACACCCCATCGACAGAAACCCGGTTTCTCTCATACGCAGAAGCCTTAAGATTTACTTTATAAATGGTCTCTTATTGTCATATTTTGTGACATTTTTCTGGATTGTCAAAATGCACCAAAGTTGTTAATTATAGTGCGTTAAAGCATTTAACTAATTCCAGCCTAAAACTGCTGCGATTTGACTGGGTAGTTTCATTGCCTTGAATGGCTTGGTAATAATTCCTCGCACCCCCAGTTCGGCGAATTGGCGTTGGTCGGCTGCTTGTACCTTTGCTGTCAGTAAAATTACGGGGATGGATTGGGTTGCACCGTTAGCTTGCAACGCAGCAAAAGTGGCGACGCCATCCATATCTGGCATCATTACATCTAGTAGTATTGCATCTGGCTTTAGGGCGATCGCTTTAGTTAATCCTTCATTACCTGAAGCAGCTGTGAAGACTTGCCAGTTGCCGACTGTTTTGAGGGCGAGTTCCGCCACTGCCCGGATGTCGTATTCATCATCTACAATCAAAATGCTTTTTGCAATCATAATTAAATGCAAAATTTTCAATTTTGTGATTTAAATTAAAGATAACAGCACCCGTCATTAAATTATTGCCATCCATTAAAGAACCATAATTGGTTTTTGGATACTGACCGGAATGCACCATGCAATATAAAATAAATAATATTACTAAATAATTGTCGGTTTTGCGACTGCGTTCACATCCGTCTGGGACTTCTAGTCCCAGTCTAATAGCATAAGTCCTCTGACAGAGGACTGATGTTGTTATTGTGTGGTCAAAATCATCACTTTGTATCCGATGAAAAGTGGTTTATGCGTAAAGGTGCAAGATATAAGGATACCATCCATATCTACGCCAACGGCAATAAAAGCTAGAATGAAACAAGTGGTTGATATTGTGCCCCTACAGATTGGCATGTGTGGTTGTCAAATCGGAAATTGGTAAAGCGCACTAGAAATTGTCGGTGTGTTACGGCGTATAGAGATAATTGGTAAAAAGTCACAAATCAAATGCGCTATCACGCACCCTACTAATACTCTGACAACCCAAAATTGCCGGGTGAGGGCTAGTGAAAGGGAAAGGGGAAAGGGGAAAAGGGGAAATATTAAACTTTTTTTTCACGAGTCCTTCCCGCCCCGCTTTCGTTGTCTTGCCAGACCACTAGTATACAAATCCGCGTATCAGAGCGTGAAAGTTCACTCCTGTCCAGAAACCGGGTTTCGCTCATTTTCATGAATGATGCAAAGGACTGCTATATTAGCCTATGTGATTATTTTTTGCTGAGTTAAAATGTCGCAACTAGGGCTGTTTGAGGGTTTTCTGTAGTGGTATGAGTTGCTTTAGGTTGCACTGTTAAAATTGAGCAAGGAGCGTGATGCAGTAGGTAATTGCTAACACTTCCCAAGACAAACTCACTGAGTCCGCTAAGACCCCGATGTCCGACTACAATTAGGTCAGCTTGCCAATTACGAGCTACTTCACAAATCATCCGACTTGGATTGCCTAGTATTTGGGATAACTCTGCTTTGACTCCTGCATCGGTTGCTTTTTGAAAAAGCGATCGCAACCAATCGAGTCTTTCTTGTTTTAGTTCTTCCCATCGCTTCATGTAGGTTTTGACAGCTTCGGGTGGAATGCTTGAATACATGGTATTTGGGTGCAAAAACATGGGATTTACATATTGTTCATCAAGAGGCGATATAACGTGTAGCAACATCAAATTTGCACCTGTTGCTGTTGCTAAAGATAGGGCTTCGTCCAAAACTTGTTGACTAATTTGTGACTGGTCGATGGCAACTAAAATTTTGTTAAACATAGTTATTACTCCTTAGTCATTAGTTATGAGTCATTAGTTATTAGTCATTAGGTGTGAATTGTGAGTGTTGAATTAATAACTCATAACTCATAACTCAACACTCATAACTCCTCACTGGGCGCCTCCTCACTGGGCGCCTCCTAACTCCTAACTCTGTTGTTCGGCGTTGGCGATTTCCAAAAGTGTTTTTAACACTGAGTCAGGGTTGAGACTAATCGAGTCAATTCCCTGTTTGACTAAAAAGCGAGCAAATTCTGGATAATCGCTGGGTGCTTGTCCGCAAATACCAATTTTGCGTCCGTACTGTTTCACTTCGGCGATCGCTTTTGCTATCATCCTGGTTACGGCTTCGTTGCGTTCATCAAATAGATGCGCTACTAACTCCGAATCCCGATCTAATCCTAAAGTTAACTGGGTCAAGTCATTGGACCCGATCGAGAATCCATCAAATACTTCACTAAACTCATCCGCCAGTTGTACGTTACTGGGTAACTCGCACATCACGTAGACTTGCAAGTCGTTTTCTCCTCGCACCAAATTATTTTTTGCCATTTCCGCCAACACTCTTCGACCTTCTTGGGGTGTACGGCAAAATGGAATCATCAAAATTACGTTGGTTAAGCCCATCTGATCGCGGAGTGCAGTCAAGCGATCGCTCCTTTAGTCCCACACCTTTGTTTATAAGACGATAATTTGAGGATCTTGTGAGGAAGCAAAACTCCATTCCAGTCAGTCTCTCACTACTACCCCCGTTGGGACGCAAGTAACAAATGCAACAAACACATCCTCTTCCCCCTTGCCCCTAAGTCAAAGCCAAAATATGTAGAAACATGACAAGAAGTTGAAAATTTTCAGTTTTACTCACAAGTTCCTCATATTTCACCACTATTCTTTAAACAGAAACAGGCTGTTTGCGGTTTTGAGTTGCGATCGCTTTGCCAATTGGCAGTCTTGAATTGCAACACTCACATTGATAATTAAAAATTCAACAAATCATGAATTATTGCCCTTGCTGTTCCAGTCAACTTTTACGACATACGCGCGGTACTCAAGTTTACTGGTTTTGCCGTAACTGCTGGCAAATCATGCCAATAATCCAAAATTGGAAGCAATGTAATGATTCGGCAGAATTTGTACTCGAAGAATCAGCTAGAACGCTGCAACAAAGAGAAACGCCAAATGCCGAAGTTTACCTCCAGAAAGGAACAATCATTAATGGCTTAACACAAGTTGAAAATTTCACCCAGGTTGTTCTTGAGCAAAATTAATACTGTCAAATAAAAAAGCAAATAATAAATAGTTATAATGCACGAAATTTATTTAGACTAAGTAAATATTTTGTGCATTAATTCAATTTTGGGGCATGGGGGAAGATAGATTATTGGCACAACTTTCGTTGTGCGCCTATGCCTGGAGGCTTACGGCATTGGTGCAACATCTAAGTCAATGGAGATAAATAATCAAAACTTAAAGATTTATCAATCTTAGTTTTTCGATTTGTGTAGGAGGATGAATTATTATAAAGTATCTATTTTAGAATGTACATTAACAACATTGAAAATAGTTATACAACTCTTAAATATATAATTATCGCGGTCGATCCACTATAGTTAGAATCACCAAAAATTAAGCTTTTACAATGAAAATATTACTTGTAGAAGATGACGAATTAGTCGCTGAAGCTCTTGCAGCTGTTTTTACCAAGCAAAATTATGCAGTAGAAATTGCCGCCGATGGTGAGGCAGGTTGGGATTTGATTGAAAATTTTGATTATGACTTGATACTGTTAGATGTAATGCTGCCAAAGCTGGATGGCATTAGTCTTTGCTGCCGCATCCGGTCTGGTGGTTTGCAAATGCCAATTATGCTATTAACTGGTTGCGGTAGTTCTCACGAAAAAGCGATCGGTTTAGATGCAGGTGCAGATGATTACCTTGTTAAACCCTTTGATGAAGAGGAATTAGTTGCTCGAATTCGAGCTTTATTGCGTCGTGGCAGTTTGGCATCACAACCGGTGTTGGAGTGGGGTGAATTACGGGTCGATCCTACAAGTTGTGAAGTCACTTATGCTCAAAAATCATTGTCATTAACTCCCAAAGAATATGGACTGCTGGAGCTTTTTTTGCGAAACAGTCGCCGAGTATTTAGCTGCGGCATGATTTTGGAACACCTTTGGTCTTATGACGAAACTCCTGGAGAAGAAGCTGTTCGCACCCATATTAAAGGGTTAAGAATGAAACTGAGAACGGCAGGAGCGCCTAATGATTTAATTGAAACTGTTTATGGTATTGGCTATCGGTTGAAGCCGCATAAGGGAGACAAGGGGGACAAGGGCGACGGGTATGGGGACAGGGGAAAAGAATTTGGTGTGCCATCGCACCAGCAAACTTTGCTGGCTGTTGCTGGAGTTTGGAATAGATTTAAGGGGCGGGTTGATGAACAAATAACTCTTTTGGCACAAGCATCTGAAGCTGCAAGCCGAAAGGCTTTAAATCAAGAACTCCGCAAACAAGCACAAAATGAAGCTCATTCACTAGCAGGTTCGTTAGGCACGTTTGGTTTTCCTGAAGGTTCGCAAGTGGCACGCAAAATTGAGCATTTGCTGCAAACTAACAAAATCACGAAAGCTGAAATTAGCCAGTTTACTAGTTGGGTTGAGCAATTGCGTGACATAATTGAGCGCAATCAACAGCAAGTGGCATCTCCACAAGCTAAGGAAGATGAGTATCCTTTGTTATTGATAGTCGATCGCATTGCCTGCGAGCAAGATACAACCCATCAACCCACTATCGCCGAACAAATCGCCCAAGAAGCCGCTAACTGCAAGCTAAAGGTTGCAACTGCTACTAGCATCGAAGCTGCCAAAAATAAACTTTATCGAGAACATCCCAGTGTGGTGTTACTTGACCCCAGTGTTTCCCCACGCCATCAAGATAGTTTTGGTCTGCTGGAGGAGTTGAAAAGTCGCAAGCCTCCCGTACCAGTGATAGTTTTTACCGAGCAAAGCGATTTTACCAACCGTTTGCAAGTGGCTCGTCACGGCGGACACACTTTTTTACAGAAGCCGATGAGCGCAAGCCAAGTACTTGAGGCGGTGACGCAAGTATTGCAAAATACTCCCCATCCAGAAGCGCATATATTAGTTGTGGACGATGACTCCAAGATAGGTGCGGTGTTGCAAACTTTGCTCTTTCCTTGGGGAATCAAAGTCACCAGCCTTGATGACCCGCGACGCTTTTGGGAAACTCTGGAAACTGTAACGCCAGATTTGCTGATTCTGGATATAGAAATGCCTGGGGTCAGCGGTATTGAACTTTGCCAGGTGGTACGCAATGACCCGCGTTGGGACGAATTACCAATTTTATTTTTGACGGTTCACAGCGATGCCGATATTGTAAATCAAGTGTTTGCTGTCGGTGCCGATGATTTTGTTAGCAAACCCATCGTCGGACCCGAATTGGTGACTCGCATTGTTAATCGTTGGGAACGAATTAAATTGCGCCAGCGTATGGCTCAAACTCCCAGCAACGAGGGCATACCTGCACACCGACTCCACGCCCGCATTCGCCAACAAGCAACAGTAGCCCAGTTGGGTCAGTCGGCACTGTTAGGCAAAGACCTTTCTAGTTTAATGAATGAAGCGGTGGCACTGGTGGCGCAAAATTTAGAAGTCGAATATTGCAAAGTCTTGGAACTGTTGCCAGAAAAAGACGCCTTGTTACTCCGGGCTGGTGTGGGCTGGCGTCCCGGACTGGTAAATCGGGCAATTATCAGTTTAGACGCTTCCTCTGCTGGTTACACTTTGCTGGTCAAACAGCCTGTAATTATAGAAGACCTGCGAACTGAAACTCGGTTTAGCGGCTCTTTTTTACTGCGAGAACACGGGATTATCAGTGGCTTAAGCGTACCAATTCCCAAACCCAATGGTTCTTATGGAGTTTTGGGGGCATTTACTGCCAAAAAACAGACTTTTACACAAGATGATGTACATTTTATACAAGCGATTGCAAACGTCCTTTCGGCAGCTTTAGAAAGGCAGCACACCGAACAGGCGTTACGCAAAGCTAAAGACGAGTTGGAATTGAGAGTAGTAGAACGCACCGCAGAGTTAGTTAAAATTAACGAGCAACTCCAAATGGAGTTGAACGAACGCCAGCGGGCACAAGAAGCATTGCGGAATTCCCAAGCTCGGTTTGCCGGAATTGTCGCGATCGCTGATGATGCAATTATCTCTATTGATAGCAACCAACGCATCACTTTATTTAACCAAGGTGCAGAGAAAATTTTTGGCTACTTAGCAGCAGAAGTGTTAGGAAAACCCTTAGACTTGCTCATACCGTTACGGTATATGGAAGCACACCGCAAACATGTAGGGGAATTTGGAAGTTCTCCAAAAGTTGCCCGGAGAATGGGAGAACGTCGCGAAATTTATGGTTGTCGCAAAGACGGAACAGAATTTCCGGCAGAGGCTTCTATTTCAAAATTGGATTTAGGAGATGAAAAATTATATACCGTTTACTTACAGGATATTAGCGATGTCTACGACGAGCTTCGCTTACGCAAACAAGTAGAACGGATGAAAGATGAATTTGTCTCCGTCGTCAGCCACGAACTTCGCACGCCTCTAACTTCAATTCATGGCTCTTTACGAATGCTTTCCAGCGGTTTGATTAAGTCAAATTCCGAACAAGGGAAACGCCTATTGCAAATTGCCGTAGATAGTACGGAACGCTTAGTGAGATTAATTAACGACATCCTCGACATCGAGCGCATCGAGTCAGGCAAAGTCAAAATGGAAAAACAAACCTGTAATGTTACTGACTTAATCGCAGAAGCTGTAAATATAATGCAGCCCCTAGCAGAAAAACAGGGAGTTAGTTTATCTATTTCCAGCGTATCAACCAAACTCTGGGCAGATCCAGATCGCATAGTCCAAACCCTGACCAACCTGTTAAGTAACGCCATTAAATTTTCCTCTCAAGGCGCAACAGTTTGGCTGAACGCCGAGTTAGAAGAGGGGAAGAGGGGGGCGACGGGTGTGGGACGACGGGTGTCCAGACAAGGAGAATTCTCCGCATTTCCCCCCAACCCCAACGCCAGTCCGCCCAAGTCGCGGTCGCTAGGGCGGCTGGGGAGTGAGTGGGGGGACCTAGCCCCCCATCCCCCCATCCCCCCCTCTCCCCATATCCTGATCAAGGTGCAAGACCAAGGACGGGGTATTCCGGCTGATAAGCTTGAGAGTATCTTTGAGCGCTTTCAACAGGTTGATTCCTCTGATTCGCGCAACTATGATGGTACTGGTTTGGGCTTGGCAATTTGCAAGAGTATTGTTCACCAGCACGACGGACATATTTGGGTGGAAAGTATCTTAGGCGGAGGTAGTACTTTTTACTTCACTTTACCTGTGTTACAAACTCCCCAGAGTTATGACTTAGAAACCTCTTCAACTGCTAACTCAAAACTCATAACTCATAACTCCCCTCTAGTGTTAGTATGTGATGATGACCCAGAGATTTGTGACGAATTGCAAACTTTACTCGAAAAAAAAGACTATCGCGTAATCACAGTTGATTGTGGAGAAAAAGCGATCGCTGTTGCATCGGCACAACATCCAGATATAATTTTACTAGATTTGCTGATGCCCGGTATGAATGGCTGGGAAGTAATGGCGGTTTTAAAAGAACGCGCAGATACTCAGAATATTCCCATTATTATCTGTAGTGTTTGCACACCCGCCGTTAACAGCCAACCAGTTCCAAACTTTGTTGATTGGGTAAGCAAGCCATTAGAAGAAAGCTTGCTATTTCAATGTTTAAAACAAGCCCTTAACAAATCCTCACAATCAGTCCGCGTGCTGCTAGTTGAAGATGACACCGCTTTGGCGGAAGTTTTAATGACCTTATTTAAGCTGCATGACATTGAAATTCGTCTTGCCAAAACCGGACGCGAAGCAATTCACATCAGTCAGGAATTCAATCCCGACTTACTAATTCTCGATTTAGTTTTACCAGAAGTTGATGGGTTTGCTGTAGTCGAATGGTTGCAGCATCATCATCGGCTTTACAACATTCCTTTGATGGTTTATTCAGCAAAGGAACTCGATGAGTCTGAAAGAGAAAGGCTCAAATTAGGACATACCGAATTTTTGAACAAAGGACAGGTAACAGCCCAAGAATTTGAACATCGAGTCATGGAGCTTCTCCGAGGAATTACTTGTAATCCAAAAGAGAATAGTAGTAATTATAGCAGGGAACAGGGAATAGGGAACTCTTAACAGGCTTGAAAGCTCTTGGTGTCCGTGTTTTATGATTAGTTTATGTCCTAATCTATCTGGCAACTGCTATAACACAAAGCTAAAATCAAATCTATGAACTAATAACCTTTAAAACTTAAAACTTTGCGCCTCCTAATTCCACACCTCAGCACTCAGCACTGATTGTAAAGTATTTAATAGCTCTTTGGCAGTAAAAGGTTTCGGTAAAAATCTTTGAATGTCGGCAGCTACAGCAGTAGCGATCGCTTCGGTAAATGCCAGTCCACTCATGGCAATAATTTGTATTTGGGGGTTGATTTTTTGCAAGGTGCGGATGGCTGTTGCACCAGCCATTGAGGGCATCATCATATCCATCAGTACTACTCTAATATCATTTTTGTGCTGTATGTAAAGAGCTAACGCCTCCATGCCATCTTGTGCTGTCCGTACCCTGTAGTTGTGAATTTCTAACGTTGTTTTGGTAATCTCCGTAATTGCCGCTTCATCATCGACAATCAAAATTAATTCTCCCTCCCCTATAAGCAAATCCATCTCATCTATCAGTTCGATGACATTTCCCTGGCTGGTTGGTAGGTAAACTGTAAATTGACTGCCGTTTCCGACTTCGCTAATTACATCCACAAAACCGCCGTGGTTTTTGATAATCCTCATTGTTGTAGACAAACCCAACCCCGTACCTTTGCCTACATCTTTAGTTGTAAAAAAAGGGTCAAAAATTCTATCAATGATTTCCGGGGAAATACCCATTCCTGTATCGCTAACAGTAATTGCTATATAAGAAGCAACTATTGCATCGATGTGCATCCTGGCACAATTATCATCAATAATCATGTTACGAGCAGAAATACTCAGCTTGCCGCCATTAGGCATCGCATCGCGAGCATTGAGTATCAAATTCATCAATACCTGATGCAGTTGGCTGCTATCTCCAACCACAGTCTGCAAGTCTTCTGATATCTCGGTTTTGATTTCGATAAATTTGGGAAATGTCGCTGTCACGACTTGCTGAATCTATTGTATCATTTGCGACATATCCACCATTGTCCGCTTGCCTTCGGAACCACGAGCAAAGGACAAAATTTGCCTGACTAAATCTGCCCCTCTTTTAGCGTTGTTTTCCAGTATTTTGAGCATTTGCTCGGAACGCTCATCAAGATTGGTTAGCTTTAAACACAGCATTTGAGCTACTGTCATGATTGGCTTCAGGATGTTGTTTAAGTCGTGAGAAATACCGCTAGCCAAAGTGCCCAAACTATCCAGGCGTTGGGCGCGGAGAAATTGGGTTTCGAGTTGTTTTTTCTCGGTGATATCGGTGTCAACGGTGAGAATAGATTTAGGTAAACCTTTATCATCGCGCATCAAATTCCAGCGACAAGCTGCGATGATTTCCTTGCCATCTTTAGTAAATTGACGTAACTCGCCTTGCCAAAAGCCATTTTCAATCGCGGCTTTCATAGCCGCTTGCTGTTCGATTGAAGTTCTATTTGTGCGATCGAAAAGTTGCTTGGCGTTTTTGCCTTGGGTCTCGTGTTTCCGCCAACCATACAGTTTTTCTGCGCCTTTATTCCAAAATAAAATTTGGTTGTCCAAATCGCGCACGAGAATCGCGTCGGTTGTAATATCTAATAAAGCAGCTTGTTCGCGAATTTTTTGTTCTGCTTGTTTGCGTAAGCGAAGCTCGTCGTAGACATCACTTATATTTCTAAACAACCAACGCAAATTCTCTAAATTTCCCTTTTTATCCCGCACGGCGAGGGCATTTACTTCGGCAGGGAAATCTATACTACCTTCAACATGGAACATCCGCAATTCTGTTCCCCGGATTTGTCCCACCTCCCGCAACTGGTGCATAATCTGGCGAAATTTTTGCCTTTCATTTTGATGCACAAACACAGAAAGGGGTTTGCCGATTAAGTAGGACTGACGCACATTTAATAACTGCGCCGCTGCATGGTTAGCCTCCTGGATAATACCACAATAATCGGTAACAAAATATGCATCAGGTGCGAAGTTGAATAAACTTTGATAGCGCTGGCGTTCGGCTTCTACAAGATGGCGGGTAAGAATTAATTCATCATTTTGTTGTTGTAACTCCCCCGCTAACACCTGTAATTCTTCCAGAGAAATAGAGATTTCAGCGATCGCTTCTTTCAACAATTGCGTTGAAGAATCTGATACAGACTGCGCTTTTGGCTCCTTAGCACGTTCTAACAACCTTTCCAACCGTCGATGAGCAGATGCGATCGCTTGTTCTATATTCTCTTGTGACATTAAAATTTACTCCTAATTATTTTTTATAAATAGTTGGTTGTTGGTTGGTGGTTGGTGATTGGGGGTTGGTGGTTGGTGGTTGTAACCCCCAACCCCCAACTCACTACCCTTTATTGCTGTAATTGTCGCCGTTTTTCTATCTCTTTGACAGAAACCATACTATTGACTGTTTCAATATCTGCTATCATTAATACTGCTCCCTCTATCTGAGTACCGAACAGCGGAGTGCAAGCCAAATAACATTTGATTTGTCTCCCCCGACGATTGGTAGCTTCTATAATCATTTCTTGGAACTGACTCCTTCCAGATAGACAATCGAGGATGGGCGATCGCAATTGTTCGACGGGTAAACCAATGTCTAGGCTAAAAAGGGATTTTCCTAACACTTCATCAGTCCGCAAGCCCCATAAATCCTCTGACATGTAATTCCGAATTAATATATTAAAGCTATTGTCTACCACCGCCACTCCAGCTTGCAGGCTTTTGAGGATAGAGATTAGGAAAATATTTGTGCGGTTAAGTTCTGTAGTCCGCTGTCCCAATTCGTGATTAATTGTTTGCAATTCTTCATTGGTAGACTGAAGTTCTTCATTCATTGTCTCCAATTCTTCATTGGTAGATTGTGGTTCTTCGTTGGTCGTCTCTAATTCTTCATTTGTAGATTGTAGTTCTTCGTTGGTTGTCTCTAATTCTTCATTGGTAGATTGTAGTTCTTCGTTGGTTGTCTCTAATTCTTGCCGCGAGCGTTGCAAGTCCTCTTGAAGTTGAATGTAACGGGTAACTTCATTAAAAGTGATACTGACTCCCACACAGTTATTGCTATTGTCGAGCAAAGGTACTATTCGCACATCCAGATATTGCATCTCGGCGTTGGAAAAATAGCGCTCTACATTATTCAGACTGATGGGACGGCACTCAGCATAAGCTCTTTCAATTAGCGATCGCAACTATATCGGTCGATAGGAAAGCTCCAAATCCTGGAAGGGACGAGATAAATCTTTAGTGGAAAGACCAAACAAAGTTCGTGCTTTGTCGTTAAATAGCACTAAAGTACCATTTATGTCAACTACTATTTGAGCGATCGGTGCCAAATCAAAAGCCAATTCTCGCAAGCGGATATGTTTGTATAAACGATGGCTAGCTTCATCATCCCCCGCTTGGGCTAAAACAATCAAGCGATCGCGCAAATTCGCTGCTGAAACTTTACTGAAGATGCGATGTTTTAAATCTATGGGGCTAAATAAATTCGAGTGGGTTAACAGCATTTCTGCTTTTCCTAAAAACAAATAGCCAGTATCATTGAGCGCAAAATGGAATCGAGCCAAAACCCGCCTTTGAGTTTCAGAATTAAAATACATCAAAGTGTTGCGACAGACCAACAAATCTAAGCGAGAAATTGGCGCATCTTGCAGCAAGTCATGGCGACCAAAAATTACCGACCGACGCAAATCTTGGCGAAAAATATAACGATTACCTGCAGGCTCAAAATATTTCTGTCGCAATTCTAAGGGTATTTCTTGGATATCTTTTGCTGAATACGCAGCTTGACGAGACTGGTTAAGAGCCTCTTCATCAACATCCGTAGCGTAAATTTTTACTCGTTGACGAAATTGGTCAGCTCCCAAACTTTCAGCCATCAGTATTGCTAAAGTATAAGCTTCCTCTCCAGAGGCACAACCGGCACTCCAAATTCTGATTTGGGCAGTAGATTTTTTTTGGGCAATTAGATGCGGTAACACTTGCTCTTTCAAGTATTCCCACGCTGCCGCATCCCGAAAAAACCCAGTCACATTAATCAGGATGGTATTAAATAGAAAATTAAACTCCTCTGGGTGGACTTCTAAATAATCTAAGTAATCTCCGAATGATTTAACGTCTAAATTTTGTATGCGTTTGCTTACCCGACGGGTCAAGGTCGAGCGTTTATAGCCAGTAAAATCAAAACCCCGGCTGCAACAGATTCAAATAATAAGTCAGCGGAGGGACGCAGAAAATGTACCAATTCCGACTGAGTTAAGCTAAGTGTACCATTACTGTTGACTAACAGGTGACGGTCGGGTGGGGCAATGTGAACTACCTACACTGACCTGACGGTACAGTGTAGGCTTCCCAATTCATTGGGGATTGCCTCAGACTTCATGGATTTCTTACGTCCTGAAGACCTTGGTCTTACATCCCCTCCAAGGGCAGAAGCGCTAGTTCCTAACGCCCAAAGCCGCAATCCTTCGTTTCTAATATTTATTGCAGCGTTGATATCTCTATCATGCTGTTTTTGACAGTGCGGACAATCTACAAACCTGACACCTAATGAATCATACCCATGCTGCAATATTGGGATTGGTAGTAGAGTCTCGCTACAAAGTTGAGAAGATGGAAAGAAACGTCCTATTTCTTGGTAGTCATGACCAAATTTTTCAGCTTTGTACTTAAGCATGGTTAGAAACATTCCCCAACCTTGGTCTAATATTGATTTTGCCAACTTCGGATTTTTAACCATGTTCTTAACTGCCAAATCTTCTACACAAATAACTTGGTTTTCGTAGGCTATTTTGCGAGATAGCTTGTGTAGAAAGTCTTCACGGACTCTAGCTATTTTGCTAGAAATTTTTGCAACTAAACGCTTTGCTTGACGACGTTTCTTAGATGTTTTATCTGTCTTTTTAGCTAATTTTTTCTGCTGGCGCTTTTGATTCTTCTCTAACTTGGTTAACTGCTTCTTAGGTAGGTCATATTTTGAGCCTTCCGATGTGATAGCAAAGTGTTTCAATCCTAAGTCAACGCCGATAGCTTCTCTGATTGCAACTACCGGATTGTCATTTTGGTTAAAAAGAATAGATGCATAATATTTACCATCTGCATTTCTCGATATTGTTACAGTTTGTACCTTCGCGTCAGGTAGTTGTTTGTGAAACACAGTTTTCATTAACCCCAAATTACCAGGAAACTTGATTACAGAATCCTCTGGCATCAGTTTCACATTTTGGGGATATTGAATTGATTGTTTACCATGTTTAGATTTCAAGTTAGGAAATTTAGCACGCCCTTCAAAAAAGTTGACAAACGCGCTAGAAAGATTAAATGTTACTCGTTGCAATACTTGACTATACGCAAGTCCTAGCCATTCGTATTCTTTTTTCAATCCAGGTAGCAATTTATCCATTGCTGCTTTAGAAAGACCCTTCCCCGTTTCTTTATAAGCGGTTGTAGTGGCATTAAGCATATAATTCCACAACCAACGAGTATTGCCAAAACATTGAGCAAGATAAGATTCTTGCTCATCAGTGGGATAAATTCTAACTTTAATTGCTCTATACATGGTGAGCCACTTGCGGTCTTGGCGGTCTCCGTCACGTTCGCAAAGTGGAGAATCGACCTTACCGTGTTTACATATTCATAGTAACAGATATTTTGATGATTGTTTCACCAAAAACAGAATATTTTGCTCGTTTCGTCGTCGTAGTCTTCCCGGTTTTCGCTACGCTCAAATATGGTCAGACTACACTCCTCACCTCACGCGCAATTCATCTCGACACTGACCTGAGTACAGGTACAGTGTGAGCCTTCTTGCTGTTCAAGGTAAACAACGCCTGAAGCTAGTTGACATCTCCCCCGGTTGGAAACACGGGGGATTCTAAACGGATGTTGCTACGGCGGCTACAAGCCGCACTTCGCAACGTTTACGATATGATTTATTTAATCGCGTAAACAAATCAATTCGTTGTGGGACTGTCAATACCCCTCTACCCACCTCGGCTAAGTTTAATCCTAGCTGTGTGGCTACTTTTCTCATGATGTTGGCACTTCCATTACAGTCAGCGTTAATTAAGTGACCATCACGACTTTTGTACAATCCACGTTTTACCCGTTGTCCTGACGGTTTCCATCCGTTGGGTTTTTCACCATGTTTGTGGAGGCTGTCGCCATCTAGGTAAGACGCTTTTGATGTGTACGCTTCCTCAGTAATCGTTAACTGTATTCCGTATTCTGGGCAAAGTTGTTTCAAGCGTTCAATCAATCGCCCTGTGGGAATGACCACAAAGTTTTGATTGCCACGCTTGCCCATATTGGAGCCATTCTTTTGACCATCGTTCCATCCAATAATCAGATTACCAACTTTGTCATTAAGACATTGATTAATAATAAATCTTGCTGCTTTGTTAACAGCATCACGCATCTGATTGTTGCGTTTACGTTGTACTCGATCAAGGTTGGAATCCCAATAAAAGTCGGATTTGCCTTGTTTATATTTAGCAACCAGACGGCAGTAGCCTTGATTCATTGATTTTAGTTTCCTGCCATCAATAATCAGGCTTTTACCACGAGTTGAAACACCCGTTAGCCAATTAGTCCCACCGTGGTCAAAGCTCCAAGCCTGCGAGTAATCAAGGTTAGGATTAATATCAATTGGCTCTTTACCATCATCAATTACCCAATCTATCCACAATTCCCCCAAATAAGGTCTAACAGTAACTTCTTTAACCCAGTCTGAATCAATAAAATCAGGCAAGTGTAAAGTAATTTCAGTTAGTAACTGTGGTTTAGTTTCTTTGCTTATTGATGGGTAAAAACAACCGTTTTTGTAGGTTAAAGCTTGTCGTGGAAATGTGACAGCAGCAAGACCGCCACGTTTTCTATATCTTGGTAATGAAGGTCTATCAACATCACCTTGATAATATTTTTTAACCAATCCGTTGTAGCTGGTTATTGACTCTCCCACAGTCTTAAGTGTTTGTTGTGCTGATTGTGCAGCCATCGCTTTGTAATGTGGGTTATCTTTGAGAATTTTATCTAATTCTGGGTAGGTGGTTTTGCAATGATAACTTTTCCAACCATAGCGCAATTCATCACCACGCCAATAAGTAGTAAAAGCGTTTTCGGATTCTTGCTTCCTTGCATAATGAGCTTGCTTTGTCGCATATATAGCGCAATTAATCAAGCTATTAGCGTGTTCACATTGGTCAATCCAAAAAGCTTTCTCTTCATCAGTAAACTTGGCTTTTAGCGGTATTGTTCTGTACAACTTGTCATCACCTCCTGTATTTCATTATCATTGCTACTACACCGTTTAACAACAATATTCCGTAAAAAATATGGCTAAATTATCTAGTGAAGACCACGAGTACAGACGTACTGAAAATTCTGTATCTTCAATTAATTACCATTTTGTTTTTGTGCCAAAACGCAGAAAATCAGTATTGGTCAGCAACGTAGCCAAAAGGTTACAAGAGATTATTTTTGAGCTAGTGACAGAGCATGGATGGCGACTTATCGCGCTTGAAATTCAACCAGACCACGTTCATTTATTCATTAACGCACCAACACACGAAGCGCCAGCAGATATTGCTAGATGGGTTAAAGGCAGGGCATCCCACCATTTAAGAAAAGAATTTCCAGAATTAAAAAAACTACCCGCTTTATGGACACCAACCTACTTTGTAGCGTCAACTGGTCAAGTCAGCACTGAGGTAGTTAAAAGGTATATTGAAAATCAGCGCGGAAAATGAGGAAACGCGGGGATAAATCCCCTTGAGTCGCGTTTCATCCCCTCGCTAAAGCGTAGGGGTTCTCACGCTCCCACTATGTTTTGATAGTCTCCTTCCTGGGCTTGTTTTACTTTAAGGGTTGTATGGCGGTTGAGAATGTCTGCCATCAACGAACGGTGTCTGGGGTCGAGATGTTGTACTATAACGATCGCCGCTGGAAATTCCGCAGGTATAGCCGATAGCACATTCGTTAAAGCTCTCAACCCGCCCGCCGAAGCTGCCATAGCTACAACATCGAAGGCAGCATTAGCAAAGCGGGGTGGATAATTGTTGGCGTTTTCAGCCATCTGCATTCTGGTTTTGCCGCTGTACCATTAGTTTATATTGCTAGTGACAACTAAACATAGTTAAAGTTTAAATTCTTCATTTCTGACTCAAATAAATTACACCAGTTAGAAAAGCTTTTGAGTATTTTGGCTTATTGACTTCGGGCAAAAATTACTCTTCATTCTCAAGTATAGCCTTTGCCTTCAAAAGTTGTTGCTGATGTTCTTCACTCAGGGTTGGGTATTTGAGATTCAGAGATTTTAATTTAGTGCAGATAATGTCAGAAACCACAAGGCGGGTAAACCACTTGCGATCGGCAGGAATGATATACCAAGGTGCCCAAGAAGTGCTAGTATGATGAAAAACATCTTCGTAAGCCTCCATATAATCATGCCAAAAGGCACGTTCAAGGACATCATTGGGGGAAAACTTCCAATGTTTTTCCGGCGATTCAATGCGTTCTAAAAAGCGTTTTTTCTGTTCTGTTTTCGAGACATTCAGAAAAAACTTGAGGATAATAACGCCATTGTGAACTAAATGTTTTTCAAAATTATTGATTTCCTCAAAGCGTTGTTTCCACAAGCGATCGCCTGACGGAATTAGAGGAAGTTGTTGTTTTGCCAACAACTCTGGATGCACGCGAACTACTAAAACCTCTTCATAATAAGAACGATTAAAAATTCCAATCCTCCCCCGTTCCGGCAAAGCCTTTGTAGTTCGCCAAAGATAGTCATGGTCTAATTCTTCCGTACTTGGTGCCTTAAAACTAAATACCTGACACCCCTGGGGGTTCACACCAGACATCACATGTTTAATAGTGCTATCCTTACCAGCAGCATCCATCGCTTGAAAGATAATCAGCAACGCATAAGTATTTTGGGCATAAAGAAGATCCTGGTATTTTTGAAGCTGTAGAATATCAGCTTCTAATTTGCCTTCGGCTTCAACCTTAGTAATGAAACCATCTGTATATTTAGAGTCGTACTCCTTCAACGAAATCTGAGAACCAGGTTTAACAATAAAAGGGTCATGATTCATAATCTTTTTGTTTTTTTGGCTTTTTCTGTCTTTGAACAGGACGCATCGCTTCTCTACCAAGGATAAACATCCCCGCTACGCCCAAGCTGACAAACCAAATATATTGATACCAATATTTACCAATCTGCTCAACAGGACTAAACTCTGGATGTAGAGTATTCAAGTACAGCAGCAGCACAATCATCATCAGCGCCCCAAAACCAACAAAACTTAAACCAACGCTAATTCGTGCGGGACGCAGTTCATAATCGCTAATATTTTTGAAATCAATTTCAGCCAGTCCCTTTAAAGAGTCCTCTGCAACAGATGAAGCCCTTTGCAAACTTTCTCCTAGCTTTGGCGGCAAAATTGGCACCAATGCCCCTACAGTTGGGCGACGCAGCAAACCCTCAACATCTCGCAACAATCCGTCCCCTTTCTACCCTGCGGACTGCAATTCCTTGAGTCGTGCTAAAACTTCTGTACTGTGAACCGATGGATTAACTTTGACAAAAGTTTCACGCAAAACCCCATTGGGATCTATCAAAAAAGTATGGCGCATGGATACAAAACCTATCCATGAACCATAAGCTTTACTCACCGCACCATTGGTATCAGCCAAAAGCGGGAATTTTAGCCCCTCGGAATCGCAAAATTCCGCGTGGGAATCTATGTCATCAGCACTGACACCAATAACTTGCGTGTTTTTATCTAGATATTTGGGCAAGTCTTGCTGAAAACGACGCGCTTCTATGGTGCAACCTGAAGTGAAGTCTTTTGGATAAAAGTAAAGTACAACCCACTTACCCCGCAAGTCAGAAAGAGAAATTTTGCCATCCCCTGTGTTGGTAGGTAATGTAAAATCCGGCGCGGGTTGATTAACTGCAGGAAGTTTGCCTCCAAGGGCATAACTCGCAGGCGCAAAATTCAACCAACTCAACACAGCCAAACAACTGGCAAATAATATGCTCAAAAAAGTGCGACGGGAAATCATGACATCAACCAAAATAATAACTTTATATAAGTTTACAATCACTTGTTGGTCATATCATGTCTGGTTGAATACCTGGGTGTTAATAGTTAATGGTTCATAGCCTAAATTTTATGAAGCATGAAATATAAACATATTCGTACGATATTTGTCAACCGTACTAAAATTTCAACAAAATGTTTATATTAAGCTTGCAATTTTAACTTTGATTTGAGTGCAGGCTGACAACGTAACTGCAAGGGTTTCAAGCATCCTTATAAAAAATCACATACGTCGCCAACATTATTAGAATACCGCTGCTTGAAAGTATTGTCAATTCGTAGGTCAAAAAACATTTGTCAAATTTTGCTGACAATATTAAGGTTTAAACTCTTTGTTTTTTAAATCAAAACCGATGTTAACTATTTATGTAACTTATATAAAATAGAAAAGCCAAGAAAATGCGTTTGCCGAAGGCATTGGCCGAGCGATCGCATCTTGTCTTAAACTTGTCTGGAAGTAGTAGGGCGAGTTAGACGCATCTTGCGAAAGTCAGTTTTTAGCAATGATTTATCTTGATGCGCCATGAGGCACCCTACAACTACAAGATTCAAGACTCAGGGCTGCTTTGATGACATTGGGGTGGAGTATCCGTGCTTTCGATGTACTGGCTATCTAGCAGAAAAGTGCCTCTGGTAAAGCGGATACCCCAATAACCACCGGGACGGCGATCGATAACTATACCTTCTTCGCCAATGTGAATTATATCAGGGGGACGTAACATCGGCATTGGATCGGCTGTTTTGACGTAGGGCGGTAGTGCGACGACGCGGACTTTACTACCAATAGGGAATTCTTGGGACATCTTTAATAGTTAGGAGGCGCAAAGTTAGGAGTTAGGAGTTGTAGAGACGCGAAATTTCGTGTCTGTACAGGAGTTGGGAGCCGCCCAATTTACTCTTAACTCTTAACTCATAACTCATAACTCATAACTTTTTCTAGGGCGCTTGCCAAATTTTTTGATGGTACTGTTCGATATCTGCGTAGGGGTCTACGGGAGCATGGGAGTGGTCGTGATTGTGATGATCATGGTCGTGATTGTGATGATGATGGTCGTGAGAATGCCCATGTCCATGATTGTTAGGATTATTTGCCACTGCAGCTAGCCGGAATTTGCACATTTCACAATTCATCTGCACTTGCCCCAATTGGGTTTCAATTTCGCGATCGCGCAATACTGAAAATAATTGCGGATGCAAACCCATTTCTGGCAAACAGGTTATGGAAATATCTGGATATTGTTCTTGTTGTTTGGCGGTGATGTTAAAGATTTTTTTCACTAACGCGCCAGTAAACAGAAAGTATGGTAAGACAATAATCCGTTTTGGCTGGTAAAGTCGAGCGCGACGAAAACCATCTTCTAATCTGGGGTGGGTAATGCCGATAAAGCAGGTTTCAACGGTGGAATAGCCGCTACCTTCCCACATGATGCGGGCGAGTTTGTAGACATCGCCATTAGCATCGGGGTCACTAGAACCGCGACCGACAAATAAAACAACAGTATCAGAACGAGGGATTTGTTGGGGATTGTATTCTGGCTGGTCAAGTTGCAAGAGACGCGATCGCCATAATTCTACAATTCCCGGAGTAATTCCAAAATGACGTCCGTAATGAAACTTCAATTGCGGATACTTAGCCCTCGCCCGGTCTAACTCGTTGGTGACATCAAATTTATTGTGCCGTGCGGCGAATAGCAATATGGGTAATACAGAAAATTCCGTATAACCTTTTTCTAGGCATTGTTCCACACCTTCTAGAATTGTCGGACCGGTAAGTTCGAGAAAGCAAGGTAGGACAGGACGTGAAGAGTCTAAAGTTTGATAGATAGTCGCAAAATCCAGCAAAGCTTGCCGTCCATCAGCATCTCTAGTACCGTGACCAATCATCAGCAAAGGACGCTGTATTGGTAGAGGTGGCAATTGTAAATTTTCGGTAGTTGAATGTTCTAACTCAGCCAGAATTGTGGTATCAGAAATAGACATTTTAAATTTTAGCTCCCTTCCCGTGCAACGCAGGAAATCTAGTGAGCGAGTAGCGAATAGGCATTCTGGCTTAGGAATTAAGTTAAAAGTGAGGAGTGAGGAATGAGGAATAAAACTCATAACTCATAACTCATAACTCATAACTCATAACTCCTTGACAGCTGCGGCACAGCCCCGGACTTACACCGGCGTTTCCCTATTCTGTTACGGTTCACATCTGCCTAGTTATCTTAGCTGAATCTGACCAGTTCCGAAATGCGGGGGGAGGGGAGATAGGGAGATGGGGAGAGAGGGGGAGGGGGAGATGGGGAGATGGGTGTGGGCGACGGGTGCTAACTACCAACTACCAACTACCAACTACCAACCACCAACCAACCACCAACCAACCACCAACCCCTGCGGGCTTCACCAGTCGCCTGGGTCGGGAAACCCTACCAAGGGCGCTGGTGAACCACCAACTACCAACCAACTACCAACTACCAACTACCAACTACTAATGAATTCTTTAAAAGTAAAATATCGATAAGGTTTCTGGGATATTCTTAAATATGTGAGAATTGCCTAATAAAGTGACGATGAAGCTGGCAGCAAGAGTAAGTCAGGTAAAACCTTCTTTAACCTTGGCGATCGCAGCGAAAGCTAAGGCGATGAAGGCAGACGGTATTGATGTTTGTAGTTTTAGCGCTGGTGAACCAGATTTTGATACGCCAGCCCATATCAAAGCCGCAGCAGTCAAGGCTTTGGATGAAGGTAAGACTAAGTACGGTCCTGCTGCTGGGGAACCCAAGTTAAGGGAAGCGATCGCCCACAAGCTAAGAACTGATAACAATCTGGATTATAAAGCAGAAAATGTCATAGTTACCAACGGCGGTAAACATTCTCTGTATAATTTGATTGTGGCGCTCATCAACCCGGGTGATGAGGTAATTATCCCCGCCCCCTACTGGCTCAGTTATCCGGAAATGGTGACCCTCGTTGGTGGTGTATCTGTAATTGTCCCTACAGATGCTTCGACGGGCTATAAAATTACACCGGAACAACTCCGAAAAGCAATTACGCCTAAAACAAAGTTATTTGTCCTCAATTCTCCATCCAATCCTACAGGGATGGTTTACACGCCTGCGGAAATTAAAGCATTGGCGGAGGTCGTAGTTGATGCTGATATTTTTGTTGTCTCTGACGAGATTTACGAAAAGATTCTTTACGATAATGCGGAACACATCAGCATTGGTTCCCTCGGAAAGGAAATTTTTGACCGGACTTTGATTAGTAACGGTTTTGCCAAAGGTTATTCGATGACGGGATGGCGTATCGGTTATTTGGCGGGACCTGTGGAGATAATTCAAGCCGCAAACACCATTCAAGGACATAGTACATCGAACGTGTGTACCTTTGCTCAATATGGCGCGATCGCTGCATTACAATCTCTTCAAGACTGTGTAGAAGAAATGCGTCAAGCCTTCGCCAAACGACGACAGGTAATGTTAGAAAGACTCAACGCCATTCCCGGACTTGATTGTCCCAAACCAGATGGTGCTTTTTACATGTTTCCTGACATCAGCAAAACCGGACTTAAATCCTTAGAATTTTGTAACGCTCTTTTGGAACAAGAGCAAGTAGCAGTCATTCCCGGAATTGCTTTTGGCGCTGATGAAAATATTCGTCTGTCTTACGCCACAGATATGGCAACAATCGAAAAAGGAATGGATAGATTAGAAAAATTTGTGCGTAGATGCTAACCAGCTTCTCGCTAGACCGAAGCGTGTTTAATCGAGAGTCAACACTTAAGAGTCAAGTTTCGGGTTTCAATCTAGAAATTCCTCATTTCAAACCCGAAATTCCCAGTTTCAACCTAGAAAATTCTGGCGTTGCTGAATTAGAATATGAAATTGAGAAATTCCAAATCTGAGACTGATACATTTACGCGACATTTTCCCGGCTATTGCCCGACAAAATAACGATTGCACTATCACCTTCATAGGAGACAGAGGCGGTATCCCGCAAAGCTTTTAGGAGAATCCCAAAAGCACCGTTGAAATCCCGTGGGATTGAATAACCACACTCAGGACAGTTAAACACTTTAGATCCGCCTAAACTTCTATGTACGTGACCGCAATGGGTGCAAGTTTTAGAAGTCTGCCTCAAGGATAGCATTCCCTGGCTCTGCCAGGGAACGAGAAAGCCCCTCCCTCTCCAAGTCTGGCTTGTCTCCCACACCCGTCTTTCCTTGCCTCAAAACTCATAACTCATAACTCATAACTCATAACTCATAACTTAATCAACCCCATCTCTCGCAAACCCTGACGCAACCGCTTCGCTTCTTCGGGGTTTTGCTGTTCGTGAAGGGCGATCGCTTTGCCAAAAACCGCTAAACTATCTTTGACATAACCAAGTTTCAGCAACACCACCGCTAAATTTTGAAAAGCTTCGGCATAATTGGGATTTAACTCAATTGCTTTTTGATAAGAAGCGATCGCATCTACTAATAAACCCATCGCTTTCAACGTCATTCCCAGATTGTAATGTGCGGCAGCGAAACTGGGGTCAATTTTCAAAGCTTTTTGGTATGCAGTTTTCGCGCCGTTTAAATCTCCGCCTTCTTTGAGTAAGTTACCCAAATTGTTGTATCCTCCCAATTTCAGGAGTGGATAAATAGGTAACCTGATTGCAGCTTGATAGTAAGAAATAGCCTTTTTGGGATTTTGCGATCGCGTGTAGGCAATGCCTAAATGATAGTAAAGTTCGTACAAAATCTCATAATTTTCTTCAGCAGCGGCGATACCCCGTGCTAACAACTCTACACCCTGTGATATTTTACCACTTTCCACATATAACGCCCCCAACTTACTGCAAACATAAGGGTCATGGGGATGAGTCGCCAGAAACTCTTCCATCGCCGCTTGGGCTTTAGCGGATTTATTTTGTTGGGCGATGGTAGCTTTTTGATATCCCGAGTGCAGAATTGCCAGCCTTTCTAAATAGCCTACTTGCCAATGGGGTTCTTTCGCTAAAATCTGAGACACGCTATCATCCACCAAAGCATGATAAGGACGGGAAAAGCAAATATTGGGATGTTTGCGAAACAAACGCGAAACCAGAGAATAGGGAGATTGTTGTGCGAAGACTTCGTGACGGACAAGGTTGATTAACAAGTATTCTTCGTTTTGTATTGCCCCTTGCAACTGCGGTACAATTTCTCGTGTCAAAAATTCATCCGCATCCAAAACCAAAACCCAATCACCTGTAACGTATTTTAGAGCTTGATTGCGGGCAGCGCTGAAATCATTGCACCATTGAAAATGATGAACCTTCGCGCCAAATTGTTTGGCAATATCAGGAGTGCGATCGCTTGACCCTGTATCTAAAACTACCATTTCCTTCACAACATCCTTGACACTACTGAGGCACTTAGGCAGGGATGCTTCTTCGTTTTTGACAATCATGCACAGGCTGAGATTCATAAGTCAAATGAGGGAGGTTTGGGGCTAGCGATCGCACTATCTAAAAGCTAGGATAAATCAAGATAGAGAGCGATGTGCGATCGACAAGTCAAGTTAGGCATCTACCAGGGAATTATCTACTTCCTCATTTGATCAAAAGCAGGAATAATTCATGCAAGTAACGGTGCCACAGAATAATATCTATGGTAATAGGTAAAAATAAATTTGAGACTTATTGCAAATGGGCGATCGGTTAAAAGCCGATCTCCCGCCTCAGCGGCACGTGTCCCCGTATACTTCGTTAATTACTTGGCATTTTGTTCTAGTGCCAATTTAAATTATATGGCAATATTGACATCAACAAATGAGTAAGTGGCTGAAAACCTCCAGTACACAAGGTGAAGAAAATGGTGGGTCAAATTGCTGCTGTTAAACAAATTAGAGGTTTAGAAGTTAATCAACAAGGGCAAACGAGTTTTACAATTGCTATTGGGACACCTGGTTATATGCCAAGGGAACAAGCCGAGGGTAACCCACGATTAAGCAGCGATATCTATGCAGTAGGAGTTATTGGTATTCAAGCTTGGACGGGGGTATTTCTAGATCCTCGGTGCAGCCACAAACTACCAAAACACCCTGATACAGGAGAAATTATTTGGCGCACCCAAGCACAAGATAATTCTAAACTAGCAGACATTTTAGATGCAATGGTGCGCTATCACTTTAATCAGCGTTACCCAACAGCAAAATCTGCATTGCAAGCCTTACAGCAGTTATTATCCAGCGATATTTTAGAAGAACAAGATACAATTTTAGAGGAAGAAATTCCTCCTACCCTTCCCCATCTCAGGCAACAAAAGCAAGTATTAGTTACTCAAGTTAAAAAACCTTCTTTTACACCGCCTGACACAGCACAAAACACACCATCAAAAAAATTGTTAATTGGCGGGGGAATATTTGCAACTGTTGCCGCAATGGCTGTATTTTTGTACTAATTTATTATACCTCCAAAACCGCAAGAAAATTTCTTGTCTTATGAAAATAGTAATTATGGGATAAAAATCAAATATCCGGTAAATTGGCAAAGACAAGATGTACCAAATCGTATTACTCAGGAAGTAGTAACTTTCTTGTCCCCAAAGCAAAGTGAAACAGACAAATTTCAAGAAAAATTGACTATCAGCGTCGATAATTTTTCTGGCACTTTAGATGATGCCAATAAGACATATACTAATGAAATTAAACAGAATCTGCCAGAAGCTAAAATAATTGAACAAAGTTCAACAACTTTAGCATTTCAACCAGCTAATCAATTAATTTTCACTGGCAAAGATGCAAAAAATAAATTTAAAAATCTGCAAATTTTGACTTGAAGAGCTGATAAGGCATATGTCATTACCTACACTGCAACAATAAATGATTATGATGAATTTTACCAAACAGCAGAAAAAATGATTAAATCATTTGAAATTCACTAAGTTGGTAGTTGGTGGTGAACCACCAACTACCAACCATACCTCTCATGTGTTCAATTTGCTTCTAAAGTTTACCACTACCTATTAAATAAAGCAGTGCCATCCGAACGGCGACACCACTAGTAACTTGCGCTTGAATTAAACTAAATTCTTGGTCATCCATCAAATCAGAACTAATTTCAACACCACGATTAACTGGTCCTGGATGCAAAACTTTGACATTTGACTTGCACAATTGCAACTTCGATCGCGTAATGCCAAACATCTGATGATATTCTCGCAAACTTGGCAATAAATGAGCTGTCATGCGTTCTTTTTGCAAGCGCAAAGTCATCACAAAATCAGCATCACGCAAAGCCGGTTCTAGTTCCCAATGCAAAAACAACTTGCGATTTTGGATTTGAGATTGGGAATTGGGAATTCTCCCCCTCTCCCCCTCGCCCCTTATCCCCACTCCCTGGGGGCCCCCCCTTCCCCCTCTCCCCCTCTCCTCTTCCCCTACTCCCTCATCGCTGACATACTCGGCAAATAACTGGGGTAACAGGGTGGGTGGTGCTGCAAGATGTACCTCTGCACCACTTGCAGTTAAACTCCAAATATTCGATCGCGCGACGCGAGAATGCAGAATATCCCCAACAATGGCAATTTTTTTATCTTTTAAAAGTTCGAGTCGGGGACGCACTGGGTCAATCAAAGTGCAAATGGTAAATAAATCTAGCAATGCTTGGGAAGGATGCTCGTGTTGACCATCACCAGCATTGAGAACACTAACTCGTACACCCAGACGATCCATTTCTTGAGCGATCGCATTCGGTACTCCCGCCTCGCGATGGCGAACAACCATGATATCAGTTCCCATCGCCAAATAAGTCTTCGCCGTGTCAAGAATTGTTTCTCCCTTGGTCATCGAAGAAGTTGATGCGGTGAAGTTCAACGTATCGGCGCTTAAGCGTTTTGCAGCAAGTTCAAAACTGCTGCGAGTGCGGGTAGATGGTTCAAAAAATAAATTCGCCACTACCTGTCCCTGCAAAGTTGGTACTTTCTTTGTCCGCCGTGATAGCACCTCCTGAAAACTAGCAGCAGTTTGCAAAACGGTATCGTATTCCGCGACGGTGAAGTCAGTCAGGGAAAGAATGTGGTGACGAGTCCAGGTGGTAGCAGTAGTAGGCATAAATATTTATTCAGCTTTCAGCGTCGAGAGGCGATCGCTTCTCTACAGTTTCTTAATTTACATATGCAGAGGAAATGATACCACCTGTTTTCTATTAATCTTCTATCAAATTAGATAATGAAGGATGAAGTATGAAAGTACCCCACCCATAAAGCGAAAAGTTAAGCCAGTGCGTTGGTGAAGCAGTGCGTTGGGCGGCTTCGCCGACTTGTAGCACCTGCTGAAAGGGTTTCCCGGCAGCCTTTGCAACTGGCGTTGCGCGTCCAGGTAACAGGGGCGCAAAACTTTTCAAGACAGGGATGGAGCATGAATATCGCCCATCAAGCAAAGTTTTTTCGCCTACGCTTAGGTGAGGCATGTACCTTTCATCTTGTTTTATCCTTTACACTTTAGACTTATGCAAGTCAAGCGCTTTCTATGAGATTGCTTTGTCTACACAAAAATTAACGAATAGTCAAAAAAATTAAGATAATCAAAAACAACTCTGGAAATTTACCAATTTTTGACAGATTCTAAGATAGTGTTTTTTAGCTAAGTTAGTTATGCAATTTAACGAACCACTGCTGGGTAAACCAGTTTGTTACTGAAGGGGATATCGTACAATTTCAGGCATTGCAACTGAAGAAGGGCGGAAGCTGCACAATCTGTAATTCAAACATTGTAGAGAACACCCGAACAGCTTTGAAATATCGAAACGCACCTATAGGATTCCTACTTGATTTTTGAAATATACGTAGGGTGGGGCGCTCACGCTATTAGCGAAGCAGCACTGCCCACCCTACAATACTACTGCCCACCTTACAATACTTAAAATGTTTCATAAATGATGCGCCGATTCCTATATATTAATTTTACCTGGAATTCAGCATTTTTGTACAGGAAATTTGAATTGGAATATTCCATTTTTAAACTTGGAGCGGATGAGCTTACACTCAATAAAAACTCCTAAAAAATATTAAGTTTGTACATTTGATTTTTACCTAAATATTACATCTTTAGAAAGATGCTGACTCTAACTAAGAGTAGAAGAAGATAAATGAAAAAACTTTAACACTAGTTTGTATAAATTACTGTGAAATAGTCAAACAAGGAAAATATGGTTGTAACAGATAAAAAATATGCTGTTGGAGTATTTTCTAGCCGGAAAGTAGCCCAGCAAGCAATAGATGAATTAAAAGCTTCAGGCTTCTCAATGGAAAAAGTTTCCATAGTTGCTAAAGATGCAGAACAAGGCGATCGCATTGGCGAAGCGCAGGTGACTTCAGAAATTGAAAATCAAAAGGTAGACACAACCGGAGTTGTTGGAGACGCTTTAAATGCAGGTGTTTGGGGAAGCGTGTTAGTTGGTCTTAGCAGTCTGGCGCTTCCTGGTATCGGAGTTATAATTGCAGCAGGTTCCGTTGGTGCAGCATTAGTTACAAGCGTGGCGGGTGTAGCTGTGAGCGCCGCAGCAACGAATAATTTAGTGCAGGTGCTAGCTGGTTTGGGCATTCCCGAAGAACGAGCCAGACATTATAGCGATCGCCTGCAGATGGGTGAATATTTGCTTGTATTAGATGGCACAGACGAAGAGATACATCCTGCGGAAACCATTTTAAAAGAGCGTGATATTCAATACTGGGGTATTTACGATTCACCGCAGACATAGTGTATCTTTTTTTGCCAGTCCACCCACCAATTGCAAACAGCGATCGCAATGATAGAAGGTTTACAACGAATTTCTGACACAATCTGGGAAATTCCTGTTTCCTACAAAGAAGGTATGCGCGTACCCGCCCGAATTTATGGAACAGAGAAATTAATCCAGGAAATGGATGAAGCTGTGTATGACCAAGTTACCAATGTAGCCACGCTGCCCGGTATAACCAAGTATGCCTTGTGCATGCCTGACGGACACTTTGGATATGGTTTTCCCATTGGTGGCGTGGCGGCGATGGATATTGACCAAGGAGGTGTGATTTCTCCAGGTGGTATTGGTTTTGACATAAATTGCGGGATGCGTTTGTTAGTTACCAACCTTACCTATGATGAAGTCAAACCCCAAATCAAAAAGTTGGTAGATAAACTTTACGAAAGAGTTCCCGCTGGGGTAGGAAGCACGGGCTTTGTCAAACTTTCGCGCAATGAATTTCGCAAAGTAGTTGAACAAGGCGCACAATGGTGCATCAACAATGATTATGGTTGGGAAGAAGACTTAGAACTGATAGAAGAAAACGGATGTATTGCAGGTGCAGATTCCGCAAAAATCAGTGAAAAAGCGATTGACCGAGGTTTCAACCAAATTGGTACATTGGGTTCTGGAAATCACTATTTAGAGATTCAAGTTGCGCGAGAAGAAAACATTTTTGATTGGGAATTAGCAGAGACTTTGGGAATTACCATGCCAAATCAGGTAGTGGTAATGTTTCACTGTGGAAGTCGGGGATTTGGTCATCAAGTTGCAACCGATTATTTACAAAGATTTCTCAAAGTAATGGAAAGCAAATATAACATTAAAATACTAGATAGAGAATTAGCTTGTGCCCCTTTCAACTCTCCCGAAGGACAAGATTATTTTGCGGCGATGAAGTGCGGCATTAATATGTCATTTATCAATCGCCAAGTTATTTTACACCGCGTGCGTGAGGTTTTTTCGGAGATATTTAAGCGCAAGCCGGAAAAATTAGGAATGCACATGGTTTATGATGTTGCTCACAACACCGCCAAATTAGAACATCATATTGTCGATGGAAAAGAAAGAAAACTTCTCGTCCATCGTAAAGGTGCAACTCGTGCTTTTGCTCCGGGAATGAAAGATGTTCCAGAAAGATATCAAGAAATTGGTCAGCCAATTATTATTGGCGGCAGTATGGAAACAGGCTCATATTTATTAGTTGGTGTACCCAGCGGCGAGCAAACTTTTTTTAGTACTGCTCATGGAAGTGGTAGAACTATGAGTCGTACCAAAGCGCGAAAATCCTATCGTGGCGAAACTCTGATTAAGGATATGGAAAGGCGAGGAATTTATGTTCGCAGCACTTCGTATTCAGGATTAGCAGAAGAAGCTGGTGCGGCGTACAAAAATATAGATGATGTCATCGAAGCTGCGGAGTTAGCTGGAATTAGTAAAAAAGTTGTGCGCTTAACACCAATTGGCAATATTAAAGGATAATTTGATTTTGGAGCCAAGGATTTGAGATTTTGGATTGAGTCGGGATGCTAGCCCGCGACAGGAGTGACCTGTAAAATTTCTTTCTTTTTCTCTGTGTTCTCTGCGGTTTATAAATTATTTAACCGCAGAGGCACAGAGAGCGCAGAGGTAAGAGGTTAGAGGTAGAAAAACGAGAAGATGTGGAAAGTTGGAAATTAATTTGGACAAAAAAATTGAAGAAATAATAAATAATTAAATAATTTATGACAGTACGCACGCCATTAACAGTAATTACGGGACCGCTTGGAAGTGGTAAAACAACACTGTTGCGCCACATTCTTGACACCTTCCCCAAAAAAATCGCAATTTTGATGAATGAATTTGGCGAAATTGCTATTGATACCAAAATCATTCAAGGGAAAAACGTGCAAATTGCAGATTTAGGTGGCGGTTGTGTTTGCTGTTCCCTGCTAGGTGAATTTGAAGCAGCGGTAAATGAAATTATTGATAAAGTCGATCCAGACCACATTGTAGTGGAAACCACTGGAGTAGCAGAACCAGATGCATTAGTTTTTGATATTCAAGAAAGTTTATCTCAAGTGCGATTAGATGGGGTTGTAACCGTAGTTGATGCAGATGCAATGGTGAAATATCCACGCATCGGTCATACAACAAAATTACAAATTGAAGGAGCAGATACCATTCTCTTAAACAAAGTTGATTTGGTGTCTGAAAGTGAATTAAAAGCCATTGAAGAGAAGCTACATTCTATTAACGAAATCGCCTCTATTTTGCACGCAGAACGGGGTAAAGTAGATCCAGATTTATTATTTGGTATTGGTAGAGAACGAGTGCAAGCACCACCACACCACGTTCATCAACCAGAATTTGATTCATTTAGCTATCAATCATTTGCTACTTTAAATCGCCAGTGTTTTGAAGAATTTGCTGATAATTTAGAAACAACTGTTTATCGAGCAAAAGGTTTTGTGCAATTTCCAGAAGGCACTTATTTATTTAACTTTGTCGCGGGACGCTGGGATATGGAATTATTTGCACAAGAGGCGACAGAGTTAGTTTTTATCGGCAAAAATGTCACAGAAATAAAAGAAGAAATTGTCAGTCAATTAAAATTATGCGAGCCAGAAACCTATGCCTTATGAGTTTTTAGAAGATATTGCGATCGCTGATATTGCTTTCCAAGCTTCAGGCAATAATTTAGAAGAGGTTTTTCAAGCCGCAGGCGATGCAACGCTTAATACAATGATTGAAAATTTAGACGCAATAGAACTTAAAGAAACGCGAAATTTTACTTTAGAAAATGACGCGTTAGATTTGTTATTATTCAACTTTTTAGAAGAATTTATTTACTACAAAGACAGCGAGAGATTATTGCTGAGGGCACAGCAAATTAAAATTGAAGAAAAAAATGACAAATATCAACTTAGCGCCGTTACTCAAGGAGAAATACTCGACATCCAGAAACATCAACAACGAGTAGATGTCAAAGCTGTGACTTTACACCGTTTCCAATTAGAAAAAACGAATGACGGTTGGACTGCTATGGTAATTCTTGATATTTAATGTTGTTGGTTCATTGTTTATTGTTGATGGCTATTAACAATTAACAATTAACAATTAACTTTATTTCTACCGACTTCCTTAATAGCTAATAGCTAATGGTGAATAATGCATTTACTCTTAAGAAACACGCTGGCTGAGGGAAAAGGGGAAAGGTGAGTCAGCGCGAAGTCTGCGGTCGGGAAGATTCCCCCCGGCTCGCTTCGCGCCCTTGGTAGGTCCGCCACTGCGGTCTTGGGGTCTCCCCAAGTGCAGCAAGTGGCGTTTTCCCGACCCAGGCGACTGCGAAGTGCGAAGGGGAAAAGGGAAAAATAAGAAAGTAGGGTGGGCATTGCCCACCGTTGCTTGAAACGCTTTTTTTGCCAGTCCACCCACCAATTAAAAACAGCGATCGCAATGATAGAAGAGTTAGCAGTTAAGAGTTAGAAGTCATTAATTCAAAACTCATAACTCATAACTCATAACTCATAAATCATAACTTTCCCACCGTCCAATTCCTTATTGATTAGGTTGGTAAATGAAGGACATTCAAAGCAAAAGAAATCAGCGATAAGAAAGTTAAAAAACCGATTGTATCCAGCATTGTAGTCACTAACGGACCGCTGATTAAGGCAGGATCGAGCTTCAGCCGCTTCAAACCCATTGGTAGTAAAGTTCCGAGAGTCACGGCGACAACTGTATTACTTGCCATTACCATACCCGCAATTAACGCCACCCATCGCTCTTGAGGACGCGCCCAAATCAATGAAAGCAGGATCATCGTTGTAGCTAAAGCGATAGCTGTGCCTACACCAGCGAAAAGTTCTTTGCGAAGAATCTTCAAAGTATCTTTGGGTGTCACCTCACCCACACCCAAGCTGCGGATTGTTACCGTTAATGCTTGAATACCAACAGTACCACCAGTGTTAGAAAAAATTGGCATGATGACCGCTAAAACTGGCACGGCGGCAATCACCTTTTGAAATGGCGCGATCGCACTAGCTGCACCGATATACAATGCCATTATTCCTAACAGCCAGGGCAAGCGTTTCCGAATCGTCACTAAAGGAGGAGACAAAGCCTCTTCATCACCACTCACACCCGCCAATTTTTGAATATCTTCTGTAGCTTCTTCCTCCAAAATATCTATAACATCATCAATGGTGACAATACCCACCAATCGGTCTTCTCTATCAACCACCGGTATAGCGATTAAATCATAACGCTTCATCACTTGCGCCACTTCTTCTTGAGAAGTTTCAGTCCTGACTTTGACAACGCGATCGCTAGCAATATCTCGAATCAAAACTTCGGGAAAGGTAAACAATAACTGACGCAATGAAACAACACTCACCAGCGTCCGGTTGTCATCAGTAACGTAAGCATAGTAAATCGTTTCTTTATCTTCGTCTTGACGGCGAATTTTACTCAAAGCTTCCCCGACAGTCAGTCCTTGGCGCAACCGGACATATTCTGTCGTCATCACCCGTCCAGCAGTACCTTCCGGATAGCCGAGAATTGTTGCCGTTGCTTGTCGTTGTTCGGGACTAAGTTCCTGTAATAGCCGTTTAATCACTCCAGCAGGTAACTCATCAAACAATTCCGCCCTTTCATCCGGACTCATTGCTTCCACAATTTGCGCTATTTGCACATCATGCAGCGAATTAATTAATTCTTCCTGCACCTCTGTTGGTAGATATTCAAAAACATCAATTGCCTGTGCTTTATTAAGTAAACGGAATGCGATCGCCCGTTGTTTTTTCGGCAATTGTGCAATGTAATCTCCAGCATCAACAGGCTGAACGTGATTTAAATCCCACTTGAGCTGATTTAGATCGGCAATGTCAACAATTGAATTGCGAACGTCTTGCAAGAGCATAATACCTCCTATTATCTCCCCCGCGCCGGGAGACTGCCTCACCAGCTTAGAGGAGGTTAATACTGCCATCTTGTGGACTTTGGTCCATAAAATCTCAATAATTCAACATCGATATCCAATCAAGGCATCGCTAAGTCATAATATTAACCCGGAACGGTGTTATCCGGTAGATGCTAACTCTCAGTGTCAGAATTTTGTGATGTTCCACACAAGAGAGTATTTTACTGCCCTGATTTTTATGTACTTTGAGTTGATTTTACTACTGCGGGTCACAGTGTCAAGCGTATCCATAAAATAAATCCCAAACTTTATAGAGTCAAAATAATTACCACGCTAGTAGTAACCTTTGTTTGAAAACGAAATGAAGGGCTGTGTGATAACACCTAAGATATAAGCCTGAAGGTAGGCAATTACTGGTATTACCAGCCCTATGCTTTCATTAAAAACAAGCTTTCGGGGCGCGAAACTGTAAATAAACTTCCAAGGAAGTTTAATTTTTCATCCGGATAGTTCACCAGCCAATTTCATCACAGTTTACCAATACACCCTCGTTGAGTATGGCGTTGGAAAACCAAGGAAAATTATCGGCTTTTTGTGACAATAAGAAATTCAGCAGGCATTTTACCAAACATGGGACAAAAAATTTATTCATCTTTTTGAATCTTGCAACGAGTTTCTCAATGCTAGTACAAAAAGGCAGAAGTAAAAAGGCAGATGGCAGAAGGAAAAAGCTTGATTTTTCAAGACTTTCATCAAATGGAATGGTTGGCTTATTTCCGCCCTTCTGTGCTAGTGCTTTTGGGATGAAATTTGAAAATTGGGAATTTATGCCCAACGATAGTTTATTACTTTGTGTCCCGTTTTGAGGTGGAAGAATGCAATATCTGACGACAAGCGACTGCATGTCTTGGTCAGATACCTGCTGAAGTTCTAATCATTCAGGATATAGCCTCCTTAATTAAAAAGATAGCAATTTTGCAACAAAGTTTGAACAAACTTCAGGCTGACTTTAAAGGAAATCATACAATTTCCGTGCAGCTGCTGCAATTCTCGCAATTTTCGCAAGACTTGTGAAAATTCAAAGCCTCAGAATCCGGGTTTCTTCAAGAAACCCGGATTCTCGTTTTTCACTAATGATTTAATTAAGTATTTATATTTTTCCCAAAAATAAACCCCCCTAAGGTTTCACGTTAAGGGAGGTTATCTAAGGAAGTATATCTCAACTTTTGCACTAATTGCCGATAAACTCAAGTCTGTGGGTAGATAAATAAACCCAATTTCTACGTAAGTTCCAATGCAATTTCACATCCATTACCTCAAAAAATCGTCATTACGTATAAATACATAAACATCTGACTAATATCGTGTTTGTTTAATTACTTATAGGTAATTGTTCATTGTTAATTGTTCATTGTTCATTGTTGATGGATTTTCGACTATTAACCACTAACCAACAGCGCCGAACCACCAACCATTAACAAACAACAATTACCCAACAGACCGCTTTAGCGAACCATCAGCGTATAACTCTAATGGAACTAACTCGGTTTTTCCATTCACTTTAACTTGGGAATAAACCACTCTCACCAACGGAGAATTATTTTCGTTATAACGCACAGACATATTAACCTCCAACTCTTACCTGATTTTTTGGGACTAAAATCTTTGAATGCCAACAAAACACTCAACTGATTGCTATTGTTGAACGTTGCAATTTGGAAAAACTTATTTCTCCTGATTTATATTTAACAAAAACAAATTAAAGAATTTGATAAAATCGCCAACTTGATGATGAAGATTTGAAAAAATTTGTAATTTCGGTTATATTCACTAACAAGGGAAAAATCATACCCCTATTAATAGCAGATAATTATTATAAATTCACCTAACCCGAAGCTGTAAGGCTCATGCCCATTACATAACTTGTTCTGGCTTGCCTTACCTTTATAAGGGGCAGGGGAAAAGGTTAAAGGGGAAAGGGAGGAACGAAGAATCCCTTACCCAAATGGTCTAAAGAAAGGTGAATTTATTTCTGGAAAACAAAAAAAGATTTGTGTAAAGATGCATAGCACTCCTATACAAGGCGTCCTTGCTTGAAACCCCTGAATTCCTTTTAGGGGGTTCCCCTTTCCCCTTTCCCCTTCCCCCCTCCCCCTTCATCTGACATTATTCACTTCACAGCTACGGGGTCGAATTCCGTAAACTGCCGAGAATCAAATTATGAAAACAATCGCTCAATTGCAAGCTCGTCTGGAATATTTTTATCAGCAAATCAAGACAATTATCCTGACACGTCAAAATCCGATTACCGGTTTGCTACCTGCGAGTACAGCGATAACTGCCCACGGTGATTATACTGATGCTTGGGTGCGTGATAATGTTTATAGCATTTTGGCAGTTTGGGGCTTGGCACTAGCATATCGCAAGCTTGACGAAGACAAAGGACGTACTTACGAACTGGAACACAGCGTCGTCAAGCTAATGCGCGGGTTGCTGTTTGCCATGATGCGACAAGCTCATAAGGTGGAACAATTTAAACACACGCAGTCGCCTTTGGATGCTTTACACGCCAAGTACAACACTGCTACAGGAGACATTGTTGTTGGCGATGATGAATGGGGACATTTACAACTTGATGCGACATCAATATTTTTGTTGATGTTGGCGCAAATGACCGCTTCGGGAGTGCAGATAATTTACACGATTGATGAGGTGAATTTTGTCCAAAATTTAGTTTACTATATTGGACGAGCTTATCGCACTCCAGATTATGGCATTTGGGAACGTGGCAATAAAATTAATCATGGCAGTGCGGAATTAAATGCTAGTTCCGTAGGCATGGCAAAAGCGGCGTTAGAAGCGATTAACGGGTTGGATTTGTTTGGCGTGCGAGGAAGTCAAGCATCAGTAATTCACGTCCTACCAGATGAAATTGCCCGCGCTAGGATTACATTAGAATCGCTATTGCCCAGAGAGTCTGGTTCTAAAGAAATTGATGCGGCATTGTTGAGCGTAATTAGTTTTCCGGCTTTTGCAGTGGAAGATTTAAAATTACGCGATCGCACTTTTAAGGATATTATCAACAAACTCGAAGGAAAATACGGTTGCAAGCGCTTTTTGCGCGACGGACACCAAACAGTTTTAGAAGACACCCATCGCTTGCATTACGAACCGTGGGAACTGAAGCAATTTGAGCATATTGAGTGCGAATGGCCTTTATTTTTCACTTATTTATTTTTAGATGGGCTATTTCGCGGCGAAGCACAGCAAGTTAAAAAATACCAAGATTGTTTGGAGTCATTACTTGTTGAACGTGATGGCTTGCATTTGTTACCAGAACTTTATTATGTCCCAGAAGAGTATGTAGAAGCCGAGAGGTTAGCACCCCACACTCAGCCCCGCCAAGCCAATGAAAATATTCCTTTAGTGTGGGCGCAGAGTTTATATTTTCTTGGACAAATGTTAAGTGAAAATTTGCTGGCGGTTGGGGATATCGACCCCTTAGGACGGCATTTATGTATTGGAAAAAACCGCGACCCCTTAGTACAAATCGCCTTGCTAGCAGAAGATGAAATTTTACAAGCGAACTTAGAAGTCCACGGTATTGAGACGCAAACGCCCAAGCAAATCGAACCAATTCAAGTCCGAGAAGCCGAAGATTTAATCGCCATGTATGGACAAATTGGACGCAATGACAAACTCGCTTTAACAGGGCGCCCGCCACGGCGTCCCCGAAGTTTGACTACATCGAAAATCTTTCGCATTGGTAGCGAAACTGTTGTTTATTTGCCCTCATTTTTAGATTATCAGCAGTTTTACTTAACCCTTGATTACCACTTTTTGGTAGATCAACTTAAAGGCGAACTCGCTTACATTCAAAAATATTGGAACGATTTAGGGCGTCCAATTCTATCTTTAATGCTGACTCACACCATGTTAGAAACTGGTAGCGAAGCCTTGCTGGCGCTAATGCAGGAATTAAAAGATGGTGTTTGTAACGGCGTGCGGGTAAAATTGGGGCGGTTAAATCAATTAATGCTGACAGCAGCCACAGAAAGAGTTGATGTTCTCCATGCAGAAGAATTATCACCCTCAGCTGTGAAAAATGCTGGAATGCGTTGCTGTTATCTGGCTTATCATGCTGATAAAAATTGGTTGTTGGGACATACCCAAGAATTTCAGATGGAGTGCGAAACCAACTTGGGAATGTTGCTTTCTTATTTGCGTTCATCAGAAAATCTTTACGAGCAAATTGAGTTAATTCAAACTTTGACGCGTTTGCAAGGGCTGGAGTTTGATACCGGCTTTGGCGGACCGGGAAAACCCGTAACCGTAGCAGATTTACTCGATGAAGTTTACACCAGGGCGGGAGAATTGGGACTTTGGGCGGTAGTCCGTCGGGCTGCAGGTTTGCGACAAATGGCGGATATCAGCTTGTCGGACGTGGTGACGAGTATTTTGGTGCGGGGTAAGCAAATTGCCGTAGGTAAAGCTTATACCGAGGCATCCTTAATTACAGTGCCCATATCCCACAGCGAAATCGTCGAAAAAATCAACGAATTCTGTCGTGAGGATATACGCGATCGCGTACTCACCCAAGAAATCCTCATTTATCTCAGTAATTTAATCAAGTCGGAACCCGAACTCTTTAAAGGACTGCTAACATTAAGAGTTGGTTATTTCATCTTATTGATTACCAGCGAAATCGCGCGGCAATTGCATGTAACACAAGATGAAGCCTACGAACACTTGATGCAACTGTCGCCCTTTGAAGTCAAAATGCGACTGCGTTACTGTTTGACAGAATATAGTGGAATGAACAAATTGTTACGCCAGCAAGAATCACTCCACGTCAAACAAAAAGAAAGTGACATTGATTGGGTTTTGCTACCCGCATTAGATCAAGAAATCGAAGTACCTGTAGGCGGTTGGCGGCGGTTTCGCCAAGCCGAAGGCGCAACCGGACGCGTACCAAAAGACTTTTTCAAGAGTGTTTGGCTGTTAATGCAACATTGTAAAGGTATAGTAATTGGTGATAAACTAGAGCGGCGCAATCGTTTGGATAGCGACTTAATGCTGTCGGAAATGACACCAGGGGAAAAGAACTTTGCCCTATTAATCGAGCATCTGTTAAATAAAATAGAAGCTCCCGAATACCGACAAGTTAATATCGAAGCATTAATGGAATTAGCAGCGATCGCATCCAATAACCCCACTTTACAAATCGAAGAATATATGGTAATGGATGTGTTAATTGGTCATGCTGTCAGAGTCGCCTGGTTAGAACATCATCCCGAAAAAGGCGATCGCTATGACGAAGATAAAGCATCAGCTTGGCGATCGTTCTACAATTCCTCTCCTAGAGAATGCGCCAGTTATATCGTCAAAGCATTCCGCTACTTAACCGAATTTGAAACAGCTAAAACCTAACTTATGTAAGGTGCGTTAAGGAAGTGTAACGTACCGAAAGTTTAGATCCCCGGTGCGTGACGGCAAAGCCTAACGCACCCTACGTGATACTACTGCGATATCAAGCCCGTTTAATTACCTGCGCGTTAGATTGGTCATAGTTTATAGTTTTGTAGTTAATGAATTTTCGCTTCTGAACCATTAACAATTAACCATTAACAGCTAACAGCCTTCAGCCGCCATTAATAATATTCGCCCTGACATGATATTATATGATGTCCGTCGAATTAACCATAATAAAAGAACCCCACCCCCAACCCCTCCCCGCTGGCGGGGAGGGGCGGTTTTAGTGCAACTAAAAGCGGGGTGGGGTTCTTCAGGAATTATCGGTGATTGCCCGGACATAAGATTACTTTTATTTCCCAAAGCTCAACACATCAACTTTAGATTTAGACAAATTTGCAGCCCCCCGCTTGCTAATTACCTTAGCAGGTACACCAACAGCGATCGAGTAAGGGGGAATATCGCGAGTCACAACAGCACCAGCACCAATAATACTACCTTGCCCAATCGTCACCCCATCTAATACCCTCACCCCAGTTCCCAACCAACAATCATCCTCAATCGTAATTCCTTTAACAGTTAATCCCTGTTCTCGAAAGGGGCGATTGGGGTCTGCAAAAACATGATTGTTAGCGTACAAAGATGAGTGCGATGCAATCATACAATCTTTACCAATCTTAATAAAACCGGGACCAGCCATACAAACATAGAGACCGATGTAAGTATCCTCGCCAATCGTAATATCACCGCCTTCCTTGTCGTAAGCTCTAATATCGACACTGTGGTCAATAGATACATTATTTTCAAAGCGAATTCTATTGCCTTTATTGCTAATATAACTGCCGCTATATATGCGGACATAATCTCCAATTTCAATTGTGCTAGTACCAATAAAACGCACATTAGGTTGGATATTAACAGATTTCCCAACTCGACCGAAAATAAAGCGATAAACAAAGTTTCTGATTGCTTTACCGATAGGCGTTGGAATTACTCCGAATATTCCTGTCAATATATATTCCTTCCCATAAAGCTGCATTAATTTTAAAGTGGATTTTTCAGAAGCCATATTGGTTAGCATCTAAGTCCTTTGATGTTAAAGGTGCTTTACAATTTGCCAAAATTAGGGTTTAAAAACTACTATCTTTAGATATATTTTTCATGATTTTCAAAAAATTTCTTGCTGGAGAGGGATTTCAACTGGTCGCGCCTCGGAGTCCCCCACCATACAATACGGTTGGTGGCGCTCTCCAAGGCACGCAGGGACTGGGCAGGTGGGCAGGTGGGCAGGTGGGCAGGTGGGGAAGTGTTCTAAAATTTGGCAGGGGTTAAAGCCCCTTCCATAATTTTTACAGCGAAAACCCAATCCCAAGTACCATTACCCCAATCCCCAGTACCTTTTACACCAATTTTTTGTCAACTTCCGCTTCATAATCGGTAACAAACGACCAGATAACGCCAAAAAATCAGCCCAAATGTTTGCGAAATATTAAGCGTTTGACTCCAGTACTTTGCTATTGTTTAGGGTTAACGTTTTATTTGGCTGATTTACCATTTGGAGTAGAGAAGCGAAATTTATCCCTAGTCCCCATCTCAACTTTTATGCACTATGTCCGCCAATTGTAAACCGTACTATAATTTCAAGCAAATGTTTATATTAAGTTTGCGGTTTAAGCTTTGATTTTGTTGCAAATAGACAACGTAAGAACAAGGGTTGCAAGCATGTATAAAAAAAATGATATACGTCGCCAATATTATTAAAATACCGCGACTGGAAAGTATTGTCAATTCGTAAAGCCAAAGTGGTTTGTCAAAATTTACTGACAATATTAAAGTTTAAACCGTTTGATATTTTAAATCAAAATCGATGTTAAATATTTGTCAGGGTTATATAACCTTTGAAAATGCGATCGCATATTAATTAAACGGCAAATTGTTTAACTGCTCGCACTAAATCCTCTGGTGTACCAATATCCAAGTAACTACCATCAGGAAAAGGTTCCGCTTCTACCCGCAAACCTTTAATAATAGCCGCCTGAATTATGTCGCCAATCGCTAATTCTGGTTGCTGCGAAAAATTACTATCAGCCTTAAGAGGAATAAGATACTCATGCAGAAACTGCGTAAAAGCCGGAGTCCAAACCGCAATACCCCACATATAGCGCAAATCTGACTGCCGGGGTTTTTCGATTATCAGCCGGACTTTACCTGTATCGTCAAAATCCACCATACCCGCTTTTTGCGGTTTATCTGTCGGGAATAAACCCAAAACCACATCGGCATTACTAGCATCAAGGCGTGCTAATATCCGCACAAAAGCATCCTCAGGTTGAAACAGAATATCGGGAAAACCCAAAGCCACCACAGCATCCCGCACAAAAGGATAAGCTTGATCCAAAGTGAAAGGGACACCAAAAGGCAAACCCATAATCAGATAGCCCAAACTCATAGAAAGCATTGTGCCATCCCCAAAATATCCTGGAATATCCCATTTCCCAGGACGCAAGATAAAATACGCCTTATCAATACCGCAACAGCGCATTTTTTCCAGCAAATAATGACAAACCACCTTCGGTCTAAGGTTAGACTCATCACCCACCGACCGAAACCCAACCGGATACAATTCTTTACTCAACGGTAACGGAGAAATCCTTGTTGCTTGTCCGCCCGCAGGTAGCAGTCCAATAATTTGGCGATCGCTCATAAGTTCATAAGTGAAATAATAAAAATCAAAAACTACAAAAATCTTATAATAATTAGTAATTCTTTTTACTGCGTAACTAACTATAAAAACCTTTATCAAACAATTTAAACGCAGATTAACTTACCATTTTGGATAATATTTATGACACAAATATTGTAAAAAACACTTATTTTACCCAAAAACTCTTTACCCAGAATCTACAACTAATGACAGATGGCAAACCACCAACCAGCAACAGCGCCGAACCCTTCGGGTTCACCAGTACTAGGAGGGAAACCCTCCCGCAGTACGCGCTTCACCACCAACCCCAGAGGGGTGACGCTCGTTGGGACGCTCGATTACTCGCTATCGCTTCGCTATCGCTACCGCTACGCTAACACCAGAGTCGGCACGAGGGAAACCCTAGCAAGAGCGCGAGCGCTCGCCGGGGGGAATCTTCCCTCCGGCAGACTTCGCGCTGGTTCACCACCAATCACCAACCACTAAAAAAATATCCCCCTTCCCAAAAGTGCAATTTTAAGCAGACACTCAAAGGACGGGGGTTTGTTAAGTTTTATTTCGTTTGACAAACTATTTGACAGGAACTGAATCAACATCGATAGTGTTCGCGTTGGAGGGAGAATCCTCAGCAGTATTAACGGTTTTGGCGTCCACATTGCCTTTACGCACTTGAAAACCTTCAATCACTAGTTGAGAAACCTCAGAAACTAACAGGGTCAAAAGAAAAACATCATCAAGTTCTCCCACAATCGGCAAGAAATCAGGGGCGATATCAAACGGGCTAACAAAATAAAGTAGCGTTCCTAAAATAACCCACCAGCGGTATTTCGGGTTACGAAGTGTGTTGCGATACCAGGTGTAAAGTGATTGGATTGGAAATTTCATTTTTTGCTCCTCCATTTATCTTTAATTTTGCCAAATTATGCCCTAAACTTCCTGTGGGAATAACCGCCCTACTTGGTCTGGAAGATGCTACTCGTAATTTCAGTTAAATACCTACCTTGTGATACTTAACACAACAATAACAGGTGTGCATTAATCTCTAGAATTAAAATGCTTTGGGATAGTTGCAGAGGAATTGAGGGAGGAAACCTAAAACAGTGGATATATTAGATATCTTTCAAAAGGGCGGTCCAGCGATGTGGCCCTTGCTTGCCCTGTCAATATTGGCTTTGAGCGTAATTTTCGAGCGGATGTGGTTCTGGTTGAGAATTTTCAGCCACGAGAAGGAAATAGTTGAGCGCGTTTTGGAGGCAGCCTGCAATAATTGGGCAGTAGCGATGGATATTGCCAGACGGGCAACAGATCAGCCGATCGGACGCTTTCTCTATGCGCCCTTGCGCCTCCAGAAAAACGATGCAGAAACTTTTAGGCTGGCGCTGGAATCAACAGCAGAAGACGAATTGGCTGGGATGCGGCGTGGCGAAAAACTTTTAGAAGCTGTAATTGCCCTCTCGCCGTTGTTAGGATTGTTGGGTACAGTTTTGGGTTTGATCCAGTCTCTGCGGGCTATTCGGATTGGCGATTTGGGAACCGAATCAACTGCTGGGGTGACTACAGGTATTGGGGAATCTTTGATTAGTACGGCATCGGGGCTAATTGTTGCGATCGTTAGTTTGGTATTCTATCGCCTATTTCAAGGGTTTGTGGTTAACCAAGTCAAGGTATTTCGCAAAGCCGGGAATGATTTAGAATTGCTCTACCGGCAGTCTCCACCAGACCCTAACACCCTTAAAATAGAAAAATCTTTACCTCCATCAAGCACGCGAGAATCACAGGATAATTTTCCCCCTCCCCGCAAGAGAGGTAAAAATAAATTTTCTTCCCAACCGCCTGCACAAACCCCCGATTCACCGACAGAATCTGGTTCAGATCGCGATAACTAATTAAAAATTCAACCCCAATCCAGGCGTGAGAGTGAGACATGAAAGTTAACTTACATACTCCAGTTGAAGAAGTTCAAATTCAAATCATTCCCTTAATTGATGTCGTTTTTTGTATCCTGACATTCTTTCTTTTAGCGGCTTTACAATTTACGCGCCAACAAGCGATAAGTGTTGACTTGCCCAAAGCCAGTTCCGGTACAGCATCTAGCGCCACAGCCCAAAGTGGGCGTCAAATACTACCCGTGACTATCGATGCTGTAGGTCAGACTTACGTAGAAAAACAGCCGATAAAAAGAGAACAACTAGCAGGAATTTTAAAACAGTATTTGCAACAAAATCCTAACGGCGTTTTGGTGCTAAATGCATCCCGTTCCGCAACTTATAACGATGTCATTGAAACATTGGACGTACTGCGACAAGTAGGTGGCGATCGCGTGTCTTTGGGCATTATACCCGGTTCACAACAACCCAACTCATCGTCCCCGCCTCCTTCCTATTTTCCCGTTAATCCTGGTGCCCCAGGAGTAGCACCTGCACCCATCAATCCACAAAGTAACCCTAACCTCAATCTTCCCCAAGCCCCCTTACCGATTGCACCCAGTCAACCTCAGTCTGGGGGTGGCGTCAATCCTGCTAATCCTGCCAATCCTGGTGTTGTTGCTCCCGGACTTCCCTCCGCACCAACACAGCAAGTACCTGCACAAAGTAATCCTGCGCCTCAGAGGTGAGAAGTAGGGCGACGGGTGTGGGGCGACGGGTGTGGGGGGACGGGTGTGGGGGGACAAGGAGGACAAGGGAGAAATTTCAGAATTCTAATGCCCAATGCCCCATTCCCAATGCCCAATTCCCTACCCGCCTTCTTCCCCAAACCTAAAAATATACAAAATAAATCTTGTTAGTAGAAAAATTCCTGCTAATTTACAAATAATTCCTTCAAATTCAATTTTCTTCTACCCATAGACTGAGTAATTTCTTCCAAATCGCCATTCAAGTGCAGGGGTTGTGGCAATGGATATTGGGAAACTTTTAATTGTTTGGGTGGTAACGGCTATTAGCTTATACATCATAAGCAAATTGCCCTTAGGAGTGGAAATTGATACTCCGGGCAAAGCCTTTTTTTCTGCAGCAATTCTTGGAATAGTGACAGCAGTCGTAAGACCGATTCTCCGAATCCCATTTAGCGCCTTAAACTTTGTCACGTTCGATTTGTTAGCAGGCTTGTCCACATTTATTATTGCCGTTGTTTGTTTTGGCGTGGCAGCCTGGTTGGTACAAGGTTTTAGCCTGCGTTTCGGCATTTGGAGCGCTGTACTAGGCGCGTTTGCGCTGACTATTGTCAACAATCTGATTTACAGATTATTAGGCGTCTAAAGTCAGGAGTTATGAGTTATGAGTTATGAGTTATGAGTTATGAGTTATGAGTTATGAGTTATGAGTTATGAGTTATGAGTATAAATAAACTTCCAATTCAAAACTGAAAACTCACGCATTCAACACCAATAACCTTCTTAATTCCTAACTCCTAACTCAAGACTCCTAACTATTCGTTAGATGGAGGTGCGACTACAGTACTCGATTGTTGGGCGCGTTGTTCGCGTTTTTTGCGATCGGCTGAGAGCATATCAGCCATAACTATTAATGCTTGCGCCATCTTATCAAGGTTAGAGCGGTATAAATCCAAATCTTTGTTGAGTTTGTCATCAGACAGATGCAAACCAGCAGCGATAGATTTTAGCGCTTCAGTACGTTGCTTTTCGTCTTTGACTAATTCTGGATCTGAAGCCTCTAATAAGGAGAATATACCGATCGCAAACAAGCGGCTGTATTTAAAGTTAGGATTGTTGGCGATCGCTTGCAATTGTGATTGCAATTGGGCATCTCTATCGGTAGGAGTAGTTTGACTGAGCCACGCAATTAAATCCTTGACTGGCAAACTTTGTGCTAAAGCTTGCAACCGTTGAGCATCTTGTTTGTAGCGTTGCGGATCGGATTCTAAAGCCTGACACAGGGCGTTAAAAATCGACTCTTTATCGCGTTCTGGCTGGTAGCCTTGCATAAAACGGTCAAAGGAAGTGACGACGCCCAAGGCATAAATCGCATTATAGCTAAAATCGACATTTACCCCGAGCAGGTGCATTTCCACCATCAATTCCTCTACCACCCGACGATAAATAGTATTTATCGGGCGGGTATGAAGGGAGTAGAAGGTTCGCTTTGTATCAGAGACAGTACGGACGTTGTTCACAAAGAAAATGTTTTGGGCGACGTATCTTTATTTTCTCGCTTCCATGCCAATTTGCCAAGTTTCTAAGTTTTTGTTAGAAACCAAGTGTCTAACAATGCACCCTCTCCTTAGCTGGCAAACAGATATAGACAAACAAAAGGGGCGAGAACCCTCTCCCCTAAGGAAGCTCAGCACAATTATAGTAAATATTCATTGTGCATGTTATTTATGAGCTTCTCCCCACAGCTAATTGCCCTAGCTGACTACCTAGCTGGTGAATTTGATAATCGGGAACAAGCTCTTGCCGATCCTGCTTGGTACGTCCATCTACGTCTGTGGCAAAGACGAGTTCCTTTATTCAAAGAAGATAGTATTACCCTCTTTGCGGAACAAGCGAATATTCTCAAGTTGGATCGACCCTACCGTCAACGAATTATGCGGTTAATGTCAGGGCGCGACCCTGATGCACCCCTGCAAGTGCAATACTACATGCCTAAAGATCCAAGTGCCTTAAGTGGTGCTGGTAGCAACCCAGCTTTACTCAATAATTTGACACCAGACCAATTAGATTTGTTACCGGGGTGCATCCTCAACGTCACCCAGCAAAATCTAGCCACTAATAACTATAAATTTGCAGCTACTCTACCTACCGAGGCTCGTTGCTGCTTTACTTACCTTGGCAATACCGTGCAAGTTTCCTTGGGGTTTGAAGCCACGGTTGAAGAATTTCGCAGCTACGACAAAGGAATTGACTCGGAAACAGGAAAAGCTACTTGGGGAGCGATTATGGGACCTTATCGCTACACTAAACGCCAGCAGTTATGAGTTATGAGTTATGAGTTATGAGTTTTTTTATTTAACTCCTTACTCTTAACTCCTAAGTCCTAACTTTTTGTTTAGCTGGCGATGCTACGGGGTACACCTTCTAAAGCTTCCTCCTCGGTTTCAAAGATTTCAAAAACTGTGTCCATCATCGTGACTTCAAACACCAGTTTGGCTTCGGGATGTACGTTACAGATGCGGAAACTACCATTAAGTTTATCTGCATCGCGCATTCCAGCTACCAAAGAGGTCAGACCAGAACTATCAATAAAATTAACCTGACCGAGATTTACCACTACATGGCGGCTGAGTTTGGAAATACATTCCTGCAACTTTAGGCGAAATTGCCAAGCTGTGGTAATGTCCAGGCGACCTGCTGGGGTCAAGACAATAACGGTATTGTCATCCTGGGTTGTGTAGGTTTTTTGCTCAATATGTATCATTGAGGCTCCCCTTGGCGCTCCTCTGAAATTTGACTGCGGCTTTATTTAGCTTTGGACTGATGAGCCAAAATACTTGCTTTGGCAGCAATCTTTACTTCGCCATCACTGGAATGAACTCCAAAGTAGGTGAATTTTTTGGCTCACCATAAGCATAATCTAATAATGCTGTAGCTTGAGATTAACAAGCTCTAGCCAAATTTGTCACCTTTTTTTCTAAGTGCTTGCTTTTAGTAGTTTAACTCACTAAAACGCTGCTTAGTCTCCAGATAGGAGCGTTAAGTACATAAGAGATACATAACAGTCGCCCATTCTGCCGATTTCAAGCCCTAAGATGATGTTATGCAGAAAACTTGGAAAATTGTGTTCAGAGAAAAATCACCAGACACAAAACTTTCACAAGACAAGAATGCACTTATTCCCGACTCTAGGTGCGGCGTTGCGCGTACTCTCGTCCGCCTACCCTTCTGTTCTCCTTCACCGGACGCTGCCTTCACGCTCTTGCTTTTGTTCTCCTTCACCGGACGCTGCGCTTTGGGAGACGCTCCTTTGAACGCCAACGGGTAGACGGGCTTTGTTTGGGTAGCCTCGCGTAAGCGCCCTTGGGGGTTCCCCGGAGTGTGCCGACTGGCGTCCAGACTTCCAGTCTGGGGGGGACGTTTAATGATTTTTGCTCATTGGTCTGTAGTTTTCATGAGTTAGTGATTCACCTCATTAATTCTGAGTAGTTGGCGATCAATGCGAAGACACGCAACTGCAAACCTCTCAAAACTAATGTGGTAAACCACTAAATTGTTTATCTCTGGGTTTTAATTGGTAAGGACAGCCGTCCTCTTGATCATGGCGATCGCTTGCGTCCAACACTCAAAACTTATTGAGCGGGTGTCCAATTTGCCCAATCTTGAGGCTTCAAGAAGGTGTCGTACAATTCGGCTTCGGGAGAATTTGGTTCTGGCTGATAGCCGTATTCCCAACGCACCAAAGGCGGTAGGGACATGAGAATTGATTCGGTGCGTCCGTTGGTTTGCAGACCAAAAATTGTGCCTCGGTCAAAAACCAAGTTGAATTCTACATACCTTCCCCGACGGTACAGTTGGAAATTCCGTTGGCGATCGCCATATTCTATCCCATGTCGCCGTTCTGCAATTGGTACGTAAGATGGTAAAAAGGCTCTGCCGCAGCTTTGTATTAAACCAAACAATTCTTCCCAAGTGCGCTGTTTCGGCGTCCCTAATTTCTTGCTATAAATAGCCGCCTCTCCATCTGGATGGGGACCGCGATACAAAGCATCTTGACCATCTTGGTAATCAAAGAATATACCACCAACGCCCCGTGTTTCTCCCCGATGCTTTAAGTAAAAATACTCGTCGCACCAACGTTTAAACACCGAGTAATACTCAGAGTGATGTTTATCGCAAGCCTGCTTTAGGGTTTTATGGAAATGGGCTGCATCTTCAGCAAAGGGGTAATAGGGCGTCAAATCAGCACCACCACCGAACCACCACACTGGACCCGCTTCAAAGTAGCGATAATTGAGGTGAACAGTCGGCACATATGGGTTACGGGGATGTAACACCATTGAAGTGCCCGTGACATAATAGCTGTGTCCGGTTGCCTCTGGACGCTGGGCTAAAATCGAGGGGGGTAACTCAGAACCCCAGACTTCAGAAAAGCCCACACCGGCTTGTTCAAATACTGCACCATCACGCAAAATACGCGATCGCCCTCCACCCCCTTCAGGGCGTTCCCAAATATCTTGTTGAAACTTACCCACACCATCCAATTCTTCCAGCCCTTGCGTAATCTCATCTTGCAAGGATTTGACAAACTGCTTGACCCTCGTTTGAGCGTCAGCTGGCGGTAAAAACTGGGATGGTTCTGCTTTAACAGTAGGGGATTGCGAGTTGATCAACATAAATTCTTGAACCTAAATGACTATTTCCAAAAAGCAACAAATTTTTAAACTACCAATTTCAGAGGCAATCCGCGCCAAACACTACACAAAAATCAAAGTGCTTTTTTCTTGCAGTCAAGCATTCACCCTCCGGGTTCGCCAGTTTGCCGGAACCCAAACCGTTCCCGGCACTTGGCTGACATAATTGTTCGGCATGACTACAATTATTTTCCCTCAAATGCGTATAGGCTTATATATTGATTGAAATTTTTCAACTTGTTTGTGAGATCATTCTGGTAAAAATACTCCAAGAAGGCGAATTAGTCTAAAAGCTATGAACGATTGGGTGCATCAACAGGCGCAGAAATACTGCTCAACATTTCTCCGCCTTAGCAATTAATCATGGTCATACCCCCTACAAATACCTCTTCTGGCGTACGCGCCTAGGTTTGGGCAACTTTCAGAAAGTTTGATGCAGGGGCGAACCACAGCAGTTGCCGAACTTGTCAGAGTTACCAGAAAGTTTGTAGCCAGAAGGAGGACTATTGAAAATGCCAGCTTGGTTGTCCAAATACATCCAGCGCAAACGCCGTAGAGTTTGCGTTTCTTTGGTGCGGACCTATCGAGAGATTAGTTCTGCGTCTGTGGATGAACTATGGCAAAAGGTAGTTGACTTAACGGACGTTTCCTGGCATCCAATGTTAAAGAGTACTAACGTACCCTACGGATTAGTACCTAAACCTGGATTGATTTTCCAGGCGGTGACACGTTGGTCGCCGATTCCCATCCGTATTTTTGTGGAGTGCGTGAATCCCAGAGAACTGCTGAGTATAAGAGTTCTGGCAATTCCTGGTGTAGAGGAACGAGTGACTTATCAAGTAGAGTCAACAGTTTGTGGCACTTGCGTATCTTATTCAGTGACACTGCGCGGTTGGTTATCGCCGTTGATTTGGTCTTTTTCGCGTCCTTATGCAGACCGTGTGGCACGCGCCTTAGTCGATGCAGTTGAAACCACAGGTTTGCAAGCTGTACCGGGGAAAAAGAAATCCCTTAACGACAGTTGTTTTGATTTTTAGATGATGGTTGGTGGTTGGTTGGTGGAACAACGCGATCGCGCTTCACCAGTTACCTGCGCTCGTGTTACCCTCCCGCAGTACGCGCTTCACCAACAACGCGATCGCGCTTCACCAGTCGCCTGGGTCGGGAAAACGCCACTGCGACCCTTGGCCAGACCCCAAGACCGCAGTGGCTCCCCTACCAAGG
>JBIPDF010000004.1:0-713544 GCA_044006015.1 Heteroscytonema crispum UTEX LB 1556
TTGCTGGCTAATGCTTCGATGGCTGTACGTCGCACATCCTCATTTTCATCAGCAGTGGCGCGGTCTTTCAGGATGGTGCGGGTATCGGGGTCTTCTTTGAAATTGCTGGCTAATGCTTCGATGGCTGCACGTCGCACATACTCATCTTCATCAGCAGTGGCGCGGTCTTTCAACCAGTGTAAAGTATCGCGGTCATTCCAAATTGTAGCGACTGTTGCAACCGCTTGCGTGCGAATGTCCCTAACTAGGTTTCTTTCTTCTATATCTCTATCTGTGCAGTAGTAAGGGAGGTCATACTTAATTAAGCGTTTTAGCTGCTGAAGTAATTGATTAGCCGTTTGCTCAATTACCCGACGATTTCTCACTTCTGTCAAACATTTAGCAGCTAAAAATAGGTTGATAAACTTTTCTTCTTCACCATTTAGCGCCATTAAATATTCAAGAATTTTGCCAACAAATTCTGCCTCAATCATTCCTGCAATTAGTAGCAATACTTCATGCCAAGTTTCATCTTGCCAGTGTTTGCCAAAAACGTCAGTTTTTAGTTCTTCTATGGTTAAACCATTTGCAGTTTCTCTCTTCTCAAACCGCTTAACAAACTCCCAAGCACAGAAATATTCCAAAAAAGTCCGATGCACAAAAGCATAATAATCTGCACCCAGAAAACATAAAATAAAGTTGCGAGTCCGCAGTTGATTAATCATCACCTTCGCAGCTTCTCTGGTTTGACTGACTTCTATAGTTTTGAGATAGTCAGTCAAAATCTTGACTAAATCACCTTCATTAATCAAATTACCAGCCAAACCTTTATCACCGGTTTGCATATAATAAGCAACTTGACGCAGCATTGCTTGCTTATCTTTATAATCAAAGGTTTTAGGATCTAACCTTTTATCTTCCACTAAAGCGCGTTCCACATCCCATTGATGCAGCAGTACCCGCGAAGCTTGGTTATAAAGTTCGGCTCTATCTCTTGGCAATTCTTGATTGCGATTTAAAATCGCCATCATCGTCAATAGCAGGGGATTTCCCGCCAATTCTGTAATGGCTTTAGAAGTTTCAATTCCTTTTTGCAGTCTTTCCCGTTTTCTAACTTTATCTGCTGCATCAGTAAAAGTTAACTCATGCCAACGGTAAATAAAATCCTGAATTTGTTCTGGTTCTAAATCTTGCAATATGAAGTGGCGAAACTCAGCATCGCGCAATCGTTGCGGTTTATAGCCAATCACGCGAGAAGTGACAATTACCTGCACATTTGGATATTCATTAGTAAAGCGATGAATATCAGTAATTACATCTTCTCGCTGACCAGGATCAAACACCTCATCTAAACCATCAAACATTACCAAAGCCTTACCAGCCTTGAGTTGTTCATCTATTTGATGCTGATTGAGGTGAGCAATTGCACCACTACATTTATGGAAAAATTCGAGAAAATTATTGCACTCCTGAACTTGACGCCGCCGCATATAAGTGCGTAACTCAATTAACAACGGAATTGGCAGTGAGATAACATTATTCAGGGGTGATTGTGCCCAATTCAAAGCCAGATATTGCAATAATGTAGACTTACCTGAACCAGGATCGCCCAAAATCACAATATATTTATACTCTTGCTTTTTATTGACAACATCTAATACTGAAAGTATCGGCTGTTCTAAATAAACTCGTTTGTGACGTTCTAATTCTTCTAATTCAACTTCTGCTTCTACTTGATCGGTTTCTCGCAGTCGTCTTAAATGTTCTTTAGGCAGTTCGTGAACTTGTGGCAAAACTTGATGAGTTTCCCGCACATTTTGAGCGGTGAATATTCGCCATAACTTCAGTTCGTTATAGGCATAACTGCTAGTATCTAAGCTATCTAATTTTAGATGGCCGTAGCGTTCAATAATTCCTTCTTGGTATTTCTCTAAATCAAACTTCGGAATAATTCCGGCAATCTCTGTTGTGTTCTCTCGAATTTTTTCCAGATTCTTAGAATCAAGAATCTCTCGAAGTTCAGGAATTTCTCTAATAATCTCTTTAACCTTTTGCACATATTTCTTACCAACCCGTTTCCAGTTAAAATCATCTGGTAATAGGCATGAATTATTAAGTTCATAATTAAGTTTATACCAAATTGCTTCTAATCTGTTGGTGTCTATAGCCTGACAGTCATACTTAAAAGCATTCGCCAAAATTTCTTTGACTTCTTGATGCTTCAGAAATTGCTTTAGCGGCTGCTGATACTTTTTGATTGCATCTTCAGAAAGTCCACCATCGTCTAAATCTTGCTGCATCAGTTGTAAAAATTCTGTTAGCGCCATGATTACAGCTTTCTCACGCGGTTCTTGCTTAAAGGGCGCGGTTACAGCATTATTAAAAATAAATTTGAAAAAATCTTTAGCGTAGTCCTTGACTAAATCTTTTACAAAGTCTTCGCTGATAATAGTCTTGACAAGAAATCCAACCCCTTTTGCAGCTATCCAGGTGGTGAACCATTCAAGTAGCATACTCGTGCCTGCTTAGATTTTGATTACGAATATATACACTAGCCTAAGTCATGTTTCCGAATTTCAGGGTTATTAAACAAGAAACTTAAACAAGAAACGGGTTTCTGTCGGTGGAGTATCGAATATCCTCATGCTTAACCTATAAGAAACCCGGTTTCTTTGGTCTTAACAATCCGCCTATTCATCCTTAACCAACACTATCTGGATCTATTCCCAAAGCGCGTAATTGTTCCGCTAGTTGTTGGGCGCGTTGTTCTGCTTGTTGGGCGCGTTGTTCTGCTTGTTGGGCGCGTTGTGCTTCTTGTTGGGCGCGTTGTGCTTCTTGTTGGGCGCGTTGTGCTTCTTGTTGGGCGCGTTGTGCTTCTTGTTGGGCGCGTTGTGTTTCTTGTTGAATCTGCTCTTTTGGCGTCAGATAACGCTTCCCTTCCTCGTCATACCAATAAAGCCATTCCCGCGTCACCCCACAATAATTTCCCCGTTCACAACCAATTCCCAAACCAATTTCTGGTAGCCAAACCGGGTTTCCCTCTTGCAACTCATACCTACCATTAACTAACTTATGTACTTCCAGGCGCGGTTTGCGGCGACGACGAGAAGAATAAATTACGTAGTAAAGTACACCCAAAGCCGCATATTCATCCAATTTAGTGCTATATTCCTTGCGATAATTTTGGGAAACTACCTCTAGCACCAAATTTGGTATAACGTTTTCATCCCATAGCACATAACTAGGGCGCAATTCTTCATCATAAAACCGCTCTACCCCTAAGCTTAAAAACCCATCTGGCACAATTGGCGGTTGATCGGGGTGATAATAAATACCCATATCTACCCCAAAAAACCAGTCCATGCGTTCTGCCCAAAGTATCAGCAATATCGCCTTCAGCAACCCTGGTATTAATTCTTGCAGTTCATTATCCACAGGCGTTTCATCAGAGTCGGGTAGTTCTTCAGCAGAGGGCAAGTACCTCGGCAGGTTGTACTCTAACATGGCTGGTTTCCCCAAATCACAGACACTTGGCTCAACTAGGTGAACCCTTTCACCAGTTTCTTCACAGGAATTATAGCGATTTCTAGACTAGCGAACTCTTTGTATTTATCTGTGGATTTCCACTCAAATCTCTTAAAATTTGGCGAATACCATCAAATTAAGTAGTTCAATTTCACAAATATGAATAAATGTAGGGCGCTTCGCAACCTACTCAAGACAAAATGCGAGCGGATTTTTTTGGTTATATAAGCTTTATAAATATTTCAGACTGTTTTTGATTGAAAATACAAAATGTCGCAATCTTAATATTGTCAGGAAAATTTAATAAACGGTTTTTGACCTACGGATTGACAATACTTTCAGGTAGGGGTATTTTGATAATCCTGGCGACGTATGTGATTTTTTAGAGACCCGGTTGTAACCCTTGTAGTTACGTTGTCAGTTTGCAACCAAATCAAAGCTGAATCCGCAAACTTAATATAAACACTTTCTTTCGATTAGAGTCAGGTTGACAAATAGCGATATATATGGATTGACAGAAAAGCGGGATAAATTTTGGCTTGATACTGGAATAAAATAGATGAAACTGTAGCGATCGCAATTGCAACGTGAGTGTGAAGCGGCGAAAGTAAGGCACCATCATCATTTATAACTTCGGTGCGTGATGGCGATTTTGTTGAACGTTGCAATAAAAGATGTTCAGCTTGCGAAACTTTTACAAGTCTTAACTATTAATAAATATTAGGTATTTAGGGCGGTTGATGGTTTATATTTACCGAGTGATGGCGCAGACAAGCACTCAAAATATATACATTAGGAGGAATCGCCGCACCGCCCAAGAGTGCCAATCTTAATAAGAGCGAACAAAGTATAGTGAAAGCAGGAAAGGTCAGCTAAAGGAAGAAGTATGAAGGCGCTCTGGATCAAGTAAGAACCACAGATTAATCTGCTTGCTCTGAAAAAAGGACGCCTTGTTGCGAAGTCTGGAGAGGTTCGCGCTTGCACTGCGTGTCTCTCAACAATTGTTGCTTATGCTGACACTAATAAATTAGGAAAGAAGGAGGCGCTGCAACGAAGGAACATTTCATCCAGAATCCAAAATAAAGGTCTTAATTCGCACCTGCCAATCGCCTCCAGCTCGGGCTGCCTTCTTCAAGGTCTTTGACGCGATCGCCAATATCTGCAACAGTTGTAAGTAGGCAAGGTCTCGATAGAAAAACAAATAATTTTTGCTCAAGGGCGACGAATAAATACTAAACTTGAAAGTCTTGTGCTGCAATACCTCTAGCTATAAAATCAGCAATCATGTCCAAGGTTCTCGTCTCCGATCCAATAGACCAGGCAGGGATTGATATTCTATCCCAAGTTGCTAGTGTTGATGTCAAAACAGGTCTCAAACCAACCGAATTGGTGGAAATCATTGGTGAGTATGACGCGCTGATGATTCGCTCTGGTACCCGCGTCACTCAAGAAATTATTGAAGCTGGCACTAGCTTGAAAATAATTGGTCGTGCTGGTGTGGGTGTGGATAATGTCGATGTCCCGGCGGCGACGCGTAAGGGCATTGTGGTTGTCAATTCTCCAGAGGGAAATACGATCGCCGCCGCCGAACACGCGCTGGCGATGATGCTATCTTTGTCTCGCTACATTCCCGATGCGAATGCTTCGGTTAAACGCGGTGAGTGGGATCGCAAAAGTTTCATCGGTGCAGAAGTTTACAAAAAAACTCTCGGCGTTGTCGGTTTGGGTAAAATTGGTTCCCATGTCGCCAGTGTTGCTAAAGCAATGGGAATGAAACTTCTAGCTTACGACCCCTTTATTTCCACAGAAAGGGCAGAACAAATCGGCTGTCAATTAGTAGATATGGATTTGTTGGTGCGGCAAGCAGATTACATTACGCTGCACATTCCCAAAACCACCGAAACCACCCACTTAATCAATGCCGAAATGCTGGCAAAGATGAAACCCAATGCCCGCATTATTAACTGCGCTCGCGGCGGTATCATTGATGAAGCAGCTTTGGCAGCAGCTTTGAAAGAGGGTAAAATCGCCGGTGCGGCTTTGGATGTATACGAATCAGAACCCCTGGCAGAATCGGATTTGCGATCGATTGGTAAAGAAGCAATTCTCACGCCTCATTTAGGCGCTTCCACAACAGAAGCCCAAGTCAATGTGGCAATTGATGTTGCCGAACAAATTCGAGATGTATTATTAGGATTACCCGCACGTTCCGCCGTCAACATCCCCGGTCTTGGTCCTGATGTATTGGAAGAACTCAAACCCTACATGCAGTTAGCTGAAACCTTAGGCAATTTGGCAGGACAACTCGCAGGCGGAAGGGTAGAATTACTGAATATCCGATTGCAAGGCGAATTGGCAACTAACAAAAGTCAGCCTTTGGTAGTAGCAGCCCTCAAAGGACTGCTTTATCAAGCTTTGCGGGAACGGGTAAATTATGTAAATTCCAGCATAGAAGCAAAAGAGCGGGGAATTCGCGTAATTGAAACGCGGGATGCTTCAATTAAAGATTATGCTGGCTCTTTACATTTGGAAGCTACAGGTACTTTAGGTACTCACTCTGTTACTGGCGCTTTGTTAGGTGACAAAGAAATCCACCTGACGAACATTGACGGTTTCCCAATCAACGTCCCCCCCAGCAAACACATGCTGTTTACCTTACACCGCGACATGCCGGGAATTATTGGTAAACTTGGTTCCTTATTGGGCAGCTTTAACGTCAATATTGCCAGCATGCAGGTAGGTCGCAAAATCGTACGCGGTGATGCGGTAATGGCTCTCAGCATCGACGACCCCTTACCCGATGGGATTTTGGCTGAGATTATCAAAGTACCTGGAATTCGAGACGCGTATACAGTAACCCTTTAAAAAGTTAGGAGACACCCAGTTAAGAGTGAGGAGTTAAGAGTGAGGAATGAGGAGTTAAGAGTGAGGAGTTAATACTTAAAACTCCCAACTCCAAACTCCAAACTCCCAACTCCAAACTCCAAACTTTTAATTCCTAACTTTTAACTGGGCGCCTCCCAACTCCCAACAGGGTGCCTCCTAACTCCAAACTCCTAACTCCTAACTCTTGACTGTGGCAAACACCTGGTGGGAACTACAAATTCTATGCGAACCAGATCTGGAAGATTCAGTCTTTTGGCGACTGGAAGATTTTGGCTGTCGTGGCGCTGCAAGTGAAAAAAAAGGAAATTCCTGCCTCGTACGCGGTTACTTGCCAAGATTCCAAGTGCAACTTTTGGATTTGGCTGCGCTGTCTTTATGGCTGCGTCAAGACGCCCTTTGTGTCGGACTTTCTGCACCCGCTTTGCACTGGCAATTAATCGATGAACAAGATTGGGCGAGTAGCTGGAAACAATATTGGCATCCCCAAGAAATTGGCGATCGCTTTTTAATCAACCCCGCTTGGCTACCACTACCCGAATCATCCGACCGCTTGGTCATCAAACTTGACCCAGGGGTAGCATTTGGTACAGGCAACCATGCCACAACCCAATTGTGTTTGGAATCGTTGGAAATGCGTTTTAGTGAGGTGCCGCAAGCTTTTACAAGCACGGGCGGACAGCAAGAGCATGTGGTAATTGCGGATATAGGTTGTGGTTCTGGTATCCTTTCTATCGGCTCAGTACTGTTAGGCGCAAAAAAAGCCTATGCAGTGGATAATGACCCTTTAGCAGTACGATCGACTATAAGCAATCGCGTACTTAACGATATAAATAGCGATCGCGTGATAGCGATGGAGGGTAGTGTAGACGTTTTGGCGAAAATGCTTTTAGAACCGGTAGATGGTATCGTCTGCAATATATTGGCAGATGTAATTATAGAATTGATTCCGCAAATGAACGCGATCGCCAAACCCAGCACTTGGGGTATTTTCAGCGGCATTTTGCTAGAACAATCCAAAGCCGTTGCCGATAGCTTAGAGCAATATGGCTGGGTAGTTGCGACCTTGTGGCGGCGTAAAGAATGGTGTTGTTTAAACGCCCGCCGTACTTAGCTATTAGCTTGTTAATTGAGACCAACTAAACTAATTTCCGTGCGTTGGTTGCGATTGTCTTGAGGAGAAAAGTTAGGTAACGGCTCAGTTTTACCTTTGCCGACAGCGATAATTTTATGCTTCAGACCGCGATCGCGCAAATAGGCAGCTACCTCCTCTGCCCTTTGTTGACTAAGAGTTAGATTATACTCAGTACTTCCATAGGGAGTAGGATAACTAACAATTCGTATAGCAACACCTTCTGGGGTAAATTTGGTGATTTGTTCAACTAGTTGATCTAGCGTTGGTTTGGCTGACTCAGTGATATAAAAAGATTCTTTTGGGAATCTGATTTGTCCTTTTACTGGGAATTTTTCAATATCAGCAGCGGTTTTAAGCTTTTTGGGATTAGAAGTAGGAGTAGGAGTAGGAGTAGGAGTAGGAGTAGGAGTAGGAGTAGGAGTAGGAGTAGGAGTAGGAGTAGGAGTAGGAGTAGGAGTAGGAGTAGGAGTAGGAGTAGGAGTAGGAGTAGGAGTAGGAGTAGGAGTAGGAGTAGGAGTAGGAGTAGGAGTAGGAGTAGGAGTAGGAGTAGGAGTAGGAGTAGGAGTAGGAGTAGGAGAGGGATATGTATTTTCTATACTTGAATTCGATGGGAAGTCAAATTGATGCGCCCACCAGATACCAGCCATACTCAGACCAAACGTCACCGCAAGAACCAAAGGCAATACAAACGGATTGTCACGCTTACTCATAACACTTTAGTCAATGGTGGTATTTCACCAGGCAAGCAACTAGGTCTTTTTTATACAAAATTTTATCATAAGTATCAGTAAAATCCGACGCTCAATTGATAGTAGATTAATTTTCTTTGACGAATTATTTTTGATTAATATAATGTCTAGGTGAGTACCTATACTATCTGGGGTAGATGTTAGTAGTTGGTGGTTGGTAGTTGGTAGTTGGTAGTAGTTAGTAGTTGGTAGTTGGTAGTTGGTAGTTGGTAGAGTTAGTAGTTGGTGGTTAGTGATTATAAATCATGAACAACCCTTCGGGTTCACCAGTCGCCTGGGTCGGGAAAACGCCACTGCGACCCTTGGCCAGACCCCAAGACCGCAGTGGCTCCCCTACCTTTGGGCGCGAAGCTCACCGGGGGGAATCTTCCCGACTGCAGACGCAAGCGCCCCAACACCCACCAATCAACAACCCTTCGGGTTCACCAGTCGCCTGGGTCGGGAAAACGCCACTGCGACCCTTGGCCAGACCCCAAGACCGCAGTGGCTCCCCTACCTTTGGGCGCGCCTTCACCAACAACCAACAACCAACAATGAACCATAAACTATTGCTTAATTGTTACTTGCCAAGTTTGCAATGTAGTTCCCAGAATTTGATCCAAATTAGTCAAAGCATTAAGATATGCAATAGTTGCATTCAACTCATTATTTCTTGCTTGTGCCAAAGCATTTTGCAAACTGATAATATCTAAAGTATTTGACCTACCCAATTTGAGCTTTTCTTGTTCTATCGCAAGTTGTCTTTCAGATAATTGTGTCTCATTTCGGGCAAGTTCCAACTGAGAAAGACTCAGATTAATATCTCTAATTCTATCCGTAACTTGAATTTCTAGAGTTTCTCTAGAGTCTTCTAAAGAATTCTGTGCCTTAAGTAAATTAACACGCGATCGCTCAAATTTTTGTTCTATACTTAAATCACCGATTTTGCGAGTTAAACTGAGTCCGACTTTCATATCTGCTGAGTCGTTAGTTGCGTTAGTTAAGCCAGCATCTAAATTTAAATCCCAGCGCGAAAATCTAAAACTCCCACCACTTTCAGAAGCGATCGCCTGGGGATGACCAACTCGCACGCGATCGCCTAACTTTACCAACACCCTTTCTACCGCAACTTCTCCTGGTGACTTCAAAGATTGTTGTCCGCCTAATTCTACAGTCCCACCCTGATTAATTGTAATTTCCACATCACCTAGTTTTACAGGCACAATCGGCACTGCCACAACATCACTTGATTTCTTAAAATTTCTTATATATAAAAACCAACCGACAACGCCAACTAAAGCTATAATCCCCGACCAAACTAACCATTTAACTTTGGTTTTAAACTTGGTTTTACTTTTTTCTACAATCTGGGGCAAATGCATAAATTTACCAGATTTGTATAGATTTTAATCGGCAGCAACAAAACACAATAATTAATTACAAATTTTTGCAATATGTTTTGTATTGTAGTTAAAACAAGATTAGCTGTATTTTGTACTACATCAGTTTCTCAAACATTGTAGCGTTCTGCTGGCATCCCCACAGCGCGATATTATATTCATTCTCTCATTTCTCTCGTTTCTCTCGTTCCTGGGCTGCTGCCTGGGAAAGCCTTAAAGGAGGTTCCGCCTCCAGAACCTTGAAAAAGAGGCAGTAAAAGATTTCAGTCCACGAAGCGTGGACTTAAGCTATTAGCCCGGAACTTTAGTTCTGGGGCGGTCTATAATGCTTATTGAGAATCTAAACAACTATCTTTAGATATATATTTACACAACAAAAACATCAATATTAAACCCCCCAGCAAAAGCCAGGGGGTTGAAGTTAAAAATTAATCGCTAACAATTATTTACCTTCACATTTCTTAAACCAACGGTTGCAAACGTTGTACTAACTGCGGTGCTTGCAACACACCTTCAATCCGATCCACAGGCTGACCTTGCTTAAACAGTACCAGGGTAGGTAAAGCGTAAATTTGATAAGTACTTGCCAACTGTGGATATTTTTCAGTGTCAATTTTCACAACTCGGATGCGATCGCCAAGCTGGGCATTAACTTGCTCTAAAATTGGAGACATCATTTGGCAAGGACCGCACCAATCGGCGTAAAAATCCACCAACACAGGTACATCAGAACCAGACAGCATTTCTTCAAAGCTATTGAATTGGTTTTTAGTTGACATGTAACACGCACCAGTTTTGATTGTTTGATTTCAATGGTAATTCTTGCGATGGGGAATTGGGCATTGGGAATTGGGAATTGGGAATTATAAGAAGTGTTAAAATTTATGAATTTTAAGTTTTGGTTTTGAATTAATTACTCATAACTCATAACTCATAACTCATAACTCATAACTCATAACTCATAACTCATAACTCATAACTCATAACTCATAACTCATAACTCATAACTCATAACTCATAACTCATAACTCATAACTCATAACTCATAACTCATAACTCATAACTCATAACTCATAACTCATAACTCTCCTCCATGCCCCATATTCATAAGATAATTAGCGCGGTGATTTAAAACGCTGAGGAATAGTTCATGGAACTTTTGCCAGAAAATTTGCAACGTTTGCGCTTCCAGGTGGCAATTGTTACGGGTGCTTCACGAGGAATTGGAAAAGCGATCGCGCTAGAATTAGCTTCTTATGGGGCAAATGTCATTGTCAATTATGCAGCATCCAGTACCGCCGCCGAAGAGGTAGTAGATACAATTACCAAAGCCGGAGGTCAGGCATTAGCGCTGCAAGCTGACGTTTCCAAAGTCTCGCAAGTAGACGCGCTAATCAACGCCGTCATGGAAAAATTTAGCCGCGTTGATATCTTAGTCAACAACGCAGGTATTACTCGCGACACTCTACTGTTACGCATGAAGCCAGAAGACTGGCAAGCCGTGATAGACCTCAATCTTACTGGCGTATTTTTATGCACGCGTGCCGCCAGTAAAATCATGCTCAAACAACGTTCGGGGCGCATCATCAACATAGCCTCCGTCGCCGGACAAATGGGCAACCCCGGACAAGCCAACTACAGCGCCGCCAAAGCAGGCGTCATCGGCTTTACAAAAACCGTTGCCAAAGAATTAGCATCTCGCGGCATCACCGTTAACGCCGTCGCCCCGGGCTTCATCACCACGGACATGACCAGCAATTTGAATAACGCCGAAGATATTTTAAAATACATCCCCTTAAATCGCTTCGGTCAACCAGAAGAAATCGCCGGCATGGTGCGCTTTCTAGCCGCCGATTCTGCCGCCGCCTACATCACCGGACAAGTGTTTAACGTCGATGGCGGAATGGTCATGGCGTGAAGAGGCGACTGGGCGCCCAGTGAGGAGTGAGGAGTTAAAAGTTAAAAGTTTTGAATGCGTGAGTTATTAGCTTCGTTAAAAAATCTTCAACTCATAACTCATAACTCCTAATTCATAACTCCTAATTCATAACTGAGTCCTCTCCGCCCCCGTGGTTCGCATCCTTTGCCAGACAGTAAAGCTTAAAAGGCTGATGATGCCGATCGCAGTGGCAAGCATCACTGGTAATGTCGTGCCTTGCATTTTCATTACCTGCAATTGTCTCCACATCGCGATCAAGTTGCAAACTAAGGTAATTGACCAAAGGGTAAATGCAGCGTAGCGTTGAGAAAAACCCAAAGCCAGCAAGCGATGGTGCAAATGGTCTTTACCAGGGGTACTGAGAGGATTTTTTCCTGCCATTAACCGCCTGATAAACACTTGCGTGGTATCTAACACTGGCAACATCAGAAATAATACAGTTGGCACCAAGGAGAAGACCGTATTTACTTGGAGTTTCCCTAAAATACTGGTTGCCGCCAGCACATAACCAAAAAAGTATGCCCCCGCATCACCCATAATGATGCGCGAAGGATGGAAATTATGCCGCAAAAAGCCCAGCGCCGCACCCCCCAAAGCCGCCAGCACTAAAGTTGCAGCCGCACGATTGGGAACCTGGGCTGAAACCGCTAACAAATTCATTGCAGTGATAAAGCCTATCCCGCCCACCAAACCATCCATACCATCCATCAAGTTGATGGCGTTGGTAATTCCTACTACCCACAACACCGTTAGCAATATTGAGAATATTGAATCTAGGGGTGTGCCTAAAGTTACTTCTATAGTAATCTTATTAGCAACCAGCAACAGTGCGGTGACAATCTGCGCCCACAAGCGCACGGAAGGGGGTAAGCCAAACTGGTCATCGATAAAACCGACAAGGACTAATATCGAGCCTCCCAGTAAAATAGTCAGCACTTGCGCCAGCACGTTTTGCAGTTCTATCGGTCGCAAGAGGCTGGCTACTACGACTGCCGCAATTACTCCCGCGTAGATAGCCAAACCCCCCGCATTGGGCAGAGGTTCTCGGTTGAGTCGCCTAGCGTTTGGTTGGTCAGCCCAACCTACGCGCAAGGCAAATTTGCGTACTGTCGGAATCAAACGCCACGTAACAAGCCAAGCCAAAATAAAGGTAAATACTACCGCCAACCAGCCGGAACCGCTAGGGTTAGCAATACCAAGGGAATGAAGCCAGTTGTACAGATTCATCTCCCGGTTCAACCATTACTGCCAGTATCCAACATGAGCATCAACTGTATATTAATCAATTTTTTTCCATCCATTTGTAAACTGAACCGCTTTGACCAAAAAAAGGGAAAGGGATAAGGGGGAAGGGGAAAGGGATACAAGCGCCTTTTAGGGGGGTTATGGGGTTCCTTTTCCTTTTTTACCTTTAACCTTTTCCCCGCCCGAAGGGCTATTGACAGTTAGCACTCTTGACCGGAGAGTGCTAAATTGTCTAATGGAAGCGCTAGAGAACTGAAACATGGCGAAAATTGTTTCATTTGATGAAGACTCGCGACGGGCGTTAGAACGAGGTATCAACGCCCTAGCAGATGCGGTAAAAATTACCCTCGGACCAAAAGGTCGTAATGTCCTTTTAGAAAAGAAATTTGGTGCCCCCCAAATTGTCAACGATGGTATCACTGTTGCCAAGGAAATTGAATTAGAAGATCCTGTAGAAAATACTGGGGCAAGATTAATTCAAGAAGTGGCGTCCAAAACGAAAGACGTGGCGGGGGATGGAACTACCACAGCTACGGTTTTGGCGCAGGCGATGGTCAAGGAAGGTTTAAAGAACGTCGCCGCTGGTAGCAACCCTGTTAGCTTAAAGCGGGGGATCGACAAAACCATCGAGGCGCTAGTGCTAGAAATTGCGGCGGTGGCAAAGCCTGTAGAAGGTAGTGCGATCGCTCAAGTCGCCACTGTTTCAGCTGGTAACGACGAAGAAGTCGGTAACATGCTAGCTGAAGCGATGGAAAAAGTCACTAAAGATGGTGTAATCACCGTTGAAGAATCTAAGTCTCTAACAACGGAATTGGAAGTTGTAGAAGGGATGCAGATTGACCGGGGTTATATTTCTCCCTACTTCATCACCAACAACGACCGGATGACGGTGGAATTTGAAAACGCCCGCATCCTAATTACCGACAAAAAAATCAGCAGTATCCAAGATTTGGTGCCGGTGTTGGAAAAAGTTGCCCGTTTGGGTCAAGCTTTGCTGATAATTGCTGAAGATGTCGAAGGCGATGCTTTGGCTACTTTGGTGGTCAACAAAGCGCGGGGTGTCTTGACTGTGGCTGCAATTAAAGCCCCAGGATTTGGCGATCGCCGCAAACAAATGTTACAAGATATTGCGATTTTGACCGACGGACAGATGATTTCTGAAGAAATCGGTCTCAACTTGGATACCGCGACTTTGGAAATGCTGGGAACTGCCCGGAAAATCGTGATTGACAAAGAAAATACCACCATCGTTGCCGCCGGGGAAAACAAACCCGACGTGCAAAAGCGCATCGGTCAAATTCGCAAGCAGTTGGAAGAAACAGATTCCGACTACGACAAAGAAAAACTGCAAGAACGCATTGCCAAGCTAGCTGGCGGTGTCGCAGTGATTAAAGTTGGTGCGGCGACCGAAACCGAACTCAAAGACCGCAAACTGCGGATTGAAGACGCCCTTAACGCCACCAAAGCTGCAGTGGATGAAGGTATCGTTCCTGGGGGCGGTACAACCTTGATTCACTTGGCGAAAAAGGTAGAAGAGATTAAGAAAAATCTTGATGCCGAAGAACAGATAGGCGCTGATATTGTAGCGCGATCGCTCGAAGCTCCCCTACGCCAAATGGCAGACAACGCCGGTGCCGAAGGTTCCGTCATCGTCGCCAGAGTCCGGGAAACCGAGTTTAACATCGGTTATAACGCCGCAACAGGCGAATTTGAAGACCTGATTGCCGCCGGTATTATTGACCCTGCCAAAGTCGTGCGTTCCGCTTTGCAAAACGCCGCTTCCATCGCTGGCATGGTTTTAACCACCGAAGCCGTAGTAGTTGAAAAACCCGAGAAGAAACCAGCCGGTGGTGCCCCTGACATGGGCGGCATGGGCGGCATGGGTGGCATGGGCGGCATGGGCGGCATGGGTGGCATGGGCGGCATGGGCATGATGTAGTCCCAGAAGGCAGAAGTACGCTCGTCTGGAGGCAGAAGGTAATTACTGGGGTCTTTCTTATAGCCAGTTTGGGCTGCGGCTTAAGAACTTTGTTCCAAGTCCAAAAATTTCCCCTTCTACCCTCTGCCCCTCGCAGTATGCCTCGTGCCCTCTACCCTCTGCCTTACCCAAAAAAAGATAAATATTCTTTAAGCAGTTTGTCTTGTACGGACAAACTGTTTTTTTATATCATTGCTCAGTTGCAGACAATACAGTAAATTTTGATGGTTAGAAGATTTTTACAAAAATTATCGGAATTTTGTGTTTCCTGGGAGCCAAGCTTACTTTGCCGATTTGAGATTTGAGATTTTGAGGACAGTTGCACAGTTCGGGTTTCCCGACAGTAGCAAACTGTCCGGGATTTTGGATTAGGGTAAAAACATGCCTACAGATTAATCTATGAGGATAATCTAAAATTATCAAATATTAAATAAGTGTCCAAACCTAAAATCCCAAATTTGCAGACCAAGCCGATTAATCCGTGGAAACAGTCCACGCATCCACGCATCCACCCATTGTATGGCTGTTCCCTGGGTTGTGAAATATTATCTATAAATATTGCTGTAGGATGGCGATGCTGCTAACCAAAACTGATAATCTTGCCCTAGAAAGGGACTAAATAACTAAAGGTAAAAGTTTATGGGAAAAAGACCCCGCAATCTTCTTCGCAAAATAGTCAAAAAAAAACCACACGTAGAGGAATTTTATCACGAACCAGGAACTATTCCGGGAGATATATTTATTGATAGTGATGCACCACCACCGCAGATTTTTTTGATTGACTACAACCAAACAAACTTCATCAATAAGCAAATAGAAACTCCGGAGGAATCCGCCGCTTATTTAGATACGGAATCTGTTTCTTGGGTAGACGTGCAAGGTGTAGGTAATGCAGATATTTTAAATCGATTGGGCGAAGTTTTTGAATTGCATAGGCTAGTTATAGAAGATGTATTTAATATGGCAGAACGTCCTAAAATAGAAGATTATGAAGACCAGTTGTTAATAATTGCCCGCATGGTAGTACCAAAAGAAAAAGTATGTGGTTTTTATAGCGAACAAGTAAGTTTAGTGTTAGGAAAATATTACTTGCTCACAGTACAAGAAGAACCAGAACATGATTGTTTTGACCCAGTGCGATCGCGAATTGAAAAAAGCAAAGGTATTATTCGCAAACAAGGAACAGATTATTTAGCTTACTCTCTTATAGATGCCATAATTGATGGTTTTTTCCCCGTGTTGGAGCGTTATGGCGAGCGCATAGAAGAATTAGAAGATGAAGTAATAGTAAATCCTACCCGAAATACACTGCAAAACATCTATCAACTGCGGCGAGAATTACTGCAATTGCGTCGTGCCATTTGGCCCCAAAGAGATGTAATTAACGCCTTGATTCGAGACAGCAGCGATTTGATTAGCCAGGAAGTACGAATTTACCTGCGAGACTGTTACGACCATGCAGTGGAAGTAATTGATATGGTAGAAACTTACCGAGAACTTGCATCAGGGTTAATGGATGTGTATCTTTCATCAGTGGGGAACAAAATGAATGAAGTTATGAAGTTGCTAACAGTGGTTTCATCAATTTTTATTCCATTAACTTTTGTGGCGGGAATCTATGGTATGAATTTCAATACAGAGAAATCGCCATACAACATGCCGGAATTAAATTGGTATTGGGGCTATCCTCTTTGTTTAGGGGTGATGGTAGCGATCGCCGCTAGTTTGCTATTCTTATTTTGGCGAAACGGCTGGCTGGAAAAATCTTCGATAATCACAGATGATTAAGATGACTAAAATTTGTGATTGCCAATAAATCGAATCTCAAAAATTAGCACATGGAGTATATATTCTAAGTTATGAGAGCAAATGGTGACAATAATTTAGTGGTTTTGACGCTTTATATCATCGGCGTCACTTATACCTTTAATCGGATGGTTGAATCAATCGACGATAAAGTCAAATTTGAATTTGACAAAAAAATCGTCGATCAGCAACTCAAAGAACAAAATATTCAAGATGATGTCGGCATTGGCTTTAAATTCAGCCCAACTTCTGGATTTGACGACGTGAAAGAATTATCATTGACCATAGAAAATAAATCCAAAGATATTGCCATATACGTTGACTGGGACAATTGCTCTTTGGTAGTTGAACATACCAAACAATCTCGAAGAGTAATTAGAAAATCACCAGACGTTACCCGCGACTTAGCAGTACCGCAAAGTCCCAGCTTAATTGCTCCCACCAAATCACTTACAGCCGCAGTGACAGCAGAAGATGTTTTTGAGCGCGATGCAGTTGCTGGAACCTACACACCAAAAAAAGTCCTAATTGATATCAGCGGCTTGGAAAAAAGTCCTGTCCCCGCGACGAAGAAGTTATACAAAAACTTTGTCAGCAGAAAACAGAACTTAAATTTTTCCCTACAACTAGTGCTGCGGCTATCTGAACTGCGTGTAGGTCTAGCACCAGGTGAAAATAAACCTCCTATGTGCATTATCAATTGTCCCTTCATTATCAAAAAACTACCTTGGACATATGCCCTGCCTTGGAATAAAAAGAGATAATCTTTAATAGTCATTAGTTATTAGTCATTAGTCATTAGCCATTAGTGATTAGTAAATACAAATGATTAATGACGGTCGCTACGAGTACCGCGAGTTATCTGAAAACTCAGGTAGAATTGCTATTAACTATTGACAGTTAGCACTTAATGCCATCAAAGATTACACTGGATCTAGGGAGAGAGTAGGCGTAGGCGGTTGCAGATCAATTGAAAAAACTGGTTTGAGGAAAGTCCGGGCTCCCGAAAGACCAAACTTGCTGGATAACGTCCAGTGCGAGCGATCGTGAGGATAGTGCCACAGAAAGATACCGCCAACAAAGCTAGGAATTAAGAGTGAGGAGTTAAGAATTCATAACTCATAACTCATAACTCATAACTCCTAACTAATTTGGTAAGGGTGCAAAGGTGCGGTAAGAGCGCACCAGCAGCGTCGAGAGGCGCTGGCTCGGTAAACCCCGGTTGGGAGCAAGGCGAAAGGAACTAGGTTGGTCTTTTACCGGTTCCGCTAAATGAGAGCCGCTTGAGGCGTTTGGTAACAGGCGTCCCAGATAGATAACCGCCCTCAATATGTAGAGACGCGAAATTTCGCGTCTTTCCAGAAGAGAACAGAACCCGGCTTACCTACCAACTCTCTCTCTCTTTCAGCCGCCCAGCCGCCCAGCCGCCCAGGCGCGGAGTTAGGAGTCTGGAGTTAGGAGTCTTGAGTTAGTAGTCTCCCTTGTCTCCCAAGTCTTGCTTGTCTCCTTGTCCCCGCATCCCCCCATCTCCCCCCAACCCCACTGAGTGGGGCCCGTAGCCCCCCATCCCCCATCCCCCCATCCCCCTCCCCCTCTCATGTAATGTCCCTCGCTTATCCACGCCGTCAAAGGCAACTTGAAAACTTAGTACAAAAGTTAGGTTTGCCTGAGTCAGCACCTATCAAGTGGCAATTGCTTGATTTGGCGCTGACTCATCCCACTGTCTCGGAGTCGGCAAATTATGAACAGCTGGAGTTTGTCGGCGATGCGGTGGTGCGCTTGGTGGCGGCTGTTGTGTTGTGGGAACATTATCCAGATTGCCCTGTGGGAGATTTTGCGGCAATTCGTTCGGTGTTGGTAAGCGATCGCATTCTCGCTCAATTAGCTCGCTTTTACGGTTTGGAGCTATACTTATTAGTCGCCGGTAGTGCTACTGCCGATAAAGCAGGTCAAGAATCACGACTGGCTGATGCTTTTGAAGCTGTTTTGGGTGCGCTTTATCTCAGCACTCACAATCTAGAACTTATTCGCTCTTGGCTTGACCCTCACTTTAAAGAACTTGCAGCAGAAATTCGCCTCGATCCCGCTAGACTTAATTACAAAGCCGCTTTGCAAGAATGGACTCAGGCACACTTTAAGGTGTTACCAGAATATCGCGTTAGAGAATCCGACGAACCACATCACAATCAAGAGCGCTTTTTTGCAGAAGTCTGGCTGCGGGGCGACAAACTCGGTCAAGGTAAAGGACGTTCGATTAAAGCCGCCGAACAAGCAGCTGCCAAAGTCGCTTTTTTAGCACTTGACACTCAGGAAAAACCCTGAAACAAGAGTTAAAGTTAGGAGTTAGGAATGATGAGTTATAAGTTATGTCCTCTTTTAACTCATAACTCATAACTCATAACTCATAACTCATAACTCAAACTTATTGACTAATGACTAATCAAATTAAAATCGCTGTCGTCGGTGTTGGACGTTGGGGTGTGCATTTACTGCGGAATTTTTTAGAACATCCCTTTGCTCAAGTCGTGGCGGTAGTAGACCCAACTCCAGAACGATTGGTGGCGGTGAAACAGCAGTTTCACTTAAATGAAAATGTGTTATTAACAACTGAGTGGCAGGAACTAAAGCAAGTGCCGGGATTGCAAGCAGTGGCGATCGCTACTCCAGCAATTACCCATTATGCTTTAATTCAGGACGCCCTTAAGCAGGGATGGCACGTTTTAGCAGAAAAGCCTTTAACTCTCGACCCGTTAGAATGTCGGGAATTGTGCCAGTTGGCAGACCATCAAGGCTTGATGCTAATGGTTGACCACACCTATTTATTTCACCCGGTAGTTGAGGGTGGAAAAGCTGCAGTGCAGGCGGGTAAAGTTGGTAATTTACGCTACGGTTACGCTACCCGCACCCATTTGGGACCAGTCCGCCAAGATGTTGATGCCCTTTGGGACTTAGCAATTCACGATATTGCCATCTTTAACAACTGGCTGAGTCAGTTTCCCGTGAAAGTGCAAGCAACGGGTACTGTGTGGCTGCGCTTAGAGGGGGTTCGGGGGTTCGGGGAAGATGGGGAGATGGGGGGACGACTTGGGGCGACGGGTGTGGGAGGAATGATTGAGGAAAATTCTTCTTTTTCTGCCTCCTCTCCCCCCTCTCCCTTGTCTCCCCCCTCTGGCTTGTCTCCCCCCTCTCCCCCCTCTGGCTTGTCTTCCCCCTCTTCACCTCTACCCCAAGGTTTAGCCGATCTAGTCTGGGCGACGCTGACATACCCGGATGGCTTTCAAGCATATATTCACCTATGTTGGCTTAATCCGGACAAACAACGACGCCTTGCAGTTGTGGGTAGCCTCGGCACTTTGATTTTTGATGAAATGTCATCAGACGCGCCTTTAACTCTGCTACATGGTGAATTTGACAAACAGGGAAATCAATTTATTCCTGTGAATCAAAAGCGCGAGGTGTTGGAAATTGAAAAAGGTGAACCCTTGCAGCGAGTATGCGATCGCTTTCTTTGTTGTATCCTCCAAAATACTCCCCCAGTGGTTTCATCTGGTTGGTTGGGCGCCCAGTTAGTGCAAATTCTCGCTGCTTTAACAGAATCTCTCAAGCAAGGTGGCAAAGCTGTTTTTTTAGCTTAATCCACAACCATAATTTAATCGTTAATGGTAAGAGCGAAGAGCGTTCATTGTGAAAAACGTTATTAACCATGAACCATGAACCATTAACCATTAACCATTAACCATTAACCATTAACCATTAACCATGAACCATTAACAGATAAATTTCTACATCTTGAGCTTTTTAATAAAGGAAGGAGGTAAATGAGGTAAAGTCTTTTCCCTATTTACTTCTAACTTGCGATGTCCCATCACAAGCTGCCCCAAATCTAGAGTGGGAGTCATAACTTGGACTTCTTTCCATATCCCCACTTCTCCATCTGCCCCTGTTTTTGTAGATGGAAAGTGGCTGCCGATAATAGTGCTAGTCTGCCCAGAAGGCAAGACTGGCAGCTTTTTGGGGTGAGATTCTATCTTGGGTTCAGAATTCTCACCACTAGTCTTTCCCACATCTGTTGAGCCTCCTTGCCCTGTAGGAGATGATAATAACGAGGCATCAATTAAAGGCAAAGTAATTGACACTGTTGTGCCTTGATCAAGACCGGCACTATCAAGAGTAATGCTGCCTCCCATGAGTTCCATTAAGTTTCGTGAAATTGCCAGCCCCAGTCCCGTACCTTCTGCTTTGCGGGTTGTGGCATCTATCATCACAAAGGGGCGAAATAGTTGGTGCTGTTGGGTAGGATCTATACCCATACCTGTATCTTTGACAGAGACAATTACCACAGATTTGCCATTATTAACCTGTCTAATTTCACTCTTGACGGTGATGCTTCCCTCTTCAGTAAATTTCGTAGCGTTACCGATGACATTAATTAGTACCTGCTTTAGTTTTGCCGGGTCAGCATTAACTGGAATCGGCTCGCGACTTTGGTCAATAACTTTTAACTGCAAGCCTTTTTGTTGAACATTTACTGATTGAATATTAATTACATCCAGCAGTAATTGTCGGAGGTCAAGAGGTTGTTTTACTACTGAAAGTTTGCCTGCTTCAATTTTGGAAATGTCGAGTAAATCATTAATAATTCCTAGCAAGTGAATCGCCGTATCATCGGCTCGTTTGAGAAACTCCAGTTCTTCTTCTCGGTTGTCGCACAAGTCTTCTCGCACGACGCGAACGCAGTTAATAATTATATTGAGTGGGTTTCTCAATTCATGGGAAGTGGTAGCTAAAAACTGACTCTTGCTTTGGTTAGCACCTTTGGCTTCTTTCCATGCCATTTCTAGTTCTTCAGCCCAAGCTTTCAGCCGTTCAACCATTTGGTCTACTGCTTGCGCCAATTGATTGAATTCTCGAATTTTGAAGTTGTGAGGAACTGGTGCTGCGGCGTGATGGCTGTTCAAATTTAAAGCGTAATCTCGCAATTCTTCTACAGGACGTGCGAGACTGCGAGCTAAATATAATAATGCCAGCAAACTCGCGCCAGTTAAACCTACTGTTAAAGCAATCAAAATGAGTTTGATTTCTCCCAGCCCATACAAAGCATTATCCAGACCGGTAACTGCCAAGATAATCCATTTTTGATTTTGCTGTGTTGTCAGGGGATTGGGAATGGCTGTATAGCCGGCGATTAATTCTGTCCCCTCTTTAAAATACAACTCAACAGATTCTTTTTTGCCGGCGATCGCTTTTTTGACAATGCTTTGCAAACGGGAAGCATCGGGGTGTTCTTGAATATTACTTCCCACCCTTTGTGCCATTGGATGTGCCAAAATTGTGCCATCTTCAGCAATGACTACCGTAGAACCAATGAGGGAACCGCGCTTGTTTTTAGCTTGTTTGTGTAAAGCCGATTTCAGATTCAAGGTATAGTGCAATCTGCCAGCGCGATCGTAAACGGGGGCAGAAAACAATAATTGCAGTTGATTTTGTGTATCCCTTTTACCAGTTTTGCCAATTTTTGGCGGTAAAATTGCCTCGACGGCAACACCATCATTCGGTAAAGGTGATGTTAACTTTGGAATTGGTTGGTTGCCGCAAGTACTGGCAATAATGTTGCCAGTTCGCACATTTGTGAGTTTAATGCACTCAATATATGTTGGTGATTGTTGTGCTAGTTGAGTTAGAAATTCTTCTACCTCAATCGGCGAACCAAACTTAATAATGTTGGTTTGACTGGCAAGATTCAAGTTAAGTTTGATGCCAGCGATCGCCGAAGCTATTTTGTCACCTTTGATAGCGGCGCTTTCTGTTAAATTTTTCCGGGCAGTTTCCAATAGGCTAGAGCGTGCCTTATTTAAGGCTAAAAACTCGCCTATTAACAAAACTGGGACAAACAGAAGCAAAATTCTCGTGACTAAAATACGACGAAATGATGATTGACGGAGTTTAGCCATCGACAGTCTCACTTTGCATCTGCAAACCACAAAAGCAACGATATGCAATTAGACTAGCTAAATGAGACATTTTATAAATTTATAAAAATACTATTGGTAGTTATTAAAAGTAACAAACCGTTCACGTTTAAAAAGAAACGTGGTATACCAAAAATTATAGTTATTAGCTGCAAAAACGTCCTTTGTTGCATACAGATACAGTGTTAAATTTAAGAAACAATTGCTTGCTAGAATGGAGACTTTTTGATAGTCAATTTATCTGCAAGAAAAACATCAAACAAAACTAGAAAGCTAACTCAATGGTGCAACAACATCGTCCTCATACCACAGTCGTTTTGGCAATGAGTATAGATGGCAAAATAGCAGATGTAACGCGATCGCCTGCTCGTTTTGGCTCGAGGGCTGATAAAGCACACCTCGAGAAGCAAATCGCCGCCTCTGATGCCGTTTTATTTGGTGCTGGAACTCTGTGCGCTTACGGTACAACGCTAACCGTATCGCATCCAAAACTGCTGCAACGTCGAACAAAGGGGGGCCACTCTCCCCAGCCCGTACATATAGTACTTTCATCTTCCGCCAACCTCGATCCGGAAATTCGCTTTTTTCGGCAACCAGTCAAGCGCTGGTTGCTAACCACGTCTTCAGGGGCACTTGCTTGGCAAAAACGCCAACAGTCACTTGCTGCAACTGAGTCCCTTGGTGAATTTGACCAAATTTTGGTGTTTGAAACACCAACGGGCAAAGTTGATTTACACGCGGCATTACAACACCTAGCAATACTGGGTATAGCACACTTAGCGATACTAGGTGGTGGTAAATTAGTCGCCTCTATGGTGGAATTGGATTTAATTGATGAATTTTGGTTGACTGTCTGTCCTTTGATTTTAGGTGGTGCGACTGCGCCAACACCAGTAGAAGGTACAGGATTTTTACCTCAGTTGGCTCCTAAGTTGCAACTTTTAGAAGTGCAAACTGTTGAACAGGAAGTGTTTCTTCACTATCGGATGCAACGCGATGCACAGAACAATTAAACAGTCAAGAACCAATTTTGATAAGAAACCGGGTTTGTTTAAGTTTCTCAGAACCTGCGATCATCTCTGTGGCAAACTACTAGATTAAATTACGCTACTGTAAATAAAGCTTTTGCACTCGTTTTGTATCCCAAAAGCCTGCAAATGGTGGAACAACTGAAGCCTCGCTATTCTGTCGCATGGATTAACAAAATTGCTGAAGTGCCCCAAAATGCCTGGGATGCTTTGGCAATACCACTTAAAACCCCGTTTTTAGAGTGGGAGTGGCTGAATAATCTCGAAATTTCTGGCAGCGCTACGGCTAAAACTGGCTGGTTGCCAAATCACTTAACAATCTGGCGAGATCGAACGCTAATTGCTGCTGCCCCACTTTATCTGAAAGGACACAGCTCTGGGGAATTTGTCTTCGATCACCAATGGGCAGAGTTAGCCCAACGCATTGGTGTTGAATATTACCCAAAGCTGTTGGGAATGACGCCATTTACACCCGCAGAAGGTTATCGCTTTTTAATTGCCCCAGGCGAAGATGAAAATGAAATAACCTCAATGATGGTGCATGAAATTGATACTTTCTGTTCCAAGCACCGGATTTCTGGGTGTCATTTTCTTTACGTCGATCCAGAATGGCGTCCGGTTTTGGAACGCCACGGTTTTACAACTTGGTTGCACCACAGCTACATCTGGGAAAATCTTGGATTTAAAACTTTTGATGATTATTTGGCAGTGTTTAACGCCAACCAGCGCCGCAATATTAAGCGGGAACGCAAAGCTGTAGAAAAAGCTGGTTTGCGATTGCAACCACACTCCGGTGATCAAATTCCCAAGTCAATGTTTCCTTTGATGTATCAGTTTTATGCTGATACCTGCGATAAATTTGGCTGGTGGGGTAGCAAGTATCTGACAAAGCGGTTTTTTGAATTGCTACACGCCCATTATCGCCATCGCGTGTTGTTTATGGCAGCATACAGCGAACAGGACTTGAGCGAACCGATAGGAATGTCTTTTTGTTTATTTAAAGGCGATCGCCTTTATGGACGTTACTGGGGTAGTTTCCAAGAGATAGATTGCTTGCATTTTGATGCTTGTTATTATTCTCCGATTCAGTGGGCGATCGCTAACGGCATTCAAAGCTTTGACCCCGGTGCTGGCGGACGTCATAAAAAACGTCGCGGTTTCCCTGCTATGCCCAATCACAGCCTGCACCGCTTTTACAACAATCGTTTAGCGCAAATTTTACGCCCTTATATTAGTGAAGTCAATCAGTTAGAACAACGGGAAATTGACGCGATTAATCAGGAGATGCCCTTTACTCAAAAAGAAAGTTAACTCTCAACAAACAATTCATTACCCATAAAACTTACGCTTTCATTATCTCAAAAGCCTGATTTTTTGTAGCGGTAATTGAACAATTACCGCTACGAACAGAAGTTTTTTGCGTAAGTCCTCACCCACTAAATTCCACTAAAAATAAATAGCTAAGGCGGTTTTTCATTGGAGAAGACTCTGTAGCAATACATACATGGTATTTGGGATTGGGAACTTTCGATGCAACAAGTAGTCTGACGATTTTGAAAGTAATGTTTCTTAAGATTCCGCAATTGCCACCAGGACACCCGCATATATATTGTGTAATGTGTAACTAGCCAAGGAGTAGTTGTAATATCTTATACAAGATATCAAATACTGCGGCAACAGTTATTATTTTGCTTCTCTTATGACACCAGAAACGAACCCAGAAAACAACAAAGTAAAATTTCCCATCTGGCAATATCTGAACCAGCCTGTGTTTAGCCGCCAGACTAAATTTGTATTGAATCCCCGGCGTTTCGCCTATATCTGGCGAATTGAACTTCTAAAACGTTGTTGGCATAAAGAATGCGACGCCAAGGGACCGCAACAGCATTAAATAGCCGCACTGCCAATTTGAGATTGGAAGTGAGTGGTTAGTGGTGAAGCGCGTACTGCGCTTTTGGTTCCCCTGCTAGTACTGGTTCTCCCGAAGGGTCGTTGGTGGTAGATTTCGGGTGGGAAGCGCCGAAAGTACGGCACCAAAATTGATCGGATGGTGCTTAACAGCTCTTTTTGCCCAACACACCAAAACCTATTAGATAGTGCGTTACGGCTGTGCCTAATCCCGATGATTGTCACTTTGGGCAGACTAAAATAAAGGATATAGCGGTTCTCACTTGCGTCAAATACATTGGGATCTCCGGGACAATTCATGAATTGTCCCTACTGCTTCCGATTGTATATTGCATCCAACCCAGAAGCGCTATATTCTTCAGAGCTCAAGTCTGGACATTGACATCCACCCCGCCCTATAAGTGCGGGGATTCCTAACACTCACGAATTAGGTTTCTGCTTCTTCCCATTGCTGGTTTTTCGCAACTGCCTTTTAGGGGATTCCCTATCGGGTCTTATGTTCGCTCCACAGACTGACACGGCAAGCCCTGCCGCCAAAATGTTCTTACTTGCGTTGATATCTCGATCATGTCGTGTCCCACATTTAGGACAATCCCACTCTCGTACACTCAACGGCAGTTTATCAACGATATGTCCACAGTTGCCACATCGCTTAGAACTTGGAAACCATCGGTCAATCTTGACCAGAGTACGACCATACCAGTCGCACTTGTACTCAAGTTGTCTGACCAATTCGCCCCAACTAGCATCACTGATAGCAAGGGCAAGTTTCCGATTCTTAATCATATTCTTCACAGCCAAGTCCTCAACCGCAATCGTTTGGTTTTCACGTACCAATCGAGTCGTCAGCTTGTGAAGAAAATCATTTCGAGCGTCACTAATTTGGGCATGGATCTTTGCAACTTTGAGTCGGGACTTATAGCGATTATTAGACCCTTTCTGCTTCCGACTCAAAGATTTTTGCGCTTTACGCAAAGAAGCGCGTTTTGCTTTAAAACCCTTGGGGTTTGCGACTTTCTCACCCGTACTCAAAGCAATCAAACTCGTGATGCCCAGATCAATCCCAATAGAGTTAGGAGATGACCGCATTGGTTCAATCGCAATGTCCACCAACAAAGAAACGCTCCAGCGTCCAGAGGGCGATCGCTTCACCGTCACAGTGGAAGGTTCTGCTCCCGTTGGAATGGCTCGACTCCATCGGATGTCCAAATGCTCCGAACTTTTAGCTAAGAACAATTTACCATCACGCCATTTGAAAGCAGATTTGGTAAATTCTGCACTACCTCCGTTGCGCTTCTTCTTGAAGTTTGGGTATTGCGTCCTTCCTGCAAAAAAGTTGGTGAAAGCAGCTTGCAGATGTCTCAATCCTTGCTGCAACGGCACACAACTGACATCGTTGAGAAAATCAAGTTCCTGAAGTTTTTTCCAATCTGTCAGCAGACTAGAAGTTTGGGCATAGCCCACTCGCTCCTGTCTTTCGTACCATGCCTCAGTCCTTGCAGCGAGGGCACGGTTATAAACCAATCGAGTACAGCCCAATGTTCTGCGAAGCAAGGTTTCTTGCTCAGAAGTTGGATAAAAGCGGTACTTGAAAGATTTTTGTGTCATTCTCACATTGTAGCATTTATCTTGTGAGACAAACAGTTCTCAATATAAAGCCGCCCTGTAAGGGCGGGGTTTCTACCCATATTTCTGATGATGTGAGAAAATTTGAGTGCTTCAAGTTTCTACATTTGGGGATGATATCTGAAACGAAACGTAAATCTCTGGGTGCGATCGCTCTTCATGGTGGAACTGAAAGACGCACAATCACTGCATCATTTCTTGGGGGATGCACAGTGGGATGTCAAAGCATTCAGAGAAACTTTGCTTGTGGTTGACCAAGTTATTCATTAGACCCTTAAGTGGAAATTAATTCTGCGTTGCCCGAAATACTCGCTTCGGGACAATTCATGAATTGTCCCTACATCTTTTCCACTCAAGGGTCTATTAGAGACCAAGAAATAATCTTGTGTGTTGATCGGACAGGTGATAAGAAAAAAAGGAAAAGCCACAGATTACATTTGACGACAATACATTGGGAATTTGGGAAAGACAGAAAATGCAATTATTTCAGTAAATGCTTATGGTGTGGTTAATGGTATTATCGTATAGAGCGGTGATGGCAGATAGTTTTTAACACTTATCTTTTGGTCAGCACTCAAGGGAGTTATTTCCAACAAGCGGTAAATCCTCAACAATCCCAAGGAAGCTTTCAACACAATCGCCATTGCATTCTGCTGCATACTTATAAACTCCGCATCTTTACCGGATGACGGAGTTATAGTTATATTGCCGGACATAATACGAAAAACAGGATAAAAAACTATGTCTGACAACAATTTGCTTTTTATTCTCCTACTACACCAACCTAAAAATAAACGGGTAGCGATAAACCATGTTAGGTTCATCAACAACGTGGAGAATGGCAATCACCGGCATGATAAAACTGATAATCCATAAGATTAGCAACAATGGAATCCCAATCCCAATCAAAACCAGCAATCCAAAGATAATCCCATAGATAAAAAGATTAATGTGAAAGTTGAGGGATTCTTTTGCGTTTTGTTTGACAACGGGGTCGTTGCTGACAAACAAAATCGCAATCGGTATCCCAACAGATACAATCATTGAGCTAAAAAATATCGCTCCATGAGATAATGCTGATAAAAGCTTGCGTTGAGCGACTTCTTCCATACCACAACCCCTGCTGTAGAGACGCTTTCTCTCATCGCGTCTGATTATCACCCTTTCATCCTATTTGTTGAAACATTGGGTTGCCATCATTCATGTGAGAGAGTTTGCTTTTAAGAAATACCGGGGAAAGGGGAAAGGGGAAAGGTCTAAGGGAAAGATGTGTTTCTTCCATTTGTTACTTGCGGGTTGCAAGGAAAGAGGCTGACCGGAATGCACCACAAAAATACATGTTAATAAAATAGCTAAGTAACCTGAGTGAGGGATAAGGAAAGGGACAGGTAGTAAGCTGAAAATAACGTCAAATCCAGCACCTGTCCTATGTTTAGTTTAGATGCTTTATTTTGCCATGTAGATGATTTCTGTAAGGCGTTTGAAAGCCAATGGCACAAAAAGCTGTTGGCACATGGAGTTAGTAGGCGGATTCGGGCAAGAAGTCTGTGTTTGAGCGAAATAATGACGATACTGATTGCATTCCATCAAAATCACTACCGGAATTTTAAGCATTTTTATTTGAATCATGTTCAACAACAATGGAGTTGTGCTTTTCCTGGTTTGCCGAGTTATCACCGATTTATAGAATGGCTGCCATCAACCTTAATACCGTTATGCGTTTACCTGAAGCATTGTTTTGGAAGTTGTACGGGTATCGGTTTTATCGATTCAACAAGCCTCAAAGTTTGTCATAATCGTCGGATTGCTCGACATAAAGTATTTGAAGGTTTAGCGGCTCGTGGCAAGACTTCTGTAGATTGGTTTTATGGTTTCAAGCTTCATATTGTTGTCAATGAACTGGGTCAACTCTTAAATGTGACTTTGACTCCTGGTAATATTGATGACCGTAAACCAGTTCCTGATTTACTGAGTGGTCTTTTTGGCAAAATCTTTGGCGATCGCGGATATGTTTCTCAGAAACTAGCCGATCAACTTTTACAAGACTTTGGCATTCAATTTTTTGCCAAACCCCGTCGCAATATGAAAAATAAGCTCATGCTTCTGCATGACAAGCTTTTATCTCGTAAACGCTCGATCATCGAAACCATTAATGACCAACTCAAAAATATTTCTCAGATTGAACATTCCAGACACCGAAGTCCTGTTAATTTTTGCGTTAATGTTCTGTGTGGATTAATTGCTTATTGCCATCAACCTAAGAAACCCAGCCTTCAGATGGAGTGGCTCTTATCTCAAACACTTTAACCCGAACTCAGGTTAAGTAGATACCGATTTATCGACTGCGTTCACATTCGCCTGGGACTAGAAGTCCCAGTCTAATAGCTTAAGTCCTCTCTCCAGAGGACTGATATTGTTATTGCATGGTCAAAATCATCACTTTTTATTTCTGTATTCGCACTCATGCGTTGCATGTGCAAGATATCAGTTTGGAATCTATTAATCAACTCGCATTTAGTTTGAAAAAGGCAGCGTTTGCTTAGGGCAGGAGGCAGCTATGTAAGAAGCCTTTTTCATGGCGGTGGGGATTGTCCCGTGATTGACTGATTTCTAAATAGGGGAAAGGGGAAAGGGAAAGGGAGACAACTATTTTCACGCTTGGTAGTGAATTTGATTCATCGCATCTGTCTTCCTAAAAACCAGCCTAACGCACCCAATACTAACAAAATAGGTGTCAGGCGATCGCCCCAACGCACATATGATGTCTGCGTTTGTCGGCGATAAATTGTTTCGGCGTGGGTTTCATAGGTATTATGTCCGGATATCCACAAAGTTCTACCATGCGGATCTACAAAAGCTGAATATCCTGTATTCGTCGCCCGGACTGCCCATCTATCAGTTTCAATTGCCCGCATGATATCCTGGGCATGGTGTTGGGCTGGCATGGCTGCACTGTAATGAGCATCGTTAGAAGCACTGAGGATAAATCGTCCGCCTGCTGCAGCTTGATATCGGAAGGGTTCAGAAAAAGCAGATTCGTAACAGATACCGACAATCGCACGACCAAAAGGCGTGTCAAATATTTGATTTGGCGCACCTGGAATTTGATGTTCATCCAAAGGCGATAATCGGCTAATAATACCGCCTAAAATTTCTTCAAAGGGAACATATTCCCCAATAGGAACTAACTTTGCTTTGTCGTAACGGCTAAAAATTTCAGCTTTATTAGTAAAAGTAAACAAGCTATTTGTATACCCGTGTCCTTTTTCTCCAAACGCGCCCAGCCAAGCGACTGCACCTTTTTCCCGCACTGCTGACACAAAAGATGTATTCATTAAATCACCCTGGAAAAAAGGCAAGGCTCCTTCTGGAGTTAACACTGCATCTACACCTTGAGATGCTAAAGTTAAATATCCAGTAGTGTAGCCTGCGATCGCCCGACGAAAACCTTCTGGATACAGCTTAATTTGATTCGGCACATTACCCTGAATAATCCCCACTTTCAGCGCTGTTTCTGGTGGTTGAATCAGCGGACGACTATATAAACCAAACCCAATGAGATGAAGAGTAATTAATAGTGAAATTGCAATAACTAAATATTTATTAACAAACCGCAGAGACACAGAGGACGCGAAGGTAATTTTCTTCCTGTTCTTAGCGTCTTCGTGGTTAATCCAAGCTTCAGCAAACAAGCCATTCACAGCAACAATTGCAGCTGTCACCGCACTTGGTCCCGAAAGCTGACCTAAATGTAAAATTACAAGATTATGCGGACTTTGAGTGTAAGAAAGAGAACTCCACCACAGCGGTCCAGCGCCCCAAAGTCCTTCTAAACCGCACCAAAGGGCTGTGCCAATCAGAACACGAATTAATCCATTTGGGATTGAATTGCAAATCACTTTCATAGCGATCGCCCAAACAGCAACTAATGCTGCACCCCACAAACTGATGAATGTTAAGCAAAAAATAGCTATTCCCAAACTCGCCAACCAAGGAACACCCATCCAAGTCATGGGATGAATGCCGGTAATCCAGAATAAGGCGACGCCGTGATAACCAATACCCCAAGCCAGGGAGAGGGGGAGAAGGGGAAGGGGGGGCCCCCACGGAGTGGGGATAAGGGGCGAGGGGGGGAGGGGGGGAGATTGATTTTTACGTTGTGTAGAACCGACAACTAACACCCATAAGGGAGATAGGGCAAACCATGCTAAAAACCACGCGTTTGCAGGTGCAACGGTAAGCCCCATCAACACACCACTAATGAAAGCGGTTATGAGTTTTAAGTGTTGAGTTTTGAATTTCAAATTTTTCTTCCAACTCACAACTCATAACTCCTAACTGGGCGCCTCCTAACTATTCTGTCTCTTCCTCATCACCCGTGTCGGGTGGGACTATTGCTACTCCTGTAATTGCATCATCTTCGTCAAGGCGCTGGACTCGCACCCCAGTGGCGGAACGCGATTGTATGGAAATCGCATTTGTCGCCTGCCGAATGATAATACCGCGATTGGTAACCATCATGATTTCATCGTCGCTGTTGACAATTTGCAGGGTTGCTAGTTTGTCTTTGGTTTTGCGGTTTTTGAATTTGGTCGCCATTAAACCCTGACCGGCACGATTTTGCAATCGGAATTGGGCTACTGGTACGCGCTTGCCATATCCTCCCATTGTAATGACTAACACCCAAGGACCAGTACTATTACTACTTGCTACTTCCGTGGATTCTTCTGTTTCGATATCTTCTGCTTCAACTGTTTCGACGATTTCGGCTGTTTCGATATCTTCGATTTCGGCTTCGGTGCTGGTATCCAAAGTCTCCAAAACTGCTGCAGGGAGAATATCCATACCCACGAGTTCGTCACCTTTCCGCAGTTTCATGGATTTTACTCCACGAGTTGCCCTACCTAGAGGACGCAGTTGTTCGTGGTTGCATCTAAAGTGAATTGCCATCCCCTGACGGGAACCAATAATTACGCTGTCTTCAACTTTAGCGCGTCCCACCCATCTTAATTGATCGCCTTCTTCTAGGGAAATGGCGATTAAGCCGTTGGCGCGAATGCTGCTAAATGCTGTTAATGCGGTTTTCTTAATATTGCCGCCTTTGGTGAGCATTACGAGATATTCTTCATCGCTAAACTGGTCAACTGGCACAATTGAGGTGATTTTTTCCTCTTTGGGAATGGGTAGCATTTGCACTATTGGTGTGCCGCGACTTGTCCGGGAACTAACGGGAATTTGATAGGCTTTGAGACAGTATACAACTCCGCGATCGCTAAAGAATAAAACGCTGTCGTGGTCGCAGCAAGTCAAGAAATGCTCAATGTTGTCATCGTCTTTCACCTTGGCGGCGGCTTTACCTCTAGTTGCACGGCTTTGCGCCTCGAAGGTGTTAACGGGCATTCGTTTAATATAACCTTGCTTGGTCAACAAAATTATCGCTTTTTCGTTGGCAATTAAGTCAAGGTCATCTAATTCACCTTCACCGTGAGTAATTACCGTACGGCGCGGTGTTGCATGAGTATCTCTGATTTGCTTAATTTCTGTTTCAATGATTTCTAACACCCGTTCCCGGCGTGCTAAAATATCCTGCAAGTCGGCAATTTGCGCTTGTAATGCGTCGTGTTCTTGCTTAATTTTATCTGCTTCTAATGCCGTCAACCGCCGCAATTGCATTTGCAAAATTGCATCCGCTTGCACTTCCGAAAGCCCGTAAGTTGTAATTAACTCACCTTTGGCTGTAGGCGCGTCTGGTGCATGGCGAATTAAGTTAATAATTTCATCTAATTGCCCTAAAGCAATCAATAACCCTTGCAATATATGGTCGCGGTCTTCAGCTTTTCGCAGTTCGTAACGCGTTCTTCTGGTAATCGCTTCTATGCGAAAATCCAGAAAGACTTCTAAGAATTGCTTTAGGGTGAGAATTTGAGGTTCGCCATTGACCAACGCCAACATGTTTGCGCCAAAGTTGGCTTGCAGTGGCGTTTGCTTGTAGAGGTTGTTTAATACGACGCGGGGATAAGCATCGCGCTTGAGTTCGATGACAATTCGCATGCCATCGCGATCGCTTTCGTCGCGGATATCTGCAATTCCCTCCAGCCGCTTTTCGTTCACCATTTCGGCGATTTTTTCAATCAGCGCCGCTTTGTTGGTTTGATACGGCAATTCGGTGATGATAATTGCTTCTCTGTCAGGGCGTCCCCGCTGTTCGACGGTTTCAATATTCGCCACACCGCGCATGGTAATCGAACCGCGCCCGGTGGTGTAAGCTTCTTTAATCGCCGCCGTACCCAAAATTTGCGCCCCGGTAGGAAAGTCGGGACCGTGGATATACTGCATTAACTGCATATTGGTGATTTCGGGATTGTGAATCAGTGCCACCATCCCGTCAATCAATTCTCCCAAATTGTGGGGAGGAATGTTGGTAGCCATACCCACGGCAATACCGGAGGAACCATTCAGCAGCAGCTGGGGAATTCTTGCCGGTAGGACTGTCGGTTCTTGTTGGGAACCGTCAAAGTTATCAACAAAATCTACAGTTTCCGATTCGATATCTTGGAGTAGGGCAGCACTGGTTAAAGCTTGCAAGCGACATTCAGTGTATCGCATTGCCGCTGGTGGATCGTTGTCTACCGAACCGAAATTACCATGCCCGTTAATTAAGGGCGATCGCATCGAAAAATCCTGCGCCATCCGCACCAACGCATCATACACAGCCGTATCGCCGTGGGGGTGATATTTACCCAACACTTCCCCAACAACACGGGCGCATTTACGAAAAGGGCGGTCTGAACTCAACCCCAATTCATGCATTGCGTAAAGAATGCGACGATGCACAGGTTTCAGACCATCCCTGGCATCCGGCAGCGCCCGACCTACAATCACGCTCATTGCGTATTCCAGGTAAGACCTGGACATTTCATTCCGTAGATCCGTAGGGATAATCCTCTCCTGTCCAGAGGTTGTCATAACCTATAAAACTCCAAAAATCGGTGGTTTTAGCGTTGAGACTGCAAACAAAGCAAAATTATTCCAAATTAACCTTGAATAATTGCCATAATATTTTGATACAATTATAGCACATCTTAGTGTTTTTTTGGCGTGAGAGTAGCTGGCTGTCAGATAAGAAATTAAAAATTAAAAATTAAAAATTAAAAAATCTCAAATATATCCCTAGTTGTGGTAAGCATTGTGGATGCATAAGTTATACAAATTTAACTTATAAAGTTAGCGGTTGGTTGTTGGTTGTTGGTTGTTGGTTGTTGGTTGTTGGTTGTTAGTTGTTAGTTGTGGGTTGTTAGTTGTGAGTTAGGAATTTTGAGTTTTCATTTATGAGTTTTGATGTCAATTTTTTTCAAAGAAGCAACATAACCAAATTCCATGCTTTCCTTGAAAATACAGAATTTTACCCTTCGCCTATAACCCTTACAGAGAAAGCTTTTTTCCCCAACCACCAACCAACAGCGCCGAACCCCTTCGCTATGAACGCTCTTACGCTCATGGGGGAAACCCCTCCTTGGCCGCGCTGGTGAACCACCAACGACCCTTCGCGCTTCACTAGTTACCTGCGCGAGGTTACCAAAAGCGCAGTACGCGCTTCACCACCAACCACCAACTATTCCGATTGAAATTTAAGCCCAAAGATAGTGTGTGCCTCGCAATAATATTTCTTAAAATTGGCATATAAAATTGGGCAAATAATCATGAATCAGGAAAGACATATTAATCAAGCCGAAAAAGCGAATCCAGAAGGCGATGCATCACAATTAAGTCCCGAGGTACTTGACAAAATTAAACATCCTCCCAAGATAGATGATGTGTTGCGGGATTTGCCACCAGACGAACTTATGGGGAATCAAGCAGTGGTACCACAAACAATTGATCAACCAAGCGATTTGAGGGACGATTTAAAAGCAGACTAAAAATTAGTCAATAGTCCAAAATCGAAAGTCCATCATTTTTTAACTCTTTACCTTAGACTATTAGCTATTGATTATTGACTATTGACTATTGACTATTGACTAATTATGTTGCCAGTCATTTATTCCGACGAGTTTTTGGAACACAAAACTGGATCTTTCCATCCAGAAAATCCGGAACGTTTAAAAGCGATCGCCTCTGCCCTGAAAACAACTGTATTTGCCGATAAACTCGAGTGGCGATCGCCCACACCAGCATCAGAAAAGCAAATATTAATGTCTTTGTTGGAAACAGCCCACACCCAGACGTATATCAACAAAGTCCGGGAAGTCGCCGCAACTGGTGGCGGTTATTTGGATGGAGATACGCCAGTTTCGCCCCGCAGTTATGACGTGGCATTATTAGCGGTGAGTGCTTGGTTGGATGGAGTAGATATTGTCCTAGAAAAAGGCAAACCAGCGTTTGTACTGGCGCGTCCGCCGGGACACCACGCCGAAAGTAATGCCGGGATGGGGTTTTGTTTATTTTCCAACGCGGCGATCGCGGCTTTTCATGCCTTGCAACAACCGGATATTAACCGCGTCGCCATCCTTGATTGGGATGTACATCACGGTAATGGAACCCAGGCGATCGTTGAAACTAACCCGCAAATTGCCTATTGTTCCCTACATCAGTATCCCTGCTATCCCGGTACAGGCAGATCCACAGAGCGTGGTTTTCATAACAACGTGTTAAATTTACCCATACCGCCGGGTAGCGATATTAGCACATACCAACCGGCATTTGAGAAAATAGTAGTGCCATTTTTGTCCAACTTTCAGCCAGACTTACTAATTGTGAGTGCTGGTTACGACGCCAACGCCGACGATCCCCTAGCAATGATTAATCTGCAACCGCAAGATTATGGTTTATTCACCGATTATTGTTTGGGCGTAACTCGCAAGATTGTTTTTGGCTTAGAAGGCGGCTACGATTTCTCAGCACTTTCCGACTCAGTTGTCGCCACAATCGAACGCTGCTTAGTTTAGGCTTTTCTCGTTTTTCTCGTTCCCAGGTGGAATCTCACTCAAGCGAGATTGTCTTGCAGCACTTTCCGGAATTAACAAAACTCCATCCGGTTGTGGTTCATAGAAATGCTCGGTATGTGGGAAACTCGCGTGGCTTTAGCCCTGAGAGGGAAACGACACGAGCGATTTTAATCGCAGTATTCCATTACCGCCTTGGGGTTACTTAATTTGGTGTGCTATTGTGTTGCACTTTCACCCTGACAATTACCATTTCAAATTGTTCACCCTGTACGCATAATGGTTGCTCTTAAAGCCTCGCTTTCGCGGTAAAGTTAGCCTGGACAATGTTATTGGTCGGTAACTATCCATCCATACGCTGACTTAACCCAATAAATCTGTTTAATCCTCTGGTTCTAGAGCTACAGACTGGCTAGCCTTCGGCAACGCCGGGGGCGTACGTATCTGTAGGTAGGAATTTGAACTCTTACCAATAACGTAGTACTTTCAAGTACTAAAGTCGGGTCAACTACGGTCTTAGTCTTAGGCTAGAAGCCCAGTGTATGCGCGACCTGGGTTGCTGACAAGTTTCTAACCACATAATCAGTTTACTATGAGGCTTGGCATGACTTTCAAAACGTAACGGTGAAGTTATGTAAACTACTTTTTCGATTAGTTCAGCTTTCTTAACATGAGCCATTGCTTGATAGCGACGCTCAAATTCGTGACGAGTTAAGCGATCGCCATTTTTTTTCGTCAGGTATCCGAGAAGTAGTGCTTCTTGATTGTGGCATTGGGCCTGATGAAAGATTTACCATAATTCAACGCGATTCTTGGCGTCCCTTTAACTAATTATCGCTTCCTTTCCCTAATAATTGCCCTCTGCCTCCTGCCCTCCGCCCTCTGCCTTTTTTCTACCTTCTTCAACTTTTGGGAATTCTATACTCTATTAAATGTAAAACTTTACCACTCAAATTAGTCTCATCCCATTCTCTAAAAACTTTCCCACCAAGTTTTTCTGGAATTCTCCGACTAGGCATATTTGCCTTATCCACAGGATAAACAATATACTCGTAATCTAAATTTTCCTCAATCCATTTTTTCACGCCGGTAATAGCCTCTAAACCGTAGCCATTGCCATGCGCTGATTTCTTCAACCAAATACCAAGTTCCGGTTGCCGACTATTAAGTTCGTGAATGCCAGTACAACCTAAAAATTCTTTGTTATCTTTCTTTAAAATCACCAGTATCACATCGTTCCCAATTAAAATGTCTGCTAACGCCTCACTGATAAATGATTTTGTCTCATAAATGCTCTCAGGCGGGCACGAACGGAGATAAGTAGTAATTTCTGCCGTAAATTCTCTAAAAATATCTTCCTTGTACGCCATTGATATCGGTTTCAACAACAGGCGACTTGTCGATATTTCTAATAGCGATATTTCCATAGTCTGTATCAGCAAAACTCTATGTTACTTAATTAACTAATTAAGCTTTTGTTTCTTACTTAACTGTAGAATGACCTACATTTTACATCAAGATTATACTCAGTAGTTGAGGATACAGAAACTTGGCAAAAATTCATCTGAACTTCAGAAAGAAATATTCGGAGTTTCGTCACGAAAGACCTAAAGTTTTGTTAAGATGCAAATGCTAGCAGTTTCTCATCGGAAATCCGCTATTTGGATGTGGAGAAATAAATAGTACTAGCAGCATAGAGTTCGGAAGAATAAACCATGACTACCTACATTTTGTTCGATGATGCCCTCCGGATGCTTGTTTATGCCTTTTTAGTATCAGCAGTAATGCTTATAGCCGCTTCTGGTATTGGGTTGGCAGTAATCGAAACCATTGAAAAAAGCGGAGAACCCTAACCTCAACCGCAGCCATTTACTTCTTGTCCAGAACCCACCTTTGTCGGTGTTCGCTTGGTCAAAATCTTGGGAACACTAAGAGTATGAAAGTCTCAGAGCGTTACTTTCGTTACCTTGGAGTCGTGGAAGACACGGGTAACGGTATCGCTATTGAGGCGAGTACTAAAAAACAAACTAAAATGGGTTTATTTGACAAAATGTTAAGCGGTCAAAGTCAAGTACAAGAAGCACTCAGTCCAGCGGAAGCGTTTGCTGCCATCACCCTAACGGCAACTGCCTCAGACGGTTATCTCTCTGAAGAGGAGGCGCGTAGTATTTCCTCAACGCTGTCTCGGATAAAACTTTTCAGGAGTTATCCCAACGATGTAATGAACAGGTTGTTTGATAAACTCCTGGGCATTCTGCGGCGGGAGGGAATAAATACTTTGTTTGATGCAGCGAAAGAATCCTTACCCCAAGATTTGCGGGAATCAGCTTTTGCGGTAGCCACGGATTTGGTATTAACCGATGGTATCGTAACTGAAGAAGAAAAACATTTTTTAAATGATTTATATCAAGCGTTGGGCGTCTCCAGCGAGATAGCAAAACAAATTGTGGAAGTGATGTTAATTAAAAATCGGGGTTAAGCCTAATTTTTTGTGGTGGTTGGTGGTTCCCCAGCGCTCAAAGGTAGGCTCAGATCTTGCACCTAACCGTATAAGCCTGGATTTAGTCAAAAGCAGCGCAATAAAGTTACATTACTTTTCTTGGCCTTTCTCGGTAAAATAAGGGCTTTAGGCTTCGTACTGAGTTTTAAAATCACATCAATTTTTCTTGGTGCAAGATGTGAGCCACGCCTAAAAGGACGACTGAACCTCGTAGCCGTGCTACGAGGTTCAGTCTCGTGGGCTTCCGCCTTTAACTACTGTGAAATTGCAATTGTTGTTTGACAACGATATGTAAAAATTTTAACTCTAGTACTTTATGTTTTTCCCTAAAGAATTATACGATTTAAAGAATTTTGTCCTCGTGCTACTGACGGGCGAGGTATCTCTCGAAGATTTAATCAGCGTAATCCTTTGGAAGACAAACACTCTAGTACTATGCCTTGTTCCGCTACCCTTGCCCAACTTGTTGAAGTTCTTTCTGTTCAGCCTGTAAACTTATCTGATGCGGCGTTAGCACTAAATAGCTGCGGTATTCAAACAGATACTCGCGCCCTGAAACCGGGTGAGGTGTTTTTAGCTTTGCGGGGCGAAAAGTTTGATGGACATGAATTTGTGCCAATGGCGATCGCTCTTAGTGCAATATGCGCTATCGTCGATTTTGAATACCAAAATCCTGCTGAATTTCCTGTTTTGCAGGTCAAAGATACCCTACAGGCATATCAAAAAATTGCTCGATGGTGGCGCGATCGCTTTTCTATCCCGGTGATTGGGGTAACAGGTTCTGTAGGTAAAACTACTACTAAGGAACTGATCGCCGCTGTGTTGGCAACGCAAGGACGAGTTCACAAAACTTATGGCAATTTTAATAATGAAATCGGCGTTCCGAAAACTCTTTTAGAGTTGGGTGCAGAAGATGATTTTGCCGTGATTGAAATGGCGATGCGCGGTAAGGGACAAATCGCCGAACTTACGGAAATTGCCCGTCCGACGATTGGCGTAATTACCAATGTGGGAACGGCGCATATTGAATTATTGGGTACAGAAGAAGCGATCGCCCAAGCAAAATGCGAGTTATTAACTCAAATGCCAAAGGATAGTGTAGCAATTCTCAACCATGACAATCCGCTATTAATGAAAACGGCGGCGAAAGTTTGGCAAGGGAAAGTTTTAACTTACGGCTTATCTGGTGGCGATATTCAAGGACATTTGATTGACAGCGAAACTCTGGAAGTGGCTGGAATGCAGTTACCTTTACCGCTAGCAGGGCGTCACAATGCAACTAATTTTATGGCAGCTTTGGCGGTGGCGAAGGTGTTGGGCATTGATTGGTCAACCCTGAAATCTGGCGTAATGGTGAATATGCCAACAGGGCGATCGCAACGTTTTGCTTTACCCAATGATGTGGTAATATTAGATGAGACTTATAATGCTGCACCAGAAGCAATGTTGGCAGCATTGCAATTATTGGCAGACACCCCCGGAACGCGAAAAATTGCGGTGTTGGGTGCGATGAAAGAATTAGGAGAGCGATCGCAACAATTGCACTCCTCGGTGGGAGAAATGGTGCAAAAGTTGAATTTAGACGGTTTGTTGGTGTTGGTTGACGGAAAAGATGCCGAAGCGATTGCCCAAAGTGCCGAAGGTATTCCATCTGAATGTTTTGCTACACATGCAGATTTAGTTGCCAGGTTAAAGACATTTGTCAAAAAAGGCGATCGCTTACTTTTCAAAGCGGCGCATTCTGTCGGATTGGATCGAGTTGTCAATCAATTTCGCGCAGAATTTAGCAGCTGAATTTGTTAATTGTTAGTTGTTAGTTGTTAGTTGGTTGTTGGTTGGTGGGTGTTGGGGCGCTCAAAGGTAGGGTTTCCCGACCCAGGCGACTGGTGAAGCGCGATCGCGTTGTTGGTTGTTGGTGAAGCGCGTACTGGGGAGGGTTTCCCTCCTAGTACTGGTGAAGCGCGATCGCGTTGTTGGTTGTTGTTTGTTTGTTTGGAAACAATAACCGACAACAAGCAACTACATCTAATCCAAAATCTCAAATCTCAAATCTCAAATCCAAAATCTAAAAGTTAAAAACTGCCCTCATCCGGAATGTTAAAGTTCCCTAGTGGTATTTTAATAGTCACGTCGCCCCTGTTGTTATCGAGCAATGAACGAAACAGACAGCATAACTTCGCATTCCTCCAAAGTCCGCCCTTGGTGGCAGCGTATTCCCCTTACGTTGCAAATCGTCATCGCTTTGGTTCTCGCAGTCTGCTTGGGGGTTGCACTCGGTGCTGGAAATTCCAATGCAGTTAATAAAGACCTAATCAACAACTTAGCAATTCCCGCCGAATTAGTTTTGAAGGCTCTCCGTGCCCTTGCAACACCCCTAATTTTACTAGCAGTGCTGCATACCTTCATGACTACAGAGATTCCCGGTACAGCCGGACGGCGGCTGGCTGTACTGCTGTTAACCAACACTACGGTAGCCATCCTGGTAGGATTGTTAGTAGCAAACATCCTGCGTCCCGGAACTTGGGGAAGTTTAGCAGCGCCCGAAGGTACGCAAGCAGTAACCAGTCAAAGTGTTGACCCTTGGGGACTACTCAGAGACGCTATACCGGAAGCTGTTCTCAAACCACTGGTTGATAATAATGTCATCCAACTGATTGTAATTGCCTTAAGCTTTGGTATCGTCTTGCGGGCATTAAAATCAGAACAAATCATCCAAGGTAAAAAAGGATACCAGCCACTTGAAGACGTGATTGGGACTTTGTTTGAGGCTGTCATCCGCATTCTCAACTGGGTAATTGCCTTAGTGCCTTTGGCAGTTTTTGGAATTGTGGCTAAAACAGTTGCCCTGCAAGGTTTCGCCCCATTTCAAACTTTGTTTGCATTTATCGTAGCGGTGTTGCTGGCGCTGTTGTTGCAAGCTTGCTATTACTTAACTAGAGTCAAATTAGGTTCGTGGGTCAACCCGATAAACTTTCTAGTTGGTGGTGCCGATGCCTTTTTAACAGCTTTTTCCACTTCTTCGTCAACGGTGGCGATGCCCATCACCTTTGAAGTTTTGCAAACAAAAATCGGCTTGCGGGAATCTTCAGCTTCTTTGGGGGCGTTAGTTGGGGCAAACTTTAATAATGATGGTACTGCTCTTTATGAGGCGATGTCTGCGTTGTTTATCTCCCAGGTGTTGGGACAACATCTGAATTTAGGACAGCAGTTAATTGTAATTTTTACATCCATTTTTGCATCGGTGGGCGCAGCGGGTATTCCCAATGCTGGACTGGTAACGATGACCTTGGTTTTTACTTCCGTTGGCTTGCCTACACAATACATCGCTTTGTTAGTAACAGTAGACTGGTTTCTTGATCGCTGTCGCACTGCAATCAATGTTATGGGAGATATGACCGTCAGTGCTTTACTTGATGGCAAAAAACCCCATTCTGTTTAATACCAATTTTATTTAAAGATGCATATTATTAGCCTGCCTCCACAGGCTTTGTTTGTGTAGCCTCCGGGCTTCCAGAGCAAGGGTATTATGTGCAACTTCACATAGAATTGGTATAAGAGAAAAATAAGATTCAAAATTGGAACTAAAAATTTTCGTTTGGAAGCAAGCACGAAAAAACAAGGGTTTTGAATTTTATCTTGTGAAAGTGACAATCATCGAGTTCATATCATGTCCGTTTAATTGACACTAATAAAAAATTCCTAAATGATATAGACGCTCCAATACTACGTCTCTACATCATATGTAATTTACCGGACATGATATCAAATAGGATTACTAAAAATTTAGAAACCCGGTAACTGTTGCGAAACCGGGTTTCTGGACAGGAGTGAATTTTCACGCTCTGATATAGGATTGCTATATATTAACTATTAACCATCAACTATGAACCTTAATATTCGCCTTCAAACGCTTTTAGCAAATTCACCTATTGCCACTGTTTTACCTGCCATTACCGAACTTAATTTACCTAACTGGTGGCTAGCTGGAGGTGCGGTGCGAAATACTATTTGGCATTCTATATTTGGTAAAGATTGCGCCTTATTCATCAAAGATTTTGATATTGCATTCTTTGATGAACAGGGAAACCGTTCCCAAGAATTAGCAGCAAAAGCAACCCTGACAAATCAATTTCCTAACTATCAATTTGATGTCAAAAATCAAGCTAGTTTCGCTCGTTGGCGTCCTGGTAGCACAACTTATACTAGCACGGAGAATGGTATTACAAATTGGCTACACACCGCTACTGCTGTAGGTGTGAGATTAGATACACAAGGACAATGGCAATTTTTCACGCCCTACGGGTTAGATGACCTATTTGCTGGTGTAATTCGACCTACGCCAGCCCACATCAACAATCCAGATGCTCAAAATAAGGCGGCGGAGTTTTTACAGAAATGTCCCTGCTTGCGTTTGGGGTAAAAGTTAGGAGTTAGGAATTAGGAGTTTTGAGTTAAGAGTTCTTAGCTTCGTTTTTTGAGTTTTGAGCGTTTAACTGACGGCGAACCGCCCCTTATGTCCATGAAACACTTTCCCCCTTTCCCTTTCCTCCAAGTGTCGCTATTTTCTCATCCAATCTCAAAGCCATCATATCGGGCATTGCTAAAATGAGATGGTAGACCTTGGAAAAAGCTACCGTTCATTGCCAAGGCTATTCCCGCAGTGCCATGCTGCGGATGCTTCGGGAATCTTGTTTAACTCAAATGTTCAAGTCTGTACTTTTATAATACGGCTTGTCGATAGATTTATAGTATATTATGCGAGCTTATTTTTTTTAAGTGTCGGATGTGATACCATCTCACTTAAAACCTAACAAATACTATAATCCTACCGATTTGCCGTAGATTATCTGAATTCCTGCAAATGGCTTTATCTGTAAGGGAATTCTGAAAGCTTGTGAGACAAAAGTCTACCCTAGTAATCGCGATCGCAACTGAGTATGCTAATAACTGATTTCCGAACGATTTTTGAGCGCGACCCAGCAGCGCGTAACTGGCTGGAAGTATTATTCTGTTATCCTGGGTTCCAAGCTTTAGTTTGCCATCGAATGGCACACAAACTGTATAAAATGGGGCTTCCTTTTTTCCCTCGGTTTATTTCCCATTTGAGTCGGTTTTTAACTGGCATTGAAATCCACCCAGGCGCTGTAATTGGCAAGGGGGTGTTTATTGACCACGGTATGGGAGTAGTTATTGGTGAGACAGCTATTATCGGTGATTATACGCTAATTTATCAAGGTGTTACCCTTGGCGGTACAGGAAAAGAGACAGGTAAACGCCATCCAACAGTAGGCTCAAGCGTGATTGTGGGAGCTGGTGCGAAGGTATTGGGTAATATTCAAATTGGTGATAATGTTCGTATTGGGGCGGGTTCGGTGGTATTGCGAGATGTCCCCAGCAATACTACAGTTGTCGGGATTCCAGGGCGGATCACTCGGCGTGACAATGTTAGTACTGATGTTCTAGCTCAGGAAAAAGTGCGGGACGTGGAAGCTGAGGTGATTCGAGCTTTATTTGAACGGGTAAAGTCTCTGGAAAAACAGGTACAACAGTTAACTCCATCGCCTACAATTAAGGTGGATGAAAAGCAAAGCGATCGCGCTACAAACAATAGTGATTTGGTAATTGAAGATTTTCTCGATGGATCGGGAATATAATACTGAGAATTGGGCATGGGGCATAGTTCGCACGTTCATGGATTTTCGGCTATATATCACGCATTGCATCTCTACTGTGAAGATTGCTTCTTTTGCTCCCCAGCATCCCCTCACCGTAGGTGTACACACCTGCAAAGGCACATCAGAATCACCAAGAGTAGAAAGGTAATCTTTTAGCCACTCGCACCTTCGCGCCAGCACTAAACACTACGTTGTGGTCAAATCAATAAATCTGCATATTGTTGAATTAAAAAGGCGATCGCTTTTCTTCTCGTTTGGCTTCAGTCCTGCTGTAGATATGGTAGTTAATCGCAATCTAGACTACTTGTAGTCCATGCACCACAAGGCGATAATTAACGCTGTTGGCTTTGGTGCAATGGGAGGATATTTATGGAGTACGGCTTTAAGAAGCTTGCTGAACTTTACAAAAACGCACTCCTCAACGACGTACTTCCATTTTGGGAAAAACACTCGATTGACTGGGAGTTAGGCGGCTATTTCACCTGTCTCAATCGCGAAGGTAAGGTTTATGATACAGACAAATTTATCTGGTTGCAAAACCGCCAAGTATGGACTTTTTCTATGCTTTGCAACCAGCTAGAAAAAACAGTCCCAGAAAAACGTGAAGAATGGTTGAAAGTTGCCGAAAACGGCGCTAATTTTCTCGCACAACATGGTCGAGATGCTGATGGTAACTGGTATTTTGCGCTAAATCGAGAAGGAAAGCCACTGGTTCAACCTTACAATATCTTTTCTGATTGCTTTGCCGCGATGGCTTTTAGCCAATATGCACTTGCTTCTGGTGAAGAATGGGCAAAGGATGTGGCGATGCAAGCTTACAATAACGTTTTACGCCGCAAGGATAACCCAAAAGGCAGCTACACAAAGACTTATCCAGGTACTCGCCCAATGAAATCTTTGGCTGTACCGATGATTTTAGCTAACCTGACTTTAGAAATGGAATGGCTGCTAACTGGGGAAACTCTGGAAAACGTCTTAGATGCAACTGTTCGGGAAGTGATGAACGATTTTCTTGACAAAGAGCGCGGATTGATGTATGAAAGCGTTAGTCCCGATGGTTCCCACGTTGATTGTTTTGAAGGGCGGCTGATTAACCCCGGTCACGGTATTGAGGCGATGTGGTTTATTATGGACATCGCCCGCCGTCGCAACGATATTAAGACAATTAACCAAGCTGTAGATGTGGTGCTAAATATTCTCAATTTTGCTTGGGATAATCAATACGGCGGTTTATATTACTTTATGGATGCGGATGGTCATCCCCCCCAGCAATTGGAATGGGATCAAAAATTATGGTGGGTGCATTTAGAGTCTTTGGTGGCATTGGCAATGGGCTTGAGTTTGACGGGGCGTCAAGCTTGTGGAGAATGGTATAAAAAAATGCACGACTATTCTTGGTCGCACTTTGCAGATGCGGAATGCGGTGAATGGTTTGGCTATCTGAATCGGCGTGGGGAAGTGCTGTTAAATCTTAAAGGTGGTAAATGGAAAGGTTGTTTTCACGTGCCGCGTGCGTTGTATCTTTGTTGGCAGCAATTTGAGGCGTTGTAAGCAGATTCTCGACTTCTTAAAGAAGTTGGGGATTTATTATGACCAGCTAAAGTGGAGGTAGCCTCATTGGATGAATGTAGAGATGGTTGTTACACCCAAGAGATTTACAATTGACGAGTATCATCGATTGATTGAACTTGGATTTTTGACCCAGGGCGATCGCCTTGAGTTGATTCGAGGAGAATTGATTCAAATGACAGCAAAGGGAACGCCACATACATTCAGCACAACCCGACTTTGCCGCCAATTGGATCGATTGCTAGGCGATCGCGCAGTTGTGCGTTGTCAAGAGCCGATAATTCTCTCGTTAGATAGTGAACCTGAACCAGATGCAGTAATTGCACGAGGAAATGAGGCTGACTATCTTGCTCATCATCCCTATCCCGAAGATATTTTGCTTGTTGTTGAAATTTCTGATTCTACATTAACCTATGACCAAACAACGAAGTTAGAACTTTACGCAGAAGCTGGAATTTCTAATTATTGGATTGTGAATTTAAATGCTCGCCAATTAGAGCGTTACAGTCAGCCTTATCAAAATGCTCAGGGAAAGTTTAACTATCTCAGCAAGCTGATTTCTCTGACAAATCAGTCAGTTGGAATTCCTGGGTTTGAAGATGTTTTATTGGAATTGGGGCGGATTTTTTCGTGAGTGCGATCGGTCCATAACGTAGAGTAGATTCAACGGGAGCAGGCTTTGTATTTTAGTCATAATATTGTAGGTTGGCGTAGGCAGTCGTAAACGGCAGTTGCTATAACTCTTGGAACCACCAAGTTAGCACAGCCTCCCCAACACATAATGTACTGTCAGAAAGGAAAGGCGATCGCTAATCTCATCAAGTAGATTATTATTTTGCCGCTAATCCCAGTTTGCTGCGGAAGTCTTGACTGTATTCAGCATCTTCCCAGTTTTGTGCAGATTTAACTTGCAATACAGATAAATTCTTCGCTCCTATAAAGTTAGCTCCTCTAAGATTAGAAAGGGCAAAGTTCGCTCCTCTCAGGTTAGTCCACCTGAAGTCAGCTTTGCTCAAGTTCGCCTGACTCAAGTTAGCCCGCAACAGATATGCACCACTCAGGTGAACCTGGCTCAAATTAGCTTTGTACAGGTTAGTTTGATAAAGGTAAGCCCCGATAACTTCCGCCTCATACAAATTTGCTTCGCTTAAGTCAGCCTCAATTAAGTTAGCTGCAATTAAGTTTGCCAAAGCGAGGTTACTCCGGTTCAGCTTCGCCATACCCAAATCGGCATCTTTCAAATTAGCGTTTCTTAAGTCAGTGCCAATCAGATTAGCATTAGTAATAACAGCACCTTGAAGATTTGCCTCACTCAAATCAGCTCCAATCAAATTGGCATGACTCAAATCTGCTTGTGTAAGTGTAGCACCGCTCAAATTAGCAACACTGAAGTTAGCCTCGCTGAGGTTAGCTTCCATGAGCTTTGCCCTGTAAAGGTTAGCGCCACCGAGGTCAGCACCAGTCAGGTTTGCCCCCACAAGTAAAGCATTGCCTAAATCTACTTTATTCAAGTTTACCCCTTGGAGGTTAGCGCCTCTGAAGTTATCCCCAGAAAGATTTGCAGCGCTGAGGTCTGGTGAAACCTGGGGATTTTTCTTTCTCCACTCAATCCATGTGACTGCACCTGCTTTCAATAAAGCCAGATGCTCGAAATTTGCCATTATCTCTCCTTTACACCACTTCTGGAATGTCCGACTGTAAATGTTTAAGTTTCAATCCAAAATCCTTTCATCCAAAATTTTTTCATCCTATTACTCCTGACGCCCACTCAAAGAAGCCCGACCAGGTACATTTTCAATCGCCGCCCGCGCACCCGCCGCACCTGCAAGAATATCGCGTTCTTGTCCGCCTAAGTAAAGCCTGCCAAAACTACCTACAGCTTGCACCTCAAGAATATTAATTGATGCCGCTTTCTCTGCTTCATTTGCAGCCAGTGCGGCGTAAGCAGCAGGTTCAACTTCTAATACATACAGTGTTTCTCCTGCCAATAGTAGCTGTCCCCGGCGCGTGCGATTGATCAGTTGTGTTTGGTAAGCATCGATATTGCGGATAATTTGGCTGGAAATAACGCGGGGTTTGAGACATTCCTCTTTTTTAACTCCCAGAAATGCCAAAATCGCTTGACCGGCAGCTCGCGTCTCCCCTTGGGAGCTAGAATGTACTTCCAATAAACCGTAAAGTCGTTCTACTACCTGCACTCCCGGACGAACAGAGGCTGATTTGAGCGCTACATCCGTAATCCGATTAATTTCAACACCAGGAGAGATTTCAATCCATAGCGATGCATCCCCCGGTAATGGTAAGAAACCTTGGGCTACTGTTCCTATATATGCTGCGTGTTGAGGTTGCAGGCTATCGAGAAATACGAAGCTGCGTAATTCTATTCCCAAGGTTTTGCTCTCCGGTCATGAGGATAAAAGTAATTGTTGCAATTTATTAACGTAACTTTAAACTATCATAAGGCTGGATACTAGAATGAGCGTACGTCATGAACTTGTAGGGGAAAGGGGGAAAGGGGGAAGGGGAAAGGGAAATTTCCATTTTCGTACCCTAGCCTGTAGGTTATAGCTTGGATATAACGGTTCTCGTTTGAATGCGTGCTATGGCAACCTAAAGAAACTGACCGGAATGCACCATTCAAATTCAAGGTAAATAAAATTACTAACTATATGCAGATTTTCCGCGTTCGACTACATTACGGGACTATAAGTCCCAGTCTAATAGCATAAGTCCTCTTCCAGAGGACTGAAAAATAATTTATTAAGTAGTAACAAGAATTACATTAAATTCAGTAATTAGTGATTTATGCGTTGCATGTGCAAGATATAAGCGCTCAAAAAACGCTCTTTCACAAATAGACATCTGGTGGAAAAGATGTATATACGTTGCGCGATCGCATCGCATCGCATCACATCACTTATTCCGACTTATTTATCTATACAAACAAGTTTATACAGACCTGATGTAAAACTTACGCTACCATGTCTCCTATTGCCTTTGTGCAATGACGAGGGGAGTAGCGCAGGTCAAAACAACATGACGGAAAATCTGAAAACACAAGGCACAGACAATCTGATTGCGATCGCCAACCAATTCACCCAGGAGAAGGTCACGGGTATCCAAGCATTTGGAAGTGGCAATATAAATGATACCTTTCTGGTCACTCTGGATTCCCTAAAAGACAAGCACTTTGTCCTGCAACGCATCAATACGCAGGTGTTTCGCCAGCCTCAACTCGTCATGCATAATATATGTATTTTCACTGAGCATGTTCGCAATAGATTACAAAATTCTCCCCTCAACCGTCGCTGGGAAGTACCCCACGTGTTGTTAACCAAGGATGCTCAAGACCATTCCACAGATGGAGTTGGCTCCTTCTGGCGGGCGATTAGCTTTATTGAAGGCTCGCAATCTTTCGATACCCTGGATGATGTAGAACGCGCCAAAGAAATTGGCTATGCCTTGGGCATGTTTCACAATCTGATTAGCGACTTACCCCCAGAGAAACTCGCTGACACCCTTGAAGGATTCCACATTACGCCGCTTTACCTCCAGCACTATGAAGAGGTTCTTTTGAAAACTAACGTACGTAAATCCCCTGAGGTAAATTATTGCTTGCAATTTGTGAGCGATCGCGTTTCTTGGGCACATGTTTTGGAAAATGCCAAAGCTACAGGTGAACTACCACTGCGCCTGATGCACGGCGATCCAAAAATCAATAATGTGATGTTTGACACTGCTACAAATCAAGCCGTTAGCGTCATAGACCTGGACACCGTTAAGCCCGGTCTGGTACATTACGACATTGGCGACTGTTTGCGATCGGGTTGCAATCCTACAGGAGAAGAAACGGAACACTGGGAAAGCGTTTGCTTTGATACTGATTTGTGTCAGGGAATCTTACAGGGTTATCTTTCCGTGGCAAAGGCGTTTCTCACTGAAAATGACTATGTTTACATGTATGATGCAATTCGTCTAATCTCATTTGAGTTGGGGCTGAGATTTTTTGCGGATTATTTGGCGGGGAATGTCTACTTCAAAGTCAAGCACCCAGAACACAACCTTGCGAGGGCACTTGTTCAGTTTAAACTCACCGAGAGTATCGAATCTCACCAAACAACTATTCGCAATATTATTCAGGATGTGAAATAGCAAAAATTGATAAAAGCCCTCAGGCGCTCTTGCCCGGAGGCTATACGAACGAGAGCCACACCTTCGTGGTCTCAGGAATAAAGTAATTATTGATACATTAAATCTCATGAACGAACAGACATTTTCTCTACAGCCCTTTCCCTCTAACGAGTCGCTGTCCAATCTGAAAATCGCGGGTAATATCGCCCGAAATGGGAATTTACTGATTATTAGCTATGCACTTCTTGGGGACATCAAAGAAGTTGCGATCGCCCCACCATCAGAAACACCTGAACGGAAACACGAACTTTGGAGAGACACCTGCTTTGAGTTTTTCCTGGGTATTAAGGATTCTCCTCGTTATTGGGAATTTAACCTCTCTCCCAGTGGGGACTGGAATGTCTATCGTTTTGATGGCTATCGTCAAGGGATGCAAGAGGAAACAGCTTTTACAACACTCCCGTTTAGCGTCCAGAATAGTTCGGATTGTTTGGTGATCGCTTTAGATATCGATTTGGAGCAAATTGTCCCAACTGACCAAGCGCTTGATGTTGCAATTACTACGGTTATTCAACACAGTGATGGTGAGATGAGTTATTGGGCGTTGATTCATCAAGGCGCCGAGGCTGACTTTCACCTGCGGGAGAGTTTTATTGTTGAGTTGTGAAAGTTAGTATTAAATAGTGCTGGTTTCAAAAACAGAAAAGCGCGTAGAGGCGTATTGCTTTGTAGAACTCGAAGAGTAGCGGCTTGTCGCCAGACCGAAGCGCTTCTCCTCAATTCAAGATTGTTACAATATATTGTTGCCAGCAATCAATTAAAACCTATTCATGCATATGAAGACTTCCAGCTTTAGAGTCGTAGTTCATTGAGAAGATGATATGTATGTGGCTGAATGTCCGGAAGTTGGTACCGTAGACCAAGGAGAAACAATCGAAAGTGCGATCGCCAACCTTCGAGAAGCAACACGACTCTATCTAGAAGAGTTTCCCTTACCTGAGACATCCCCCAGGTATGTGACAAGTATTGAGGTTAGCTATGCCTAGACTGCCACGAATTTCAAGTGGAGAAGAATTCGAGCATTAGTTTGTTGTTATAACCTATGGGCATGCTTATTCATCAATTAGCCAACCACGCTTTATGCCTTGGTCAATGCCACCACTCCAATCAGATGTTAAGTGTTTCCTTACTTTATGGAAAAGATGCTGAACCACAGTCGTATTAATTGGGTTTTTCACATAATCTTCTTCATATCTAAATTCCCGATCTGTGTTCTTTTGCTGCCGTAATACGTAAATTTGGTCAACTTTATACTTACGGAGATTGACATCACTGGAAAGCTTTATCCACTCCATGACTACAACATACAAACTATTTGGATTTCTTGCTTTTAGATCCTCTGCGGCTCGTGATGAACCTTCAAGCATGGTCTTGTCAAGATATGTCTTGCATTCAATTGCAACGACTGGAATATCAAAGATATGTGTCTCGGTGTTACCTGTAACCTTAACTTGTGAGTAGCTTTCTGGTTCTTCTTTTATTAGTGTCAGTTGTTCACCTGGATTCTCATCTTGCTCTGGCGGAGGTGCAGCTTCAAATGACACTTGAATTGTTGCTCCAATCACAAAATCGTGGTCTTTCTTTTCAATACGTGCATACGGTCGCTTCAGCATCTCTGAGTATTTGGGTGGAACAAAGAAAATATCTTTAAAAGTATGCGATTTTTCAATAAGAGCATTCTCGCCAAAATCGCTTGCTAAATCTTTAAATAAATAATAAAGAAACTCCTCTAATACACTAGAGTGAAGGTTTGATCTAGAGTCAAACTTTTCTGCATAGTGTTGCCGATCTAGAAAATCTTTGTAAGTTGAAAGAAGTTCCACTCTCTTAGCAAGGATAATATCATCATTCTCAGTAGGAGTTGAAGTTGGTCCGAGCAATTTTATATTATTCGAGTGCCACTGATTATATGCAAACCGGATTTGTTCAAGATATTTTTTGCTTTCAGTATCTCGATATTTTGTACGATGAGCCTCTTTTTGTTGTAAATTTGAACCATGAACTAAAGGGTTCCTATCGCTTGCTGGCATAATTGTAATTTCTCTTTGAGATGAAGTGCAATGGACTTAGCAAGAATTGGTGGTACTGCGTTACCCACCTGATTGTACTGACAAAGAAATTTCTCATCAAACCGCTTCTCTCTTTGTAATAACTTATGAGATACCACAGTTTTCTTGCCCATAAAGCGATAAGTATCGGGAAATGACTGAATTCGCGCACCCTCACGTGATGTTAGATTACGGTGCCCGAAAGGATGAATAAAGTTAGCATAAAATGAAGCGGTAATCGTATGTGATGGCTTATACGGGTGCAAGCGTCTATTATTTTGATCGTAATTTACTTGTGATAAATCTCCATTGCCGTTACGCCGTCTAGCTTTATGCTCTTTTGGAGCATCAGAGCTTGATTCACCCCATTTGATATGCTTAAAGCGCTCAATGAGCCTGTCGGAGTGTTCCATTGCAACATGATTGTAAAGCATTTGGCTATTATTTCTAATCCAATACTGATATTTATTTTGGGCTTCTACAGTAAAAGCTTGTTCCTCTTGTCCTTCTCTTGCTTCAAGTGGTGGTAAATCAGATATTGCATCCCATAAACTAATAGCTGGTAGTAAATCTACATAATCAAATACCGATAATTGAGTACTGTTTTTACCTAATAAATCTAGAGAATGTGTTTTTCGAGGAGGTCCTAATTCTTTGCCCATCTTGTTTCCAACAACGAAAATACGCTCTCGAATTTGTGGTACACCATACTCGGCTGCGTTTAGCAACCATACTTCCACAAAGTATCCAAGTTCTGTAAACGTTGTTTTTATAATGTCTATAATTTTTTTGCCTTCAGCACTTTTGCGTGAAAGTAAACCCTTAACATTTTCCATTACAAACGCTTTAGGTTCTAGAAAACCAATCCATTGAGCAAAATTATTGAATAGACTATTTCTAGGGTCTTTAGAATCTTTTGTTGCTGGTCCAGAAATACTAAAACCTTGACATGGTGGTCCTCCAATAATGACATCAGGTTTGTCAGGACAGATATTGATAACGCTTCTTGAAGTATTGAAATCACGTATATCTCCCTGGATAACTAGCATCTCGGGATGGTTGTAGCGCAATGTATCACAAGCCCAAGAATCAATTTCTAGTGAAACAGGAACAGAAAAACCTGCCATTTTAAAGCCCAAACCGAAGCCACCTGCTCCAGCAAACAAGTCGATTGCTAAAGGTTGCACCATTAATACGAACCCTTACTTCTAAAATATCTTCAAAATTTAGTTCTCAGAATATTAATAGTACATTTGCGTTACCATTTTTTGCTTAATTTACCAAATTAAGAATTACAAAAAGTATGCTACCCAGCATAACCTAATTTTTCGGAACTAACTGGTTGGGTTAAGTGTAGCCTAACCCAATCCAGAATCTACTTCCTACTTCTGTAAATTACCCGCGTGTAAACCGCACTCTTTCATGGTAGATTCTTCCCACCACCAGCGACCTTCGCGTTCGTGCTGGTTGGGTAATACGGCTTTGGTGCAGGGTTCGCAACCAATACTAACAAAACCGCGATCGTGCAACTTATTGTAAGGTACACCCAAAGAACGAATATATTCCCACACCTGGGCGGAAGACCAGTTTGCTAAGGGGTTGAATTTAATTAATTGATGGTCTTCAGTAGAAAAGGCCGTATCAACTTCAATTACAGGGATATGGTTGCGGGTACTGGGGCTTTGGTCTTTGCGCTGTCCGGTAATCCAAGCATCAAGGGTATTGAGTTTGCGACGTAATGGTCTAACTTTGCGCACCCCACAGCATTCTTTGTGACCATCTTGATAGAAGCTAAACATTCCCTTTTCTTCTACCAGTGCTTGTACTTGGGCTGCATCGGGGAACATTACTTCTAATTTAATACCGTAATGTTCTCTGACTTTATCCAAGAATTGATATGTTTCTGGGTGCAAGCGTCCGGTATCTAGGGTAAAAACGCGGAAGTTTTTAGTAATTTTTGAGGCAATGTCAACCAGTACAACATCCTCAGCACCACTAAAGGAAATACAGATATTGTCAAAAGTTTCCAGGGCAAATTGCAGAATTTCCCGTGGTGATTTTTGACTGTACTCTGCTTCTAGGGCGGCAATATTTAAATTCGGCTGGGTGACTACCATATCTTAAAATGTTCTCATCTCTCTAAAGAATAAATTTTACCAAGTTACGATACTTTAAAGGTTAAAGGAGAAAGGAAAATTCCATCCCTTGGACTCTTCCCCCTTACCCTTTTCCCGACAACTGCACCGCTATAATCTCAATTCTGTCGCCATTTCTCCCAAACTTCTTCTAACAAAATTAAGCGTGGATCTGCTAACTCTTCTAAAGTTAACGACGATAAAACCGTTAACAATCTGGCTCGGTTTTCTGGTGTACCTAACTCGCTAAAATGCAGGGAATTAAATTTTTCGAGATTCTGTGCGGCTTGCTTGAGGAGAATTTGCAATATACTAAAAGCTCCATCTGATAATGGTGGCTGACCGCGATAATTTTGCAACCGCCCACCTTCGCGATAATCCGGAAATGATTCTAGCCCGATAAAGTGCATAAACCAGTCGGCTCGATACCTTCCGCCATTTACTGCCGCAATGCCTTGGTAGTCTGCAATTAACTCATCGAGCATGTTATTTCGCATCGAACCGAATACGCGCCGGTTGACATACTCCCCGCAATTGAATTGCGGGGATTCTAGCTTCAAACAGCAATTGCTGGCGTAGCCAGTCTGACATCACCTAAGCCAACAGTCGATGCCCCGACTGTACAAATATTACGTGCTGCGTTTTCGTCTCTTCCATTGATTGATTGACAAGACGGACAACGCCATTCTCTAACAGACAAATCAAGACAACCTAAAACGTGCCCACAGCTAGAACAAGTCTTGCTACTGGGATACCACTGGTCAATGAAAACAACCAGTTTATTCTTCTTTTTGGCAACCCATTCTAGGATTTGTAGAAATTCACCAAAGGCCAGGTCTGATATTTTTCTACCCCAAAGCCGTTGCATTCCTTTGAGGTTTAAACTCTCAAAGCAGAGAACGTCAAACTTATCGGTTAGCTCATGCGCTAGCTTCCAAAACCAATCACGCCGACGATGAGAAATATCCTCATACTTGCGTACCAGATTCTTTCTTGCCCGTTCCCTGTTGGATGAACCTTTAAGCTTCTTGGAGTGCTGTTTACTAGCTTTCTTGATGGCGCTTAGGGTAGCTCTTAAAAATTGGGGCGATTCAATTTTAGTGCCGTCTGAGCAGGTGAGGAATGTCTTCAATCCGAAGTCAAAGCCAGCAATATTACCTGTCTTAACTTCAACTTCTGGACTGCTGCCATCATCAACAACAATAACCATAAACAATTCACCTAATGGGGTGCGTTTAATAGTCAATGTTTTGACCGTTCCCTCAATTTCTCTCGACTTCCAAAATTGATAAATTCGACTACCAATTTTTACTCTATTGCCACTCATCAACTTATAACCCGCTTGCTTAAGGGTGAATGACTTATACTTCTTAACCTTCTTAAATCCTGGTGATCTAACTCCTTTTTTATTGTGCTTCAAGAATAACTGATAGGCTTTTTCAATGCGTTGACAAATATCTTGTACTGCTTGAGAACCTACCGATTGCCACAAAGAATTACGCTTTCTCAATTTGGCAATATGAGCCTGAAGTTTTGCACAATTCAAATGTTTGCCCCACATCCGGTAGTACCGTTTATGCAGAGCAATACAATGGTTATAAATCACCCCCGCAGCGTTAATTGTGCGCTGAAGGTGTCTATTCCTTTTGTGTTCGTAGAGTTTCAACTTCAGGGTTTTCATATAGTTATGATATCATCAGCTATGTAGATAATCAATACTCATCTACATTCATGTTTATAATCACTACAATCACGCAATCGGTTTGGCTACTGTTCATTTGGTCTGGATACCATGTAGACGTAGGAGGATTTTTGCTAACAACGAACAACTAAAGCTCAGATGCATTGAGATATTTCAATCTGTCGCTAATGATAATAAATGGGTGATTAAAGCTTTAGAAGTTGCGCCAGATCATGTTCACTTATTGGTCGAATATCACCCGCATCATTCTATATCTCAAGTAGTTAAAGCTTTTAAAGGTCGGTCATCAAGATATCTAAGACAAGAATTTCCAGAATTAATGAAACTACCTAGTTTGTGGACACACTCATATATGTTTGACACTACTGGTAAGGTTAGCACTCAGAAAGTTTTAGAGTACATTAATGACCCACATCACGGATGAATAAATTCAGGAAAGTTCGCTTATATCCCCCGTTTAGAAAACGGGGGCTTTACGCATCACGACTCGTAAGCGATCGCTCTAACCATTCTCCTTGACTAAAACCCAAGTTATGAGCTTTGACGGCGCTGTAATTGCCTTTACTTAAAATTATAAAGCAGTCTTGATACAAATGTGAATGGGGTACCAAACGCTGAAATTCAACCAGCCAAGACGCTTCACTCACTGGCTGCGGCTGTTGCAATTCCCAATCTCTGCGATATTGACGAACTCTATCCCAGTTGTTAAACCCTCCAACTATTACCGCACCCATTGCATCGGGTATAAGTTCTGGTTCGTTACGTTTTGTTAATGCCCGTACAAGTGTGACAAAATCTGCTCTGCATGGGGCAATAATTACGGGAATCGCACCCGCTAAACTCTGATAAATGAACAACTGCAAGGATTCTGGCTGCTGCAATTCTAAACCTGTAGCTTCTGCCATTTTCTCTGTAGATTGACCTTTACGAGTGGCGGCTTGATAGGCCTCCGTTTGGCTGATACCAGATTGAATGGGAAATTGTAATTGTACTAAACGCGATCGCAATGCCTCAAATACACCCACTTCAAGAGCTTGCTTTTTATAACTTTCCCAAGCTGCGACATGAGGTTCCGGTTCTAGGGGAAAGGTTTGATTCGAGGGGAAGTTTGTGGTATCAAAGACGTTTTGGTTATATACCAACAATTCTTCAATTTCTTCTGGCTTCGCTCCATACCCCGCCAGAATACCGGAGCGGTGCTGTATTTTTGGCGACAGCAGATTTTGCAATTCCAATGAAACGTTTATTTGCATAGATGCTCCATTGGCAGGCGTCTCGCCTGCCCTACATTAGATAACTTGATATCAAACTGCAACGCGAATTTCATAAAATATAGGACTTACGCAACTGTTGTCTACTGCCACAATTCAGCCTTTGATAATTCATGAATTATCGCTACAGTAGTTATGTTTTGCGTAACTCCTGAAATAGAGCGATCGCACCTGATTGGATGCGCCAAACTATTTGCGGATTATCCAAAAGCAGGGACTGATTGCCTTTAAGCAGTAACTTGGAATCACTCATTTGGGATTGTATTCGCTTTCGTTTTGAGACAAACTCAGTATTCCCTTTTTTGGACTCAATATTTCAAAATAAGGCATTGGGAAGCCAACGAGAAAAGGAGGATTTCCCTGTGCAGGCGAGTGGCGTCCCTTGAGCATAAATCGGAATTTCAAGCTTGAAACCTGAAACTTCAAGCTTGGAGCTTGAAACTTCAAGCTTGGAACCTGAAACTTCAAGCTTAGAACTTGGGCGTTGCTGATTTCAGTTATGAAAATGGTGATATTGCATTTAGAATTGAATGTGAAAGCAATTCATGAATTGCTTTCACATTGAATACCTTGATTCAGCAACGCCGGAACTTGAAACTTTGAGCTTGGAATTTAGAACGTTAGATAATGAAGTATACCAAGCTATCAATCAGGCGATCGCTTGGACATCGCTTATTGGCATTACAGGGACACCGCCCACCCTACGATGATGAAATCCTCACATTAGCTTTCTTGTAATCGGGCGATCGCTTGGACATCGTCTTTCCCCAGGCATAATATCCCTAAGGCAAATCAAGCGCATGGGGTTCGGGGGACGACTTGGGGCGACGGGTGTGGGCGACGGGTGTGGGAGACAAGGAGGACGACTTGGGGAACAAGAAACCACCAACCCAACGGGAGAACCAGTACTAGGAGGGTTACCCTCCCGCAGTACGCGCTTCACCACCAACGACCCTTCGGGAGAACCAGTCGCCTGGGTCGGGAAAACGCCACTGCGACCCTTGGCCAGACCCCAAGACCGCAGTGGCTCCCCTACCTTTGAGCGCGAAGCGATCCGGGGGGAATCTTCCCGACTGCAGACGCAAGCGCCCCTTCACCACCAACGACCCTTCGGGAGAACCAGTCGCCTGGGTCGGGAAAACGCCACTGCGACCCTTGGCCAGACCCCAAGACCGCAGTGGCTCCCCTACCTTTGAGCGATCGCGCTCGCCGGGGGGAATCTTCCCGACTGCAGACGCAAGCGCCCCTTCACCACCAACCCCTTCGGGGTGACGCTCGTTGGGACGCTCGATTACTCGAAGGGCGCTTCGCTATCGCTACCGCTACGCGCTCCACCAGTCGCCTGGGTCGGGAAACCCTCCCGCAGCGCTGGTTCACCACCAACCACTAACAATTCTTAACAATAAGATTTATCAAGCTATCAAGTAAGCGATCGCTTTCCATTGGCACTATCTCTTTACCATGCAACACTTCCTGCGTAATCTGAAAATGAACCAATGTCCCAAGCAGAATCCGTGCCATTGCCTCTGGATCTTGTACATTCAATTCGGGATGATTTGCCAAATATTTAGCCAGAGTCTCTAACACCGGCTTTGTCATGGAACGCACGCAAACAGTAGCTAATTCCGGAAAACGACCGGACTCCCCAACCACCACTCGCATAAATGCATGGTGTTCCTTGTCGTTCATCATCACATCTAATGCTTTTGCTCCCAATTGACGCAGTACTTTGACTGGTTCTCCCTCAAGAGATTCTGTACCAAAGATTGAGTTAAACTTCTTCCGCGCCAGATGCTCGATCAACGCTTTAAACAGCCCTTCTTTATCTTGAAAGTGGCTGTAAACTGTCGCTTTGGAAACACCCGCACACGCCGCTACTCTGTCCATGCTTGCACCAGCATAGCCATGCGCTAAAAACTCTTGCATCGCCCCAAGCAAAATTTGTTCTACTTTCTCAACAGAACTGTCGCGACTAATTTCACTATTTTTTATACGTGCCATGTTTTCCTTAATCTGCCCTATAAATCATCTTCAACTGAAGAAGAGGACTTTTACGTTACTTTAAAGACAATTTCATTTACCTTTATAAGGGGAAGGGGAAGGTGGGGCCCCACCTTCCCCTTTCATCATCCGCACCCCTTTGCTTATGTCGTAACCGACGATAAGTCGCTCTCTATCTGTCTTGCGCCGCCCTGCCAATAACTTGGTCGCTAGCTACAACTACAATTTTCCGGCGTTGTGTCAAGCTCAACAGCACATAACCGCTTCAGATTAATCTACTTGACTAAACTAGTCAGTTTAGTTTAACATTTTTTAACTAGACGGTTTAGTTTTCTGTGCTGCTGCTAAGAGGGGACGCTATGGCGCGAGACTTGAATGTAGAAGAAGACTTAAGGTCTTCCCAGACTATTTTTAAATCGCCCGTCGTACTAGCAATAATTGCAGCTTTAGCTGTGGGTGGGGTAGGTGGTTATACTGCCTTAAAAAATAATAGTGCAGTAAATAAAAAGGCGCAAGCGCCAGCAGTTGTTGTACCTGAGGTAAAAACGGTGACAGCGTTGGGGCGGTTGGAACCAAAGGGAGAGGTGATTAAACTTTCTGCGCCTGCTTCTGGTCAAGGAAGTCGAGTAGAGCAATTGTTGGTTCAAGAGGGCGATCGCGTTCGGGCGAGACAGACTCTAGCTGTTATGGACAATCGCGATCGCTTAAACGCGAGTTTGAGGGAAGCGCAAAAACAAGTGCAAGTTGCCAAAGCACGCCTTGAGCAAGTCAAAGCGGGAGCGCAACAGGGAGAACTTGAAGCCAGAAAGGCTGATGTTAGCCGTTTGCAAGCCCAATTAGAGGGAGACATTAAAACTCAACAAGCAACTATCGCTCGTTTGGAGGCGCAGTTGCGCGGGGAAATCGCCACCCAGCAAGCGGGAATTAATCGTTTAGAAGCGGAACTGCAAGGACAAAGGCTGGCTTTGCAAGCAACAGTTGCTCGCATTACAGCCGAAAGACGTAATGCTCAAGCTGACGTGGGACGCTACGAGGCTTTATATTTTGAAGGAGTGATTTCCAGTCAGGAAGTTGATAGAAGACGCCTTTTAGCAGAAACTTCCACCCAAGAATTTGTGGAAAGTCAAGCTAACCAAACTCGGGCGATCGCTACTTTACAACAACAAATTAACGAAGCCAAAGCCAACCGCGATAAAACTGTTGCGACGCTACAACAGCAGATTAACGAAGCCAAAGCCACGCAAGACAAAACTGTTGCGACAACGCAACAGCAAATCAACGAAGCCAAAGGTACCCTCAATCAAGCAGCAGAAGTGCGTCCTACCGATATAGCAACAGCACAGGCAGAAATAGATAGTGCTGTTGCTACCGTTGACCGAATTCGCGCCGAACTAGAATTAGCATACATCCGCGCACCCAAACCCGGTCGCATTTTAAAGATTAATACGCGAGCCGGAGAAACTGTTGGTAATGATGGAATTGTAGAACTAGGTCAAACCGACCAAATGTATGCAGTTGCAGAAGTTTACCAAAGTGATATTAACAAAGTGCGTCCGGGGCAACGAGCGCGGGTACAAAATGATATCGCTGGTGAATTGCTGGGAACCGTGGATTGGGTTGGTTGGCAAGTGCAACGACAAAATGTGATTAATAGCGACCCTAGTAGCAATCTTGACGCCAGAGTTGTGGAAGTTCACATCCGGCTTGATGAGCTATCCAGCGAGAAATCCGCCAAATTGACGAATATGCAAGTAAAGGCGGTGATAGACCTTTAAAAGGTAAAAGGTAAAAGGTGAGTCAGCGCTTGCGTCTGCAGTCGGGAAGATTCCCCCCGGCTCACTTCGCGCCCTTGGTAGGTCCGCCACTGCGGTCTTGGGGTCTGGCCAAGTGCAGCAAGTGGCGTTTTCCCGACCCAGGCGACTGCGAAGTGCGAAGGGTAAAAGGTAAAAAGTAATCCCCATTGCAGGAATTCTCCAGAGAAGTTGTCAAGAAGGTTTCCCTCCGTAACAAACCTTTTTATCTTTTTTAGGACTTACGCATTCGGGATGAAAAAATAAACCGCCACAGAGAAGTTTGAGGGTCGGTTTCCTCCGTTAAGAGAAAGAGTTGCCGTATAGCCTTGCGGCATACAAGAAAGGCGTTGGCGCAGCCTCTCGCAGAGAAGCAAGAGCGAAGAGAGGGCATCAAATCTTCTCCTGTCCCAGACGCTGCGCTAACGGTGGGCGCCCAGGGCACAGAAAAATAAGAGGTGCATAAAAAGTTTTTGTGTAAGTCCTATTTTTTCCATAAATAAATTTTCGGCGTCAGACCATTTCTTTGTTTTTACTTCTACCTTTTTACTTTTACCTTGGAGCGAAGCGACTATGATTGGATTTATACAACAACTGGTGCAACGCACGCCTCTAGGATGGTTGCAGCTAACTCATCAAAAAGGTCGTTTTTTGGTAGCATTATCCGGCATTGCCTTTGCTGATGTTTTGATGTTTATGCAGCTGGGTTTTCAGACAGCTTTGTTTGAAAGTAACACCAGACTGCATAACAGCATGGAAGGAGACATTTTTTTAATCAGTCCCCAAGCGCGTAACTTGGCGAATATGTCCAGCTTTACCAGGCGGCGACTTTACCAGGCTTCTGATGTACCGGGGGTAAAGTCAGCAGAAGCAATGTATGTCAACTTTATAGATTGGAAGAATCCCCAAACAGGTAACAAGACAACAATATTAGTTATGGGGTTCAATCCTGACAAGCGAGTTTTAAACTTAGAGGATGCGAACCGTCAAATGGATGTTATCAAGTTACCAGATACCGTTTTGTTTGACAGCGCCTCTAGAGGAGATTATGTACAAACACTCGCTCAAATTCAACAAGGCAAACCCGTCACAACAGAAATCGACCGACGGACAGTTACTATTAGCGGTTTATTTAAAGTTGGGGCATCCTTCATTGCAGATGGTACCCTAATCAGCAGCGACCAAACCTTTTTGCGGTTATTTCCCAGGCGAGACGCAAGTAGTGTGAGTATAGGTTTAGTTCAACTGCAACCAGGTTACGATGCCAAACAGGTAGCAACTAGCTTGCAAGCTTATTTAGATAAAGATGTCAGAGTTTTAACCAAAGAAGAATTTATTGAGTTTGAGAAGAAATATTGGCAAGAAAACACAGCGATTGGGTTTATTTTTAGCTTGGGTGTAGCGATGGGGTTTATGGTGGGGGTGATTATCGTTTATCAAGTCCTTTCCACCGATGTCAACGCCCACATGAAAGAATACGCCACATTTAAAGCAATGGGGTATCGCAATTTCTATCTGCTAAGTGTTGTATTTGAAGAAGCAATAATTTTAGCCGTGTTAGGCTTTTTACCTGGGTTTACCGCATCCTTGGGACTGTACGCCCTAACGCGAAATGCTACCAACTTACCACTTTACATGACCGTAGCACGAGCGGTTCAGGTGCAAGTATTGACTATTATTATGTGTATGATTTCCGGCGCGATCGCCACTCGTAAAGTTCAATCTGCCGACCCAGCGGATATGTTTTAAGAGAGGGGGAGAGGGGGAGAGGGGGGACAAGGAGGACGACTTGGGGGATTTTTTAAGAACCGCCAACCCAACGGGAGAACCAGTACTAGGAGGAAAACCCTCCCGCAGTACGCGCTTCACCACCAACCCCTTCGGGGTGACGCTCGTTGGGACGCTCGATTACTCGAAGGGCGCTTCGCTATCGCTACCGCGAAGCGCGGAACCAGTCGCCTGGGTCGGGAATCCCTCCGGCAGACTTCGCGCCCCTTCACCACCAACAACAGCGCCGAACCCAACGGGAGAACCAGTCGCCTGGGTCAGGAAAACGCCACTTGCTGCACTTGGCCAGACCCCAAGACCGCAGTGGCTCCCCTACCAAGGGCGCGAAGTGAGCCGGGGGGAATCTTCCCGACTGCAGACGCAAGCGCCCCTTCACCACCAACCACCAACTAATAACTAATGACTAAGGACTAAGGACTAATAACTAATGACAAAACCAGTTATTTCTATAGAGAATCTTGACCACTACTTTGGTCGCGGTCAACTTCGCAAGCAAGTTTTATTTGATATCAGCCTGGAAATTAATGCCGGTGAAATTATCATTATGACTGGTCCATCTGGTTCCGGTAAAACTACACTTCTCACCTTGGTAGGTGGATTGCGTTCCGCGCAGTCGGGTAGTTTGCAAGTGCTGGGACAAGAATTAGTTGGTGCTAGTGCGGGACAATTAACCAAAGCACGCCGCAGTCACGGTTATATCTTCCAAGCACACAACCTACACGGTAGTTTGACGGCGCTGCAAAACGTCAAGATGGGTTTGGAATTGCATAAGAATATTTCACCGCAAGAAATGCGAAAGCGTTCAGCCGCAATGCTGGAAGAGGTAGGATTGGGAAATCGCCTCAATTATTACCCAGATGACTTGTCGGGAGGACAAAAACAACGAGTAGCGATCGCTCGCGCTTTGGTGAGTCGTCCTAAAATTGTTTTAGCCGATGAACCCACCGCCGCACTTGACAGTAAATCTGGACGAGATGTGGTTAACTTGATGCAAACATTGGCAAAAGAACAAGGCTGTACTATTCTTTTGGTTACCCATGACAACCGCATTTTAGATATAGCCGATCGCATCGTTCACATGGAAGATGGTAAATTAGCGAATGATACTGCTGTTGTCTCGGCTTCTGAGGTATCGCGGTAAAATTCCAATTCGGAAAAATATACCTAAGAATAACTTACTTGGCTGTAATATTTTATACAGCTTTTTTTTGGGCGCTGGTTCTTTTCAGACCGACGATGAGTGCGATCGCGATTCGCTATTCTCTTTCGATTCGTTGGCAATTGATTTTACTCGGCATTTGCATCTTCTACGGCATTTTACCACTTTTAATAGGTTGGCGTTCACTCATATCGCTTGTCTGGGGCGCTATACCGATTCAGACAGTTGTCCTGAAGTTCAGCGTTATCAAAATAATTTAAATATTCATATTTGTCAATTAAAAAAATAAATAATATCAGAAGAATTTTTGATGAAATTAGTATTTTAATCTTTCATTAAATTTTGAGCCTTTTCGATAAAATTGTAGTAATCACAAAGAGTGAATAACTAGACAATACTTCCCTAATTTGATGAAATCCTGTCATCTAGAGAGGAAATAAATCGGGTAAAAAATCTCTAAAAAGCTTATTTTAAAGGCATTTCCCTAGCCTGACAACAAAGTATTTAGCGTTCTTAATATATAATAATTACCCTCTGATTGTTGGCGCTGTTACAGCGTCCTAGCTTTTAAGCCTTTACTATACTTAAATACCTTCACATCAAAATAAGTAGGGGGGCAAAATTCCACTTCACTGTCATTTCGAGCGAAATTTAGTAAAGCGCAGACGCCCGGAATAAAGCTGCTTTAAAAGTTTATACTCCGCTACTTATACCAAGAAAGGAAGAAGAATCTTGAAGATGGATTGTTGAAATCACCGCAGCCCGGAGGGTTTCACAACCCAAAATCTAAAATCTCAAATCCTGTTATATTGCGGATTCTGCTTTACATTCCAGCAATGCCTAACGGTAAACGTGTCTACACTATGTTCAGCATGACAGCAAAGTAGTGTTTATTTATGTCCTCTTACTTAGTTCCTTAAAAGCGATTAACTGGCGGCGTACCGCCCGTTATAAACGCAAGAACCACTATATAATTTTCCCTTTCCCCTTCCCCCTTGCCCCTTATCCCCACAAGTAAGGGAACCCCACCTTCCCCTTTCCCCGTGTTTATGAATAGCATAATTCTCTCATTGGGTAAAAAAAGTTTGTTGTTTTTCTATGCAGCTAAATCACTTTATGTAAGTCACTAGGCAACAATTTCCAAATTTATTTATGGACTATGAAACTATAAATCAACAACTTACTAAGGGAGTAAGAATTGACAGCTTGTTCGGGGTTTAGACGCATTCAATAAACCACAACTGAACTGTTTAGTTTTTCTGCGCCATTAGTAACACAGGTAATCTATAGTGCAATTCTCAAAGCTAGGGTACAAATTGTTCCCTAAATCTCTTCTGCGTCCATCTGTTGTCATCGGTATAATTGCATCTTTATTGGCGCTAGGAATCAGTGTTTATACAATAAACCGCTTTTATAATTCTGTTAATCAAGAGGCACAAGCGCCGACAAACAAATTGCCAGAAGTAAAAACGGTAACAGCCTTGGCAAGGTTAGAGCCAAAAGGCGAGGTAATTAAACTATCTGCGCCCGTGTCTGCACAAGCAAGTCGGGTTGAGCAGTTGTTGGTGCAAGAAGGGCAGAAAGTAAAAGCTGGACAGGTAATTGCGATTTTGGACTCACGCGATCGCCTACAAGCAGCATTAAAAGAAGCGCAAGAAGCGGTAAAAGTCGCACAGGCAAATCTTGCCAAAATCAAAGCAGGACCCAAACGCGGTGAAATTGCCGCCCAAAAAGCAGCGATCGCTCGTTTACAAGCAGAAGGTCAGGGTGATGTCGAAGCGCAAGTAGCAACTATTGCCCGATTGCAAGCAGAATTACGCAACGCCACAGCCGAAGACAAACGCTATCAGGCGCTGTATCAAGAAGGAGCAATTTCCGCCTCGATGCGCGACAGCAAGCGCTTAAAGGCGGAAACCACCCAAAAAAACCTCCAAGAAGCGCAGGTAGTGTTAAATCGCAAAAAATCAGCCAGCCAGCAACAAATTAAAGAAGCTACAGCCACTTTAGATGAAATTACCGAAGTGCGTCCGGTGGATGTGGAAGCAGCTTCATCAGAAATCAGTCACGCCATCGCAACAGTAAAACGGGCAGAAGCAAATTTAAAACAAGCTTACGTGCGATCGCCCCAAGATGGTCAAGTGTTCGAGATCCACGCCCATCCTGGGGAATTGGTATCAAATGAAGGTATAGCCGACATAGGGCAAACCAGCCAGATGTATGCAGTTGCAGAAGTTTACGAAAGCGATGTTAGTAAAGTAAAAGTTGGACAGAAAGTGCGGGTAATTAGCGATTCTCTAACCGCGCAATTGCAGGGAACCGTAGAAAAAATCGGTTTGCAAGTACGCCGACAGAATGTAGTTAACACAGACCCCTCTAGCAATACCGACGCCAGAGTAGTCGAAGTTCATGTACGACTAGATGAAACATCCAGCCAAAAAGCAGCCCAATTCACCAATTTGCAAGTTAAAGCCGTAATCGAATTATGACGATAAACGTGGTTAATGGTTCATGGTTCATAGTCAGTGGTTCATGGTTCATGGCTATTAACAATTAACTATTAACAATTAACTATTAACTATTAACTATTAACCATTAACTCTGATGAAATTTATTAAACAATTGCGACGGCGAACGCCTTTAGGATGGCTGCAACTGACTCATGAAAAAAGTCGTTTATTAGTCGCATTATCAGGTATTGCCTTTGCTGATGTTCTCATATTCATGCAGCTTGGCTTCCAGAATGCTTTATATGATAGCAACACCAGAATACATAACAGCTTGCAAGCAGATATCATCCTCATCAATTCCCAAGCCTTTAACCTGCAAAATCTCTACACATTATCGCGGCGGCGACTGTATCAGGCTTCTGACGTACCGGGGGTAAAGTCCGCAGAAGCAATGTATGTCAACGGCGTTACCTGGAAAAATCCCCAAACCCGTCAAAATACATCAGTTTTAGCCATAGGAATTAATCCCAAACAGCCGACATTGAACTTACCAGAAGTTAACGAACAATTAAATACTATTAAATTAGCAGATACCGTTTTATTTGACCGTACTACTAGAGGAAATTATCAACAGACAATTACCCAAATAGAACAAGGTAAAACCGTCACCACCGAAATTGAAAGGCGCACAATTACGATTAGTGGTTTATTTCAAATTGGGGCTTCCTTTGGGTTTGATGGTAGCCTAATTACCAGCGACCAGAATTTTTTACGGCTATTTCCAGGACGACAAGCAAGCAATATCAGTTTAGGTTTGATTAAAGTTCAACCAGGCTATGACCCCAAACAGGTAGCAACAGCATTAAAATCTCACCTGCAAGATGATATTAGAGTATTGACCCACCAAGAATTTATTGACTTTGAGAATAACTATTGGCAAACAAACAGCCCCATCGGATTTATTTTCAGCTTGGGTGTATCAATGGGATTTGTAGTCGGCGTGATTATCGTTTATCAAGTTCTTTCCGCCGATGTCAATGCCCATATTCAAGAATACGCCACATTTAAAGCAATGGGATATCGCAATTTATACTTACTTTGTGTGGTATTTGAAGAAGCAGTAATTTTAGCATTCTTGGGCTTCATCCCTGGATTGATAGTATCTTTTGGACTTTATTACTTAACATTAAATGCCACAAATTTGCCATTATATATGACAATATTTCTGGCATTACAAGTGCTGATATTGACCATTGTTATGTGTATGATTTCTGGCGCGATCGCTACTCGCAAACTTCGCTCTGCAGACCCCGCCGATATGTTTTAGTTAAGAGGCGCCCAGCCGCCCAGTTATGAATTAAAAGAGCGCGATCGCACATCTTGTAGAATCTTGTAGGTTCGGTAAAGCGAAGCGCAACCCAACACGCATCATCTTCACCCTACTACTTTCCGGCAAAAACCGCGATCGCATGCGGTAATTTCCGCTTAGTTAAAATCAAAGGCTTTCCATCCACAATTAATCCAGTGCTTCCCCCACCGTCAAGCATTACTGTTGCACTCGCACCAAAACCTGTCAGGATGTTGTCAGCATCAATTTGCCGCGCATAACTACTTGAATACAAAATTACCGTTTCTTTTGTACCATTACCATCGCGATCGCGCACACCGACAAAAGTTCGAGGTAAATTCTTTTCTGCATACTTGTTTGCAGTGACGTCGAGTCCGCCAACTACATCCTTAGTCAAACCGTCGAATATTCTCTTGTCGTAAGTTTCAATATTCGCACTTGCTTGCTGGGAATTAAAGGAAAATATCCGAACTTGACCGATGTATTCTTTGCCAATTCCATAGCCGTAGCTTATCGTATTACCACCAATCTTTAAACCAAAGGCAATTCCCGTTGGGTCGTCATTTGTCGAAAAAAAGGCACCATTGACAACAACCTTTGCCTTTCGCATTGATGTATTTTTATTAACAGCATCTTGCCAAAACTCGCCAAGTAACTTTTTCTTAACTTTGCCAGTTGTAGCCCCTGTTACCGAACCAGTTAAGTTGCGTATTGTACCTTTTTCTAGATTGACAACGGTCACATAATCAGGTTGTCTGCCTGGGTAATCTTTTTGATAAACTTGTACGCCAGATTCCTGTAAAATTTCCTGGAAACCCTTTGCAATTGGTTGCGCTTGTGCTAAGGCGTGGAAGGTAATTGAAATAAAAGCGATCGCCAAAATTGATGTTGATGATGAATATAGAAATCTCAATAGGAGTGGAAAGTTTATCCATGGATTATAAATAAATTAAATTAGAATTTCCTGCGTGTCAAATCCCAAGAAAGTATTATATTGTACACAGTGGCGAAACAGAAGTTTGAGGCAGGAAACACTACAGCTAATACGTTAGTCTGTTCTTCAACAGAAGCAAGGGATTATTGTTATAGACCTATGACTATTGAGGTTCGCGCTCTTAATTCAGAAAATAAGTTATTCCCATCCGGCATCAAAGGCGGTAAATCCAACATTCGACCCAGAAGGAGCTTGTTAATGGGGATATTTGCCGCTTTCCCTGTCGCCTTTGCATTACCTGTAGACGCTTTACAAGTAAAAGTGACTCCAACTAATCCTCGGTTGGGTGATACACTGTCGGTCGTGATTGATTTAGATAGTCAGGCAAATAGTGCAAATAGTGCAAATAGTAATGTTACAGTAGCTAGTGGCAACCAGACTTATCCGACGTTTGAAGTTGCACCCAATAAATATCGGGCTTTAATTCCCACAACGCCATTAGAAGATGCGGGAAAAAGAACAATTCAGGTTTCCGGCGACGGTCAGACACAAAACTTAACCGTACAAGTGCGCGATCGCAAATTTCCCATACAACGTATTAATTTACCCCCAGGAAAAGCCGGAGTAGAAGCCACAGAATTAGAACTCAAGCGTGTCGCAGCTTTCAAGGCATTGGTAACACCGCAAAAGTATTGGAATGGTATTTTTATCAAACCAAATGCCGGACCAATCACCACAATTTATGGTGTACGTCGCTACTATAATGGTAAATTTGCAAAGGACTACTACCATCGTGGCGTTGACTACGCAGGTGCAACGGGTTCGCCCGTAGTTGCCCCAGCCGCTGGACGGGTCGCATTGGTAGGCAGGGTATCCGAAGGGTACCGGGTTCACGGTAACGTAGTTGGCATTGACCACGGTCAAGGAGTGACAAGCATATTCATGCACTTGAGTCGCATAAATGTCAAAGAAGGCGATCTAGTCAAACCCGGTCAAGTAATTGGGGGAGTGGGAGCAACAGGCGCTTCCACCGGTCCGCATTTGCACTGGGGTTTATATGTCAATGGCAAATCTGTTGACCCAATACCCTGGAGGAACAATAGCTTTGAATAGAAAATACTGTGTATTAATTGTGCATAATCGGGCAAAATAAATTGAATTTGTACCGTCCCTACCTTGCTTGTGTGGCTTAAATACGATGAGCGTTATGAGTATAGAAAAAATTGTGGAACAAGCTCTCCAGGATGGTTATCTCACGCCAGCAATGGAAGCAGAAGTCGGGCGAATCTGCGATTACGCCTCGGAACTCTCAATAGAAGAGTACATGGCGCTGGATCGGCTGATGGGAGCGCTATTGACTGGTGAGGTAGTGGCGGTACCTCGCAAACAATTTATTAACGTCATGGAAGAATTGGTACTGACAGAGGCGATCGCCCTAGTAGCAGAAATTGAAGCAACCAGCGAAAGTTCCCTTGATGTTGGAGATATTGCCGCTTACGCCCTCAACCGTCTGCCTCCCTTGTATGCCACAACAGAAGAAGGTGCGAATTACCAGCGTCAACGCGCCAAAGCCGAACTTCAAGAATTGATCGCCCAACAAGTCAACGAAGCGATCGCCCGTTACCTACAAGTACCGAACCCCTTCCCAGGCAGAAAAGAGATCGGCAAAAATACTGGCAACGAAGTTCTGCGCCAAGTCAGCACCTTACTTCAGGCGTACGCACCCAACTTCGAGCAAAAGACATAGTAGTTATTAGTTATTAGTTATTAGTTAGTGGTTAGTGGTTAGTGGGTAGTGGGTAGTGGGTAGTGGGTAGTGGTTAGTAGGCGCGTGGTTAGTAGGCGCGTGGTTAGTAGTTAGCGTTAAACCACCAACAACCCAACGGGAGAACCAGTCGCCTGGGTCGGGAAAACGCCACTGCGACCCTTGGCCAGACCCCAAGACCGCAGTGGCTCCCCTACCAAGGGCGCGAAGCTCGCCGGAGGGAATCTTCCCGACTGCAGACTTCGCGCCCCAACACCCACCAACCAACAGCCAACAACCCAACGGGAGAGCAGTTGCAACAAGCGGGGGAACCCGTCCACCGCACTGCGAACCAACAACCAACAACCAACTAATGACGCACTATTACAGTTGTCCCCAAACCCACCTGCTTGTATAACATCCGCACATCTGGATTACGCATTCTCAAGCAGCCGTGAGAAATCGCTTTCCCCACCAAATCGTCATCTGGCGTGCCGTGAAAGCCAATCTTGTTGCGTCCATCTGACCAAAAACCAATCCAACGGTCTCCCAAAGGACTATCAGGACCGGCTTCAAATATTTTACCTGTAATCGGATGACGCCACACAGGATGGTATTGCATGTGCATAATCTCGAAAGAACCTGTGGGTGTTTCCCAGCCCTTCTTCCCGATACCAGTTGGATAACTGGCTATAACTGTACCCCCTCGATAAACATAAACCCGGCGATCGCTTAAATCAACCACCACCTCAGTGTTAGCAGATACAGAGTTGTTAAGTGCTTTTTGTTGAACTAAACCAGTTGAATTCTGTTTTTGTCCTTGCACAAAAAGCCCCTGTTTTCTTGGTAAATAAGCTCCCCGGGCAACATTTTTGCCCACCGTTCCCGATTTCGGATCGGGCGTTTGATTCGGGGATATCGGTGCAGACACGCCCAGCGAGACTCGAGAATCTCCCAAGAGCGAACTTTCTGCCGTCGTCATCCGCCAATGGACAAACAGAGATAAAATTGCCGTGCCAAAACACAGCAACATTATTATCCGCGTTACAGATTCATTCCTGACCATCGTCATCGCTTCTTATTTCTCCCAAGATATCCAGTTAACCAATTGGATGCATTCATTATCCGGTTATCAAAAATTTACAAATAATTATCCGTTTCCTTATGAATTTCCTTATACCTCTGGGCACACTATGGCTATGTGGGCTGTACCAATAGAAATATTCCAAGTCAAAAACTTCATTACCTTGGAACTTTAACAGGGCAGCAATCAATCATTAATGGTGTGGGTGGGAGACAAATCATGTTTGAAAAAATATTGCTAGCCGTAACAATTACATTTTCCCTTAATTTCTTTCTGCAAGTTCGCGCTCCAGAGCAAACTAACACTGATGCTAGTTACCATCAGCAAACAGATACACCTCTAACTATTTTGGTAAGCATACCGAAAGAATAACAGTTCTAGCAGCTACAGCAATCTAACTAGCTTTGTGAAACTTTGGCAGGAGACGAGGAGGCGAGGGGACAAGGGCGACGGGTGTGGGGAGACAAGCAAGACTTGGGACGACGGGTGTGGGAGACAACGGAGAAATTTCAGAATTCCAATGCCCAATGCCCAATTCTCAATTCTCAATTCCCAATTGCCAATTGCCAATCTTTAGTAAATTTAAAACAATTTGTCAAGCGTAGATGGTCAGTTGTTAGTGCTTGCACAAGTGTACGTAACATTGCCGTGCCGCCAACAACGCACCGAGGATAGAAGGGGCATCCATCAATAGAAACAGGAAGCGGCTCTGGGCGTTGCCGTCAATTGAGCCGCACTTTTATACCTTCATGTTCCAGTCAGAAATCCGGCACTTACCATAGGAACTTTCTACTCATTAGCAGGTCTAATAATAAGGGAAGATTTACAGCCAGTACGATCTATGAGTCAATCGATTAGTGTATCGTGGTCAACTGTTGATGCCAGACTCCCAGAAGCATCAGTGCAAGTTGACAAACTCTCAAATCACGATTTAATTTTACGTTGTCAAACTGGACTGCGCCCAGATCGTGCTGCGTTTGCGGAACTATTGCGCCGCTATCAAACCCAGGTTGATAGAGTTTTATATCATCTGGCTCCAGATTGGGCAGACAGGGCTGATTTGGCTCAAGAAGTGTGGATTCGAGTTTATCGGAATATTAACCGATTGCAAGAACCTGCTAAGTTCCGGGGCTGGTTAAGCCGTATTGCGACAAACTTGTTTTACGATGAGTTACGCAAACGCAAGCGCGTTGTTAGCCCACTGTCGCTGGATGCTCCCCGCGCAGTAGACGACGGTGAAATGGATTGGGAAATTGCCGGAGATACTCCCGGGCCAGAAGAAGAACTGACGACCAGAGAATTCTACGAACAACTGCGAGAAGCGATCGCCGATCTGCCAGAGGTATTCCGTACTACAATTGTCCTCAGAGAAATCGAAGGCATGGCATATGAAGAAATCGCCGAAATTACTGGCGTTTCCTTAGGCACGGTCAAGTCCAGAATCGCCCGCGCTAGATCTAGACTGCAAGCTCAGTTGCAAGGTTATATAGATTCATAGATTACAGCGTCTATCCTCTGCCCTATGGCAGAATTAATAATTCATTAAGTATTCTTAAGATAATGTCGAGTGCTTCTGCTAGGAAGAGAAAAATTGATTAATTTCTCAACCTGTCGGCTACCTCAACCCGTGTATGAATTGGTAATAATGTTAAGATGACTACTGATTATTCTCAGTTTAACGATTGTTCCCCCCTGCAACTTCATCAAGATTTGTCAGGTGGGATGGCTGAGCATACCAATGATTCAACGGGTGCTATGGATATGGTGAAGCGCGATCGCTTTGAGTTATTAAGTGCTTACCTCGATGGAGAGGTGACGGCTGCCGAACGCAGGCAAGTTGAAGAATGGCTGTCAAACGACCCCACTATTCAACCGTTGTATGCGCGATTGTTAAAGATACGGCAAGGTTTGCGGACTCTACCAGTGCCGCAACAGCCGCCAATAGAAGAAACAGTCCAACAAGTGTTTGCACGTTTGCGCCGCCGTTCCAGGTATCTCGCGCTGTCGGGAGGTGCGGCTATTGCTGCTATAGTTATTGGCGCAGTCTCCGGCATATTTACAGGTGGAGATTCTCCAGCGCCACAATTGGCCAAGCATACCACCGAACCAACACAAACGACGCCTGCGCCTGTTTCTGCAGCACCGTTAATGGTTGCTATTAACAATTCGGTGTTTCCAATTCCCAAAACAGCGGAAGCTACTCCCAACAATCCAGTTGATTTAGAGCAGCCCAAATCACGGGATACGGAACACGACGTAAATTAATTCAAGAGTTAGATTTGAAGTTTTGAATGCGTGAGTTTTGAATGCGTGAGTTTGAAATTTCAAATTGCTTTCAACTCATAACTCATAACTCATAACTCATAACTCATAACTCAACTCATAACTCATAACTCATAACTCCTAAATCCCACTCCACCAGCCATCGATTAAGGGAATACCTCCAATTTGGCAGACCTGTGCTGCGGTCATTAAATAGACCCAAGCCAGACCAAGGGAGCCTCCCTCGAAGTCGTAGGTTTGAATCGGATGTCGATTATAGAGGTTTTTTGCAATTTGTCTAGAGGGCTGGTAACCTTCTAACTCATCTAATTGAATTAAAATTTCTGAATCGGCAAAAGACTAGCAAAATATCTAGATATAAAACCAATACTCGCTACAGTTACTCAGCTACCTACATCTAAGGCATTGCCCAAGTTAGGTGAATTATGGAGTGAATTTATTGATTGGAAATTAAATACAGGGCAAATTAAAGAAACAACTTATAAGAATATTTTTTCAACTAGATACACAAATCTTTTGATTCCTTATCTAGATAAAAACCTGAACACTGAGGCAGCTAATGATATAATCAAAGCTTTCTTAGCCAAACAACGAAATAAACACTCTGTTAAAAGATTATTTCAATTATTGAGTGAACTTTGCCAGCGTGCTGTTTCGCAAAAACAATTGCCAGAAGATTATTTTGCCGAAATTAAAAAACATTACTCTATTCCTAAAAAGTCAAAGCAATTGTCAGAGGCTGAAGATTATCGGTCATACACAGTAAGTGAAAGGGATTTAATTATTAATCACATCAGGAACCATGAACGAATAGTTATTAGTCAAATGGCTGATGTAGTTGAATTTCTCTTCCTTACTGGTTGTCGGCACGGCGAAGCTTTTGCACTGAAATGGAAAAATATCAAATTTGATACTGGATGGATTATTTTTAAAGAATCGTATGATACACAAACAAAAATCACTAAAACAACAAAAACAGATGTTGATAGACTTTTCAAAATGCAAGGAATGAACAGATTGATTAACTTACTCAAAAGATTGTATGGCAGTGGTCAAAATCCAGAAGACTTAGTATTTAAAACCAAAAATGGTAGTCAGATAAATAGAAACACCTTACAAAAAGCATGGCAATATACAATAGCTTGCAAGGATGGTAAGAAGTATACATATTTAGGGGCAGTGAAAGAATTATCCGAACAAGGTAAACTTCAATATCTCAAGCCATATTCAACACGACATACATTCATTAGCATTCAAGCTAATAATGGTGCTGATTTAAAACTACTAGCTGATAGCTGTGGGAACAGTGTGGACATTATTATTGAGCATTATTTGGACGCCAACCGTAATGTCACATTAAAAGACGTTTAAAGCTTACCAGCAACTAAATGATTATTTAATAACTACTAGTGAATAATTACTAGTAGTTATTTTTATTTATTACTTCAAGTAATTACTTCAAGTAATTTCTACACACACAAACTTAACCCTGCTCTAGCAGTATCAAGGCTTGCTTGACTAACTCTTTAGCTTCAAACACTCTCACTATCTGCTCTTGCTGATATTTAATAAAGTCGTTGTTACTTAGGCTCCCCTTTTGGCGGCGTTAATCAATGCGGCTTGAAATGGCGTAGGCTTACCTAACAATTTTTCAAAAATCTGTAACTCAATAATCGTTTGAGCGCTAGGGAATTGTAGACCACCGCCAAGGTCAAAGTCTTCAATCAGAATGTTTTGACCATGTTCTGTTAATGCGTCTACCCAATTGACTATATATCTAGGGCTACCGAATGGCTTGATGCCATACAACTCGCCTAACACCTTAAGTTGCTCCAAGCTGCACTCAAGTAGCTGTGAACGTGTCATCATATAAATTACCTCATTTTTTAGGAATGTAGGTTTAGGTGGTTGAAACTTTCCACGGCTACAACCACCTAAATAAACCTAAAACGGCGTACACGTTGTTTCAACTTATATTTACATTTATTAATATTGAATAATGCCTAATCCTAGAGGGAACCCTGAAAGCTTGCCACCATCAAAACGCCAGGGGGAGGAACCATTAACAAAATTGCTAACCGTACGCATTACAGAATCAATGCATAAACAATTGAAAGAGGCTACTGATGACGTGGCTGAATACGTCAGAGAAGCGATAGCCGAAAAGCTAGACAAAAATAAAATTAACGACAATAAATAATCCCCTTTAAACAGGGGATTTTATTATACATACACTACGTTTTTTTAATTATAGAGCCTAAAAGAACACTGGGAAATCTTAAGGGTTTATAAAATAACATCGAATACAGCTAGATTTACGCAACCCCATTCGTAAGCTTGTCCTATCGCTAGCGTTAACTGTAACGTAACGTACGTATTACAGTTGAGTACACTTATTTAATTTAAATACTGTTTTGATTTGACCGCGCCCGCCTCGACCTTCATTATCTCGCGAGATTGATGCGATTTTGTAATTCTTAAAGTCTTTATCTGGCAAAGCTTCTGGCTGTTTTGACTCCAAAAAACGTAAAACCAAAACACCTTGTAAATCAACCGCTCTACCTACTTGCTCCTGACTCATCACATAATCGCCATTGGGTAGGAGTTATATACTTTTCTCTGTAACTAGTACACTGCGGCGTAAATTGAGTTAGGGTATGAATGACGAGATTAATTTGACGACTCATGCCCTGCCAACCGCTGACAATCACCCTGAGTGATACTGAGCAGCAAGCCCTGGAAAAGTTAGTGAATCGACCCAGTACGCCGCAGCAAATCGCACAACGTGCCCGGATTGTGCTAAAAGCCGCGTTGGGGCAAAACAATGCCGAAATTGCTCGAACGCTCGATATAAGTATCAAAATGGCGCGGCACTGGCGACACTATTGGGTTGAGACCACCGAGCAATCCAAGACAGTGATGGAGCGATTGCGCGATCGCCACCGTCCTGGTTCGCCGTTAAAATTTACCCTGGAACAGCAAGTTGAATGCATGGCGATGGCGTGCCGTGACCCGATGCAATACGGTCGTCCCATCAGTCATTGGAGTTCTCATGAACTGGCGGATGAGTTGATAAAGCTTGGTATTGTGGAGCAAATATCCCCCCGCCAGGTCGGACGATGGTTAGCTCAAGCAGAACTCAAACCGCACCAGTCTCGTTACTGGCTTTTTCCCCCCGTATGATCCAGAGTTTGAAGTCAAGGTGGAAGACATCAGCCAGCACTATCTGAGTGCCCCAATCAGAGCGATCGCGGGAGAACACACGATCAGCATTGATGAAATGACTGGCATTCAAGCCCTAGAACGCGCCCTTCCCAGTTTACCAATGCGACCAGGCAAAGTCGAATGTCGAGAGTTTGAATATATTCGGCATGGAACACAGACTTTGATTGCTAAGTTTGATGTTGTTACAGGTCAACTTGTAGCTCCTACAATTGACACTCAGCGGACAGAAGCCGATTTCTTGGGGCATTGCCAGCGCTTAATTGCCTCTGATCCGACTGCCAGCAAGTGGCATTTGATTATGGACTGTTTGAATATCCATCAATCAGAATCCTTGGTACGATGGATTGCCGACATTGAAGGCATCCCCTTTGACAACTTAGGTGTTAAGGGTAAGTCTGGGATACTCCAATCGATGAGTACCCGCGCCCAGTTTCTAGCCAATCCCGCCCATAAGGTTGTTTTCCATTTTACCCCAAAGCACTGTTCCTGGCTCAATCAGGTTGAAATCTGGTTTAGCATCCTCACACGCAAACTCTTGCGTAGAGGCAGTTTTTCCTCTCAGGCAGATCTCAAACAGCAGATATTGAATTTTGTTGACTACTTTAACCAAAAGTTAGCTCATCCTTTCCAATGGACTTTTAAGGGGAAGCTTTTGGCGGTATAAGCCTATCTAAACTTACGCCTCAGTGTACTAGTAGTTTCGCTTTCTAGGGTTGTAGAGTCACTTTCTGTAACTTTCTGTTTTTCTTGCTTGCGAGCGTAGCGAAGTTTCCAGTAATCAACGTCAGGTAGGGCTAGTCTTTGTGTTTTAATTACTTGAAGTAATTACTTCAAGTAAACACATGATGTAACCGAGAGACAGCCAAATAAAAACTCTCCAGCACTGGAGAGTCTGTATTTTCTATTTACTTTAATTAATTACTTTAAGTAAATACTTAAAGTAAAATAAATATAATGACTCCGGTACTTTCAGATTGTCTCTACCAATGAGTACTAGCTAGAGGTAATAGGCTGAAAGTGTTGCAAAAACGTTGTTATATAAATTTGACAAGAATATATAAAATTAAAACTACGCTAGTAAATTTATAAATTTACTAGACAGCAAACCAGGAAACTGACTAGAACAAACGTACTAAACCAGGTTAATTACTTTAATAGAAATAATAGATAAAGGAGCTAAAAGCGTTGATTTGGCGTAATTTAAACGATTCGGGATACAACCCAGCACAAATTGAGGAAAAATGGCAACAAAAATGGGCTGAACTTGGCTTAGATAAAACTCCCCAGAATAGCGACAAGCCAAAATTCTACGCCCTGTCGATGTTCCCCTATCCATCGGGGAGCCTGCACATGGGTCACGTCCGTAATTATACGATTACTGATGTGATTGCCCGCCTCAAGCGCATGCAAGGGTATCGGGTACTCCACCCTATGGGTTGGGACGCTTTCGGCTTGCCGGCTGAAAATGCCGCTATTGACCGAGGTGTGCCGCCGGCAAAATGGACGTATCAAAATATCGCCCAGATGCGGCAGCAATTGCAGCGTCTCGGTTTGTCCATCGATTGGGACTGCGAACTTGCTACTTGTTCGCCTGACTATTACAAGTGGACGCAGTGGATTTTCTTGCAGTTTTTGCAGGCGGGTTTGGCTTACCAAAGAGAAGCGGCGGTCAATTGGGACCCCATCGACCAAACTGTATTGGCAAACGAGCAAGTTGATAATGAAGGGCGTTCCTGGCGCAGTGGGGCAAAAGTTGAGCGCAAACTGTTGCGGCAATGGTTTTTGAAGATTACCGACTACGCTGAAGAATTGTTAAATGACCTTGACAAATTGCCCGGTTGGCCCGAACGCGTGAAGTTGATGCAAGCTAACTGGATTGGTAAATCGACTGGCGCGTATTTGGAATTTCCCATTGTCGGGATGGATGAAAAAATCGGCGTGTACACTACGCGTCCCGATACGGTTTATGGCGTTACTTATGTAGTGTTAGCGCCAGAACATCCTTTGACAAAGCTTGTCACCACACCCGAACAGCAAGCCGCTGTGGACGCGTTTGTGCAAGAAGTGACCAACCAAAGCGAGTTGGAACGCACTGCAGAAGATAAACCCAAGCGGGGTATTCCCACGGGTGGTAAGGCGATTAACCCGTTTACAGGGGAAGAAATTCCGATTTGGATTGCCGATTATGTACTGTATGAGTATGGTACTGGGGCTGTGATGGGCGTGCCCGCACACGATGCGCGGGATTTCAAGTTTGCTAAGGAACAAAATTTGCTGATCAAAGTGGTAATTGTGCCACAAGCAGATGCCTCACAAGAGATGCCAAAAGCGGCATATACGGAAGCTGGAATTATGATTAATTCTGGTTCCTTTGATGGCATGGCATCTATTGAGGGTAAACAAGCGGTTGTGAAGTACGCCGAAACTCAAGGATGGGGCAAAGAACGGGTACAATATCGCTTGCGAGATTGGTTGATTTCCCGACAACGGTATTGGGGCGCACCAATACCAGTCATTCACTGTCCCAACTGCGGGATAGTACCAGTTCCAGATCAAGATTTGCCGGTGCAATTGCCGGAAAATATCGATTTGACTGGACGCGGTGCTTCGCCATTAGCACAGTTAGAAAGTTTTGTCAATGTGCCTTGTCCAACTTGCGGCACGCCAGCAAAGCGAGAAACTGACACGATGGATACTTTTATTGATTCCTCGTGGTATTTCTTGCGGTATCCTGACGCTAAGAACGAACAGCAAATTTTCGACCCCAGCAAGACGAATGACTGGATGCCGGTGGATCAATATGTCGGCGGGATTGAACACGCGATTTTGCACTTGTTATATTCGCGGTTCTTTACTAAAGTATTGCGCGATCGCGGCTTGTTAAACTTTGACGAACCTTTCCAACGTCTGTTGACTCAAGGTATGGTGCAGGGTTTAACTTACATGAATCCCAACAAGGGCGGCAAAGATAAGTGGATTCCCTCTCATCTGGTAAATCCGGCAGATCCAAAAGACCCGCAGACGGGTGAATCGTTACAACGCCTTTACGCTACTATGTCCAAGTCTAAGGGTAACGGTGTCGCGCCGGAAGATGTTATTGCTAAATACGGCATAGATACCGCGCGGATGTTCATCTTGTTTAAAGCGCCTCCAGAAAAAGATTTGGAATGGGATGAAGCTGATGTCGAAGGACAATTCCGCTTTTTAAATCGAGTTTGGCGTTTGGTAACGGAATTTGTTGATAGTCATCCGTCAGCAAAGGTGTCAGTACAATCCAAAAACCAAAATCCAAAATCCAAACCCCAGAAGGATTTGCGGCGGGCAATTCACATTGCGATTAAAGAAGTGACGGAAGATGTCGAGGGCGAATATCAATTCAATACTGCGATTTCGGAATTGATGAAGTTAAGTAACGCCCTTGCTGATGCTAACTGCAAAGATTCACCAATTTATGTAGAAGGTATTAGGACTTTGGTGATGTTGCTGGCACCTTTCGCACCCCACATCGCTGATGAATTGTGGCATCAATTGGGTAGTACTGAATCTGTTCACACTCAAACTTGGTTGAAGTTTGATGAATCGGCTTTGATTGCTGATGAAATCACTTTGGTGATTCAAATTAACGGCAAAAAACGGGCGGATCTTCAAGTTCCAGCACAAGCTGATAAGGCGGAGTTGGAAAAATTCGCACGTGAATCTGAAGCTGTGCAGCGTCATCTTGAAGGCAAGGAAATTAAAAAGGTGATTGTGGTGGCTGGAAAGTTGGTGAATTTTGTAGTTGGTTAATGGTTAATTGTTAATGGTTAATAGTTAATGGCTGGGTGAATAAACACAAATTTTGTACTAAAACCCTAAACTAAAATTTGGGGTTTGTATAGACGCGAAATTTCCCAAAATCTATCTTGAAAATAACACCCCACCCCTAGCCCCTCCCCGCAAGCGAGGAGGGGAATAAGAGGTTATTTTCATGGATTATTGGTATACCCAGTTCATAATGGCTACTTAGACCGGTGAGTTGTTTGTAGGGAACGTAGTTGCAGAATTACTTTTGGGACGTGTATCGTGGACTAAAACTCATGTAGACATCGTTAATGGATAAGATAAAAATTTTGTTACTAGCAGCCGATCCCAGTGATTCTGTGCGATTGCGTTTAGGACAAGAGTTACGAGATATCCGCGAAAAGCTGCAACTTTCCAAACAGCGAGATACCTTTTCTTTGGAATCTCGTGAATCTGTGCGTACTGGAGATATAACTCAAGCAATTTTCGATGTTGAACCTCAAATCGTTCACTTCTCTGGGCACGGCATAAGTACTGGAGAACTTTGCTTTGAAAATATTTTAGGGAAAACACAGCGAGTAAAGCCTGATGCACTCGCCAATCTGTTTAAATTAGTGGCTAATCAAGTAAAGTGTGTAGTTTTAAATGCCTGTTATTCAGAAGTTCAGGCAAAAGCTATTGCTAAACATATCCCCTTTGTTATTGGCATGAATCAATCTATTGGGGATAAGGCTGCAATTGCATTTGCTGTGGGCTTTTATAAAGCATTAGCAGCAGGACGTTCAGTTAAAATTGCATATGAATTTGCTTGTGTAGAAATCCAGTTGGCAGGCATTCCTGAACATTCAGCTCCCATTCTTTTAGAGAGAGAAAAGTTAAAGGAAGCTGATAACGAGCAGACAGATTTATTTATTAGTAGCACTTCTCTTTTTTCTCAAAGATTTGCAAAATCTTTTCCTGGTGTCAGAGGTATTCAACCATTCAGTTCACCTGGCGAAACAATTACAAGGTTATCCAAGCTACTAGAAGACCCTTTATCTTTTAATAAAAATAGTCCAATATGGTGGTTTAGAGGCTACCAAAATTCTCCAATAAATTCCTTTGAGCATTTAGAGAGTGATATTGTTCTTATAAATAAAGAGGAGTTAAAAATTAAGAGCGTTATAGCTGTGAATGCTCGTGATTACTATCAATGTTTTGTATATATTGAAACATTTCCAATGGAGCCTAGTGGTCTTTACAACAGGGAAAAATATGAGTTCCAGAGTTGGATTGAAAAATATGGATACTATTACGAAGAATTCGGAGTTTATCAAAGAGAGTTTTTGGTGACAAGATCTGAATATGATGATGGTGCTGCCACTATTAATGGAAAACTTGTGGAACTCGATTGGAGATCAATAGAGCTAAGAGTTAGATATTTATCCCCCTACAATCTAATTATTGCTGCTTTCGACAGTCCCATAAATAATCCGTCATTCGATAAATCGTCTCAAGAAATAATGAATAATATTCTAAGAGGTAATGCAAACATAGAAGATTTAAATCGAGCAGTTTTTGGATTACCGAAACGTCCGCATAGATAAATTTTGTGCTGAGTCTCAACTTTTTTGATTGGCGCGATCTAATACTATTTCTCTAAATCTTTGATACATATAGATCCCCCCAACCCCCTTTTTAAGGGCAGGGCTGTTTCATTCGATAAGGTAGGGATTTTGTCAATATCATTGGCGACAAATATTTGGGTAAAAGTCATGAATTAATGACCATTCTGGTACGTTTTCTTGAGTGCGAAGCTTATTTTTCGTCTCCTAAACCCTTGCATTTACGAGCCTTTTAGGGAATGAAACAGCCCTGCTTTTTAAGGGGGCACAGCGATTTTGAGGGAGTTGCACCGTTAAAGTGAATTGGCATAACAAATCAAATGCAGGGGACGGACAGAAGGCGCTGGTGCTGAGTTCGGTTTGGTCTATCACTGCTGATTTGAGCCGTTATGCCGTTGGGTTATCTGTGAAGTTATGGGGAAGCGCGAAGCGCCCCGTTAGTCTCGCTTTCAGGGCTTTAGGTGAGGGCGCGACGTCCCCTAAGAAAAAATTTGTATAAACTCAATTGAAAACCGCTATACATCCCCCCAGCACAGGCGAGTTGGCACAGTCTGGGGAACCCTCCGAAGTTCCGACATCTTGCCCGACCTTTATTATGGACGCGAGGCGCCAGTCCGCCCACAAGGCATTCTCAGTCTTTGACTGGGAACGAGACACCAGACAACGAGACAAACGAGATAACGATGATCTGTCTTTCCAATGCCCAATGCCAAATCCCCAATGCCCAATCCCAATGCCCTTGTAGATTAACTGCGAGAAATAACTGGTGTCTGTGTCTGCTTCTACCACACCACTTACTCAGAAAGCTTAAAACTACCATTACCAGTTACCGAGAGACTTCCGCTTCCCTGGGTATATTATCTGTTGCGATTTTTTTGCAACTTGGTATAAAAGTTTTTTTATCTGCCTACGAATAAGCGCTTGAGAGTTTTGCTCACTCAAGCGCTTTACCGTATAACTTTATACCAACTCCCTTATTTGATGCAACATTTGAAATCTACAACCCCCTTTATTTAGAGGAATTGCGAGAATAATCTGTGGCAAACATGTGGTGAAGTGGTATCACTCCTTGCACAAATCAAGAATATCTCTTCTCGAATAAAACGGGGACTCTGGTGAGTGACAGTTTGTCAACTGACACTAGTCAAAAACGACTCATCCTGAATCGTGACGAATCAGGCAAACCCCGGCTATCAGCTTTTATTTCTTGTGGTATAAAAAACCAGAGCCTATGTGCGATCGCTGATGCATATGATGTCCTAATATAGTGTAGGGTTATACCCCTAGGGGGTGTCAACCCTTAAGGGTATAATTCTCGCTACTGGTATTTCAACAACGTGCTGACCGTGGTAGCATAAAGTGTTTTTCCTCGGCAGGAAATAAACCGCGAACCATTAGCAGCGAATCGCCATCGAGGATGTGAGGAAATGCTTGGACATCGACATTGAGGCGATCTGGGCCCAAATGAATCAATACTTCCTGAATTGGTTGGGGTATTTTTTCAAGAATCGCCGCTAAGGGGCAAATTTTTGTCCCTACCAAATCGAAAAGTTTGAGTTGGGTATTTTCTATCTCCATGCAAAGGATGACATCCAAGTCTTGGGCATAATAGAGGGGGCTAGTTGCTTGGTTGACGAAAAATACAGCTTTCTCATTGAGGATTCCCACAATGTTTGATACGGGTTCTCTTGTCTCTAAAAGTCTGTTGAGTAGTTTTATATCTTCAGCTTCTGAAAGATTGAGCTGTCGAAAGCCGTCAACATGACTGCTGGATTCACACTTTGTAATGAAAATGTGTTCTCCGACAACGCGAAAGCCAAAGGGTTGATACAACTCTGGTTGTGCTGTTGTTAAAATCAGCGTGTCATAATGGCGATCGCAATAATCAAGTACTTCTTCCATTATTTGGCGGTAGTAGCCACGGCGTCGAAATTCTGGATGGGTACAAACTGCGTGGACTCCGCCAACCGTCACATTTTTCCCCATCAGTCGCATAGGAATTTCTAGCACTCCTACATGACTAATAACTGCGTCATCGCGGAAGCGGATAAACGGTGTTGAAGCTGCTTCCCACGGTGCGCCTAGTTTTCGACTCATTTCTGCTGCATTGCTAATTCCGAGTCCCGGAAATACAATTTCCAACAAGTTAAAAAGGCGATCGCTTAAGGTAGGGTCTTCAGAAAATGAACGCTGAAAGCGATATTGTGTCATGATTGTTCACTAAAGCTTTTGAGAGGATGTTTGTAAATAGGGAAAAGGGGGAAGGGGAAGTGATTATTTACTTATACCTTGCACCTTTACGCATAAACAATGAATATAAGAGTTTTCAGTAGCTAATATTACCACCGTAAATATTCTCAAACAGTCCTCTTCAAGAGGACTTTAGCTATAAGACAGGGACTACAAGTCCCTGGCGGTCGGGAACGCAGCCGGCAAAGCTATAAATACTTAGTATTTTTTTCCCTCATACCTCTTGATGCAAGATGTAAGTTTACATACTTTGGTAGTGTACGAAGTTCATAGCGATTGTCTTGAAAAAGGCAGGTGTGTACAAACATCACCGCCTTATACTACATATACTACATAAAAGTTTCCGCACGTCTAACTCAAAATGAAAATATTTGTTCCGGGACGCCTTTGTTTGTTTGGCGAACACAGTGATTGGGCGGGAGGTTATCGCCGCCTCAATCCCGATTTAGAGGTTGGTTGCACGTTGCTGGTGGGTACTAATCAAGGGCTGTATGCACAAGTGAAGCCCCATCCAAATCAGTTGGTGTTGCGCGTTTATCTGAGTGATGGAAGCGAGAAAACCGCGATTTTACCAATGTCTAAGCAGGCTTTGCTGGCCCAAGCCCAAAAGGGAGATTTTTTTAGTTATGCTGCTGGCGTTGCTTATCAATTTCTTACTTATTTCCATGTTGGTGGGCTGGAAATTGACAATTACCTGACAGATTTACCCGTTCAAAAAGGGTTGTCTTCGAGTGCGGCGATTTGCGTGTTGGTGGCGAGGGCGTTTAATGAGGTGTATGACTTAAAGATGAGTTTGCGTGGGGAGATGGAGTTTGCTTATTTGGGGGAGATTACCACGCCTTCTCGTTGCGGACGGATGGATCAGGCTTGTGCTTACGGGAATCGTCCTATTGCTATGATATTTGATGGCGATCGCGTGGATGTGATTGAACTCAATGTTCCAAATAACCTATTTTTTGTCATAGTGGATCTTGGCGCTGGCAAAAATACCCAAGAAATCCTCGGCAAATTAAATGAATGTTATCCTTTCGCCACCAATGAAGTGCAAGGAAATGTGCAAAAATATCTTGGTTCTATCAGCCATGAAATTACCCAAGCTGCAATTGACGCTTTGCAAAAAGGTGATGCCGAACAAATTGGTATTCTGATGAAACAAGCACAGGCAGAATTTGACCAGCATCTTATACCCGCCTGTCCTGGGCAGTTAACATCTCCGGTTTTGCATCAACTTCTTAGCTATAAAGCAATTCAACCTTATATTTTAGGTGGTAAAGGTGTGGGTTCGCAAGGTGATGGTACTGCACAATTTATTGTAAAAGATGAGGAGAATCAACAAAAATTAATCGAAATAATTGAACGTGATTTTCCTCAAATGCAATGTTTGAAATTGACAATTTATGCAAACAAAGAAAATTAAAAAAGCTGTGATTCCAGCGGCTGGTTTTGGAACTCGTTTATTTCCAGCTACTAAAGTTGTCAAAAAAGAGCTTTTTCCGATAATTGATCGAGATGGGCGTGCCAAACCTGTGATTTTGGCGATTATTGAAGAGGCGATTAGTGGGGGAATTGAAGAAGTTGGGATTGTAGTGCAACCCGAAGACAAAAAAGATTTTAAAATTTTATTTAAAAGACCGCCTAAAGCCGAACTTTTTGAGAAACTATCGCCGCAGAATCAGGAATACAGCAAATATCTGGTAGATTTAGGCGACAAAATCACAATTTTAACTCAAGATAAGCAGGAAGGCTACGGTCATGCTGTATATTGTGCGAAAGAATGGGTGAAAGATGAACCATTTTTGTTGATGTTAGGTGACCATGTTTACGCATCTGATATTAAAAAATCTTGCGTACAACAAGTTTTAGATGTTTATGAAAAAGTTAATCAAAGTGTTGTTGGTTTAACTAAAGTTTCCGCAGAATTACTTCATAAAGTTGGGTGTGTTACAGGGGTTTGGCAAGAGTTAAACTCGATACTTTCTGTGACGCAAGTATCGGAAAAACCTACTCTTGAATATGCACGTCAACATTTGCGTGTTGAGAAAATGGCAGAGGATAAGTTTTTGTGTATATTTGGATTGTATGCACTCACGCCGAAAATTTTTGATTTGTTAGCAGAAGATATCAAAAATAATGTGCGGTTAAAGGGTGAATTTCAGCTAACAACCTGTTTGGATAATTTGCGTCAAGTTGAGGGAATCACTGGTTATGTTGTGCAAGGTAAGTGTTTTGATACAGGAATGCCTGATGCTTATTTGCAGACGATGATTGATTTTAGAAATGTATAGTTAGCAAATTGTAGGTTGGGTGCAGCTTTCTGAGGAACCCAACCATTTTACCGTCAATGTTGGGTTACGCCAGAGACTCCACCCAACCTACGAGATTTACCTACGAGATTTACCTTTAGTAGTCAGTGCGATCGCGCTCTTTTCCTAAAATATCAACTTGATATCGTTCTGGCGAGAGGAAAACCTGCATATACTTTTGCTCGGTGATTTTGGAAAAAAGTATATATAACTTCATCATCTGTTCTTTTTCCTCGTCACTCTCTGCACCTTGACGGCTTAAGGATGCTCGAAAATCTTCGCTGTTAAAGGTAGACTCTACAGATGCGGAAAGCTGACTGTCATCAAGATTATCATTATGTTGCTGTTCTAAAGATTGTAAAAATTCTTTGAATCCTAGAAAGGCTAATCCATATATCATTTCTTTACTTAATTTGCCATCAAAATAACCTCCGTGAACGTCTATTTTTGAAGTCAAATAATCGATTATTAAAACAAAACCATCCCAAAAATTCAGCTGTTCTTTACCTAATGCCCTGCTAACAACACCTTTGCCATTTTCTTTGTAATCCGTGCAATTAAAGTAGGTAAATAATGCCGCGATCGGCTCTTGTTTAGCAGTATTAGGACTTTCAATAATTCCTTGCCTTAACATTAACTTTAACTTTAACCTGAGCTTTTCATCAGAAATTTCTTTAATTGACTTGAGTTTTTCATCAGAAACGATGCAAATACTCCTCATTACTTCCTCAGAATCGTAATTGACAACATACCCGTCTTCTTGTTGTAAATTAATGATTCCATATCTTTTATTCTCATAGCCAAAACTGCCATTTTGGTAACTGTCAACTATGACATTGCCAAGCCTAAAACCTCTGTCGTAACTAATTGCAGGAAAACTTAAATAATTGGTAGCTGTAGAAGCAACTCTCAAAATTATATCGCCTTCATTACTAAAGAGGTAAGATTCTTCAAATCGACGCAAAGAAGAACGCAAGAAATTTGCTCTTCCTGGAATGATGGTTTCAATGGGAATATCAGGTGAAACTAGCACTAAACGTCCCAAGGAAAAAACGTTACCAATATCTGGAGATGGTTGCTTTTTGTTATCATCTTCATGGGGCTGTTCAATAGAACTTTCATCAAAAATATCAGACAAAATCCTAACCACATTGGTGGTAACAAACGCACCCATGCTGTGACCAATAAAGGATAGCTTTATTTTTTTGTTTCTCCAGTATATTTTTTTGCTTTCCCGATTGTCTTTAGGAGAATTTTCAACGATCGCATAATCTAATTGCCGAATTAACTCTACTAAATCTGGCACTCCATAATTAGTAGCTCGGTAAGCATCTCGGAAGTAAACTGTTACTCTGAAGAAGATGATACTAAATACAGTACCTAAAGAAAAAGTCAACAACCCAAACAGTAATGAAATGAAAAATGCTAGAAGTTTCGGAATAGATGAAGAGAATATTAAAAATATTCCAATTGGCAGCACTATTAATAATAGTAAGAAAAGAGTGCTTATTAAAATTGTTTTAAACAGGACTGGTAAACCTGTTATTGACTCGTTAAATATTTTCTTAAATGATTCTGATTCATTATCTCCACTTCCTAAAAAATATTCTGAAGGCCAGCGATAACCTATAAAAACGATATTCTTGCGATTGATATAATTATCAGAACTTATGTACGAAGCTATCTTCTTATACCCCTCTCTTACACCAGATTCTTTAGAATTATATCCGTGAATATTTATTACAATCTCTGCAGTACCTTGAGAATCTCTCAAAAACTTGGCAATTTCCTGGATATTTTCATATGTATGTTCATGATTTGGTTCTTGCTTGCTAATTCTTTCTACGTTGATTGGCGCATTACTAATCACATAAAAATCTAAAATGTTCGGACGCTGGTTAGAATCTGGTTTTTCAATAGAAAATGGGTAGTTAGGGTAATTTGTTGTCATATATATTACGTGAGAATCTTTGTGTAATTTTAGCAAAAATACATGAAAGTCGTGTTACAAAAAAATAAATCTTATCAAGAATAATTAAAATGTGTTTAGTGCTGTTGATTGCAGGCGATAAAGCGAAGAAAGGCTTAGGGGAATGACCCGGATATTTACTTTACAGAATAAAAATTAATTTCTATGTGACAGACGACTCTAACATCTGCAAAGTTCCAGCATTGGCATCAATTTGCACTTCTACACCAACTGGCACGGTAAATTTATCTTTAATATGACCAATCATCGAACCGTACCAAGCCGGAATTTTTAAGGGAAGCATGTGGTCTTGCAATACTTGCATTAAGCTAAATGATGGTTCATCTTCTATATTACAATTGGTGCATTGTCCAAATACAAAACCAGCGATTTGGTTAAGAATTCCTGAGTTTTTTAACTGCGTCAGCATCCGGTCTACGCGGTAAACATCCTCGCCAATGTCTTCTACAAATAGGATACTTTTATTCCATGAAGGTAGATAAGGCGAACCTACCATTGCACATAATACCGACAAATTACCACCAATAAGTTTACCTCTTGCCTTTCCCGGTGCTATAACCTCCAATCGCCCTTCATTAGTGTTGAGATTTTGCATTGTCACAACTTCAGCATCAAATAAAATGCGCTTGAAATAATCGACTGTAAACTCATTCCAGGTAGAGGTGGCGACTGGACCATGAAAAGTAACAATCCGACTGCGGGCATTAATTGCTAACAGCAGGGAAGTAATATCACTGTAACCCATGAGGATTTTGGGATGGGAACGAATGAGGGGATATTTTAATAGAGGTAAAATTCGATTGCAGCCCCAACCGCCACGCATGGCAATAATGGCTTTGACAGACTTATCTGCAAACATGTTGTTTATGTCTTTGGCGCGATCGCTATCTTTACCTGCCAAATATCCGTAACGGTCGAGAATATGGGTTCCCAATTTGACTTTTAAACCCAGTAATTCCAAGCTTTGCTTTGCTTGTTCGATATCTTGGGATTCAACGATACTTGCAGGCGCTATCAATCCTATCGTGTCGCCCACTTGCAAGCGGGGTGGTTTGAGGATGGTGTTTGGGGATACCTTGCCTTGGGCGGTAAGCGGTTGGATTTGGGCGGAAATGGCAGCTAATCCAACGGTGGTGAGAAATTTTCGGCGTTTTATGCTCATGATGGGAGATAGTGAATTTAGGATTATTAGAATTGCAAATTTGAAATTGCTGAGGGTGCTATGGCGCGTAAACGCTTGATTATTGAGATGGGAATGGGGATAGATCAGCACGGACAGGAACCGACAGTAGCGGCCGCCAGGGCTGTCAGAAATGCGATCGCGCACAATGCTTTGCCTGGAGTTTGGGAAGTTGCGGGTTTAAGCGACCCCGATCAAATGATTGTAGAAGTGCAGCTAGCAGTACCATATCCTGAACAAGTGCGTTCTGAGGAGGTTTTGGCTGTATTGCCCTTTGGTCGCAAAACTTTAACCGTTGAATCTGGGGGTATGGTCGTCCAGGGGCGGGCAATTCCTTCACTTAACGATAAAAATGACGAAATGTTGATAGCGATCGCAGCCGTAACAGTTTTGGTTGAAACTGATTAACAAGGGCAGTAAGTACATGGGCGCAAATAAACATAACTGGGTTCATGGTTCATGGTTCATGGTTCACCAGCGCGGCCAAGAGGGGAGGCAGTCCGTTGGTGAGGCAGCGCGGCCAAGAGGGGGTTTCCCCCATTCACGACTGCCGTGCATGCTTCGCCGACTTGAAGGAACTGCCGTGGTTTCCCCCATTCACGGCTGGCGTTCATAGCGAAGGGGTTCATGGCTTATGGTTCATGGTTCATGGCTATTAACTATTAACCATTAACTATTAACATTTACCTTTATTTCTACCGACCTACTGAAATACCATATTCAGGAAACAATTTAGGAAAAATTATGAATTTACAAGAACAGCACTGGAAAAATTTATTTGGTGACTTAACAACTGAAGGTGATTCTTGGTACGGAATATGGACTTATTATGACCTCGAGACATTAGAAGTTGTTAACTCTTTTCAAGGCGTGAGAAAGTTTCAAGCTAATGAAGATAAAACCATTGTTACTCACACCAATAATTACACCTATTCCGACGGTAGAGAAGAAGAAAAATCCTGGCAAATTGAGAAGCAAATATGCAATCATCTTGATGGAATAACCCATCCAGCTTCTTTGTCTATGAGAAGTTTCTCCTTAGGTGAGGGTGCGAATACTTGGCTATCTAAAAAACTGCAACCAGGAGAAAAATTTGGTGCTGAATTATTTTTTAGATATCAAGATTGGCGAACTAGCGCGGTTTGTATATATGGGGAAAGTGGTGAATTAGAGAAAATTGTGCAAATTCGCGAACATCTGGGGAGTTTTCCCACAATTCCAGCAAAACCAAAGCTAGAAAACTTGTCTGGAAAGTGGGTGGGTACAAAACAGTCCATCACTCCTAATTTACAAATTTCAGATGCAGAAGAAATTACAAAGCTTGCGTTAGACCTAAACAAAGATAATAACGAGAATTTCTTCTTACCTGACGGGATAGTTTTAAATATTCCTAAAAAAGTGAAGGTGGGAGAAGCGGTTGAATTAGTAGCTGGTAAGTTAGTGGCAGAGAATGAGTATAAACGGCTCACTGTTAAATATGATGATTCTGGCGACTTTGCACTGTTGATTTCCGAGGTATTTCGCAAAGAAGATTAGACATAATTAATGTAGTTTGAATTTCAACGTGTAAAGTTGGTTACACAATTTCAAATTGGATTAAAGTGTTTCGCAAAGAAACTTAAACATTATATAGGAATCCGCGCATCATTTCTGAAAAATTTTAAGTATTGTAGGGTGGGGCGCTCATGCTATTAGCGAAGCAGCACTGCCCACCGATTGGGAGTCTTGGTGCTAACGAGCAAAACCTAATTTTGCGTTGTTCAAAACCTCTCATTTGTCCCTTGAAACCGAGTTTCTTTGGGTGGAGGTCGAAGAGAAACCCGGAATAGTAACGTTAGCCCCTACCCACCTTCAAAGGAATAGCAGTGCCCACTCTACGTGTATTTCAAAAATCTGTAGAGGAATCCTATATCATTTGGTTTAAAATTGAAAAGCTTAAGTTTTTCAAACAATGTTGCGACTTTGGTCACACAATCCAAAATCTCAAATCTCAAATCCAAAATCATATATGGGTGATATGAGCAACGATGTAATGGCAGAACAACAGCAAAATTGGGATAATTTTTGTCAGTATCATGCCAACAGCGATTGGTATGGTACTTGGAATACACATTCTCCCGACGGACAATTGGTTGAGTATTTGCAATGTATTAGAAGTTTTCACCTCAGCGAAGATGGTAGTGAAATCCATCATCAAAATCACTATACTTATACCGATGGTAGAAAGGAAACTAAAACCTTTGGTCCTTACAAAAAACCAATTACCAGATCCTTGTTTTTAGACAACAGCTTTTCCTGGGGTTCTGCAAAGATAGAACCCGGATCTAACTTTGGGTTCGAGACTGGTTTCAGATATGAAGATAGGCGTATAAGTGTTGCTGTCATATATGATGGCACTGGTAAAATGGAAAAAATTGTAGCCATCACCGAACACTTAGCAAGTTATTCAGAAGAATCTAAACTTCGCAGTGCCAAAGATATCAGTAATAATTGGCAAGGAACAGGCAAAACGATGACACCTGATTGGGTAGTATCGTCTCCAGTCACAGCCTCATGGAACCAATTAGAAAATTTGGGTGAGGATTACCTGACTTTACACTTTATAGACGGTATTTCAATCTGTTGTCCTCGAAAAGTCGAAATAGGAAAAGAGTTTTTTTTAGCGGCAGATTGGCTGGTCAATCCTAATTTATTGCAACGGGGTATTCGTCAGTTTGATACATCAGGTTTTACAGGCTTAACCCTAGAAATATTTAGCCCATCTGCTTGAAATTTGGCTAATGTTTAAATAGATTCGTAATTTGAGAGTTAAAAACGAGTTTAAAAATCATGACGTTAGACATAAAAACATCAAAATCGGCACAATCAACTTCGACTTTTGAGAAGCCTGAGGCAGAACAAGATTTTAACTGGAGAAACTGTTGGTATCCAGTAACTTTCGTGCAAGATTTGCCGCAAAACCGCCCTTATAGCTTTTCTTTGTATGATGAACCTTTGGTATTGTTTAGAAACCAAGATGGACAGCTTATCTGTTTAATAGACCGCTGTCCGCACCGTGCTGCTAAACTCTCTGACGGACAAATAATTAACGGTAAAATTGAGTGTCTATATCACGGTTGGCAGTTTGGCAAAGACGGTGAATGTTTGCATATTCCCCAGTTAGCAGAAGATGCTAAAATTCCCCAAAATGCTTGCGTCAAATCCTTTAAAGTTGTAGAACTTCAAGGCATAATTTGGATGTGGGCTGGAGAATTGGAAAAAGCTGATGATGAAAGCATCCCAACTTTAGAAAATTTAGATAAACCTGAATTTGTACACACAGACTTTATGTTGGATTTGCCTTATGACCAAACATATTTGGTGGAGAATGTCATAGATCCATCTCATGTTTCTATCAGCCATCATGATACTAGGGGTGGTGGTAATCGCAAGAATGCCAAACCGATCGAAATGGAAGTTCTTGAAAGTTCGCCTCAAGGAATTCGCGGGAGATGGCGGGAACATAATAAGCCTAATAACAATTGGAAGCACATTGATTTTGTTGCTCCCAATCTAGTTTTAAATAGTGCTTATATTGAAGAACGAGGTTGGTTTTTTGGATTGGCTTTATATGCAATTCCTCTAGGTAAGGGAAGATGCCGTATTTTAGCCAGAGGTTATCGTAATTTCTTGACTTTGGGGGTTAAACTTAGACCTCGCTGGTTAGACCACTTAAATACAAACAAAATTTTGGAACAGGATTTACCCCTAATTGTAGGACAACAATTACAAATTGAGCGGTTAGGAGAAAGTCTAAAAGAACTATACTTGCCTTTAAAAACATCAGATACCTTTGTCATTGAATATCGGAAATGGCTGGATAAATTTGGGCAGGATTTACCCTTTTATCAGGGCTATTCCACATCAAAAAATACTAGCAATGGCGATAACAATCAGAAGTTATTGCCGCAAGATCGATTTTCGCGACATACACAAATTTGCAATTCTTGCAACCGAGCTTATCAAGTTACCAAACGAATTAAACAAACTTTGATTGGGATAGCGATCGCTCTGGCGGCTGTAGCAATAGTTACAGACGGTTCGGCAATGCAAATCGTCACAGTATTGGCAATATCAGCAGTTGCATGGGCGGTGGTAGCAGAGAAAGTCAAAACTAAATTTGAACGTGGTTACACTCGTCACAAATAAAAGCGATCGCTTTTCCTACACTTTTCCTACACTGATAACCAAGGAGATTTAAATAATGTCACCTAAAGCAATTGAAACTGTTATTAATGCCTACTTTAGCAACATCGCCGCCATGAATTCAGCTATGTTGCTAGAGAACTTTGCAGAAGACGCCGTGAGTCACGATCCTGTTGGCGAACCACCAGCAAAAGTCCATGAAGGATTGCCTCAGTTAGTTGGACTGTTGCAAGCAACATACGAGAAACTAGAACCGACAACCGAGCATATTTTTGTCGCAGGCAACGAAGCAGCAGTAAAGTGGACAATGGGAGGAATCAGCAAGACTGGCAAATCAGTCATTTTTGAGGGAATCACCATTTTTGAAGTCAACGATGCAGGTAAGATTCAAACAACTCGCGCTTACTGGAATCCAGCAGCGATGATAGCTCAATTGCGCTCTTAGTACAGGAAAAATTCCAAAATTCCAAAATTTTAAGATTTAATTTTTAATTCTTAATTCTTCAACTGCGCTAAACTAATAGGCATTGGGGCAGGAATCTCTGGCAGTAAGTTCAGCAGACAGAAAAATATTTATTACTGCAGTAACAATGTCTCAAGAGTATAACGAATCACTCCAGCTTCAGCAAATCAGCGGACTCAAGCAAAAACACTTTGCTGATTTAATTAGAGCAGCACAATTGATTTTCGATCCCGCCGCCGGACTGTCGGGAAGAAACGTAAAAGTTGACTGGGAAGCATTCGGTATTCCCCGTGAAGTGGCAGATAATTTGAAATTACTCGGTCAGGAATATCGATATTCATCTCCTCATATACCGATTGAAATAATTTGGAGTAAATTGACTCCAAAAACTCGTATTTGGTTCATTAAAAATAAAGATAAATTGTGGGAGCTTGAAGAAATTTTCCCCGCATTGGACGAAGACTAATAGAATTTTGGGTTGTTAGTTGATAGTTGGTAGTTGTTAGTTGATAGTTGGTAGTTGATAGTTAGTAGTTGGTAGTTGTCAACTAACTAATAACTAGTAATTAGCAACTATCAACCGCTAACTAGTACAACAAGGCAGAAGTAATTCGTCAGATGGTGAGCCAGTGCGGTGGTGAAGGGGCACTGCGTCCGGGTAACACGACCGCAGGTGACTGGTGAAAGGGTTCCCCCACCGCAGTTTGGCGGGACCCAAACCGACACCGCCAACTGCTCGCTTGTTGCAACTGGCGAGGCGCGAAGGGCATTCGTGGAAAGCTTGATTTTTCAAGACTTTCATTGAATGTGAATGGTTAACTTATTTGGGCCCTTCTGTACTAGTATTAACTACTAAGGAGTTTCAGAAAGCCTGAAATTGCAAATTGTAAAATAAAATAGTTATAAATTGTAGGTTGGGGAGCCACTGCGCCCTTACGGGTTTCCCGGCAGCCTTTGCAAGTGGCGTTGAAACGTAGACGCCGGAGGCGGCTACCCGCAGGGTAGTGCAACCCAACATAAAGTAAGCGTGAATGTTGGGTTACGCTTCCCTCCAACGCCACATGCTATAACCGGGGGAACCAAGGGCGCTTCTGTGGCTCCCCAACGAGCGTTAATTATAAGTGTTTAACCAAACTTGATATAAGAGGCTGACCAAAATGCACCTTTACGCATGAGTGCGAATACACGAATACAAAGTAATGATTTTGACCACACAATAACAATATCAGTCCTCTTGGAGAGGACTTAAGCTATTAGACTGGGACTTATAGTCCCAGGCGGATGTGAACTTAGTTATTTTATTAACATATAATTTGTAGTGCATTCCGGTCAGCTGACGCTGCTAGCCGCCAGTCGCTTGGGCGTGGGAAACCCGCCTGTAGCGCCCCTTCACCTCTGCAATTAACCATTAAAATCATAACCGCCAAACTTTAATCGATTTATCACCACTACCGCTAACTAGAATTTTTCCATCTCTGCTATAAGCTAAAGCATAAATTCCACCTGCATGACCGTTTAGCTTATTAACTAATTTCCCAGTCTTCAAATTCCATAACTGAATTTCACGCCCCAAACTACCATTAGCAAAAGTTTGTCCATCAGGACTAATCGCAACAGTATCAACACTACCACCACTAACAGAAAAATTATGGATTACTTTCCCAGTCTGCAAATTCCACACCTTGATATTTTTCCCATCAGTTTCTTGAATTGACATAAAACTATCATCGTAACCACCATTAACCAGAGTTTTTCCATCGGCACTGATGGCGAGAGAAACAACTCCAGATACTTTCTGAAAATCAAATGTAGGTAGGATTTTTTGGTTTAGGCGGTGTCAAGGTTCGCAGCAGTTTACCAGTACGGAGATTCCATAATTGGATTTTGCCTTCTTCATTCCCACTAAATAAAGTTTGACCATCGCGACTCATAGCAAGAGAAAAGGCAATTTTTCCAGGTTTAAAAGTGCGAATTAACTGCCCATTTTGCAGCTAACACAGCTTAATTGTTTTATCTAAGCTCGTACTAGCTAAAGTTTGTCCATCCGGGGTAATAACAAGTGATTGTATTTGCAGAGAATGTCCAGTTAAAGTGCGGAGTAATTTACCATCTTGCAAATTCCACAGTTTGATTGTCTTGTCGTAACTAGCACTCACGAACTAAAGTTTTTCCATCGAAGCTAATAGCAAGAAATATTACTTGTTCTGTATGTCCGTTCAAACTGCGGAGTAACTCCCCAGTCTTCAGGTTCCACAGTTTGATTGTTTTATCATCACCGCCACTTGCTAAAATTTGGGCATCTGGAGTCAGCGCGATCGCTCTCACGGGTGCAGTATGACCGGATAATGTCAGTATTGCCTGATTTATTTGCTGGGTATTGGGTACATACTCACCGATAGCAGGATATAAATGAATGTAAGTAATAATCACAGATGTTGTTAAAGTTATTGCTGTGAGGGCTTTACAAAAGATGTTTGGCAGTGTCATTTTAACTAAGTACAAAAATTCATGTATGACTCGACTTAATTAAACACCCCACGGTTCCGAAGTGGAGACGGGTGTGGAGACGGGTGTGCCAGACGGGTGTGGGAGACAAGGAGACAAGGACGACGGGCGTGGGGCGACGGGTGTGGGGCGACGGGTGTGGAGAGAAAAACAATCTTCTTCCCCTCATCCCCCCCTCGCCCGTTATCCCCACTCCCTGGGGGCCCCCCCTTCCCCATCTCCCCATCTCCCCCTCTCCCCATCTCCGGTAAACTGTTGAAATTGACCGATTTACGATTTACTGTCCTATGCCTAACTTTTTATTAGAAGTTGGAACTGAAGAATTACCCGCAAGCTTTCTCAGTAGCGCTATCTCGCAGTGGAAGCAGCGCATTCCCCAAAGTCTGCAAGCTAACAGTCTCACTAGCGATGCTGTCCAAGTGTACGGTACTCCCCGGCGTCTGGCGGTACTCCTGACGGGTTTACCCACGCAACAACCAGACAAGGAAGAGGAAATTAAAGGACCCCCCGCACAAAACGCCTTTAAAGATGGTAAACCGACACCAGCGGCGGAAGGTTTTGCCAAGAAGCAAGGTGTGGACATCTCTGCTTTGGAAGTTCGCCCTACTGATAAAGGCGATTTTGTCTTTGTTAACAAAAAAACTCCCGGTCGTCCGGTGGCGGAAATTTTAACCCAACTAATTCCCCAATGGATTTTCAAACTTGAAGGAAAGCGGTTGATGCGTTGGGGTGATGGTGATAAGACATTTTCCCGACCAATTCGCTGGTTGGTGGCTTTGTTAGATGATGCGGTACTGCCAATTGAATTAGATAATGGTTCGGAGATAATCAAAAGCGATCGCATTTCTCACTCTCATCGAGTCTTGCATCCCGAAACGGTGACGATTGCCCAAGCTACTGATTATGTTACCACTCTGGGCTCTGGCTTTGTTGCAGTTGATGCTGATGAACGAGCTACTACTATTAAAGAGCAAGTTCTGGCTTCTGTAAAACAATTAGACGGACACACAGAAATCTATCCGGATTTGTTAGAGGAAGTTACTAATCTTGTAGAATATCCTTCAGCGGTTATCGGCAAGTTTGAATCAGAATTTTTGAATTTGCCCAGCGAAGTCATTACCACTGTGATGGTAACTCATCAGCGTTATTTCCCAGTTTTCAAAGGCGAAAATTCCAAAGAATTACTGCCCAATTTCATTACCATTTCCAACGGCGACCCAGCCAAATCAGATATTATCGCTGTGGGAAATGCCAAAGTCATCCGCGCCAGATTGGCTGATGGTAGATATTTCTACGAAAAAGATTTAGAACATCCGCTGTCAAACTTTCTACCAAAGTTAGAAACAGTTACTTTCCAAGAACAATTGGGTTCTTTGCGTGCCAAAGTAGATAGAATTTGCCAGGTAGCCGCCCAAATCACAACTCAACTGCAATTAGGACAAGAAGAAACTCAAAATATCCAACGTGCTGCTTTATTGTGCAAAGCTGATTTGGTTAGCCAAATGGTCTTTGAATTTCCAGAATTGCAGGGAATTATGGGCGAAAAATATGCGGCTGCAAGTGGAGAATCACCAGCAGTCGCAACCGCTATTTTTGAACATTATTTGCCCCGAAACGCCGATGATATTTTACCTCAAACCCTCACAGGTCAAATTGTCGGTTTGGCAGACAGGCTAGACACCTTAGTCAGTATCTTCGGATTGGGAATGATACCCACAGGTTCCGGTGACCCCTTTGCTTTACGTCGCGCAGCCAATGCCATAGTTAATATTACATGGTCGGCGAATTTGACTATCAACTTGCAGCAGTTGCTAGAACAAATTTCGGCAAACTTTGCAGCGACTTTTAACAAAGACCAAACGTCATTAATCGCTGACTTAAAAGAATTTTTCCTGCAACGCATCCGCACCCTACTGCAAGAAGAAAAATCAATAGATTATGACTTAGTAAATGCAGTATTGGGAGAAAACGACCCAGAATATACAGAAAGGGCATTGCAGGATTTATTAGATGTACGCGATCGCGCTTTATTTCTCCAACAAATCAGGAATAATGGTAGCTTGGACAACATCTACGAAACCGTCAACCGTTCCACTCGTTTAGCAGCCCAAGGCGACTTGGATACAAAACAGCTAAATCCTACAGAAATAGTGCGAAAAGAACTATTTCAAAAGCCTTCCGAAGAAGCTTTTTATAATGCTGTAGTGGAATTAGTACCCCAAACTCAAGCCGCCCAACAATCGCGAAATTATCAGCAGTTAGTAGCAGCACTCGAAAAAATAGCTCCCACCGTAAGTAATTTTTTTGATGGTTCCGAAAGCGTTTTAGTAATGGACCCGGACCCAGAAATCAAGCGCAATCGCTTACATTTGTTGGGATTACTTCGCAACCACGCACGCGTTTTAGCTGATTTTGGTGCCATCGTCAAAAAATTGTAGCGTGAGTCAACAAAAAGTTGTGTAATTTGTGCCAATAAACGCTAGTATAAGGAGGCTTAACCAGGGATAACTGCCACAGTCTATGTCCAAAGCTCATGTAATTGGATTAGGAAGGTCCGGTGTTGCTGCGGCGAGATTGTTGAAACGGGAAGGTTGGGAGGTGGAATTAAGCGATAGCAACACCTCCGATACCCTCCTTCAACAGCAACAAGAACTTGCTGCCACGCAAATCATTGTTAAACTGGGGTATTCCCTGGACTTGAATGATTCCGATCTACCTCAATTAATTGTCGTCAGCCCAGGCGTACCTTGGGATATTCCCCTATTAGTAAAGGCGCGAGAATTGGGCATTGAAACCATTGGCGAAATGGAACTCGCATGGCGACATTTGCAAGCAATACCCTGGGTGGGAATTACCGGCACTAACGGTAAAACTACCACCACATCTTTAGTTGCAGCAATTTTTCAAGCCGCAGGTTTAAACGCCCCCGCCTGCGGTAACATTGGCTACGCCGCCGCTGAAGTGGCACTTTTGTATGGGGAAACAGGGGGACAAGGAGAGTTAATCCAAAATCCAAAATCTAAAATCCAAAATCGACTTGATTGGGTGATTGGGGAAATTAGCAGTTACCAAATTGAGTCTTCTTCTACTCTTGCACCCCGCATCGGTATTTGGACGACTTTCACCCCAGACCATCTTGCACGTCATAAAACCTTAGAAAATTACTACAATATCAAAGCGCATTTACTGCAGCGATCGCAACTGCAAATTTTCAATGGTGATGATGTATATTTAAGTAAATTGGGTGCAAGTCATTGGCAAAATGCCTATTGGACAAGCGTTAAAGGTAAAGATTACCTAATTGGCGATAAAGGTTTTTATATCGAAGATGGCTGGGTTGTAGAAAGGTTAAATACAACACATCCCCATGATGAACGCATTGTAGAAGTATCTGCGTTGCGGATGGTAGGAGAACACAACCTGCAAAATCTACTGATGTCAGTAGCAGCAGCGCGGTTGGCGGGAATTGATCAAGCAGCGATTCATCGTGCTATCAGTGAATTCCCTGGTGTTTCCCATCGCCTAGAACACATCTGTACTTGGGAAGGTATTGATTTTATCAACGACAGCAAAGCTACCAACTACGACGCCGCTGAAGTTGGGTTAGCATCTGTCAAAAGTCCCGCAATTTTGATTGCTGGAGGCGAAGCAAAAGAGGGTGATGACAGTGCTTGGCTAGCAAAAATTAAAACTAAAGCCTCCGCAGTATTACTGATAGGAAATGCCGCACCCATATTTGCAAATCGCTTGCAAGAGGTAGGATATACCAATTATGAAATCGTAGAAACGATGGAAAGAGCGATACCCAAGTCTGCGGAATTAGCCAAACAGCATCAAGCGCCTGTGGTACTGCTATCTCCGGCATGTGCCAGTTTTGACCAATACACCAGCTTTGAACATCGAGGCGACGATTTTCGCCGGTTGTGTTTGGCATGGGTTGAGAAAAGGTAGAAAAAAGGCAGCTATGCTGAGGGCAGCTATGCTGAGGGCAGCTATGCTGAAGGACTTAAGGAACTTCCTAAATGCAGTTTGCTGAATTTGGGAGGTTTTACTAAGGAAAAGGAAAAAATGTGATTTCAGTCGAGTGCATTCGACGAAAGTACGACACGGAAACTTAACAGATGTACCGATTGTGCATATCGAATGTAGAAATTTTCAGTCAAGATAACTAGGATAGTGATTGAGAATCCTGATTGAGAATTGACATCTCCCCCGGTTGGAAACACGGGGGATTCTAAACGGATGTTGCTACGGCGGCTACAAGCCGCACTTCGCAACGTTTACGATATGATTTATTTAATCGCGTAAACAAATCAATTCGTTGTGGGACTGTCAATACCCCTCTACCCACCTCGGCTAAGTTTAATCCTAGCTGTGTGGCTACTTTTCTCATGATGTTGGCACTTCCATTACAGTCAGCGTTAATTAAGTGACCATCACGACTTTTGTACAATCCACGTTTTACCCGTTGTCCTGACGGTTTCCATCCGTTGGGTTTTTCACCATGTTTGTGGAGGCTGTCGCCATCTAGGTAAGACGCTTTTGATGTGTACGCTTCCTCAGTAATCGTTAACTGTATTCCGTATTCTGGGCAAAGTTGTTTCAAGCGTTCAATCAATCGCCCTGTGGGAATGACCACAAAGTTTTGATTGCCACGCTTGCCCATATTGGAGCCATTCTTTTGACCATCGTTCCATCCAATAATCAGATTACCAACTTTGTCATTAAGACATTGATTAATAATAAATCTTGCTGCTTTGTTAACAGCATCACGCATCTGATTGTTGCGTTTACGTTGTACTCGATCAAGGTTGGAATCCCAATAAAAGTCGGATTTGCCTTGTTTATATTTAGCAACCAGACGGCAGTAGCCTTGATTCATTGATTTTAGTTTCCTGCCATCAATAATCAGGCTTTTACCACGAGTTGAAACACCCGTTAGCCAATTAGTCCCACCGTGGTCAAAGCTCCAAGCCTGCGAGTAATCAAGGTTAGGATTAATATCAATTGGCTCTTTACCATCATCAATTACCCAATCTATCCACAATTCCCCCAAATAAGGTCTAACAGTAACTTCTTTAACCCAGTCTGAATCAATAAAATCAGGCAAGTGTAAAGTAATTTCAGTTAGTAACTGTGGTTTAGTTTCTTTGCTTATTGATGGGTAAAAACAACCGTTTTTGTAGGTTAAAGCTTGTCGTGGAAATGTGACAGCAGCAAGACCGCCACGTTTTCTATATCTTGGTAATGAAGGTCTATCAACATCACCTTGATAATATTTTTTAACCAATCCGTTGTAGCTGGTTATTGACTCTCCCACAGTCTTAAGTGTTTGTTGTGCTGATTGTGCAGCCATCGCTTTGTAATGTGGGTTATCTTTGAGAATTTTATCTAATTCTGGGTAGGTGGTTTTGCAATGATAACTTTTCCAACCATAGCGCAATTCATCACCACGCCAATAAGTAGTAAAAGCGTTTTCGGATTCTTGCTTCCTTGCATAATGAGCTTGCTTTGTCGCATATATAGCGCAATTAATCAAGCTATTAGCGTGTTCACATTGGTCAATCCAAAAAGCTTTCTCTTCATCAGTAAACTTGGCTTTTAGCGGTATTGTTCTGTACAACTTGTCATCACCTCCTGTATTTCATTATCATTGCTACTACACCGTTTAACAACAATATTCCGTAAAAAATATGGCTAAATTATCTAGTGAAGACCACGAGTACAGACGTACTGAAAATTCTGTATCTTCAATTAATTACCATTTTGTTTTTGTGCCAAAACGCAGAAAATCAGTATTGGTCAGCAACGTAGCCAAAAGGTTACAAGAGATTATTTTTGAGCTAGTGACAGAGCATGGATGGCGACTTATCGCGCTTGAAATTCAACCAGACCACGTTCATTTATTCATTAACGCACCAACACACGAAGCGCCAGCAGATATTGCTAGATGGGTTAAAGGCAGGGCATCCCACCATTTAAGAAAAGAATTTCCAGAATTAAAAAAACTACCCGCTTTATGGACACCAACCTACTTTGTAGCGTCAACTGGTCAAGTCAGCACTGAGGTAGTTAAAAGGTATATTGAAAATCAGCGCGGAAAATGAGGAAACGCGGGGATAAATCCCCTTGAGTCGCGTTTCATCCCCTCGCTAAAGCGTAGGGGTTCTCACGCTCCCACTATGTTTTGATAGATACTGCAAAGCGCGATCGCACTTTCAAAGACTGAGGTACACAAATGAGTTTAACCAAGTCCACTATTACAGATGAGCAGTTTGTCAAAATGCGCTGTAGCGCTGACAGCCGGACTCACTACTTTGAAGCAACCGGAGGAATGTATGCTCAACCACTCGATGGCGATGAACCGCTTCACTTATTCGATTTTCTCGGCGTTGACATCTCCCGTTGCATTCAGGATAATTCTACCTGGACGCTAGTAAGTCGTAAAATTACGCTTTACCTCGACCCCCAAACAGGAGAAGTTTTAAAACAATGGCAAAATCCTTGGAGTGGCGAGACACTCAACGTGATGCATCGTTCTTACGACTACCAAGAATTCGCAGTACCCCCTCAAATTAAGGCTAATATCACTCCTGAAATTTCCGCCGTTTCCTTAGATTTTAACTGGAAACTGCCCAACCCACTCGCAGCGAATCCCAAATTTGCCGATTATTCTCCAGAAAAATTCATCCAGTCCTCAGATTGCTACAAATTCATTTTTCCAACTAGCATATTGACTGAAGAGATAATCAAACCAGAAACTGACAAAGCTGTTTGTTTATCTTACTACCGCATGGGGCCGTGGGAACCCTGGATGAAAATGCAAGGCAAACTTGGCTTTTTAGTCTTGAATTATACAGGCGCTAAAACAGACGACTTTAACACATTAAATCCGCTTCTTAAAACTTTAATTGAACAACGCATGCCTTTATTTAAAGAAGCGCCTGTTTGTAGATTAGAGCGTTCCATCGCCACTAGTTGGACTCGATTTGAAGAACAATTTGACGCTTGTCTGCGTGGCGAAGAGTTTCCGTTACCAGCCCCAGTTGTAGAAGAAGTTTGTTTGAAATGATACCAATTTATATCATGTCCGGGTGCATACCAATAATATTGGAGCGGGCTGTTATATATATTGGCGCTAAAGTCTAGATTCTTTACGCAACAAAGGTTTAAGGGCTGTTTAGTACATTATTTGCACGGGAGAAGTTCAGTTTAGGGGCTTTAAACCCTGTTTTTTCTTGTTTATCGCCCTTCGGGCAAAGCAGAAGGCAGTCTAAATGAAACAAGTTTCACCACCAAGGATGAACTCCTCTTACGAGCGTTAAAATAAACCCATAAACTGCCAATTTCCTACTCGAAATCATGTCCCTAGCTAAAGAATTAGAGACTACCCAAGCGACTATCCAGGACACCACAGAAAATGTTATCTTTCCTCAAGGTGATTTATACAGTGATGAGCCTCCCTTGGAAAGTGAACTGCATTTACGACAAATTATCTTACTTCTCACATGTCTAGAATGGTTGTGGCAAGACAGAAACGATTTTTACGCTGCTGGGAACTTAACAATTTACTATAGTCACAAAAAGCGCAGAAATGAAGACTTTCGCGGTCCAGATTTTTTTGTGGTGTTAGACACGGAACGCAAAACCCGCAAAAGTTGGGTTGTGTGGGAAGAAGATGGCAAATATCCCCATCTAATTGTCGAAATTCTCTCCGACTCAACTGCGAATACTGATAGAGATTTGAAGAAAAAACTTTACCAAGATACGTTTCGTACACCCGATTATTTTTGGTTTGACCCATATACATTAGAGTTTGCAGGATTTCATTTAGTTGATGGCAAATATCAACCTTTAGAACCTAATAATCAAGGGCATTTGTGGAGTCAACAGTTAGGGTTATATATCGGAATTTATCAAGGGCTATTGCGATTTTTTACAACAGAAGGTGAGTTGGTTCCTACACCGGAAGAGGAAGCTGATTTCCAACGGCAACAAAAAGAATCTGAACAACAACAAAAAGAAATTGCTCAACAAAAAGCAGAAAGATTGGCTGCTAAGTTGCGAGAGTTAAATATTGACCCGGATACAATTTAGAGGGGTTTTAAATCAAATCCCGGATGAGAAACATAACTTGCAAAAACTGGTTTGCATCGCCATTATTGCAACCGTACCGCCACACTACCAGCATGAGCGGGTAAACCTTCAGCTTCTGCTAAAGTAATCGCAGCTTTACCTATCTCCTGCAAAGCCTGTTCATCGCATTCTAAATAAGTAATGCGTTTCATAAAATCGTATACACTCAAACCAGAAGCAAAACGAGCAGAACGTGCAGTAGGTAAAACATGATTGGGACCGCCAACATAATCACCGATCGCTTCTGGTGTATGACGCCCTAAAAACATACTACCAGCACAGCGAATCTGTTTGGCAAAAACTTTCGGTTCATCAACGCATAATTCTAAATGTTCTGGCGCAAGTTGATTTAACAGGGGGATACCTTCTTCTAAATTTCTCACCAGAATCACCGCACCATGATTTTCCCAACTAGCAGCGGCTACTTCAGAAGTAGGTAAATTTACCAGTATTTGCTCAATTGCATCTATAACTTTCTCTGCAAAACTTTCCGAATCTGTAATTAAAATCGATTGGGCGTTAGGGTCATGTTCGGCTTGCGATAACAAATCCCAAGCAATCCAATCTGGATTATTTTTATTATCCGCTACCACCAAAATTTCCGACGGACCAGCAATGCTGTCAATGCCAACAGTACCATAAACCTGTCGTTTAGCTTCCGCAACATAAGCATTTCCCGGTCCCACAATCTTATCAACAGGAACAATACTTTCCGTCCCATAAGCTAAAGCCGCCACAGCTTGCGCCCCACCAATACTGTATATTTCCGTCACACCAGCAATTTTTGCCGCCGCCAATACAGCCGGATTAATTTCACCGCGAGGCATCGGCACCGCCATCACAATCCTTTCTACACCAGCGATTTTCGCAGGTAGGGCATTCATCAACACAGAACTGGGATAACTTGCCCGTCCTCCGGGTACGTAAATGCCAACAGTAGATAAAGCTACCCAATTTAAACCCAGTTTGACACCTGTTGCATCGGTGTAGTCGATATCTTGGGGTAATTGTTTTTGATGAAAAGCTGTAATTCGTTCCGCAGCGACTTGTAAAGCAGCAGTGACATGATTTTGACATTGTGCAGCTTGTTCGGCAATAAAAGACTCACTGAGGCGGAAAGACTGCGGGCTATATTTATCAAAGCGGCTGGAATATTCTAGTACTGCAGTATCACCGCGCATTCTGACATCTGCGATAATATTTCGGACAGTACCACTAACATCAACCGTTGCTTCTCGGCGATCGCTGACAAAAGTTTGGAATTGAGTTGAAAAATCTGCGTCAGTGGTTTTTAGTAGCTGCATAGTCAGTCTAACTTGTGCGGGTTGTACAAGCAGTAAGCTCAATAATTAGTTTAGAGCCGCAGGGACGCAATTTATCTGAAAAATTATATTGAGGGGTAACACACGAAGCATGAAAACCGCTATATTTAATCGTGCATGAGTGTTTAATACTCGTCGATGAAGGTTTAATACTCGCACGAGAGTGTTTAATACTCGTCGATGAAGGTTTAATACTCGCACGAGAGTGTTGAATACTCGTCGATGAAGCTTTGAGACTCGCACGAGAGTGTTGAATACTCGTCGATGAAGCTTTGAGACTCGTCAATGAAGCTTTAATACTCGTTGATGAAGCTTTGAGACTCGCACGAGAATGTTTAATACTCGTGATTGAGTCTCAAAACCTCGTTCATGAGACTTTAATACTCGCGCCTGACTTTTCACATTTACACGTTCAGCATGGGAATGCCTTCTCAGAGGATGCGAGTGAAAGTATTATATGAAACTCCAAAAGCCTCCGAACCTAACCCCCCGCCCCCTTCCGAACATCGGGAATGGGGGTTTCAAAGCCTCTCAAAAAGCAGGAGAGAGGTTTGGAGAGAGGTTCCTTTATATACTTCTTGACTTTCACTCGCATCCTCTTAGAGTATTATTCCTCGTAAACCTCTACAACAGCACTTCCACCCTGCATTCCAAAACGAGTCACACCAGAAACAGCCACACTTTCAACTTGAGTATTATTTAGCGAATATGAATTTTGACTTGCAGGTAAAATATTTGTCGTCCATTCACTACCCGTTTTAGTCTGCACAACCCACAACCAAACTTTTTCCCGTCCCGTGGGTTTCCAATTAAGTTGAAAATTACCCGAAATTTTATCTTTACTAATACTCAAAACAGGTTTACCAGGCAATATTTTATTCAACCACGGCGAAGCCGGAACCAAAGCCGGATTATTGTAAACCTCCTTCGGCAATAAATCAGAAATTCCGCCACGATTTTGCATTAAAGGTTTCATGCTGAAATGAACATTACCGCCAGCCCCTGCAAAACCCCGTGTCACCCGAATCTGATAAACTATCTCTTGAGCATTCCAACCTTTAGAGTTGTCATTAGCAACGCGACTGGTGTAAATTCCCGGAAAAATATGTCTTTTCAACGTATTTTGTTCCAGCCACCAATTTAATAAAACAGGATAACTTTGTTGTGTTTGTTCAATCTTCCAATATAGTTGTGGAGACAAGTAATCTAACCAACCTTTCACCAACCATTTTCGCGAGTCGGCGTAAATTTGGTTGTATGCATCGAAAGTTTTGCCATTATCTTTATTTGTTGTCTGTTTGGGATAACCAGGTTTCCAAATTCCAAAGGGACTAATACCAACTTTCAGCCAAGATTTTTGAGCTTTTACACTTTCATACAAACGCCGAACAAATGTGTTGATATTTTCCCGACGCCAGTCATTGCGGCTTTTTTTACCTCCCGAAGCTAGATATTTCTGCCAACTCGAATCATCGGGAAAATCAATAATTTGATTTTGTTCGTTTCGTTCCGGATAAGGATAAAAATAATCGTCAATATGAACCCCATCAATATCATATCGCCGAACCACATCCATAATTACTTTTAAAGAATAATCTTGAACTTCCTTTTCTCCAGGATCTAACCAAAGATACTTGCCATATTGCTTGACTAACTCCGGACGCGTTTTGCTGATGTGGTTAGGCGAAATTGGCGATGTTGCTTTCGGGTGATGTGCGCGATACGGGTTAAACCAAGCATGTAATTCTAAACTGCGTTTGTGCGCCTCTTGGACTGCAAACGCTAAAGGGTCATAATCAGGTTCTGGTGCTTTTCCCATCTCTTTGGTGATAAACTCAGACCAAGGTTCGTAGGGTGACGCGTATAGTGCATCACACATAGGGCGCACTTGAAAAATGACTGCATTCAGCTTCAATTCAACCGCTCGGTCAAGCTGGGCAATCATTTCTGCCTTTTGTTGGTCGGTAGTTAAACCGGGTTTTGAGGGAAAATCTATATTAACTACGGTAGCAATCCAAACCGCTCGAAATTCTCTTATCGGTGTTGGCGGGATGATATTTTTTAACTTTTGTGGAGTGTCCTGAGATTGGACAGAGGGACTGCTTGCAAGTAATAACAATCCACACAGAAGAATTGCTTTAATGTTCACAGGAATAAGGAAATAGTAATAATAGTTAATGGTTCATAAGCAATACTATATGAGTTGTGAAAATTCACTCCTGTCCAGAAACCCGGTTTCGCAGGAGTTACCGGGTTTCGCTCATTTTCACGCTCTTATTTAGTACTGCTATAGTTAATGGTTAATGGCTCATAGCCGAAAATCCATTAACTATGAATTATGAACGATGAATCATCTAACTACGGGTGATTAACCGGACACTATATTACTTGATATAGCAATCCTAGCAAGATTTGTGAAAATTGAGAGTTTCAGAATCTCGGTTTCTTCAAGAAACCGGGATTCTCGTTTCTCACGAATAATTTAGGAAGCACTGAACAGATTAAACTATATTTCGTAGTTCGCAGCTGAAACCTTGTCCAAGCACTCCACATTATCCCCACGCCTTGCTTCCCTGGATGTGTTTCGGGGAATAGCTATGACTTCGATGATTTTAGTCAATAATCCAGGTAGCTGGGATTATATTTATCCTCCCTTAGAACATGCAGAATGGCATGGTTGCACACCAACAGATTTGGTTTTTCCTTTCTTTTTATATATTGTCGGTGTGGCAATGCCATTTTCCTTTGCTAGGTACACAAAAGAAAACCGTCCAACTGCTGCAGTTTATTGGCGCATTCTTCGCCGAGGGGTAATACTATTTGCCCTGGGTTTGTTTTTAACGTTGTTTTCTTTCACCCTTGATTGGCTGATAAAAGGTACAATTCCTAACTTTAGCACAATGCGAATTATGGGGGTATTGCAACGCATTAGTTTAGCTTACCTCTTAGCAGCATTGGCAGTCCTCAATCTCTCGAAACGTTGGTTGTGGATACTCGCGTTAATATTGCTACTTGGATACTGGGGAGCAATGCAATTAATTTCCGTCCCCGGTTTCGGTGCTGGAAACCTTTCCCCAGAAGGCAATTTGGGAGGTTACATCGACCGGATAATTCTGGGAAAGCACTTATATAAAGGTGGTGATTTTGACCCAGAAGGTTTATTTAGCACATTGCCTGCTGTGGTAACTGTCCTCGCTGGATATTTTACGGGTGAATGGTTGAGAAAACAGCCGATAAAATCCCGCACTAGTTTAAATCTCGCCATTTTTGGTGCAAGCTGTCTAATTCTTGGGCATTTGTGGGGGTTTGTATTCCCGATTAACAAACAGTTATGGACAAGTTCATACGTTGTTTTTACGGCGGGTTGGGCGTTGCTTTTGTTGGGTTTGTGTTACGAGTTAATTGAGGTGCGCGGGTTAAAGCGCTTGGGTTTACCCTTTGAAGTTATGGGGTTAAATGCTATTTTTCTGTTTGTCGCCTCTGGAATGTTTAGTAGAATTTTGAGTAAAACCCGCGTTGGTAGTGGCAGTGATGCCCCAACCACTTACACTTGGATTTATAAAAATCTTTTTGCTTCTTGGGCGGGGGCGATGAATGGTTCGTTATTCTTCGCTATAACGATGGTGTTGTTTTGGTGGATAATTCTTTACAGTATGTATCGCCGTCGCTGGTTCCTAAGAATATGAATCAGGGTGAAGGCAGATGGCAGATGGCAGATGGCTGAAACAAGAAGGTAGAAGGAAGAATTAGTTGAGGTTTCAGACCCCAACTAATACTAATTGTTGACCACTAAAATCGCAGATTTGGTCGGGGACTTAAACCTTTATGGACAACTATTGGCTTAGTATAAAAGATATCTTTTCCTTCTTCTCTCTGCCCTCAGCTCTTGCTGCCTTGCCCAAAATTACGTATAAAGTTTGGGACTAAGTTATGAATAACAATAAAACCATTCGGGCTTTTTTTCGAGCTGTCAAATGCGATCGCGCTCAACCGCCCTATGATACTATTCACCTGAAAGTGATATATCCAGCCCAAATGTCGAATAGTGAGTTGGAACAAGATCAAGGTATTGTCCCTGCTGACTCAGAAAAGGCTCCTTTTGGGGTGGTAATTTTTTTTAATGGGGTTAACTGTGGTGCAGAAATATATCAGTGGTTGGCAGTAAAGCTGGCAAAACGGGGACTGGTGGTAGTTACTTTTAATTGGGTGGCGGAAAATCTTCCAGGAATAATTGCTTTGACCCCTGGCGTTGATATCTCGATGTGGACGCAAGAAACTTATGGGACAGGTGCAACGGCTTTAGCTTTACCAGCACTCCTCGCCGAATTACAACGCTTGCAAACAGAGGGAATTTTGGCGGGAATGCTTGATTTGGAAAAAGTTGTTTTGGGTGGACATTCTGCCGGTGGTAGGGTGGCGCTGGAAAGTGCAGACAATCGCTTTTTTCCCCAATTGGCAGCAGCTTTTGGTTATGGTGTACATACCTCAGCACCCGTACAATTGGGATACGCTCCAGGCACTATTTTACCACTTCCTTCTTCCCTGCCCATGTTGCTGATGGGGGGAACTTGCGATGGTGTGATTGCTAACAGTAGCTTTCGTTATGGCTTAACTACAAAAGATGCTACCACATCAGTGATTCGCACATTTAAAGAAGCGATCGCCTCCCAACGAAAGGACTGTTATCTGGTATTGCTGGAAGGCGCAAATCACTTTTCAATTGCAGATCCCTTTGACTTTACAACAGGTAGAGCCTTTCTTGACTTTCCTGCTACCCAACCAGAAGAAGCAATTCGGGCGTTGATGGCAGAAATAATTGGTCTATTTATTGATGCTCATGTTCGCCATCAACCAACGGCATTAACTGCACTCAACCAATTACTGAATTCTGCTAATTCTTTGATTCATGACTTTGATTGTAAATGAAAATTGGGCATGGGGCATTGGGCAGTGCGTAAAGACTGTCAAATTAAATGACAGGGGCGGGCAATACGACCCCACCCCACAAGATGTTATTCGGTAAATACGCAAATTAACTGTATTTTATCTAACTGTTAACTGTTAACTGTTAACTGCGCGCCTGGGCGGCTGGGCGCCTCCTAACTCTTGACTCCTAACTCTTGACTCAGCACTTTCAAAGCCGAACCGCCATCGCGAAAAATTGACCAGCCATCACCTACCAATACAGCTTCGATATCACTCATCGCAGCTAGTCGATGAACAGAAGCGATCGCTTGTTGTCGATTTGCAAGTTTGGCATCTGGTAAAATCATTAAACTGTCGGCTTTATGTGCCCTTACTAAGTCACCGGTGATCAGGGTCGTTTTATCCAAAAGCAATGCCAACTCACCTGGAGTTTTTGAGCCTTGCAATTCTATCACCTGCAAACAAGGAACTAGTTCTTCACCGTCAGATAGCCAGCGAATGCATTTTATCGGAAAATTCTCTTTTTCTGCAGATGGTGCGGCAATTTGGGCACCAAAGACGTGAGCAATCTCCTTAGAAGCACGTACATGGTCAGAGTTGGTAATCACAATCCAACTGACGCCACCTAAGGAATTGAGGTGCGCGTGGTCATGGGGAGATAAAGGCAATGGGTCAATTAAAATATTACCTTCAGGACGAATCCACGCAATACTATTGAAATCTACATTCCGTTCTTTGTCGAAGCACGACCATCCATATAAGTCATGGCGGTGAAGTGATTTCATAAAAATTGACTCAATAAATACTAAATATTTTCTCTTATATTGTGTCTGTTTAATTATATATAGTTCATGGTTCATGGTTCATTGTTCATTGTTCATGGTTCATGGATTTTCGGCTATAAACCATTACCTATCACCCACCAACCACCAACCAACAGCGCCGAACCATTAACCATTAACATCGCTCATGCTGAGTAGCATTAAAATATATTCTTGTTGGATGACTGTGACCTGTCATTTGTCAATGATTAAAATCAATAATCTCCAAAAAATAATGATTACTATTTCAAGGCAATTTTAGATTTATCATCAATTAAAATTATACACGATTTGACAGATGTATCAGAAATGCTCTATCTCAAGAAAAGCGCCAGATGACTCAAAAATCAAACTAAAGAAATCAAAATAAAAAACAGATTTTAGCTATCTTAATGAGGAACATTACAACTGTTTTCAATCGTCGTACCTGAGGAAGGCGTTTGAGAAAAACGTCTTGATATTTAGTTACTATTGATACAAGTATTTTCGCCGTAAACTAAAGGACAATTTAGCGCCGACAAGCAGGGGTCACAACAGCGGCTTTTGTTGCTTATAACCTCGGAAAAGCCGTATGTCTGTCATATCCGCCTGTGTGCTGTCTAACAAAAAAATTCAATTTGTGACAGGTTGTGAAAAAAATGTGTAGTTTTGTACGGTAGATAACCAAATGTATCAAATAGTATCTTTTTCTGCATTTACAAGTTTTTGCGGGAGGAATTAATGAAACCTATCTATAGAGGGATGAAATCGGGAACGCGACTTTTCAATAAAACGTCACCATTCGCTGTTTAGGCTACAAAAAGTCGAAACAACGGCGGAAAGAAAGTGGATTGCAAATTATACCTCACCTTCATCTGATTTTCTCTTGCCTGCAGCCAGCCCAAAATTAGAAATTTTATTTCAGCCATGCTCAACCTATCAGTTCACAATTCTCAGCAAGATCGGCAACTATTAGACGTTTCCAACTGGAACGTAATTGAAACAGAATTCGATCCCGCTCAATTGCACCATAAAGAAACGGTTTTCACTCTAGGTAACGGTTACTTGGGAGTGCGGGGTGCATTTGAGGAAGGATATCCCAATGATTGTGCGGCAACGTTAATTCATGGTGTTTATGACGACGTTCCCATTTCCAATACTACATTAGTTAATTGTCCCAATTGGCTGCCTTTGGCGATAAAAGTGGCAGGGCAACGCTTCAGTATGGACAGTGGCGAGATTCTCAAATACGAACGTCGGTTTGATTTGCGTTTGGGTTTAGTTGTTCGTGATGTGCGGTGGCGATCGCCTTCAGGTCATACCCTGGATTTGCATTTTGAACGGTTCGCCAGTCTTGCAGACCAACATGTTTTGGCAATTCGCTGTCAAATTACATCTTTAGATTTTACGGGTGATGTCGAAGTAGAAATTGGGTTTAATGCCGAACAAGAAACCCAAGGCGTTAAACACTGGAAAACACTCAACCAAGGTAGCGCAGACAATATTATCTGGTTGCATTCTCAAACTATCCATACGGGCATTCAACTTGGTATGGCTGCCAAATTGGTAGTAGAAGGCGCTTCCCCGACTTTCTCTCATGTTTCCACCTTTGCCAATTTGACAACTTCCTTCCAAGTCATACCCGGACAAACAGTGACTTTAGAAAAGATTGTCACCTTGTTTACCTCGCGCGAAAGACAAAACCCTATTGCCGAAGCGTTGAATTTATTAGCTGATGAACCGGGTTATACAACCTTGCTAGCGGCTCATATTTCAGCTTGGGAACAGGTGTGGCAAGACAACGATATAGTTGTAGAAGGCGATCGCCAAGCTCAAATCAGCATTCGCTACAATATCTTTCAATTATTGGCTGTCGCACCGCGTCACGACGACCGAGTGAGTATTCCCCCGAAAACCCTCTCCGGTTTTGCCTACAGCGGACATATATTTTGGGATACAGAAATATTTATCTTGCCGTTGTTGACTTTAACTCAACCGGCACTAGCACGTAATTTGCTGACTTACCGCTACCACACTTTAAATGGGGCGAGGCGCAAAGCTGAAGAAGCGGGATATAAAGGAGCAATGTTTGCTTGGGAAAGCGCCACCACAGGAGATGAAGTAACTCCTCGTTGGGTGCCAATTGCCAATGGTGAATTAGTGAGAATTTGGTGCGGTGACATTGAAGTGCATATCACTGTCGATGTTGCTTATGCCGTGTGGCACTACTGGCAAAACACCGGCGATGATGAGTGGATGCGCGACTGTGGTGCAGAAATTTTCCTAGATACCGCTGTGTTTTGGGAAAGCCGGGTAGAGTGGGATGAAGAACGTCAATCTTACGACATTCGCGATGTCATTGGACCCGATGAAAATCACGATCGCGTAGATAATAATGCCTTCACTAATATCATGGTGCAATGGCATCTAGAATCAGCTTTAGCCTTGTGGGACTGGCTCAAACAAGCTTATCCCGATGTTTCCGCCCAACTGGGAGAACAACTCAACTTGAGTGCCGAACGTTTGGAACACTGGGCTAAAATTGCCAATCATATATTTATCAATCAAGACCCAGAAACTGGTTTGATTGAACAATTTGAAGGCTTTTTCGAGTTAGAACATGTCAACCTCGAAGACTACGAACCTCGCACCAAATCAATGCAAGGTTTGCTAGGAATTGAAGCCACCAGCCAAAAGCAAATTCTCAAACAGCCAGATGTATTGATGCTGCTTTACTTGCTGCGCGATCGCTATGATGTGAAAACCCTGATCAACAACTGGAATTATTACAACCCCCGCACAGACCACAGCTACGGTTCCTCTCTCGGACCGGCAATTCACGCCATCTTAGCTTGCGACCTCAATCAACCAACAGAAGCCTACACCCACTTTCTGCGGGCGGCGTTAGTAGACTTAGAAGATGTTCGACTCAACGCAGGCGAAGGAATTCACGCAGCTAGCGCTGGGGGCGTTTGGCAAGCTGTAATTTTCGGCTTTGGCGGTATCCGCATGACCCAATTTGGACCAGTCGCCTGTCCCAACTTACCCCCCAACTGGACTCGCCTCAAGTTTCGCCTGCAATGGCGCAACGAGTGGTATGAGTTCGATTTAGGACAAGGGGCGACGGGTGTCCAGACATTCTCCCCCGCCCCCCCTCTCCCCCTCTCCCCCTCTCCCCCTCCCAAATTCAAGGTGTCATCTTTGACTTGGATGGTGTGTTAACTGATACTGCTGAGTTTCATTATTTGGCTTGGAAGCGATTGGCGGATGAAGAGGGAATTGCCTTTGACCGCGAAGCTAATGATGCAATGCGAGGCTTGCCCCGTCGGGAATCGCTGCTGCATATTTTGGGAGAACGCCCTGTTACAGAAGAGCAAATTCAAGACATGATGGAGCGTAAAAATCGCTACTTTGTGGATTTAATGCAAGGTATTACCACTGAGGATTTATTGCCTGGGGTGGATGATTTGTTGCAGGAATTGCGAGATGCTGGTGTGAAAGTTGCTTTGGGTTCATCTAGCAAAAATGCTCGAACTGTGATTGAACGCTTGGGGATTGCTGAGAAATTCCATGCGATCGCCGATGGTTACAGTGTAAACCAACCCAAACCAGCACCAGACTTGTTTTTATTTGCAGCTCAACAACTTGGTCTTGCACCAGCGCAATGTGTAGTTATGGAAGACGCAGGCGCAGGCGTAGAAGGTGCCCTAGCGGCTGGAATGTGGGCTGTTGGGCTTGGTCCGGTTGAGCGAGTTGGTAAAGCACATGTCGTTTTACCTTCTTTAGAAGGCGTGCGTTTGCAAGATTTGCATGAGCAAATAGTTAACAAACAAGATGCACGTGTAGAAGCGACTGTTTAATATCCAACTGCGTTCTTAGGAAAGGTGAAAGGTAAAAATCAGAGTTAAAATTTTTACCTTTTGCCTTTTTTTGATGCCAGGGCTACTTCCTTCCCGCCTGAACAATACCTGTTTTATAGCGGTTCTCGGTTGAGTGCAGTACATTTTTAACCTCTCTGGAAACCTCTCTCCTATGAGGAGAGAGGCTTTGAGTCTTACTCCACGAACCTCGTAGAGAAGGGGTTGGGGGTTAGGTCTGTATTGGACTCAACTGCAAACCGCTATATTAACTGCCACAGAGAAGTTTGAGCGGAGGTTTCCTCCGTTAAGAGAAAGGGTTGCCGCAGGCATCAAATCTTCTCCTGTCAGAGACGCTGCGCGAACGGTGGGCGCAGAGTACACGGAGGAAAGAGGAACAGAGGAGGTAGGTAAGTTTACACTTATGATATCGTGTCCGGTTAATTACTTGTAGTTAGATTGTTGATTGTTGATTTTTCATGGCATGAGGGCTATTAACCATGAACAATCACACCAGATAGTATAAGTCTTCACCCGGACATGATATGAAGGAAGTAAATCTATATTTTGGTAGATGCTATACATTGAATCGGCATCTTTTTTTATTTAACTAAAAGAATCGCAATGAAAATTTTATCGGCAAGTGTCAGCTTACTTATTCTGTTTGCACCGACAGTTATCGCCCAAGAAAATCTACAACAGGATATGGCAGGGTTAACCTGTGACAAAATACTGGCAATGAAAGCAGATTCTTGGGAAGAATATCATTATAAAAAAACAGGCGATCGCTCGGAACAAGGTCAAGATATTGCCTATCAAGTTTACGCACAATGCCACAAAAAACGCAATGACACGGCTCTTGCCAAGCTTCCAGGGACAGATGCTCAACGTATCAACAAATACCGCGAACATTATCAAAAATTTCGCATTGCTTCTGCTTTTTTACAGCAAGCTTATGCTGGTGGTGGCACTTTATACGCTCATCTAGCTAGACGCAGCGCCGTAGATGATGAAGAGTTGGTAGAAGCGCTGATTCGGTTGAACCGTCAAACTGCACCTAACAAACAAAGTGTAAATAAAGACATTCAAACAAAAATAACTCGTTTGCGATCGCAATTACGCCAGTTAGATCCAGCTATTGCCAAAAACCGTCAAATCCTTTCCGAATTTTCCACGACCAACCAGGGAAAATCTGAATACGCCACGATGAAGCAGAATTTTGATGCAATTATTGCCATGTTACCAAAAGAACGCAACGATGCGAGTTTATTGATTCTCAAATATGTAGATGGAAATATGCAGCCTTTGGTGAGTCCCGGTCAGTAGGGTGCGTTAGGCTTCAACGTAACGCACCATCCTGCGCGGGCGTGCGTTACTAAGTCTTATCTGACTTGCTAAAAATTCGATAGTACAGCGACGTACTAATTTCCTTCAAAGGAAAAAGCACATAGGTAAGAGGATTTATCGCCACAGTAATATTGCGGAAATCTCGCCGTGCAAAAAACACAATAGCACGAGCAACTTGTTGTGCTGACATCACTCCATAAGGATTGAGTTGACTTTTAAATGGTCCGAGAATTAACTTGCGAATTACACAAACTTTATCCAACCGCTTTAAAGTCACAATATCCCCTAACGCCCGTTTGCTAAGTTCATAAAGCGGACTCAAAGCCGGTGACACCTCAGCCTCAGAAGTATTTACCCAAATTTCCTTATTTGCTTTTGCTTGCGGTCCGGTCACAGTTGTCATAAATATATCCATCAACCGCAATGCCGAAAAGGTATTTACCTCATAGGATTCGTTGATTGCCTGGGATGTGCGGCTAGTATAAACATTGACACCGTGATTGATAATTAAAATATCGACCTTTTCTAGATTTTCCTTCAGTTCAGCTTCATTGCCCAACTGCCAAGAAATTATCTTTATTCCGGTTTGGGTCGATAATTTTTCGGGATTAGTTGTCAATGCTACCACTTTCGCATTGTGCTTGACAAATTCATCCGTTAATGCTTGTCCTAAAGCACCCGATGCACCAGTTAAAGCGATCGTTTTACCTTTAAGGGAAAGTCCTGTTCCAAGTATTTTATCCACTAGGGGAAAAACTCCACTGTAATAAGCGTTAACATCATCAAAATGATGTCGCCAGTGGTAAGACCGATTCACCCACCAAGCAGATGGAATTGTTTCTAAAGGTCCGGGTAGATGATTGTAGTCTGTATCAATTGTTCCTTGAGTATATCGTACAGTCGCACCAAACAAAAAGGTGCAAGCATAGGCTACTCCCAACCAAAACCCCCATTGGCGGACAATTAAAGCAATTACCGTCACTATTACCACCAGCAGACTCGACTCTAAAATGTCGTGGTAGAGTTGGGAATCTTGGTAAGCTTTCAGAGAAACTATCGATAAATCCCGGCGATAAGCCATGTGGTGCTTGTTGTGCCATTTCGCCAGCCAAGTGACTTGGTGACACAAAGCATGGTAAATGTCTCTCAACACCTCAGCCAGCAAAAGTGAGAATAATCCCCAACTAGCAAACTGCAAGCTGGCATTTACTAAAACCCAATTAATCTGCAATCTTGCTTCAATCCCAGTCAAGCTTTGAGCTAACATCTCCATCATGTTTTTTTGCGAAATATACGTGATATTTTATTAATCATTCTTCATAATCTGATAAAGATGGGTGAAAATCGAGTTTTAGAGCGAACTAAAATCAGATGATGAACGAAGTAGCGATCGCACATCTTGCACTCCGAACTCAAGAAGTACCCGCGCCCGCCCAGCAAATAAATAGACCAAGAAGTGGAAAAGACGTAGGGACAATTCATGAATTGTCTCTACGCTCGTATTTCGGGCAACGCAGAATTAATTTCCACTTTTCGGTCTAATGATGCTGTTGGCGAATTATAGCGGTTCTCCTGAAGGATGCAGCACAATTCAAGGGCAAGTCCCACGCCCGCCCAGCAAATAAATTACCCTGCGCCAAGCCCCCTACGGGGTCTACGGGCGATGAATGCGCGTAGGTGAGCTAAAAGCTTACTAAATAAAGATTTTAACTTGTTTTAACTTATGTAGAGACGCGAAGTCTTCCGGATGGAAGATTCCATCCGGAGAGCTTCGCGCGAAATTTGAGCGTAAGCGCCCTTGGGGGTTTCCCTGAGTGTGCAGACTGGCGTCGCGTCTCTACAAAACCGGAAATTTATTTCCTTTTCTTTTGCAACTGGTGCAATATAGCGGTTTTCACTTGCGTCAAATACATTCGGATCTCCGGGACAATTCATGAATTGTCCCTACTGAGAAGCGATTGTGTATTGCATCCAACCCAGAAGCGCTATAGGAATAAATAACAGCAGCATCCCCAAACTAATTAACACTCCACCCAGCAACCAAATTTTTCTCACTTACTTTCCCCCTTTCCCCTTCCCCCTTTCCCCTATTTACAAATCGGCTTATGCCTGCAAGAGACCCTTGGACTATTATTTTAGCGATCGCTGTGTCTATTATTGCGACTTATATAGGCTTTCGCAATCTGGAGTGGGCTTTGAACGCTAGCGGTTTAATACGTACTATGCCTTCTAACTCCCATCACCGAACTCGCTAAAGTGGATTTTTTTCGTTTTGGCTCAAATTGTAGGCAAATAATCACGAGTTAGGGCTTTGCTGAATGGCTGTATGAATCTAGATGTAAAGACGCGAAATTACCCTGCGGGTTCTCCTTTATGAGTACGCGTCTCTACTTTGGTTGTAAAATCACACAAAATCCGGCATCATACCTTGAATCAGCAACGCCCGAGTTAGTTAGCGATCGCACTAGAATTTAAGCTGATTGTGGAACAAATAACCAGTTTAAGAGTCTTTTTGAACATGGAGACTCACAATTACTCGAGTTTTTTATAAAATCTGAATATGTTCAAACTTACATCTAATTCTCGCCACTGGTTGCGATTTTTAGGGTTTGGTTTTCCTCTTGTCATTGCACTCAATCTGATACATGCACAGCCAGCCAATGCTTGCAAACCAGCACCGGGAAGCAATCCAGCCACCTTAGCCGAACGCGTAAATAGCACTCTTTACGTGTTTGAGGGAATTGTCAAGAAAGTAAAAGGTAATACGCTGACAATCAGAGTAAACCAATATTTCAAAGGTTCCGGACCCAGAGTCGTTAAAGTAACTGGATTTAATACCCATTCTTGTAGCAATTTCATTACTGAAACTGAGGGACGTTTTGTTTTCTTTGCTGAGGCTAAAGGCAAACAACCTTGGGTTGCTGTTTATGATGGTGCTTTTGGTTCTGTGCGTCCTTGGTCAGACGAAACATTAGAAGAGTTAAAAAAGCTGGGTTTGGTTCAGGATCACGTTTCAACGCCAATTAAACCATCATCAGGAAACTATTAAATAAAACGTACTAACAGGTTACGCAATATTACCCAATTGGGTGCTGACCAAAGCTGAAATAGGCAAGCAAACTAGATTCAAAAGCTAATTCGTTATTTTTTGGTTTGTATCATTTTTACAGAGCAAATTTATGAAATTGAGAACTTTAAATAGCGCGATCGCTCTTACGTTAATCAGCTTTAGTCTCGCACAGACGGCTTATACTAAAACTCCGACATCTGAAACTTCTAAGTTATCTCAAGAAGTCGCCGGACTGCGGAAACAAGGGCCAAGCGGTTTACAAACGTTTCTTAAATCCCATGCAAGTCAACTAAATTCGCCTTCTCCCCAACTGGGCGCCGCTTTAGACGAACTTTGCCAGCAACGAGACTGTTACGCCTCGAAGCTTTATTGGTACACTGACTTAGAACAAGCCAAAGCCGCCGCTAAAGCCAGCGGTAAACCAATTCTATCTCTGCGGTTGTTGGGCAGGTTGGATCAAGATTTAAGTTGTGCTAACAGTCGGTTCTTTCGGGTAGCGCTTTATCCGAATGCAGAGATAGCAAAAATACTGAGAGAACGGTATATTCTGCATTGGCAATCGGTGCGTCCAGCGCCAAAAGTGACAATTGATTTTGGCGATGGACGCAAGCTAGAACGGACAATTACAGGCAATAGCATTCACTATATTTTAGATGCATCCGGTCGTCCCATCGATGCAATGCCGGGGTTGTATGGTCCCAAAGCTTTCTTGCGTCAGTTGCAACAAGGTGAGGTTGCAGTTAAAGAATATACCAAGCTTGCGGGAACTGAAAAAGAGGCTTTTTTAAGGAAATATCATAGCGATCGCCTAAATGCAATCCAAACCCAATGGGCTGCTGATTTATCTAAATTGGGTATCAAGTCTCCACCAAGATTGTTGGCTGCTTTTCCCAGCAACCCCAATGTAGCACCAAGGGCGGAAGTTGCAGCTCCTTTGGCTGTTTCTAAAATGAGGGTGGAAAGTCCGATGTTAAACTCTTTCCAATTTGCCGAACAAAATCAAAATACTCTCAAAGAAATTACCGACCAAGCAACTTGGAGCAAAATTTCTCAACTTTACAGCAACGATGCTAAGTTGGATCAAAATAGTATCTCATTAATTCGAGCTAAAAAGTCTCATGCCAACACAAAGCCAGATAGTTTGCAACCTGTAGTAAGCAAATTTGAAACCGCAATGGCTTTAGATACAGTTAGAAATGAATACATGCTGCACAGCCAAATTCATCAATGGTTTATGCAGGGTAATCAGACAAGTAATATCGATGCGCTAAATGAAAAAGTTTACGCCCAATTGTTTCTAACTCCGAGTTCTGACCCCTGGTTGGGACTTGCACCAGGCGACAGTTACAGCGCTATTGATAATGATGGGATTCGCAAGTGAAGTAATTTGTTAATTGTTAATTGTTAATTGTTAATTGTTAATTGTTTTTGTACCAATTTGCGTGAAAACGTTGCAACTTATTCACAATCGATGTGCCCACGGCAATAAAGCGGGAGGAAAATCCACTTAGCGCCTTTGCCTCCCCTTGTCGGGTTGGGGGGATATTATCAAACATTTAAATAAATCGCTATCACAAAAAACCTCGGCACAATCTACCAAGGTTTTAAGGAGAAATTTAAATGTTAATGGGAGATATTGAAATCAAAAAACATTAGCTCACACCTAAGGAAATCAAAATTAAAGCGGTGACGAATAAAATCGCAACTGCGCCTTGAAAAACGTAGCGATTTTGCTGCTCTTTTGAAGGGTAAGCAGCATAGTACATTTCAGGTTCAGCAGCGTAGTTATTCAGAATGCCGTCTTGGTTAATTGTGGTATACATAGTTTGTTTCCTTGCTTTGTTACCTTCTTTAATTAACTGTAATAATCTTATTACAAAAGGTCAATCTAGTTTGACAACAAAAGATTAATAGTATTCATGAGAGAGACTTATCAAAGTTGATTTATATGAGGTTCATGGTTCATGGTGAAGGGGCGCTCTTGGTAGGGGAGCCACTGCGGTCTTGGGGTCTCCCCAAGGGTCGCAGTGGCGTTTTCCCGACCCAGGCGAGTGGTGAAAGAAAGGAGGGGTTCATAGTTTATAGTTCATATAGCAATCCGCGTATCAGTGCGTGAAAATTCACTTTTGTCCAGAAACCCGGTTTCGCAAGAGTTACCGGGTTTCTAAACGCTAGAGATGTAGCACTGCTATAATTCATGGGTTTTCTGCTATTAACCATTAACCATTAACGGTCATAGGCAAGCTTGACATTTGCATTTCACATTTACGATAGTATTGCGTATCGATATTATTTGTACAGATTATGGTTAAGCGCACTCGCCCCAAATATACGGATAAAAATAGTACTCAGACTCTACGGGAAGGACTGGAGGAATACTATATTGTGAATCCGAATATTACCGATCCCAAGGAATTACCACCAGAATTTGCCAAAATTTTGCTGGCGCATGATGTTAGCCACATCATTCTTGGCTGCGACACCGATATGTATGACGAAATTAAATTATTACCCCTCTCGTTTTGGACAAGCGATTTTAAGTTTAGTGATTACTTGCGTGTAAACAGAGATCCAACGATTAAGCCAGCGATCGCCATTATGTATGATGATTTGGTGAAGCAGCATGGAGTCTTCTGGTTGTATGGTTCAATTTTTGTGGTATTACCGCAACTGCTACCAGAAGTTGTTGGGATGTGGTTTAAGACTCGCGGAACTCGCAAGTACTATCCATTTTTGGACTATGAGGCGCTACTTGATAGGTCTTTGTTAGAGATTCGCCAAGAGTTTGATATTTTACCACTTATTGCCTCAAGAAAAAGCAAAGACATGCAATTCCAGGCAAACAGCAAAGCTAACTTGGGGTAGTTTATTTTTCCTCAACAAAGTCTTTCACCACTAACATTGCATCCGGCGGAATTTTAGTCACAAGACGAATGGGAAATGCTTCTGTGGAGGCATATTGAGCGTAATCTGAGGTGAGAAACACGGCGTAGTTTTTGGCTTCTGGAGTTAATTGTGCGGCAAATGCTAATGCGATCGCTTTTACTTCACCGCCGGATAATGGTGTATCAATTTCTCCTCTCCGGTCTAATGTGGCGCTGGGGTCTTTGACGCTGAGATGGGTGCCCCCAAGTATGCCAACCAGCCATTTTGGGGAGGGAATTTTCTCAAAGCCGACAATTTGTTCTGTTAAAGCCGGGGTAGTTTTCTCAGCACAAATCGCTACTATATGTCTCAAATATTACCTTTATTACCCCAGTTTCACCGAACATCAAAGAAGTTGTAGGAGTGAAGTACCTCAACTTTAGCGCTGACTGGTTGGCTGGGGTCAAAAGGTAAGGTAATATTGGGTTTGCGGCGCTCTAGCCTCTGAGCGATCGCTAACATATAGCAGTCGCCAAGGCGATTAGGACAAATGCCCCAAAGCTAATTGTCAATCCCAGCTTTTGCAATGTCCTAAGAGGATGTTTGAAAAGTTTTTCGAGGTGAAAAATTATGCTAATCGCCTCACGATAATACGTATCATGGCAAGATAAATAAAAGTCTCCGATGTCTCGGGTAATAACTCATAGTCTCGAACTAATCGGCGACATCCCGTTAGCCAACCAAAAGTTCGCTCTACAACCCAACGTTTTTTGAGCAAAACAAAACCCTTAGCTTCTTGCGATCGCAAAACCACTTGTATAATCCAACGGCAAAAATTCATCACCCAATGCATGAAAGGTTCGCCATCAAATCCACCATCTACCCAGATCGTTGTTAAACGAGATATCCTTTGATGGGACTGTTTAACCCGTTTTAGAACCTGTTTTCCTCCTTCTCGTTCACCGACATTGGCTGCGGTGACTAAAACTCTCAAAACTAATCCCAAGGTATCAACGGTCATAAATCGCTTACGTCCTTTGATCTTTTTACCTGCATCAAAACCAACTAACTGACTCACCATTGCTGCACTTTTAATACTTTGGCTGTCAATTATTGCCTCAGATGGACTTGGATGGCGTTGATGTTCTATGCGAACCCAAAGGCTAAGACTGTCGTGGATTTTTAGCCACGTCCCGTCAATACGCCAATTGCGAAAGTACGTATAGACCGTTTGCCAAGCTGGAAAATCCCCAGGTAGCGATCGCCATCTGACTCCTTCTACCAAAATGTAGAAAATCGCGTTTAGGACTTCCCACATATCGACTTCACGCTTTCGACCACCCGGCTTCGCTTCTGGAATCAGGTCTTTAATAAATTCATATTGTGTCAGGGTCAGGTTACTGGGGTAAGCTTTACTCATGTCACTCTCTCGGTGCTGTTTACTATCTATTCACAGCGTATACTGAGAGAGCTTTTTTACAACATACCCGACTTTTCAAACATCCTCTAACGGTTGTGGCGGTTGCTATAAATTACTGAGTCTGCGAAAAACTTTTGTTTAAATTTTCGGCAACTTTAAATGCTTGCGGTAAATCAATTTCCAAACGTTCGCTAGGATAAGCCGCAATAAAAGTCAAGACGGAAAGACCTTGGGGTGCAGTAGCGCCTAATACCAAACCTGCTCTCAATGCAAGCGTACTAGCATTGTCTTTTCGGATTATGACTGTAGAAAGGTCGTTAAGAATTGTTGTGCCAATGTGGGTATTGAGTAACTTACTCATAGTTACAACATTTATGGGCATATTCGTTCTTAGCGCCCCCAAGATTTGGCGGCGTTGTTGTTCGGACAATCTACGAGTGTAAATATCAAAACTCTCAGGGAATTTTCCAGTTTCTGCAGTGGTTTGCAGTTCCGCCAAAGAGATAGATTCCGCAAAAGCACCAAAACGCACTACAACCGTATCAGCCGCCCGTGCAGAGGTGTTAGGTGCGAAAAATTGAGTCAGCGCGATCGCCCAAAAAAAACCCGCAACTATCTTTAGACTTCTCCAGCTTTGTCTCATAAAAATTATTACCTGGATTATTTTAAGTACGTAAATATATTTATACCAATTCTTTTTAAGATTGCGACATATCTAAGACGCATACCCTTGTTAAAAAGAGGGATAGTGGGGATTGTATGTAACAAACTTTTGGAGAAACGGTATTAATTAATTGCAAAGCATCGCAATTATATTACCAGTATTGAGCAACCGGATGTTTTGGTAAATAGGCTAATTTGCTATGCAAGTTAATTTTGCCAGAATTCTCCCGCCTAGGTGAAAGAAGGTGGCGTTTTGGAATTGCGGGGCTATCATGTGTGCGCCCCTCGGATGTAGAGGCGCTCCATTTGAGCCAGCGCCCGTGAATGTTTTAGAATCCCGGTAACTCCTGCGAAACCGGGATTCTTGTTTCTCACCTACTATAGTTAATGACTAATGAGTAACAATTAATAGCCGCCGATCATGAACCATGAACTATGAATTCATACAGTAACGTTCATTTATACCAATCGTTACTCTAGACCTCTCAAAATGATATGTTTTTGAGCATCCAAACTGATTTGTCCTTGTTTTTGTAATTTTCTCATCAATCGTGTAATTGTTACTCTCGTAGTGCAGCAAGCGTTAGCAATATCTTCATGAGTGAGGCGAATATTTAAAAGGATTCCTTCTGTTATTGGTTGACCAATTTCTTGTTTTAAAAGCTTCAATAAATAGTGCAGGCGTTCTTCTACCCGCCGCCTTCCTGAAATCGCTAAAAAACATTCGGTTTGTCGCAACCGCTGATTTATCTTCGCTAAAAGAGCATGACCCATCTCTGGTGACGCTTCTATTTCTGATAGATAAATTGGCACTAATTCAACATCACACAAAGCTATTGCTTGGTAAGTATGTAGGGAAGTCATGCTTGAACTAAAAACCATTCCTTCTTTTGCCAAGCCTACCATTATTTCTTCGCCGCCTTCACAAACAGTACTTAGTTTGACTAAACCCTGATAAACATACCAAATCACTTGGGGATTGAGGGAGATAGTTTCTCCTTTACAATATTTATGTAAAGGGCGATCGCTACTAAAATCACATTCTTTATTGAAGGGGGATGACTCTAGTTGTCTGCGTTCGGAAATTACACGCACTAACCAGTGTAAGCCTTGAAGCTGATTTTGGCGATCGCGTACAACTGCTACTGTCAAAGCTGCATCAAATAACTCTCCATTGCGTTGCTGCAAGCGTATTACTAATTCTTTTGTTTTGTCGCATTGCGATAGCTGTGTCAGAAAACTGCGAAAGCGCTGACGTTCTTCTATCGGAACGAAGATTACCATCTGTTTCTCAACTAGAGAATGTTGTGGAATGTTAAACAAAGTCGCTGCAGCAAGGTTAGCTTCTCGGATTTTGCCCTCTGCATCAGTAACTAAATAACCGTCTGGTGCTAACTCAAATAAATTTTGGTAGCGTTGACATTCTATTTCTGCTAAACGTCTTTTATTTACTATTTCTTCATTTTGCAAATACAGTTCTTCTGTCACTAGGTGCAACAATTTTGAAGCGTTACGAAGTTCTTTAAAAGCTAGCGGGAGCATTTCTGGTGGCATTAAATGCAAAACGTTCGCAGTTTGATACAAATCTGCTACGCGTTTGTGCAATGTTTCTGTGCGTTCGGTAAAACATTCTATGTTCATTGCAAATCCTCGCTATTTAGCTTTTAAAGGTTTACCAGAAAAGTCCTTTATATAAATCATAAATTCCAGAATAAATCTCACAGATGAATGGCAACATCCCCGAACCTGCATAATGCAAAAATCATGTTTGACAGAGATTTGTATTAAATGATACAATTTCTTCGATAAATGTGTTTTTCTCAATTGACAAAAATTTTCAATTTTCGGCAATACAACAGGCAAGTTCTGATTTCAACCTGAATGCAAATTTAAATCATCGCAGATAAATCTAACTCGGATGTAGAGACGCGACGCCAGACGCTTCAAGCCGGGGAACCCTCCCGCAGTGCCCCTTCACCAACGCGCTGGCTCAAATTTCGCGTCTCTACTTCTTTAATATTGGTATTATCCGGGAAATCCTGATAATTGCTGTTTTTTTTAATCCGGATAACCCGTTAGCAAACAAATTTGTAGAACCATCTTCGGATTGAAAGTGTCAAATAAAGTGTACCGCTAACGACATTTTCCTCCGCTGTCAGGCATAGTCTAAATTTTGGTAACTTTTTCACAATATAAGAAGATTAACGGTTTTTCATCAAGCATTGCTTCTATCTTAGGTGGGATAATTTGGCAAACTCGTTTAAGAAATATGAATGCAGGAGATGTCGAGCTAAATTGATGCCAATTTTAGACCAGACAAATGAGGCGATCGCAACTGTTAATATCAGAGAAACCAAATAGGAAGGCAATGTTGGCAACCCGAATGTCTCTAATATGAAAGCTAAGACAATACAAACACCGCTAGCAGTTTGTAAAAAGGGAATTAGCAGTTGTAGCTTTTCCCATTTAGGTAAAGTACTGACAACAAAGTTTTGAGACCAATGTTCAACGAGTTGCCGCAGTCTTAAAAAGAATGATAAGCCACAACTAAAGGTTGTTAGCAAGCCAATGAAAAGTAAAAAGTATGGCGGTTCCGAGAAGCGGAATAACAAAAATTTTTGTAATTCTTGCAGGCATATAAACCAGTCCATACTCAATATTTCCCTAATGAATACAAAATTTGCTTTGCCAACATTCTAGGGGGCAGGGGGCAGGGGGGGAGGGGGGGAGGGGGGCAGAAGCCAAGAGGATGTGTTTTTTCCATTTGTTACTTGCTCTTTGCGAGTCAGAGGCTGATATATTGCACTTGGTTGCCCTGAGACAGGAAGCCTGGAGGCTACCCAAACAAAGTTCTGAAGTTCTGATACCTTCGGGAATGAAGGAAACCGACCCTAATAACTTCTCAGTGCCTACGCAGGCTTTTAGGTATAAAAAAAGTGTATTTCTTTGGGAAGCCGCCCCAAAGGGGCGGCTTCCCAAAGAATTTTTCAATTTAGTTCGCACAATTCTTGCTAAGGCTGTGCTGGTTTTCTGTAATACCATTTCTCCAAATCTTTTAGGACTTACGCAACTGTTGTCTACTGCCTCAATTCACTAGCGATAATTCATGAATTATCGCTACAGTAGTTATGTTTTGCGTAAGTCCTGTCTTTGAAACATACCATTCTCGTCAACCCACTTTTGAAATGGTGACAGCGATTTTGAGGCAGTTGCAACGTTAAAGAGAACTGATAGAACTCCTGTTTTGGAAGCTCTAATTTGAAATTGAGCTAAAATCAGGAGCGATAACCGCTTGCGTCGTTGGGATCGCTATAAGCCTGGGGTGTTTTGCCTTTGGGGGCTAAACCCGCAAGTCCAAGAAGACCAAGCAAGCCCAGCCAGTTCCAATCAAAACCGCGATCGCGTCTTACGGCAGTAGTTCCACGATAAGTACTCGTGTTTGTGGTGTCAGTCCCCGTAGTCGTTCCAGTGCCGGAGGTTGTGTCACCAGGAATAGTGGTAGTGTTTGTAGTTGTGCCAGTACCTGTGGTGCCAGTACCTGTAGTTGTGTCATCACCACTAATTGTACCAGTTCCTGTAGTGTCTGTACCTGTAGTGCCACCAGAAGACGTGCCCGTTGGGGAAGTCGTACCACCTCCCGTGCCTATGCCTGTAGTGCCACCAGAAGACGTGCCCGTTGGGGAAGTCGTACCACCTCCCGTGCCTATGCCTGTAGTGCCACCAGAAGAAGTCCCGCCAGTACCGGAAGTTGTACCAGTCCCCGTGCTGCCCGTACCTGTTGTACCGCCTCCAAAAGTCGTGCCCGTACCGGAAGTTGTACCAGTCCCCGTGCTGCCCGTACCTGTTGTACCACCTCCAAAACTCCCGCCCGTACCGGAAGTTGTACCAGTCCCCGTGCTGCCCGTACCAGAATTGCCGGTTTGTGCAGAAACAGGCAAAGTTAAAGGCAAAGTGGCTAAACTAATGGCGGTAAAAAATGAAACAGTTTTGGATAAATTAGAAAGCTTCATGCTCATTTCCTTGAAATTTTCAATTGCTGCTATTTTTGGGTTTTGAAAAATGCTATTCTCATCAAGTTAAATCATTCGTTACTGAATTTATTTCCTTTGAAAATTTCAGTTATTCCAAATTTCAACAACCAACATTATTTCATTAACTTTTATGATGCCTTCATGAATAACTTTATTTTCACAATAGGGCAGAAAGCAGAATAATTAATGATTTTCCTCAATCGCGACAATTTTTTTTAACGAGGTACGAGCCGGACGCAAAAAAAATGTTTGTAAATCATTACATTAAATCATTACATTATTTACAGCTTGTTTATTTACTGGCACTCTTAACCAAAGTAACTGTTATAGTCTGAGTTTACTTCTACCACAGGCATCAATCAACTTATACTAGAGGAAGAGACTTTATGTGAAGTTAATATGTAATCGTCAATACAATGTTTTTTTACTTTTAATTTTTTATTCCAAAAATAACAATAAATAGATGTGTTTTTACCTGACTGAATTTGCGATGAAGGAGAGCGATCGCCAACCCATCACCACATAGTATCCCTTTCGCTATTTGGCTTTCCCATGCGGAAATTCCGCTTCTACATGGTAATATTCGAGGCAGTTACAATTAATTACCTACATCACCAAAGATAAAAATCTTTTTCCCCACACCCGTCTCCCACACCCGTCGCCCCACACCCGTCTCCCACACCCGTCCCAATTTGGCGGAATATTCATGCAAAATTCTATGGAAACAATAAAATACGGTTTAGCACTGCACACGACTACTCCCGAATTGGGTTTAGCGATGAGTAATTTTGTTGGTGAAACCCATTCTCATGTTTGGGAATTGGGACGTGAGTTATCCAGCCAAATACACGAATATTTAATCAAATTTATTCAACCGCAAAATTGGGCTGACTTGGGATTTATTGCTGTAGCTAAGGGACCAGGAGGTTTTACAGGAACTCGTATTGGTGTTGTCACCGCCCGCACTTTAGGACAACAATTAGACATTCCGGTATTTGCGATTTCTACTTTGGCGGCGGTAGCTTTGTCAGAGAAAGGTAAAAAGGTAATAGATAAAAATAAGCATATTGCGGTACAAATGCCAGCACAAAGAAGTCAAGTTTTTGGTGCAATTTATCAACATGTAACCGATAATTCCGGACTTACAGCTTTATTACCAGATACAGTTTTCACTCCAGAAAAATGGCAGGAAACTTTAGCTAATTGGCAGACAAGCTATGAGTTAATAGAAGCAAAATCTGGTTTGGCTGCGACGGTGACAAGCGTATTGGAGTTAGCCTATTTTGATTGGGAACAGGGTAAGCGTCCCGATTGGTCGGAGGCTTTGCCTTATTATGGGCAACATCCGGTAGATTTGTAGGGGCTGATTTCAATTATCTTCAACATTGCAACAGATTTACAATCGCTGTACCCGGTTTTTTAAGGGAGGGGGGGAGGGGGAGAGAGGGAGGGGGGGATGGGGAGACTTAAAAGTTATAGCGAGTTGCAAGTCATAATGGTACACCTTTGAACGTGAAAGCAATTCATGAATTGCTTCTACAAAGTAGTTTGTATCTCATACAGTTGAAATCCGCTATAAAATTTCGAGTTTGGAAGTTGAAAGTTCGAGTTTGAACCCTGAAACTTCAGCCCAAAAAGCAAGATTAAATGAGTTAATTGCCGAACTTAAAAGCGAAATAAACCAAAGAAAACTCAACGAAGATAAACTTAATCGCGTTTATTGGCGGGTTTTATTTGGTGCTGTCGCCGTTGCATTTGGATTAGCCATACTAACAGTAACAGCAGTTGAATTTGCATGGCGGGCGCAAGAGGAAAAAACAAATTCTCAGTTGTTAGAAGAACTTCAAGAATGTCAACGTGAAATTAAAAGATAAAAGTTAAACTTGCGTAGAGTGCCTAACACACCCTACGAAAGCTACGAAAGCTATTGCGACTGGTGCAAGATGTGAAAAGGCAACAATAAGAAAAATATTCTTTCCTCTTTCCCTTGGACCCTTCCCCTTTCCCCCTTTCCCCTCTTAATTCGACTTGCCATCACTACCAAAATACTCGCGATAGCTACAAATTTTGTCTCCTCGCACATCAAAAGAAACCGCTATCCTATTTTTATAAGGTTGTCCCCGCATTTGACCTTGATCGCGAAACTCAAAAACAACCGTAGTTTCATTACTAGTAACGCGGTCTAAAGTGAGAGTAAGCCCAGGACTAAAAACTTCAGAAACATATTGAAAAAACTCTCTAGTTTTTTCTTTACCAACATTTAAACCGTGGTATTGTCCTGCGGGAAACCAAAAACTAAAATCTTCTGAAAGCATATCGAGAAATGCATTCCATTCCCCCGTCGCCAAGCCATGCGTGAAATGTTCAAAAGCTTGATGAGCAACCTTTAAAGTATTTTCTGCAACTTCAGCCATTTTGACTCCCTGGATTTAAGTTAATTTATGCCTAGTACATATTTTAAATATAAATGTAGGGGCGCTTTAGAGAACGCCCCTACACAAATGTGTGGTTTTATCACTTGCTTTTATAACTTAGCTAACATGAAATCAACTCTTAAGAAGTTGCCGTACCGAGTCAGAACACAGTACATTAGAATATCATCTTTATGAGGAGCGCGATCGCACTAAGCAACATTTCCCTTCACAAGAGAACGAATCACGTTATCCTTAAGCATCAAAAGTCGCATTGTTTGATTTAACATATCCAGCATTTGTTCGCGAGTCATGCTTTCCGCAGCTTGTTCCATCAGCCTCATTTGGAATTGTTGTTCTAAAGTTAACTCAAATGATTCGCTATTCATAATAAACCTCTTAATCTTTGCAATGAACTAACAGTATGTACTTGATAATATGCTTAGATACGCAGCCTGACAGCACGATTTCGGAATTTTGTTTAAAAAGATTTGTAAAGATATGGTGAAGTGAGTTGCCTTGGAAGGTAGCCTCGATAGAGTGTTTAATCAATTAAGCGATCGCATCCAGGACAATAAGGTACTCCGTCTCCCAAGTGACAGCGTTACCATTATTGATGAAGCTACCCCTACAAATCGACCAAACGGCGACAATTAGCGCCCTTAAGCAGTACTCAGCACTCCAGTTCAGTTGACAGTTGACGGTTAACAGTCAACCGCCTAAACCTTTATCAGAGGTGAATCAAATGGCTTACAGTGACTTTAAATTGAAAGAAGTAATTCAAAGCTTTGGATTAACTATCAATGAAACATCAGGGCTTTTTGCCGATATATCAGAAGAAGAGTGCAGCGATTTATTAACAACTATCCTCAAAGAAAATATTGATTTAGCTGTATCTATAAACACAGAAAAAGCCCGTTCGGAAATGATAATCAGCCCGATTTTATTGGAGATTAGGCGTAAATTTAATAACGAAATTAGTTTATTTTCTGGAATTGATTTTAACGTCGATAATCAGATGGGACTAAATGGATTTTGTGATTTTATTATCAGTCTGTCTAGAGAACAGCTTTTTATTCGCGCACCCGTAATTACTCTTGTAGAAAGCAAAAATGAAAATTTAAAATCGGGATTGGCGCAATGTATAGCTGAAATGATAGCCGCTCAATTGTTTAATGAACAACAAGGTAATTCAATCAAAACTATTTATGGTGCTGTTACTATTGGAACAATTTGGCAGTTTTTGAAATTGCAAGGTAAGATAATTTCTATTGATTTAAGTGAATATTATATTAAAGATGTCAAGAAAATTTTAGGAATTTTATCAAGTGCTATCAAGCAAGTCTAAGACTTAATTTTTCCTAGTCCGTGCAGGCGGACTTCGTTCGTTTAGCCGCACCTAGAGTCAGGGCATTTAACATTAAATAATATAAAAAAAACTCCAACGCCATTAGTAATGCAAAGTCCACAGCCTTTTAAAATTAATGCCGCCCAACCAGATAACCTCAAACAAATCCTACCCAAACCCGTAATTCTCTCCAGCCCGGTGACAGGTTAGAATGGTTTTTATTTTGCCTATCATCGACAATTGAACTTTAAAACCCCTGAAACATGCGCTTCACAGCACATTATTGGCATTTGTACTGAAAGTTTCCAGGCAAAACTGGAAATAAACCGACAATGGCAAAGTAAATCTTATGCAACAAGTGATGTGGCAATTCTTCCCGCTCATCAAATTACCAACGCATTAGAATTTGAGCAGGAATTAGGATTTATTATCCTCTCTTTTGAACCCGAATTTTTGCATCGTGCTGCCTATGAATCAATTGATTCTAATGCTATTGAAATTTTACAGCAATTACAAACTCACGACCCATTAATTAAACAAATTGGATTAGCACTCTCATACAGAACTAGAAACTAGTGTAGTTGATAGCCGTCTCTATGCAGAGTCAGCAGCAAATATGCTGGCGGTGCATTTCTTGAAACGCTATTCTACACGGAAAAATATTATCATATAATACACAAATGGATTATCAAAGCATAAATTAAAATAAATTATTGATGATATTAACGATAACTTAGATAAGAATTTATCGCTGGCATAAATTTCAGCGATCGCGCAAATGAGTCCGCATTATTTTGCCAGTTTGTTTAAGCAATCAATGGGAATTGCACCCCATCAATATATCACTAAATGCCGAGTTGAGAAAGCAAAATATTTACTTGCAAAGCGGGAATTATCAGTTATACAAGTCTCGCAATTAGTAGGATTTCAAAGTCAAAGTCATTTTGCTAAAGTTTTTCGCAAATATATCGGTGTTACCCCTCAAGCATTTAAGAAGGCACACTAAATTTATCGGAAGATTGCGCTAGTTTTCGCTCATATTGCGCGAGACAGCATTATCTTGACAAGTCTAGACTTAATAAGTATCTCAAAATAATTAATCAGTTAATTCCAAAGCATTTATGAACATGCTCCTCGGCGCACCGTGGCTGTTAGCACATCGTTCCATGCTGAAGCCAAATCAACCAATAAAGGTTTCACTCTACGGCAATGATTACGTACTCTGGCAGGATAGCAAAGGTAAAATTAGTTGCTTGCCCAATGTCTGCCCCCACATGGGTGCAATGCTTTCAGAAGGCTGGTGTGCAAATAAATCAGATGGTAGCAGTACCGTAGCTTGTCCGTATGATACCTTAGAATTTGACAGCACTGGTTGCACAATTTTACCAGGTTCCAACAAGCCAACAAAATCCTTGATGCAACCCTTGGAGTTAATTATTCAAGGGGATTTTATTTGGTCTTATGGAGGACAGCAGCCCAAAATCTCGATTCCAACGATTTTAAATGAAATTGCCGCTGAATACGAATTACTCGGTTATGTAGGAGATTTCAGCGTCAAAACGAATCTCCTCACAATGCTGTTGAATATGCATGACTACAACCATCAAAATGGCACCCATCGTCCCCTATTTGAAATTGAAGAAGTGCAATTTAAGCAGTTTATCGACGATGGATTTCACTCTCATGCATACTTCAATATGCCCAGGACTAAACCCAAATTCCGCGACATCCTGAAAAATCCTGCCCTTCTAGTATTGCCACAGGTAATTGAGGTACATTTAGAAAACTACTTTCCCTTTTTGGTAATAGTGCATAATGAGAGTGCGATCGCGCTTTTTTAGAGGATGTCATTTATTCATCCCAGAATCACCAAATTACACTCGCACTTACGTTCTCATGTTTGGGAAAATTCACAATCCCATTGCCCATCTTGTCAAACCGAATTTACTGCGGCTTGTTGAGGTTTTTGCCAAGCAAGACGCTGATATTTTGGGTAAACTTTATGCTAATACACCTCAACATATCAAGCTCAATAATGAAATCGGCATAGATTGGGTGCGACGAAATTTTGAAAGTTTTCCAATGGTAGTTGAACCAAATTTATCTCGATAATTGCTCGCCTAAGTTCATGGTTCATGGTTGATGGTTGATAGTGAAGGGGCGGCCTTGGTAGGGGAGCCACTGCGGTCTTGGGGTCTGGCCAAGGGTCGCAGTGGCGTTTTCCCGACCCAGGCGACTGGTGGAGCGCTTCGCGGTAGCGAGGAACGAGCGTCACCCCTCCGGAGTTGATGGTTGGTGGTTGATGGTTGATGGTTCATGGTTGATGGTTGATGGTTCATGGTTGATGGTTAAGAGGATTATTAACAATTAACAATTAACAATTAACAATTAACAATTAACAATTAACAATTAACAATTAACTACGCGCCTACTAACCACCAACCACCAACCACCAACCACTAACAGCCTTCCCCAAAATTAACCCTTAGACCATATATTTTGGTGCCCATGCACGGCATAATTAATTTTGTATAAGATAAACACGATAATTATGCAAACAATCTCAATCAACAACAATCAACGCTTGCAACTCACACCCCTCGAAGTTCCCACCCGCCTTTTATTGGGACCCGGACCGTCAAATGCCCATCCCGCAGTCCTTGAGGCGATGAGTAAGCCTCCCCTTGGGCATCTCGACCCAGCGTTTCTAGCACTTATGGACGAAATTCAATCGCTGTTGCGCTACACATGGCAGACCGAAAATCCACTGACTATTGCAGTCAGCGGCACGGGAACAGCGGCAATGGAAGCGACAATTGCCAATGTCACCGAACCAGGTGATGTAGTTTTGATTGGTGTCGCAGGATACTTTGGCAATCGCTTAGTTGACATGGCTGGTCGTTATGGTGCCGATGTGCGAAGCATTACCAAACCTTGGGGACAAGTTTTTTCGCTCCAAGAACTTCGGGCGGCGATGGAAACTCATCGTCCGGCTATTTTGGCTTTAGTGCATGCGGAAACTTCTACAGGTGCGCGTCAACCGTTGGAAGGTGTTGGTGAATTGTGCCGGGAATTTGGCTGTTTATTATTGGTGGATACGGTGACAAGTTTGGGTGGAGTTCCCATATTTTTGGATGAGTGGGGAGTTGACTTAGCTTATAGTTGCAGTCAAAAAGGTTTGGGTTGTTCTCCTGGTGCTTCACCTTTTACCATGAGTCCCCGTGCAATGGAGAAATTGCAACAGCGCCGTACCAAGGTTGAGAATTGGTATTTAGATATGACATTGTTGGCTAAATATTGGGGAAGCGATCGCATTTATCATCACACAGCCCCGATTAACTTATATTATGGTTTGCGAGAAGCATTGCGTTTGGTGGCAGAAGAAGGATTGGAAAATTGCTGGCAGCGCCATCAAAAGAATGTAGAGTATCTTTGGCAAGAATTGGAAAATTTCGGGCTAAAAATGCATGTTGAGCGAGAATTCCGCCTGCCAACGCTGACAACTGTGTGCATACCAGAGGGAGTAGATGGAAAAGCGATCGCGCGAAAGTTACTCATTGAATATAATATTGAAATTGGCGGTGGACTGGGCGAATTAGCAGGTAAAGTCTGGCGCGTTGGATTGATGGGTTTTAATAGTCGTCAAGAGAGTGTAGATAAACTCATCGATGCGTTAAAGCAAGTTTTGCCGCAGTAGGATAGGCAAGGTGGGTAGCTGAACTCATATCTTGCATTTGTCTCCACAACCGCCAAGGGTGGATTGAAGATTTACATGCTGGCTAATCCACAAAGCGATCGCCCAATATTCGGCATGGCAACAAACGGCGACGAATTTGTCTTTTTCAAACTACCCCAACAAGATGCACCTCAATACGACGCATCACGAACGTTTTCGTTATTTCCCCGACGACACGAGTTGGGTAACGTCCTACAGATTTTAAAACGATTGGGACAGATATTAAGAGAATAGATAGACAGCACCAACCTTTTAAATAATGGGGATTTTGTTGCGGATGCCAATACCCATCGCGCTGCACGTCCCCTTAAAAAACTTTTTATTTTTTTCACAAATAATTTCATAAATAAATTAAGTTGCTCTCAAACCCTCTTTTTTTTACCTTTTACATTGGAGCAAAGCGACGGTCAATGTGATTTTTTTATAATTTTTGTAAACTAGAGAAAAGAAAAGTCTAATTTTTTGTTATCCAGCACTCACTGGAAGAAAAAACCACTCAATAAAAGCGGCAAGAGTATCAGCGCAGACACAATTAAAAGCAGAGTTCCTGGTTCAATCTTAATCGTGTTCTTATCTGGATCGCTCATGATGCCCCTTCTAAGTAAAAAATGTATCATATTCATCCTAAAGTAAGCTTGTTGATATCTCAATTAGTGAGAATCTCTCATTAAAATGGCAGCATAGAGATATAAGTAGAGATGTTTTCACGGCTCGATCATGTCACAACCTACCTTGTCTTCCACAAATGACGAAAATTTCAGCAATGTAAATTCCAGAACTCCCAAAACAAAAAAGAAGGGTAAATCACTTCCTCCGAAGTTCATCATCAAATTCGGCAAGTTTGTCTGGACAACACTTTGGCACATGATGATGTCAAAACTTGCCCCCCGCAATCAATCTGGCGAGTACATTCGTCCCAATAGCGAATTCCGCAACTTCATCGGAACCGAGGAAGGAAATCCTTTCCAACCAGCAAGCGATCGCTATCACCTTTATGTCGGGCTTGGCTGTCCTTGGGCACACCGAACTCTTATAGTTAGGGCACTCAAAGGACTCCAAGAAGCCATATCAGTGTCTGTTGTCTCTCCTTCACCGGAGGAGGGGGGCTGGGTACTCAACCAAGAGGAAGAAAACTGTCGTACACTTACACAATTGTACGAATTAGCGAAACCAGGCTATGAAGGACGTACTACAGTACCGATTCTGTGGGACAAACAAACAAAAGCGATCGTCAACAATGAAAGTGCGGAGATTATTGTCATGTTGAACGAAAAGTTCAATGAGTTTGCCAAGAATCCCACACTAGACCTGTATCCACAGGAGTTGAAAGAAAAGATTGACTGGTGGAATGAGAAAATCTACCACTGTGTCAACAACGGCGTCTATCGCTGCGGCTTTGCTCAAACTCAAGAGGCTTACAACAAAGCCTGCGATCAACTATTCGCAGTTCTAGATGAGATTGACACAGCCTTAGAAACTAATCGATATCTTTGCGGAGACAGCGTAACCCTAGCAGATGTTCGTCTGTTTACCACACTGTTCCGCTTTGATATCGTTTACTACGGACTGTTCAAATGCAACCGCCGCAGAATTCGCGATTATCAGAACCTCGGACCATACCTGTGCGACCTTTATCAACTTCCTGGAGTCGCAGACACCTGTGACTTAGAAAGTGTGAAGCGCGACTACTACGGAAACTTGTTTCCGCTCAATCCAGGCGGTATTATACCCAATGGTCCCGATATCACGAACTTGTTTCAACCACATGGTCGAGACAACTTCAACAAGCAGCCATCCTTAAATCAGTCAACACTCAACACTCAACACTCAACACTCAACACTCAACACTCAACACTCAACACTCAACACTCAACAGTCAGCAAGGGCGTATGATGGGGATTACGCGTGTTTCGTCCAAGCAATGAAACTGGTAACTGTTAAAAGGATGAACTACTCAAAGCCTCCATCCAAATCAACTATTTGGTTTTAGTTTGCTTGGAGGTGACTCCTTTCTCGTGATTTAAAGTATACATGCCCAAAGCGTGCAATACTCGATACCACATACCCATTTGAGTGCCTGTAGAAAGCATTTTGCTTACATTTGTTTTTGCAGTTTTAAACTGGTCTGGTGTTAACTTATCCCCATATAAGTCACGCACGATCGCATCCACATGAAAATGCAAATGCGGTTTGCGACGCATCAAAATCAGAATTGCATTTTGAATCGAGTAATCTTGGAATTCTGGCAGCAGTGGTAAGGTTCCTGGTTTTCTAGGAACATTCAGTTTGGGAATGTCAGAGATATCAGGTTCTTCTTCTTCTGATTCTTTAGAAGAAGCGAAATCTTCTTGAACTGGTTGTGACCTAGTATGTCCATCTAGTTCGCGAGGAGTATCATCAAGGAATGCCTGTCCGGATGATTCAAGCAACCGTCGGTAAGGTGATACAGATTGCTCTTCCAGGGCGTAACCTGATATTAGAGCTTCTAGAGTGGTCATTTGGTTGCGGACAATGGATAGACGGCGCTCCAAATCAGCTGCCTCCAAAACATAGCGATCGCGCTCTGCTTCCAGTAACCTCAGAATCTCAGATAAATCAGCCATAGCAGTACTGGTACTAAAGGAAAAAAAAACAGGTGGAAAGTAAGGAAGTTTTTGTCAAGGCTCACACTCGCGTAATTAAGCAAAGAGTCTATCGCTTCGTCTGCAAAGACTGCAATAAAGTAGTCGAACGGACTTGTTATCCATCGCAGCCTCTATACTGTGAACGCTGCCGTCCTCCGAAGGCAAAAACTGAAAAACCTCCAGCCAAGTCTATTAAATCAAAGAAAAAACCGAAAACAAAACGAACTGTGTCTGCCAGCAAGAGCTGAGGAATTATGGTTAGTGGTGAAGGGGCGCCCTTGGTAGGGGAGCCACTGCGGTCTTGGGGTCTCCCCAAGTGGAGCAAGTGGCGTTTTCCCTCGTGCCGGCTCTGGTGAACCCCTCCGGGGTTAGTGGTTAGTGGTTAATGGTTCATGGTTAATGGTTCATGGTTCATGGTTCATGGTTCATGGTTCATAGCCGAAAATCCATGAACGCGCGAACGCGCGAACCATGAACTCCAAGCTATGAACTATCTAACCATGAGTAATTAACTGGATACGATATTAGATTTTGTCAGAAGTGGAAAGCGAAAAGCACGCAGCGAAATAACACGAAGTTAAGGATTGGGGCTGACACCGAGAGATTTTTCTTTCAAAATTTTTACTTTTCCCTATAAAAAAATATACTAAAAGTTAATGAGGGTGTTTTCTATTGTTGAATAACAGAGCATATCCTGCGTTATCTGTCAATGCTTAATTTATAGCTCAAATGAATGCCTCACCTGCCATTCCCCTTTCTTTTAATGAGTGCGTTCTGTATCACGCCTAAAAGCGCACTGCGTCTTCATAGACTTACTGCGTTCCGGACCGATCGCGCTGAGATTACCTGCGACAGATAGCACTAGTAGTTACATAAATCCTGAATTTGTTTGCTGTTTTTGCAAAGGTGAATTTTATGGAAATTCGCGATCGCTTCTCACCTTCAAATGAATTTAGTCCTAAGTTTGAAGGTTTTTTTCTCCAGATGGCAATGCCGGAACTAGACCAAAAAGCTACCGAAATCGTGACTCAAGCACTGGGTTCAAATTGGAACGTTAAACCCATTGGTGACAATCTCACCGAATTTGAGGTAACCCAACAGGAAGATGGCTTATCAGTTAAAGAAGCTTGGGATAAGACTTATTATCTGCGTTCCCAACCAGAAGTAGGAGATGTACAGCCACTGTTTGCGGTTCCTATAGCCGACCGTTGGGACTGGAATCAAGAGTCAACACCAGAGGCTGGTATTGAACGCAACATAGATGATGTCAGCGGCGATCCAGAGTGGAATCTCAAGCAGCTTCGAGTCTTTGAGGCATGGTCGCGCTTTTTTCCCGACCCCAATCGACCACCAGGGCATGGAATTATTATTGGGCTTCCAGATACAGGCTACACGGAACATCCGGAAATTATTCCCAATTTGCTTGTTGAAAAAGGTTACGATTTTCTCAAGAACGACAAAGACCCAAAAGACGAACTCGAAAAACCTAAAACCGTATTTTTGCCCGCTCCCAGTCACGGTACATACACATCCAGTTTAATTATCAGCCCAAAAGGGGCACAAGGCGATTACCCAAGCGGAAAAGGTGTAACAGGGGTGGCACCTGGTGCCAAGTTAATACCCCTTCGAGTCGCGTACTCGGTTGTTTTAACGAGCGTCCGCAATCTCGCTGAAGCGATTGAATATGCAGCGGATAATGGTGTTCATGTACTGTCAATTAGTATGGGCACTGGTTTAGGCAACAAGCGTTTGCGAAATGCGATAAATTATGCTCAAAAACGAGGTATAATCGTAGTGGCAGCCGCTGGTAACTTTGTTCCTTACGTGGTCTGGCCTGCTGCCTATAAGGAAGTAATTGCTGTTACTGGCTGTGATGCGCGAGGTGAAATTTGGAAGGGTTCAGCGCGGGGAAGTCGAGTAGATGTTACAGCCCCGTGTGACTCAGTTTGGTGTGCCAAAACCGAGAAGAATAATGGTGAGATTAAATATGACGTTGAACCAGGTACCGGCACTTCATTATGTACACCCCAAGTTGCGGGTATAGCGGCTTTATGGCTGTCATATCACGGACGATCGCAACTCATCGAACGCTATGGAGTCGAAAATATTCCTGCGATTTTTCATCAGATTCTGCGAGATAGTTGTGAAAAATTTCCAACATGGAAGCCGAATGAATTCGGTGAAGGTCTTGTGAATGCAGAAAAAGTACTTGCTGCACCACTACCCGATAATGTTACAACAAGAGCGATCGCACCAGCATTTACTGTAGAACAACACCCTTCTATAGACACCAGGAGACTCGATACTTTCGCCCATCTCTTCGAGTCGCAACTATCAAACAGTCAACTTGAAGCTGGTGAATTTCTCACAGTGGTTCGAGATAACCCTAGGCTGCGAACATGTTTGGCTGAACTGTTGCAAATAACAGAAACTGAATTACCAAAACGATTGCAAGAAGTGGGACAAGAACTAGCTTTTTACTTTGCAACAAATCCGGAACTTTACAAGCAATTAGCAGCCGTTATAAGTAGTGAAAAACCTCTTGCAACTGAGTTACAAACACGGTCTTTGACTGAACCATCAAAGCCAAGCAATTTAGAGCTGATGCGCGAGATGTTGTTATCGCAAGGTGTATCTGAAGTCTTGAAAACAAAATTGGAATAAATAGCTAATACCCTAACAGGATTTGAGATTTTGGATGAAAGGATTTTAGATTAAAAATTGGGCAATGGGCGGGTCTGGGGCAATGGGCGGGTCTGGGGCAATGGAAATTAGACATTGAGAATTTGGGAATAAAACCAAATCCCTTTCCCATACCCCATACCCCATGCCCCAGACCCGCCCAATGCCCCATGACGCCAGATGCCTGCGCGAGGGTTACCCTCCCGCAGCACTGGCTCCCCAATTCCCAATGCCTTATTCAAATCTTTCAAAATAACGGCTTTTCAAACAATAATAAAGAGATAAAAAAGTCCATAATAAAAATTGTTACCCAACTTGTTACAACTGCAGTAGTTGCTGATTCTCCTACTTGCTTCGCTCCTCCTTTAGTAGTTAGTCCCCAACTACAACCAATAACAGCAACCAAAACTCCAAAAATAAACCCTTTCAGCAAAATAATAAATAAATCTGATGGCACTAAAAAAGTTCTGACTGATTCTAAAAAACTTTCTGGCTCAATTTGATAAAACTGCACTCCAGCAAAAATTCCGCCAGCAATGCCCGTAACTAAAGCAAAAATTGTCAGTACCGGCACCATCAAACAACAAGCAATTACTCTAGGAAGTACTAAATAATCAATTGGATCGGTTTTGAGCATATAAAGTGCATCAATTTGCTCTGTAACTCGCATTGCACCTATTTCCGCAGCAAAAGCAGAACCTACTTGTCCCGCCATAATACTAGCGGTCAAAATTGGAGCCAATTCCCGACAAAAAGCTAAAGCAAAAGCTCCTCCCACCGCTTCTACAGCACCAAATCGCACTAATTCTCTCGCTGTTTGAATGGTAAAAATCATCCCTGCAAACAAATTTACCAACAGCACTGGAGAGATAGAAGCGGGTCCGGCTGTCACCATATGTGCCAGAATTTTGCGGTAGCAGGTTTTTCCTTGAAGTAAATGCAACCATACTTGACCGAAAAGCAGTACAGCAGCAAATAAACGTACAATCCATAATTGCTCTGAATTTTCTTTTGGTCGCAATTTCACCGCCGTTAAATATAATTTTTTTTCACTTTTTTCACTTTTTTTCACTTTTTTTCACTTTTTGTACTTTTTTTCAGGCATAGTATATAAATGGATAGCCTAACACTTACCCTCAAATTTGAAGTTTTTTTCAGTATGGATAACCTTAAAATCGTGGCTGAAATAAAATGCCAAACTTTAGTTTTGTAGGTTGCCCTGCAGCAAGCGTAACGCACTAATAATCTTGGAAACAGTGCATTACGCTTAGACGCTTAACGGCTTGTCAAGAGACATCGCGCTTCACACTCTACATTAAAAGTTACAAATTAATAAATCCACAATCCTTAGCTTACATAAATTTTACCTTTCATGCTGGCGCTGCATAATTCCGGAAGGTTTTCACATTACCTTTTTGTTAAGCAATGCTTATTAGACAAGAATTCCAGTCTATTTTCACGAACTTGTAGAAAGGATGAAGTATGAAGGATGAAGGATGAAGTAAGGGTTCCAAGGATGGAATCTGCTTGCTCGTTTGCGGGTGATAGAGCTTTATTTTTTATGCATGTAAGTTAGCGATCGCTTGTATTTGTTACGAATAATAAAGTAAGCTGTCGCGAATTTAATTTGCCCTGTTAGGGCGGGCAATACGACCCCACCCCACAAGAATTTTATTTAATTCAGGCATGAAAATTAAAGGACTTTGAGCTTATTTCATCCTTCATCCTTCATACTTCATCCTTCTTTAGTCAAAGAAACTTTTAAGGTATTTCATCGGTCTGAATTTACACACTCTGCAAATACTTGCCAATGTCTCAATCAGCTCAAGGTATTCCAGGATTACCCGATCTGACGCATCCAAATGAATTAATTCAATTTGGAAGTCAGGTACTCAAAGGTTCGCTGTTATTAGTATTGTTAGTTGTGGCTTTGGGAGTTGCGATCGCGCTTTTAAGTTTTGCCCTCCGTCGCAATCAATCGGAACAAGAAATTCTCATCGGCGAATGGGCAATTCGTTATTCCCAACTTTTGCGAGGTTTGCAACATTTAACACTAGTATTAATTTTGTTAGTGACAGGATTTTTTCTATGTTCAACTTTAAGCAATCGCTACCACCATTGGGAACAGGCAAAAGTGGCACAAGTAGCAGAGAGTGTCTCCGGTGACAGGTTAGAACAAATTGTGCCGCAAATTCGCTACGTTATTCAAGAGCCATATAGTTATACCAACCAAGTTAATGGCAAAATAGTCAAGGTAAATGATACGCGAGAGGTCAATCGTTTCCTGACGCTAGCTGGTTCGCAAATTCAGGTAACCCTCGACCAAACTCCAGATGTTCAAGGTCGTCGTGCAGTTTATCGTGTAGATTATAGCGCTGATTACAAAGTTGTTAATCCGCTTACAGATGTTAGCAATTTTTTCTTTGAAGCACCGCCACCCAACGGTTATTCTCTGCTATCTGGCTACAAGGTAGAGCGTAACGGCAATAGATTGCAACAAACCAATCCAGGTGATTACGGCTTTCCCTTTCGCTTGCAACCGGGGGAAGAAACCAACTTTCGAGTCACCTATAAAGCCCAAGGAGGTTCGCGCTGGGTTTATAGTGCTGAGGGACAGTTACTGAAAAACTTCCGCTTGGTGGCGACTGCGAACTTTGCTAATGCTGATTTTGCCAGTGGGATTGTACCTAGTGAAATTGCGGGTAGCGGACGCAGCATGCGATTTACTTGGATATTTGACGATAATGTTTCCGTAAAAAATCCCTTTGGAGTATTTACCAATACAAACCCCATTCGTAACACTGGCGTTTTTCCCCGTCTTTTGTTATTAGCACCGATATTATTTTTGTGGTGGATATTGTTACTATATTTATCATTGCCCGTAAGTTTGAAAAATATAGCGATCGCTGGTGGTGTTTTCTTTGCTTGTCTGCTGACTTTGACTTATCTTAGCCGTTTCATAAATGCCCAATTTGCTTGGACTTTGATTTCCTTCGTTTTAATCGGATTGTCATGGGGATTGGGTTCAAATAAAAGGGCTTCCCTTGCGGCTGTTATTTGCGCGATCGCCGGTGCAGTGCTACCCGTCTTTGGCTTATTAGTACCGTATAGCGGTCTTACCCTCAGCCTCGCCGGCTTGCTTTCAGTTATTTGGTTGGCGGTTCGTCACTGGTATGGCTGGTTTGGCTTTTCTGGTTAACATCTTCCCTCCTCCTTCAAAAGTTGTCTTGAAGCTGCAACAAAGCAGTTAAGATGCTTGGGTGGGTAAAGAAAATGGTCATAGGCTAATGCCATCTGTCTGGCAGCCTCGCTATATGGTACTCTACCAATTCCCGTACCTAAACCAGGACAAGCAATACTATTAATCTTGTAGTGAGTGTGTTGGTTATCTCATATCTTGCACCTGGAAATTTCAATGTTAATTCCTTGACTAAGTGTTAGTTCTCTGAGGCGTTCAATGTATTGTAAAAGAAGTAACACTACCAAATGGGGAAATATAGTTTGGAACGCAATTTCTGCTGCTTCTCCCCAATCAGGTCGCTCGTTGGAGACGCCCGCTGTTGATAAATAAGCCCAGTGAGCCAAAATATAGGAAATAAAAGACAGTATCATCCAACGATAAACGCCTAAAAGCGTCCCTTGTCCAAAACGGTGTAAGCCAAAACGGTACTTGGCAGTCTTAAACCAGCCCTCGATCTGCCATCAACGGAGTGCCCCACCAAGAAATGGTACTTGCTTTGAGAGCTTTGGTCGAAATAACAAATCGTTTCTCATACTTACCGTCATGACGCTTAAAATAATACCAGGATATATAAACAGGAAATTTCAAACCCTGAAGGTAAAGTTGCTGTCCCCGTTTGTGTAATTGAGCAACGCAGCGCCCATCAATTAACTTGCGCGTACAAGCTACGCCAGCAATTATGTGATATTTTTTCTCTCTAACTCCGTGTATAAATTGAGTACTACCAAAGCCTGTATCTACTAGAACTATCACCGACTTGAAGTGCAAGGTTAATTTTTTTGGTAAAGATTTAACCATTTTTAATCCTAGCCTTGCCGGAGAGGTAGCACCTTTTCCTCTCCAAACCCGGAAATTCCAAGGTACTCGCCACCGACCAACAACCAAATACACGACAATCAAATGCAAACCTCGTTTTCCGTGGTATACACTGATTAAGTTTTCCAGTGCCTTAAATTTTCCGGCTTTCTCCAAAGTTGTCAGGTCAACAATAACCTGTAGAAATGGTTGGCGTCCCAACGAACGCTCAGACACAATCTCCTTAATAATACGGTTACGAGTTGTGCGAATTACACCTCTGGTTGACCAAGCGTAGATATTGAGAAATCTGCTTAAGGCACTAGGTGACTTACTTTTATTGTGTTGAGGTAGAGGATAACCCTGCGCTTCCAAGAACATTCCCAACATTGCTTCAAGATTTTCTTGTTGGTAAATAGAAGGCATCAATGATAGCAAAGTGTAAACTAGACTTTGGGCGTGGGCAAGAATTGAAACCATTTTTCTTGCTTATCTATAAATGTATTTCACGCCCTTTCTCTCATACTTTGAACATTTCCACAAATCGAGTCACTCTCATTAAGGCATTGAGCCAAGATGTTTGTAAAATCAAGCAAGACGAAAATACGCCTACCATTTTCAATGACTGCAAGTTAATGATTTTTTTCAAGGTTCGTAATGGTGGGTTTATTTCCGCCAAGCTGTACTATATATTCCTTATACACGTATATCTATTTTTGTTTAGCATTTTAATAAATCTAAAAATACTTAATTGTCAATATGGTCAGCATAATGATATTTGTTTGATAACTATATTCATAGGTGATTTATGCGCGAGCAAGTACCCACTAGTAAAAATAGCAGTAATTATGGAAAATCAGTGCGGAACTCTTTTCTTAGAAGGACTGCCATAACTCAATATGAATAGGATTCCAATGCAGTACCCACTCAGGAAGAAATTGAAAATCAGCAATATCAACAAGACCAATTTGAAGCCACATCGCTAGAAATACAGGCGAAGTATGGAACCATAACGCCCCAAGGGCAAGAGCGATTGAATTTATTACAGGCTAAAAAAGCGGAGTTCTGGCAACGGTATTTGGCACCAGTTCGTCGAATCAATTACGACTTTGCCGATATTCCCATAACTCGTGAACAAGCCGAAGCAAAATCAAAAAAAGCGATTCAAGCCAAACTTACAATTGGTGCGGCTGGAGATAAGTACGAGCAAGAAGCAGATAGAGTTGCAGCACAAGTTGTTAACCAAATTAATTCACCAGCGACCCAGCAATCAAATCAAAATCTTCAGCGAGAGGAAATGTCTGAAGAAGAGGAGTTAATGAAGAAGCCTGAGATTAGCGGTATTCAGCGTGAGGTAATACCAGAAGAAGAGGAACTTCAAAAGAAGCAAGCTGGTGATGGTAGTATGGTTGCTTCAGCAGAATTGGAAAGTTCCATCCAGCAGGCACGGAGCGGTGGACAACCACTTGCTGACAATATTCGTAAACCGATGGAACACGCATTTGGGTTTGATTTCAGTGGGGTGAAGGTTCATACGGATACTCAGGCTGACCAGTTGAATCAATCGATACAGGCTAAGGCGTTTACCACGGGGCAGGATGTGTTCTTTCGGCAGGGAGAGTATCAGCCCTTGAATCGAAGGGGACAGGAGTTGTTGGCGCATGAGTTGACTCATGTGGTGCAACAGAATACGACAGCTATTAATACAAAACTAATTAGAGAAAATAAGAAAAAAGTAGGAGAAAAAACAGCAATACCAACAACATTAATACAAAGAACAACAGTACTTAGTAATGGGACAAACCTAGCACCTTTAATAGCGACAGCAAACAAGCAAGCACTGGAGGCACTGTCAGATGAATTCGCAAACAGTCAAGTTGATATTGACAAGATTGATGAAGCAATGAACTTTCTAAACCCATTGCTAAAAATGCAAGAACTTGAAGATCCAGATTACGAGGCACAAGAATGGTCACCAAGTATTCCCAAAAATGAGTACGTAGATCACACTGTAAATAATCAGTGGTATCGATTTTATAATGATCAAGAAGGTTGTTTAGATTTTCAAGATCCAAAAGATCTACCTAATCGACCAGCTACAAAGGTTAATATATTAAAGGATGTAAATATTAATGATAATGGTTTTGTAAAGAATACAAATCAAACAATACCGCTAAAACAACCCAAGGGACAAAACTATCAACATTTTAAGGCGGCAAATATAGAAGCAGGTTTACCTAAATTAGGAATTTCTCCACCAGGGCTTACTTGGCACCATCATAAAGAAGTTGGAAAGATGCAATTATTAGATCGTGATATTCATGCAGCATTTCTTCATAAAGGTGGGAAAAGTATATGGGGTACGCAGTGAGAATATCGATTTAGCATATATAGCTGAAAAATAGATTGTAGGAAAGGTAAACATCGATTTTGCTTAACGTAAAGAATGTGTGACATGAAGTTTTTGGATGATAAGCCTATTCAGTGGAAATCATATTTGTGGGAGCAAAGCCGTCCTGCAACCTTAAGTGGTATCAAACACGCTGAAAGCGTTTTGGGAATTAGCTTTCCAGACGATTATATATCTGTAGTAATGCAACACCAAGGGAAAATCCCAAAACAAGCTTTGTTTGATTTAATACAAAACAACCACAAAACTGTTTTAGTAATGGGTGTTTTACTACATTTTATAGAAGACAAGAGCGATTCAGGTTTTTATTCGTATAACATTTTAGAAAATTACAGAAATAGAAGGCATCTCTTACCGCCTCAAGTGATACCGTTCAGTGAAGATCCAGGCGGTAATATGATTGCCTTTGATTTTCGCGAAACTCCTGGTGCCCCATCAATTGTATTTGTAGATCACGAAGCTGTAGGTGAAGCCGAATGGGTTTTATACATCGCAGCAAGCTTCAAGGAATTTTTAAGCAAACTATATGAAGAGGCGAGTGCATGACACATCCAGAACCCCAGACCACATGCTGAAACAGGTAGTCTCCTCAAGCGAGTAGAGGTCATGGCAACTCCCTTGTGCAGCACTACACACAAGAGCCAATTCGTGGAATCAAAGCCTCCAAGTATTAATCTCTCGTGGTGAAGAGGTCAAAAGTTGGCATTATACGAAATTGAAGCGGAATACTTAATTCCATCTTTTGTCAACCGTACATTCACAGATTATTGTGTATCACAATTTTTTTCAAGAATTGCTAAAAGTTAGATGTAGCAGTAGTTTTCAGACTATCTTGCATGATTTTACAAACATTTCTGCTCAGTGCCATTAAAGCATGATCGCATACGCCTACGACTTGCTATAAGGAATATCATGCCCTAACAAAACGTGCCATCAGCTTTCTGAGGAAATTTCGTAATTTTTTAAGTTTATTGGTAATTTAAATTACTTTAATACATAGAAGCTTTCTGCTGATTCTAGTGTCACATTTTTATACTCTTTATTTGTTTTTTACGGGTTTATTCGGCAGGTGCAAGATCTGAGTTATGGCACCGAACAGCCAAAAGCATAGCCCACATGGCGACATAAGGAATGTCCGTCCCAATAATAGACATGGGAACTCGCATTGTAGGTGTATGAGCTAGAAACGGGTGCTTAAAATGACCAGTTTCCACAATCATTGATGTTCCTACTGGCTGTTCACCTAAATAATCTGCAAGTATGCGTTGTTGGACTCTTTCCATCAAGGAACTACCAAAAAAATTGATAATGGCAGCATCCATCCCACCGTCCATCATGCCGAAAGAGTTAGCAGGGCTAAGTGAACTACCTACACCTGTCTGAGTACAGACAAGGTGTAGGCTTCCGGCGCGTTTTTCAACACTGCCAGAACTTCCTTGAGGGTACTATTGGTAGTAGAATCACCCACTACTAGATTCCCCTTACGGCGTTTTAACGTTGGGAAAAGTCCCAGCCCAACGCGCTTGATGTTGATTGCGGCGTTAATATCGCGGTCAACGTTAAGCGAGTGTTCAACATCCCAGTAAGAGCGCATATCGCAGTCGGTAAAGACTATCTCGTCACGATACGCTAGTAGTTGAGATGTGTATGCAGGATTAACTGCGATTACCCTAGCCCCAGCTTTCCCGGCTATGTGCTCCAGGCTGATAAAAAACTGTCCAAAAGCAGCGTCATTCCAGGATTTGTTTAAACCCGATTTAGCTGACTGCCCATTTGGTAAAAATTTACCGTCTTCATCTTGTTTTGCTTTATTGCGCTTTGATAACGCTTTTAGGTTTAAGTCCTCGTGGACAAAAACCTTCTTCCCCGTTCGTACCAACGCATGAGCAGTTTTGAACGCATGATCAATCCTAGCTCTAGCAATACGTTGATGTTCTCGTCCCTGGCGCTTGGCAAGTTTACGACGAGGGTTGCTGCCTTTGCGCTTTTTCTCCTTACGACGCTGAACCTCTGCCAAACGCTTCTCAGACTTCCTGAACGATTTTAGAGCAGGTAGCTTAACTCCATCACTCGTTGCCAAGTAATCTTGCTCATGCAGTACCGCATCCATTCCCAAAGTGTTTTCCCAAGTGGGGATGACTTCATCTGAGTTAAAGACTGGGACAGTTGGGTCTTCCAAGCAAATACTTGCATACCAACCATCAGACTTCTTGGTAAGCAATATATTCTTAAGGACAAAGCCTTCAGGCAAAGGACGATGTAAACGTACCTTCAACCAACCTTTCAGTTTTGAGACTGACAAGAATAACCAATTTTTTTCCGTTCTTTCAATAGTTATGGCTTGCCCTTCAATCCTCAAAGTGCGGTAACGTGCGCTTGTCTTAAAGCGTGGCTTGCCACTACGTTTTCCGTTACCGTCTCCCTGAAGAAAGCGCTTAAATGCTAAGTCGACGCGCTTTGATACATCTTGCAGTGTTTGAGACGGTACAGATGTAAAATCCAATAACTCACCAGAATGTTGAACAATAACTAAGTCTTCTTTCAAAACTGGTAATTGTTTCTTCTGCAAGTAAAAATCTGGATTATTTCGTAACTCTGGTAGCGAACAGGTCAGTGGACACGAATTAACGTCACAACGATTGTTTTGCCACCAATCAAATCTATCTCCAAGTTGTTTATTATACCAATATTGCACAGTACGCAGCCAGCTATTTAGCTGTTTTTTTTGATTAGTGTCGGGGTAAGCGCGATATTGATAGTTAAGCAACACCTGGGATTCACCTCCTTAATATGTTTTAGTGTTACCATCTATTTTAACGACTAATAGTACTTAGCGTCAAGCATGCCAGACACTTTTATATCTCGTGCTAGAGGAGTTTCAGACCTCAAAGCTCATTTAGTGTTAACGACAAAATACCGAAAACCTGTTTTTACAGGTCAAATGATTGATAGGTTAAAAGAAATCTTGAACGAATTGCTGTCAAAATGGGATTGCGAAGTGATTGATTTTAACGCAGAGGAAGACCACGTACATCTGCTGTTCCGTTATACTCCTCAAACTGAATTATCCAAGTTGATCAACAATCTTAAGACTGTAACCAGCCGCTATCTGCGCAAAGAATTTCCTGACAGAGTTAATCGGTTCTACCACAAAGACGTGCTCTGGAACGGGTCGTACTTTATTGCCTCTTGTGGTGGTGTAACTGTTGAAACGTTAAAGAAATATGTGGAGTCTCAAAACAAACCGGATTGAACTTCGGTTGTTGGTTTTCAACATAGAGATAAGTAAAAAGATTGCTATCCCCACTTCCTCGTTAACTGACAGTTGACATTGGTCGGGGGACGCAATCTTTTTACCCGCCTTATATCCCGGCACTAAACGGAGTACCGTTATAGTGCGGGGCTTACGGCGAAGAAGCTAAACAATCAAACTCTGGCAACCACTCAAAGTAGTTATTAATTATTTCTACGTTAGGTAAATAATTGAAATGTTCTTGAAATGCTGATGCTAATAAGGAATCGGGCGCTACTAATATCAGTTTCAAACTTTATTCCTCCGCTTGAATACTTATTGTACAACTTCATCAGCACATCGAAAAGTTACTTTCGAGTAGCGCAAACTCATTTGAATCGTCTTCTGGCTTGTCTTCCTTGTCTCCCCCCACACCCCACACCCGTCCTCCTTGTCTCCTTGTCTGGACACCCGTCGTCCCACACCCCACAGCCGTCTCCCCCCTCTCCCCTCAAGTGCGACGGTTAACCAAAGTAGTGCTGGCTTGGTCAACTGGCATGAGTACAACTTCGTTAATATTTACATGAGCGGGTCGCGTGACGCAGAAAAATATAACATCAGCGACATCTTCTGGGGTGAGGGGGGTTACTCCCTGATAAACTTTGTTAGCGCGATCGCTGTCTCCATGAAAACGCACTTGGCTAAATTCGGTTTCTACCATCCCAGGGTCAACGGAAGTCACGCGGATGGGAGTTCCTAACAAATCTAGTTTCAAACCTTCAGAAATCGCTCTCACGGCGGCTTTAGTGCCACAATAGACATTACCACCGGGATAAGTTTGATGTCCGGCGATAGAACCAATATTTACCACATGACCGCTTGAGCGTTTTACCATTCCCGGTACTACATAACGGGTGAGGTAAAGTAAACCTTTGATATTGGTATCAATCATTTCTTCCCAATCTTGAAAATCGCCTTCGTGGAGTTTGTCTAAACCGCGACTTAGACCGGCGTTATTAATCAGGATGTTGATATCAGACCAAGCGGGGGGTAAATTAGAGATAGCAGATTCTACAGAAGAGCGATCGCGTACATCTAACTGCAACAAGTGAATATCAACGGTAAATTCTTTATTGAGTTCCGAAGCTAATTGTTGCAAACGTTCTAGCCGTCGCGCTGCTAAAATCAACTTTGCACCCGAAAACGCGAATATTTTAGCACAAGCTGCGCCAATTCCACTGCTTGCACCAGTAATCAGAACAATTTGATTTTGAAGAGAAAGCATCAGAGTAGTTAGGAGTTATGAGTTATGAGTTATGAATTATGAATGAGAAAAAAGTTCATAATTCATAACTTAACATTAGTAGTTTCTAACTCAAAACTCAAAACTTCGCGCCTCCTAACTCAAGACTCCTAACTCAAGACCCCTAACTCCTAACTCAAGACTCCTAACTCCTAACTCAAGACTCCTAACTCCTAACTCAAGACTCCTTATTTAACGACTTGCACCCGCTGAGTTACCATCGTCATGCCATCTCCCCGCATAATGACTGCAGACAGCCATTGACTACCGGGGGTAGAAGGTGCGCGTCCAACTTTAAACAATCCGCCAGATGAAAGTAACTCCAAATCCACGGGTGTGGGGTTAAGATATTTGTCTGCTTGAACGGGTTCTTCCATCGCCGTTCCTAAAAGAAAATCTTCACCCAACGGTTCGTTTACAATCGCATCAAAATTATACTGCTGACCGACTTTTATCTGTTGTGGTAACTTAATATCAATTTGGGGTGGTTTAGCACCAGAAGTCAGTTGAGTGCGTTCCGACAAAATGTCTTGGTGGAGAATTGTTTTACCTGCAACTCGTTGGCGCGATTTAATCGTAGCTTTCAGAGCTAAATTGTTACTGTTAGAAGAAGGCAAACCGATTATAGTAGTCACCGTATTAGCAACAATGACATTGCCCTCAGATTTCCAAGATTCCAGTTGTGTGGTGTATCTTAATTGTGGATAACGCTTCCAAAGTGCGGTTAGGGCTTTTTCCATACTCTGGCGGTTTAAGCCATCACCATGAGTAAAATTAGGGCTGTAGAACTGCATTACCGTTTTGACATCTCCTCGGCTGGCTGCAGTGTCAATTTGCGTCAGCAGATTTTTCAATTCGGCGGGTGCAGTTTGCGAGGCAATGCGTTGGTCAGGCAGTCCGGTCTTGGAGGTTTCCCCCAGGAAAAACTGCCGTGCATGGTTCCCGGGTTGAAGCAATTGCCGTGCTGTACTCGCTTGGGCACATTTCCAACCAGTCATTAAGCCGAGAGTGAGAAAGAAAAAAAATACCCAGCGAGTGGCGGGAAACCTGGCTTGGCGTTTAAATAGTAAGCTGATAATGTTACTCATTGCTGATATCTTGCTGATACGTTGGATATTTAACGTTAGAAGACGAGGGAATTGTTTTATCTTAGTAACCTAAACGCTGAACGGTAGAGAGTTGATGGCAAACGCACCGATACGATTATTAATAGCTGCAAGTGGGACTGGTGGACATTTATTTCCCGCGATCGCACTGGCTGAAAAACTGCCAGATTATCAAATCGAATGGCTGGGTGTCCCAAATCGGCTGGAAACTCAGCTTGTCCCCCAACAGTATCCCTTGAATACTATTGCAGTTGAAGGCTTTCAACAAGGGTTTGGACTCTCATCTTTACGGATATTAGGTAAACTCATAGGTGCGATTCTCCAGGTGAGGAAAATCCTCCAACAAGGGAATTTTCAGGGAGTGTTTACCACGGGTGGTTATATCGCCGGACCATCTGTAATTGCAGCGCGTTCTTTGGGGTTACCTGTAATTCTCCACGAAGCAAATGCTTTACCAGGTAAGGTAACACGGTTTTTTGGTCCTTGGTGTAATGCAGTAGCAGTCGGATTTGATGTTGCGGCAAAGTATTTACCCCGCGCTCAAACAATTTATACTAGTACTCCCGTGCGTTCGCAATTCCTTGATGAAAAAATTGTCACATCGTTGAATTTATCTATTCCTGAGAATGTTCCTTTAATTGTTGTCTTTGGTGGTAGCCAAGGAGCAGTTGCGGTAAATAAATTAGTCCGTCAGTCTGCAAAAGCTTGGTTTGATGCTGGTGCCTATGTAGTGCATTTAACAGGCGACAATGACCCAGAAGTTGGCAGTTTGAAACATCAGCAGTATATAGAATCACCATTTTACAATAATATGGCAGCATTATTACGGCGGGCAAATTTAGCCATTAGTCGTTCTGGTGCCGGTAGTTTAACGGAGATGGCGGTATGTGGAACACCAGCCATTTTAATTCCTTATCCATTTGCAGCCGAAGACCATCAAACCTACAATGCAGAAGTGTTTACTTCAGTGGGTGCGGCGTTGGCGTTTAAACAGTCCCAGTTGACGGCTGAGGCTTTGCAAAATGAGGTTTTGCGGTTATTGCAGACGCCAGAAGAATTGGCAAAAATGGCAGAGAATGCAAAAGCGATCGCTGTTCCTGATAGTGCAGATAAATTGGCACAATTAGTGCGTGAAGTCGTGGAAAGGTGAAAATAAGAATTTTGGATTTTGGATTTGAGATTTGGGATTGGGTTTAAAATTGTTCAATCCGGAATCAAAAGTCCAAAATCTAAAATTATTTGACGCAGAATGAGCTACGTTGAGAAGATTAATCATGTACTTAGACCTGTATTTTCCCGCAGCCCGTTGGTGGTGGATTTATTTGCTGGTTGCGGTGGTTTATCTCTTGGCTTTGAAGCACAGGGATTTGCAACTCACGGCTTTGAAATGGATGCAGATTCCTGTGCAACTTATACAAAAAACTTAAAGGGAAATTGTACTCAAGTGGTTCTCACACCTGAAACAGAATTACCACCAGCTACAGTTTTAATTGGTGGACCACCTTGTCAACCTTTTAGTGTAGGAGGAAACCAAAAAGGTTTACAAGACTCGCGGGATGGATTTCCAATTTTTGTTAGTGCAGTTAAAAGGCTTTGTCCGGAAATATGGCTTTTTGAAAATGTTCGGGGATTGCTTTATAAAAATAAGTGGTATTTTGATGAAATTGTGCAAGCGCTTGAGGGTTTAGGTTATATAGTTGAATGGAATTTATTAAATGCTGTTGACTTTGGTGTTCCTCAAAATCGCGAACGTTTGATAGTTGTGGGACACAAAGGAAAGTTTAAATTTCCTAAGTTAGTAGAAAGAAAAATCACTGCTGGTGAGGCTTTAGGCGAACTTGCTTTTTTAGCGCCTCCAGAGTCAAAATTTCTCACACCTAGCATGGATGAATATGTCGCTAAGTATGAAAAAGCATCTTTTTGCAAACATCCCCGTGACTTGCATTTAGATAAGCCTGCGAGGACTTTAACTTGTAGAAATTTGGCGGGTGCAACTGGTGATATGCATAGAATTAAACTTGCTGATGGTAGGCGGCGGCGTTTATTTTTAAGAGAGGCTGCGAGGTTGCAAAGTTTTCCCGATTGGTTTGAGTTTGTGGGAGGAGAAACTAGTTGTTTTAATCAGGTGGGGAATGCGGTTGCGCCTTTATTTGCGTTTTATTTGGCGGGGAGTGTGAAAGAGTATTTAATGAACCGCAGAGGCGCAGAGGACGCAGAGGAGGAGGGAAGAGGAGAAAATGGTGAGGACATAACACAGCGAAACAGTTTATGCTTCAATAAATGAAGTTAAAAAGCATTTATGCAACAATTATCTCTACCTTTGGATTTTCCTAGCATTTACCCTGACAAAGTTACATGGTTCCAAAAGATATTAGAATCGCTGGGTATAAGTCGTGATTTGGTTTGGTGCGATCGCTTTGGCTTATCTCTTTACCATTGGCTCAAGCAACAAGGCTATACTCCGATTAAAACTCTTAGTTTATTTTCTGGTGGTGGCGGACTGGATATTGCATTTCATGACGCTGGCTTTGACATTGTTCAGATGGTTGAACTGGAAGCTAAGTATGTCCAAACGTTAGAAAAAAACTCGATGTCGGGGAAATGGTTGGAGAATTCTCAAGCAATCTGCATTGATATTAGAGAATTTTTTCCTAGTCCTGATTTCAAAGTAGATTTTATTATTGGGGGACCACCTTGTCAAAGTTTCTCAGCAGCCGGTCGCAGAGCATCTGGAGTTGCAGGAACTAGCGATTCTCGCGGTATTCTCTTTCAGGAGTATGTCCGTTTAATTAAAATATTACAGCCAAAAGGGTTCCTCTTTGAGAATGTATATGGAATAACTGGGGCGCAAAAAGGTAAAGATTGGCAAGAAATCCAAAATGCTTTTAAGCAAGCAGGCTATAAGATTTATTATCGCGTTCTTGATGCCGCTGATTATGGTGTACCGCAACATCGAGAACGGTTGTTTATTGTTGGATTGAAAGAAGGTAATTATCTTTTCCCTTGTCCTACTCATGGTCTCGATTCTCCTGGGGAAGAACCTTTTTACTCAGCAAAAGAAGCAGTTGCAGGAGTTGATATATCGAATCCGGAAGGAGGAATTAAAGGTCGGTACGGTCATCTTCTTAAAGATATACCGCCAGGACTAAATTACAGCTTTTACACCGAGGAAATGGGACATCCTAACCCAGTATTTAGCTGGCGTTCCAAGTTTTCTGACTTTCTCTATAAAGCAGATCCTGAAATGCCAGTGCGGACTATTAAAGCACAAGGAGGGCAATACACTGGTCCATTTAGTTGGGAAAATCGCAAATTTACAATTGCTGAGTTGAAGCGACTGCAAACAATTCCTGATGCTTACGAACTTGTGGGAAATCAACAAGTTTGTATAGAACAGATAGGAAATTCAGTACCGCCGCAACTGGGTAGAATTTTAGCTTTGAGTATTTTGGAGCAAGTCATGGGTGTATCGCTACCATTTCCCATGCACTATTTACAAGCAAATAAGCAACTGGGATTTAGACAGCGCAAAAGACAGCTAACAGAGAGATATGCTCAAAAGGCTAGGGAAGCAATTGCTTTGCTTAAAACCAATCAAAAGACAACATCAATATCATCAGTTAATGGTATTAATGATAGGCAAGCTATACGTTTTTTGTCCTCTGATTTTGCTTGGAGTGAACAGCAAATTCCAGGCAGTATAAAAATAAATATCCAATACGAACTAAACGATTCCTGCTGGGGAATTACAGGATATAGTGGCGATTATTTGAAAGATTATAATCAATTTATTATTGATATATCTCCCTGTCTGAGTAATGAAAATTGGGTGCTTGATACTAAAAAAGTTAGATTATGTGCTAATGATTTAGACCAGAATTTATTTATAGCACTTTGGAAAGCTTTTGAAGAAAAACTCATCGAAATTACTGGTATGGCTGATTTGGTTCAGCTGTCTGGCTATTACCAATACAAGCCTCGGATGACTGCATTAATGACTTTTAATTCGGAATTAAAAGTTGATATTTTCTGGCATATCATTCAATGTGTTGTCAGAGGAATAGGTGTTGCAAATCAACTAACAATTGAAGATTTTGCATTTCTGTGGCAAGTAGAAGCAGAAAACATATTTTCTTATCTTCAATCTTTACGCAGTATGGGTTACGAAGTCAGAAATCACAACACGAACCCTCAAATCAAGAAAGGACAGTATTTAATTCCTTATGCCTTTCCAACGCTAACACCGAGAAGCGTACAACTGCGAAAAAATTTAGGCGATCGCCATGAGTGAATTACATCTACGAGTATATACTGATAAAAGTGAGCTTGTGCTAGCTGATGGCAGTACGCAAGTATTCTTAGAGGGTGCCATGAGTCAAGCAGCCAAGCTAAGATATCAAAAAATTGCTAGCGAACTCTCTAATAATTATTTGGAGAGACAAATCATTCATTGTCGCGATAATGCAGCCGAAATAGACTTTTTACAACTCAACCAAAATCACATAGATACTTTAAAGAAACTTGTTGATTCAGTTACTAGCGAAGTTGGTAGAGCGCTGGTTGGGTTAACAATTATACAATTATGCGTCAAAGCGATCGAGCCAATGCAAAGTATCAGGTTGCACAAGGGAAGTGCAAGTAGTAGCAGCTTTTCATGGCGTGATGGAATATCCATGCGGAGTTTGGATAAGCAGTATATCACCCCAACGCTGCGTCAATATGATTTACTTAGACTCAACGCAGATGGAATTATGATGACACGCAGCCTTGCTGAAAATTATCCTTACTCAATAGTTTATAAGGCGAATATTAGAGGCGCTCGTTGGGAATGGATAAATATTGTGGAAGCAATTGAAGCTAACGAAATAGCAGCCGAAATAGCTTTACATTATTTATTATCACAACTATTGAATCAGGCAAAGATTTTTAAAGATTTAGCCTTACAAACATTAGATAATCTCAAAAAGTTGTTGAATTCACCTGAAAAAGTAAATCAGGAGTTTCTAACTGAAGTTATAGTTAGGCATATCAATGAATCTGATTATGCAGCGCGGATTATGGAAATCGCCATGCATAGTCTTATGCAAGCCATGCAAGAATGCCAAATCTTTCCGGATGGCGCTTTGAAACCTCTTTCACAAATGCGATCGGCAAATAAAAAACATGGCAACATTGGCGATATTGAAATCTTGCAAGCTAGACAGATTATTGAATCATGGGATGCAAAATATGGTAAAGCTTACTTGCGGGATGAGCTTGAAGAACTAGCAGAAAAACTAGAAGCACATCCAACTGTTGGATTAGCTGGCTTTGTAACAAGTGTAGAACCTGAAAGACGAACAGAAATTATATCTAGGTGTCAAGAAATAGAAGATGAGTTTGGTATATCTTTAGAAATATTGACTTTTAGAGATTGGATTAAAAAGCAATTTAATAGAACAATGTCCGAAGGAACAGTAACAGAGCAAGAATTAGCCACCGCCTGGATTACAGCATATACAGAGTCTTTAGCACAAAGACGGCGAAATATAGCTCCAATTGATGAGCCTTGCTACCAGTGGCTTACTAGCTTGTATGTAATTCTACACAACTCTTAAAAAGTAATTTCCAAAACAAATGTCTGAACAAAAACCCCTTAGTATTTGGCAATATAAACCCTGGTGGTGTCAACCTTGGTCTATTCTGCTCACATCTGTGACAATAATTACTGGCAGTTGGCTAATATTTAAAACTATCTGGTTAACTGTTCTCGTATCTGTCCCTATACTCACATGGATGGGCTTTTTCTTATTAATCTATCCTCAACTGGTAATCCGTAGTGGAATGTTGGAGTCGTTGAATTCCGGTGAGGAGTGAGGAGTTATGAGTGAGGAGTTATGAGTTATGAGTGAGGAGTTATGAGTTATGAGTTATTAATTCAATATTCCAAACCCCTAATTCCTAACTCCTTTAACGATCGCCAGGGGTTATAAACCCCTGGCTAATAGCGAAAGTCCTCTTAAGAGGACTAAAAACTTTTCAGGCTTGAGTTTGTGAATTAATTCACGACTTGACTACCATGACTGCGCGGGTCATCTTGACTACTCGTTGGTGCTACGGGTGCGGTGAATTTGGAAACTTGTCCGCTAGCTTTCGCATAGGGTAACGGTGAACCAGTTACCAAAGCTTCTAAATTACTTGCCATGATTGTACGGGGTTGGTCGCCTATAGATTGCGCGATCGCTTCCCCGTCTTTACTCAAAAATAAAAAATGGGGTATTCCATCTACCCGATACTTCAGCATTTCTGGCAACCATTTGGTATTATCTACATTCAACATCACAAAATTCATCTTGCCAGCATACTGTTGTTCTAATTGAGCCATATCTGGTGCCATTTTCTGGCAAACAGTACACCAATCAGCATAAAATTCTACTAACGATGGTTTACCGTTGCTTAAAGCCACTTCAAACGGTGTAGACCCCTCCCCTAACTGGCTTAGAGTTGCCGTAGTTGTCTCAGCTCGCAATCCCAAGAATAAAGCAACGCTGAGGGCGATCGCTACCATTGCAATTAAGAAGTTTCTTACACGCGCCCCAGTTGCAGGCTTTTCTTGAGATTTCACAGGTGAATCTGTACTCATAACAAAATTATTAAAACTTATTAAGCACTTTCCTCTCCAGTTTACCTCTTTCCTCTCTGCGTCCTCTCTCTTGGAAAGTTCCGATGCCAACGGCAACCCCTTCTCTTAACGGAGGAAACCTCCGCCAGGACTTTGGGCTGCGCCTCTGCGGTTGATAAACCTCACTCTTATTGCACCTAAGTGCCGTCAGGACGGGCAAATCGGCCCATCCCACAAGAGATTTATGGATTTGTGCGGTGGGCGTCTCGCCTGCCCTTTAAACTGATGCAAGATATAAATAAACCCAACAACTACGCTACAACAAAGAAAAACACTATTACAAATCCGTGAAAAAACGAGTTACTCTCACCTTTCCCAAACGTGCCGTACAAATGCCCGTCACCTACCGACTGGCAAAAGAATTTAACGTAGCTGCAAATATTATCCGCGCCCAAGTGGCACCAAATCAAATTGGCAAACTGGTTGTGGAACTTTCGGGAGACATAGATCAACTCGATGCGGCGATAGAATGGATGCGATCGCAGTATATCAATGTTTCCCATACCTTAGGCGAAATTGCGATCGATGAAGATGTGTGCGTCCATTGCGGCTTGTGTACTGGAGTGTGTCCCACAGAAGCGCTGACTTTAAACCCAGAAACATATAAACTGACATTTACGCGATCGCGCTGTATTGTCTGCGAACAGTGTATCCCCACATGTCCCGTGCAAGCAATCTCCACAAATCTTTGAAAAACTTTTTATACTGATGTTCATTTATCACTTCTGGCGTGATTTGCTGATTTACTACTTCCGCTGTCACCTCATTTGCAACCACCTGCTGATTTACTGCTGTTGCTGTAACTTCATCTGCAACAACTTGTCGAGTCATTGCATCTGGCAAAATACCCGCAGCAGTTAACCCCAGCACCGATATGCTCAACTGAACTTTATTCATCATTTAAGTAATTCTCACAGAGTGCAACTATATTTAAGTGCGGCTTCTCACCCTGTATCTAGTTGGTCGCTGTTTGTTATCTTTACTACTCTTTGCTAAAGCCGCCCATCTTTTGAGCAAGCAGTATTCCCTGGTTTAACCTAGTAAAAACCAGTGAATATAATAAATCATGCGTGACCAATGACACACAAAAAATATATCAGAATCCCTGGAAAATCCGTAGGGATTTACACATAATTCAAGTAATCTTTAATATCAAAAAATATATACCCACCAAAAGGGTAGGCGATCGCAAACAACCCCACTTAGGAATTATTGGTATAAAATTACTCTAATTTCCACACATCAGCCAGAAATCCACCATCGTCCACCAGTCTAGTTTTGGACGGCGAGTCATAAACGACCAACAGCGACGGTGTACCGGCTATATCTTGAAATGGCGTAATTCCTTCAGCGCGATCGCATCTATTTCCATAAGGAATTTCTAGCACAATCTCTGGTTTATTCATCACATTTTCTTGCAAATTAACGCCATTCTTTAAGCGATAAACTTGCACCGGACCATCTAAATCCATTGTCGGTCCCGCTAAAATCAAAAAGTCTTCACCATCTAAATGTAAATCTCGAATTCCCAAACCGTTTAAGTAGATAAAATGCTTTTTATATCGTTTTCCTTCTTCCCCAAGCAGTCGCAGCGTCATCAATCCTGGGGTAGAATCTTCTAACTCAAATTCCAAAATCACAGCCCAACCCCGCAACACGGGACCGCGCAAACCTAGAAAAATTTTGTTTTGATAAACGGTTATCCCTTCTATATCAAAGCCATTATCTTTCCCCGGAATTGCTGCTTTCACAAAAAAGCCTAAATGAGAATCATCTGCTAAAGCTTCCATTAGCAAGTTACCTTGGGGTGTGACTTCTAATTTTGCCGCAGTCAACTGTAACTCTGGATTTTGGGGATGGGGACAAGATGAGAATAATTCTCCATTAACTAAAGGAATACGTCCTAAGATATAGCGATTTGGTTCTGATGTAATTGTCGCCAGTCTCTGAATATTTTTTTGATCGGATTTATCAGACTTGGGCTTTTTGCGTTTCCAGCTATGGGAACCCACCAACCACAGATAGTAATCGGCGTACGCCAGCCCTTCGATATCAATTTCCTCTTCCTCTGGTGCAGGTAAGCTGATAAATTCTCCTACCCGATAGTGTTGATGTTCGGCAAATTTGTTGTTATCAATAAAAGATAGACGTTCAATAGAAGAGGTTTCATCCGACCCCAACCACAAATGTTTCTCAGGAGTTAGCAGCAACGCCGAAAGGTCTTCTCGGTGTTCTTTGAAACCATCGGTAAACAATAGTAAAACTTGATTTATGAAATTTGGATTTTGCATCTGACATTGCCTCTGGTTCAAATTATGTAATTTTTTCGTGTCTAATAATACTGTATTTTTAGCGAAAACGGCGTTGGCTAGACTCTTATGGACATCATTAGGATGAAAAAAACGTCGCCTATTTGCAAAATATAATCAAGTATTAATAGATTGTAGGAGTTTTTATCAATAATTAAAATATATCAAAAAAAGTTAATATATGCCCGTACAGCATTTTAACTAATGCTAATATTTTAGTTCTTAATTTAGTCAGACATTACTTTAGTTTGCAGCATTATGACATTAGCAACCAAACCGACAGTAAAAACCCTAGGGGACTACGCCTACGAAGCGATTCAAAAACACTTTAAGAAAATCTTGAAGTGGGAAAAATCAGTAAAAAAAGATGAAGATCCAGAAGCGCTGCACCAAATGCGAGTGGGGATGCGTCGTCTCCGCACTGCTGTAAGTCGGTTTGCGCTAGCTGTGAATTTGCCAAAGCCAGCAAGCGATAAAAATATCGGTAAAATTGCCCGTCGTCTTGGGGAACTCCGAGATTTGGACGTGCTAAAAGAGACTTTGGAAACTTCTTACCAGCCACATTTACCCAAAAAAGAACGCGAGTCTCTGCAAAAAGCTTTTGATGCTTTGGGTAAACAACGTAAAGATGCACTTGAAAATGTACAAGCAACGTTAAAAGATGAGGGTTATAAGTCCTTTAAACAGACTTTGGAAGACTGGTTGGAAAAACCAAGTTATCAATCGATGGCATCTTTGCCAATTCAGCTAGTGCTACCAGATTTACTTTTACCTGAAGCGAGTCTTTTTTTGTTGCATCGGGGTTGGCTAGTTGGAACTGAAGTGGCAAACTCAGAGATTGTTATCCCCACAAATTGGGAACCAGAGAAGGTAGAAGAAAAATTGACAACGGATGGGGAAATTCTTCATAGTTTGCGAAAAAAAGCCAAACGCGTACGCTATCAAATGGAGTTATTTACTGACTTATACGGTGAGTCTTACGCAACCCATCTTGCCGAAGTGAAAACTATTCAAGAAATTTTGGGTTTGATGCAAGATAGTGTAGTTTTAGGTGAGTGGCTTGAGGATGTCTTCAAATCAGAAATTCACACTCAGCTTCCCACCTTTGCTAGTTTATTAACCCAAAATCGTTACCAGTCGTGGCAGCAGTGGCGACCTCTTCAGCAACGGTATTTGAAAGCTGAAACCAGGCATGAGTTTCACTTAGTAATATTCGCATCTAGTGTTAGGATTGGATTAGCGAGAAGACAACTGGATAGGAGCTTCTAAAAACAAGACGCAGACATTATTTTGGGGTATTTGTACAATAGGGGTATTTTCAGGCGATCGCAAGCCTGAGCATCTTACGAGAACGGATAATTTATTTTTTGGAAGTCCCATTCCAGAGAATTCCTGTTAAGGGTGGCGTTTTGAGGAATTATCACAATTACCAATCCCCAATCCCCAATTAGAACCAGTTACCAAACTGTCACCTATAATACTTACCACTTGATAAAATCGGTGATATCCTATGATTGTGTGAGGAGCAAGTTGAAAGCAAAAAGCGTCTGGGGTGGAAACACGGCCACACTCCCAGACGTTTTTTGATTTTTTAAACAAGTTGGGATTTTAGTTATCAATTTTACTTTCAACAACGGCAGGGATACTGACTTGGCGCTTGAGCATAAATACAGCCAGTACAATTCCCACAATCGCCATTGCAGCTGTGGGATAGAAGAAAGTAGTATAGCTGCCAAATAAATCTCTGATCCTACCAGCCAACAGCGTACCGCCTAAAGCGCCTACACCAAAAGCAGTGAAGACAACACCGTAGTTTTTGGCATAATCTTCCGGTCGAAACAAAATTAATGTTGAGGTGGGAGCGATCGCCAACCAACCACCAAAGGAAAATGTAAACAGGGAAAATGCCACTAGGTAAGTTAAAACATCACCTTGACTGGCATTTAACATCATAATTGAGGCAATCAGGATTAGCGTGAAGGAAGCGATCGCACTGAATTTGGGAGTAAAGCGATCAGTTAACCAACCAAACACGAGACGCCCCATACCATTAAAAACCGCAAATAAAGATACTGTCATTGCCGCAGTATCTTTATCTAACTTAATAATTTCCTGGGCTAAGGGGCTGGAAATGCCAATCGCTGCAAGTCCGGCGAAAGTCCCAATTGTGTAGCACAACCACAGCCCGTAAAATGTGCGAGTTTGCAGCATTTCCACGCCATTTCCACCAAACACATTTGCCCTTGCTAAAGCGGGAGGATTCCAGCCTGTTGGTTTCCAACCGATTGGAGGAGTCTTCAGTGTCGTTGAGATAGCCAGAATAATAATTGTAAAAGCGATACCCAAGATTACAAAAGTTTGCCGCACTCCATAGGACTTGATGAGTTGTATTGCTAAAGGTGCAGTGATTAGTGGTGACAAACCAAATCCAATCACAGTCAACCCAACAGCCAGTCCTTTTTTGTCTGGAAACCACTTGGCGACGACAGCAAGGGGTACACCGTAAGCAATACCGACTCCGATACCTGCAATGACGCCGTAGGTAATCACCAACATGGGAATATTGCCATCTCGGCTAGAGAGGAGATAGCCAAGTCCCATGATAATCCCACCAACAGCAGTGACAACACGAGAACCAAAACGGTCTATATAAAAGCCTGTTATTGGCATCAAGATTGCAAACACTACTAAAAGTACTGTAAACGGTAGCAGGCTTTCAGTTGCACCAACGTTGAGTAACTTCTCTAGGGGCTTCCGAAAAATACTCCAAGAATAAACCGTACCAAGGCAAAGCAAAACAGTGATACCCAGTGGAATTAGTAACCACCTGCCTTTCTGGGCGGGCAAACCAAAGAGTTTAAGGTCGCTCATTAGTTGTGTTTGATTAATTTTTTTTTGCAGTATCTCATTTTTTCTTTTGATTGTCTCATGTCTGCGGTTTAGTTTTGTTACGCGTAGAAGATGACAAATCAATAAGTAAAAGCTATGGATAATGCCATGTCATCTTGCCATTATCCATAGCCAAAGAGCCTGGATGCATATCTGTTAGGAAATTTTTCTAGAATTATGACAAATTTAATGTAAATTTAATATAAAGTTAGGCAAATTTATTTTAGTGTTTTGACTGAAATAGCAAACAGAAAAAATAAAATACTGAGCTTTTTAAAAGCGTCACTTATCTGTATTGTTATTTCTCAAGTGCAGATAAAAAAACACCAAAGAAACGTCTATGGATTTAAATCAGATTGGTCAGGTTGCGGGCAAACTATTAACAGAGTTTGGACTCAAGCTTCTTGGGGCGATCGCTCTGTGGGTAGTTGGTCAAAAATTAATTGACTTTGTTGTGCGTGTGTTGCGGCGTGGTTTTAGAACCCAGCAAATCGATCCGACAGTAGTCACCTATCTCGTCAATATCCTTGGCACAACCCTGAGAATTGTTCTAGTCGTTGCGCTTCTGGGCTTTTTCGGAATTGAAACCACCTCTTTTGCCGCATTATTAGCAGCAGTTGGTGTAGCGATTGGTGCTGCGTGGGGTGGTTTGCTGGCGAATTTTGCCGCAGGCGCGTTTCTGATTATTTTTAGACCTTTCAAAGTTGGAGACTTCATTACAGCCGCAGGCGTCACGGGTACTGTGATAGAAATTGGATTGTTTACCACAAGTATCAATACGCTCGATAATGTATTGACGATTATCGGCAATAACAAAATATTTGCTGATAATATCCAGAACTTTTCTGCCAATCCTTACCGGCGAGTTGACTTAGTTGCACAACTCCACCACAATGTAAATCACAACGAAGCCATTAGCATTTTAAAACAGAGAATTAGCCAAATTCCCAATGTTTTGGCAGATCCAGCACCAGATGTAGAAATTCTGAATTTTACCTTAGCCGGTCCAGTGCTGGCAGTGCGTCCTTTTTGCAGTAATGATAATTACTGGCAGGTGTATTTCGACACCAATAAAGTCATTCGCGAAACCTTTGGCGAAGCTGGTTATCCAGTTCCCACACAACATTATTCAATTAATGGGTTATCTCAAAACGGGAATAGTTTTGTTTTAGGTTCATCTTCTTTTACCAGTTGATGTGGCTTTATTAATGCTGCAAAATTGTTGAACCCGTAGATTGAGTTATAGCGAATTTCAACTGTATGAGGTACAGACTACGCGTGTAGAAGCAATTCATGAATTGCTTCACGTTCAAAGGTGTAGCTTACTGACTTGCAACTCGCGCTTATGTATTAGCGAAAGCCAATCTACGGTTTTTAATATCAAAATTTAGTTTTCATTCATCAGTTTTTATATCAGCTACAGGGAAATTCTCTACGTCTGTCAGGGGTTATAAACCGAATAGCACTAAAATAACTAAAATAAGCGATCGCAAATGCCGACATCAGCCGAAGCATTGATGTAAATTCATGCAGCAAGAGTGAAAACAGACAGTATTTTTTATCAATTGTTTGCAGAATTTCCCAGTATTTTCTTTGAGTTAATAGGGCGTCCTAGCAATACTCAAGGTTATCAGTTTCGCTCTGTGGAAATCAAACAAACTGCTTTTCGTATTGATGGGGTGTTTCTACCACCAGAAAACAGTCCTGACAAAACTGTATATTTCTGTGAAGTCCAGTTTCAAAAAGACGATTTTCTGTATCATCGGTTATTCGCCGAACTGTAGCAAACCAGTCTTTGGGTATCGGCATTGTTAAATTAGTAGTAGAACCAGCAGAAAATGCCCCCAACCGTGCCAAACAACTTATTGAACAAGCAAGGCAAGAAACAGCAGACCGCTTATCCAGCCAAGCAATAATAGATTTAATCGAGACGATTATAGTGTACAAGTTCCCCCAGTTAACCCGCCAGGAGGTAGAAAATATGCTGAATTTAAGTCAACTCAAACAGACTAGAGTGTATCAAGAAGCACTAGAAGAAGGTCGAGAAGAAGGACGAGAAGAAGGTCTGATAGAAGGCAAATTAGCTGCAGTTCCGCTGCTGTTTCAGGCGGGAGTGACTGTAGAACAAATCGCCGAACAGTTAGAGATTGATATTGAAACAGTCAGGCGAATGGCACAGCAACAGAGTTGAAAAAGTTAGGAGGCGCCCAGTTAGGAGGCGCCCAGTTAACAGTTAGCAGTTAACAGTTAACAGTTTGTAATTCACAACTCAAAATTTATAACTCATAACTCTGGTAACTCTGGCTTTCTAATTACCTTAACAGTCGCAGACCACTGAGGGTAACTAACACTGTCGAACCTTCATGTCCAATTACGCCGATGGGTAAGTTAATATTCCCCAGAAAGTTACCCACTAATAACAACATGATAAAACAGAGGGCGATCGCTATATTCTGTTTTACTATCCCATGCGCCCTCCTCCCCAAACCCATCGCGACCGCAAGTTTCTCCAGTCTATCTGCCATCAATACTATATCTGCTGTCTCTAAGGCTACATCACTCCCCGCCGCACCCATCGCTATACCTACTGATGCTTGAGCTAAGGCTGGCGCATCATTTATACCATCGCCTACCATTGCCACTGTTTGATACTGCTTTTGCAAAGAGCGAATTACGTGCAGTTTATCTTCTGGCAATAGTTCTGCATACACCTGATTTATACCCACCGCCTGCGCCACACTGTCAGCAGTGTCCTGGTTGTCGCCTGTTAACATGACAATTTGTTCTATTCCCAACGCCTTTAAACGGGTAATGGTGGCTGCTGCTTCCGGTCGAATTTGGTCGGCGATCGCTATTAATCCTATCACCTCATGTGATGGGGAAAATTCTATTGCTGATTCCCCCCATCTCCCCATCTCCCCATCTCCCCACCTCGCTTGTGCTACCCAAACCACTGTTTTACCTTCTTGTTCTAATGCTTGGGCAGTTTCTTTTAATTCCTCTGGTAAATCGGTAACATATTCCTCCACAAAAGCGCCATTCCCGACAATTACCTCTTGGTTATCTTTAATACCCACAATTCCCTTACCGGGTATAGCTCGCACTTCACCCGCACTTACCCAATCCAAGTCAGCAGCCGCCTCCATAATCGCCTTGCCGATAGGATGTTCGGAACTGGATTCTACTGATGTAGCTGTTTTTAATACATCTGCTTGCGAGTATTCACTAGTGGGAATTACCTGACAAACTTGCACTTGTCCGGTTGTGAGAGTACCAGTTTTATCGAATGCGATCGCTTTGACTTTACCAATCATTTCCAACTGCGTACCATTTTTAAACAAAATCCCCTGTCTGGCACCGTTGGCTATTCCTGAAAGCAGGGTGGGCATAATTGCAGCCATTAAGGCGCAGGGAGACGCCACGACAAGAAAAGTTAAAGCGCGATAAATTGTGGTTTCCCAGTCCCAACCCCAAAGAAAGGGCGGTAAGATAGCTAGCAATAACCCAGCTATCACAATAAAGCGTGCATACCCTCTTTCAAATCCTTCGATAAATTGTTGCGAAGGAGGTGCTTCTGTCTGCGCTTGTTCTACTAAACGAATCACGCGCTGAATCAAGCTGCTTTCTGCGGGTTTGTGTACTTTCAATTTCAGCGCACCGTAGCCGTTAAGGGTACCTGCAAAGACTTCTTCGCCGACTGTCTTCTCTACTGGTAAAGATTCTCCGGTAATTGCAGCTTGATTAATGGTGCTGTAACCTTCTATAATTAAACCATCAGTGGGAATTAATTCTCCTGGTTTGACGATAATTTCATCACCTATTTTTAACTGGCTGATGGAAATTACTTCTTCTCTTCCCTGACGCACCACCATCGCTGTATCAGGCGTCAAACTCATCAAACTGCGAATACTGCGTTCGGTACGCTGCATGGCGTAACTTTCCAATGCGCCGCTAATGGCAAAGATGAGAATTAAAATTGCACCATCAATAATTAAATGATATTCCCTTTGCCACAAACCCAAACAGGCAGCACCCAAAGCCGCCACAATCATTAATAAATCTACATCCAATTCCTTTTCTTTAAAGAGGGTAGTCAGTCCCTCACGCGCACTTTCGTAGCCACCAATGATATAAGCTGCGGGTAATAGCAGCAAAGCCAATCCTAAAAAATTGAGATGTAAAGCAAACCATCCTAACAATAGCAGCACACCACAGGCGATCGCTGCTGCTGCATCTGCATGTTCGGTGGTAAATTGCGCTATCCGCTGTTGGTACATGAGAGTTACACCAATACTGACTCTCTCACGCTAAACCTTGACATTAATGTTAATGTCAAGGGCAGGAAGTTAGGAATGGGGAGTAGCAGTTGGAGAAAAATCCCGCTTCAGCTGCTAGTTGCTTCCAATTGCCGTCACCTGTAAAACTGCATTGGGAAGAAAAACTCTATGTTAAAGCGACTTTATATTGATAACTTTCGCTGCTTGGTCAATTTTGAGCTTAACGTTGACTCGATTAACTTGTTTCTTGGTGTAATGGCGCAGGTAAATCAACTGTTTTTGATGTCTTGCGGAAGATTCAAATTTTTGTGAGTGGCGACAATAAAGTAGAGGGAATTTTTAAATTTTCTGACTGTACCCGCTGGCAGACTTTGCCAATTCAAAGTTTTGAACTAGAGATTGCTGGAAACGGTGGAAATTACAAATATGAACTTGGGATTAAACACAAGGGAGGCAAGAGTCATGTTGAGTATGAGCGTTTGTGGTTTGATAATCAACTTATTTTGAAGTTTGAATTCGGAGATGTTCTACTCTACAAGGACGATTATTCAAAAGGGGCAAAATACTCATTTGATTGGTCGCAGTCCATACTATCCTCATTGATGCCAAGAAGCGACAACACGAAAATCACTTGGTTCAAACAACCTATGGAGCGATTTATTATCGTACAAATTATTCCTAGTCTGATGGTCGATGGTAGCAAAAAGGAAGAAACCAAACTAACTGACAAAATGGAAAACTATGTTTCTTGGTATCGCTATCTTTCGCAGGTTCGGGGCAAAGTAGCTGACTTGATGAACAATTTGAAACAGGTGTTGGATGGCTTTGTAAGTTTGAAGTTTGATAGTTTTAATGAAGAATCTCGAACTCTCAAATTCAGGTTTTCAGAAAGTGCGAATAGTGCAAAGATTATTGATTATCGCTTTGGAGAACTATCTGATGGACAAAAAGTATTAATTGCTCTATATACGCTTTTATATTGCACTCAATCTGAAGACTATACCCTATGTATAGATGAACCAGAGAATTTTTAGCATTACCAGAAATTCAGCCTTGACTAATCCAGCTTTATGACCTTTGTAGCGAGCAAAAAATTCAAGCTTTGCTAATTTCTCATCATCCTGAACTAATTAATTATCTTTTAGCATCACCCGTAGGTTATTAATTTGAACGTCAGAATGCTGCGGTACGAGTCAAACGAATTGGTAATGAAGCAGCTGCAAATACTGGATTGCCAATTTCAGAATTGATTGCGCGGGGATGGCTGCATGATTCAGCGTAGAGTACAGATTGTAGTTTTGTGGAGGATCGACAACAGGAGGTTTTTGCGCGTCATTTTCTGAAAAAACGTGGCTTTACTGGAATTATCAGATACGAGATTTGTCCGGAGGGTAGTCAGTCTGGGGAACAGTATGTGCGATCGCGGTATCCTGTGGAAGTAAAAGCATGCCGCAGTCAAGCAAGCTATTTATGAATTGGGTTAGTTGTGCTGATTGATGCAGACACAAAAACACTGGAAAAACGACTAAATCAGTTAGATGATGCACTTAAAGCTGATTTTCAAGAGATTCGCCAGCCTGATGAAGCGATCGCAGTATTCGTGCCGAAAAGAAATATAGCGGTTCCCGTTTGCATTCGGTACACGTAGGGGCAATTCATGAATTGCCCCTACAAATAACCTGTACCCCACTCAACTGGGAATCGCTATATTGAAACTTGGATACATTACTTGCAGGAAAAAACTGTTGATGAGAAAATGGAGTATCCAAAATTCCCCAAAAATGAGGCAGTTGGCAAGCCCTGTGTTGAAAATTTAGTAAAACAGTGTTATCAGGGTTTGGATGAAAATGCACCGCCGTCACTTCAGCTGCTTGTGAAGAATTACAAAGGATTTTGCGGTTGTTGAGGTAATTTGATGAACGCTAGTTGTTTAACTATCAAAGAACTCACGGATGCAGTTGGCGGTGGTATTACTCCGCGCATGGTACGACATTACCATCAATTGGGGTTGTTGCCGCAACCTGTGCGAAGCAAAAGCAATTACCGTCTCTACACAGATAAAGATGTCCGTCGGTTGCAACGAATTGTGGCATTGAAACACCAAGGCTTTCAGCTAAACCACATTCGCCAAATTCTGGATGTTGAACCAGAAACAGACGCGACTGTAACTTTAATGGCGCAATTGCAACGGCAATATCGGACGGTGATGCAGCAAATTTCTCACCTGCGACAAACTGCATCGGCATTAGAAGGTTTATTAGGACGCGATCGCGATTGTCAAATTATCCAAGCTGAAGTTCTTTCTCAACTCAAGTTGTTGGAGGTGGAATCTCAAACCGGACAAGGAGGACTGGAAAAATTATGGAATGGATTGGATGCTCAAGTCCATGCCCACCCCGAAGATTTTCAAGAATCTTTACAAGCTTTGTTACCTGACCTTTCCAACCGTTCGGAAATTGAAGTAGACTTAATCTCAAAGCTGGTTTTGGCTTGTGGCGATGTTAGTTTGGTGTCCTTTGTTCGGTTGAGTACTGATGCGATCGCATCTGCACGCCAAACCTTAAAATCAGGTTGTCAAATTCTTGCTGATATTCCCACTGTCACGGCTGCTTTAGATAATACGCGATTAGTTCATTTGGGTTGTCGGGTGGAAACGTTGATTGATAACCCCCACATCACCACTCCAACAGAAGCAGAAAAGGCATTTTGGCAGCATCAACAATGGCGGGATAAGTTACGTAAATTTCCTTACAGCAGTGTATTAGTTATTGGTTATGCACCCTCAGTGTTGTTGTCAATTTGTGAAGCCGTTGAAAGCCGGGAAATTCAGCCAGAGCTTGTGATTGGCATGCCTATTGGTTTTAGTCATGCTCCTGCAGCCAAGCGAAAATTAATGCAAATTGGCGTGCCTTTTATCACTATTGAGGGGACATTGGGAGGTGGTTTGTTAGCTGCGACTGCGTTAAATGCTTTAGTTGAGTCGCTGATTGAAAAGCCTGATTGTCATTGTTATCTCCAGGGTCTTTGAAATTCTTTCAACTTCCGACGACAGAAAAATATATTGCCCTACAATACCCATCTTTCCTTACCGATAGGCGTAAAATCACCCACATAACAACGAGAGTACCAATTAAAGCGGTGACGTGGACAAGGCGCACTTTATACGAGTCTAAAACTGCTGCTTGATGGTGTGAAGAAGTACGATTTAGAAAAAGGCACGACTCAAAGCTATTTCTTTGGGCGTGGACGTTTTGGCGGTGAATGTGTATTTGCTCCTCGTCCTGGGGCTACTGTTGAGGATGATGGTTGGGCGATCGCTTATATTCACGATACGATTACCAATCAGTCAGAATTACTGATTTTGAATGCCCAAGACGTGACAGCAAGACCAGTTGCACGGGTTTTACTTCCTCAGCACGTACCCTATGGTTTCCATTGTGGTTGGGTTTCTTCTGAACAAATGGCAAGTCAAAAAATCTGAGTCTACTTAGAGGTAACTTGTTGAGATTGGGTGTCAGGTAATTCGTAATTCGTAATTGAGTCTGTAATTACGAATTACGAATTACGGGCGTTGTTGATTACAAGCATGGATTAAGTCTCACGCTGCATGCGAGCCAGCGCCGTGGTGAGGCAGCACTGCGAGGGGGTTTCCACGCCACTTGCGACCCTTGGCCAGACCCCAAGACCGCAGTGGCGGACCATGAGCGACTGCCGTGCATGGTCTCCTGACAGTAGGCGACTGGCGTCGCACTCGTAGCAAAGATTAAGAGTTTACGATGTTTGAATTTTTGAATTTCATACTTCAATTCAGCAACGCCGAATTACGAATTAGTAATTATCGAAATTTTTGGGTCTAAAACCCCGTCCTTCTAGGACGGCTTTTCTTGATTTTGAATATAGCGCTTAAGCACTTCCAATGGTGCGCCACCTACAGAAGACACAAAATAACTTGGCGACCACAGGGCATCTTTGTCCTATGGCTTAGGATAGCCAGCTTGACCGTATCTCCTGCTAGATACACCTTTAACTGCATTCACTATTTGAGAAATTGAAAGTTTCGGGGGATATTCGATTAATGCGTGAATGTGGTCTGGTTCACCGTTAAATTCTTGCACTTGAAAATCCATTTTTTCTGCTACTTCTCTAAAGGATTTTTCAATCACAAGCAAGCTTTCGGTCGTAAAGACAGACCTGCGGTATTTTGTCACACAGACCAAGTGAATCTTCAAGTCTGAAATACTATGTCTCTCTTTACGAAACTGAGTTGCCATTTTGTGCAGACCAATATATGCTCAACTTACAGACCAATTTTAACATAGACAATGAAAGCTAGGTATCAATACAGATTCTACCCCACAGACCAACAGCAACAGAACCTAGCTCAGTTGTTTGGTTGTGTTCGGGTAGTTTGGAATGATGCGTTAGCTTTGTGCAAACAGACGCTTATGCTGCCAGGGCTTAATAAGCTTTCGGCAATGCTGACTCAAGCTAAGAAAACTGAGGAAAGAAAATGGCTGTCTGATGTTTCGTCTGTTCCTTTGCAGCAGTCCCTTAGAAATCTAGATGTTGCCTATAGAAACTTTTTCAATTCTCGTAACGGCAAAAGAAAAGGCAGGAAAATGGGTACTCCTAGGTTTAAAAAGAAGACTAATCAGCAATCGGCTGAATTCACCAAGGCTGCTTTTTCAATTAAAAATGATTTGGTCTATCTGGCTAAAATTGGCGACTTGAAGCCGATTTGGTCTAGAAAATTACCATCTGAACCTAGTTCAATTACAGTAATCAAAGATTGCGCTGGGCGCTATTTTTTAAGCTTTATCGTAGAGGTTGAGCCGTCGCAGACCGATGCCAAAAACCAAAGTATCGGGATTGATTTGGGAATCAAAACCTTTGCCGTGATGAGCAATGGCGAAAAAGCTGAAAGTCCTAACTACTCAAAGACAGACCGCAAGATTCGCAAACTACAACGCAAGCTAGCGCGACAACAAAGAGACTCGAAACGAAGAAACCGAACTAGAATTCGGATTGCCAAGCTACACAATCAGATTGCTGACACTCGCAAAGATTTCTTGCATAAAGTATCAACCAAAGTGGTGAGTGAAAATCAAAACATTGTTTTGGAAGATTTGAATGTGTCAGGTATGGTTAAAAACCGTAAGCTTGCCAGGATAATCAGTCTGCAAGGTTGGCGAAAATTCAGGAATCTGTGTGAAGCCAAGTCCGAAAAGTTCACTAGAACGTTTCGGACGGTTAGTAGATGGGAACCCACAAGCCAAGTATGCTCTGAATGTGGGTTTAAATGGGGCAAAATCGATTTGTCTATTCGCTCAGTGCTTTGCTTGAATTGCAATACTGAGCAAGACAGAGATGAGAATGCCGCAAAAAATATAGAAATGGTCGGCATGGGGCATCGGCACGACCTTAAACGGATGCAGAGGGATGGTAAGACTACTTCGGTAGCACAACCCGATGAAGCGTCAAGAATCACCGTGGCTTAAGCCCGGTGAGTATGTCAATTAAATATGCTTTCACAAGATGTGTTTCAGCTTAACCATGAACAGCCACAACTGATAGTGTTAGTAGGTTGATTGTGGCGATCGCCTAAGGAGACAAGGAGGACAAGGAGGATAAGGGGCGACGGGTGTGGGGGGACGACTTGGGGGACAAGCCAGACGGGTGTGGGGACAAGGGGAAATTCCCACTAACCAATGCCCTTCGGACGGCAGGTGCAAAGGCTGCCGGGAAACCATGCACGGCAGTCGCTCATGGTCTGCCACTGCGCTGCCTCACCAACGCACTGCCTCCCCAATGCCCAATGTTAAAAAATATTAAATTTGTTACTAAGTGTTACTTTCAAGGATTAAATAATTAAATTTTGGCAAAGAGTTAGGGAATTGGTATTATTTGCGTTATGCTTAATCACTAATTTTAAGTACATAGCTCTGGGAAACAGGGTATAAATTTTGATGATATAAATGCTCAGATTGTAGGGGGCAGATGTCAGAATATGAAGATAAAGAGCGAAAATACAATCGTAAAATTTATCTCTTCGTCAGGAAAGAGAGAGAGTAAAAGTGTGTTGAATTAAGGCTTTCAGGAGTGATTAGAAATACTTTCAAAAAAAAATAAACGCTCTTCTTAGATTGTTTTAAGGCAAGATAGAGTTAAAAGAAAGCCTTGCTTAAGATAAGTATCTCCAGAAACTTTAAGACAAACATAACAGAGATGTATAATTAGCGCGTCTCCTGTAGACAATGACGATGATTAGGACTGGCCGGCTTTCTATTTCCTTTACCTTCATAAGGGGCATATGTGGCAAAAAGAAAAAAAAGATAGTTCGGTAGTCAGTCTGGCATTATTGCTGGCATTAGCTACCACCTCTATGGCAGCATCTTTGTTTGTGTCGGATGTGATGCTGGCACAATCGCCTGCGGATGTTCCGTCTTTCCCACTGCCTAAAACAGTTGAAAGTGGTACGACAGTGCGGATTGACGGTTCGAGTAGCATGGCGACGATTAATCAAAACCTGAAAGACCGTTTTGAGAAACAGTTTTCTGGTACGAAGGTTGAAGTTGCTGCTAACGGCACTGATGCTGCACTGAAAGCTTTGCTAGATGGAAAAGTCGATCTGGCGGCTATTGGTCGTGGCTTGACGCCACAAGAAAAAGCACAGGGTTTGGAACAAGTCCGCTTGCGTCGGGAAAAGATTGCGATCGCCGTTGGTGAGGAAAATCCTTTTCAGGGTAGTCTAACCAGCAAGCAATTCGCTCAGATTTTCCGGGGGGAAATTACAGATTGGTCGCAAGTGGGAGGCGCACCAGGTAAGATTCGGGTAATCGATCGCCCCCAGACAAGCGATACTCGCGAGTCGTTTCGCGGCTACCCTGTCTTTAGGAGTGCTAACTTTGCTACAGGCTCTACTGCTAGCCAATTAGTTGAAGATAATAGTGCTGAAGCAATTAAGCAGTTAGGGAAGGATGGCATTACCTATGTCATCGCCAATCAGGTGTCGAAGCTGCAAGGGGTGCGAGTTTTGCCTATGCACAAAACCTTGCCAGATGACGCGAAATATCCGTTTTCGCAACCTTTAGTATACGTTTACAAAAAAAATCCCAGTCCAGCTACGGCAGGTTTTCTCGGTTTTAGCACTGCTGCACCGGGACAACAAGCAATAGAAGAAGCAAGAGCTGCTGAAGCCGCAGCCGTCGCCCAAGGTCTATCGCAGACATCTGCCAGTACAACTGCCTCAACTGCAACTGGGACAACACCAAGTGCGGTTGCTTCACCGCGGACTGAAACTACACCAAGTGCGGTTGCTACCCCAGATGTTGCTGCTTCACCGCTGACTGAGACTGCACCGGGCGCTCAAACTACAACTAACACTAATGCAACTAACGCAGCTGATACGTTTGTACCCACTTCTAACGGTAATGCAAATGCTTCAAATACTATAGAGGGCGGAATATCGCCTTGGTGGTGGCTGTTAGTTTTGCCTGTTATTGGTGCGGCATTATGCTGGTTAACAAAAAGAAGGCGATCGCGATCGGATGATAATAGCAACATCCTGGAACCAACTCCCACTCAACCCAGCAAAGAAGGTTTAACAACTGCAGCTTTAGGCGCAAGTACTCCTTCTACTGTTGGTAACCTGGCAGACAGCACTGCTCAAACTACATCCAATCTGGCTGAAAACACAAATACATCTGTATCTAATGTTGCAGGTAATCTTTCCTCAACTGGCGGTGCGGTTTCAGGTGCTGCTATAGCAGCAGGCGCAGGCGGAATCTGGTCTGCCGCATCCAACAAAAATTCCGAAACAGAAACACCATTAGATACAAGCCAAATAGGTAATATTGAGGATACAGCCCCATCAGAACCAGGGGAAGATGTCTGGGATGTCGAAGCACCGATAACGGTTGTTAATCCTTCTTATCCCGACTTGCCAGATGCTGCAGAAGATGTCTGGAATGATGCAGAAGCGACAGATATGGAACCACCCGCACAATCCAACTGGGGAGGTGCAGCTTCGTCTGCGATGTGGTCGAGAGTTTCTGGTGGTAACTCTCAAGAGTCTGAAGTCAGCGATACTACTGAAGTAACATCTGACTTGGAATTGCCAGCACTTGAATTGCCACGAGTTACAGAAGTAACGAAAATCACAGCGGCTGCACCCGATGCGTCAGATATGCCTCCAGTTCCTTACGATGAAGAAGAAGATTGGGCAGACTTAACAGAAGAAGAACCCGCACAATCGAACTGGCTGGATAATATTACTAATACTGGGGGTGCAGCTCTAGCAGGCGGAACTGCCCTTGCAGCAGGCGCAGGCGCTGCACTGTGGTCGAGATTCGCTGGTGGCGATCGCGAGGAAGCAGAAGTGACTAATGAGACACCAGAAGACAGTAATGTTGAGGAAGATGTTTGGGATATCGAAACACCTCCAACTGAACCGACAAATTTGGTAACTAGATTGCCAAATGTCTCTGCAGAAACATCGAATTTAGAACTGCCTGTGGTGGAAATAACACTTCCGGGTTCTGAATTGCCAAGTACCTCTACAGCATCGGATAGGGAACTGCCCGTAGTAGAGATAATACCTCCTTCCCAACTACCAGATGCCTCAGAAGAGACATTTAATATAGAAGCACCAACGATTGAAATCACTAACAACCAAACACAAGAAGAACAACCCGCACAATCCAACTGGTTAGAGAATATTACCCCAGCTGGAGGTGCAGCCGCCGCCGCCGCCGCAGCTTCTTCTGCACTGTGGGCGAGATTCGCTGGTGGCTCTCAACAAGCAGAAGTTACCAATAATACACCAGAAGATAGTGATGCTGAGGGAGATGTTTGGGATATCGAAACACCGCCAAGCGAGGTTACAATTCCTGTTCTGGCAGCTGATTTGAATGTAGAAGCACCATTCGTCGAACTGCCCGAAGTTCCAGAAGTAACATCGAATGTGGTATCGGTAACTGAGATTCCACCGAATTCCGAATTACCAGATTTTCCAGAGGTAACATCTGATTTACAACAGCCTGCAACTGAGGTGACAACTTCTGCCCTTGAACTATCAGAAGTTCCAGAAGTAGCATCCCAAATAAATTGGGGAGACTTGGCAGAAGATAATGATGATGAACTTGCACAATCCAACTGGTTAGAGAATATTACTAGTAGTGGAAGTGCAGACCTAGCAGGCGGAACTTCTTCTGTTATGGGTTCGGAATTATCTGGTGATTTTCCAGAATCTGAAGTGATTAATGAGACAGCGTCCGACAGTGACAATAACGAAAATGATTGGGATATAGAAACACCGCCAACTGAAGTTACAATTCCTGTCACCGCAGCTGATTTGAATGTAGAAGCGCCTACAGCGGTGGTGGACCAAGAAGATTGGGGAGATTTGGTAGAGGAAGAACAACCTGTACAATCCAACTGGTTAGAGAATATTACTAGTAGTGGAAGTGCAGACCTAGCAGGCGGAACTTCTTCTGTTATGGGTTCGGAATTATCTGGTGATTTTCCAGAATCTGAAGTGATTAATGAGACAGCGTCCGACAGTGACAATAACGAAAATGATTGGGATATAGAAACACTGCCAACTGAAGTTACAATTCCTGTCACCGCAGCTGATTTGAATGTAGAAGCGCCTACAGCGGTGGTGGACCAAGAAGATTGGGGAGATTTGGTGGAGGAAGAACAACCTGTACAATCCAACTGGTTAGAAAATATTACATCTGGTGTCGGTGCAGCTATAGCAGGCGGAACCGCCCTGGCAGCAGGTGCAGCTTCTTCTGCTATGCTGTCAGGATTGTCTGGTGAAGGTTCAGAGGTAGTGACTAATGAGACTACAGAAGTCAGTGATAACCACGGAAATGATTGGGATGTAGAAACACCGCCAGCTGAAGTTACAATTCCTGTTTTAGTACAGCCAAATGTCACTGGCGGAGAATTAAAACCAGCGCGTACAGGCGGACTGGAAAATGTCGCCCCAATTACAGATGCTGATTGGGAAGAGCCGACAACTGAAGTGACAGATGTTACATTTATACAGCCAGATGTCACCGCAGTTCAATTTAATGTAGAAGCACCATTCGCCGGACAGCCGACAACTGAAGTTAGAGAAACTACAGAAGAAGAACCAGATGACACTGTAGTTGAATTAAAACCAGCACGTACAGGCGAACTGGAAAATGTCGCCCCCATTACATCTGTTGAACAGCCGACAACTGAAGTTACAGCAACTACAGGCGTGCCAAACGTCACCGCAGCCGAATTACATGTAGAAGCACCAAAAGACGAGTCAACAACTCCTGTCACCGAACTGCAAGATGTTACCGCCGCCCAATTGCATATCGAAGCACCTGCTACCGAACTATCAGAAGTTTCAGAAGCATCTCAACCTACAGTTCAACAGACAGAGGAAGTAACCCCGCCAGTTTCTAACCCGCCAGAGGAGACAACTCCAGGAACTAACGCCGCAGCCTGGGGAGGTGCAGCCGCAGCCGCAGCCGCTGGAATTGCATCATTGAATTCAATTTCTGGCAACCATGAAAACACGGAAGTTTATGCAAGGCAAGGTATAGATTATACAGAAGAAAATGCGGCGGCGATGGAAACGGATGCTGGGAGCAGTATTGTTCTCACACCCCGCACACCGAAGTGGGCTTATGTTTCTTGGGAACTTTCCGACACCGAGAAAGAAACGTTGCGTCAGCAAGGCGGTTCTCAGTTGGCGGTGCGACTTTATGATGTCACCGATATCGACTTGAGTTATCAAACTCCCCAACTGGTGCAGCAGTATGAATGCGACGAAGCGACAAGCGATCGCTTTGTAGCGATTCCTGCAAGCGATCGCGATTATATGGCTGAAGTTGGCTATATAGCCAGTGAAGAAGGCTGGTTATTGCTAGCTCGTTCAGCGACTGTTCGCGTCTTCAGCCGTCTCGAAGCAGATTTTTGGTTTGTAACCGATACTGAGTTAATCGTCCACGGTGCAACGGAACCAGGTTCAACCGTCACCGTTGCTGGTAGTCCCATCAAAGTCAAACCGGATGGTACTTTCCACTTGCGTATACCCTTTACAAACGATTTGATTGACTATGTGATGGTTGCAATTTCTGCCGACAAACAGAAAAATAAAATTATTCACAAAAAGTTCATTCAAGAAAATCCAGAGGGTTAGGAGGCGCCCAGCCGCCCAGTTGGGGGTTGGGAGTTGGGGTTGGGAGTTGGGAGTTGGGGGTTGGGGTTGGGAGTTAAAAGTTTTATATTTTTAGCTAATAACTCGTAATTCACAACTTACAACTCATAACTCATAACTCATAACTCATAACTTTTTCAACTTTGCGTTACCTCAAGATAAATATGCTCCAATCCTACCGGTTGACGAGCAATCGAATCGAGAGGAATACCCTCAAAACGAGATACAATTTCCTTTAACTCCAAATGCTCTGGTAACCAAAAAGCCAGAGCATTTCCATATCTACGCGAAGTAAAACCACATTCAACAGCTCGTGCGATCGCTTTTTCTTCTTCCGCAGTCTGCACCACCACAATTTCTGTCGCGGGAATTCGCAGCCGTAACTGAGCTAAACTACCCTCAGCTAAAATTTCACCATTTTTCAAAATGCCAATTTTCTGACAAAGACGTTCCGCTTCATCTAATAAATGAGTTGTCAATAAAACCGTAATTCCCTGATTTTTCAATTGTCTAATCAGCTCCCAAATTTCATATCGCGCTTCAATATCTAACCCCGTAGTTGGTTCATCAAGAATCACTAACTTTGGCAAATGTACCAACGCCACCGCAATATTCAACCGCCGCTGCATCCCACCGCTGAGGGTTTCCACCGGACTTTTCGCCCTATCTAATAAATTAACAGCCGCTAAAGTTGCTTTTATCTGTTCCTGACGTGTTTTAGCGTCTAAACCGTAAATTTTCGCGAAAAAATTCAGATTCTCCTCACAAGACAAAGTTTTATAAAGTAAATTTTCTTGCGGTGCAATGCCAATTAATTTTTTTGTAGCTTCGGAAATCGGCTGATTGTTGATTGTAACATCACCACTATCAGCCTTGAGTAAATTACAAATAATATTAATTGTCGTAGTTTTTCCCGCCCCATTAGCACCTAATAAACCATAAATTTCTCCAGAATCGATATCCAGGCTGAAATTTTGCAGAACTTTCCTTTTGCCAAAAGACTTATTTAAGTTTTTAATTTTCAGCATAATTCCAAAATTAAAGTTAGGAGGCGCCTCCGCGCGGAGTTAAGAATTAATATGATTCAGGTAAGGATTTTTGGGAGAATTATCGACCTATAAAGACGCGAAAATTCGCGTTGATACAACAAATAAATTATCCGAACTGAACCGGATTTAATTATAAATATAAACTCTTGATTTCTAACTCTTAATTTTTAATTCCGCGCCTCCTAACTCCTAACTTTATTAAAGTCTTCTTTCTACCATCAACATCCGCCGATAAGACAACCATCCACCGATAACCATCACCGCAGCAAAGCCTAATAAAAACCAAAAGTGTGATGCAATTTTATCTAACTCATCCCCCTTGGACCAAACTCCTACAAGTGCTTCATTCATGTGATAAATCGGATTATATTTGGCAATATTAAGTAGCGTTGGAGGAAATAATGCAGTCGGTAAAAATGCGCCTCCTAAAATTAATAAAGGCACTCCAAAAGCTGCAACCAAAGCGTTGACATCTTCAGTCCGACGCGCCAATTGCGTACCTAAAATAAAGCCTAAACCAACATAAGACACGATGCTCATTACAATAATTAGCATTCCCCAGAAAACAGAACCTTTAAACGTCGCACCCCAAAAAGAAGCAATTGTATAAATTAGCAATGTTTGCCCCAAACCAATGCAGCTATGGGCGAGAAAAATTCCTAAAAAATAAGATGTTCCACTCAAAGGAGAAATAAACAGACGTTTGAGAGTTTGTTGTTCTCTTTCTGATACTACAGTGGCGACGCTACCGCCCAAACAGCTAAAAAATAATGCTGCACCTACCAAGGTTGAAGGTGCAGCATATTCAAAAGCAACGGCAATTGGTAATTTTGCCCTTTCTGCTAAAATAATTCCGCTGAGGCTTAACACGGAAATTGGAAAAATACACCAAAATATTAAACTGCGTTTGCGGCGCAACAGTTCAATTAAAATTCGCTGAGTTACAGCTATTGTTTCACGCCAATATTTCATCTTTAAGAGTGTTGGTAGGGCAGTTAGGAGGCGCCCAGGCGCCCAGTTAAGAGTTAAGAGTTAATAGTTGACAGTTAATAGCCATGAACAATCAACAATCAACAATCAACAATCAACAATGAACCATGAACCATAAACCATAAACACCTCACTAAGCCGAAACTAACCGTTTTTCAACAAGATACCCTAAAGTTACTACCAATAACTTTCAACATCAAAAGCGCTGACCGGTTGTAATTTCAAATCTAACTTCTCCTTCGTTGCTAATCCCCAAGTCACCCCTAATCAATCCAATGGGTGATTTAACTCGCAATCCTAGCCCGTAACCAAACCCACTCCCTGGTTTACCTCGCACTACACCTGGTTCCCCTAACACTGTTTTCCCAGATCCAAAGTCCGAGGCGAAGTCAGCAAATACAACTCCTCCCACTGTTTGAAGAATTGGGAAACGATATTCCACAGAAGCCAAGCCATAACTCCTACCACTAGCAACTTTACCAGATCCGTAGCCGCGTACCGAATTCATCCCGCCAATATCAAATGCATCGGCTGGTGGAAACTCTCCAATTATCGTACCGAGTTGCACATTAAAAGCTAACATTTCTGGGTTTTCAGTTTGCCTACCTTTACCTATCCAACTGACCGGCACATACTGAATATAGTTTCCCACGAGTCTGTTAGTGGAAATTTTACCCAATCCAATGGGAATCGCTTGTGAGGTACTGAGGCTGAGAATCGATCCCTGAGTTGGATTGTCGAGGCGATCGCGCTTGTCTTTTGTGACTGCAAAGGATACTGTAATTAAGTCATCAATCCCTGTACCGCTTACTGAAAGGGGATTTCCCAATCTATCCACCCGTGCAAGTTTGTAATCGCGATCGCGTAAACTAATTCTGGTATAGTTCAAAGCTAAAGCTGTATCCCAATCATTTACAGCTCCTAAAACCGCTACAGAACCACCAAACCGCCCTTCCCGCACTCTGTCACCATTGGCTAGCTTGATATCATCGTTGAAAGTTCGAGATAAATCTCGTTGGCGAAAAGCTCTAACGCTGTAGCCAAAGCGGTTCGGTTCTCCACGACGATAAGGGCTGGTGAGGTGGCTATCAAACTGGATATCTTCACGAGTTAGCTGTACACTTGCATTTAGGCGATCGCCAAGACCGCTAATATTTGAATCTTCATAACCCACCCTTCCATAAAGCCCATAGTCACTGCTATTACCGCCACCAAAGTTCAAAGAAGGAAAGCGACGTTCCTGAATATCATAAATAATATTAATACCTGTGGCATCTTCTTCTAAAGAAACTTTAACTTTATCAAATGATTTTAATCTCCGCAGTCGTTGCAAGTCTTCTTGAAAAACATCCTCACGAAATACCTGACCGACTTTGAGTTTTAAATTGCCGATGATAAAATCTTTTTGGGTGCGTCCTTCAATGAGCTGACCCTTGTCATCGACTAATTTACCTTTGTCATTGACAAATCTAATTTGGATATCTTTGACAATTTTTTCACCAACTTCCGCAGAATATGTCGAAGGTTCTATTGACATATTCTCGGTATTAGTATCCAATATTGAATTCAATTCCGAGTTTGCCAGTGCCTTCTGATTTTCCCAGAACACCAGCATCCCCACAAGCAAAATTACAACTGTTGAAACACGCATATTTGGTAGTGCGAGTATTTTTTACTTAAAATTTCCTAATTTATAAAGACACAGAATACAAACCTACTTGCTTAGAGTACCCTTAATTTGTGTCTAACTACCTATCAATTGTTAGGTAGAATACTAAAAAGTTTGTAGTGTGAAGACGCTTTGATTTGAGCGTAAGCGCCCTTGGGGTTTAAACGAGAGCCGCGTCGCGTCTCTACGCTTAATTTAGCAGACATGATACGAGCTATAGATTCGGTGCCCTGCGGCTTGCTATAGCGCACTCTACTACCAACCACCACCCACCACCCACCACCCATTCCCAATCTATGCACGCAGCAGCTTGACAAAATACAAGCATCTTTGCAACACTAATATTGCGTGTAAACTACTAAACGTTCGGTAGGTTTTGGTTGTCAGATAATTTCCTCTCACCACAAGAATCTTGCTCTAGTGGACGCTGGCGCATTCTCGATGAGGCGGAACGCTTATTTCGCGCTTCTGGCTACAATACAGTCACAATGCGGGATATAGCGCGTGAGGTGGGAATTCGTCAGGCATCGTTATACTATCACTTTCCCAGTAAGGAGCAGCTGTTTATGGCTGTAACGGAGCGCATGCTTGAACGTCACCGCAGAGGTTTACAGCAAGCAATTTATCATGCAGCAGGAAATTTGCGATCGCAACTTCATGCAGCTGGTGATTGGTTTCTCTCTCAACCTCCCATATATTTTTTGAGTATGGTGCATACTGATATGCCTTCTTTAGGGGAAGAAAATATTAAAAGACTATCGCAAATTGCCCACCAATCTATCTTTGAGCCACTGGGCCAAATTTTTGCACTTGCATCCAAACGCGGCGAAATTCGCTCTTCCCGTCCCGAACTTTTAGCCGGATTCTTTTTGTCTGTAATGGAAGGTATTCCCTACGCCACTACTTGGGAGGGTGCTGCACCCAAAGAAGTTATGGTGAATGAAATGATTTCTGTTTTATTAGATGGATTGAAACCTGAATAATTTTTTTTGCTATTTTACCTAACAACTGATAAGTAGATATTTGTGGATTACATCGTCTCCGTCGTGCAAATCACACCGCAGCGATACACGATGATGGCTGTAGCACCGATTGATGAAAATTATACCCAGGTATATTTGCGCCAATATCAGAATCAAGTAAGATTACCTGTCTTGCGGAATATTGTGACTTAGTTATCTATGCAATTTAGTCGATTCGTTAGACTTCAGGACAAAGCAATTGTAATTTCTCAACGCCCACTTCATATTAACCCTGATATCGGAGAGAAACTGATTGAGAGCGATAAACCTATCGTTGAATTTCGCTCTTATGCACTTCTGCTTTCAAGCACATCAGAAACAGTGATTCTAGGTTTTACGTCTGTTGAAAATTCAGGGTGCAGCATTCATACTTCATCCTTCATCCTTCATTCTTCATCCTTCATCCTTCATCCTTCATCGTGACGAGTTAATGCTGTAACACATGAATCAACAATCAATTTCACCTGAATCATCGACAATTTCCCGCCGCACGCTGCTTAAATTATTTGGTATTGGTGCTATTGCAGGAGTCACAGGATATTCCCGGTTTACTAAACCAAAACCAACAATTTTTCAACAGGATACACTACAATTACCACGGATTTTAAATCAAAATAAAAGTGTTGTGGTGGTTGGGGCTGGTTTAGCTGGTTTAGCATGTGCTTATGAGTTAAGTCAGCGGGGATTTGCGGTAACACTTTTAGAAAAATCTCCCCAACTCGGCGGTAAAATTGCTAGTTGGCAAGTGGAAGCGGCTGGCGAAACCTTTAGAATGGAACATGGGTTTCATGGTTTTTTTCCCCAGTACTACAATTTAAATAATTTAGTTGCAGAACTGGGAATAACTGATAATTTTGAATCATTAAATTCTTATTCTGTAGTTTACCGCAATACCAAATACAAACCAGAGGTATTTCGCCCCAGCCATTCCGCCTTTCCTTGGAATATTGTAGATTTAGCGATCGCTTCTCCCAACCGCTTAAAATGGGGGATTAATCTCACAAAAATCAAACATTTACAAGTATTCCAAGCAATTGGTGGATTTGAGAAAGAAAAAATTTATCGGCGTCTCGATAGTATATCGGTTGCTGATTGGGTGGAAGAGGAATTTCCACGGGGTTTATACGATTTGTATTTTCTTCCTTTTGCCAAATCTAGCTTGAATGCACCAGATATGATGAGTGTGGCAGAACTTATGCAGTTCTTCCATTTTTATTTTTTTGGCAATCCTGAAGGATTGGCTTTTAATGGTACTGTAGATGATATGGGAACGAGTTTAGTCCAGCCTATAGCTAGTGCAATTAAAAGTAAAGGTGGTAAAATTATTACAGGTGCAACAGTCAGTGAAATTCAGGCTGCACAAAGTAAAGTTGATGCACTTAGCTATCAGATTGGTAATAAGAAAAATAATGTTCCTTTTTGGGTACAACGCAACGATAATGTAGAGACGTTGCATGCAACGTCTTTACAATATTTTGGCGCTGCTGATGAAATGTTCGCCGTCGCCAATGGGGGAAGTGAAGCAATTTCTCTGACTTGTACTCATCAAGGTTGTACAGTACAAATGGCAGAGGACGGTAAATTTCATTGCCCTTGTCATGGGGCGGTATTCGCTGCCGATGGTAAAGTCTTGAAAGGTCCAGCACAGCGAGATTTGCCCAAATTTGAAATAGTGCAGCGTCAGGATGAAGAGTTGCAACTGATAGCAGCAAATCCGGAATCATCACCGCAACAGACAATTAAAGCAGATTATTATGTCTTTGCCACCGACGTACCGGGAGTGCAACAATTATTTAAACGCATGAGTGGTGATGTGGATAAAATAGCGCGATCGCAAGTTGAAAAACTCAGCATTGCCGATCCCTTTGCTGTGTGTCGTTTTTGGTTTGACCGCGATTTTGACTGGCAACACAGTAATTTTACATCTTTATCCGGCTACCAACTCACCGACAGCATCACCCTTTATCACCGCATTCAACAACAATTCATCGATTGGGCGCAACGCACAGGTGGTAGTGTAGTAGAGTTACACGCCTACTGTTACAAAGAGAAACAATTCCCCACCCAAGAAGCATTATTAACGACATTTGAGGCGGAACTGTTTGAAATCGTCCCCGACTTAAAGCAAGCAAAGATACTGCATCGGGAATTGGTGAATCAACATAACTTTTCTGGCTATCCACCGAATAGTTACGTAGAGCGTCCGGAAACCAGCACCAGTGTTAGCAACTTATTATTTGCTGGCGATTGGGTGAAAATGCCCTTTCCTTGCGGGTTAATGGAACGGGCGGTTAGCAGTGGCTTATTAGCAGCCAATGAAATTTTACACCGCGAGGGTTTGCAAAGGCGATCGCTTTTAACAGTGAAACCAGAAGGACTGTTGCAAATTTAAAGATAACCCCAACGGGTACTGTGAAAGCAAGTATCCCCACAGTACCTTGGAGATAAAGCAGCACTTGATCTATATTTTTCAATCAGTGGCGGAGGGATGAAAATCCTCAAGCTACTGATTTTTTCTTTTTTCACAACATTAAGAATGAAAGGGGGAAAGGGGAAGGGTCTAAGGGAAAGGGGGAAAACCCTTATTACCATTTCACGTTAATCACGATACATATAAATCCTGTAGAGACTAGCAATTGCAACGTCTCTACAAAAAAAATATGTTTCACATTTAAAGGGAATTGGTACAACCCTTAACCCTTTCCCTTCTGCCCCCCGCCCTCTGCCCTCTGCCTTTTTTATAAGTAGAGTTTACCGAACCAAAAATATTTCAGTTTACCGAACCTGTTATTTAGCTAGAATTTATGTTCGGTAATCATCATTTTTACAGTGATAAAAACCGAATTTACACCCTTTTAGTTTCTTAATACTATGAGAACAAAGCAAAGAAAACAAGCTTAACTCATTGACAGAAACACAGCGAAAACGGGGTAGAGATATGACATTAATGATTCGTCGCAATCCTTGGCAAGAATTTAACGCGCTACAACGTCAAATGAACCAATTATTCGATGACACCATGTTACCAACCACAACTGCTGAAAGACGCTTTACCAGAGTTCCTGCGGCTGAATTGCAAGAAACTGCAGATGCTGTTCATCTAAAGATTGAATTACCAGGAATGGAAGCAAAAGACTTGGATGTGCAAGTCACAGAAAACGCGGTTTCCATCAGCGGCGAACGCAAGTCTGAAAATAAAACTGAAGACAAAGGCGTCACCAAGAGCGAATTTTATTACGGCAAATTCCAACGCGTGATTCCTCTTCCTGTTCGCATTCAAAATACTAACGTTACAGCAGAATACAAAGATGGTATTTTGAATCTGACATTGCCTAAGATTGAGCAAGAAAAGAACAAAGTCGTCAAAGTTAATCTGGAATCTGCTGCTTAATACTTTGAGCTTTTGAATTTAGTTTTGTTTGACTGTGACACAAATAGTGCTAAAACGGAGTAGAGATATGACATTAATGATTCGTCGCAATCCTTGGCAAGAATTTAACGCGCTACAACGTCAAATGAACCAATTATTCGATGACACCATGCTACCAACCACAACTGCTGAAAGACGCTTTACCAGAGTTCCTGCGGCTGAATTGCAAGAAACTGCAGATGCTGTTCATCTAAAGATTGAATTACCAGGAATGGAAGCAAAAGACTTGGATGTGCAAGTCACAGAAAACGCAGTTTCCATCAGCGGCGAACGCAAGTCTGAAAATAAAACTGAAGACAAAGGCGTCACCAAGAGCGAATTTTATTACGGCAAATTCCAACGCGTGATTCCTCTTCCTGTTCGCATTCAAAATACTAACGTTACAGCAGAATACAAAGATGGTATTTTGAATCTGACATTGCCTAAGATTGAGCAAGAAAAAAACAAAGTCGTCAAAGTTAATCTGGAATCTGCTGCTTAATACCTAGCTTCTAGAAAGGCGTTCCCAGGTTAGTACTTGGGAACGTGAGAAAAAAAGCGATCGCCTTTTCTCTCTGTGTACCTGCGTATATCTCTAGCTACACATCCTGAATGTAGAGACGCGATATATCGCGTCTCTAGACTCGCTTTTTTTCACCCAATCGGGCTATCCAGTTGTACGAAGGCAAAAGACAGTGGTGTAGAGATTATATAAATATACCCTTGTGAGGTTACAACCATGAAACTTGAACTAGAAAATAAACTAAAAAATAAAAAACTGCGTCGCAGTCGCACCGATGAAAAAATTGCTGGTGTCGCTGGCGGTTTGGGAAAATTCCTTAATGTCGATCCCGTGCTGATACGTGTAGGTTTTGCAGGATTGACTTTAGCTACAGGCGGAACTGGACTTTTACTTTATGGGGTTTTATGGGCGATAATGCCCCCTGAAGAAGAATCACAAGAGCCAAGTAATTTAACAGTAACTCGCGAACACGATGAGCCTGTTGATTCAATTTAACGAAAAACTTAGAGGATGCGAGCGAAAGTCGTAAAGTTTACCGAAGAACCCCTCTCCAAACCTCTCCCCCACAGGGGGAGAGGCTTTGAAACCCCCATTCCCTTGTAGGGAAGGGGGGCTGGGGGGTTAGGTTTCTGAGGCTTTGATGTTAATACAAATACTTTTCAAACATACTCTTAGAAGACAAAAAGTTAAGGGGGAAAATAAGAAAATTTTCCCCTTTTATCTTTTTATAAAAACACCTATCGTAATTGCAGTACAAAGTATGGCATACATCAAATTATTCACAATTAAATTTGTATCTTTTTGTTTCAAGCCATGCCGAATCCAAATTACAGAAATAAGTGCATAAGATAGCCAACTTATCCAACTAACTCCTTCCACTTGATTTTCAACATAAATCTTCCACACTTGAGGAATAGTCATCACAGGACCAGTATAAACAGCAATCATCATCAAGATTGTTTCAAATTTGTTGGCTGATTTATGTTTGATAATAATTGTATTAACAAAAAGTAAAAATTTATAACTAATATAGCAGTGCTAACTCATTCATGAAAATTTAGAAACCCGGTAACTCTTGCGAAACCGGGTTTCTGGAAGTCGTGAATTTTCACGCTCTAATATAGGATTGCTATATATAACTATATATAAAGTTTTATAATTAATTATTGGCAAGGATTAATAATTAATATAAATTTAGAATAAAATATCAAAGTAATTCAAACATGACGTGAATCATGTACAACCGTAGCTATTACGAAACAATGGCAGAGTATAACCAGTGGATGAATCAAAAGCTCTATGCCATTTGTGCAGAAATTCCTGATGAGAAAAGACAGGAAGATTTCGGAGCATTTTTTAAGTCGATTCATGGGACTTTGAATCATCTACTTTTTGGCGATCGCGCTTGGATGGGACGCTTCATAGAACAACCTTTTGCAGCCAAGATTGGACAGGAATTATATACTGACTTCGATGAACTTCGTCAACAAAGAGAACTCACCGACAAGCAAATCATCGAATGGTCAAAAAACCTCTCCCAAGAATGGTTGAATCAACCCTTTAAATATACCAGCGGTGTAGATGGAAAAACGAGAATTTTACCAACTTGGGTGTTAGTAACGCACATGTTCAACCATCAAACCCACCATCGCGGACAATTAACTACCCTCCTGAGTCAGCTAGGATATAATCCAGGCGTTACTGATATTCCGTGGCTACCTTGTTTAAATGCAATTGTTGAAGAATCATAATCATCATTAAAAGTGCTAAATGCTGAGATAGGAGGCTACAACTCCCTCTAGCGACTGAGGGACTGATTGCCTATTTCCGGCTATTAATGATGGCAAGAGTTAGACTTAATTGCAAGAGAATGCCTACCTCATCTCCTTCAACAAAAGAATTGCAAACCTCCAAATTACTGCAAGATTTTTTAGAACAGCACTCAGGAGAGCGCATCTATCTGAGGGATTTGCTGAATGATATCGAAAATCGGGCTTTTGGTCTTGTTTTGCTGATTTGTGCATTACCATCCGCTTTACCTCTACTTGTCGCTGGAGTCTCTGCAATTATCGGTATACCTCTAATCATCGTTTCAACGCAGTTGCTTTTGGGTTTTTCCAAACCCTGGCTACCTGCTTGGATAGCTAATCGTTCGTTGAAACGTAAAGATTTCCAAAAATTGATATATAAAATTCTCCAAACCCTGGAAAAATTTGAGAATGTGATACGCCCGCGCTGGAAATTTGTGACTTCACCTCTGGTGCAACGCATCCTAGGACTATTATTTCTCATCCTTGCCATTGTAATTGCACTGCCCATCCCTTTTGGCAATCTACCACCTGCCATTGCCATAGTAATCATCAGTTTGGGTATGATTGAGCAAGATGGGGTAGTGATAGTTTTAGGTGCTTTGGGTGCTTGTGTAGTTCTCGCAGTTATGACAAGTGCGATCGCTGCCCTCTTCTCCCTAGCGCGAGCGCGTATTCGGCAGCAATTTATTACAATACCAAATTAGCTCTAACAATAACAATAGACCCTTAAGTGGAAATTAATTCTGCGTTGCCCGAAATACTCGCTTCGGGACAATTCATGAATTGCCCCTACGTCTTTTCCACTTCTTGGTCTAATGGTTGTTTGTGGCAATACAAATTAAATCATGTCAAACTGAATAAAATAATTGGTTTAGTATCTAGAGTTAACATCATGTCACAACAACAGGGTGAATTTATTTTCATAATGTTGAAACCAGCCGCTGCCAATGATATTAAATTATGTAATTTTATTAAAAATGATTTAACTAAATATGGTGATATTAAACACATAAGAAATTCTGTTACCGTCGATAAACAAAAAGTATTGAAACATTACGAAGCTTCTAAATCATCACTTTGGTATCCATTTATAGTCAATTATTTCTCGAAGAAATCCGTGAATTTTTTTATACTCGAATCACCTCCAGGGCAGAGTTATCTTGATAGTGATTGCAACCGCTGTTCTTTTGGCAAATTTCTCAAGGGTCAAGTGATTGGACCGGCTGATATTTGCAAAACGAGAAAACATCACATTAGAAGGTTAGCGTTGAAAAAACCGACTTTTTTATTAGATAATTTAATTCATTCTTCAGACAATACTAAAGAGGCGTTGGAAGAGATACGCCTTTGGTATCAAAATGAACCGAAGGTGATTGCAGAATTTGAAAAAAAGTCAATAGTTATTAGTCAATAGTCAATAGTCGGTTGGTTGTTGGTAGTTAGTGGTTGGTGGTGAAGCGCGTACTGCGGGAGGGTAACACTCCTAGTACTGGTTCTCCCGAAGGGTCGTTGGTGGTGAAGGGGCGCTTGCGTCTGCAGTCGGGAAGATTCCCCCCGGCGAGCGCGAGCGCTCTCCCGGTAGGGTTTCCCGACCCAGGCGACTGGTGGAGCGCTACGCGGTAGCGATAGCGAAGCGCCCTTCGAGTAATCGAGCGTCCCAACGAGCGTCAAAGAGAAGGGGTTAGTGGTTGGTTGTTGGTGGTTCGCCAGCGCGGCCAAGAGGGGGTTTCCCCCATGAGCGACTGGCGTTCATAGCGAAGGGGTTAGTGGTTAGTGATTAGTGGTTGGTTTTTCTTCCTTGTCCCCCTTGTCTCCCTTGTCTCCCTTGTCTCCCCCTTCCCCCCCCCCCCCCCCTTGCTACCTAGCCATTTTTCTAGGGTGAATTCTCCCCATTTTTCTGATGCAGTTTGTAGAGATAAAACGCGACGATATGAGCATCAAAGAAAGTTTGCCCAGAAATATTTATGTCTTCATTACTCGCTTTATCCAACGATTTAGCTAATATCGTCGAGCAAGTTGGAGGTGCTGTTGTTTCAATTGACCCCAAGACTAGTATGCCTACAAGTGGTATTCATTGGCGGTCTGGTATCATCATTACCTCAGATGAAAATCTCGGACGTTCTGAAGATATCACTGTCATTTTATCAGAAGGTCGCAAAGTATCAGCCACTGTATTAGCTCGTGACTCTAGCACTGATGTCGCTGTCCTCAAGCTACAAAATGTAGAATTACCCGTGGCTAAAATTGCCGATGCAACTTCCTTTAAAGTTGGTCATTTGGTACTTGCATTAGCCAGAGGAAACGACGGTAATATAATGGCTGCAATGGGCGCTGTAAGTGTAGTTAGTGGTGCTTGGCGAAGTATGAGCGGTGGCAATATTGACCAGTACATCCGCCCAGATATCACCCTTTACCCTAGCTTTGCTGGCGGACCGCTCGTAGACGCTTCTGGTTGTGTGGTAGGAATGAACACATCGGGGCGGCGCGGTACTGCTTTGACTATCCCTGCTTCTACAATCAATCGGGTGCTTGACCAATTGCTGGAAAAGGGACGCATCGCACGCGGCTATCTGGGTTTGGGAATGCAACCCGTGCGCTTGCCTGAAAATCTCAAAAATACCCTAAATTTAAGTTCTTCTGCTGGGGTGATTGTAGTCAATGTAGAGCAAAACGGACCTGCTGATCAGGCTGGTGTGTTGCTTGGCGATGTGTTAGTGATGGTGGATGGTATTCCTGTAAACGATACGGTAGATATGCTGGCGCTGTTGAATAGTAGCACCAGCATTGGTAAAACCGTTAAGGTGCAGGCTGTACGCGGTGGTGCATTGGTTGAATTAGCGATCGCGATCGGTGAGAAACCCGCGAAATAGGAGTAGGAGACAAGCCAGAGGGGGGAGACAAGAAGACAAGGAGACAAGGGGAGTAAATTATTCTTTTTTTCCCATTGCCCCAGACCCGCCCCAGACCCGCCCATTGCCCATTGCCTATTGCACAAAAACTGAACATGAATAACACAATATTTAACAGCATTACTACTGAATTATCTGCTACCGCTGAATTGCTACGCTCTAGCACTGTTAAGGTACGTAGCGGTTCCCAAGGAAGCGGTTCCGGTGTCATCTGGCAATCTGATGGTTTAATTATTACCAATGCACATGTTGCCACCACTAATCGAACAATTGTTGAATTGCAAGACGGACGGGTATTTGATGCTGTGCGATCGCACTTCGATCCGCAGCAGGATTTAGCCGCCCTGAAAATTGCCGCCACTAACTTAAACGCCGCCACTATCGGAGATGCTGCTGCACTGCGAGTCGGCGAATTAGTCTTAGCAGTGGGTAATCCTTTGGGTGACAGTGGTGCTGTAACAACCGGAATTATCTACACCAACAATCAACGTGCTGTGATGGCAGATATTCGGCTGTTTCCCGGCAATTCTGGCGGTCCGGTTGCAGACTGTCTCGGTCGAGTTATCGGCATTAACACGATGATTGCTAACGGTTTGGCTGTTGCAATACCAAGCTTTGCTGTAGAACGTTTTTTACGCGGTAATAGCCGTCCTCAACTGGGAGTGAATATACAACCAGTCCTAGTCGGTGCAGGCAGAAAACGCATTTTGGGTTTATTGGTGTTGTCGGTGCATTCACAAAGTGCTGCTGAAGCTGCTGGTTTGCAAGTTGGTGATGTGCTAATTGGAGTTTCGGGACAATTGTTTGTTAGACCAACTGATTTAAACAAGTATCTCAATCTAAGCGATCGCACATCAATTCCGTTACAAGTTTTGCGTGGCGGACAGCAATTTGTTTTTTATGTTGCATTGCAAGATAGGGAAACTACTGTGGAGGCGGCATGATTCGGGTAATGTTAGTTGCCGCTTCCCCTGTAGTGCGGGCAGGGTTGGCAGCTATGCTAACAACCAATCCCAAACTGACGATAGTCGGTAGCGCATCTAACTTAGATGTATTACCAAGGGAAGTTGTGCAATTACAACCCGATGTGGTGCTTTTAGATTTGAGCGGCAACCCTCAAACATCAGTATGGGAAAAATTGCTTCTCATTCAAGAGGAGCAATACCCCTCGGCGATTATTGTTATTGTTGATGAACTCGATCGCATTGATTTAGAAGCGTGGTTGCGTTCCGGTATACGCGGCATTTTACCAGCCACCAGCACTCAATCAGAAATTGTCGCGGCTGTCGAGGCGATCGCTTTTGGTTTGGTGGTGCTGCATCCAGATGTTATTGAGTTGCTTTCTCTCAAACAGTCAAATTTACACCAAAAAGCCCTGGCGAATCCAGCCCAAGCCTTGACACCACGAGAAATAGAGGTTTTAGAGATGCTTGGTTCCGGATTGGCTAATAAAGCGATCGCTACAGCATTAAACATTTCCGATCACACTGTTAAATTTCACGTCTCATCTATCTTTCAAAAGCTTGGTGTATCAACCCGCACTGAAGCGGTAGCAGTTGGCGTGCGGCTGGGATTGATTCTACTTTAAACGCAAATCCCCTCACAGTCAAGATTTTAACAAGCCATAGAGGTTTCTGGGTTGATGGTTGGGTCTTTATCCAGCCATCAATTTTCTTTCTGAAATATAAATCACCGATAAAGTCGGCAGCAAGTGTGAAAACAGCTTGAGTGTCTTCATCATTTTTTACTGAAAACCTTTGATTTCTTTGCTTAACCAACAGATTCGCTTCTTGGTTTTGATGTGGAAACGCCGATATTTGCTAACTTAAATGTCAAATAAACGACATTATCGCTGGCTCCAGAGAAAATTGCCAAGTTCAGTGAATCTCACCTGCTTTTGGTAATAAATACAGCGCACAATTCAAATATCGACACCGAACAAGCCAAAAGCAAGGAAATTAAAACAATGTTTAACAAACTAGTTACCATCGCCGCTGTATCTGCAATCGCTTCTGTTGGTTACGCCGGTTCCGCACAAGCTATTGGATTTAGCTACAGTGCTGGTGCTTACCGTAACGTTGCAAACACAAGTGAAGTGCTTTCTCTCAACAAGTAAACAACAAAGAGTATACAACCCTTGATTTTAACGATGGTAAAGTACCAGGCAACGATACGGTGAAATATTCTTTTTCTAACGATAGTCATTCTACTACAGCCTATTCCGGACAAACTGGAATTTACTCAGACCACTGGGCACCTTCTGGCGTCAATGGAGAAGTAAACACAACTAATTATTTAGCGGTTTTCAGCGGTAACAATACTATCATTGAAGCCACTGCTAATAAAGTTTTCAACTACTTCGGTTTTGATGCAGGCGCTCTGAGCGTAGGCAATACTTTACAATTCTTCAATGGAGTCAACTTAGTCAAAGAATTAACATTTGACATGATGAACAAACTTGCTTTGGTTTCAGCCTCCCAGCATGGCGGTGAAATGAATGGCTTCTTCGAGTTCTTCTCGGAAGGTGATAATGATAACTTTAACAAAATTGTGATTTCTCAGACCGAGGGTGGGGGCTTTGAATCTGACAACCACACATTCCGTGTTGGTACAGGCAAGTACAATCCAACCAGCGTACCCGAACCTGGTATGATTGTAGGATTGGCAACTGTTGGCGGTTTCTTCATCCGCAAGCGTCAAAAGCAAAAAACTTTAGCTTAAGGCTAACTCAATTGAATGGAAATGTTGTAGGGGTATCTTTATCCCTCCTCTATCCTTCTTAATTTTGTCTCTACTCGCTCTTTTAATAATCGAATTAAAATCAAAAAAGAAAGGTAGACTCAAATGTCTGCCTTTTTTAATATTTTGATTGCACTGTAATAAACTCTCTCATATCATGTCCAGTAAATTACATATGATGTAGAGACTTTTCTGTGCTACGTCTCTAGGATTTATAAATTTTTTATTAATGCTAATTAAACGGACATGATATCACTTAAAAAAATCTCCTAAGTTGCTGAATCAAAACATGAATCAATTATGCGATCGCCTGAGAATCAACTTAGATTATCAGTAACGTGAAACTTAATTTTTAAAATATATATTTAGTATAATATTTAACAAATATAATTCTGAATTGTGTTGTCAAATTAATCACATTAAAATTTGAAATTGATTTTAAGGAAAGCACCCTGAAATCATTTATGCACAACCGTAATTTTTCAGTTGTTGAAGTAGTCAAACTGTCTGCTTATGAAGCTGGGGCAAAAGCCCTCGACGGAATTGGTACAAGCTGAGGGGTTGACAAACAGATTCCCTGTCTGTACCAAATTCCCTCAGCCTCGAAAGCCTCAAATTGAGTCGTGAGAATTGCCCAAGCTTGCTCGTTTAATCCAGCAGAGTAAGTCCAAGTAAATTGCCTATTATTTTGTAGTCGTCGTTCCAACTCTGCCAAATCTTCCGGAAGCCAAAACTTTGTCATCACCCTTTGAGTCGCAACCTCAGGAGGAGTTTGTAACATATCAGCCATTGGCTGGTTGACAATGATTTGCTTGCGGGTATCTTGCCGAACAATGCTAATCGGGCGATCGCTTTCAGCCGCTGTAGCCATTCGGCGCAATAGCGCTATTGGTAAATGCAACTGGCTGCAAAAAACAGCACCTTCAGAACGCAAGATACCTTCGGCAATTTCCGAGGCAAATGGCACCTCTTGTGACGCCATCCAACCGAAAAACTCAATGGGTTGCTTGCAGCCCCTCCATCCGATTCGCACTTTTGCGTTGATTTTCGCTGCGGTTTGCAAGAGCGCATCTCCGTAGCTTTGGGCAAGGTGAGTAGCATCTCGCTTTGTCGGGGCAAGGATGGAAACTCCCTCATGGGACATTTTATAGTTCCAGCCTGGTAGGTTCAGAACTTTAAGAATACTCGAACTCACCTTCTTTTATACCTCCAGCTTATTTATACACTTTTACACTAGTAGAATCCCGATCCACGGTAAGTTTAAAAGTTTCTTGCCAAATCATTTTTTGTTCTTCCTCAGGAATGGCTAAAGCAGATGCGATGATGGCAAAGTCCCCTGGTGTCGGTAGCACTTCCCCTTTAGCAAGCGCTTGCAAGTTTTTTACCCCACAGCGCTTCAGTTTTGTCATATTCGCTCTCACCAAATTGGCAATCGTTTTTGGAGAAGCTTGTTCGCCCCCTGAGGAGTTAGAACCACCTCTTTTGGCTACCCACTCATAAAGCATCTCTTCTAATACATCGCTTTGGGACAACCCCTCACGAGCGCAGATGCTCTTGAATTCCCGTGCTAATTCTACCGGAACGTAGCCGCTAACTTGCTTGTAATCATCAGAACGCCTTCTGTCGGTCATATTTTCGACTGCTTAAACTAACGCTTGTTTTTATTTTCTCTCATGACATCACATATTCAAGACATCTTGTGACGCAACTTTATAATGACATCTTGACATAAAAAAATGACAAGCGCTAGTATAAGCATGTAGAGAAATAAGCCGCTGAAGAGTAAAGGAAAGCAGTACACCCTATTAGCCAGTCTTAATTTGGATATCTAGGTTATGAACTATGAACCCAGCAAGGAATCCGAGTGTTTTTGTTCTCTCGTCTATTTAGTATATATGCTATCACCTACTTACGCAAGCCCTGTTAACTTAAGTACCTTATTTAATTGAACATGTAACGAAATTACAAAGTATTACTGACTGAAGTAATCATTGCTTATTACTAGCTAGACACCCACGGGCAACAGCCCACAAACAGAATATGAAAATAGAAGTTCCCCCTTCCCCCTTCCCCCATTTTCAAGACAGCACCCTGGGACAACGGTCGGTTTACCTTGTTTTAGTTTTAACTGAAGCGTACTGAGGTAACACAGGCTTTACCTAGGATTTAAATCAATTCAAGGTATCGACCCTATAAAAGGCATGACCCAATTAACCTTTAGCCAATTTATCCACCCGTTATCTGAGTTTCCCAAAGTTGTGAATCCGAAGGGTGAAGATAAGCCGATGATCGACTTGTACACGATGGCGGGGGTGATTCTTTACACCGCTTGTGCAAATAACAACCATCGCGCCAGAGAGAGTGCGCTTTCAACATCAGCTATTAACGCGCGACTGGTGGATGTTCAATTGTTATTTGAGCGATGTCAAGCGGGTGATAGAGCCGCGATTTTACAAATGATTACCCTAATAGTTTCCGGGCTGGAAACTAGGGATGAAAAGCTTAAACCCGTTTAAGAAAACGGTTTGAGGATGGTTCAGAGAGCATAGGATTCAAAGACTTGGCGGAGATATCTTTTAAGGGTGTCTCTGCTTTTTTATTTAATGGACGGGTGTGGGGCGACGGGTGTGGGGGAAAGGTTTTTGTTTTTGGTGGTGTACGTAGTTCAGAAGCGATGTATGGAAAAAGTTCGTTGGTATAGAATAGTACTTAGCGCAGTAACTTTAGGAGTATCCAACTGACGGCGCACCGCTCGTTACTCATTACAGAAACACTTTGTTATTTCCCCTTGCCCCTTATCCCCACTCCCTGGGGGCCCCCCTTTCCCCTTCCCCTTTTCCCTAAGTGTTTCTTGAGAACCAATAGTGGAAGTGATTGGTGAAATTTTAGCGATCGCATCGCATCCACAATCCGCATAAGGGAAAATTCACCTTTTGAATCAGATAATATCTTGATATCAGCCTTTAAAATTGGGCAAATAATGCCCTCAAGCATTCTAGAGAGTAAAAAATCTGGTTATAAATAGTTTTTATTCCGAAATTTGGGGGAAAGATTAGAAAAAATAATCTGTTATCAAAATGTAATAAATAAAAAATATTATTAAGACAACATGATATCGATGGCTTTCAATAGGTAGTAACAACATTTGATTTAATTGCTGCCGAATCAAGAAATTGCCTTTAGGGTTTAAGGTAAGTAGGATGAGTGCATAGGTAAGTTCTGAATTTGTCTGCTATTTAACAAGCATTGGAATTTTATGAATATTCGCGATCGCTCTGGCAACCCAAATGACTTTGCTCCTAAGTTTGAAGGGTTTTTTCTCCAAATGGTAATGCCCAGACAAGAACACAGATGCCAGGAAATCGTCACCCAAGCACTGGGTTCACGTTGGAAGGTTAAACCGATTGGTGACAATTTCACCGAGTTTGAAGTAACTCACAAGACCCATAAAGAAAATGCTTTATCAGCGAAAGAAGCTTGGGATAAAACTTATTATCTGCTTTCCCAGCCAGGTGTTGTGGATGCACAGCCACTATTTGCTGTTCCCATACCCGAACGTTGGGATGGAAATCAACAGTTAAGACCGGAGGTTGACACCGAGCGCAACATAAATGAAGAGAGCAGTGATGTAGAATGGAGTCTCAAACAACTTCGAGTTTTTGAGGCATGGTCGCGCTTTTTTCCCGACCCCAACCGACCACCAGGACATGGAATTATCATTGGGCTTCCCGATACAGGCTATTCGCAACATCCAGAAATTTCTGCCAATCTGCTCCTTAAGGAAGGCTACGATTTTCTTAACAATGACAAAGACCCAAAAGACGAACTCAAAAGACCTCTGGGTCGAATTATAAACAATCCAGGTCACGGCACATCAACAGCTAGTGTCATCATCAGTCCAAGAGGGGGACAAAGCAATTACCCAAGCGGAAAATTTGTGACTGGGGTAGCACCTGGTGCTAAATTAGTACCCCTTCGAGTTTCGTACTCAGTTGTATTATTGAGCGTAGGCAATCTCGCTGAAGCAATTGAGTACGCAGCGGATAATGGTATCCATGTACTTTCAATTAGCTTGGGGACAGCTTTTTACAATCAGCGTTTGCGGAGTGCAATTATTTACGCCCAAAAACGAGGTGTAATCGTGGTGGCAGCATCTGGCACATACATTCCCTACGTGGTTTGGCCTGCTGCCTATGACGAAGTAATTGCTGTTACTGGTAGTAATGTGCGACGTGAGATTTGGCAGGGTTCATCGCGGGGACGCCAAGTTGATGTCACCGCTCCCGGTCAGGCAATTTGGTATGCAAAAGTTGACAAGAAGAATAATCAGATTACATATAATGTTGAGCAAGGTTCCGGTACTTCATTTTCTGCACCGGAAGTCGCCGGTGTAGCGGCTTTATGGCTGTCATATCACGGACGAGAGCAACTTATCCAACGCTATGGAGTCGAAAAGATTCCTTTCATTTTTAATCAGATTCTGCGCGACAGTTGTGATAAATTTCCAACATGGGAGCCTGGTAAATTTGGTGAAGGTATTGTGAATGCAGAGAAAGTACTTGATGCACCTTTACCTGATAATGTTAGTCAATCAGTTATTGCGCCAGCGCTTGCGTTGGAACAACACCCGTCTATAGATAGCGGCAGATTTGATACTTTTGCCCATCTTTTCGAGCAAGAACTATTAGACAGCCAACCGAGAACCCCTGAATTTGTCGGCGTGGTTCGAGATGACGCTAAGTTACAATCTTGTCTTGCTAAACTGTTGCATACAACAGAATCAGAATTACCAAAGCGACTAAAACAGGTGGGACAAGAACTAGCTTTTTATTTTGCTACAAACCCGGAGCTTTACAACCAATTAGCAGAGCTTCTGCGTAGTGAAAAATCTAATCGGAATGTGTTGCAAACACGGTCTTTTGCTGAGTCGTCAAAGCCAAATAATTTGGAATCCTTGCGCGATAATTTGTTATCACAGGGTGTATCTGAAGTCTTGAAAAATAAGTTGGAATGAAATTATATTTTAATCGTTAATAGTTCATTGTTCGTTGTTCATTGTTTTTGAGCGTTATTAATCATGAACTATTAACAATTAACAGCCTTATTTTGATATTATGGGTATTCACATGCGTACATGATATTAGCTCACCAAAATGCACCTAAATCGCTCGGACGGGCTTTTCGGTTTAATAGATTTAGAAACCCAAGAATCACGTCTAGATGATTTTTTTAAACATTAATCCTAAAGAAGATTGAGGCGAAATAGGGCAGCGGACATATATCGTCTTAATTTACTATAGGTATAGAAGGCGACAATCGTAGAATTTATAGCCACCAAATATTCACCAAATAGTCATCGCGATCGCGGTTATAGAGATTTGACTATGCATATCAATTTATCTATTGAAGATAGCTTGGGAAAATAGGAAATAGCACCAGTATTCATCGCCAGTTGGATTTGCTCTGGTTCATCAGAACTACTCATAACAACAACAGGTATATTTTGAAGTGCGGGATGTTGTTTTATCCATGCTAATAAGTCAATACCTGACATGCAAGGCATATTCACATCCGTTAAAATTGCTACAGGTAAAGGGTTGTGTTCTGTGTTTGTAATCCTTTTTTCAAGGTAGTATTTCGCTTGCGCCCCATTGTTGGCTGTATTAATAGAGATACCCAAAAATGCGTTTTCAATGGCAATTTGAAATGAAAGCTGTGTTATGGGATCGTCTTCGACTATTAGAATATTCTTAATCATAAGCTGGAGTTTTTGTTAACAAAAATTGGGATGATGGCTGTAAGTTAATAATATAGTTCTTGCTAGCCGCCCGCTTCTGCTATCCGAAGTATTATGTATCCCTCTTGGGGGATACTTATTATATAGCAGTGCTAAATTATTCGCTTCTAAACGAGAATTCCGGTTTTTTTTGGAAAAACCGGGATTCTCAGACTTTCAAGTTTTACTTTTACAAGTCTTCCTTTGGATTGCTATAGTGGCTCACATTCAAATAAACCCACATCGAAAGTCTTTCTAACGAGAGAATTGTCCATACAAGCCGCGATTTTTTCAAAGGTTTCTCTCTGAAGTTATAATAAGCAATGCAGAAGGGCATTTATGTTTAGACATAGGAACATCTCTACGGTTCTACAGTACAGTGAAAACCTATGACTGACAAAAAGGTCGCGCTAATTACAGGAGCATCATCCGGGTTTGGACAGTTAACCGCTCATCTACTTGCTCAAGAAGGTTACCGTGTTTTCGGCACCAGTCGCAAGGAACATTCAGCCTCGCAGGGTGTGGAAATGCTGACGCTGGATGTTAAATCTGACGAGTCAGTGCAATCGTGTATAAAACAGTTGCTCGCACAGACCAACCGCATTGATTTGCTCGTTAATAATGCCGGACAAATACACGCCAGCGTGATTGAGGAAACAAGCTTAGAACAAGCCAAAGATATTTTTGAAACAAACTTCTGGGGTGTTGTTCGCGTTACCAATGCCGTTTTGCCAACGATGAGACAGCAGCGTAGCGGGCATATTATCAATATGAGTTCGCTGGCGGGATTGGTAGGGGCACTCGGTCAAGGTTTTTACTCAGCAAGCAAATTTGCATTGGAAGGCTATAGTGAAGCACTCAGTGTGGAATTAGATCCGTTCAATATCAAAGTGTCTTTAATTGAGCCTGGTTATTTTAAGACCAATTTCAACCAAGCCATGTCACAAAACACTTTCACTTATGCTGATTACGACACTGTACGTGATGTGCTGCGCTCATCAATCAGTCAATCAATTGCGCGGGGTGAAAATCCCGATCTTGTTGCACGGATGATTGTATCTGTAGCAAAAAGCCAGTCGCCGCGATTGCGGTATCGTGTTGGCAATGACGCGCAATGGGTGCCTCGCTTGAGAGCGATATTACCAGATAGGCTGTTTCGATTTGGTGCCCGCAAGCGGTTTAATTTATCATGAATCAAAAACAGATTGAATCATGCGATCGCATTCTAATATCCCTGTCAACTGAAGGATGAAGTATGAAGGATGAAGTATGAAAAATGAAGTATGAAATTATCCCACCCATAAAGTGATAAAGTGAGAGGCATGAACATTGAAAAAAACTGATTTTTTCGCCCACGAAGTAAGCCCGTGAACCGAGTTCTTACTTCAGACTTCATCCTTTACACTTGGTGACTTCTGCAATTCAAAATGTGCCGCTATTATCAAAAAGCGCCCCATTCAAATTAGCCCCTCTTAAATCTGCCTGTTCTAAATTTGCACCTCTTAAATCGGCTTCACTCAAATTAACACCGTACAAGCAGGCGTGACTTAAATTTGCTCCTTTTAAATCTGCCCGCGACAAATTTGATGAAGTCAAGTTAGCCCGAAACAACCTTGATTGACTCAAGTTAGTATCGCTCAAATTAGCATTTTGAATATCTGCCGCTGTCAAATCTGCTTTACTTAAGTTACTCGCGCTGAGGTCAGCCAAATTTAATTTAGCCCAACTTAAATTTACTTCACTTAAGGAAAGCGATCGCAGTTCTGCACACCTGAAATTAGCATTAATAAAATTCCTCTCTCCGATTGCGTAACGACGCAAAAGTTCGCGAACGGCTAATCTATCTAAAATAGCTTTATCAGCACCTGGATAACACCATGTAGCTTCTATTAAACTGGCGGCAGTGTTCACAGCTACCTCGTCACATTTGGTCATTAAGACACCATTGCAGCCATCCCACTCACCGTTGAGCATAAATGCAATTTCTTGGGCGGCAGTAATTGAGTCAAACAGCAAAACAAATTGTTTCTTCTGTTGCAGCAAATTCTTCAAATTAGTTATAATGTTTTTCATTTTTAATGATTGCGTAACAACTGATTATTTGCCTCGTTCTTTCATTTCTTGTTGCCGCATGGGCATAGCGTCAATTTCGTTAAAAATTGCTGTAGCTTGGACTGGCGTAGCATCACGGCGCTTAACACCACCGTCTTTACCCACCAAAACTACCCGAAAGTCTTCTTTGCTAATATTAAAGCGATCGCGCAATAAAGACACGGAAGGCTCATCTATTGGTTGTCCGTTAGCATAGCTGTTACCTGCTGCCAAAACCTGAACTAGAATTAAGTCTCGGTCTGCAAAACCGCTGTTATAATCTTGCAATAACTGCATCTGCTGCTGGTAAGCGCTGCTAGTAATAGATGGCGCAAAGACTAGCAGCACGCGATTTTTCCATTGTTGGAAACTCAGGTTAAATGAAGACATTTTAGAAGACATTCTAAAAGTATGAACAGTTGAATTTTGGGCAGTACCAGCTTTGCTCGCTGGCAAAAGACCAAAACTCGATAATAGAAAAAAGACGATTAATACTAATTTATTCATAACTATTAACAATTGCCAACTCAAGAAGGCATAGATTTACTAACAGCCAGTTAGATATTTTCCGTTATTGCCAAAATTTATACATCATCCCTCAGACACGCATTCATGCGATCGCGACTCAAACACCCAGAACTAATCCCCCACTCAACTAGCTATTATTCCTCAGCTTCTGTTTGCGCTGCCATCAATTGTTCTCTGTTAAAGCTGGGGACAATAATACTTATTGTGATATGCGATACTTTCGCAGGGATACATCCATAGTTGGGAGTTTCTTGGCACAACTTTTGCACCTGATAATGGTCGGTGTATTCCCCAGAAAAAAAGAATTTTTGTCTGATGATATAGTTCGCATATAGCAGTTCGCGCATCATTCATCAAAATTTAGAAACCGGGTAACTCCTGCGAAACCCGGTTTCTGGACACCGTGAACTTTCACAAAGTTAAAGAGGTTTTTGGACAAGAAGCATAAATGCTCTAGTTCTTGATAATCAACATTGTTTTTATCAAAAATGTGCTTCTCAACAGCTGCATAATTGCTATACAACACCAATTATATTTTACAATAATTTTGCTGAATTTTCTATATTTCTATATTGAGAATGAACGATTACAATATAATTAAGATGCTGTGCTTTTATGTACTATGAAAATTAGAGACAACACAATTAAATTAAATCAGTTTTTAAAGTTGATGGGTATAGTACCAACTGGAGGGCAAGCCAAGCTGATGATTCAAGGTGGCGATGTCCAAGTAAACGGTATGCTTGAAACCCGACGAGGGCGGCGGCTAGTACCGGGTGACAAAGTGACAGTGGCAGGACAGACCATTGAGGTCAATTTGAACAATAATGAAGACCCAGATGCAGTTTTTTCCGAACAACTTGAATGAAGGATTTTGATTGCAAGTCTGGAAGTTTTTCTTTTGAGAAAAGCTGGTATTCGCATTAATAATGCCTCACAAACGGCGTGTTGCAGTTCGCAATGAATGAAAAAAAAGAAAAGCTAATCAAACCTTCTGCCCTCCGCCACGCCACATGCTTCAACCGGGGGAACCCCGGCAACGCAGTGGCTCCTCTGCCACGCCACATGCTTCAACCGGGGGAACCCCGGCAACGCAGTGGCTCCTCTGCCTTCTTTCTTGAAAGTCTAATTTTTTCTTTCTAATTAATGCTGCAAATTTCCCACAAAGTCATCATTCCGGAGAGCGAGATTGAAATTAGTGCGATTCGCTCTCAAGGAGCGGGAGGTCAAAACGTTAACAAGGTTTCCACCGCTATTCATTTGCGCTTCGATATTGGGGCTTCATCATTACCAGATTCTTATAAAGAACAGCTTTTGAAGCTCAATGACCGACGCATTACCCAAGAAGGAGTTGTCGTAATTAAAGCCCAGGAACACCGAAGCCAAGAGCAAAATCGAGAGGAGGCGTTGAAACGACTTCAAGAACTTATTAAAAGCGCAGTTGCAGTCAAGATAAAACGCAAACCCACAAAACCAACTCGCAGTTCTCAAAAGAAACGCCTTGACCACAAAAACAAGCGCGGGCAGATTAAGTCTAACAGAGGGCAGGTCACGGATTGGTAAACTACCCCACCTTGCTTTCGGTTCTTCGGTGCGGCTTGCAGTCTCAAGCTGCGAATTCTGCGACTTTGGCTTTGGCTGATATCAAGTCCGGTTAAACACTTATAATTAAAGTGGATTGGGGAGCCACTGTGTTGCCGGGGCTTTTCGGTAGTAAAGTTGGGTTCCACTACTTTGCGGGTGACGCCGGAGGCGTCTACGTTACACCCAACCTACATTTGAGAAATTTTATTATAAGTAATGACCCGGACTTGATATGACGAGATGAAAGATGGAACTATAGCGCTTTTGGAACAATGTTGTGCCCCTACAAACGCCTGTATTTTACTCAATTTAGAACTGTTATATAGCAGTTCGCGCATCATTCGCGAGAAACGAGAAGCTTTCGATTTTTACAAATATCAGCGAGGATTGCTATATATTATCTGACCTCAGATATCAAATCAATTTGATTGCTATTAATATATTTTCATGTTTATTGAAAAAATCCGACATACCTGAAAAATAAAACTAGCTTGATGCTACAGTAAACTATCGCCATTCCAAAAAGTATCCAAGTTATCCAGAGTGAAGCAATTTGCGACATCCAAAGACTAACCAAAACCAGTCCGATAAAATCAGCAATTAAAACTGGTAAACGCTCAGAAATTTTCCAAGGTTGAATGATGATTTCTGCTGAGGGATGAATTTTTAATCCGGCAAATAAGTTAAACCAAACCTGACTTATTAAAATTAAAATTGAACCCCATCCCAGCCAAACGGATGATGCATAAAATCCGAAAAGTTCTATAATAATTGTACTAATAGTTATTGTAGAAAAAGTATCCAAACGAATATCGTTAACTTGCTTTTTCGCCTCAGCGATTTGTTGCAAATCCTTCGCTGCCATCCGCGCTTGGTCTATACAAAACAAAAACATACCCAAAGCCAGTAATTGATGCGTTAATTCCGAACCCCAAATAACTTGTCTTAATATACTAATACTTGCAGGAAAGAAAAGTAAAAACATCATCCCAGCAATTGGTAACATGAAACAGTCTCCTAGGTTGAGCAGATTGAAAAATCAATAATAAGCGATCGCGCAAAACTTGGCTGTAGTACAGTCAGGAATTGGGATGCGATCGCGCTTTACTCTACAGTTGTTCCATCCTCACCCCGGAAATTTCCATCATCACTGTCGTAATAGGCACCAGCCGCCCCACAGTAGTATAAAAACTACTTCCCACTGGCGTTGTAGTGGAACGCTCGCGAAACCGTCGCATGGTAATGTAAAACCACTCCCGCGTCTTTGGCATGGGTAGCCTGTAAAGTTGGCGGATGTTGACAAAGTAATAAAACAACCAGTCAGCCTCAGTATACATAAAACAGCCAGGAGTGCCCTTCTCCAAGTTGCTATGAGTTTCAAAAAAGAAGTTGTGGGTTTTATTCCACCTGTCGCCCTTCACCTCTACCAAAATTTCACCCGTCTGAGTTGTCCAAATCAGGTCGATATCTCTGCGTTGGTATTCTGGGTCATCTTCCACATTGCGGACGCTAACTGTTTCCGAATGGCGCAACCAAGCCTCAATATCAGCAGCCGCTTGATTGGCTGCTTGCACTGCATTATCCATGCTGTAGCTATAAACCATAGAAAGTGTCGCTAATTGCAATTGGCTAGTACAATTGTATTGTCATGATGAAAAATGAAGTTATGCACGTTATTTGGTTTCGCCGAGATTTACGATTAACTGATAACGAAATTGTCACATTAGCAACTGGCAAGAATGCCTCAGTGTTGCCATGTTTCATTATTGACCCTTGGTTTTACACGTGGGCTGATACGGGCAAGGCGCGGGTGAGATTTTTATTTGAGTCTTTGGAAAATTTAGATTATAATCTGCAACGCTTAGGTAGTCAGTTGAGATTATTTGAAGGTAATTCAACAGAGATTTTGCAAGAATTAACTCGACAGTTAATGCAGCAGGGATATCGACCCAAGCTTTTCTTTAACCGTGATGTACAAGTAGAGTATGGTGTTAGTCGAGACCGGGCAATAATCGATTTTTATCAAGGATTAAACCTCGATTTTCATCTAGGATTAAATAATTTTTTACAATCAGAAGATAACCGCGACCAATGGTTTAACGAATACTATACTTACCAAAGGAAACCTCAATACGAAACGCCGCAAACTATCAACTCACCTCAGCTTACATTCAACTTACCGCAACTTACATTTACAGAGTTAAAACAAAAATATCGTGATTTTTGGCAAGTAGGGCAAACTTATTTTACAGGCGGCGAAACAAAAGCCCAAGCGACATTAAATTCATTTCTGAAAAGTAGATTTTACGGCTATCACTGGAAACTATCTCGTCCTTGGTTATCGCAACAAAGAGCAACTTCTCACTTATCACCGCATCTGGCTTTTGGTACTATTTCAACCCGCACTATTTACCAGCATACCAAAGCACGAGCCGCAGAACTTACAGGTCAAACAAAAGCCGAATTTTCTCTCAAAGCATTTCGCGATCGCTTGCGTTGGCATGATAGTTTTACTCAACGGCTTTACTTTTATCCAGAAATAGCTTATCAAAACCGTTACCCGGAATTTGATGAGTGGTATCGGCCGGACGAATTAACTTCACAAAAGCAAGAATTATTCCAGGCTTGGCAAGAAGGAATGACAGGTTTTCCGCTAGTTGATGCTAGTATGCGACAACTTAAAATAATGGGGTGGATGAACTTTCGGATGCGGGCAATGTGTGCCACATTTTTGACTATAAATTGCGGTATCTCTTGGCATCATGGAGCCAGACATTATATGAATTATCTTGTTGATGGAGATTTAGCAATTAATAATTGGCAATGGCAGATGCAAGCTGGTGTAACTAATCCCCTCAGCGATACTTTTCGGATATACAATCCCAACAAAAATATTCCAGATAAAGACCCAGACCTGAGTTTTATCTATTATTGGATACCAGAATTAAAAGGTTATATTTTATCAGAAATTATGGAGGGTAAATACTTAAACAATAGTTCCTATCCGCAACCGATTATAGATTGGGCAAAGACACGGAAAGTTAACGGTAAAGTTGTCTCTGACCTCCGCAAGCGAGTTCGGGAGAGGTTAATTACCCAAGGTGATGATGAATATAAAAGTGCCCTTGCTGCCAAAGAAACTGTAGATAAATATTGGCAGCATAAAGATAAAGAGTATAAAGAATACAAAACCAAAAATAGGTAATCTTATCTATAGCAGTCCTAAATCATTATAAAACTCTAAATATGTAATACTACTTACATTTGCCGCTGTTTTTTAGTATGAAATGTCTAAAAATAAATTCCTACTCAGATGGAAAGATAGTATTTTGCGTTAAAAATGGAAACATCGGAAACATTTATGAAACATTGAAAAACTTTATTGACCTGCCAATTATGGGGTGTGAGAATTGTCCCAACCTCATATATAAGAGGGTGCATGAAAGTCACCAAACATGGTTAATGGTTCATAGCTGTAAATCCATTAACTATGAACTATCAAGCATGTAACTATAGGTAATTAACCGGACACTGAGAATCGAATATTTTAGAAGTTGGGTTTTTTAAATAAACCCGACTTCTCGGTTTTCAGGAATTATTTAGTGGAGAATATCATGTCCAATACAAAATCTTTGCATTGGGAAAACGGCGTTGAATCTCACTCTCAAAAAACTGGCGCAGCTTTTTCATTGTGTCACCATCATAAACATACTTTGTACCGCCAAACTTATTCCGCTTGACGCTGCGTTTCGCTTCGTCCATATCCAGTTTTGATTGCGGATACCAGCTTTGCAATACTTCTTTCGATCCTGGTGTAAATCGGTGCGAGATTAACTCAAATGTCAAGTCACAATCAAAATCCAGCGCTTCACTAATTTGGTCAAATAATTTACCATAATGTATCTGCCAATCCTCAGCAGCCATAATCGGTGCAATCACCAACCCGACTGGATAACCGCCACCCCCAGCACTCCGTGGTAATGCCAGTCTCCGCAATGCTTGCAGTCTTGATGCTACCGACGTCGTACCGCCTTCAAAGCGATTGGAAATCGGTGCAGCATTCACACTGAAGCGACAGCGGGTGTGACCGTTGTGGGGTAAATCCAGAAGAGGTTCGATCGCATCAAATTTCGATACCCAACGTAAATATCCGTCATTGCGGGTGCCAAAGTAGCGAATACATTCAGCAAGGCTTCCTGTCAGATGCTCTATGCCAAGAGGGTCAGTATAACAGCTAACTTCAAAGCTTGTAGGATTACCTTCTTTTTCGTAGGCTGCCAAGTTATTTAATATCTGCGGTAAGTTGGCAAAGGCACGAATTACGGGCGGTCCTTGCAAGCTGCCTGCAAGGTAACAATATTGACAGTGTGCCGGACAGCCTTCGGCAAGATGAAATTGCCAGTCTGCGGAAGGTGGGATAGGGCTGAGTTTGAAAGAACTTGGTGGTGCTGTGACTACGGCGAGGGTACGCTTACTGATATCATAAGTTTCGCGTTCGGATTCGCCACGCAGACCGGTGAGGCGATTGCGAGGTAGTTCCTCAATTGGTAAGTTGAGAGATTCTAGCCGTTTTTTAATCTGCTGTCCCCAGGGTTCATCTAAAGCCGCTGGTGTAAATAATACCCGTTCGGGCATCCATAATTTAGGCGATCGCGTTTGTGTATTGGATGTCGAAAGTGTGTCTGCAAGCATGATTGTTATTTCTTTCATGGGGAAAATCTCTTTCTTCCCAAATCCAAAATCCAAGATTTGTAGAGTAGGGGGATTTATCTGTGGGAACAATCTAAAATCTAAAATCTAAAATCCAAAATTAAAAGAGTCTTGCACTATGGTTTATAGCTTACTTATATTGTAGAATTCGCCAAAATAAGTTAACAAACGCAACAAAGCGGGTTCCACCCAATCAAAAGTAGTAGTTTCCTGCTCTCTAATTACTAAGCCAGGGTTTGTCATAAGATATAAAATCTGGCTTATCACAACAAGAGTAGCAATGACCGACTACTTCCGCCCAAACATTGATGCAATGGCTGCTTACGTCCCCGGCGAACAGCCTAAACCCGGCAGCCAAATCATTAAACTCAACAGCAACGAAAATCCCTATCCTCCCTCTCCTGCAGTGCTGGAAGTGCTGCGGAACTTCAATGGTGAGTGGTTGCGACGCTATCCAAATCCGTTTGGGGAGGAGTTCCGCCAAGCAGCCAGCAAAGCTTTAGGAGTTCCCAGCAATTGGATTATTGTTGGAAATGGCAGTGATGAACTGTTGAATGTCGTGATGCGAGCTTGTGTAGAACCAGGGCGAAAGGTAGTCTATCCTACACCAACTTATGTACTTTATTACACGTTAACGCAAATGCAATCTGCGGAAATTGTGGAGATTTCCTACCGCGAAGACTACCGTTTACCCCTTGAAGAACTGATTGCGGCGAATGGGGCTGTAACATTTATTGCAACGCCAAATAGTCCTTCCGGGCACGCAGTACCAATAGAAGAATTGCGGAAACTAGCAACTAAAGTATCTGGGGTTTTAGTGATTGATGAGGCGTATGTGGATTTTGCCCAAGAGAATGCGCTGGAGTTGGTGAAAGAATTTGAGAATGTAATTGTGATTCGGACACTTTCCAAGGGTTATTCTTTGGCTGGAGTGCGTTTGGGATTTGCGATCGCCAATCCAAGGCTGCTGAGTGGATTATATAAAGTGAAGGATAGTTATAACGTGGATGCGATCGCCTGTGCAGTTGGGGCGGCGGCGATGAGTGACCAAGTTTATAAAAATGCTTGTGCAGAAAGAGTTAAAATATCGCGGTCAAAGTTAGCTGCGAACTTGAAACAATTAGGTTTTCGGGTTTGGGATTCTCAGGCTAATTTCTTGTTGGTACAGCCTCCAAAAGGAAATGCAGAATATCTTTATCAAAAACTGAAGGAACAAGGAATTTTGGTGCGTTATTTCAAGCAGCCAAAACTCGATGATAAATTACGCATCACCGTTGGCACAGATGAGCAAAATCAAACTTTAGTGGAAGCGTTGACTATCGCTTTGGTAAAAGGTAAAAGGTGAGTCAGCGCGAAGTCTGCAGTCGGGAAGATTCCCCCCGGATCGCTTCGCGCCCTTGGTAGGTCCGCCACTGCGGTCTTGGGGTCTCCCCAAGTTCCGCAAGTGGCGTTTTCCCGACCCAGGCGACTGCCAAGGGTAAAAGGTAAAACTAAAAGAAAGAAGAAATGGTGCTGTGCCGATAATTTATGAAAAGAAAAAAAGATTTTTTAAGCAGACATGCAGTGCGAAGATATTAGCGTCCGTTTCAACGTGTATGTGGTTGGTGGTTCGCGCTGGCGAACCATGAACAATCAACAATCAACAATCAACAATCAACTAGAAATCGAGTGTCAAATTGGCAACAACGAAACATGCGCCGAAACTACTTTCCAACCCTCTGGAAACCGATACCACATCTGGCTTTGTCTGCCCGATCGCTCTACACCATTCATTACCCGACGAAACTCTAAAGTCACTGCTGCTGCGTCCTTTCCAAAGGTGACAACCTGGAGATTTGAAATTTCACGCTCTAGCTGAAAAGTCGGTCGCGAGGCGCGAAAGTTACGAATTTCCTCGCTACCGTAGAGGTTTTCTGTTATACCAAATCTTACTACTTCTGTTGCATCCCAAAATAATTCATCCATCACCTCTAGATTGTTTTTACAGAGGGCTTCTTCGTATTTGAGATACAATTGCGTCACTTCAGCTACAACAGCAGGGTCATTTACTGTGGTCATTGTTATATAATTTTGGATTGTTAGGACTTACGCAGAATTATGAAAAACTAACCGCTTGGTATTAGTTTGATTTTTTGGCGGTATGAGTGATTATGCCATTTTTATCCGCCCTTCAGGCGGCAGAAGGCAGAGGGCACTTATGGAAGAAAAAATTTTAAGGCATTGCGATTGAAGCCTTGTCCAAACAGGGTTTAAGACCCCCGGCACTGTTGGCGGTCTACAATGTTCGTAAAGTCCCAATCCCTATCTGCCAATCGCATAAATGCCTCCAGCAAAGCTGCCTCCTACCTCCTGCCTTCTTTAACGGATGTAGCCCAATATTGAAGCACCAGCACCAATTAAAGCGCCACCTAAAACCAACCATGCAGCGTTGATGCGGAAGCGAATTGCTAACACTGCGGAAATTATAGCGATCGCTAAAGCTAAAAAATCCACAAAGGGGGCTTGCGGTAATCTGAAAGTGGCTGTTGCCAATTGCAGGGTGACAACAACCATCAAAGCTACAGCACTGACATTAACTGCATCGAGAAATGCACTTGTCCATTTTGAACTACGCAAGCGAGGGATGAGAGGATTTAACGCTGCAACGAAGAAAAACGACGGCAGGAAAATTCCGACTGTTGCGACAATTGCACCTGGAACACCTGAAATAATGTAACCGATAAAAGTAGCGGTAGAAAGAACAGGTCCTGGAGTAAACTGACCAATAGCGATCGCATCCAATAACTGTTGTTGCGTCAGCCAACCATATTCCTCAACTAATTCCCCTTGGAGAAACGCTACCAGCAGATAACCGCCACCAAACAAGACACTACCAATTTTGAGGAAAAACCAACCCAACTGCCATAAAGGAACATTTGCAGGTGATGTCGCACTCACCGATGCCGCAACTGCGGTGGTTGCTTTAAAAGTCGCACCTGTGGTTAAACTAGCAATGAGAAAGTTTGCCTGTTCTCCTGGCGCATTACCTTCTCCAGTACGCAACCAAATCATGCCCAACAATCCCCCAATTAATAGGGCAATTACTTCATTTAGTTTCAGTAGTAATGTCAGTAGCGCTACAGCTACAGCAATAACCAATAACTTACGAGTTTTTACTGCCTTTTTTGCCAAACCCCAGAGAGCATTGAGAATTATCGCTAAAACCGCTGGTTTAATACCGTAGAGTAAAGGTGCGAATTGTGGCAAAGTGCCATAGGCCACATAAATCCAAGCAAATACTCCTGCAATCAGCACCGCAGGTAAGATAAAACAAACACCCGCAACAATCAGCCCCAACCATCCCGCATAGATATATCCTATATGAATAGCTATTTCTGTAGAATTGGGACCGGGAATCAAGTTAGTTGCGCCTAACAAGTCAAGAAAATGCTCGCGTGTTAGCCACTGACGCCGCTTGACAACTTCATCTTCAATCATGGCGATATGGGCAACCGGACCTCCAAAGCCGATAACGCCGAGTTTGAAAAAAAGTTTGGCGAGTTCGCCCAAACGACCTATTGCTGATGTATTCATGATGATTTATGGCAGTAAGGGTAGACTACTACCACACTATTACCGCAAGATTAAGGCTTGGTTTTGTCTTGACTAGTTATCGCGTGCCAAATTAATTGTCGTCTTACCACAAAGTTGTCGTCGAGAAATTAAAGCTCACAAACCTTATATCTGACCGGAATGCACCATCCAAAACACATGTAAAGCAAGTTCACATCCGTCTGGGACTATAAATCCCAGTCGAAAGCGCGTAAGTCCTCTGTCATCGGACTGAGAAATAAATTAATCTCTGGTAAAAATAATTACTTTTTATTCCTGTATTCGCGCTCATGCGTAAAGGTGCATTCTGGTCAGCCTCTTTCCTTGCAACCCGCAACTAACAAATGGATATTCACATCCTTTCCCCCTTTCCCTTTTTCCTTTTCCCCTTCGCACTTCGCAGTCGCCAATCTTCGGGAAAACGCCACTGCGACCCTTGGGGAGACCCCAAGACCGCAGTGGCGGACCTACCAAGGGCGCGAAGTGAGCCGGGGGGAATCTTCCCGACTGCAGACGCAAGCGCTGACTCACCTTTTCCCTTTTCCCCTGTTGTTACAATCAAAGCAAGCTTGAAAAAATCTTGCTATGATAGCCATCCCCCAACAACCGCAGAAAATGACCATCGAGGAATATCTCGAATGGGAACCTCACCAAGACTTTCGCTATGAATATGTCAATGGCGAAGTATTTGCCATGACGGGCGGTACAATTCCCCATAATGATATTGCACTTAACTTTTACACTGCTTTACGCCCACATTTGCGTTCTAGAGGTTGTCGGGTGAATGTGTCAGACGTGAAGGTGCAAGTCAGTTCTCAGAGCCCTTACTACTATCCTGATGTTATCGTCAGTTGTGACCCTCAAGACCTCAACGCCCGCAAATTTATTCAAAATCCCAAACTCATTGCGGAAGTCCTCTCCCCTGGTACAAGCGCTAAAGATAGGGGTGAAAAATTCACTTACTACCTGACAATCCCCACTTTGCAAGAGTATATCTTGATTGACTCGGAAAAAATCTCCGTCGAGCGTTACTGTCGCCGAGAGGGAAGAATGTGGTTTTACTATCCCTACACTGCCGGAGATATCATCACTTTATCAAGCATTGAATTTGAGTTTGGGATCGAACTGCTGTATGAAGGTGTTGTATTTGAAACAGAAGCATAAAAGCACACCTCACGGACTCTGTAAGCTGTAACAAATAAATCTTGCTATCAACTAAACATTTTAAACCTAGCTCTGGAAGCATCAAAAGCGGTGGTTCGTATCGCCACTCCAGAAGGCTTGGGTACGGGGTTTATTATATAATTTAGATTTTTATGAACTCAGAGGAATTTCGCCGTATAGGACATCAGTTAATTGATTGGATCGCTGATTACCGCGATCGCATTGGTGAATTTCCTGTAATGTCTCAAGTAGAACCAGGCTTCATCCGTGCTGCTTTACCCCCGACACCTCCAGAAATCGGTGAATCTTTAGACGCAAGTTTATTTCAAGACCTTGAGCAAATTGTTTTACCAGGCTTAACGCACTGGAACCACCCCAATTTCTTTGCTTACTTCCCCTCAAATGCAAACCTGGCTTCGGTGCTGGGCGATTTATTAAGTACCGGTCTTGGCGTCCAGGGAATGAGTTGGCAAACAAGCCCCGCCGCCACCGAACTTGAGGAGGTTGTTGTTGATTGGATGCGTCAACTTGTTGGTTTACCTGAAAATTTTGTTGGTGTGATTCACGATACAGCTTCTACCGCAAGTCTTGTAGCGCTTTTGTGCGCCCGAGAACGCATCACAAATCACGCTCAAACTGAAGGTGGTTTGCAAGCAGAGGAAGCCCCTTTAATTGTGTACGTTTCAACACAGTCTCACAGTTCGATAGAAAAGGCGGCTTTACTGGCTGGATTTGGTCGGGTACACTTGCGGTCGATTGCAACCGATGATGAATACGGGATGCGTGCAGACTTACTCGAACGTGCAATCAACTTAGATTTAGAGCGCGGTTTGCGTCCCTGTGCTGTTATTGCTACCATCGGCACTACGGCAACTACTGCCATTGACCCGTTGGAAAAAATCGCGACTATTGCCCAAAAGTATAATTTGTGGTTGCATGTCGATGCTGCCCTTGCAGGTGCGGCGATGATTTTGCCAGAGTGTCGTTATATGTGGTCGGGCGTTGAGCATGCAGACTCTCTGGTTTGGAATCCTCATAAATGGCTTGGTGCAGCATTTGATTGTTCGCTTTATTACGTGCGCGATTCCGAACACCTGATCCGCGTGATGTCAACAAATCCCAGTTATCTCCAGACAGGTGCAGACGGTCAGGTAAAGAATTTTCGTGATTGGGGTATACCTTTGGGAAGGCGATTTCGCGCCTTAAAACTCTGGCTTTTAATTCGTTCTTGTGGCGCACAAGAATTGCGAAAACGGTTGCGCCGCGACCTTGATAACGCCCAGTGGTTGCGCGAACAAGTGGACGCCACCCCAAACTGGGAACGCGTTGCACCCGTGCGGTTGCAGACGGTTTGCCTGCGTTACATTCCGCCTAACATGACGGCTGATGAGGTGGATATTCATACTCTTAATTGGGTAAAGCGGATAAATCATTCTGGTAAAGCGTATTTAACACCAGCCAAACTCCAGGGACGCTGGATAGTGCGCGTGTCTATCGGGGCTGAACCCACCGAACAGCATCACGTCGAGGCGCTTTGGCAACTTATGCGTGAAGAAGCCGAGTGCGAGTAGTTTGGAAGGGGACAAGGGCGACGGTTGTGGGGGACAAGGGGGACAAAAATACACTTTAGCGAAACTGTTGCGATCTTAACGACAGCAATTGCGTTCCTAACGACAACAACTGTGTTCGTAATGACAGCTTTTGCGATCGTAATACCGTTTCACGTTAATCGCGATACATATAAATTCTGTTTAGCGTAGCATTGCTACGTCTCTACATCACCTGTATTTGTATCAGGGTTTTAGTGAAATGGTATAATATCAAGTCCGGTTAAACACTTGTAATAAACGTAGTAATAAACGTAGGTTGGGTTACACTACCCTTCGGGTTCGCCTTTAGGCGTTCTCGTAGAGTAGACGCCTCCTTTGTCGGAAGTGACAACGCCACGAAAGCACACTCGCCGAACCCCCAAGGGCGCAGTGGCGATGGCGGACACATTGCACACTCAGAAAACCCGAACTGTGCAGGTGTCCGGACCAACCTACTTTAATTACTACTTTAATTACTGATACACATACAGACGAAGAAGACAAGGAGACAAGGGAGAAATTTCAGAATTCCAATGCCCAATGCCCAAGTCTCTGCGTCAGCTTTTTACCCCATAATTAGCCTGGACAAAGGCAATAGTGCTTTCCCAGCTAACTGTTTGATTGAGCAAATATCGATTAAACAACTCGCCTACAGCAAGTATTTCCTCTTGTTTGAGGTTCTCTGCCAAACGGTCTGCATAACTTGGTCGAGTTGCATTGCTGGCAAATAAGCGATTGAGAAATACTGGTGTAATGTGCATTTGTGTTGAACTGCGCTCAATCTGTATTTCTACTACCAAACCCGCAATTTCCAAAGCTTTCTGCAAATCTTCAACATCCCAATTGACCATCGGGTCTTTTTGCTGAGTGTAAATAGCTTCTTCTGCACTAACTAATCGCTCGTACAAGTCTGCATTAAACTTCTTGGCATCAAGCAATTTATAAAACCGTTGCGTATAACGCGGCACGGTCTCAGCTAATATTAGCATTCCCTCTGGTTGCAGCAATTTAGCTAATATTTTGACAGCAGCAACTTTATCAGGTTCGGAAAATAAGGCATTGCGTCCGATGATGCGGTCAAATTTTACACTATCTATTTGTGCTGGTAACAGAGTTAATGCAGCTTGCAAAATGATTGGACGTATCAATTCTGGAAGCGCTGCGGCTTGTTCTTCTAACGCATTTACATCACTAGCGGTACGCACGCAAGCATAAACTCCACCTTCTGGAACGCGACGAACGGCTTCCCAAGTCAGTAAACCACTTCCGGCATTGATATTTAAAATTACATCATGCCGCTGTATTTGTGCGGAATTGAAAATGCGATCGCGTATTTTACCTAACTGTTCGCCTACCTGAGAAAGTGTGCGCTGCAACCACCTTTCGGAGGCTTTGTCAGCGTTTCCATAAGTCAATACTTCTACAGGCGCTATACCCACACCTTCTATTAACGCCGCCAATTGAGCCTCGCGACGCCGCGCCACTTGCGTACCAATCTCTTTTTCATAACCCTGCGCTGATGGCTGGTAAAAAACTTGTCCTTGCAAGCTGGCTGGTAAATATTGCTGCTCTACCCAATGGTCGCGGTAGGCGTGAGGATAAAGATAACCAGCCCCATGTCCAAATCCTTTTTGATCGCGACTCGCATCTTTAAGATGCGTGGGAACTTGGGCTTCTTTTTCTTGTTCAACCGCCGCCAAAGCATCAAAAAAGCCCATGACGCTATTAGATTTTGGTGCAGTCGCTAAATAAAGGGTTGCCTGTGCTAAATGATAGCGCCCTTCTGGCATACCTACTCGGTCAAATGCCTCCGCACAAGCATTAACAATTACAACAGCATTGGGGTCAGCCAGTCCCACATCTTCGCTGGCTAAAATCAACATCCGGCGAAAGATAAAACGCGGGTCTTCGCCTGCATAAAGCATTTTTGCCAGCCAGTACAAAGCTGCATCACAGTCGGAACCGCGCAAGCTTTTAATAAAGGCGCTGATTGTATCAAAGTGGGCATCGCCTTCTTTGTCGTATAAAACAGCACGCTGTTGAATTGATTCTTCTGCCACAGCTAAAGTAATGTTAATTACACCTGCGGCTGAGGGTGGCGTTGTTTCTACTGCCAATTCCAAAGCGTTGAGAAGCGATCGCGCGTCACCATTGGCAACATTAACTAGATGAGCCAAAGCATCGGTTTCAATTTTTACATTTAATTTACCATAACCGCGCTCGGAATCAGCTAGCGTTTGTTCCACCACGCGGTATAAATCTGTATCATTAAGTTGTTTGAGTTGAAAAATGCGCGATCGGCTGACTAATGCTTTATTAACTTCAAAATAGGGATTTTCTGTTGTCGCACCGATTAAAATCACCGTACCATTCTCTACCCACGGTAGAAGCGCATCTTGTTGCGACTTGTTGAAACGGTGGACTTCATCAACAAAAAGGATAGTTCTTTGATTTTGAAACTTGCGCCTTTCTTGGGCTTGAGAAATTGCCGCGCGAATTTCTTTGACTCCCGAAAGTACAGCATTGATAGCAATAAAATAAGCGCTAGTGTGGAGTGCAATCACACGTGCTAAAGTCGTTTTACCAGTTCCCGGCGGTCCGTAGAAAATCAGCGAAGAAAGTTGGTCTAAACTGATAGCACGTCGCAACAGCCGCCCCTGTCCGATAATGTGGTCTTGACCGACAAATTCATCGAGAGTACGCGGGCGCATTCGGGCTGCGAGTGGTGCTTCTGTTTGTGTTACTTGAAGGAGATGTTGGTCAAATAAATCCATATATTAATTGTAAGCAATTGGGCGTGAATAAGCCGAATAGAGTTAATGGTTAATGGTTAGTGGTTAATGGTTAATGGTTAGTGGTTAATGGTTAATGTTTAGTGGTTAAGACTTATGAACCACGAACAATGAACCACGAACAATGAATCACGAACAATGAACAATGAACAATGAACAATGAACAATGAACAATGAACCCCAAATTGGTATAACTGCCTGTATCAGTGGAATGATGTTTTGAATTGCAGGTTGTTGAGAAGATAGTTAAAAAAGTTAAAAATACGCTGCTTTTCAATGATTGACCAAACTTTACCAGAAGCCATACAAAACATTCTGGACAAACACAGCGAACCAGATGCCGTTTTTACTGACTTACTTCCAGTACTTGGAGAAATATTACAATGCGATCGCTGTTTTCTCTACCTGAGAAATCCTCAAAATTCAGTTGGTAAAGTGCAAGGGTGCTGGCGAAGAAACTCTGAAATTCCAGATATCACAGACCGAGACTGGAAAGCAGAAGCAGCATCATTACCCAAAAAAGACCCTTTATTTGCTGCAGCGCTGCGGACACAACCCTCTATTTATATCGAAGACGTAGAAACCGCCAGTCCAGAAGTTGTTAACCGGGAATTTGAACGCAAAGAATTCGGACATCGGGCGTTGATTCACGCTCACCTTTGTCAAGATAATCAATTGTGGGGAGTTTTGCAGCCCTGTGTCTTTAATCATCCACGAGTTTGGTCAGAATGCGATCGCGCCATTATCACTCAACTCGAAAGCAAAATCACACCTTTGGCAGTTGCTTACATTAAAACAGCTAGTAATCAAGCAAGTCAACGCAAGATAGCAAAAGGTTAAAGGTTAAAGGGAAAAAGAATTTTACCCCCTCCCCCCCTCCCCTGTCTCCACCCCAAATCCATGAACCATCTAACTATAAATAATTAAGCGATCGCTATATTAGACAGGACTTACGCAAAAAAATTCTCAGTGCAGTAATTCATGAATTACCGCACTGAGATCGGGCTTTTGAGACAATGAAAGCGTAAGTCCTATTAGAAAAATCCGCCATTTTCGGTTCGGTTATACTGACTGTGCTGCAAGAAAAAGCTTGATAAATTAGATGGATACAATCAAGCAATTTCTGTTAGCAGGTAATTGTCATGAACAATCTTTCTAATCGCAACCCAGAAAACTCTGGTTCCCAAGCAAGTAGCAAAAACTTGCTTTGGCAATACGTTCAATCAATGAATCCTGAAACAGTTGTCCAACTATCGCAACCTTCATCTGATGAAGTGCTTCAATCAATCGAACGCTCAATTGTCAGTATGTTGGGAAGCTTACCTGATGAGGAGTTTGATGTCACGATTACTACCAGCCGCGAAAGTCTTGGCAAACTGTTAGCCTCTGCAATGATCAATGGTTACTTCTTGCGAAACGTTGAACAACGCCTAGAATTTGAACAGTCGCTGCAACTAACAGATACTACTTCTTCGCCAGACGTTGCCTAGAACAATTAACACAAATTATTGTTACGTATGAGGGTGTCCAAATACCTCAACTCACATCTTGCAGCTAAACCGATTAGGGACAGTCAAAATGCATCCCTCAAAAATCTATGGCATTTGTGGGGTGGGCGTCTCGCCCGCCCTTTGAATTAATACAATATCTAAGCAAACTTACTGCTCTGGTTGTGGCAATACAATTATAGCCGCCTCATTAATACCTAATTAATGCCTAATAAATCGGGCGGAAAATCCGCCCTAGATTACAAACCATGAGAATTCAACAATTATCGCATTGAATTTACTAGTATTTTATATACTTATATGCAATAACATAATTTATACAATGCGAATCACGCATTATTGCTGTCGTGTAAAACTCCTTGTCTAAAGATGGGGAGTTTTGCGCTTTTAGTCTAATCTGGTAAGCGATCGCCAATCACATTAATAATTTATGTAACATTTTGTAATGTAACGTTAAATTTTGTCAAATTATTAATAATATTTTTGACTCTGAGCTAGATAAATTTTGCAAGGAACATACTTATTAGCTTCAGAGTCATGCATGAAAGCTATACCAAAAAAAAGTTTAAAGGAAGTGCGATATCTTAGCTAATTTTTGGTCAATACAACTTTATGAGACCAATGAACACTCATTCCATGAATGCTCATTGATGGCAAAAGGGTAAAAGTCCAAGGTAAAGGGCAAGAAATAATCCCTTTTCCCTACTAATGCCACGAAGTTTATTGTTGATTTAGCATCTACATAATACATGACTACCACAGTTGAAAATTATATAATAAATTCTAGAGATGTTGGACTTAAATCCCACACTTCTTGCCAGAATTACTAGTACTTTTATTCAACAAAAAAGTCTGAATTTTCCAGCCAAAAATGGAGAAAAAAGTTCAGATATCTCACTTAACACAGCCATCGCTCAGTTACAAAGAGAGGTAGAAGAATTGGAAGCTTACGAAAATAAATTGGCAAAACAAAAACAAAGGCAAGAGCGGGATATTTTACAGATTCAAGTTGAACAAGGCGTTCAAGAGCTAGAAGCGGTATCTCATAGAATTAATACTTTGGCGACTCAGCTAGAAGCTGAAATGTTGAAATTTAAGGAAATTGCTGTTGAAGTTAATCGCGGCTATCACCTCATCCAGTTGCACTCAGAGAGTGAGGAAATAGAATCTAATGAATCCAAGGTAGATTCTTATTTTCCGATTAATATCTGGCAGGTTCATTATTCAGAAATTCCTACTGTCATTAAACGAGGATTTCAGTTTATCTTGACAGCAAAAAAAGTGGATATGTTTAAAGCAGAAAGAGAAATTGATGTCCAAAAACGGGCAGAAGCAGCACAGAAACGCAGAAAAGCATTAGAACGCTGGCTAACAGAAAAACACAAGCCTGCAGTTTGAGTTCGACTCAATTTTTGCACTAATACTAATTATCTATACCAGCCCGAAATCATTCGTAAGAAACGAGAATTCCGGTTTTTCCAAGAATACCTTGTCCTAAAGGACACGTTACGCTAGCTAGCGCTTCCCCTCCGGGGTACGCCAAAAGCCCCTCACGCCCGCGAAGAGGGGCTTCTAGTACTTCGCCACAAAGATGATCACAGGTTCTGAGAAACCCTGAGAAACCGGGTTTCTGGCTTATGCAACTCATCACGCATTAATGTAGTGGAATACTACTGGTCTACCACATAAATTATGTTGAGTTGTAGAGACGCACTAAGTGAGTCTCTACAGGGTTTTGATCGCAAACCAACCAATCAAAATTAATGACACAGACCACCAACCTGAGGGCTATAACCCATCAACAGGCTTTAGCCTGCACATCAGTAAATATTCGCATCCAAGTTATAGCGCCACCGACTATCATCAAATTGAACTAACTGAAAGCGAACTCGATTGTATTCTCAAGGATTCGGAAGACCTATAATAAGTTGATGGCAAATCATCTATTCCAGTTGCGATCGCAAATTCAGGCATTACAACCTGACTTGGTAGAGTGGCGTCGGCAATTCCACCAACAACCAGAATTGGGTTTCCAAGAACAAATCACCGCTCTTTTTATCTCGCAAAAGTTACAACAATGGGGCATTGAGTATCAAATCGGTATTGCCCAAACTGGTATTGTTGCCACCATCAAAGGAAACAAACACAGCACTGAGAAAGTATTGGCAATAAGGGCTGATATGGATGCTTTGCCAATCAATGAAGAAAATGATGTGCCCTATCGTTCCGTACATCCTGGAATCATGCACGCTTGCGGTCATGACGGACATACAGCTATTTTACTTGGTGTCGCCAAATATCTTTCACAACATCGAGATTTTGTTGGAACTGTAAAACTCATCTTTCAACCGGCTGAAGAAGGTTTGGGTGGTGCGAAAGCAATGATTGAAGCTGGGGTTTTAAAAGATGTGGATGGAATTCTTGGCTTGCATATATGGAACAACATGCCGCTTGGTACAGTAGGTGTGCGTAGCGGTGCATTAATGGCTGCTTCTGAAAGTTTTTATTGCAAAATTTTGGGTAAAGAAGGGCATGCTGCATTGCCCCATCAAACAATTGATGCTGTGATTGTTGCAGCTAATATCATTAATACTTTACAAACAATAGTAGCTCGCAATGTTGACCCTTTAGAGTCTGTGGTGATAACTATTGGTCAATTACATGCTGGCACAAAACGTAATATTATTCCCTCTACAGCCGAATTTAGCGGTACTGTACGGCATTTCAATCCAGAATTATCAAATTTTCTCCAACAGCGTATAGAGCAAATAATTGCAGGAGTTTGTCAAATTTACGGGGCTAATTACGAATTAGACTATCAGTGTATTTCGCCTCCTCTTATTAATGATGCTGCTTTTGCAGAGATGGTACATTCTGCTGCTTTATCGGTAATTGAAATTTCCCAAAGTGTTGTTTCCAACTGTCAAACAATGGCAGGTGAGGACATGGCATTATATCTACAACAAGTGCCTGGATGTTTTTTCTTTTTAGGTTCTGTCAATTTGCAACAGGGTTTGCACTTTCCTCACCACCATCCGCGATTTGACTTTGATGAAACTGTATTGGCAATGGGTGTTGAAATATTTGTACGCTGTGTAGAAACTTTTTGTCGATAATTTATTTTCTGGTTAATAGTTAATAGTTAATGGTTCATGGTTCATGGTGAACCAGCGCTGCGGGAGAGTTTCCCGACCCAGGCGACTGGTGAACCCCTCCGGGGTTCATGGTTAATGGTTAATAGTTAATAGTTAAAACTCATGAACAATCAACAATCAACAATCAACAATCAACAATCAACAACCAACAATCAACAATCAACAATCAACAATCAACAATTAACAATATATTAACTCAGGACAACGCGATCGCGTCCTTTTCTTTTGGCTTGATGAAGCGCTTTTTCCGCAGCAGTTACTAAAGTCGCAAACTCGCTATCAAGTTCGGGAATAATCGTAGCAACACCTAAACTAACAGTTAAAACAGTAGCCGGTAAACCACCAATACCCGGATACTCGCAAGGAATCGCCAAGGCTTTGACTTGCTCGCGGATGTTTTCAGCGATATATATAGCAGTAGCAGTGTCAGCTTGGATGAGAATGGCAAATTCTTCACCACCGTAACGAGCCACTAATACCGAATTGCTTTCATAACCAGAATTTGCACTGTGAGGATTTTCTGCAACACTTGCAACAGGGTAAGTAATACTACCAAGCGTCCGCTTAACATAGTTACGAATAGTGTTAGCAACTTGCCGCAAACAATCATCCCCCGATGTATTTCCGTAGGTTTTGTTGTAAATTTTGAAATAGTCAATGTCGCACAAAATCAGTGATAAAGGAGTGCGATCGCGCGCCGAACGCTGCCACTCAATTTGTAAATAAGTATTAAAATAGCGGCGATGGGCAAGCTGTGTTAGTTCGTCCAAGCTAGAGAGAACGCGTAATTTTTGATTCTCTCGCTCTAACTCTTCTACACGAGCATCATTTATATCTTCATTTGTACCGAGTTGGTCGCGAAAATACAAACGATACAATTCACATGCTGGGTAAGCGCGATCGGCCGAGATATTCACCAGCCCCATACTCTGTAATTTATACGCTACTACTGGCTCTAATCTCACAGCGACTGTAGCGCAAATTACCTCATAAAAAGCGGCTCCTAATTCTGCTTCTTCTCGCAGTGTTAAAACATACTGCCTTAAATACTCGTTATAAATACCTGCTTCTGTAGGTGCTTGTTGCAACAACTGTCCCAAATCGCGTTCTAACCCCCCCTTACCCACAAGATGATACAAAGCCAGCCTTACTAAATAAGGATGTCCCCCCACCATCGCCATCAAACTTTGTGCTTCCTCGCCATCTGACCAATCCAAGCCGTGGCGTTGTGCCAAATCTTGCACCTGCTGTTTGGTAAATGTCGGCAATTTCATCGGCAAACCGATATTAAACGGAGATTGAGTCAGTTTTAGGGGAACCATAATTTCTGTAGAATAAACCAAAACAATGCGGAGTTTTTGCCAAATCTCCACCCCTTTGGCTTGTTCGTACCAAGAACGCAGCAAAGGCAAAAAATCAGCAGCAATTTCTGTATATTCAAACACCCAATCGACTTCGTTTAATACTAGCACTAAAGGGCTTTCCAAAGCAGGTAGCAAATACCTTTGAAAATAAATAGAGCAGCTAACTTTGCTACCCATATCTTCATCCCAATAATCATTGAGTTTTGGTTCTAACCCCAACTCCCGACTGATATTGGCACACAACCAGCGCAAAAATTTATCAAGGCTGGCAAATACAGCTTTGTCTGCTTGTTGAAAGTCCAAACTTACGGTGTGAAAACCTTGATTTGTTGCCCGTGCGAGAATTCGTAAAATCAGGGAACTTTTCCCCATTTTCTTCGGAGCTTTGATGCAAATGACACTCCCCGGTTCAGCGATTTCTACGTATGCCTGTTCTTCAATCGGCGGACGGGCTATGTAGAATCTAGAATCAAGAGATACTGGTCCACTAGGAAATTCTAGGGATATAGCAGTAGCCGTGCGGTTAAATTCTTTAATTAACTGCTGATGGGTTTTAGTCAGACGCCGAGACTCTAAAGAAGAGCGAAAGTTAGATTTATTAATAGGTTCCTTCCAAAAATCACTCAGCAATTGCCATAAATTAGAAGCTACTTTTCTGACTCGCTCTTCACCATAGTGAGCTTCAATAGCTATACTTGTATAAGTTTTCCCCTCCCATGAAGAGCGCAACACCAACTCTTGGAGCGGTGTTAAAGCATTTGCCAGACTTGCTTTTAGTACCAATACGACTTCATCTATAGTCATTAGTCATCAGTTATACTTCTGTGTGACATTTCCCCAAACTTTTTCTTTGTAAAAGTTTAGGTCGCAAGCATTATATTGCAATGTAGCTTCGATTGTGTGAATAACAGCCAGTTTTTTATAAAAAAGCTACAAAGGTCTATTGACATTTTTTTTGTTTTCTGAAATTCCTTAAATGACTGAGTTACAGATTTTTTTGGAATTTTAACTTCAGGGTTATCGAGCAATTAAATGTGATTTTGGATACTTTTATTTCCGAAATAATCTGATGGTAGATGAACAAAATGTAGCCTGTTTTTTCCTGAATATAACCTTGATTATATGAAAACAGGTTACATTTTCCCATTTACGTTTTTCTAACTTCCATCCAAATTAGTGATAGTGAATGAATGTTTCTCCGAACTTTGTTACAAAGTCGTTAACACTTCGGGACTTTTCATACCTTGGTCGTCAGGGTGCTAAGACAGCGTAGGAGCTACAGGATATCTTCCTCATCGTACCAGCAGCTATGCATATCGAAGAACCAGCAACCGAACAGCTTGGAGCTCAATTCTCACGACGATGCGCTCAAGCTTTCACAGATCAAGAACAATTGCAACAAGTCCAAGATTCCTTAGAAATTTGCCAACGTTCACCAACGATTTTACAAACGGCGTTAGCAGCTAATAATTTGGGGTTGTGGGATTGGAATTTGATGAGCGATCGCATTTATTACGACCCTCAGTGTAAGCGAATACTGGGGTATGAAGTAGAAGAAGTTACCAATAATTATCAATTTTTTGAGCAACTTGTGCATCCAGTGTGGGGACTGTTAATTGTCCATAACTGTAGCAATTACCGTCAGTGGGATGAATGGGAAATAGAAACTTTAAAACAATTGAGTGTAGAATTGGCGATCGCGATCGACCAAAGCGAACTTTTTCAACAAGTGCAAAAAGAAAATAGCGATCGGCAGTTTGTAGAAGCAAAAGCAAAAGAAAAATCCCAGCAGTTAGAAATTACACTGGCACAAATCCAAACAGTCCAAGGGCAGTTATTGCAAAACGATAAAATGGCTAATCTCGGTCACTTAGTAACAGAGATAGCTAACGAAATTCATAACCCTGTTAATTTCATTTACAGCACTCTCCATTCTGCCAGTCAATACGCTGAAGACTTAATCAGGATGATTGAACTTTATCAACATTACCATCCCACACCCACTCCAGTAATTGCCTCACATTTGCAGCGTCTCAAAATCGATTTTGTCAAGACAGACTTCCTGAAAATGCTGTGGTCTATGCGGGCTGGAACCGATCGCATCAGAGAAATAGTCTCCGCATTGCGGCATTTTTCGCGCTTTAACGACGGTCAAATGCGAAAAGTTGACCTGCATCAGGGATTTAATAGCGTGCTGAGAATATTGCAGCATCGCCTCAAAGAACAGCCCGATAGACCGGGAATTCAAGTTGTAAAAGAATTCTCCGAATTGCCATTAGTGCAATGTTATCCTTGTGAGTTAAATCAGGTATTCATGAACATCTTGACTAATGCCATTGATGCTTTAGAAGAAAGAATGAAACATGATTCTTTCTTCACTCCCAATATTTGCATTCGCACAGAAATTGTCAGCAGTCATTTGTCATTAGTCAGCAATAACGAATCTCAGGGAATAGAAAAGCGATCGCCAAAAAAACAAAAAATTGTCATTCGCATTTTTGACAATGGCAAAGGCATGCTTCCCCATATTAAAAAACGAATTTTTGAACCCTTCTTTACCACCAAACCACGCGGCAAAGGTAAAGGATTGGGACTATCAATTAGCGAACAAATTATCGTCGAAAAACATCAAGGCAAACTCAAATGTAACTCTCAATTAGGTCAAGGCACAGAATTTGTCATAGAGATAAATACAACAGCCAGCAGCTATGGCCATATCAGAAAACACGCCAGCTTCTAGGCAATAGCTCATTTCAAGTTCATCTCACAAAGTCTGAATAACTACCTAACAACAAAACATTTAGTATCAAGGTTAAAATCCCTTTTTTTGCTTTGCTAGTTCGTGTTACATAAATGTTAAACATGTACAGTACAAAATCAAACACCAAAAAATCAGTAGTTCCCCTATTCAAGGGGTACTGCGGTACTTTACCCAATCGTACGCAGATAGTTGCCAAAAAGCCCCACACAGTCCGCCATGCAGCCAATATTGCTCTTTTGCAGCAACTTTCTATCCTAAGGAAGATGAATTGTAATTCTATAGCCTTTTTGCATATTTACAAGCCACTTTGTATCAGCAATTACGACTATTAAACGGCATTTTTTACGCATTGCCGGAGACATAATACTATACTCAATAAAACCGACTCCAAAAAAAATACGTATCAATTTAATAAAATTAAATAAGTATACTAATTTAGCAAATATTTTTAAAATAATACATTTTTTATAAAACAACCAGATAGGGTACAACATTTTAGTCAAAAAAAGGCGGGTTTAAAGTCCGCCTTTTTTATGTGTTTATGTTTTTTTTATAGCGATTTTTGGTTGCATCCACCACACAAACGCGCAGCTGATTGCAGTCAATTGAAAACCGCTAGCAATCCAAAAAACTTAGTGAAAATAGAAAATCTCAGAATCCCAGTTTCGCAGCAGAAACCGGGATTCTCGTTTATAGCGAGTTGCAAGTCATAATGGTACACCTTTGAACGTGAAAGCAATTCATGAATTGCTTCTACACGCGTAGTCTGTACCTCATACAGTTGAAATCCGCGCTTAGAAGCGAATGATGCAAAGGAGTGCTTGTCTTTCAGGCTTCCCGTCCTATTGTGTTGTTCTATTCTGTAAAATAGGCACCACTTATATCAAGTCCGGATAATTACTTGTAATAAAACCTATCCCTGTAGGTTGGGGAGGACAGCGCGAGTAGCGACCGCGACTTGAAGCGACTGTCCGTTGGAACGAAGTGGAACCCAACACATGCGTAGCGCGTTAATGTTGGGTTACTCTGCGAGAAGCAAGCTACGCGATCGCTACACCCAACGAGCGTGTATTAGAAGTATTGGCTCGGGCATCATATTACCCTCGAACTTGCTAATTAATACTCGATCCAGATAAACTGCACATCTTGTCATCTAAAGTATTAAGTATAAGGGATGTAGACACCTGTAAAGCGGCTTGTCGCAGGCGCTTGATCAAGTACACCCACTTGGGGAATCCGGAGGCTTGTACCCAATTTTTCTTTTTTCATCCAAAATCCTTCATCCAAAATCCTTTTTTTATTAATCTATGACTTCAACCGTTCCTAGTAAAACTCGAAAATTACCAACTCAAGCAATAGGAGCCAAGATATTTCACTCTTGCAATATCATTAGCTTATTTATCATGCTCACCAGTGGGCTGCAAATTTACAACGCCAACCCTGTTTTTGGTGGGCGTGCAGGTTTACACATTCCTCCCATATTTACCTTAGGAGGTTGGTTAGCAGGAGGAAGACACTGGCATTTTGCTGCTATGTGGCTATTTTCACTAAATCTTTTGTGGTATGGAATTTACATTTTAATTACCCGACGCTGGCGTCATCGGTTTGTAGGAGGAAATGACATTAAAGCATTGCAAAAAACTCAAAATTCCAAACGCTTGATTTATGCTTGGCATCGCATCGTCTATACAAGCATTATTCCTATTTTGCTGCTGGCATTATTTACAGGTATAGGAATGTATAAACCTGCTCAATTTCCTTGGATTGTGGATATGTTCGGCAGTTGGCAAGCATTGCGAATTGTTCATTTTGCTTCTGTACCATTGGTTATTTTATTTGTCGTGATTCACTGGCAATTAGGGCGTAAAGCTGGAGGTATTGAATTAACTGAATCGATGTTTTGGTAAAAGAACTGTAGGAGTTAGGAGTTAGGAGTTAGGAGTTAGGAGTTAAGAATCATGAGTTAGAAGTAATTTATAAAGTAAACATTAATTATAGTAGGGTGCGAAGCGCGGAAAGTACGGCACTGAAAACCAACAGATGGTGCGTTATGCTGTCGAAGGGCACACCCTAGGCATTGAATCAATGTTTTGGTAAAACAACCCCAAGGGAGATGGGCAGATGGGGAAATGGGGAGACAAGGAGGCGGGTCTGGGGCGACGGGTGTGGGAGACGGGTGTGGAAGACGGGTGTGGAGGCAAGGGGAATAACTCTTAACTCTTGACTAATGACTAATGACTAATGACTAATAACTAATAAATATGAATTTAATTCGCGTAAATCGTCCTCAATTATCACGCCGTCAATTTTTACAAATTTCTGGATTATCCAGCGTGAGTTTGCTGCTTGGGGGTTGTGGCACACCAGCATTTGAAGATTTAGTAGGCGCACTTTCTGAACCACTAAATCAAAAAGTTGAAGCCTTAATATTGAAGCCACAAAAGCCTGTACCGGAATTTTATCCTAATGATATTCAAGCAGATGCTTTGATAGTTAATACTTTCAGGAATACTCCACTGATTGACGCGGCAGAATATCGTTTAATTATAGATGGTGAAGTAAACAATCCTCTTAGCCTTAGCATGGCAGAAATTCAAACATTGCCTCGAACTTCAATGATTATTCGCCATGTTTGTGTGGAAGGTTGGGCAGCAATTGTCCAATGGGGTGGAGTACGTTTGCGAGAACTTGTTGCTCTTGCTCAACCAAAAGCAAATATTAAATATGCTTACTTTAAATCAGCAGATGGCTACTATTCAAGTTGGGATATTGCTTCAGCTTTGCATCCTCAGACTTTATTAGCTTATGAGAAAAATGGTGAGCCTTTGCCGATTGATAACGGTGCGCCTTTACGTTTAGCTTCGCCAATTAAACTTGGTTATAAGCAGAGTAAGTGGGTGACTCAAATTACCCTAACGAGTTATTTATCACCGTTTAAGGGCTATTGGGAAGACCAAGGTTATGAATGGTTTGCGGGGCTTTAGGGAGTTAGGAGTTAGGAGTCTTGAGTTAGGAGTTAGGAGTCTTGAGTTAGGAGTTAGGAGTCTTGAGTTAGGAGTTAGGAGTCTTGAGTTAGGAGTTAGGAGTCTTGAGTTAGGAGTTAGGAGTCTTGAGTTAGGAGTTAGGAGTTGGAATTATTAATTTAAAGTTGATAAATTCTAATTTTTTTCAATTAACCATTAACGATTAACCATTAGCCATTAGCAAGCTATTGATGAATATGTTACTTATGTTTTTATCCGGAAAAATATGAACTTTTTTGATAAATTCAATCGGGCGATCGCTCAAAACCAAAGTTTACTATTTGTCGGACTTGACCCCAATTTTGAGATGATGCCTCCTCGCTACAATTCTGGTGATATCATCACTGATTTGTGGGATTGGTTGCAATTCATAATTTCTGAAACCGCTGATTTAGTATGTGCTTATAAACCTACACTTGGTTTTTACGAAGCATTAGGCGTTCCTGGTTTAGAACTGTTAAATAAAACTTTGGCAGCTATCCCCGCCCACATTCCCATTATTTTAGATGCCAAACACGGTGATTTAAATACCAGCACCATTTTCGCCCGCGCTGTGTTTGCAGAATGGCAAGTTGATGCAATTACATTAAGTCCCTATACAGGGCAAGATCATATAGCACCGTTTTTGGTTTACCCCGGTAAAGCGGTGTTTATTTTATGTTGCACTTCTAACCCAGGTGCAGAAACTTTACAGCAATACCCTACAGCCGAATCACCTCTTTATTTGCAGGTGGTAAAGGAAGCAAAAAATTGGGGAACTCCAGAACAATTAGGTTTGGAAGTAGGAACTATCAAGCCGGATATTATAGCGCGTATTCGCACAGTTGCACCAGAACGAATTATCATGGCTCGCAGTATCTGGGCAGAAGGTGGTAATCTTAACCAAATTTTAGCCGCAGGTTTGAATGCTAATGGTGATGGGCTATTAGTTCCTGTACCTCAAGATATGTTGAGCAGTGAAAATCCATCTGAAGAAATCTGCTCTTTGCGAGATGAAATTAATCAGGCGAGAACTAAAATTATTTCTGAAGGTAGTGCATGTTCTGTGTGGTTACCTGATATTTGTATTTTAAATCAGCATCCGCAACAGGATTTGATTTTGCAACTTTATGATATTGACTGCATTATGTTTGGCAGTTTCGTTCAAGCATCAGGAGCGGTATTTCCTTATTACATAGATTTACGCAAAATCATTTCCAACCCCCAAATTTTTAACCAAGTTCTCATTGCCTATGAAGAAATTTTAAAAACACTTGATTTTGATAGATTGGCTGGTATTCCCTACGGTTCTTTACCCACTGCTACTGGTTTATCTTTGCGCCTTCAGTGTCCGATGATTTTCCCTCGTAAAGAAGTGAAAGCACACGGCACTCGTAAGGTAATTGAAGGTAACTTTCATCCTGGTGAAAGAGTTGTAGTTGTTGATGATATTCTGATCAGCGGTAAAAGTGTAATGGAAGGAGCAGAAAAATTAAAATCTGCGGGATTAAATGTTAATGATATTGTGGTTTTTATCGACCACGAACAAGGAGTAAAAGACAGGTTGCGAGCGAATGGTTATCAAGCTCATGCAGTTTTAACTATTTCGGAAATCACAGAAACTCTGTATCAAGCAGGGCGAATAAATGAAGAACAATTTTTAGCTTTTACAGAAAGCGAAGGGGGACAATCGCCCTCACCCTAGAAGGATGGGGCTACACAAACACGCGTTCGCCTGCTTTGGACTTGATAAGTAAGTCAACCTCCTAATTAAACATGAAATATGAACTACATGTGAGCATTTTTTAACGTTGACTTACTTAGTATTAGCCTGAAAATTACTTATTTTTTGTAGAAATACAATGACAATTACACTTAATAAATTGCTGCAATGGTTAATTATAACACTGCTATTTCCTCTAGTATTTCTCAATGGTTGGCTAGTATTTAAATTCTTCCAATATTTTCAACCGTTGGTGATAACTTTTGTCTTGGCTACTTTGTTAGCTTTCATTTTAAATTACCCAGTTTCAATTTTAGAAAAACGCGGAATTAAACGAAACTTAGCAGTTACATTAGTTTTTATATCAACCTTGGTGATTTTAATTGCTTTGGGTATTACCTTGGTGCCCATTGTTTTACAGCAGTTTCATGAAATGGCGAAATTACTTCCTCAATGGATTGATTCTAGCGAGCAAAAATTTGAGACTCTCAATGATTGGGCTGTTAACCACGGATTAAAAGTTAATTTTGGTAATATATTCACTCAAATTACAGACCGCTTACCTAATGAATTCGAGTTTTTTGCTGATAAACTTTTAAGCTTGGTTAGAGATACTATTGATAGTCTTTCTGAGGCGTTAATCACTGTAGTGCTGACTTTCTATTTTTTATTAGATGGCGGAAGACTTTGGCAGGGAATATTTAAAAAGTTACCTTTGAATATTGGTCAGCAGGTAAGACAGTCTCTACATCAAAACTTCCAAAATTACTTAATTGGTCAGATAGTTTTAGCTTTGATGATGGGAGTTTCCCTGACATTAATGTTTTTAGTTCTCCAAGTTCCGTTTGCGTTACTTTTTGGTTTGGGAGTCGGTCTATTAAGTTTAATTCCCTTTGGAGATGTTGTTAGTATTGCTTTAATAACTTTAATAATCGCGTCACATGACTTTTGGTTGGCGGTAAAGGTTGTAGCTGTAGCTACAGTTATTGACCAGTTAATTGACCAGGCGATCGCGCCCCGAATTTTAGGTAAATTTACTGGTCTTAGACCAATCTGGGTGTTAATTTCTTTGTTTGTAGGAACTTATATTGGTGGACTATTAGGGTTATTAATTGCCGTACCTTTTGCTGGTTTTATCAAAGATGCTACTGATGGTTTTGTCACGATATCTGGTGATGAGAATAATTCACTTGAAGGTGAAGAATTACCAGAAATGTTGACAAAGGAGTCTACATAGTAATAGATTCATAAATTACGCAGTTTGAATCTATTAGAAGCGTGTTCCAGTCGTTGCAGATCCCCCAAACCCCCTTGTCAAGGAAAAAGGAAAAAGTAATAATAAAGATTTTTTACCTTTTACCTTTTTAAGGGGGAATTTACGTAAGTTATAAAATTATTTATGGGAATATTTGTGGGTTGGGATACTCCCGACATTTATTAAAAAGGGAATTATAGCGCTTTTGGGTTGAATGCAATACACAACGATATGCAGTAGGGACAATTCATGAATTGTCCCTACGATAAGAATGTATTTGACGCAAGTGAGAACCGCTATATTATAGTATTCACTCTCCAACCAAGTATGCCTAAGTGGCATCAATCCAATTATGGATATTAATAACTTACTGCTTTGGATAGTTTGCCTATCATGTGTTTCTACCACGCTTTATGCAGTTCGCACTTCGGCTAGAAATAATTTAGGTTGGATTTTCGTTGCGGTTTTTATTTTGCTTGTAACCGCAATTTTTTCATATCTAATTCCTGCAATAGGCGGTTTGGTTGGTGGATGTTTGTGGCTGATTTTGATAGTTTTACCCAGCATTGCTAGCAGAAAAGTTAATCAACTGGCTGCACAACAACGTTACTCTCAAGCTAGTAGAGTCGCCAGATTTGTGTCTTGGCTGCATCCAGCAGATGGCTGGCGCGAACAACCGCAAATATTACAAGCTTTGGATATGGGTCAGCGTGATGCGATCGCTCTCGCTATGGCAATCCTCAACCGCTACAAAACAACTAACACACCAACCGGACGATATGCCACAGCTACACTTTACCAGATGGATGGTCGTTGGGAAGATTTATTGGTGTGGATTCAGGAAAATTTGCCTTCTTCGGTATTGCAGAAAGATTTTGATATGCTAATTTGCTATATGCGATCGCTTGGCGAAGTTGGCGATTTAAATGGTTTACTACAAGCATGGGAACGCTACGAACCCAGTCTGGATAAAATACCCAATCCAATGACTCGCAATCTAGTACTCATGTTCGTATTTGCTTTTTGCGGTCGAAAGGAACAGGTAGTTAGATTATTTATTAGTTCATTAGGATTTTATTCTCCAACTATTCAAAAATTTTGGTTGGCGACTGCTGATTTAGCATCAGGAAATAAAACTTTAGCAGACGAAGAACTATTAACTATTCGTGACACCGGTGATATTCGCATTCGCAAAGCAGTAGAAAGGCGTTTATCTCAGCCTGCGGTTGTAGCTGAAGAAATATTAACTGATAAATCTCAACAAATTCTATCTCGAATCACGATTGAATTGGAACATGAAACAAGATACAGCATTAACGCCTATCTGAAACCGCGTAAACCATATGCAACATACTTCACGATTGTGTTGAATTTGCTAGTATTTGCCTTAGAAATCAAATATGGTGGTAGTACAAATTTTTATACTTTATACAATTTAGGTGCATTAGTTCCAGAAGAAGTTGTTGCTGGAGAATGGTGGCGAGTGTTAACAGCAACCTTTCTGCATTTTGGTTTTTTGCACCTAGCAATGAATATGTTTGGTCTTTATATATTTGGTCGTTTGGTGGAATTTACTTTAGGAATACCGCGATATTTGCTGTTGTATTTTATCACTGGTATTGGCTCAATGCTGACTGTGACTGCTATGTCAGTTTTGGGATATTCTCAAACGCAATTTGTGGTTGGTGCATCGGGATGCGTTATGGGTCTTGTGGGTGGCTTTGCTGGCATATTATTGCGCGATTGGCGAAGGCAAAAAAGCCGCATTGCATCCAAAAGATTGCGAGCAATTTTTTCAATTATTTTATTGCAAGCACTTTTTGACTTGACAACCCCACAAATTAGCTTTGTTGGTCACACATCTGGGGTAATTTTAGGCTTTTTAGTAGGTAGTATTTTAAAACGCGATCGCACTCGGCAAAATTAGTAAATCAATTAAATAACACAGGCGATCGCTTTTGTATTTGTAAAAATATCTTAAGTAATTATCCGTATTTGGTATATTTTTTATACGTCATTTATATGACATTACTGAAGAAAAACAAGATGCTCAACAATCTGATCTCCAAAGTAGCGATCGCACAATCTGTGATTATCTTCGCCTGTTTTGCAGTTTTTGCAGCAAACCCCGCTTCAGCCACCACTTTTACTTTTAACCAAGGGGGCTACGGCGATGGTGGAAAAGTATCGGGTTCTTTCACGGGCGAAGACCTCAATCTGTCTGGGTCGTTGACAAAAGAAGAACTAACAGATTTCACTGCAACCTATTCAGATGGACAATTCCCTTCCTTCACAAAAAATTTGGCACAACTTAGTTCCTTTTTATATTCTCCCACTTCCTTCGCTTTTAGTACGGTTTTAGTTGGAGATAGCGATCGCGCGATTTGGGTCAATGGAAGCGACATGAGTTACATAGTACGAAGTGATGATGCGGTTCCAGGTAGGGGATTTTGTGGTAGTAGATGTGTTCTCAGTGCTAGTCTACAGAAACCGATAGTCTCACCCCCTTTTCCAACTCAAACTCCACAACCCATCCCGGAATCAAAAACTCTGCTGGGGCTTTCTCTGTTTGGCTTAGGCTTGCTATTCTCCAAAAAACAGAAAAAACAAAAAATTGCATAAAAAATCCCCTGGCATTTCTACCAGGGGAGACAATATCTAATACCATTTCACCTAATGTTTGCCAGAGATGACTCTTGATGGCATCCCTACGCCTAACACAGGAAACTCAAGTAGTTCTCAAATGTTACAGCAAAACAGGGACTTTTTAGGAAGGGCAGAGGCATACTGCAGAGGGCAGAGGGAAAGAATTAAGTGTAAAGTTAACTAAGTCTTTCTGCCTTGTCTCATGACGGTTTAAGATTCCCTCTAATTACCTTCTGCCTCCTGCCTTCCTACTTCTGCCTTCTTTAATTAACCAACATTCGCCAAGAGTAACTCGCGTTGTTCGGATTTCCGTACTCTCACCTGACCGTCATCGTCAACTTCAACAATGGCTGTGTCACCTTCTCTAACTTCGCCAGACAGCATTGCTTCGGCGAGAGAATCTTCTAACAGGCGCGTAATTGCCCGACGTAAGGGTCTAGCACCATAGCTGGGGTTGTAGCCTTCTTGTACTACACGGTCTTTGAAGCTTTCGGTAACTTCTAGAGTGATTCCCTTGTCGGCTAGGCGGGTTCCAACTTCTTTCAATAAGATGTCAGCAATCTGCTTGATTTCATCTTTCTTCAACTGAGTGAAGACGATAATTTCATCAAGACGGTTCAAGAACTCTGGACGGAAGAAATTCTTCATTTCTTCATTTACCAGCGTCTTGATGCGGTTGTAACCAGCTTCGGCTTGATTTTCGAGTTCAAAGCCTAAACCACCACCACCCTTCTCAATTACTTTAGAACCGATGTTAGAAGTCAAAATAATTAAGGTGTTCTTAAAGTCCACCTTTCGACCTTTGGCATCCGTAAGATGACCGTCATCCAGCAATTGCAGCAACATATTGAATACATCGGGGTGCGCTTTTTCGATTTCGTCGAATAGCAACACTGTGTATGGTTTGCGCCGCACGGCTTCGGTTAACTGTCCGCCTTCGTCGTATCCGACGTAACCGGGAGGCGAACCAATGAGTTTGGAGACGGTGTGGCGTTCCATGAATTCGGACATATCGAGGCGAATCATCGCTTCTTCGGAACCGAAGAAGTAAGCCGCCAATGCTTTCGCCAATTCTGTTTTGCCGACGCCGGTAGGACCGGAGAAGATAAAGCTGGCGATCGGGCGATTGGGATTCTTTAACCCAACGCGGGCGCGACGAATGGCACGAGATACGGCGGTAACTGCTTGCTCTTGACCGATCAACCGCTGATGAAGTGTGTCTTCCAAATGCAGCAGCAACTCTGACTCGGATTCTGTCAGCTTGTTGACGGGGACGCCTGTCCAAGAAGCAACAATTTGAGCGATGTCTTCTTCATCAACGATGAGGCTATTGACAGGTGCGTCAGGTTGTGCATCGGCGTTGAGTTGTGCTTCCAGTTCTAATTCCCGATCGCGTAAACTGCCGGCTTTGTCAAAATCTTGCACTTTGACGGCTTCGTTTTTGGCTTTGCTGACGCCAGCGAGTTCGCGCTTGAGTTCGCGATTGCCAGAAGCTTGGGAGTTACGCAGGCGGACGCGAGAACCAGCTTCATCAATTAAGTCAATTGCTTTGTCTGGTAAAAAGCGATCGCTAATATAACGATCTGACAATTCTGCCGCCGCAACTACCGCAGCATCAGAAATTGTAACTTTGTGGTGTTGCTCGTAAGCCGATCGCAAACCGTAAAGAATCTCAATAGTTTCCTGTACGGTGGGTTCGCCAACCATAATCGGTTGGAAACGGCGTTCTAAAGCTGCATCGCGCTCAATGTGCTGGCGATACTCATCAAGAGTAGTTGCACCGACACATTGGAGTTCACCTCGTGCTAAAGCTGGCTTGAGAATATTGGCAGCATCCATACCACCTTCTGTACCACCAGCGCCAACCAAAGTGTGAATTTCGTCAATCACGAGGATGATATTGCCTACAGAGCGAATTTCCTCCATGATTTTCTTCAGGCGTTCTTCAAAATCGCCACGGAAGCGAGTTCCAGCTACCACCAATCCCATATCGAGACTGATAACTTGCTTATCTAACAAGCTTTCCGGCACATCCTGATTAACAATGCGTTGTGCCAAACCTTCAGCGATCGCAGTTTTACCAACACCAGGTTCGCCAATTAACACTGGATTATTCTTTGTGCGGCGACCGAGAATTTGGGTAGCACGCTCAATTTCTTTTTCGCGACCAACAACAGGGTCAAGCTTGCCTTCTTGAGCAAGTTTAGTCAGATTTCTGCCATACTCCTCAATAGTGAGGTTTTGGGTATTGCGCTGACGATTGCCACTACCAGTGGAAACAGACGCAGTTTCACCCAAACGACGAATAATCGCAGTGCGGAGATTTTTGAGGTCAACCCCCAAATTTTGCAGCACTTTCGCAGCGACACCTTCGCCAGCCTCAGTCAATCCTAGAAGTAAATGTTCGGTGCTAATGTAATTGTGTCCAAGACTGCGAGCTTCTTTAAAGGATTGCTCAAACAGACTTTTTACCTTAGGGGTAAAAGGAATTTCTGGCGGTACAAAACCAGAACCTCGACCAATAATTCTTTCGACTTCGCGACGTGCATCTTTAAGAGTAACGCCCAAATCGGTCAGCACCTTGGCAGCAACCCCGGTTCCTTCTCCAAGCAATCCCAGGAGAATTTGCTCAGTTCCTACGAAGTTGTGTCCCTGGCGACGTGCTTCCTCCTGAGCTAGCATAACTACTCTAATGGCTTCGGAAGTGAAGTGTTCAAACATAACGGGTTCTTGCTCCCTTGCTGCTTGGACTTTGGGTGAGATGAATCCACCCTCATCTCATGAACTTTTGTGTAATTTGTAATTCTTAATGCCAATGTATCTTTATTTTAAGTTGAATGGCAGTAGGGAGAGCCGTATGAGCCAAGGTGTGTTTGCCGTCTACGTAAGTGTTGGGGGCAGAGGGGTAGAGGGCAGAGGGTAGAGGGCAGAGGAGACAAGGGGGACAAGGGGGACAAGGGGGAATAATTGCTTTTGGCTCTTGACTCTTGGCTACTGACTACTGACTAATGACTACTGACTACTGACTGCGGACTATTTCAAAATGGGGATGAACTATGAGTGAAGCATCGGGAAGTAAAGACCAACAGCATCCGCTTTACAATCGCGATCGCCCTCTAATAGATAGTTTACTAGTTCAAGAGCCTACAGACTACAATCTAGTCGAATTAGCTAGGCTGCGAATTCGCTATCAAGGCTTTCCCGGTGCGAGAGACATTCAACAAGACTTGGATAAAGTCTTACAGCAGTGGGGTTTTAGCGAAGCTGAACTTTATGAAAAAACCCGCGCCCTTCACGACCTTGGGGGAATTTACAAAAGTCGCGGCAAAAAAGAAGAACAAGATTGGAATTAGTTATTAGTTGGTTGGTGGTGAAGGGGCGCTTGCGTCTGCAGTCGGGAAGATTCCCCCCGGTGAGCTTCGCGCCCAAAGGTAGGGTTTCCCGACCCAGGCGACTGGTGAACCCCTCTGGGGTTGGTGGTTGGTGGTTAGTAGGCGCGTAGTTAGTGGTTGGTGGTGAAGCAGTACTGCGCGAGGGTACACGAGCGCAGGTAACTGGTGAAGCAAAGAAGCGGTAGCGAAGCGCGAAGCGCCCTTCGAGGGAGGAGAGCGTCCCAACGAGCGTCACCCGAAGGGTTGGTGGTTGGTGGTGAAGCGCGTACAAAGGAGGGAAACCCTCCTTTGTACTGGTTCTCCCGAAGGGTCGTTGGGGGTTGGTGGTGAAGGGGCGCTTGCGTCTGCAGTCGGGAAGATTCCCCCCGGCTCGCTTCGCGCCCAAAGGTAGGGGAGCCACTGCGGTCTTGGGGTCTGGCCAAGGGTCGCAGTGGCGTTTTCCCGACCCAGGCGACTGGTTCTCCCGAAGGGTCGTTGGTGGTTGGGTATCCCCCAAGTCGTCTCCCTTGTCTCCCACACACCTCACACCCGTCGTCCACACACCTTACACCCGTCGTCCACACCCGTCGTCCACACCCGTCCTCCTTGTCCCCCCGTCTCCCCCTCTCCCCCTCTCCCTATCTCCCCTCCTGCTGTCGCTGTTCCCTATACTCCCGCAGCTGCTTGACAAGTGCTTCTTGAGATGCATTGGGAGTAGTAGTAAAGTAAATTGCGGTTGGTTGAGAGTTTTTGTCAAGGTTCTTAACAGCAGCTGGTGAGGGGAAAATGCCGATCGCCTCTTCTGTTGCTGTTGGAGTGACAATTACAAGCTCTGGTTTTTTAATATTTGTTGTTGGGGTGGCGATTGCAGTCTTTGATTTTTTGATGCTAGCTCTAAGTGAATCTAGGGTATTAGCAACTTTCACATCTTGCTGCATCTGCTGTGTGGATGAAACTAAGCCGCTCAAACCATTGACCAGTTGCCGCAAATTTTCCCGAAATTTGGGGTCGCCTGTCAATTCATCTAAATCAGATGTTATTTTTTGTGTATTTTCAAATGTTACTCTTGCCGAATCTAAGGTTTTTTGCAGTACCAATACGTTATTTGGGTCGTTCAAACCTTTGGTGACATCGCGTAAGTTAGCTGACGCTTGGGCTGCGTTTGCTGAAAGTGCTTCTAAGTTTTGCAGCAATTCACCTTGAGTAAACCGATTGACGGCTGGTGAAAGACCTCCCAAAGCCACGCGCAGTTGGTCACTGGTTTGGGTGATGTTGTTCAAAGCCCCAACTAGGGAAGAACGATTGGTGGTCACTAAATTATCTAAGTTGCTTAACAAACGATTGGCTTGATTTGCTGTAGCGCTAATTTCCTTTGCCGTGGTGCCAAATTGACTTGCTGTGGCACCAAATTGATTTGCTGTGCTACCGAGTTGATTTACCGCTTTATTGGTGGATACACTGATATTATCTGCTGCCTTTTCTACTGAATTGGCCGCAGATGAAAAATTACTGAGTTCTCGTTGTGTAGTTCTCGATAAGCTGGAAAGGTCGCGGGTGAGTTGGGCTATCTGAGTCGCTGCAACAGATGTGCTTTTTAATGCTTCATTAACGCCGCGATAAAAATCTGGTTGACTGTAAAGAGTAGCCAAACGACTTGAACTGCGAATCAGTTCATCGATACTGATGCCAATATTGCCTTTTAAGCGCGAGCGATTACAGACAATGAGTTGGCGATCGCAATTTTTGTCTAACGGTTTCGCAGCGACTACCCCAGTTGGTAAAGTAGTCCGTGGTGTAATGTCAATAATACTTTCGCTAATCAATCCGCTCTGATTAGCTTCCACCGTCACATCGCGAGGAATCAGCAAATTTGGTTGGGAAATGTCAATTTCCACTTCTACATTATTTGGACCTGGGCGAATCGCAGCAATACTACCAACTTTGACGCCACGATATCGAACCACCGCGCCCTTTTGCATCCCGCCTGCATTGGCAAATTCCACAATAACTTTGTATGAACTGCGGGCTGGGGTGAATCTGTTCAACCACAGAAAAATCACTCCGAATACACCCAGTCCCAGCAGGAGCAATAACCCTACAGAGCCTTCTCTAAATGTTCGCGATCGCATTTTTCTCCTCCAGCCAACAATTAGTTAGGAGTTAGGAGTTGGGAGCCGCCCAGTTATGAATTGAATTTAACTCCTCACTCATTCGTAACATGTTAAACCACAAGTTTTGTCAATAGTAATTACGCTATACATTCACGGCTCTTGCTAGTATCAAATTCACTAGCGTACTGATTTTTCTGGGTCATAATGAGCGATGCGTTTAACTATTAAGCGATCGCCTCCCCAAAAATAGTGTTTTCTACCCGGTTTTTGGCAAAATTTTAAGCACTATTACTTATTGACAAATGGTTTATGACTTTAATCTGTCAGCGATGCACCTCAATCTTAACTCCTCACTCCTAACTCCTCACTCCTCACTCTTAACTCCTCACTCCTAACTCCTCACTCTTAACTCCTCACTCTTAACTCCTCACTCCTAACTCCTCACTCTTAACTTTCTAACCGACTACTTGAATCGGTCCTTGGACACTCCCACTCATAAATTGTCCGATCAAGGGATGGTCTGTGCTATTTATTTCATTTACTGTACCTTGCCACTGCACTCTACCTTGATACAGAAATATCACTCTGTCGGCTGTCCGACGAATGGTGCTGTCTTGGTGGGTAACAATGGCATAAGTGCCACAAACTCCTTGAGCATATTGCAAATGGCGGATTAAATCTTCTATCACCGTGGAGGCAATTGGATCGAGTCCGGCTGTCGGCTCATCGTATAGTAAAATCTGTGGTCCATCTTCGGGGCGATCGGGGTTAGCCATAATCGCACGAGCAAAACTGACACGTTTTCGCATACCTCCAGAAAGTTCTGAAGGGTAGCGCGAACCGATTCCCGACAAACCTACCATTTCCAATCTCTGATTTACCAGTTCTCTAATCCGCCTTCTCGGCAATTTCGAGTGTTGGTAAAGCAAAAACCCGACATTTTCCTCCACAGTTAACGAATCAAATAAAGCCGCCTGCTGAAACACCATACCAATACCAACCGGATCGGCTCCATCTTCAATTAATCCTTCTCGCCGCACCCCTTGTATATATATTTCCCCAGCATCGGGAGCAAGTAAACCCGCTATAATCCGTAAAATTGTCGATTTACCAGTACCGCTAGGACCAATAATCCCTAGCGCTTCTCGCCGGTAAATCCTCAAATCCACATTATCTAAAACTTTATTGCTACCAAAGGATTTAGAAATGCCTTTTAATTCAATTAATGGTTCAGTCATTAGTCATTAGTCATTAGTCATTAGTCAATGGTTGGTGGTTGGTGGTGAAGGGGCGCTTGCGTCTGCAGTCGGGAAGATTCCCCCCGGTGAGCGCGAGCGCCCAAAGGTAGGGTTTCCCGACCCAGGCGACTGGTGAACCCCTCTGGGGTTGGTGGTTGGTTGTTGGTGGTTGGTGGTTGGTGGTTGGTGGTTGGTGGTGAAGGGGCGCTCAAAGGTAGGGTTTCCCGACCCAGGCGACTGGTGAAGCGCGATCGCGTTGGTGGTTGGTGGTTGGTGGTTCGTTGGTGGTTGGTGGTTGGTGGTTGGTTGGTAGTGGTCAACATTCGATATTAAACAACCCACAACAAACAACTTACAACTATCAACTAACAACTACCAACTAACAACTACCAACAAACAACAAACAACAAACAACAACCAACTAACAACTAACAAAGGACAAAAATGCAAGATTGGGATGTCATAGTCATTGGTAGCGGTATTGGTGGGTTAACTGCTGCTGCGTTGCTTGCTCGTTACGGGAAGCGGGTAATTGTATGTGAAAGTCACACAATTGCTGGTGGTGCTGCCCATAGCTTCAGACGACGGGGATTTGAATTTGATTCCGGTCCTTCTTTCTATTGTGGTCTGTCTGAGCGAGCGAGTTTGAATCCTGTAAAGCAAGTTTTGGATGTTTTAGGCGAATCTCTCCAAGCTACACGCTATGATCCTTTAGGACATTACCATTTTCCTGAAGGTTGTTTTGCTGTTTATAGCAATGGCGATCGCTATCGTGAAGAAGTTACGAAATTTACACCCCAAGGCGCGAAGGAATTCCAGCAGTTTGAAGAACGCTTGTTGCCGCTGTACGAGGCGATGAAAGGTATTCCGACTCTGGCTTTAAGGGCAGATTGGCAAATAATACCAGTATTGTTCGGTCGTTATCTACCATCTCTCTTAAAAATGCTACCTAACTTGCCGATTGTTCAATCTTCTGTCGGCAATGTGATGGATGCAACAGTGCAAGACTCTTGGGTAAGGAGACTTATTGACCTGGAATGCTTTCTGCTCTCCGGTTTGAAGGCACATGGCACGATTGCCCCTGAGGTAGCTTTTATGTTAGGTGAACGCTCCCGTGCTGGGGTTGAGTATCCAGTAGGAGGAAGTGCGGCAATTGTTAATGCTTTGGTGCGGGGGTTGGAACGTTGGGGTGGTAAGTTGCTGTTGGGATGTCATGTTGAACAAATTTTGGTGGAATCTGGTAAAGTCGCTGGCGTGCGGTTGAGGGAAGAGGACAGGGAGACGGGTGTGGAGACGGGTGTGGGCGACGGGTGTGGGAGAGAAAATTTTTCTGCGTCATCGATTCTTAAAGCGCCTGTGGTGATTTCTAATGCGTCGATTTGGGATACCTATAATCACCTGTTACGTCCTGAAGATTTGCCTGCTTCTTACCGTCAAGCATCTTTGGATACGCCTGCTGTCGAAAGTTTTATGCATTTACACTTAGGTATTAGAACAGGCGGATTGGATAATTTGACAGGACATCATGTGGTAGTTCATGATTCCCAGCAGGATATTGCTACACCTGGTAATACTTGCATGATATCGATTCCCAGCGTGTGGGATTCGACGTTGGCAGCTGAAGGACATCATGTGGTTCATGCTTACACTTTGGAACCATTTGCCGGATGGGAACGAAATGAGGGGTATGAAGAGAAGAAAAAAGAGCGTTGTCAATCACTTTATCGCGCCCTAGAGAAAATTATTCCAGATATTCGCGATCGCGTAATTTTGGAACTCATTGGTACACCATTAACTCATGCCCGTTATTTGCGAAGGTATCAAGGAACTTATGGTCCTGGGATTGAAGCGGGTAAGGGGATGTTTCCGGGAACACACACGCCAATACAGGGTTTATACCGTGTGGGTGACAGCACTATGCCGGGAATTGGTGTACCGGCGGTGGCGGCGTCTGGTATTTTGTGCGCCAATAGTTTGGTGAAGCCGCAGCAAACGGCGGAGTTAATTAAAAAATTGGTTGGGGGTTAGTGGTTGGTTGTTGGTTGTTGGTGGTTCCCTGGCGAATTAACAACCACCAACCAACAACCCCTTCGGGGTGACGCTCGTTCCTCGCTACCGCGAAGCGCGGAACCATCGCCTGGGTCGGGAAAACGCCACTGCGACCCTTGGGGAGACCCCAAGACCGCAGTGGCTCCCCTACCAAGGGCGATCGCGCTCACCGGGGGGAATCTTCCCGACTGCAGACGCAAGCGCCCCTTCACCACCAACCAACAACCATCAACGACCCTTCGGGAGAACCAGTACTAGGAGGGAAACCCTCCCGCAGTACGCGCTTCACCACCAACCATCAACCATCAACCAACTAATTAAAAACTGTATAGTTGGAATTTGAGGAATTGTCAGATACAAAGTTGTTAACTTCAGATATTCTATTTTCTGGATTTGTTAAAGAATACGATCGCTTGGAAAATTGACACCAAGTTTGCACCACACGACCCGAAAGTTGTTGTCCCAACCAAGGTGTATTTGTAGAAAGTGTATAAAGGTTTTGCTTTTCGACTTTCCAGTTTTGCTGCGGGTCAAATAAAGTCAATTCTGCAACTTGAGAAGATGCGATCGCACTCGTACTCTGTTTTAAACACTCCAAAGGACGGCTACTTAACGCTTTCCATAATTCTAAAGCTGTAAATTCCCCAGTTTCTACTAAATATTGCCACAACAACGGCAATGCTAACTCTAACCCAATTGCCCCCGGTAACGCGTCGGCAAAGGCTTGGCTTTTCTCTTCGTAGGTGTGCGGCGCGTGGTCAATAGCGATCGCATCTACAACTCCCGTTTTCACTCCTTGCCGCAAAGCCGCTAAATCACTGGGATTGCCTAAAGGCGGCTGTAAATTCAGGCTTGTATTATAACTCTTAATTGACTTTGTGTCAAGTAAAAGATGCATCCAAGTAGTGCTGGCAGTGACGGGCAAACCTTGAGATTTTGCTTTTGCGATTAACTCGACACTGCGGGCGGTGGAGACGCGCATAATATGGACTGGGGTTTTTGTAGCGGCGACCAATTCTAGCAAAGAAGCGATCGCAGAAGTTTCAGAAATAGCGGGATTTCCTGGCAAACCGAGACGAAGAGAATCTTGTCCTTCGCGGATAATTCCATTAGACATGATTTGGCGATCGCAACACCAAAAAGCCACAGGTTTACCCAAAGGTTGGAGATATTCCAAAACTCGCCGCACCAGTCCCAAATTTTCCCAAGGCTGACCATCGGTAAAGCCAACCACCCCAGCCGCCGCCAAATCCGCCAATTCCGTCATTTGCTTTCCAGCAACATCGAGGGTAAGTGCGCCCCAGAGTTGGAGGAGGGGGAGAGGGGGGGCTACCGGTCCCCACGAAGTGGGGTTGGGGGGCAAGGGGGAGAGGGGGGGAGGGGGAGACAAGGGAGAAAAATTGCTTCCTTGTCCTCCCACACCCGTCGCCCCAAGTCGTCCTCCTTGTCCCCCTCTCCCCGTGTCTCCTTGTCCCCTCATCCTCTGCAACTGTGCTACAACAGCAGGGTTATCAATGGCTGGAGATGTATCGGGTAAAATATTAATTCGTGTAAAGCCGCCAGCAGCAGCAGCTTGTAGAAGGGATGTGAGGGTTTCCCGGTCTTCAAATCCCGGTTCGCCGGAGTGGCTGTATAAATCTACTAAGCCCGGTCCTGCGATTAATCCCCGACAATCTCTGATTTTAGTATTCTCTGGTAAGTCAGAAATGTGATCGCCAACGGCTTGGATATAACCGTCAGCAATCAGCACATCAGCCAGATGGTCGGTTTCGGAAACTGGGTCAATAACCCTTACTTGTTGCAGCAGTTCAGTCATAAAAGTTTTAAGTTTTGAGTTAGGAGTTAGGAGTTATGAGTTTGTTTAATCAAAACTCATAACTCATAACTCATAACTATTTAAAGTGCCCCGGCTGCGGTTTTATCCAGTACGCCTCCACCCAAGTGAGTGGTGATATTCATCGCTTGCAATACTGGCAAACCGTTTAGTCCAAAAGGATAATCGATAACGCTGACTGCACCATTACCCTGGCGGAAATTCCAGAAATTTTCTGCAGATAAACCCAGAATGTGGCAAAGCAAGGTTTTATTAGTCGCGTCGTGAGCAACTATTAATCCGGTTTTGAGTTGTTTTGTCAGTGCAGCTTGGACAATTGAATCCCAAGCGGCGACACTGCGTTCCCACACTTGTTGCAAATTTTCCCCTTCGGGCATTTGTACTTGCTCTGGCATTATCCGCCAGCGCTGCAACTCTCCCGGAAACTCCTGCTCGATTTCTTTTTCTAATTTTCCTTCCCAGAGTCCGTGGCTGATTTCCCTTAAACCATCTTGTAATTCCAACTTTACACGATTGTGGTGTCCCAAAATAATCTCAGCTGTTTCTTTGGGACGCAGCATTGGACTGGTAACGGCAAAGTCAATTTCTATATCTTTGAGAAATTCCCCTGCTTTTTGGGACTGTTGCCTGCCATTGTCATTTAGCGGAACGTCTATTTGCCCTTGAAATCGAGTTTGACGGTTCCACTCGGTTTCCCCGTGACGCACTAGCAACAATCTGACTCCTTGATGATCCGGTCGCAACGTGGGCAAAGTTTCTCCCATGTGTTGCGTCTGATTCATCGATTCTAGTTGAACTGAATCTCCCAATCCTCCAGAAAAATTCAAGACGCTAATTCCACAGTTTGATTGCTGAATTGAATGATAGCGAGATGGAGATATGCCAACTGCCGTGCTAATTAAAGCACGATTAATGCCGTTATGTCCGACTATGAGAATCGTTTTACCTTGATGGCGTGACAAAATTTCTTGCCAAAACTGTCGCGCCTGTTCGTACAAAGCTAAAACCGGAAAATGCTCTTTTGTTTCCTCTCCATTTTTGACTAACATTCGCAATTGGTCGGGGTGTTCGTGCCAAATGCGGTAATCTTCGGAAAATTTCTCTTTGACTGAGGAAGTGATCATCCCCTCCCATGCCGGGAGCTCAATTTCCAGCAATTTATCAGAAGTTTGGGGTACAGAAGACCTTCCGGAATCAGTTGTCAGGGAACTACAGATAATATCTGCTGTTTCTTTTGCTCGCTGTAAGGGACTGCTGTAAATGGCATTAAATAAGATATTGCTGAGGGCTTTGCCTACTAAAGTTGCATCATTACGACCTTTATCAGTTAATTTAGACGCATCGGTGCGTCCTTGGATACGCTTTTCGGTGTTGTAGGTGCTTTGACCGTGGCGCACAATTATGACGCGTGTCAACGTCTTGCCCTCCTCTATCTAAAGGACTAATTTTACTGTAAAGTGTTTGCACATTAATCTATTAGATTGATTTTGGCATTGAGAAGGCAGGGGGCAGGGGAGAGGGGGCAGAATGTAAAAGGCAATCGCTGTGATCGCGCTTTCCGGAATTCTGAGCGCTGGGTTAGTCCAAGCTCAACAAATTATACCTGCTGCTGACGGTACAAACACGATTGTACTTTACGGCAACAGAATCGAGATTACTGGCGGTCAAATTAGTAGCGATCGCGCGAATTTCTTCCACAGCTTCCAAGATTTTGGCATTCAACCCGAACAAACTGCCAATTTCCTAGCCAATCCCACTTGACAAAATATCCTCGGTGGGATACTACGTGGCAATTCTTCAATCATCAACGGCTGAATTCAAGTCACGGGTGGAAACGCAAACCTCTTTTTAATGAATGGGGCTGGGATTTGTTGAAGTACAACGCTAACTTAAATGTTCCTGGTGCTTTCACCGCTACAACTAACTGCCAACGGTATTAATTTTGTTAAAGCACTTGCAACCAGTTGCTTTTTCACCCTTTCTTGCTATTAATAAGTCAGCTTTCATTGTTCCTATTAGACCTAAAAGTGGAAATTAATTATTGCAAGAATTCTAATCAGGAGTATAATTTTCCTAACCCAAACAAATTTACAGCCAATAAAATTTCGTGTTTTGTCAACGCTGGTTTCAAATATTAGTATTATTCTTGGGTTTACTGCTACTGTTTGATTTACTTTCCCGATTAGTAGCAGAAATTTTGTGGTTTCAAAATGTTGGTTACTTGCGAGCGTTTTTGTTAAAGTTAATCACTCAAGGCGCTTTATGGTTAATCGTGTCTGGTGTAACTGCTTGGTATTTACTAAAAAATCTCTTTTTAGCACAACGCCAGAAATATCCTCATCCTATTTTGGATGAAGTACAAGATAAAAAAGATGAAGGATTTTTTGCTGCGTATTTCCGTCTTCCTGTTTCTCCATCCAGTTATAAAAAACCTGCAAAATATTTAAGATTGCGTTGGCTGCTACCTGCGGCTTTTGCACTGAGTTTATTATTAACTTTATTCTTAGCTTACTACAGTCAAATTGCCATTTATTACTGGCATCCTGATGTAAAACAGGCATCAATCACTCCTGTAATTCCGGCACTTTTCCGACCAGAGGAAATCTGGCAATTAGGACAACAAATAATCTCTCAAGTTTGGTACGTTGGGATAATTTTAGCAATTGCTATTGCACTGTTATTTTATCCGCAATTTTTGCTAAGTGCGTTCGCTATTGTATTAAGCATGATGCTGGGGATGATTGCATCTGTACATTGGGGAAGAATACTGCAATATTTTCATCGTACTGCTTTCAACAATACTGAACCTTTATTTGGTAAAAATATCAGCTTTTACGTTTTTACCATACCAATTTGGGAACTGCTGGAACTGTGGTTGATGGCGTTATTTTTCTATGGCTTTATTGCAGTTGCCCTAACTTATTTATTATCAGCAGACAGCCTGAGTCAGGGATTTTTTCCTGGTTTTTCATCAAAGCAACAGCGTCATTTGTGCGCTACTGGTGGCTTTTTCATGTTGGTGGTTGCCTTTAGTTACTGGCTTAGTCGTTATCAACTGGTGTATTCAAAGCGTGGAGTAACTTACGGAGCCAGTTACACTGATGTAGCGGCACAGTTACCAGCTTATAATGTTTTGAGCATTTTTGCATTGGTAATTGCAGTTTACTTGCTATTGCGATCGCTTTTCTGGCAATCCAAATCTCAGAATAGCAAATTCCTGTTTTACGGACTAGGGATTTTTCTAGTCCTGGCTGTTGCTGGCGTAGCAGTACCAAGTCTGGTGCAATATTTAATTGTCCTGCCAAATGAATTAGCACGAGAACAACCTTATATTGAACGTACTATCGCCTTGACACGACGGGCATTTAATTTAGATGCAATTGATGCCAGAACTTTTGACCCCCAAGGACAATTAACAGAAGCCGATATTGTTGCAAATGACTTAACTATTCGCAACATTCGGCTGTGGGATCAGCGACCACTTTTAGAAACTAACCGCCAATTACAACAAATTCGACTTTACTATCAGTTTCCCGATGCCGATATTGACCGCTATACTTTGCAAACAGATGCAACCACTAAAAGACCGGCAGCCCCTGAAAAGCCCCCTGCACCTGACTTAGAGACAGATACAACCGAACGGCGACAGGTATTGATTGCTGCAAGGGAATTAGATTACACTGCCGTACCCCAGCAGGCTCAAACTTGGATTAACCGTCATTTAATTTATACTCATGGTTACGGGTTTACCCTGACTCCAGTCAATGTCGTGGGTGCGGGTGGTTTACCAGAATATTTTGTGAAAGATATTGGCGGTGAAGGCGCTGCTGCCCTAGCAACTTCCAGTGAAGCTATCCGCGCCAGCATCCCCATTGGGCAACCACGGTTATATTTTGGTGAAATTACTAACACCTATGTAATGACTGGGACGCGAGTGAAAGAGTTTGACTATCCTAGTGGCAGCGAAAACGTTTACACCGTCTACGAAGGTCGGGGTGGAATTAATCTTGGTTCACCGTGGCGAAGGTTGCTATTTGCCATATATTTTAAAGACTGGCGAGTATTGCTGACAAAGGAATTTCGGCCCCAAACAGAAGTTTTATTCCGGCGGAATATTAATGAAAGAATTCGCGCGATCGCTCCTTTTTTACGATTCGATCGTGACCCATATTTAGTAGTAGCTGATACGAATCCTGACAACAATAAACAAAGATTTTCACAGGATAGAAATTATCTTTACTGGATTGTCGATGCTTACACTACAAGCGAACACTATCCTTACTCAGATACGGGGAAAGATGGCATTAACTATATTCGCAATTCAGTAAAAGTCGTAATTGACGCCTACAATGGCTCCGTAGATTTTTACGTTGCTGATGCTAGCGACCCAATTATTTCTTCCTGGCAGAAAATTTTCCCCAAAATGTTTAAACCGCTCAGTAATATGCCTGTTAATCTCCGCAGACATATCCGCTATCCGGTAGGCTTTTTTCAGATTCAATCTGAGCGGTTGCTAACTTATCACATGACTGACGCTCAAGTATTTTACAATCGGGAAGACCAGTGGCAAATTCCCAACGAAATCTATGGTAGCGAACCCCGTCCGGTAGAGCCGTACTTTTTGATTACCAGCTTACCCACCGTACCTTTTGAAGAATTTGTCTTGTTTCTTCCTTATAATCCTAGAGGGCGAACTAATTTAATTGCTTGGTTGGCAGCACGAGCAGATGGCAAAAATTATGGTAAGTTGCTGTTATATGAATTTCCTAAAAAGCGCTTAATTTACGGACCAGAACAAATAGAGGCTCGCATTAACCAAGACCCAGTAATTTCTCAGCAAATTTCTTTGTGGAATCGTCAAGGTTCAAAAGCAATTCAGGGTAATCTTTTGATAATTCCTATTGAGCAATCTTTGCTATATGTCGAACCAATTTATTTAGAAGCAGATCAGAATAGTTTGCCAACTTTGGTTAGGGTTGTTGTTGCTTACGAAAATCGAATTGTGATGGCTCAAACGCTACAACAAGCATTGCAGGCAATATTTCAACCACAAGTAACCCCCGCTCCTGCTATTATTCGTCCTGTAGAAGAACCAGCACCATCTGGACAGTAAAGCTGTGGTGAAAGAGAATAGATACTAAATCTTCGTGAAAGTTCAGAAACCCGGTTTCTTTGAGAAACCGGGTTTCTACGACCTGAGATTTTTATAAATAGAAGCGAGGATTGCTAAGTAGGTCGGCGTTAAAAAATCAACCTATGTAACTAAATGTAAAGTAAGCAAATACCTTAAAAATAGAACATTCTAGAGTCTTTACAAAACTAAACATATATCGGTTTTATCGTGCCGACTTACTTATTGCAACCGGATTGTGCAAGATGAATAGCGATCGCCTGTCCAATACCCGAACTTGCACCTGTAATCAAAGCATTTTTACCTTTTAATCCTTTCATGGCAATAAACTAGTACAGCTTGGCGCAAGTAAACAGACCATTAGAAGTTAGGAAAATTTGATTGTTTACAGGTATTGAAAACGGTATGCGTATTTACGCCGCACGGTACTAGCAAAGCTACCAGCAAAATTCCCGATCAAAACCAAATAATTGGTTTTTGTCAAAGATTTGTTTTCAACAATTGAACATCAACTATTGCCTGAAAATTAATCGGCGCTTGAACATTTAACTGTTTCAAGCCAAAACAATTATCAATGCATTATTTCTTTGATTTTTTACGTCAGCGGTGCCACAATTCTTAAAAGAATCGAGTTAATAATTGCCAAAGTTATTGAACCAAGCAACGCGCTCCAAAAGCCATAACGTAAACGAAACCCTGGCACTATAGCAGCTGCCAAACCAAAGATTATTGCATTCAAGATAAACAAGAATAATCCCAAGGTAAGGATAATAAAAGGTAAGCTAAAAAAGCTCAGAAGGGGAAGTAAAAAAGCATTCAAAATTCCGAAAACAGCAGCAGAAATTGCTGCTTTGCCAAAACCGTCAATATCGATTCCCAGAAAGGGTAGTCTGGAAATTATCAAAAAGCTGACGGCGGTAACTAACCAGGTAAGGATGATGTCTATCATAAATAGTCCTTTCTATACAATGGAGTTTAAAGGATGAAGTTTGAAGTAGAAATTTTTCATGCTCTATATTTAGCCTGGAAAGAAAATGTGACTAAAAAGTGACATGATGAAATGATGGCTCCTGAAGTAAATAGAAGTAAATTATCTGGTGCTATACCTAGACCAACGGGTCTGCCAAATTGTGCTTTACCGTCTTTTGTTAAGAAACCAGTTACAAAATCTTTAAACTTCACGGGTTTACCATTCTGGGGGAAAATTTATTTGAAGCGTAAGCTTTTAGGGTTTAGGATAGGGCATTTTAACGGCGATCGCATCTTGCTAACGGAGTCTAATAAATAGCAATAAATCTGACTTGAGAAGTATACCCAACGGTAGAATCACCAAGTTTGCGAAACTGAGAAAATTTTTGCGAACAAAGTAAAATTTCGTAACCGGAATGCACTATTCAAGGGCAAGGGCAAAGAAACCGGGTTGATCAACAGAATATCAAGTGTTTCAAGATTTATCATTCTCAAGAAACCCGGTTTGGTGGTAGTGGTGCATAAATTCTGGGTTTTGCCCTTACAGTTTCTTCCCCTGTCAAAACACCATCAGCTGTGGAGCAAACTGTGATACTTTATGAATGACCAAAAGCGATCGCTCAAATTACTCAAGTTTCCCAGTTATCCGACGTACAACCAACAGATTGGGCTTTTGCAGCACTGCAATCTTTGGTTGAGCAGTATGGTTGTATCATTGGGTATGGAGATAATACTTACAGCTATTGAAGCAAAAAGCCCTTGAAGCAGGCAGGATATCAGTTAAGTACGGTAGGGCACACCGAAACTTCAAACGCTTGGAGAGAAACCGACCTCTGTTTAGTTGGGGAAACCCAACAGCGATAAGTTGATTCGTTGAACCAAGAATCCCACGACTTCAAGTCGTGGGAGTGTCAACAACAAGTACACTATTAGAAGGCAGTTCGCTTTTGAAACTAAGATGTTGCGTCATTCCTTGTTGACTATATTCATCTGCTAGCTGCTGCAATAAATTTCAAAGAATCAAGCGCTTGCAACTTTTCAGCAGATAATCGCCCTTCATATTTAACGCAGATAATTAAAAGCTTGAGTAAATAGCTCCAGCTTTGAGCTAATGATAACTTTTAACGATTCAAGTAGAATATTCCTAACTCTCTTTTACTAGTTATATATGTTTGAACGAGTTTTAATTTGCACAGATTTTTCTGACGGTTTACATCGTTTAGCACCTAAAGTTTCCAGTCTTGCGCTTGCAGGGATGAAGCAAATTGTTTTTCTGCACGCTGTTGGGTTATGGGAAAAAGGCATTATTCCACGAGTCGATAGTGAGAAAATAGAACAAGCTCAAACCAGATTGACGGAAGCTGTTGGTGAAAGTCCTACTGATGTAGAAGTAAAAATAGAAGTTCAATCAGGAAAGCCAGTTGAGACAATTCTTAAGGTAGCCCAAGCTTATCAGTCGCAATTGATTGTACTGGGTTCTCAAAGTCGCAGCTTACTCACAGAAAAACTGGTGGGTAGTACGATGGCTGGCTTATCCCACCAAACAAAAATTCCTCTACTAGTACTGCGTCCTCAGTTAATTTCTGCTTATACTTGTGAAGAATTAACACTTCGTTGTCAGCATCTTTTTCGCTCTTTGTTAGTTCCCTATAACGGTAGTCAAGCGTCGAATTATCTAGTGCAACAAGTAAAGCACTTGGCAGGGAAACAGTCTGGGAGATTTCTCCAACAGTGTAGGCTTTGCTGGGTTTTAGAAGATACTGGTCGCCAAGACATACCAAGGAAAATCCTACCACAGCAGGCTCACGAAATCCTATCTCAGATTAAAGCTGATTTGGAGGGGGTAAATTTACAAGTCCAGACAGAAGTCCGCCAAGGAAACTCTGTCACTCAGGTTTTAGACACGGCTGTTATGGCAGATATTAGCGCGATCGTAGTGTCTTCAGGAACGATAGGTAAACTCCAGGAATGGTTAGTTTCCAGTTTTGCGGCTGAAGTATTGCGTCAGAGTTGGTATCCCGTACTCTTTTTCCCATCCCAAGGTGGCTAAACCTGAGATATATGCAATCAAAGAGGCTGAACAAAACTCAGGACAAGCAATAAGCCTGCTGTGGTTGCGATCGCCTATTTCTCTTTGTATCTTTGCGTCTTTGCGCTTACCCTTCAAGAAGGCGCAAAAAACAACGCATTTCTTGTGGTCCTATAAGTTGACTTATTCTACTTCACAGCGGTGAATATCTCACTCTTTTAGGGGATGTTTTACGCCGTGGTTTCCAGATACTTGTGAAAAGACCCAAAAAGTGTAAGGCACTTCCAGCAAAGCGATCGCCAATCGTTTGATTTCTGGAATCTTGCAAATTGCGTAAGCCATGTAAATCAAGGAAGCTAAACCCTACTTTGGAAAAAAATGGCAGCAAGCAAAATAAGAAAGTATCAACAGTCTGATTTGTCCAACCGAAACCACTTGCACCGATAATCCAAACAATTGGATAGCCAATCCACAGCACCGTAAAATAAGTTATCAGCTTGTTATATAAATCTGATAATTCCTGTCCTTGAGTTCTAGTTTTGGCGCGTAATACCCTAACAGGATTTTAGATTAGGTTGCCGCGCAACGCTTGCTTTAGCTGAGTCCTACCCTTCCAAGACGCGCCTTCTCTTCTCCTTCAAAGACGTTGCGCGATCGCTCTACATTCTTTGGCTGAGGCAATTACTAAGTAGGGGGCGCGTCAATATTTATCAAATTCGGCAAGGCAGGAGGCAGCTATGCTGATGACATTCGTGAAGAGGATTTGAGCGGAGTTAATCTTTCTTCACGCGCGTTACGTTTAATTGTGCCGGCTTACTTATTGTTATTTTTCACTGCTGTGGTGTTGGCAGTGGTTGTCAAAACCTGGATAGAAGAAAGTTTGTTCAAAGATGTTATGGCTCGATGGCAAAGTTAATTAATATCATACTAATTTCAGATGACAGTAGGTCTATGGAGAGATTTTAATCTGCTAATAGCTATAAGCCATTATAAAACTGGCTAATTGAGGAGGAAAGCCTTGCCTAATAACATTCGAGAACGATTTAGGAATTTTAGAAGCAAACAGTTTCAGATACTTGAAATTCAACAGTTACAAACAGAATTACTTACGGAATCAACTTTAGATTCGTCTTATTTAATTTTGATTGTTGGTTCCTGTGCCATTGCTACCTTTGGCTTATTATCTAACAGTCCTGCTGTCATCATTGGGGCAATGATTGTCGCGCCTTTAATGCTGCCAATTCGAGGATTAGCCTTTGGTGCGTTGCAAGGAAATATCGCTCTGTTCCGTAAAGGGTTGATTGCTTTAACGGTGGGCACTTTGCTAGCAGTTTTAATGGCTTGGGGTTTGGGAATGCTTGTGCGTCTTCCTAGTTATGGTAGTGAAATTCTGGCACGTTCAGAACCAAATTTATTAGATTTAGGAATTGCTGTGGCGGCTGGTGGTATCAGTGGATATGCAAAAGTCGAACCGAAAATTTCTGGTAGTTTAGCAGGGACAGCGATCGCTGTTGCTCTTATGCCTCCGATTTGTGTAATTGGCTTAGGTTTATCGCAAGCAAACTGGTCTTTAAGTATAGGAGCAACCCTGCTTTACCTCACCAATTTGTTAGGTATAGCTTTGTCCTGTATGCTGACGTTTTTAGTAGCAGGATACGCATCATTTAAAAGTGCGCGAAAACCTTTAATTTGGACTTTGGCTTTAACGGGAATTCTATTGATTCCCTTGGGTGTGAGTTTTGCTCGACTTATCCGACAAGCACAATTGCAAACTAGTGTCAAACGGGCATTGTTAAATAAAACTGTTACTTTTCAAAGATTAGAGTTACTTAAAGCTGAAACTAACTGGTTAGCAAATCCACCAGAAGTCCGTTTAAATGTGCGGGCAAAAGAACCTGTAACTCCTAGACAGGTGCAATTATTGGAAGAATTTATTCAGCGAGAAATGGGGCAGTCTTTCACCTTGATTTTTGAAGTTGGTCAGGTGCAGGAGGTGCGACGTTCTAATTAGTAGGAGAGTAAGGAGACGGGTGTGGAAGACGGGTGTGGAGACAAGGGGGATAACTAACAACTAACAACTAACAATTAACAACTAACAACTAACAACATTAAATTGATACGCTATCGCGTGGAAGGTAAACTGGTGACTGAAGCAGAAGCTAGCCGTGTAATTAAAGCTGCTGCTGTTTTAACAATACTTTGGATAGTTGCAATTATTTTGGGAGTTATGGTATTGCTACACGTAGCACCAGAATATAACTTGACAAATGCAATTTTTGAAGCAACTTCTGCTTTAGGAGGTGTGGGTTTATCTGTCCAATCAAGGTATTACCAGAAGTGATGCATTGGTTTCTCTGATGAGAGTTTTAGATGTACCTGCTACTAGTGCGGCTGCAAGCACAACTCAAACAACTTCTCCTCAAACAACTACCCGACAAGCGAATCGTCGCCCGCGTATGTTTGTACCTATAGCGATCGCGTCATTAATGCAGCCTATAATAACTCAAAGACCAGCTGTTGCAGCCACCCCAACTCCTCCGTCTTTTGCCGGGACGCGAATATTACACAGATGCGGACAAGATTCCTTAATATGCTGTTGATGCTGTAGGACAGGCTACTAATGCAAACATTGTGGTAAATCATCCAAATGTAAGAGTTCTGAATCCAAATAAAGCTGCAACTCGTGGAGAAATTGCTGCTTTTATCCATCAAACTTTGGTGAGTCAAGGAAGGATACAACCACTTGCTGGAAATGTTGAAGCCTCTCGGTATATAGTTGGTCGCAACCCCCAGGGCAATCAGAACAATCAGAACAATCAGACAACTCAATAAATTCTGTGGAAGTTTCAATGCCGCTATGAATTAATTCATTGGCATTGAAACTCTCATTAACTGCCAATATAGCAGCCCTGAATCATTTATGGAAATTTAGAAACCCGGTAACTCCTGCGAAACCGGGTTTGTGGGCAGGAGTGTACTTTGACGCTTTGATATAGGATTGCTATATATAAAATTTGATTCAAATCATGTTTCCGATACATGGATTGTCGTAAAGGCTGGGGAAACCCCGCTCCTACAAATATTTGTCCCATTCTATTTTAAATTTGATAGAAATAAAAAAATATTATACGTGACTAATAAAAACTATGTTCTGCCAAAAGTATGAGGCATAAATTAAAAAAAAAAATAACATAAAGGTAAAGCCAATTAGGAGAAAATCAAATGGCACTTGTAAAAATTGAAGATTTTTACCCCGATTATCGCAACAAGATTTCTGATATCGATGACATCAAAAACTATGATGTTTATGCACAAGACAATGAAAAAGTTGGGACGATTTCTGACATTTTAATGGATGAGCAAACTGGCAAATTGCGCTATTTTGTTGTAGACACAGGCTTTTGGATTTTTGGTAAAAAAGTTTTACTGCCTATTGGTCGTGCTGACATTCATTACACTGACAAGCGGGTTGATGCTAGAGGCCTAACAAAAGAGCAAGTTGAAAACCTACCAAATTACGATCAATTAGAAGAAATTGATTACGACTATGAAGAGCAAGTACGCGGCGTTTACCGTGGTTCAGTTGCTACTTCTGGTATGAGTCAAGGAACTACATACGATCACGCTACTTATAACTACGAGCAAGAGCCTTCTTTGTACGATATCTCAGAAGGAGATAATCAAACTTTGAAGTTGTATGAAGAAAGACTGATTGCTAACAAACAACGCCAAAAAACTGGGGAAGTTTCTATTGGTAAACACGTTGAAACAGAAACTGCTCGCGTTGCGGTTCCTGTTGAAAAAGAACGAGTAGTAATTGAACGTACTTCTCCTACAAATCTTACTAGCCAAAGCGCTCCTCGTGACGCTTTCCGTGAGGGTGAAGTTGCCCGTATGGATATTTACGAAGAAACGCCTGATATCCACAAAGAAGCGGTTGTACGCGAAGAAGTACGAGTCAAGAAAGTGGTTGAACACGATACTGTTGAAACTCAAGAGAAAGTGCGGCGCGAAGAATTAGACATAGACACTCAAGGTCGTCCAATTGTGGATAAATCACTTTAATGAACTGGCGTATTAGTCCCTTTGCTTTGTAGAGACGTTGTATGCAACGTCTCTACAATATTTTCACGCAAAGAAACCCGGTTTCTACGAAAATAGCCTGCGAGTGCAATCAAATACTGACGAAGAAATTGGGTTTCTGACATCGGCGTGCGTAAGTCCTGTTCACGTGCAACAATCATTATCAAAATTGCGATCGCTTAAAAATCGTCGAAAAATTAAGCTTGAATTTCTAAAATGCACGCAACATACTTGAACGCCTATTTCACCGAAGCAATAGCTGAAACCTGTTAAAACTGACCGGAATGCATTACAAAATTAGATATTAATAAAATAAGTAAGTATATACCGATTTATCGATTGCGTTCACATCCGCCTGGGACTATAAGTCCCAGTCTAATAGCTTAAGTCCTCTCCAAGAGGACTGATATTGTGATTTGGGAGTCAAAATTATCACTTTTGATTACCGTATTCGCACTCATGCGTAAAGGTGCATTCCGGTTAGCCTCTTTCCTTGCAAAGCGCAAGTGACAAATGGATATTCACATCCTTTCCCTTTTCAGTATACCTCTGCTCGCGTGTTTCTTGAGAGCAGCCCAACTGGCACAACACCACCTGCCATTCATTACAGAAACAAGTTACAGCGTTTTTCAAATAAATAGATCACGTGGTAGGGGCACAGCAATGTTCCCTACAATAATGTGTGGTTCAATTAAATGAAAATAGCTGTAAACGCTCTTCCCTTCAGCATAGCTGCAGTATACCTCTGCCTTGTTTGTTGAAAGTTAAAAATAGAGACGCATTCATGAACGCGTCTCTACATTAATTAATTCGTTAGACATTGCCGATAATAGGGAAGTTGCTTATTCGCGCAAATCTAGCTGTACTTGCACGCCGTCATTACCGCCGTTAAAAGATTCAGCCGGTTGCAAGTAAATAGGTGTGTCTGGCATTGATAGTGATTCGTTTATGCGGAATCCAACTGGTGTAACCTTCTGTCCAACATTATTGTTTGGAGTAGTTTCCAGTGTGTTTATTTCAAAAAACTTACCAAAGTCGTCTTGAGCGCTTCTATTATCAATTCCGGTTAGAGAATCACCAGTGATTGTGTATTTTCCCCTGTTGGAGTTTGCTGCATCTGATGATTGTGCCTTAACCGGGCTTCCTAAACTTGCGATCGCTACTACCATCGCTATGGTAGCAATAATTTTGCCTTTCATAACTTTTACCCAGATAATCTGTTATACTTAAGAGCTATTTTATTTTACCGTCAAGTTATTTTTAATCCCTATTCTAGGTTGCCCCAGAGAATAAACAGTATTTTAATATACTTATCTTATCAAGCATTCATGGTTTTTAACATAAGAATTGTATATCTCCGGTGTCGGTCACGAGCAATGATTAACAAGTCCCGCTCATCTACGTGTTATTACTTAAAAAATGCCAATTTGCTTTTCTCTACAAAGTCCGTAGGCTTGGCGACTGAACGCATTTTTTTGCTCGACAGAGAAAAATAGTTATTTTTGACGATCACACTTTGTAGGCGATCGCAAACACTCAAACTCTTCTAAGACTAGTTGTGATTGGTGAATTTTTCCTCTGTTATTAGAGGTACGTCTTCAGGCATAGATAGCAGAGGAAGTAGAGAAAGAAGGCGTATTGTTCAAACTGGGGTACAGCAAGCATTTGTTGCAATTCCTCCTCAATAGCTTGTTCCTGGCGCTGGAGATTGCAGAGGCGCTGCACGTGCCGATTTTTTCAAAGGTTTTTGTGATAACTAGGGTAGCGATCGCTGTTGCTGTCAGTGTTGCAAGTTCCATAATTTAACCATTGTATACTGGATTACACTGGTTGTTGTCTTTTCTAGGCTAACTTGGTGATTTTGTAATAAATCAGACATTTCATCTACGGTAAATTGCCCATAATCAGACAATACGGTTCAGTGAAGGGTTATCGGTAGGAATTGCAGGTTTTGTAGAGAACACAGAGGAAGAGAGGAAGAGAGGCATTTGATTTTCACGCTCTTATTAGCATTGCATTTGTTGCAAGATATCAATTTAAAAATCAATTATTCAATAACAGCTAACACGGCTTTTGGCAATAATTTATCTTTAAACCAAATAATTTGTGCGGGGACATCATTTAATTTTACACCTGCTTTTTCCAAGTTCAAACGTTCGGAAATTGCCAAAATTAAGTTATCACTTTCTGCACGTCGTACCTGAGAAAATTTCTTTTGTAAATATTCCGGTCGCCAATAACCGACAATTTCTAATAAGAATGTGCGACCATCAGGATGTACTAATCTAAAATCAGGAATCATTACACTTCCTGGAATGGGAATTAAATCAACTTCTCGCTCTAATACCCAAGCAGTTTTTAGGGAATCCCACTTATCAGCAAACGATGCTTCTAACATGCTATCGTAAGGCTTGCCCGAAGCATAATGAGAGACTAAACCACATTCAGAATTGAGGGTGAAACGTCCGGTTCTCCAGGTATCGGTGTAGGCGTCGCGAGTTTGCAGAGTGGCGCAAAGACTCCATTTTGTGACGTGAAGTAATGCTGGAATAAGTTTAGCGATCGCTAATCCATATCTTGTACTTGGATTGAACAAACTTGTGGGACCATCAATGGTAATTGTAAACCCGTGGTCGGCATCGCCCTCAATATAAGCCATTAATTGAAATAATTTCAGATAGCGAAATAAAAGTTTGTATTCTCCGGGTACATTGCGATGGGCATTTAATACAAGTTGACTGGCTCGATAAAACACACCTTGCACTTGAGATAAATTATATCGATGTAGTAAATCTTCCGGTTTTGGTGCATCAAAAACAGTTAAAATTCGATTTTCTGATAAATCGGCATATAACCCATTACGAACTTGTTCTGGCAAAACTTCGCGCTCAAGTTCATGAGTTAATTCCTCGGCAATTTTACTCAAAGTAACTGGCGTCATTTCCCGACTGGGAACTGAATTTGCTGCAAGTGCAAATACCCTTGCACGCAACATTTCCGGTTCTAAAGGACTGATTATTTCAAAGGTGCAAAAACTGCTTTTGAGAATGTAAGCCAAACCCCGTTTAATTTTATAATCTGGGGTATCACCTTCCAATTCTAAAAGTTGACGTTCTAACGCGCCCTGCGTTTTACCCAACGCTTCTTGAAAACAAGAAATTAACTCATTTGCCAATGCTATATGTTTATCATCAAGCTTCAACCTTTTTGGAATTATCTCTTCTCCATTTAGACGATGAATTAACAAATCTGTAGGTAACATTTGGAGTTAGGAGTTAGGAGGCGCCCAGCCGCCCAGGCGCGGAGTTATGAGTTATGAATTTTGAGTAGGTAGTAGGGTGTGTTAGGCGGAAAGTACGGCACTATCAATTTGCGGGATTTTAGATTGAATAATTTGGTCAGTTGTGGTGGGTTGCAGTGCCGTACTCTCACCAAGGGCGCACCGTACGAAATTTTTCATATTAATTAGGTTGAATTAGATATTACACCATTTTCAATAAAGCATCCGCCAGGGGTTATAACCTCCGGCTAATAGCCAAAGTCACCTAAAGCTGACTAAATGTTTGGTAGACGATGATTGATTTCAGTCCACAAAGCGTGGAATGCACGCGCTTTAGCCTGTGAGTTTCAACACCTAAGTTGACTTACTTATTTGTTAAAAAGGAAAATCTTCTAATGATATTATAGAATCTTTAACATCTTGATTTGAAACATCAGGCTTTTTATTTTCCGTTGAATAATTCAATTCTAACTGTTCCGCAGCCTTCAAACCCCTTTGCTTACCACTCCCATAAACAACCTGCAAATTCCCTCTCTTCTTCTCTTTCTTATCTTCGCGCTCTTCGTATCTTCGTGGTTCATTATACTTAACACCTCTTCGCCGCGCCGAAGTCCCCTCCTCACTCGTATCCTCCGCCACAACTTCATATAAAATCGCCTGCTTATTCGCTTGATTTCCCTGACGCAAAACTCGCCCCAAACGTTGAATATATTCCCTTGCCGAACCAGTACCAGATAAAATAATCGCAATACTCGCCGCTGGCACATCTACACCTTCATTTAACACATGAGAAGCTATCAAAGTTTTATATTCACCCTCGCGAAACTTAGTTAATATCTCATGACGTTCTTTCACCGGAGTTTGATGAGTAATTGCCGGAATTAGATATTCTTGAGAAATGCGATAAACCGTGGCATTATCCGCAGTAAAAATCAAAACTCGTTCGAGATAATGTTGTGCCAACAAATCGGCAAGAATTCGCAATTTACCATCCGTCCCTAAAGCGATTTCTTTAGCTTCACGATGGGCTAACATAGCTCTACGTCCAGTTTGCGATCGCGCACTCATTTGCACAAATCTTTGCCAGCCTTGAATGCTTCCCAAAGAAATTTTTGCTTCTTTAAGAAAATCATTGCGGAGTTGAATTAATTCGTTATACTTTTGCCGTTCTAACTGCGATAGCTTCACCTTAATTTGCACAATTTCATGTTCGGCTAACGCTTTCCCCGCTAAATCTGATGCCCTTTTGCGATATACTTCTCTACCAATGAGAATATTTAAATCAGCGTGTTTGCCATCAGTACGTTCCGGTGTTGCAGATAATCCCAATCTATAAGGCGCGATCGCATATTCGGCAATTACCCGATTAAAATCTGTCGGTAGGTGATGGCACTCATCAAAAATTATCAAAGCATACTGACTGCCAATCGCTTCTGCGTGAATTGCCGCACTATCATAAGTCGCAACCAGAATCGGTGTCTTATCCCGCGAACCACCCCCCAGCAAACCCACATCCGCATCGGGAAACGCCGCTTTTAAATGTGCGTACCACTGATGCATTAAATCTAATGTCGGCACCACAATCAACGTTGTGCGGGGCGTCGCTTGCATCGCCATTTGCGCCAAATAAGTCTTACCCGCCGCCGTTGGTAGCACTACCACCCCAAGTCTTCCCGCCAGTTTCCAAGCTGCTAGCGCTTCACGTTGATGGGGGTAAGGTTCCATGAACAAACTGGAAACCAAATCTACAGGATAAAATCCCTTCGCCTCGTCGAGAAAGTAAGCATCTTCCGCTTGTAATGCTTCTACCAAAGGACGGTATTGCATCGCCGGAATGCGGAATTTTTCAATGCGATCGTCCCATGTAGCATAATCCATCCAAGCTTTGCCGCGTGGTGGTGGATGCAAAATTAATGTGCCACGATCGAAAGTTAATGTCGGGGTGCGAGCCATTTTTCGCGCTTTCGCAATTTTTTATCACTTAAATACTAATAACGCAAAAGGTGCATGATTAATCCGCGTGACTCCAACAAAATTCAATTAGACACATTTGTTAACCAAGTAATGTCCCATTGACAAAAAGTCCCTAGCATTATAGTTCATGGTTAATAATGCGTGCATAGCGATGAACCATTAACCATTAATCATTAACCATTAACTATTAACTATTAACCATTAACTCCGCGCCTGGGCGCCTCCTAACCATCAACTATTAACTATTAACTATTAACTAACTTGATTTTTACCCACCTACTAATTTTGGTTTTTTACTACTTTAGATAGATGTGTGGCAAGTATACACAACTAAGCTATTTTATCGATGCATAATAAGTGTGGAGCAAACGGGTGCTTGGCTAATAAATGCAACAGCCCCTTGAGCTAGCTGTGCCAAAGGAGAACTCACTTTGAAAGGAACACGCCCACGCCTCAACTCTTATGTGGTGGCAGTGTTGGCTGTAGGTAGCGCATTGCTACTGACACAATTGCTACAAACTCTACTGAGGCTAACTTTTTTTCCGTTGTTTTTTGCAGCGGTGGCGGTTAGCGCCTGGTATGGCGGTATAGAAACTGGGTTGTTAGCTACTGCTTTGTCTGCTTTAGCCATCAGCTATTTTTTCCTCCAACCGGGGTTTTCGCTTTTAGTTTTTGGTTTAAACGATATCCTGCGATTGGGGGTATTTGTGCTGGAGGCGATGCTACTTAGCTGGCTGAATTCTGAGTTATGCACTGCCAAGCAGCAGCAACAGATTAGCATGCAGAAGCTACAGGCGAGTGAGGCTAGGTTTAGAAGGTTGGCTGATGCTAATATTATTGGGGTGATTGTAGCTGATATCAATGGCGCGATCGCCGAAGCTAATGATGCCTTTTTAACAATGGTGGGTTACACGCAGGAGGATTTAGCCGCAGGGCGAGTGCGATGGTGCGAGATGACACCACCAGAATATGCTGAAGTTAGCGATCGCTCTTTGACACAATTGAAAACAAAAGGGGCGTGTACTCCTTTTGAAAAAGAATACATCCGCAAAGATAACAGTCGCGTACCGATTTTGCTGGGTTATGCTGCTTTAGAAGACAATCGAGAAGAGGTGATTGGTTTTGTTTTAGATTTAAGCGAACGCAAAGAAGCAGAAGTTGCCCTTCGTAAAAGTGAAGAACGCTATCGCGCTTTTGTCGAGCAAAGTTCTGAAGGTATTTGGTGTTTTGAATTAGCAGAACCAATTTCGCCAAATAGCCCGGAAGATGAGCAAATTCAGCATTTTTACCGATATGCTTACCTGGCAGAATGTAATAATGTGATGGCACAAATGTATGGTTTTTCTTGTGCTGAAGAACTGATTGGAGCAAAGTTAGAAGACTTTAACCTACCTTCAGATCCACATAATATTGAATATTTGCGTAGTTTTATTCGTTCTGGTTATCGACTAATTGATGGCGAATCTCATGAAGTAGATAAAGATGGTAATTCCAAATATTTCTTAAATAATTTGGTAGGAATTGTTGAAAATGGTGTATTAGTTAGAGCTTGGGGAACGCAACGAGACATTACAGAACGCAAGCAGACAGAAGATGCTTTGCGTCATAGCGAGAAACAGTTTCGACGGCTGGTGGAATCGAATATTTTTGGTGTTGCCTTTGGTAACTCTAGCGGCGGTATCCACTATGCTAATGATTATTTTCTTAACATGGTGGGCTACACCCGTGAAGACATGCACTGCGGCGAGGTGCGCTGGGATGTCATGACACCCCCAGAATACCAACATTTGACCGCACAAGCGGCAGAAGAATTGAAAACGCATGGTGTAGCTACTCCCTTTGAGAAAGAATACATCCGTAAAGATGGTAGCCGCGTTCCCATTTTGGTCGGTATTGTAATGTTAGAAGCAGGCGATCGCCAACAGGAGATGATTGCATTTTCTCTGGATTTAAGCGATCGCAAACGAGCAGAAGCAGCACTACAACAACGAGAAGATCAGCTGCGCCTGATTACAAATGCCTTACCGGTGATGATTTCTTATGTTGATACCGAACAACGCTATCGGTTTAATAATAAGAGATACGAAGAAGTGTTTGAACTTTCCGCTTCAGAACTTTATGGGAAGCACATGCAAGAAGTTCTGGGCGAGTCGATTTATGAGTCTATTCGCGAGTATGTGGAAGCAGTATTGTCAGGGCTGCAAGTAAATTTTGAAATCGAAGTACCTCATAAAGATGGTACAACCCATTATGCTAGTACCACTTACGTTCCCCAATTGAACCGAGAAAGAGAAGTGGAAGGATTTGTTGCCTTAATTAGCGATATTACTTTTACCAAACAAACAAAAGCAGCTCTCCAAGAAAGTAAAGAAAAATTTAGAAAACTTACAGAAAAAGTACGCGTAATTCCTTGGGAAGCAGACGCCACTACAGGGAATTTTACCTATATTGGCCCCCAAAGTGAAGAAATTCTTGGTTATGCAGTGTCAGACTGGTACGCCGATAATTTTTGGGGCGAACACATCCACCCAGACGATCGCCAATGGGCAATTGAGTATTGTGTAGATTGTTCCCGATCACAGGACAATTACGAATTTGAATACAGAATGTTAACAGCAGATGGCAAAATTGTCTGGTTGTATGACATTGTAAATGTCGTGCGCGGTGAAAATAAAGCACCGCAGACACTGCGGGGATTTATGATTGATATTAGCGATCGCAAACGCGCAGAGCAAGAACGCGAACAATTGCTACAACGCGAACAAGCCGCACGCGCGCAAGCCGAAGCCGCCAACCGCATGAAAGATGAGTTTTTAGCCACACTTTCTCACGAACTTCGCACACCCCTAAACCCAATTATGGGCTGGACTCAGTTACTCCGCGCTGGCAAGCTGAATCAAGAAGCCACTGCAAATGCTTTAGAAACAATTGAGCGTAACACAAAATCGCTAGCAGCACTTGTTAAAGATGTCTTAGATGTCTCGCGCATTGTAACAGGCAAACTCTGCTTGGATCTCAGTCCGGTACAACTTGCACCCGCGATTTTATCAGCGATGGAAACAGTCAAGAGTGCAGCTCGAGCTAAAGACATTAAAATAGACTTTTTCTTAGACTCCTCAGAAATACAAGTATTGGGTGATACCAACCGCTTGCAACAAATTATCTGGAATTTGCTTGCCAACGCCGTCAAGTTTACACCCCCAGGTGGTAGCGTGAGGGTGGAACTATCATCAATTAGTGAGTTGAATTCTGAAGTTGCAGCCCAGATTCAAGTTACAGACACAGGAGAAGGCATTTCTGCTGACTTTTTGCCCTATGTTTTTGACCGTTTTCGCCAAGCCGATAGTTCGCGGACTCGGACATACGGCGGACTTGGATTGGGATTGGCGATCGTCCGTCATTTGGTAGAATTGCACGGCGGGACAGTCCGCGCCACCAGCCCAGGAATTGGACAAGGGGCGACATTTACAGTCAAATTGCCATTATTTTCCTCCCCCAGCCCTCCCCAGTTAAACTCACCCACTTTGTCCGTCTCCCTCAACGGCTTGCGAATACTAGTTGTAGATGATGAACCAGATGCTCGTGAGTTACTGAATGTAGCACTGCAACAATACGGAGCCGAGGTAAAAACTGTTGCATCAGCACAAGAGGCACTAACGGCATTACAAGAATTGCAGCCGAATGTACTGGTAAGCGATATTGGAATGCCAGAAGAAGATGGCTACACGCTAATTCGCAAAATCAGGGCACTTGATATCAACCAAGGCGGACAAATTCCGGCTGTAGCGCTGACAGCCTATGCTGCAGACGAAGACCGAGCAAAAGCGCTATTAGCTGGCTTTCAGTTACATGTCTCCAAGCCAGTAAATCCAATAGAATTAGCGACGCTAGTTGCCAATCTTAGCGGACGGGTATAAGGATTGACACTCTCTGCCCTAAAGGGTCAGAGATTCTTAAGACTTATAGCGCCTTAATATCCTGATTTCTCAGGTTCTTGGGCTGCAACACGTTTGCCACAAGGGCGTGCTGATATCTCCGAGGTGGTTGTTTCGGGCGTAAACTTTCCCCCAGTCTGGGGGTAGGTTTTTAAATCTTGTACTGATTCTCATATTGTGCCACAGCAGCTTTAAAGCTGCAACGCCGCTTTCATCCCCGGGCTTTAGCCACGGGGTTTTCAGCATCTCTCTTATAAGGAATAAGGAATAAATATTTTTTTCTTACTTTTACCTTTTACCCTTCGCACTTCGCAGTCGCCTGGGTCGGGAAAACGCCACTGCGACCCTTGGCCAGACCCCAAGACCGCAGTGGCGGACCTACCAAGGGCGCGAAGTGAGCCGGGGGGAATCTTCCCGACTGCAGACTTCGCGCTGACTCACCTTTTACCTTTTACCTTTTACCTTGTCCGCCGCGTCTAGAATTAGAATTAACGTGACGTTCTCTAGTTGCTACCGTGTCAGACTCTCTGCCATTGCGCGATCGCTACCTCGCTTTAATCGATGAAATCGTCGAAACCACGCTCAAGGGCAAGATTAGCTCTGTTGAGCAGGTGTATCAAATGTTGCTGAAAAATATAACTTCCGGTACTGGGGAAGTTTTTGAGTTAGTTTTGAGCGATCGCACTCAGGCGGCTCAACAGCAGGTTGATTCCGAAAAAGATGAACTCAAAAAAGCCAAAGCTACTCGCAGCTTGAGGGCAATTAAGACAATCCAAACTCAGTGGCAGCGCTGGCAAGAACATAACAAAATTACAGAAGCGATCGCCGCTGCAGTTAGAGAAATTACCACAATTGCAGAAAGCGATCGGCTGGCGGAATTCTTACGTGTTACCGACCCCAACCAAAAGCATCCGCTGAATTTAGCACAACTGCAACAACTATCAAAATCTCTACAACAAAACTCCGAAACATTACGTATAAAATCTTTACAAGAACTTGCCCAAGGCATCACCCGTGGTTTGACATCTTGGCAGCGATTGCAAGACCACTTGATAAGCTGGATGTACGAACAAAGTCGCGAAACTTTAGGATTTGGCGGCGTACCGGGAGAACGCGGTCCTTGGGCAACATGGGCAAAACAGGTTAATAGTCAACTACCCCAAGCATTATTTCGCACTTTAGCAATGGAAGGTTCTGCAATTCAATTTGCCGAACAGCAACGCAATATTAACCTTAGCGACTGGGTAGAATTGGCAATAATTTTACAGTACTTGCAAAGGGGTTTAGTGCAGTGGTTTGACCAACAAACTTACAACGTCGAAGCAGGTTCAAAGTTGTCTATTTCAACTTTTCTGACATTTGCCGTAATTTGGAGTCAACTAGCAAGTGGTTTTCAGCAAGCTGGGGAAGTTTACGCCAATGGTTGTTCGCAAATCATGTTACAAATATTGCGAACCTTCGCCCAACGTTCATATTTTCCGCTTTACGGCGGAATTTTCGCTTCATTTTCCGGCAGTTATTTGCGCGGTGCCTTAGATTATTTAGACGAACCGCTGCGTCAGGGAGAGGGAACCCAAGAAAAAGCGCGAATTTTGACACTTTTAGGCTATTCTCAGCGAGCATTGGGGCAATATGGGCGTTCGATAAACTTTCATCAGCAAGCCTTAGAGATAGCTAGAAATGCAGGCGATCGCCCTTGTGAAATTGCCAATTTAAATCATCTTAGCCGGACTTACGTGCAAGAGAAAAATTATGCCGAGGCAATTAATTATAGTCAACGCGCTGTCATATTAAGTCGCCAAGCCGGAGATAGAACAGGAGAAGCAAATGCGCTGGTAAATTTAGGTTACAGCGAAGTTATGCAAGCGCAACAAGAGGAACAATTAGAACCAGAAGCCTATGAAATGGCAATTAATTATTTGCAACAAGGTTTAAGGTTATCAGAACAATTAGGCGATGTGCAAAGTAAAGCATTGTGTTTGAGTAGTTTGGGCATTGCATATCAAGTAATTGGAGAACCGCAAAATGCCATCAAACATTTAGAAAATGGGTTTCAAACAGCACAACTTTCAGGTGATTTATATCTTCAAGGTTTGAATTTAGCTAATTTAGCCGAAGCAAATTATAGTTTGGCAAATTTTGAAAGAGCGATTTATACAGGTTGCTTGGGAATGTATTTGTTAAATCAAATTGCTTCCAACGAATGGCGAAAACCAGCAGCTTTACTCGCAATTTTGCAAGGACAAATAGGCGCAGAAGCTTTTATGAATGCATTGCAGCAACATCGTCCGAGAATTATTGCTGTGATTGGCGTGGATGGGTACGATTATATTCCGCAATTGTTAGAAGAATACAAGCAAAGTATGTAGATAAATATAGGCTTTACCCGATGCTTAACCCCACCATAGCCATTCCCCAAGCATTCAAAGTCAGTCACGAACAATTCAAAGAACTTGCCACCGTTAACCGTGACTTAAGGCTAGAAAGAACCGCCACCGGAGAGTTAATTATCATGCCCCCCACTGGAAGCGATACAGGAAACCGCAACCTAGATATTGAAGGACAACTTTGGCTGTGGAACCGTCAAACTAAGCTGGGCAAGGCATTTAATTCTTCTACAGGATTTCACCTACCAAATGGAAGCGATCGCTCTCCCGATGCATCATGGGTTAAATTAGAACGTTGGGAAGCACTCACACCAGATGAACAAGAAGGTTTTGCACCGATATGTCCGGACTTTGTTGTGGAATTGTGTTCTCAATTTGACAGCATGCAAACTTTGCGAGAAAAAATGCAGGAATACATGAATAATGGAGCAAGTTTGGGCTGGTTAATTGACCGCAAAAATCGCAAAGTAGAGATATACAAACAAGGTCAAAATGTGGAAATATTAGACAAGAGAGCAACTTTATCCGGTGAAGATGTGCTGCCAGGATTTGTCTTAGATTTAACAGAGGTTTGGTAGTAATACCAATTCGCGTCTTGACGTTGCAACACATTACAATCGCCCTTGCCCACGGCAATAAAGCGAGGAGTGAAAATCCACTTCCTAGCATTTGCCTCTTCTTTTTAAGGGCAGGGATAATACAAAGTTATTATTTGTTTGTGTATTAATATCTGCAATTTTGCACAAGTATAATAGTACACATTTGATGACAAGAATAATAAAAATCTGGTTAAAAAGCAATACGGTTCAGTTAAAGCTCAAATACATGTAAATTAAGAGTTGTTCTGAAAAATGGGAATGAAGTGCGGTGCATCTCAAGGAATTCTCATTAGTGTCTCCCAAGATACAAAGTACTGAGATATTCAAAGCAATAGAGACAGCTATTCCAGCTCTAGCAATCGAACAGGCGATCGCTAAAACTAAAGTCGAAGAGGAACGTCATCGTTCGTTACCTGCACAACTGGTGGTTTGTTTAATAATAGGAATGAGCTTGTGGTCAAGAGATTCAATGCGGGATGTATTAAAAAACCTAATTGATGGGCTGTCAGAGGCATGGGTCAAAGTTGGTAAATATTGGCGATTTCCTTGTAAATCAGCCATTACCCAAGCCAGACAGCGATTAGGAGCAGGGGTGATGAGACAATTGTTTCATCAGTTGGTTCAACCAATGGCAAACAGCGAAACAATTGGAGGCTTTATAAACGGATTACGAATCGTGGTGATTGATGGAACGTGCTTAGATATCCCAGATAGTGATGAGAACGCAAGGGTTTTTGGTCGTCCCGGTAGTCGTCCTGGCACGCGAGCAGCATTCCCAAAGGTTAGATTAGTAATTTTGGTAGAGGCTGGAACACATTTAATATTTGATGCATTAATGTGTCCATACCGGATTGGAGAGCGAGTACGAGCATTAAAGCTATTACGCTCAGTAGCATCGCGAATGTTGTTGATGTGGGATAGAGGTTTGCATTCATACGCGATGGTGCAAGCAACAGTAAGTAAAGATTGTGATTATTTGGGAAGAATTCCAGCTAACGTTAAATTCTTAAATGAAAAACCTTTAGATGATTGTTCGTATTTGAGTTGGATTTATCCATCTGGGGAATTGCGGAAAAAAGGTTGCGAGCCAATACAGGTAAGAGTTATAGAGTATACAATTGAAAATCCTGATAACCCAAAAGAACAAATTAGATATCGCTTAATTACAAGCTTATTGGACATTGAAAAATTCAGCGCCCAGTTACTTGCTTGTGAGTATCATCAACGTTGGGAAGTCGAGAATACGATTGATGAACTCAAAGTACATCTTTTGGAACGAAAAACTCATATTCGTTCTCAAAAACCACGCGAGGTGGTGCAAGAAGTTTATGGTTTATTACTGGGGCATTGGGCTATACGGTCATTAATTTTTCAAGCTGCGACCAATGCAGACGTTGCACCCTTGCGTCTAAGTTTTACAGGAACATTGCGAGTTGTTCGTCGTGCCCTCCCCAAATTTCAGCGTTTGAAACCACAAGAACTTCCCTTTTTTTAAGTTGGTTAACTGTGGAGATTCTTGACCAAGTTTTACCCGAAAGGATTCATAGAAACAACCCAAGAGTTGTGAAAAAGCCTGTATCAAAATTTCGCTCGAAAAAAGTTAAACACAGAGGTATTGGGACACAGATGAATTCTCCTGTTGTCGTTGTTCTAAGCACTGCATAGCCTTAACTGAACCGTATTGGGTTAAAAAGCTTCTAGCGTTGATATCTGAGAAAGATAATTATTTTATTTTCCATCGCTTCTGAGAGTTCTCGTTTTATTGCTGTGGCTTGCAGAAATCATAACGCGTAAAATTTTAAATAAATGGTATAACAGCAAAGTTTTGCGTACGTGCTTATACTGCTAAACATCAAAATCATCAAAATGTGGAACTAGCTCAACTTTGCGCTTTTTAAAGTCACATCAAAGACTTTCATTTTTGTTACTCAACATACAAAATAATTACTGCTACGTACGTAATTTTCAATTTATCTTCAAAAAAAAATACTTAATAAATTTGGCAGATGCATGAAGCAATGCTCACTTTTCAGTAAAAACTCTGTTGAATTTACCAGCCAGTTAACGTTAACTTTTGGAATAGTTTATGCGTGCAGAGAAGGTAATTTATGGCTGTAAAAAACTGTCCATTTCCTAAGAGGATGTTTTCTTCCGTCAAAGAAGGTATAAAATTGTCATTCTTTAGCTTGCTTCCCGCAGGGTGTCCAACCCAGTGGAGTGTTCGCGCAGCGTTCCGAAGGAAAGAATCTAGGGTTTTAAGCACCTACACCAGATGCTTCACTCCACTTCGCTGCGTACTCATAAAGGAGAAGCAAGCACAGCACCAAAAAACCTTTTTAAAACATCCTAAACATCTAGGATTGCGTCCGAGGAATGTTTTACTGTGAAAATATCCCCCTGTTATTTCGAGATAACATTTGCAACTGTAACTTTTCATAATCTACACAAGTTACAGAGCTTTTAGTAAAATTAATTGATTCATTTAGGGTAATCAAGGGGGATTACAGCAGTGTTCCAGAGAGAAAATTAATACAGTCCTGTACCTCAACTATGCAGCTTTTTATTTTAGAAAAACAGACGCGATCGCACGGCTTTTACAGTCGAAAGTTTGAGACTTTTTTTAGCTTGTTTTAAGCTGATTGAGCAGCTCCTCTACAGGAGTAATCGCGGCAGATAGAGGAACACCGCCCCTTGGAAGATTAATCCAAATTATTGGGGCGGACGAATGCAAACCATCTCATAATTATATCCCATGAAAGAAATTTTTCGCGGAATTGCTCGGGTTTTTCATGCCTGCAAGCCGCAGAAGCTGCTGCCAATTTTCAGCAGAATGAACTGGTGGCGTCAGCGACGGCGAAAACCGCAACATCGAGTTAATATTAGTTTGGGCAGTGTGAGAAGATTTCCGCCATTGTATTGGATTATCGCTGCGTTATTAGCGTTACAAATTATATTATCGCAGCATCCTTACAACCTAATAGGTCGAGCGAATGCTGCTATGGCTATTCAAACCCCGCTTTCTACCAAAGGTTCGCAAATTATTGACGCCACAGGTAAGCAAGTATTGCTTAGAGGAGTCAACTGGTTTGGTATGGAGACTGATGTACACGTTCCTCATGGGCTGTGGGTGAGAGACTATAAAGATATGCTTGCCCAAATCAAAAGCTTGGGATACAACGTGATTCGCTTACCTTTCTCAGTGCAGGCGCTGCGTTCATCTAATATTGGTGGAGTTGATTTTAATATTGGCAGCAACAAAGACCTACAAGGTAAAACTCCTTTACAGGTCATGGATATTATTATCCAAGAGGCTGCAGGGCAAGGTTTATATATTATGCTGGACAGCCATCGTCTTGATGATTACAAAATTCCCGAATTATGGTACGGTGATGGCTTTACAGAAGCTGACTGGATTGATAGCTGGAAAATGCTTGCCACCCGCTATAAAAATTACGCCAATGTGATAGCAGCCGACTTAAAAAATGAACCCCACGGTCAAGCTAGTTGGGGAACTAACAACCAAGCAACTGATTGGCGACTGGCGGCGGAACGTTGTGGTAATGCAATTTTATCCATCAATCCTAATTGGTTGATTGTTGTTGAAGGTGTGGAAAAAAATGTCCCCGGTCAAAAATTATCAGCACATTGGTGGGGCGGTAATTTGGAGGGGGTGAAAAACTATCCAGTACGCTTAAATGTTTCCAATAAATTAGTTTATTCTCCTCACGAGTATGGTCCTGGAGTCTATAATTCAAGTTGGTTTTCTGAATCGACTTTTCCGCAAAATCTCTACAGCCGTTGGGAAACTGGATTTCATTATATTTCCAGCCAGGGAATTGCACCAATTTGGATTGGAGAATTTGGCGGTCGTCAGGTAGATAATGCTTCTAAAGAGGGAATTTGGCAACGACAATTGGTGGATTTCATCAAGCAAAAAAATCTCACTTTCACCTATTGGAGTTGGAATCCTAATAGTAGTGATACTGGTGGTATTTTGTTAGATGATTGGAAAACTGTATATACCGCCAAGCAACAACTGCTCAACACGCTGTTATCTACAACTTCTACTACACCTCCTTCTTCTCCACAACTGGCAGTAGATACTATTCTTTTATCAGAATGGGATGTTGGTTTTTGTGTAAATCTGCGCGTTAGCAATCAGGGTAGTACCCCGACGAAAAATTGGAAGCTAAAGTTTGCAGCCAATCAGTCACAAATTTATCAGACTTGGAATGCCAACTTTGTTTCCCAAGGTTCCACCTATGAGGCTACTCCTGTTCCCGATTGGGCAAAAGTGATTCAACCAGGTCAAAGCGCAGAGATCGGATATTGTGCTAACAAATTGGGAAGCAACTTCAGACCTTCTCAATTTTCTTTTACTCTTTTGTAAAGAAGGTTTGTAAATTTGGCAACAGTATTTTGATGACGGTTTAGTTAAAAGCGATCGCGTGACTAAAAAAACCACAGCGATCGCTTTTTATTTTCTCAACATCGGACTATACAAACAAAGCCCGCCTGGGCGAGCTGAATCCAGAAGGGTGTTAGGATAGCGATCGCACTTCCACCGAACCGCCAAAATAATATTGAACAGTAGAAGTTTTCATCGGCAGCATCTCATCCGTATGCTTGTTGAAAGCACCCAACTGGGGGCGCACCGCCCGCTATTCTATATAATTTTCCCTTTCCCCCTTGCCCCTTTCCCCAAGTGACAAATGCCTTATTGCAGCTAGCCTTGAAACTCAATATACAATTGCGTATTATAATATACTTGAAAACATGACCCTCATTCTTACCAACGACGACGGTATCGACGCTCCCGGTATTCAAGCACTCCTGAAAGCTGTAAACGGTACTGAAGCGATTGTCGCCGCACCTAAACACCACCAATCAGGATGCGGTCATAAAGTTACCACTACTCGACCGATTAACGTCCAACGGCGTTCTGAAAATCAATATGCGATCGCTGGTACTCCCGCTGATTGTACTAGAATTGCGTTAACACATATTTGTGAAAATGTCAAGTTTGTTTTATCAGGTATTAATGCTGGGGGAAACCTGGGAGTTGATGCTTATATTTCCGGTACTGTCGCCGCCGTTAGGGAAGCTGCAATGCTTGGCATTCCTGGAGTTGCGATTTCTCAGTATAAAAAGAAAAATTTAGATTTTGACTGGGATGTCGCCGCCAAGTGGAGTGCGAAAGTTTTAGCTGACTTGTTTACCCGTCCTTTAGAACCGGAAAGCTTTTGGAATGTGAATTTGCCACATTTGCTACCAGGAGAACCAGATCCAGAAGTGGTATTTTGCCAACCCTGTACTAAACCGTTGCCGGTTAATTTTCGCGTTGAGGGCGATGATTTTTATTATGTAGGGGAATATGGCAAACGCGATCGCACTCCCGGCAGTGATGTGGATGTATGTTTTTCCGGTAAAATTGCGGTCACACAACTGAAATTGTAAAGCCGACAAAACCGAAAATTCTCCTTATCCCCCCTTCCCCTTACCCCCCTATTCGATCATGCTGGTTCAGCTTCATCCGATCCTTGAAGCAATACCATCAGACGGTCTAGAGTTTGTGTTAGTTGGGTTAGTCTTTGCAATGAACCATCCTGGGTATCAGCAAGGGTTTGCACTGCATCACACAATGCCAAAATTTGATAACCCTGTTGCTGCACCTGTTTTCCCTGTTCTTCAACTTGGATGCTAAGAGTATCTACTCTATCGGCAAGACGCTCAATTGTCTCCGTAGTAGCAAGTACTGCTTCGCCAATTTGCTCAACAATTGATTCCAAACGATTTATTTTAACTTCAACTCCAACTGCAACCATTTTTAGCACCTCGGTATATAAGAGAGCATTTAAGTAAATTTCCTGCCCTATTTTGAATTAAACAACACACAGCAGTGTCAAAAAGTCACTGCCATTACGATACAAATTGCGATTTTCTTCTTTATTGCTTTTGCCGAATCATTGAAGCATCATTGCCCTCATATTGCAATTTGGCTTTTTGGCTTTTCTGCTGGAAAATGCTTAAAACAAACCTCATAACGCTTTTTCCACCGCCATAGCTCACATATGCGTGCTTCATGCTGCTAAACAAGCTATTAGATAGAAACAATAATCCAATAATACCCATCCTTTGAGGATGTATTTCGCCTGAAGAACTGCATGTGTATGAGATATTTGTTCGGCTTTCTGAAGTAGTTTCCGCCATCCCGCCGGAAAGTACTTCGTTTCAAACATACGGACTCAATTGGTAGCGAATTCTAACACAAATGCATTGAATATACATGTTTAAAACGCTTTTTCATCTCCCATAAGATATATTCAAGTCCCTTTACCTGAAGTTTATAAAAAATGATGATCCCATTTATCTGGATGAAGATTCAGTAAATCTACTGTTGGAGGGAATTTGCTTTAATAAAGCTAAGTCTATAGTCTAATTAAAGCTACGTAGTTCTACCCTGTTCCTTAACTTTCGGCTTGGCAATGTATCCAACTCCATTAGAAACTGTTTTTCAAGGTGCAACTTCTCCAGTTTGGGAATTAAAATTTACTCCTCACCCCTCAGTCGAGTCTAAATTTAAACGTTGTTTGGACATTGTGGGGAGCTTAATAGGGCTGTTGATTTTAGCGATCGCGTTTGTGCCAATCGCCATCGCTATTAAACTCGACAGTCCCGGTCCCATTTTCTTCGCTCAAGAACGCTACGGATTCCAAGGACGCTCATTTCGTATCCGGAAATTTCGCTCGATGCGTGTTGATGCCGATGCATTAAAGCCATTAGTGACTAATGAAGCTAATGGACTTTTCTTTAAGAATAAACATGACTTTCGGGTAACGAAAATCGGTCGCTTTTTGAGAAGCACCAGCTTGGATGAACTGCCACAATTTTGGAACGTCCTACTAGGAGAAATGAGCCTGGTAGGAACGCGTCCACCGACCGCCGATGAAGTGATGCACTACAATCAGCGTCATTTGCAGCGTTTAAATGTCAAACCCGGTTTAACAGGCGAATGGCAAGTTAACGGTCGTTCTAAAGTGAAGGATTTTGAACAAGTAGTCGATTTAGACCTACAGTATCAGAAAAAATGGTACCCCTTGTATGATTTGTTGTTAATTATGAAAACATTCTACGTCCTCATTGGGCGGATTGGTGCTTTCTAAAATACAGAATTATTAACAGCTATTAGCTATCGCCTAATAGCTATTAGCTACCAAAAAAACAGTAACAAAGTTTACACAACACCAAATATATTTACATTATTGATTTGCTGGCAATTACTATACCGATCGCGCAAAAAGCGAAACCGGCAAGGTGCATTTTTTTCTGGTAGGAAATTTGGTTAAATTCTCTAATGTGCATTGTATCATAAATTACTTTTGCACTCATCGCCACAACATATTGAGTCAAAGTAATACCCGATACATAGGCAATTAGTGGGGTTATTTCTGTACCGATGATGGATTCACCATAGGTGTAACCGTGAAATAATCCAGCTGTTGCACTCAATACAAGTAATAAAAGCCAGTTTGGTCGATTTGGTATTGCCAAGATAGCACTAAAGACAATTGTCGAAAATGCGATCGCTATTTCTGCACTTGGTAAATTTATCTGAAATAAGTGAATATCTGTACCGCAGATTGTCGCCAGCACAAAGGATAGAGGTAAGGTAGCGCCCCCCACAACTCCAGCAGAAAGTAAGCCAATAGCGATTACTGTCACCAAACGATCCAAGCCGATTACTGGATGCGCCAATCCCCACAGCAAGCCAGACCAGGAATTTGCGATCGTGTGGTGGGCGGGTACTCCAGCAAATGTACTTAAGACGCTAATTAAAATTAAACAGGCGATCGCCCTAGATAGGCGCGATCGCCTACAAGCGGAAAATTCTCCGGAAACAGGAGATTGTGGTAATTGCATTCGAGACATAAACTCCATAAAACCGACTTACAAGTTCTATAATTCCCAACTTGAGTTCCAAAATATCAACAAGAAGGCAGAAGTTCGAGGGTAGGAGGGGGAAGGGGGGAAGGGGGAAAGGGGAAGGGTAGAGGACTATTTTTATGCTTGGTGGTGAAGGGGTACGCCTAGTAAGGTTCGTTACTTAACCCCGCTTTCCTTTGATTGGCAAACCACTAGTGTTGGGCCACATTAATGTATGATGGCTGATCCCAAACCGGGTAACTCCTGCGAAACCCGGTTTCTAGCCGAGACTTATCACGCATTAATGTAGTCGAGAAAAGAGTGCTTGCTGTTGGCGAATCTAATAAATGCAGTAGACCTTCTGACTCATCCCCAATTAATCAACCAAATATAATATCACTGAGGAAGTATATGTTTATTTTTTACATAACTACAGATAATACACACTTAGCAAGAGGCAATAGTTACTAGGAAGATTATTTTACTTTTTACACAGCCTTTTATTCAATTTTTGTTTGGCAATAAAACGTAAACTAAGCATATTTTGTATATTTAATACCAAATTTCCAGTCAATAATTTTGGCTGACATACCAAACGTAGGATAGTAAAGACACAGTAATAAAAAGAGTTTGCGCGTCTAATTCCATTACTGAATGCAATTTACTACTAAATACACAGGCGACTTTATTGTCAAGATTAACAAACCGTATTATTACTTAAAAAAACTTTAGTTAACCTTGTATTTTTTATTGAAATAATTATTTTACATAGTTGTTTTAATAAATCAAATTTACACAGCTTTTTCACACAGGGAATACTACCATGAAGAAAATCAGCAGACGTGAAGTTCTGAAGTATGCAGCGTTTGCAGGTTGTTCGATGTTACTACCTGTAGCACTTCAGCATCGGGGATACGCTCAAAGAACCGATGAGAGAGTTGAGCCGTTTACACTTGTTTTTCGCCCGCCGCCAGTGTTGAATCCTGTACGCAGCGATACAACAACTGATTATTACGAGATTAGGATGCAGAGGGCGACTGTTGAGATATTACCTGGGCGACAAACCCAGATTTGGGGCTATAACGGTATCTTTCCCGGTCCCACGATTAAACAACGACGCGATCGCCAATCGGTTGTCAGGTTTATCAATGATGTTGGTATACCTACGTCGGTTCACCTGCATGGAATGGCATCGCAACCCCAGTATGATGGCTATGCTGAGGATTTGATTGCTTCGGGGTATTACAAGGATTACACTTATCCCAACTCCAACGCCTCGACTTTGTGGTACCACGACCACGCAATTGGACAGACTTCTCGAAATGTGTATATGGGGCTGGTTGGGATGTATCTTGTCCAAGATGACAATGAACTTAATCTGCCACTGCCCAAGAACGCTTATGATAATCCTTTAATCATTCATGACAAGATATTTGCCGCTGATGGTTCGTTAGTTTTTGATGACCAAGGTCAACACGGTTTGATGGGTGATGTGATTACAGTCAATGGAGTACCTTGGCCTCGGATGGAAGTGGCTAATCGCAAGTACCGCTTTCGGGTGTTAAATGCATCAATTTCCCGCTCTTATAAACTTGCTCTCAGTACGGGTGACGATTTGATTGTAATTGGTACTGATGCTGGATTGATGTCTGCACCAGTGAATACAAAAGATATGCGGATTGGGATGGCAGAGCGCTACGATTTGATTATCGATTTTTCTAGATATCCTATAGGGACTCAGGTAGTATTGCAAAATCTCGGATTGCCGAATAATGATAATACCGGCAATACAGATAAAATCATGCGCTTTGATGTAGTGCGATCGCAAAGCGATGATAGTTCGATTCCCAGCACATTACGCAATATTCAATTTATCCCAGAATCCTCAGCGGTGCGAACTCGTGATTTTACATACGACCACATCAATAGCTTGTGGGTAATCAATGGTCAAGGGTGGGATAAAAGCCGAGTTGATGCAAATCCACAATTAGAAGAAGTGGAAATTTGGAATCTGCACAATAACTCAGGTCTTTGGTTTCATACAATCCACCTTCACCTGATTGATGCTCAATTACTCGACCGTAACGGTCAACCACCTTTTCCTTATGAACGTGGTTTGAAGGATGTGTTTTACCTTGGTGAAAACGAGACGGTAAGGATAATTGGCAAGTTTATACCTCACATCGGTAAGTATATGTCTCACTGCCACAATATGGTTCACGAAGACCATGACATGATGAATCAATTTGAAATCGGACAAGGTGGAATAGATCCGATGTCAGTGCCGGCGAAGCCACTACCAGCACCAGCGCTTTAAGGTAAGGGAAAGGGGGAACAGAGGAGGGAAAAAGGCCTATTTTTTTTGCTTTTTACCCTTTCCCCTTATTGCCCTATACTCTGATTTTGGGGAATACTAAAAAAGCCCAATCAGATAAAGAGAGCTTTTGTGCCTACCGATTTATCAGCTGAAACACTAATACGACTTTCTGTCCAAGAGCGGAAAGCACTCATTTTACAGCAAGCTTCATTAATTGATATCACTAATATAGCGGATGGAGATTTGCATAATGCATACAAATTTGGAAAAATTATTTCCTCAATAGCAGAAGATTATTTTCGATATCAAATAGAACAAGACAATCCAAATGGCTCTGTTCTAGAATTAGAACGTCAATCAGAGTTAATTCGCGGTAAAATAGATAAATTTGCCATAGATTTTATTAATTGGTTAGCCAAATATTTTGAAACCAAAAAAGCGATACTAGAGAGTCATTCTAACCCGTCAAATTTATTTGAACTCTGCGGTGCCAAATTATTGGTAACTAGCAATTCTGTGACGAGGAATTTGAGTACGAAAATAGGTCTGCTTTTAGAAGAAATATCTAATATTAGTCCTTATGTTATTAGCCCCGAATTGGAATTTAAGATTAAAATTACTGGTGTTGATATTGTTATGTTTTCCGAAAAAACAGTTAAATTTGCACAATTAAAAACTCAAAAAAATACATTAACCGGTTCTCAAGTGTCTAGAGCTAAAAAAGAGTTAAGCGTTCATGAAAATCCTTTGTTTGTAGCTGCTTTTGATGTAGGTTCATGGACATTTCCACAAGACTCTAGAATTTCTCGCATTGCTGGTAAAGTATTCTGGGACGACATTCACATGAATTATGAACTTGTTGAAACCCATGTGAGAAATATGTTACAGAGAATTGACAAAGCTTTTGCAGAATTGGCCGCAAGTTAAAGACAAAATAATCACTGCTATGTAAACAATGGGAACAGCTAAAAAAATCAAACTCAGCAGAGTAGTTCTCATAATCCTGCCGAGTTTAACCTACTGCTATACTACGTAGACACTATTTTAACTTGATAATTTAAATTCTATAAGGTAAAAAGCGAAAGTTGTTCAGCCATTTCTTTGCCTTTTGGTTTATCTCCTTGTAATAATTTGTAAACATAATTACCAATTTCTTTTGCAAATATCACTGGTACTGCATTTCCTATTTGTTTATATTTAGAAGTTACTGAGCCATAGAAAATCCAGTCATCAGGAAAAGTTTGGATTCTGGCGCACTCTCGTACACTTAAAGGACGCAATTCTACAGGATGACACATATCTGTAGCTTTCTGATGTGGGCTTGTTGTCACCGTCGGTGAAGGCTTATCCCAGGACAACCGCCTGTAAAAACCGACTTTCCCGCCTCCTGATTTGTAAGCGCCTCCCATTGCTTCTTTTTTGAAATCTTCTGGTAAATATCTCCAGTTTTGCCCCTCTTCAAGCAATCTCAAGAACTTAAGCCGATTTTCTGAGTAAGCTGTAAACTCTGGTGTTGGATCGACTAAACCTGTTAAAGCATCCCTTAAAGTACGCCATTTTGGTAAATTTTTACCGTCTTCACAATGGGTAGCAAAAGGAAATGTAACAAATTCATCATCTCTAGAACCGATAAACACTATACGTACTCTATTTTGTGGAACACCATAATCAGCTGTTTCTAATAGATTGTAAACTACGTTGTATCCAATTCCCTTCATTTCTGCTAATACTACCTTTAAAGCAGCACCCGACATTTCATCCGGTTCCAAAGTTGGATAATCTGCGCCGCGTTGATTAATAGGTCGGTGACGAATAGCAGCGGAAAGCAAGCCTCTCACGTTTTCCATGACAAAAAAACGGGGCTGAACTTCTCTAACAACGCGAATAAAGTCCATAAACAAACTGCCACGAGGGTCCATGACTGAACCCCGTTTTCCTGCTGTACTAAATGGCTGACAAGGTGGACCACCTGTCACCAAATCTACCTCACCAGGGCGTAAAGTTCTGCCTAAATCTAAAACTCGTCCCCCTTCTAAGAGTAAATCTTGAGTGCCTATTTTCTCTATTTCCCTAGGAACAGCACTTTCATAAAGATGAGGTCGGTTGAGAGCAATTGTTTTTGTTGCATCACGGTCTTTTTCTACCACACTAACTGTATGAAATCCCGCTTGCTCGATACCAAGGTCTAAACCAAAAGCCCCTGCAAACAGGGAAATAGAAATAGCCTTGCCGTTTATCACAACTGTTACTCCCAAGCAATTAGCAAAACACACAAGTGCGTACCTCAAAGATATGCACACTGGTTCAGACATACTACCAAGTTGAGCAAGCTTGGAACTATATTTTTAGATGAGTAATGTAAAGTCTTTACATCTTCTATAGATCTAGATGTATCGGTGCCCAATTCCCAATACCCCTTTCCCTAATGCAACAATTCCTCTACCTGATGCTGACTCCATAAAGTTCTGTAAAGCCCAGGTTGTTGCACAAGTTCTGAGTGTGTGCCTATTTGTACAATCTCACCCTTGTCCATCACAAAAATCTGGTCGGCAGAAGCAGCGGCAGATAATTGGTGAGTGATAAAAACTACCGTTTTGCGTTGCGTACCGCTTGCAAGATTTTTTAAGATTTGTGTCGCTGTTTGATTGTCAACGCTGGAAAGGGCATCATCCAAAATTAACACCCTCGCATCAACTAGCATTGCTCTGGCTAAGGCTGTACGTTGGCGCTGTCCTCCAGAAAGGGTAATGCCGCGTTCGCCCACGATAGTTTGATATTGTTGGGGAAAATTGATAATTTCTGGATGAATTTGTGCCAATTTTGCCGCAGATTCTACCTCTGTTTGTTCGCTCACGGGGTCGCCGTAACGAATATTATTTTGGATGGTGGTGCTGAACAAAAAGCTGTCTTGAGGAACGTAGGCGATCGCACTCCGCAAATCTGCTAATTCTATTTTGGTAATATCCACCCCATCCAAAAATAACTGTCCGCTGTCAATATCTAACAAGCGCGGAAAAGCATTCGCCAAAGTTGATTTACCCGAACCAATCGCCCCTACAATTGCCACCGTTTGTCCGGGATTGATGACAAAGTTGACATTTCGTAATGCTGGTGTGGTTGAACCGGGATAACTAAAAGTGAGATTTTTGGCACTGAGTTCGCCTTTAATTTGCTCGGGCTGGAGATGAATGGCAGTGCTTTCGTCTTTAATTTTAGGCGTGACAGAGAGAATCGCTTCAATGCGATCGATACTGACTTCACCCCGTTGAAAGGCGGTAATGGTGAATCCTAATAAAGCGGTGGGGAAAACTAAACGTTCTACATAAAGCAGTAGGGCGACAAAATCACCAACATCAAGACTTCCAGAAGCTATTTTTCCTGCACCCAGCCAGAGTATCACCAAAGAACTAATATTGGCGAGTCCGATAATTACCGGAAACAGGGTATTGCGGGTGAGGGCTAATTTGAGGTTAGCCGCCAAGAGTTGATTATTCTTTTTGGCAAAAGCTCGACGCTCATTGTCTTCTTGGGCGTAAATTTTAATTAAGGCAATGCCGCTGATATCCTCTTGAATAAGTTCGCTCATATCAGAGAGTTTCTGCTGCACCGCCAGTTGTTGATTTCGCAGGCGATCGCTAAACAGATGTACCAATAAGAACAATAATGGATAAACTGACAATGACGCTAATGTCAGTTCTACGCTCAACGACAGCATCACAGGCAAGGTCAGTGCGTAGGCCAAAATAGTATTCGCAAAACTCAGTACAGCAAAACCCAACAACCGCCGAATATTATCTACATCACTGGTAGCCCGACTAATCAAATCGCCGCCAGTATTGGTAGCAAAATAAGACGGTTCCAGCTTGAGCAAGTGTTCAAAAATTTGTTGTTTGAGGTCAAATTCAACATTCCGCCCCACACCAAACAGCCAAATGCGCGAAGCCATGCGAATTAGCCACATCGCCGAACTCAGCAAGATGATCAGCACTATGTAATGCAGTATATCGCTCATGACAAAGGTAGCCGAAAGTTTGTCAATTGCCGAGCGAATCAACAAGGGGATATAAACACCCAACCCATTAACAGACAACAAAGCGAGAATGCCTAATGTCGCTTCTCGCCAATGAGGGCGCATGTAAGCACCTAGTTTAGCAAGCCGTCGTGATTTTGCCATTAAAGCGATTTAATTGTCGAGGAGTTTTTATGCTTACTCCTATGCTCTTATAACTTTATACAAAGGATAAAATATTGCAATGCTTCCAAGGCGATAATATTACAGTTTTTGGAAAGTTTTTTAACAAGACTCTAGGTAGTAGCCATGAGGGGTCATGGTTCATGGTTCACCATTAACCATTAACCATTAACCATTAACCTTAAATAATGCCAGCCACAAAGGTGTGGCTTGACGGCATTTTTAAGTTTTGATTTTCCAGTCGGCTGGCTAACGACGAGGACGCAAGAAAACAGAAATCTGATTGAGATAGCTTTCCCAAACGTTCGTTGTGAGTGACAAAGTTTCTGCACTAGGTACAAAATCTTCTAAGCGCAAACCGCGTCTGGTGATTTCCTGGGGATTTTGCAGCAGATAAGGCGGGATAATCGACCCAGAATTGAATGCAAGCGTTGCTTGAGCTATATCATTCCCAGAGAGGATGCGATCGCCTACCACATCTGAAATTGCAGCATTGGGGTTAGAGGAACCAAATGCTACCAGCGTTCCAAGTTTTGGCGCACTTAGCGTTGTAGAAGACGCTAATTGGATATTCTGTTGAATATTTTGTTGGATGATTTGCTGACTTACAAGGTCAGTATGACCCACCATTGCTATAGGCGACCTAATCAGGAAATAGGCAAATGCTGGTGTACTAGCCAACAGCAAAATTCCCAGCGCCCAACCAACTAAGTATCCTCCTGGTTTGTCCAGTCCGCCACCTTTCATTCTCTGAGCAGCGAAAATTAACATCAAAATTGCCGCTCCTAGAGGCTTCAGCGGAAACGAGATTACCCTCCATAAAGACGAAACCGCTGGTTCGTTGGGGTTAATAAACGTCAACGCCAGAACGAGCAGCAGAATGACTACAATTGCTCTCCCGACAAAATTGCTTCCGGGATAGAATCTCTGGAACAAAGAGTATACGATAGTGCCAATCAGGAGCCACAGTAGTACTCGGCTTAACAGTACAAACATAGATTAACTCTCAAATCTTCATTTTGCGGTCAGCTATAGGTTTTGGGCTGTTGGTTAATTTTAGTCAAATTGTAGTCGCACCCTTTAACTGACATCAAACACCTCACACCCTACACATAAAGACTACCGTCGTAGTGATTTTAGAGCAATTTCTTCACAGTGGCTCTATTATTTCTAATTTTCCAGTTCTGTAATCATGGCATCAGTAAATTAAATTAATTGAGTAGTCGTCAAATCAAAACAAAAAACTATGTCGCCTAGAAAACCCACGATTTTGGTGACGGGGGGAGCTGGATACATTGGTTCCCATACGGTGCTTGCTCTCAAGCGTGCCGGTTATGAGGTAGTAATACTGGATAATCTAGTCTACGGGCATCGCGACTTGGTGGAACAAGTTTTACAGGTCGAACTTGTAGTGGGTGATACAGGCGATCGCGCTTTATTAGATAATTTATTTGCGGGGCGCGATATTGACGCAGTGATGCACTTTTCTGCTTATGCATACGTGGGAGAATCTGTTGTCGATCCTGCCAAATACTACCGCAACAACGTTATCGGCACTCTAACTTTGCTAGAAGCCATGTTGGCAGCGTCTGTTAAGAAATTTGTATTTTCTTCGACTTGTGCCACCTATGGTGTGCCTTCTGTGGTAAAAATTACCGAAGATCAACCGCAAAATCCGATTAATCCCTATGGTGCGAGCAAATTGATGGTAGAGCGGATACTTTCTGACTTTGCCGAGGCATACGATTTGAAATCAGTGCGTTTTCGCTACTTTAACGCAGCTGGAGCGGATAAGAGCGGCTTGTTAGGCGAAGATCACAATCCCGAAACTCATTTGATTCCCTTAGTATTGCTGACAGCATTAGGCAAACGCGAATCAATCTCGATTTTTGGAACAGATTATCCGACGCCTGATGGTACATGCATTCGGGATTATATTCACGTCAGCGATTTAGCAGATGCTCACGTTTTGGGGCTGGAATATTTATTAAAAGGCGGCGACAGCGAAGTTTTTAATTTAGGTAACGGTAACGGTTTTTCTGTCAGGGAAGTAATTGAAACAGCAGAGCAAGTAACAGGCAGAGAAATTCCTGTGGTAGAGTGCTTGAGGCGTCCTGGAGATCCGCCAGCCCTCGTTGGTAGTGGCGACAAAGCCAGCAAAATTTTAGGCTGGCAACCTCAGTATTCATCTCTTAAAGAGATTCTCACTCATGCATGGCAATGGCATCAAAAACGACACCTTTAGGAGTTGGGAGCCGCCCAGCCGCCCAGCCGCCCAGGCGCGGAGTTAGGAGTTAGGAGTTAGGAGTTAGGAGTTGGTGAACCAGTACTGCGGGAGGGTTTCCCTCCGCAGGTAACTGGTGAACCCGAAGGGCAGTTGGCAGTTGGCAGTTGGCAGTTGGCAGTTGGCAGTTAAGAGTTATGAAAAAGCCTTTAATTTCCTATTTTGTACCAAGCCCTGAACTCAAGTTCGGGCTTTGTAGAGACGCACTAAGCGCGTCTCTACACCTGTGAAAACAGGTTAAAATGCTTACTCAGTAAGCTGGAGCGAACTATCGCGCATTCATCGCCCGTAGACCCCGTAGGGGGCTTGGTGCAGGGTAATTTATTTGTTGGGCGGGTGTGTGGGTAGATCCAATATCTGAATAATTCAAAACTCAAAAAACTCAGCTAAGAACTCAAAACTCATAACTCATAACTCATAACTCCTAACTCCTATTCCCCCGTTGCAGTAAGACATATAAAACGCCTATTCCTGTGAGAATTGAGAGGACTAGCACCGGAAACCCCAATCCATTCGTTCCACTTTGTGCTGTCGATTTTTTGACATTTTGTACATCTTGTGCTATAGCTTCTGGTGTTGAATTGCCAGAACCGGCAGCAACAATAACTTCAAACTTTAACTTAAACGGCTGAAAACTGCCTTCAGTCTTGGGTTTACCACTCAACTGCAACTGATAAGCCCCTGGTTTGGGAAATGTAATTTCGGTTCCTGGGATGCCTTGATAACGTTCAGCCGTAATTGGTTGCAAAGCAGGTTCCAGCAATGGCGGCTCTCCTTGCGCGTAGGGTTTGGCATAAACAGCCAACTGGCAATTACACTCTTTCAGGGGAATAGCCTTTCCGCCTTTGCGGGTGAGAGCAAACCAAGTTTTTGACGGTTCTCCAGCGCGAGGATTATCGTTTGGTTCAACATGCAAAGTTGCACCGACATCTGCCGAAGTTTTTACACTATGGGCAAAGGCAGGCGGAATATTTGTTAATAATAAAACTAATCCACTCAGCAATAATACATACTTGGGGCATGGGGGAGCCAGTGCGTTGCTCCGGTTCCCTCCGTTGTAGCATCTGGCGTCATGGGGCATTGGGCATGGGGCATTGGGCATTGGGAGATAATTCTTCCTTGTCCCCCAAGTCTTGACACCCGTCGCCACACCCGTCGCCCCTTCTGCCTCCTGCCTCCTGCCTTCTGCCTTATTCAAGGGTGTAGTAGATTTATCGTGACTTGGTTGGGGGAACATAAAATTTATTGAGGGATAAAATTGACCAAAAAAAGGGCGATCGCACTAGCAAGACAGCGAGTGTTACAATTGCCAAAAGGACTACTGCTAATTTATTCCCCCAAGTTGATTGTAAAGAAGAACCCAGGTAATGAGAGCCAATTATGGCAGCATGAATTGCACTTAACAATAAAGCTGGCACGCCTAAAAGATGAATTTGTCGCCAATGTTTACCCAAAGATTTTTGCAGCGAGTCAAAACTCGTCAAAGCGGCGGGAGTCATTAAAACCAGTGCGACAAAGCCTGCAGCAATACTCCACTGAAACTCTGGCGGTAAGAAAAAGAAGGCTGCTAAATTCCATTGCAGTGTATGTTCCATCATGTGGGCGGTATGAACCACAGACAACACAAATGCGCCAACTCCCAAAGCCCGACGGTAACGCAACGGTGACGCCCACAAACCGCTAATGGGACGGGCAATTAGTGCCATTATCAAACATATCAGCGCGGCGTGTCCGGTGTAATCTACCATTGTATCGCCGGTTCGCAGCAGGGTAATAGCGCCAATGGTGAGAGTTACCCAGCCACCCAAACGAAATAACTGACTGCGCCTGTCTTTACTTACCAAAGAGGTGGAAACGCCAACGCCTAACATCGTGGGTAAAGTTCCCAAACCGAAAGCCAACATTGTTGCAGCACCTTTCCACAAATTGCCAGTTTCAGCAGCTTTGATTTGGGCTGCATATAAAAAACCGCAAGGCATTAAACCCCAAGTCATCCCCAAAAAAGCAGGCGTCCACCAGCGAGTTTGTAAAGAAAGTTTAACCATTCCAGCACTTAGGCGATCGTGTAAACTGCCCTGTAACAGAGGATGTAAAAGCGGAATGCGGGGTAGCAAATCGGGTTTGACTTGTCCTAAACCAAACCAAATCAGCATTAAGCCAGTGATAATTGCCATCCAGCGGCGCAAGTCGCTACCAATTCCCGCCATTTGTCCGCTCTTCAGCAATACCGAACCTAGTGCCCCAATACCAGCACCGACTAGAGCATAGCTCAACATCCGTCCCAGGTTTAGCAAGATATGAAATTTTAATTGCTGTCGCCAATGAGAATTTTCCGGCTGATGAGATAGAGAAAACGCCACCGTTAAGGGACCACACATCCCAAAACAGTGTCCAAAACTTCCTAGGAAACCCAAGGTGATAATGAGCAAAAAATCTAGCATCTTAAAGAGTTAGGAGTCTTGAGCCGCCTCAAGACTCCTAACCCATAACTCCTATAAATCAACTCTGTCAAAAGACAAGCCGTCAAACTTGGCATTTGCGCTATTCTAAATCTGGAAGGCAGATATGAATCAGATGAAAAAATGGATGTGGTTGCTGTTGGTGGTGTTAGCAGCAGTGCTTGTTATGGGCATTAACGGGTTTTTCCGGCAACCCGAATGGCAAGTATTAGTTGACGTCAGTAGAGTGGAACAACGCCAAGCAGTGAAAAAGGACGAAAAGACGCAGGAACGCGCAGAGGTAGGGAAATTTCCTTTATCTGCGTCAAAGTTGCAAGTTTCGCCCGAAAAACTGTTAGCCCACATTCAAAAGTTGAATTTTAAACGTTACACTGATTCTGAGCGCAGCCGTACTCGCAATTACATCACAACGGAACTCAAAAAATTAGGCTGGAAACCGACTCTAGAAAAGTTCGATGAAGGTGTTAATATTTTTAGCGATCGCCAAGGAACTGATAAACAAGCGGGGGCAATTCTGATAGCAGCCCATTATGACACGGTTGCTGTGTCCCCTGGCGCTGATGATAATGCCAGCGGTGTTGCTGTAGTATTGGAAGTAGCACGCCTGCTAGGTTCTCGTTCAACACCACGGACTTTGCAGTTAGCATTTTTTGATCAGGAAGAAGCGGGACTTTTAGGTAGTAAGGCTTTTGCCCAAAAAACGGCGCACTTGGAAAACCTGCGCGGTGTAATTGTAATGGATATGGTCGGTTATGCTTGCTACACTGTCGGATGTCAGAATTACCCAGCAGGATTACCCGTCACACCTCCCAGCGACAAAGGCGATTTTTTGGCTGTTGTCGGTGATACAGAACATTTGCCCCTGTTGAATGCCTTTCAAAACACCAGACAGGGAGACAGGGGGGACGACTTGGGGGACAAGGACGACGGGTGTGGGCGACGGGTATGGGGGAACAAGGGGCGGCGGGTGTGGGGGGACAAGGAGAAATTATATTTGCCTGCGGTGTTGGCGTTGCCGATACCTCTTAAAGGTTTGCTGACACCAGATACGCTACGCAGCGACCATGCGCCGTTTTGGTATCAAGGAGTGGGTGCAGTTTTAGTAACTGATACCGCAAATCTACGTACTCCCCATTACCATCAATCCAGCGATGTACCAACGAATATAGACAAAAACTTCTTTAATGGAGCGGCACAAGTTGTTATTAATGCTACCAATGCTTTGTTAGATTCGCGTCTAAACTTAAACACTCAACCATCAACAGCAACATCTTCTTGAGGAAAGGTGAGAGTCCAGTTTTGTTTGTCGTTGAGTTGGTTGTACAAACCTTGGAAAATGAGCCGGAAAGCAAGCCGAGTTCTAATGTGGTCTTTGATGAGATGGGTTCCAGGCGCTGCATAGATGTCATCAATCTTTTGACTGTTGCCAAATGGCTTTTCACAGAAACTGCCCAGACCTTTGACTGTCAACACAAAAAATGGGGTTTTTTTGTATTCATCTGGAACCATAAAGATTGCATATACATAGTGTTGACCAAGCCAGGGTTTAACAACAACCTTAGTGGCTTCAACTTGGTATTTTGGGGTTTTTGATGCAAAAAAAGATTGTGCATTGCAATCAACATCGTTTACAGGCGACCAAATTATAACAAGACTGAGGGAAACAAGCAAAATTAAAGCATAAATAAATTTGCGGCGCATAGAATCGAGATAAAATGTTGATGCGGTTGGTGGTGTAAGTTGATGATAAATAATAGTGCAGCAACAATTAGAGCAAATTATCGGAGAATACCCAGTACGATACTTGCCTATTTATAGCGCATCATTACATCTTAAAATAGATGTTAATCAATCAGTTTTTTGTGGTTATAAACACTGATTTGTAGTTACATTATCAAAAAAAACATGATTTTTAAATGGTATTTAAATCCCCAGTATATCAAATTGAAAATATAGCAGTCCGCGCATCATTCGTCAAAGCTGAGAAACCCGGTTTCTTTAATAAATCGGGTTTCTGATAGATACGCAATTTTCACTTTGAGAAGCGAGGATTGCTATATACAAATAAAGCCCGCTTGTGCAGGCTTTAAAATAAAGGGGATGAAAAACTAAATTACTTATCAACTGTTCTTTAAAGTTCCTTTAAGAGTACATCGGCAAGGTGGGCGGGGCGAGATAGATAAGGGCAATGTCCTCCAGGTAATTCTATCGCTTCAACTCCCAGGCGTTTGCGTGCAGCGTAGCGCGACCATGCAGGAGAAATAGTGCGGTCATCAGCGCAAACGATATAGGTGTACTCTACATCTGGCAAAGCTTCTAGAGGAAAGATATCAAAAATATGTGCTGGTGATTTATGATTTCGCAGCTTGGAAGTCGCCCAATGCACTACTTCTGGTTGACAATCATGAAAGAGAAAATCCCTGGCCACGGCTTCGTCTTGTAAAGGGTCTTTGCCAAGCAAATCAGGATTGAACATTTCAGGTTCATCGTGGAACAGTTCTAACTTACTGGCTGGTGGTGGTTCGTGACTCAATGTTTTGCGAGTTTCAGCATCTATATCTTTATATAACTGGTCGAGCGTACTGGTTCCAGGGTAAGGGATAAGTGCGGCGAGAAACACCAGTTTACGTACTGGACGCTGGCTGGCGACAATGGGGATGATAGTACCAGCCATTGAGGTTCCGACCACTATCACATCGTTGTCGGTTTCGGGAAGTGACTGAATTACGACTTCAGCAAATTGAGATAAGGTAGCGGAGGGGTCTTCAATGGGTAAATCCATTGCGACTGCTTTGTGACCTTGCGCTTCCAAATGAGGAATTACTAAATTCCAAGAGGAGGCGCCTTGATAAGCGGCGTGAACTAGACAGAAAATAGTCATATCAATTTTGGATTTTAGATGAAAGGATTTTGGATTGTTATTTGTTAGTAGTTAGTTGTTAGTTATTAGGGCATGTGACTTATGGAAGCTTTAACAAAATTGCATCTTCATCTGTATAGTCAAGCAACCCAGATACGTTAAATAACTGTGATTCTTGAGGTGGATGAGTGCGTTCCCAATCAATGGTTCGCCGCAACGCTGACGCTGGAGATATTATTTCGCTGTAGCCTAATTCTTGGCGGATGCGTGTTGTACCTACAAACCAGTCTTGTTCTGTGTTAACTGGTAATTTCCACTCATTTGGTAAATGTTCTTTGCCGACAATAACGATTTTGCCTCGCCATCCTGCGACTTCCCCGACTCTGGCGATGCGTTCTGCTTCGGTAAGCACTTCTAAGTCAGCAACGTGATAAATGCGACCAGCCGCCCGTTTATCTGTGACTGCAAGAGCAATGCCATATGCCACATTCTCTACATAACCATAAGAACCACGCCATTTAGCAATACTCTCTGGCAACAAAATAACGGGGCGATTCTCATCCATGCGCTGTATATAAGGAAACAGGCGATGCAATGGGTCGTTTTCACCGTAAACCATTGGTAATCTAACAATTGTCCCAGGTAATTCGGATGCCATTACCACCCGTTCCACTAAAATCTTGTCGTAATCTAGTGGTGCATTCAAGGGTCGAGATGGCATTTCTCGAAATGGATAAAGTTGTTGGCGTAAGGGTGAATCTTCGGTAATGGGTACGGCGATCGCATCATTTTCAGTGCCTAATATTACACCGTAAGCGCGATACACATCCATGCTGCTGATGGCGACGACACGTTGGGCAATACCTTTAAACGCGTTCACGGTTATATGTGCAGCTTCCTCTGTGTAGCAAATCATATCGAGTACGACATCAGGCGAAACCTGCTGAAATTTGCTTTTGAAGTTAGGAAGAAGAGAGCGATCGCCTATAATTTCATTAACATCTAATGGCAACTCAGTTTTAGTTTTCCCCCGATGAAATACAGTCACTTCATGACCCATTGCACTGAGTTGACGAACTACAGGGGGTCCAATAAAATTTGTTCCACCAATTACTAGAATTTTCATGGTTGTGAGTTAATAGTTGTTAGTTATTAGCTAATTGTTTATGTTGGTGTTTTGAGGACGATGCTGTCAATTAAACCGTAAGTTTTTGCTTCTTCAGCACTCATAAAAAAGTCGCGTTCTGAATCCAATTCAATCTGCTCTTTTGATTGACCAGTATTAGCAGCGAGTATCGTGTTAATTATTTCTTTGAAATGCAAAATTTCTTTTGCTGCTACCTCAATATCGCTAGCTACTCCTTGAACGCCTCCTGAAGGTTGATGAATCATAATTCGCCCATTTGGCAAAGCATATCTTTTACCTTTGGTTCCAGAAGAAAGCAAGAATGCTCCCATTGAAGCCGCAGTACCAAGGCACACAGTACATATATCTGCACGAATTTGTTGCATGGTATCGTAAACAGCCATTCCCGCCGTGACTGAGCCTCCAGGACTGTTAATATAAAAAAAGATGTCGCGTTCTGAATCTTCCGCATCAAGAAACAGCAATTGTGCAACTATTAAATTAGCTGTATCGTCTGTCAATTCTCCTCTGAAAAAGACAATTCTCTCTGCAAGCAAGCGGGAATAAATATCAAATGCTTGCTCTGCTTGTGCTGATGTTTGAATGACAATTGGAATGTTGGTTTGAGTGGGATAGTTCATATTTTTATTTTCAAAAAATAGGAATGTCGGGTGCGTTAGGCGCATTTTATTTGTGAGTTTTTAACAATCAAACAACTTAATGCGCCGCAGGGCACCATGTCCAGACGGTGCCGTACTTTCCGCGCTTCGCACCCTACAAAACACCAAGGGCGCACTGGCTCCCCTTAAAAAGGGGGCTATGAGTATGCTATATTTATGCGTCGTGTAATGAGGTTATTGCTAATCGCTAATTGGTTCAAAAATACCCATTGAACCAAGACGAATTGTGATGATTTCTACATCTGTAATCGCTCTGTGAGGACCATTTTTGGTATTAGATGGCGTAAACCAAAATGTTCCAGATTTACATTCATGCCCGCCAGTTTCAATAGTGCCATCTAAAACGTAAACATACTCGTCGCTGGGATGAATATGAACTGGAATCACTGTTCCAGCCGCCATTTTTAATTTATGAATTGAGCCTTGCGATACAGGTTCAGCTAGGGGTAATAGTTGCGTTCCTGGCAATTGCTTGAGTTCGCTCCACTGTTGGGCGTTAGTGTTAATAAAAGTTTGTTGTTTCATGTTTTGTATCTGTCTTCACAAATTAGAAATATTTTTAGTGTAGAGACGCTAAATTTCGCGTTTCTACATTAATCGTGCAAGAAACCCAATTTATGAAGACAACGCCAATGATTCATCAGTAGTTAAGGCTTGTTGTAGTTTGTTGTTAAGCAAGTGATTCCATTTACTGTTTATAAAAGTGTTGAGTATAACGCTATCTGAAGTTTCAAATCCTGTATGTACTGGCTGGTATTGAGTGTTTATAGTAAAAGGTTCCAGCATCTGAATAGTTGAATTTGTCTGGTGTATTTGATGACTTTGCCAAGGTGGAGAAAGGTCTATTGATTCACGTGAATAACTTGCTTTTACTGTCTCTACAACTTGACTTCTCAACCCTTTATGTTCAAGTTGCAATCGAGTCCCCCCATCCACAGGATTTAGTATCCAAGTAACAATTGAAGGCTGTTGCATTAGCTTGTCTTGCCAAGTGTAAGAAAGCCGTTTTGGCTCATCCAATTCAATCACTTGACAGTCTATGCTTCCATTTAATCCTGGTAGTGTGGAATGCTGAAAGCGGAATTTATGTCCAATACGCGGCTCAAAGTCGTTTTCCATCAACCACGCAGCCAATGCACGACGGTTGGTGATGACTTGCCAAACTTGTTGGGGTGGATAAGGGTAGAACACTTCCATATTTAATCGGAACATGAATCTTCCTCCAGATAGTTGCCAAGGGCTTCCAGTTTTTGTTGCCAGAAATGCTCGTAATGGGCAATCCAGTCAGATACTTGCTTCAATGGCTCCGGGTTCAGCCGATACAGGCGCTGTCGCCCAGATGACCGCATTTGCACTAAGCCAGCTTCACAAAGAATCCGCAAGTGCTGGGATATGGCTGGCAAGCTCATTGCAAACGGCTCTGCCAGCTGTTTGACTGGTTGTTCGCCAGTACTTAACCGATCTAATAATGCCCTGCGGGTGGGATCGGCGATCGCCTGAAAAATATCTGCACTGGCTACAGGTCTACTCATGCCAATTTTGGATAAAAGGATTTTGGATTTTAAATCCTCGCTAATGGGAAACAATTCAATCTATCCGAATTTAGGATTGTTCGGGTAACCCAAATATTTAAGCAATTACTTAACTATTTACATAATAGATAAGCATTCGCTTAAATGTCAACACTGAAGGTTGAGGTATTATTTTGACAATAAGTTTCTGGTGTCTATGGCAAAACCTCCCAGCAAATTTTTGGATTTACCATAGCTTCAGACGAAGTTGATACTGGTTATCGAATGGGTGAATTTAATCTGGACGAAATTGCAAACAGCGGAATTATCTTGTCAAATCAAGGCTTTCAGGCTGGTATAAGTTTCACATTGCGTGAAAATGACTAGAGTAACAAGGAAGCAATTTTATTGTTTTTTTACAAATCCTCCTCAATTTCAAACAAACCTGCTTTGATGTTGAACAGAAGTCAAGCAAGTCAAGATATTTACATCTCAGCTATTGTCGGCTGAAGGCAGAAGGATGAAGGATGAAGGATGAAGGATGAAGGATGAAGGATGAAGGATGAAGGAACAAGGAAAGCCACGTTTTTAGGCGTGGGATTGAAATAAGGAGTATTTTGGTCTAACACTACGCGTCTCGATACAATTCTTTTTACTTAGTGGGTGCTACTCTCACAACGCGTATTTTTTCCTTCATCTTTACCCTCTACCCTCTAGCCTCTACCCTCTAGCCTCTGCCCCCGCAGTATGCCTCGTGCCTTTGGTAAAAGAACATTAACTTACGCTACAAAAAGGACTTTTTTATGCCAACAACTCCCACCTATCCTGGTGTATATATTGAAGAAATACCGAGTGGTGTACGTACTATTACAGGGGTGGCTACCTCGATTACAGCCTTTATTGGGCGATCACGCAAGGGACTAACAGACACTCCAGTCAGGATTCAAAGCTTTGGTGATTTCGAGCGCCAGTTTGGCGGTTTGTGGATCGAAAGCGCCATGAGTTACGCGGTGCAGCAATACTTTCTCAACGGAGGTACTGATGCGATTATTGTCCGCGTCGTCAATAAAGCGGCGACCAAAGCGACTGCGACAGCAGGAGGGTTAAATCTCCAAGCTGCTAGCGAAGGCGATTGGTGCAACGAGTTGAAAGTTGTAATTGATAAGAAAACGAAAAATCCTGTTGATGGTAAACTTTTTAACCTAACCATCCTGCAAAACAACCCAGCAGATCCAGACGTACCGATAACACTGGAATCATTTCGCAATCTTTCCACAGACCCCAATACATCCAGGTATGTCAAAAAAGTACTTGAGCAAGAGTCTTCTCTAGTTGATGTTGCTGGCAACCCACCAGAAAATCCACAGGCGGGTGAGGGTACATTCAGTGGCGGACAGAACGGTGATGCGCCAACTTATACAGAATTTACGGGGAGTCAAGGCGATCAAACTGGTCTTTATGCTTTAGAGAAAGCTGACTTATTTAACTTGCTGTGCATTCCACCAGCAACACGCGATCCTGACGATGATGTTTCACCATCATTACTGGCAGATGCTCTCAAGTATTGCAAAAAGCGGCGGGCTATGCTCTTGATCGATCCGCCGACAAGCTGGAAGAAAACTGCTGATGTCACAAACCCAAGTACAGGTGTAGACAGCTTATCTAGCTTGCGAGATGAAAATGCGGTCATCTACTTTCCACGTATTATAATGGCAGATCCGCTGAAAGAGAACCGTTTGGAAGAGTTTCCCCCTTGTGGTGTCGTGGCTGGGATATATGCTCGCACAGATGCGAATCGCGGTGTTTGGAAAGCACCAGCCGGAATTGAGGCGACACTTTCCGGTGTCAGACAGCTTTCTTACAAACTTACCGACGGCGAAAACGGTCAGTTAAATCCTTTGGGTGTGAACTGCTTGCGATCGTTTCCTGTATATGGAAATGTAGTTTGGGGCGCGAGAACTATGGAAGGCGCAGACGTATTGGCTTCCGAGTGGAAATATTTGCCCGTACGCCGTCTAACTTTGTTCTTACAAGAAAGCCTTTATCGCGGTACTCAATGGGTAGTATTTGAACCGAATGATGAACCGTTGTGGGCGCAAATTCGTTTGAATCTTGGCGCGTTTATGAATAATTTGTTCCGTCAAGGAGCATTTCAAGGGAAATCGCCCAAAGAAGCCTATTTTGTGAAATGCGACAGCGAGACAACTACTCAGAATGATATCAATCTTGGTATTGTCAATATCGTTGTAGGTTTTGCACCGTTAAAACCAGCGGAATTTGTAATTATTAAATTCCAGCAAATGACCGGACAAATTGCGGTTTAATACCAACGTTGTTGGTTGGTGGTTGTTGGTTGGTGGTGAACCAACCAACAACCACCAACAGATTAATATTGAATTTCAAAATAGGGAGAAAATAATGCCTCAATTTAGCGTGAATGCTCAACGTTTTGACCCCTACAAAAATTTCAAATTCCGCGTTAAGTGGGATGGAAAATATGTTGCTGGAGTTAGCAAAGTCGGTGCTTTGAAGCGTACTACTGAAGTTGTGACCCACCGGGAAGGAGGCGATCCCAGCAGCCCTCGTCATTCACCCGGACAAAGTAAATATGAAGCCATTACCTTAGAAAGGGGTGTTACTCACGATAAGGATTTTGAACAATGGGCGAATAAAGTTTGGAACTTTGGATCTGGTTTGGGTGCAGAAGTTTCGCTTAAAGACTTTCGCAAAGACATCATTATCGAAGTTTATAACGAAGCTGGACAATTAGCGATCGCCTACAAAGTCTTTCGTTGTTGGGTATCAGAATTCCAAGCACTACCCGAACTTGATGCTAACGCTAACGCCGTAGCAATTCAAAGCATTCAATTGCAAAACGAAGGCTGGGAACGTGACTATGATGTCAGCGAACCCACAGAACCAAGTTTTGTTGAACCAAGCTAATACAGAAGATTAAAGTTAGGAGTTAGGAGTTAGGAGTTTTGAATTATGAGTTTTGAATTATGAGTTTTGAATTTGGAATTATGAGTTTTAGGTTTTGAACTCTTAGCTTTTTTTTGAGTTATAAATTAAAAGCTTTTAACTCATAACTCTTAACTGGGCGTCTCCTAACTTCTAACTGGGCGCCTCCTAACTCCTAACTCCTGAAATGTTTTTGGTATAAAATATGCGTTCATTGTCTGCTCAAAATATTATTCAAATTTGGGAAATTGGGAATCTTCAGCATCCAATAGACAGAGCGCTTACCCTGCTTGCTTTTGCCTGTCCGGATAAGTCGGCGGATGATTTAGCTGCTCTCAGTATTGGACAACGCGATGGGTATTTGTTAACACTGAGAGAGCTAACCCTTGGTTCTCAAATGGAAAGTTATGCTGAGTGTCCAAAATGCGCCCAAAGGCTGGAATTTACTGTAAATGTGGCAGATATCCGGGTTGCTGAACCAATGGCTGTAGTGAATCAGGAATACACGCTGACTTTAGGGGAGTTTCAATTGCGGTTTCGCTTACCCAATAGCAAAGATTTGGCTGCTGTGGTTGGCTATCAAGATGTCAATACGGTACGCCGCTTAATTGGGCTGCGTTGCGTGTTAGAAGTTAGCCGTGATGGAGTTGCTGTGACTGGTGGGGAGTTACCCCCTGATGTTATTAACCAATTGGCAAAGCAGATGGCTGAATGCGATCCTCAAGCAGAAGTGTTATTAAATCTCGATTGTCCGGCTTGCAATCACAATTGGCAAGTTATTTTTGATATCGTCGCATTTTTCTGGAGCGAATTGAGCGCCCAAGCAAAGCGTTTGTTGCGTGAAGTCCATACACTAGCGCGATTTTATGGTTGGCGAGAGGCGGATATTCTTGCTATGAGTGCAATACGACGACAGTTTTATTTAGATTTGGTCAGTTGAAGGATGAAGGGTGAAGGGTGAAGTATGAAGTATGAAGGGTGAAGGATGAAGGGTGAGTAGTGTTAATTAGAAATCTGTAAATCAAGCACAGAAGCAATGTACAAATAAATTTTAATTTTTTAAATCATCTGTTGGTAAGGTATTCCCAATCCAAAATTTCAAATCTAAAATCCTGTTAGGGTATTACGATGACTGATTTTCTCACCACATTAGCTGCACGTACTCTAGGTTTAGCACCAATTATGCAACCAGCGATCGCCTCGATATTTTCTCCGGGGTTGGTTGTCGCTGGCGATGGAGAGATGGGGGGAGAGAGAGAATCTTCTGGAAATTCATCGCTTTATCAATTAGCAACGCCTGATTTACCAGCAATATCTAGGTTACCTCTAAGTCAAATATCTACTCTTGCGCCTGAATTTAATAATATTGAGTTTAATAATGAAACGGGGAAGACACCCATTTCACAAAATATTGAACCAATTATAGAAAGTGCAAATGCACCAACAATTCAACAACCAAAATCTCTACCAGTCCAACGCCTCAGTGAAGTAGAAATTAAACAAAGCCCCCCTTTCCAAGGGGGGTTGGGGGGATCTGCAACGTCTGAAACACAGAATATGCCGTCAACACAGCGTAATTATTATGAAAGTTCGTCCACATCCGAACAACAAGAATTACCAAAAGAATTACCAATAAAATCATCACAGTCAAATCCGAATATTCCAAATGCAACACTACCTTTTGCCACAGCACCACAGCCTACTCAAAAAAATGAAAGCCAATCTCCAACTCTCCCGGCTTTCAATCAGCAAACTCAACAAAGTTCGGCTACACCGATATTGCCGTTAACTCAAGTTGAACCGTTAATTAATCAGGTGCAACCAGATAAAATTCAACCTCAAATATCTAATCAGCTAGAAAATACTTCAATTGAAACTTCATCTACCACCACATCATTACCAACTCAAAAATCACAAAGTCAATCTGCACCGCTTTCCATTTCCAATCAGCAAACGCAACATATAACTAAATCAACTTTAAATTTAACGAATTCCCAAACATTTACACCTCCTTCATCAGTTGAACCGTTAATTAATCAGGTGCAACCAGATAAAATTCAACCTCAAATATCTAATCAGCTAGAAAACACTTCAATTGAAACTTCATCTACCACCACATCATTACCAACTCAAAAATCACAAAGTCAATCTGCACCGCTTTCCATTTCCAATCAGCAAACGCAACATATAACTAAATCAACTTTAAATTTAACGAATTCCCAAACATTTACACCTCCTTCATCAGTTGAACCGTTAATTAATCAGGTGCAACCAGATAAAATTCAACCTCAAATATCTAATCAGCTAGAAAACACTTCAATTGAAACTTCATCTACCACCACATCATTACCAACTCAAAAATCACAAAGTCAATCTGCACCGCTTTCCATTTCCAATCAGCAAACGCAACATATAACTAAATCAACTTTAAATTTAACGAATTCCCAAACATTTACACCTCCTTCATCAGTTGAACCGTTAATTAATCAGGTGCAACCAGATAAAATTCAACCTCAAATATCTAATCAGCTAGAAAACACTTCAATTGAAACTTCATCTACCACCACATCATTACCAAATCAAAAATCACAAAGTCAATCTGCACCGCTTTCCATTTCCAATCAGCAAACGCAACATATAACTAAATCAACTTTACCTTTAACGAATTCCCAAACATTTACACCTCCTTCATCAGTTGAACCGTTAATTAATCACGTACAAGCAAATGAAATTCCATCTTTAGTACCTAGTCAGCCAGAATTACCTATCAATTCCAACCCCAGACAGCAAGATATTCCAACCGAAACATCAGCTACACCACAAATAATTCAACGAAAGCTTGATATCATATCACCACCAATTCCACAGCAAACAAGTCAACCTACACCATTTTCGACCTCCAATCAGCAGGTGCAAAAAAATATAACTAAATCAACTTCTACTTTAACGCGTATTCAAACAGTTACACCCCATTCAGTTGAACCGCTTATCAATCAAGTGCAATCAGATGAAATTCAAACTCAAGCACAGCGACAAGATACTCTGAGAGAAACACTAATTGATAATACTATTTCACTTTCGACTTCCAATGAAATACGTGAATTAGATAAGGAGATAAAGGCGAAGGATGTGGATGATTCAAAAGCCAAATTATCCGCTTCACCAAGTTTCTCTCTCTCCCCGCCTTCCGAAAATGTATCTACTTTACAACCAAGTCAACGCTTAACCAATGTAAACACAGTTGTAATTAAACCCCTGGTTGATAAAATCAGGGATGCAAATATCCCAGAACAAACTAGTTTTAAATCAGCAAATTTATCGCAATATTTCTCACAAAAGTTATCACAAAATTTCTCACAAAATACTGCATCAAAAATTCAACCAGTTGTCTTACCTCAGCAATTATCTGTTTATCCACAGTTTGAGACTCAAATTGAATCGAAAAAATCAGGACGCACAGACAAGCGGGGTGAAGCTGTACCAATGCAACAAGCACCAACGCCGACAATTCAAGTTACTATTGGTCGTATTGAAGTGCGGATAAACAATCAAACTCCATCGCAAACACCGCGCACTCAGCCGAATAAAAGCGAACCGAAGCTTTCTTTGCAAGATTATTTAAAAAAACGCCAAGGAGGTAATTAATGAGTAACTCGCTGGCGATCGCTGCTGTTACGACTACATTACGCAATATAATTACTCCAGGTATCCTTAACGAACTGGGTAGCGGTACGGTAACGGCTAAACCACCAGATAAAGCACGGGAACCTGGAGATAATGGTAACCAAATTAACATTTTTCTCTACCAAGTTCTACCTAATGGCTCTTTACGAAATATGGATTTGCCCAATCGGGTAAAGCCTGGAGAAATCGGTCAACCGCCACTGGCGCTCAATCTTTACTACCTGATTACCGCTTACGGCAAAGATAACGATGATATCTTGGCTCATCGCCTGTTAGGAAAGGCGATGCAAATTTTACATGACTTTGCGGTTTTAAACCCAAGTGACATCAAAACCGCATTAGCCGAAAGCGACCTCCACAATCAACTTGAGCGAGTCCGGATTACGCTTCAGCCGATGTCTACGGAAGAAGTTTCTAAATTGTGGGCAACTTTCCAAACTCAGTATCGGATTTCCGCCAGCTATGAACTGTCAGTTGTATTAATTGACAGCAGTCGCCCCGTGAAAACACCTTTGCCAGTGTTGACTCGCGGTCTCGGTGACCAAGGTGTTTTTGCTCAAGCAGATATGACTCCTCCCTTCCCGACTTTGGAAGCTGTGCAACCACCGAACCAGCAACCAAGCGTCCGTTTGGGTGAAGTTTTTACCCTCAAAGGTCATCATCTCGATAGCGATGACGGTCGGGTGGTTGTATTATTAATGCATCCTCGGTTCATAGCACCGAAAACACTTTCACTACAGCAACAAAGCTCAGACACGGAAATTTCAGTACAGATACCAAACCAGCCGGAAAACTTTCCAGCCGGATTTTATACCGTGGCTGTGCGACTCCAGCGAGATGGTAAAGAACAGACAACCAATGCTTTACCCTTCTCCCTTGCACCTAAAATTCAAGAAATTCGATTGAGCGATCGCATATTAACTTTGAACTGTACCCCGCAAATCTGGCGAGAGCAACCCCTAGCTTTATTGTTAGGCGAACGCGAATTTTTGCTACTTACTACCTCCGAGGAAACCTCAGGCACAGAAAAGACAGATACCCTCAGATTTAACGTTGGCAACATTCCCGATGGCGAGTATTTTGTCCGCCTGCGTGTCGATGGCACAGACAGCTTATTAATTGACCGTTCCGTCAAACCGCCTGTATTCGATTTGACTCAGAAGGTGAGACTGCCATGAGCGACTGGCAATTAGCAAACGAGCGGTATCTTGCAGCCGCTTTGCACTGGTTGCGCCTGCGCTTGCAGCCTACTGCCTCAGCAGCGGAAATTCACCAAGCGCGTGTAGCGATGGAAACTACCGCTAACGTGGAATCACGACCAGCCTTGGTAATTTTGAGCCAGCAATTCGGGCTATCTCCCTTTGAACAAACACTGCTGTTGTTGTGTGCGGCGATGGAATTTGATACCCGTATTGCCAGCCTTTGCGCCCAAGCACAAGACGATTCCCATCGACCATATCCCACCTTTGCTTTAGCCCTAGCTTGCTTCGACCAACCAGCTTGGGACATACTTTCACCAGAAAGACCCCTGCGCTACTGGCGATTAATCGAAATTAACCAGTCTGGTATTAGTCCTTTAACAACCAGTCCCCTGCGGGCTGACGAACGCATAGTTAATTACATCAAAGGATTAAATTATTTAGATGACCGTTTGAAGTCGTTATTGATACCTTTAGAAACAGCAAACAGTCAGGTGGAATTGCCACCTTCACAACAAAGGGTAGAAAAGACGATTATTGAGCAGTTAGAGAAAAATAAAAGCTCGCGCATTCCGGTGATTCAGTTATTGGGCGGTGATTCTTTAAGCAAGCAACTCATAGCACAAAAAGTATGCGAAAGTTTGAATTTACACCTCTACCGCTTACCCGTGGAATTGCTACCAAACCAAGCAAACGAGTTAGAGACATTTGCGCGATTGTGGCAGCGAGAAAGTACATTATTGCCCATAGCCTTGTATTTAGACGCTCAAGAAATTGAAAGCGCATCTGCAACAGAAGGGCTGGCATTACCATTAAATCGGTTTTTGACACGTAGCAGCGGCTTGTTTTTTTTAGATACACGTGAAACGCGATCGCGTCTAGGTCGAACCAGCATCATCCTAGATATTACCAAACCCACACCAAGAGAACAACAAGCCGCTTGGATGGAAGGTTTAGGTATAGAAGCAAATGGCAGCCCGCAATTGTTAGCGAGTCAATTTAACTTAAATTTGGTCACAATCGAGCAAATTGTCCAAGAAATGGACGACGGGCGTGGAGACAAGGACGACGGGCGTGGGGACAAGGACGACGGGCGTGGGGAACAAGGAAGAATTATTGAGGAAAATTCTCCCCATCCCCCCATCTCCCCATCCCCTCATCTCCCCCTCTCCCCCTCCCCCTCTCCCCCCCTCCTCTTATGGGATTCCTGTCTCGCCAGTACTCGTCCGCGTTTGGACAGTTTAGCGCAACGCCTCGACAGCAAAGCCACCTGGGATGATATCGTCTTGCCAGCAGAAGAATTAAACTTGTTAAATCAAATTGCCGATCAAGTGCGATCGCGCAGTACTGTTTATCAAGAATGGGGATTTGGGCAGCGAATGAATCGGGGTATGGGAATCAGCGCCTTGTTTGCAGGTGAAAGCGGTACAGGTAAAACAATGGCGGCGGAAGTAATTGCCAACGATTTGCGTTTAAATCTTTATCGCATTGACCTATCATCTGTAGTTAGTAAATATATAGGTGAAACAGAGAAAAACTTGCGGCGTTTATTTGATGCAGCAGAAGACGGAGGCACAATCTTATTTTTTGACGAAGCTGATGCCTTATTTGGCAAACGTAGCGAAGTAAAAGACAGCCACGACCGCTACGCCAATATTGAAATAAACTATTTATTGCAGAGAATGGAAGCTTATCGCGGTTTAGCAATTCTCGCCACCAACTTTAAAAGTTCGCTAGATGCGGCATTTATGCGACGGTTACGCTTTATTATAAACTTTCCCTTCCCGACTCCAAAAGAACGTAAAATAATGTGGCAGAAAGTGTTTCCATCAGAGACACCAACCGAAGATTTAGACTTTCATCGTTTGAGTCAATTTAATTTTACCGGAGGCAGCATTCACAACATCGCTTTGAATGCCGCCTTTCTCGCTGCCAAAGTCGGTACAGCGGTTAATATGCCATTATTATTAGCAGCCGCACGGACAGAGTGTCGCAAATTAGATAGACCAATAAACGAAGCTGATTTTCGCTTATAAATCAATACCGTTCAGTTAAGCCCAAAATCCTTGGTAGAGACGCGAAATTTCGCGTCTCTACAGGTCTGAAATCAGTACCAAAAATCCTTAACTGAACTATATTGGCTTATAAATTAGCGATTAAAAATTATCAATGAACAACTATAGCAATCCTAAATTATATCATGTTGGGTTGAATACTTATCATTTCCTAAGAACCCCACCCCCGTAAAGCTACGCTTCACGTCCCCTCCCCGCTTGCGGGGAGGGGATTAAGGGGTGGGGTGCAGTCAACGTTTAAATCATGGCTAATTAGGCGAACATGATATTGTCAAACACTCTCTTCTCTCTTCCTCTGTGTCCTTCGCGCCTGGAGCGGTTAATTCAATCAAATAAATCACATAGAATTGGTATATAAACAAACCTTCAACTCGTAACTAATAACTCAAAACTCAATATGAACATTAATTTACAAATTGAAAAACTTATTTTAGAAGGAATTGAACTTTCTCCCCGCCAACGTCGCCAACTGCAAGCCGCCGTAGAGGTTGAACTTTCTCGCCTGTGTACTGAAAATGGATTACCTTCCAGTTTACAAAATGGCGGAACAATTCCCAAATTACCTGCAAACTTGAACATTACGAATAACTCCAATCCCAGCCAAATGGGAGAACAAATTGCCCAATCTATATATGGAGAAATCAGCCAATGACCCGCGATTCAAAATCTCAAATTCCAAATTCTAAATCAACATCACTTACAGGGAGTAGTATCCTTCAGCGGACTGCTGTACGTACTATCTCTGAAGAGGTGGAAGCCCCAGAGTTAACTGATAATCAATCTTTTAGGAAGTCTAGCTTCCAGCACGATTTTAGCCAGGTGCCGATTAGTACAGTATCATCTTCGATAATTCAGCCCAAGTTGAAAATTGGTGCAGTGGGGGATAAATATGAACAGGAGGCGGATCGGGTAGCGCGTCAAGTGGTGAGTCAGATGAATGCGCCAGGGGGTGAAACTGTCCAGCGTGAGGAAAAGCCTGAAGAAGACGAAAAACTACAGATGAAACCAATGATACAGCGTCAGGCTGCTGGGGATGGAATGGCTGCGACACCGGAGGTGGAAACGTCTATTCAACAGGCACGAGGTAGCGGACAGCCCCTTGCAAGCAATATCAAGAAACCGATGGAACAGGCATTTGCGGCTGATTTTAGCGGCGTAAAGGTTCATACTGATGCCCAATCTGACCAATTGAATCAATCAATTCAAGCAAAAGCCTTTACTACAGGGCAGAATATTTTCTTTCGGCGGGGAGAGTATAACCCTGGGAGTCAGGGGGGTAAGGAGTTAATTGCTCATGAGCTAACCCATGTGGTGCAACAAAATATGCCATACCAAGTAGGAGATCCTCAAGCAACTTCCTTTCCTTGTTATACAACTAATGCCCATGTTATTCAGCGAAATACTACAGATGAACTCCAAAAGCTTAAGCAGTCTAAAATAGTTACTAATTTTCTTCAATCTCCGGAAAAAACAAAGCTTGAGCAACATATTCGCGCTCCCAAACTGACTGGTAATGCCCGAGATGCCTTGAAGCTAGCGAACCATATAGCTAAAATGAAACGTTCTGAAGATGAGGCAGCCGTTAAGACTCGGATGCAAAAAATCGGTGTCGATTTCAATCAATATCCGAATGCCTACGATCTTTGTGCTAACTACCTCAAAAACAAGAAGATGACAATTAACTTCGGCACTCATCTTTTAGAAGCTATCTTCTCGCAAAAAGATTATCTCAACATTTGGAATAGATCCTTCAACCAATCTGACGCTAACTATGCAGCGGGTAGAGACCTCACTGAAAGAACTCTTCACGATCTGCCCGCCATCGACCCCAATTCTGGGTTTGGTACGGTAAGAAAACCCAAGCAAGAGTTCACACAAGATTTGCTTCCACAAGGACTCGCATCTAATAAACATAAAAACAAAAATAGTGCAGCCGAAAAAGGCGATAACCTACGAAAGCTAATTCCAGAGAGAACTGAAGAAGATCAGATATACGATGAACATGATAAAGCTATGCAGGCGATATTGGGCGAAAACTGGATGGACTGGTATTACCAGTCGAGAAAAGACAAGAAAAATACTGGTCAGGGTATCGACCGACCAATTTCCTCCGCAGTCAACTTCTCTGATTACCGTGGTGGAGGTGCAGCAGCCTACGGGACAACACACATTGAGCTAAAAGGCTCTGTGAAGGAACGCTCTACAATGACCGGGCAAGATTCCAAAGACTTCATCTATCAAAAGGGCTTAGGGTCCGAGGCTGTGGGTACATTTGAAGAACTAGGTCCTGTCCTGAGATATATGGAAGATAAAGCATTTAAGAAACTAGTGTATTTAGCAGTTTACCAAACCGAATCAAAAGATTTACCCAAGGAACTACAAGATGTTGGTTATGTGGAGGCGCAGATTTTCGGTGGCGTGGATTTGACACGGGATGTATCGAAAATCGTCATTGATGAAGATGACCTGGATTTATGGGCTGCGGGTCAGTTGCTCATCAATCCCCTGTTAGGAAGGGGAACTCGTCCTGCACGGAACGTTAAGACGATCAAGTTGTTGGTGAATGCTTTTGGTAAGAAACATAATATTCCAGTCCAATACGTTAGATCGGGTAAAGATCCCAGACGCAGGGGAGATGAAGGAAATAAAAACAGAGCAGAAGACAAGCTTGCAGTGACGCAGAAGTGGGAGGAAGAAGTTGAACAAGCGCTGATATTATTCCAGCAGAAGCAATGGTTTGAAGGGATTCAAGTCGCGCAACAGCTTGGGAATGGTCAGGGCTTGGAAGGTGGAACTGGTTACGAGAATATGCACATACAGGGGTTACATGAAATTAAGAATGAAGCAAAGAAACTATACAACAAAAGAAAAGACCTAGGCAAGTCCGATCAAAATTTAGTTACAACCCAGTTAGCAGATCTTGCAGATCGAATTCTTGGAGAGTACTACAATGCCGCTGTAAAGGAAAAGCATAGAGAGGCTTTACAGAGAGTTGTGACAAAAGCAGTTTTCTACTTAACGGAGTGTGTAATTAATGGTGTCAAAAAATTCGATTAAATACAAAGTACTTGATCGCAAGTGCGATCGCTCTCTAAATATCGCTTGACACTTCACTTTTTTACCGAGTCTAAAATTTGAGCGATCGCCTGTAGGTTAGATTAATCTGGCGATCGCGCTTCAAATCAGCCTTCAGTAGCGCCGATTTTGCTAGAGTAAAAACATAAATTAACCAGGGTTTAGTAGCCATGAATCTCACAACTACCCAACCCTTCACCCTAGAGCAGTTTCTCAAGCTCCCAGAAACCAAACCCGCCAGCGAATATATCAACGGTGAGATTGTACACAAGCCAATGCCGAAAGGAAAGCATAGTCGATTGCAGCTAAGGCTTTGCAATAGTATCAACGAGAGCGCAGAAAGCCAGAAAATTGCTTATGCATTCCCGGAATTACGCTGTAGCTTTGGTACTCGCTCCATTGTGCCCGATATAGGCGTCTTCAAATGGTCGCGAATTCCATTTGATGCTGATGGGGAAGCTCCCAACGATTTTTTGCTCTCCCCAGATTGGACAATCGAAATCCTTTCCCCAGAACAAAGTTCAAACCGAGTAATTGGTAACATTCTCTACTGTTTGCAGCATGGTTGCCAATTAGGTTGGTTAATCGATCCAGCAGATCGGTCTATTTTGATTTTCCGTCCAAGTCAACAACCAGAATTGTTGCGGGGGAGCGATCGCCCATTCGTGTTAGAGGAAATTGACCTAGAGCTAACGGTTGATATGATTTTTGGTTGGTTGAAGATGACAGGTAATTAAAAAAGCGATCGCCTTTGACTTCACTTCTTCGATGCAGGTGTTTCCGAGTCTAAAATTTGGGCGATCGCATCCATCACCACACTTGCGTCTGTTTTTCCCGCAATCAGTTTTGGTTCAGTTTTGCCTGTAATTGCAGGCGATTTTTCAATTCCCAATAATTCCTGAAGTTTAACTTCAGACCACTTGACAAACCACTTTATTGGTGCAGTCATAATTTCAACTGTTTTGACTACAAGTTGCTCAGGTGATACCATTGCAGTTTCCAACCAGTAGCGAAAATCACTGCCTGCACGGTAAGCCACAGTCCAAAACCAGACAACGACGACAACGAAAAATAGCCCTACTAAAAATACTAGTCTACCCGCTTGCTTTAGTACCTTCCAAAGCGCGATCGCCGCTTGCTTAAAAGTTAACTTTGTGTCTTTATCAGACAGGGTTTGCCACAATTCAATTGCTTGATATTGGATGGGATTTGGGTTCATTTTTGTTACAAAGTGTTGAGGTTTGAGTTTTTAGTGGGTTCAAGGGAGTTCCGCGTCTTCCTCTCCTCTATCCTTCTTGTGGATGCTGAAGGTAGGAATAGTATTTTTTAAGACTTTGAAAATATTTTTACTTATAATTTCGAATATTGGTATCAAAAAACAAGCGTTGGGCAACAATTTTTATCAGTTATTATCAGTAAGCTAGGAAAGAGTTCGTTCTCTCGGATATTACTTTACTCTCTAATAGCATAAAATGTCACACAATATAAGCAGTTTTTTACTCCAAAAGTGATGAACTATCGTTAAATATTTAGTCAAAATGTTTACAAATCTAGGCGAAACGCCTCCAAAGCGGTATTTTTATTTCCAAAGGGTAGGATTAGTCAAAAAAAAACGCATTTAAGAAGGCAGGAGGCAGCTTTGCTGGAGGCAGAAGGCAATTAGTGGGGTTCTTAAATCCACTTGATGGCGGCTGTTGGCAATACCTAAAACTTTTTTCTTTTCTTCTGCCCCCTGCCCTCTGCCACGCCACATGCTTCAACGCTTAAAGGCGCTTTCTTCGCAGTGGCTCCTCTGCCCTATGGTAGATAGGTATCGCGGCAAAAACCAGTAACTAACGGGAGGAATTACAAACGATTATGACAACCTTCCCTGGCTCTCCTCGACTGCCCAAAGGTGCGATTGTTGCTATTGACACTTCTTCTCCCTTAATAGTCAGCACGATCGCTTTTCAGTACAATCCTGAAACTATGACGCGCACTTTGCAAGCGCAAACAATAGGCAATGAAGGCGGCGCGAAAACTGAAGCTTTGCGTCTCCAAGGGGCACCAGTGGAAACCATTAAGTTAGATGTAGAAATTGACGCCACCGACCAATTAGAAAAGGCAAATGCGATCGCTATTGGTTTTGGTATTTACCCCCAACTGTCAGCATTGGAGACGTTGGTTTACCCCAAAAGCACCCAAGTTATAGCCAATATGTTATTGGCAAATTTGGGAACGGTGGAAATTATTCCGACGGAAGCACCGATGACTTTGTTGGTTTGGGGTGCGAAACGGGTGCTACCAGTGCGTCTTACAGATTTCAGCATTACAGAAGAAGCTTATGACACGAGTCTCAACCCGATTCGCGCTAAGGTTTCTCTGAGTTTGCGCGTCCTGAGTTATAACGATTTGCCTTGGAATAAGCTTGGTTCGGGATTATTCTTAGCAAACCAAATCCAAAAAGAGTTAATGGGAGTTGTAGGCGGTATGATTAACCCCGCCGCAGTTACCGGAATTAACATCATTTAGGAGGCGCCCAGCCGCCCAGCCGCCCAGCCGCCCAGCCGCCCAGGCGCGGAGTTAGGAGTTAGGAGTTAGGAGTTAGGAGTTAGGAGTTAGGAGTTAGGAGTTAGCCATTAGCAATTAACCATTAACCATTAACCATTAACCATTAGCAATTTATGTTTGAACATACAAGCCGTTACTACAACTTAGATACAGCACAATTGACAACGACTGATGGTCGCAAGATTGCTTATAAACGCCGTCGTTTCTTGCCTCAAGGTAAAGATATGCCAGTTTTAGTAGAAGTCATTATTAATGATGGCGATCGCTTAGATTTAATCACAGCTCGTACTCTCGGCGTTGGAGAGCAGTTTTGGCAGGTGTGCGATGCCAACAATGCCATGAACCCAGATTCTCTAACCGCTGAACCAGGTCGGAGAATTCGCGTCCCAGTACCCCAAGTTTAATAGACCAATAAGCAAAAGTCATGAATGCATTCTTGTGGGAAAAGGGAAAAGGGAAAGAGGTTTAATGCCCTGAATGTTTTATTCTTGCTACACTTTTCGATTTTACCAAAGTGCCTAACAGCAAGGTTTCACAATACTTTCATCCTTTCATCTCAAATCTCAAATCCAAAATCGTTTGAGGAGGTTGTGAATGCCACTTGGCATTAACCTAACTTTATTGATTGGTCCAAATATTCCTGTACCGGTTCCGATGCTGTTTACTGAAGCTTTACGGGATGTGGAAGTTACTCACAGCGATCAAGGAAGATCCGGCTTTCAAATTACTTTTGCGATCGGTCGAGCCGGTCGCAATGATTTAAAGGACTATCAATTAATTAATAGCCCCCTGCTCAAACCTGGCAATCGAGTGATTCTTATTGTCATTTTGCAAGCCTCAGCTAAGGTGCTAATGGATGGTATTATTACCCACCAGGAATTTTTACCCAGTATGGAACTTGGGGCTTCTACTTTTACCATCACTGGTGAGGATGTCAGCATCATGATGGATCTGGAGGAAAAATCCACTTCTCACCCGGCTCAGGATGAGAGGATTATTGTTACTAAAATCGTAGCCAGTTATGCTAAATACGGTTTAATACCTAAAGTTAAGAAACCGCCAATAGTCGATCGCCCAACTGTGACTCAACGCATTCCATCACAAACAGATACTGACCTGAAATATATCGAAAAACTGGCAGAACGTTATAAATATGTCTTCTATGTTTCACCGGGACCAGCTCCAGGTACTAATACCGCTTATTGGGGACCACCGATACGAATTGGAACTGCACAAAAGGCGCTTACTGTCAATATGGGGACGTACAGCAATGTTAATTCCATCAACTTTCAGAACAATGCTTTATCTCCCAGCACCGTAGCTGGTCAAGTTCAAGACCGCAAAACCAACAAGATTAAATCAGTGCAAGCTAAAGATAGCGATCGCGAAGATTTATCTCAAAATCCAGCGTTAAACAACAAAAGTCTTTTGCGTAAAACCCAATATCGGCAAACCGGGCGCGAAGTATTACAAGCTATGACTCGCGCTAAGTCAATGCTCGATAGTACTGTAGAAAATGTAATAGAAGCTACTGGGGAACTTGATACAATTCGATACGGCGATTTATTAGAGCTGCGTGGTTTAGTGGGTTTGCGCGGCGTCGGTCAAAACTACGACGGAATTTATTACGTCAAATCGGTAACACATAAACTTCGTTCAGGAGAATACAAGCAAAGCTTCACCATCACCCGCGAAGGACTGGGTACAACAAAGCAATTTTTAGATGTTTAGTTGGTTGGTTGTTGGTTGTTGGTTGTTGGTGAAGGGGCGCTGCGGGAGGGTAACACGAGCGCAGGCGACTGGTTCTCCCGAAGGGTCGTTGTTGGTGAAGCGCGTACTGCGCTTTTGGTAACACTCCTAGTACTGGTTCTCCCGAAGGGTCGTTGTTGGTTGTTAGTTGTTAGTTGGTAATTAATCTCCTTGTCGCCCACACCCGTCGCCCACACCCGTCGCCCCACACCCGTCGCCCAAGTCGTCCCCCCATTTCCCCCCAACAAGAGCGAAAGTGGGGGCCCCTAGCCCCCCATCTCCCCATCTCCCCCTCTGGGCACAGGTTATGCCACAATTTTTCGGTAAATATCGCGGCAAAGTTACTGCTAATCAAGACCCCCTACATTTAGGTCGAATTCAGGTTCAAGTTCCCGCTATCTTTGGAGCAGAACGCCAAAGTTGGGCTATGCCTTGCACGCCTTATGCTGGTGTCGATATCGGCTTTTTTGCTATCCCACCAATAGACGCTAATGTCTGGGTTGAATTTGAGGAAGGCGATCCCGATTATCCTATTTGGAGCGGTTGTTTTTGGGGTGAAGATGAATTGCCCCAAAATGCAAAAGTGGCAGAACCGGAAAAGGTTCAGGTTTTTAGAGTTAAAGGAATTACTTTTACTTTCAGCAATCTTGGTGATAATAAAGGTTTGACAATTGAAGTTCAAAATCCTGTAGTTGAAAGACCTCTCAAAATGGTTTTTAATGCTGACGGTATTGAAATTAATAATAATAATGAGACAACTGTCAAGTTAAAAGCAGATGTAATTGAACTCAAAAATCGTGAGTCTTCAACTGTCACAATCAGCCAAGATAATATTCTGATTAAAGAAGGTGCAATTGAAGCCAAACTGACACAAAACAGTATTGAATTAACTTGTTCTCCGGCAACTATGAAGTTAAGTACAGCATCGGGAATTGAGTTAAATAGTTCTCCGTCAAGCGCGAAGTTAAGCGCTTCTGGTATTGAACTCGGCGCGACTGCTGCGACTGTGAAAATTACGCCTGCATCGATTGAGTTAAGCAATGCGGCGGCAAATGTCAAACTTTCACCGATTAGTGTCAATGTCAATAATGGTGCTTTGGAGGTAATTTAAACAATTCCAAATTCCAAATTCCAAATTCCAAATTCCAAATGAATAAATTGATTTATGCAAATTAAATGTGGAGTAGTTTAATGCCTGGTTTTTTACTTAATGTTGGTAGTACGGTAATTTGCGCTCATGGTGGGCAAGCAAAACCGACTGTTCCCAATCCTCGCGTGCGGGTGATGGGTTTACCTGTGGTGACACAACCGCCACCTTATGTGATTGCTGGTTGTGCAAATCCGCCTCCTCCAGTCAATATCGGACCGTGCATTACTGGTGTGTGGGTGTTGGCTGCTTTGCGAGTCAAGGTGATGGGAATGCCGGTACTTTTGCAGGATAGTAAGGCAATTTGCGTTCCCACTGGTACGCCGTTAACTGTTGTTTTAGCTCAACCGAGGGTTAAAGGAATGTAATCGGATGAAAGGATTTTAGATTTTGGATGAAAGGATTTTAGTAAAAGGTAAAAGATAAAAGTAGGTTGGGCGAAACGGAGTGAAACCCAACAAACCAAAGATGTTGGGTTCCGCATCGCTGCACCCAACCTACAATTTGCATTTTCTACTGAAGTTTTTCTTTCACCCTTACCTTCTTTTCTGCCTTCTGCCACGCCACATGCTTCAAGTCGGTATCCCCGCCCAACGCAGTGGCTCCTCTGCTAGGTGTCTTTTTTATAATAAGGAATGTGACTATGGAAATTGCTTATCCTTTTCGTATTGATGGACGGGGACGAATTGCTGATGCTACTGATAACCAACATATTCAGCAGATGATTGAGCAAGTTTTGTTTACCCTTCCTGGTGAAAGAGTTAATCGCCCAGATTTTGGTAGCAATTTGCAACAGTTGGTTTTCTCTCCCAATAGTTTTGAACTAGCAGCCGCTACGGAGTTTATTGTTAAAGGTGCGCTACAACAATGGCTGGGTGATGTTATTCAAGTGGAGGTGGTACAAATTGTTACAGAAGAAGCAACTTTACAAGTCACTATTCAATATGTGGTTCGACGCACCCAACAACGCCAAATAGGAGTTTTTTTAAGATAGTTAGGAGTTAGGAGTTAGGAGTTAGTAGTTAGCAGTTAGGAGTTAGGAGTTAGGAGTTAGGAGTTAGGAGTTAGTAGTTAGTAGTTAGTAGTTAGTTGTCTCCCCATCTCCCCATCTCCCCATCTCCCCATCTCCCCCTCTCCCCCTCTCCCCCTCTCCCCCTTTCCCCATCTCCCCCTCTCCCCATCTCCCCACTCAGTACTTTAAAAATATGGCTACTCAATATCGCAACATTACCAGTCAACCCGGAAGTGAACAACGACGGGAGAAAGTCCGCAATACGAAAGGGGCTGATGGCAAGCCTATTGTTAATGGTATTGATTTTCTGGAGGTTTCAAAAGACCAGAGAACTCTTAGCGTACATTTTATACACAATCTGCCGGGAGAGGATGATGCTGTTCCGCCACAGCCAAAAAATTATTTGAGTAAGGAAAATGTTGTTATCCAAGGCGGGGCGCTACTTCAAAGTTTGTCTGTGGAGTCTGTTACTTCTTTTGGTAATATCCTCACGCTCAAGGTAAGTGACCCAGGCGACATTATCAGGGCTGGTATTTCTGGTGCATCTAATTATATTTTACGTCTGGTAAATTTAGAGGTTCGCTCTCAACCTCCCGATGGTTTCGATCCGCAACTTTCACAAGTGGAGTTTTCTTTCCAAGTCGATGAAGGAAGTGAGTTTGATTGCAAGTCTGACTGCCAAACCCCACAAGAAAAGCCGACAACTCCACCAGTTATTGACTATCTAGCTAAAGATTACGCTAGTTTCCGCCAGTTGATGCTCGATCGCTTAACTATTACTATGCCAGATTGGCGGGAGCGCAATCCTTCCGATCTCGGCGTGATGTTGGTGGAATTATTGGCTTATGCAGGCGATCGCTTAAGTTATTATCAAGATGCTGTGGCGACTGAAGCTTATCTCAGTACGGCACGCCAGCGTGTATCAATTCGCCGTCATGCCCGTTTGCTGGATTATCCTATGCATGATGGTTGTAATGCCCGTACTTGGATTACACTGGAAGTTAATAATACCAAGTCCGATAAAAAAATGCTGTCTGGCGCTTCTGAAAATCGCCCCGGAACTCGATTTTTCACTAAGGCTGATGGGCTTCGTCTGGAGGACTGGGAAACTTTGTTACAGCGGGGCGTGCAGGTGTTTGAAACGATGCATGATATCACTTTATACAAGGCTCATAATGAAATTCATTTCTACACTTGGGGCAATGATGAGGATTTTTTAGCTTATTGCTTGTCGAAGGGTGTAACTAAAGCTACATTGGTAGACAGTGATGGTACGCTGCGGGATTCTCTTAAAGTTGGTGATGTGTTGATTTTTGAAGAAGTCAAGGGACCGGACACGGGTAATCGATATGATGCAGATCCGGGACATCGCCATGCTGTGCGTTTAACTGAGGTTAGAGGTGCTAAAGACCCGTTGTTGAATCGGGATATGGTGGAAATTCAATGGGCGCAGGAGGATGCTTTACCTTTTACTTTGTGGATTTGCACGATTGTTGATGATGAGTTGAAAGCTAATGTGAGTGTGGCGCGGGGTAATGTGGTTTTGGTGGATTGTGGTTGCACTGTGGAAGAAATACTTTCGGAAGTACAAGAAGGCGATCGCTATCGACCGAGGTTGCAACAAGGACCGTTGACTCAACAAGGATATGTGCGTTTGAATGTTCGCGAACTTTACGCCAAAGGTCTTGCTTCTGGGCTACAAGGTCGTCAATATACTTTTGACCCCACAGCACCAGCAAGTCAGGCGTTGAGTTGGGATATCCGAGATGTCCAACCGCAAATATGGTTGCAACAGCAAGACGATTCGGGTGCGTATTGGCGTCCGCAACTCGATTTACTTAACAGTGATAGTTTTGCGCGTGAGTTTGTTGTTGAGACCCAAGATGATGGACGCGCTTATTTGCGGTTTGGGGATAGTGTGTTGGGTAAAAGACCAGAAGCAGGAATTCAGTTTAAAGCCACTTACAGAATAGGTAACGGTAGTTTGGGTAATGTTGGTGCAGAAGCGATCGCTCATATTCAACCAGATTTGCAAGACTTGATTGTTAAGGTACGCAATCCTTTACCAGCAAAGGGCGGTGTAGATCCCGAACCGATCGAACAAGTGCGACTGTATGCACCGCAAGCGTTTCGGACTCAAAAGCGGGCTGTAACTGAAGGAGATTATGCAGCGATCGCGCAACAGTTTTCAGGTGTTCGCAAAGCTGTAGCTACAAGGCGTTGGACGGGTAGTTGGTACACGATATTTATTACTGTAGACCGGGAAGGCGGTTTAGCAGTTGATGATGAATTCAAAGAAAAATTAAGCACTTTTTTAGAACGCTTTCGATTAGCAGGAGTTGATATTAAAATCGAAGCGCCAATTTTCATACCTTTAGATATAGCTTTAACCGTGAATGTGGCGGTTGATTATTTTCGCAGCGATGTTAAAAAAGAATTGCTGGCTATTTTTAGCAATTCTGTTTTAATTGATGGTAAATTGGGTTTCTTTCATCCAGATAACTTCACCTTTGGTCAACCAGTGTATTTAAGTCAAATAATCGCCACTGCGATGCAAGTTGCTGGAGTAGTGGCGGTAGAAGCCAAGCGTTTCCAGCGTTTGGGACAACCTCAGGGCGACGAATTGCAAACAGGTCAAATTAGCTTTGAACGATTAGAAATCGCCGTTTTAGATAACGACCCCAACGCACCCCGCAACGGCAAAATTTCCTTTGAAATGAAAGAAGGACTATGAAAAGTTAGGAGGCGCCCAGGCGCGGAATTAAGAGTTTTGAATTAAGAGTTTTGAGTGAAAAGTCATTAGTCATTAGTTTTCTTATCCCCCACACCCGTCTCCCCACACCCGTCGCCCCTTCCCCCTCCCCCCTCTCCCCCTCTCCCCCACCTCACTATGAACGAAGAACCAAAAATCAACAATCGCCCCGGTTTACCAGCACTGGCTTATCGTATCGGTGACTGGGCTAGTTTTCGCCGCAGGATGCTGACTCGTCTACCCAGTCAACTCAGAAATCCTGACGAACCGGCGAGAGTTTATCCCCTTTCTAGACTTACCACTCGGGCTGTTGACGATCCAGCGATCGCGCTTATTGATGCTTGGGCTATTGTCGCTGATGTGTTAACTTTTTATCAAGAACGAATTGCTAATGAAGGTTTTATCAAGACTGCGACCGAACAGCGTTCTATTTTGGAACTCGCACGGGCTATCGGTTACGAACTTAACCCCGGTGTCGCCGCCAGTACTTTCCTCGCCTTTACTGTAGATAATGCTCCCGGTAGTCAGGGTTTTGCAACTGTACCAAAAGGTACGCAAATAGTCAGTATTCCTGGGGGGGATGAACTGCCCCAAACCTTTGAAACAAGCGGACAAATTCTGGCGCGTGTGGAGTGGAATGAGTTAAAACCGCGACCAACGAAGCCGCAGGAAATTAATCGCAATACTCAGCAATTATATTTACAAGGTATAAATACTCAATTACAAGCAGGCGATCGGATTTTATTAATTGATGATCTACCCGAAAAAGATGTTTGGTATTTCCTAACTTTGGCGACGGTGGAGACAATTACCCAAGCAGGTTATACCAAAATTACTTGGGAACAGCAGTTACCAACAAAAATCTCGCAAATAATTCGCAACCCGAAAATTTTCGCTTTTCGTCAACGGGGAGCGTTATTTGGATACAATGCGTCTAAATGGCAAGATATGCCAAATGAAATTAAGCGAGATTATCAAGGCACAATTAAAGGTGGAATTTATCGCACTGGTAATAATGGTAATAGTTGGACAAGCAGCAACACGGGTTTACCAATAATAGATATTCGTTGTTTTGCGGTGAATCCAAGTAATGATTACATATTTGTTGGTACAGCAGGCGCGGGAATTTTTTGTTCTACAGATGATGGTTATAGTTGGAAATCTATTAATACTGGCTTATCAAGTTTAAATATTCAAACTCTCTATATTGATGAGCGTGAATATATTTTAGCGGGGGCTATTGGTGGTGTATTTAGTTCTAAAGATAATGGTGAAAGTTGGACTCCCATTCATTTAGGAACTGTGAGTGTAGAAACGGATATCAATAATAAGGTTACAGCTATTAATACGGCTTTACCTAACACAGTTGTTCGCTCGTTGCTGAGTTATACTAGTAATAAATTGGCAGGTACTATAGAAGGTTCTGGTACTACAGTTTCTCTGAAAATAACAGAATCTTCCAGAAAGCCGAGAATCGGTGATATCATCATCGTTAATGAGCAGAAAAAAACAATCCAAAAAGTTATAAATTATAGCTTTACTAAGGAAATAACTTTCGATTCTGCCTTTAGGGGTGATTTCCAAAATGTCAAATATCAGCTTTCATCGCTTCCGGGTATTGGGACTATTCGCAAGACTGGTGAGACAACAGCAATAATTAGTATTAGCAGAGTTAATGAAAATAATTTATCGCAAATTGAAAACTTTCTCCGAAATATAAAATTACGCCACAACATCACTGTCACTGTGACTATAACAACAACCGTTGGGGAGACTACAACAGTAGTTAACGAGACTATAACAAAAACCATAGTCACTGCCAATCCTCATAGCGTTATTACTAACGTTACAGTCGATTCTGCTTTTAGCAATTCTTTAGCAAGCGGTACAAACTTCTTTTCTAGTGCAAATTACATCTTCGCTGGAACTGATGATAATATTTATCGCAGTGAAGACCAAGGTAAAAATTGGGCAGAAAAAAATTTACCAAATAAAGCTATAAATTCACTAATTACTTATAAAAGTCTGGACAAACGCTACCTATTTGCTGGGACTGATGATGGAGTGTATGTTTCTTTAGACAACGGAGAGTCTTGGAAGCTCAAACCATTTCCAAGTACAGTCATTGAAAGCAAAATTGTCAATTCGTTAATCACATATAACAGCAGTGGAACGCGCTACATCTTTGCTGGAACTAAATATGGCATTTTCCTTTCTAAAGATGATGGTGATAAATGGGAAACTTTGACTGACACAACAAATCAAATTATTAATTATTTGACATTAAATCTGGAGAATAATTATATATTTGCTGGCACAAAAAATGGTGTTTTTATCTCTATCAATGATGGCAATAAGTGGCAAAAGGTTAATAACGGATTGGCGAATTTAAATGTAAATTCAATTGTTGCCTATACCAAATCAGCTACAGGTACTCTTTCCTCTGATAGAAGCAAAATTACAGCAAGTCAAACATTTACGAAATTGCTGAAAGTCGGCGACATCATCAATGTTAGCAATCAAATCAGAATTGTCACAAACATTGTTGATAACAGATTGACACTTAATGAACCTTTGAATTTAGTTTCTGGTTATAATTCTATTAGCTTTAATATAGATTATGCATTTTCTGGTTTTGCATTTACTGGCTTTGCTGAAGATGAACAAAAGGAATGGCGTGATTTTCAAATTAAACCAAAGCAGGCTAATCAAAATCAGGAAATTGATTTAAATAATGTTTATCCAAAAATTCTGCCAGATAGTTGGATAGTGTTGATGACAGAAGATGGTAAAAATGCTCAACCTTGTAAAGTTGAGAATAATACCAGCGTCCAGCGTCGGGATTTTGCTTTAGATATTAAAGTTTCGCGTATTGAAGTTAGTAATGCGGTAAATTCCAGCATTTTTGGGCTGCGAAATACGATTGTTTTGGCAGAAAGTCAGGCGTTGACTTTGGCGCGGGAAAATCTGACGGTTCAACTGCAACAGCAAAATATATTTAACGACCCCATAAGGGTAAATGAGATTTATCTTAGCGAATATGTGGCTGGTTTGTTGCCAGAAAAAACTGTAATTGTTAGCGGAAAAAGAATCCGTATCAAATTTAATAATATTGGCGGTGTTTTCAGCTTTCAAAATAATGCCCAACAGTGGAAACGAAGCAATAATAGCTTGACGAATACCACTGTGAGGTCACTTGTTATCAGTAATGATGGTATATTACTTGCTGGGACTGAAGGTGGTGTTTTTCTGTCAATCAACAATGGTAATAGTTGGGAAGCCATTAATGAAGGTTTAAAAAATAAAGATATTCAAGCTTTAATTCTTACTACCAAAGGACAAGTTTATGCGGGGACGAGTGATGGTGTTTTCCGCGTCGAAATTGCAACAGCAGATAAAAAATGGCAGCCAATTACTACCGTCTTAAAAAATCCCAATGTGCAAGCACTGGCTGCAAATAAAACGAACGGTACTGTTTTTGTTGGGATGCAAAAAGGCGGTGTCTTTTTTGTAATTGATGGTAGCGATAATTTGACCCAAACTGCATTAATTAATTCAGATATTCAGGCATTGGCAATTAATGACAGCGGAGAGATTTTTGCTGGAACATCTAGCAGTTTATATCTTTCTAAAAATAATGGTAGCAGTTGGGAAGAAATTTTAAAAGATACAAATGTTACTTCTATAGCATTTTCTCAAAATCAACAAATATTATATGTAGGTACGTCTGACAGTGGCGTTTTGCGTTCCCCAGACAATGGTAAGACATGGGAACAATTTAATCACAAACTTACGAATATGAATATTCGCAGCCTTGCAGTATCTAGTAATGGTGATATTTTTGCAGGTACAGCTAGCGGCGGTGTTTTCCATGCAAACAACAGCGGAAATTGGACACCGATAAATACAGGCTTAAAGAATATTGACGTAAAAGCGATCGCTCTTTATGACAATACTATTTATGCTGGCGGTATTGGTCTGTTATTCGCTGCTGATGGCTTCTCCACCGTTGAGTTGAAACTCGGTGATATACTGCAAGTGATGTCACCACCAACCGATAATCTGGGATTTCAAAGGTGGAATTTGCGTGACATAGATGGCGTAGAAGGCTTTGTAGAAATTTTTTCGCCACAGGACATTACATTGCAACCCGCAACAAAAGATGACGAAATGGTGAGTGAAGTTTGTTATATCAAAACTCCACCAGATGACCAACAACTACCAGTTTTAACATTCACCGAACCATTAAAAAATAGTTATGACCCCGCCACTACAATTATTTACGCCAACGTCGCCGCCGCCACACATGGCGAGACAATTGAAGAAGTATTGGGTAGCGGTAACGGAACATTAACAAATCAGCGTTTTGCTATCAAAAAACCGCCACTTACTTATATTGCTGCACCCACACCAAGCGGTTCCAAAACTACTTTAGAAATATTTGTGGATGGTGTGCGCTGGCAAGAAGTTCCATCATTATATGGATTGAAAAACCTTGACCAAAGCTACATTACCCGCATCGATGACGATGGCACAACCACAATTACTTTTGGTGATGGAAAAAGCGGCGCACGTTTACCAAGCGGTCAAGAAAATGTTTTTGCACGTTATCGTAGCGGTATCGGCTTATCAGGAAACTTGGGGAAAGACAGCTTGAGTTTGCTAAAAACCCGACCATTAGGCATTGTAGAAGTTACAAATCCCGTACCAGCCACCGGTGCAGCCGGACGCGAACAGTTATCTAAAGCACGTGGCAGCGCACCTTTAACAGTACGCACTTTAGACCGCATAATTTCGCTACAAGATTTTGAAGATTTCGCCCGTGCTTTTGCTGGTATCGGTAAAGCCAAAGCCGAAGTTATTTTGAACGGGATAAACCAGATAGTACATATCACCGTCGCCGCCGTTGGTGGCGATGCAGTGTCAACAGACTCCAACTTATACAACAGTTTAGTCAAAGCAATAGATGCAGCAAGAGATCCAGTGCAAGTGATTGTACAGGTGGATTCTTACAAACTCTTGTTATTCAACTTAGAAGCCAAAATTCTCGTAGATCCTCGACGTGAGGTTAAACCAGTGCTGGCGAAAGTCCGCACAGCATTGCAACAAAGATTTGCTTTTGAAAACCGAGATTTTGGTCAACCCGTCACAGCATCAGAAGCGATCGCTGCTATTCAAAGTATAGAAGGTGTGGTTGCAGTAGATTTGGATGCGCTGTATCTTTTTGGTTTTGCTAAGACTTTACAACAATCTTTACCAGCAGCAACAGCACGTTTAGACGAACAGCAAAATAAAATTTTACCCGCCGAGTTGTTATTGCTTAATGTCAACGGTATTAGTCTGCTAAATCGAGAGGCTTGAAGTAGGAGTTAGGAGTTAGGAGTTATGAGTTTTGAGGTTTGAATTAATAAATTTTGCCTTTAAGCTAATTAAATAACTACTAACCACTACCTACTAACCACTACCTACTAACCACTACCTACTAACCACTACCTACTAACCACTACCTACTAACCACTACCTACTATGAACAAAGAACGTTTATATAACTTATTACCCGCAATTTACCGCATAAAAGATGAATTTCAAGGCAGTACTTTACGCGCTTTATTGAATATCATCGAAAATGAACTGCAAATTATTGAATCTGATATAGACAACTTATACGAAAACTGGTTTATAGAAACTTGCGATGAGTGGGTAGTACCTTACATCGGCGATTTACTTGCAGTTAATTTATACGCTGAACAATCGCGCACTTACGGACAAGAACGACGCGCCTATATAGCCAATACCTTGGCATATCGCGCCCGCAAAGGCACAGCACCCGTTCTAGAACAACTCGTTGTAGATATCACCGGATGGCGATCGCGTGTTGTGGAGTTCTTTAAACTTCTCAGTACAACCCAAAATTTAAATCACCTGCGACCCACAAACGGCTTTGTAGATTTGCGTCAATCAACCCAAGCCGAACGTTTGGGAACACCTTTTGAACAAGCTGCGGCATATACGGTGGAAGTGCGTAATGTTAGCAACCAAAGTGGTAGGTACAATGTTCCTAATATTGGAATATTTGTTTGGCGATTGAAAAGCTATCCCATTGAACGGGGAACCGCACGTTTATTCAAAAGCGCAGATCCCAAAACTCAAGGACGTTGCTATACATTTAACCCTTTGGGTGATGATATTCCTCTATTTAACCAACCGCAAACAGAAACAGAAATTACTAGCCTCGCTGACGAAATCAATGTACCAGCACCCTTGCGCCGGGAAGCTTTAAACAGCGATTATTTAAAGTTAAATCCGGTTTTGCAAGTATTTAGAAATCGTCAACTCAAACCGATTTCGCCAGAACAAATTTTATTTGGCAACCTTGATAAATGGGAAATTCCTGCTAATAATCAGCAAAATGGCAAGGCTTATCAAGTTGTAGTAGATCCTGAAAACGGACGGCTAGCATTTCTCACCGAACCATTACCGGAATCAGTAGAAGTTAGTTATTCCTACGGTTTCAGTGGCGACATCGGCGGCGGACCCTATGACCGCAGCGAGTCTATTGCAAGTATTACACCCCGGTCTATCAGCCGAATTAAATGGGACGTGGAAGAGGAGGGGGAGAGGGGGGCGACGGGTGTGGGGACAAGGGCGACGGGTGTGGAGATAAGGAGGACTTTGCAGAATTCTCTTTCTCCCCATTTCCCCCCAACCCCACTCCGTGGGGACTCCTTGCCCCCCATCTCCCCCCAACCCCAACGCCAGTCCGCCCAAGTCGCGGTCGCTAGGGCGGCTGGCTCCTTCGTGGAGACCCCTAGCCCCCCATCTCCCCATCCCCCCCTCTCCCCCTCCCCCCCTCTCCCCCTCTCCCCCTCCTCTTCTCTGCATGCTGCGGTGCAAAAGTGGAATAAAAATGTACAAATTTGGGAATATTGCCAAGAACAGATTTATATTCAATTACAGTGCTTAAGTATCAATACTGACGGTGAAATAAGTGTGCTTGATTTGTCAGATACTAACCTTCGCCCTAAATTTCAACCTGGTATTGTCAATGGTCTTAACGTCATTGCCAAACTTGGAGAAAGTGACGTGATTGTATCATCTGGCACTGCTGTAGATAGTGAAGGAGAACGCATCCATCTGGGAATTAACTATCGGGTGAATCTGAGAAATTACCGAAGCCAAACTGTAATATTGGCAATTTCTTATCAAGCCGCATCAGAAGAACCAAGATGGGAAATTCAAATTATCCCCTCCTCCACTCTCCCTGCTTCCTTGTCTCCACACCCGTCCTCCTCCACTCCTCTAGCAAGGATAACTACCGACTCTCTAGGAAGAGTTCGGGAATTTGATAACAATATTTCCTCGAAGTTTCAGCCAGGAATTATCAATGGCTTGGAAGCCACTGTACTTAATTCCAGCACACCCCAAGTAAAAATAACGTCTGGTAAGGCGGTAAATAGTAAAGCAAAGCTAATTGAACTAAAAGAAGGAATTTATCCGCTTTCTATTAATGCTAATGAAGCTCAAAATTGGATTTTATACATTACTCCCAAAGGCAAAATTGATGTTGTTTTAGATGTGGAGATGGGAATAATTAAGTTAAAAGATAATCATACTTATCAGGGTAATTTCACTGTCAAAATTCCCGCTGATAAAAAGTTACAAATTATCGCGGCTAATGAACATCGTCCCCATTTGCGAGGTAATTTAGCAATACAGGGAACTGCTAAAAATAACACGCAACCTGGCGAATTTACCTTGAATGGTCTGCTTGTGGAAGGCAAGGTAACTGTATTGTCAGGAAATCTGAAAAAATTACACATTGCTCATTGTACCTTGGTTCCGCAGAATGGAGGACTGACGGTGGAACAGGCGAAACGGGAAATTGAAACAGAAGAAGAGGAGGATAATGTCTTTTCTTTGTTTGCAGTGGTGATGTATTTTCTCAGCTTAATTCAGAAGATTTTAAAATTAGGTATATATGTTGATAATTCTAATTACCAAAAAAATCTAACCAAGCTGTTTCAATTAGCTTTTCAACAAGTTACTCATATCTTTTCTTTTTTAAAAGATGTGACTAATCAATGGCAATGTCCAGAATTACCATCAGAAACTAATTTGTTTGAAGAATTAGAAACTCGATTTATTGAAGAAGCCGGGTTTCTGGATAAAGACAATACTAAATTAGATATCATCATTGACAGCAGTATCTGCGGAACTATCAAACTAGCTGATACCGTGCCAAAACTGACAATTACAGACAGTATTATAGATAAAGGTTTGTCCAGAGGCAATCAAGCAGCGATCGCATCTCCTGGAAGCAGGGTTGATATAAATAGAACAACGGTTTACGGTAGAACTACTGTCAAGATTTTAGAAGCTAGCAACAGCATTTTTGATGAGAAAGTAACTGTGTTGCGGCGACAAGATGGTTGCGTGCGATTTTCTTATTTACAATATGGTTCTAAGACACCGCGTCGCTATTTTTGCCAACCAGATAAAGCTTTAGAAAAAATCTCGAATTTGCCACAACAAATCAGTGCAATAGCTATCAATACCAATACTGGAAAGATGTTTGCAGGTAGCGCTGGCAATGGTGTATATCGTTATACTAACGATGATTTTTGGATGTTAGTTAACAATAACTTAACTAATCAAAATATCACCGCACTTGTTACCTATGCCAAACTTGGAACAGGAAATGTTACCAGCGATGGGACTAGAGTAAATGGTAATGCTACCATTTTTACCAAAGAATTAAAAATAAATGATTCTATCACCGTGGGAGATATAACCAGAATAGTAACAGCTATAGAATCTGATACTATCCTCACCATTGATACCGCTTTTAGTGATAACTTAACCGAGGCTAAAACCTTTAGTATAAACTACCTTTTTGCTGGCACCACTGAAGGCGGAATTTTTCGTTCCACAGATAATGGCGAAAACTGGAAGCAAAGCAATAATATCTCCAAAAATCCTGAAAATACAGATTTTATTCCCCTTGTTTCTACAGATGTTACTGACTTTGTTACTTATGAAAAATTGGGGACAGGTACAATTACCAGTGATGGCGTAACTGTAACGGGTAACGGTACAGCGTTTAAAAAAGAACTAACAAAAGATAGCATTATCATTGTCGCAGGCGAGGCAAGAACTGTCACGGAAATTATTGATGATACTGTGATTAAAATCAATGCGCCATTTAACACTAATTTACCTGCAAAGACAACTTTTAAAAGTCACTATCTTTTGGCGGGAACTAATAGCGGTGTATTTTGTTCTCAGGATAATGGCAACAGTTGGAAGCCAGTTAATATCGGCTTAAAAAATCGCCAGGTGACAGCATTACTTGTCACCAATGAAGGCGAGATTTTTGCCGGGACATCTGATGGAATTTTTCGTTCCAATAATAACGGCTTCAGCTGGAATTCAGTAAATCGTAACTTGCCAAATCGTAATATCACCGCTTTAGCAATTAATCCCAATAACGGACAAATTTTTGTTGGGACTGGCGACGGCGTTTGGCGATCGCGTAATAATTTCCAAACATGGAAGCAGTTAAAAGTTGGTTTGACCGATACGGATATTACAGTGTTGGCGACATACGCCAAACCTGGTAAAGGCACTATTAAAAGTGATGGTACAAAAGTCACAGGTACTGATACACTCTTCAATGAAGAACTATCAGAAGGTAGTGTTATTACCGTTAATGGTGAAACCCGAAAAGTTATCTCCATTGACCGCAAATTACTTAATACCACCTTAATTGTTGATGCCGCATTTAGTGAAGATTTATCCTCTGAAACCGAGTTTACTATCAACTATCTTTTAGCAGGTACAATTGGGGGCAATATATTTATTTCCAAAGATAATGGTAAAAGTTGGGAATCAGTTACAACAAGTTTAAGCATTACCACTATTACTACATTAGCCATTAATCCCAAAAATCAATATATTTTTGCTGGTACAACAACTGGTAGTGTTTTGTGTTCCAAAGAAAATGGTAAAAACTTCTTACCAATTAATAACGGCTTTGAAAATATCAATGAAAAAATTCTTATCCTGACGAGTTACAAACCGATTTTCACTTCAGAAAAATATGGCGAACCTGGTTATGCCCAACTTAGCCAATTTTGTGCTAAAGAAATACGTACAGGCGCTGAAGATAATTCGGAAATGGGAGTTTTCGACTATTTAAAACAGCCGCAGCGTGAGGCGAACTTGCGTGCAAGTTTAAAAGAATATTTACGTTTTGGACTCGAAGCAGGCATTTTTTACGAAACTTGAGGAAGGAAATTATGAAAGGTGATTTTACGCGGTCTACATTTAAACCTGAAAAACATTATAATGGCGTGCGAATGCAACAAGGTCGCTTGCAATTAGATGCTGACTGGAATGAACAAGTTGATATCCAAAATCATATCAATCAATCTTTAACTCAAGATTTGATAGGTGACAGTGGTGCAGCTAAAACTGGTGGTGGTTTTGAAATTAATATCAAAGCGGAAGACTTGACCATCGCAGCCGGTCACATTTATGTAAATGGCATTCTTTGCGAATTAGAAGAACCTACAACTTACACAACACAACCTGATTATCCCAACCCACCTAAGTTAGATAATAATTCTTATTTAGCATATCTGGATGTGTGGGAACGTCACATTACTGCAATTGAAGACCAAAAAATTCTTGAACCCGCACTTAAAGGACTAGACACTGCTACTCGTACCAAAACAATTTGGCAGGTAAAATTAACGCCTATACCTAAAGATTTATCTGAAGGCAAAATCGAAGAATGGATTAAAAAATGGAAATATCCTCCTGAAGGTACTTTAAATCAAGACCAGAAAGCTTATCTTACTGCTGCTACTGCTGACGGTATTGCGCCGGACGGGAATTTAGTAAACCCAAATAAAAAAAATTATCGGGGTTCAGAAAATCAGTTATATCGGGTTGAAATTCATACACCTGGTGATATTAATACAGCAAAATTTAAATGGTCGCGAAACAACGGCACTACTGTGAGTGCGATTGACAATATTAAAGGAAATAGCATTAATATCGTTAATATTGGTCGAGACGATTTGCAGTCATTTAAAGTCAACCAATGGGTAGAAATTCTTGATGAAGAACAAGAATTAAAGAATGAACCAGGGATGTTACTACGCTTGCAGAAAGCATTGAATACACAGCTTGATGTAGTTGGCAACCCGATAGAATCACAATTTTCCGGAAATAAAAACCTGAAAATTAGAGGTTGGCATGATACAGACAAAGACGAAATTCCTGTTTCTGCTAATTGGTTTGAAATAGAAAATGGAATTTATATCAAATTTAAATTAGACGCAAATGCCACTTATAAAACTGGTGATTATTGGTTGATTCCGGCACGCGCTGTTACAAAAGATATTGATTGGAACTACGACAAATCAGGAGAAAGAGAAAAAGAGCGATCGCATGGAATTGAACATCACTATTGTCCCCTAGCATTGGTAAAATATCAAGATGAGAAATTTACCGAAGTTAAAGATTATCGCTCTTCTTTTCCACCACTAAAGAATGCTTTAGATAAAACTGGCGATATCATGACCGGTGACTTAGAAATCCAAGCTAATCTTTACGTCACCCGCAAGCTGGTTGATAGTCAATTTGTCCCTGGTAAAGTCGGTATCGGTACAACTAAGCCTTTCCAACAATTAATTATTGATTCTACTGGAAAAGTTGGCATTGGTTATAACGAAGCTGACCAAACCGCCGCATTAGCAATTCAAAATAATGTTGGTATTGGTACATTTGACCCCAAACAACAATTAGTTATTAACTCTGGAAAAGTTGGTATTGGTTATAATGAAACTGCACAAACCGCCGCATTAGCAATTCAAAATAATGTTGGCATTGGTACATTTGACCCCAAACAACAATTAGTTATTAACTCTGGAAAAGTTGGTATTGGCTATAACCAAACTGACCAAACTGCAGCATTAGCAATTCAAAATAATGTCGGTATCGGTACAATTAAACCAAACGCTTTACTAGACATCAAAACTACTACAAAAGATGGTTCAACAACCTCTTTTTTAATACAAAATCCCGATAGCAGTTTATTTGCTGTTAGAGATAATGGTAAAGTCGGAATCGGTATCGCTACTCCAGAACAAAAATTAGTCATTAACGACGGTAAAGTTGGCATTGGTTATAACGAAGCTGGACAAACCGCCGCATTAGCAATTCAAGATAATGTCGGTATCGGTACAATTAAACCAAACGCTTTACTCGACATCAAAGCTGCAACAAAAGATGGTTCAACAACTTCTTTTTTAATACAAAATCCCGATAGCAGTTTATTTGCTGTTAAAAATGATGGTCAAGTCGGTATCGGAATTTTAGATCCGAAAGCCAAACTCGAAATAAAAGGTGTAATACCCACCTTTGCAACAGGACAAATTAAAAGCGATCGCACTAATAAAATAACAGGAATTCAAACTAAGTTTCAACAAGAATTGCATATCGGCGATACCATTACTGTCGGGACTCAACCTAGAATCATCACTGATATTGATGATGATAACTCTTTAACTGTCAACGCTGCTTTCGACCCCGATTTACCTTCTAATGGAACAACATTTACCTATCAGCCGCCAATTCTGCGCTTGCTAGATAGCGCAGGGAAAACTCAAATGATTGCCACCAACAGAGGTAATGTTAGCATCGGCAACGCTTTTCCAGATACCAATGCCAAGCTATTTGTGGATGGCGATATGAGAGTTAATGGCAAGTTGTTGCAAAATTCATCAAGAGAATTAAAGGAGAATATTACCGAACTTTCCAGTCAAGAAGTATCGCAAATGTTAAAGGTTATACGACCTGTTAAATTTACTTACAAAGACAGTCCAGACCAAAAACTTCATGCTGGTTTTATTTCAGAAGATGTTCCCGATTTACTTACATCTTCTGATAAAACATCAGTCAGCCCTGTAGATATTGCAGCGGTGTTAGCTAAAGCTGTGAAAGACCAACAAGTAACAATCAGTTTATTAGTTAATGCCTTAAAAGAACATCAAAAACAAATAATTACACTCTTGGAGAAAGTTAAAGCTTTAGAATCAAGAAATCAATAAAAGTCGGGTATTGGATATTGGGTATTCAGTATTGGGCATGGAAAAGAGAGATTTTCACGGTGAAGTTGTGTGTACATTAGATTGAAAAACAACAACTCGATTTGCCCATTTCACCTACAAGAGTGGAAAATGTTGGTAATCACAAGCCTTAAAAAGGAGGCATAACGATTCTAATATGTGGCAATGTTAAAGAAAATTGGTATTAGGCAAAAAAATTATGACAGATGCATTAAACGTCCTAGGCGGAAGGCTTGAAGTTTGCTGCACTTCACCGATGACAGGTTTTTTGCGTAACGGACTATGCGATACTGGTCTAATGGATATAGGTGTTCATGTGGTTTGCGCCCAAGTCACTCAGGAGTTTCTCGCTTTTACTAAAGCCCAAGGAAACGATTTGAGTACGCCTTTCCCACAATACGGTTTCCCCGGACTGAAGCCTGGTGACTGCTGGTGTTTGTGTGCGTCTCGCTGGAAGGAAGCGCTTGATGCTGGTGTCGCGCCGCCTGTCAATTTGTCCGCAACCCATGCAAAAGCTTTGGAATATGTTTCTCTTGATGAATTAAAGAAATACGCCCTCAAAGAGTAAAGGGGATAAGGGGATAAGGGGGACAAGGGGGACGGGTGTGGAGACAAGGGAGATAGAGTAATGCACCGAACCTGATATATGGTGCGTTATGGTTACTCTTCCAGAAGCTATAACCCACCCTACGCCGAGAATTGTAAATTTTAATTTCAGGCTATTGACTTTTGGGACAGATTAACTTATTGAATGTGGGGTACGCGAGTTTTGAATCACAACCACAAGAGCGATCGCTAAAGCTAAACCAATTGCCAAATTCCTTAATAAAGGATTGTTCCATTGTTTAAATGCGATCGCAACTAATGCCCAAACTGTTACGCCTGTATAAGCTATATCTCGATGCTGAACGGCTATGACTGTAGCAATTGCTGCTGCAATTAGCAACATAATTACAGTCCATACTTCGGCAGAAATTCCCCAACCGTTCCAACTTTGGAAATACAAGGCAGATGCTACGTTAACAATGGTCGCTACGCTAATCCACGAAAGATATATACTGATGGGAAAGTGAACGCACCATTTCTTAATTCTAGGTACAGGATTTTTCCCAATTCCTAACCTCAAATACATTACAATTAGCGGCAGCAAAATCAAGAACATTGCCACTACCGAAAGCCAAAATAACCGCGAGAGAAACAGGTATACCCAGATACTTTGTGCAACAGAGGCAATTACCAAAAGGTATCCTGTATTGCGTAAATCAGAATCATGTTTCTGGTTTGGCAGAATTTGGTAAATTCCGAAAGCAAACAACCCAATGTAAATCAGTCCCCAAACCGCAAAGGCATAGTTAGCAGGGATAATCAAGACATTTTTGAACAAAGTGTTGGAAATTTCGCCAATGCTCAGTCCATTTAATGGGAAAATATTTGATAGTACATTGACGACAAAAGCACCGACGATTGCAGCTAAGGTGACAAGCTGCCGTAGAAAATCCCGGTAATTGTCTCTTGTGGACTGCTGCATGGAGATTTGGACAACTCATATCTGTTGTTGCTTTTAGCTTACAACTTCTAAAGCTGAAGGATGAAGAACCGTAAATTTCAGAAGAATCTCAAAAGCTGATTGAAAACCACAAGTAATTGCACGCTAATTGTAGTACCTGTTACATAGCCAATTAATAGGTTACATAAAATAACTTAGTATTTATAGATTTTCCGCGTTCGACTACATTCGCCTGGGACTATAAGTCCCAGTCTAATAGCCTAAGTCCTCTGTCATGGGACTGAAAAATCAATTATGTGTAGTTAAAATAATCAGTTTGTATTCGGTAATTCGTGGTTTATGCGTAAAGGTGCAATCATGCATATTTTGTAGGGTGGGCACCGCCCACCATTGCCGCAAAGACCTATTTTTTCGTTGGTGGGCAATGCCTACCTTATTGATATTGGTGCAAGATATCAGCAGATTAAAATCCTCGCCCGAAATTTATTTGGTGGGCGGACGTGGGTGCTTATTGACAATCGTGCAAGATATCAGCCCCTGACTCGCAAAGAGCAAGTAACAAGTCAAAAAAAACACATTCCTTCCCTTCTGCCACGCCACATGCTTCAACCGGGGGAACCAAGGCGCTTCAGTGGCTCCTCTGCCCTCAGACTTGTTACTTCTGCCTTGTTGTACTAGTATTAGGTTGCATCAAAAGGTAAGGTGCCATGCCGAAACGCCTTCTAGTGGTCGAATCCCCCGGTAAAGTCAAAAAGCTCAGTCAAATCTTGGGTGCGGAGTGGATTGTTCGTGCTAGCTGCGGTCACATTCGAGAACTCAGCGATGAAGGTGAGGATTCCCTGGGCTTTATCATGGATGGCTGTAGCGTGCGCTGTCGCTATGTACCCCGCGACCAGCAGGCAAAGGAAACGATTCAACAGCTAAAAACTGCCCTCAAGCAGGTTAAGGAAGTTGTCTTGGCGACTGACCCAGACCGGGAAGGGGAAACGATCGCTTGGCACCTCAAGGAAGCTTTGGGTTTGAAGCAACCGAAACGAGTAGTTTACACTGAAATTACAGAGTCTGCCGTTAAGGCTGCGATCGCTAATCCTAGAGAACTCGATTTAAATTTGATCGGTGCAGGATTGTGCCGGGATTGTCTCGATAAGCTAGTTGGTTACAAAGGAAGCCCGTTGGTTTGGGCACTTAACAATGGGGCGAAGAGTGTTGGACGAGTCCAAAGTGCTACCCTACATTTGATTTGCCAGCGAGAAAGGGAAATTCAATCTTTTGTCCCCCAAGATTATTGGAGTGTTTGGGTAGATTATACTGAGGGGTTCCATGCTTTCTACAAAGGAAAGGTGAATGCTTCCCCAGAAACTCCAGAACCGGAAGTTGAAGTCAATGATGACGCTGCCGGAAATAATAAAGAAGCCCCAGAATCTACTCGCGTTTTAACTCAAGCAGAAGCAACACAGTTAGTTGAAGAAGCGAAACGTTACCCTCACCAAATAGTCAAATTTGAAGGTAAAATCGTCAACCGCCAACCACCTCCACCTTTTATCACTTCTAGTCTTCAGCAAGCCGCCGGTTCGAGGTTGAAATTTGCTCCTGAGAAGACCATGCAGGTAGCTCAAAAGTTGTATGAGGCGGGTTTAATTACTTACATGCGGACAGACTCTGTAATGCTGAGTCCGGAGTTCTGTGCCAGTGCCCGTAAGTGGTTGTCGCAAAATGACCCCCAGAATATACCCCAGCAAACTGCTAGGCATCGCAGTAACAAAACTGCTCAGTCAGCCCATGAGGCGATTCGCCCGACGGATGTGTTTCGTCCTTCAACTGGGTTGCGAGTGGAACTTTCTGCAGATGAGTTTAACCTGTACGTCTTGATTTGGAAACGAGCGATCGCTTCTCAATGTCGTCCTGCCCAACTTCGCAAAACTTTAATAATTACTCAATCTGGTTCGCTTCTCTGGCAAGCTAGAGGGCAAGTAGTAGAATTTCTCGGTTATGCCCGGTACTGGTCAAACTTAAGTAAAGACACACTTTTGCCAAAATTGCAACAGGGGCAGATGTTGACTTTAGATAATGCCGGTCACGAGAAGAAACAGACCCAGCCCCCACCCCGCTACAGCGAACCAAAATTAGTACAACTGATGGAGCGTAAAGGAATTGGTCGTCCGAGTACTTATTCTCCCACAATTGCGACTTTGAAAAAACGGGATTATGTCCAGTTAACCAAAGAAAACCTACAGCCAACAGCCTTGGGTTTGGAGGTCGATGCTTTTTTGTTGAAGGCGTTACCGGATTTACTAGAAACAGAATTTACTGCCAAGATGGAAGACGCCCTAGATGCGATCGCTTCCGGAAAACAGCCGTGGCAACACTACCTGACAAATTGGAACCAGAATTACTTTGCCCCAGCCTTAGCAAAGGCAAAAACTGTAACTGTAACTGTTAATTCATCTAATTCATCTAATTCATCATTGGATAAGACTAAAGCTTCTGCTGGAATTGAACGCAAATTTGAAACATCTAGAACTCGTTGCCCTCAGTGCAACAACCATCTAGCCAAAATTCCTAGCAATAAACTCAAAAAGAAATTCTTTCTTAAATGTGTCAGCGGATGTGAAGATATTGTTCTGTTTTGGAGTGAATATACCAAGACTTGGGAACAACCTCGTCCGAAAGCAGCCAAAGGTGCAAATCCCCAAAAGCCTCCAGTCAAAACAACGACATATCCCTGTCCAGTATGCAAAAAACCTCTGGAGGAATACGGATATACAAAAGAGGGACAGAGTAAAATAATGCTTCGGTGTTCTGACCCCCAGTCCCGCAATGACAAGAAACATCAAGACGTAGCTTATTTCAGTACGCAGAAAGGCTGGTGGAGTCCCAAGTTTGGAGAATTGAATCTCAAAACTCCACTATCCAAACCGTTGTAGTCTATAAATTTCCAAATCTTAGCCAGGAGGAGATTCAAGCCATGCTTAACTTGGCAGGACTTACGCAAAACATAACTACTGTAGCGATAATTCATGAATTATCAAAGGCTGAATTGGCGCAATTAGCGTCGAAGTTGCGTAAGTCCTACTTGGGTGAAGATATAGAAAAAACCGCCTTTTATGAAAGCATTATAGTAAATTTGTACTAATAGTTAGCTATTTAGCGATCGCGGGTAATTTCTCAAGCAAAGGCAAAAATTTGCGAATTAACCCAACAGTAACGCCAGGAAGTTCCAATTGCGGAGTAAAGCCGACATCATCTAAATGGTAAAAAATGCGAATTGCTTCCGGGTTCAAATCGGCAAGACGGCGACCAACTTCTGGTCCAGTGAATTGTGATTGTTTTCCCCAAATAATCGCAGTCGGAACGGTAAGTTGAACAATATATTTAGACAAATCAAAAGATAAATCCCCGCGTACAAAAGCAAGGGCGGCATATTCGGCATTAGACTGCTGGGCAGATTGCAGATATGCCTCGACGATTTCCGGATAAACCCGTTCTGCACGGGCAAATTGACGTTGTTCCAAATAACTGCGAATGCCAAAACTTGTGGCAACTCCAGTCATGTAAAGCAAGCGATCTACAATGGGAATATTAACAATTTGGGCAGATAAACTACGGCTGTAATCTTCTCCAAATTCAGCCAAACCTGCTGGTGTAACTAAAATCAAAGACTTAAATAAATCAGGGCGAACAGTCGCAGCGCGAATAGCGAAAGCGGCTGTTAGTCCAGATGCAATTACAGTAGCGGGAATACAGTACGTATTTTCTATAAACTCAATGATGATTTGAATGTAATCATCTATTTGATATTTGTGGGCTGGATGGTCGGAACGTCCCCACCCAATTAAATCTGGTGCTAAAATTTGGTAATCGGCGGCAAAAGCTGGATAAACTTTAGACCACTCATAGGCAGAAGAACCACCACCAAAGGCGTGTAAAAAAACTAATTTTTTATCACCGAATTTAGTAACATCTTCAGTATCCCACGGTGCCCCATCAGCAGTATAGTAAACCATTCTTCCAAGCTTGGTCATCACAGAGCGCTGGGTAAAGCCTGGTGGTATAAACATAAAATAAACCTCTTTAACTAGTTTGACTTTTATGGCGACTATTTCAATAATGTTCGCTATAGCTAATAGAATGCATCATTCCTAAGTTGCATCCTTAAGTTGGTAGCTTATCGCCCAATACGGTTCAGTTAACGCCAGAGAAACCCGGTTTCTGGATTGATGCTTATCACCAACTGTATTGGATTATCGCCATAAAAAAGAGCGATCGCATATACTGACGGCTGGCGGGTAGGTTTTGAAACTTTCCCCTTTTCCCTTTCCCCTTTTCCCTACCTACACCCGTCAATATTTGCGTGACAAACCACTACAAACCGCTGAAGTTGTAACCAACTCCAATCATAAGCCCGACATCCGTTTCGTCTAGAAATGCCGCATTGACGCCTGCTGTTGCTGTGAAGTTAGTACTTAAAGGAACATCTACACCACCAGACAGCAAAAAGCCAACGCTTGCATCATCGCTAGTTTCAATAGCTACACCCGCTCCTACGTAAGGTGCTACAGCAAGAGTTGTATCCAAAGCATCTGCAGCCCGCAAGTTAAAGTCATAAGTGAGAGGAATTAGAATGACTGGATCGTCCTCAATTACTATAGATGGTCGCACGGATATACTACGTGTCAGTCCAATTTTGCTGATTACTGCAAAGCCACCTTCACTGAGGGCTGAGTCACCACCCAAACCAATATTACCAGCAACTCCGATATAGCTAGAGCCGCCACGGGTAGCCCGACCTGGAGCAATATTTGTTTCAGGATTTGTTTGAGGATTTGTTTGAGGATTTGTTTCGGGAACTGTTTGAGGAGTTGTTTCGGGAACTGTTTGAGGAGTTGTTTGGGGAACTGTTTGAGGAGTTGTTTGGGGAACTGTTTGAGGAGTTGTTTGATCTATTTGAGCCAATTTAGCAGCAGAGGTTTTAGAAGCAGGCTTTATTGCTTGAGAAGTTAAAGCATCTGCTGAGGTTGACATTGTGCCAGGAATTGGTATTGATGCGGAATTTTCTGTATCGATAGTTTGTGCTTGAGCAGACAATTCACTTCCAAGCAGTGTAATTGCAGCTATAATCAGCAACTTAGAGATTCGATGCAACAATAAATTATTCATAATTACTCCTAAATAAATATTTGGCTGAAAAAAGCGCGAATCTGTTTTTTGCAAAGCATTGCCGAATAATCACTATATAAAAGCGAAAAATTGCATTTAAAATCCCCAATTCGGCAGATTGTGGAACTTGCTTTTTTTAGCGTTTTCTATACTTATATCAGAGCAGATTTCTATAGGAAATATGTCTTTCGGCTGATTCATCCCAATTCACCATTTTATAGGTACACATGTCAATCTGTAGGGCACAAAATATTGCGCCCCTACGTTCAGACGATATCTGTAGCCCGAATCAGGGCGAATTGATATTAAGTATAATTGCTGATTTAAGAATAATTCTAAACAAACAAAGTCCGCCCGCGGGCTTATTTGAGCTTAATTTTTATAGTGAATTGATATAGTTAATCGATATTTTCAAGATAAACCTATTGATTATATAGCAGTCCTAAATTTAGAAACCCGGTTTCTTCTGGAATCGAAAGCCTCAGAAGTCCGGTTTCGCAGAAGTTACCCAGCTTCTCGTTTAGAAGCGAATTATTTAGGACTGCTATATAAATAAAGATATGAATAAAATTCTCTAGGGAAAGGGTTCAGGGTAAAAGAAAAAAAGAAATTTCGAGTTATGAACGTCTTTTTTCTTTTACCTGTCCCCGTCTTCTTCTGCAAGAAGTCTGTTGTTTACTTGGGTTGCAAAATTTTGCTGGGTTCCAACCCAAATTTAATAGTTTAAGTCCGACCAAACGCCGGATATGAATATTTAGAAAAACCTGGAAATTAATTTATAACAGTTGGTAGAATCCCATAGCACTCGCCAATTATAAGTGTGGGGAGTTTTGCGAAGTTTTCAGAGGAATACAAATAGCCTTTAACCACATTTCTTAGCTTTAATGGTTGATTGGCACGACACTAATAAAATTCGTGTGCGTCTGTTTCTTTGTGTTTGGAACGCAGTCGGAAAATCGCTTTTATCTGTATTATTTATTGTGACAACACGAAAGCGATCGTACAGCAAACGAGAATTTTCTACTTTATTCAAATTAGCTCCTTAATTTATTTAATCAATTAATTAAAAACGTCGCTGCCGCATTCAACTTTGGGAATCACTAAGATAAATTTATATACCAAATCAACCAAGAACACATGCGAGATTATGCGGAAATTCTCGGAGATTGACTTAAATTAATTCCGTAAATTCCACTAGACAAGAATGTCAGTCATTTTATCGCCCAAGAGACGCTCGCGTCTGGACGCCAGTCGGTACAACGCTTTGAACCCCCAAGTCCGCGCTGGCGAGGCTTGTTCTGCGATTCCTTTAGTGATGTTTTTGGCGTAGAATGCTGTAATTTTAGGAAGTTAGGACTTACGCAACTCAGTCTACTGCCTCAATTCAGCCTTTGATAATTCATGAATTATCGCTACAGTAGTTATGTTTTGCGTAAGTCCTAGAAGTGTCAGTCCCGAAATGATACACGATGTATCTCGTGGTAGCACGGTGTTTGACCGACTGCAAATTCTGCGTTCCGATGGTGCTGGCGAATGGTTGGGAGTGCTAATATAGCGGTTCTCCTGCAGAATGCAATACACCGCGATACATGGTAGGGGCACAGCAATGTTCCCTACGATACCCTGTGTTTGACGCGAGTGAGAACCGCTATATCTATTTTTTCAGAATTTGCGATAATCGGGTAACTTCTAAACTTACCGGAATGCACCAAAGAAACCGGGTTGATCAACACAATATCAAGTGTTTCAAGATTTATCATTCTCAAGAAACCCGGTTTGGTGGTAGTGGTGCAAGATATCAGTATTACCTGGTTTTTCTTGAGGCTATTTAACAGCATTTACGATAGTTGACCTCTTAATCAGCGTCATCACATTTAAAACAATTCCAGGTACTAATTCATCAGGTTCTGTGCTTTGTGGCTTCCAGCCTTGAGACAGATAGAACTTAACAGCATTCTCATTTTCAACGAATACCGAAACCTTTGCGACTAAATAACCTGCTTTGGCAATTAAGGTTTTGGCGTGGGCGAGAAGTTCAGCACCAATACCCCGGCGCTGGAAGTCAGGATCAACCCATAATTCATGGACAAAATCGCCTTTAACTTGCAAAATTCCCACAATTTGCCCTGCTATTTCGGCAACTGTAAAGGTTTCCCACTCATTCGCGACTAATTGACCGCCCATATCTGTAGCGACCCAATGTTGAACGGCTTTCCAAGGCACAAATCGTCCATAACAGACCAGAAAAGCTCGGCGAAACACGTTTTGCATCACGGGGATATCAGCCTTAAGCGCTTTGCGAATTTTCACGCTTTGAGATTCAATTGACTCAAATTCTTGCATATACATCCCTTTAACTCCCATATCTCTTCATGGCTTGTTTTAATAGTTGCTCATCAGCTGCTATTAGCTTTTACTAATAGTTGCCATGATGATTTTTACTAAATCGGACTTATGTTTTGGTTTTATATATTAATACTAAGGCTGGCTGAGGTTTAAATACTTCGCCTAAGTGGTTCACCTGAATGGGGGATTTTTCTACTGCCGATTCCGAATAAATTATCCTATAGGGTGAATTTACCGCAGGCAGTAATTTTAATGTCTATATATATATATTTATTTATTTATTTATTTATTTATTGATTAATATATATAGCGGGTTTCAAATGGATGAGGTACAGACTACTTTATAGAAGCAATTCATGAATTGCTTTCACGTTCAAAGGTGTACCATTATGACTTGCAACTCGCTATATGATTTTTTAGCCGCCATTCCACCCTGCAACACTATTAGCTATTAGCTATTAGCTATTAGCCATTAGCTAATTTAATATTTCAAAACTTAATTTTCTAACAAAGTCCAAAAATAGCCATCTGGTGCAACGAAGGAGAAACTTTGTTCGCCAAATTCATTGAAAACGATATTTGTGAACTTTGGCACGGGACTTACTTTAATGCGATCGCAATATTGGTTAATTCCACGGACGCGATAGGTATACAAAGACATTCCCATGCAACCCGGTTCGGCGGCTGCAAATCGCGACTCTAAGTTGATAGCATCTGGAAAGCGAATGATGTACAGTCTGCCAGAACGTGCAGCCATCAGGTCGGATTTTGACGAACGCGGGTCATCAAAGGCGGTAACAAAAAATTTTTCGCCCGGTTGTAAGTCAAAGATTTCTCGACCTGCTAAAGATGATTCATAGCTAGTTTCGACATCATCGCGCACGCGCAGCAAACCTAAAAATTCCTCATAAAACTTCAGCTGCTCTTTGCTATCATCCTGAATTACCATTCCCATGTGGGTAAATTGGCTAGTTTTTAAAGGGGCGTTTGGGTTAATTTGTCCGTAATGGGGCATTATGTAGCCAAAGCGTTGAAATATAACTTGTCGAGTTAGGGGTTGCAACATCAGCATTTCTCGCACCCCAACTGCTGTTTCTACAAAAGGACGGCTTTTCCTATCTTTTTGATAGATGACTTCCCAGTGAGGATGAGTGTGTTTAATCGGCAAACCCGTTGTTATTGCATCCTCAACATGATTTAAGATGTTTAACAAATCGGCAGTTAAGGTCGTTGCCCAACGATTTCCCTTTACTTTCATCGACCCCATACCCAAACCTTGTGAAGTTGGGTTTTGCCAAACCATCAGACGAATCAAACCATGATCGACATTTTCATGGTAAAGGCGAATCGATCGCAAAAATGAATCCACTCCATATAATTGTTTGGCTGCTGATGCTGCTAATTCACCCACTTGACCAATGCGGTAGCCAAATTGCTCCCAATACTGAATTGCAGAGATTGGCTCGGGAACGCCAATGCACACCTCATAGATACCTTCGATGGATGTTGGTTGTCCGTTATTCATAGAAAACAAGGGCGACGGGTGTGGGGGACAGGGGCGACAGGTGTGGGGCGACGGGTGTGGGCGACGGGTGTGGGCGACGGGTGTGGGGGGACAACCAGACAAGGGGGAAAAGGGAAGGTGATTATTAGCAAGTAATTAACCACCAACCACCAACCACCAACTAATAACTACTGACTACTAACTATTAACTCTTGATTTTTGACTTTTTCTGCTAGACGTTTTACATCTTGTAATGCTGCGATCGCTGATTGGTAGCGATCGCTAAAGTGATAGCAAACCATTTTATCTAAAATCGCTGCCAATTCTTCACTCACTTGTGCCCATTGACGCCACATGACATTACCTGTTTCCGGATCTGGTTGCAGGTCATGGGGCGGTATGCCGGTTACTGCCTGAATGCCAATCATCCCTAAGGCATAAATATCGCTGCACAAACGCGGATGTCCGGCAAATTGTTCTGGTGGTGCATAACCCCGCGTACCAATGGCTACTGTGGCTAATTCTGTTTGTTCGGCAGTCGGTGGTTGCATCTGTTTAACTGCACCAAAGTCAATCAACACTAAGCGATTATCTTTAACACTTCTAATAATATTGTGCGGTTTAATATCTCGATGAATTACCCGATGTTCGTGAACAAATGCTAAAACTTCTAAAATTTCTTTGAGCAAGTTGATCGCAAAGGCTTCGTTTTGCACTCCCCGCATCGGTGGCAATTCTTCGTTCAATGTATGTCCTTGAATATACTCTTGAACTAAATAGAATTCTTGGTTTTCTTCAAAATATGCCAGCAATTCGGGAATTTGATGATGTTGACCCAAAACTTCTAAAATTTCAGCTTCTGTATGAAATAATCTTCTCGCAACTTGCAAAAATTTTGTATCCCGACGTGCTGGCATTAATTGTTTGACCACACAAGTAGGATTACCTGGTCTTTGCGTATCTCTTGCTACATAAGTACAGCCAAATCCACCCGAACCGAGGACTTTAACGATTTGGTAACGTCCGCCTAAAAGGAAGTCGCCGGTTGCTTTTTCCGGTGCAGCTTGAATTTGAGGAGATTGGTGAACGTGTTTGTCGTAAATGGCTGTAGTTTGTTTTAATAGCGAATTTAACTGCGCGATCGCTTCTTGTTGTTTTTCAACTTGCAGTATAATTACTTTCGTTTTCTGCTGAGTTTGGTAGGCAGTGTAAGCCATAACACTCACGCCAGTAATTGCCAATGCCAAGGCTGGCGGAATCACCGGTACCCATGCAGCTTGCAGAAACATGACATCAGAAATTCCCACCAAACCGCCAAGGGATACACCACCAGCTAAACCCAGGCGCAAGGGATATCGCAATTGCCATGCTAAAATTCCACCCACCAGCGACCAACCCCACATCCACACAGCTTCCGCCCAGTTGGGAAAATACCAAATTAAGGGTCGTCCATCTAACGCTGCACTGATAATTTCACTAGCTATCTGTGCATGAATTAACACAGGGGGCATTCTCACAGGTTGCTGTGGCGAAGCGCTGTAGGGCGTGTAGTAGCCAGGGGAAAAGGTTTCGGCAACGGTGCCAATAATCACAAGGCGGTCTTTGACTAAGTTGGAATTAATTTGACCGTTGAGAACTTGTTGAAGGGTGACTTTTTCGGCAAGGCGATCGGGGTCGCGGTAATTCAGTAATATTTGGTAGCCTTGTGCATCTAAATTTTCGTAGCTACCGGAATTTTCTGTCAGGGCGTGGAAGACTGCTTTGCCCAGTCGGAAATCAGTTTTACTGCTGAATTGCGGTTGAATGGGCTGTTTTTCAAGTGCCAGGTAATTAAGTGCAATTCGGCTGGCAAAGGAGTATTGAGTTGTACATTTTTTATCATCGGATTGGGCAAACAATAATGCACGGCGAATAAAGCGATCGCTTTCGTCTGAAATCACATCGCTAAAGCCTACCCTGTCTATCGGCACAGTACGCGGTGGGGCGGTTTCCGGCTTGCCCATATCGCTAAATGCACAAAGGGCGATGATGTTATTCTGACGTTGAAGACGATTTGTCAAGTCTGACGTACCCGGTTCGGTGGGTAAATCTCGGAAAATATTTAAGCCAATAACACGCGGTTGATAAGACTCTAGTTTCTCTAAAACTTTATTAATAGTGCCATCCGAGAGGGGCCATTTCTCGAGCTGAATATCCTCTTCTGTAATCGTCACCAACAAAATCCGTTTGTCCGGGGCTTCAACAGGACGCGATCGCATCATTTGGTCATAGACGCTTAACTCCCAAGGCTGCAACCATTTGAGTTCGCGAACTCCTAATAAGGCAGCGGTTACGCCCACACTAGTAAGAAAAATCATTGGCAGCCAACCTTTGGGGCTGCTATCTCTTTTAGAAGTCCGAAGGGCGTCTTCTTTTGTTCGCAACTTCAAGGGAAGCTTATCTTTTACCAAATTTACACGGAGTTTTTGTAATAGTCCTGTAATCACGGCGTTGTGGCAGTAGCCCGAATTGGTAGATGTTAAAGACTGGTTTAAGTGAAATTCAAATTACCCCACACATTATTCACTGTAGCAATAAAGGTTTGTTTCTAGAGGGGGGAAAGGGGGAAAGGGAAAGGGGAAAGGGTCCAAGGGGAAAGGACTATTTTCGTGCTTGGTGGTGTACCAAAATTCATGGCGACTGCCCTGAAAGTCTACCAGTCCCGACCACCGTATTTTGTGTGACATAAAAGAGACTTTCATCCTGCGATGTCAACGTAGTTTATGATCGGTGTTGCCAAATTTTTAGAAAATGTGGTATATTTTAATACTTATTAGTTCTTATTTGTTTTTAATAATATTTGACATTGAATTGAGAATAATAACATCAAGGTAAAAATCGCTGAATTTGAAAAAATAACGTAATTATCAATGATTTGATGCAAATATTCTACATAAATTTCTCTCTATGTGTATATAGCCAAAGAAGAAAATTTACACAAATAAATATTCAGTAAATGAATATAAATAAACCAAACATCGTTGTTGGTTGGACATTGCCCGTAATTGCTTATGTACTTGCGTTACAATGTAATTGTAGGCAGCGCCCGTTACGTTAAATTGTATTCATCTAATTAATTTATACTTGGAAAAAGGAAAAACTTAGATTTATATCATGTCTGGGTGAGTACCCATATTATTTGGTGTGGCTGTTCATGGTTAATTGTCAATCGTTAATAGCGCTCATTCCATCACCATCAACCATCAACCATCAACCATCAACCCCAGAGGGGTGACGCTCGTTCCTCGCTACCGCGTAGCGCGGAACCAGTCGCCTGGGTCGGGAAAACGCCACTTGCGGAACTTGGGGAGACCCCAAGACCGCAGTGGCGGACTTACCAAGGGCGCCCCTTCACCATCAACCATGAACTATAGTCATTGCAATATTAACCTTAGAGGTCAGGAATTATGACAACATCAAATAGCGAATTTGAAATCACCAAAACCGAAGAAGAGTGGCGTAGAATTTTGACCTCCGACCAGTTTCGCGTATTGCGGAAACATGGAACCGAACAAGCTGGTACCAGCCCACTAGACAAGCAATATGGTAAAGGTACCTTTGTCTGTGCTGGATGCGGTTCGCCGCTATTTACATCAGAAACCAAATTCGACAGCGGTACAGGTTGGCCCAGTTTTAACGATCCCATAAAAGGAGCGATCGCCACAACCACAGACAGGTCATTTTTTATGACCAGAATAGAAGTGCATTGCAGCCGTTGTGGCGGACATCTCGGTCATGTATTTGACGACGGACCCGCACCCACTGGCAAACGCTACTGCATGAATGGCGTCTCCCTCAAGTTTATTCCTGAATGAAAACTTACTTTTTCCTAGTTTTTTAGTAAGGTGTGTAAAGCCAAGCCGGCATACAAGAAAAGCGACAGCATAACGCACCGAAGCCGTAACGCACCCTACCAAACAAATAAAAAATCAAAAGTCCAGAGTTTTTTGACTCTGGACTATTGACTATTGACTATTAACTAATTAACTTAGCTAGCTGTAGCTACTTCAGCGACTTCAGCCACTTCAGTCGCTACTGGGTAAACGCTGACTTTCTTACGGGTTTTGCCCTTTCTTTCAAACGTTACCACACCATCAACTAAAGCAAACAGCGTGTCATCGCTGCCAATACCGACATTATTTCCGGGGTGAAATTTAGTACCGCGCTGACGCACGAGAATGTTACCAGCGATGACAACTTGACCGCCAAAGCGCTTCACACCAAGCCGTTGGGCATTAGAGTCGCGACCGTTACGAGTACTACCTGTTCCTTTCTTATGAGCCATAATTGCCTCTTGTGTATCTACTTTTATCTATTATTCAGCAGCAGCTTCAGCAGTTTCAGCCGCAGTTTCGGCAACAGGTTCATCAGCCGTGGGGCTAATAGCAGCTTCTTCAAAAGCAAGCACCGCACCATTGAGGTTGATAGAGTTAATCAAAAGTCTGGTGGTTTCCTGGCGATGACCCCGCTTTTTGCGGGTTTTCTTTTTCGGCTTCATCTTGTATACCAGGACTTTGCGACCTCTGAAGTGTCGCAGCACCGTACCTTCTACCGTTGCACCTGCGACTCGCGGCTGTCCGATGGTGACTTCGCCGTCATGCTGCACTAACAAAACTGATTCTATAGTAACTTTTTCTTCAGCTTCGACAGCAAGCAGTTCAATGTCGTAAAAGCGACCGGCTTCGACTCTTATTTGTTTGCCGCCAGTTTCAATAATTGCGTAGGTCATGGAATTGTCCTTGAGTTTGCCGTACAGGTAGCTGGCTGTTGTATAAATGGCTTGTAAATCGCTTTTGCCAGCTTTTGTTATGTCTCTACCTGATCCGAGCAGGAAGTTAGACAGACAATTTACCATATTATTTTATTGACGAGAGTTATGTCAACAAATATTTTTTTGACAACACATCTATTAACCACTGTCTCAAAGGGCGCGGTGGTTGGATGGGCGAACAGGAGGAGTAGGGAAGTTGCGTAGGCGCGAATGATTTTGATATTCGAGTTTGTGGTAATTTCTATTTATGACTTGTCTACTGAGAATTTTAGGACTTACGCAACTTCGACTATACAGCCTTATTCAACAGTAGCGATAATTCATGAATTATCGCTACAGTAGTTATGTTTTGCGTAAGTCCGGAATTTTTAACAACACTTTTAATCGAAAGATACAACCATGATTGCTCAACATCAGGATTCAACAAGCGTTGTAAACAACTTGCAAAGGCAAATTAAAACCAAAAAAGCTCAACTAAAAATTGCACAAGAAAATAATATGTTCTACGTAGCCCAAGCATTACAACTTCAATTGGAAGAGTTGCAAAAAGACACTGAATTTCAAGCATTGATGAGTTTGTTAGACGATTAAAGCACTTGCTACAAGCGGGCAAATAAGCGCGATGTCAACAATATCAAAAGTCGGGTTACTTTAGGAGTTACCCAACACGAACGTTTTTCACACTCTGATTTCGGATTACTATAGTAGTGCGTGCAGCTATTGCGTGAAAATTTAGAAACCCGGTAACTCCTGCGAAACGGGGTTTCTGGACACCGTGAATTTTCACGCTCTGATATAGGATTGCTATATAGCGGTTCAAGGGTTGAGTCCCATACAGACCTAACCCCCAACCCCAACACAAAGCAGGGAAGGGGAGTAAGATTCAAAGCCTCTTTCCTCATAGGAGAGAGTATCATCTGAGGTCACGCATTGTACTGCACCCAACCGAGAAGCGCTATATATGAGGTTTTTAATGCGGTTGGGCTAAAAAAATACGGGTGTAGATGCACCTTAAATCCACCCGTATCACGTCAACAAAAAATACAAAGATACTCTACTACTACTTTTGGCAGCAGTATTTTTCTTACTCAGCGCCTAAATACGAGCAACATTTGCACGCTTCTAAGACTGTGTTTTAGACCTGAGTTGTATCTTCACGAGATATCTGCTGCTCAATATTAGTAATAGCAGCATTAAGACCAGCAAGCCTTGTTTCTAAATCATCTCTCATTGTCTTTAGAAATCTCAGCTTTTGCTCTAAACGAGTCTTGCGAGAAACAGGTTCGCCGCCGTAGCAAGAATTGTTATACCCCCAAAAGAATGGAAACATAGCTAATATTCCAAATATAACTCTTCTTATATTGTGACTAAATCTTAATCAAATCAGAGACGATAAATTGTGAGGATAACCGACCATCTAACGGCAACATCCACACGCGATTGAAATCACAACTAATGCTGGGTAAGATGCGATGAATAAGCCTGCTTTTCAATCTTCGCTTGTAACCAGTGGTGAAGTCTCCTTCCATCTGCCAGAAAAGACAAAATCTTCTAACGGCTTGCGGGTGCGCGGGGCTAACTCTCGTTGCAGCAATTTTTCGCTCAGAATTTGTGGATCTCCAATATAACCCAATGCGATCGCTGCTACTGGTTCGTAGCCAGAGGGAATGCTGTACGCCTCTCGCGATAAAGCTACATCAAATCCCGCCATTTGGTGAATAAATAACCCCAACGCCGTTGCTTGTGCTGCTAATTGAGCAGATGCTGCACCAACATCGTGAAACGCATGTCGATTGGACACGCCATTACGCTCAAAATCAAGCTTCGCTACCGATAACATTAACACTGGGGCATTCCGCGCCCACTCCTGGTTGCCTTCTGCCAAACAGCCCAGCAGGCGGTTGAATTCAGCTTGGTTATCTGAAGTTGCAACAATAAAACTCCACGGTTGTTCGTTGTAAGAAGAAGCCGCCCAGCGTACTGCTTCTAGTAAGCTGCGTAATTTTTCTGGTTCAACTGCCTTTTCGGAGAAAGCCAGAGGACTCCAACGTTTTGAAAACAAATCGTGAATGGGATATTGAGTATGGGCTGATTTGTTTGTTGCAGCATTATCAAGATTTTGCATAAAAATTAAGTTATGAAAATTACCAGGAGATTTATTTTTTCTGTGTCCTGATAAACAAAGTAAAAGCTACTGCTTCACCTAACTTCTATCTTGGGAATGAGAATAGCCGCATACTCTAAATTGGTATAACGCTTGCATTTTTCGCTAAGTTAGGATATAATATAACTCCTGTTTTCTTGCCCGACGACATTTCAAACGCCAACTCAACGACATCAATTTGGCACACACAAATTTAATTGACTTAATTAGCGTTACTGTTTCGACACAATAATGACAACCTCATCACGCTTTGGGAACAGCTTGGTAAGCCTTAAAAACCAAAGTCATTTTTCTTTGAAGATGCGATCGCCATCTCTAATTACAATAACTCTGACTAGAGTGCAGCATCAAAAATCTGTTGAGCAGTTAGATTCAATCCAGGAAAAGAAGGGGAGATAATCTGATTAGTACCTCTAAATTGAGTTACCTGATATTCTTCATCAATTAGCTGATAAATTGAGATAGTAGGAAGTTTAGGATTTCCAGTAAACTTTTTAGCACCAAGACCGAGATAATCTACAACCCAGTATTCTGGAATACCTATTTCCTCGTAGTCAGCGTATTGCTTGTAGTAATCATCCCGCCAGTTAGTGCTAACAACTTCGATGACTAAAGGGATTGACGCACCTTGGGTAACGGTGGATTCTTTTTTCCACAATGGCTCATTTGTCAGGTTGTCACGGTTTAATAACAACACATCTGGCGAATAACCTGACTCGCTTTCAGGAGGTTTGACTAATGCAGTTTTGGGAATCGAATAAGGGAGATTCAACCTTCGATATTCTATAGTTAGTTCTGCCGCCAAAAAACCGACAATATCTTCATGACCTCCTAGTGGTTGAGCCATTTCGACAATTACCCCATCGTGCAATTCGTAACGTCCGCCTTCAGGTCTGTTGGCGGTAAATTCTTCAAAGGTTACTAGTTTGTTTAAGGCTTGAGCCATTGTTATGCAATCCTCACAAATAGCCTAAAAACATTATTTTATAGATAATCTTGCATTCACGTGATGCTGGTAGCAATACCCACGAAGTCCGCGATGCCAATTGGGAACGGGTATTTCGCACCAATTTGGATGGTTTAAGTAAGCGATCGCATTATGTGTGGTTTATCTGGGACTATTGCAAGGCGCTTTCTTAGAATCTGCCGATCCTGCGGATATGTTTTAACTTTTCTTCAAGAAACTATTTGAAATTTATTAACTTTTGCATGACAGATAAACTCGCACGCGACAAATTTAATTGGCTTAATTAGCGAAATGTCGAATTCTGTGCGTGTAGTAACTAAAGACACAGAACAGCACCAACTCTGAGTGGCGGCTTTACCGTTACTCAGATTTTCTTAAATTTTCACCGGAAGTCACTCACTGTACCCGAAGTTATGGTATAGGGTACTTCACCCACTTTTATAACTCATGAGTTAGGATAGCGGCTGATACTATTTTAGATTTTAGATTTGAGATTTTGGATTGGAATAACCTTACTTGCTGGCGGTTTTAGCAATCAAAGTGTAGCAATCAAACATGCGTAGTATGAGTTTTAATCAAATTAATTTGTATGAAAAGAATAGAAGTTGAACAAAGAACTATTTTTATTGGTTTGGCGGGTAGCCACGGTTATGGGTTAAATCGTCCTGATTCAGACTATGATTATCGCGGAGTGTTTATCGCGCCTAAAAAATACTATTTGGGATTTGACAATATTGAACAAAAAGATAGTGGCTGGGATGAACCGGGAATATTTCCGTTTATCGATGGAAACAAAGATACTGTAATTTATGAATTAAGAAAAATCATCCAGTTATTATCAGGAGCGAATCCCAATGTTTTAGAATTGCTGTGGTTGAATAATTATCCTGTATTAACCCCAGTCGGACAGCATTTAATTAATCACAGAAAGATTTTTTTAAGTAAAAAGGTAAAGCATACTTACTCCGGTTATGCTTTTGCCCAAATCAAAAAGATGGAAAGTCATCGCAAATGGTTGTTAAATCCCCCACAAAAGAAACCACTACCATCTGATTTTGGTATAGAAGATGAAGCGCCATTAATTAAAGATGAGTTAAACGCTTTTTTGGAATATCTTTATCTTTTAATTAGAAACAAAATTGAGTTTTTGGAAGAATCAGAGCAATTATATAAGTTGCTGACGGCAGATATTGATTTTAAAGGTGTGTTGAAACAATATACTTTACCCGATGAGACTTTAGATTATACCCAAAAGTTAACAAATAGCCGTAAAGATTTTATTCGCCTGCTTCAGAAAAGCCAAAGTTATCAAGTTGCTTTAAGAGAATGGAAGGCTTATTTATCATGGCAGGAAAATAGAAATCCAGCTAGGGCGGAAATGGAAAAAAAGTCAGGTTTTGACTTGAAGCATGGAATGCACTGTATTAGATTGTTACGCAGTGGGTTAGAAATATTGCGAACTGGAGAAGTTGTTGTAGATAGAAGAATAGCTGGTGATATGGAGGATTTAAGAGCGATTCTTAATGGTAATTATTCTTATGAACAAGTGATGAAAATGGCAGAAGATTTAGTTGCCGAAATGAACAAAGTTTATGAAGAATCTACTTTGCCTCACAGACCTGATTTGGAACAAATTAATGAATTGTGTATGGAATTAGTGGAAATGCAAGGATGGTGAATGAAAAAGTTATGAGTTATGAATTTTGAGTTATGAATTATGAGTTATTAATTCATAACTGGGCGCCTCCTAACTCCTAACTAATTTAAAGAGTTTTGATTAAATCAGCAAAGCCATAGAAGCTGACGATCAGTAATAGCAGTGCTGTGAGTTGGGTGACTCGCGTTTGGGGTGAGGGTGCGATCGCTTCTCGAACTAAGATGGAAATAGATGCCCCAACTACCAAGCTCAAACCCAATATCATATACGGTCTGTCGGGTATTATAGTCGCGATCGCCAACATTGCGATCGCTAGCATTAGCATCAATAGTTCTACAAACCGAGGCGGGTTGTATTGACTAGCTAAAACAAAGTTGTTGAACCAAAAGCGCCAAATTCTCATAACGAGTGCTGATTCTTGAGTTAGGAGTTAGGAGTTAGGAGTTAGGAGTTATGAGTTAGGAGTTAGGAGTTAGGAGTTAGGAGTTAGGAGTTAGGAGTTCTTAGCTTCGTTTTTTGAGTTGCAGCCAATATTTAATTATTCACAACTCCTAATTCTTAACTCTTAATTCCTAACTCCTCACTGGGCGCCTCCTCACTCTTAACTCCTAATTCCTCACTCCTAACTTTTGACCTGTACCGTTTTTTTGTGCAGTATCTTCTGGGAGTTCTACACCAAAAACGCGAGCAAAGGCTTTTTCAACTTTGTAACCAGAATCTATCGACTCTAAGGGGTCTTTCCGCAATCTGTGACGCAGACATAGAGTAATCACGCGACGAATATCATCTACGGTTACTTCAGTCCGCCCTTCAAAAGCCGTCAAAGCTTTGGCGGCGCGGTTGGTAACTATATCACCCCGCAAACCATCTACATCTAATTCTGAACAAACTTCAGAAATTTTTACCCGCAAATCATAATCAAGTACCACCGAAGGCAAAAGTTGTTGCGCGTTGATGATTTGCTGTTGCAGTGCTTCTTGCTGAGATTTATATTTTTCTACAAATGCAGGCGGATTAGAGTCAAATTCTGACCTTTGTTCGACGATTTGCACCCGCAAAGCCGGTTCTTTAACAGTATGAATTTCCGCGTGCATCCCAAAACGGTCAAGCAATTGGGGTCGCAGTTCGCCTTCTTCTGGGTTACCTGAACCGACGAGAACAAACCGCGCTGGGTGACGGATGGAAATACCTTCGCGTTCTACGGTGTTCCAACCACTGGCGGCGGAATCGAGTAGCACGTCTACTAGATGGTCATCTAACAAGTTGACTTCATCGACGTAGAGGATACCCCGGTTAGCTTTTGCCAACAGCCCCGGTTCAAAGGCTTTGACACCTTCAGACAGAGCTTTTTCAATGTCGATGGTACCGCAAACTCGGTCTTCGGTTGCGCCCAAGGGTAAGTCTACCATTTGGACTTTTTTTTGAACTACGGGAAGTTCCGTCCCTTGCTCTAGCTGTTGACGTACTTCGTCGCTCATCAAATCAGGGTCGCTGGGGTCGCTGCTGAAAGGGTCGTTGGCAACGACGGCGATTTCTGGTAGCAGGTCAGCTAGCGCCCGGATAGTGGTGGATTTGCCGGTGCCGCGATCGCCCATAATCATTACACCACCTATTTTGGGGTCGATCGTGTTCAACAGCAGAGCCAGTTTCATTTCTTCCTGACCCACAATTGCTGTAAAGGGAAATACCACGCGACGCGCACCTGTCATGGCTTGAGCGGTTGGACTCACGCTTATTACCTTATCAATTCTTTTCTTATTACCGTTCTTTATTGTGCCATAGCAATGCTTCGCCCGAACATGGGATTTGGTCATCCCTCAACTAAAGGTATGGTTTATTTTTTTGTATTTGCTCTTGTACCCAACGGCGAAAAGCTTTGATTGTAACATTTCTGCCAGCCGTTAGACTTTGCTCTAAATATCGGGGAATAATTTGAACCAGTGGTAAGGAAAGGAAAATTCAAGCTTTCCTGAGACTCCAAATAACACCCGTCTTGCAGAATATTAATTTTTAGCTGGCTTTTGTCAAATTGCCACAGTTCAGGAACTTTCAGCGCTTCATAAATACTGGGATGAGTCCGTGAAGTGATATCTATTTCTAAAGCTAAATCTGGAGGAGGGTCTACTGTTAAATCAAGTCGCTTTTTGCCGCGAATCTGACTCTCGTTTTGAATATAAAAGCATTGGTCAGGTTCTATCCCTTGAGCCATATTTTGATTTTTAAAGGTGGTAGAACCAAGGGTGATGAACTCAATATCTAGTTCTTCAAGTAGCGCCTTCACCAAGTCACCAATAATTTCTTTATCATATTCATGCTCTGGCAAGGGTGTCATAATTTCCAATATTCCCTTGTCATAAGCAACTCGTGCTGCACGGGGTTTTCCTAGTTCCTCCAGAATTTTTTCAAATTCTTGCCAGGTAACATCTCGCAGCAGTACTCGTTGTCCTGGTGGAACGTTGATGCGCTTAACATCTAACAACATCTCTCCACTCCCAGCAGTTAAACTCTAAATTTAGGTTACTGCGGTCTTGTCTCTTGCTGCCACAATTCCCGCCAATTTCATATTTTCAATTTTTCATCTTCTCCTAGATGCTGTTTTGATGAATTATTAAAGTTTTGTAAACCTTTTCTGGATATAAGATGAAAGCTTGTGTGTTCAAGCAAGTCTGTAAATAAAAGTTGATAGCTTTGACTGTTGATTTGCAGTTGATTGTCATCAGCAATTAGATAGATTTAAGCTAAATACTTTGAATCTTTTGGATTTTCGGTGATAGGTAAAAAATGAGTTAATTCCACAAAATTCTTTTTTTATTCAAGTATTTCTATTCCTGGCTCCAAAAACCGGAGTTTTACACCAAAAATCCCAGATAAACATGACTTAAGCTTTTGAGGAGGAAAATTTTGTATGTCTCAAAGCCACAGAAGTTTGAACTGGAAATTAGGACTAACAAGTTTAGTGATGATTGGGGGAGCGATCGCTTCCTTCGCAGATTGCGTTTTCGCGGAAAACATCAAACCTGTTCAATCCGTATCATCTTCATGTTCTAGCTCTCAATCTGCTAGTGTATCTGCTAAAGGCGACCAATTAATTTCTCCCGGAGGTTATCAATTACACTTAGCAGATTTAATTTCATCTCCCACCGCTAGCAGTCCTGTACCGGACAAAGTTGTCGTACGTCTTCAAGGACAAACTGTCTCGCCTGATATCACTGTGAATCCTGGTATGAACCCTGGCGACAATGTTCAACTTAATACAAATACCTGTTTTCACAACGCAATTAATGTTGAACTTTATCGCGTTAATAATGATGGCAATCTAGACCTTTTAGACACGAAATTGGTGAATCAATGTAATTCTTCTCCACCACCATTAGAGTTCCAAGACCTCAGCGAAATACGCTACACATTGAACTATCAATGTTACAGGGGCGACTAACTAAACTTTTTAATTTTTAATTTTGGATGAAAGGATTTTGGATTGAAAGTAGGGTGAGAATTTCAATTTTGGATGAAAGGATTTTACCCAACAGGATTTTGGATTGAAAGTAGGGTGGGCACTGCCCACCTTATATCATTTTTCCAAATCTTTGAAACATCTAGATCCCACGCGGCTTCGCCTACTATCGCGGTCGAAGAAGGGCGCCAGCGCCCCAACCCCCCGGACGGGGGGCACAAAGATTCTGAGGCAGCTGCAACGTTAAAAAGAATCATATGTAATTGGGCTTTTGATGGAGAATTGGTATTCTTTGGCAATTGTAGGGCAACGTCCACCAGACAATTTATAATTTGATATAACAATTCCAAATCTCAAATATAAAATTCAAAATATTCTGGAGCAAACAGCGCCATCATTAATCATGAAAAAATATCTTCTCTGCTTTGGTTTCATAAGTGGAATGAGCTTTTGTTATTTAACCACAAACAGCACTATTCAAGCTCAAGAATCTCCTATTGTTCCGGATAACACTCTGCCGAATAATTCAATTGTCACTCCTCAAGACAATGTTGATGTTATTACCGGAGGAACTGTAAAAGCTAGCAATCTTTTTCATAGTTTTGGAAAATTCAAGATAGAAGAAGGACGCAAAGCTGATTTTGTCAGCCCGAGGGAAAATATCGACAATATTTTAGTTCGGGTGACTGGTGGTAGCCGTTCCGAAATTCTGGGAACTCTGGCAACTTCTGGTCTTTCCAATCCCAATTTGTTTTTAATTAATCCTAATGGTATCGTCTTTGGAGCAAATGCTCGTTTACAAGTTGGCGGTTCATTTGTAGCGACAACCGCCAATGCGATCGCTTTTGGCAATCAAGGCTTTTTTAATGCTTCTATTCCAAACAATCCTGAATTATTGACGGTAAATCCTTCTGCTTTTTTATTCAATCAAATTTCAACTCCTATTACTAAACAATCCGGTACAATTTTACAAGTTCCTAATGGTAAAAGTTTGTTATTAGCAGGCGGTAATATCAATTTAAATGGCGGTGGTTTGCAAGCTAGAGGCGGTCGTATTGAATTGGCTGCAGTTGCAGGTATGGGAATTTTAGGGCTAAATTATGATAGCAATCAACTAAGTTTGAATATTCCCGATAGTGTCAGACGTGGCGATATTTCACTCACCAATACAACATTATCTGCTGGGGGCGGTAGTATTGCGATCGCATCTGAAAATCTTGGTTTACAACGCAGTATTTTGGACGCTGAAATTATCCCCGGTAGCACTCAGGGAGGAGATATCATTCTCGATGCTAAACAAAAGATGACAATCGCCAATAGTCGGATTATTAATAATGTCGGTTTTTCGACTGTTGGCAATACTGGTAATATCAATCTTAAAGCTGGGTCATTATCCTTAAACAATAGCATACTCAATTCCAGCACCTTTGGAAGGGGAAATACCGCCGGAATATTCTTGCAAGGAAAGGATTCTGTTGATATTGCCAATAGTTCGATATTAAGTAATGTGGGCGATGTTGCTGCAATAGGTAATACTGGCGGCGTTAATATCAAAGCAGGGTCATTTACCCTCAATAATGGTTCTACACTCAGGGCTGATACCTTTGGAAAAGGAGAAACCGCAGGCGTATTTGTACAAGCTGACGGTTTTGTTGATATTGCCGATAGTGTCATTTCTACCCAAGCCGGAAACACAGCTATTGGTAATGGTAGTAACATCAACATCCAAGCTGGAACTGTCTCTCTAACTTATGACAGCGTACTCAATACCAGTACTTATACAGAAAGACGCGCTGGCAATGTAATTATTCATGCTAAGAATAACGTTGCTGTTGATAATAGCCGAATTTCTAGCGATACCTTTGATGTTGGAAATGGTGGCATTATTGATGTGAAAGCGAGAGAATTATCTTTAACTAATGGAGGTGTATTGTTATCAACAACTACGGGGCGAGGTACTGCGGGCAATATTCAAATTAATGCTGCTGATATCGCTATTTCTGGAGTTGATGCCGAAGAGGGTTTTTCTAGTGGGTTGATAACAGCTAGTGAGGAAGAAGGTAGCGGTCAAGGTGGTGATATTAGCGTGACAACTAACAGATTGCGGGTATCAAATGGAGCAGTTTTAAATGCCAGAACTCGCAGCGCTAGTAATGGCGGTAATATCACAGTTAACACCGAAACCTTAGACCTGACATCTGGCGGACAACTTTTGACAAGTGCTTTCAAAAGAGGGAATGCAGGTAACATTACTGTTAATGCTACTGACAGCGTGAGTATTTCTGGAAGCGATGCCACTTTTGCAGAACGGCTGGCAAAATTTGGTGCGAGAATAGTTGATAACGACGGTGCTAACAGCGGCTTATTTGCTCGCGTTCGCAGTGAAGAAGCTGCGAATGCTGGTAAAATCGAAGTTAACGCTCGCTCAATTCGTCTAAGCGATCGCGCAATTATCAGCACTGCTACAACTTTGGGTGAAGGTGGAGATATTACTCTCAATGCTAGAGATATCCTATTGCGTAATCACAGCAGCATAACTGCGACCGCCGGCACCGCACAAGCTGGTGGAAATGGCGGTAATATTAATATTGATAGTGATTTATTAGCTGCAGCAAATAACAGTGATATTACTGCCAACGCATTTGCTGGTAAAGGTGGTAATATTCGCATCAATACTCAAGGAATCTTTCTTTCACCCGATAGCGACATCACCGCAAGTTCTGAGTTGGGGGTAAACGGTGTAGTAGAAATCACCAGACCCGATATTGACCCCACCAGTGGCTTAATTAACTTACCAGATGCGCCGCCAGTTGATACTAAAGTTGCACAAGGTTGTCAACCGGGTGGAAATCAACAACAAAGCGAATTTATTATTACCGGACGCGGCGGTTTACCAGCCAGTCCTAAAGATATTCTCAGCAACGATGATGTAATTGCAAAATGGGTGACTGTCGAACCCGAAGGTCAAAAGCCTTTCCATGCATCTGTTAGGAGTAAACCTGCGACACCAAAACCCATTGTTGAGGCTACTGGCTGGGTGGTTAACGCCCTTGGTGAAGTTATCCTGATTGCTGCATATGCAGAATCGTGCAATATCTGAATTTTCAAGCTTGTTGCTGATTTATATCTGGACTTACGCAGTATACGGCTAGAAACCCGGTTTCTTCGTCGGTATATGCTGGTCAAACAGGCTATTTTCCGTAAAAACCACCGAATATGAGCGTAAGTCCTAATATCCAAATCACATCGCCAAAACCGCATGCAGGCGCGATCGCACTCCCAACCCATCATTACCCCCAAACTTTGCGATCGCCTGCATTAATATAGCGATTCCCTGTTGAGTGGGGTACAGGTTATTTGTAGGGGCAATTCATGAATTGCCCCTACGTGTACCTCATGCAAACGGGAACCGCTATAATTCATGACATACCGGAATTTACCAAAAATAAGCACAATTGCTTATTGACAAATAGAAAAATTATTTTTTCGTTATTTAATTATATGCTGCTCTGCCTTTCTAGCAAAGTGCAGTTCCACGCGCTTATCGCTTTTAAAATGGATTGTTGAAACAAGGACACGATGGGTATTTCACAATCCGTTGCAGGAAAGTTAGGCGGGACCCAAACCGACACGCGATCGCACTTCGCAGTCGCCTGGGTCGGGAAACCCTACCTTTGAGCGCTGCCTCACCGCCTACTTTCCGCAAAATCTCAAATCTAAAATCCGATTAGGGTATCAGTATAGAGTGGGCGAAAAACACCCTCGTGCGATCGCTTCAGAAAAATCTCTTTCTAAACTTTAAATATTCATAGGTGTCTCCACTAGATTTATGTGCCGTATACTAAACTTGATAACAGGTCACTGATTAAAAAGCAGTGTTATCAGGTGCTAACCGTCTTTTGGCAGTGAAGTGAGTAAAAATATATCTAGGGGAAAGAGCAACACTCTCCTCGCCCTCTGTTAGAAAAAGAAAGTTCAAAGGAGGGAAACCTACCCCAAAGGAATTGACAACGAGAAAAATCCAAGGGTCGGCTTTCTTGCATTGGAACTTCCTTTCGGCTGGTACTCTCGCCGCAGATGATAAACACGCTCAAGTTATAAGTCCGCTTGTGCAATCTCAAAAACCCGAAAAAATTGACTTTAATAGTGAATATCCCTGTCCCTGTCGTCGCCGGGGGCGGATAATTCCGATTACCCTGACAGAAGCATTTGGTTGCGATCGCTGTCAGCAAATTTTTGTAGTAGAAGATAATGGACACGTACTAGAGCAACTTTCCGCCACCTATCCCTACAAAAAAGCTTGGCGCTGGACGGGAAATAGTTGGCATGTTGTCCATCCCCGGTTCGGAGAAAGTTATCTTCCGGTAGCGCTGGGTATTATTTTCGTGCTAGTGATTATATGGTTGCCATTAGCACTAAATTTAGCAAAAGGTAACAGCATTATTGCTTGGGCTATGGTAGCTGTGCTGTTGGCTATCTTGCCGGCACTAATGGTCTGGCTCACATACAGACGTTAATGATGCGGACAGTGGATGCTTTTGATGATTCCCCCGAACCGATTGCTAGCGCCAAACGCGCTTATCTAGCTTCCTTAAAGTTGGGTATTACAAAAGGAGTAGATCGCAGTCGCGCTGTGCTGGCGATGGCGCAGGCGATTGAACGGTCGTTTGACGACATTTTAGAAGCCAATACCTTGGATTTAGAAGCCAGTCGGGAAATGGCTGTACCAGATTTGATTTTGGATTGGCTGAAGCTGACTCCAAAACGTCTGGAGATGGCAGTAGAAATTCTACAACGGTTGGGTGAGTTATCAGATCCCCTGCGGCGGGTGAGAAACGCTGATTATCAACTGGAAGATTCCCAGAGTTATTCCCAATTAATGCCCTTGGGAGTGATTGGATTTATTTATGAAGCGTTTCCCGAGTTAGGCGCGATCGCTGCCGGTTTGTGTATTAAAACTGGAAATAGTATAATTCTCAAAGGCAGTACAGAAGCCAGTAATTCTAATGCCGCGATCGCTAACGCCCTGCAAAGTGCGGTGGATGAAGTTGGTTTACCATCAGGCTGTTTGGAACTGTTAACAGCAGAACATGGTGCATCGATTCGGGATTTAGTTACTCAGGATCAATATTTAAATTTAGTCATTCCCTACGGACGTTCCAGCTTAGTGCAGCAAGTAGTCCGCCAGTCCACAGCACCAGTTTTAAAATCGGCGATGGGCAACTGTTACCTCTACTGGTCGCTAAATAGTAGCTTGGAAATGGTACGTTGGATAATTATCGACAGCCATCAAAGCGAACCAGACCCAGTAAACGCCATTGAAAAGGTATTGATTCACCGACAAGCCGTGCCATCGTCCTTGGCGGTGTTGTGGAATAGTTTAAAAGACAAAGGCTTTGAAGTTAAAGCAGACGCCGAATTGGTAGAAGCCTTTCCCCACTTGCAGCTAGCCAAAGATGGAGAATGGGGAAGCGCTTATTTAACCAAGACAGTAGCATTTAAATTGGTGGATAGTTTAGAGGATGCGATCGCTTGGATTAATCAATATAGTAGCGGTCATGCCGACTGCATTGTCACAGAATCTTATCAAGAAAGTCGCCAATTTGCCCTCGGAGTAAACAGCGCCTCTAGCTACATCAACGCTTCCCCGCGCTTTTGTCGCATCCCCTCACGCGGAGATTCCGTATTTCTCGGAATGTCCAATCAAAAAGGACATCGCCGAGGATTAATTAGCCTAGAAACCCTGACAACCGTCAAACATGTTGTCCAAGGAAATGGACGGTTTTAAGAGAATGTAGAGAATGTAGTAGAGAATGTAGGTTGGGTGTAACGCTCGTCGTGTTACCCAACTTTTCTCAAAGGTTGATGTTGGGTTGCGACTACCTACGTCAACCTACTTTAACCGGACTTGATGTTATAGGTTAGGAGTTTATGTAAATTTTTATCCGAACTTTTCATCTGCCAGCTTATATATAGTTGTACACATTTCATTCATAAAATCAAGTGTTTCAGTTATATCATTAGTTGGTTGTAAATATTGATTTAAAGCAGTTTCTGCTTGCGGCTGATAAAGCGGATAAAATTCCGAAAATTTTTGTGCGATTTCCGGCATTTTTCTGGTATAGAATGGCTCATCTACCATGACAATACCCAAGCACAAACGCAATACTTTTTTTGATATCCATCGCACGTATTCCATGACATATTTGGGATTTTTTAAATCGTCATCATCTGGTTCGAGAACATATTTCTGACTCTTCTCTAATGTTATGCGATAGTCAGCATTTAACAGTTTTGCTAATTCCAGTCCCGGCGAATATGATGAAAAATTGCCTGTAATATCTTGACCGCAAATCAACACACTATCGGTTTTAAAGATAAATCTTAGTCTTTCTGCTTTTGGGTCATCAAATTCTTTTTCTTCCATACAACTCAAGTCAAGGCTAGAAAGTATGGGATATTCTGGTTCAAATTCATCTTTGGTTTCTTTCTCCCATGCTTCATCTTCATCAGTGATACCGCGCCGTAAAATCACTACTGTATCCATATCTGAAATTCCTGGATAATCTTCTCCGCGTCCAACACTACCCAAGAGATAATAAGCACACAAGTCAGTACCAAAGCGAGTTTCTACTCTATTTCGCAAGTCGTTAAGCAGTTTTTGATATTCTGGCTTAACTTTTGAGAGTGAAGACTGATTGACAATTGGTTCCATTGTGCGTTAAATGCAGATGTCTATACAAGCATTAAGAATATAACTATTTTTATATAATAAAAAGTAGGATGCTTTCGCGCACCCTACTTTCTAATCCAATCAAAGAGAGTTTAAGCTAGTAATTTACTTCTACATCTTCTCCACTAGAGGGATATTGGTATAGCCTGCATTCGGCGCAGTTCCCATCAATTTCAAAAAGCGGAAATTAGAAGCTAATGCTTCGCCAAAAGTGGTATAAACATTATATTTCACTCCAAACTCTTCGCAAACTTCCGCCAAAATCGGAGCGATTTTTGGATAATGGATGTGACAAACTTGGGGAAACAAATGATGAACTACTTGATAGTTCAAGCCGCCAACATACCAGTTAATTAAAGGATTTTTTGGAGCAAAATCAACTGTGGTTTTGATTTGAGAAATTGCCCATTCATCATCAACTTGGTTAGACTCAGGATTTGGTTCAATAAACTCTGCAGGCTCCATAACATGAGCAAGCATGAAAATTATACAAATCAACAATCCATAGGTCATGTAAGTGATACAAAAGCCCACAATAGCCTGAAGGGGCGTGTATCCTACTGCAATTGGTATTCCCAGGAAAAGTCCCAACCAGATAAATTTCCCCGCGAAAAATATCAGCATATCTAGCGGTTTGGGTGTCGTGACTACATGCTCATGGTATTTACGCTTAAACAAAATTATATGGATATCAGCAATAGACCAATAAAATGGTATGACTGTATATATAAATAAAATGAATAAGTGTTGAAATGAGTGATACCATTTATGCTCCATATAAGGAGACATCCGCACTAATCCATCACCATATATTTCCACATCATGCCCTAATATATTGGTAAAAGTATGATGCAAATAATTATGACGAAATCTCCATAAATAACTAGATAAACCAATTACATCGTAGGTTAAACTCACGGTACTATTAACCCATTTATGGCGAGAATAACCGCCATGATTCGCGTCATGTCCTACACTAAAACCAACGGCAGCAATGCCAAATCCTAGAACAACACAGCCAATAACTTTCATCCACATTTGCGGTGGACCGAAGATAGTAAATATCCAAGCGGAAATTACCCATCCTAAAATAATCGCCGTTTTGAGGTACATTGCTGGATTATCTCTAGTAGCAATGTTCTCGGACTTAAAATAAGCATCAACTCGTTTATTTAGCTCTTTTCTAAAACCAAAGTTTTTGGTAAAAGTTACTCTTGATTGTGTCTGTGTCATAGAAACTACTCACCTAGATAAAATTAAAATTGTCTTGAAAGCCGATTTGGGGATGGTAAAATCGAGAAAATTTACCGGAATTCACCATTCTCAATAAACCTAGGGTGGGCATTTGATCCAAGAAACCGGGTTTCTCCTAGACTAAGTATTGAAATCTCTGATACTCCACCTAAAGAAACCCGGTTTCTAACGTTAATTGCCCACCTAGGAAAAATGGGAGTTTCAAATAATGGTGGGCGGTGTCCACCTTACAAAAAATGCATCATTGCAACTGGTGCAATATATCACGAAAAGAAGTTTTACACTGGTAGCCAATATTGGAAAAAAATGGCTTAGTTTTTGGCTAATTTGTTGTTGGATGTGTAGTAAACCTTGTCTCCGGTATCCGGTACAAAATGGCAACTAATACACGATCGCCACAATGAAACCCAAATTGGTTCCTCAGATTTGCGGAAGTAGTCACCCAAAATTGGTTTAATCGCCTCAGTTGCTTTTTTAAGATTGTAGTGAGGCATATTCAAGAATATGTGGTGAGCTACATGAGTACCGATATCATGATGGATATGGTTAATAAAACCATAATCGCGGTCAATTGTAGAAAGAGCGCCTTTGAGGAAAGTCCAATTATCACCGCGATACCAAGGAATATCTGCTTCGGTGTGGTGCAAAAATGTCACCAAGTCCAGCCACATTATAAATACAATGTAGGGACCTGCATAGTATTTTAACAACCACATCCAACCCCATTGATAAGTTCCCAAAGCCAGCAAACCTACCATTAAAGTCCAAAGTATGGTGCTGGTCAGAACATCCCATTTTTCTGAAGGTTTGAAAAGTGGGCTGTTGGGGGAAAAGTGGGAGCCTTCTTTATTAGGAGAACGCTTAAATAAATACACGGGATAAGCCAATAAAAACACATAATATCGACCTATCTTTTGCACCCAATCCATTGTCTTGTAATCTGATTCGCTGACGGGATACCAGCTTTCATCATTTTCAAGACTACCAGTATTTAAATGGTGGGTTCTGTGGCTAATTCGCCAACCGTGGTAAGGAACGAGTATCGGTGTATGGCAAATATGCCCAAACAAATCATTCAGCCATTTTTTCTTAGAAAAAGATTGATGTCCGCAGTCATGTCCCACTACAAACAATGCCCAAAACATTGTTCCTTGCATGACCCAGAAAATCGGATAGAACCACCAAGAATCTAGGTAATAAGCCGCTGCATAAAGCAGTCCGATTGTCAAGATGTCACGAAAAAAGAAAAATAAAGATTTGCCAAGATTGGGCTGAAAGCATTCGCTAGGAATTGCTGCTTTTAAAGTTTGCAGGGTGAAAGGCAGTTTTGTTTCATCTGTAGAAGATTCCTGAATCAGAGAATTGCTGACGTTGATGATATTTGATTGCACTTGGTTTTATTACTCGCTGGAAATATGCCAGATGTTGTATTCAGTTATGAGTTATGAGTTATGAGTTATGAGTTAACAGCTATCAGTTATCAGTTATTGGTAGAACTTACGTGTTCACAAGAAAACTATTGTTTATGCACAAAGAGTGTCTATTTGTAAACTGCATAAGTCCTAAGTGGGTATAAATATTGTTGATAACTGTTCGCTGTTAGCTGTTCACTGTTCACTGTTCACTGTTCACTGTTTGCTGATTTGGACAATTAACATCTGGGATGTGTTTATCTGGGATGGTTATTGAAGAGAGTATCTAGTTTTTTGCACGCCAAAATTTTTTAATGGTAGATGTGTGTCGCCCATTAAAAAATTATTAGCGATCGCGCTTCTAATTGCGCTTTAACGCAACTAGAAAACGTACCTTTGATGCAAAATCAGAGGCTCTCAGCGTTACAGGTCTTAAAAGAATGACTTTCCTAAGAATATGCTTTGGGATTAAGTCGCATGTAAATCAGCATCCATTGGATGCTGAAGTTTTTGTTGACCTTTAACAGCTGACTGCAAATATAGCAGATTTCAATTACATGCAACACATTTTATTGTAGAGGCGACGACTTGCCGCGCTGTTTATTAGTATTCCATGCAATCGAGAATAGCTCAATTAGGCGGTCAACTGTTAACTGTCAACAGCCACATCACCAACCTAATTATGGCTGGTGCGCTTTGCATAATAGTCATCAAAAGTCTGATAACCAGCATCAGTAACGTACAGTTGGCATTGGTCTGTAATCTGCTTCATTAAAGACCAAGAAAACTGACATTCTTCATGCAAATACTCACCCCAATTTTCTTTTATGCTGCGATAAGCCAGCCGCAAATTATAAGAGGGAATCGAGGTAGAAATGTGATGGGGAACGTGAACGTTAATATCGTGGCACAGAAATTCTATCCAGCGAGGATAATCGCAATGAATTGTGCCAGATAGCTGCGCTAAAGCCTGGTTCCACTTAGAGGCTGCTACAAACGGAACATCTGCAGTAGTGTGGTGAACAATCGTAAAAGTACTCATCCAAAAATGGTAAACCAGCCAGGGTAACAGCCAAAATTTCACAAATCCCCAAATACCAGTTGTGGCGATGAGGGTGGGAAAAGCTACAGCTGCAAATAGCACTACTACAGCTACTGACAATTTCACATCTGCTTGGTCTTTTGAGCGAAAATTGCGCCAATCAAAATGTACAACTGCCCAATGTCCTATGGAACCAACCCACCAAAGGCGTTTACGCATAAAACCTTCAAAAGCCCCACGCCGCAGATTATCCCAACTTTCAAACACCTCTGGTCTGATGGGATGCCAAGCGTTGTCTTCATCCAGTTTATTGGTGTGTGTATGGTGGTAATTGTGCTTGATGCGCCAGCTGTGGAAGGGGTAAATTAAAGGCAGCAAAAATATATGCCCGACTAAATCATTTACCCAACGACGTTTGGCAAATGAACGATGACCACAATCATGGGCGATGACAAAAAAACCCGTCAAAGCAGTGCCGGTAAAAATCCAGGCTAAAGGCAAGAGAAACCAAGGAGTAATTGTCAGGCTGAAATAGCCCAAGCAAACCATTAAGACGTTGATAAGGACTCCTGTCCATGCTTTGAGGCGATTTCGCTGAAAACATTCCTTTGGTAGGGATTTGATAATATCTTTCAGCTTCAGGTCGGAATTACCAAAGTCTTCAACTTGTTTCTGGCTGTTTATTGTTGTTGTAGTCATGAATACCTGAAAAAACAAACTCCACACCAAGTCACCTAGGAAGTAGCTTGTTGTAAAGTTTCCTAACATCCTTCGCTTCGGATTATAGCAACCTCAGGTGGACGATCGCACTCCTGACTGGCATAATCGATTGTTTCGGAATACTATACAAGGTCTGACACTTCCAGGTGGGGTCAGGTGACTTATTACATCCTCTGACCTTTTTTGAAATTGCAACCCCTACTTATTTTTTGGCGATCGCCCAAAAGCAGGGGCTGGTAAAATTAGCAAACTAACTGAATGACCAATTAGTTTTACTTATTGCTTTGTGCCGGCTAATTTGACATTTGTCGCCAGACCAAATACTTGTAGCAATTGAATCGTCATCCAAGTTAGGTCAATTTCCCACCATTCCAAGCCGTGACGGGCTGAGTATTGGAAAGCATGGTGATTGTTGTGCCAGCCTTCACCAAATACAAGTACGGCTACCCACCAACAATTTGTGGATTTATCGCCAGCATCATAACTGCGATAACCGAATTTGTGGGTGGCGCTGTTAACCAACCAGGTGCAGTGATAAACCCAGACGATGCGAACAAAAACTCCCCAAACAACAAAAGACCAGCCACCCAACAGCAACAGTGCTGCACCCAAAGCAACTTGGATGAGAATAAAATATTTTTGCAAAAACTGATAAACTGGGTCTTCGGCAATGTCTTTGGTGAAACGAGGAATTTCACCTTGAGCGGGCGATCGATAAATCAGCCAACCAATATGACTCCACCAGAAACCCTTATTGGAATCATGAGGATCTGGTCCAGTATCCGAGTGCAAGTGATGAAGGCGATGCGTACCTACCCACTCGATTGGTCCGCCTTGACAGGCTAATGTCCCACAAAAAACAAGGAAGTACTCCAACCATTTGGGGGTTTGAAAACTGCGGTGGGTCACAAGGCGGTGAAATCCTAGGGTAATACCTAAACCGCCTGTCACCCAGTACAGAAGTAAAGCAACACCAACAGCTTTCCAGCTAAAGTTGGAAGGAAGTAGGGCAAATAAAGCGCCGATATGCAAACCAGCGAAAAATAGGGTATTTACCCAATTGATTTGAGGTTTAGTTGAGGTAGCAATTGTCATGCAATAACCTGAATAGAAATTGTTTAGCCTGAGTAAAGCGCGATCCGAAAAACCGCATTATTTATATTTTTTGTGAAAGAGGAACTAATGAACAGCTTTGAACAGCTGCGGCAAGCAGAACAAGCACTGTTACAGATTTTTTCTGGAATTGACGCTCAGGTCAAGCAAAATCTTAAACGAGTATTAAATGCCTTTCGCCATCATAGTGTCGGCGCACACCATTTTGCAGGTGTAACAGGATACGGTCACGATGATTTAGGGCGAGAAACTTTAGATAAAGTCTTTGCCGAGGTGATGGGTGCCCAAGCGGCGGCGGTCCGGGTGCAGTTTGTGTCAGGAACTCACGCGATCGCTTGTGCTTTATTTGGTGTTCTGCGTCCCGGAGACGAGATGTTAGCGGTGGCAGGCGCACCTTACGACACTCTCGAAGAAGTAATTGGTTTACGGGGTAAAAATCATGGATCACTCCATGAGTTTAACATTGGCTATCGTCAATTAGAGCTAACAAAAGAAGGAACTATAAATTGGCAAGCTTTAAGCCATTCGGTACATGAAAATACGCGCTTAATCTTAATTCAGCGCTCTTGCGGCTATTCTTGGCGTCCTAGCTTGTCAATTGCCGATATTGAAAAAATCGTCCATTTGGTCAAACAGCAAAATCCCAACACTGTTTGCTTTGTAGACAACTGCTATGGCGAATTTATCGAAACCCGCGAACCCACCCACGTTGGCGCTGATTTGATGGCAGGGTCGCTGATTAAAAATCCCGGCGGTACCATTGTCAACGCTGGTGGTTATATTGCCGGTCGCGCCGATTTGGTGGAAGCTGCAGCCTGTCGCCTCACTGCACCTGGTATCGGTAGCTACGGCGGCGCGACCTTTGACCAAAATCGCATTTTGTTCCAAGGCTTATTTTTAGCTCCACAGATGGTTGGGGAAGCGATGAAGGGTACTTACCTCACTGGTTATGTATTTGACAAACTTGGTTATCCAGTGAATCCCGCACCTTTAGCTCCCCGTGGCGATGTGATTCAGGCAATTAAATTGGGTTCGGCAGAAAAGCTGATTGCCTTCTGTAAAGTCATCCAACAGCATTCGCCCATAGGTTCTTATCTCGACCCCGTTCCCGATGAAATGCCGGGGTATGAAAGCCAAGTAGTCATGGCTGGGGGGACGTTTATTGAGGGTAGTACCTCAGAGTTTTCCGCAGATGGTCCTTTGCGGGAACCGTATGTAGTTTATTGTCAGGGGGGGACACATTGGACTCATGTAGCGATCGCGTTAGAAGCGGCGATCGAGATTTTGGGACCAGCTTGAAGAAGGAAAAAGTAAAAAGGAAAAAGGAAAAAGAAAAGAGTCTCTTTTTTATTTTTTACCTTTTACCTTTTACCTTTTGCCTTTTATCTTTTGCCTTTTGCCTTTTACCTTTTACCTTCCCTCTATTCTGGTAACTTATACTGCCCCACGATACGCTTGGCAAACTCTGGAACGTGTGCCTCTAATTTCTCTGGATGATTCCGCTTCACATATAAATAATTGCGGGTGAAGTGAGAATCTATCGAGAAACGCGCATATTCCAACCCTTTGGGACCAATTTTTTCAATTACCACTCCCATTAATTTTGCCGCCCACATCGGCAAGGTAACGCCTTTGTCATAGGCGGGAATGCTTTGCTGTACAGCTTCTTTCCGATTTCCCTGAGACATCACCGGCTGAGTTTCCAATTGGTCTTTCACCAGTTCCAACATTTCCTTGCCTGTATCATTTCTCACCACAATCCACTGCCAGCCGAAGGGTGCGCCCATGTAACCCACCACCAAATCAGCCAGAGAATTTACATAATCAAAGCAACTCATGCAAGAAGGCGCAAAAACATCTTTGAGTTTATTCGTCTTTAAACCAAAGAAAGGCACAGTTTCCGTTGAACCATCTTCATGTTTGAAGTGAACGCGGAAATCTTGCATGAACTCATAATGTACAACCGTATCAGGCGAAGAACTGGTGGTTTCTAAGAACTTTTGCAGACCAGCGCGGGTAACATTATCTACACACGGCGTTCCCAAAACATACAGCTTTTCCAAGCCAAGTTGTTTTTCCACAGCTCGTAAAGCTTGAATTTGGCAACCAACACCAATTACCAACAACCGCTTCATCCCCGATTGTTCAATTTGTTCCAACACCGAAAGGTTAGGTGAAAGTGTTGGTTTATTTACTCGTGCTGCCAGTATTTCTTCTGGAGTGCGGGCGATAACAGGCATCGGTTGAAAGCGGTCTTCTTTGGTGTTTTGCACGCAAACAACACCTTCGACAATGCCGCGATTTAGCATTTCAATCGCAATAGAACTGACAATACCAGTCCATTGGGCACCTTCAATAGGTTGAGTTTTCCGCGCCGCCATCATGTCTTGATGAACGCCAAAATAAAGTTCATCGGGATTTTCAAGATTGCGGCTGCGTGCGTGGGTTTGTTCTTCCAGCGTGTCTACCTGCTGACTGATAAAAGCGCAGGCTTCCTTGACATAGTGAATGTAATATGTATCGCATAGACCGCATTCGCTGCATAGTTCCTTAGCAGGGCGGCGGCTGGTGGGTTTTAAGGCTCTGGCTTTTTTATGTTTGGTAGAATCAACAGATGTCATATAAATTCTTTGTTTTATCCAGACATAGCTTTTATTACAATACCTTCACAAGTTATGCACTTCACGATAGAGATTGAACAAGAAGAGGATGGACGCTTTCTGGCTGAAGTGATTGGTTTTCCTGGTGTGCTGGCTTACGGGCAGACACGGCAAGAAGCAGTTGCCAGAGTTCAAGCATTAGCTTTGCGGGTTTTGGCTGATAAGCTGGAACATGGGGAAGTAACGCCAGAACTAGTGAATGTTTCCTTTGCCGCAGCATGAGTCAGTGGTCTAGCACAAAAGCAAAGCGTATCCTAGCAGCTTTGCAGCGTATCAGCTGGGAGATTAAACGCCAGTCAGGTTCGCATAAAATTCTGACACGCCCTGATTGGGCTGATTTCGTGTTTGCCTTTCACGATAATGAAGAAATTAGACCTCGGATGTTAGCAAGAATTGCCAAAATAACAGGTTTTACACCTGATGATTTGTGATGGCAGTTTGAATTTTTGATAAAAAATAAGATAAGTAAGCCTGGTGAATTTGAGTATTTTGGCTATTTTTGCTTTGCAGAAATAACCCAAAGGTTTACTTTACATAAAATTTAAGAGAATAAAGCAAGATTTCATTGGTTCTTGCTGGGCTGCAAAATTTAACTATGTATATTGTTATGTAATCTTAGTTATCAAGAAGTAAAGAAAATGACAAAAGAATACGAAGAGTTTAAAGATAAAGCAGAAGGTGCAGCATTAGTCACTGGTGGTACCGCAGCGGGTGCTAGTATATCCGCAGTAGTTGGCGGAATGGGATTAGTTGGAGGATTTGGAGGAGTCGCAATTGGTATGGCTCCTGTTGCTGCTGCGGGTGCAGTTGTTGGAACAGCCGCTTATGGGGCTAAGAAGGCAATAGAAGAGGGAGACGCTACAGCTTTAGGTGCAGTGGCAGGCGGAGCTGCAGCAGGTGCCGGGGTTGCTGCTGTAGTTGGAGGTATGGGTTTAGCGGTTGGAGGAACTGCTGTTGCCATTGGTGCTGCGCCAGTTGTCGCGGCTGGCGCAGTTGTGGGACTGGCAGCTTATGGATTCAAGAAGCTGTTTAACACGTAATAAATTGTAATGGTGCCGTACTTTCCGCGCTAACGCAACGGCAATAAAGCGGCAGAAAATCTGACCGCTTTTTGCCTACTTTACGCCTGACTTTATACAAAATTTCAGAGGTTTCAGCAAAATTTCATTAATTGTTACGAACCTGTAAAAGTTCACTTGGTCTAGGCTTTGAGTAATTAAGGATACTTTAGGGAAGAAAACAAGTGACAGAAAATTCAAAAACAGGTGCGGCATTTATTGCAGGAGGAACCGTAGCAGGCGCTGGTGTTTCGGCTACGGTAGGCGGGATAGGATTAGCTGGAGGATTTGGGGCAGTTGGAATTGGCAGTGTGCCGGTTGTAGGTGCTGGCACTGTTGCAGGTGCAGCTGCTTATGGTGCTTTCAAGGCTATAGCAGAGGGAGATGCTACAGCTTATGGTGCAATGGGAATTGGTGCAGTTGGCGGTGCTGGTATTTCTAGTCTCGTCGGTGGTATGGGATTAGTAGCACCAAAAATAGGTCTAGCCTTTGGTATTGGCACAGTACCGATAGCAGCAGCAGGTGCAGTGGTTGGACTCGCTGCTTACGGTATTGCCAAACTGCTAGACGAAACTGGAACCCGAGAAACTCCTGCACAGCTTTTTGACCGGATGGAAGAAAAAGTCTTGCAGATGGATTTCTATTCCGCAGCGGTGATAGAGTTAGACTTATTTTTATCTGGCGAGGATCTCAACCAAAAGTTTGCAGCTTTGGAAGTTGAGGATGATTTACAAGCACTCAAGGCTGAATTACAGAAGGAAGCTGAAACAAACTCCTCGCAATTTATAAATCCTGAAACCTCTGCTCCCAGCATTAAAGCAGAAGTAGTACGCCTCACAACCCAGTTACCAGAAACTTGGAGATGTGTAGAAACTCTTAAGGGTCACTCAGCCGCAGTGAATGCGATCGCTATCAGTCCTGATGGTTATACTTTGGTCAGTGGAAGTGATGACAAAACAGTACGCCTGTGGAACTTAAAGACAGGCAAATGGCTTTACATCTTCGCTGGACAAGCAGAAGCAGTTTTATCTGTTGCTATTAGTCCTGATGGTCGGATACTTGCCAGTGGTAGTGTCGATCGCAAAATCACTAGCTGGAAACTAGATACAAAAGCATTTTTAAATACCTTCTTCTATTTAAACTCTCCCTACAGTCATAATGGCTTTGTTTACTCAGTTGCCTTTAGTCCTGATGGCAAAATTCTTGCTAGTGGTAGTGCTGATAATACTATTAGAATTTGGGGACGCTACACAGGAGAATTAAAACGTACACTGAATGGACATTCAGACGCCATTTTATCTGTTGCTATCAGTCCCGATGGTAAAACTCTCGTTAGTGGTAGTGCCGATCAGACTATCAGGCTTTGGGATTTGCAAAATTCGGGAAAGTCCAAAATTCTCACTGGACATTTAGGAGCAGTTAAAACAGTTACCATCAGTCCTGATGGTCAAACTCTGATTAGTGGTAGTACAGACTCCACAATCAAGCTGTGGAACCTCGATACTGGCGAATTACTCTGCACTTTCACTGCACACTCAGCTGCAATTGTCTCCCTTGCCATTAATCCCGATGGAAAAACCCTCGCCAGTAGCGGCACAGACGGTATAATAAAACTTTGGAATTTGTCCAATGGAGAACTTTTACAAACCCTGTCTGGGCGTAGTCCCGTTACTTTCAGTCTTGACGGGAAGACGCTGGTAAGTAGTGGTAACGGTGGCACAATCAAGATTTGGCGACAAATACAAAGCTTCCATGAGTCCCCACTCGACCCCGTAATATCTGGGGAATGGTGGGAAGTCTTGGGCGTGGATAAAACTGCTCATCCCAATGATGTCAAGCTTGTTTACCGTCGATTAGCAAGGCAGTATCACCCTGACATTAATGATTTTGTTGGTGCAAAAGCCGCAATGCAGGCAATTAATCTGGCTTATAAGGAATTTCAGCAGAAATTAAACGCTCACAACTAAAATCAACTTTGACAAACAAGTTCCATAACCAGAACTATCAAAAACTGGGTAAAGATGAATTAATATTCCCTCTCTGTTTCTTCTCCCTGGGGCGCAGAGGGCGCCTTCTCTTCGAGACGCTTTGCGAACGCGGTTCATTCCTCTAAAACCTGCATTAGGCACAGAAAACCGAAATGGTGTCGTACTTTCCGTGCTAACGCACCCTAGAGCATCACTGCAATCAAATCAAACAGCTTACTCCGTAATACCACCAAGAAAACCCAAGCGCGATCGCTGTTTAAAAAATATCTCCTGCATCGCCTCAGTATAAGGCTGCAACAGCACCTGCTGTTCAAACTCCAACCGACTTATAATTTCATCCGTCAAAACTTCACACCATTTTTTTGTCACTTCCCATTTAATCTCCGCCCCCTCCACCACCATCACGCACAACGGCAATAATTCCCCCTCCAGCGGTGCTAAACTCCCCTCCAAAAAACACAGCCAGAGATAAGCTTGAAACATATTCAAGTCACGCAGGCAAGAGTGTGTTATACTAGGGTCACTCAAATGTCCCCGACGGCTGCGATAATTCGGTAACAATTCCATCAGTCGGCGATAAGCACTCTCGGCAATATCCGGTGCCGCAGGTAACATTTGCTCTACAAGCATGTAAGTCGGCGAATCTAATTCATACTTGCCACTAGCAGTGCAAACTCTCTGCCAAGGCATAGCAACTTGCTCTTCAACAAACTTCAAATAAGGAGCAAGCAGTACTTTCTCCGCAAGTGTCAGCTTTTTTAGGATTAATTTATTACTGAAGTTTAGCTGCGTAGTTAGAAAACCAAGGGCACGCCAATCCTTAGATGCAATATGTTGTTCTTGAAAAACCAGTAAAATTGGTTCAAGGGCGTATGCTAAATCCGCGATCGCTGGTATCCCCAAGCAAGAAAAAGAATTACTTTGAAAACCATCTGCAGGTAAAGTCACACTTACTAACCGATGCCGGTAAATTTCCAGCAGCTTGCGATAAACTCGGAAGGCGAATTGAGTGATTCGCCTCGCCTCGTTCAAATCTAAAATATTAGAAATATAAGCATAAAAGGTTTTCGTTTGTATCCATGCCATTTGGCAGTTGACATCTAATACATTTGGCTTTAACTTGGTAGCAGTTAAAGCTCGACCCTCTGGTGAAACAGCTTCAAGTAACGAATTATAAAACGCGGAATTTCCTAACGGCACAGAGGATAAGTCTGGCGTGTAACGCTGTGCCCAAAGATTGAGCAAGCGTTCAACTGATGGAATTGTAACTACTTGAGAGGTTTTTAGCATAACTTTTGCCTTATGAACTAGATTAGTAGACTGACCCGCTCTCGATTCTTGAGACTACTGCGTCCGAGTATGATATTAAGTGTTAATTTATCGTGATTTTAATACATGTCAATTAAGTTACACTACTTATTTTGAGTTTCCCCAACCGCTTATCTGACTGTTGTCTCTAAGTGAAAGTGCGTAGCGACAAGCGATCGCACACCACGAGCAATATTTACCGCTTCAAAAGTTTTTTTAACAAAGCGCAGACGCAGTGCGCGTCAGGCATCGCTTTTGGGCTTAAAGGTTTGATGGAGCCTTTATTAAATTTTCTTGCTTTTTTCCCCCTTTCATGCAAAAAGCAATTTCCCAACAAACACCCATGAACTACCGTTCACAACGCTTTGTGGGAAAATCTTTCTTCCTATGCCCAATGCCCAAGGGACGCCAGTTGCAAAGGCTACCTCTTAACCCTTTCACCAGTCACCTGCGGTCGTGTTACCCGGACGCAGTGCCCCTTCACCAAGGCACTGGCTCCCCAATGCCCCATTCTCAACCTCAACCAACACGGCATTTTACACAAACTTTAACAGGATTCAGAAATCTTTTACGGATTTTTACTGAGCAATGGCACTTGATCCCGTTTTATCTCTATGCAATATCTGCTAGAATATAAGTAACAATAGTTACAAAAACTTGAATAACAGGTTTGGTAGAGCTAAACCGGTTTCTGTTTGAGTTATCAACAGCAACCTTATTCGGTGCTGCTCTATCAGCATTGCTGTTCTGAATGCAGACTTTGGTGTAACAATTTACAACCATTTTCATTTACTGCCAAAACTGGTGACTCATCTGATGGTTAAAGAGTAAAGGGAAAAAGAATTTTACCCCTTGCCCCTTATCCCCACTCCGTGGGGGCCCCACCTTCCCCTTCCCCCTTTCCCCGTCTCCTAAAAGCTATTTTGGGTTGCTAGACTACTAGTCTGTGGGAGTTTGTGCTTCCACGCTACATTCCCATTACCTTGTGTTGCAGTTTTGCACACAGATGGTTGGGCATGGGTTTTTTATCGTTGTAGTGGGTGGCAAGTCAAGCTCAAACCGGAGAATCTTAAATTTTTATGAAATTTTCTCGAAATGCTTCCCTTAATGGTTACTCAATCAAGGCAGTTGAAACCTGAGTAATTTTTCAAACTTTTGTATCGAATGATATCGCAAAAAGAGTGTGTTGAACTTGATAAAAAATCCTCAATCCGGCTTGGCATCGTGAATATTACTTACGTGAAATTAGCCAACTTTTATTGTTGTTTCAAAAATAACTGTATATTCACTGCTTTTGCTTCTTGTTATTTTGTGGAGCGATAAAAAGCCTGCCATGCATCTGGTGCAACTGTGGTATTCGTGTTTCGAGTTTACCGATCCCAGGGCTTAGTCCTATCTGGAGTAAATAGGGTAAAATGCCCGACTCTTTTTGGACTATTGATAAACGAAATCTTAAAACCATATTGCATCTTCTCAAATTTCGTTATAAATTATTAACTTATAGGGGAATAAACTAATTTGTACTCTGACAATCTAAATCCAATTTAAGTAAATATACTGTAGCGACTTTCAAGTTCACACTAATTTACGCAAACCTTAAACAGTAGCCAAGATATGTTTTTGTTTGGTAAAGCAAGGATTCTGGATTTGAAAACGGAACGGCTAATACTCGAAAAATATATCTTATGTAACTGATTTCAAAAATTATGTTACTGCTTGACGTGAAATACAACGGCTTGACTTTAGTAAGAAGATAATTGATAAAACAGAAAATTCTAGTCAATTAAGCTACCCAAAAAACTTGAGTGGCTTAAGTCGTTGTTGCTGCGCCAACTTGGATGGAGATTGTATTTGCTATTCAAAAAAAAGTCCTTGGTATGATGAGAATAGCAGAAATAATAAATCAAGGCGCATCTACTACTAAATCACAATTCTAAATGGAGTTATTTTGGGATGCACTTAGAAGACTTGATAACAATTAAAAATGTAGAAGAAGAAGCATGGTCGGCGCTAGAAAAATCGATTCTCTACTATCAAGGGCGTCCCGTGGGTACGGTAGCCGCCTATGATGAATCTATAGAGGCGCTGAATTACGACCAGGTATTTATCCGGGATTTTGTATCTTCTGCCCTACTTTTTCTGATTAAAGGTAGAAGTGATATTGTCCGTAATTTTCTAGAAGAAACCTTAAAGTTACAGCCGAAAGAAAGGGAATTAGATGCTTATAAGCCCGGTCGGGGATTGATTCCGGCTAGCTTCAAAGTAGTTTTATCAGCAAACGGTCAAGAATATTTAGAGGCGGATTTTGGCGAACATGCGATCGCCAGAGTAACACCAGTTGATTCCTGTTTGTGGTGGATTATTTTATTGCGTGCTTATGTAGTCGCCACTAAAGATTTTTCTTTAGTCTATCAACCTGATTTTCAAAACGGAATCAGGTTAATTATGGAACTTTGTTTGGCGACACGTTTTGATATGTATCCAACGTTGTTGGTTCCAGATGGCGCTTGTATGATTGACCGTCGTATGGGTATTTATGGACATCCTCTGGAAATTCAAGTTCTATTTTTCACGGCTTTGCGTGCCGCACGAGAATTGTTAATTTGTAACGGCAATCAAGATATTGTCGCAGCAATTGATAACCGCATGCCTTTGTTATGCGCTCATATTCGCCAGCATTATTGGATAGATATTAATCGCCTGAATGCTATTTATCGCTTCAAGGGTGAAGAATATGGCAAAACAGCGGTGAATATGTTCAATATATATGCCGATTCTCTTCCATATTATGAATTAGATAAATGGCTGCCAAGAAAAGGCGGTTATCTAGCCGGTAACGTTGGACCATCGCAGTTAGATCCTCGTTTCTTTTCACTTGGAAACTTGATGGCTGTCATTTCCGACCTCGCCAGCGAAGAACAATCGCAAGCGATTATGAATCTCATCGATAAACGATGGGATGACCTGGTGGGAGATATGCCGATGAAAATCTGTTACCCAGCATTGGAAAATGAAGAGTACAGAATTGTAACTGGATGCGACCCCAAAAATATACCTTGGTCTTATCATAATGGCGGCAGCTGGCCTGTTTTAATGTGGATGTTGGCTGCTGCGGCTGTGAAAACTAATACAACAAAACTGGCTGAAAATGCAATTGAAATTGCCCAAGAACGCCTCATAGAAGATGAATGGCCCGAGTATTATGATGGTAAGAAAGGGCGCTTGATGGGCAAACAAGCCAGGAAATATCAAACCTGGACAATTGCTGGTTTCTTATTGGCAAAAGAACTGTTGGCAAATCCTTCTCATTTACCATTAGTTAGTTTTGATAAGTTACCTCCAGAAGTTGTTTCTAGAGCTTGTGAGTTTGAAATCTCTAGTATAGACCCATATCCCTCTCGATAGGGTTTGAAATATCAAGTACAATTACAATCTTACCCCCCCATTACCCCCTCTTTGCTTGCAGAGAGGGGGATTTTTTTTATCTCTTTACAGTGGTAGAGAAGGGTGAGAAAAAAAGATGAAAAATCAAAAAATAGGTAAAAATTGGATAAATGCAAGCGTATTTATTTGTGGAATAGTATAAAAAATTCGTTTTGAAGTTGGCAGCAATGGTAATACGACCCTACCTGACAAAATATAGTAAACGGTAGGGGCACAACGCGGCGTTGTGCCCCTACAAATCTCTGTATTGCACTAAATTCAAAAGCGCCATAGCAGTCCTTTGCATGATTCGCGAGAAATGAGAAGTCGGGTAACTCTTACGAAACCCGACTTCTGAGACTGTGATTTTCATGAATCAAATAAAATTGCTATATAAAAGCTGATTATGTTTGAATTTTAGATAATTTATCCAAATATTTTAAACATGTATACCAGTCCTTTGCATCATTCATGAAAATTTAGAAACCCGGTAACTCCTGCGAAACCGGGTTTCTGAAAGCTTGTAATTTTCACAAATCATATAGGATTGCTATAGATCCCCCCAGCCCCCCTTGCCAAGGGGGGGTACTTCGATTTTGGGGGAGTTGCAGCGTTAAAGAGAGTTGGTATTACCTGTATCCGAGAATAATAAAAGAAGGTTATTTTGTTTTACCCTTGCAAAATCCAGAATCTAAAATGGTTTCGCCTAACCCCCGTCAAATAGCTTTTATTGCCCTGCGAGATGTTCACAAGGGGGCTTATGCTGATGTGGCATTAGATAGAGTGCTGCAAAAAGTTAAGTTACCTGATAGCGATCGCCGTTTGGTGACAGAATTAGTTTATGGCTGCACGAGAAGACAGCGCACCCTCGACGCCCTTATCGACCAACTCGGTAAAAAAAAATCCCACCAACAGCCTTCATACTTACGTACTATCCTTCATCTAGGTTTATATCAACTGCGCTATCAAGAACGAATTCCCGCTTCTGCTGCTGTTAATACCACTGTCCAATTGGCGAAAGAAAACGGTTTTCCCGGACTTACAGGTTTTGTTAATGGTTTATTACGTCAGTATCTCAGAAGAGGAGGGGGAGAGGGGGAGAGGGGGGGACGACTTGGGCGACGGGTGTGGACGACGGGTGTGGGAGGACAAGGAGGACAAGGGGGAATTATTGATGAAAGTTCTTCCTTCTCTCCCTTGTCTCCCCCCTCTCCCCCTCTCCCCCTCTCCCCCCCTCCCCCCATCTCCCCCTCGCCCCTTATCCCCACTCCGTGGGGGCCCCCCCTTCCCCATCTCCCGTTGGAATTGCCAGAAAATCCGGTGGAACGCTTGGGTATTTTATACAGCTTTCCTGATTGGATTATTGAAGTGTGGTTGAGAGAGTTTGGTTTGACTGAGACAGAAAAACTCTGCGAATGGATGAACCAATCTCCAACTATTGATTTGCGGATAAACCCGCTTCGCACTTCTATAGAAAAAGTTGAGACGGCTTTCCAAGCTGCTGGTGTTTTAGTTCGCCAAATTCCCCACCTACCGCAAGCTTTAAGATTAATTGGCAATACTGGTGCAATTCAAAATTTACCCGGCTTCAACGAGGGTTGGTGGACTGTCCAAGATAGTAGCGCCCAAATGGTGGGTCATTTGCTTGACCCCCAACCAGGTGAAATAATCATTGATGCTTGTGCTGCACCGGGGGGGAAAACAACCCACATCGCCGAATTAATGGGGGATAAAGGCAAAATTTGGGCTTGCGATCGCACTCCTTCTCGTCTTCGCAAACTCCAACAAAATGCTCAACGCCTAAATTTGCAATCGATTCAAATTTGCACTGGCGACAGTCGCAATTTTCCTCAGTTTACCAACATTGGCGATCGCGTCTTACTCGATGCTCCATGCTCTGGCTTGGGAACTCTCCACCGCCACGCTGACGCCCGTTGGCGACAAACTCCAGAATCTGTCCTGGAACTCTCGCTACTTCAAAAAGAATTAATAGCACACACATCGACTTTTGTCAAGGATGGTGGTGTGCTGGTGTATGCGACCTGTACGCTGCATCCAGCCGAAAATGAAAAAGTAATTGAGTCATTTTTGGCAGAGTATGGCAACTGGGAAATAGAACCTCCCCCAGTTGATTCACCTTTGAGTGCCTATTCCACGCCCCAAGGCTGGTTAAAAGTATTGCCCCATCAACAGGACATGGACGGCTTTTTCATGGTGCGCTTAAGAAAAACCAATAATTCAGGGTGAATACTGCTTGAGATTGTACCATTTGATGAAAGCCCGAATCTACTCGAGGAGGCAGCAATGGTTACTAATTCCAACGTGAAAAACTTAGTTAAAATCCTGATTGGAGCGGCTTGGATAGATGGTAAAATCCAGCCGGAAGAAAGGCAATACCTGCGCCAAATCGCTCAACAAAGAGGTCTAGCTTCCGATCCGGAAATTAAGCCTTGGCTGTACGAGTTGGTTCCCGTGCAGCCAGCCGAGTGTTATAGCTGGGTGAAGGACTATTTAGGCGATCGCCCCACCGTTGAAGATTACCAAAATCTGATGGAAGCCATCAGCGGCTTAATTTACAGCGATGGGGAAGTAGCAGTTGAGGAAGCAAGACTCTTAACGAAATTAGAACAACTATCAAGCGCTAATGAGTCAACCCAACCGGTTTTTAATGCTATTCTCAAACAAATTCAAACGCTTTACCGTCGCTGGGTTGAGGTTCAAAACTAACCAGTTGGATAGTTATGAGTTATGAGTTATGAGTTATGAGTTATGAGTTATGAGTTGAAGAAGTTTTTTAATTCAAAATTCACAGCAAAAAACTCCAAATTTCAAACTCTTAATTCCGCGCCTCCTAACTCCTAACTCCTAACTTTTTATAAACCCGGAGTTTCTTCTTTTTCAACCTTAGGCACAATGTCAGGACGTTCTTTGCTTTCCCAACCGGGGGGACGCTTAGAGTTGTACCAAGCAATTGAGCCAATGGTTACAGCTGCAATAAAACCAACTACATAAACACCGGTAAACGCCCAAGGAAAGTGAGGAGCGTTTGCTGCTGCTTGTGCTGCAGTTTCCATCAATAAAGCCATGAGTATATTCTCCTAAATGTAGGCAACACTACTTAAGACACTATAAAAAGAGCGTATCACCTACATCCCCCGCAAGTGTGAGGGAAGAGGGGGAATTTCGGGGAGATGGGGAGAGGGGGGGGACAAGGGACGACGGGTGTGGGGAGACAAGGGGAAAGTAGGGAATATTCACTTTTCCCTTTTCCCTTTTCCCTTTCCCTTCTTAGTTTCCATCTGAGGATTGGGAGGGTCTGAGTCTCTCGCGCCAAGATGGTTGGCTGGATGAGGAATCTGAGGAACTTCCACCCCCGGAGGAACTGCCAGAGGAAGATTCAGATTGTCTAGACCTTCTACGAGGTGACGAAGAAGACGAAGAAGACGAAGAATCTGAGTTTACTCGGGAACGCCGCCGTCTCGGTGTATATGACTCTGAGGAAGAACTGGAGGAATTTGATTCTTCGCTGCGCCGGCGACGAGAAGAACGCCTTCTGGGTGTGGAGTCGTCATTGTTGTCTTGTTGGTAGTAGCGCCGTCTTCTTGGTCTGGAATCCTCATTAGATTGTTCTTGATCCTGCTGATAAGAACGCCTTCTGCTTCTGCGTCGAGATGGGCGATCGCTATTGTCTGAATTGTTGTCAGAATTATTGTCAACAATACTGGCTTGCCGATTTCGCCTTCTAAACCTGCGAGAAGTATCCTCATCAGAATTATTATTGTCATCATCTCTATCCCGATCGGGAGCGGGACGATTGACAATTCGTCTCGGCTTAACGGGTTGGGCTTTGATGGTGCCTTTACGACCTTCCAGCTTCGGTCTGGAGGGAAATTTTTCTACCTCCATTCCCTTAACCGCTTCTTCCATAAATTCATGCCAGGTGTAAGCGGCGCTACCACTACTTCCCCAAGTCGGTTTGTTGTTGTCGTTACCCAACCAAACTCCTGCCACAAGTTGTGGTATATACCCAATAAACCACAAATCGCGGGCTTCATCGGAGGTGCCAGTTTTCCCTGCAACTGGTCTATTGTCTAATTGGGCGGGGCGACCGGTACCCTCTTCCACGACGTTCCGCAGCATCCAGGTCATGATGGCGGCGCTGTCTGGGTCAAGAGCCTGCCTTTTTGGGTAATTAGCAGTCCATATTTCTTTGCCCTGACGGTTAAAAATGCGGCGAATGCCGTGAGCGTCGGCGTGCAAGCCTTGAGTGGCAAAGGTTCCGTAGGCGCTGGTCAATTCCAGCAAATTCACTTCATTTGAGCCAAGAGCCAGAGAATAAGTGGGTTTAAGTTGCGATTTAATCCCCATATCTTTGGCTAGCTTGATGGTTGGCTCAAATCCCACTTCAACCAATACCTTCACCGCAATAATATTGATGGATTTGGTGAGGGCGTCCCGCATGTTCATCCAACCCCGGAAGCCTTCATCATAGTTTTTGGGTTCGTAGCCATCAACTACATAAGGTGAATCCAAGTAGCTGTCGTAGGGATTTTTACCAGCAGCGATCGCTGTAGCATATACAAATCCCTTAAATGTGGAACCGGGCTGACGCTGTGCTTGGGTGACGCGATTAAATTGGTACTTGCCAAAATCTTTACCCCCAACCATTGCCTTAATTTCACCACTGTCAGGGTCAATGGCGACCAAAGCCGCTTGTTTAAAGTTTTCCCACCGTCCTTGATTTCTTAAGGTTTTGGCAACTGCTTCTTCTGCCGCTTTTTGCCACTTCAGGTTGAGAGTGGTTTCCACAGTCAGACCACCTGCAGCCAACTGGTCTGGGGAAACATATTTCGGCAATTCTTTTTGAATATAAGTAGTAAAGTAGGGAGCTTGTACTTGCAGTCGTTTGGGCAAACTGCTTTTCAGGGCTAACGGTTCCGCAATAGCTTCATCCTTTTGGGCAGTTGTAATAACTCCATCTTCATGCATCCGCTGCAACACGAGATTCCGCCGTTGTTTGGCGGCTTCCGGATTGCGATCTGGAGCATACAGACTGGGGGCTGGGGCTAATCCAGCAATTGTCGCCATTTCAGCTAGGGATAGCTGGTTTACAGTTTTGCTAAAGTACACCCATGCTGCATCGGCAACACCATAAGCCCCAGAACCTAAATAAACCAGATTTAGATAACGCTCTAGAATTTGGTCTTTGGTTAATTCTTCCTCCATTTTTTGTGCCAGACGCACTTCCTTAAGCTTCCGCCAAACAGTTTTTTCTTGTTTGAGGAAGAGAATTCGCGCTAGCTGCTGGGTAATGGTGCTGCCACCTTCAATCACATTTTGCGATCGCAAATTATTTAAAACTGCTCTAACAATCCCCTGCGGATCGACTCCATTATGTTCTTGAAATCTTCTATCTTCTGACGCAATAAAAGCCTTTTTGAGGTTATCTGGTATTTGCTCTACTTTTAACTGTTCTCTGGATACCTCTCCTTGCTGTTGCAAGATAATACCATCGGCAGCTTTGATAGTCAGTGTTTGCTCGCGGATCACAGCGCTCAGTTGAGCTTTATCCGGCAAAGTGCGGTCTATTCTCGCCACACCGTAGCTGATGGCGATGACTCCACCAGTCACACCCAAACCCGCCCAAAATAAAGGGCGACGATAAAGCGGTTTATCGCTACCAGGAAGTTTGGCAATTATCTCAGATGAAACCTTCTTCACCTGACTCAGTAACTGCTTTGCCTTTCCTAGCTTTGTTGGTTCGCCAGCGCGGTCTTGGGGGTTTCCCCCATTCACGACTGGCGAACCCCGAAGGGGTTGTGAGGTTTCCGGAGTGGACTCCTCATTTTCGTTATCATTGCCAGGAGTCAAAGAACGGTAAGACGATTCTTCCGTTTTGCGATCGTTCGGCAATTCCGGTTTCTCTACTTCAGATTCTCTCAACTTTGTCGATCGTTCCTTGAACCAGGAGGTAAACTTCGCCACGTCAGTTCCTCGCTCAAAGTAGTTGCAACCTTACCACCAAGCAAAAGTGTGGGTTTAGCGCACCACGTTTGTGTTAGTATAATATCCTATAAATAAATAATAGAATTCACTGTATAACTTTGTTTTTTTTAAATTCTTTTCCAAAAATTTGTCTCTCTTTATACAATTAATTGATGATATTTCGGAGCGACAAGTGCGTTGGCGACGAAGCACGGGTGTATCAAATCAAAGACCGAGCAACTTCATAGCAGTGCGATCGCTCTTGGTAGCAATATGGGTGATTCCCTAGCAATTTTAGAAGCAGCGATTCAAACTTTAGCCCAAACACCAGGAATTATCCTCGAAGCCAGATCCAGGTGGTATAGTACCAAAGCCGTTGGACCACCACAGCCAGATTACCTAAACGGCTGCGCCATACTGAAAGTGGAAATGCAGCCTTATAGGCTGCTAGAAACTTTATTAAAAATTGAGACGAAATTTGGACGTGTTCGTCGGGAACGTTGGGGACCGCGATCGCTTGATTTAGATTTGTTGTTATATGATGACTTAATTATTGACACGCCAACTCTCCAAATTCCCCATCCGCGAATGCGCGATCGCGCTTTTGTTTTAGTACCGTTAGCAGAAATTGCTCCAGATTGGGTAGAGCCAGTTTCCGGATGTGTGATTAAAGAGTTGGTTAAAGATGTAGACTGTTGTGATGTGCGCCTCTTGATAGGCAATTAATTTTACCACCTATAAACGCAAAACAAAGTTGATTGCAAAATCATCCTCACTGTTTCTACGTGTAGTTTTATACAACAAAACTTGATTATGCCATTAGGTAGAGAATTACCGCAACTGCTGAAACAACGCTTGTTTTATAAAGGACGCAAATTTAACTTTGAAGTTAACCGCTTGCGTTTACCTAATAAAGCAGAGGGAGAATGGGAGTGTATTCGTCACCCTGGTGGCGCTCTGGCTGTACCTGTGACCTCAGAGGGTAAACTTATACTCGTTCGTCAGTATCGTTTTGCGATACAGGGACGGATATTAGAATTTCCCGCAGGTACAGTGGAGCCAAATGAAGATCCCGAAGAAACAGTAAAGCGTGAAATTGAAGAAGAAACAGGTTACCGCGCCCACAAGTGGGAAAAACTGGGAGAATTTTTTATAGCTCCCGGTTATTCCGACGAAATTATCTATGCTTATTTGGCTAAAGATTTGGAAAAGCTAGAAACGCCGCCAGAACAAGAGGAGGACGAAGATATCGAAACAGTGTTTTTCACTCCCGAAGAGTTGGAAAAAGCTATTTTGGACGGTGAGCCGGTAGATGCTAAATCAATTTCTAGTTTCTTTATGGCTCGGAAATTTTTAATTTAGGAACGTGGGTAGTGGTTAGTGATGAAGGGGCGCGAAGTCTGCAGTCGGGAAGATTCCCCCCGGTGAGCTTCGCGCCCTTGGTAGGGGAGCCACTGCGGTCTTGGGGTCTGGCCAAGGGTCGCAGTGGCGTTTTCCCGACCCAGGCGACTGGTTCTCCCGTTGGGTTGATGGTTCGTGGTGAAGGGGCGCCCTTGGTAGGGGAGCCACTGCGGTCTTGGGGTCTGGCCAAGTGCAGCAAGTGGCGTTTTCCCTCGTGCCGGCGATGGTGAACCCCTCCGGGGTTCATGGTTCATGGTTCGCCAGCGCTGTCCTCCCCAACCTACAACTACTAACTACGCGCCTACTAACTACGCGCCTATTTTTTCTGTTGTGCAAAGCTTGACCGCAAAATCATCATGCAGTACATTTGTACTATAGGATAAAAGTTCGGTGTTGCATAAAAATTTAAGATTTTTCACCGGACAAATTGCAACTCTACGCCAACAGGAGAGCAAAATAGATGAAGCTGTCTAAGCTTAACTTGAGCAATGTAATAGCGATCGCTCACTCCGACGGATATTTGCAGTTATTACTCGATAGAGGTGATGAACTGGAGTTTTTGGAAATTCCCGCGCCAATACAAGCTTATGAAGGACTGCAAGAACTGAACGAGATTGTGGCTGATACTTTGGCGTTACCAAAAGAGCCAGAACCTATTGCCATGCTACCAGTTGATTCATCATGTGCTGCATCTGTTGGTTATGATAGCGACGAACAAATTTTACAAGTCGAGTTTCAAAACGGCGCTATTTATCAGTATTCTGGTGTAGACGAAGATACTTGGGAAGATTTACATTCAACTGATTCTGTTGGCAGATTTTTTAATCAACAAATTAAAGGTAGATATCCATCCGAGCGAATAGACAATACAGAATATACTGATGATTATTGCTGCTAATTTTTGAGTATTGTGTCTATTTTTACTAATTGCTAATGTCAATTAAGATTAGCCATTAGCAATTAAATATTAACTTACCAAAGCAACATAATTTCAAATCGAAAATTTTAGTTAGATTGTAGTTCATCCTCATAAGTTCCTCACATTGTTACCCTAAATTGAAACTTGAGATAGCCTACTTGCACTTTCATAGCTGTAGTTCTATCGGCAATGCTCTTTACAAAGCAAGGTATCAGCAACAAAGGGGTGACAATCTGATGACTAAAACAATTTTTAATTTAACTTTACCAGCAGTTGTGACAGCGATCGAGGATGTTTTAGAGGGTTATCCTCATCATCCTTATCAGCAAGCTTTTTCGATTCCTGACTTACGTCAAGAATTAATTGCTCATGTTTTGAGTCGAGTTTCTAGTTACTATGTAGTTGTTGAAGAAGGTCAACAACCATCTGCTGTTAACGTCAAGTCTTTACTTGGCGTTTTGAAAGAAAAGTCATGTATAGAAGCTTTGATTCACGAGGGAATCGAGAAAGTTTTCCATAAAAGAGAACAAGAGGTTATTCACCAAATTCCTGAAGAAGTCGATTCTGGTTTAGCTCCTTCTCATTGGTTTGGCTGATCGACCGCGCTTATAATCAAAGTTTAACCAAGTTAATCTCCCCATCTTTTCAGCCTTTTTTATGACTCTCGCTGGTGAAAAATATATCCGAGGATAGATGAATTATTGCTTGACTTAGTTTTATCTTTCATCTTAGACGATGACAGACGGCTAAAAAGTGGAGATTATGTCATTGTCGAAGGTTTTAGCGAGCAGAATAAAATTCACAACTGCATCGGCATTCAACTCTGTACATAGTAAATGTGGCGAAGGAATATTAATAGACTATTAATAGTTAACGGCTGACTATTCACTCTCCAGCGTACAGTCAGCCAATTTTAGATTTGGAATGAAAGGATTTTAGCTTATTCTCACAGATAAATTTGTTTGCTCTGCAAGTTTTGGATTAGATTTTGGATGATAGCGGTTTTCAATTGACTGCAGCCGCGCGTTTGTAAGGAACATTGCTGTTAGGACTTACGCAAAAAAACCCGGTTTCTACGAAAAATAGCCTGTGAGTGCAAGCAGATATTCGCGAATAAACCGGGTTTTTGGAACGAGTGTGCGTAAGTCTTGGCTGTGCCCCTACTGAAAATCACTAGAGATTTTAGATTTAGAAATTTTAGATTTTCCCCAGAAATGAATTCATTAAAGGGCTTGTTTTTCTTTCAATCCAAAATCCCAAATCTCAAATCTCAAATCGTCTCGGTCAAAGGTCAACTTTGTAGGCAATTTATTTCTGTTTTGCTAATTCTTCTGGCTGAACTTCAAAGACGACTTCATGGTAATAAGTAGTTGGTGCTTTAGCAAACAAGTGCATCATCTCTTTCAAGATATTATCGTAAGCTTCGCTATGATTGGCTGCCATATCTTCCATATTCTCCCAAAAAATTACGGCGATACCTTTATCAGTACCTGGTTCTTGCAGCAGGTATGCACCTTTAAAACCTTGGAAGTAGGTTGAGACAGCTTTTTCATAAAGTTTTTTAGCTTCTTCAAACTTACCTGATTTAAATTCACCTACAGCCACATAAGCAAATTTATGTTTGAGAAAATCTTGGAAATCTGACATATTTTTCTCCTTGGTAAAACGCGATCGCGAAAGCTGAGTTTTAAAATTAGCACAATCAGGCAGAGGTATACTACAGCTATGCTGCGCGAGCTGAGGGCTGCTATGCTGATAAAATATACTTTACTGCCTGTTTTTAACTGTCTAGTTATTTCTGCAATGCTGCACTAACAACTTATGAATAATCACTTTTGTTCTCAACCTTCTTAATTTAACTTCCAGTTAAATAAATATCATTATTATTGTCTCAGAGTGTTTCCCTTTGAGACTCTGAGCAGTTGTGAATCTTTGTTTCAACTTGGCTGTGGCACTTCGTTTTGATGGATAGATGGGCGGCTATAAAAAATAAGTCCGCTTATGCGGACTTATTAAGTTGAAAAGCAAGGGGAGCGCTTGTGGCTTTGTTTGCCTAACCTCAGACTAAAGTCTGAAAGCGCATTCATGACTTTTACACTCTTATGCTCATGAACTATGGTTCACAACCCTTTGCGGGAAAATCTCTTTTCCAATGCCCAATGACGCCAGATGCCTGGGTCGGGAAACCCTCCCGCAGCACTGGCGCAACAATGCCCAATGCCCTCAGCAAAGCTGCCCTCTGCCTTAAGAAAGTGCCAGTTTTGTGGGTTGGAGCCATGCGGGGGACGCCGGCATTGGTGGGCTTTGGATTGGTTTAGCAAAAGTGTCCTGGTAGATTTCAGCCTTGAGGGGCTTGTAAATCAACTCGTACCACGAATGACCTACCCATGCATCAAATCCTTCTGGTTGACCGCCCATGAACAAGTGCAAGCATTTTGCAGACCTGCTAGGTAAAAATTGCCAGTAGAAACGGCTTTTATTTCCTTCGTGCGGGTGTTTTACAAAGTCTATATTGACATCGCTCGTCAAGCCATAAGCCGCGTAGGGATGTGAAGTGGAACTGACTGCATACCAATTGGGTATGGGGAATGATTGTTGAATATCCTTTGTATGTTCCATATTCATATGGGCAAAGTAGTGCAGTCCAAAGTTGAGATTGACTGCTCTTGGATCTTCTATCAGCTTGTCTTCCCCGATTGGTTTGCCTTTGACAAATAGTTCCTCAATCAAATAATCTGCGCCTGCGTAAAGGCTGATTACGCGATACAACTGACACCTGAGATGACGGTTGATTCCTGTGTAGGGGTCTGTACCCACATACTCAAAAGGCTCTGAAGCGATAGTGATAGTGGCTCGCACCGGTCCGGTGGAATAGGATACAAGCCGATAAGAGCGATCGTACAGAGAAACTTGATGGTAAGGGGTTTCTGGCTGGGGCGATCCTGGTAAGAGGATACCGGCAACTTGCATGCAGCGCTTTTCTAGATCTTGTCCGCCCGAAGAGCCTTTTTCTCCCCGAAATGGATCTAAAATATCCAGATGGTCAAGCTGCACGCTGGTGGCGGAACCAGCAAACCAGTTTCGCCCATTGTCGAATGGTGCAGCGATTAAATTGAATTCGATAATTAAGCGGCTGTTGACGAGTTTAACTCCACGTTCCCGCCCATCTGCTCCGTAGATGACTTCTAGGAATGGTTCACCCAGTCCTGGTGGAATTGGTTTGCCTTGGTCTACTCTGACGAAAGCTGATGCTAGTACTTCATCTTCTGATGCGGGGGGAATTGTCTTTGGGAGGTAGAAAACCAGGGCGTCACGGGAAGGGTCTTCTGGATCGATTCGGTCAACTTGGGAGAGTAGGGGAGTGTGTGAAAGGTCGCGCAGGTCGCTTAATGTCAGTTGTTCTGGTGGAATTTGGAATTGTTGAGCGATCGCACTCCAAGGAATAGTAACATAACCGCCTCGCCAGTAATTTGAAGGGTTGAAAATAGATAACAAATTAAGGGATGGCATAAGTTTGCCCTCCTTTGAACTTCATGATTTGGCTTTTTGCCTTGCAGCTGCTTTCCTTAGCCACGTGTTTTAGTACAGAGTCATCTGTGGTTTGGCGCATTCATAGAAAATCTGAGTCACTTGTGAAGCAGTAAATAGCATTTAGATGTTCGCGTCTCTATAGGTTCAGACAACGAGGATTTACGAACAGAGCCTATTTTTGATCATAAAACAGGAAAGACGAGCCAGACAAGCAAGACTTGGGAGAGGGGGGAGATAAGGGAGAGGGGGAGAGGGGGGGGATGGGGGGATGGGGGGATGGGGAGACTTGGGAGAGGGGGGAGACAAGGGAGAGGGGGAAGACAAGGGAGAATCTTTAATAGTTCCTCCTTGTCCTCCTTGTCCTCCTTGTCCTCCTTGTCCTCCCACACCCGTCGCCCTTGTCCTTAGTTCTTCAAGCTTTGATAAGTATTAAAAGCATCAAAAGCTAGCCCCAGTCCCCAACCGAAGATGGGCCAGAAAGCCCAGTCTAAACCGTTGCCTGTCATTAAATCGATGATGACTAAAAATGTGTTAATGGCTACATATAAAAACAGATGTGTTTGGAATTTACGGAGACGTTGATTATTCAATGTTTGTCGTGTTTGTTGCGTTTGCGACTGTTGCATCCATAATTTTTCTGCTTGCGCGATCGCTTCTGGTGGAATTCCCAATTCTGCGCCCATTTCCCATAACTGCTGGCGAGTAAATTCTCTCCCTTCTGATGATCGCGCCATCGCTAGCTGGAGAATTTGTTGTACATCTTCTGATCGATAGGAATTTGTCATGCTTTTCTCCTTTTACAGCGTCGAAATTCCAGATAGTTTTAACTTGATGGGAGATGCTTTCTTCTCAAGGATGAAGTGTGAAGGATGAAGGATGAAGGGTGAAGTGTGAAGGATGAAGTGGGGACAGGAAAATCGATTTAAAGGGTATTTGCTTTTCCTAGTGGGCGAAAAAATCTGCTTTCATGCACAATATTCATCCCCAATCCCTGTCTTGAAAAGTTTTGCGCCCCTGTTACCCGGACGCGCAACGCCAGTTGCAAAGGCTGCCGGGAAACCCTTTCACCAGTCACCTGCGGTCGTGTTACCCGGACGCAGTGCCCCTTCACCACCGCACTGGCTTAACTTTTCGCTTTATGGGTGGGATAATTTTATACTTCATACTTCATACTTCATACTTCATACGAAGAGCCTTCAGGTTAACCTTCTACGTTTTACCTTTTTTTGATTTTTCGTTTTGTGCTTTATAAGCCTACAAGCCCTCGACTTCTGAAAATCTCTGGCGCTTGCTGTAGCTGTTGGGCTGTAGGTATGGGTGTATCTTTTAACGTTTAGTTACATCGCATTCCGCCCATGATTGGTGAGAAACGAGAATCCCCGTTTTTTGGAAAAACCGGTATTCTGAGAGGATTCTGAGACTTTCAATTCTCATACCAATTATCGTTACCAGTTCGGGCGGAGTATTCTTTATTTCGAGAAAAGTCTAGACTGAACATTTCTTGAATGGTAGCGTCTAAAAGGTTACCAGGAGTTGAACGAATTTATCGAATTATGAAACGTGTTATCAGTTTCAGCTTAATATCTACCTTAATCGCGCCTTATTCGGCGATCGCTGCACCACCGCGTACTCCAGACAAAACGGTAAATTGCGACATGTTGGTTGTAGGTGGTGGTTTATCTGGTGTCGCCACTGCTTATGAAGGTTTGCTTGCTGGACGCACTGTTTGTCTTACCGAAATTACTGATTGGTTGGGTGGACAAATTTCCTCTCAGGGGACATCTGCGTTAGATGAACGCCCAACTCAACGAGCAAAATTATTTTATTCTCGCGGCTACCTAGAATTGCGTCAGCGTATAGAACGCAAGTACGGTAAACTCAATCCCGGTGACTGCTGGGTAAGCGATTCTTGCTTTCTTGCCCACGATGGTCATGAAATCTTAAGCCAGATGCTGAAAGATGCTGAAAAACGGGGTAAAGGCAAGTTGGAATGGTTCCCCAGTACGGTAATCAAAGACTTGGAAATTAGCAGTGATGGCAAAATCATTAATAATGCGATCGCTATCCAGCATCAACCGATAAAAGGCGCACCACCCCTCAATACTTTGCCTTTATCGCAAACCATTGAAGACGCCTATCGCTACCAAAACTCGTCTCGCTTTACCAAAAACATTATCCGCTTTGTCCCCAAACAAACCAAAGACAACGCCCCTAAATGGTACGTCGTAGACGCCAGCGAAACCGGAGAAATTATCGCTTTAGCTGATGTCCCCTACCGTCTCGGTATCGATCCTCGTTCTTACTTAGAACCTTCTTCTTCCAGTGTTAACAATGACCCATTTTGCACTCAAGGTTTTACTTACACCTTTGCAATGGAGGCTACCCAAGAACCCCAAAGACAAACACAGCCCCCATTTTATCTCCAATATTCCCCATATTTCAGCTATGAATTAAAGCGACTGGCAAACTTTGACTTAGTTTTTACCTACCGTCGCATTTGGAGTCCGCGACAGGGACAACCAGTAACCTTCGGCGGCGTCAAATTTACAACTCCTGTGCCTGGGGATATTTCCATGCAAAACTGGACGTGGGGCAACGATTACCGTCCAGGAACCGCCGCCGATAACTTAATTTATACCCGCCAACAGCTACAATCTACCGGACAGTTAAAGCCTGGTGGTTGGATGGGGGGACTGCGGACAGAAAGTCTTGCCAAAGCTGAAGAAAAGGCAATTTCCTACTTTTATTGGCTGGTGGCGGGAACTACAGATTCACAATTGGGTAAGAATGTCAAGCAGCCGCAACCGAATAATCGCTTTCTCTCAGGATTCAATTCGCCAATGGGGACAGCGCATGGTTTATCGAAATATCCTTACATGCGCGAAGGACGGCGGATTATTGGACGCCCCAGTTGGGGACAACCCCAAGGCTTTACGATTTGGGAAATTGATATTTCTCGCCGCGATTACAATGACCCTTATTACAGCAAAACACTGGGTGCAAATGAATATAGACGGTTAAAAGCGGCACTGGCTGGGTTGGAAGCCGCATCAGTACTTTCAGGTAAAATGCCAGCAGAACAGACGATGCGGCGGACTCGTTCTACTATCTTCCCCGATGCTATAGGTATCGGTCACTACGCCATTGATTTTCACCCCTGCATGACCAAAAGCCCTCCAGAAGCGCCCGGTAACACCGAACGTGCCGGTGAAAGACGCGGTGCTGGACAAGCTTATCCCTTCCAAATTGCCTTGCGGGCGATGATTCCCCAAAAAATCGACAATTTGATCGTAGGAGGTAAAAGTATTGGTACCAGTCACATTGCAGCGGCGGCGTATCGGGTACATTCCTTTGAATGGTCTGCGGGTGCGGCGGCGGGAACTGTTGCGGCTTTTGCATTGAAAAATGCGATCGCGCCTTATCAATTAGTCGATGATTTACCCAAACCAGAACCCAAATTAGAAGAATTCAAACGGTTGTTGCAGAAAAATGGCAACCCCACCGCCTTCCCCGATACCTCGATTTTCAACGAAAATTGGGATGATTGGCGGTAATTAGTTATTAGTTGGTGGTTGGCAATAACCAACCAACAACCCAACGGGAGAACCAGTTACCTGCGGAGGGAAACCCTCCCGCAGTACGCGCTTCACCACCAACCAACGACCCTTCGGGAGAACCAGTACAAAGGAGGGAAACCCGACCGTAGTACGCGCTTCACCACCAACCACCAACCATGAACTAAACTAGTTATCTGTAGTTGATTATTGCAAACCCCTATTGGCGAACTGTTTTATGGTTACACGACTTTCAGCAGCTGTTTACGGAATGGCGACAGCACCAACTGTAGCTCCTGAACGGTCTAATCAAGTTACAAGCAAGCCTTACCCGAATTACAAGGTCATTGTCTTGAACGATGATTTTAATACATTTCAGCATGTCGCTGAGTGTTTGATGAAGTATATTCCGGGAATGACTGGCGATCGCGCTTGGGATCTCACCAATCAGATACACTATGAAGGTCAAGCGATCGTTTGGGTTGGTCCCCAGGAACCTGCGGAACTATACCACCAGCAGTTGCGTCGTGCTGGTTTGACGATGGCACCCTTAGAAGCAGCTTAAAATATAATGGGCAAACCCACCGATGGCAGACTAGTTTGGAATCACTCCACCCATCTTGATGGTCTCATCCCAATTTTAGAACGTCTGTGCAAGCAGGAGGGAATCCAAACTGTGACGCCAGGAGTGATTGGACGTGTCAAGGGTCATTGTCCAAAAATGGAATTGCGGGTGTCTGTACCCATTCGGGGGGGCTTTAAGGTAATCGCACGTCAGGGTAAAACCGTGCAAGAAGTGTTTATTCTAACCACTTTGGAACGAGATACACTTGAAGATGCGATCGCTAACCTCCTGCAATAGGAAATTAGCGATCGCTATCAAAACATAGTGGGAGCGTGAGAACCCCTACGCTTTAGCGAGGGGATGAAACGCGACTCAAGGGGATTTATCCCCGCGTTTCCTCATTTTCCGCGCTGATTTTCAATATACCTTTTAACTACCTCAGTGCTGACTTGACCAGTTGACGCTACAAAGTAGGTTGGTGTCCATAAAGCGGGTAGTTTTTTTAATTCTGGAAATTCTTTTCTTAAATGGTGGGATGCCCTGCCTTTAACCCATCTAGCAATATCTGCTGGCGCTTCGTGTGTTGGTGCGTTAATGAATAAATGAACGTGGTCTGGTTGAATTTCAAGCGCGATAAGTCGCCATCCATGCTCTGTCACTAGCTCAAAAATAATCTCTTGTAACCTTTTGGCTACGTTGCTGACCAATACTGATTTTCTGCGTTTTGGCACAAAAACAAAATGGTAATTAATTGAAGATACAGAATTTTCAGTACGTCTGTACTCGTGGTCTTCACTAGATAATTTAGCCATATTTTTTACGGAATATTGTTGTTAAACGGTGTAGTAGCAATGATAATGAAATACAGGAGGTGATGACAAGTTGTACAGAACAATACCGCTAAAAGCCAAGTTTACTGATGAAGAGAAAGCTTTTTGGATTGACCAATGTGAACACGCTAATAGCTTGATTAATTGCGCTATATATGCGACAAAGCAAGCTCATTATGCAAGGAAGCAAGAATCCGAAAACGCTTTTACTACTTATTGGCGTGGTGATGAATTGCGCTATGGTTGGAAAAGTTATCATTGCAAAACCACCTACCCAGAATTAGATAAAATTCTCAAAGATAACCCACATTACAAAGCGATGGCTGCACAATCAGCACAACAAACACTTAAGACTGTGGGAGAGTCAATAACCAGCTACAACGGATTGGTTAAAAAATATTATCAAGGTGATGTTGATAGACCTTCATTACCAAGATATAGAAAACGTGGCGGTCTTGCTGCTGTCACATTTCCACGACAAGCTTTAACCTACAAAAACGGTTGTTTTTACCCATCAATAAGCAAAGAAACTAAACCACAGTTACTAACTGAAATTACTTTACACTTGCCTGATTTTATTGATTCAGACTGGGTTAAAGAAGTTACTGTTAGACCTTATTTGGGGGAATTGTGGATAGATTGGGTAATTGATGATGGTAAAGAGCCAATTGATATTAATCCTAACCTTGATTACTCGCAGGCTTGGAGCTTTGACCACGGTGGGACTAATTGGCTAACGGGTGTTTCAACTCGTGGTAAAAGCCTGATTATTGATGGCAGGAAACTAAAATCAATGAATCAAGGCTACTGCCGTCTGGTTGCTAAATATAAACAAGGCAAATCCGACTTTTATTGGGATTCCAACCTTGATCGAGTACAACGTAAACGCAACAATCAGATGCGTGATGCTGTTAACAAAGCAGCAAGATTTATTATTAATCAATGTCTTAATGACAAAGTTGGTAATCTGATTATTGGATGGAACGATGGTCAAAAGAATGGCTCCAATATGGGCAAGCGTGGCAATCAAAACTTTGTGGTCATTCCCACAGGGCGATTGATTGAACGCTTGAAACAACTTTGCCCAGAATACGGAATACAGTTAACGATTACTGAGGAAGCGTACACATCAAAAGCGTCTTACCTAGATGGCGACAGCCTCCACAAACATGGTGAAAAACCCAACGGATGGAAACCGTCAGGACAACGGGTAAAACGTGGATTGTACAAAAGTCGTGATGGTCACTTAATTAACGCTGACTGTAATGGAAGTGCCAACATCATGAGAAAAGTAGCCACACAGCTAGGATTAAACTTAGCCGAGGTGGGTAGAGGGGTATTGACAGTCCCACAACGAATTGATTTGTTTACGCGATTAAATAAATCATATCGTAAACGTTGCGAAGTGCGGCTTGTAGCCGCCGTAGCAACATCCGTTTAGAATCCCCCGTGTTTCCAACCGGGGGAGATGTCAAAAAAACTTAATCGTGTCATTTGTTCGTTGTTCGTTGTTAGTTGTTAGTCTTTGGTTATTCTACTAACCACCAACCACCAACCACCAACCACCAACCACCAACCACCAATTACCAACCACCAACCACCAACCACCAACCCCTGACTAATAACTATTCCTCAACCTGGCGTATAGCAAATTTATGTAACGGCAGACTGAGAATGCAAGAAAAAGTTAAAAAGTATGATAAAGCTGTAGTGATTTTCAACGTCATCAGCAACGCTTCCCAGTCGGGTAAAACAATTTTCTCTATACCAAAAGCAACGCAGTAAACTAGCCAGTAAGAAAAGCTCATTCTAAATAAAATTAGCTCTGTTTGTTCTGCATCATCCTTTTGTTGCTTGCTGTTCCACAGTAGGGTTAAACCAGCGATACAAGCCACAAACGAAACAGCAACTGCGAATTCATGACAAATTAAATTTAATGACTGCATTTGTCTAAATCCCAAAGTTTTTTTCTATTGCATATCAGTCTAAAGGAATATGCCTTTGGGTTACAAACATAGTTACAAACTGCAATATCAAACTCGGATTTTTGTAAATAATTGCAAAATTATATAAATTTGTAATTAGTTATTAGTCATTGGTTATTGGTCACTGACTTGAAAAAGGCACTTAACTGAAGGCAGAAGGGAAGATACCTTTTTCATGTTTGGCGTACAAAGTTCATGGCGGCTGCCTACGGTTGCCTGAAACGCTTATGTTTGTGTTTGTGGGCGATGCTCACTTAGTCCGAGTCTTGGTGGGTTGCGTGCGTGCGTGCGTGTGTGCGTGGGACTAACGTTAGAAACCGGGTTTCTTTAGGTGGAGTATCAGAGATTTCAACACTTAGTCCCGGAGAAACCCGGTTTCTTGGATCGACGAGAGTTCTAGAACGACGTAAAACTAAATTTTTCTGTTAGCATCTTATTCGACGCAAGTATTAACTGCTACACACATAACAAAATTACTGAATACAAGAGTTTTGGATCGCAATTGGTTTAACCGACTGGCGTCAAAGGAACAGGGCGTGCATGATAGTTCTTTCCCCTTCCGGCTTCGCAAACTCGAATAATTTATCAATTTTTGCCAATTTTGCGGTTAATAAATCTCTATCACACTTCTAAGAGCAAATAGTCGCCCTGATTAGCTCTGACGTTGTTTTATAACTATTTTGAATCTAAAAGTAAATTATGAAGAATTTAATCAAATTCGTCTTTAAAATGATATATAGAAGGACAAATTTGATGTTCTGCGGCAAAAAAATTTTATGGTATTTTTTCAGCCAACCTGACAAAGATTCTCGTGTTTGTATGTAATAATGTCACGAGTCGGGAGTCAATACCTCATTTCATGCCCCTAAAATTAGGGGTGATTTTGCCATTTTCCCTGCTACGAAACGCAGCAGTGGGCAAACTACCATAAGTTGATAATGCGGTTTGAGGAAATTTTGGGCAAGACTCCTAAATCTCGGGAATATAGGCAATTGTGCTGTAGTAGTTTGTTAACTCAAAGGCACAAAAAAAACTTTGTTTTATCGCCGTTAGGGGATAGGTTTGATGAACTTGTTAGAACTGGAGAATTTGAAGGTTAATTTACCTTTTAATGCCGATAATTCAGATAATCGGAAAGTTTCTGACACAGAAACTGCATATCCGCGTCCGCAGTTACAGCGGAAGCATTGGGAAAGTCTCAACGGTTTCTGGAAGTTCGCATTTGACGACGAGGGAAAATGCGTTCAACCTAGTGACCTTGCCCAGTGGACTCATCGTATCGAAGTTCCGTTTGCTCCTGAATCTATCAAAAGTGGTATTGGTGATACAGGTTTTCACTCAAACTGCTGGTATGAGCGGGAATTTGCAACTCCGGAGGGAGAGGGAAGATTGCTGTTACACTTCGGGGCTGTAGATTATCGCGCTCGTGTTTGGGTTAACGATCGCTATATAGCTGAACATGAAGGCGGACATATCGGTTTCACTCTTGATATTACCCATGTCTTGAATGACAGTGGCACAACGAAGGTGACAGTCTGGGCGCAGGACGATCCGCATGACCTGGCTAAACCTCGCGGTAAGCAAGATTGGCAGTTGGAACCGCACAGTATTTGGTATCCTCGCACTACCGGTATTTGGCAGACAGTTTGGGTTGAACGCGTAGGTAAGACTTATATAGACCACATCCGCTGGACTCCCGACTTTGAACGGTGGGAACTTGGTTGTTATGCTGCGCTGGCGGGTGATGTGCCCGATCAAGGCGTACAAATCAAGATGAAACTGAGCGTTGGCGATCGCGTGCTGGTGAACGATACTTATGAAGTATTCAATGGGGAAATTAGCCGCCGCCTCGCCCTTGCCGACCCTGGTATCGACGACTACCGCAATGAGTTGCTGTGGAGTCCGGAAAAGCCGACGCTGATTAATGCTGAGGTTGAACTGTGGTATCAAGGCGAACTGCGGGATGCAGTTAAAACTTACACAGCTATGCGGACAGTGAGCATACAACGCGATCGCTTTATGCTCAACGGTCGTCCTTACTATTTGCGGCTGGTTCTCGATCAGGGTTATTGGCAAGATTCACTGATGACTGCACCCGACGATCGGGCGTTGCGGCGCGATGTGGAACTCGCCAAAGCGATGGGTTTCAACGGAGTACGCAAGCACCAAAAAATAGAAGACCCGCGCTTTTTATATTGGGCAGATGTATTAGGGCTGTTAGTATGGGAAGAGATGCCTAGTGCATATCGCTTCTCGCCTAGAGCAGTGGAGCGCATGACGCACGAGTGGACTGAGGTCATCAAACGAGATATCAACCATCCCTGTATTGTGGCATGGGTGCCGTTTAATGAATCTTGGGGAGTTCCGAATTTGGTCGAAACACAAGCTCACCGGAACTATGTTTTAGCAATGTATCACTTGACAAAGACCCTCGATCCAAGTCGCCCGGTGATTGGTAACGATGGCTGGGAAAGTACAGATACCGACATTCTCGCTATCCATGACTACGATACCAATCCACAGCACTTGAATCATCGTTATGGTCCGGAAGTTAAGCTATCAGATTTATTTGACCGCAAGCGTCCTGGAGGGCGCATTCTCACCCTCGACAACTATGCTCATCAGGGACAGCCAATAATGCTAACCGAGTTTGGCGGTATTGCCTATGCCCCTGAGAACAAGCCAGATGCTTACCAAATCTGGGGATACGAGCGCAGTTGGAGCGTTTCCGAACTACAAATGAAATACGCTGCTCTGCTGGAAACTATCAATAATATAGAGATGTTCAGCGGGTTCTGTTACACGCAGTTAACGGATACTTTTCAAGAAGCTAACGGGTTGTTATACGCCGATCGCACGCCAAAATTTCCCCTTGAGGCGATTCGCGCTGCGACCCTTTCAGGAGAAGGATTATGTACTCCCACCAGCTGTTAAAGCCGGATGGTCGCCAACTGACCTTATACAGTCGATACCCAATAGCTAATAATATCACAGCCACTAGCCCCAGCAATGAACCAGTGCAGGCAAATCCCCACCTGCGCTGGCATCCCTTGCGGGGTGAATGGGTAGCTTATGCTTCTCACCGTCAGGGGCGGACTTTTATGCCGCCCCCAGAATACAACCCCCTAGCGCCCACTACCAATCCGGAGTTTCCAACCGAACTGCCGCCAGGTAAGTATGACGTAGCGGTGTTTGAAAACCGTTTTCCTTCAATGGCTTTGGTGGCGCACAATCCGCCAAAGTCAATTGTGGAAACTTTGCCAGCCAATGGAGCCTGCGAGGTAGTAGTTTTTACGCCAAATCCTCAGGCTTCCCTAAGCTCATTGGAACTAGAACACCTAGATTTATTGTTGCAAGTGTGGGGCGATCGCACTCGCGTACTGGGTGCAAATCCGGAAATTGAATACGTATTGCCCTTTGAAAACAAAGGCGTAGAAGTCGGCGTAACTTTGCACCATCCCCACGGACAAATTTACGCCTATCCGTTTGTACCGCCGGTTCCCATGCGGATGCAACAGATGCAGCAGGGATTTTACGACGAACATCAGCAGGGTTTGTTAGCGGATTTAATTCAAAAGGAAATTGAGGATAACAAGCGAATTATCTATCAAGACGAGTACGCGATCGCCTTCGTCCCAGTATGCGCCCGTTACCCCTATGAAGTCTGGATAGCCCCAATTCAGCCTGTTTCCGCATTTCATTACCTGACAGCGCCACAACGCACTGCACTTGCCAAAGCCTTAAAAACCGTCACCTTAAAATATGACGGTTTGTGGAAGCGTCCATTTCCTTACTTAATGGCTTGGTTTCAAGCCCCGACAGACGGGAAAGCCCACCCTGAAGCGCATTTACACGCTCAATTTTATCCGCCGTATCGCACAAGCGACAGGCTGAAATATTTAGCGGGGACGGAACTTGCAGCGGGGATGTTTGCCAATGATGCGCTTCCAGAAGAGAAAGCGAAAGAATTGCAGGCTGTAGTTGTGAATATAGAAGAACCAGTGAGGTTGTGATAACCCACAGGGTATTTTATTCCCCGGTTCAACCGCCAGGGAAACCGCCAGGGAAACCGCCAGGGATTGCAAATCCCTGGCTAAAGCGCGAAAGTCCTCTAGAAGAGGACTAATACTAATTCTCTTTAATATTCCAACTGCCTCCCTTACAGTCTCTGTGCCCCCCGGGAGGGGGGTTGGGGGGATCTACAACTTCAGCAACATATTCACAGTCTCTGTGCCCCCCTTTTTTAAGGGGGGTTGGGGGGATCTACAACCGCCGGAACAACAGAAAATCCTTAAAACAGCATAAGTTTTAATATCCTTTTTTCATTGCATTTTTAAATTCGCGTCCTTTGCAGCTGATTATTTATGAATTCTTTCAACAAAGAAGTATCCACCAAACTCGAATTAATCCGCCAAACCCTCAGCGAAACCGAAGCCCAGGGTTTGCGCCTGCGCGGTACAGACTGGTTTGCTTGGGCGACTGCAGGCGGTTCCAACACCGTACTGCTTACCGCCGAAACCGGGATAGCAGAAGTATTGATAACAGCCCAAGACGCTTGGATATTGACAGATGAAATAGAAGCCCAGCGCCTAAAAGATGAAGAATTACCAGCAAATTTCCAGGTTCATATTAACCCCTGGGCGGATGCCTCCTCGCGTGAGAACTTTGTGCATGAAGCCACTGGTGGAGGGAAAGTTTTAAGCGATCGCTCAATTGGTCATATCGAAAAGCCAATCCCCCCATCTTTGCTACAGCATAAAAGAGTAATGATGTCAAGCGAACTAGAGCGATATCGTCAAATCGGGCAAAAAGCCAGCGAAGCGATGACAGAAGTACTCAAAGCCGCCAAACCGACTTGGACAGAATATCAGTTAGCTGGTGCTGGTGCAGAAGCGTTATGGGCGAGGGGGTTGCATCCCGCGCTAACACTGGTAGCTGGCGAAAGGCGTTTACCATTATATCGTCATGCTACACCGACAGCAGAACAAATTGGACGGCAAGCAATGATGGTATTTTGCGCTAGAGGATATGGTTTGTATGCGAATCTGACCCGATTTGTTTCCTTTGAAACACTTCCAAATCAAGAAAGGGAATTACATAATCATGTTCGTGAAATAGAAGCCGTAGCCCTAAATTTATGTAAACCTGGAACATCTTTAAATGCAGTTTATGACACCTTAGCTCAAACTTACGAAAAGCATGGATTTCCTAACGCCATCCGCGAACATCATCAGGGAGGAACCACAGGATATTTAGCGCGAGAAATTGTGGCAAATCCTACTACTGATGATAGTTTGGCAGAAAACATGGCAGTAGCTTGGAATCCCAGCTTACCAGGGGCAAAAATTGAAGATACCTTTGTTATTCTTGGCGATGGAAAGTTAGAAAATTTGACTTTTGATGCGAATTTTCCCAGCGTCGAGGTAGAAGGAAGATTGCGTGCGGTGGTTTTGGAAAGGTAAAATAAAAGATAAATAACGTAACATATTATCTTTCCTTCGTGTTCTAGCCTTCGGCATCCCCGAAGGGGTACGCGTCTTTGTGGTTTATTAATTTTGAACCGCGAAGACGCGAAGGGCACGAAGAAATTATAAAATTGTTTGAGGTGAACCACCTAAGGGTTGATAATTCCGTAGTAAATGGCGATAACAGATAAGACAATCGCCACTATAAACAGAGTAAAACCATAGCGGAACAGAGGATTGGGTAAGTCTTTATTCGTGATTACACTCTCCCTTTGTACCTGAGTTATCGGCTCAGATTTCTTTGTCTTTTTGATATTCATATAGCCCGCTTCAGTTGTCTTCTCTACCAAAGAAACATTATTCTCTGTTTCTTTTGTTTGATTTTCTGTGGATTCCATAAGTTTCTTTTGTGGTATTTTGCAGCACCTCTAATGCTATATTTCCAAACATCCACTAATTACTACATCATTCTTGAGAACTAGCTGACGTAAAGTTTATTTGTAATTACTAATACATTTTTCTCAGCCACTGAATAAAACCTGATTTTTGAGTTTTTACCAATTACACGACTTAATACGACGAAACGCACTGTCAATTAACAGCGCGTTAAATTATGTTAAAGTAACTTACAAATTTAAAATTTACTTTATAAATTAGCTATAGCAGTCCCAAATCATAATTAGAAACCCGGTTTCTTCACAAATCTCTAGGATTGCTATATAAAAGTTTAAAATTACAAATTGGGCGAACATGCAATTATATATCTTCTGGTTTATATCTATTGGTGGAAGTTCGGCATTTGGTGATTCTGCTATTAGAGAGTAATATGAACTTTCAAAAAATCTTTGGTCAACCACCCGAAATCGAAGCCAATGCACCAGGAAGAGTAAACCTACTTGGCGAACATACAGATTATAACGATGGCTTCGTTCTTCCAACAGCAATTCCCCAAAAAACGACGGTAAAAATTGGATTTAGCCCCGATGAACAGCACCACTTTTACTCTGAAGATTTAGACGAAAAAGTCAGCATTTCTGAAAATAATAATACGCCTTCTGGATTTGCAAGTTATATCTTTGGATGCATCAAAGTTTTGCAAAAAAGTGGATATACGATTCCACCGCTTTCTTTATATGTCAAATCCTCAGTTCCGATGGGTTCCGGTTTGTCTAGCAGTGCGGCTTTAGAAGTTGCAACATTGAGGGGAATTCGCCAACTCCTCAATCTTTCCATTAATGATGTGGAAATCGCCCAACTCGCACAGCAAGCTGAAATACATTATGCTGGCGTGCAATGCGGCATTATGGATCAAATGGCTTCAAGTCTTGCCGATACCGAACATATTTTATTTTTAGATACCCGTACATTGGAACGGCGTGTACTGGCTTTTCCTCCTGGTGCCGAGATTGTGGTGATAGATAGCGGTGTGCCCCGCACTCTAGCAGGTAGTGGTTATAACCAGCGTCGCGCTGAATGTGAGGAAGCGGCCCAGTTGTTGGGAGTGAAGGCGCTGCGAGATATTATTGATGCTGCGGCTGTGGAAACTTTACCCGAACCGTTGCGGCGTCGCGCCCGTCATGTGGTGACGGAAGATAACCGCGTTTTGGAAGCCGTACAAATTGTAGAGACGTTTCATGAAACGTCTCTACAGCGGTTTGGCGAATTGATGAACGCATCTCATAGTAGTTTGCGGGATGATTACGAAGTTTCTGTACCAGCACTAGATAGGCTGGTAGAGATATTGCAAAAAACTCCGGGAGTCTTTGGCGCAAGGTTGACGGGTGCAGGTTTTGGCGGTGCTTGCGTAGCTTTGGTTGCGATGGGTGAGGGGAAAGATATTGCAATAAAAGTTTTTGAACAATACAACCATGCAGGTTTTCAGGGACAAATTTTAGTTCCAGCTACTGATTTTAAATTGGGTAATGGTTAGTGGATCGGCGCTGTTGGTTGGTGGTTGTTGGTTCGCCAGCGCGGCCAAGAGGGGAGGCAGTCCGTTGGGCGGCTTCGCCGACTTGAAGGAACTGCCGTGGTTTCCACGCCACTTGCGGAACTTGGGGAGACCCCTCCTTGGCCGCAGTGGCGGACCATGAGCGTAAGAGCGTTCATAGCGAAGGGGTTCGGCGCTGTTGGTTAATGGTTAATGGTTGTGGTTCGTAGCTATTAACATTTACCAAATACCAACTCCCAACTACTAACTAACCTGAGTGAGGGATAAGGAAAGGGACAGGTAGTAAGCTGAAAATAACGTCAAATCCAGCACCTGTCCTATGTTTAGTTTAGATGCTTTATTTTGCCATGTAGATGATTTCTGTAAGGCGTTTGAAAGCCAATGGCACAAAAAGCTGTTGGCACATGGAGTTAGTAGGCGGATTCGGGCAACAAGTCTGTGTTTGAGCGAAATAATGACGATACTGATTGCATTCCATCAAAATCACTACCGGAATTTTAAGCATTTTTATTTGAATCATGTTCAACAACAATGGAGTTGTGCTTTTCCTGGTTTGCCGAGTTATCACCGATTTATAGAATGGCTGCCATCAACCTTAATACCGTTATGCGTTTACCTGAAGCATTGTTTTGGAAGTTGTACGGGTATCGGTTTTATCGATTCAACAAGCCTCAAAGTTTGTCATAATCGTCGGATTGCTCGACATAAAGTATTTGAAGGTTTAGCGGCTCGTGGCAAGACTTCTGTAGATTGGTTTTATGGTTTCAAGCTTCATATTGTTGTCAATGAACTGGGTCAACTCTTAAATGTGACTTTGACTCCTGGTAATATTGATGACCGTAAACCAGTTCCTGATTTACTGAGTGGTCTTTTTGGCAAAATCTTTGGCGATCGCGGATATGTTTCTCAGAAACTAGCCGATCAACTTTTACAAGACTTTGGCATTCAATTTTTTGCCAAACCCCGTCGCAATATGAAAAATAAGCTCATGCTTCTGCATGACAAGCTTTTATCTCGTAAACGCTCGATCATCGAAACCATTAATGACCAACTCAAAAATATTTCTCAGATTGAACATTCCAGACACCGAAGTCCTGTTAATTTTTGCGTTAATGTTCTGTGTGGATTAATTGCTTATTGCCATCAACCTAAGAAACCCAGCCTTCAGATGGAGTGGCTCTTATCTCAAACACTTTAACCCGAACTCAGGTTATTTAAAGTCATCAAAAATCAACATCTAATTTTAGAGTTATATAACTGGATAGTAAATGTCATCTATAAAACGAAGTGACTTTTGTTAAGCAAAAATGTAATTAATGTCACGAAATAATATTACAATTTAATTCTTAAACTTCTTCAAAAGTCCTTTTTTGCTGTTCTTCTTTACGTCTTTGCAATTGAAACTTTGCAAGATAAGCTTTATCAAGCTAACTTAGCTTAACGGCTTTGCCAATGTAGCACATAGAAGTATCATCATTGATTTTGATTTCAAAGAATTCTGCTTCCTCACCTTTTCTTTGATTATTTAAACATTGAAATAGAATATTTTTAAGGGTTTTAAAGTTAGTGCCGCCTGTCAAATCAAACCCTTTAATTACAAAATCTGCAAAACCATTCATTTTCATTACATCAATCATTCCCTGGGGTTTAATAAAGTTGTTCCAGTCGTGAAGCCCACGCGGTAGATAATTGAGGGTATCTTCTAAAAGCCAAATCATTATCAATTTAGATTTAAAAGTTCTATTGATTGTGTCAAACAAAAATAATCCATCTTTTTTTAAAACTCTATAAGCTTCTGAAATAACTTGTTTCCAATCAAAAACATGCTCTAAAACGTCAAAACACAAAACAACGTCAAAGGTGTTTTCTTTGTAAGGAAGGCTTTCAGCGGTTCCCCAACTATAGTCAATTTTTAAATGGCTTTTTTTAGCATGTTCTTGTGCGTTTTTAATTGAATTTAAGGATAAATCTATTCCTGATACATTAGCCTTTAACTTGGCTACGGATTCACAAGCTAATCCTCCTCCACAGCCAATATCTAAAACTTTAATTCCTTCCCAATCTGGCACAAAATTTGAAAAAAATTCAAACCTTGACTTATTAAGATGGTTAGACAAATATAAAGTTTCGTCTTCTTTCCACCATGTATCTGCATACAAATCGTAGTATTCTAAGTTATTTCTTTTCATTTTTGTTTCTCAATTCTACAAAACGAATTTGATTGCCTTAAAACTTAGGCAATCAAACCCAGTTTCTACGACAATCCCTTATCCTGTAAGTTTTGCTCGATGTGCTGCATTTCCTCAGTTGTCTCTCCAGCAACTATCCCGTAAATTTCGGTGTAGATGTTTCCATATTTGACCTTCTCTAGAGATGACAGGATTATAAAATCCTTGGGCTCCAATTCTGGTTTCAGCGTCACTAGAATGGAGTCCAATGTCCCAGCCATGCGGTAGTCAGTCTTAAAGAAACCCGGATTCTTTAAACCTCTCAAAATTAATGTGGTGGACTACTAGGTTCTTTCTTGGTAAATGCAACTGGTTTATCCTGTGCTGCAGTCATATAAGCACAAGCCATATCCGAGGAATTATGCGCCCAGCCAATTCTTCCTTGACGGTCTAAAACAATACACCCAGCCTCACCTTTAACTCTTGATTTCAGAGTTTCAATTGCCATTTGTGCGGCTTCGTCTGGGTGTCTATTTCCATTCAGGAAATCAATCGCGGTTTTAGCCAAAACCACTGGAATAATTGACTCGCCATCACCCGTTGTAGAACAAGCCCCAAGTTGATTGTCTGCGAATAAGCCACAACCAACGGCTGCACTGTCACCAATGCGACCGACTGGCTGGCTCGTCGTGCCTCCTGTGGAGGTGCCAGCAGCTAGAATGCCGTTACTATCTAAAGCCACACAGCCAACTGTATTGGGACGGTCAGTAACTTTTTGCTGCTCTTCCCATTCTTGCCGTTGTTCACTGGCAACTAAGTCTTCTTTGGCACACATCTCGACTCCGTTCTCTGCGGCAAAGCGTTCAGCACTCCGCGACACTAGGAACATGGTTTTTTTATCCATAATTTTGCGTGCTGCGGAGATTGGATGACGCACGCCCTGAACTGCTGCGACTGCTCCCCAACCCAAGTTAGCGCCTTCCATTATCGCTGCGTCTAATTCCACTTCTCCCTGGCTGTTAAGTGTCGCGCCAAGGCTGGCGTTAAATGTCTGGTCAGCTTCTAGAACCCGAATCGCCGCTTCAACGGCTTCTGGAGCAGTTCCGCCGTTTGTCAGTACTGCCCAACCAGCTTCTACTGCTGCCAAACAGCCTGCATTGTTGGCTGCAATCTTGTCTTCTGAAATGGTTTTTGCCCCACCGTGAACAATGATAGTCAGTGTCATAAATTTTATGAGTTGTTTTTACTAGTTGTGTTGAATTTTAGATTTTAGATTCTTTTTGATTCTTTTGTTCCCATGCACAGTATGAGAATGCATTCTTCAAAGGCTCTTTTTTGTGTCTGTAGCCTCCCAGAATTGCCTTACCATCCTCTGCATGGTAACGAGGGAAAACGAGAGAAACGAGGCAAATAAATAACAGACTAAAAATTACATACAAGCCGTTGAAACTGGCATCTTGCACCAGTTTCAATAAGGCATTTTTTGTAGGGTGGGCATTGCCCGCCGTTGCTTGAAACACTCATATTTCTGTTGGTGGGCGATGCCCACCCTACCAACCATGAGAATGGTGCGTCTTGAGTGAGTTGAAACGGGTTTTAGCTATCGGTTCGGTGAAATTTATTTCATGGCTTTATTTCAGGGCGTGGTGTGCAATCCTTTATTCTGTAAATTCTGCTCAATGTGCTGCATTTCTTTAATCGTTTCTCCAGCCACAATACCGTAAATTTCGGTGTAGATTTTTCGGTATTTTACTTTCTCCAAAGCTGACAAGATTATAAAATCTTTGCGCTCTAGTTCTGATTTAAAAGTTACTAAAATAGAATCCAATGTTCCACCCATGCGGTAGTCACTGGAATATTTAGCTACCTCTTTTCCCAACTTCAATAGGGTATGGCGTTGCAAGCACAATGGAGTTGAGCCATTGATTCGGAAATTGGCATCTATTAAGTAAAATTGTCCGTCTTGGTCTTCTAGTACGTCGAAGCCAATAATGCCGAAATAACCCTGCTGATGAGCATAATTACCAATGTTGCCAATCATTTCAAAAAATCGGCTCATGTCAGTTTTGCGGTAGTCAATTAGTCCTCCTAAATAGTTGCCCTCTGGGGTAACAAGTTGGCTTGTAGTGCCGATGAGGCTTATATTTCCCGCTTTGCTGACATAGAATTGCACGCAGTGATTCTGCACGACATTATTAACGAACTTCGAGATAATAATCGTATCCAACAAGTTAATATGGAGATATTTCCTCAATTCATCAAAGCAGTACTTCAAATCGCTGGCGTTATTGATAATATAAGTGCCTTCTCCTGATAGTCCGTGGGAGGTTTTGATTAAGTATGGAAATTGCTCTGGTAATTGAATATCTTCGAGACTAATTTGGTGGAGATTGTAGCTTTCGTATTGCGGACATTGCACCCCTAGTTCGGCTAGTGTGACTTTGCTAAGTAAGCGGTAGTGGGTATCTGGATTGACAGCGTGTTTTTCAGATTTGAGATTATCAAAGGGAAATAAAGTGATGAGTTTGTCAAAGCGATCGCTTTGGCTGAGTTCATCAAGATAAAGTGAGCAATCCATCATCTCCATATTTTTGTAGCTGAAGCCAAAATGCTCTCGCCAATAGTTAACCAGGGAGTTTGGCGGCGAAATAATTACAATTGCTGGGAGGATTTCGCCTAATACAGCCAAATTTTTCCAAGCTTCCTTTTGACAAATCTTGTCAAAGGAGGTTTTAGCGCCTTCACTGCTACCGTCTTGAATAAAGTATTTTTTTGTGTTGGGATAAGCAGCCCATTTAGCAGTCGCGGGGTAATTTAAGATGAGCGCATAACGTCCATCTGTAATATCTTGAGCAAACAAATCCCAAAAAGAACTCCCTTGAAAGTAATCAAAGTTGTATGTTGAGTTCATAATGATATTTACTATTTACGATTGCGCGAGTGCGATCGCTTCAACAGACTCATCAATCAATTGCAGCATTTTTTGCTTGAGAGTATCTAAACCCAAACGTTCAATTGCTGAAATAAACACAGCTTGGGGATATTCTTGTTGAATTATAGCCAAGGTTCCCTTATCTACTCGGTCAATTTTGTTAAAAACAATCAAACTTTTTTCTGGAATTGCAGGCATTTCTTGGAGTATTTCTTGGACGCTGTTAATATGGCTTTCCCAAGCCTGATGGGACAAATCCACAACATGCAGCAAAGCATCAGCCTCAATTACTTCTTCCAAAGTGGCGCGAAAAGCATCCATCAATGGTGGTGGAAGTTCGTGAATAAATCCGACGGTATCTGTTAGCAGAAGCGACCTGCGTTCTTGAGTTTCTGGTTGTGTAATTACTAATTTGCGCGTTGTCGGGTCGAGGGTAGCAAATAGTTGGTCTGCTGTGTAAATATCTGCATTAGTTAATACATTTAACAAAGTAGATTTACCAGCATTGGTATAGCCAGCTAATGCCACAACAGGGATATCTTGTTTTTGTCGCTGTTGTCGAATGCGATCGCGATGTGCTTGCAATTGGTTTACTTGCTGTTGTAGCTGGGCAATTCTTCGTTGAATCGCTCGTCTTTCAGTCTCTAGTTTAGTTTCACCCGGTCCCCGCGTACCAATCCCAGCACCTAATCTAGACATTTCCCGACCGCGACCGCGCAACCGAGGTAACATATATTCCAATTGCGCCAATTCTACTTGTAATTTACCAGCTTGAGAGCGAGCGCGTTGAGCGAAAATATCTAGAATTACTTCTGTTCTATCTACAACTCGAATACCAATTTCACTTTCTAAATTACGAACTTGAGAAGGAGAAATATCCCGGTCAAAGACAATCAAATTAGCTCGGATTTTTTGAGCCAAAAGAGCAATTTCTTCAACTTTTCCCTGTCCGACAACTGTTTGGGGATGAAGGCGACTGCGTTTTTGTCGTACTGTATCCAATACAATTCCCTCAGCACTTTCTACCAAACGCACCAATTCTGCAAGTCCATCTTCAAAACGTTGTGGGGAAACATCATCTGTTTGTACTCCCACCAGCAGCACTTTATCTTGCTGAGAAACCATATCTTGAGATAAAAATATTCCATCCCCTGATTCAATAATTTCTCTTTCCCATTCATCAACTAACTCATCAAAATCTTGTTCTATTAGTTCATCCAAACTCAAAGAAGGTGAAATTTCCCAAGGAGTTTCCCAATTAGGGACAAGGTGTGCAATGAAAGCTTCTTTAACTTTGCCATTAATTACATTCAACACTACAAGGGCATCTAAGCGCTGGTGTGCCATTGCAATCAATGCGGCTTCATCGGGTGGTTGTGATTTGAATTGAGTAGCAACACAATGAATTTTGCTCAAGCCTTCCGCAGTGTGGCGGGGCAATTCTTGAGGTGGAATTAGAGTTTGATTTGGCGTTCCTACAGCAACTCGGATAATTTGTCCGCGTCTATTTATGTAACAACAAACCGAGTGATGAATTTCTGTACTGATTGCAGCTAAAGCTTGAGCAAATTCAGGCGTGATAAATCTATCTCCGGGTTGTCGTTGCTCGTAAAGTCGTTGTAATGACTTGATTTGACTCGCTTTTATGCCGTGAAGATTTCCAAAAATATTTTGCATAATATTCGATTTGAAAATATTGTTTGAAACTGTTTGTTTTCAACTATTGTTTTATAATTAGCTCTCTTTAACTTTGACTTAATCTACCAAGGGATATAGGTAGATAAGTTTGCGTGCTTAAGTTCAGCCCAGCTTTAAAAAAGTTCATCTTATAGAAATATTATGTTTGGGTGAACATTGTTAATGGTTAATGGTTCATGGTTAATGGTTAATGGTTAATGGTTCATGGTTAATGGTTAATGGTTCATGGTTCATGGTTTATGGTTAATGGTTCATAGCAGAAAATCTATGAGTTGTGAAAGCGCGAACTATGAAGCATGAAACTATGGGTAATTAACCAGACCGAAGAAAGGATTCTGGATGAAATGCATTCTTCCGTTGCTGCGCCTCCTTGCCCCCTAATTTATTAGTGGAAGTATAAGAAACAATTGTTGAGAGACACGCAGTGCAAGCGCGAAGATATCCGGATGGAATCTTCCATCCGCTTATACTTCGCAACAAGGCGTCCTTTTTTGAGAGCAAGCAGATTAATTTGTGGGGTACACTTCATCATGAGAGTTGACACTATGTAAAATCTCAAATCCAAAATCCTTTCATCCAAAATCCATGCATCATCCATGTCGTTTTTGATGCCATTGCCAAGCGTGGGTGATGATTTCATCAAGGTTTGGGTATTGCGGATGCCAACCCAATGTTTTGCGTGCTTTGTCGCTGCTACCGACTAAAATTGGTGGGTCGCCCGGTCTGCGATCGCATTCCACTATCTTAATATCTTTAAGAGTTATTTCCTTGGCTGTTTCGATGACTTCTCTAACAGAAAAACCATTCCCGTTACCTAAATTAAATACTTCGCTGTTTCCCCCTTTAATTAAATATTGCAAACCTAAAACATGAGCTTGTGCTAAATCAGCAACGTGAATATAATCCCGAATACAAGTACCGTCTTTTGTTGGGTAATCGGTGCCAAAAATCGAAATTGATTCGCGCTTGCCCAAAGCTGCAAATAACACCAGTGGAATAATGTGCGTTTCGGGTTTGTGGTCTTCACCTAATAAGCCATTTGGGTCAGCACCTGCGGCGTTAAAATAGCGGAATCTAACTGATTTAAGATTGTATGCTGCATCAAAATCAGATAATATTCGCTCTACCATCCATTTACTAGTAGCATAGGGGCTAATTGGGTCTTCGGGATGGTCTTCGGTAATTGGTACAAACTTCGGTACGCCATATAAAGCGCAAGTCGAAGAAAAGATAAATTTATTAATCGAAGCTGCAAGCATTGCTTCTAAAAGGGTCAGCGTGCCTGTTACGTTGTTTTGGTAATATTTGGCTGGGCCGCTGACAGATTCACCCACGGCAATAAAGGCAGCAAAATGCATTACTGCATCTATATTATGCATGGAAAAAATGTTGTCAATAAGTTGGCGTTCGCTTATATCCCCAACAATCAATTTTACCTGCAAAACCTCTTCTACAAGTTCTCGATGTCCGGAAGATAAATTATCAAGAACGATGACATCATAACCTGCATTTTTTAGGGCTAATACTGCATGAGAGCCAATATATCCGGCTCCACCTGTAACTAAAATTGTTGACATAATTAGGAATGGATAGTGGTTGGTGGTTGGGGGTTGGTGGTTGGTGGTTGGGGGTTGGTGGTTGGTGGTTGGTGGTTAGCAAAAAGTAAGGCATTATGTAAAAATAATTTGAATATTTATCAAGTCGTAGTACGGACAAGATGCCTGCATGCGCGAGACGCCCACACTACTCATTTTTACAAGATTCCTAACAACCAACAACCAACAACCAACAATTCACAATTCACAATTAACAGTTAACAATTAACATCATGAAAATAGCGCGAAATTGCACTATCAAGACATGACATTATCTCGCCTCTATTACTACCAAGAACGCTGTATGTAGGGCGAGGAGCAATTAAACCAAGTTCCCGCGTCGGACGGGCTATCAAATTGCTGATGCTAACACCAGCTTTTTTGGCAGCTAGCCGTGCTAAATCAGCCCAAGATATGGCACCCTTATTCGCTAAATGCCACAAGCCACTCTCGCCGTCAATCAATAAATCCAGGCTGGCGTGAACCAAATCTGGTACATAAGTAGGCGAAACAACTGCATCTTCGGCGGCGACGAAGGTATTACCAGCTGCTAGTTGACGCAGGGCGATTGTAACGAAGTTGTAATCGTCCCACGGACCGAAAAATGCACTGGTGCGAATCACCAACGATGCGGGATTAACCTTCAATACCAGCTTTTCTGCCAAAGCTTTGCTACACCCATACACGTTGAGAGGGGCAACGGCATCAGCTTCTATATAAGGATTCGACGCATTACCATCAAATACTAGGTCTGACGAGAAGGTCAGCAGCGCCACGTTAAACTCAGCACAGGTCGTCGCCAGATTTACTGCCCCGTCTGTGTTATTACGCAGACAATCATTAGGTTCGCGCTCGGCATCATCGACTCGCACGTATCCAGCCGCATTCACAACCGCCCACGGCTTCAACTCAGCCAGAACCGCATCTACAGAGTCAGGATTGGTAATGTCCATTTCCTGCCGCGATAGCAAGCGATATTTTATACCGCGCAATTCGCACAATCGCGCAAAGGCTTTTCCAAGAGTTCCTCTTGCGCCGATGATGACGAGGGGAGCGGGAGGAATTTTGAATTTTGAATTTTGAATTTTGAATTGTTCTTTCCCCTCCTCTCCCTTTTCCCCTCTCTCCCCCTCCTCTTTCAAACAACTGACTGCAGGGAATAACAGACGCTCTTGTCGGCGCCACCAGCCTGGTGTATCTAGTACGGGGTGATTTGGTTGACGCCCAGCAGATAGGTCGCGTACCATTTTGGCGATCGCTGTTTGTCTGGGATGGGGCGATCGCAAATCAAATACTCCGGACTCGTAGTTGCCAACAAAGCGGGTAACTAAGCTATTCCAATCGTAGCTCCCCAGCAATGACCAAGCGGTGATGGCGCGAACATCTACGCCCTCATCTCGCAATTGTTGTGCTGCATGCCAGACTTCATACAACCAGCGCAGTTGTTCTTCCCGCGTGCAACTGAGGTGAACTTCAGTGACTGCAAGGGGCAGATTGTAGCGTTCCCATGCTTCTTTTAGTAATGTGCGCGGTCCTGCGGCACCTTCAGCACAAACTCGCACAGCCTCTACATCTACATACTTATGCCGTCCGTTGCTTCCATGCGACCAAGCTGGATAGAATTCTTTGCGCTCATCCAAAAAGCGATCGCTTGTCAGGTAATGATTAATCCCGATGATATCCGGCGGACAGGGATTTTCTACAAACCATCCCAGTTCAGCTTCACTGATGCCGCAGTAACGCAAGTAGCCCCACATCGGATGATTTGAAGTTACCCGACCGCACAACAAATCAAAGGTTAACCAACGGCGATCGTTTTCAAATTCAGCTTGATAAGCCAGCGTCGGCGTACTGTAAATCTTACCCAAATCATCGGTTTGCACCAATTGGGCATCGGGATTTACAGAACGGATAGCCTGCATTGATAAAGCTACTCCCCGACACTGATTCAACAAAGCTCGTGCAAAAGTTAACTCATCGCGTCCGTGAGGATACCAGTGCCCGTACAACCCACTGAATCGCGCTGTTGTCAGTGGTTCGTTTACTGGTGTGTAATGCGTTACCCAAGGATAACGTTCTGCAACAGCACGGGCATAGCTAGCTAATTTCTCTGGAAATTCCAAATCTACTAAGCTAGTATCGCGCGGACCGCTACCATGATGCACCAATCCCGCGATCGGACGAATACCAAGTTCTTTTAATCTCCTCAACCGCACATCCGCCCAAGACCAATCTGCATTTTCTAAACCATTGGGTGCTATCCGTTCCCATAAAACTGGGTAACGCATAGCTTTTATACCCAATTGGGCAAATAAATCTAGGTCTTCCAGGCGTGTTACATGACCGTTGCGTTCCAACTGGTCAAAATACTCCTCGCCCACACGATTTACCGTACACTCCACACCAGCCCACACTTCCAGGGGAAGTTTTGAGTTATGAGTTTTGAGTGCTGAGTTAAAAACAGAAGTCATAATCCACAACTCAAGCTAACATTTCCTTTATCTTCTCTTCGCGTTCTTCGTGTCTTCGCGGTTCGTTATTCAACCACTAAGGCGCGAAGCACGCGAAGAAAGAACTTACACCTTAACGCCGATTTGCTTGTATGTTGCCAAAGCCTGCGCCACACAATGATCCATATTGAGATATTTGTATGTAGCTAGGCGTCCGACAAAATACACTCCAGGCGTTGCATCAGCGAGCATTTTGTATTGCTTGTAAATTTCCTGATTTTCAGGACGCGGCACGGGGTAATAAGGGTCACCATCAGCTTTGGGAAACTCGTAAACAATACTCGTTTTGGCGTGTTCCTGTCCGGTGAGGTACTTAAACTCGGTGACGCGAGTATATAGCTGTTCGTTGGGATAATTAATCACTGGCGCAGATTGAAACACTTCTTTGTTATGCGTTTCATGTTTAAAATCCAACGAACGATACGGTAATTTCCCGTAGCGATAATCAAAGAACTCATCAACCGGGCCTGTGTAAACCATCTCGCGGCAAGGTATCGCCTTTTCGATTTCCCGGTAGTCGGTATTTAACATTACCTTGATGTTCGGATGATTTAACATGTTCTCGAACATTCGGGTAAAGCCGTGTAGCGGCATTGCTTGGTAGCTATCCGTAAAATATCTACTGTCGCGATTGGTACGGGTGGGTATCCGGGCAATTACGGTTTTATCGAGTTCTGACGGGTCAAGTCCCCATTGTTTGCGGGTGTAGTTGCGGAAGAACTTTTCATAAAGTTCCCGACCAACTTTGCTCACCACTACATCCTCACTCGTGCGGATGTGTTCTACAGGTTCAGCCAACGACTCAAGGAATTCCTTGGCTTGGAATGAATTCAGGTTCATTCCATACAGCTTGTTGATGGTGTCAAGGTTGATGGGGATGGGAACAAGTTGTCCTTCGACGCTGGCGAGAACGTGATGTTCGTAAGACCGCCATTGAGTAAAGTTTGAGAGGTATTCAAAGACTTCGCGAGAGTTGGTGTGGAAGATATGGGGACCGTATTTGTGAACGAGAACGCCGTGGTCGTCGTAATGGTCGTAAGCGTTACCGCCGATATGGTTGCGCTTGTCTACAACTAAGACTTTTTTACCAGACTGAGTTGCTAACCGTTCGGCAATGACGCTACCGGAGAACCCCGCACCGACTATTAAGTAATCAAATACAAAATCTCTGGTAATGGTGCTTGGTGCTTGGGGGATATCTGTAGAAATGCGAGATTTCCCTTTTGTAGTATCAGTAGCTAAGGCAGAATCTATCAACTGCATCATCGATGCCCAAGTTCTATCCCAGGAAATCTGCTCTAAGAAAGCATCTACCCGACTCAACCAGCCTGATGTTGGGGTATCTTCTTGCATTGCCTTTTGGGCAGCGGCGACGAATTCTTCAGGAGTGTCTGCAATTCGCACCAGCTTCATATCTCCATAGGGACGCACTACATCCCGAATTGAGGTAGAAACTACAGGCTTACCTGCGGCTAGATACTCTGGAGTTTTCGTGGGGCTAATAAAGCGGGTTGATTCGTTCCGCGCAAAGGGTAGCATCGCTAAGTCCCACCCCGCCAAATATGCAGGTAAATCTTGATAGTTTTTACCACCGAGATAATGAATATTTTCCCGCTGGGGCAAAGTTGCCGGGTCAATTTTTACAACTGGTCCAATCATTACTAAATGCCAGTCGGGACGCGCTTCGGCAATTTGGCGCAGCAGTTCAATATCCATGCGTTCGTCAATTACGCCAAAGAAGCCAAGGCGGGGATGGGGAATATTCGCTTGGTCTGCTGGTTCTGACCTCTCCCCTAACCCCTCCCCTACGAGGGGAGGGGAATTCTTCTCCCCATTCCCTTGCAGGGAAGGGGGTTGGGGGGTTAGGTTTCTCGCTTGGGCAAAGTGCGTTACATCGACGCTGCTAGGAAATGCATAAACATTGGGGTGCTGATTCACTTTACTTTCGTAAAGGCTTTGCCCGCCTGTAAAGACCAAATTTGCCCGCCGGAATAGTTCTGCTTCATTGTCTTTTAAAGCTGGTGGCGCTCCTTTGAATGCAGATAACTCATCCATGCAATCGTAGATTATAGCCTCTGGTTGCAAGTGTCGCGTCCAAGCGATCGCCATTGGCGTATAGTACCAACAGATGTATTTACGAATGTTATGTTCTGCAAATAAACCATCGATCAGCACTTTTAAATCCGCATTTATTCCTTCCGGACTCAGACCTTCTGGTAAGTGCGGAACAACAACTATTACTCCACTCTTATCTTCGCTGACTTCTAATCTTCCCAAAGGTTCTTGACTAAAAATCGGCTCTTCGATAAAGAATACTCGCCGCCCTTGAGCGCAACGATTGAGAAGATGTTGCGGTCTTTGATAAACAAAATTCCATCTTAAGTGAGATAAGCAAACTACATCAGGTGTCTCGCAAAAAGCTTCTATTGCTGTTAAACTGTTTCTGAATGACGATAAATGTAGCGGTGATTCACTTGATGGTTGCGATTCAGATAAAGGTGATTGCTTCGTTTCGCGTAAACCTTGTAACTTGCCATTACCATTACCATTACCAATAACATTGTTTATTTGAGTCATTTCGTTTGGCATAGGTTCTCTCAATTTTTTATTTGGAAATTCCTCTTGTTTCAAGTAAGCTCACTTAATCCGCGACAGCCACTAATGTTGCTTAAGTTTCCTCAAACGAATAGTCGCAACTAAGCTCTCCATAAACAAGCGATTATTTAATTTTTCTTACTTCAACTACGATACCTATTAATATTTTTTTGCACTTCTATCAAAGGTTTTGATTTCTCTATACCAAAATAATTAATTAATTTTTAAGAGGATGAGTGATAGAAAATACAATGTATCTTGAAAATACCCTGACAATTGTAATATTTATTAATAAAATCATTTAATTTAATAGATAAACTTTTGTCATTAGTCATTATTCATTGATATTACAAAGGGGAATGATATCGTGTTCGGTTAATTATCCATAGCGTTCTATTACTCAGGTCAGATAAAAATCAGAAACTTGACCAACATTGGTTTTTATAAATCTAGACGCTCGTTGGTGGAGGAACGTAACCCAACATCCAAAGTATGAAGCATTCCTTGGGTGCGTGCGATCGCAGTGGTTCCCCAACGAGCGAATAATTTTATTTATTCAGAGTCATAAAAGAGCGATAAGCCGCAGACTCAGGAATATTAGCAGTTTTCTCCAGATTGCTCGCAAGCACCAATGCTTACCCAACTGCTAGAACCGTCTTCCCAATGTTCTTTTTTCCAAATTGGTGCTGCGTGTTTGAGCGTATCAATAGCGTAGCGACAAGCTTCAAACGCCTCTCGACGATGAGGACAACCCACTGCGACTAAAACACTGATTTCTCCGATTTGCAAGCGCCCGATGCGATGATGAATTACTACCCGCTTCACATCGAGCCAACGGCAACGAATATCAACAGCAATTTGATAAAATACCTGCAATGCCATCGGTTCGTAAGCTTGATATTCCAGGGCAACCACTGGTTTCCCGTCTGTTTGATTGCGAACCATCCCACTCATCACTACTATCGCACCATTTGCTGGATCGTCGGCTTTGGCATAAATTTCCTCAAGGGACAATGGTGCAAAAGCGATCGCAAAGCTATCTTCCACTCTTGGTTTAACGGCAGAGGCAAGTTTAGTTGTTAAAACTGAATTCATATTATTCGGTATCAATATTGACATTGAATAACGCAGGTTATTTTTCGCAAAAACCAGGTTTATTTTGAATTTAGGGGTTTAATACCACTCTGGTCTACACGTAGCTTTGGTTTCAGTCAGGGTTTAAATCCTCGTCACTCTTCAATGAGCGAATTTTTTAATTGTATTCTATTTTGCTTGACACAAGCGCTGCTTGCCCCTGTGTCAAGGAATAAAGAAATTCAAAATACAAATTAATTAATTATTAATTTTTATTTTTAATTCTTTATCTACCCTGCTCCTTTGCCCCTCTCCTCGTTATTTATACAGAGGCATTCATTTCCAGAAGCAACCTCAGAAGATACTTTCTTATATTGATACTAGTCGAAACAGTGGGGATAAATTGCTAAAGAATACGTAATCTGGTATATTTTAGGTAAATATACGTAAAATGATTATTCAATCGATCGTCTCTCTTAAGGCATATTACTATGGTTAGGGTAACGAAGTTATCTGCTGACTGTTTTAGATATAGCAGTTCTGACTTGCGTCAAATACATTCTTATCGTACGTACAATTCATGAATTGTCCCTACTGCTTCCGATTGTGTATTGCATCCAACCCAGAAGCGCTATATTCCTTATAGTGGCTCATCAAGCTCAAGGCACGGGCGATCGCCTAATTGATTAGTAGGCAAGTTCCCGATTTGGGTTAGCAATTGGCAGGTGTGTATGGCACTTGAAAAGAGATTGATCGCAAACAGTGCTTTCAAACCGCCACCTTCAAACCTTAGCTGTTTTAGGAATTGAGAAAACTGTCAAGACGATGGCAGGCAAGATGCCTGTCCCGCAGTCGAAAGTCGTAATTCAGCAATATTTAGGAAAAATTTTATGAAATCTTTAGTTTGTCATCAAGAAGCAGCTAGGCTTGAGGTTCTGTATCAATATCAAATTCTCGACACTCCACCAGAACAAGCATTCGACGATTTAGCGTTTTTAGCGGCAGAAATTTGCGGTACTCCGATGGCGTTAATTAATTTTATTGACGCTAATCGTCACTGGTTTAAAGCCAAGGTGGGATTGAATGTACACCAAATGCCAAGAAGTATCGGGTTTTGTCCCATTTGTCTTGACAAAAGCGATGTTTTGATTATTCCTGACACTTTGGCTGATGAGGAGTTTGCTAACAATGCGGTAGTTACCTCAGCGCCTCATGTGAGATTTTATGCAGGTGTACCGTTAATTGCACCGTCGGGAGAGGCGATTGGGACTTTATGTGTAGTGGATACTATTGCGCGCCAAATCAGTGTAAAACAAGTGGAATCACTGCGATCGCTTAGTCGTTTGGTAGTTAGACAACTGGAAATCCGGCGGAATTTAGCTCAGTTGGCAAGCATTCAAGTAGAATACAAGCGGGCAGAAGAAGCCTTACACCATAGCGAACATATTATTAGCAGCTTCTACGACAGTGCGCCGATGATGATGGGAGTCGTTGAACTGAGGGATGATGATATCCTGCATGTTTCTGATAACGCCGCCACAGCGAAATTTTTTGGGCGAATACCAGGGGCGATGAAAAATCGTCTTGCTAGCCAGATGGGTGTACCACAAAAGTATATACGCGATTGGATTAATCATTACCGGGAAGCGGAACGTACTCAAGCACCTGTTAACTTTGAATATCCCCATGATAGTTCTGAAGGTAAGAGATGGCTGAAAGCTACAGTTTCGGCGATCGCTTGTTGCGGTAACCATCAGAGATATGCTTACGTGGTTGAGGATATTACTGAACGCAAGCAAGCAGAAGAACAATTGCGCTGGAAAGAAGCACTTTTGCGTTCAATGACGAGTGTTTCACCACTAGCGTTTTATGTTGTAGATAACCGCAGTGATGACATCCTTTATTTCAACAATCGCTTTTGTAAAATTTTGGGCATTGAACATCTAAAAGAGCAAATTGAATTCGGCAAATTCAAACATGAAAATCTGATTGAAGAATGCCGGAAATTTACAGATATTACACCTTTTATTTCCTGCCAACCACAATCAAGTGAAAAATGCGTTTGTGAAGATGAAGTTTTATTGGATGATAATCGGATTATCCGGCGTTTTTCCAAACGAATTAGTCATGAAAATGGCATAGATTTCGCCAGATTGTATATTTTTGAAGATATCACCGCCCGCAAACAATCAGAACAGCAAACTCGCGAACAAGCGGCATTACTTGATATCACGACAGATGCAATTATTGTGCGAGATTTGTCCAACAATATTTTCTTGTGGAATAAAAGCGCTGAAAAGCTTTATGGCTGGAAAGTAGAAGAAGCTATAGGTAAAAATGCCAATCAACTTTTGTCCGGTGATAATTACTCGCAACACCTAGAAATTTTCGATATTGTTTTGAAGCATGGTTATTGGCAAGGTGAGTTGCAAAAAATCACAAAATCTGGTAAAGAAATCATTGTTGAAAGTAGTTGGACGCTGGTGCTTGACGAGCATTCTCTACCAAAATCAATCCTGATAGTTGACACGGATATTACACAGAAAAAACAACTAGAAAAGCAATTTTTACGCACTCAGCGGATGGAGAGTATCGGCACCCTTGCCAGCGGGATTGCTCACGATTTAAATAATGTACTATCACCAATTTTAATGTCAGTGCAATTATTAAAAACTAAATATCGCGATGAGCGCAGCCACGAGATACTTTCGATAGTAGAAAACAACGCCAAACGCGGTGCTAATTTGGTGAAGCAAGTGCTTTCTTTTGCGCGGGGAATTGAAGGCGATCGCACTGTGCTGCAACTCAAACACTTGATTTTAGAAATGAAGCAAATTATTCAGCAAACATTCCCCAAATCGATAGAAGTTTCTACAGAAATACAGCCAGATTTGTTACCAATTTGTGGCGATAGTACCCAACTGCATCAAGTGCTAATGAATTTGTGTCTCAATGCTCGTGATGCGATGTCTGAAAGCGGGGTTTTGAAAATTTATGCTGAAAATATTTTAATTGATGAAAGCTTTGCCAGGATGCATTTGGAAGCTAAAGTTGGTTCCTATATTGTCTTGACTGTTGCTGATACAGGAATCGGCATCAAGAGCGAATTATTAGATAGAATATTCGAGCCATTCTTCACCACAAAAGAGTTTGGTAAAGGTACGGGACTGGGGCTGTCAACAGTTATAGGTATTATTAAAGGGCATGGTGGTTTTGTCACCGTGTCAAGTTATCTAGGCAAAGGTACAACCTTTAAAGTATACTTACCAACGGTTAAAACAGCGGCAATGTTACCTGTGGTAGATTCAGAAATGCCGGCTGGATACGAAGAATGGATTTTGGTTGTAGATGATGAAGCTTCGATTCGAGAGATTACCAAAGCCACTTTAGAGAATCATAATTATAAAGCGATCGCTGCTAGTGATGGCATTGAAGCAGTCGCAATGTACGCCCAAAATCAAGATAAAATTAGTGCGGCAATTGTCGATATGATGATGCCCAATATGGATGGAGCTACCACCATTAGTACATTGCATAAAATGAATCCCCAATTGCCGATTATTGCTGTTAGCGGGCTGGCGACTGGGGAACAAGTTTCAATCAATAAAGGTTCTAAAAATGCAGCCTTTTTACCCAAACCTTACACCGCACAGGAATTATTGAAAACCCTGCAAATAGTTCTTAAATAGGGCATGGGGCATTGGGAGAGAGTTATGAGTTATGAGTTACTCGTTTTGAAGTGAAAAATTCACAGCAAAAAACTCATAACTTTCTTCATCCCCTAGCCCCCCATCTCCCCCTCTCCCCCTCTCCCCCTCTCCCCCTCGCCCCTTATCCCCACTCCCTGGGGGCCCCCCCTTCCCCATCCCCCCCTCTCGACTGCTAACGCAGGTTGATGATTCGTTGCCAAGCTTCTACAACTGCTTGTAAATCATTTGGTAGATTATTTTGAGAGATATCGTTGTACTGCAAAATTGTATTGCCGCTAGTGAGAGTATAGGTAATATAATCAGCAGAACCGTTGGATGCTTGATAGCTAAAATTCTGGTTTCTGTCGAATCCCGAACGTTTTAGCAAGCCCAAAAAATCTTCATACTGCGGGCGAGAAATCTGCCAAACTCTACGGCTAGAGTCATTAGCATCGCCTTGGCGATATTGCATCAAACGTCCATCTTTCATCAAAACGGTGACAAAGGTTTTGCCCATTAAACCACCGCTAGAAATTTGGCGAAAAACTACATTTCTATCCAAAGATGCTAGTGATTCAGTTGTCGAACTCGGTACAACAATTCCCGAATTGTCAACATCAGCAATTGCCTCAGTTCTGTTATGCAGAATTGCTGTAGAATTATCATCTGTATGATAAACAAACTTTTCTCGCGCGATCGCTACAGTTACAGCCCAGCCATTGACAAACTCTTGGCTGGAATTAATGCCAAAACCTAGATAGCCTTTGGTCCATTTCCGAGGTACGGCTTCCACAATATTCTTAGAAGATACCGCTACATTTGTCTTCGCACGTCTTTTCGCATCTCCCAAAACAGCCTCAGTGATGGATTTTGGTAAATTTGCGGTGGTTTGTAAGTAAAATTGCGAACCATCTTCTTTAACACGATAAACCCAGCTTTCGCGTCCATCTGATACAGTCGCTTTCCAACCGAAAGCAACTGGACGAGTGCATCTAGGAATACCTTCACAACTACCATTCCAATCATCCAAGCGTTGGGCTTCAATAATCCGCAAAACCGGTCTAGATGAAAACTTTCTGGCATCCCGGACAATTGCCCTAGCAGCTTCTTGTTGTAAACTCGGCGTGCGGTCTAATGCAACGATAGAAGCATCTTCGTTAACATGATAAACCCAAAGTTGACTGCCGCTATCTACTGTGACAATCCAACCTGGTGTAGGTTGATACATCTTGTTGCAAATGCTATTAAAACCTACTTCACAAGGATTTCCCCAAGTTTTAGGTTCAGCTTTCACGATGCGTAGTTGATTTTGCGATAAACCAGACCATTTAGAAGCATCTCGCAAAATCGCATTGGCGACAAGTTTGGGTAAGTTACCATTATTGGAATTATCTTGACTAACAAGGCGAATTCGAGAACCATCTTCGTTAGTCAGAAAAACCCAAAGATTTTCGCCTGCGCCGACAGTTACTTCCCAACCGGATGTATTAACACCTGATGTCATCCGTTTAAATGCAACGATACTTAATGCTCTTTTTGGCAAACCAGATATTTCTCTTGCTTGCTGCAAAACCCTATCGCTAACAGCTTTAGGCAAATTGATGCGACTAGCCGCGACATTTAATCTGATTTCAGAACCATCTGGTTTGGCGTGGAATACCAAGCGTTGTTTATCAGCTTCTACGGTGACTTCCAACGCGTTAAGGGCAATTTCAATACAATTTTCACCCGAACGTGGCAAACTCAAACAGCCATCAGTGACAATTGGTTTAACTTTAGCAACGCGGATTTTTGAAGTTTCTACACCTGTAATTTGAGATGTTTCTCGCAAAATTGCATCTCTCAGTTGAGGACGCAAATTATCATCACTAATATCGCTAGCTCGTTCGTTCAACTTAACTAAAGAACCAGATGCATTAGTATGATAAACCAAACTTTGGTCTACTGCGCTTACAACAACCCGCCAACCAGGAACTTGCTCTTGGGTGCAAGCTTCATTGGGTTTAACTAATTCCAAACAGCCATTTTGCCAAGTTTGGGATTTCGCTTGAACAATAGTTAGCTGAGAACTAGATAAATTTAAACGCCGGGATGCAGCTCGCAGAACAGCATTTCTAACTTCTGATGGTAATTTTGCTGAAGGGTTGTTTGGGGAATTTTCAGCAGAAGCTAAACGTAAAACACGCCCGTTGCTATTGGTATGATAAACCCAAAATCCTTTATTATTAGAGACAACAACCCGCCAACCAGGAACTAGCGCTTGGGTGCAAAGTTCACCGCTTCTCGCTAGTTCCAAGCATCCATTAGTCCAAGTTTTTTGGCTGTAATCAATAATTTGTAACTGTCTGGCGGGAATTCCCTGTCTCTGGGATAAATCTTTGATTACCGCATTAGCGACTGGACGAGGTAAACGATTGATTCTAACTTGATTTCCCCTAATGACTTGACTAACTCTTTCTGGCAAAACATTTGCAGTCGCAGCAACAGCATCTTCTTGTACTGTTAAGGCGCTACTAACAGATAAAATGCCAGTTAAAATCAAAGCAGTGGCAATTCGCGTTTGATTTGTGGTAGAATGAGTTTTGAATAGAGTTTTCATTGCAATATTTTAAGATTAGTCAATAGTAATTAGTCATTAGTCAATAGTCATTAGTCCCAGAGTAAAGAACTAATAACCAATAACTAAAGACAAAAGTTTATATCATCCTACAACTAATAAATAGTCGGGATGAAATTAACGGCAGTCTTTCCGTGCCTACAGAAACAGAGACGCCGAGATACTATTGCTTTGTTCCTTAATTTTTACAATAAATTTATATAGATTTTATATAAAGCGATCGCTTTTCGCTTTATTTCGCCCCATTTACTAGAGTAACAGTTAAGCCCTGAATTAAAATATAGCGCTTCTGGGTTGGATGTAATACACAATCGGAAGCAGTAGGGACAATTCATGAATTGTCCCGGAGATCCCAATGTATTTGACGCAAGTGAGAACTGCTATACTTGCGCTCAAGCGCTCAACCCGTTAAAACTGACTCAAGACGCACCATTCTCAATTAGCTTTGGGTGGGCAATGCCCACCCTACAAAAATAGCCTTGTTGATATTGGTGCAAGATTTGAGTTAAAACAAGTTGAAAAGCTTTCTTAGTAAGTTTTAGCTGACTTCAGCTTTGAGCTATGAAATTTATTTCTTGGCTGTTAACCGAGGAGTATTGACAACAGATTACTCACTTCAGCGCTGAGTGGTTGCGGTTTTATTAATTGATTGTTCTGATTGTTCTGATTGTTCTGATTGTTTGGCACATCAAATCTAATAGTACTGGCTGCCCAGTCTTTCAAATCGGACGCTAGCCAGATTAACTTCCGCAGAATTTCGTCATTTACCCACAAAACCAACGGAAATTGAACTTGTTTGCGGAATTCATCTCCCATGAGATTGGTAGAGACGATCAGTTGATTAATTGCTTCTACAGATTCCAAGCCGCGTATCATTAAAGCTTCTGGTTGAGTCGCCCCAAGAGCATTAGTGATGATTGTATAAAGTTTTTCAGCCGATGGCGGAATCAGAATTTCTTGAAATTCTATCGAGGAAAAATCTTTTAACAAGCTTAATATTTGCTACTGTCTGATTGTAGAGTTACAGCACGCCAACAGTAATGAAAATTGCCCGTCAGACATCAAGAGCGCTCTTGCTAGCCTCTGGATATTTGCCATATTGTCTTGAGAATTAACTAAGCTGATCATTTTCAACCCTGACGCTTGTTTCAATAATGGCTTGCGATCGTCACGATAATTAACTAGTTAGCTTGCTGTCAACAGTAGTATAATGGTCATTTAAATTACTTACTTTTCAGAGTATACCATGATTCTACTCAGGGGTTTTTTGTTAAGGGTGTGGTGCTACACCCCGCATTTCTGGAGTCTCCACAGTGCGTAAGGCGCGTGCGATCTCCATAAAAGACAATGCCTAATTTTCCGCTTTCGTGTGCGTAAGTCTGAAATTTATGTTTTGGAAGTCCCTTATCAGCCATCAACGCACTGGAATGCAAAAAAGGGCAGACTTATTGTCTGCCCTTAAAATCTTAGAGTTAAATTTTGATCTCAAAGCTTTAGTAGCGTCGAGAGTATCCACCACCACCGCCACCACGTCTGTCGCCACCAGACGAACCTCTGTCTTCACGGGGTTTAGCCTTATTCACTTTTAAGCTACGACCCATCCAATCAGCGCCGTCGAGGGCTTCAATTGCCGTTTGTTCTTCGGCCTCAGTTCCCATTTCTACAAAGGCGAAGCCGCGAGGACGTCCTGTTTCGCGATCGTTGGGTAGCTGAACGCGGCTAACTGTGCCGTATTCGCCAAAAGCCCGCTTCAGGTCTTCTTCTGTAACTTCATAAGATAGATTGCCGACGTAAATTGACATAGAAAATCTCCAGAATCAAACGGTGTAGAGATTTAGATTCGGAGAGACTTCAGCTAAAACGAGTCATACAGCCGAAAATAATTCTTAAATTCATTCTCAAACAGCATAACATAAAATGCATGATTTGTGCTGGCTTGTACGCACAATAATTTTTTTTTCAGGCAGTATTTTTAGGCAAAACGGGATGTGCAAAACCCTTCGCCTTCGGGTGACGGAATGTGAAGTATTATTAACAGAGGCGCTCCCCAATTGCCCAAATAAAAATATTACAAAAAGTAACTACACTCGATCGCCTGACTCGAGTGATCGCAATTCGACTTGACGAGCAAGTCGGGCATGGTGGTAGTAGATGTTACTACGGTGATGGCGATCGCAACGGAAATTTTTATGCTTTTGTGGCAAGAAATCCGACTTGAGCGTTTCTAAATTTGAATTTTCCATATCCACGGGTAATTCTGACTCGAAAGCCAACTTGTCGGAGTTGTTTTGCAATTTCAGAAGCCTTATATAATTGAACGCAGTGTATTTCTTCAGTTTTGCGATAAAGATTTCCAACTTGGCGGAATATTGTCATTTTGCGAGTTAATTTATTTTCTTTTTTATCCTCTTCTTTTTGCAAAAGAATTGCCCAATCTTCCCCTTCGCAATAAGTTTTTTGGGGATTATCACCACTTACATATCCTGGTTCGGCAATATCGAAAATAAATATGCCGCCTGGTCGTAAAGCCTCGTATATTCGAGCGAATAGTTCTAATAAGTCTGTTTGAGTGTGTTCATCAAATTGATAATTTAAGCACTCTCCGATTGATGTTATGGCATCACATTTGGGTAATTTAACTCTCAGCAAAGATGCTGTTTGGAACTTAGCAAGGAGTGCTTTTTTCTTAGCTAAATTTACCATTGCATGGGATATATCTATCCCCAGAACATCATAACCAGCTTGGGTGAGGGCGTTTGCCCATATACCGCTACCACACCCTAAATCGACAACTAGACCCTTTTCTATACCTTTTTGGCGCAATATTTCTAGTAGTCCTGGTGCGGATTCTCTTGAGAAATTTCCAAACCCAACATCGTGAATGTAAGCAAGATCCTCTTGGTAGCCTTGAGTCATAAACATATCAGCAGCCTAACTATTTATTCAACTGCGCTTAAAGGTCTACAACCGTTATTTGTAAAATTCCGAAAATTCGAGAAACATCTTGGAAACGCTTCGGTAGGCTACGCAAGAAAATCTCAAATTTCAAATTAATCCACGATCCAATCGACTTGTTGGGCTTCGGTAATATCAGGCACTTCCAAACGATTTTTCATCCGGGAAAGTACTTTCTCAGGTATTTTTGCTGCGCGATCGCGATTTCTGTGCAGCAATTCTTCCCAAGGTGCTTCCAGATAAACAATGCGAATGCTTCCCTGATAACCCGCAAACAAACTAATCAGCATTCCGCGCAACTGGCGGCTGAGGTTGGTTGCATTCCAGACAAAAGATTGTCCAACTCGCATATATTCTTTAGCGATCGCTTTTGCTTGATTCGCAACTGCACCTTGGTCGTCATCAGGCGAAACACCCATCGTCTGACGCAGTTTATCTAAAGAGATTACCCGCCAATCGAGAAGATTTTCTTTAACAAGATTGATTTCTCGTAGAAACCCGGTTTCTTTGCGTGCTGTCATTCGCCTTTAAACTCAACAGTATTGAAATGAAGGACTACATATGCCGTTACCGCAAGTTTCCAAGAGTAGTTATGATCAAATTTAAGAAGATTTTGTCGATGTGAGATGCCTCAGAAGTCGGGTTTCGTAAAAGTTACCCGACACGTTTGTTTCTCACAAATGATGCGCGGACTGCTATATGAACTATTAATTATGGGCTTTATATTTTTTCACAAATCTTCCCTTCGATTGCTATAGCAATCCCAAATTATAGCGTTTCTCAGTTGGATGCAATACACAATCCCAAGCAGTAGGGACAATTCATGAATTGTCCCGGAGATCCCAATGTATTTGACGCAAGTGAGAACCGCTATATTCGTGAGAACCAGAAATTGGGTTTCGACTGCCTACGCCAACCTACTTTAAACTTTTGTAATTTCATACTTCATACTTCATACTTCATACTTCAGGTTGATGACGCTGTGTAAGCTAGTCAAAAGTTCCTTTAAGGTGTAGGGCTTTAATAAGAAGGTTTCGATACCCATATCGGCAGCTTCTGCAAGTTGGCTGTTGGATGCAAAGCCGCTCATGGCTATAATTTTTACTTCGGGATTTAATCTCTGCAAGGCGCGGATGGCTGTTAACCCATCTAGCGATGGCATGAGTAAGTCCATTAATACTACACTGATTTCATTTTTGTATTCGGCATAACGAGCGATCGCTTCTACGCCATCATTGGCTGTTATGGTTCTGTAATTGTAGTCTTGTAGCGAGGTTTCGGCAATCTGCTGAATTGCTGTTTCGTCATCAACTACTAAAATCAACTCTCCGTTACCGGACAGCAGCGCCAAATCTTCTGTTCGCTGCATTTTGCGGCGTTCGTTCATTGGCAAGTACACTTGAAACTGCGTGCCTTTGCCGACTTCGCTATTGACGCTGATAAATCCTTCGTGGGTTTTGATAATTCCAAGGGCTGTTGCTAGCCCCAGTCCGGTGCCTTTACCCGGTTCTTTGGTGGTGAAAAACGGGTCAAAAATGCGATCGAGCATTTCTTTGGGTATGCCACATCCGGTATCTGCAACTGTTATCGCCACATAGGCACCGACGCGGGCGTCTGGATACATCTGGGCATAGGTTTCATCTATGTTTCGGTTTTCGGCAGTCAGAGTCAGGGTGCCGCCATTGGGCATGGCGTCGCAAGCATTTATACACAGATTCATCAGTATTTGATGCAGTTGGGTGGCATCGCCAAAGACCAACCCCAGATTCTGCGGGATGTTTGTGCAAATTTCTATTGATTTGGGAAAGGTATTTTTGGCAACCTGCTCTATTTCACTCAGCAGGAGTTTGATTTGCATGGGCGATCGCTTTCCTGGAGTTCCACGGGCAAATGCTAGAATTTGCTTGACTAAATCTGCCCCGCGTTTGGCGCTATTTTCGATTATTTGCAGCAGTTGCAGATTCTGTGGGCTGGCATTTGGGAGTTTGAGGGGCAGCAGTTGGGCACTTGCCAATATTGGGGTCAAGATATTGTTGAGGTCATGGGCTATGCCGCTTGCCAATGTACCCAGGCTTTCCAAACGTTGGGCGCGAAGAAAGCGGGCTTCGAGTTGTTTTTTCTCGGTAATGTCTGTGTCAACGGTGAGTATGGCTTGTGGTTTCCCGGCTTCGTCGCGTACTAATGTCCAGCGACTGGCTACGATCGCTTCTTTGCCGGATTTGCTAAATTTCTGCAATTCACCCTGCCACGAACCACGCTCAATTACTGTTGCGAGTACTGGCTCTAATTTAGACGCTGTGTCTTCTTTGCACAAAAGCTGGATGGCGCTTTTTCCTATAGCTTCTGCTGCTGTCCATCCGTATAAACTCTCAGCGCTCTTGTTCCAAAACCAAATTTTATGCTGTAGGTCGCGAACAAATATTGCGTCGGTTGCCACATTTAACAAAGCTGCTTGTTCGCGAATTTGCTGTTCTGCGAGTTTGCGATCGCTAATGTCTTTGGCGAAACAGTAGTGTCCTAAAAATTGCTGCTGTTTGTCGTAAGCTGTAACCATCACCAACTGTTTGTAAAAGACAGAACCGTCTTTGCGAATGCCTCTAGTTTCAGCTTCGACTTTGCCATTGTCCAGCATGTATTGGTAAGCCGCCACCATGTTGGCTTGGTCTTCTGGATGCACAGTTCGCAGCCATTCCATGCCAATCATTTCTTCGGGTTCGTAACCAACTAAATTGGCGTAGGCGCTGTTAACGGCAAGATAGCGACCTTGGGTGTCCAAGCGCGAGATTCCCTCTACTGCACTTTCTAGGGCGGCACTCATGAGGTGGAGATTTTCCTCTGCTTGCTTGCGATCGCTAATATCAATACAGGAACCGATATAACCTGCAAAACTGCCATCTGATTTGAATCTGGGCGTCCCGGAATCCAAAATCCAGCGATATTCACCATCAAAACGTCTCTGGCGATATTCCATTGTGAATGACTGACGGGCATCAAAGGCAGTTACATAAATATCCATGCAACATTCTCTATCTTCTGGATGCACGCCTTCAGCCCAGCCGTTGTCTATCTCTTGCTCTAAAGTTCGTCCTGTAAATTCTAACCAACTGCGATTGAAATAATTACGCTGTTTGTCAGTACCAGCCATCCAAATCAGCACGGGGGCTGTATCTGCCATTATGCGGAATCGGGCTTCGCTTTCTCGGAGTGCGAGATTTGCAAGTTTGCGCTCCTTGACTTCTTGCCGCAAACGTGTATTGACTTGGCTCAGTTCAATGGTGCGTTCCTGCACTCGTTTTTCTAACTCAGAGTGCGCCTGACGCAATGCTTGTTGTGTAAGTTTGCGCTCGTTGAGTTCGCTTTGTGCCTGCTGGAAAAGGCTCGATTGCTGGATGGCAATTCCTAGCTGGGTTGCTAATTGCTGCAATAAGTCGATTTCTAGGGGTTGCCACTGGCGCGGTTTTGAACATTGATTTGCTATTAATAAACCCCATAGCCTTTCACCTTGCAAAATGGGTACTACCAAGTTTGCCCTAACTGAAAATTGTTTCAGAAAATCTACGTAACATAGACTCAGGCTTTCTGTATAAATATCCGCTGTGGCTTTGATGCGACCCTGTTTGTAGTCCTCACCTCGAATTTCCATGAAACAAGGGTCTTTAATTTTGGCATTTAAAATTGACATCCAACCATCGGCTACAGATTCCACCATTACAACCCCGCCCCAGTCGGGCTGGAAGCGATAAATAAATACCCGCTCAGCCTGGAGGAACTGCCGCACTTGTGCGACTGTGACATTGAGAATTTCATCTAGGTCGATTGATTGCTGAATTTGCTGGGCAATCTGCATTACCAGGCGTTGTCGTTCAATTTGCTGGTGTAGTGCTGCTTCTGCCTGCTTGCGATCGCAAATGTCAATGTTAACCCCAATCATTCCACTGGGTTTTCTGACATCGGGGCTTTCTGCAATGTTCTGCCCAATCATCCGCTTTGGGTCGCCTGGTTGATTGTAAACCAAATTGCCTCTACCTTCCAGCCAGCGGATACTGCCATCGGGCAAACAAATGCGAAAGTCAATATTTAACTCTTTGCCTTCATTGACCGCCTCCCAGAAAGCTTGTTCGGTTCGTTCCCGGTCGTCTGGATGAATAGCTTGTACCCAGTCAGAGTATTTGCCGCCGAAGCCTCCAGGAGGCAGTCCGTACAAAGCTTCTAGTCCGGGTGTCCAAATTACTTGGTTGGTTTGGAAATTCCACTCAAAGGTGCCGATGTTGCCGATTTTTTGAGCTAATGCCAATCGTTCCTGGCTGATAGAGAGTGATTCTTCTAACTGCTTGCGATCGCTAATATCTTGAACAATCGCAATTAAGTATCTTGGCTCTCCAGAGGTAGCACGAACCAGGGAAATTGTCCAATCCAGCCAGACAGTAACCCCATCTTTGCGAATAAAACGCTTCTGTTGCGAATCAGATGGTATCTCATCAGCCAGCAATCGGCGGATGAAGTCCAGACTTCCACTGAGGTTATCAGTATGGGTGATGTTCCAGAACGTGTATCCTAGCAGTTCCTCACGGGTATAACCCAAAATATCGCAAAGCCTTTGGTTAACCAGCAACCATTGCCCATCCACTCCGATGTGGGCGATTCCGGTAGCAGCTTGTTTAAATGTCTCTCGAAACCTTTGTTCGCTTTCTTCTAGTTGTGAAAGTAGGCGAGATTGTTCTAGAACATTGCGAATCGTCAAACGGAGATTTTCAGACGTCGTTTGTCCCTTAACTAAATAGTCAGAAACTCCGCTTTTGAGAGCTTGCACGGCGATTTCTTCACTACCTTGCCCTGTAAGCATCACCACGGGTATTTGAGTTTTACCGAGAAGAATCTTTAACTCGTTGAGAAACTCCAGCCCATCCATCCCCGGTAGCAAAAAATCCAGCAAAATTACATCTGGTTTTTCGCGATCGCACAAAGCCAGTCCTTCTTCTCCATCCTCAGCTTCCAAAATCTCATAGAAATATCGCTGATCAGCAAGCAGATAGCGACGATAAGCTTCCCGGTCTTCAGGGCAATCATCGATGATGGCGATCCGTTGGTTTTGTGTCATCACTGCTTTAGAGCTACATAACGAATGTCTTGGCAACCTATATCGTGCGATCGCAGGAGCTGCACCTCTAGAATTTGCACTCGTACATGAAAGCAAATCGGAATCAAACGCGATCGCCAAGGTTAGTACTGTCACTTTTACTGCGTCAGTTGCATTCTATTAGCAAAGCGCGAAAATTGCTACGCAAAAGGCTTACTTGGCTCTTGATAATCATACAGCAACAGAAAAATTCAAAAAAGATTTTTTATCAAACATTAACCTTTATTCACTTTCTTTTTACAAAAATTAACGTTAATTCCTGTTTCAGTGAATTGAGTTTTCTAAAGTACTAAAATAAGCTCATGCCAGTGATAAATAGAGGTAATAATACTTAAAAGGACTGCTATAGCAATCCTATATCAGAGCGTGAAAATTCACAGTGTCCAGAAACCCGGTTTCTCGGAGAACCGGGTTTCGCTCATTTTCACTTAGACGAAACACCACACAAAAAAGGTGGAAGGCGTTGGTGTGGGGTCGCTAGCCCACCATACAGCTAATAACTGTTTGCTGATTTAAATTTTTTACATCCTCACAAGTTCCTCAAATTATTTTCCTAAATTGAAAGTAGAGCCAATATTGACTTGCATAAGTGTGAAGTTTAAAGGATGTAGACGCCCCAAAGGCGGCTTGCCAAAAGCGCTTGATGAAGTGGGAGACAAACGAGCGTACATACCGCCGGGAGCGAAAAAATCTCCCCTTCTTTCAAGATTCATACTCTATCCCTTTATGGGTGGGTAATCTCATACTTCATACTTCATACTTCATACTTCATACTTCATACTTCAGATTGACTCACTCCCAAAGTTGTCATCAGGATTTAAGAGAGGAAAAGGATATGTCTTTAATACACTGGCAACCGCTAAGAGAACTCGATACTCTGCGCCAACAGATGAATCGGCTGTTTGATGAGTTGATTCACAGTACAAGCACCTCTAATTTATTACCCAAAAACATAAATACTTGGGCACCAGCGATTGAACTTAAAGAAACTGACACAGACATTATTGTCAAAGCTCAAGTGCCAGGAATGGACGCAAAAGACCTGGATGTTCAAGTTAGCCAAGATGCAGTTTCAATCGCAGGAGAACATCAAGAAGAAAAACGCAGTGAGGCACAAGGCTTCTTCCGGTCGGAATTTCGTTACGGGCAGTTTCAACGTATAGTGCCGCTACCCGTAAATGTGAAACACCAGCAAGTCAAAGCTGAATTTAAGGATGGTATTTTAACATTAATTTTACCGAAAGCAGAAGTAAGCGATCGCAACGCAGTCAAAGTTGATTTAACTATGGCAGAAAAAGCCCGAGGAGCGATGGCACAGCAACGTCAGCAGGAGGAACACTTGCAACAAACAATGCATACACGCGCGGCTGAAGAGTTGGAAACACCTACCCATACTGATGTTCCAGAAGAAGCAAGAGTTGCGATGACCTCTCAGCGAATGCATGACGAACATTTAGAAGAAACAATGCATACTCGTGCTGCGACTGAAGTAGGCGCATCGACATTTGGAGGAGGAATTCAAAATTAAAAAGGGATTAAGGAGTTAGGAGTTAGGAGTCTTGAGCCGCCCAGTTTTGAATTAAGTTGGTAGGCGTTGATAAATTACATATTCAGGCTATGTGTTGCTAAAAGCTAATAGCGAATTGCAGCCTAAGTTTTAGCCCTGAAACCTCAAAACTCCTAATTCCGCATTTCCTAACCCTAGCCCGCGACAGGAGTGGGTGATGCCTTTTAGTTGTGAGGGCGAAGCATTTGCATTTCAGATTTCTCGTTGAAAATGCGAGATTGTAGTCCAAATGCTTCGCCCCTACAGGATATCTAACCTACGCAAACACCATTGCAACCTACACAATGGCTAGCTTTGCGAATCTGTCCGCCTTTGGTGCTAATGGCTGACGAATTGCGAAAGAGACTGACTTGGAAATAGGGGAAAGGTGAGTCAGCGCTGCGTCCGGGTAACACTCGCGCAGGCGACTGCGAAGTGCGAAGGGGAAAGGGGGAAAGGGGAAAGGCAAACGTCAAGTAAACTTTACGATTCTTAAGCCTGGCTTGGGCAGGCTTTGTTTGTGTAGCCCTAGGCTTCCAGAGTCAGGGCGGAAGATCGATTTTTGGACTCTTGTCTAATGTTTCTACTGTAGGACTTACGCAACAAGGGCTTGAAAGCCTCAATTCACTAGCGATAATTCATGAATTATCGCTACAGTAGTTATGTTTTGCGTAAGTCCTGTACTGGAAACTCTTAGTTTTGGGACAGCGCATGGGAAAATACCTAAGAAAACCTGCTTAACAAGAACAATGCCTCAAAATTTGAATAGCAATTCACAAATTCCCCCCAATATCTTAACTTCTATCAGTCGCACAGCAAAGCCAAGTTCTGAGTTCTACTCGATTTTTTCACAAGAAGAAGTTTTAGGAATAATTCATGCCCTAGAAGTCAAACGAGAAATACCCCTAAAATATTCTTATAAAGGTAGAGGCGCAAAAATTTGGAATGATTTTTATCAAAAATATATTGTTCCTAGATGGTATCGAACTTCCAATTTAGAAATTGACCTTTTAAAGAAAAATTTTGCATACATTAATGGCAATCCTCAAGGTTGTAAAAAAGTCAATATTATCGATGTAGGTTCAGGAAATTCATACCCAGTCAAAGAATATATCTTTAGACTTAATAAAATCGGGAAAATTAAGAAATATATTGCCTTAGATATTAGCGAAGAATTGCTTAATGTATCTAGAGAAAATTTTCAAAAGTGGTTTCCAAAAATCGAGTTTATCAGTGACAAAATTGATATAGAAAATAGTTGTATACCCCAAAGTTTATTAAAAAATAAAGTCCAACTTGAAACTGACGATATAGCAAATATAATTTTGCACTTAGGTGTGACAATCAGCAATCATCAAAATAGAAATAAAGTCCTAAAAAACTTTAGAGACAGCATGGGGAAGAATGATTTTCTGGTATTCACTAATGAAATTGGTTCTAACTCAAAATGGGATGGAAGAGTGGGAGGTGGCTTTAAATATCATGCCGAAGAAATATATGCATCGATTAAAAACAAGATTGGAATTAAATCTGAAGATTGTGAACTTGTCAGAAAGTATGATGCCCAAACAGATAGTATAGTTGCTAACATTAAACTCCGTCATAATTACACTATCAATTTCAATTTGATGGGGATAAATAAGAATGTTGAAATCTTTAAAGATGAAGAGATTACTATTTGGAGACATCATAAGTATGAAATACCTGAACTTCTCCAAGAAATAGAACAAGCTGGACTACAACTTGTCCATTATGGTACTGACAAATACTCATCACATATCATGGTGATTTGTAAGGTTGCCATTCCGGAGGAAGAAGTGAATCTGTCTTTACGCACTGCCTAATGCCCAATAGACCGAGAAGTGGAAATTAATTCTGCGTTGCCCGAAATACGAGTTTCGGGACAATTCATGAATTGTCCCTACGTCTTTTCCACTCCTATGTCTAATACCCAATGCTTTATTTTCAAGTCAAATTAACCTAAAATACTCCCCTCCAACCAATCAAAAATTCGGTCTAACTGGTTTAATGTCACCAGTCCATATTGCCAAAGAATCATGGGTAACAAACTAGGTGTCTGCTCGGTATGTCGCAATGCCAGTTGCAAATCATCTACCGGAATTGCCATATCTTCTTGCAAAAATTTGAGCAATTGTGCAAATTTGCTACTTTCCATAGTTGTCACCCCTGTATTGGCTGTTACGTTGAAGTTAAGGAATAAGTCTGAGGAAGTTGTGAGGATTTTTTGATATTAACGAATAGACTTAAAACTGCCAATTGAGTTGTACCCCTACGATATCCACTTGGCTGTCAAATTTACCTTTGAGCGTGCCCTCTGTGGGGCTTGACTGATTAATTGGGCTATCGTCTGCAAACACATGGGTGTAGCCAATATCAATATTGAATGACTCCGAGGGCTGGTAGGTGGCTCCAATTCCTACCAAAGTGCGATCGCCTCCTGGTAATCTAGCATTGGTAAATTCCTCTCTAATCGGGCTGGGATCGTAGCTAACACCAGTCCGCAATGTTAAAGCATCGTTTACGGCGTAGTTTACCCCAATTCCAAAACGATAGGTATCTTTCCAATTCTCTGGCTGTACTTTATCTGCCTGCACTGGGTTGTCAAATTTAACTCGCAGTTCCTCGAAGCGGCTCCAGTTTGTCCAGGTAACATCCCCTACAACTGATACCCTGGGACTCAGTTCTTGGTAGACACCCAGTGACAATGTATCGGGCAGATTCAAAACGGCACTGGCTCCTGTGTCTGTAAATTGCCCCCTCGCCGTGAGCCTTCTGGCACTTTCTGGCACGGTGAAGTCAGCATTTCCCCGGATGTCTTGGGTAATTGGAGAACGATAACTTAAACCAATTCGCGTGGTTTGACTCGGTTCGTACAGCATTCCCAGGTTGTAGCCGACACTCCAATCTGAACCGGTGACTTTGACAAAACCATCTGCTTGTTGGGGTCGGGTAGGTAAACCAACACTCCGACCAATTAAACCAAAGTCGATGGCGTTAGAAAGTGTTGCTTCGGCATATTGGATGTTGACACCTGCACCCACAGAAAAGTTATCGCCCAGTTTGGCGGCTACTGTAGGATTGATATTAATAGTAGTGAGTTTAGACTCTACTGCTTGGTAACGCCCAACCCAGTTATTCTCGTATTTCGTAGCCAATCCAAAAGGGGTGTTGATGCCAATACCTAACTTTAGGCGATCGGAAACGCTCCAAGCAGCATAAAGGTTTGGCACAAAAATATCAACGCCCGCATCCCCTCCATTACCACCTGATAATGGCGCACCTGTTACTACCCTAGAACCCTGGTTTTGAAAGTTCACCTCAGGGAAAATGACATATCCAGATCCAACTATGGAATTCTTTTTTAAGAGAGTTAATCCAGCAGGATTGAAGAAAATTGTACTGGCATCAAAACCGGCAGCCGCACTTCCAGCAAAGGCATTTCCCATGCTTTTTACACTTTGTTCCTGAAGGGCAAATCCACCAGCCAATGCTGATAGTTTTGTTGTACTACTGACTATCAGTAATGACAGTATTGGTACTAACAACAGTTTTACCCGTAGTTGCTTCATTTATTATGTTGGAGCTTGTACTCCAAGTTATTTTTAAGGAGTTTTAAATTTTAAATTTGTTCTCGATTGAGAGTCATTGAATTAAATTAAATCATCTATCCCATAAGTCACAACAGGGATTGATAATATTTTTTACTTGCATAAGTCTCTCCGTGTAAAGGATTTTGGATGAAGTCGGGACAAACGGGCGTACATACCGCCATAGGCGAAAAAATCTGCCGTCAGGCGCGATATTCATGCCCCATCCCTGTCTTGAAAAGTTTTGCGCTCCTGTTACCCGGACGCGCAACGCCAGTTGCAAAGGCTGCCGGGAAACCCTTTCAGCAGGTGCTACAAGTCGGCGAAGCATGCACGGCAGTCGCTCATGGGGAGCCACTGCCGTGCATGGTTCCCCCGCTTGTTGCAAGGAGCGTGGAAACCACGGCAGTTCCTTCAAGTCGGCGAAGCATGCACGGCAGTCGCTCATGGGGAGCCAGTGCGGTGGACGGGTTCCCCGGCATAAAGCACCTGGCGTGGAAACCACGGCAGTTCCTTCAAGTCGGCGAAGCCGCCCAACGGACTGCCTCCCCAAGACCGCGCCAAATCACCAACGGACTGCCTCCCCAAGACCGCGCCAAATCACCAACGGACTGCCTCCCCAAGACCGCGCCAAATCACCAACGCACTGCTTCACCAACGCACTGGCTTAACTTTTCGCTTTATAAATGGGGTAATTTCATACTTCATACTTCATCCTTCATCAATCCCCAAAACACTAAATATAACAATCGTTCGATATAAATAAATTATCTCACCTTGACAACCTACAGCCCAGGATTTAGGCTATTAGATAACGAGCGTTCGATATAAATGCTTGATAATGCCCAAGAAATTATGGTCAAGGAATTATGCCCAAGATAGTAGACCATGACCAATACCGGAAAGAATTGCTGGGCAAGTGTTTCGATTTATTTGCCGAAAAAGGTTATGGTTCAATTACCATGCGCCAAATTGCCCAAGGTTTAGGGGTTTCCACTGGGACTTTGTATCATTATTTTCCCAGTAAAGAAGCATTATTTTTGCAGATGGTTGAGGAACAGACTCAACAGGACATTTTGAATTTTCAAACTGAGTCTAGCGGTGCCCAAACGTTGCCAGAAAGAATTGATGCCCTGATGAATTTTCTGGCTAAGTATGAAGATTATTTTTTTAACCAAATGGCAGTTTCCTTAGATTTTTATCAACAAGTTGGTCGTGCGGAGGTGCTGAATAACGAGATTTTGAGGCGTTCATCAGAGCAAACTCGACAGGTAATTGGCGAATATTTGCAAATTTCAGATAAGGCGATTGTCGATTTCGTATTTACATATATTGGCGGCTTGATTATCGGGCGGCTATATGAAGGTGACACGATTTCTTTTGATGAGCAAAGTATGTTGTTGAAAAAAATTTTGATGGCATATTTGGGGCAACAATTATCTAGCAATAGTTAATGGTTAATGGTTAATAGTTAATGGTTAATAGTTAATGGTTAATGGTTAATAGTTAATGGTGAGCCATGAACACAGTTATGTTTATTTGCGCCAATATACTTGTATCAAACATTTAAAGGGGAATTTATGAGTTTTGGGCTGTTATCTAAACCTAAAAATCACTGGTTAATTGGCTTGGTAGTTGCTGCTACTGCAATTACTGGTGGAATTGCGGTTTATGGCGTTTCTCAATTTGGACAAGTCAGTCAAACTTCATCTCAGCCTGTGGAAGCTGCGCCAGTTGTCAAAAAAGTGACGGCGTTAGGAAGATTGGAACCAGAAGCGGAGGTGATTAAGTTATCTGCACCGATGACGTTGGATGGCGATCGCCTGAGTCAACTTCTTGTTAAAGAAGGTGATAAGTCTAAGGTGGGACAGGTTGTGGCGATTCTCGATTCGCGCGATCGCTTGCAAAATGCACTCGAACAGGCGGAAAAACAAGTTAAAGTTGCAATGGCTAAACTTGCACAGGTAAAGGCTGGGGCAAAATCTGGGGAAATTGCCGCGCAACAAGCTACAATTGAGCGTTTGCAAGCGCAATTGCAAGGCGATAAGACAACACAACTAGAAACTTTGGCGCGGATAGAAGCGCAAATAGAAGGCGACAAGGCGACACAACTTGAAGCGATCGCTCGCATAGAAGCGCAATGGCAAGGTGATAGAATTGCTCAAGAGGCGACAATTAGAAGACTTGAGGCGGAATTTAACAATGCCCAAGCGGAATTACAGCGCTATCAACAACTATATAAAGAAGGTGCGATTTCGAGTTCTTTATTTGACGGTAAGCGCTTGAGTGTAGAAACCGCCAAACAGCAAGTCAGCGAAGCCAAAGCAGTCCTCAATCGAATTAATACCACCGCTAGCAAACAATTGCGCGAAGCTACAGCCGCCCTCAAACGAATTAATACCACTGGTAGCAGGCAAATTAGCGAAGCCAAAGCCAGCTTTCACCGGACGGCATCCACTGGTAGTAAAGATGTCAATCAAGCTAGAGCCATTCTCAGTAGTGTTGCGGAAGTACGTGCGGTAGACGTGCAAGCAGCGCAGACAGAAGTTGAAACAGCGATCGCGGCAGTTAAACGAGCAAAAACCGATTTAGAACAAGCTTACATTAAAGCACCAATGGCAGGGCAAATCCTTAAAATTCACACGCGCATTGGCGAAAAAATTGCCTCAGAAGGCATTGCAGACTTAGCGCAAACTGACCAAATGATTGCAGTCGCAGAAGTTTATCAAACCGACATTGGTAAAATCAAACCCGGACAAAAGGCAGTAATTACAGGTCAAGCCTTTGAGGGAGAAGTGCGGGGAAGCGTTTATTTGATTGGTTTACAAGTGAATCGGCAAAACGTTTTCAGCAACAAGCCAGGGGAAAACCTCGATCGCCGCGTAGTTGAAGTGAAAATTCGCCTCAATCCCGAAGACGCCAAGCGAGTTGCTGGTTTGACTAATTTGCAAGTGCAAACAGCCATTGAATTGTAAAGTTTGTTTGCTAGAAAGGATAACGGATGTTCGGTATAAATGTAAAAAAGGCAGAGGTATACTGCAAAAGGCTGAAGGAGGGAAAGGGAAGAAGGAATTAAGATTTTTCATGCGTTTTGGTGTACGCAATTCATGACAGGCTAATTAGAAAACTTCAATCCGAAATCTCAAATCTAAAATCCAAAATTCTATGGGGGTTTGAATCATGCTTAAAGTTATATATCTTGTGCTTTCTATTGTTGGGTTAGTTTTACCTTGTTCGCAATTGATTCCATTTATCTTCGAGCATGGTTTGGATATTCAACTGTTTGTTGAACAGTTATTTATTAACCGAATTTCGGCTTGTTTTGGCTTGGATGTAATTGTTTCATTTCTAGCCCTTTGCACATTTATATTTTGGGAAGGAACGCGCCTCAAAATGCAAAATCTCTGGATATATATTGCTTGTAGTTTTTCCGTTGGCGTTTCCTTCGGACTGCCGTTATTTCTCCTCATGCGACAACTTCATCTTGAACAACAAATTCAAGAGGCTTTCTAGAAAAAATTGGTTTACAACTAGTAATTAAACTAGTAATTAAAGTAGTAATTAAAGTAGGTTGGGGAGCCACTGCGTTGCGCGGGTCCCCCGCGTTGTAGCAAGTGGCGTTGTCACGAAGTAGAACCCAACAAATTCTAGAACTGATGTTGGTTTGCGACTACCTACGCCAACCTACACATGTAGATTTAATTAGTATCAGAAACGCCCTAATTTTGGCGAACAAACTTATGTTTAGTAAACTTAGTAAACTGTTCAAAAAAACGCCGCTGGCATGGCGACAGTTAAAGAAAGAAAAAACTCGTCTTTTGGTTGCAGTGGCAGGCATTGCCTTTGCAGATATGCTGATGTTTATTCAAATGGGATTTGAAGATGCGCTGTATGATTCGGCGGTGAAACCTCACCGCAGCTTACAGGCAGATTTAGTTTTAATTAATCCTCAATTTCAAACTTTGGTTTCGGTCAAAAGCTTTTCTAGAGAGCGTTTGTATCAAACTTTGAGTAATGAAAACGTAGCATCAGTCAGCCCGCTTTACATTAACACCGGACAATGGCGAAATCCTGAAACTCGTTTAGATCGTGCGATTCTCGTGTGGGGAGTTGACCCAGCAAAACCTGCGTTTAAGTTACCAGAAGTAACGCAACAATTAGATAGTTTAAAGCAGATAAATAACGTTTTGTTTGACCAAGCCAGTCGTCCTGACTATGGGGTAAACGCCGATGTCTTCAAAAAAATCGGTACATTTGAAACGGAAATGAATAGCAAAGGAATTCGCGTGACTGGTTTGTTTACTAATGGTAGTTCCTTTGCGGCTGATGGTAATATCATTACCAGCGATTCAACTTTTCTGCAACTTTTCCCAGACCGCAAACCCGAAGACATCGAAGTCGGATTGATTAATCTGAAAGCGGGTGCAAATGCGGAAAAAGTGCGATCGCAATTAGTCGCAAGCCTCCCGAAAGATGTTTTAGTTCTCACCCCCGAAAAGTTTGGTGAAATCGAAAAAACCTACTGGGCAAATAGCACCGCCATTGGTTTTATTTTTGGGTTAGGTGTCGGCGTGGGCTTTATTGTGGGAATCGTGATTGTGTATCAAATTCTTTATTCTGACGTGTCAGACCACTTACCGGAATACGCCACCCTCAAAGCAATGGGATATACAGATGGCTACCTGTTAAAAGTTTTATTTCAAGAAGCTTTATTGTTGGCGGTACTGGGTTACATTCCCAGTTTTTTCCTGGCAATTGGGCTATATCAGCTTACCTTTGTTGCCACAATGCTACCAATTGGCATGACCTTAGAACGGGCGACAAGAGTATTTATTCTGACAGTAATTATGTGTACTTTCTCGGGTGCAGTTGCCATGCGAAAACTCCAAGCCGCCGACCCCGCAGACATCTTTTAGTTAGGAGTTAGGAGTTAGGAGTTAGGAGTTAGGAGTTAGGAGTTAGGAGGCGCCCAGGCGCAGAGTTTTGAGTTAACTATTTCCAATGCCCTATGCCCTATGCCCTATGCCCAAGGGACGCCAGATGCCTGCGCGAGTGTTACCCTCCCGCAGCACTGGCGCAACAATGCCCAATGCCCAATGCCCAATGCCCAATAAAAATATAAATCTTATGCAAATCCTTTCTTCTTCTGAGTTTAACCAATTCCCCATCGCCGAACCTGTCATTTCTATTAATAATCTCAACCATTATTTTGGTAGCGGGGAACTTCGCAAACAAGCTTTATTTGATATTAATTTAGACATTAATGTCGGCGAAATTATCATTATGACTGGTCCTTCTGGTTCGGGAAAAACTACTCTATTAACATTAATGGGGGGGCTGCGTTCCGCACAGGAAGGTAGTTTAAAAATTTTAGGGCAAGAAATCTGTGGCGCGAATAAAAAACAATTAACTCAACTTCGCCGCAATATTGGTTATATTTTTCAGGCGCATAATCTGATGACATTCTTAACAGCAAAAGAAAATGTACGCATGTCTCTGGAATTGCATGACGAATTTTTAAATCAAGATATGGACGCCAAAGCTGTTGCGATGTTGGAATCTGTTGGTTTGGGAAATCGTGCCAATTATTACCCAGAGAATTTATCGGGGGGACAAAAACAAAGAGTAGCGATCGCTCGCGCATTGATTAGCCAACCTAAAATAGTTTTAGCAGACGAACCTACCGCCGCACTCGACAAAAAATCCGGGCGCGATGTTGTGGAATTAATGCAAAAACTCGCAAAAGAACAAGGTTGTACAATTTTGCTTGTTACCCACGACAACCGCATCCTTGATATAGCCGATCGCATTATATATATGGAAGATGGTCGTTTGGTCAGTGATGGTATCGATGCTGCTGCAAAAGTGCATTAGATTTCATTGGTAGGGGAAGGGGGAAGGGGAAAAGGGGAAAAGGAATGAGTGCATTCTTGTCTATTTTTTCAAGGCTGATTGCGAATACTGAAAGATTTGGCACTCCCGGTACTGAAGTCGCGGGGTTTTCAGGCGTTTTCCCCATCAAAACTCGAAAATTTCAACTTTGAAGTTGAAATTTCCAGCTTGAAGCAAGCTTCGGTGCTATAGTACAGGCTGCTTGTCTTGCTCATGATATAGGTAATCCCCCATTCGGTCATTCTGGCGAAAATGCTATACAAGCCTGGTTTTATTCGGAAACAGGACGAAAACAGCTAGAACAATTAAATCCCGAAGAAAAAGAAGATTTAGATTTGTTTGAAGGGAATGCTCAAGGATTTAGAATTATCACAAGAGCGGAGAGCCAAACAGAACGTAAGGGAATGCAACTAACATATGCAACTCTGGCTACCTTTACCAAATATCCTAGAGAATCTTTAATAAAAGATGACAGTTTAAAACAACAAAACAAATGGAGAGATAGTGGTAAAAAGTTCGGATTCTTTCAATCAGAGAAGAAGATATTTGAAGAAATTGCAGATAAAGTAGGGCTAATACGAATTGGCGATAAATCAGCATGGTGGTGTAGACATCCATTAGCTTTTCTCGTAGAAGCTGCTGACGATATTTGCTATCGAATTATGGATTTAGAAGATGGATTTAACATGGGTTACATTGATTATAAAACAACTAAAGATTTGCTAGTCGATCTTGCAGGATATGAGCATAAAGAAAGATTGCAAAACAGAAATGATAAATCTGGCATGAGAGAAAATATAAGATATCTAAGAGGGAAGGCAATTAACAAACTGATGAAAGTTGCTAAAGAAACATTTATTAACCATGAAGATGAATTGCTGACTGGAAGGTTTGATAAATCTTTATTAGAAGCAGATAATGAAGAAATCGTCCAAAAAATTAACAATATTAAAAAATAAATTAAAAGTAAAGTTTATAATTGTCAGGATGTTCTCTCCATAGAAGTAGCAGGATATGATGTTGTCTCAGGTTTATTAAATGAGTTTATTCCTGCTGTAAATGATGGAGAAATAGGAATAGCGCCTAATAAAAAAAATAAAAAAAGTGAAAAGATTAGGGAGATGCTCCCAAGCAAAATAATATTTGAAGACCAATTTTGCAGTGAAAAATATTTGAATATTTTAAGGGTGACAGATTATATATCAGGAATGACTGACTCTTATGCTGTTTCCCTATTCAAAAAAATCAAAGGTATTTCTTTAGCTTAAAACTTTAGATCAAGAAGTAGGAATTTTACAGATGTAAGTATGAAGATGTTTGAATGAGATTCACGACTATGATTCATCTTCTTAAGTTTGGTGATGGCTGTAGAAATCCTTACTACCCTTGTTGCTGAACCCAGGTTACAATTTCTTTAACAAGTTCTTCTATTTTTCGGGTACTGTCCACAGTAAAATCAGCCATTTTTGACAAAACTGTCTGTACTTGTACCTCTGTAGAGTGCGTCTCAATATGCTGCAAATCTTCACAGTAAGTTAATCCTTTCTCAATCAGCCGAGCTTCCCGTATTGACTCGTTCACCGCTACAAAAACAAGGAGTAACTTTGAGGGAGTAACAAGGCGATGCAGCGTCGAGACGACTTCAGCGTGCCGAATGCCATCCACAACCAATGGTTGTCCTGGTTTCCAGTTAACCTGTGCCAGAACAGAGCTACAAAACTGTTCTATTCCCTGGTTAACCACAGAGGCACCGACAATCTGCAATACTTCTCGTGATTCTCCTAAACCTTGGCGCTGTGCTACAGTCCGAACGTAGTCCCCAAAACTGACACGTTGCCATTTAAGGGATAAAGCTACCTCAATTGAAAGTGTTGACTTACCACTGGCAATACTGCCAGCGAAGCCAAGAACAACTGGTTTCATAAAATTCCTAAATCGAGTTGTAATTGACTAGAACTTTCGTGCAGGACTACCCAACCTCGGCGATCGCGTTTAACAAATTTGATGGGTTCTATAGATTTAACGTTTTGAATTCGCATTAAAGTAGCAAATGATGCCGCTTCACGTTGTTTCCAAAAATCAGGGTCTTGGGCACATATAGCAGTTGCAAAACCCTCTTTAATAGTTTGCCAAGATTCAGGGTCTAACTGATAAAACCAAACATAATTAACTTGACATAATCCTACAATTGGCCCACTAGATTGCTTTAATAACACAACGTCACCTTTATCTACGCGGTTGTATGGAGCAAACTTACGGGTTGAAAACCTTGATTCCACAGTTTTCTTTCCATCCAAAATAAATTGGAGATATGGTTCGACTAAAATGGCTAAATGAAGTGTAAAGGGTGCTGCTCCAAGCGAATTTAATTGTTCTAAATAACTTTCCCAAAAAGAATCACCCTGTACCGCTGACCTTAGTTGATCAACCAGCGGTTTTAGAGAATTTTGTATCGTTCCGCTGTTATTCAAAAAATAAATTCTCCTTTTGCTCTATGCTGACAATATCTATAATCTGATTAGCAGTGTGAGATGCAAGTTCAGCTTCATTTAGATTTAACGGACGTTTTAGAGTTGCAGCTAAAACTTCATTAGGCGATCGCCCAAGTGCTAAAGCCCGTAAAATACGCAATAGCACATCCCGTCCTTGACAAGCAAAGATCCGGTTCCCAGAAGTCCAAACATCAGCTAACTGGCGGCGCGAATCTCTCCGACTCACTGATTGAAGCACATCTCCAGGTACAATTGATATCAGTGATGGATTGGTAAAACTTGATAGATTTGGCTGCCGGACACGTATTCTTACACCAAACAGCACTTGTTCAATCCATTTATCTTCTTGTGTCCGAACTGTTGGGCGTAGGCTTTCTGTTTGATGGCTACGCAAGAATACTGCTAGATTACCGCGTCGCCATTCACTTAAAACTGTGTGCAGTCCTTCCGCTTTGAGAACATTAAGCTCAAAAGGAGAGGTCACATAGGACAGAGCCGCTAGCTCTAGTTTGACGAGAGTTAGACCAATCTGTTCTGCCCAGTCTCAAATATTTGCCCATTCTTGCTCAATGCCGGGGCGAGTGCCAACAGGAGGCATACTGATAAAAATGTATCCGCCAATTTGGCAGAGTTGACAAGCTGCCCAAAGAAAAGATTGAATATGCTCTGGATACCAGGGTGGGTCAAGGACAGCTGCTGCTGCCAAAAGATTCGGTAGCGGATCTTTAATCAAATCACATTGGAGTACCTGTTTTTTTTGTGCTACTGGAGCAAAGCTATCCGTTATGGTGCGACTTGCCTCAAGCAATATCAGTTGTCGTGAGTATGACTTTTCAATTCCCATACGCAGCAAACTAGGAGTTCCCAGTAATGCAATAGTCTCACCAGAATGTGTCAGTTCTGCACACTTATCTAACAAGTACTGAACTGTTGCATCACTAAACCGCCAATCATAGTCAAGGGGATGTGGAACAGGTAACGTAATTTGGTGAGGTGAGTAATTTTGCCTGTTCAGGCTAAGCCTATCTAATTTGGTGAAATCTGCTAGAATCTGAGCGGAGATTTTTTGGGTGGAGGCAAGGCGTTGAAGAGATCTGAGGGCAATGGATGGATATACTCCAGGCAGTAATGCTACCAATTGGTTAAATGTTTTTGCTCCACGAGCGATTGCCTCAAGCACCCAACCATCAACAGCTTCTTCAAAAATTTGTGTTTCAGTTTTAGTGATTGTCATGCTTACCTGCCTCCACGAAGAGGTATATCGGTGATGTTGCAAGCTCTTTCTTCACTGGAATATCTGCTTTCTAATTCTTGCAGCCAAGCTTCAATTGCAATTTGCTGATTCTGTATAGCGTAGGAGGTATTCTGGTTCAAACGTTGCTTGACTGGAGTAAACTCCTGAATCTGGAGCGGTACTGTTCGCAGTGGCAAATTTTCATCAAGCATTTGGAGACGGTCAACAAAGCGATGCATATCTTCTGCTATGCCAATTGCTGATGGGGCTGTGAATGTAGTGTAGGCATATAAGTCGATGCCTAGCGTCAAAAGCCGTTTCATCAACTCAAATTGCTGGTCAAACAGCGCGGGTTCCGCACGAGTGTTAAACGCGAATGATTCAGCATTGAAACCCTTGAAGCAACAAACGCGACCGTAATTGGGGTATGTAGCGATGAGTTCAATGTCTGCGTCACATAGAAATTGCCAGAAATAGTCATTACTGAGATTGTCGTCAGACCAAAGATATACCCGGCGTTCCAGCCCACGATTTCTGAGTTCAGTCATCATCCAAGGCACCCATTCGGGAACGAGATCCGGCTGACCACCAGTGAGGTCTATCATGGGCGGTGGGTCAGCCTGGTTGAGATAGCGATCAATCAAAGCGGTAGGAGTTAACCAGTCTGAGTAATTGGGGTTAGCGGAAAGCAAGTCAAAGGGAACATAGCAATACCAACATCGCCAGTTGCAGGCTGCATTTTGGAAAACTTGTGCCCGAATCATATCCGTTGATGGTAAACCAAGTGCCTTGCAAGCAGGGTCTATGGGTAAAGGATTTGGTGGCCAGCTATCGCTGCCAAGAATGCGCCGAAAGTGTCGGATGCGCCCGACACCACCACAGTTAGGAGGTTCACTCAAATCCTTTTCCTGTTCTGTGTTCAGGAAATTGGTGATGAGAAGACGCTTGCCTTTTAAATCAACTGATGCAGACCGATAACGAGCTGACAAAGCTTCGGTGTTGATTGCCATTGCTTTTCTTACCCCCCCCTCATCTTCTGTAGACGACTTTTTAGGAGTTTTCTTTCTTATTGGTGGTATTTTTTCTCCGTTTTCTGTTAAATGTGGTAACCGTTCCTCAATGTAGAGCATTACTAAGTCTGTGAAATATCCAATTTCCTCCTCAGTTAAATCTCTATCTTTAGGAATGTTATGCCAATACTCCATGCACCGACGACAGCAACAAGCTGTAGCATGTTGAGCATAGAAAATACTGTTACCAGAATATGGAGTTTGCTGCTCATCTCGATGCGGACGCTTTTGTCCGTCCGGCATTTCATGCACTTCACCAACATACTTTCTAATTCTGTGTTCTGCCGCTTTATGCATTTCAATTCGACCCTTCCTAAGAGCATGATTGACGGCATACTGGTCTATCTCTATGTGCCAAAAATGATGTCGAATCCATTCATATTTGAGAGATGCAAAAGTATGTTTAACTTCACTGAGATCGCGTTTGTGAACTCGATCCCAATCAACCAATTCTGCCCCACAATCACGGCATTTACCAAATTTGGTAGTCGCTTTCACCTTCCGGCTTGATTTTTGCAAAAAGCAATGTAACTCGTTCTTACAATCTGATTTAGTGCATTTAAGCTTGAGGGGTTTCAGTTCCTCTTCTGCATTCCAATCTTTTGACATAAGTTTCAAATTTTATGACTAATAAAACTTGTTTAATGTTCAAACATCAGATAGAGCTTGTAACAAAAGATTTCGGTCAACTTCATTCAAACGTCCAAAGTGAACTCGTTCTAAAAGAAAGTCCCGCGCTGTCTGCCAAGGGTCTGTGTAGTCCGTATCCTCAGTTTGCAGATTAGTTGCAGCTCCCCACCAGTTTTTGCCCTCCAATGACAAACGAAATGCCATGTAGTTGGCAAGTGAAGCAACTGACACATTTTCTCTAGCTGCAACTAAGGGAACGATCTTTTTTAATCGCTCGATACTTTCTTTGGCTTCTTCCTGACATAATTCGACTAATTCTTCAGCACGGCCAGCAAGTATGATGTGTCCCGAAAATCGATTTGCTGTTTGCTCTTCTTTGGACTTCCATCGCTCCTCATTTGCTTCACTATTTTCAATTACTATGCGTTCCTCCAGTTCTGGCTCTTGAGCTGCGTGCCATAGCTCGTGGAAGAGATCAAAAAGCCAACGGGCGGCTGATTTAGTCTGCTGTTTTAGAACTATTACATTACGACCTTCTACACGCCAGAAAGCACCATGAAATGCACTTGAATCATTCAGGGGTAGGACTGGTATTCCTAAATTCCATAAATAATGCAATGCGTGTTTAAAAGTTAGAGAGCCATAAGTAGACAAAATCGCTTCCCGAACTTCATTAGGATTTGTGGGAATTGTTTTTTTAGGTAAGTCTAATGTAGCATCAAGTACAAGAAGTGCCAAAAAATGTGCGTAAAGAGTGTACACACTTAAGCGACGCTCATCTGTTCCCTTGGTTACTTTGAAGTGAACCGTTGCTAAGGCTGCTTTATTTAGTTGAAGTGGACTGGAACTAAAGATAACAGATGGTGTCAATCCGAATATTCGGTTTAAAATTGCTGATGCTCGCATAGCTATACTGCCTGTTTGGTCTTCAGATACATTATCTGTCTGCAAATTTCCCAAAATTGATTGGGGAAGAAGTCTTTTAATAACGAAGTCGCGCTCAATTCCAACTTGCTTTAAGCGACCAAACAAAGTGTTTAGTGAAACTTGAGCATTGGGCAAAAAGACATCTTCTCGTACTTTAATTCCAAGAGCTTGACTTACTTCTATCAATCGCGTAAAGCTAGCGGAAGCATATTCTGTATCTTCGTAGCGTTGTATCTGTTGCTCTTTCATTCCAAGCCGAACAGCCAGATCTTTTTGACTAAGACCAGCAGCAATGCGTGCTTTGATAAGAGCAAGTGGTAGCTCTTCTAATGACTCAAGCTCAAGCACTGTATGCTGACCGGACTTCAGAGCTTCATACTCCTCAATTTCCTCACGAAGTTCACTTAGCTGACTCTGTAAAGCATCTCGTTGCGCTGTCCACAACAACGGATGAACTTCTTCTCTATTGTCTAAATTTCCTTCAAACTGTGCTAATGCTTCCTCAAACTTTTTCGCTTGAGCTTGCGTTACACGGTACTGTCGCTCATTCTTAATCATGCCTGCAATTCTCCCAAATTTATAGCAACAATGCCTTTTGGGTTTCCATTTCTATCAATCTGAAAAAAATCGAGATAGGTTTTCCCCGCCCCATCTGCTATCCAGGATGTCGGGAAGAGTTCTCCTTGGTACTTAGCCTTTTGTTTTTCACGTTTGTTATCGAAATTTCGGAGAATGGGATCAAGAAGTTCTGGATCAACGCCCTTAATGTCCCAACAGCCATCAAAATCATTAGGATTCTCCTTTTCGGTTACAAAACTGCCATCAATGTAAACGACCTGGCAGCCTGCCTTTGACAGTGAATCTATGGCGAACTTTAGTCCTTTGAGAAGTTGCTGTCGGCGTGGTGTGGTTCCAAATCGATTCGCGAATTCTTGCCACGTAGCCCAATGCACTCCTGGAGGTAGGTTTCCGTCAGGGTTAAACTCTGGGATCATGTAACAACTTTTTTGTTGTGTCTTGAATTTAGCACAACTTTTTTGTTGTGTTGTGAATTTGCCAAAAATTTCAAAGCTATCCTGCCGACTAGCTGAAGAATGTTTATAGCGTGAAATTTTGTTGTATCTCCAACCGAAATTTCTATTAAATAGGTACTAAATAGCTTGCCAGTACCTATTTAATAGGTACTGTGCCTATTTCTTCCGCCAACGCGCATCTGGACCTCGCCCAAGGCATTCGATCTGCCCAGCGTTCCTTTCCTGGCGTAAGATACGGCGAATCAGGTCAATTCCTACACTTGGGCATTGTTCCTGTAAATCCTTGATAGAAAAATCCCCAACTATATTGTTAATGGCATCTAGCACCATCGCTGTTTTAGCGCCTTTGACTGAGGTTACTAACCCAACCCGCTGCTCAAAATCTCGGTACGCCGATAGCACCACCACTCCCAGAAAATACTCCCACCAAGGTAACAAACTATGCTGCCCTTGATGCCAGCTTTGGGAGGACTGGTGAAGTGTGTCGTAGTAGCTTTCCTTTGTGCGTTCTACAATTCGCTCCAAGCTAATAAACCGCCCCACCTCGTAATCTGCTTTGTATAGTAACAGTAGTGTCAGCAGCCGAGCCATCCGTCCATTGCCATCACTGAAAGGGTGGATGCATAGAAAATCCAGGACGTAGGTGGGGATTAGCAGTAATGGTTCGATTTCCTCAGACTGCCATAGGCGGTTGAACCGTTCGTGCAAGCGTTCCATCGCGGATGGTGTAGCATAAGCCGCAACTGGTTGAAACCTAACAATCTTCGTGCCATCTGGGTAAGTTTCGCTGATTACATTGTCTGTTGACTTCCAGCGCCCACCCTCACCGACAGTAAACTGGTAAAGGTCACGGTGCAGTTGTAAAATAACACTAGGGGTAAAGGGGATATGGGTATAGCTGGTGTGGATGGTAGTAAGCACATCTCGATAGCCAGCAATTTCTTGTTCAGAGCGATCGCGGGGTGTAGTTTTCTCCGCCACCAGTTCTTTGATGCGTTCTAGGGGTGCTATGATGCCTTCTATCCGGTTAGAAGACTCGGTACTTTGGATAATTGCTGCTTGACGTAGTGTCTCCAATACTTGTGGCGACTGTTCTTTGAATAACTGCTGCTTCCCTTTGTACTCACCAATAAGCCGGATGGTACGCAGTAAATTTTGAGTAATTAACTGGCGCTCGATAAAACCTGGTTCAAACGACTGCATGGGCAATTCCTATTAACCCAATTCCACTATATTTTCACTTTTATACAGGGGTTTTGGGTCTATGCTTATAAACGAAGGAACAAAGCCTTGTAATAAGCGATTAATATAGATTAAATCATTACGCAAAAAACGGTAGCGTATCAAAGCTAAGTTTTCTAGAGTTAAAATAGAGTCTTCGACTGAAGAATTATTCATTATTTCTTGATTTACTAAGGATGTAAGTAAGTCACAAACTCCCCTGTACTTACTGGCATTATAGTCAATTCATCGGTTTTTAAGTGTCCCCCAAAGAATCGGCGAATAACGTTATTCGCCAGCTTTACCCTACTGAACTTCCTCCTCAGCCAGTAGCTTTTCCATTTCCGCCAGCAGCTTATCAAATTTCTTTTTCTTTTTAGCATCTTCCCAGGGTTCGGCTTTTTTAGCCTTTGCTGAAATTGCCTTAAGACGACTTTGGTATGATGCTTTTTCTCCAGACTCAGCCCCTGCATTAGTAGTTTTAATACTGGCAATACGCTCCTTAATTTGGCTGAGAGACAGATGTGCCGTCATCGCTTCTAATAGCAATGCTTGCCGCTGCACTTCGTCTTTGACGCGGGCGATTTCTTTAGCTTTGGTATATTCTATTTTTCCCTGGCGCAGGCATTCCAGAATATTCGTAGGTAGGTTCAATAATGGCAGGCGATTGGTACGAAAGCTATTAGGAGTAAGCTTACCTACCACACTAAACACTTCTGTTATCTGTTGCCATTCTGGACGGCGAATAACGTTATTCGCCGATTCCCTATCGGCATGAGAAACTAAATGTAGTAACGAAATAATTGATTCCCTTAGTTGGTTCAGCTTTAAAGACAACAGATCTAAAATACCTTCTGTTTCTTCCACTGGGTTTAAATCTTCTCGTTGTAGGTTCTCCAGCAGCGCAATCTCAAAAGTCTCTTCGTCGCTCAAATCCTTGACAATAGCGGGAACTTGTTCTAGTCCAGCTTCCTTGGCTGCCCGATAGCGCCGTTCGCCCGCTATAAGTTCATATTGGTTCTGTTCGTGTGATCGCACCAGCAGGGGCTGCAAGATGCCTTTAGACTTAATTGATGCTGTCAGGGCTTTCATCGCCTCTGGGTCAAAGTAGCGTCTTGGCTGCTTTGAGGGTAGGTGAATAGATGATAGAGGAATCGACTCGTAGGGTATATCATTGCTTGCTTGGAACAGCAAATCAACACCCTTGACTTTGTAGGCAGGTTCTGAGCTTTTTTTACTATTCATGATAGTTTATCCAGGCTTTCAGCAATTTTTCCCAAAACTTTGACAGTTGGATGGCTGGGGCTGTAAAGCGCTAAAGGCAGATGTTTTTCGGAAGCATCAGCGAAAGCGATGGCAATGGGAATGGTTTCGTAAACAGGAATTTGTGTTTCCATCTGTTGAAACTTGGAATTTCTCACTTGAAACTCGAAACTTTCAGCTTGAAACTCCCAATTCCAAGCTGAAAACTCCCAATTCCAAGCTTGAAACTAAAAACTTCTCACTTGAAACTAGAAATTCCTGACTTAGAACTCGGAATTTCAAGATAAAAGCAAGAAAGCAGAGGAAAAAATTTCCCCCTTCCCCCTTCCCCTTTATTACGCCGTCACAGTCGCCATTGCTTTATCAACAGCTTGCAAAGCCAAATTGACTTCCGCTTCTGTGACAATTAACGGTGGTACAAACCGCACGACTTTGGGACCAGCTGGTACTAATAACAAACCTTGATCCATTGCGGCTTTAACGATATCACCTGCTGTTAGCGCAATATCAGCTTGCAACTCCATACCATTAATTAAACCCCAGCCGCGAACTTCGGTAAGATGATGGGGATATTTTTTAGCGATCGCACTCAAACCAGTTCGCAATTGTTCGCCTCTAGCTTGCACGTTGTCTAAAATATTTTCCCTTTCCAAAGTTTGACAGACAGTGAGAGCAACTGCACAAGCAAAAGGGTTTCCGCCAAAGGTGCTAGCATGTTCCCCCGGTTGGAAAACATCGCAGAATTTTTTACTCATCATCGCGCCGATAGGGATACCGCCACCCAAGCCTTTAGCAGAAGTGAAAATATCTGGTTCAACACCAAGATGTTCGTAACCCCATAACTTACCACTGCGCCCCATACCTACTTGCACTTCGTCAAAAATCAACAAAATGCCAGTAGCATCGCAAATCTCCCGCAGCTTTTGGAAGTAAGCAATATCACCAGGACGAACGCCGCCTTCACCTTGTAAAGGTTCCAACATAATCGCCGCTACACGATAATCGCCTTCATCCAACTCGCTAATTGCCGCTTCCACGCCGCCAATATCGTTGTAAGGTACGTACTGAAATCCCGGCACCAAGGGGTCAAAGTATTTTTGATACTTCGGTTGTGCCGTAGCAGTAATTGTTGCCAAAGTTCGCCCGTGAAAACTGGCGTGAGCTGTTAAAATAATTGGTTGTTCAATTTCTAGCACAGTATGAGCGTATTTGCGCGCAAGCTTAATTGCGCCTTCGTTAGCCTCAGCCCCAGAATTGCAGAAAAACACGCGATCGGCACAGGAATGCTCAACAATCCACTTTGCCAATTCCCCCTGTTCGGGAATGTAATACAAATTAGAAACATGATGCAGCTTTTGAATTTGGCGTGTCACCGCCTCCACCATCGCCCTGTGGGCGTGTCCCAAAGTACAAGTAGCAATTCCTGCCACAAAATCGAGATATTCCCGCCCCTGGGTATCCCAAACGCGGCATCCAGCCCCTCTTTCTAGGGCTAGGGGAAACCGCCCATAGGTGGACATGACAGCTTGATTGAAGCCATCAGTATCAAAAGGACTAAATGACGAACCTAATTCTGGGGGTATATTTGCTTGTTCCACAAAAGTTGGTATGCTCACTACCGCGCCTCCTGAAAATTTTTAACTTTAAATTAATTTGCTAGCTATATGGAAGCCTTGACAAACTTCTTTCTTTTTACCTCAGAAAATACTTTCTCATTCAGCTAGCCCTCGGATATCCTCAAACGAGTGACAGTGGTAACGAAAAGTTGTGTACTCGACACTTGAGCAAAAATATTATCGCATCCAAAAAGAGTTATTGGCGGGAACGATCGCCCTTGGCGGTGTTTTCCTGGGTGGTACTTTATGGTATCGGCTAGTTGAACACTGGACTTGGGAAGACGCAGCTTACATGACCGTCATCACTTTGGCTACCGTTGGCTATGGAGAAACACACCCATTGGGAACCAGAGGACGGTTATTTACTATCGCCCTAATATTAATGGGTGTGGTTAGTATTGGTTACATAGTCAACCGATTTACAGAAGCCGTAATTCAAGGTTACTTTCAAGAAGGAATTCGACTACGACAACAAAGGCGCGTAATGGAATCCTTATCAGGGCATTATATTATCTGTGGATTTAGTCGGACTGGTCGTCAAATTGCTAAGGAATTTCGCGCAGAAGACGTTCCTTTTGTAGTGATTGATTCTGAGGTTGAATCCGTCCGGCAAGCTCAAATGGATGGTTACACTGTATACCAGGGTGATGCAACGCTAGATGAAAGCCTTTTAACCGTTGGCATTGAACGGGCAATTTGTATAGTTGCGGCGCTGCCTTCAGATGCCGAAAATTTATATACAGTTCTTTCAGCAAAAACACTTAATCCGCAAATTCGGGCGATCGCGCGTGCCAGTACGGAGGAAGCTGTGCAAAAGTTACAACGCGGCGGTGCAGATGCCGTAATTTCTCCTTATATTACTGGCGGTAAAAGAATGGCAGCAGCAGCGTTGCGACCCCAAGTAATGGATTTTGTCGATGGGATCATCTCAGGTACAGACCGCCAATTATATATGGAAGAATTTTTGTTAGATCCGGCAGTGTGTCCATTTGTCGGTCAAACATTGCAAAAAGCAAGATTGCGATCGCAAACTGGGGCATTAGTTCTCGCCATTCGCCGTGCCGATGGTACACTTATCGGCGGTCCCACTGCGGATACTGAGTTAATGCCGGGAGATGTATTAATTGGCATGGGTACAGCCGAACAACTGCGTAACCTCAACCAAGTTCTCGGACCAATTTCTCAGCAACTGCGGCGACCGAAGAAGAGTTGAGGGGGAGAGGGGGACAGGGGGAGAGGGGGAAGGGGGGGCCCCCAGGGAGTGGGGATAAGGGGCGAGGGGGAGATGGGGGCGACGGGTGTGGGGCGACGGGTGTGGGGGACTATTTCTCGTTCCCAGACTCTGGCTGGGAATGCGTTACCAGGAGGCTCTGCCTCCCATTCCCATTGAAGCATGAGGCAGAGCCTCATTGAGTGCATTCCCAGGTTCCACCTGGGAACGAGGGAAACGAGGGAAACGAGGGAAACCTGGGAACGAGGGACAACCAACCCTTCGGGTTCACCAGTACAAAGGAGGGAAACCAAAAGCGCAGTACGCGCTTCACCACCAACAACCAACAACGCGATCGCGCTTCACCAGTCGCCTGGGTCGGGAAAACGCCACTGCGACCCTACCAAGGGCGCCCCTTCACCAACAACCACCAACCCCGGAGGGGTTCACCAGTCGCCTGGGTCGGGAAAACGCCACTGCGACCCTTGGCCAGACCCCAAGACCGCAGTGGCTCCCCTACCAAGGGCGCGAAGCTCACCGGGGGGAATCTTCCCGACTGCAGACTTCGCGCCCCTTCACCACCAACCAACAACGCGATCGCGCTTCACCAGTCGCCTGGGTCGGGAAACCAAAAGCGCAGTACGCGCTTCACCAACAACCCAACGGGAGAACCAGTTACCTGCGCGAGTGTTACCAAAAGCGCAGTACGCGCTTCACCAACAACCAACCCTACTTAATACTTACCGTTTGCAGCCAGCATTTCCGCGTAGGGCGATTGGTGTAAATGTGCTTTACCAACTGAACCAAAAAGTAGCAATTTCTCTGAAATTACTTCTTGCATCGCGGTAATACCACTGTTCATCAAGTCCACTAAATCGGGTGTTTTCGCTCCACTCAAATCTGTTTTTAGAGACTGCACATAAGCTTTTCGCACTTCTGTATTGACGTTAAACTTTGATACCCCTAACTCAATTGACTTACCAATCATCTCTGCGGGTAAACCAGAAGCACCGTGCAATACCAATGGCACATCAACATTTTTGCGAATAGCTGCCAATCGCTTAAAATCTAGCCTGGGGGTACTGCGATATTCGCCATGCACATTGCCAATAGTCACAGCTAAAGCATCCACACCAGTAGCTGCCACAAATTCCGCCGCTTGGTCGGGATCGGTCATTAAAGCTTCTTTTTCTTCTACCGTCAGTCCATCTTCAGTGCCGCTGATTCTACCAATTTCCGCTTCAACTGCTGCACCGTGAGTATGGGCTAATTTTGTCATATCTCGCGTAAATGCCAGATTTTCGCCGTAGGGGAAAGGCGAACCATCCGCCATAATCGAATTCATTCCCGCGCCTAGGGCTGTTTGAATCGCGGATGCTGAGGTACTGTGATCTAAATGTACAGCGATCGCTACTGTTGATGCACGAGCTGCTTCCAAGCATAACGCCACTAAGGGAGAACCACCATACTTGAGCGAACTGGGGTGAATTTGTAACATTACCGGACTTTGAAGAGTTTCAGCTGCTTGCACCACAGCCCGCACCCCTTCCAGATTATAAATATTGAAAGCACCGATCGCATAAATATTCCGTCGTGCCGTTTCCAACAAATCCCTTGTCGAACTCAGCATAATTATCTCTCCCAAGATACTTGAATTGTAGAATCCAGCCCACTTTAACCATACATGATGGGCAGAGGGGGAGAGGGGGAGAGGGGGAGATGGGGAAGGGGGGGCCCCACGGAGTGGGGATAAGGGGCGAGGGGGAGATGGGGGGATAAGGAGACAAGGAGGACGACTTGGAGGACAAGAAGGGACGGGTGTGGGGTCTGGAGGACAAGGAGGGACGGGTGTGGGGGACAAGGAGGACAAGGGAGTAACTCTTGACTCTTAACAACCACCAACCAACCGCCAACCACCAACCCAACGGGAGAACCAGTTACCTGCGCGAGTGTTACCAAAAGCGCAGTACGCGCTTCACCACCAACCACCAACAACCAACCACCAACAACCAACCACCAACCCAACGGGAGAACCAGTTACCTGCGCGAGTGTTACCAAAAGCGCAGCGCTGGTTCACCACCAACCACCAACCACCAACTAATAACTAATCACTAATGACCAATCATGTAATGGGGCTACGGTTTTTGTAACCCATTCAATGATGGTTGGAGGAGATGATGATATCAAAACGCTGGGATAAACTGCCATGCCCCAATTAGGATGGACTAAAACACGACATTTATTTTGTATTACTGGATAGCCCAACAAGGCTTTGACAACTGCTGTGTCGTTGTGGGGAGTTTTCCCCGGACGGGAAAGTAATGGATAGCCAGTACGCGGATCGATGATATCTGTTAAATAACCGCGATCGCGCAAACTAAATGCTAAATCTAAGCCAAACCTCAAAAAATTCTCCCGCAAGCGTTCTTTTTCTGCCTCTATTTCGGCAGTACTTTCCACTAGTTCATATCGCGATTGCTGTAAGACAATCACCACCCATAAAGAAGGCTGGTTTTTCCAATCTGGTAATATCCGTTCGCGGTTGGCACAGATATACTGACTGGGAGAATGAATTGAAATTTGAATGGCTTGTCCTGTTTTGCCAACCAAATTAATAGGATAGCCTGCAATAGAAGTGTAAACCTGGGGATAGTTCACTACATTTATTCTGTTTTTACAAGTTTTTTAAATTTTATCTTGGTATAGATGATAACTCTTAAGGATTCAGAAATATCATCTATTTTTCATCACTTCTCAAGTTTCTTTGAAGCTAATTTTACTTAAATGTTAATTTTTAATTGGTTTTTTATCTTTTCTTAACCTGTGTAGATGCGATTGACTCTTGTTGCTGCTAAACTTTTAATTGCTCAAACTCCTTACAATAAGAGACGCGACTAGTCGCGTCTCTACAAGTAGAATCCAAAATTCACCTATTCCCGCTGCTCCGGCTCCCGCTGACTCGAACAGAAGCGGTGAGAGGAATTGCGGGGCAAAAACTCACCCGACCAAATCAAACCGCTTCTTTTGCAGGGAGAGGGGTAGTTGAGTTTTTGCCAATAAATCTTTGATACAACACGAGTATTTTGATATATTATATTCATTCGTGATTAGGTCGAAGTCATCGAACAAGTGCTGACACTAGTTTGTAAGCTCAACCCCACTCCAAAACAGGTCGAAGAAATCGAGTTGGTGCTGAAGGCTTTTGCCTCGGCGTGTAACTACGCTAACCAAAAAGTTAAGCCTCAAGTAACTAGCAAGATGACTATTCAAAATTTGGCCTATAACGAGATTCGTACTTTGTTTGGATTGAGCGCAAATTTAGCTGTTCGTGCTTGTGCCAGAGTTGGAGCTAATCGCAAAACTGCCAAACACAAAGACAAACCAGTTAAGGCATTTAATCCAACATCGGCTGATTATGATGCCAGAATTTTCTCTTTCACACAGAAAGATTGGACTGTTAGTCTTACCTTGTTGAACGGCAGGGAACACATCAAAATTGATGCTGGTAACTATCAAAGAGGTAAGCTCACTCAGACGTAAACCAACATCGGCTCAATTATGCAAACATCGTGACGGTAACTATTACATCCACATTCAAATTCAGGATGAACCACCAACACCAATTAAGTCAAATAATGTAATTGGTGTTGATTTTGTCTGCAGGGACATTGCTGTAACCAGTAATGGCGATAAATGGGATGGTAAACAAATCAACGATGTTAGAGATAAGTTTTCTAGGGTAAGAACATCTCTCCAGAAAAAAGCCACGAAAGGCACAAGGTCTACTCGTCGCAGGGCAAGACAGATTTTGAAACGGTTGTCTGGCAAGCAGAGAAGATTTCAACAGTGGTTAAACCACAACATCAGCAAGCAAATTATTCAGCATACACTCAAAAATAACGCAGTAGTGGCAATTGAGGATCTAACTGGTATACGAGAAACAACCAACCAACAACCAAGAAACAAGACTGAACGTAGACGTTCAAATTCTTGGTCTTTCTATCAATTACGTTCTTTTTTGGAGTACAAAGGTATTCAATTCGGTGTATAAATAATTGCTGTACCTCCAGCATATACCAGCCAAACTTGCCACTGCTGTTTTCATCTTGGGTTGCGTTCTGACAAACGCTTCAAATGTACTAACGAGTCTTGCGGCTGGAGTGGGGATGCCGACTACAACGGCAGCAAAAATATTGCAGCTATTGGGGATGCCTTTGTAAACCATCCCAGAGGCTCGAACTGTTTGTGTTGTCAACTCAATGTAGACATTTCAGGGCTACTAAAAGCCCACACTGTACCCGATCAAGGGTCAGTGTGGGTAGTTTACTGTTTTTTCTATGCCCAATGCCCAATCCCCAATCCCCAATGGCGAATGCCCAAATTAATTCAGTTTTAAAGCATTGACTGGAACTTCATCCCAAGAATCGACTGTTCGCAATCGCGCCACCCAACCTGTTGATTTTTGCATGTCGGTCAAATTCTGTTTAAAAGACTCATGACAATCTTTGGCGTGAGACTCATTGCAGGTGGCAATACAAGCATAAATCATGCCAGACGGATCAATTTGCTCGTTTACCCAAATAGTCATGGCGTCTCCCCTCGAAAACTTTAGCTCTTGAAAGCGATTTGCCATCTTAGAATACAATTAAAGTCGGTTAATGGCTAATAACAGTTAGCAGTTAACAGTTAACAGTTAACAGTTAGCAAGCTCGCAATTAGGGTTTTTGGGTGGCGATCGCTAATTTTGCACCCGGTACTTGACGCAAGCGATCCATGACTGCTACCACCTGCCCGTGGTTGACTCGCTCATCGGCATTAATAATTACCAAACTTTCTTCGTTAGTACCAATCAATTTTTGCGTTTGCTTTGCCAAGGCGTTGAGTGCAACTAATTTGCGGTTCAAGCTAATTTGTCCTTTGGCGTCTACTGTGACTGTAATTGGTTCAGATGATTGTTGCTGTTGTTGTGCTGTCCCTGCTTTAGGTAAATTTACTGGCAATCCTTCCTGTCTGGTTAAAAACAGCGTTGACATGATAAAAAATGTCAAAATCGCAAAGATGACATCAATCATCGGCACAATGTTGATTTGGGCTGGGATATCTGGCTCATCTGGTAGCCGCATAAGATTTATCTCCTCTTTCATAGCGACGGCGGTAGAGTAATTCTAACTGTCCGCCATATTCTTGAATCAAGGCAATTTGTCGGATGTAAAGTCCCCGGAAGGAGTTGGCAAATAGTAATGTAAAAATAGCAACGACTAATCCAGATGCTGTAGAAACAAGAGCTTCACTAATCCCTGATGTTACACCCGCTGTTTTTGTACCTCCGACATCGCCAATATTTAAGGAAGCAAAGGAGGCTATCAATCCTAATACTGTACCTAAAAGACCGAGTAACGGTGCAAGACCAATTATTGTATCGAAAATTGTTTGAAAGCGTTTGAGTAAGGGTATTTCTGCTTGTGCTTCACTTTCTAAAGCAAGGCGAAATTCTTCTGGAGTAGGTTCTTCTAATTCCAAAGCAGCGAGAAAAATCCGAACTAGAGGCAAATCAGTATTTCCTTGCAATTTGTGCAAGGCACCAACTACATTATCCGCCCGATAAAGCTGCAAAACTTCTCGCACCACGCGTCTTTGGCGGTTATTGATTTTAACCCAAAACCCGACGCGCTCAATAATCAGCGCCACCGCCAATACCGAAAACGCCAGCAGGGGCCACATAACCACGCCACCTGCTGTAAATAGATTAGTAATTACCATATACTGTTTATCGAGTCATCAACACCGCACACCTAGATTAGCAGATTGCTCTAGGGGAGAAAATTGAACTTCTATATATTGGGCGGATAATACGACCCCACCCCAATTAACTACAACCTCTGAGTATCCGATGCAACGTATTCAATAATACTTTTGCGCTGAGTGCATCGGAGTTTTGCAATAGACCAAGAAGTGGAAAAGGCGTAGGGACAATTCATGAATTGTCCCGAAGCTCGTATTTCGGGCAACGCAGAATTAATTTCCACTTCTCGGTCTAATTGTAATCTTCCAGGATGATGGGTGCTGGCTTCTTGAATTATCCCTAAGTATGACTGCTAATCAAATCATTGCTGTCCCTGTGATAGAGGATTTGAATGAATAAAATCATTAATATTTATAGTGAAATATAAAAAGTTTAGCTTGGGTGCGATATCACCTTGCTGATTTCTGCTAAGTAGTTTGGAGACTCTAAATTATGCGCTGGGAATTCGGTCGTAAAAGCACCAATGTTGAGGACAGGCGCGGAACTGGAATTTCGGGTCCTGTGGTGGGGGGTGGGATTGGGGCAATCATTTTGTCGCTGGTTGTTGCCCTATTGGGAGGCGATCCGAGTGTAGTTTGGCAGCAAAGAGAAACGTCAAGCGAGCGCCCAAACACTGAGTCTCCTCAAACGCAACGTTCGGCAGCAGATTCGCGCATGACTGATTTCGTTTCGGTTGTCTTAGCGGATACTGAAGATACGTGGCATAGCTTATTTCGGCAAATGGGAAAAACTTACGTAGAACCCAAATTAGTTCTTTATTCTAATGCCGTAGAATCTGCTTGTGGATTTGCGCGATCGGCAGTTGGTCCATTTTATTGCCCAGCTGACCAAAAGCTCTACATTGACTTAAGCTTTTATAACGATCTGAAAAATCGATACCAAGCACCAGGAGACTTTGCCCAAGCCTATGTGATTGCTCATGAAGTTGGGCACCACGTCCAGAATTTAATGGGTATTTCCAATCGAGTTCGTGCATTGCAGCGTCAAGCAGATCCAGTAGAAGCGAATCAACTTTCAGTCCGCCAAGAGTTACAAGCAGATTGTTTTGCTGGCATTTGGGCATATCATGCCGATAGATCGCGGCAAATTCTGGAAACAGGCGACATCGAGGAAGCCTTGAATGCAGCCAGCAGTATTGGAGACGATCGCTTGCAACGTCAAGCAAAAGGATATGTTAGCCCCGAATCTTTTACCCACGGTAGTTCAGCCCAACGAGTCCGCTGGTTCAAGCGGGGAATTCAAACGGGCAACCCTGCACAATGCAATACTTTTGCAGTCGCAAATCCTTAATATTAGCAATTATCTTTAACCTTGCAACACATTGGCTGTTCGCGCGTTAATAGTTAATGGTTAATAGCGCCCATTCCATGAACCACCGACCACGAACTATGATATAAGAATTGTTAGCTTAGGGGAGCTTTTCAGATAATATAGCAGTCCTTTGCATCATTCGCGATCAACGAGAATCCCGGTTTCTTTAAGAAACCGGGATTCTGAAACTTTCAATTCTCATTAAATTGCCCATTATTTGAGTGAAAGTAGAGGAAAATTGACATAAAAATATTAGAAAAATATTGATATAGGATTCCTCTGCAGATTTTTGAAATACACGTAGGGTGGGGCGCGATCGCACAGCGCAAAGCAACACTGCCCACCACATCCGGCTTTTGGTGGGCACTGCCCACCCTACAATACTTAAAATTTTTCATACATAAATGATGCGCGGATTCTTATAGATATGATGAATTTAAAATATATCAAGAAAATTTTTTCAACTCTTGTAAAAGTTATATCTATAATTATCGTCGCCAGTGCAATTGGATTGGAATTGTGCAACGTTTATGCAGTACTAACTAACAGCAAACTACCAAGTAGTCTGAATCCAATTTTTTGGATTGGGCGCTTTGTCATTGCGGTTCATTTAATTGAGGCAGTCATCGCAGCTTTTTATGCACCTTCAAGAAAAAAGATGCCAATAAAATATGGCACTTATACTTTTTTTGTGGGCACAGTTGGTTTGTTAGAACTTTTTGACAAAGACAATGATTAGCAAATATTCCAAACCGCGAGAAGTAGAACCGGGAGGGTTTGTAACACTAAATGTCCGCTTATGATGAAATTTATAAAATCGTGCGCCAGATACCACATGGTCAAGTAGCTACTTACGGTCAAGTTGCAGATTTGGCTAACTTGTATGGTAAAGCACGTTTAGTCGGATACGCTCTTTATCGTGTGGATACCCTCTCGTCTGATATTCCCTGGCATCGGGTAGTTAATGCTAAAGGTGAAATATCACACTCACCCTTACGACATGGCGAAGATTACAGGCAAAAAGCACTCCTCGAAGAAGAAGGGATAAAATTCAGCCCTGAAGGAAAAATCAACCTGCGCGAGTATCTGTGGCGACCGAATAAAAATGATTGAAATCCCATAAAATAACTCATTACATAGATAAAAAGAACCTCCTTTAGATAGATACAGGAAATATTACTCAGCCTGTAAAGTGGGGAATAGTAAATCAAGTGACACTCACTGGAGATGAGTTTTTCGGTTCGGTTCACTTAATTTGCGCTATTTGCTGCAAGGGAAGTGAAAGTCAATTGCAGATATCAAGGGAGAAGATTCTACCTTTATCTGAAATGAAGACCAAGTGACATGGCTTCTGACTGCTGAACCATAAAGATTATGAAAATAGCACAGATCGCACCCTTATGGGAACAAGTTCCGCCTGTTACCTATGGAGGAACTGAGCTAGTTGTGAGTCGTTTGACCGATGAATTGGTACGCAGAGGTCACGATGTCACGCTGTTCGCTTCCGGGGATTCCCAAACCCTAGCTCGTTTGGAAGCAGGTAGTCCTGTTGCATTGCGGTTAGATCCAAACGTCCAAGAACCCGTAATGTACGAACTTCTGCACGTTAGCGAAGCCTACAAACACGCTGCGGAATTCGATATTATCCACTCCCATATAGGAGTTTGGTCATTGGCTTTGGCTAGTATGGCGTCAACACCAACAGTGCATACATTGCACGGTACTTTTAGTCGCGACAACAGCAAAGTATTTAGGCAGCATCACACGCAACCATACATCAGCATTAGTGATTCCCAGCGTTTGTTAAATATAAATTACGCTGCCACAGTTTATAACGGCATCAGCGTCGAAAAGTTTCCGTTTTTTGCTGAACCGCAAGATCCCCCCTACCTGGCATTTTTAGGACGTTTATCGCCAGAAAAGGGACCGCAACACGCGATCGCCATTGCCAAGCAGACAGGTTGGCGCTTGAAGATGGCTGGTAAAGTGGATGTGGTAGATAAGAAGTTTTTTGAAGAAGAAATCGCCCCGCACATTGACGGTAAGCAAATAGAATTTTTGGGCGAACTTAATCACGCTCAAAAAGCTGAATTGTTGGGGAATGCGGCGATTACTCTGTTCCCGATCACCTGGTGCGAACCCTTTGGGTTGGTGATGGCTGAATCTATGGCGACTGGTACACCTGTAATTGCCATGAATATGGGTTCAGTATCAGAAGTAATTGCCAATGGCGAGACAGGTTATGTCTGCCAAAGTTACGAAGAAATGGCAGCGATGATACCCAAAGCCTTGAAATTAAATCGCCAAAAATGCCGAGAACATGTGGAAAACAAATTTAGCGTTACCCAAATGGTTGATGGCTATGAAGCAGTTTACGAGAAAATCGTTGGCGATCGCAACTTTAGGAATTGGTTCAATACTGCGCTGAGAAACTCGTTGGAATCAATTACATCTTTGAAACCTTAGCCAGAAAACATTCCTCCTATGAAACCCTTGTATAAGACAAGCAGTCACTAGCTTGCAGTTGAGATACTAGTCAAACAATGCTCCCTTTGCATGGGAGCTTTTTTTTGTTGGACAATTGTATGCAAGCGTTTATAGCATTTACCTCTCATATCATGTCCAGATAATTACTTGTAATAATATCTATCGGATGTAGGTTGGGGAGCCACTGCGCCCTTACGGGTTCCCCAGCCGCATGTGGCGTTCGAGCGAAGCGTAACCCAACATCATTGTTCGGTAACACGAGCGTTACACCCAAGGAACTTGAATTATAAGTGTTTAACCGGACTTGATATCAAAGCAATCTAATATCTAAGCCCATTGTCCAGGATCTACTTGATAATAGCGTTGCAGTAGCTCATAAAGTGCCGGATGTTTCTTCAGCAATTGCTGCGGTTTTTCAAAGAATGTTTCAGTCGCCACGGCAAAAAATTCTGCGGGATTAGTAGCGCCATAGCTATCGATTACGGTCTTTATGCCTTGTTGAACATTGTTACAGAGTTGTTGATATTCTTCTGTCATTACCCGCGCCCAAATGGGATAATCTGATTTTCGTGGCAAAATCGGAACACCCTCGGCTTTACCATCTTCTTGATCCAACTGGTGGGCGAATTCATGAAGCACAACATTATGTCCATCTTTCCAGTTATAAGTGTCTTGTTTCACCTGTTCCCAAGACAATACCACTTGGTCATTAGTCCATGATTCTCCTAATCTTGCCACACGCCTTTCTTCAACAACATAATTACTGGTGGCGACGGTTTCATTAACAAAATAAGTGCTAGGATAAATCAGAATTGAACGAAGTTTAGGAAAGTATTCTCCTCGCTCATTAAGCAGGAGCAAACAACTGATACCAGCAATAGTCAGCTTCATTTCCTCCGTTATCTGCAACCCTTGACAGCCAATAAATTGTTTTTGGGCTAAGAATACTTGAATATGTCCCTGGAGTCGTCTTCGTTCAGCAGGAGAAAGACGGGGATAAATAGGAAGATTATTTTCAATAATAGCATTCCAAAGTGGGGGAAAATGACGATTTTTCAAATGATTTCTTCGCTGTTTAATCAGGAAAGGGCTGATTAAAATCCCAATGATAATCAGCCCAATAATGAGAAAAACAATAATTGCTGCAACCATTGATTTTTAACGTTTATTGCTGTCGAATTCACTTATGGGGCTTTTTGATAACCTCAAATAGGTAAAAAGCGATGCCTACCCTGCTGGGGACGGCGCTGCACTAACGCAGAATGCTTTCTGTGTTCAGCTTAACTAAAATAGGACTTACGCACACAAGAGCGAGAAATTACGTATTCTAGACCTTGGAGATCCCACGCGGCTTGGGCTACTGTCGCGGTCGCTACGGCGGCTGGCGACCCAACCCCCCTTGACAAGGGGAGGCAAAGGCGCTAAGTGGATTTTCCTCCCGCTTTATTGCCGTGGGCACATCGATTGTGAATATGTGCAACGTTAAGGTTAAATGGTATAATATAGCAATCCTACTATATGGTTTGTGAAAATTCACGTTGTCCAGAAACCCGGTTTCGCAGGAGTTACCGGGTTTCTAAAGGTTTCGCTCATTTTCACCTGGGATGCAAAGGACTGCTATACTAGTCTTGAAATTAGACCTTTTGATAGAGTAATAGAAGCTTATTTTGGGTAGAAGATTGAGTGATAGTTTCTATCACAACTCGTTTTATGTCAGCCAGTACGATTGAAGCTTTTGCAACGCAGACAGCGATCGCATCCCTCAATGCCTATCAAAAGCATCTTTCTCCTCACAAAGGTTTTTCATGTCCCCATCGGTTGCTTCATGGCGGTGAATCTTGCTCTGACTACGTAAAACGCATGCTGATTAATCAAAATTTGAAAACAGCTATACAAATGGCTCCTCAGCGCTTCAAAGCCTGCAAAATTGCCGCTCAAATGCAAAGTCCGCAAGCAGATGGTGGATGTATCATTATTCCCTGCTGCCTACCAATTTAAGCCAAAGTGGACGGCGTTGCACATTTATGGGATGAGAGTCTCACCCAAAGCCGCAAAGACGCACTCGTAAAATTCATAAAATTATCCCGCATTTATGCAACGCCAAATGGACAAAGGCGCAGGTTAACCTGACTTTTCACTCTTCATAAAGAAAACCTCGCTTCCAAACCTCTCTCCTGCTTTTTGAGAGGCTTTGAACTCTTCCCATTCCCGCTGATTCAACAGTTAGGAAATGTCGTCTAGATCAACCCACTCGTCATCAGATGAGTCATAACCAATATACTGCACAAAGTATTGCCGACCTTGGATTTTGCCAATAGTTGCAGAATACCAAGCCTCCGGAATCTTCATCCCAAACTTTTACCTTTTGACCTACTGCATATCCATTCTCATCCGATGAGGTATGTTCGCGGAAACGAACGTTTTCCTCATCAACCCACTCATCCTGAAATGAACCGTAACCAACGTAATAAACAAAGTATTGCTTATCTTTAAATTTCTCAATAGTTGCAGAATACCAATCGTCTTCTCCATCATCCCAAACTTCTACTGTTTGACCCACCGCATACTAATTTTTATCTGATTTTGCAGCAGATGAAACATCTTAGCGGGGTTTTTGCTTTTTTTGTTTAATTTCCTGTTTTACTAAAGTATAAGCTTGCAAAATCAGACTGCGAGCTACAGTTTGAATTCCCGTATGCTCGTAATAATTGGTGGTTTGATCCAGAAATGCTGCGACAAAATCTAAGTTATCATCAGCAATCTGAATAAAATTACCCAGACTGCTAGAAATTGATTGCGGGGTTACACCTGTCTTCGATACTAAATTATTCATCCAGCCTTGCACAGAGTTAAAACCCTGAGTGATAAAACCAAGTTTATCAGAGGTATTGCTGCCTGGAAGAGAACTGTTGACCGCTAAGAAAACAGGATTTCGAGTTATTATGCTAGTATCTGCCCCACTAATAATTCCTTGGATTTTGCTGAGAAAATCGGGACCTAACGGCAGAATTCCATCTAGACAAACTAAAGCAACCATCCGCATTGCAGATGCATCTTTATAATTGTTAGCGAGAGAATTGGCAAACTCTTGGGGATTAGGTTGGGGAATGCCATTCAGTTTGCAAAAAGCGATGATTTCGATAGCAATTTTTAGTACCAAATCAACACTTTGAGTTATATCTGCTTTGGGAGTGATCTTGCTTAAAAAAGAGAGAAAGCCTATTTTTTCACCAATTTTGTTAGCTAAAGCTGCTGTTCCCATAGCTGTGTCTGCTTTGTCAATAGTTTGATAAAGTTTGATTGCAGCCTGATAGCCATTTTGAGGATCGTTATATAAAGCAACAGCGCGATCGCGGATTTTTTGGATTACTTTGGCATCGCTTTCTTGAGTAATTGTACGTATGCTATTGTCAAAACCTACCAAATTGTTATATTGACCGGGCGCTACATAATCGAGAGCCTTTAAAACTTTGACAGTAATATTGTCTGTCGGTAGCTCGTCAACCAACTGAATAATTGATTTATCCATGAGCCGATTTTAAACTCGAAATTTAGTAATCTATTATACGAAATATTAATTTGATTGTCGATATTGTGTTTTAGCCATTCTGCTAGTATTGTCGCACTCAGGATTAGCACGGGCGATCGCGCTTACTCAATATGATATGCGAGTGCGATCGCGCTTACTCGCTTGTTATGTGGTGGATGCGATCGCGCTTACTCAACGGCATATATAAATGCGTAGATGGAACGCGGCTTGCTGCTAAACATCGCACTATACACGAGTTGATGTAGGATAATTATCCATTCACAATCTCAGTTAGTGCTTCATTAATTACATCATCACTGACACCACGCCGTTTCAAACTCGCAATCAAAGCATTAACTGTATTGTTATCTAATCGTTCTAAGTCTGCTCTCAGTCCTTGTCCAATATACGCACGCATTAATGGCTGGTATCCCGAAAAACCAAGTATTGGGGCAATACGCTTCAAGTCTTCCACCACGTCTTCTGGTATCCGAATCGTTACCGTGGTCATGGGACGATTTTTGTGCAAGCGTTGTTTCAAGGTTTCAATCTTCATAGTACTCTCGCTCTCTACGTGTAGCTTTACGAGCTGAAATAATTCGGATTACGTCGTCTTCAAACTCAATGTGAACAATAAACAAGAGATTCCAACGTGTATCCAAACCGATGATGGCATCTCGCGCTTCATCATTACGACTAGCATCCACTACCTTCAAAAATGGATCGAAAAAGGCTTCTGCCGCTTGTTGAAATGCAATCCCATCGTGTTTGCTAGGATTTGTTTGAGCTTTTTCTTCATTCCAGACAAAGGTGATGCCATTTAAAACAAAATAGACATCCATAATTTAAAGGATAGGGAAACATATTTACGTTGTCAATACGTCATGTTGCCTTCCTCTTCCTATCTAATACCATTTTGAATTTTAGATTTTGGATTTTGGATTGTGAAACCCTCATTGTGCGCGGATTTCAACAATCTATCTGTCCCATTCTTTTTCCAAATTGGTATAGTTTTGTCCTGCACGCACTGACCAATACTTACCAACTTTTTTGAAATGCAGCGATGGATGAGTTGGATCGGTTTTGAGTAATTCGTAACATTGGTCAGCTGTACGCTGTACACTTTCAGGTAAAGTATCGTAACCTTCCCAAAACCGACGAGTAGTGTAGTGCATTAGATTTCCCGATAGCGACCAGCTTCAAAATCAGCGATCGCTTCTTGTGCTAAATCCTCCAACTTACCATCGGCAATATCTTTCTCTAACTGCTCATCCCAACGCTGATTATCCAATTGGGAAAACCATTCTATAAGTTTTTGGTACTCATCAGGCGGAAGCTTGAGAATAGCTGCTTCGATTTGCTCAAGTGTCATAATCACCTTTATGCTTCGTGACTATATTTTATTATGAGCGATACCTTCCCTACGGGACCCTACGCGAACGGTCAGCTTCACTAACGCATAAAACAGTAGAATGTGAACTGACAAGTCAGCGCTTCGCGATCGCGCTTACTCAATACAGCACAGATAATAAAGATTATATAAGACTACTATTTGATTTTGAAAAGATATGCACCCTACGATACTTAATTTTTTTCATAAATCAAACCGGATTCCTGTATTTAAACAATTATTTTAAATGAATATAATTTTAAATACAATTATTAATTATATTATCTGCTATTTCTTTAAAGCGGTCTCTAAGACGGTAAATCAGTTCTGATTGATTAGGAGACCAACTTCCTGAACCCTGTAATGTTTTTATTGGATGGAATTTATCGAGAACAGATACAGGCACATTTTGCCAAATACTATTTTGAACTAAGACATTCATATCCTCAATCTGTCCTATCAAGTAATTTTCTGTAAGTCCCTCACAGACACTAGTACCTAACTTTTGAACTAGCTCTTTTTTTATTGATTCTGATATTTTATCATAATGAACTTGGTCAGCTTTTACAAATTCATCCTTGCGAGTATCAAAACCATTAAAAATCCAACCTGCAAATTTTGGAGAGCCGAGATTATTATATTTCTTTAAGTAAGGATTTGCTGATTGAAATCTCTTAAAGCCACTTTCCCAATCTTTAGAAAAGCCCGGAAGCATTTCTCCAATGAGACCAACACAGTATGCACTGAAAGTATCTGAGGTACATGGAACAATAAAATAGTCTGATGAATACAGTGCCGCTCGAACCAAAGCACCAAAAGAAGGAGGTAGGTCTATCAATGCGTAATCATAAGGTTTTTCGCCTTCTCTTTTATTCGCAAAGGCGATCATGTCCCGCAACACAACATACTTAGCAACTCCAGTACCTGTAAGCAGATCGGAACCAACGTTTAGCGATTCGGAGTAAACATTTAACCAGAAATCGCCAGCTATAATTCGTGCATTTGTATTAGTGTGAGGTCCCTCATGACTAAAAAATTCAAACTCTCCTGTATTTTGCAAAAATCTTTGTAAATAAGCACGAATCGTGGTTCCATAAGGTATATTTTGAGTCGGTAGGGTTTGAGTAAAGCAATCAGTACCTAACACAGCAAGAGACAAATTACACTGTGGGTCAAAATCCACCATCAATACACGCTTTCCTTTTCGTGCCATTGCATCTGCTAGATTCCAGACAATAGTTGTTTTCCCGACTCCACCTTTATTATTAAAAACTGAAATAATTTTCGTCATTTAATTCATCCTTATTTAGTATTATTAGAGGCTTTAATTATATATGTATATATAAATGCTTTATAAGTATTCTATTAACAATCATGTTTGATTCGTTACAAAGTGTTCTCTTGCTGGGAATTATTTTAACATTTATAAGGTCAGTATCTATGGTTTTAAATTTATATTACAATTACTCTAATTGATGCTAAATATTATACCGATTGATTAAGTAGTAACAGTAAAGATTGATTAAACTCACATTCCGCTGGGGACTAACTGAGGTATAATTACTTAAAAAATATTTGCAAATATATAAATTATACCTACAAAACGCGCTTTATCCGTTAATCTAAAGGGTTTAAGTATATTAAATAGCTTTATCCCCCTTATAAAAAACGGTAAAAACCGATTGTGACAGTTGAGGGTGCGGAATGTGGGATTAAAGTAAAGTTCGTAGCATCCCAAAAACACTCTTTTTATTGATTCACAACCATCCAGAAAGCTTGAGAAAATAAATATATTTAACTCCAGGGCTTTAAACTATGGTGCAAGTCCCGACTAAACCATTAACGCTAACGGAATTTTTGCAATTACCAGAAACCAAACCTGCTAGCGAATATATCAATGGTCAAATCATCCAAAAACCTATGCCCCAAGGAAAACATAGCAAATTACAGGGTCAGTTAGTAACGGTCATCAATAATATTGCTGAAAAACAGCAGATTGCTTTAGCCCTCCCAGAGTTGCGGTGTACATTTGATGGGCGTTCTATCATACCGGATATTGCTATTTTTACGTGGAGTCGCATTCCTTTGGATGAAGAGGGTGATATTGCTAATGTTTTTACTGCTCATCCAGACTGGACAATTGAAATTTTATCTCCAGACCAAAACCAGACAAAAGTAACCAGCAATATCCTACATTGTCTCAATTCTGGTTGCCAAATGGGTTGGCTAATCGATCCAAGTGAAAAATCTGTTTTTGCCTATCCGGCTGGAAAGCAACCGATGTTTTTACAAGAACCAGAACAAATAATCCCAGTTCCAGAATTTATTGCAGACTTAAAGTTGAGCGTTGCTGAGTTATTTGCTTGGCTGAAACCAGGTAATGTTTGAATGCCCCAGATCCCCGAATTCTTCAAAAAGTCGGGGAACTAGTAAAATTTAGAGTGAAAACTTGATGTTCGTGAACATGAACAACTTATACCAATTCTCTTTAACGTTGCACTTAATAGCCTTACGACTGAAGTCGCGGAGTTTACGGGCACACAAACAAAGCACAAGCCGACCCAGGCTAATTAAATGCATCTTCATAGAGAAATGGTATTACAAGAGATTGAACGCGCCGTCAGTCAGCTTTCACCCCAAGACTTGCTGCATTCCGTGCTTGGTTTGCAGAATTCGATGCAGATGCTTGGGATAAACAAATCGAGAAGGATGTGGCTGCGGGTCGGCTTGATGCACTGGCACAAAAGGCGCTGCAAGATTTGCGAGAAGGACGTTGTACTGAGTTGTGAATCATTGAGCCAGCCCGGATTTTTGGTATTTCTACTGACAGATGCCGCTTGATGTCCAAGAAACCGCAGATAGATGTTAGGAGTTGCTTACAGCAGTTTTTATCTAAGTAGACCACACGCACTTCCCTTACCCCCTTCCCTATGAGCTACGGGGTAATCAAAGCCTCTCTCCTCTTAGGAGAGAGGTTTGGAGAGAGGTCTATCCATTTGAAAAGCGCTGTAATTCACATCTTGCACTAACTTTTTGTATAAAAATACTAAGCCAGACCGCCAGGGACTGTAAGTCCCTGTCTTAGAGCTAAAGTCCTCTGGAAGAGGACTGGAGAGAGAATATTTTTTTAGTTAAGATTAGCTACTAAAAGATATTTATTTCCTTGTTTATGCGTAAAGTGCAAGATATAAGTTAAACAAAATCCCCGACATCCATCAGTGCATTTCAAGAAGTAGGTCGTTTTTGGTCGGTGCGTGTCGGTTTGCACTATCGGGCGCTGGTTGTTGAACAGGATGCTGATTTAGCTTGGTTTTGGATTGGGTCACATGCAGAGTATGACAACCGGGTGGCTAACTATTCGTTTCCTCGCATACTAAGGCACAAAATCCTCGCAAAACAGGTACACAAAAGTCGTAAAATTAATCTCCATCCGGCATCTACCAACCCTTTGACGCCCATGCTTTGCGACTACCTGGTACAAATCCTGACTGCCCGCGTGTACGATGTTGCCCAAGAAACACCGCTGGAGTACGCCCCTAATCTCTCTACACGCCTCAACAATAAGCTGCTGCTCAAGCGCGAGGATATGCAGTCAGTATTTTCCTTTAAACTGCGTGGTGCTTATAACAAGATGGTAAATCTGCCGCCGGATATGCTGGCACAAGGTGTAATTGCTGCATCCGCTGGAAACCATGCTCAAGGTGTCGCCCTGGCAGCCAGTCGGCTGGGTACGCGAGCAATTATTGTCATGCCTGTAACTACCCCCCTGGTAAAAATAAATGCAGTCAAAGCACGCGGGGGAGAAGTTGTTTTGCATGGAAATACTTACGATGATGCTTATGCCTACGCCCGTCAATTGGAGGCGGAAAAGGGGTTAAGTTTTATTCATCCCTTTGATGACCCTGATGTGATTGCCGGACAGGGAACCATCGGTATGGAAATTTTGCGGCAATACCAGCAACCCATTCACGCGATTTTTGTGGCGATTGGCGGTGGCGGTTTGATTTCGGGAATTGCGGCGTATATCAAACGGTTGCGTCCGGAAATCTTGATTATTGGTGTTGAACCTGTGGATGCTGATGCTATGCATCAATCGCTAAAAGCTGGACATCGGGTGCGGTTGTCTCAGGTGGGCTTATTTGCTGACGGGGTGGCAGTGCGGGAAGTTGGTGAAGAGACGTTTCGCTTGTGCCAGCAATATGTTGATGAAATTATTTTGGTGGATACTGATGATACTTGCGCCGCGATGAAAGATGTGTTTGAAGATACAAGGTCTATTGTGGAACCTGCGGGGGCGCTGGCAATAGCAGGAGCGAAAGCATATGTGGAACGCGAGCAAATTCAGGGGAAAACTTTAATAGCGATCGCCTGCGGTGCTAACATGAATTTTGACCGCCTCCGGTTTGTAGCAGAAAGAGCGGAATTTGGCGAACGTCGCGAAGCTATCTTTGCAGTCACAATTCCCGAACAGCCGGGAAGTCTGCGTAAGTTTTGTGAATGCATCGGCAAACGCAATTTGACGGAGTTTAACTATCGCATTGCTGATGAAAAGATTGCACATATTTTTGTCGGGATGCAAATTCAAAACCGGGCTGACGCCGTTAAGATGGTAGCAACTTTTGAGGGTTGCGGTTTCCAAACTTTGGATTTAACTGACGACGAACTGACAAAGTTACATTTGCGGCACATGGTTGGCGGGCGTTCTCCACTAGCACACAATGAATTATTGTACCGTTTTGAGTTTCCCGAACGTCCCGGTGCATTAATGAAGTTTGTCGGTTCGATGAGTCCTGATTGGAATATTAGTATGTTTCACTACCGCAATAATGGGGCAGATTACGGTCGGATTGTTGTAGGAATGCAAGTTCCACCTCATGAGATGGAAGAGTGGCAGGCGTTTATTGATACTTTAGGCTATCAGTATTGGGATGAAAGTCAGAATCCGGCGTATAAGTTGTTTTTGGGGTAGGGTAATTTGATGATTTGCTTAAAAATTCATGGAACCGCTACCTCAACTATGGGCGGATATTCAACCTGATACCATATATCAAACAATAAATGGTTTATTGGTTTCTTTTGCAAGCGAGCAAATTAAACTAGGAATGAAATATGACCAAAAAGGGAAGTATTTAAAAGCTATTGAAAAAGGAGAAGTCACCCCACGCGGTAATATTGGGCTTGTTCCATCCCAAGAACAGGGATATGATTTGAAGTCGAAAGTGTTGGGCAAAGGTGGTGACCGCCGATTTCATGCAAAATTTATCGATGGCATATTACACTTTCCCGGTTTAGTAACAGAACATTAACCCATAAAATTTATGATGTTCCCGGAATTGAAAAATCACCAAGTATGGCGGGATTTGACTGAAATATTACATAATTTAGATGCAAATACACTGGTAAGGCAACATTTACAATTTTGCGATTATAAAGTGTGCGGCTATTGGGATGAACAAGATGAATATTATGAGGAAATTATTTTACCGCAGAATCTCGAAGCTGAACTAATTAGTAGCTCGATAGGTGTAACAAATAGCCAACGTTGGGTACAACTCAAATTTCTTCTTAAAGCTTCTCATAAAAATGGTGAAAATCATTCCAATGAAGCGCAAAAAGTTAGTGAGTTAATTCTTATTTATGATGAAAATTTGGAATTTCTAGATGAAAATTGGATTTTAGATATTGATTCTCCTTTACTAGAGATAAAACGCACTCATACCAATTCTCTTTAACGTTGCACTTAATAGCCTTACGACTAAAGTCGCGGAGTTTACGGGCACACAAACAAAGTACAAGCCGACCCAGGCTAATTAAATGCATCTTCATAGAGAAATGGTATCAGCAATAGTGCATCGAGAAGTTCTTGAACGCGATCGCACTTTTTATAAATACAATATCACTGTTCATAGTTCATGGTTCATAGTTCATGGAATCAGCGCTATGAACCACTAATACCATTTCTCTAAATGCTCGATACATATAGATCCCCCCGGCCCACGCCACATGCTTCAAGCCGGGGGACCCTTTCAGCAGGTGCTACAAGTCGGCGAAGCATGCACGGCAGTCGCTCATGGGGAGCCACTGCGGTCTTGGGGTCTCCCCAAGTGGAGCAAGTGGCGTGGAAACCCCCTCTTGGCCGCGCTGCCTCACCAACGCACTGCTTCACCAACGCAGTGGCTCCCCTTTTAAGGGGGGTGAGCGCGATTTAATATGTTGCATCGTTAAAGTGAATTGGTATAACAATTAACCATTAACAAGATAGTCATGGAAACGCGGCTGAAGAATTATCCTTTTAAGCGAAAGGCAAGTGCTACCCATTCGTTTAATCTTTCGCAATCAACAATCTCGAATCCTTCATCTTGTAAGGATGTCGCCACTGCATCCTCATATTCGGTGGTAAAACCTGAGGTAATCAGCAGTCCCGCTTGTGCATCAGTCCGCAGCGCCCGCCGATAATCAGCGGCGAGGGCGGTGTGTACCCGTGCTAGAATATTCGCGGCGATGAGGTCAAAGCTGGCTGCTGGCTCTAAGGTTGGTACATTCTCGATCGCATTCCCACCCATCCAATGTCCCAAGCCGCTTCCCTGTCCCAAACTACCTTCCATCACCTTTACCTGCTGCTCTACCTCATTGCGATGTATGGCATCCTGGGTTGATTCTACCGCAATGCGATCGCTATCTAGCGCTAAGACGTTTGCCCCAAGTTTCGCCATCGCCACACTCAAAATTCCCGAACCGGAACCGAGGTCGAGGGCATCCATCTCAGGTATAATATGCCGCTCTAGCAATTGCAGGCAGACTACGGTCGCTGGGTGTAAACCGCTACCAAAGGCGGCGCTGGCTTTCAGTCTTAAAGGTACTTCATCTGCCGCTTCGCAACTATAGGGCGCGTCGGGAGAAAGCACGATGAATCTTTGCCCAATCCGACGAATCAGAGGGCTGAGGACTTCTGCATTTGCTGTTTTTTCCTCAACTATAGTCATGTGAACAGGAGTGGAAATTCCCATTCGTTGCAACGATGAAAGCAAATTCACTACTTCTGTCCTACGTGTATTTACATGAGTGTCGTAGGGAATATATAACCAGAGAGTAAATGCCCAGTCAGATTGTGTGTCATCTCCATTTGCGAGTTCGTCTAAGTCTGTTTCGGTGTATTTTGCGATCCGAATATCGCTGATATAGTTGATTCCGGCAAGTAGTGTAAAAACCCAATCAACCGCCTCGTCTGTTGTGTCAAGGCTTAACTCCATTAAAGGCATTTTTCCTTCCTTTGGGCGTAGCCGCGTAGCTGTAGGAGCAATCTCACCGAACGGCTGAACTTTACCGGCGGAAGATAACCTCTTAATATTAGCGGAATTTTTAACTAGTTATCGCTTAAAGGCATCTAGCATCTAGCAGACGAGCCAGTGCGTTGGTGAAGCAGTGCGTTGGGCGGCTTCGCCGACTTGTAGCACCTGCTGAAAGGGTTTCCCGACTTGAAGCAACGAGCGTGACACAGGGAAATAGAAGTAATAAGGTAAAAGGAAAAAGGCTTACATCATAAGCTTTTCACACCCAAGGTGATGCTAGTTTTATTTTCGCCATCATGTACTAGTACAGAAGGGCGTAAATAACTATCCAGTTGAAAAAGGTAAAAAAGCTTGTTTTATAAGCTTTTTTACCTTCTGCCTTCTGCCTTATTGCACTAGTTATGTTATCCCACAGAAAGCGATCGCGCACTCATCACAAGAGTATTGGATCGACAATAGTGCAAGAAGTCTACTCTAAACAGGCATCGAACAATGATACGTTTAAAACCGTGGCAATGGGTCGTCTTAGCAACGCCGATCGCTTTTATTATCTCTTTCTTGCTAATATCCGCAGGAATGCAAATCCACGCCTGGGGTATTAGTTGGATTTGGGCTGTTTTCACCCTTTTATTGGTGGGCTGGCGTTGGCTGTTAGTCAAATGGACTAAACCCGCTTTCGCACAATTAGAAACGGCGATCGCCGAAGTCAGCAAGGAATTAGAATCTTCTGCAAATGATACAATATCCCAAACGGGAGGTGACGCCACTACTCAAGCAGAAGCCGCACTCCAAGAAATTCTGCAAGCATCAAGTAGCGATCGCCCAATTTGGGAAGATTGGCAAACTTTTTGGCAGCGATGTCAGGATTTGGTTGTTGCTGTTGCTCATATTTACAATCCTGAAGTTAAATATCCCCTACTTAACATTTACGTTCCCCAGGTTTACACGCTAATTAGAGGAACGGTGGATGATTTGGATCGCTGGATGCAACAGTTATCGCCTGCTCTCAATCAAGTTTCTGTTGGACAGGTATATCAAGCATATGAAGTATACCAGAAATTAGAGCCATCTGCTCGTAAATTTATGCGAGTTTGGAATTGGGCACAATGGCTGTTGAATCCGACGGTGGCTTTTGCCAAACGTGCCAGTCAGGGTTACACTAATCAAGCCAATCAGCAACTTTTGGTCAATTTAAGCCAATTACTGCGAGAAGCAGCTTTAAGGAATTTATGCCAGCAAGCTGCGACTCTTTACAGCGGCACATTACCTGTTTTAGAATCTCCCGTTTCTACGCCGACGCTAGCAAAGGCAAAAACCCAAACTCTGCGAGAAATTTTGACGCAAGCCCAACCTACAGAGGCGGTTGAGCAAAAACCCGTTAATATTTTACTTGTGGGGCGCACCGGGGCGGGAAAAAGCAGTTTGATTAATACGCTGTTTAAATCAGAGTTAGCGGCGGTTGATGTATTGCCCAGCACAGATAAGATTCAGAATTATCACTGGAAAAGTCAAACAGGGGAAACCTTAACGCTTTGGGATACGCCAGGATACGAACAAGTTAACCAGGGGAGTCTGCGCGAGCAAGTATTAGATTATGCCAGTAATGCAGATTTGCTACTTTTAGTTACACCCGCCCTCGATCCGGCTTTGCAAATGGATGCAGATTTCCTGCAAGATATCAAAGCAGACATTGCAGACTTGAGCGCGATCGCCATCGTCACCCAAGTAGATCGCCTGCGTCCCATCCGCGAGTGGGAACCGCCTTATGATTGGCAATGGGGAAAACGTCCAAAAGAAATTGCCATTCGCGAAGCTACTGAGTATCGCGCCCAGCGTTTGGGGGAATTCTGCAATTTGGTTTTGCCTGTCGTGACCGGTGACAGCAAAATGAGTCGAGTTGCCTGGGGAATTGACGCGTTATCCTTGGGATTAGTAGAAGCGATCGCACCAGCAAAGCAACTCCGGCTAGCCCGATTTTTGCGTAACCTCGAAGCTAAAACCGTCGCCGCCGCCAAAATCATCGACCATTACACCTTTCAAATGGCGACTACACAAGGTTTAACTACACTGCTAAAAAGTCCCGTCCTGCAGTTTATTTCCACCCTGTCAACAGGTTCGCCAACCTTGGCATATTTGTTAGCAGAGAAAATTCCAGTCGAACAGTTGCCGATAGTTATTGGTAAACTTCAGATGGCATACGAACTGTTTTCACTGTTAAATACAGACAAAGACAAAATTAACTTTGACCTGCAATCCCTTTGGTTATTGTTACTCGACAACTCCGCATCAAGCCGCAACCCTTGGGCATTTGGTCACGCCCTTGTTGAATATTGGACTCAAAATCTCACAGTTGAACAATTACGCGATCGGTTTGACTATTATTTGAAGCAAAGTTGAAATAGTGCGATCGGGCATGGGGAATAGGGCAGAGGAGGCAGTGCGGTCTTGGGGTTTCCCCAAGTGGAGCATCTGCCGTGGCAGAGACATACTGCGGGGGGCAGAGGGCAGAGGCAATAGAAAATAGGGAATTAGGGATTAAGAATTTTCTCCTTGTCCCCTTGTCGTCTTTGTGGCGCTTTTCTCATTTTATCAGCCCTTCAGGTAAGGCAGAGGTATACTGCAGAGGGCATCCGGGAAGAAAAAGTTTTAAAGTATGCCCAAAGCCGCCTAATTGGGTTTAAGACCCCCGCTTCTGTAGGCGGTCTTTAATCAGGCTTTCTTCAGAATCCCCGTCTGATTTTCCTTCTGCCTCCAGCAAAGCTGCTTTCTTCAATGCCCATTGCCCCAGACCCGCCCATTGCCCAATCTGCTTGTCATCACCCTTTTGGCATACAACTTTTGGTAGTAGTGCGTTCTCTGGCTTGTAGCGTAATGTGGGTTTGTGGTGTCAGTAGATAAAGCAACACCAAAGAAAGAGAATAAAAGAGAATAATTCTGGGACTCTATCAAATAAATTGCACAAAAAACAATGTGCGAAATGCTTAAATAACTACAAATAGGAATAATCTTAAATCATCAGCCGCTTGCTAGTCTTTGAAAAATAACTTGAGAAAGAATTATTATTAAAAGTGAGTGTCATTCAAAGCAAAGTTCTATTGGCGTAAAAAGGAGAAATCTTTGCCGGTATGTCGATGTCGCAAGATATTACCCAGCGCAAACAGGCTGAAATCGAACTCCAACAAAGCGAAGAAACTGTCCGGCGACAACTCGCAGAAATTGAAGCCATTTACGCCTATGCGCCCATTGGACTGTGTTTTGTAGACACAAATCTTAAATTTATTCGTATAAACGAGTACTTGGCTGAAATCGATGGCATGTCAGTGTCAGAACATATCGGGCGAACTTTACGGGAAGTTTTGCCGGAGTTGGGCGAAACACTGGAACCGCTTTACCGACAAGTTATTGAGTCAGGCTTGCCCGTTGAAAATTACGAAATTCGCGGGACGACACCAGCACAACCTGGTATCCAACGCGACTGGTTAGTTAGCTACTATCCGCTGAAAGGAACTGATGGTGCAGTATTAGGCGTTAACGTAATGGTAAAGGAAATTACGGAAACCAAGCGGATAGAACAGGCGCTGATAACAAGCAATAATAAGTTAAGGGGATTTTTTGAGTCGAATGTCGTCGGTACGCTTTTTGGTGATATTTACGGTAATATACTGGATGCCAATGACGCATTTTTGCAGATAGTAGGTTACACGCGAGAAGATTTGCGTGCGGGCAGACTGCGTTGGATTGACATCACCCCACCAGAGTACTTGTATTTAGATGAACTAGCCATTAATGAAGCGAAAGAAAAAGGCGCTTGCACGGCTTACGAAAAAGAGTATATTCGTAAAGATGGCAGTCGTGTTACGGTATTAGTTGGTTATAGTTTGCACGGAGAAGGGCGGGAAGAATCAGTTGCTTTTATACTTGATATCACCGCCCAAAAACAAGCAACAGAAGCGATTCGTCGTAGCGAACAACAGCTAAGGCGAGTTATTGATAGTTTGTTTAGCTTTGTGGGTGTGATGACACCGGATGGCGTGTTAATTGAAGTAAATCGCACTGCTTTAGATGCTGCGGCGTTGCGATTGGAAGATGTTGTCGGTAAATGCTTTCCAGAGACTTACTGGTGGTCTTATTCTACAGAAAGTCAAGCACAACTACAAGATGCAATTGAGCGATCGCGTCAAGGTGAAATAATTCGTTATGATGTGCAAATCCGATTAAGTGAAAATCGCTTCATTATTATTGATTTTGGTTTGGTTCCTCTATTTGATGCCGCCGGACAAGTAGAATATTTAATTCCCTCCGGTATTGATATTAGCGATCGCAAACAAACAGAAGCTTCTTTGCGGGAAAGCGAACAACGTACTACCCTTGCAACCAACGCCGCATCCTTGGGAATGTGGTCTTGGAATCCCATCACCGATGAGACAATTTGGACAGAAAAATGCAAAGCACTGTTTGGACTCGCTGCCGATACTGAAATCAACTACGAAGTATTTTTAAATACAATCCATCCCCAAGACCGACAATGGTTGCAAGCAGCAATTACCCGTGTTATTGAAGGGCAAGAAGACTACGATCTAGAGTACCGTGTTGTTTGGCAGGATGGCAGCGTGCATTGGATTGCCACCAAAGGGAAAGCATTTTATAATGTTTCCGGTCAAGCAATTAGATTAATGGGGACTTCTCAGGATATTAGCGATCGCAAAATTGCTGAAGCCGAACGTGAAATAATGTTGTTGCGATCGCAAGAATACACCCATCGCTTGCAAGGATTAACAACAGCCGCACTGGCGATAAATTCAGCTAACTCTATAGAAGAAGTTTTACAAGTAATTACACAACAAGCACGTACCATCATTGGCGCACATCAATCAGTCACCAGCACGACAATTGATGAAAATTGGGCGCAAGCTATCAGCGCTTTCTCCCTTTCAGATAAGTATGCTGCATGGCGAGATTATAAAGAAAAGGCTGATGGTTCCGGTATTTACGCTTATGTTTGCCAAACAAATCGCCCCGTAAGAATGACCCAAGCCGAACTCGAAGCCCATCCCCGATGGCGGGGGTTTGGTAAAGAAGCAAGCAAACATCCACCCATGCGCGGTTGGTTAGCCGCACCATTGTTGGGAAGAAATGGGCGCAATATCGGATTAATTCAATTATCAGATAAATACGAAGGTGAGTTTACAGAAGAAGACTCAAACATTCTCGTGCAACTAGCCCAAATGGCATCAATTGCGATTGAAAACACCAGCTTGTACGAAGCTTCAGTGCAAGCGCGAAATCAAGCCGAAATCGCCAACCGCGTCAAAGATGAGTTTCTTGCCGTGCTTTCTCACGAATTGCGAACACCGCTAAACCCGATTTTAGGATGGTTAAAGCTATTGCAAAATCATAAACTAGATGAAGCAAAAAAAGCTCAAGCCTTAACAATTATTGAAAGAAACGCCAAATTGCAAGCAGAATTGATTGAAGACTTGCTGGATGTATCGCGGATTTTGCGAGGTAAGATAACCCTCAACGTGTGTCCGGTAAATCTAGAAACAGTAATTAAAGCCGCATTAGATACAGTAAATTTATCAGCAGAAGCAAAAGCGATTAATTTGAGATTTTCGGTTTTAGATTTTGAATTGGGTTCTACTCCAGAAGTCAAACAAATTAAGAATTTTCAACAAAACTTATGGAATTCCAAATCCCAAATCTCAAATCCAAAATTCCTAGTAACAGGCGATGCATCTCGCTTGCAACAAATTATTTGGAATCTGCTTTCTAACGCGATTAAATTTACCCCTCAAGGCGGACATGTAGAAATTTGTTTAGAACGCATTGATTCCACAGCACAAATTACAATTAGCGATACAGGCAAAGGTATTAACCCAGATTTTTTACCTTATATATTTGATTATTTCCGTCAAGAAGATAGCACCACAACCAGAAAATTTGGCGGCTTAGGATTGGGACTGGCAATTGTGCGTCACTTAATCGAATTGCATGGCGGTACCATCCAAGCAGAAAGCCCAGGAGAAGGACAGGGAGCGACTTTTACAGTCAAACTACCTCTTTTAGAAACCAAAAGGGAAACAACAGAATTACTTAACAATAGCCCAAGAGAAATTGAAACCAACTCAATTAATCTTGCCGGCTTGCGAGTATTAGTTGTAGATGACGAAACCGACTCGCTAGATTTTGTCACCTTTGTACTGCAACAATATCACGCAACAGTTACCGCAGTTTCATCAGCAGCACAAGCCCTAGGAATTATAGCACATTCCAAACCAGATAACATACCAGATATATTAGTTAGTGATATTGGAATGCCAGGAATGGATGGTTATACACTGGTACGTATAATTAGAAATTGGTCGCCAGAGCAAGGAGGACAAATTCCGGCCATCGCACTTACAGCTTATGCCGGAGATTTTGACCAACAACAGGCACTAGCCGCCGGATTTCAAATGCACATATCCAAGCCAGTAGAACCAGATTCATTAGCAGCAGCAATTGCCACACTCACACTCACAAGGTAAAAGGTAAAAGGTAAAAGGGGAAGGGGGAAAGGGGAAAGGGAAAAACCTTTCTTCTTACTTTTACCTCACACCCGGAGACACATCACCAACTTTCTCCCCCCCTTTCTCCTTGTCCCTCTCTCCCCCTCCCCTCCCCCCCCCTTCCTCCCCCCCTCTCCTTGTCCCCCCCTCTCCTTGTCCCCCCCTCTCCTTGTCCCCCCCTCTCCTTGTCCCCCCCTCTCCTTGTCCCCCCCTCTCCTTGTCCCCCCCTCTCCTTGTCCCCCCCTCTCCTTGTCCCCCCCTCTCCCCCTCTCCCCCTCCCTAGCTACTTGTCAGCCTCAAGCCGCCAATGAAACACTAGTTGCAGCTAGTTTGGTGTATTATCAATCGATGAATATCTCTACTAATACTCGCATTCCCTTTCCACGCTCTCTAGTCTATACCACCTACCGGGATAAACTTATCGAGCTAATTCCCTATATGCCAAACGTGCGTTCCATCAAAGTTAAATCCCGTCGCGAAGAAGATGGACAAGTTTTCAGTGTTAACGAGTGGCATGGTGGTGGTGATATTCCAATAGCAGCAAGGGCTATAATCAGCGAAGACATGCTTTCGTGGAACGAATACAATACATGGAACGAGTCTGAGTTTACGCTGTTGTGGCGAATTGAAACCCACGCCTTCACCGAAGCCGTACACTGTACTGGCAAGAATCGCTTTATTGAAGACGGCAAAACTACTGTGATTGAAAGCCGTGGCGAACTTATAATTGACCCGAAAAAACTTAAGGGAGTACCACACTTTTTGTCTGGTCAAATTGCCAGTGTGGTCGAGGATTTTTTGGGTAGCAAAATTAAACCCAATTTGGTGCAAATGAGCGACGGCGTGGGCCAATATTTAGAGCGAGAGAGTAGAGGCGGACAAGTAGCTAGGGAGGGGGAGAAGGGGGGACAAGGAGAGTGGGGGAGACAACCAGACAACCAGACGGCTGTGGGGTGTGGGGCGACGGGTGTGGGGGACAAGGTAAAAGTAAGAAGAAAGGCTTTTCCCCTTCCCCCCTTCCCCCCTTCCCCCTTTCCCCCTTTCCCTTTTCCCCTTCTCCCAATGCCCGACCTAAATCAGTAATATCATGTCCCAAAGACACAGGGAAAATATCTCAAAAGCATAGTTTCGTTAATATTCAGCGATGTATCAGTGTAACTTCGGTAAATTGGTATCTGCAAATACTTAACCACCCCATTATCTGAATCCCATTCAATAAGGCATTCTTTCTATAGTTAAGCACTAAGGAGCCAGAAAATGGTTGCCGAAACCAAAGAATTTGAAGCCCAACATTGGGTGAAGACTCGTTCTTCTCTCAACCCCGACGAATCAAGCTTTCTCGCCTGGGCTGGCAAAATTTACGCTTTTATCCCCGGTGAAAAGCGAAAACTTTTATTTAATATGGTGGGGATGAGTGTTAGCAGATGCATTCCCACCAAAGAGGATAGTTGGGATTTTACTTCTAGGGAACTGACTTATTACCTCGACCCAAAAACAGGTGAGATGTTACAAAAATGGGAAAATCCCTGGACTGGGGAAACTGTTCCGGTGATGCATGTGGCGAATAATCCCGTACAAGGTCAGTTTCAGGGTAGTTTTCCCGCGCAAGTTGAGGGTGACAGTACAACTTTTGTGTTTGATATATTTCCCACTTATCCCAACCCCCTAGCTGAAAATCCAAAGTTTGCAGAATACAGTCCAAATCCAATTTATCAAGCATCGGAACTATTTAAAATTACTGTCCCCACCGCAGATTTATTCAACTTTGAACTTTCTTCGGTTTCTCAACTTAGGCTGAGTTGGGATCGGTTTGGTCAGTGGCTTCCCTGGATGAAAATGGGAACGCGCCCCGGTTATATGATTTATAGTGCTTTTGGTAGTAAAGTCAATGGCTTGGACGAATTGCCCCAACTGCTTCAAGATGAAATTAATACCCGCGTTCCTTTGTATAAAAATGCTGCTAAATCTTTTCTGGATGTGGAAGATATGACTTCCTGGCTTTACTTTCAACAAAACTTTCAAGCTTACCTGGCTGGCGAAAGGTTTCCTGTACCAGTGGCTGAGGAAATTTAGCCCTTGTAATTGAGCGATAAATCGCTCACTACGAACCCCTCAAAACTAATGAAACAGACTAGTACTTCGCCACAAAGATGATGACAGGTTCTGAGAAACCCGGTTTTTTCAAGAAACCGGGTTTCTGGCTTATGCAACCCATCACGCATTAATGTGGTGGAATACTATAGGGCTACTATTTGATTTTTGAAATACACGTAGCATTGCCCACCACATCGGGGTTTTGGTGGGCAATGCCCACTACAGAACTGTGATTTTTTCACGCAATCAAACCGGATTCCTATAGTAGAATACTAGTACAGAAGGGCGGAAATAAGCCAACCATTTCATTTGATGAAAGTCTTGAAAAATCAAGCTTTTTCCTTCTGCCATCTGCCTTTTTACTTCTGCCAAATTGTACTAGTAGGTTGGGTGAAACGAAGTAGAACCCAACAAAACCTGGATTGTTACGTCTTCGTTGCGCTTTTTCTAAAGTTAAATTTTGAACTTCAAATAAACAAGATAAAAATAAGTTTCTCGCGTCAGAAATTCCATTTGGCTGTTGAAACTGCGATCGCGTGTGGTGGGTGTGGGGGATGGATATGCATCCATTCCCAAGTCTCGCGCCATTAATACGGCTCGCTTCATGTGCAAGGGGTCACTAACGCTTGAGAAATTTGGTTAATTGATGAGAAGTAGCCACCGTCAAAGCATTCTTAAGATTTTGATTCGTTGTCCGAGATTGAGTTTCGTGTAATTGCTGCTTGTTTGACTTTTTGCGCTAGAGCATAGCGTTTTGGGACTATGGCTGAGGCGGGTTCATTGCTTTCACCAACTCCGCCAGTAAAAATAATGACAGAATATCGCCTTTGCGATCGAGATGAATGGCATGATTAATTCGTTCTCGGAAAACCACAGACGGTTCCTCTCCCCACACTGCGGCTCCTAAAACAATCGCCGCATCGGCTTTAATCGTGTTGCCGTAGCTGTTGCCGTAAGAATATATACTAAACGCTGTAGAGGCGATCGCTAACAATAAGGTAGACACAGCACCAAGTAAAATCAAAGTTGTCAGTTTGAAATTCCGCCGCATTAAACTTTAAACATTAAGTAGATTGAGTAAACATAAGTTTCTCGCAACAGAAACTCAAGTTGACTTCTAAAACTACGATAGCGGGTTGTGGGTGTGGGTGATGGATGTGCATCCATTCCTAAGTCTCGCGCCATTAATACGGCTCGTTTGAGATGAAAGGGGTCGCTAACAATCAGAAATTTGCTTAATTGCTGAGAAATAGCCACAGCTAAAGCGTTTTTGATGTTCTCGTGAGTTGATTTCGATTGAGTTTCGATGAGAATATCTGCTTCTGTTACTCCTTGCGCCATTGCATAACGTTTGCCTACAATAGCTTCGGCAAGTTGATTGTTGTCGCCAATTCCACCAGTAAAAATAATGGTGCGAACATCCCCTTTTTTATAAAGAGAAATGGCGTGATTAATTCGCTCTCGAAAAACTGGAGATGGTTCATCTCCCCAAACTGCGGCTCCTAAAACTATTGCTGCATCAGCTTTGATAAAGTTATGTGTGCTGGCGTAACGATAGATGCTAAAAGCTTTGGTTGCCATCCAAGGCAAAAGTCCCGGCGATAAACCAAGTAAAATCAAAGCCAACCATTGTTTTTTTGTTTTGGAAGTCAGGGACATAATTAGTTAACCTTTTGTGTGTTTTGGATTTATTCTTTTGCTAATTGCTCAAGGTGTATTCCAATACATAACAAAATAACTGACCGCAAAAATATCGCTTGCCAGTAGTAAAGCGATTTACACCCGTCAAAATACTGCTAATACCAAGTTGCAATCAAAAATGTTCTGGTAGTACGGGCAAGATGTCCGTACTACTAATACCATTTCACGTTAATCGCGATACATATAAATCCTGTCGAGACTCCGCCGCAGCGGAGTCTCGACAAAAACATATGTTTCATCAATCTTTGGGAAATGGTATCAGAGGCGCAACTTGATATAAATTAACCTCAAAGAGTTATGTCCTCATAATTGTAATTCAAGTCAACTTATGCACTTTTCGGATAAAAATTAAAAAATGTCTAGAGCCACAAGGGTGATATGTCTGGGGTAACTACGGGTTTGGGTTGGTTGAAAGGATTAGAGATTGCGATCGCTTTCGCAAACTGGGAACGAGAAGGGAATATTTTCCCTCTTCCCCCTTTCCCTTTTCCCAGTTGTATTATTGTCAGCAAAATTTGAGAAAATCCGATGGTTTATCCTCTAATATAGTATTCCTTTGCATCCCAGGTGAAAGTTCACAAACCCGGTTTCTTTATGTCAGAACGCAACTTCTGTCGAGGTATCCAAGTCATGTTTCATAATTTGATGAATGTCGATGTGAATTGCACTAACTAAAAAATGAAAAGGTTTGTAAAGTGGTGTGTTGGGCTTCTGTCGCACAATCGCCAAAGCAGAAATCAGGGATTATTCGCCCTAGTGCTGGCTTTGAGTATGGTAGCGACAGTAATGCTATCTTTTCCCTTAAACGCTCAAGTTTCTTCAGCCCGTCCGCAAACATCGGAGTTGCGGGGGGTATGGTTAACTAATATAGATAGCGATGTGTTGTTTGAGCGCGATCGCCTTTCTCAAGCTTTGCAAAAGCTGAAAGATTTAAATTTCAATACTGTATATCCAACGGTATGGAATTGGGGTTATACATTATATCCCAGTAAAATTGCCCAAACAACCTTTGGGCGATCGCTAGATCCTACCCCCGGATTGCAAGGGCGAGATATCCTCAAAGAAATTGTAGATGGGGGACATGCAAAAAACTTAACAGTCATTCCCTGGTTTGAGTTTGGCTTTATGGCACCGGCTGATTCAGATTTAGCCAAACGTTATCCCCAATGGCTTACCAGTCGCCGCGACGGTACTAAAATTGTCAAAGAAGGCATACACGATCGCGTTTGGTTAAATCCCTTTCGCCCCGACGTACAACAATTTATTCAAGATTTAATCATTGAAATCGTTAGCAACTACGATATCGACGGTATTCAATTTGACGACCATTTCGGCTTGCCATCAGAATTGGGATACGATGCCTACACGGTTGCGCTGTACAAAAAAGAACATCGGGGTAAAGCTCCCCCAAGAAACCCGAAAAATGCAGAATGGGTGAGATGGAGAGCGAATAAAATCACCGGCTTTATGAAGCAGGTATTTTTAGCCATCAAAGCAGTGAAAAAAGACTGTCTGATTTCCGTTGCGCCGAATCCCCAACGCTTTTCCTACGAATATTTTTTAGCAGACTGGGAGAAATGGGAACGTCTGGGATTAATCGAAGAACTGGTGTTGCAGATATATCGCGATGATTTGCGGGTATTTACCAAGGAATTACAGTATCCAGAAGTGAAAGCAGCACAAAGACACATTCCGGTCAGCATCGGTATTTTAACGGGGTTGAAAGATAAAAGTATACCCATGCAACAGGTTCAGACACAAGTGCAAAAAGTACGCGCGAGCAATTTTGCTGGCGTATCCTTCTTTTTCTACGAAACCCTATGGAATCTGAGTCAAGAAAAATCGCAACCACGCCAAGCAGCTTTGCAGAGAATCTTCCCCACACCAACGTCTTACCCAAATTTATTGACGGGGTGGAAACCTTAGGGAGGCGCCCAGTTATGAGTTATGAGTTATGAGTTATGAGTTGGGGGAAAGTTATGAGGAGTCTTGAGTTATGAGTTGGGGGAAAGTTATGAGGAGTCTTGAGTTATGAGTGTTGAGTTGAAAAATTTTTTAACTCAAAACTCCAAACTCACAATTCAAAACTCAAAAAACGAAACTAATAACTGGGCGGCTGGGCGGCTCAAGACTCCTAACTCCGTGCCTGGGCGGCTGGACGCCTCTTATCCCCCAATTCCCAGACGTCCAGCCAAAGCGGGGGCGAGGGGAATGAGAGTGGCTATCATTAAGAACAGTGCTAAAAGACCTAAAGCTGCGCGTGCATCATCGGGTTCGCTGATTTCGTTCAAGCTGGGACGTTCTAAGTCCCGTTGTAAAAACAAAATCACGATTATCCAATACATGGCGAGGGGATTAGCTAAAGCAACTATCCCCAAGACAATTAACGTTGCGAATGTCACCCGACTGGCGGTTTTGCGTCCGTAAATCGCTTGGACAATACGACCACCATCTAATTGTCCTGCTGGCATTAAGTTTAATGCTGTGATCACCAATCCCAACCAACCAATCACTACTAAAGGATGGACATCCACTATTGAGGAATGGACGCCAGAACCCAAGATAACCCGCGCTAAGGTTCCTACCAAAATCGAACCTTGTAAAAACTGATTTGGTAGTTGAAAGAAACTACCTGGGTGGGAAAGTAGCAAACCGGTTATCAGCATTAACAAAGACAGAATACCGCCAACTGCAGGCCCTGCCAAAGCGATATCAAATAATACCTTGCGATTGGGCAATAAAGACTCAAAGCGGGTAATTGCACCAAAAGAACCAATTTGCACGGCGGGGAGAAAGAATGGCAAACTGAGTTTGACTTGGTGACGGCGTGCAAGTACCCAATGACCGATTTCGTGAGCGATTAAAATTGCCAGGACACCACCTGCTAATGGTAAAGCTTCTGGAAATCGCGTCGGTGTCGCAAAGAAATCAAAATTCAGCAGTAACCCCGCAGTTTCAAAGCAGGTGGCAATAGTTGCTACCAGCAGGATACCCCCAAAAACTTTTTGCGGTAAGCTCATGGGGCTGGGGTCATTGCGGCTGGGCAAGACGATTACTACAGGCTTGTCATCAGTGTTTTCTACTAAAAACAGGCGATATTTATCACCTAATTTTGATTGCAAGTTTGTGGTGAGACGGCTGTGAACGGCGTCTGGTTCGCCGCGCATGTTGCCTTTGAAAATCGCGCCTTCTTGATAGGCGATCGTTTCTGTGGCGAAAAATGTATCAATCCCGAAAATGCCTTTAATGGCGTTTAAGTCTTCTTCTGGAATCGGCAGTACTTCAACTTTCAGTTCCCCAGGTACTGGCTGTGTGGTACTTGCTTCCAGTGAGGAATTTTCAGCAAGCCTTTGAGTTGCCCGTTGTCTGAGAATCGCATCTTGCCCAGAGGCTCGCAACTGTCTTCCCAGATAGATATATAACCCACTGGAAGCCACCAACAAGAAAAGTACACCCACTATGTTGATGTAGATCCCTGCTGCAAACAATCCAAAAAACAGCAGCCAGGGAGCCATCAACACCACCGACTGTAACCAGGCTAAGATTCCTAGTTTACCAAAAGGTCTGGCGCGATAAAAGCCCCAAGCCAAGATGCCGAAAAATACCAGCACAATCGTCGTGATTATAGGAGTTTCTGACGCAGTAAACATTATCCAAACCCTTCGTTTTGAAACACCAAGCCCGAATTAGTCAGTTGTTAGAGATACATTTATTAATCTATAACGAACGCCAACGATGTTGGTGATTGATAGAAGGTAATCGGTTGGCGCTTATGCCTATTTTGATAGAAAACAAGTTAAAAAAGTTTACCCAAAGCATGCGAGTGCGATTTAATATCACCGGAGAGTGTTTTTTGCTCATCTGACGCCGATCGGTTCAACGGATCATCATACCGCCCCATATTACCTAACTGAGGAATTTGTCTGTGTATATCGGATGCATCCCTTGATTCCAGACGAGTATGAGTTTTATTCTCATCAAAACAACAAATTGCTGCACCAGAAAAATTTCTTTGAAGTGTCAGGCAAGCGAACTCGCACGTTAATGGAAGATATAGAGATGCCAGATTTATTTTATTCTTTTGGTATCACTCATCCTGGTGCGATCGCCCTGCATAATTATCCCAAGTTCCTGCAGCAGCTTGTCCAAGATAACGGTGAAGTTTTTGATTTGGCTGCAGTTGATATCCTGCGAGAGCGATAAATAGGTGTTATGCGCTACAATTATTTACAGTAATTATTCGGATGAGTTAGAGTGAAAACCTTTGATGAGATTACCAGCAATAGACAATGGGCAAAAGAACTGCGCGAGGTTTATAACAACGACATTGACAGTGTAGATTTGATGGTGGGTTTATTTGCCGAAGATATACCAAAAGGCTTTGGGTTTAGCGATACAGCCTTTCGAGTATTTATTTTAATGGCTTCGCGAAGGTTGAAAAGCGATCGCTTTTTTACCAAAGACTACAGAGCAAGGATTTATACCCAATTCGGTCTAGATTGGATTGAGAATAACTCCTTAATAACCATTCTGCAGCGTCACTATCCCGGTTTAGCACCGACTTTGCTAGGCGTCAAAAATGCTTTCGCACCGTGGCGGCGAGTGGTGTAAAAAATACTTGGGGAAAGGGGAAGGGGAAAGGGGAAAGGGGAAATCAAACGCCCAAGAGATAGCGTCTGGGGCTAGGCGGACGCGTGTTTGTATAGCCGCACCTAGAGTCGGGAATGAGTGCATTCTTGTCTATAATACAAGCGTTTGTAGGGGCACAATAATATTGTGCCCCTACGTGTATTGCTTTTAAATAATTAAAATATTTGCAGCAAAAATTATACTGATTTTTTGAGACTTTCCCTTTATTTATACTCAAATTTAAAAATAAAGAATTAACAATAAAATAATTTGTAATTCTTCCTCAAGATTACTTACTCTTCCTTGCAAAACAAGCGTTCCATTTTCCTTGGGGAATATGAAGCAATTGTAATTTCAGTGATTATACTGTTCCGAAGTCAAGTGAAATGTATTACTAAATATGTAAGAATGCAGTCACAAATAGGCTAGATACTTGCGTTCTTTATGAGAATTCCGAAAGTTCTCTTTATACAGTACAGAACTATATTTGTCAGATTGACTCCATCGCTAAATTTAAATAAAATAGGTAGGTAAAAGTGTTGCATGAAAAGCATGAAGACTCTATTCCCCAAATTCGGCTGATAGAGGGAGTTATACAGCAAAATGAAAAATTAGTTCGCCTGCTAGCGGATACAGCCCCTGTGATGATCTGGAAGGCTGGAGGCAACACACTTTGCTACTACTTTAATTCTATTTGGCTGGAATTTAGAGGGCGCGAACTTGCACAAGAAATAGGCACTTCCTGGATTGATGGGGTACATCCAGAAGATAGACAGCAGTGTCAGGATGTTTATTTAAAAGCCTTGGCGGTGCGTCAAGGCTTTCAGAGACAATATCGCCTGCGTCGTGCTGATGGGGAGTATCGCTGGATTTTAGATACAGCTGCGCCCCGTTTTGCTAAAGATGGCAGTTATATCGGTTATATCGGCTATTGTGTGGATATTACTGAGACAAAAGTTTATGACCAGGTGCAGACAGCAAAATTAAAAAATGCTCTCCAGCAACTGGAAAAGGAAATAGCTGAAAGAAAAAAGGCTGAACAAGCTTTACGGGAAAACGAGGCAGAATTGCGAGCATTATTTGCCTCGATGAACGACTTAATTTTTGTGCTTGATATTCAAGGACGCTATCTGAAAATTGTACCGACGAATCTCTCGCTGTTGTACAAACCTTCTGAGGAAATAATGGGTAAGACGCTGCATGAAGTGTTTCCCCCAAATCAAGCCGATTTTTTTTTGCAGAAAATTCAGCTTGTCCATACAACTGGGCAAAGTGTAAATTTTGAATATAGTTTGATTATCGGCGAAGCAGAAAGGTGGTTTACTGCTTGTATTTCGCCCTTGCAACAAGATAAAGTAATTTCTATAACGCGGGATATCACTGCTAACAAACAAGCCGAACAAGAGCGACAGCGGTTTTTTGAAATGTCTGTGGATATGCTTTGCATCGCAGGCTTTGATGGTTACTTTCAGCAACTCAACCCCGCTTGGGAAGAAACCCTAGGATGGACTCCCGAAGAACTTAAAGCCCTCCCATTTATTGAATTTGTGCATCCAGAGGACAGAGAAGCAACCCTAGCCCAAGTGCAGAAATTAACACAGGGTGCTGGCACGATTTATTTTGAAAATCGTTATCGTTGTAAAGATAATTCTTGGCGGTGGCTTTCGTGGCGATCGCGCGTACAATTGAAAGAAAAAATAATTTACGCCGTTGCTCGTGATATTACGGAACGCAAACGCTCAGAAGCCGCACTCGCAGAAAGCGAAATTAAGTTTCGCAATCTTGTAGAAAACGCCAATGATATTATTTATTCCCTGACAAAAGAAGGGGTATTTGCTTATGTTTCTCCTAACTGCATTGACATTATCGGATATGAGGCTGGCGAGGTTATAGGAAAAGCATTTGCACCCTTTGTTCATCCAGATGATTTCCCCAATTGTTTAGATGCATTAAAAAGAGTATTTGAAACAGGCGAAAAGCTTAACTCAATTGAATATCATGCAAAACACAAAGATGGTAGTTGGAGATGTCATAAATCCAATATATCTGCTGTCAAAGATAACAACGGTAATGTTCTGTATTGTATGGGTATCAGTCATGATATTACAGAATGCAAACAGACAGAACAGACGCTGCAAAAAAGCTATAGTCTGTTATATTCCGTCATCGACAGCACGCCAGACCTAATTTTTGCCAAGGATTTGCAAGGGCGCTGGGTAATGGTTAACTCCAGTTGTGCCAACTTTTTTGGAAAACCGATCGCAGAACTTCTTGGTAAAGAAGATAGCGATTTATTCCCGCCGGAAATAGTGCAAATATTGCAGGATGTAGACCAAAGAATTATTACTACAGGTGTTCCTGCCGCTGTCGAGAAAGATTTTATACTTAATGGAGTTAAAAAAACCCACCTGACAATGAGAAGTCCTTGGTGCGATCGCCAAGGTAATATTTTAGGTGTAATTGGTATAGCTCGTGATATTAGCGAGCGCAAAGCCGCAGAACAAGAGTTAATACTTTTGCGAAAAGCAATGGAAAGTACTAGGGATGCGATCAGTATCGCAGATACTACAGGTAAGTCGATTTACCACAACCCAGCTTTTATCGATTTGTTGGGGTACACCGCTGAAGAATTAAACGCCATTGGCGGTTCCACAAAGCTTTACGCCAATCGACAAGAGGCGGACATAGTGTTCGCCTTAATTAAAAATGGTTGGTCTTGGAATGGTGAAATTACGCTCAAAAGCCGTAGCGGTAAGTTAATACCCATCGCCTTACGTGCGGATGCAATCAAAGACGCCAGGGGGGAAATAATCGGTTTGATGGGCATCTGTACTGATATTACCGAACGCAAGCAGGTAGAGTCAGTACTGAAAGAACGAGCGCGTTTAACAGCGTTTCGCGCCCATGTAGACGCGGCTTTCACACAAAATGATACCTTAAAAGGCATTATGCAGGCTTGCACCGACGCTTTAGTTCGTTATGTCGATGCAGCGTTTGCTCGCATTTGGACGCTGAACAAACAAGAAAATATCCTAGAATTGCAAGTTAGTTCGGGAATTTACACCCACATTAACGAGTCCCACAAATGCGTCCCCATCGGTCAATTCAAAATTGGTTTAATTGCCCAAGAGTGCAAACCCCACCTCACCAACTGCGTGCATGACGATGCGGGAGTCAGCGATCAACAGTGGGCAAAGCGTGAAGGTATAATCGCCTTTGCTGGCTATCCCCTAATAGTTGAAGGCGAGATTGTCGGGGTAATAGCCATGTTTTCCCGCAAAGCGATCGCCCAATCGACTTTCAACGCCCTAGAATTTGCCGCCGATGAAATTGCTATTGGCATCAAACGCAAACAAGCAGAAATGGCGTTAAAACAAAGCGAAGAGCGTTTCCGCAACTTAGTAGAAACCACCAATGATGGCGTGTGGGAAATAGATGTAGATGGTGTTTTTACTTACGTCAGTCCGAAAATTCGCGACATTTTAGGGTATGAGCCAGAACAAGTGTTGGGCAAACCTGTCTCTGTCTTGATGCCACCACAAGAAGCGAAGCGAGTTGAACCTATTTTGATGGCTACATTGAAGTCCAAACAGCCGATAAAAAATTTTGAAACCATGAACCGCCATCAAGACGGACACTTGGTTGTAATGGAAGCCAACGGCGTTCCTTTCTTTGATGCATTCGGTAATTTACTAGGATATCGCGGTATTTCTCGCGACATTACCGAGCGCAAACGCGCGGAAGAATCACTGCAAGCTTTGGTAGCGGGAACAGCCTCAGTCACGGGCGAAGAATTTTTCTCAGCACTTGTGCGGCATTTAGCAACGGCACTAGAAGTTCGTTACGCCATCGTTGCAGAAAGAGTAGGCGAAAATTCAAAGGCGAGAGTTTTGGCTTACTGGACAGGTGACAAATTAGAAGAAACATTTGAGTATGATTTGGCTAACACTCCTTGCGAAATTTCCCTTAAAGAAGGAGTAGCTTATTATCCTTCAGCCCTACAGCAACTATTTCCTTTAGATAAAGATTTAGTTACCATGCAGGCAGAAAGTTACTTAGGAGCCTCATTAATAGATAACTTTGGGAATGCGATCGGTCACATTGCCGTATTGGATACCAAACCGATATTGCAAGAAGAACGCGCCAAAGCTATTACCAGTATCTTTGCCGCCCGAGCCACAGCAGAACTTTTGCGCCAGCGTACAGAAAACGCATTGCGGCAATCAGAAGTAAGATTTAGAACACTTGCTGCCAAAGAAACACTGCACAATCGTATTGCCAGTCAGATTCGAGCTTCTTTAGATATTAATACCATCCTCAAAACTGCTGTAAGTGAAATCCGCAACTTAATGCAAATGGATCGCTGTTATTTTCTTTGGTATCGATTGGATGGTAAACCACCTTATTGGGAAGTTGTCCAAGAAGCAAAGAATCCCGATTTACCGACCTTTATTGGTATGCAAATTAATAATGCAGCAATTGGGTCAATACCGAAAAAGATTTTAAATAAAAAAATTATTCGAGTAGATGATGTCCAAACCATGTCCGATTTAGTAGCGCGGGAATTCTTGCTGTCATTGGACAACATGGCTTTATTAGCACTACCAATTCATACTCAATCTGGTGAAATTGGTGCATTAACTTGCACTCACTCTACTAGTTCGCGACCGTGGCTTGATAGTGAAGTAGAATTGCTACTAGCAGTTGCAGATCAATTAGCGATCGCCATTGACCAAGCAGAACTTTACAAACAAAGTCGCACAGCAGCCCAAATCGCCCAAGACAAAGCACAGCAACTCCAAAAAGCTTTACACAAACTTGCTTCTACCCAAGCCCAACTAATTCAAACCGAAAAAATGTCAAGTTTGGGACAATTAGTAGCAGGTATCGCCCACGAAATCAACAACCCCGTCAGTTTCATCTATGGCAATCTTACCCACGCCAGCGAATATACCGAAGAATTGCTAGATTTGGTAAAACTTTGCCAGCAACACTGCGCCCAATCTTCACCAGAGATCCAAGCAAAAATCAAGGCAATTGATTTAGACTTTATCAGCGAAGATTTACCCAAACTCCTAAATTCGATGAGAATGGGAGCCGATCGCATCAGTAAGATAGTTTTATCTTTACGCAACTTTTCCCGCCTTGACGAAGCCGACATGAAACTTGTTGATATTCATGAAGGCATCGATAACACCTTAATGCTACTGCAGCAAAGACTCAGAGCCACACCAGAACATCCCAAAATTCAGGTAATTAAAAAGTACGACAACCTACCACTAGTAGAGTGTTACGCCGGACAACTCAATCAGGTATTTATGAATTTGCTGACAAATGCGATCGACTCTTTGGAAGAGTCATTAGTCAATGACACAACAACCAACAATCAACAACTAACCACCAACAATCCGCAAATTTGCATTCACACCGAAATTCAAGGTAATACCGTCGCAATCCACATAGCTGACAATGGTCGTGGAATCACAGAAGAATTACAGCAACGGCTATTTGACCCCTTCTTCACCACAAAACCCGTAGGTAAAGGTACAGGTATGGGCTTATCAATTAGTTACCAAATTGTTGTAGAAAAACACCGGGGAAAATTGCAATGTATTTCCGAACCCGGACAGGGAGCCGAATTTATAATCACCATTCCGTTACGTCAGCAATTGTTTTAGAACAAGGGAAGAAGGACAAGGGCGACGGGTGTGGAGGACGGGTGTGGGGCGACGGGCGTGGAGGAATTATTGAAAAAACTTCTCCCCCCTCTCCCTTGTCTCTCAGACAAACGTGGGGTCAACACCCTCAGACGTCCCTAAATGCTCGCGTGATAGTATCGTAGCCTCAGGCAAAATGTAGAAATAATACATTTTACATTGATGCTGGGATTGTATCTTTTGTATCTGCGTAATCTAACCAATAACGTCTATCAAGGCATAAAAATACGTAATTATACGTATTTTGGATAAAAAATTATATTAATAAATACCATCTCGCCGAAGTAATAAACATGAGGCGAGTGTAAATAGCTTTACGTAAATTTAACCAGACCTTATTTAGACCTTAACGTGGTGGCTGTTAACTGAAACTAATTCACTTTTTGCTGCAACATTTGAACCCCTCAAAGCTTATATTTATAAGGTTTGGGGGGATTATCTATTTGAGAGTGCTGAGTAAAGGCAGTGAAATTGAGGAAGCGCGATCGCGCTTCAATAGAAATATCACTTAGTCAAAGCTTATGGATTGCTCTCTCCTAGAAACTGCCAAATCCTACTTCCTCACCGAAGTTGCACCTAAAGCCAATGAAATAGACTGCAACCCAGAGGCGTTATTTCATGCCCTGCAAGGTCTTGGGAAGTTAAATTTACTAGCGTTACGAGTTCCGCGCCGCTGGGGTGGACAAGAAGTTAGCGAAGAGACTTTTGGCAACTTTCAAGAACTAGCAGCCAGATATTCCGGTGCTTTAGCTTTTTTGCAAACTCAACACCAAAGCGCTGCGGGGATGTTGCTTGCGAGTAGTAACTCTTCTTTGCAACAGGAATATCTTCCCCGCATGGGTAATGGTCAAGTTTTACTCGGCGTTGGTTTTTCCCAGTTACGGCGTCAAGGCGAAGCGTTAACTTTAGCCGTACCTGTCGCAGGGGGATATCAATTGGACGGGGTTGTTCCTTGGATAACGGGATGGGGTTTATTTTCAGAGTTTATTGTCGCGGCTAGATTACCTGATGGTCGTGCTGTTTTCGGTATCGTGCCTTTTGTGGAAACGCATCAAGATGAATTTAATGAACCGCAGAGGCGCAGAGAGCGCAGAGAAAGAAGAGAAGAATGCAGTTTTCAGGATTTGGGAGGGAGTGTTACTTTTAGTCCCCCAGCCCAATTGGCTGCAATGACATCAACTAATACGGTAACTGCCACTTTAACTTATTGGTTTTTACCTCAAGAGCGTGTAGTTTCTATTAAACCTGCTGGTTGGATTCACGAAAATGATAAAAATAACGTTTTGCGTGCCACTTTTTTAGCTATAGGATGCGCTTTGGCTGGTTTAGATATTATAGAGGCAGCGTCACAGAGTAAATCTTTGCCTTTTATTAATAAAACTTTTGAATCTCTCCAGGAAGAATTTACCATCTGTCGTACAGCCATCAGGGAGGCGCAGAAGACACGGGGAGAATTGGCACAAAAGTTGGAATTGCGGGGTTGGGCGATTGATTTAGCCACAAGAATCGCTCATGCAGCAATTACGGTTTCTAGTGGGGCTGCTAATTATATGCATCATCCGGCACAGCGGGTATACCGTGAAGCGTTGGTATTTACCGTCACCGGGCAAACTAGCGCAGTTATGGAGGCAACACTGGAAAAATTAGTGCGATCGCCTTCACAATATCAAGATAATTCTTGTAGGGTGGGCAATACGACCCCACCCCACAAGATAAATTCTCTAGTCACTACTCAATCCAAAATCCTTTCATCCAAAATCCAAAATCGCGTCATCCACCTAAGTCACATAATTGACCCTGATATCCCTCAGTGGCAAGGCGACCCTCCTGTAGAATTTGAAACAGTGGCGGAACTGGAAAAACATGGCTATTATTTGCGGCGTTTCTCAATGGGGGAACACAGCGCCACCCACATCAACGCCCCTAACAGCTTTCACCGTGATGGTGTAGGAATTGACCAATATCCAGCCGAGTCATTAATTGTACCTGCCGTAGTTATAGATATCTGCGATCAAGCAGCAGTAAATCCCGATTATGTCCTCACTGTGGCTGATATTCTAGCTTGGGAAGAAAAATACGGTCAAATTCCTGTCGGTTCAGTGGTGCTACTTAATACAGGCTGGCAAGAGAAATGGTTTGATAAAAAGGCATTTTTTAACAAAGATGCTGAAGGAAACCTGCATTTTCCTGGATTTGGCAGCGATGCTACCCAATTCCTGCTTAATGAGCGTCAAATCGCAGGTGTAGGAATTGATACTCACGGCGTCGATTCCGGGCAAGACACAACTTTTGCCACCAACAGCTTGGTATTAGAAAAACCGCGCATTGTATTAGAGAATTTGACCAACTTGCATCAATTACCACCATTAGGGACTACTCTTGTCATTGGCATTTTAAGGTTGCGAGGTGGTTCTGGTTCTCCTGTTAGCGTATTGGCATTAGTGCCATAATTTTGTGTTGCTATTTATTGAAATCAATTTATGTCAAGAAGAAACGAAGTGCTGGGTTTACTAACTGGCATTGTATTAATACTTGTTTTGAACCTAATTGTAATTTCCATTGCATACCCGATTTTTACAGGAAATTTAATTCGCCACGATGGCTATAGAATGAATCTTTACGAGCAGATTTTATTTATTGCATTTCCTTTTATTAGCATATTTCAAATAATATATGTCGTTCCAATACTTGGCATATTAAAATTGATACAGCAACCGGAAATTTTCAAGGGAGTACTCATCGGAGTGGTGATTACATTTTTCTTAAATTGTGCTTGTTTTGTATCCTTTTTCGCTGGAGCCTTCTAACATAACAGCCCTAAACCATTTGCGAGAAACGAGAATCCCGGTTTCTTAAAAAAACCGGGATTCTGAGACTTTCAATTTGCCGGATACTAATTCAATAAAACCGTTGCAACATATCAGAGTCGCTGTGCCCCCCTTGGAAAGGGGAGCCACTGCGCCCTTACGGGTTCCCCGGCAGCCGCGCATGTGGCGTGGGTTGGGGAGCCAGCCAAAGTGGTGAGGCAGCGCGGCCAAGGGGGGGTTTCCACGCCACTTGCTCCACTTGGGGAGACCCCAAGACCGCAGTGGCTCCCCATGAGCGACTGCCGTGCATGGTCTCCCGACAGTAGCGGACTGGCGTGGGATCTATATGTTTCAAACATTTAAAGAAATAGTATTATCCGAGAGTACGGTAACTTATATCTTGCACCTTTACGCATAAACCACGAATCACCTAATACGAAGTCATACTTTTTACTACGTAGCATTTTCTTTTTCAGTCCTCTTCCAGAGGACTTACGCTATTAGACTGGGACTAGAAGTCCCAGACGGATGTAGTCGAACGCGGAAAACCCGCATATATTTAGTATATTTATTTACTTATATTCCGATGGTGCAAGATGTCAAGTAACGAACTCGGTGCTGTACTTTCCGCGCTAACGCACCCTACAAAAATTAATTATCAACCAATTAGCTCATCAATAACTTAATTAATTCCTGAGTAATAGGAAAACCAGTTTGGCGCTCAAAATGCAGAAACATTGGACTAGGATTTGCTTCCAAAAATACATATTCACCCGCAGGATTTTGACGCCAATCAATCGCCGTCCATTCAAGATAAAGTGCTTTGGCAATATCTTTACATTGCTGTTGAATATGTTGCGGTAACTCCACCGGAATCAACTCAGCTTTTACATCTTCTCGGAAATCTAAAAAGTTACTGCGAATCTCCGCAGAATAAACCGAATTCCCAATAACATAACTGCGAATATTAGTACCACCTATATACTCTTGCAGTGTGACAGGAGAAAGATTCAAAGCTAAATCCAATCGCTGAGGTTCTAAAAGAGATTCAGTTAAGATTTGGGTATGGGCACCTCCATAAACTGGTTTAAAAATGACTTTTTCGTGAGATTTGGCAAACCTAATTACTTGTTCTGGATCGTTAGTAATTAAGGTTTGAGGAATTTGAACTCCTATAAGTTGAACTTGACGAAGTTGTAAAGGTTTTTCTTTATGAAAATCGTATGCCTGCCAAGAATTAATCCAACGAGCCGGACAAGCTTTCATCAAAGTTCTCAGCGCACTCATCGAATCATTAAAAGCTATCGTTTGCTGATGTGCATCTTCTAAAGGGAGAACGTTAACGCCAGCAAAACTACGCCAAAAAACGCTATGAATATCTTTAAATTTTAATTTATGGTCTGGAGATAACTTGAGAGTTCCCATTTGGGTGTTTGGTTCCCAAGACATTCGCAACTGAGTAGGAAACATCCGAGTATTAAGATAATTTACTGTTGCGCCTGCTTGTGTGACAACATTATATAGATGCGCTGCATGAGCATCTGAAGAATCACCCAAAATTAAAATGTTCATAATTTGATAAATAATTTATTAATAAGTTAACGGCTTGCAGTCACCCAAAACCTGAAGTGTAAAAGATGAAGTATAAAATTAGCAGCACTGTTTATATTTTAAAGTTTAAATCCGAGAATGAAGCAATTAAACTTCATCGTTCATCCTTCATACTTCATCCTTTTTTTAATATCAGGGTTGCTAACAACCTCCCTCTTCACACAAGGCTTGAGTAGTGACATCTTGACCGCCTTCTTCACCAACGGCGTGAGTAGTGACTTGGTTACCTCCCTCTTCACCAAAAGCTAGGGAAGTGACATTTTGTCCGCCTTCTTCACCGACAAATTGAGTGGTAACTTGATTACCGCCTTCTTCACCAACCATTTGAGTGGTGACTTGGTTACCACCTTCTTCACCAACAGCTTGAGTGGTGACTTGGTGACCGCCTTCTTCACCAACAGCTTGAGTAGAGATTTTCCTATCACCTTTTTTATCAATAGCTTTAGTATTGATTACAAGGTCGGAAACTTCTTGCACATCCTGATTTTTAACTTGTTGAACCTGGGCAACGAGGGCTTGTAGTTTATACAGTTCTAATTCAAACGGATGGTAATAGTACATACAGATTCTCCTTTGAGAATGATAAATTGAGTGTTATTGCACGTTAAGTTCTGGTTTGATACCAAAAACGCCATTTATTGTTGAATAGAATGCTGTGCTTATTTTTCTCTCTTTCTTCCTCCTAAATTCGATTGGCACTGTAATAAAAATCAATCTATGCACTTTTCGCATATAATTAATCTACAAGCACAATTAACTCGATTCCTGAATTAGTTACTTATAACCACAATCACTCCGCAAACCTTTTTGACTTGACGCTAACCTAGTGGTCTGGTAACCCAAAATTACCGGGTGAGGACGGGGAAAGGGGAAAGAGTCCAAGGGAAAATATGAAACTTTTTTCACGAATGCCCTTTTCCCTTTGTCCCTCTTGCGTTGACTTGACGCTAACCTAGAAAGCAAGCGAAACTAATACAAACCTTGAGCGTGCATCTTGTCTGGAATTATGACTACTCCCCTAACTTGCCGCAATTACATCGACGGTCAATGGTTGAATGCGACAGGGGAAGTTACCCTGGAAAGTCGCAACCCTGCTAACAATAGCGAAGTCGTAGCCACTTTTCCCCGTTCCGCAACAGATGATGTAGATAAAGCGGTAGCCGCTGCACGCAAAGCTTACAAAAGTTGGCGAAAAGTTCCCGCCCCAGCCAGAGCAGAATATATTTTTAGAGTCGGGGAATTATTGCTTCAATACAAAGAAGAACTCGCACAGTTGATAAGTCGAGAAATGGGTAAACCCCTGACAGAGGCGCGGGGAGATGTGCAAGAAGGTATTGACTGTGCTTTTTACAGTGCTGGTGAAGGAAGGCGAATGTTTGGGCAAACTACACCTTCAGAAATGCCCAACAAATTCGCGATGACAGTGCGCGTACCTATCGGAGTTTGCGCTTTAATTACTCCTTGGAATTTTCCTGTCGCCATTCCTTGCTGGAAAGCTATGCCGGCTTTAGTTTGTGGCAATACTGTTATTCTTAAACCGGCAGAAGATACCCCTGCTTGTGCAACTAAATTAATCGAGATTTTTGCCGAAGCAGGTTTACCACCGGGAGTAATTAACTTAGTGCATGGAGTTGGAGAAGAAGCGGGGAAAGCTTTAGTTGAACATCCCAATATTGACTTAGTTTCCTTTACTGGTTCTTCTGAAACTGGCGCTTTTGTCGGTGCGACTTGTGGACGCACTCACAAAAGAGTGTGTTTGGAAATGGGCGGAAAAAATGCCCAAATAGTGATGGAAGATGCAGATTTAGAACTTGCTCTTGATGGTGCAGTTTGGGGTGCATTTGGTACAACCGGACAGCGATGTACGGCTACCAGTCGCCTAATTTTGCATCGCGACATCAAAGATAAATTTACCGCCATGTTGAAAGAACGTAGCAGTAAATTACGCTTAGGTGCTGGTAATGACCCCGATACAGAAATTGGACCGATAATTAATTCTAGACAACTTCAACGGGTAAATATGTATTTGGATATTGCGCGGGAGGAAGGCGCAAAAGTGTTAATTGGCGGGAAAATTGTTAACGAAGGCGAACTCAAAAACGGTAATTTCTTTCAACCCACCATTCTTGATAATGTCACCCCCCAAATGCGAGTAGCCCGTGAAGAGATATTTGGACCAGTGGTAGCATTAATTGAAGTTAGCACTTTTGAAGAAGCGATCGCTATTCTCAACGATACTAATTACGGTCTTTCTTCCTCAGTTTACACCCGCGATATCAACCGCGCTTTTGCTGCCATGCGCGACATCGAAGCGGGTATTACATACATCAATGGTCCGACTATCGGTGCAGAAGTACACTTACCTTTTGGTGGTGTCAAACAAACAGGTAACGGACACCGCGAGGCGGGAACCACAGCATTAGATGTTTTTACTGAGTGGAAAAGTGTATATGTTGACTTTTCTGGAAGTTTGCAACGGGCGCAGATTGATAATAGATAATATTAACTGGAGTGATGGTTCATGGTTGATGGTGAACCAGTACTGCGGGAGGGTTTCCCGACCCAGGGCGCCCCTTCACCAACAACCAACTATTTTTTAACGTTTTCCGCACTTTACATAGTTGAATGGCTCATCTTTTCGTTCTTTAGAATCTAGATTATCATTTTCGGCACTAGTTAACCATTCACCTCGAAAAGCGTTGCGATTCAACTCGTCAATTTTTGCAGTAACTCCACCCATATTTGGACCATCTGCTATCACTAATTGTCCTGGAGTATAGACGTATATACCTTGATATGTAGTCTTCCATTTTCCTGCCTTTTTTTCCAGCGTCATATATTTACCATTAAAGGTATATACATAGCGAACTTTATTGCACAGTCCTTTTTGACTCCACTCACCAACTAAAGAAGAAACATTTGGAGTACCCGCATGGCTTGAACCAAATATTAATTGAGAACCAATTAATGTCGCACACAAACTCGCTATTTTCAAAGATTTGGTTTGCATTGTTTACTATTCTTTTTGCAGTTTCTTTCAAATTTTTAAACTTCCCATTGCCAAAAATTTTATGGCTGGGGTATTTTCTGAAATCTTATACAATAGCATATTTTACTTGTAAACGTTTTTACTCTGGTAATAATACGGAAATTAGGATAGTAATTAGGACGCTCATTAGGCGATCGCTTATTTAAAATAAAATAAGAGAAACCGGGTTTCGCAGGAGAAACCCGGTTTCTGAGTACCTATTTACTAAACTGTAACGCCTTCCAATTCTTCATCTGTCAATTCATACAATTCGCGCAACTTTTGCAACTTCTCCTCACTAGGTTGCCAAAAACCTCGCCCATGCGCCTCTAACATTCTGCTGACAATATTACGAAAAGCTTCAGGATTTGACTTTCGCAATTTTTCCGCCATGTCTGCATCTAAAGCATAAGTATCCGCTGCTTGGTCATATACCCAATCATCAGTAAAATCAGCAGTACCACCCCAACCAATTAACGCCGTCATGCGTTGGGAAATTTCAAACGCACCACCACTACCTTGACTCGCCATCGCCTCCGCCCATTTTGGATTCACCAATTTGGTGCGATATTCCATCCGCAGCAAATCATCTAAATTGCGGGGTGTCGTGTCTTTAGAAAAACTTTCCACAAAGCTGGTTGTCACCTTTTTACCACCTTGTTTCTCTGCGGCTTTTTTCAAACCGCCAGTATTGGCATAATATTCTTGAATATCCGTTAAACCATATTCTACCGAATCGATTTCTTGGACAATCCTGTCACTAGTTTTCAACAATTGATTTAGAACTTCCGGACGCGCTTGACCTTTATCTTGTCTTCCATAACTGAAAACATTGCGACTTTGCCAAGTATTCCCCAATTCTTCACCAGAGTCCCAATTACCATCAACAACCCTATCATTTACTAACGAACCAAAATCACCTGCGGGATTAGAAAATAATCTAGCAGAGACATTTTCAATACCTTGTGCTTTCAAACTTAAAGCGTGTTTTCTAATAAAATTTTGGTCTTCCGGTTCATCAGCATCAGCCGCCCGTTGAAACAAATCATCCAACAATTCAATGATATTTACAAAACTATCGCGGAAAATTCCAGATAAATTCCCCAACACATCAATGCGAGGATGTCCAACATCTGTCAAAGGTTTTAATTCATAACGCACAATGCGCCCCGTACCCTCTTTAACAGGTTCCGCACCCACCAATTCTAAAAGAATTCCCAGAGATTCACCCTTAGTTTTAATTGCATCCAAACCCCACAACATCACCGCCACAGTTTCCGGATATTTCCCATATTCTTGCAAATGCTGGGCGATAATTTTTTGGGCAATTTCTTTACCCCTTTCATACGCCGCAGGTGAAGGCATTCTATAGGGATCTAAAGCATGAATATTCCTACCCGTAGGTAACACACCAGGACCATCTCGCAACAAATCACCACCAGGCGCAGGCGGAATATACTCCCCATTTAACCCACGCAACAAATTTGTTAATTCATCCGTAGTTTGCATTAACAAATTTCTAATTTCTCTCTCCTCTTCTTCTTCGCGTCCTTCGCGCCTTTGTGGTTCATTTCCAAAATAAGCTGACAAATAAGATTCCATCTCCTCCTCATTCGGCGCTTCACCCAACACATGCAACCCAGAAGAAAAAAGACGATTTTCTAAAACTTGCAAATATTCATACAACTTCACCAAATAATCATTAAAAGCATGGGCGCTAAACATTCTGACATTCTCTGGAGTAAAACTAATCCCCAATTTTTTCGCATCATCAAAGGGACAATCTGCATCTAAACCCGTGTCTACAATCTTTTTACAAATCGCTTCTTTTAAAGCATAATTCTTTTCTGGGTCTTCTCGATACTCTGATATTAAATCTCGCAACGCCACCAATTCTTTATATAAACCAGCACGACCGTAAGGCGGTACATTGTGAGAAATTAAAACACCATAACCGCGACGTTTCGCCAAAATTGATTCGGAAGGATTATTTGCCGCATATATATATAGATTGGGCAAATCTCCTAACAAAATATCAGACCAAGAATAACCCGTATTACCCAGCGGTGAACCGGGCAACCATTCTACAGTGCCGTGCATACCAAAATGAACTATAGCATCAGCTTGAAATTCATTTTGCAGCCATTTGTAGAAAGCGGCGTATTGGGGATGTGGTGTTAAATCGCGTTCAAACATTAACCGCATGGGGTCACCTTGTATTCCCAATGGTGGTTGTACGCCTATCCACACATTTCCTAACTCAATACCGCCAATATGAAATTCATCGCCATAGGTTTTAATACCACTTCCTGTAAGAGATTTCCATTGTTTTTCTATGCGGGATGTGCGGAGATATCCCAACCATTTTTCTAATTTTCGTGCATTCACAGTATTTAGTGAATCGGGCAAATTCTCCCCTTCTTTCCATCTTTCCATTTCTTCATCCGCATCTTTGACGCGGCGAATTAATTCTTCGCCATCTTCTGGCAAATCTCCAACGGTGTAACCTTGGTTTTTAAGTGCGTGAAGTAATTTAAGAAGACTGCGCGGTACATTTAATAAAGCAGCTGTTCCAACTGCACCATAACCAGGGGGAAAGCCATATAAAATAATGGCAATTTTGCGTTCATTTATAGGTTTTTGCCGCAACGCAATCCAGTTTTTAATTCTGCCTATTAATCGCTGTACGCGTTCGGGAACTAAATAAATATTTTCTCCTACCAAACCGCCAAGGGGAACTGTATCAATTGCCCCATCTAATTCTGGTAAAGCATACAAAACTACACTTTGCAAGCCGCCGATTCCTTGACGCGTCCAAGAATGAATATCTTGAATTAATAGCGGTGCGGCAACAATATAAGGTAAGTTTTTAGCAGTGAGAATGCGTTTTGCTACTTCTATTTGTCGTCCTGCTTCCATTGAACCAGCAGGACCACCAACTAAGGGAAAACCAATAGTTGAAACAATAGCATCAACTTTCACTGCTGACGGTGAAAGAGAAGGTGTTTCTATATTACCTTGTTTTCTTTGGGCGATTTCATAGTCGGTTGTCATCCAATCTCTGACCGCTACATGACCTTCTACACCGTTGATAAAAATGGGTAATGGTATTAATCCAGCTTCTTCAAATTTGCGAATTAGTTGGGGAATATAAGGTTGTTTGGTAATGACGTGTTTGCGATAAAGTAAAATGCCAATAACAGAATTGGTAATTTGGAATTTTTGTTGATACCATTCCAGATAGGCTTTAGGTGATTCAAAGAAACCTGGATAATCGGGATGAAGTAATCCCATATTTGGGGTTTCAATTGGTGGGGGAATTTCACCTATTTTTAAATCTAAATATTTTTCTGCTAGTGTCCAAAATAATGCGGCAACGTTTTCTGATCCGCCAGCGTTCCAATAACCGTAGATAATTAGCCAGTTGCGTAAGTCTTGCACTTTTTGCACTGGCACGAATTTGAGAAGTTTGGGACCAATTTTTAAGAAGCTGATGTAACCTGCAAGTTTGTCTTCTTCTTTTCCGTTGCTGAATTTATCAAGGATAAATTTAACTGGTTTGGGCATTCCTTTGGGTTTGTCGCCAATAGCAAATGCGCCTAACTTAGTTAAACTCATCAATTCCAATGCTGACTCGAACACTAAGCGGATGGGAATTTGGGAAACGCGATCGCGCAACCACAAAACCTGGTCATAATCAAATAGCAAACTGCCAAAAAATACATCCGCCCCTTGGAGTGCCTCTTCCACCACCTCACCCTTGGTGCTAATATCGCGATCGCTAAACACCCTTATATCCAACTCCGGACAGTGAGAGGTCGCTTTCTTCGCCGCTTTCCGGTACAAGTCAGCGTTGAAGGACTCAAACCCTGCTACTAAGACGATGCGTTTCATGTCTTTAAGCTACTAAAGCTTTCTGAATGTTTTACATTTCTTATTGTATTTTCGCTCAGGTTTTGTCAAGGCTGCTGAAATTTATTCTCCTGTCAGCCAATTTGTGGTATTTTCGTCTTTTGGCGCTAGTGTAAGAAGGCAGAGGGCAGAAGGCTGTAATATTGGTCATAAAATCAACTTTTTTGTCTGTTTTTAACTGTGTAGTGCAGCGTGGCGGAAATAACTATCCAGTTGAAAAAGGTTAAAAAGCTTATGAAACAAACTTTCTTTCTTTCTGCCTTCTTGTACTAGTTATTTCCGCCATCATGTACTAGTAATAAATTCACACTCCTACATTCAGCTTAAATTACAAAGCCGATTAACGTTCAAAAATGTTCGTTTGTATGTAAGATGCCCTGCGGCTTCGCTATAGCGCACCCTACACTTTGATGGTGAGGAGTTAGGGATGAGAAGTTAAAAGTTAGTAATTCATAACTCATAACTCATAACTCATAACTCATAACTGATAACTCTCATTAATAATTCCTTTTTAACATCCCACTCAAGACATTAAAATTCTTATCAAATCCACCAACTAATTCCAGAATATTGCCAACATTTGGCGGTGTTCGTGAAATTAGGGTATCCGCAGCAATTAAACGCTGAAAATCAACTTTAATTTCCCCTGTACGCTCTGTTTTACCATCATTCTGATAAAATTTCACTCCCGCCAATTGCATAATCTTAATAACTTCCTGAGCAATAATGCCATAGCTTATAGTTGTGGGATGAATGCCGTCTTCTGGTCTGTCATAAATGGGAAAACGAAATTCTCTCCAACCCAATTCAACAGCGATAATTGCTGGATAAGATTGTTCTGTCTTAAAAATTGCTCCACTTTGAAAACCCTGCGTAACCGAGTCGCCAATTGTTACCAGGCGATGTCGGGGAATTCCCACTTTTGTCAGGTTAACAGCAATACCAAGGGTAGGGTCTGTAATTGGTTTTCGCGCCTCAAAGCACTTACATCTGGAGGCGTTTTCCGGTCAGCCATCGAACTCGGTAGATTTGTCATCGCTGTGTGCTGCTGTTGGTGTGGTTATCCAGAGGCTGCATATTGTACCAGACACTGGCTGCAATCGGTGTATTTTAACTTTGTTCAAAAAATACTGGTGTATTCCCAATCTTGATGAATTATCTTAATTGGTTGTTTTTATGACATTAAGTACTCAGTGTAAGAAATCTCTCAGAGAAAATCTTGCTACTAAGTTCGTATTAATACTTATGTTATCGAGCCGACTGAACAGGTAATAAGTAATTTCTCTTAAATAAGAGTACTGAAATCAGCAATAATTTCTTAGAAAAATACACTTAAATTAAGTAATTAAACGAGCTTGATACCAACAGTTTTAATGGTTTAAAACTATGGTGAAAATCAATTGAGAAACAAAAAATGATATTTGGAATTGATATCGAATCTAATTCCTCCAGACACGGGTGCTAGAGGAATTAGATTCGAGGATAATTTAACTTTAGATGTAGGAAATAAAGTTATCAGTAAGTTAAAAGCTTTCGGGCATGAAGTAATAGAATGTAAACCAGAAAAAGCCAGTACAGTACGCGATTCGCTTTCAAAAAGGTGCGCTAAAGCTAACGTTACCAAACTTGATGTTTATGTGTCTATTCATTTTAATGCCTTTAACCAACGAGCAAATGGGACAGAAATATATGCAGTTAGCGAAGCAGGCAGAAAAATTACTAAACCTGTATTAGATGAAATTGTTAAATTAGGCTTTTTTAATCGCGGCATTAAAAGCGGTTCTCATTTATTTGTTTTGAGAAATACCGATATGCCGTCGATTCTTATAGAAGGTTGTTTTATCGATTCGCAAAAAGACATGAATCTGTTTAACCCTGAAGCAATGGCGAATGCGATCGTTAAAGGTTTAACTGGTCAATTGCCAGTTACACCTGTTAATGCTGTTCCAGATGAGGAACAGAATCTAGATACTACTATCCTGAGGCTGCAAAAAGCTTTAAATCGATTAAAAATAACAGATAAAAATGGTAAAGTATTGCTTGAAGATAACACAAATGATACAGAAACTAAATCTGCTATAGAAAAGTTTCAAGGAATTGTAAGGATTCAAAAAACTGGAATTGTCGCAGAAACTACATGGAAGGCAATTAATCTGATTTTAGCTAAAAGAATCATCAGACCAAACCACGCTGGCGGTCCCGTTGTCAGATACTTGCAATATCGTATCGGCGTGGAAATTGATGGTGTTTACGGTCCGCAGACAGAGGCGGCGATTAAGAGATTTCAAAGGCAAAATAATTTACTAGCTGATGGAATTATTGGACCGTTAAGTTGGCAGAAATTAATCGGTTAGGTTTACAGGAGACGGCTGTGGGGTGTGGGGGCGACGGGTGTGGGGGGACAAGTTAAACCAATACAATTCAGATAAAATAATTTGCCTGTTGTAGAGACGCGCTTAGTGCGTCTCTACATTGTGAAAATTGATTTATAGGTGGTGTGCATACTTTTTGAGAATGACGCCAAATTTGAATTTATTTAGTTGAGAATAAATTATGAAAAACTCACTTTCAGCAATAATTATTGCTTTCAGTACAATTCTATTTATATCTGCAATACCTTTTGCTAACGCCGAAACTCCATAACCAGAAAAACCTTCTCGCACAATTCAGAATTCTCAAATTATTCCCTATCTGCTGGATAATCCTAATGATAATTCTTCAGTGGTGAAAGTGCGTTGCTTTCCCAGAGATAGACAACCAAGCGTAGACGAAAAGCGGCGTTTTATTAGAGATATACTGCTGCAAACACCAAGCGATCGCTTGGACTATCACCATTGAAATCGAGGGGAGTTGTCGTGATGTGAAAATTCGCCTCCAAGACGACTAAAATTTCTCTGATTACCCAGATGGCTTTGACGACCCTAGGCTAATTCGTTAAGGTTCTGGATGGTATTATATGCTACGCAATCCCTGCAAAAATAGGGAAAATTATACCTATTTTGGATTCTAAATCCTCGCTGTTAATCCAAAAGATTTTAAAACTTACCGTGAAGAGTCTGACCAACCAACAACCCCTCCGGGGTGACGCTCGTTCCTCGCTACCGCTACGCTAACACCAGTCGCCTGCGGAGGGAAACCCTCCCGCAGCGCTGGTTCACCAACAACCAACAACCAACAAAATAATTAAACATTAAAAAGCGCCTGGGAGTGTGACCGTGTTTCCACCCCAGACGCTTTTTAGTTTTCAACTTGCTCCTCACACACTACTATAAGATATCACTGCTTTTCTGAAAGGGCAAGTATACTAAGTGACACTTTCTCAACTGGCACATACTCTGACTGCAATTAAAAAAAGCGCCCGAGAGTGTTGCCGTGTTTCCACCTCTGGCGCTTTTTTAATTAACTTGCTCCTCACACACAACTATAAGATATCACTGCTTTTCTGAAGGGACAAGTATAGCAGGTGACAGTTTAGTAACTGCACTATACTCCTTTATAGAAGTTAATGCAAAAAGTGACGTATGCCGGTCAACACCATGACTAAACCCAATTCGTTTGCAGCCTTGATGGAATCCTGATCGCGCAGGCTTCCCCCCGGTTGGACAATGGCAGTAATTCCCGCAGCTGCGGCTGTTTGAACTGAGTCATCGAAGGGGAAAAATCCGTCGCTGGCGAGTATTGCGCCTTTGGCTTTGTCTTGTGCTTGTTCTAAGGCAATTTTAACTGAACCGACGCGGTTCATTTGACCTGCGCCTACACCCAATGTTGTGCGATCGCTTGTAATGACAATGGCGTTAGACTTGACGTGTTTGCAGACTTTCCAAGCAAATAGCAATTCTTCTAATTCTGTGGGAGTGGGTTGACGTTCGGTGACAAGTTGCCATTTACTGGTTTCAGCAATCATATCATCGGCAGCTTGGACAAGAAAACCACCAGCGATCGCTTTTACTGTTTCTTTGGGTCCGCTGCTCAAATCTGGTAAAATCAAAATCCGGACTTTGGATTTTGCTGCGAGAATTTCTTGGGCTAGAGGTTCGCAACTTGGTGCGACGACACATTCTAAAAAGGTTTTGGTTAATTCGCCAGCTGTGGCTGCATCAATGGGACGGTTGAGGGCTACAATGCCACCAAACGCGGAAACAGAATCGGCGTTGAATGCTTTGGTATATGCTTCGTGGAGAGTATTTCCTAAAGCTGTGCCGCAGGGGTTGGTATGTTTGATGATAGTTGCGGCTGGTGTATCGGTGAATTCGGCAATTATCTGTCTGGCGGCTTCTAAATCAACTAAGTTATTGTAACTGAGTTCTTTGCCTTGAAGTTTGGTTGCGGCTGTCCATCCTGTGGGAGTATTTCCTGTTTGATACCAGGTGGCGGGTTGATGGGGATTTTCGCCGTAGCGCAGAGATTGTAATTGTGTCCCCGAAAGAGTGAATTTTTCAGGAGATTGGTTGCTGAGGTAAGATGCGATCGCGCTGTCGTAGCTGGAAGTATGCAAAAATCCTTTTAAAGCACATTTTTGGCGAAATTCCAAAGATGCTTCGCCGTTATTTTGCCGCAATTGGTGCAAATAATCGTTATATTGGGCAGGTTCGCACAATACTGTGAGATGGGCAAAGTTTTTTGATGCTGCCCTCAGCATCGCAGGACCGCCGATATCAATTTGCTCAACTGCTTCTGCTAAGGTTACACCAGGTTTGGCAATGGTTTCTTCAAAAGGATAAAGATTTACCACCACTAAATCAATTGGACGAATTTGGTTATCTGCCAAATCTGTTAAATCTTGGGGCATATCCTTTCGCGCTAAAATGCCACCATGAATTCGGGGATGCAAAGTTTTGACTCTACCCCCTAAAATTTCGGGCGAACCTGTGTAATCTGCAACTTTGGTTACTGGTAGTCCTGCATCTTTCAGGGCTTTGGCAGTTCCTCCACTGCTAATTAAATCAAAGCTAAATTCTTCTACCAAGCTGCGGGCAAGGTCTATTAAACCAGTTTTATTAGATACACTCAGCAGTGCCAGACGCGCCATAATTCCCAAGTTCCCTTTAGTTAACAAAATTTCAGGCAGAAGAATATTATTGTATAAACCACGAAGGCGCAAAGAGCGCGAAGAAGAATTTATTAGTCTGAAATTTCTGGTCTTTTTGTTGCTTGCTTTGTATGACGGGTGTAGTTTGTTAGTCTTGTTTGTTGACTTGTGATAATTGCACGATTCTCTATTTGCACCCACGCCCGCCCACCAAATAAATTTCGGGCTAATAGCGAAAGTAAACTGAAAGCTTACTGAATAAATATTCCAACCCGTTGAAACGGGTTTAAGCTTTAAGCCGGAACTTTAGTTCACGGCAAGCGCACAAGATGTAAATTAGTTAATGCCCAATACCTAATACGCAATGACTAACTCTTTAGAATTGATTAATTTCCCCCCAAAAACAGGACAAGCACCTAAGGGTTTAATCGTGACTTTGCACGGTTGGGGTGCAAACGCCGATGATGTGGCATCATTATTGCCCTTTTTTAATTTGCCTGATTATCAATTTATGTTTCCTAACGCGCCTTTTCCTTATCCTTATTCTCCTGGTGGAAGGGCCTGGTATGACTTGAGAACCGAGAATATGTATCAAGGTCTGACAGAAAGTCGCCAATTGTTAACAAATTGGTTGCAATCTTTAGAAAGTAGCACCGGCGTACCTTTATCGCGCACAATTTTGAGTGGCTTTTCTCAAGGCGGGGCTATGACTTTAGATGTAGGACTAAATCTACCCTTAGCAGGTTTAATTGTCATGAGTGGATATTTACATCCCGGCGTACCATCCACAACTCAAAATAATTTTCCGCCAGTTTTGATTATGCATGGCAGACAAGATGAAGTTGTTCCTTTGCAAGCTGCAATCAAGGCGCGGGAAACTTTAGAACTCCTCCCAATTGCCTTACAGTATCAAGAATTTGACATGGGACATGAAATCCGACCAGAAATGTTAGAGTGGCTACGGAATTTCGTTGCGAATGCTATAAACTAGTGTGGGTTACAAAATTTTTACAAATTCTAGTAGAAATCCGCAAAATTTTCACGAAATTCAGCCCCTTCAATGAGTAAGATATATTGGGTGGCTGCGAAAGAGCGCAATTCAACCCATGCTGGATGCGAATGCTGCATAAGGGAGGGGCAAGGATAATGAATACTCTAAGCATTTCCAGGAAAGAAATTGCTGCCATGACTGCAGCAGAGGTCGAGAAATTGGCTACACGTCTGGAGCAGGATAATTATAGCAATGCTTTTGAGGGTTTGGATGATTGGCATCTATTACGCGCGATCGCTTTTCAACGTCCGGAGTTGGTTGAACCCTTTATCCACCTCTTAGATTTGGAACCCTATGATGAAGCCTAACAAAATCAGAGTTAGGAGTTAGGAGTTATGAGTTAATATTCCTAACTCCTAACTCCTAACTCCTAACTTTTCCTATGGCTAATCCAAAATCCCAAAGGGTTGTTATTGGTGTAGGTGGCGGTATCGCCGCCTATAAAGTTTGTGAGGTGGTTTCGACACTGTTTAAATCTGGTGTAGAAGTGCGAATTATTCTCACCAATTCGGCCCAAAAATTCGTCACACCTCTCACTTTCGCAACTTTATCCCGCCATCAAGCTTACACTGATGAGAATTTTTGGCAACCAACTAACTCTCGTCCGTTACATATCGAATTGGGTGAATGGGCTGATTTGCTTGTTATTGCCCCCCTCACAGCTAATACTTTAGCTAAGTTAGCTTATGGTATGGCTGACAATTTGCTCTCCAATACGGTTTTAGCTTCTACTTGTCCCGTTTTGTTGGCACCGGCGATGAACACCGATATGTGGGAACAATTGACGGTACAGCGAAATTGGCGTCAGTTGTTGACAGATGGGAGATATTGTGGTATAGGGACGGCATCGGGATTATTGGCGTGCGATCGCGTTGGTGCTGGTAGAATGGCAGAACCTCCAGAAATTGTCAGTTATATTCAATCGCTGTTACATACTGCGGGAAAGCGAGATTTAGCCCGAAAGCGAGTTTTGATTAGTGCTGGGGGAACGCGAGAGTATCTTGACCCAGTAAGATTTATTGGCAATCCTTCCACAGGTAAAATGGGATTGGCTTTGGCACAAGCCGCATTGCATCGAGGCGCACATGTAACGTTGGTGTATGGTCCGGCGAATTGGGATGTACCATTAGGAGTGCAAGGAATTGGGGTGATTTCTGCTATGGAAATGCAACAGGTGATGTTGGAATATTTTTCCAGTGCAGATTTGATTGTGATGTCAGCGGCGGTAGCGGATGTCAAACCGCGAGAATATAGTCCAGAAAAATTACCCAAGCGATCGCTTCCTGAGGCTTTACCTTTGGAATCTGTACCTGATATAATAGCCCAATTGGCGCGCCGCAAACAGTCTCATCAGCGTTTAATTGGTTTTGCAGCACAAACTGGCGATATTGTCAAGCCTGCTTTAGAAAAATTGCAAAGTAAGAAATTAGATGCAATTGTTGCCAATCCGATAGATGAAGTTGATAGTGGTTTTGGCAGCGATAATAATCGAGCGATATTTTTAGATAACCAAGGGCGTCAGGTAGAAATTCCACCTTGTTCTAAGTTGCAAATGGCGCATCATTTATTTGATTTGGTCATTGGTTATTAGTCATTAGTCATTAGTCATTAGTTATTTAGCTGAAAATTGGTGTTGGGGTGTACTGTTTGCTCATGCTTTGCACCTTGTCTGGAGAGAATTTGAGAGATTTGAATGTAGCGCGATCGCCCCAAATTTATTTGGTGGGCACTCAAGCTTAAACTTATTGGAATGAAGAAACACTTGGGTAAAAGGGAAAGGGGAAAGGTGAGTCAGCGCGAAGTCTGCAGTCGGGAAGATTCCCCCCGGCTCACTTCGCGCCCTTGGTAGGGGAGCCACTGCGGTCTTGGGGTCTCCCCAAGGGTCGCAGTGGCGTTTTCCCGAAGATTGGCGACTGCGAAGTGCGAAGGGGAAAAGGGGAAAGGGGAAAGGGATAAGAGAAAAACCGTCTTTCTTTAATGTGTTACTTGCGCCTTTTTAAGCCGTTAGTCAGAGGCTTATATCTTGCATATTCAACGCATAAACAAGGTAATAATTAGTTTTGAGTAGCTAATCTTACCTCCATAAATATTCTCTCTCCAGTCCTCTTATAGAGACTTTATTACCTCCATAAATATTTTCTCTCCAGTCCTCTCTTAGAGGACTTTAGCTATAAGACAGGGACTTACAGTCCCTGGCTGGTGATCAGGAACTTTTTTCTGCGTGACATGTTGGTGCATTCCGGTAAGTTGAAATAATTTGAAATCTTTGTCTTAGCTAGCTAATCGTAGCTTTAGCTTTAAGCGCAAAATTTATTTTAGCGCTTACAAGGAACAGACAAGAGCCTGAAACATTCGAGATGTATTGACGATGACAAGCTGATTTAATACCAATATCCTCCTTTAGTCAGAAATGCGAAAGAAATAGTAGAAGTAAATTGATGAAATACTGCTATAGAGATGAACCTCATCGTATTTCCTGGGATATAAATCCCAGAGAGTCAGCCTATTTCATCCTCATGCTTACCAGTTTTTTGTATTAAATACGACCTCCGAATTGAGGCTGAAAGGGTTTTACTCAATTGCAAAATGTTGCCCGCTGATCAATAGGTAGCAGCTTGTATTTGCGTTTAAGGAGCATGTGAGTAAAATACATGGCAACAAAATATCCTAAATTTAGCCAGGATCTCGCTCAAGACCCAACTACGCGTAGGATCTGGTATGCGATCGCTACGGGAAATGATTTTGAAAGTCATGATGGCATCACCGAAGAAAATCTTTACCAAAAGATTTTTGCTACTCACTTCGGTCACGTTGCAATCATTTTTCTGTGGGCTTCCAGCCTGCTGTTTCACGTAGCTTGGCAAGGTAACTTTCAACAGTGGATTAAAGACCCCGTACATATTCGCCCCATCGCCCATGCAATTTGGGACCCCCACTTCGGTAAACCTGCAATAGATGCTTTTACCCAAGGCGGTGCTACCTATCCTGTTAACATTGCTTACTCTGGTGTCTACCACTGGTGGTACACCATTGGCATGCGGACGAACAACGATTTATACATGGGGTCAGTGTTCCTCCTGCTATTGGCGGCACTCTTCTTGTTTGCTGGTTGGCTGCACTTGCAACCCAAGTACCGTCCCAGTTTGACTTGGTTTAAGAGCGCCGAACCTCGCCTCAACCACCATTTAGCTGGTTTGTTTGGCGTTAGTTCGCTGGCTTGGGCTGGTCACTTAGTACACGTTGCAATACCCTAATCTAGGGTATAACACGTAGGCTGGAATAACTTCCTGACCACCTTGCCGCACCCAGCAGGTTTGGCACCTTTCTTCCGGGGTGACTGGGGTGTTTACGCCCAGAATCCCGATACATCTGGGCATATTTTTGGTACATCTCAAGGTGCAGGAAGTGCAATTCTGACATTTTTGGGCGGTTTCCATCCGCAAACAGAATCGCTGTGGTTGACCGATATGGCACACCACCATTTAGCGATCGCTGTTATCTTTATCATCGCCGGTCACCAGTACCGGACTAACTTCGGGATTGGTCACAGCATCAAAGAAATGCTCAATGCCAAAAATTTCTTTGGCATCCAAACTGAAGGTCAATTTAACCTACCGCACCAAGGTTTATACGACACCTATAACAATTCCCTGCACTTCCAGTTATCCATACACCTGGCTGCCTTAGGTACTGCACTGTCCTTGGTGGCGCAGCATATGTACTCGCTACCTCCCTACGCTTTCATCGGGAAGGACTACACAACGCAGGCAGCGTTGTATACCCATCACCAATACATTGCCGGCTTTTTGATGATTGGTGCCTTTGCCCACGCCGGTATTTTCTGGATACGGGACTACGACCCGGAACAAAACAAAGGTAACGTACTCGATCGCGTACTCAAGCATAAAGAAGCGATTATCTCTCACCTCAGTTGGGTGTCGCTATTCTTGGGCTTCCATACCCTTGGTTTGTACGTTCACAATGATGTAGTGGTAGCATTTGGCACACCTGAGAAGCAAATTTTGATTGAGCCGGTGTTTGCTCAATTCGTCCAAGCATCTCACGGGAAAGTGCTTTACGGGATGAACACCCTGCTATCTAACCCGGATAGCATTGCTTACACAGCATGGCCCAACCATGCAAACGTGTGGTTACCGGGCTGGTTGCAAGCGATTAACTCTGGTACTAACTCCCTATTCTTGACCATTGGTCCTGGGGATTTCTTAGTTCACCATGCGATCGCTCTCGGTTTGCACACCACCACCTTGATTTGTGTTAAAGGTGCGTTGGATGCCCGTGGTACTAAGTTAATGCCTGACAAGAAAGATTTCGGCTTTACCTTCCCTTGTGATGGTCCCGGTCGGGGCGGCACCTGTCAAACTTCCTCTTGGGAACAGTCTTTCTATCTAGCAATGTTCTGGATGCTAAACCTGATTGGTTGGGTTACCTTCTACTGGCATTGGAAGCATCTAGGAGTTTGGCAAGGCAACATCGCTCAATTCAACGAAAATTCCACTTACCTAATGGGCTGGTTGCGCGATTATCTCTGGGCAAATTCCGCTCAAGTAATCAACGGATACAACCCCTACGGCACCAGCAATCTATCAGTCTGGGCTTGGATGTTCCTCTTCGGACACCTAGTTTGGGCAACCGGTTTCATGTTCCTGATTAGTTGGCGTGGATACTGGCAAGAGTTGATAGAAACTCTCGTTTGGGCACACCAACGCACACCCCTAGCAAACCTAGTGCGCTGGAAAGATAAGCCAGTTGCTTTGTCCATCGTCCAAGGTTGGTTAGTTGGTCTAGCTCACTTTACCGTTGGCTATATCCTTTGTTATGCGGCATTCCTCATAGCCACAACCGCCGGTAAATTTGGTTGAAATATTTAATTTTGATATCTTCTGACCTTTTTGCTATCTCTCCCTCTATACCGTCAGGTTAGGGGGGGATTTTTGTATTGGAAGTAAGGCAAAGGGCACGAGGCATACTGCGGGGGGCAGAGGGCACGAGGCATACTGCCCCAGGGCAGTATTGGTTTATATGTAGGTTGGGTGTAGCGAAGCGAAACCCAACATTAACGCGCTATGCATGTGTTGGGTTACACTTCGTTCCAACGCCACTTGCTACAACGCTCTTGACCCGCTTTCTTCGCAGTGGCTCCCCAACCTACAATTTATAGTTTATGCCCACTTCATCCTTTATCCTTTACACTTCAGACTTATGCGAGTAAAAATAAATTCCTTAAATGCTCTAATTACTTAATTGTTGTGCAAAAAGTTACTAATAATTTTTATTACAAATAAACTGAGAGCAAATCTAAATGTGATATAAAAACTCAGCCGAAATTGCTGTTCTTCACATTATTTTGTGCTATAAACACCACATGAATTGATATTAGGCGGAAAACTACTCTATGGAACCAGACAAACTGGACCGTTTTAAAGAGTACGGCGAATCCATACTCCGGAAAATAGACTCGGTGCCTCAACAACCGTCTAGGCAAGAAGATTGGGTTCCTGCTAGCCTTGATGACTGTCTTGTTCGCCTGCGGGAAGCTGCTGAGAAAGTTATAGAATTTGCCACTTCGCCTGTGAAAATCGGGGTGATGGGGGAATTTAGTAGCGGAAAAACTTTACTTTTAGGTAGTCTCATTGGATATGCTGATGCTTTACCTATCAGCGAAAACCCGACGACGGGTAATGTTACTGCCATTCACCTTGTACCGCAAGAAGATTTTCAAACTACGAGAGTTGGTAATTTTTATATCGAGTATCTTTCCCACGAAGGGGTAAATGAGTGTTTGCGCTTTATGTTGGGGGAAGCTAACCGACGGGCGACGGCGGCGGGACTTTCTCCTGTTGTGCCGGCAAAGCTTAACAGTTGGAATGATATTTTGATTTGGTGTGAGGATGCTTGGAATCGCAGTAATAATTTAGAATTGCGTTATTTGTTGCGCGAGTTGGTGTTATTTATTCGCGCTTATGCTGCTTATGGGGGGGCAATTTGCGGTCAGCGTTATCAAGTTGATGCTAATACTGCAAATGAAGGTTTGAAGCTTGCGGATTTGCCGATCGCTATTCAAGTTCTCAGTTTTGATGATATCCCGTCAGCACCGATGCGTTTGCCAAATCCACCCCAGAAGTTGGCTGCAAAGTTGTTACAAAACAGTTTTCCGTTAATTCGCCGGGTTGATATTGAGGTGAAGATATCGCGGGAAATTTGGGATGTTTCTAACTCTGGTGGGGCTTCTGAGTTTATTTTGTTAGATTTTCCGGGGTTGGGGGCTGCGAATTCTGGTGCGAGGGATACGTTTTTATCGCTGCGAGAATTGGCGGAGGTACAGACGATTTTGATTTTGTTGAATGGTAAATCTCCAGGAAGCGATCGCGCTAATAAAATTTTTACCATGATGCAGCAGCAACGACCGGGACAAGACTTGAAGGATTTAATTCTCGTCGGTGTGGGGCGTTTCGACCAACTACCTTTAGAAAGTGAAGGTGGCGAAAGGGAATTAGATACACTTATCGATGATGAGGTTGCTAATATTCCGTTAAAGGAAGATACTGTTTTTCAAAAGCTCAAAGTTTTGCAAACAACTATTGACGGGGCGGCAGCTTTTACTACTCAAAAAGACCGGACTGTTTTGCTGTCGCCGTTGTTAGGATTGGCGGATTTAGCAAAACGTTCGACTAAAGTGAAAGCAGGTTCGCAAGAGTTTTTGACTAATCTTGATTATCCTAATTTTTTAGATAGGTCGAAGCGACTGCAACAAAAATGGGGACATTTAAGCGAAAGGTTGCTAGAATCTGATTCGCGCAGCAATCTTGGCAGACAATTAGGTTATTTTGCCCAAGATGGTGGTGTTGGTAAGTTGCGAGAATTAATTCAAAATCACGTAGCAAATCACGGTTTTAAACAACTTTTTGAAGATACCCGTCGGGCGGTTGATGCTTTACATCAACAACAAGATAAACTCAAGCATATATTAGAGGAAATTCACGAACAAGGAATTCCAACGGGAGAAAGTCAAGAATTTTTGGATTTGCGCGATGCGATTGAGGGTTTGGATAAAACCTACAGGAATTTCCAAAAAGATTTGACAAAAGAACCGTTAAAAGATAGGCGAGGAGTTGCTGTTAGCGATGTAGTTAAAGACGAGCTAACCTTTAGAATATTAAATTGGAGTCAGTGGACTTTGTTATTTAACAAAGCCCAAAATGGCGCGATCGCACTCACGGAATCTAAGGGGGCTGCTGGTAAACTATTTGAAAGGGGAAATCGGACAAATAGCGCCATTCCTACCAAAAGCGATGATTTTTATCCGGCGTTTGAAAAAACCATCAAAGAACTAGAAAATTTTGCACGCGATCGCATTCGTCAAGCTATTGTAGACTGGTTGCAGAAATTATCAAATCAGATAGCCAGACAGCGAGATTATTTAAAAGTAACTCTGCGTCCGGAAATGGAACAAGATATTCAAGAAAAATTCGGTGCAGAAGAAGCCGATTTATTTTTTAGTCTGTTTTTGGGATGCGATCCTACACAATGGCAAGAAGCAATTATTTCCGAACTTGATAGCAAAGACAAAAGTGTTGCACCTGCAATGATGTTTCCTTTAGCGCGTCAAGACGATAAACATAACATCGGTCAAATTTTTGATTGGGCACCAGAAAGAAATCAAAATAATTCTAGAAGCGCCAATCATCAACTTTTAGTATTGCGCCTGCGAGATGAAATTATTACTAGCGCCAGCCTGCATCTTGTGCAGTATGTTAGCGAAGTTAATCAATTAGTTAATGCCGAACTCAAGGGTATTTTGGATCAAATTATTCCCAACATGCAAAATCTCTCTAAAAAAGAAAATTTGTTGAGGTTTATCGCTGCGGGAGATTCCCCATCAAAAGTGGCAATTCCTACTTGGTTGCAAATTCTTGCAGATATTGCAGTCAATAGGGAAATTGAAGATTAAGAATTAACAATTAAACATGATGAGTAAAATTAACTAGTTAATAGTTAATAGTTAATAGTTGGTTGTTGGTGAACCAGCGCTGCGGGAGGGTTTCCCGACCCAGGCGACTGGTGAACCCCGGAGGGGTTGTTGGTTGTTAATTGTTAATTGTTAATTGTTAATAATGCTCTTAACCATGAACCCTTCGCGCCTCGCCAATCGTGAATGGTCCGCCACTGCGGTCTTGGGGTCTCCCCAAGGGTCGCAAGTGGCGTGGAAACCACGGCAGTTCCTTCAAGTCGGCGAAGCCGCCCAACGGACTGCCTCCCCTCTTGGCCGCGCTGGTGAACCATGAATTATGAACCATCAACCATCAACCACCAACCAACCACCAACCCTTCGGGTTCACCAGTACTAGGAGTGTTACCCTCCCGCAGTACGCGCTTCACCACCAACTACTAACAATTCAAAAGGAAAACATGAAATGCCTGTGGAAATTTGGGTTTCACCCCGCTTTCAATTGCGTGTTAAAGAAAATTATGATTTAGAACTTCCTGCAATTCGACTTGCGCCCTCTGGAAGCAATATTCCTCATATTTCTCGAATCGCCTGCATTGTGACAGGTACGCCAAAAGAATTGGCTGCAAAAATTCAACAAACTTACAAAGAATTTAATTCTACTGTCACACCTACAAAACTCTCGAAATTCGGACAATTAGGACAGCAATATTGTAAATTAGAAAAACCTATAACACAGCCAGTAGATTGCATTTTGCAGGTGATTGTCGAATATTTTGATTCTGACGCTGCAGGTAATCCATTGCTGTCTGTACAACAGCATATTAAGGCTGAGTGCCATCTGTGGTTTTTAGGCATTGAGAAGTCGTTAATTGAGGCAAGAATAGGAGGGGACAAGGGGACAAGGGGGACAAGGGGGACAAGGGGGATAGAGGGAGAGGGGGAGGAGGGGGGTTTTCAAGAGATTGATTCGCGTCAAGTTGCAGTGCTGAACGCAGATTTGAATGAGCAATTATCAGAAAAATATACAGCAATGAACTCTATACAAATTAATGACAATGGCAATGGCGATAAACCACAAAAAAGATTTCCTGGATGGTTTGCTATCGATTTTGGAACATCTAATTCTACAGTTACACTTTTCGATCCAATTGAAGTTCCGATCGCCGAAATTTTGCCGAAAGAACAAGAAACTCGTTTGCGCGATCGCTTAAAGCAATGGCTGAGTTCTCCGGCTACAATTGCTTTACCAGATGTGAGTGCAAGTGAGTGGGAAAAGTTTATCGCGTCAGTTAGCAAAAACTTGGAAATTGAACCAAGTCGATTAAGTGAAGTTTTTGAAAGTGATAAGAAAGAACGTTTTTTAGAAGCGATTCGTCAAATCGAATTGTGTTTGGGTAATAGCGAAAAATTCCGCCGTGCTGTTAGCATAAAACTATATCAAATATATCATGAAGTGTTCCGCGTTCCGACTTTAGAATCACAAAATATGATTCCAGTTGTGTTGGATGTGGATCGCCGCGCTACGGAAGTTCCCAGTGAGTTAGAAATTGCCAGTTTGGCTAATTTACAACTGAAGATGGGTAGGGAAGCCGGTGATAATAGAAAAAAAGCGATCGCCCAAGGAACTAGTACTTCTTTAAAGGAAATTATCAGCAGGTTTCATCATTCGCCGAAACGCTATTTTGGTCAAGATAGGTCTTTTACTGTTACCTTAGATAATGAAGAGAAAACTATCAGCGTTAATGAGTTAATTCAAGCAGCTTGGGCGCATTTAAAAGAGTTAACTGAAGATTACCGCAAACGCGCCCAACGCCGACTTTCTGAAGGTGATTTTCTCACCGCAGTTGTTACTTATCCCACAGTTGCACCTCCTGTAGTTCGCAAACAAGTAAAGGAACTTGTGGAACAATTGGGAATTGATGATGTACAAACTGCTTATGATGAAGCCGTTTCTGTGGCGATTTTCTTTTTGTGGCGAGAATTTGGCGGTAATTTAAATATCGGGATTGAATCTTTTAAAACTCGCTGTCGCCAAGTAGGAAATAAATGGTCGCAAAATGTTCTTGTTTTGGATATTGGCGGGGGAACTACAGACTTAGCTTTGATTGAATTAACTTTAGAAGATAAAACCCCATTCTTTGCCAATAACGAAGACAGAGGACTTGGAGGACGCTATTATAAACTTACCCCCAAACTGTTAGGTTCATCCGGTCATTTACAACTAGGCGGCGAATTAATTTCACTGCGAATATTCCGACTTTTGAAAGTAGCGATCGCTGATTGTTTGTTAACAGCAGCCACCGCAGGTTCTTTAGAAAGCGAGAAACTCGAAGATTTAATTAATTCTGAGCTAAACGAACGCTTTTTGGAACATGGTAAATTTAAAAGCGGTTCTTTATTAAAATGTCTGGATAAAGAAAATCCCGAAAGCGATTCTGCTGCTTACAAAGATGCTTTAGATACAGCAGAAAAAGTATTACCTACCCGCTGGCAACAATCACCGCAACGCCTGCAAACATTTTACACCCTTTGGGAACACGCCGAAGCTGCAAAACTCAAACTTGGGCAAAAACCACCAGCAGAAAATTCTCGCCTCACCTTTGAACTTCCCGAAAAAGAAATTTCCGATTTGCTTACCCAAAGCGGCATAAAATTTCAACTCAAAGATGCTTATAGCGTCTGTGTTAGTATAGATAACCAGCAATTTGAAAGAGCCGCAAATACAGCCATAAAAGAAGCGATCGGTATTGCCAAAGGTTTGATGGAAAGCCGTTTGCGTGATACTGAATACAAAGTTGATTGGTTAATTCTTTCTGGTAAAACTTGCAATCTTGACTTGGTACAGCATCAAATCTACCAAGAATTTAGCAAATCTCAATATTTTGTTTGGAATCCAGAACGAATTACCTTTGTTTTAGAATATACCAAACTCGCCACCTCTGCTGGAGCCTGTTATGCCGAGAAATTGCGGCGTTTGAGATTCGATCCAGAACAATCAAAAGCATTGTTGAGAAAAGGAGCAAATCAACTTGAAATAGATGTCAAAAACCTATTTTATTATTTGCCTTGCAACTTCAAACGCAAAACCCAAACAAACGAATTATTACCCATATTTAAAGCCGGACAGGAACTTTATCAACTTTCCCCTTATGAATCAGTTGCAAAAGTTCGTACAGATTGGCAAGGGATACAATTAAGCAACATTATTTACCGTCAAGATTACGAAGACGGAGAATTTCGACTTTGGGGCAGTTTTGATGGTAACAAATTGTGGCAAGAACTCAAACAATGGGAACAAGAAATTACAGAAACAACATTTCTCGACCGCATCAAAGTTCAGTTTGAGATTGACCAAACCCTACAATTAAGCTTGTTGCTTTGTCGGGGAAATCCCCATTACTTAATAGATGTTCCTGGTATTGATGTGGGAGCAGCAATATCATCAGTGTCTGCCGATACAGACATAACAGCATTATTTGCTGATGGTAAATTAAAGTGGAATATTGCCGTTGAACGTCCCGATAAAGACTTAAATGATGGTGATATAGCCGTTAACGTAATCGAGTCAGCCACAGTGGATCGTCCAAATGCTTATCATTTAGTATTTGAAGCCGGAAGCGATGATAAACAGCCAATCAAAGAATTTCGTTATATACGCGATCGCGCCCAAGAAACAGGTACAGGATTAATTAGCAATCCTTTACCTCCCTTCCCACAAACAGGACAGCATACCTTCTACATTTATCAAACAGACAGTCAAACAAACGCCAAAAAATGGATTAGAATTGGCGCACTCAGCAAACCAGATGTAGTTACAGATTATCCTTGTCAATATCGCGTTACTCTTGATAACAAAGGCATTTTACGAATGCACGCCGGTGAGGTTCCTTATTGGATATCAACAAATAAAGAATGTCTTAAACAAGAAGGATGCGTTTTTCGCGCCGAATTAGAATTGCAACCCAACGAAGTAGATAAAGAACGCGATCCATTTTGCGGCATACATTGAAATAGGGCATTGTTGCGCCAGTGCGTTGGGCGGGGATGCCGACTTGAAGCACCTGGCGTCATTGGGAGAGAGTTATGAGTTATGAGTTATCAGTTATGAGTTATCAGTTATGAGTTTTGAAGTGAAAAATTCGCGCATTCAAAACTCACGCATTCAAAACTCATAACTTTCTCCCCATCCCCCCCTCTCCCCATCCCCCCCTCTCCCCATCCCCCCTCTCCTCAAGAAGGCGGTAAAAATGCAGCACCTCAGCAAATTATTAAAGATAGAAAACTCCCAATTAGCTCGATTATTGCGGTTTAATTTGTATGGGATAGAGGCTTCTTTGCAAAAAGCCCGCATAGAATTTCCTCAAGATCCAGGAATTCAAATTTGTGACGAGATGCTGCGGGAACTCCATAGCCTTTTACAACTTCCTGCTGAAGTCACACCCCCAGATACTCTCGAAATCATACCTCCCCTAGAAGAACCAAAATTAACTCACCTCCGCCAAGCTTTCGACGCTGACAAAGAGCTACATTCATATCTGGGCAATTCTCCACTTTCCAGTCAAACAGACTCAGATTTGTGGAACGAAATTCAACGCAAACTGCTACGAATTCCTGAAGATGTGGCGACATCTTGGCGACAACGTGCTTTAGAAATGGCCCAACAAACCGGTGCGATCGCAGATAATTCCAATCTCTACCAACTTCCCTTTATCCGCGATGAAATTATCTACCCCGGACTTAGCGGTAGCATTCGGGCTAAGGGATTGTGTTTGTCTAAACAAGCACTTGCAAATGAGGAAATTGCTCAGATAAATGAATCTGGAGAACTGCATTTACTCGCTGCTATGGTGCTTATATGTATAAAATTTATCGAGGTAGAACCAGATTTGCATCATGCTTTAAAAAGCGTTTTTAGCTTTGATATTATATCTTTGCATTCCAAGCCAGAACAGCGGAATCATTACATTGAAGCTTTAATAGACCGATTTGGGCGCACCCAAAAAGCTGATGAAACTACAGACCCGCTGTTAAGTTTACGTGCTTGGATTGACATGGATGAGGCAATACATTCTCTCGTATTTGTACCGCCAGCCGAGCGTTATTCTTGGTGGGGAAAGCTACAACATGAATCGCGACGCATCCTGAAAAAAGTTATGGATCGCGCGATCGCTTCCGGTTATGATGTGCGAGTTCGCCAATTATCGGGACTTTATGCCGATGTCTGCACTTTGTCAAAAGATGATTTGCAATTAGATTGCGGCGGTACTCCTGGAGAAGTGTTAACTTGTCTGCGGGTTTATATGCGAATCAATCAAGAAGAATCTCCAGGTCGCGTAATATTTCGTTCATCACGGTAGGGGAGAGAAGAAAGGAGGGGGAGAGGGGGAGAGGGGGGGCTACCGGTCCCCACTCACTCCCCAGCCGCCCTAGCGACCGCGACTTGGGCGGACTGGCGTTGGGGTTGGGGGGAAATGGGGGGCTAGGGGCCCCCACTCACTCCCCAGCCGCCCTAGCGACCGCGACTTGGGCGGACTGGCGTTGGGGTTGGGGGGAAATGGCGGACAAATTAATTCAAAATGCAAAATTCAAAAAAAGACTTTTAATGCGTGAATGCGTGAATGCGTGAATGTGTGAATTAAGCGAAGGGGTTGACAAGAGTTGATACTATTAATTAATAGGGCGATCGCAAAGCAAAAGCACTCAAGCGGCAAAAGCACTATGGCAAAGCGTAAGAAAAGCAATCTCCAGTGGATTAAAGAGACGCTTGAACTAAAACCCGACCATCGTTGGGAATCTCCATCAGGCTATAAGATTTTTGTGGCAAATCGGGGAGCTGTTCGCTTCAATGTACCCCAAAATTGGGTTTTTGAGCCACAAGAAAATTCATTCAAGTTCCTCGATCAAAAACCGCCTGACGATGATTGCTGTCTGGAAGTATCTTTTAATCACCTACCACCCAACGACTGGAGCCGGTTTCCGCTAAAATCTACCTTGAAGAAAGTGATAGAAGATGACAGTCGCAATGTTATTGCTAGGGGAGAAATCTTTACCCTCAAGCGCCAAACAGCCCGGATTGTCTGGTGTGAGATTCAGTTTCTCGACACCCAAACTGAACCACGCGAAGCCTTTTCGCGGACTTGCATTGGCTTGGGATCGAATGTTCAGTGTTTGATTACATTCGATTATTGGGCTGACCAAGCTATAAACCTAACACCCGTTTGGGATGAAGTAATGCGATCGCTTACACTTGGGTTGTATATCCGTGACCCAATGACTGGTGTAGCTTTCCCTGACTGAACCGAATATTATTGTCAACCGCGTTTCTTACGGAAATTCGACAAAGCGGCGCTGTTTGGACGAAGTTGGAACAGTTGGAACAGTTAGTCCAGTTTCTGGAGAATTGATATCTGAGTCTGAATGGGGTCGAAATTCTACCACATCGCGTTTGATGGTGAGATCGTAATTGCCAAAAAAGTCGTGTCCTAGCAATCCAGTTTCTAATTCCCAACCAGCGATCGCTACTGCGACTTTATTCACCATTACCCCACTAACTTCCATCGAATCAATATAGCCAATGGGAAATTCCACTGATTTGGAACTAACGGTATTTGCCTTGGCTTTTCCCACTGTCACCACTCCCAAGGCGTTTGCCATTTCTTGAGTAATTACAGTACCACTAGCTCCCGTGTCTACAATCATCTCAAATCGCTGCCTTCCATTAAAGGTGACTTCGATTATTGGCGTTCCACCGACTCGCCGTTTGATAGGGGCTGTAAATACTTGTTGTTGATTAACTTGTTGATTAACTTGTCGATCAAACAATTCTGGCGGGGGTAAGACTGGTGCAATTACTGACGGTTTTTCTTTGACAACTGGCTTGACAATTGTTGCAGGTGGGGAAAGTGACTTCTCGCACCCGGAATTCCCAGATTCGCCCACACTAGAGCAAGCGATCAGTTTTGGTCGCACAGATGGCAAAGTAATTTTTGGCACTTCCTTCTCTGGTGGAACCACCATGATTATTTTCTGCGGTTCCGGTTCTGGTAATGCCTGTCGCCCAAGGCTAGCTTTGTCTTTTACGTATTTTATTTGACGTTCATATTCAGTAATTTTGGTTTGAGCGATCGCAAAGTACGGGCTTTGATTTTGGACTTTTTTCATGAGCGCGATCGCATCCTGAAATTGAGTAGCCACCAATTGCCAATCATCGGGAGATTGAGCGGATTGACTGATACTTAATGCGCCAGATGCTTTGTCTAGCGCTTGGTCAAAGGAACTGAGTTCATTTTCTGGCGATAACTGCGGCTGTGAATCTGGGTTGACTGTTCCTGCAAAAGTTTTAGTGGGAGGGGATGCCGCATTTATATCTGTTGGAGCCGGCTGTTGACTGTTGAGATCAGCATTTGTCTGCTTGTTTTTACTACAGGCTACTCCCAAAACCGCTAGTGTCGTTGAGAGAAAAATTAGAACTGCACGGGACAAAGAAAGCTGAAGCATAGTTATTTGTGATTTTACCTGTCCTCGTGTCCGAAAATCTACTCCCACCAGCTTATTTTTCTCGAAAATATTTTTTCGGAGTGAATTCTTAAGTTTTAATTAATTCCCCTAACAATCCAAAAACAAGTTAAAAAAACTCAAAAATCATAAAATAATTAACTCATGGGATAATTAGCGATCGCAGTTGACTATGGACTTTGAGAATGGGGCATGGGGCATGGGGGGATGGGGGGGATGGGGAGAATTTCCCCCTTGTCCCCCTTGTCCCCCCCTCCCCCTCTCCCCCCCTCCCCCTCCTCCCCCTCCTCTTCCCAATTCCCAATCCTTTTACAATCAATCGCCTATGCCCCTTTCTGACGCAATACCTGCTCTGCTTGTCCTGGCAGATGGAACCACTTATCGCGGGTGGTCGTTTGGTGCCACGGGAACCACTATTGGAGAAGTGGTATTTAACACCGGTATGACCGGATATCAAGAAGTCCTGACCGATCCGAGTTACTGCGGTCAGATTGTAGTTTTTACCTATCCTGAATTAGGCAACACTGGCGTTAATCCAGAGGATGAGGAATCAGAACGACCGCAAGTCAAAGGTGCGATCGCTCGCAATATTTGTGCCCGACCGAGTAATTGGCGTTCTACGAAGTCCTTGCCAGACTACCTCAAACAACACCAAATTCCGGGAATCTACGGAATTGATACCCGCGCCCTAACTCGCAAAATTCGCACGGTGGGAGCGATGAACGGTGGTATTTCCACCTCGATTCTGGACGAAGCTGAGTTGCTCGAACAAGTACAAGCAGCTCCCAGTATGAAAGGATTAAATCTCGTCCGGGAAGTTACAACATCAACGGTTTACGAATGGTCAAATCCCACCACCACAACTTGGGAATTCAACCCAGATGGCGTGGCAAAGGTTGGGGAAACCTTCACCGTTGTCGCCCTTGACTTTGGCGTCAAACGCAATATTTTGCGCCGTTTGGCGAGTTACGGTTGCCGGGTAATCGTCGTTCCCGTCCATACTTCCCCCGAGGAAATTCTCGCTCTCAATCCCGATGGCATCTTTCTTTCTAACGGTCCTGGCGACCCCTCGGCTGTAACCGAAGGCATTGAAACCACCAAAGCATTGCTTGAAAGTCAAAAACCCATATTTGGCATTTGTATGGGACACCAGATTTTGGGTCATGCCCTAGGAGCAGAAACCTTTAAACTTAAATTTGGTCATCGCGGGTTAAATCAGCCTGCAGGCTTACAACAAAGGATAGAGATTACCAGCCAAAACCACAGTTTTGCCATCGATCCCGATTCTCTACCTGACACTGTTGTAGAAATCAGCCACCTGAACTTAAACGATCGCACCGTGGCTGGAGTTCGTCATAAAACCCTGCCGATATTCTCAGTACAATATCACCCAGAAGCAAGCCCCGGTCCCCACGATGCTGATTACCTGTTTGAACAATTTGTTCAAGCAATGCAAGCAGCACGTCAAGCAACAATCGCCCCAGTTAAGTAAAAATGGATAAAGTGGAAAATTAGGTTAGTGGTTGGTGGTTGGTGGTTAGGGGTTAGGGGTTAGTGGTTAGTGGTTAGTGGTTCGTGGTTAGTGGTTAGTTGCAACCCACAACCAACACCCAACAACCAACACCCAACACCCAACACCCAACACCCAACACCCAACACCCAACAACCCCTCCGGGGTGACGCTCGTTCCTCGCTACCGCTACGCTAACACCATCGCCGGCACGAGGGAAAACGCCACTTGCTGCACTTGGGGAGACCCCAAGACCGCAGTGGCGGACCTACCTTTGAGCGCGAAGCGATCCGGGGGGAATCTTCCCGACTGCAGACGCAAGCGCCCCAACACCCAACAACCAACACCCAACAACCAACACCCAACAACTTGTCACAACCCCATCACAACGGGTTGTAGACAATATGCCCAAAAACCATTTATACTTGAGCGTTCACTTTAATGACGAGGAGGGAATTATTGCTGAACCACTTAATCTAACCGTAAGCCTGAGAGGCACTCGCGAAGCCCGGGATAACTGCCAGCTATTCCGCCTCACAGGTTTGTTAGACGCGTTTTCCGAGCCGACATTTCGCAAGGTGCTTGGGAGCAAGATTGATGAGGGTCCAAAGCATATTATTTTAGATCTCTCGCAAATCGACTTTGTTGATAGTTCTGGCTTGGGTGCTTTGGTGCAGTTAGCCAAGCAGGCTCAAACCTCTACAGGCACCCTGCAAATTGTCACTAATGCCCGCGTTACTCAAACGGTCAAGCTTGTTCGCTTAGAGAAGTTTCTCTCCCTGCAACCTTCTGTTGAAGCGGCTCTAAAAAACATCAACCAGTCTTGATTATTGCTTGACCGGAAAAAATAAAATTAGCTATCCGATGTTTTAATCCGGATAGCTTAATTTTTATTCGATTCGCTAGTATTATGTCTAAAGTTGATCGTAAATTAAATTAGAAATTGGAAAATAGAGATTGGGATTAGGAAAAAATTTTTGTCAAAAAATAAAGTGCTTGAAGTTATGAAACAGTTGAAAATCAAGGATTAGAGATTAAAAATTCCTTCCTTGGAGAAAGCGCGATCGCCAATTTTCTGACTGAAAACAAGCGTAAGAATACCTAGTCACCAGATTGCAACAGAATGCAACTAAATGCTAACTTATAATCCAAAAAATAAAATTAGTTAGTAAAATTGATAATGTTGTTTATGCTAAATACTTAGCGTGTAGCCTGTGAGGAATGATTAGCTTGTGAAATCTAAGGAGGAAGAGTTATTAAATGGACAAGATGAACCACACCACCATGATTCATCTTTGTGCCAAATACAGTCGGCTATTTTAAAACGATTGCCCCAAGAGATTTCCCAGGCTCAACTGCAACAACTTTCTCCCACTGCTTTAGCGTATTTAGGTGATTCAGTTTATGAATTGTATGTAAGAATGTTTTATCTGCTGCCACCGCAGCGATCCCAAACTTACCATCGTTTGGTTGTGGCACAGGTCAGAGCAGAAACGCAAGCGCTACACTTGCGATCGCTCACTCCTTATTTGAGCCAAACAGAGTTAAATATTGTCCGGCGGGGTCGCAACGCCGCGACAGGACGCCCTAAACGGCTCGATCCCGAAATTTATCAACAAGCAACTAGTCTCGAAACTTTAATCGGCTACCTGTACCTCAGCGACCAAGCACGCTTGACCGAACTGTTGCAAAAACTCAGTCTGGAGAAATAGCGAGAAATCAGTCTTGCGATAGACTCTGTGCTGAGTGTGTTCGGTAAAGTATGAGGTCAACGGGATGCCCACCCATAAGCTATCACCAAAAATTCATATGTCGAACAAACCAAGAAAAATCAACGCTTCTGGCGAACCTAATCGTGGGCAACCCGTGAAAATTAAGGGTAAGCGTGTCATTGCCCATCCTATTCGCAGTCCAAGAAATGGGGATGGGGATATTACCCCTCGCAGCCCAAAAAATGGCGATGGGGACATTCTACCTCGCCGCAGTCCGAGAAATAGTGATGGAGACATTACCCCTCGCCGCAGTCCGAGAAAGAGTGATGGGGATACTCCCTCTCGCCGCAGTCCGAGAAATAGTGATGGAGACACTCTCCCTCGCCGCAGTCCGAGAAATAGTGATGGGGATACTCCCTCTCGCCACAGTCCGAGAAATGGAGATGGAGACTTTACCCCTCGCAGTCCGAGAAATGGAGATGGAGACACTCCCCCTCGCCGCGCGCGTTTAGGGCGCAACTTCTCCCAACCGTCTTTCTCTGCAAAACCAGAAGAAGATAGTGACCTGATTTACGGTCGCCATCCAGTATTAAGCGCTTTGGAAAGCCAGCGCGGTCTTCATCGCATTTGGATTACTAGCCGCTTGCGTTATGATTCCCGCTTTCACCATTTGCTTTTGCAAGCCAAAGAAAACGGTACGGTCATTGACGAAGTTGAACCCAAGCGTTTAGACCAAATCACCGATCAAGCAAATCATCAGGGGATCGCAGCCCAAATTGCCCCCTATGATTATCTGGAGTTAGGAGATTTAATTGCACAAGCAAAACTTGCTGCAACCGATCCGGTGATTGTGGTAGCTGAGGGAATTACCGATCCCCACAACTTGGGAGCAATTATTCGTACCGCAGAGGCGATCGGCGCTCAAGGATTGGTGATCCCGCAACGCAGGGCTTCGGGGATCACTTCTACTGTGATGAAAGTGGCGGCGGGTGCTTTAGAAAACTTTGCTGTCGCCAGAGTGGTAAATCTGCAGCGGGCTTTGGAAGAATTGAAAACCGCTGGATTCTGGATTTACGGTACTGCAGCCACTGCCAGCGTTCCTGTGCATACAGTCAATTTTAACGGCGCGATCGCTTTGGTAATTGGCTCAGAAGGCGAAGGTCTGAGTATGTTGACACAACGCACCTGTGATGTCCTGGTTTCAGTTCCCTTACAGGGCAAGACTCCTAGCCTAAATGCCTCCGTAGCAGCCGGAATGCTCATGTATGAAATTTATCGACAACGCTGGTCAAATACACTGCATTTGGATAAATTACCAAAAAGTTCCCAAAAAGTTCTTTGAAAAAAGAAGGGTAACAGAGTATAAAGAAATGTAAAAGAAAATAAGTGCAGTTCGTTTAACATCCAGTACCACATTTATTAATCGACCAGAACCATGAAAACCATTTTGGATAACCTCAAGGAAGCGTTGATTAACACGTTCGACAACCTTGGCTTGGCTTGGTGGGTAGAGATTGTAACACAAAATCCCCGTTGCACCTACTACTTTGGACCATTCCTGAGTTCTACTGATGCAAAGGTGGCGATAAAAGGTTATGTAGAAGATTTGGAAATGGAAGGGGCGCAGGGAATCGCAGTGAATGTGAAGCGTTGCAAACCAAATTCTTTGACAATTTCTGAAGACCTGGGGGAACGGATTGACCGTAAAGTAAAGCCAATCTTTAGCGGTCAAATGTAATCAAGGGACTGGGGACTGGGGATTGGCGACTGGGGACTGGGAAAGAATTTTTAATAATCACCAATACCCAATACGCAATTTCTAATCCCCAATTTCCAATTCTCAATTCTTGGTAAAAGGCTAAAACAAAGCCGTTTGGCGGAGTGAGTCAATAGTCATTGGCGAATTACAAAGGACTAATGACTAATGACTAATAACTAGTAATTACCTGCGGATATTCTTCAAGCCAGGTATCGATATCACTGAGAACCTGGTGGGGAATTTCCCAGGGGAAGAGATGGGCGGTATTGGGGTAGCAATGCCATTGACAGTCTTGAAGGTGTTGAGATGTTTCCAGGCTGGAATCTGCTGTGATGTGGCGGTCTTGGGAACCAGCAAGCACTAGACTGGGGCATTGGATTTGATTTAGGTCTGGAACTCGATTGTATCCAGCTTTGATGGCGCTAAAGAGGGCGCGAGTCGCAGCATTAGAAGTTTGCAAATAGGCTGGCACCGCCGATGAGGCAATATAGCGGTAGGCGGTAGGTGTGTGTTGTTGGATGAGATAGCGAAAAAGCGATCGCTTGCCAAAGGTTTCAATATTCCACTGCCAACCCGGTTTTATCAAGTTTATCAAAGCAGCAACCCCAGTATATAAATTATCTTGCAAGCTAATCGGCGGATGGCTTCCTCTCGGTTTAGCGGCTGTCGCAATCAAAATTAACCCAGTGACGCGTTGTGGTAGCGTCAATGCTAATTCCATTGCCATAATGCCACCTAGCGACCATCCCAATACCAGACATTTTTCAATCTGGAATCGGTCTAGAAGCGCCTCTAAGTCGGTTAAATGGTCGTGCATTTTAAAATTGCCCTTAAACCGACTTTTGCCGTATCCCCGCAAATCTGGCGCGATAGTTTGAAAGCGTTTTGATAAATGATTTGTGAACACAGATAGACTGGAACCCGAACCGGGATGACCGTGTAAGCAGAGAACCGGGAAACCTTGACCTTGAACGGAGACATTGAGACGTGCTGGTTGGGAAGTAGTGTAAAGGCGATCGCCAATCATGCTAATTTGAAATTTTAGATTTTGGATTTTGGATTATCAATCCTTATACTATTGTCTCAATTTCGTCTAATTGTAGGTTGTAGTACGTTGTAGGTTAGGGAGTTGTAGGTTGGGTGAAACGTAGACGCGTTGGTGTTCGCGGTGCGTCTCGAAGAGAAGCCTCTCGAAGAGAAGCGGCTTCGGTAAAGGGTAGTGGAACCCAACTTTTATCCGAAGATGATGTTGGGTTACGCTGTCGCTCCATCCAACGTACTACTATATAGCAGTCCTTTGCATCATTCGTGAAAAGCAAGATCCCCGACTTCTTAGAGAAGTCGGGGATCTGAGTCCTCCAATTTTCACTGTTGCAGATAGGATTGCTATAGCAATCCAGCAATCCCAGGTGAAAATTTAGAAACCGGGTAACTCCTGCGAAACCCGGTTTCTGGACATCGCGAACTTTCACTGTTGCAGATAGGACTGCTATATATTAGCCATTAACCATTAGCCATTAACTATTAACTATTAACTATTAACAAATAATTTCTCTTGATATCCTCCAGCGTAATCAATCACACAGATGATTCCATATGTAGCGTGATTTCCAACAGCAACACCAGCAACTTTAAAAGCGGGATTAAAAATGTTTGTTCGATGACCGCGATCGGGTACGCCATCATCAATAATTAACTGCGTGACGATATCTTGGGCTGTGCTGGGACCATAACTGATATTTTCTGCAGCAGTGTTTTGCCAATTTCCATAGCGGCTGATGCGAGTAAATGGGTCGCTTCCATCGCTTCCATCGTGACCTAATGTGCCTTTTGTACCTTGGTCTTGTACGTGGTCTTTAGCGCCCAAAGATAAACCTTTGGATGAAGTTAAAGCTGGTGCGGCAGAGACTGATTTCAGAAAAGCGATCGCTTCATCAACTGCTTTCACTCCTTCGGTGGTTTGCAAGTATGTATTATTGTCAAGTCTGACTTGGTTACCTTGAAAGCGCTGTTTGTAATTTTCTAATAAAACAACATAAGCAGCGGGATTTGTCCGCGCTTTGTTCATTTCATCAATTACTTGTTGTTCCAATGGTGAGAAAGTATTTCCCCGTGCTAATAATTCCGAATTATTGTTAGGAAGTTTAGCCATAGTCAAGTTAGATGTGTTAGACAAATTAGACAGAGATAATTTCTCACCACAAGCAGTTAGCAAGACGGCAGGGGTAAATATCCAAAATAGCACCTGATGTACCAATGATTTCATAAGTTGCGAGCAAGAAGTTAATTTATCTTTATATCTTTTCTCCAAAAGTTTGCGTGTGAAGAACCCCCCAAATTTCCTTAAAAAGTAGAGGTTTGGGGGTTTTAATTTATGGCAATCTCATAGAGAATTGATTTTAGCTCCACAGAATTACAATACAATTCCGGAACCGCTCGTTAAAAGGATGTTTGGAAAGTCTTGCATAACACATCAAGTTCTTGCAGATCCCCCTAAATCCCCCTTGAAAAGGGCGACTTTGAGAAGATTTTTCCCCCCTTGTCAAGGGGGGCTAGGGGGGGATCTAAATGGTCTAGATGTTTAAAACAATACTTCTCAAACATCCTCTAAGAAGTTTATTAGTCATTAACCATTAACCATCAACCCCGGAGGGGTTCACCATCCCCGGCACGAGGGAAACCCTACCAAGGGCGCGAAGCTCACCGGGGGGAATCTTCCCGACTGCAGACTTCGCGCCCCTTCACCATCAACCATCAACTTTTTTTTCTTGATATCCTCCAGCGTAGGTTATTACGCACATTCTTCTAAATGCAGCATGAGTTCCGTAAGCAACTCCAACGACTTTGAAAATTGAGTTAAATATATTTTTTCTATGACCGCGATCGCGCACGCCATCATCAATAATTAATTGCATGACGATATCTTGTGCTGTGCTGGGACCATAGCTAATGCTTTGGGCTACGTTTGTTTGCCAAATTCCATAACGGTTGATGCGAATTGAGGGGTTGCTACCATCACTCCCATCGTGACCTATTGTGCGTTCTGCACCTTGGTCTTTAACGTGGTCTTTAGCGCCCAAAGACATTCCTGGAGATGCAGTTAAAATTCCCACGGGACGGGCTTTTTTCAGAAATGCGATCGCTTCATCAACGGCTTGAACCCCTTCCTTTGTCTGCAAATATACATTAAGAGCGATTTTAACGCGATCGCCCTGAAATGAGCGTTTATATTCTTCCAGGATAGGTAAATATACTTTGGGATTTTTCCTAACTTTGTTTATTTCTGCAATTACCTCTTGTTCTAATGGCGACAGGTAACTTGCCTGCACCAACGAAGTAGTATTGTCTTTTTTGAAAGCTAAACTTACCGCAGTATACCCATGTTGAAACAGTTGCAGGCAACATTTTAATAAGGCAGGAAAAGGGAAAAATAGCCAATATTCAAGAATATGCATTGATTACCTGATGATTTTGCTTGTAAGGTTTAATTCGCTTTAATTAGATATTTTGCTCTCGCTAAAGCTTAATTTGGCTATTTGCGATTAGTAATACTAGGAATATAAATTTTTTTTGTGTTATTTCTAACAAAAATACGTAAAGAATAAGCATACTTAGATGAAGTTATAGACAACTGCATTACATCAATACAGATAAATTTCATACCTCTCCGGAAGATTAGAGAGATGGGCAAGAACACACCTCTCCCATCTAATCAGGTAAAATTTATTTTTCCTTATATCCTCCAGCGTAAGTAATTACGCATATAGTTCTGTATACTTTATGAGTGCCATAAGCAACTCCTGCGACTTTAAAAGCGGGGTTAAAGAAGTTTGTTCTGTGACCGCGATCGGGCACGCCATCATCAATAATTAACTGCATGACGATATCCCGGGCTGTGTTGGGACCGTAGCTGATATTTTCTCCGGCGACTGTTTGCCAACTTCCATAGCGGTTGATGCGAGTAAAGGGTTGGCTACCATCGCTACCTTGGTGACCGACCGCGCCTTTTGGTCCTTGGTCTTTAACATGGTCTCTAGCGCCCAAAGACATACCTTTAGATGCGGTTAGAGTTTCCATCGGACTGGCTTTTTTGAGAAATGCGATCGCTTCATCTACAGCTTTGACACCTTCTTGAGTCTGCAAAAATTTATTGCTAGAGATTTTGACGCGGTTCCCTTGAAAGCGCTTGCGATAATTTTCCATTATCGGAATGTAGGCTTTAGGATTTGCCCGCACCTTGTTCGTTTCCACAATCACCTGCTGTTCTAAGGGTGAGAGGTAATTTGCCTTCGCTAACAAAGTCGGGCTGGCGTTTTTAACTACAGATGGGACGGGACTGGGTGTAGATTTTGCTACTGGCGGGTTAAATTGAAGCGCTTGATCGCAGCTGCTGGCTATCAGGGCAATGGGGATAAATACCCAGGCTTTAAAACGATGCATTTATTACCTAATTATTTTATTTTATACGAATTAATAACTATAGATTCGATGTTTTATTTATCGCTAAAGTTCCTTTTTAACAATATTTTGTCAGAAAATTATTCAATCAAACATCAGATAGGTTAGTATTTTTTTAGACTTTAACTAGGGAGTTCCATGTCTGGCTTAGGTTTGCAATGCGCTTGGGTATCTTATGCAGAAACAAACGTGGACTTATACCATTTCTGCAAATGTTTGAAATATACGATCCCACGCTCCTGGGCACAGTGAGAGACTAGGAGCAAAAGTCGCCTGGGTCGGGAAAACGCCACTTGCCGCATGTTGCGGCCAGACCCCTCCTTGGCCGCAGTGGCGATGGCGGACACATTGCACACTCACCAAACCCGAACTGTGCAGGTGTCCTCCCCTACCTTTGAGCGCGAAGCTCACCACTTTGGCTTGCTCCCCAACTTCCCAAGGAAAGGCAAATGCGCCCTTGTGGATTTTCACTCCTCGCTTTATTGCCGTGGGCAAGCGCGATTGTGATGTGTGCAATAGACCCTTGAATGGAAAAGACGTAGGGACAATTCATGAATTGTCCCGAAGCTCGTGCTTATCGCATCTTTATTAACGATGGTTTTTATATTGAATTAAATGGTAGACATATAACTCTGCATGACCCATTGTTTTTGCTCGAAAATCCTAAAGTTACAGAAAACTTTGGAGAAGACCTTCGAGCAGATATTATCGATGAGGGGGATATCGAAATTGACGGCAACAAAGTACATGTGAAAGTTACACTCTCTCCAAAAGAGTTTCGACAAGTAAAGGGTCAGGGTGGTAGAGAGAAAAGACCTGTAACAAAAGAAGAAGATTCACGGTTTAGAGGGCTATACATTCCAGACAATGAGGGTCGGATAAGTATTGTTAGAAATAATCGTGAAATCTACTACGATATTGTTCCAAAATTATTACCTTATGGAGTTCAAGAACTAGACCGTTTTATTGGTATTGAGGTTAGTTTTCCTGCTATTTTGGATGAATACTTACAAGTACGTCACGTGAAAAGAGGAGCCGAGCCTGTTACTAAACTACGCGAGGAGTTAAAGAAATTTTTAATACGACCTATAGACGTAGCACGTAAAGACATTAGAAAGGTTTGGAAAGTTACTGAAACAGCCGAACGCAACAAAGCCAGACAACATCAGTTTGCTGAAGAAGCTGTTCAAAGAGCCGAGAAAACTCTTCCTGCTGGTAAAGGGGGCTTGGAACTTGATACACAGACACAAGAAAGACTTCTTGAAGATTTAATTTTAGATTTGGGGATAGACCCAAAACAGAACCCAAAGCAAGCTGAGGAGGTAAAACAAAGAGTTCAAGAACTGCCTATTACTATTGTCGATGGTGCTTGGCCAGGAAAGGAATTATTTGAAATCACTCACCTTAACGGAAAGGCTACTATTCGTATTAATCATCGCCACCCCTTTATTCAACAAGTTTATGACCCTTTGAAAGACCTAGCAAGTCGTGACTCATCAACTGTTACTACTGAAGAAGCGATTGAAATTGCTAAAAAAGCAGAGATAGGACTCGATATACTCTTCATGGCTTATGCAAAGGCAGAAAATATGAGTTCAGACCCTGACAAGATGTACGGCGACTTGCGAAGCTATTGGGGACAACATGCTCAAGCTTATACTCGTGAAGCATTGAGCGATAAAGGGTGGCCGCCGAGATAACGGTAAAATGAGACTTCCCCTCACATCAGCTTTTACCAGTTTTCAATAAGTCGCGCATTAAGTGCTTAAAGCTACGGGATTGGGATTAGCGATCGCCCGTCAAATTGTCGAAGAAACCCACGGTGGGCGCTTAAGTTGCAACTCTGTTGTAGGTGGAACAGAATTTGTAATTGAGATTCCTTGCGCTTAAGACAAGGGAGACAAGGGAGACAAGGGGAAGAGCAAAAGCAAGAAATAATTCCCTTTCCCGTTTCCCCTTCCCCTTTTCCCGAATAAGTGCAAAAAGCTTATCGAATGACACGAGAGAGTGCGCTTTCCATTTCGGACAGTTTCACGGCACCAGAGAGGGTTTCGCCGTTCATCACAAAGAAAGGCGTGCCAGAAAGCCCTAATTCTTGAGCTAGCTGCATATCTTTTTGAATGGCGGGATTGGCAATAGTGCGTTCGCCAGGGGCGTTGCCGAAGGCATCGCGTTCAAATTTCTCTAAATCCAAATTCAAAGATTTGGCAGTCGCAACATAAAAAGCTTCACCAAGTTGCTTTTGATGGGTAAACAGTGCATCATGATATTCCCAAAATTTACCCTGTTGAAGTGCTGCCCAAGCAGCTTTAGCCGCTGGCATTGCTTGATTATGAATGGGAGTCAACGGGAAATGTTTGTAAACTAACATGACTTCATTTTGATGCTTTGCCATGAACTTTTTCAAAGTTTTATGAGCATCAGCACAGTAAGGACATTCAAAGTCTGAAAATTCAAATAGTACAACTTTCGATTCAGCCGAACCAGTAGTGGGAGACTCACCAATCAAAGCTTGGGGATTGGTTTGGACTTTCTGTAAAAATGCCTGCCGTGCTGCTTGTAACTTCTCCTGCTGTTGCTGCTGGTATGCTTGCACGGACTCTATAAGTACTTCTGGGTGTTCGCGGATGATTTGCAAGACTTGTTCTTCTAATTGAGGACTAATTTGGCTGGCTGCTTGCGCGGGAAATGACCAACCCAAAACCAGACACAGCAAACCTAGTGCTGCCAAACTACGCAGCCACTGAAGTAATTGTCTAAACCACGGGAAGAATGCCTGCATATCAAAACCCTTTATCGGATGCTTCCAATTTAAACATTCTGTGAGTATGGGGCAACTGTTCAAAATCCCATACTTGGTAGTTTGTTACACATGCTATGACGGATGAGACTGACACAAGGGCGCAGAAGAGGGCGATCGCTGTTATTTTTTCCAAGGTAGCTTGGTACCCATTTCAGTAAATGCTGAGAAAACTAGATAGAGAATAAGCACACCAGCGCCGATAAGAAAAAGAACAAAGTCGTTATTCATTGAGACTAAAAAGCTTGAGTTACTAGTATCTTAAAATATATTTTATCACCAAATATAATCCTTACTTTTGATAGATTTAATCAAATTCAATGTGAGTTGAATTAAAGGTATCGCAATCAGACCTTGCAATCAGCCACTAATTAGAAAATTAGTTAGGTACATGGGTACAAAACATAAATAGGTTGATGGTTGATGGTGAAGGGGCGCCCTTGGTAGGGGAGCCACTGCGGTCTTGGGGAGACCCCTCCTTGGCCGCAGTGGCTCCCCATGAGCGTAAGAGCGTTCATAGCGAAGCGGTTGATGGTTAATGGTTGATGGTTCATGGTTTAGGGAGCATCTCAATTTGGCACAGGTAGTACTGTAACAAGCGAGCTTTCCGGCTTGCACTGCAAAATCAGAAAGGAAGCACCTGAACGGGATGCTTTGATGGTTGATAGTTTATGAATCATGGCTACTAACCATTAACCATTAACCATTAACTACTAACCATTAACCATTAACTATTAACAAACAGCAAATAATTGCACACAATTTGAGGTAACAAATAATATGGACAACATGAAAATGGCGCACATGGCAGAGCGTTACTGTGCGTTGACAATCGGAATTCTCTTTTTGGTTTTAGGTGTGGCGGGATTTATACCAGCTTTCGTTTCATTACCTGGAACAACTGCATCTTATGTTCCGGTTGGTGCTTCTCATAGTGCCTACGCTGCGGGATTTGGCAATGTGTTTGGGATATTCCCCACGAATTTCTTGCATAATTTTGTACACTGCGCTGTAGGATTGTTGGGAATTACCTCTTATAACAGCGCCAGCGCTGCGCGGCTATTCAATCGCGTGTTTGCAGTTGCTTATATTGCGATCGCGATCATGGGATTGCTACCCATAGCAAACACGACGTTCGGTTTAATGCCGATTTTTGGTAATAACGTTTGGCTGAATGCTCTCAGCGCGATCGCTGCTGGCTATTATGGCATTCTCATACCAGCTAAATTGGCAGGTACTAGTGTATCCCAGAGCCTGTAAATAAGGCTGATAAAAACACACCTGTGGCAAAAGGGAAAAAGATAAGGGCGAAAGTTAGTAATCCTAACTCGTCCCTTTTTCTTTTTCCTTTTAAACTTAAACACAATCATTTGAGTAATTTCTCAAGCAAATTAGTATTAGTTAATACTCCGCTTCATAATTGCTCCTCTTCTTCAAAGAACCAAACTTCCGCCAAAAGCGATAAGCCAATCAACCAAAGAAAGCAGAAAACTGAAAACAAAAATATTCCAGTCATTGCGATTACCTCTTCCGAAAGTCTTTCACTTGTCTTATCGCCCTGGAAAAACCAGGTCGAACACAACAGCAGTAACAGAACTATCTTCTTGTTATATATATTTTTATGCGGCTTGCTGTAAGTTGAAACAAACTGTAAAGTAATAATCATTACCACTCTCTGTGGCATGTTGATATTGCCTGATGCTCTTGGACAGCACCAGCAAGAAGATTAGTTATGATGAAAAAATTTCCTGCTTTAGTGGCTGTACTTTCTATCTTGATGGCACAGCATGCAACTGCTGAAACGATAGTTGAATCTGACAGAGAATTTGTGTGGAAAGAAGTCCCAGGAACTTTGGCAGCTTCTAAGCCAGTAAATAACAGTGCTGAAGAATTGCCTTGGTATGTGAACGCCAAAAAGGTGATTCGACAAGAAGGTAATGTAATATTTGAAACAGTGAGTCCGGAAGCGGAATATATACGATTTCGGGGAAATTGTAAAAATAATGAAATACTTGTGCAGTATATAGGCAAGTTCGAGTCTGAAAAAAAGGTAGTTTACGAACCTGCTCCCGATTTTTGGTCATCATGGAATAAACCAAACGAAATTCAGCAAAAGCTGTTAAATTTTGTTTGTACTCTTGAGCTAAGTAATTGATTCTAGTTAATGGTTCATGGTTAATTGTTAATGGTTAATGGTTCGTGGTTAATTTATCACAGTTAATTGTTAATAACGGTCTTAACAATGAACAATGAACAATCAACAATCAACAATCAACAATCAACAATGAACCATGAACCATTAACGATTAAATTATGTGTGTACCAATTCTTTTGCGGCTTCAAAGATTTGATTTCCTTGCATATACTCCTCCAACGTAAACGAATCTACCTGAATCGCATCATTGCGAGCAAATTCCGCCTCACATAAAAGCTCAACCTCTTTGGCGCTAATTACTTTAGCTTTGAAAGCTGCTGAAACAAGCTGTTCGGGTCGTTGCTGCGGCAATTTTCCCTCGCGACTGGCTGCTTTGATGATTTGCAGAATTGGTTCAACTTGTGATGACAACAAGAATGCACGTTCTAAACGTCCCAATGCTTCTTCTGCAGAGTCGGGAATATAAATACCTGCGGTAAGTCTATTTCGTTGCTGTCCTGGAATTTGCAGGCTATGAGCAACTTTACTACTAAGTTGGTCGCTGGGCAAAGTGCCAATGGGATTCATTCGCCACCACCAAGCTAACAAGTTACCAATAATTGGCACGGGCAAGTTGCATAATATACCTTCAAATCCTTGTTGAATCTGAGCAAAGGCATATTGCATCGCCCAGTGAACAAAGGGTAAGTCTTCTGCAAAGCGTCCTTCCGCTTCAAATCGCCGCAGGGTTGCAGTTCCGAGATACATCCAACAGAGAATATCAGCAAACCGCCCCGTTAGCTTTTCCCGTCGCTTTAGCGTACCACCAAAGGAAAATAGGGCAAGGTCGGTAAGAAAGGCAAAGCTAGCAGATGCCCATTTCAGTTTGCGGTAGTATCTAGCTGTGCTGACGCTGACAGGAGAATTAGCTAAATAACCACGGGAAATACTGAGCAAAACAGTACGAAAACCATTACGTACCATCGAGCCGATGTGATTCCAAAAGGCTTTATCAAAGGCAGTTACATCACCTTGATTCAGGGCGGCAATTTCTGAATATACATAAGGATGACAGCGAATCGCGCCTTGACCGAATATCATCATCGTGCGGGTGAGAATATTCGCTCCTTCGACGGTGATGGAAATAGGCGTTGCAGTGTAAATATTCGCTAACAGGTTTCTCGGACCGCGACAAATTCCCGCGCCTCCCATAATATCCATGCCGTCATTGATTATTTTACGGGAAAGTTCTGTGAGATTGTATTTAGCGATCGCTGATATTACTGCAGGTTGTTCGCCTTTATCTACTGCAGCACAAGTATAAACGCGAGCTGCTTCCATTAAGTATGTCAAACCGCCAATCCGAGATAAAGGTTCTTCAATGCCTTCAAATCGACCAATCGACAAACCAAATTGCTGCCGGACGATCGCATGAGCGCCTGTAACTCTTGCTACCAGCTTCGCAACTCCGGTACAAGTTGCCGGGAAGCTAATACCCCGACCTGCTGCCAAGGATTGCATGAGCATTTTCCAACCATTACCAGCTTGTTCTATACCGCCGATAATCTGGTCTGCCGGGATCATAACATCATGTCCTTCTGTGGGAGAATTGTAGAAGGGAACGCCCATTGGGTCGTGTCGCCGTCCCATCACAACGCCCGGAGTATTGGTAGGAATTAGGGCGCAGGTTATACCGACATCTTTGCCTTGACCTAAGTAATTTCCCGGGTCTTTGAGCTTGAAAGCTAGACCTAAAAGAGTAGCGATCGCACCCAATGTAATATATCTTTTCTTCCAATTCAAACGCAGATAAAGCTTGTTATCTTCGCCTTTAAATACCACTGCTTCCGACTTGATACTTGCTGCATCTGAACCTGCAGTCGGTTCGGTTAGCGCGAAACAGGGAATTTCCTCACCTCGTGCAAGGCGCGGTAAGTAATAGTTTTTCTGTTCGGGGGTACCGTAACGCAGCAATAGCTTGGCGGGTCCAAGGGAGTTTGTTACGCCAACGGTGGCGACATGGGTAAAGGAACGCGATGCCAATTTTGTCATTACGGCACTGTAGGCAAAGTTAGAAAATCCCAAACCGCCGTATTCTTTAGGAATCATCATTCCTAAGAACCGCTCTTGTTTAAGATAGTCCCACACTTCGGGCGGTAAATCCTTGCGGCGGTAAATTTCCCAGTCGCTGACCAGGCGACAGACTTGTTCAACTTGATTGTCAAGAAAAGTCTGGAGTTCGGTTGTTACTTGGGGATAGGGTTCGCTGTTAATTCGTTGGAAATCAGGTTTACCAGAAAAGAATTCGCCATCCACCCAAACGGTTCCGGCTTCGATTGCTGCCCGTTCGGTATCAGAGATTTTTGGTAAGATATTGAGCGCTTTTATACCTTTCATTAAGGGGAATGTGACTATTATTTGCCGCATTTTTGGGACATTCAAAACCACAGCCACTGTGCCAAACAATACCCAAAGCCACAAAGGTGCATTCCACGCTGCCAACACTACTGCACAATAAAGCGACCACATCCACAGCGGAACGCCGATGTAACCAAACACAAGTAACAAGACAATCAGCGTGGGAGTAATAATTGTTGGGTGGAGAAGGTTCATCATAGGTTTAGCCCAACTAAGTAGGTGGATTAATATTGCACGATTCTCAATTAGTGCCTCTAGTACTCTGGCAAGTTAACTTTGCCGGGTAAACCAACTTTTAGAATCTTTCTCTCTTCCTCTTTCTCGGTGGGCGCAGAGGAAGCAGAGGAAGAGAAACAGAGAGATTCTAAAACTTGGTTTACTCTGCTTTTGTTGCTCTGGTGGACTACTAGGAACGAGATATTGAGCTTTCTTGTGGGTGGGCTTTCAGCCCGCCTTTTAAATCATCAAGTTCTCAAATATACCTGCTGCACCCATTCCGCCGCCAATGCACATTGTGACAAGACCGTAGCGGATACCGCGCCGTTTCATTTCGTGGAAGAGAGTAGCTGTGAGTTTTGCACCGGTACAACCTAGGGGATGACCGAGAGCGATCGCGCTACCATTTACGTTGACAATTTCTTCGTTTAATCCAAGTTTGTGAATTACAGCAAGGCTTTGGGCGGCGAAGGCTTCATTGAGTTCAATTAGTCCGATGTCATCCAAAGTCAAACCTACTTGTTCTAATACTTTTGGTACGGCGGCGACCGGACCGATACCCATGATTTCTGGCGGTACGCCTGCAACTGCAAACCCTAATAGTTTTCCTAGAGGTTGCACCCCAAGTTCGCGTACCATCCTTTCACTCATCACTACCGTTGCGGCTGCACCATCTGACATTTGCGATGAGTTACCAGCTGTAACTGTGCCACCAAGGCGAAATACAGGTTGCAATTTTGCTAAAGCTTCCAAGCTGGTATCTGCACGCGGTCCTTCATCTACTTGGAAGATTTTCTCGACTAATTGCGGTTTGTTATCTATATATAGTGTTTCTTGCACCTGTAACGGCACAGTTTCTTCAGCAAACCGACCTTGGGTAATTGCAGCTAATGCACGTTGATGCGATCGCAAGGCAAAGGCATCTTGTTCTTGTCGCGAAATATGGTATAACTGGGCGACATTTTCTGCGGTAATACCCATCGTGCAGTAGGCTTTGGGAAATTCTGCAATCATGTCTGGGTTAGGAGCTAAATAATGTCCTCCCATCGGAATCAAACTCATAGATTCCGCACCACCCGCGACAATGACTTCCGCATATCCTGCCATAATCGCTTGAGTTGCCATTGCGATAGTTTGGAGTCCTGAGGAACAAAAGCGGTTAACTGTGATACCTGCTACGGAGTCGGGTAAACCCGCTCGTTGGGCAATTACGCGCCCCAAATTGAACCCTTGTTCAGCTTCTGGAAAAGCACAGCCAAAGATGACATCATCAATGTGTGCTGGTTCTAAATTTTTAACTCGGGCGATCGCTTCTTTGACGGCAACTGCTGCCATATCATCGGGGCGCATATTGTGTAGAGTACCCCGTGGGGCTTTGCCAACAGCAGTTCTAACGGTACTTACAATATAGGTTTCTTTCATGATTTCCACCCATTTTTTGATTCATAGCTAATAGCTAATTGCTAATAGCTAATGGCTAATTGCTAGTTGTGTTCTATTAATAGAAGACCTATTGAAATTTGAGGTTGTTTTAATTAACTGCTCCAGGCGCAGAGAGCGCTGAGAGAAAGAGGTAATTTTGTCGATGGTGTAATGGTTAGCAACCCGAAATATGTTGTAAAACTCTCTCTAATTCTCTTCCTCTGTGTCCTCTGCGTCCACCGAAGATTTGATCGGAGGAAACCTCCGCTCAAACTTCTCTGTGGCGGTTTTTTCAATAAATTAGCAATTAGCTAGTTCCTCAACGGTTTTTTCGTCTTAAGCATGTGAGCCATCCTTTCCTGAGTCTTCGGTTGCTGCAAGAGTGGTAAAAATGACTCCCGCTCAAGTTGCAACAGGTAATTTTCATCAACTAATGCAGGTGCAGTGAGTTCTCCCCCAGTCATCACATAAGCCAAACGATTGGCGAGATAGCTGTCGTACTCTGAAATAAAACCTCCCTGATGCAATACATAAGCGGCGTGTTCCAACATTGCCCGCGCCGGACGACCTAGCACCATAATTGCGTTGCGTTGTGGAGGTGGTATATAACCTTCGCGTTCCAGGCGCAACACTTCCTCTTTGGCAACAAACAAGCGGTGGTCTGCATTCATCACAATCTTGGTTGTGGACGAGAGGAATCCCAACTCTTGCCCTTCATAAGCACTATTAGCAACTTTTGCCATACCTATGGTTTCAAATACTTGCCGCAGGAAGGGTTGGATATGTTGGGGTGATTCTGTTGCTGCTTTGTCAGCAGCCCAAGTGACTGTTCGCAGAATGCCACCAGCCCCAGGAATCAAACCTACACTCAATTCCACCAATCCAATGTAAGTTTCTGCTGCGGCGACGACGTGGGGACAAGCCAATACTAATTCGCAACCGCCTCCCAACACGCGCCCTACAATTGCAGCAACAATCGGTTTCGGGAAATATTTAATCCGTTGCAATAGTGTCTGAAACTTGACAATCAGGTCAGCAATACCTCGACCATTTTCCGTTTGCGCCAGCATCGCCATTTCTGCCAGATTCGCCCCGCCGGAAAAATGAGGACTGTCATTGCCAATAATCAATCCTCGATAATCTCTAGTTTCAAGGATATCTAACACCTCGGTTAAGCCTTCTACCACCTTCAAACTAAGGGTGTTGCCTTTAGAATGAAACTCATACAAGACTACTCCATCCCCTAAATCCAACAACGCTGCTTCGGAATTTTGCCACAGCGTCCGTTTTGAATCTGCTTTCACCGCAGCGAGATTAATTTCATCTACCGCAGCAGTCCCAGGCTTTGTCTGGTCATAGAAAACACTCTGCCTTCTGCCTTCTGCCTCCTGCCTCCTGCCTTCTTCTTCCAACCATTCTGGCACTGATATATCAGCGGCTTTCATATCTGCCAAAACAGTTTCAAATCCCAAAACATCCCAAATTTCAAACGGTCCGAGTTCCCAACCAAATCCCCAGCGTATAGCCCGGTCAATTTCGGCGGGAATGTCGGCAATTTCGGGAATGCGACGGGCGCTATATCCTAAAATTTGCAATATAGATTGCCGGAAGAATGCACCCGCACGACCTGAATCTTGATAAAGAACTCGCAAGCGTTCTTTTAAATCGGGAATCTTACCAATTGCTTCAATATCTCCTAAGTTCAGCGGCTTGGCTGGTTCATAAGCCAGTGTTGCCGGATTGATGGAGAGTATTTCTTTACCTTGCTTTTTGTAAAATCCTTGACCTGTTTTTACACCTAATGTCCCAGTTTCTACTAGTTTGCGTAGTAGGTTGGGAACGCGGAAAACCTCGCGGCTTTCGTCATGGGGAATGGCTGGATACAAGTTATCTGCCACATACATCAGGGTATCCAATCCTACTAAGTCTCCTGTACGGAATGTCCCCGATTTTGGTCTGCCGGTAATTGTCCCCGTCAAGGTATCGATTTCTTCAATGGTATATCCCTGTTCGGTCAAGGCACGCAAACCCAGCATGGTTGCATACATCCCAATGCGATTGGCGATAAAATTGGGAGTATCTTTTGCTACTACTACTCCTTTACCCAAGTGCAAATTTCCAAACCATTTCATCCTTTCGAGTATCTGCGGGTCTGTATCAGGTGTAGGAATTAATTCCAGTAATTTGAGATAGCGCGGTGGGTTGAAAAAGTGAGTGCCTAAAAACCGTTTGCGGAATGAATCAGAACGTCCTTGCGCGATCGCATGAATTGGCAATCCACTGGTATTCGTTGACACCACTGCATCGTCACGGATAACACCCTCCAAGCGTTCCATTAACTGTTGTTTGATTGCGAGGTTTTCGACGACTGCTTCAATTACCCAATCGACATCGGCAAGACGGTGAAAATGTTCGTCAAAATTACCCAAAATAACGCGATGGGCGGTTTTTTGGGTAAAAAATATGGGCGGAGATAGCTTAAGCGCTTTTTTAAATGCAGTTTCAACTAATTCATTTTTATTGCTCGTTTTTGCAGAAAGTTCGAGCAAATGCACAATCAATCCAGCATTGGCAAGATGAGCGGCAATTTGGCTTCCCATCACTCCTGCACCTAAAACGGCGGCTGTTCGGAATGGTTTAAACATAGTTTTTTAACCTTCCCTGCTTCGATTTTGGATTTTAGATTTTGGATTGAAGGCAGAGGGCAGAGGTATACTGCAGAAGGTAGACACGATGAATCAAATTCATTACCAAGTATGAAAATAGTCCTCACCTTTTCCCTTTCCCCTTTCCCCTTTCCCCTACTTACGAATTCAAAGATTGGGCGAATGTTGGACATGAAGCCACAGGAATAGAAGGACATCGGTCATTTATACTCTCTATCTCCTTGTCTGGACACCCGTCGCCCTTGTCTCCCCTGTCTCCATACATAGCATCGATTTCTTTGGCGAAAACCTCAGCAATAACTGCGCGTTTCACCTCCTGAGTTGGTGTCAGCATTCCATTCTCAACTGTGAGAGTGGCGTTAATTAGCTGGAATCGTTTGATGGTTGACCAGTGAGGCAAATGACAATTCGCTTCAGCAACTAACGCCTGATATAAGGCGATAATGCACGGATGCTTGAGCAATGCTTCATCAGACATGTCAATTTCCATCATTTGAACCCAAGAACGCAGATTATCCAGATTGGGGAAAATCAGCATGGCGCAGAATTTGCGTTCAGCCCCCACAGTAACGGCTTTTGCTACTAAAGGAGATTTTTCCAGCTTGCTTTCTAAGGGCTGCGGCGTCACATACTTACCTGTAGAAAGTTTGAATCGGCTTTTCTTCAAACCGGTAATTTTGAGAAAACCGTCTTGAGTAAACTCTCCAAGGTCGCCTGTGTGCAGCCAGCCGTCAGCATCGATTAGTTCTTGAGTGGCATCAGGGTTTTTGTAATAACCTGGAGTGATGTAAGGTCCTTTGACAAGGATTTCATTGTCGCAGGCGATCGCTATTTCTACTCCCGGTATCGGTACACCCACGGTTCCGGCACGATTAAATTTACCGCGATTGCAAGTAACCCCCGAACTTGTCTCAGTTAACCCATAGCCTTGCAGAATCGTGATTCCCGCCGCGCCAAACAAGTTCGCCACCTCTGCTTTTAAAGCTGCACCCCCACAAATTAGGTATTTAATCTTACCACCAAAAAGCGATCGCCATTGCGAAAACACCAGCCTATCTGCCAACCTCAGCATCAACCGATATCTCCCTCGCGGTACCTGTCCCAATTCATACCGCTTGGCAATGTTTACCACCCACCTGAGGAGGGGGAGATGGGGAGAGGGGGGGATGGGGAGATAGGGAGATAAGAAGAAATTCTTCCAAGTCTTGCTTGTCTCCACGCCCGTCGCCCCACACCCGTCCTCCACGCCCGTCGCCCTTATCCCCTCCTCTAAAATCTTGCTATAAACCTTTTCTAGAAACAAAGGAACCGTGGCGAATATCGTCGGTTGCACTTGTTTGAGATGTTTTATCACCCGGTTAGGGGTCGTAAAGTAAATGCTGTGTCCGTAGTTGATATGACCGTATAGCAAGACACGGGCAAAAACGTGTGTCAGGGGCAGAAATGAAAGAAAAACCTCCTTTTCACCAAATTCTAGATTGGGAATGCCGGTAAACATCGCCAGGGCGTTGGCGGAGAGATTTTCATGAGTCAGCATGACTCCTTGGGGTTCTCCCGAACTTCCAGGGATATAAATAATAGTAGCTAGGTCATTTGCTGACAGTGACTCGCGTAGCTGTTGCAACCGACTTTCTGAAATTTTAGTTTGTCCTCTGTCACGAATTTCTGAAAGCGAAAAGAGTTGGATGCATTGCGGAAATTCTGGAAATGGTTCTTCCAGTCGCGTTTGCGAGGAAAATTCTGGAATGTACAAACAAGCTGTTTCTAGAATTTCCTCTGTGTGTGTGTGTTCACCACCATTGAGTTGATAAGTTAATTGTTGTCGCATTTGCTGCCAATCAGCAGTAACATCGGCAACTATCACTGTTTGCAAATCAGGTGTATTCCACAGGTAAGGAACGACTTGATAAAGCAAGTCTAGGTTAGAAACAATCAAGGTTTTGGCTTCTGTATGCCGCAAGATGAAAATAATGTGTTCGAGTGTCTGGCTGAGGTCAATCGGCACATTAACCAAACCGGCTAACAAAGAACCCATGTCAGCAATGCAAAAGCTGACATCGCTGTGCATCAATAAAGCGATGCGATCGCCTTTTTTTAGCTGCAAATCCAACAAGCCCAGTGCTAACTCCTCAGTTGCACTGCAAAATGCTTGATTGGATAAAGATTGCCAGCCAGATTTTGTCCATTGGTTGAAAGCATGTAAGTTGCGATGAACGCACGCTTTATCTAAAAATGAAGGCAAAGTCTGCCCTAGTAACACTTCCCCTGAATTTGGAGGTGCCCTATAAGTCTTATCGCCACACAACATTTTGCAAAAGAAGAGTTTGAAACTCTCCCCCTCATTAATAGTAATTTTTAAGTTGTTAGTTGTTAGTTGGTAGTTGGTAGTTGGTAGTTGGTAGTTGGTAGTTGTTAGTTGGTAGTTGGTAGGCGCGTAGTTGGTGAAGGGGCGCGCCCCTTCACCATCAACCACCAACCACCAACCAACAAATAACAGCTTTGTAAAAACCAAATACAAGACTCGGTAGCTATTTAGGATGCTGACTTCTGATACCTAAGTCCCTATTTATGCCAAACATCTCCTTTAACAACGTTAAGCATTTATGGCGAAATTTATGTTTTTTTATTAGACTTCGGCTTTGCCGTGCCTAAATGTCTTTAAACTATGTACTTTGTACATACTATTAATGTACCTTACTGCGGGGATCAATCGCCAGTTTTGTATATTTTTCGCAAAGAAACTCAGCTAAATATTTATCACTTCTGGATAATTTCTGGCTGCAAAGCGGGAATTCTTAATTGGCAAATTGCTGGTTGATGGTTAATTCCTCCATTTAAATGTCGTTCGAGCCAATCTCCTAAGTCCGAAAGTACGTCTTGATAGTTGAGATCGAGGTGTAAATCGTGATAATCGCCGGAATATACATAGCGTTCTTTGTCGCTTAATGTTACCCGTTGGAAAAATGCCAAACTGCCTTCGGGTGGCGTTATCTTATCTCCACTGCCATGTAATATTAGCAAGGGCACTTGTAAGTCAGATGCATGCTTTTCCACCCATTTCTCGGCGGCGAAAAATTCTGTCGCCAGTCTGGCACTGCCATAAGGGTGCCGCAATGGGTCTTGAGCATTGGTAATGATGACTTTGGGGTCGCGCGAACTCACTTTGTGTTCGATGCCAACTGTGAGGCTAAAGCGTGGCAAAACTCCTGAAAGCATTAGCCCCAACGCTACTTTCAGCGGTGGAACTCTCACTTTTCCTAAGGCGGGTGCTGTTAAAATAATCCCCTGCAAGCTTTCTGGAAAGCGCAAGGCATAATCTAAAGCAATAGTTGCTCCCAAGCTGTGTCCCCAGAGAAAGCAAGCACAGCCCGGTCCTTGTTCTTGAATTCGCAGCAAAAAGGTATGCAAGTCTTCTCGAAATTCAGCCCAAGAATTAATATGTCCCCTTTGTCCGGGTGAACGTCCATGTCCCCGCAAATCAAAGGCATAAACTGCGTAGCCTTGGGGAGTCAAGTACTCTACGGCATTATTAAACAGTCCACTATGGGCACCCAGCCCGTGAACTATCGCGATAATTGCCTGTACCTGCCCCTGCGGCTGCCAACTTTGATAGTAGAGGTTTACACCTCCTGCCCCTGTAAAGGTTCCTTCGATGTGTGTCATCGCCATTTTCCCCAAAAGCGTTTTTTAGTGCTACCGTCTCAGCACGCGGTTGGAGATTTGCAACTGGTAGAATGTTGAAAATATCTATATTTATGATGCCCAGCTTAGTTGATTGTCCATAGTAAATGATATTTTTGCACCCTGTATCTTCGCTTTCGGTGCGTTTGGTTTCACTATGGATTTAAATATTAAGAATTGTGAATTTAATAAATCCAAAACCTTCAACTGTAGGGTATGTTAGCCAAGGCTAACGCACCCCATGAAAATTGCAGGTTATTAAATCCACCATCCTAAGTAAAATTTGCTGGTATCAGTAACAAGCGTTCTGAGACTTTAGATACCAAATAGATGAAGCTATTAGGTCTCAGGCTATGATTATCAGAAGTTTTTTGCATCCTATTATTAACTATATCTCACGCACCCAAGCGATCGCATCAGTCACTGGATAGATGCCCTTGGGTTGTGCCGCTTACGATTCTTGATCGGTATCGAGTTTTAGGATTTTAGGCGATCGCTTTTGATTATTTTATTAATATATGCAATTTTTCTTAAATATTTGTCACTCTTTGGTTGTAAGCACGGCTAGAAACATTACTTAACAGATTATTTATCGTTATTAAAATTAAAAGCTGAACAATATCATTTGATTAACACGACCAATAATTTGTTACCCAACAGATTATATGAATTTTTATTAATAAATGCATAAGCCCTGGACTTAGCCTTGAGAGGTTAAATAGCACTTCCTACTCCCCTATGTTTATTGGGTAGGTGGTAGTTAAAAGACTTTTTCAAAAGGAGAAAATTATGATTAAGATTTCTGATATTGAACAAACTTCTTTGGTCACTGAACTCACTCCTGAAGAGGCAGCTAACATCAATGGAGGTGGTCTTTTTGGGAAAATAGTTGGAGGAATTGTAGGAGCAGCTGCTGGAGCAGCTGCGGGCTGGCCTAGTGGTGTTGGGATAATAGCTGGAATTGGTATTGGAGCTACTGTTGGTGCCGGAATTGGAGATGGAATTGAAGATTCTATTAGAGAGTAGTGCGCTAGGGAAGTTTTGAACGCACATTCTGCACCTAGTAGTATCACATACCAATAAATGTCAAAAGTCAAACTAGTATTGGCGGGCGTGGCGGAGGCGACACGCTCGCCTAATATCTAATTCGCGGGTCTACATAAGCATTTAAAATATCAATCAAAATGCTTGCTCCTACAACTATCGCGCCAAAAAATACCAGTACGCCCTGGACTGTGGGATAATCGCGATCGGAAATTGCTTGATACAGGCGATTTGCCAACCCAGGCCAAGAAAATGTTACTTCAGTCAAAATCGCTCCACCAAGCAGAGAAGCAAAGGTTAATCCCAAGACTGTAATCACTGGGATTAAAGCATTTTTTAAAGCATGGGAGACTAAAATCTTGTTTTCGGCAATACCTCTGGCTCTAGCTGCTTCTACATAATCGGCTTGTAGGGTTTGCTTTAAATTGACTCGCACAATTCGCTCAAAAATACCGCTGAGTAAAATTCCTAGGGTAAGGCTAGGCAGTGCCAAATGGTGCAAAGATATGAAAAACTGGCTGAAGTTACCACTCAGCAGGCTATCAATTGTATACAAACCCGTGAAGCCAGAGGGAGCGGGAAGATTTGGCGGAAAGCGGTTGGAGTTGGGAAACCAGCCCAGTTGGACGGAGAAAATCAGTTGTAAAAGCATTCCCGCCCAAAACATGGGGAGTGCGTAAGTAATGATACCAAACAATCGCCCGCCTACATCAAAATACGTACCGGGACGAGAAGCCGAAAGAGTACCAACCGCAATTCCGACGATGAGTGCAACCGCCATACTGCACACAGCTAACTCTACCGTCGCCGGGAAATATTGCCAAATTATGTCCCAAACACGTTGTCCCCGACTTGTTAAAGAGGTATCCAAGTCAAAGCGCAGTACTTTTCCCAAGTAATTCACGTACTGTAGCCATAGGGGAAGGTCTAAACCGAGTTGTTGACGTAATTGTTCTTTGACACTTTCTGGCGCACGTCCGCCAAGAATTGCATCTGCTGGGTCTCCTGGTGTTGCTCGTAGTAAAAGAAATACAATTGTGATGATAGTTAACAGTTGAAGTGGTGCTAGTAGCAAACGGGAGACAATGTAATATTGTAAGGCTTTTGATCTAGACATATTTAGTTAGCAGTTAGCAGTTAGGAGGCGTCCAGTGAGAAGTTGAGTTATTAGCTGAGTTTTTTGAATTAAAGATTTTTCTTAACTCATAACTCATAACTCATAACTCATAACTCATAACTCTAGTTACTTTTTGATTGTTGTGTAAATCAAATTCTGCGTGGGGTCAAGTTGCACGCTGCTAACACCTTTTTGGGCGAATACATAATCTTTGTTTTGCCACAATGGAACGTAAGGTACATCAGTCGCTACTTGAGTTTGAATGTCTCCAAAGATTTTTTGACGCGCTGCGGCGTTTTGTTCTTTGCGTTGTCCATCAATGAGTTTATTCATGGTTTCGCTATAGTAAAACGAACCTTGAGTTTGACTTCCGCCATCTTCGCATCCTTTCGCATCTGACCCTTTTTGACAACCCAAAAACGGCTGTACGTAATTATCTGGGTCTAAAAAGTCTGGATACCAATCTAGCAAAGCTGCTGGATATAAACCTTTGGGACCATCTTTAAAGAAAGTAGCGGCTTCTACAGGGCTGACTTCAAATTGCAGCATTCCATCCATATTTTGATCGGCTAGTGCTTTTATTGTCTGCGCCGCTAAACCGCGAGTCGGCGAACTCGAAGGATACCAAATTTGGACTTTTACGGGGTTTGCTTTGGAAAACCCAGCGCCTGTTAATAATTGTTTAGCTTTATCAAAGTTGCCATCGCCGTATTTATCTTTAAATAATGGCTGGGAAACATTAAAGGTTGTGGGAATCATACTATAAAGCGGATCGGCTTGACCAAACAAAGCTCGCTGCATGATTAGCGGACGGTTGATTGTGGAAGCGATCGCACTTCTAACCTCTGGTTTATCCAATGGTTTCTGATTCCGATTCAAAACCATGTAACTTACTACACTACCCTGAGCGGTAATCGCCTGCCAATCCCCTTTTTTACCACCTTCTTCCAAGCTTTTTATTTGATCTGGTTGCAGAGATAAATAAGCTACATCCACTGCACCTGTACGGAAAGCGTTAAATAAATTTACCGGACTCGTCTGAATTTGAACGTTAATGCCTTTATTAGCTGGTTTTTCTCCCCAATATTTGTCAAACACATCAAATCGCAAAGAATCGGTGCCATACTGCGCTAACTTATAAGGACCAGTCCCGATAAAGGTATCCGGCTTAAACTTTCCTGCGCCAAGTTCGTAAGCTTTGGGCGACACCGGACAAACTCCAGAAAACGCCAACAACGAGGGAAACGCCGCGAAAGGCTTTTTCAACTTAATTGTTAACTCATTCTCACCTGTGGCTTTTACCGAGTCTATGGTATCGGCTAGCAAGAAAGAAGGTTTACCCTTGTTTTCAATAAAACGTTTGATACTAAACTCCATTGCTTTGGCGTCAAAGGGAGTTCCATCGTGAAAAACCACACCCTGACGCAAGCCAATAGTATAAGTTAAACCATCCGCACTGACTTTGGGTAATGCTGTCGCCAGTTGGGGTTTAATTTCCGTCTGTCCTGGTTCGTACGTATAAAGGCGATCGCTCATATTAAACACCAAACCCAAAGATGCCAATTCATAAGCATCCGCAGGGTCTAAGGTTCTAGGTTTCGCCGTCGTACCTATAGTAATCCGACCATCGCCACTTGGGGTATTTACAGTCCCAGATGGTGTTGTATTTGTCTGTTGGGGTCTACCGCAACTAACAACCAACAATAAACATAGACCAAACAAAGAAAGAAATTTTGTAATGCGATCGCACTTTTTTACAAACAAGGAAAACCACGTCATAGCATTGAGATTTTTTTTAACTTAACGGTGAGACATTTTACTATAAGTGTGACTAAATCCCTATGCTGATTGTTTCACTTCCATTCAAACTTTGCTTTTTGGTGGCTGATACCGATGCAAGGATTTTGGATGAAAGGATTTTAGATTGTAAATACTCGCGTAACTTCGCGTTTTCAACTTTCGCATACAATTCAAGGGTGAAAATTTAGAAACCCGGTTTCTCCAAAAAACCGGGTTTCTAGACACAATATTCAAATTTGGTATTAGAAATAACTGACGGGTTTTTGATTATCAATAAAAATAAATAACAATTTATTTTATCGTTAAATAATTTTTTTTAGCCGACATGTTTGAATTAAGCTTGTTGAAAATTTTTCGGTTTTTACTATTCAATAAAAATCATCTATATTTGCTAAAAATGCTATAGCAATCCTATTTATCTGTGAAAATAGAAAGCCTTAGAAGTCGGGGAAATAAGTGCGAAACCCGACACGAACGTTTCTCGCAAATAATTTTGGACTGTTAGAGACCAAAATACAAATATTGATATTCAAGGAGAAATTAAAATTTTGATTTAATTAAAATTCCAAATCTGTAGTAAATTGGTCGTAAATTCATCTGGAACGGGCAAGAGGTTTGTTAAGCTTTGACCGAAAGGGAGACTGGCTAATGGGGTATTGGAGATTATAAATTGGGTATTTATGGGTATTTAAGAAAATTTTTTCCCAGTCCCCAGTAACCAATCCCCAGTAGCCAATCCCTTAATTTACAAATCTCATTTTTATACATCACCAACTGAGATTATCGCGTTATTCTGAACAGCAAATTGAGACTATACTAGCGAGACTAAGAGCGTGAAGTACTTTTTTTTATCAGAGGGATGGACTGTTGGTAGAGTGTGGGCATCTGAAGGATTGTGGCAGATAACCGCATGGCGACGCCAACCAGACATTCAGCAAATGAATATTTGTTTAGTGGAACAAAACGAATTGCTGTGGCTTTATCGAGTTGAAGATGCCATTTTAACAGTGGAAGTGAAGCCAATAGCACCAGTACACGTAGGAACCGCCAGTCAAACTATCGGTCAAGTAGTCCTGAAGCGCCTGATGAGTGCCGAACAGGTCATCGAACGCCTGGGGACAGCGGAAACGAGGTGTCAATTAAAGAACATTCAATCGGTGGTTCAGTAGGAGACAAGGACGACGGGCGTGGACGACGGGCGTGGACGACGGGTGTGGGGCGACGGGTGTGGGGCGACGGGTGTGGCGCGACGGGTGTGGGAAAATTCAAAACTCATAACTCTCCCCGCATCTCCCCCTCGCCCCTTATCCCCACTCCGTGGGGGCCCCCCCTTCCCCATTTCTCCCAACCCCAACGCCAGTCCGCCCAAGTCGCGGTCGCTAGGGCGGCTGGCTTTTGAGTGGGGACCGGTAGCCCCCCATCTCCCCCTCTCCCCCTCTCCCCCTCTCCCCCTCTCCCCCTCTCCCCTCCCCTGACTTTCTCTCGAAAAGCAAAATACAAGTGCGATCGCGTAATCCGGTGAGATAAAATTCGACAAACTACGCGATCGCATCGATTAACACGCTTGCAAACGGTTCCATCAATAGTTACACTTTTTAAAACATTCTCATTTTTGTTTGGTGATTGTGAAACACGCTCTATCGACCAAATGCCTTCCAAAGCATTTGCTTTGTTCTCACAGAACATGAGAGAGTTTTCTTAAGGAAAACTCACGAGCGATTATACGGGCGATCGCGCTCCCTCACAGGTAAAGCGAAACCTAGCGTGTAAACGTTGCCAAACTGCCCACACTGTCTAATTCATAAGACAAAAGCTGTGGAAGACAGTGACAGAAGCGGTTTCCGCTCTTTGTCAATTGTCGGAAAAAGTCAGAATCCTGGCAATAACAAAATCTCAAAATTTGCTTTGTAAACATACTCATCGAGGAGGAGCGTAGTCGATGGGACTACCCTGGTACCGAGTACACACAGTCGTTCTGAACGATCCGGGGCGACTGATTTCTGTACACTTGATGCACACAGCTCTGGTAGCTGGCTGGGCTGGTTCGATGGCATTGTACGAACTAGCTGTTTTCGATCCCAGCGATCCCGTACTCAACCCGATGTGGCGTCAAGGGATGTTCGTGCTGCCCTTCATGGCACGTTTGGGCGTAGTTGGTTCTTGGGGTGGCTGGAACGTTGTCGGCGACCCTACCTATGACCCTGGTTACTGGTCTTTTGAAGGCGTAGCCGCCGCTCACATTGTTCTTTCCGGTCTGCTGTTCCTAGCAGCCGTATGGCACTGGGTTTACTGGGATCTGGAACTCTTCCAAGACCCCCGTACTGGTGAACCCGCCCTCGACTTGCCAAAGATGTTTGGCATTCACTTGTTCTTGTCTGGTTTACTCTGCTTCGGTTTCGGCGCTTTCCACCTCACCGGACTATTTGGACCGGGTATGTGGATTTCCGACGCCTTCGGTGTCACCGGTCACATAGCACCAGTTGCGCCGGAATGGGGACCTGCGGGATTTAACCCGTATAACCCTGGTGGTGTAGTCGCTCACCACATTGCGGCTGGTGTCGTCGGTATTATCGCTGGCTTATTCCACCTCACAGTACGACCACCCGAACGGCTCTACAAAGCCCTGCGGATGGGTAACATCGAAACCGTACTTTCTAGCAGTATTGCGGCAGTGTTCTTTGCTGCCTTCGTCGTTGCCGGTACCATGTGGTACGGTAGCGCTACCACCCCAATTGAATTGTTTGGACCTACCCGCTATCAGTGGGATCAAGGCTTCTTCAAACAAGAAATTGTGCGTCGCGTACAATCTAGCGTTGCTGACGGGGCAAGCCTTTCTGAAGCTTGGTCGCAAATTCCCGAAAAACTGGCATTCTACGATTACGTTGGTAATAGCCCCGCTAAAGGCGGTCTATTCCGTACCGGTCCGATGGTCAAGGGTGATGGTATTGCCCAAGAATGGCAAGGACACGGAGTATTCAAAGATGCTGAAGGCCGGGAATTGCAAGTACGCCGTCTTCCTAACTTCTTTGAAACCTTCCCAGTGATTTTGACTGACGCTGATGGTATTGTCCGCGCTGACATTCCTTTCCGTCGGGCAGAATCTAAGTACAGCTTTGAGCAAGCAGGTGTAACTGTTAGCTTCTATGGTGGCGCACTTGATGGCAAGACGTTTACAGATCCTGCCGATGTGAAGAAATATGCCCGTAAGGCTCAAGGTGGCGAAATCTTTGAATTCGACCGCGAAACCTTGAATTCTGATGGTGTATTCCGCACCAGTCCCAGAGGTTGGTTTACCTTTGGACACGCTTGTTTCGCTCTGTTGTTCTTCTTCGGTCACATTTGGCACGGCTCTCGGACAATCTACCGAGATGTATTTGCTGGTGTGGACGCCGACCTAGAAGAACAGGTCGAATGGGGTCTGTTCCAGAAAGTGGGTGACAAGTCAACCCGCCGCAAGGAAGCTCTCTAACGTTTTGTAACAAATTTATCGGGATTGGGGACTGGGGACTAGGAATTAGGGACTGGGGAAAAGTTTTCCCAATACCCAATACCCAATACCCAATACCTAATCCCTTAGCTTGGTAGACTATTATTACTGACTGGATAGGCAGGAGCTTTTGATATGGAAAGCGTTGCATACATCTTGATTTTGACTCTGTCGATTGGGGTTCTCTTCTTTGCGATCGCATTCCGCGAACCCCCCCGCATTGAAAAGAAAGAAGAGAAGTAAGTCTCTACTAACAGACTTTTAAGGGTATATAAAGCTGAAAAACCGCTGTTACCAATATGGTGACAGCGGTTTCTAGTGTGTAAATAGGGGAAAGGGGAGTTAGCGCTTAGGGTTTCCCGACCCAGGCGACTGCTTGCGGTGTTGGGGAAAGGGAAACAGGTTTATTTAAATACTTGGTAGTGTACAAAGTTGATAGCGACTGCATCTTTGAATCTAAAAATCCAGAATTAAAAGTTCAAAATTTTTAACAAATGACTAATGACTAATGACCAATAACTAATGACTCATAGTATCTGATATAATCTACTATCTGGAAGATGATGCCTGTTAATTCACCTTTTCTGCGCTAGGATGAAAAAGGATGTAGGTGTAGAAAGCGTTTTTTGGCGCGTGCATATACATCGTTAGGAGGCAAAACCTTTACGGAGACTAAACCCAGGAAAAAATCAGCATGGTCAATCAGAAATCAACCGTTACAGAAATTGGCTTTACCCACGACGATTTTGCGGCTCTACTCGACAAGTACGATTATCACTTTAGCCCTGGTGATATTGTACCCGGAACAGTATTTAGTATAGAGCCACGGGGCGCTCTGATTGACATAGGTGCAAAAACGGCGGCATATATACCTATTCAAGAAATGTCTATTAACCGGGTAGACAGCCCGGAAGAAGTATTACAATCTAACGAAACGCGGGAATTTTTCATCCTCACCGATGAAAATGAAGATGGCCAGCTAACGCTTTCCATTCGCCGGATTGAGTACATGCGGGCTTGGGAGCGAGTACGGCAGTTGCAAGCAGAAGATGCGACTGTACGTTCTGGCGTATTTGCCACCAATCGCGGTGGTGCTTTAGTGCGAATTGAAGGACTGCGTGGTTTTATCCCCGGTTCCCACATCAGCACCCGCAAGCCTAAAGAAGAATTGGTAGGCGAAGAACTACCATTGAAATTTTTAGAAGTAGACGAAGAACGCAACCGCCTAGTTCTATCTCATCGTCGGGCGCTGGTTGAGCGTAAGATGAACCGCCTAGAAGTTGGCGAAGTAGTAATTGGTACAGTTCGCGGCATTAAGCCTTACGGTGCCTTTATTGATATTGGTGGTGTGAGCGGTTTGCTGCACATCTCGGAAATTTCCCACGAGCATATTGATACACCTCATAGCGTGTTCAACGTCAATGATGAAGTCAAAGTCATGATCATTGACTTGGATGCAGAAAGGGGTCGGATTTCCCTCTCTACTAAACAGTTGGAACCCGAACCCGGTGACATGATTAAGAACCGCGATTTGGTTTACGATAAGGCAGAAGAAATGGCTGCTAAGTATCGCGAACAGCTGTTAGCCAAACAGCAAGGTGTTGCGTCGGTTGCGGTTGCTGAAGAAGACATACCCTCAGCGGTTGAAGAAGACATACCCTCAGCGGTTGAAGAGGATATCCCATCAGCTGTTGAAGAGGAAATCCCAGCAGCTATTGAAGAGTAATCCACTTTGTAGTTGTAGTTAATGACAACATCTGAATATCTTCAGAAATTTTAAAAAGAGGGAAATCCCTCTTTTTTTATGCTGCAAAATTCATAAAAATTACGAACCATACCAATGGGTGGATTTTGGATTGTCTATCTTTACAGTTAATCTGTTTCATGACTTTCAAACAACACTATCTATAGCAGTCCTTTGCATCATTCGCTTCTAAACGAGAAACCCGGTAAATAAGTGCGAAACCGGGTTTCTGAGGGCTTTGAATTCTTACAATTCTGCCCAGAATTGCCATATCATAATTTGGTATTAGGAATAAAAACTCATAACTCATAACTCATAACTCATAACTCATAACTCAAATGGTAACTATTAAGTGTAGAAACGTGACGTTTTCCAACATTCAGGCGATTTTGTTTGACAAAAACGGTACTTTGGAAAATTCAGAAGATTATTTGCGATCGCTTGCACAAAAAGCAGCGAGAATGATAGACGCGCAAGTCCCTGGAATTGGGGAACCGCTGTTAATGGCGTTTGGTGTGAATGGAAATACTTTAGATCCAGCAGGTTTAATAGCGGTAGCGAGTCGTCGGGAAACAGAAGTCGCCGCCGCGGCGTATATCGCCGAAACTGGAAAAGGATGGTTTGAGTCGTTAAAAATCGCCCGTCAATCTTTGGATGAAGCCGAAAAATATATTGGTAAAACGCCTTCACCGTTGTTTGTGGGTTGCTTGGAAGTATTAAAGAACCTGTCAGAAACTAAATTGAAATTAGGCATTCTTTCAGCAGCAACAACAGCAGAAGTCAATGCATTTGTCAAGCGTCATGAGTTAAGTAATTATATACAGTTGGAAATGGGAGTAGATGAAGGTCCAAGTAAACCAGATCCGGCTTTATTTTTGCAAGCTTGTGAAAAGTTGGGAGTAGAACCAAGTGCTACCTTGATGGTAGGAGATTCTGTGGGTGATATGCAAATGGCGCGTAACGCCAAAGCGAATGGTTGTATTGGTATTACTTGGATTGGTAAATCAGATAATGTCCAAGGTGCGGATGTAGTGATTAATCAACTTGATGAAATTCAAATTTTAGAAGCTTAAAATATCAATAAATAAAACCTGACATTCGGTATTCAAGCAATGGAAACAACAGAATTACGCCTGTGGACAGTTGACGAATACCACCAAATGGCTGAAGCCGGAATTTTATAGCCAGATGAACAAGTTGAATTAATTGCCGGACAAATAATTAAAAAAATGAGTCCGCAGGGAATCCCTCATGCCACAAGCATTACACTAACGCGCTTATTGCTGGAAAATCTTTTAGGAAAACAGGTTTTAGTTAGGACACAACTACCAATTGTATTAAACAATCGTTTTGAATCCGAACCAGATGTAGCAGTAGTCATACCAGATGCACTGCGCTACCTTGACCATCATCCCATACCATCAGAGGTTTATTTGCTAATTGAGGTAGCAGATAAAACTTTGAAAAAAGACTGCGGTTTAAAGGCTAAAGATTACGCAGCTTCGGGAATCGCTGATTATTGGGTATTAGATATTAAGAACTCCCAATTACGCGTTTTTCGAGAACCAAGTGAGGAAGGTTATCAAAGTGAAGTGATTTTGTCAGACAATGCGACAATTTCACCTTTGCAGTTTCCGAATTGTGCGATCGCTGTTTTTGATATGTTACCTCCCCCGCAAGCAAAGATTCATGGTTCGCGCGTTCATAATTCACGGAAGACGGCTTATTTAATCCCCGTAAGAAAACTAAAACTTGCACCTAGCACGCGCTTATTAATGAGTTTTGCTTGTTTCCAACTATCTGCACCAGTTTCTGTTTTTTTTATTCAACAGTAGAAATAAACATTGTAGATATTACAGCGTAACCAGCAAAAAAAATGACAGCAGCAAGCATATAAAGCTCCTCTTGTTACTTTGGTAATAAGTAAAAATTGATGTTTTCAGTATATGACTGCTGTCAAATGCAAACATCCGCTAAAAAGACTATATCTGGAGAATTACTTATGATATCAAGTTCGGATAAATACTTATAATAAACGTAGGTTGGTGTAGCGATCGCGTAGCTTGCTTCTCGCAGAGTAACGCAACATTAACGCGCTACGCATGTGTTGGGTTCCACTACCCTTCACCGAAGTCGCCTCCGGCGTCTACGTTTCAACCAACCTACAATTTATAACTTTGTGTTGGGTTCCACTACCCTTCACCGAAGTCGCCTCCGGCGTCTACGTTTCAACCAACCTACAATTTATAACTTTGTGTTGGGTTTCACTACCCTTCACCGAAGTCGCCTCCGGCGTCTACGTTTCACCCAACCTACAATTTATAACTAATCAACCGAACATGATATTACTTATGATGATGGAGTTGGCTTTGAACGCTCCTGCTGATACAAACTGATAACTTTTTTTACATAATTACCCGTGAAACCACTGTTACAGCCCGTGTAGTTGCCAGTCATCCACCAACAAGCAACGCCACGCACAGCCGCATTTTCATTATTGTTAGTGGCGCGAAGCTGCTTGTCTAATTCGCGACGCATAATACACGATACAACCTTGCGTGCCGTTCCGGGGCTATTTTCAAACTGCGCTGGTGTTAATTCTTGTTTGAGACAAAATTTTGTCCAGCCTTTGAGGGTTTCCGGTTTGACTTTCCATTCACTGTAATATCCACTGTTTGCGGAAGCGGGCGGTGCTGCTTTTCGCAGTGCTTCTACCATCGCAGCTACTTGAGTGTCAGACACTGGCTGTTGTGCTTGAGCTACTAGCAGTGATGACAGTCCGAAGCTGACGATCGCTCCGCCTAGTAGTAATCGCATGGCTTTCTCCTAATTACGGGTAATTCTTTTTCTCAATGCCAAGATTTAGCATACACCAGTAAACTTCAACGCCGATGAAATTCGACTACCTTTTCCAAAATTTTGACATCGTAGTTGCCAAAGAAATCGTGACCTAACAATCCAATACCAGCTCTTGGCGCGATCGCTACTTCAATATTATTGACTACGGCTGCCGCCACTGCAACCGATTTGACTTGACCTGTCAGAAATTGTACTTGGCTACCATCGGCAATTTGTGCTTGCATTGTCCCTGTAGCCTTTAGTTTCAGCGCACTTGCCATCGGTAAAGTAATTAAAGTACCGCTGGCACCTGTATCTAAAATCATCTCAAAGGTTTGATTGCCATTGAATGTCACATCAATAACAGGTGTTCTACCAACACGGCGTTTGATGGGAACCCGAAAAACTTCACTTTCAGGAGGTGTTGTGCCGCAAAGACTTCCCAAATTAATCGTTTTGCCAGAGGAAGTTACCATAAAACAGGCTCCAGGATCTTGAGCTGTGGCTCGATGGGGGAATGCCAAAAACATCAATCCAGGGATGATTGCTATCAAAACTGGCTTACCGTTGTGAATCCACCGCCTCCAAGCATCCTTCATGTTGTGTTCCTCTGTGAATTATCTTATACCCGTCTATGATTAGATTGCCCAGATTGGTTGCACGTCTAAAACAATACGGTATCAGTAAGATAAAAACGCGATGTCGATGAAACAGTGAGATTCAAACAAGCGATTGAAGACGACGCGTTCTGGGGGTGAAAGTGGCGGATAACACAACAAATCTACGTAAATTTCTGTGCCTGACTCGGCGATAACTTGGCGATTTGGTGGAAGCATTCGCTTTACCTCTTCCATTACCCAATCGAGGTTGCGGCAATCTTCAACGGTGCAAATTACCTGCCACTCGTCTTTCACTTTGCAATTCATACTATGACAAGCTGTTGAATAAGTTCTAAGAAAAAATGATGTTTCTTAGGCTTAAATAGTCCGATACTATCAACGCCTGCGATGCTGAATTTGGGATTTTGGTTTGGACTTTGGTAAATTAAGCTTAAGCTAATTTCGGCAATCATTGCCGCCTCCAAAATCGTTGCTTGTGAATTGCTGATATTTCTGTCTCATATACTCTTGGTAGTGCAGCCTATTGATATCTTATGTTCTTTGCTTTACACGCAATTCTTAGGTGTTTATAAGTTTACAATCTTCGTCCGATATTTTTTAATTTTGTTTTCATATTCTCCTATAATTTGAAAAAAGGCAGCGGGAGCTGAGGCTTGATTGCAGAAGGAAGAAGTAAGTTTTTCATGCGTTTTGGTGTACGCAGTTGATAATGGCTACTTATAAAATGTTTTTTTGAAAAAATGTTAGATTCCATCTTATGGAAAACATAATACCGATGATAAGTTATTGCAAAATTAAAGATTTAGTAAATATTAAGTAAAGAAGAGTTTGTGCAACTTTTACCATTAAAAGCAATGCTAAATATAAGAATTTTCAATTGACTTAAATACACATTTATTGTATAGTTAGCGTGTATTGTATCCAACCGCGAATAGCGATATACCAAGCAGATAGGCGTCGATAAACAGAAATTGAGGAAATATTGCTAATCGCTAAAAGCTAATTGCACATGACCATTAGCGAATAGCAATTAGCCATTAGACATAAAAGTGAAAATTAATTATGCGTTACCTGAAATACGAGCTACGTCTTTTCCACTCAAGGGTCTATTAGCTTTTCCCTCAGCCAGCGTGTTTCTTGAAAGCGCCCAACTGACGGCGCACCGCTTGTTATGAATGCAAAAAACACTATATAATTTTCCCTTTTCCCCAAGTGTTTCTTCAGAGAAAATCAAATTTTTAATTCTCCCCACCTTTCAACCCTTCCCAAGTCGGCGGAACTTCTGCGGGATTTTGAAAAATAACTGGTAACCAAGTAGCGCAGGGAAACCGATCCTCTAAACCTTGCAGTTTCTCCCGCGCTTCGCGTACCGATTGATATAAAGACTTTCTATTAGCAAAAGCGGTGAGAAAGCTTTTCAAAAACTCTTGTGCAACTGTATCTGGAATCGGTTCGCGCATAACTATCATCTGGGGAATATGCAAATCGGCGAGGTTGACTGCAAGTCCCAACCCATCACAAGAATTAAAAATCGCCAGTTGCAAACCTTCTGCAATTGCCTTTCTCAAAGCATTTTTTAACTCAGCAATAGTTAAAGTATCCCTTTGGTTGATGTGAATTTGTCCGATTTCAGTATCTGTTTGAGTTAAACTATGACCTGCAAAAAATAGGATATCCCAAGGTTGTGCCCAAAGTTGGTCATTGAGTTCTTGACGTTGCGGTTCTACCAAAAATGTTACCTCAGCATCAGGTAATTTTTCCAGTAAAGATTGGTCTTGACTAAGATTAATTCCCGTGCTATTTCCAAGAATCGCTAATATCTTGATTTTGGCTTTGGGGGACTTGAATTGTAAGATGCGATCATAAGTGGGAGAAGACAGTGCAATTTCAGCTTTCGGATAGCGATCGCATAAATTCCATAATACCCAAGGTAGGCGTCGCAACTGGCTATTTTCGGTTTGTAAAATGATTCTAATTGACTCGCTAGGATGTAATTTTTCTAACATTCGCTCTTTCACAGGGCGAAATTCTTCAGAATTCAACCAACGATTGAGATGTGTTCTTAGGTTTTCAGCAGCTTCATAGCATTCTTCAAAAAACTCGCTTCTGCTAACATTAGTAACTTGTGTTGTTGGCACATCTAACCTCAAAGTAGCGTTAATACTTCGCCGATAGGTTGATTGCCATTGTCTGTAATATTGAGGAATCTGCAAATTTAAAGGTAACTCCCCCGTGCATTCTCCTGATGGAAAATTTCCCTCTTCTCCTATTTGCAGCGTCACAGGAAAACCAGTGTTAAAGTCACCCTTTCCCAATTTGATAACAACTAACTTCGTTGTCGAATTTACTTGCACCTTAGTTGGTCGGCTAGCTAATAATTGGGCAAATTCTTTCCATTCTTCAATTTGTTTATCTTTGCTTGTCAGTTCCGCTTGATATCTTTGTTCTAAAGCTTGCAAAGCGATTTGATAATTTTGAGTAAATTCAGCATGAATTTTCTGCTTATTAGCATCCGCTGGCACATTTACCTTCACCAATACAATACCATCTCCGATATTTTCAATACTGCGAATCGAAAGTTCCGTACCTTCATTTTGAATTTTTAACTGACGCAATGAGTTCGCCAATGCTTGCAAATCCAAACCATTACGTAAAATAACATCAACTGTATTTAAAACTTCTTGAAATAGTTTGGTAAATTCTCCTGGTGCAAACTCTCCACTGCTAGGACGGCGTTCTCTTTTGTTGTTGAGAAGATAAACATAATCGCAAATTGTCCCTGCAAGCTGAGTGGTGCTGTCAATATTCCACGCTGACAAACAAGCGCCAGTTAAACGTGTTTGCTGGAAGTTGGTTTTTAAGGCTTGAATTTTAGTTAAATTTGCTCCCTCCAAAGTAGCATTAAAAAAAGTGGCTTCACTCACATCAGCTTCTGTTAAATCAGCATAGCTGAGGTCTGCACTTGCCAGATTTGCACCTTTAAGATTGCATCCAACATAAGATTGATTTGCACCTTTTTTGGTGACAAGTAAATTTTGCACTTTGGGGTTAATGAGAATAGTGTTACCAACTCTAGCTTTCTCCAAATTTTTGGCGGTGTGAAAGTTAGTGCGTGTCAAATTAGCACTTCTAAAATCTGTACTTTTCAGACGAGATTTCGTAAAAATCGCATCAGTTAAATCAGCCCTGCGAAAGCTGGTTCCGCCAATAGTGACGAAAGCGATCGCCATTTTTTCAATCAGAACAAATTTGGGATTGCCAATCAAACTTTGCCAACTCACATAATAACGCATCAACGCAAAAAAGCCAGCCCACGCAACAGTCAAAGCCCAAAATTGCAACCAAATTGTAGATGAATTTTTTAAAATCCAAGACGCATAAGAAGATAAAGCTAAACCTATAATCCAGGCTATCCACAAAAAAACACCGCTTTTTTGATAGATAGTCCAAGCCGCAGTTAAAGAAAATATTCCTAATATAAATCCAGCCAAAAGCCAAGCTGCTGCACCTGCTAATCTCCAACCTATTTCATTTGCTACTTCTAACCCGTGATAGCCGAGTCTAATCCAAAGTACTGGCAAAATCAGTCCTGCTAAAATTCCCGTAAAACCACCAGTTGCAATTGCTAAATCTAAGCCAAATCCTCGGCGAATAGTAATAGCAAAGAAAATAAATATTGCAATACAACTAATTACACCAGGCAATATAGTATATTTTTCGATATATTTAGGTTGAAAAAGTATTGAAAGTATCACACTTGCAAGTCCCGATGTCACTCCTGATATTCCTGAAAGCACAAATAAAATTGCAATTAATAACACTATCCATTGATTTAGAAGCCCTGCTTTGGCTTGATTTAAATTAGCATTCTTAAGAATGGCGTTAGTGAAATCACATCCGCGAATGTCAGCATAACTGAAATCTGCACCTGTAAGGTTTTTTCCTTTAAAACAACGACCTTGGAGATTTTGATATGAAAAATTCAGGGACATAATGATAATTAATAAAACTTACTTAGCACTTATACTGATTCTCTAAAACGTTGCAACATATTCACAATCGATGTACCCCACGGGAGGGGGGTAGGGGGGATCGTATAGGACTTATACTAATTCTCTAAAACGTTGCAACTCCTTCACAATCGCTGTACCCCCTTTTTTAAGGGGGGTAGGGGGGATCGTATATGTTAAACATTTAGAACTATTAAGCAAGGTAACAGCCAGTTCAATATCTTCTACAAGTCCAAGTCTGATCAATTCCTTACAATTGCTAAATTTTTTTGCAGATAGCAAACGTACGCAAAACACAGCATATTCAGAAATTACCGGGTATTTCCTAACGGCTTAGTTAAATTTTTGCTACCAGATAGACCGAAAACTCCAAAAAAAGCATAGATTATTGTTTATAGCCAGCAATTAGACACAGGGCTGTTATTTCAGTAGTCCTGAGTGCGTGGGGGAATGTATTCTGCCTTCAAAGCGGGTGTTGCATCATAGGTAAAATTTAACAATTTTTACACAATCATCCTGTGAATGTACAATGGCAAAGCAGGGATTGAAAGAAGGTAAAGACGCAATTGGGAAGCGTCTTCTGTACAGTTTTTTCTCCACAATTTTTGGCGGGACAAAGAATTAGTGTCCTAAGTCTTCCTAATTGCTGAATGTTGAGTTGTAGAGGTGCGTTATGCCGTGCTTTTACGATTCAAGACTTTCATCGGTGATTTATAGGAAACCAAAAATATGAAAATTACCAGACGAGAAGCAATCAAACTTGGATTAGCTGGAAGTGGAGTTTTATTATCGCCCTTTGGATTTCCAGATATTGCTGAGGCTCAATTGAGTCCGTAAATTCCCCGTTTTCAAGCACCTTTTCGGGTTCCACCTGTTCTCAAACCCGTGCGTAGCGATGAAACCACAGATTACTATGAAATCACGATGCAGAAATCTGCAATTGAGATTTTACCTGGTATAAAAACACAAATTTGGAGTTATAACGGCATCAGTCCCGGTCCCACGATTAGACAACGCGGTGGTAAGTTCAGTCAAGGAGGACGGCTATCAGTTGTCCGTTTCATTAATAAACTAGTATTTCACCACACAAACTTTGCGGGGTTTGTAGTTGGGCTTTAGCCCCCGAAATCTTGTTTTCCAAAGAGCGCAAAGAGCGCAACTACGAACCTTGTCTCACCAAGCATTGTTGGTGTGGCGGACTACTAGCTTCCTTCGCCGTAAAGCTCGTCGCTAAATTGATCCATCGCATCCATATCATAAGGATTGGGAGGTTGAGGATAGCTAGAACGAGCAGGTTTCACAACTGGTGTATTTGCAGGCGTGGGCGTGGGCTTTTGTTCCTCTTCCTTGTCTGCTGGTTGTTGATTGGTCGGCGATGCTTGTGGTTGAGTTAGGTTGGTTTCAGCAATCAATTGAGTTGCTTGAGGAATGGCAAAGGTGGCTTCAACAATCAGCAGTAGCGAGGCGATAAATAAAAGAAGTGTTAAAAATAAAGATTTCAACATGATATTTTTGTCAGTTGCTGTCATCAGTGTTTTATCTTAATCTTAAAATTTTTGCTCGGATTTATACATTAATTAAAAATATAGTTTTTCATTAAAAATCGACAAGAATCTGTTACTCGACAGGAAGTATCAAGCTTTGGGCGTGGCGGCGCGATTGATTTTTTGAAAAATGGGACGCTTTCAGATCCCCTTAAATCCCATACCAGTTTCTACCTTTTGTTCTGCTTGAGTAGAACCCACTTTGCAAAACGCAACTTTGCTTGCAGTTTGACGCCTAATGCCAATTTGACTCAAAAAGATGCCTGCTAAAATCAAGCTGCCACCAATATATTGAGCCAAAGTTGGAGCTTCGCCCAAAATTAAATAAGCTGCTAGGATGCCCGCAATTGGGGTAAACGAGCCGACTAAAGAGGCAACAGATACTGTGGAAGCTCTCAAGCCTTTAATCCACAATGACTGACCTACCACCACAATTACAGCACCATATACTAACATCCACTGCCAGAGGAAAGGTGAAAACACATCCATAAAATGGTCGCTGCCATAAAGTATTAAAGCAATGAAGAAAAATATTACGGTTCCCAAAGCAGTACGAAAGATACTGTAGATTCCCAAGGGGATTTGGGAGAGATGTTGTTTGCCAATAATCGTAGAAATTGCTAAAGCCACAGCTGCTGCTGCTGCCAAAATTTCTCCAACCCCCAGATGAAAACCTGCCACGCTCATCATGGCTTGCCCTGGAGGCTGAAGAATGATAGTTAGGGTAACGCCAATAAATGCCGCTACTGCTCCCACAATTTCCCAAAAATTCACCCGTTCCTTGAACAACCAAATAGATAAAGCCAGTGTCAGAGGCGGTTCTAAGCGTCCAACCAAAACGACATTGTTGACATTGGTTAACGCCAATGCCTGGAAAATTAAACCAGGGGCGATCGCTCCCGATAAAATTGCTACTATTGTTAGACTCAACCAATCTTTTCTTGATAATCCTCTCAAAGTGCTTTTGTTCCACTGTCGCCAGTAAATTGTTATCAGAACTATCAAGGCGCACAGATTTCCTACAAACAAAACATTACATAGAGAAATCGGATTGCGACTATCTATGAAATGTTGGGCACCAATTTCTATTAACTTCCGGGTAATGGCGCTAGATGCTCCAAAAATCAGGATTGCGAGCCAGAGATAAATTTGTCCCGGAATTTTGTGGATTTGACGATGCCGTCTTTTTGGTCTGGAAACCATAACAACCCTGCCATGAAAGCACTTTCTCTTGATGCTAGGCTTGCCTCATTAAGTCAGGCTGAGGTGAATCTGAGAGAACGCTGAGGGCAGGTTAAGAACTGCCGACATCACCCTAACCTGAGAAAATGCTGAGTAAGAATTGAATTTTATTTGGGGATAAATTCAGAAAATTCATGGCTTGGTTTCAATCAGTTCTCAGTGGCAACTGAGATGCTTTGATTCAGTCGGGATGATTCAAATATTAAGGAGTAACAAGATGAAATTCACCTCACTGCTTGCAACTGTTGCCCTAGCTGGTATGGTTACAATTTGGGATGCTCCTGTTAAGCTTTTAAATCCTTCACTGGTTCAGGCTTCAGCCCAAGAAATGAAACAGGAAATGAAAGATGTGACGGGCTTAAATACTCAACAAAAAATTGACATGCTCATCAAAAGTAAAGGTCAGTTTGGCAGCGGTGACCAATTAAGACGTTACTTTTTTGGTGATTTGGAACCAATTGCTGTACAACCTGGTGGTGCAGGTATGGTGGTTAACCTCTACAACAAAGCCAACAATGTCACGATTTCTTATTGTGCAACCTACGACGTTGTAGTTGCTGTTAAGAAAGGCAAAATTACCGCGTTTGTACCTACCGAAGTCAAGTAATTTTATACAAATTTGTATCCAAACTGTAGAAGCAATTCATGAATTGCTTCTACAAAAATAAATACATACCTTAGATGCTAATCGAACATAAATTATACAATACCGCAAAATAAGTTCCTTCAAAAGAGAGGTTTGATATGGAATCCAGAGATGTGATTTTGCTGTTGCATCCAGTAATTGCCGTGCTTGTGGTCTTCCCTTTAATTGGTATTGTCGTCAATCGCGCTTTGCAAACTCGTCAGCGTCGCCTGGAAACTAAAGCAACGGGTAAGAGCAAAATTCCCCCGGTTGTAGGACAAGAACACGTTCAGCTAGGTCGCGCTTTAACAGGTTCTGTCGTCGGTATTGTTTTCATAGCGCTGGCTAACGGTATTTTTGGCAATATTTTAGACAATCAGGTTTGGATGAAAGCACCTTTCAAGGTCATTTTTATCGTGCTGCTATTTGCTGCAGCGATCGCTTCTTTTGCTCTACTTTATAAAGCAAAGGAACGAAATTGGCGTGCTATATTCGCTACACTCAGCGGCATAGGTTTAGTGGTACTTGGCTCTCAAGATGGTGTTTACCGCAAAACCGACCAGTGGTATATCTCACATTACTACTATGGGATAACCGCCGCTTTATTGATGATTTTTTCTCTAGCAATTTTGCCGGAAATATATAAGGACAAGAAAAATCGCTGGCGCAAGATTCACATTACTTTGAATTGCATTGCCCTCTTAATTTTTCTAGGGGAAGGAATCACTGGGACGCGGGCATTGTTGGAAATTCCCCTTAGTTGGCAGGAAGTTTATGTCCAACAGCTTTACGAGCAAAAATGTGATACTAAACCCTGTACAATTCAGGCTCCAGCTTTGCCTCAGAAGCCTTGATAAATTTAAGTCTTGTAGGGTGCGCTAAGAGCGAGAGTACGGCATCATTTTCCAGTCTTTCCCTAGTCCCTAGCCCAACGGGTGCCCAAATAAAGCAACCATTAGCATTGAGCTTAAAAGCTGAAAAAATAAACGTTTGCGCCTTCTGCCCTTCTTCTTCTTACTTCTGCCTTCAGGTACTAGCCCCTATCCTCGCAGCAGATTCACAAGACAAAACTCATAGTTACATGAGAGCGTTTTTAGCTGCTACTCGAACACCTGTAATGTCTAGTTTATTCTGGAAATCATGTCGTTTCCCCTTAACCATTCCCTGGCTTTTCAGACATCCTCTGAGATATGATTCCTTAGCTGGAATATTCGCCAACCTTGAGTTTTCTAATTTTCAATTCTTCCCTACTCCCTTAATACATACCCCACACCACGCACCGTATGAATCAACCGCTTCTCATTATTCTCTTCCAACTTCAGCCGCAAATAACGAACATAAACCTCAATAATATTAGAATCACCCATAAAGTCATAACCCCAAACTGTCTCTAAAATTTGGTCTCTAGTAAAAACCTGACGGGGATGACTAAGAAGATACTCCAATAAATCAAACTCTTTTGCTGTTAAATCAATCGCCCGTTTACCCCGAAACACTTCACGAGTGCGGCGATTTAAACTCAAATCTTTAAATTGCAACAAATCCTCATCTGTTTCCTGAGTGCGACGTAAATGAGCGCGAATTCTCGCCAATAATTCCTCTATACTAAATGGTTTAACCACATAATCATCAGCACCCGCATCCAAACCAGCCACGCGATCGCTTACTTCATCTTTGGCTGTTAACAAAATTACTGGTATCTTATTTCCAGTTGACCGCAAGCGACGGCAAAGTTCTAAACCTGTTAACCCCGGTAGCATCCAATCCAGAACAGCTAAATCCGGCGATGATTCTCGCGCCAACGTCAACCCAGTCATGCCATCATGGGCGACACTGACTTTGTAACCTTCGCTACTCAGTTCTAATTCCACAAATCGCGCTAATTTAACTTCATCTTCAACTAAGAGGATATGTGCGGTCATATTATTCATATATTTATACTCCTAAAGTCGGTAATTTCACAATAAAAGTACTGCCTTCGCCTGGTTCTGATTGAACTGTAACCCTGCCTCCCATACGCTCTACCAACCGTTTTACAATAGATAAACCCAAACCTGTGCCTCCAGTCGAACGGGTGCGGGACGGATCGACTCGGTAAAAAAATTCAAAAATGCGGGATTGTTCCGATAATGGAATACCACAACCCTTGTCGCTAACTTGAATCACAGCCCAACCATCAGCCTCGGTTAGTTTTAAGGAAATTGGCTCACCCACATCCGAGTATTTGACTGCATTGTTAATCAAATGGTTTAAGACTTGCATCAACTGGTTGCTGTCTGCTTTTATTCTTACAGGAAACGGGGCATCTTCCAGCAAGATTTCCCGATGCTCAAATTTTTCTGTCATCTGTGCCATATCTGCAAGCAAATCATTCAGTAATAGTGGTTGGGCTTGCAACGGCATTGCACCATCACCAGCCCGTGCCAAATCCACTAAGTCTTGTAAAATTTGAGTCATGCGTCCTGCGTCCGAGACAGCCATCTCTAGAGTCTCTTTCTGGGCATCTGTTAAATTATGGTTGCGTTGCAGAGTTCTTTGCAGATATGCATAAACCATGCTTAGGGGCGTGCGTAACTCGTGAGCCAAATCGTTGATAAAATGTCGCTGCTGTTCTCTGACGAATTGCAGCTGCATTAACAATTCGTTCCAGGTATGGGCGATCGCTTTCACTTCACTTGGTGTCCGATTTAACTTTACTTGGTAGGGAGTTAGGTTCGTAGCATAAGTAACCGCCACATGATTCATCTGTCGCAATGGTAAGAGCGAATATCTGATGAACAGGGTGGTGATAAGTGTAGTAGCAGCAAGCCACACAACGTTCATAGTCCTTAGACTTTGAATAACAGTTAATAACCTCGTGTATTCATAAGATATATCCGGATGTGGATGAGTAGTGATTAAAAACTGTTTCATTTCCCAACTTAGCCACATCGTAAAACTACTTAATGCAAGCGTAAAGATAACGATGATTCCAACACTCAGGCGAAATTGCAGCGAAGATGGATCAATTCTTGCTGGAATAACTTTGGCGATTGTTCTGTAAAACTTTTCTAGTAAATTCATTTGAACGACCCATCAACGTGCTTTTAAATATTTTCAGCCTAAGAATTTAAATTGAGACAAACCTAATACATAAATTAAAGATTGGTTTATCTACTTATTGGCAATAAACTGTTATGTCCCCACCACAGATATCTGCCAAATAAGATAAAGCCCGGAAGCGAAGGCTAACAACTTGTTCGTAAAGAGGGTTAAGTTTGTACAAAGGTGGAATATGAAATACCGTTTTTCCGAAAAAGTTAATATCTCGTTCAAAAGCACAACAAGGGGGAATAATTTTGCACAATAAACGAGCTAAGTCATGGTTGTTAATTTCAACTTTTTCCAACCATTGAGCTTAGACGCGTTCGCGTACAGCGTCTCGAGAGCGCAGCGTCTGGTGAAGGAGAAGAGAAGCGGCTTGTCGCCAGACATCGCCTGACAATCAAAATGTAAAATATCAACCTGCAATAAACTTCATTGCCACCCCATTCATACAATAGCGCTTCCCTGTAGGCCTAGGTCCATCATCAAACACATGACCCAAATGCCCACCGCAGCGACGACAATGCACTTCAACTCTGGTAGTAAAAAACGACTTGTCTACCGATGTGGCGATCGCTCCTTGAATGGGAGCATCAAAACTGGGCCATCCCGTACCGCTGTTGAATTTGGTTGAAGATGTAAAAAGTGGCAGCCCGCAGGCTGCACACGCATAAGTACCCTTACCATATTGTTTATCGAGTGGGCTTGTACCAGCGCGTTCCGTTCCATGTTTACGCAATACGCGAAACTGTTCTGGTGTTAAAATCTTGCCCCACTCTTCCTCAGTTTTGGTAATTTCAAACTCATTCTTTGCAGTTGCCATAACTTGTGACCTTCCTGTTAAATAGCGTGATAACCATGCTGTGCCAACTATTGCTGCACCAGCCTGTAAAAAATACCGTTTTTTCATAATTCTTCAATTGCCGCTAACCGCTAGCTATTAGCATGAGTGATCGCCCTGAATTAGCGCTGATAGAATCATTAAAATTCGCTAACAATCCTTGACAAAAGACTTCATAAATGTGTAACGGAAATATTCAGCCCTACCGATTCCACTGCGGTAACTACTGACTGTGACGGTAATGTTTAAATTTGGTCTGTTTGCGTGGAAAGATTGTTTTCCCGTTGGTAAACTTCAGATAAAACCGGATTTTGAAGCAGGGTAATTGTAGCGAATACTCCAACTGATAGAATCGCCCCAGTTATTTTTTTGCGAAATTTTGCAGCCATAGTGACACTCCATCAAATTTTATTTTTTCCTCTGCGTTCCTCTGCGTTTAAATTCAAATCATTAACTCACCACAGATTCATACAAAAGCACTATAATGCTACAGGTGGAGGAAGAATGTCCAAACCATATTTAGGAGCAGTGACCATTAGTTTTTCAATGTCTGCGGGAGTAACATCTGGTGGTGTGGTATTTTGCTCAGATACACTTGTACCCACTTCCATAAAAAATTTCTCCAATCCTCCTGGTGTTAACCAGCACAGAAATTTGACTGGTTTTTCGCCAATATTGCGGAAACTGTGCGGTTGTCCTTTGGGAGAATGGACAAAAGTTCCAGGTGTGGCGACAATTGTTTCTTCCCCTAGTTGGAATTCCATTTCACCTTCTTGAATGTAAAAAGATTCGTTTTCCTGGGTATGAACGTGGGGTGGAACTGCACTATTGATTTGCATGATAATTTCAATTAGTGCATAGGCATTTCCTGTTTCTTCAGCGAGTGCTTTAAATGTGTACAAGTCTCCGAGTACCCAGGAGGAGGAACCCTCACCGGGTTGCATTAATATGGGGTTACTGCTTGTCATAAGTATTTTCCTGAGAGTATAGAAAATTAATTAACCACTCCAGACGCAGAGAACACAGAGAAAGAGAAAAGAGAGTGACTATTTCATCCTTTCTATAAGGCTCACGCCTACACGCAACGCATTGGCAATAATTGTTAATGTTGGGTTCACAGCACCACTAGAAGGGAAGAAACTACCATCGACAACGTAAAGGTTGTTAATATCATGGGTGCGACAATTTAAATCCAACACTATGACAGCATACTTGCAGTAGAACTCAATACTTTGCTCAACATCTGAGACGGGGAGTGCGATGTGAGTCAGTCCAATATCAATCATTGCAGTATATGTCTCGCATAATATGAGGTCTTTTTCCGTGGGTGATAGCTATCATCTAGCTGTTTACGCAACCATTGTTGAGCAGTCTGACTATTTATTAGTATACGGGCGCGATCGCTTCATGAAAGTTCGCAATGAAAAATAATATAATCTCTGAGGATTCCTCTATCATGGGGAAGCGATCGCACAGTTGGTCTATTGTGTTTCGCGTTTGTTCTACAGTCCAACCTATTAGGTTTTGCGAAGGCTGATTTTCTCTATCGTAGCCTCGGCGTAGGCGTAGCCAGCCGTAGGTATCGCTTTTTGGACGGTAACTAAATATCCAACACAACTCTCGATGTCCCAGGTTGAGAAATACAAATCAACACTGAATCCTCATCAATTTCCGCAGTTGGTTCTTGCTGATAAGCAACTTCACCACCACGAATTTTACACATACAAGTCCCACAAATTCCCGCCCGACAACTAAAGGGAGGATTAATCTCATTAGCTTCCGCAAATTCTAAAATACTGCCATCTCCCTGTTTCCAATTCAGAGTTTTACCTGATAAAGCAAAGACAATTTCAGCCTCTTCAACTCCTTCAGCAACAGTTGCAGCAGGTGTTTGTTTCTCAGATGCAACTTTCATCGGCTTACCGAAAGATTCAAAGAAAACTTGACTGTTAGGCACTCCCGATTCCTTCAATCCTTCCATAATAGATTGCATAAAAGATGGAGAACCACACAGGAAATACTCAGCTTCTTGCCCAACTAACTCTTTAATTAAGGCAGCATCAACATAACCAACGCTGTGGTATTGTCCTTCATCTTCAACAGTGGGACGGCTGTATCGAAAATGCACATTTAGGTTAGGATTTTGTCGGGCAATTTCCATGACTTCATCACGAAAAGCATGAAATCTGCCATCCCTAGCACCATGTACAAACCAAATTGGACGATTGGGATTAAGACGGGTTGCGGCTTTTGCCATGCTGATCGTGGGAGTAATTCCCACACCATTGCTAGTCAACACCGCAGGAATAGACTTTTGCACATTTAAAACAAACTTACCGTTTGGTGGTTTTGCGGGAATTACCGAACCTTCTTGAATATAATCATGCATAAAATTAGACGCTATACCAGGCGGTACATCTAAATTTTTGGGTGCAGGTTCCCGCTTAATCGAGAGACGATAATATTCACAAGGCTCAGGGTAATCAGAAAGTGAGTAGGTGCGAATTACAGGCTTATCCTGTCCGGGAATATCAAGCTTAATTGTTAAAAATTGACCCGGTTGAAAGTTAGGAATTTCGCCATTGTCTTCAGGTTTTAAGTAAAAAGAGGTAATTTCTTCACTCTCTTTAACCTTGCGAAAAACTACAAAATTTCGCCAGTCTTTCCAGATATTACTGTCAGATATTGTTTGATTAAATTGACTTTTACTCAGATTTTGAACTGATTTATTTCCACTGGCTTTACTTGTATAAACCAAACCAAAAACAGCACCGCAACCTGCACCAAGTAATGAGGAATATGTACCAACTCGATAGGCAGATTTATCTTTGGTATTTGTCACACCAATTACCAAAGCCGCTGTTAAGGTTGCCACAGAGCAAACTGTAGCTGCTGCTGTTAAACTTCTAGCTAATGGATTCTTAATTCTTCTCAGACTTTCCAGCACGGTTGTCTCCTGTCATCTCGATTTTGGATTTGAGATTTGAAATTTTGAATTGTTGTCAACTTAAAACTCAAACTTCATCCTTCATCCTTCTAAACTAATTTCCACTTTGCCACTCCGGGCATCAGTACTGACTTGGATAACAGTATCCATTGCATCTGCACCCATCCGAGCAGCCATTTCCGGACAGGGTTTGCTGGCATGAAGGTTAACTTGGGTGCTGTCTTGCTTCTGGTGGCTGACTTCTCGCCGTCCATACCTAAGTACTGTTGACATCCAAACCAACTCGTTCATAAACTTCTCCAGGCGGCGAATGTAGGTTTGTTTGTCAATCAAATTGCCAAACTCATCAAACAACTGCTGGACGTTGCTAAAGTTGAGGTCATAGAAAATGGTCATTAGCCCCAACTCGCGCATCACAGGCAGTAAATTTTGGATTACCCGCGTACCGCCAAAAGGTCCAGCAGAAACACCGCACAGTCCCACGGCTTTGTGGATGTATTCTTTCAAGCAGGTATCAAGTAGGTGCTTAAGCAAACCCGGATAACCGTGATTGTACTCAGACACAACGATGATTAATCCATCTGCCCGCTCAACAGTGGCGGAGAACTGAGGGTCTTTAATGGATTCGCCTGCGTCGTTGGTGGTAATAGGAACTTTGCGAATATCAATCAGTTCCGTTTTCACATCATCTCGTGTAGCAATCTGCTCCACGATAAATTTTGCAACATATTCGCTTTGGCGACCTTGACGGGGAGTACCCAAAATGGCAGGAATAAACAGAGGGGTGTTTGTCATAATTGCTCTCTTGTTAATAGTGAGGAGGGAGAACAGTTACTAGTTGATAGTTGTTAGTGCGGAGGTAAAAGCTAGTTTTTCATCCTTCATCCTTCACACTTCATCCTTTATCTACTGCTACCAGTTACCAAGGCGACTTTACCTTCTAGCTTCATAAATTTTTTCCTGTTAGTTGTTAGTTGTTTGTTGGTTGTTGGTTGTTGGTTGTTGGTGAACCAGCGAGAAAAGGAGGGTTTCCCGACCCAGGCGACTGGTTCTCCCGTTGGGTTGTTGGTTGTTAGTTGTTAGTTGTTAGTTGTTAATTGTTAGTTGTTAATATTCCCCTCGTCTCCCACACCCGTCGTCTCTTGTCTCCCTTGTCTCCCCTTCTGCCACGCCACATGCTTCAACCGGGGGAACCCCGGCACCGCAGTGGCTCCTCTGCCTTCTATTTAGCTATTGCTCAACTTGGCAGCACCAAAGGTGGCATTGAACTTGCGGCACCAAATAACGGCAGATTTATAATCAGCTAAATTCATGTTGTTAGGAATGGCATAAGTTTGAGCGCCACTAAATTTTTCTAAGCGACCAAGGATGACGTAATCTCCTTTTTTTAAGGAATATGATGGTGGCTTACTAGAAGCAATTACGTTCTCTGAACGATGTAAAATTACGACTAAATCTGGTCCGAAATTAGAAGTTTGAAACGACTTATCAAGCTCTAAAAATGATTTACCATTTTTGGTTGTAATACTGGCTGTTCCTTTAGTTTCTTTTTCTCCAGAAACAAAAGTGCCAAATTTTGTCGCAGTTGACTGTTCAGATTTAGTTAACTGAACTACAGGATTAGTTTGTGTTTTCATAGTAACAGGAGTTTCAACACGAACTTCTTTTGCACAGCTAACCATCACCAGGGATGCTAGACTCAGCATTAACAAATTTTTCAATTTCATGACTTAAGATTCCTCAATGCAACATCAATTAGCGATATAGATTTTTGCTGTAGTTCTAATTAACTTGATTGTTGCTTGAGAAATTAGTCTTCATATTATTATAATTTAAGGATTTCAGTCTAGAAAGCTGAGATTTTGCCTGCTGTAGCTCTTATGAATTTCTCAGCAAATTCTAAACTTTTAAGTTTTATAAGTATCAACTAATATTTAGTTATGTAAATACTTCAGTATTTATTGTATACAAATATAGTTTCTAACTAGTAGAATATTTGTGCCAAGTCATTGAGAGTCTTAACTCAAAACACTTCAAGTTATTTTGTACTCACCACGCAACAGGCATCCATGAGCAAAGCCAGTGAAGATGAAATGTCGTTGCAAAACCAGCCGTGGCAACGAGAGCTACGGGCAATGGCGCTTTTGTCTACTTTGAACTATCGCACTGGCGAACTGAGTAGTTATTTACACAATATTGCCTGCGGAGTTAGCGAACTGGTCGGGGTAGATTGGTCTGTGGTAACGCTCTGCCAAGAAGGATTTGAGAAGGTGCTGGCAAGTAGTATTTATATGGGTGAGGGTGAGCATATTTATTCGCTACACGGCTTGCTAACTGGCACTGTTATCCAAATTGGTTGCTCATTAGCGGTGGAAGATGCAACAGAAAACCCAGAATATGGGGAGCCTCCACAAGGTTATCGCTCGTATTTAGGGATACCTTTGCGAACTGCTCAAGGTGAAGTTATTGGTACCATCTGCTCTTTTCATCAGCAGCCACGGAAGTTTACAAAAGAAGAAATCCAAATTGTGGAACTGTTTGCTGAACGGGCAGCTACAGCAATTGACCATTACCATCTTTACCAGCAGCAGTGCCAATTTAATCATGTTCTGGAGGCTGAGGTATCCAAGCGTACCGCAGAATTGCGAGCAGCACAAGCCAAACTTGTAGAACAGGAACGACTGGCAGCTATTGGTGAATTTGCGGCGATAATTGTGCATGAAATTCGCAATCCTCTGACGACAATGATTATGGGATTGAAGTATTTCAAAAAAACCGTTTTTACTGAAGCTGCTGTTGAGCGATTATCGTTAGCACTGGGCGAAGCTAGTCGTCTGGAACGTCTACTGAGTGAAATTTTGCTCTACGCTAAACCCCAGGTATTGCAGTTATGTGAATTGGATGTAAATGAATTTATTCGTGAGTTGTTAGTGCCAATTCGTGAAATGCCAGAAGCGCTAGAGCGACAAATCGAATTTATTCCGGCGTTACTTGCGGTAAAAATTTTGGGGGACAAAGACAAATTAAAACAAGTATTTATCAATATTGTTCGTAATGCTTGCGAGGCAGTGTCAGCAGGGGATGTCGTTAAATGGGAAGTAGACAGTTCGCCTGGAGATAAAGTCTGCATTAATGTCCGCAATGGTGGTGAGCCAATTCCCCCAGAAGTTCTCTCCAAGCTAACTCAGCCGTTCTTCTCCACAAAATCTGGTGGCACTGGACTGGGGCTTGCCATCACCAAACGCATCGTCAATGCTCATGGTGGGGAATTATCTATTCAGTCTGAGTCAGCAAGTGGTACTACGGTGAGTGTTCAATTACCTGTGGCTGCTCTTGGGAGCCTTTAAGATTCTTAAGGGCTTGAGTAGGAAGCCATTCAAGGTAACGGAGGCGCTGTTTATTGCCTTTCCCTTTGCGTACAAACACACTACTACGGGCGCACCCTACAAAGAAACTACAAAGAAAATATTTCTTATCTCTTATGGTGCCGTACTCTCGGAAGAAACACGCTGGCTGAGGGAAAAGGGAAAAGGGAAAAGGGAAAAGGGAAAGGATGTGAATATCCATTTGTACCTCTGCGAGTAGGGTGGGCAATGCCCACCAACGTAAAAATCGCCGTTTGGACCAATGGTGGGCAGTGCTGCTTCGCAAATGCGCGATCGCGCCCCACCCTACAAAAATAGCCTTGTTGATATTGGTGCAAGATTTGAGTTACACTGCGAAGGGCGCACCCTACAATCTACAATCAACTACAAAAAAAATTATTTTTTATCAGATTGAAAAATCCTCTGTGATGCTGGCTGCTTGTAGCGCGACTCTCACGCTAAATTGTTCGCCCGGTTGCCCATTCAATTTAAGTTGAATGTACACATCTGTCTTTCTTGCTGTCACTTCTCGCAGATTTTTTCCAGAATCATCGAGCAAGATTAGTTTGAGATTGGATGGTAAATAAGGTTCATTTCCTGTAGGATATACCCGTAACATCACACCAATTTGATTATTACTTTTTTGGATTATTCCCACAGCTAGCGCCACAGTTTGTCCGGCAACTTGCATTCCCAAATCTATCAGCTTAACTCTTCTCACACCAGCAGCCGGATTTCCTGGATCGATTTGCCAGAGACTTTCTACAACTGTCCAAAGAGTTTCATCGTCTTGAATGTTTCGCAGTAGATTTATCAAAGCGAGTATAGCTTCATTATTTCCTTTAGCAATATCTCCTAATCGTTTTGCAGCCCTTCGTAACTGGAATTCGTTTTTCTCGGAAGAAAGTTGGTTGATGAGTGCAGCAATTTCTTCTGAATTTGGATTCACCTGTTCGGAATTTTCACCACTTCTAAAAGCAATAGCTAAACTCGGTGCTTGTGTATCTAAGAAATCTGATAAAGCTATCCATCCGGCATCAAAAATATTTTGCAACCAGTTACTTAAGCAAATTACTTCTAATTCCAAGGTTTCATTTAATAATGTTTCCGTCAGCTTCATACCTTTTATATAGATGCGACAAGCCGCTAAAGGTACACTTAAAACGTCACTCCAAGCTTCTTCCTGATGGTGAAATGCTGAATTAATTGAAACTATTCCTACCTGCAAACCTAATGTTTGAATTTCTTCTTTTGATGGTGCTTTATCAATTAATTTGTGATAGCAATCTCCCACATTCAACAAAACATCATAAATTTCTCTAGAAAGTCTTCGCCCAAGTGGTTGTAAAAGATTGCAAGTCAACATGGGTAAGACGTGCCAAGTTTCAGCTAGCAAATCTTGTCCCATACCAGAAATTTCTTTGGGGATGAGTATATCTACATTGCTGCTAAAATTAGTTTCCTCAGACAGCACCATTACTGTAACTTCTTGCCATACCTCTTCTGAATCTAGAAGTGGTTCTGGTTCTGTAACAATCATGACGTAACGTGGTGGTGATTTCCCCTCCAGAAATCTTCGTGCTGGTTCCGAGTAGAGATTCCATTGTTCTTGGCTGGATAACTCTAGGGGAGTTTGCACGCTTTGATTGAGTTCCCAGATTTCTGCTGGGGTCAAGCGTTTTATGTTAAATATATTACTATTTCTCAGAGTAGATTCACTAGGATTGGCTGACATAGATATTTAGCTCCGAAGATAATAGGTTGCCTGTACTAGTAATTAACGAGCGATCGCTTCATACTATGACTAATTTTTGTTACCATTTTGTATCGGAACGTTTTCGCTGAGTTTGAGTCTGACGAATTACCTGGAGTTCTTGTTTAATATTTTCTGTTGCAAACAGTCCTAGTTTCTGGGCGACACGCTGACATAGTTCCTTCTGACGCTTGGATATTGTGCCTTGATTTAAACCCAACTCCGCCGCCAGTTGAGATTGATTCTTACCTTGCTTTAGCCCTTGCCAAAGTTTGAGATAACCGCGATCGGGATAATATTGTTCTAATTCCTTAATTGCCGCGATCGCTCTTTGTAGTAAATCTTTATACTCTATCGCCTCTGGTAAATCGAAATCATCCGGGACGGTATCCAGCAGCGATAAATCAGTACCGGGAATTTTTTGGTCTAAACTTTGGCACTTGTAAAGCTTCTCTTTCCGTACCAAATCAATAATGGCATTCTTCGCCACCTTAAAAGCCCAATGATAAAACTCCTTACCTCCTTGTTTGCCGAATTTTCCAGCTTGTACTGCTTGAAAGACTTTGATGTAAGCAGTTTGCGCTGCATCTTCCCAGGAAATTGAAGTACCTATAGTATGCTTGCGAGCAATTCTTTCAACTGTCCGCAGATACTCTGGAGTCTCCAGCAGTGGCTGATAGTACTCTGGTAAATATTCTGAACTCATCTGAATTTTCCTCACTGGGTTCTGTGGGATACACAGAAAGACTTTTGCAGATGCTTATACTTAGTTTGTGGGTAGTGTCACTTAATAAACTGTCACAGTTACTCTGGCTTTAATTAATGTTTTGGATGTCGTGTTTCGCTAATTGGAAGTTCCAATTAGCGAAATCCGACTCAGGCGCACCGCCCGTTACTGATTACAGAAACACGAAAAATCCAATTTCTATCTTTTTCCCCCTTTCCCTTTACCCTTTCCCCGCGTTTCTTGAGAGCTGTCACAGCAATTTGACAATCGAGCTACATAATGCTTATGTGTTTTAACTTAAATCAACAAAAAATTTTGAGTGTATTCCGGAATATTTTGTATCGAGTTGTCGTTATAGAGGATGGAGTGGGCTATTCCTTGTCCATCTAAAGGGGAACGGCAATTATTGTAGGGTAGGCATTGCCCACCCTACTACAGTCTCTCTTTATATAAAAAAACTTTTTCTGTAAACTGCGGAATTGTCCCTTTCACTTTGGTTGTTAATAGTAAGGACAAGTTACCAAAATCAATGAATGCGGTAATACCAATTTTCTGTAACGATGCGCTTAAGCCCGGAGGCACCCTCAAGCACAAGCGCTCCCCTTGCTGAATTAGAGCTTCATCTTCATGGAGAAATGGTATAACATCCACACACTAATAAACCTTAAAGCAATTTCCACAATTAAAAATATGAAATTCAAAGCATCTCGTTTGTCTAGTTTAATTCTTTTAGTCTGTGTGAGTGCAGTACCGGCTGTACTTGCTTCTAACAAAGCTAGTTTTGCAACTAGCCCCGCTCCCGATCCTTGTCTTGACACTTCTGGTTCTCCCCTTTCAGAAGATATGCGCCGAGCAATTTGTTTCAGGAACATCGGAGGCAATTTGGGAGACATTACTAATGTACAACCTACACCAATAAAAAACCCTAACCCTATTTGCCTTTCTTGTCCTCAATTTCCAGTTAAGATTCAACCAGGTAATGATGCCCCGTCTCTGCCAACCAGCAGAGAATTTAAAATTCCCAACTCACTCCGTTAATTATTGCTTAGGCGTCTAGTGGTTTATTATTAAAAATCGCCCGTTTTCTTGAGATAAAAATCGGGCGATCGCGCTATTTTTTTATTGATTATTTGGAATTTATATAATTAAGAATAATTAGAGTTATCAAAAATAAAATATTTTAATTTGAATAAGATAAATAATTATTTGTATTTATTTTTTGCTATTTTGTTTCTACAAATTAACTATAAAACCCAACCTCGCTGGATTGGGTTAAGCGAGTACCACCCCTTTCGCGACGGCGCGGGATTCCCAGGTTTGGAATTTTGCTTGCAGCGATTAAGGTTGTCTCGTTTGTCGTTTTTTGAAAGTTGTATAAGTCCATTTCTTCTACAGGATTAACAGCCAAGGCTATCATTCCTGTAGTTAGTAATGAAGTAAATATTAGAAACCAAGATTTGTATCTCATCCCATACTCCTCAGCACAACCACACCATATTTAAGTGCTATTGACTTATATGTGGTTTACTGAAGAAATATGCATGTTTACAAAGAAATTACTAAACAATCCCGATTGAATAAAATTCAGGTGTATTCAGTAGATATATAGCAATCGTAAATCATCCGTGAGAAACGTTCGTGTCGGTTTTATTGAAAAAACCGACTTCTGATGCTGTCGATTTTCATTTTGAGAAGCGAGGATTGCTATAGATAATTAGTTGAATATATTATTTGTAGGGAACGCGGCGTTGTGTCCCCACCTTGTACTGCATTTAAATGGGAAGCGTATATGAATGGTGCGTTATACCATTTCAATTTAATCGCGATACATATCAAAATGTAGAGACGCGACGCGGGGCGCGCGCGACTGTCGCGGTCGAAGAAGGCCGCTGGCTCAAATTTCGCGCTCAGCTCTCCGGATGGAATCTTCCATCCGGAAGACTTCGCGTCTCTACAAAGGTTTATTTGTATCACGCCCGATCGTGAAATAGTATTAGGCAAAGCCGTAACGCACCCGACATTTATTTGATTATTATTTAGGTTGAGCTAATTATTAAAAGCTAAATGTAGTACGAATCGCGTCTATGAACCATGAACAATGAACCCCTCCGGGGTGACGCTCGTTCCGACGCTCGATTACTCGCTATCGCTTCGCTATCGCTACCGCGTAGCGCTCCACCAGTCGCCTGGGTCGGGAAAACGCCACTTGCTCCACTTGGCCAGACCCCAAGACCGCAGTGGCTCCCCTACCAAGGGCGCGAAGCTCACCGGGGGGAATCTTCCCGACTGCAGACTTCGCGCCCCTTCACAATGAACAATGAACCATGAACCATCTAACTATAAGTAATTAACTGGACACTATATAAAGGCATTAACGCAAAATCCCACGGTTTGAAGTCGTGGGATGAGCTGAACTATAATAATAAGGTTTTAATACCAGAGACAGTATTAAGGAGCGATAATTTCTGTGCTTTGGGAAAGAAACTGTTGATTAAACGTTTGGGTACCGGATTTGCTCAAATTGCCTGTTAACGGCTGAAAAACTTCACCGAATTTGCCCATCAGGGAATCAACCAAGTTGTCAGCAGCATCTTTGATTCCTATTCCCAACACTAACGTATCTAACTTGGTGAGGAAGTCGCTAGCACCAGTAGTTGATTTGTCAATAATAACAGACCAGTTGCCATTACCAACGACTATGCTGTTACTGGTGAAGACTCTATTGCTATTACCAATAATTGTGTTGTTACTACCGAAGTCCCAGTTACCATTACCAATGGTTGTGTTGTTATTTCCAAAGTGCCAATTGCCATTACCAAGGGTTGTGTTGTCACTAGTGGACTCCCAATACCAGTTGCCATTACCAATGGTTTTGTTGTCTTTACTGGAGTCTAAATGCCAGTTACCATTACCGATGGTTGCGTTTTCAGTACTGGAATCCCAATGCCAGTTACCGTTACCGATGGTTGCGTTGGATTTCCCGTAGTCCCAGTTCGCATTACCGATGGTTGCGTTGTCACTGCCAAAGTCACGGTTACCATAACCAATGGGTAGTTCGCCTTCAGGGGTCATAAACACGTTGTCTGAGCCATTGAAGGGTAAGATACCATCAAGGGCTACACTCAAAATATCGAAAGGTATTTGCCCATCCGGACTGCCACCGCCTGCAAACTGGCTGAGGGGGTTGCTACCACCAGCAGACGACTTGTCACCGCTAGCCAATTCGTTGACAGCATTAACACCGCTATTAAAGCTGTACATATCATTTCTGAACAGCGTCAACAGATCGGAGGGTGTTTTGAAAGGCGTATTGTTACCACCAAATATGTCGCCACCCGCAGAGTTGAGGGTTCCAGTGAAGTTTAAGATTGCAGCTTGGACGTTCCTCAATATCTCGGAAGATGATTGCTGAGGCACGCTGCCATCAGTAGACGCATCGCCAGAGCCATTTAAGGACGGTATGGTGTTACCAAAGATTAATTTCGAGATATCGAAGGATGGTTGCGAAGACGCACTCCCACTTGTAGACGGGTTACCACTACCACCACCTGCAAACGGGTTGCTGCTACCACCACCTACAGTTGGGTTTCCAGTGCTAACTAAAAGGTCTTCACCACTGTCCGGGGCGGTGTCCGGGTTATAAATGCCAGTTAATTGGTCACTATTACTAGGCTGGGTGCCAGTCCCATTCAAAGTGCCTTCACCTTTGAGAAAATCTACAACTCCTCCGGAAGGCAGGGGAAAGTTCTCACCATAGGTAGATTTCAAAAAATCCAAAGCTGGTAATTTTGGCTCATTGCCTTCGCCAAAGGGGTTGTTTCCATTAGCAAAGGGATTTTCGGTGGATGGTTTGTTAGCTTCATCCAAGGGTAATCTGCTACGCAATTTGTCAAAAACGGAGCCAACCATCTCGTCAATAGTAGCTGATACCACCGATGCGAATCTCTCTGGTGCGATTTCACTACCGAGGATCCATTGACTATTGCCAACGACTACATTGCCATAACTAGCAAACGGTTTGCCGCCACCACCTGCGAACGGGTTGTTTTTAGCACCAGCATAGGAATTGCCGCTATTACCACCAAGTTGCCAGATTGGCTTGTCGCTAGCACCAGATGAGGAGCCACCAAAGGGGCTGCTATTGCTATTAAAGCCACTAGGTGAGGAGCCACCAAACGGATTGCCGCCAACAGCTAATGAGTTACTAACCGATTTGTTTACATTATCAACAGTAGAAGTTGCCATTAACGATAATCCTCCTAATTTTCTGGACAAAAATCTCGTACAACACAGAAGTGTAAAAATAAGCCTGCTTTATGACTTCTTTATTTAGTTTTTCGACTACAGGCTAGTTATTCGCAAGTAGCTAACACAGGTTTTTGGGTTGTCCTATAAATTGGGCAACCCAAAATTTGACATTTAAAGTGAAGCTCTAAGCAAATGGGTTGCTACCACTAGATTCAGTAGCATTATTGTTAACCAATGGCGAGAAAGTGTCTTTATAGGTCTGGATGAGCGGCACTATGTTGTCGAATGACGAAAACTGACTGTCACTACCAGCAGAGGTGCTACCATTAACAAATTTGCTGAAAGTCTCAGTGAAGTTTGAGATTTGAGTTTGGGCTAGTTCTAGCATATTAAAGGCATCACTATCAACTGGGTTACCAGCATTGAATTGGCTGATAGTGTTACTGATAGTTGAACTGTTATCTTGCAAGAACTTCAAGAATTCGTCGGCTGATTGGAACTGACCGTCGTCACTACCAGCAAACTGGTTGAGACTAGCGAATTGGTTAACTCCGTTAGCAAAGCTTGATGTGGGTGAGCTGTCACCATACGAAGTATTTACGAAATTCGTAGCTTCTTGGGAAGTCGGATAGCTACCACCATTAGATGGTGCAGATTCACTCTCACCAATAACTGATTGAGAGGGGGTTGAGTTTGGGCTAAATACTTCGGGGAACACAGTATCATCACTGTTCGCGCTATCGCCACTGTTGATGATGGAATTAACCAAGTTGGTAACAGTATCGCTTATCTTGCTCTCGATATTTGTGTTGTCACCCCCGTTACTCAATGTTCCCCGCATAAAGTCACTTAGGTCGCTAACAGTAGCGTTTATCTGGGTTGTGGTTGAATTTGTGTCGTCACTAGCTGTAGACGGGCTACCACCTGACTGATTGTTGCCACTACCGCCACCAGCGCCACCGCCACCGCCGCCACCAGGTTGACCGCCACCGAAGCCGCCACCAGCACCGCCACCGCCGAAGCCGCCGCCTTGACCGCCACCGCCGAAGCCGCCTTGACCGCCGCCACCACTTGCAGATGGGTTGCTTAAGCTGCTACCGAAGCCGGGATCAAACGGGTTGTTACCGCCAGCAAACGGCGAATTATTGGCGCTACCCGTGTCGCTACCTGACTGTTCGCCACCGTTAGAGGGGTTACCGCTGCTGCTGCCACCAGACTGCGGACTGGGACCATTAAATGGGTTGATGCTGCCCTTGCTAGCCTCAATCTTTTCAGCGTCAGGGATGCCGCCACCAGGAGGAAACAGTTGGTCAATGTTCGTCCTGATCTGCTGGAAGGGTGATACCATCGCACCGCCGCCACCAGGTTGACCGCCGCCGAAGCCGCCACCTTCACCGCCACCACCAGGTTGACCGCCGCCGAAGCCGCCACCACCAGGTTGACCGCCGCCGAAGCCGCCACCACCAGGTTGACCGCCGCCGAAGCCGCCGCCACCAGGTTGACCGCCGCCGAAGCCGCCACCACCAGGTTGACCGCCGCCGAAGCCGCCGCCACCAGGTTGACCGCCGCCGAAGCCGCCACCTTCACCGCCGCCACCAGGTTGACCGCCGCCGAAGCCGCCGCCACCAGGTTGACCGCCGCCGAAGCCGCCACCACCAGGTTGACCGCCGCCGAAGCCGCCACCTTCACCGCCGCCACCAGGTTGACCGCCGCCACCAGCACCACCACCAGGTTGACCGCCGCCGAAGCCGCCGCCACCAGGTTGACCGCCGCCGAGGCCGCCACCAGCACCGCCACCAGGTTGACCGCCACCGAAGCCGCCACCAGCACCGCCGCCACCAGGTTGACCGCCACCGAAGCCGCCACCAGCACCGCCACCACCAGGTTGACCGCCACCGAAGCCGCCACCAGCACCGCCGCCACTAGGTTGACCGCCGCCGAAGCCGCCACCAGCACCGCCGCCACTAGGTTGACCGCCGCCGAAGCCGCCACCAGCACCGCCACCTGCGCCACCAGAGGGGATACTACTCCACGGGTTTTTACCGCCGAGAATCGGGTTGCCAGGGGCGTTTGGGTTGCCAAAGTTAGTAAAGGGACTACCTGTTGGGCTGCCACTGCCATCACCGATTGGACCGCCGCCGCCGCCACCAACGCCACCAAATATATCTTCTGGTCCGTCTACGCCTTCTATGTCAAGCAAGCGGTCGAAGGGACCAAGATTGACTTGTCCGTTATTAGGACTGCCAGTACCACCAGCAGCGCCAGTAGTACCTAAGGAGTTGTTAGTAGAATCTGCCATTAGCGAGAATACTCCTATTTTGGGAAAACAAATTGCGAACGCACGCAAACATCAACAAGATAAAATTCAGCCCTTTTCATGGCTTTCTTGTTGTATTTTTATCGCTTAATCTAGTTGTTAACTATTAGCTAACTGAGGTTATCAGGTTACCTTATAGATTGTCTAAACCCATTTTTGGGTGTGCTAGTAAAACTGTAAATTTCGCTACTTTCCACCAATAAGTTAACTAAATAAATCGGTAACTACAATGAAGAATCTTTTGATTGATTTGGCAATTATTTAGATAATTTCATTTAATTGAATAAAAGACTTTGCGGAAAAATATTTATATAAATAAAATAACGTAGTTAGCAGTTACCGCTCAAGCAATAACTACTAACTACTAATTACAAACTACGAACTTCCTAAAAAATGCCCTTTGCGGTTGAAAATCTGTTAGCTAAACAGTAGTTAGCACTGCAGGCTGCTGCCAGCGATTTACTACTTTACCAATTACTGACATTTCTTGAACTACGCGGTCAAATCTTTCAGGGGTTAGGGATTGAGGTCCATCAGATAAGGCTTTGGCTGGATTGGGGTGAACTTCTATCATTAGGGAATCTGTACCGGCGGCGATCGCTGCCATTGCCATCGGTGCAACGTATTCTGATTTACCAGTACCGTGGCTGGGGTCAATCATGATTGGTAGATGGGTAAGCGATCGCAATACTGGAATCACTGACAAATCTAATGTGTTGCGGGCATATTTGGTGTCAAATGTCCTAATTCCCCGTTCGCACAAAATCACGTTTGGATTTCCTGCCGCTAATATATATTCTGCCGCCATCAGCCATTCATCAATGGTGGCGGACATTCCCCGCTTTAACAGCACTGGCTTATCTTGAGCGCCTACCTTCTTCAATAAGGAGAAGTTTTGCATATTCCGCGCTCCGATTTGGATTACGTCAGCAGTCTTAGCCACTGCTGCTAAATCCGCAGCATCCATCAGTTCTGTGATGATGCCCAAACCGGTAGCTTCACGCGCTGCGGCTAACAAGTCTAAAGCACTTTCACCATATCCTTGAAATGCATAAGGTGAGGAGCGAGGTTTGTAAGCACCGCCACGCAGGAATTTGGCTCCTGCTGCTTTCACCCGCTTTGCTGTTTCGACAATCATCGCTTCATTTTCGACAGAACAGGGTCCAGCTACCAATACGATAGGATGATTTTCGCCAAAATAGACTCTACCATTGGGTGTAGATACAACAACTTCGCTGGGTTCTCCATGACGGAATTCTCGACTGGCGCGTTTGAAAGGTTTTTCTACTCGCAATACTTGCTCAATCCAAGAACTAATATTCTGTATTTGCGATGGATCGATGGTAGCAGTATCGCCAATCATCCCCAAAATTACTTTATGTTTGCCAATGCTTTTTTCTAGTGTTACTCCCCAAATGTTGCAGAGTTCTTCGCTGATGCGAGCTACTTCGGTTTGAGGTGTACCACTTTTGAGTACTACAATCATTAATTTTTACCTTCTGTGTAAGGAATTGAAAAATGGATTTGTTAATTGTTAATTGTTAATTGTTAATTGTTAATTGCTAATTGGGGATTAGTAATTAAAGTTGGTTGGGGTTAATCGGAGCGCAACCGAACATAGTCCTGGAAAGAGTTGGGTAACGCGAGCGTGACAACGCCACATCACTACTGTCGGGAAACAATGAGCAAAAGTCGCCTGGGTCGGGAAACCCTACCTTTGAGCGCTGGCTCACCACGTGAGTGGCTCCCCAACCTACGCTCTAATAGCTATTAACTATTAACTATTAACTCTTAATTCTTAACTCTTAACTGTTAACTCTTAACTCTTAACGTTTACCGCAAAAATTCGGCGAGTTGTTCTAACTTTGTCCACGCAGCACCACTTTGCAAGATTTCTTTGGCTAGGACAATGCCTTTAATACAAGCTTGGGGAATATCAAGAGCTTCATTAAAGACTTCACCAACTTGTAATGCTAGGGCTGCATTTAAAGCGACTACATCTTGTTGGGCTTGTGTACCTTTACCTTGCAAAACTGCTTTTAAAATTTCTGCGTTTTCTTGAACATCTCCACCCCGCAATGCTTCGGTAGGAGCAGTATTTAAACCCAATTCTTCGGGATTTAGTACCATCCGACGCACTTTTTGGTTTGGAAGAACTACAGCCAAATCGCTTAAATCTGCCAATCCGGCTTCGTCTAACTTTTCTCGTCCGTAAACGGCGATCGCTCTTTTGGTTCCTAACTGCGATAATGCTATAGCAATTGTCTCTACCAACTGTGCATCTGATACGCCGATAATTTGCCCTGTCGGTCGCATGGGATTTACCAAGGGACCAAGCAGGTTAAAAATAGTACGCACTTTCAAAGTTTTTCGCAAAGTGGCAACTGCTTTTAATGCCGGATGCCAGCCTGGAGCAAACAAAAAGGTAATTCCTACTTCGTCAACTGCGGCTTCTACTTTCTCAGGGTCTGCGTTAAGATTTATACCCAAGCCTTCCAAAACATCGGCGGAACCGGTCTTGCTAGATGCGGAACGATTGCCATGTTTGGCAACTTTCACTTCAGCGGCGGCGGCGACGAAGGCGACAGCTGTGGAAATATTAAAGGTGGAAGCGGAATCTCCTCCTGTTCCGCAGGTGTCAATTAGGGAAGAGGAGGGGAGTGGGAGAGTGGGGGAGTGAGGGAATTCTCCTTGTCCCCACACCCGTCGCCCGTGTCCTCCTACTGATTGGGATTGCAGGATTTGCGCCATTCCTGTCAATTCTTCAGCAGAAACGCCTTTGGCTTGAATTGCTGATAAAATCGCTCCTGACAGTGCGGGAGGAATGGCTTGTGTGAGCCAACCTTGCATTAAATCCGCAGCTTGGGTAACTGTTAACGATTGGCGATCGAGTAGTTGCTGCAATAATGCAGTCCAAGTTGAGGAGTCAGTTGTGAGGCTGATATTGTCAGTTGGGGTTTGAGTTGTGGCTATCATTTTAAGGAAAGGGAAAGGGGGAAAGGGGGAAAGGGAAAGGGGGAAAGGGGGAAAGGGGGAAAGGGAAAAAATGCCGCCTCACTTCTGGTGGTATTAACCTTCTTTGCAATATCAAAGGATTGTTTCGCCCGTGAAGAATGAGGGATGAACTTTGGGGAAATATTTTTCTCTACTTCCTTAAACCTTTGACATTCACTCTTTTCCCTTTGTTTTGTTTAAAAGTCAAAGTCTGGATTAATGATTAAGGACTTTGGCGACAGTTTGCACGTCTTTGTCACCTCTACCGGAACAGTTGATGACGATGCGGGGGCTACCATTAAGTTGAGGACAGAGGAATTCTAAATAAGCGATCGCATGAGCGGTTTCTAAGGCTGGAATAATTCCCTCTAGCAGGGAAAGTCTTTGAAGTCCGTCTAATGCTTCAGTGTCGGTGACGCTGTAATATTCGGCACGTCCCAATTCTTTCAAATAACTATGTTCTGGTCCGACGCCGGGATAATCTAACCCTGCACTAATCGAATGTGCTTCGATTACTTGACCATCATCATCTTGCAGTAAGTAGCTCATGGCACCGTGCAATACTCCAATTCGTCCTTTTGTGAGAGTTGCTGCGTGTTTCTCTGTGTTTACTCCTTCGCCTGCTGCTTCTACTCCAATCAGGCGCACGTTTGCTTCATCAACAAACTCATGGAAAAGCCCGATCGCATTGGAACCGCCACCTACACAAGCTAATAATATATCTGGCAATCCTCCCCATTTTTCCTCACATTGAGCGCGAGTTTCTTTACCAATGACTGCATGAAAGTCACGCACTAACATTGGGTAGGGATGGGGACCAGCTACGGAACCCAAGATATAGTGAGTTGTTTCGACGTTTGTTACCCAGTCCCGAATTGCTTCGGATGTGGCATCTTTGAGGGTGCCTGTACCTGCTTCTACAGGACGGACTTCTGCTCCCATCAACTTCATCCGAAAGACGTTGAGGGCTTGGCGTTGCATATCATGAATGCCCATGTAGATGACGCATTCTAAACCAAAGCGGGCGCATACTGTTGCCGTGGCGACTCCGTGCTGACCTGCACCTGTTTCGGCGATAATCCGCTGTTTGCCCATGCGTTTGGCTAGTAACACTTGAGCTAAAGCGTTATTAATTTTGTGAGCGCCTGTATGATTTAAGTCTTCTCTTTTTAAGTAAATTTGCGGACCAGTGCCATCAGGTCTGGCGTAGTGCTTGGTGAGGCGTTCTGCAAAATATAAGGGGCTAGGTCTTCCCACGTAGTCGCGCAGTAAATTTTGCAACTCCGCTTGAAAGCTTGGTTCGTCGCGATATTGGTAAAATGCGGCTTCAAGTTCACTTAATGCAGGCATTAAGGTTTCGGGGACGTACTTTCCGCCGAATTTGCCAAATCTGCCTAAATAGTCAGGTCTTGCAGCTGTCGTTTTGATGTCTGGAGTGCTTACCACGGTTTAAAATCCTTTGTTGGTTGGTTGTTGGTTGGTGGTGAAGGGGCGAGAAAAGGAGGGTTTCCCTCGTGCCGGCGATGGTGAACCCCGAAGGGGTTGTTGGTTGTTGGTTGGTGGTGGTTGCGGATTTAATTTGTATTGGGAGGGCGGGCTTTCCTACCCACCCCACAAGAGTTTAATTTCATTCAGGTATGCAAATTAGTTAATTACTACTACCTACGCGCCTACTACCTACCAACAACCAACCACTAACCACTATCTACTAACTACTTTTTGAAGAGATGCAGAAGCGATCGCTGATTTGAGTTCTCGACACAGTATTTCTACTGATTGCAGTCCTTCGATTGGGTTGCCATTATTTAACCGATTGACAAAGGCACTGCCTACAATCACAGCATCTGCCCCCCATTCCATTACTTGATGTGCTTGAAATGTTGTGGAAATACCAAAACCTACGCCAATGGGTTTGTCGGTGACGCTTCGCATTTCTACTAACAAATTCTTGACTCTTTCTTGGATTTGAGAACGCATTCCGGTAACGCCTGTGACACTCACTAGGTAAATAAAACCCTGTGATTGACGCGCGATCGCTTCTATCCTATCCTGTGAACTGGTAGGTGCGACAAGCAATATTACTTCTATTCCTTCATCGGCTGCTGTTTGTATTAATTGTTCTGCTTCTTCTAGGGGTAAATCGGGTACTACTAACCCCCGCACTCCGGCTTTGGCTATTTGTTTGAGAAAAGTCTTAATTCCCCGGTTGAGTATGGGATTGTAGTAAGTAAATAAAATCAGGGGTGCTTTCAGAGTGGGGCTGATAGCTTCAACCATCTCTAAGACCTGTTCTAATTTGGTTCCCTTTTGCAAGGCGCGGGTTGCAGCGGCTTGAATTACTGGACCATCTGCGAGAGGATCTGAATAGGGAACGCCCAACTCAATGAAGTCTGCACCGTTACGGTCTAAGATGCGTAAAGCTTCGGCGGTGGTTTCTAAGCTTGGATCGCCTGCTGTGATAAAGGGAATTAAAGCACATTGTTGGCGATCGCGTAAATTTTTAAAGTGATGGGATATAGAAGTCATTCTGGTAATACACCTAAAAATGGTTAATGGTTCATGGTTAATAGCTAAAAACAATTAGCTATTAGCATTTAGCAATTAGCAATTTGTACAACAATTTTGCCGCGTACACTTTCGCCGCCTTCTTCTTGCTTTTTGTGCGCTTGTGCTACCTGATTTAAGGGAAATGTCATCCCGACAGCTGGCTTGATTTGTTCTCTTTCAATTAGCGTTTTCAAGGCTTCGAGTTTCGGGCGGGTTCGGTCTAAGTGTACGAAATGAATTGTAATATTTTTGAAAATGGCGGGGTTGAGGTCTCCCTGTACGCCTGTGACTGTTACGGCGCGTCCATCGGTTTTTGTAACCATCAAGCTTTTAGCTAAAATTTCGCCGCAGACTGTAGTTAAAGTTACATCAACTCCGACACCGCCTGTTTCTTGCATGATGATGCTGATAAAATCTTCGTTGCGGTAATCGATTGCTCTGTCTGCACCAAGAGATTTCACAAAGTCAAAGTCATAGCTGCCGCAGCTTGTGTATACATAAGCACCCGCCGCTTTGGCGATTTGAATGGCGAAGGAGCCAACACCTCCTGCCCCTCCATGAATTAACACTGTTTCGCCAACTTTGACATCTGCCCTGGGGATGAGTGCTGCCCAGGCTGTTCCGCCTGCGACGGGAACGCTAGCTGCTTCTAAATGGGATATATTTTTGGGCTTTTTGGCAACAACTGATTCATTTGCTACATGATATTCAGCATTTGCACCGTCACCTTCTAAAAGCGCGATCGCATAATAAACTTCGTCGCCTACTTTCAAATCTCTGACGTTTTCGCCAGTTGCCTCAATCACTCCGGAAACGTCATAGCCAAGAATTGCAGGCAATTTAATTCCAGGTCCAAATAGTCCTTGACGGATGCCGCAGTCGGCAGGATTAACTGAGGTTGCACAAACTTTAACTAAAACTTCGTTTTTGTTTGGTGTCGGTTTATTCACCTCGCGTTCTGCAAAAACTTCTGTACCGCCGAAGTTTGTTATCACCATCGCTTTCATGCCCATTCTCCTTTGGCATTCGGAACTTAGAACTCAGCACTCAGTATTTAAAATACTATGTACTGCCTGTTCTACATCGGTTTGCTTGACTAACGATTCTCCTATCAAAACGGCGTGGGCACCAGCGGATGCCACAAGGCATAAATCTGCGGCTGTATACAATCCCGATTCGCTAACGACGGTAACATTCATACTTTGCAATTGTTGCCCCCGTTGTGCCAAAAGCTGCTGAGTAATGCCAATATCGACAGTAAAATCTTGGAGATTGCGGTTGTTAATTCCTACTAAACGTACATCTTCCAGCTTTAGGACTCGATCTAATTCTTCTAAGGTATGAACTTCGACAAGGGCATTCATGCCTAAATCATGAGCCAGTTGCAAAAGTTCTTGGAGTTCTTTGTCTGAGAGGATGGCAGCAATTAATAATATTGCATCTGCACCCGCTGTTCTTGCTAAATAGATTTGACTGGGGTCAATGATGAACTCTTTGCACAGTAGGGGTAATTTTACCTCTTGGTGGATGGCACGCAGGTAGTCAAAGCTACCTTGAAAAAAAGTGCGATCGCATAACACTGAGATACAAGCGGCACCACCACGTTCGTATGCTTGGGCGATCGCGATCGGGTCAAAGTCTGCCCGGATAATTCCGCGACTCGGTGATGCTTTTTTTACCTCTGCTATTAAGCTGGGTTGATGGGAGTTTTGTTGTAATGCTGTTAAAAAGTTTCGTACTTTAGGGGCATTACTTAATTGTTTTTGTAAAACATTTACAGGCAATTCTTGATGTATTTGTGCAACCTCTTGCTCTTTATGCAATACAATTTCTTCGAGAATATGGCGGCGCACTTTAGCAACTGAAATATTCATAATTTGGCACGTTTGGAAAGATAGGAAAATCTTTTCAGTATTTGTTGGTAGTTGCGCTTAAGCACAACTACCAACTTATTTTAGATTTGAGATTGATATCGCAGTCCTATCTGCAAGTGTGAAAATGAACTTTAGGAGTTAACGAACCTTACTAGCCGCCCTCGGCGCTGAGGAAGAGAGGAAGAGAGGAAGAGAGGAAGAGAGGTGGATAATTTTACGGTTCGTTGAGATTCCTATAGTTCATAATCCAAAATCCAAAATCTCAAATCTAAAATTCTAAAGTTATACTAATAATTCTTTGGGTTGGGTGTATGCACTCACAATGTTTTTAATGATTGCCAAACCTACTTCTCCTGCTAAGGTCATAATGGATTCTGGATGAAATTGTACGGCAGCTATTGGCAATGTTTGATGTTCAATTGCCATGATTACATCGTCATCGGATATGGCTGTGACTTTCAGTTCGGCGGGTAGTTTTTGGGGTAGGGCAAATAATGAGTGATATCTACCGACAGGAAAAGATTCTGGTAAGTTTTTAAACAAGACTGAATCTGGATTGGTGACAAATATTCGCGAGGATTTGCCATGTTGGGGATAGTGAAGAACTCCTAGTTCTCCCCCAAATGCTTCGACGATTCCTTGCAGTCCCAAACAAACTCCAAAAATGGGTATTTTACGACTTACGCAGGCGGCGACTGTTTCGGGAACTTTAAAGTCTCTCGGTCTTCCAGGACCGGGTGATAATACTACTAAATCAGGGCGTTCTGTGTCGAAAAGCGATTCTGAAAAGCCGTGACGAAGTGTTGTGACACTTGCACCAGAGGAGCGAATGTAATTGGCTAAGGTGTGAACAAATGAGTCTTCATAATCTATTAGTAAGATGCGCTTACTAGGTTGAGTATTTGGGACAAATTCATTCAATGTTGGCGAATTAATCGGGGTTTCTGCTGTTGTTTGTTTGGCGCGGCGAATTGTTTCAAATAATGCAGCAGCTTTGGTAATTGTTTCCTGTTCTTCTGCTTCTGGTATGGAGTCATAAAGAACTGTTGCACCAACTCGCACTTCCGCAATTGAATCTTTTAAGCGAATTGTTCGCAAAATCAATCCGGTATTCAAATTACCATTAAAATTTAAATACCCAACTGCTCCACCATACCAACGTCGGGCGCTACGTTCGTGCTGTTCGATAAATTGCATTGCCGAACGTTTGGGTGCGCCTGTGACGGTAACTGCCCAAGTATGACTCAAAAAGGCATCTAAGGCATCAAATTGCGATCGCAATAATCCTTCTACATGATCTACTGTATGGATCAGGTGGCTGTACATTTCAATTTGACGCCGACCAATCACCCTAACTGAACCTGGTTCGCAAATTCGAGATTTGTCGTTGCGATCCACGTCAGTACACATTGTTAACTCCGCTTCGTCTTTATGGGAGTTGAGCAATTGGCGAATTTGAATTGCATCATCTAACGCATCTTGTCCTCTGGTAATTGTACCGCTAATCGGACAAGTTTCTACGCGTCTGCCTTCTACTCTGACAAATATTTCTGGAGATGCACCAATCAAATATTCTCCACCTAAATTAAAAAGGAATCCGTAGGGACTGGGATTAATTTGTTTTAAGGTTTGGAATAATTTACTGGGTGCTTCTTCACAGGCTGTAAAAAATTTTTGACTGGGGACTACTTCAAATAAATCACCACGGCGGAAGTAATCAAGTGCGACTTTAACTAAATTTGCATACTCGCCTTTTTGATGGTCGGCTGTTTGCGTTGGCTGGTGACGCTCTCCTTTATAATCAAAGGATTCTCCCGTACGAGCTAAACCGTTGGTGCTACCATCTTCTGTTTCAAATTCATATTGCAAACGAAAGGCGCGTTGTTGATAGTAGTCAATAATTACCAATTCATCTGGTAAATACAATACCAAATCTCGCTGGTCTGCGGGACGTTCAAGGCGTTGGGCAATTGGCTCAAATTGGAATACCAAATCATAACCAAACGCACCATACAATCCTAAATGCTCGTCTTCTTGGCTGGAGAAAACATGGAGAATTTCCCGAATTACTGTGAACGCTGAAGGTTGTTTGCTGCGTTCTTCTTCTGTAAATAATTGTGTTGTCGGTTTGACAAAACCAGTAATTTTGTGATTTTCTTGGATAACTTCTTGAAGTTGTTGCGAGTGTGATAGACACTCATACAGCGTGTTTATAAGCAACTTGCCGCGATCGCTTAATGCTGTTAATGTAAAAGCGTTATCCCGTGTAGATAGTTCTAAAGGTGGATTGACAAATCCAATTGCCCATCTCTTATATCTTCCGGGGTATTCGTAACTGCTAGCGAGCAAGCCTCCACGTTGAGAATTTAGATAAAAGAGAATTTCTTCAAGGGCAGTGTTTATCTTGATCTCAGTGGCGGAGCAACAGACACGAACACCGCCAAGTGTTGTATAGGAGTGAGATTCAATAATCATGGGCAATTTCTCTGAAAGAGTCATTGGTCATTAGTCATTAATCATTAGTCGCTGGACTTTTCGACTAATGATTAAATATCACACATTTCGGCAATTATTTTGATAAGTGGAGAAAAACACATTTTAAACTTCCCCATTTGGGGATAGTTGCCGAATTCGATTTCACTAAAAAGAATTTGTTCTGGGCAGAATAACTATAGAATCTGCGTTTAATTTAAGCGTACTAAATCTCAAGTAGCTGTTAAATGAATAATTTTTCGATAGACCTATCTATTCTTTCGCAGTTTGTATTCTGGTTGACAGAATATGTAATAGGGAATATGTCATAAGGAATAGGACATTGTGATAGTATTATGACGTTAATTACACCCTACCCCTTGGGTCTGTTGTCAAATTATTCGTTACGCAATCTTACGTTTTTAGCTCCATTATTATCTCCCTCAAAAAGGGGAAATTTTTGATAATTAATACTCTACCTCTAGGGTCTGTTGTCAAATTACTCTTTATACCATTTCACGTTTTTAGCTATTCCAAAAAAAGGGGGATTTTTTGAGAACTAGTACCCCCCGGTAGGGGGGCTAAAAGTTTGAAAACAGCCCCGAATATAGCAGTTCGCGCATCATTCGCGCTCGACGATAAGTCGGGTAACTCCTGCGAAACCCGACTTCTGAGGCTTTCGATTCTCACAAATCTAACAGCATTGCTACCGGACTTGATATGAGTCATTAACCGGGAATTTGAGTTTTGAATAATTGCTTTCTTCTAAAAGATGTTTGAGGATTAATTGACAAACATCTACCGCTGGAATTGATTTTGAATCTAGTAAATGACTTTGTTGGCTAATTAATAAAGGTGCATTGGCTGTAGATGGGGGAATACAACCGTGAGAACCACGTACTAAGGATGCATCTAAGGGTATTACATCCATTAAGTAGCGAAATCCAAGTTGTTTTTTTAACAGCTTTAAACCGATTTTGAGTTGGGGAAATTTGATTTTGGGGTCGATAAATAGTTCTACGGGGTCGTAACCTGGTTTGCGATGGATGTCTACGGTTCTGGCAAAATCGGGAGCGCGTTTGTCATCGAGCCAGTAATAATAAGTAAACCAAGCATCGGGTTGAGCGATCGCTATTAATTCCCCGGATCTGGGATTCACTAAATTGTAGGCGGACTTGTTGGTATCATCTAACACATAATCAACGCCATCGATGTTTTCGAGAAGCGATCGCACTTTGGAAATATAATGCGGATCGTTGACGTAAACGTGGGCAATTTGATGATCTGCAACGGCGAAGGCTTTACTTGCTCCCGGATCTATCAATTCTCGTCCCAATTCTTCGCGGATACTGAGTAAGCCTTTTTCTCGCAGTATCCGGTTGATGTGGATGGGTTTGGATACTGAGGTAATTCCATATTCTGACAAAACGATGACTTGAGCGCCGCGACCTTCATAAAATTGAATTAAATCGGCGCAAACTGCATCAATTTCTTGTAAATCTTTGGCGACTTTGTTTATGTCACAACCAAACTTTTGCAAGCAGTAATCGAGATGTGGTAGATAAACGAGCGTGAGAGTTGGGTTGTAGTGTTCTTCAAACCAATGTGCAGAAGATGCTATCCATTGAGTGGAAGCGATGGATGTGTTGGGACCCCAGAAATTGAATAGGGGAAATTGACCGAGTTCTTCTTGAAGAAGCGATCGGCATTTTTGGGGCTGGGTATAAATATCGGGAATTTTTCTACCATCGGCGGGATACATCGGTCGCGGAGTGACTGCGTAGTTCACCGACGAGTACATGTTGTACCACCAAAACAAGTTGGCGCAGGTGAAATTGGGATCTATTTCTTTCGCCATATCCCATATTTTGGGAGTTTGAACGAGTTTGTTAGATTGTCGCCAGAATTTAATTTCACACTCATCGCGAAAGTACCAGCCATTAGCAACAATTCCATGTTCGTTTGGTAACTTACCCGTGAGATAAGTTGCTTGTACCGAACAGGTGACAGCAGGTAACACTGGTTCTACTGTAGCGATTTTTCCTTTTTCTACCCAACGAGACAGGAACGGCGTATGCTCACCTATGAGTTTAGGTGTCAATCCTACTACATTGAGAACAACGGTTTTTTTCATGATGGTACACAAGGGAATTGGGCATTGGGCATTGGGCATTGGACATTGGGAATTGGGCATTGGGAATTGGGCATTGGGAATTGGGCATTGGGCATTGGAAAGAGCAAGTGATATTAATTTATATCTACCTCCAACCACCAACCCCTTCGGGGTTCGCCAGTCGTGAATGGTCCGCCACTGCGGCTAAGGAGGGGTCTCCCCAAGTTCCGCAAGTGGCGTGGAAACCACGGCAGTTCCTTCAAGTCGGCGAAGCCGCCCAACGGACTGCCGGACCTTGACCGCGCTGGGGAACCACCAACCAACAGCGCCGAACCACCAACTAACAATTAACAATTAACAATTAACAATTAACAACAACCAACTAACAACTTTGTCAAAACCCATTCATATTCCCGCTGAATTGATGCGAGTAAATCCAGCTTCATGCCTTCAGGTAAAACTTCCCAGGTATAGGTTTCAATTTCCAAGTGGTTGCAAGCATGATTGCTATGGAGCAAATCAAGTACAGTTGCAATATCATCTTGGGTAGATTGCAATAATTGGTAATCGCGGATAAAAATTGGCACGTGAAAGTGTATCCGCCACTCACTAGCTGTTGTATGCTTCAAGTTTGGTAAGGCGGTTTCTAAGTCTTGATAGTTTTGCAATCTGCCATTGTAATAACGGGCAATTACTTGATGTAAATATGTAGATTCAGCGAAAGGCTGCAACCGTTGTAGTAACTGTTGGCGCTGTTCGGTATCTTCTATTAATTTCACCTGCAATGCTGCACTAATCTGAATCTTGCCAATTTTAATTCCGGCGGATTGAAACTGTTTAAAAACCGAGAGAGGGTCTTCATATTCCACCGCAAAATGGCAGGTGTCATAACAAATTCGCACATGTTCTAATAAAAGAACTTCGGCTGCATCTAAAGAAATTTTTAAACGTTTTGCGAGATAACCACTACCTAGAGGTAGTAAATGTGTTTGGAAATAATCAACTACTTCGGCGGCATTTTCAATTAATCCATCTGGTTCTGGTTCTAAATCCAAGTGCAATAATTTCCCCGTTTCAGTGCGGATGCGTACCATCGCTTCCACTACCTGGGCTATGTTCAGGCTGGCATTTTTTAGAACTAATGCTTGGAAAGTTTGATTTCCTTTAAACCAAGGTTTGTAAGATAACGGCAGGGTGGAAATGCTACCATCTACATCGTTTGGCAAAAGTTCTGCCAGAATGCGCGTGAGTTGCAATGTGTAGTCTAACCGTTCTTGTGTAGACCAATCTGGTGCATAAACCTGGTCTTTCACTACTTGCCAATGAAATCCGCCATAAGGAAAGCCATTAAGGGTAAACACGTATAAATCATGTTCGTTTAGCCACGACTTAAACTCAGCAAGAGTGTTTCCTTGTAGTAGTTCTTTGGCTGCTACCTCTGCTAAACGCAACCCAATGCCAAACTGTTCCTTTGCTGCTAATCTCTCTTTGAGAGATGGAATATATTGCTGTAAGTTTGCAAAGACTTGATTCCACTCTTCACCGGGGTGGATGTTGGTGCAATAGGTTAAGTGAAAGCTTTTGTTTTTCCCGATTTTCATAAGTGCTGAATATTAAGTGCGCTCGTGCCCTCGTTTTTCTCGTTCCTGGGCTGCTGCCTGGTAACGCCTTCAGGAGACTCTCTCTGCCTCCTCTCCTAGTTGTGTACATGAGGCAGAGCCTCAGGGTATGCATTCCCAGCCAGAGGCTAGGAACGAGGAAAACACTCCTCCTTCTGCCACGCCACATGCTTCAACCGGGGGAACCCCGGCACCGCAGTGGCTCCTCTGCCTTAAGCTGGGAACGAGGAAACTGAACATTCATTGCTCAGTACTTTGATTGCTTCTTTATACAAAGACAAATCCGCATCGTGAACTTCAATTCCTTGTCCAATGCGTTGCAGTAGTGTCAAAGTTAACTCTCCTCCTAAGTGTTCTTGGAATTCGGTTAACCCACGAAACAGACAGCGAGGATGTTTCAATTGTGATAGTTGTTCAGCCATTTCTGGCACGTATAAAATAAAGCCAAACGCTTTGAGTGTATTTAATATCCGCAGCCACTCTAACCGAGAAAGCCATCCCATGAGATAGGAATAGGTGCTATCTAAAGCAATACCGATCGCTACTGCTTCACCATGACGCAATCTATAATTTGTCAAACTTTCGAGTTTATGAGCCGCCCAATGTCCGAAATCCAAAGGACGAGAGGAACCCATTTCAAAGGGATCGCCGCCATAGGCGATGTGTTCCATGTGCAGTTGAGCGCAACGATAAATTACTTGTTGCATGGATACCATGTCACGCTCAAAAAGTTCTGTGGCGTGGCTGCTAATAAAATCAAAGAAGTCAGCATCTTTTATTAAAGCGACTTTGATCGCTTCAGCAATTCCAGAACGCCAATCGCGATCGCATAAACTTCTTAAGAAGGCAAAGTCATTTAAAACTGCATACGGTGGGGCGAAGCTACCCAAAAAGTTCTTTTTCCCGAAGGCGTTAATTCCGTTTTTGACTCCTACACCTGAATCATTTTGTGCTAACACTGTAGTAGGAATACGGATAAGTCTAATTCCCCGATGAGCTGTGGCGGCGGCGTATCCTGCCAAATCTAAAACGGCTCCACCGCCAATTGCCAACAGGTATGAGTGACGGCACAATCCAGCACTATCAATGAGTTTGTGAATTTGCTTCAACAATCTGGAATTGTTTTTGGCGGCTTCTCCTCCGGGTATCCTCATCGGTTCGGCGCAGAGAGTAAGGTTGTCTCCATAATGTTCGGTATAACTTGCGACTTGTCTTAACAAACCGCGCCGGAACCGAAATAATCCTGCATCTATGACTACTGCTACTTTCTTTGGTTTTGCCTCTTCATCGCCTGCAATTACTTGCGCTAAGAGAGGATTATTTAACTTAAACAAACCATTTGTAAAGTACACATTATAGTTGAAGGTAACCGCAACTTGTTGTTGAATTGGTTGCAAGTTGAATGTAGTCTTAGGCTTGATATCTACTACCATATTTTTGCTGATATTTTCATAAGGGCTGCACAATTTTCAGATTGGTTGTTAATGGTTAATAGTTAATTGTTAATGACTAAAACCTATGAACTATTAACCATGAATTATGAACTATGAGTAATTAACCGGACACGATATTATGTTCTATGCAAAAAAGCTTTGAGTTTTTTCAAATTCCTGAATTAATGCAGTTCGGTCTTTTTGGGCTACCAATTTTGCCAAGCGGCTGTAGGTATCTGCTAAAGAACAAATTGCTTCACATCTTTCTTCTGTGGCTAACATGATGTCTACACATAGCTGCGGATTTTGTGCTAGCAAGCGGTGAATAATATCAATTTCTTGGCGATAGCTGGGACTTGACATTGATAAACTTTGGTCGATATCGATGTTTGTTTGTGCCAAGAAAACACCGAGGCTAAATCTATAAAAATGCTGGGTTGCTTGAACAATCACCATTATGCGATCGTGTTCTTCAGGTGTGCAAAATATTAATTCTCCACCTTGATTTGCTAGCAAGTCTAAAAACCATTGAAATGCATCTTGATTTCTCCCCGGACACACTACTATTTTTTGTTCTAAAAAGGAGTTGACAGAAGGACCAAACATCGGGTGTAATCCTAATACTGGTCCGGAATGATATTCCAGCATTGCTTGAACTGGCTGAATTTTGAGACTTGTGATGTCGGCTAATGCTGTAGTTGGGGCGAGATATTTTGCTGCACGTTTAATAATATCTACTGTCAAATCAATAGGAACGCAAATTAAAACTAATTCTGCCTGATTTAACAGTTTATCTGCACAATCCCAATCTTCTTGCTCTAAAATACTAACGTGATGACCTGCGGCTGAAAGTTGTTCTTGAAAAAATCTTCCCATCCTACCACTTCCACCGATGAGGGTAATTTTTCTGGGTTTGTGAAAGTGATGATTTCTGAGTTTTGAGTTATGATTTGAAAGGCGATTTCTCACCTCTTGCTTGAGTTTGTTGGAAACCATATCAATTTGGGATTTGGGATTTTAGATGAAAGGATTTTAAATTGTTAGTCCTCATATTCCTGTTGTTGACAAACTCTTTTGGATTTGAGATTGTTAATCTTCACATTGCTGTTATTTACAAACTCTGAAACAATACAATCTCTTCAGATTTGATATTATATTGTTGTGTCATTAAAAAAATTAACAATACATAACATATAAAAAAATCAAAATTTTTTTATATTTGGCATTTTAAATTTATGACTTTGCACTGCTTGCCGAAGTGAATAATGGTGGGCATAGCCCACCCTACGGTTATAAATTAATTGCTTGTCTTCTAGCTTTCAAATATCCACAATTGATTTTTTGGAATTAATTTCTGGCAAGATATCTAAATTTGATGCTTGATTGGCGATCGCATTTTTAAATAAAGCTTCATACTGTTCTAATGCTTGCTCAAAACCATAGCTTTCTACAGCAAATTGCCGTCCTTTTTTACCTAGTTTTGCAGCTTTAACGGGATTGCTATATAAATGGACAATTGCAGCTGCCAAAGCACTTGGTGATTCTGGGTCAACTACTATACCTCCACCACTTTTTTTAATGGCTTTGGCGGCGGTTCCAGTGGCGGGGACTGAACCGATAATTGGGCGACCACTTGCTAATAAAAGTGGTATTTTTGAAGGCATATTGAAAGAAATTATATTGCGCTTTTGCACTATCAACCCGATATCGGCTGCTGCTAGCATTTCGGGTAGTTGTTCTCGCGGTTGCAATGGTAGTAACAAAACGTTATCTGCCTTATAAGCCTGACAATATTGCTGCAACCTTTCCAGGGCTTTTGATTCGCCGGCGATCGCAAAAACGATTTCTGGTATATGCTGCAATCTGGCTGCTGCTGCGATTACTGTCTCTAAACCTTGTGTTAAGGCGATGTTACCGGAGTACATCACCACAAATTTACCTTCTAATTTATGGGCGGTTCTCCAAGAGTTCTCTTTCGCTAAGGGTTGAATAAAATTTAAATTCACCCAATTTGGGACACAAGCAATTTTCTTGGCATTTACGCCTTTATTTACTAAATTCTCGACAAATCCATCACTAATTACGCTGATGGTGTGTGCTGTGCGATATGCAAATTTCTCTAACGCTTCCAAAACCCGAATCATCCATTTACTTTTGATCAATCCGATGCGTACGGCAGCTTCAGGTAAAATATCTTGCACATTCAATATCACCGGACAATCATACAACCAACCCAGTAACATTGCAGGTAGGGTCACCAACAGTGGAGGAACTGTTAAAAGAATTACATCGGGTTCCCAGCCATTGAGGGCTTGCGGAAAGCTGGTAAAAACAAAGCTTAACTCCAGAAATAGCCGATCCAGTAAATTGGGTTTGGATTTGATTCGCAGGTAGCTTCGCTGAATGGTAACGCCATTTCTTTGTTCTGTGACGTACCACTTACCTTTATACTCTTCATAGATTTCACGTTGAGGATAGTTTGGCATACCTGTAATCACCCTAACTTCATGACCTCGCTTTACAAGCCCTTCTGCGAGTTCAGTCATCAAGGGGGCAATTCCAATCGGTTCTGGATGATAGTTGTATGAATAAATCAGAATGTGCATGAGCTATTTGTTATATTCCTGGAGTCAGCCAAAGGCGTTGGCTGACTTTTTTTACAATTAATATCTTCAGTTGTAATCACTACCTCCAATTTAAAGTTACAACTAAGTTACAGCAAATATTTGTGAAAGTGCTACTGATACTGGCAGCAAACTTAAAACTATAAATCCGTAAAACAAACTACCAAAACCCGCCGCTAATGTACCATCTAATACTATAAGTGACATGACTCCCAAACGTACCGCCATGCGAATTTTTTCTGGTGTTGGTTCGTAGACTGCTTTAATTACAGGTAAAGACACCAGTGTCGCAAATAAAATTATGAATGGTAATGCTACAAATACTTGGTAATTATTTAACAGTCCCAAACTAAAAAGTCCGGTAATAACTGTGTAAATTAGCAATAGTGCTAGTACTCCAGTGCTATTTTTGCCTCCATGTACTTCACCTCGACTTAAGACAGTGATAGCACCAATGTAAATGATCCCAATTAAAGCCAAAAACCAATGCTCTTTTACCATTGCTGGCATTGCACTCACCCCTAGCAATAAATTGCCTCCACGACAAAGCCCCATATTGATTGGACCCAGAACAGGGTGATGCTTACCGAAAGCATCATAAATGACAGCAGCCAAAGCGATCGCACAAGCAAGGGCAGTACTCAACCACGAAACTTGCGAGGCTGCAACTACCCCAAGGCTTAAAAGCGAACTTCCTAATATGGCGGCTGTCCTAAGGGATGCTCTACCACTGGGAATAGGTCGCTCCGGTCGCTCTTGCGTATCTATTTTAGCATCGAATACATCATTTAGGACAATTCCACCACCGTATAATCCTGTAGTTGCCAAAAGCAACCATAACAATGGTTGTAAGTTAATAAGGGTTGCGGTGCTTGTTACAACGGCAAAGCCTGCGAGAATATCTGCCCAGGCGGTAACAATGTTAGCCGGTCGCAGCAGTTGCAAATATGCCCACAAACGTTCTCGATTTAAAGTTGCTGTATTCATAAATTGTTCATGGTTCATTGTTGATTGTTGATTGTTGATTGTTGATTGTTGATTGTTCATTGTTCATTGTTCGTGGTTCATAGCCATTAACTATTAACAATTAACAATTAACTATTAACAATTAACCATTAACTATTAACAATTAACCATTAACAGCCTTCTGCCCCCCGCAGTATGCCTCGTGCCCTCTGCCTTAATCAATCAGTGCGTAATCGCGGGTAGACTGGACTAGGGGTTGTTGTCCGCGCAGGACGGAATTACCGCTGAATAGTTGTCGTTGGTCGATGGGTGCTGGATCTAGCCAGTCTGATTCTTGCATTTGACCGCTTTGGCTGTATGCGGCGATCGCGTTTTCATAGCAAACTGCTTGCACGTGAGATTCTGGAATTGAGCGTTCTAACATTAATCTGGCAGTCTTCGGTACAGCTAACGGGTCGCTAACTCCCCAATCTGCACTGCTGTCTACAATAATGCGATCGCTTCCATATTGACGCACAATTTCGACCATGCGGGCATTCCCCATTTTGGTGTGGGGATAAATCGTAAAGGCTGCCCAAAAGCCACGATCCAATACTTCTTCTACTGTTTGTTCGTTGTTGTGATCCACAATCACCCGCGATGGATCTAATCCATGTTCAATGCAGACATCCATGCTGCGACTCGTGCCTGCTTTTTTATCGCGATGAGGTGTATGAATCATCACCAACATCTTCAGTAATATTGCCAGTTCTAACTGTTGGCGAAAATATTTGTCTTCAGCGGGGGTCATATCGTCGTAGCCAATTTCCCCAATAGCTACTACACCTTCTTTGCAAGCATATAAGGGTAAAAGTTCCATTACTTGCTCTGCCAAAGCTTCGTTATTAGCTTCCTTGGAGTTAAGTCCAATAGTGCAGTAATGTTTAATACCAAATTGAGCAGCCCGGAATCGTTCCCATCCGATTAAACTGCTGAAATAATCTTGGAATGAGCCGATATTGGTGCGGGGTTGTCCCATCCAGAAAGCGGGTTCAATTACAGCCACGATGCCAGAATCTCGCATCATTTGATAATCGTCGGTGGTGCGAGAACTCATGTGGATGTGGGGGTCGATGTACATCATGGTTGTTAGTGGTTAGTTGTTAGTGGTTAGTTGTTAGTGGTTAGTTGTTAGTGGTTAGTGGTTAGTTGTTCCCTTGTCTCCCACACCCGTCGCCCTTGTCTCCTTGTCAACCAATTCCCAAAGTTCGGGTGAAACCGATCGCTTGGCGGCTTGACGTTCGTTGGCGTAGTCAATAAGCATTCTGGATAATTCTGGGTTAATACGAGCATCAAGACCTTGAATTAAATTTAGGGGACTGCCGACAAAAAGGGCTTTTAGTATCATCTGATTCCATGCGCGGTTATTAAAATACTCCGCAGGATAGGGATTTTGTAAAGCGACAGCGTTAAATACTGCGCTCATGTTGCTGCGAATTCCTTCGCAAGCGCGATCGCGAAGTTTTTCTGGATAATGTAACAAGGGTAAAGCTTGATAAAGTGCTACTAATTCTCCTAGGTCGGCGGCGTTGAAGACTTGCTCTAAGGTTTGCAAATATTTTTCACAATTATTGTGGGGCAAAGCGAGTAATATTAAAGTGCGGGCGGCTTGGTCTACACTCCAATGAGCGGGAGACCAACCTGCAACTATTGCCGAAGCTGCTTTTAAGTCGAATGGTGTTAGTTTCAGGTCAGCTTTGCCTGTATGGCGAGGTGCGGCGCTGAATGCAGTGAAAAACACTGAGGCACTTTCTTTATTGCTTATCTGCTCTCTTTTTTCATCTAACCATGTCAAACATTCCTGATTCACTTGCTGTGAAATCCAATGACGCAATAAATCGATAACACTAGTTAGTTTTAGATGAGTTACAGCAGACATAATATTTACATTATTTAAATAAATTTCTCATTCTTCTCATTCTTCTCGTTCCCTGTCTCTGACAGGGAATGCCTTATATGAGGCTCTGCCTCCCGATAGAGGCAGAGCCTACTAGAATGTGTTAATAGGTTGTAGCCTATTAACGAGGCTGTCAAAGTAGTTGTTCATGAACTGCGTACGCTAGCATCTACGAAAAAAAACCGCAGAGGCGCAGCGGAAAGTCCGAGCGGAGGTTTCCTCCGATCGGAACTTTCCAAGAGAGAGGGCGCAGAGGAGGAGGAAAAGAGAATGAGTCTCACGTATTAATGTGGTGGACTACTAGCATCGATGAAAAAAACTTACGTCCTTCAGCATAGCTGCCTTCTGCATAGCTACCTTTTTTGAAGTCAGCTAAACAGTTGTTTTTTCCAGTTGCTTCTCTAAACTCAGGATTAGCTTTTGCCGCCTATCTTTTCTATATTTGGTAGCAGCAGCACCTATTCCTAACAAGCCTAAAGCTAATGCCGTGCTAGGCTCAGGTACTTTTTGGTTTTGACCTTCTACCTTTAACACTTGGACGCGACCTTGGAAGAAGTCGCCGACATAAAGCTTGCCATCTTTGTAGCTTGTACCACCAGTCCAGTTAAATGTGCCGGGAGTGAGGTCGAGGGGGTCGCCAAAGGGTGGCTCACCTAGTTTTGGAGGTGGTGCAGCAGCAGGTTTGCCAAATGCAGTCAGGAAGTTACCGTTTTTATCGAATACCTGAACGCGGCTGTTGATAGAATCAGCTACATAGATATTCTCGTACTCATCCACTTCTAAACCGATTGGCTGATTAAACTCTCCATCTCCGGTGCCTTGTTTGCCAAATGTCAAAATAGGTTTACCTTCTGGATCGAGTACCTGAACGCGGTTGTTAAACTGGTCAGACACAAAGAAGTTTCCGCTAACTGGGGAAATTCTTAGACCTGCTGGTCCTTGGAACTGCCCAGGTGCAGTGCCGCTGGTGCCAATGCTACCAATTAGCTCGCCGTCTTTAGTGTATTTATTGATTTTGTCGCCGCTAAAATCACCAATATACACATTGCCAGCTTTGTCGAAAGTTACACCAGATGGTCCAAAGAATGCTCTACCCGGTATAAGACCGCCAAATGAGCCAAAGGATTTAATAAAGTTACCTTGGGGATCGAAGACGTTAACGCGGTTGTTGAAAACATCGCCAACATACAGATTCCCAGTCTGCGGAGAGATTTCTAAAGCTGATGGCTCGTCGAATTCTCCTACTCCTTTGCCGCCCTTGCCAATTGCGCCAATGTAATTACCCTGAGGGCTGAATACTTCGACTTTGTTACCGATGTTCGGATTAAAACTGCCGTCTGGGTTAAGACCGCGACCGTTACTTACAAGGACATTTCCAGATTTATCCACCGTTATGCCTTGGGGAACAAAGAGTTGCCCAGGACCGAAACCAGGGCTACCGATTGAATTTTCGTAGGTTAATGTTACAGCCTTGGCTTGAGCCGCTGTTGCTAAAACTGCGAGTCCGCCACCAACTAAGGCGATTGACAAATTCTTTACTAATCCCATAATTTTCTAGTACCGATGGTATGAGTTATACTCGTACTTAAGCTATTTTTGTTCCCGGCTTCAGTCTGGGAACCTTGGACAAGGAACTGCTGGCTCATTTTGGGAAACGCAAATTTCTATATGAGGCAGCAGTTCTTTTTTTAGGCGAACAAGGAATTAAAGAATTTCTACCTTAGCTAGCGACTCTTCGCCCACTTTTTGTTGGCGTTTGCGCTTCCGCATTGCAGCACTAGCTAAACCACTAGCAGCCAATAAACCGATCGCAGAACTTGGTTCGGGAATTTTTGTGGCTTTGGGGTCAATTTTGATGACTTGTCCTGTTCCTGCGAGTCTGGCTCGGTTGGAGATATATAAGTTACCATCGGGACCGTAAGTTATGCCAGAAGCGGCTTCTAGTCCATTACCTTCCCAGATAGTAGAGCGAGTACCATCAGGAGCGATTTTGAACAGAGTACCGCTGATATCACCAGTGATGATACCGCCTTGTTGAATTTCCTTCCATTCGGAATTATTGATGTGTTGCAAAGCATACAAATTGCCTTCAGGGTCGTATGCCACACCAGTTAGTTGTGTAAATCCATCAGCGATGGTTTTTATGGACAAATCGTTGGGGTTAACGCTAAAGATACGCGCTTCTTTTTCTGGATAGGGGAAATAAGTGTATTCGCTGACTGTCAAACTGCCATCAGGGGCAACTGCGATACCTGTGGGTACTGATTGGTTGGATACCGGAAGACCGTTGGGAGCGATCGTATATCCTGGAGGTGGTGGTGCGCCTCCTGTTGGGTCTACTGTTCCCTCAGGAAGAGTTGGGAATTGGAGTTTATCTGGTGATATTAGTTTTTCGGGCAACGCAGCTACATTCTTAATACCGCTGCCATCAAGTGCTACTGAATATATGGTGTTTCCACCGCCATCAACGACGTAGGCACTATCACCCTTAATTGCTAAAGCATAGGGATTGGAAATTATGTCAGTGCCGTCAGGATTATTCGCGAGTTCATAGGCTCCAAAATCGGCAAGACTTGTCAGGGATTTGGTATTTAAGTCTACTTTGTATAATTTTCCAAGGTCGGGGCTTTTGAGGACGGGATCGCGTTGTCCTGGATTTCCAGCTAAACCTGTTAGAAGATAAGCATTGCCTTTGGAATCAAATTTGAAATCCGCAGGACCGGCAGCTTGTTCGCCAGAAGGCACTAATCCTATGGAGGTGAGATTGTCAAGAAAAGTTTGTTGCTTACCGTCGGGAGTAATTTTGAGAACGGAACCATTAGCAGCGGCACATAAAGGAATATATTGAGCGCTAGGTGATGCAATACATCTTCCATCAGCACCGTCACCTCCTTTACCACTCGTTGTGACATAAAGGCTACCGTCAGCACCAAATGCCATATTTCTTGGGTTATCAAGACCATCCGCAACTACTGAAAATGTTGCTGCTTCTGCAGCTTTTTGTCCGGTAACAATAGCTAAACAAAAGGTAAAAAATGTAAGAGTAAATTGCTTGAGTTTCATAGTTGCAAGATTGGATATTAGTGAAGAACAATGTAGATGCCCCTCAATGAAGGTTGAACTAGGAAGTATGAAGTAAGTAGAAAAATTTCATCCTTCACACTTCAAACTTCAGCCTTAAAAAGCGGTTTGCCTTTTCGCGACAAACTAGCCCCCAAAACACCCAGCGCTAAGAGGCTGAGAGTCGAACTAGGTTCAGGGATGGATTTTGTATTTTCGATTTTTAATACTTGTCCTTGTCCTGGGCGATCGCTTTTGTTGGTAATGTAGAATGCACCATCGAGACCGATTGTCAAGGAACTGGGTGCTAACAGTCCATTACCACTAAAAATAGTTGTGCGAGTACCATCAGCGGCTATTTTGATGAGGGAACCATCAAGATTGCCTTTCCAAGCTGATTCATTCGCATATTGCAAGGCATATAAGTTGCCAAGTGCATCAAATTCTAAATCTGTTAATTGTGTAAAACCATCGGCATAAACTGATAGTTGACCATCAGCACCGATTCGGTATATTTTTGCTCCTCCTTCTGGGAATGGAAAACCTGTAAAATCGCTGACGTAATAAGCGCGATCGGGACCAATAGCAACGCCCGTAGGTACTGCTTGAACGGGAAACTGCAATGGCGGCGCATTCTCAAAACCTCCGGGTGGCGGCACTTGCGCTTCGTCGAAGGGTTGGGCGTCAGACGGTGGAAAGATTGGATTAGTTAATAATTGCCTTGGAAATGTGGCTAAAGCTTGCAAATTCCTGCCATCAGTATCTACACTGAGCAAGTCGTTAGCACCTGCATCAACGGCTACAGCTTTATTGCCATCTAATACAAACGCCAAAGGATTGCTGATTACATCGCCTTGGTCGGGATTATTTGCTAATTCGTAATTAGCTAAATCTGCAATACTTGTCCAGGTATTTGTATTAAAGTCAGCGGTGATAATTTTTCCTAAGATAGTATCAGGAAATGTTGCATCCCGCAAACCTGGATTAGCCGCATATCCAAGTAAAATATAAGGCTTACCTGTAGCATCAAATTTAATATCTTGAGGACCTGCTGCAGTGATACCAGTTGGTAATGCTAAAGAAGGCAGTCCTGTAAGTACTTGTTTGGTGGTGCCATTTTGTATTTTTAGAATAGCACCAGTTGTACCATAACACAAGGAATTGCCTTGGGCGCTTGGTGATGGAACGCAAGCACCATTACCTCCAATTCCTGCCTCTGCAACGTAGAGACTCCCGTCAGAATCAAAACTTAAACCGCGTACATTATTCAGACCATCAGCGATTACTGATGATGAAAAAGACGCAGCTTTTGCAGCGTTTATTCCCGAAAAAATTGCAACACAAAATGTGAAGAAAGTAATAGGAAGGTACTTTATTTTCATCTTTTATAATTATTTAGTTTTTAGTTGGGAGTTGGTAGTTGGTAGTTGGTGGTTGGTGGTGAACCACCAACCACCAACTACTAACTACTACTTAGCAAGTACTGGTTGTTGACTTTGCGGTATATAGCTCATTCCACGATTAAATGATTCAAAATTGCCTGCTTTGGCTTCGAGAAAACGTTTGATATTCATGCTCTCAGCGCCATAGTCTTCAATTTGAAGTTTGCCGTGGGGCAAGGTTTCACCTGTTTTCCAAAATGTAATTCTGTGCAGGATGAAACCAGAAGCAGATGGGTCAGCGAAGGCATAGGAACAGGGAATCATCAGGGCTGGAGAACGCTGATAAAATCCGTGTTCTGGATAAAAATATTCCTCTTCAAATAAGTAATATTTACTGAGATTATGCATCCGCAGTGAAATTTTTACCTTCTGGTCATACTCATCGAGAAACTCACCCGATTCGCGAGTAATTTCGCCTGCTGGTCGCACTAAATGTGCCCATTCATCTACATTCCGCAGGTCTGATAAATACTCTACACCAATTTCTACTGGGGCGTCTACATAAATAGTGTCTGTATTAATAAAGTGACGTCCTGTTGCTGATGTTGTGCGTCCAGCTTTGCGTTCCAAAATACCTTTGAGGGAACGACATTCAGAAGTATGTACTGTGTGAATTCCCTGCATAATCATTTGAGTTTGTCGCTTGGGATCGACAAAGCTTAACCAGTGGAAATACACGCCTTTTTCATCGCTTCCAGGCTCGATGTAGCTGGGAGGAAAAAGCAGGACTGGGTAGACTTGGTGGTAATTTTGATATTCAAATCCGCAATGCCATTCAATTCCTTGAAAAAGCGGATTGTCGATTTTTTTGACGTGATAATAGAGATTTTTATGATAGCCTGATGCTGTTCCCAGCCAGGTATCTTCGTCTATTTGCTCTTTCATGCGACTAAAGAGCGTCCAATCGTCTAAGTTTTTTAAACTGCAAAGATAGTCGAAGGCTGTTTCTGGTGATGTTGCGATATATGCAGAGGTTGCAAAGGTATTTTTTTCCACTGTTTACTCCTTTAATGGTTGGGGGTTGGGGGTTCGGCGCTGGCGAACCAACTACCAACTAACAACTAACAACTAAATTCTTGATTTTTCTGGCTTTGTCAATTCGGGCTTCTGCTAACTGTTTTGCAGCATCGTTGGTAGGAATTTGCTGTTGTTTGGCTATGTCAAAAATTTCTAGCAATGTGTCATATATGTTATGCACTTGCTGGAAAGCTTTTTCTTCGTTGTACCCAATCATTTCGTTGTAAACGTTGATGAGTCCTCCGGCGTTAATTACATAATCCGGACAGTATAAAATGCCTTTTTCTACTAGCAGTTGACTGTGCATTTCCTCTTTAGCTAGCTGATTGTTGGCTGCACCTGCAATAATCGGTGCTTTAATCATGTCAATTGTCTGACTGTTCAGTGTTCCACCTAAGGCGCAAGGCGAAAATACATCTACATCTAAAGAGTAAATTTCATGGGGTTCTACAACTGTTGCGCCAAAAAGACGTTTTGCTTCTTCTGTTTTTTCTTTACTTATATCGGCGACAAAAAGTTTAACTCCATTCTCGTGTAAATGCTTGCACAAATTTAGACCGACGTTTCCCAATCCTTGAACTGCTATTTTTAATCCTGCTAAACTTCTGGTTTGCATTTTGAATTCTACGGCGGCTTTGATGCCTAATAAAACTCCGAATGCTGTTACTGGTGCAGGTCCGCCAGATTTTTCTTCTACGCCGACTACGTAATTAGTTTCTTTGCTGATTTTCCTGACATCTTCTGGGGTAAGATTTACGTCTTGTCCTGTGATAAAACGTCCCTGAAGTTTGTCTACAAAACGTCCGTAAGCTCTTAACAAATCTTCGGTTTTATTTTCAGGTTTGGCGATAATTACTGCTTTACCTCCACCAACGGGAATGTTGGCGCAAGCTGCTTTATAAGTCATGCCCCGACTCAAACGCAATGCGTCATTTAAAGCGGCTTCTTCGTTGGCGTAAGGTAATAGCCTTGTTGCCCCCATTGCTGGTCCCAAGCTGGTGTCATGAATGGCAATTATTGCTTTAATATCTGGGTCTTTTCCATGACAGAAAAGAATTTGCTCGTGACCCATTTCTGTAACTGTTTCAAATAGATTCACCCTAATCTCCACTAATTTTAGATTTTACCCAACAGGATTTTGGATTAGAGTTAGTGGTTGGTATTCATTAACAATTAACTATTAACTATTAACCACTAACTACTAATCACCAACCGCTAACCACTGACTAAACATTTGGAAATGAAATTGGCATTGCTGATGTTTTGGCGGGAGTTGATTTGACTCCTTGTGCTGCTAAACTTTGATTGCGTCCTTTGGATGGTGCTGGTCGATTGGGGTCGATTACGACGTCGATGACAAAGGGAACTTCTGAGGCGATCGCTTTTTCTAATGCTGCTTGCAATTGAGATTCTTTCTCAACTCTCATGCCTTCTGCTCCCATGCCGCGAGCTATCATGGCAAAGTCTGCTTCTGGAATTGTGGCATCTGCGCCTGTGAGTCCCAACAATTTCATGCCTTGATGGCACATGTTATAACGGGCGTCGTTGAGTACTATCCAAACGGCGGGTATCTCATATTTCACGGCGGTGCTGATTTCGTTGTTCATCAGCATTGCACCATCTCCAACTATGGCGACGGCTTTACCGTTGCGCGCTAGGGCTGCACCAACTACTCCGGTGACGGCGTGACCCATTGCACCTACTCCGGTGCTGACTCGGTAGCGATTTGTTTCGGCAAACCGCAGCATGTGAGTTGACCAGGTGAAGGAGTTACCACACTCTGCCATGACTACGGCGTCGCTACCTTCGACGATGACTTTTTGAATGGCTTCCATCAATATTTCCGGTCGCACGAGGGTTTCTATACTTGGTGCAATTTCTTCGCGTTCGGGATGAGGTAGCGATGCAGCTAAAGGACGTTCTGGCAAGTGCTTGAGCATTGCCTTCACAAAAACTTTAATGTCTGAGAGAACGGGGTAGGTTTCAACGCTGGGATAAGCTACTCCCGGTACTTCTGGGTCGATGTCTACATGGATGAAACCTCCTGGAGGAACTAGCGCCGGACTCCAAAAGGATGTGGGTTCGCCCAAACGCGTTCCTAGGACTAGGGTATGCAAGGGAGTTTGCTTTTCCATGTATTTCATGACGGAACCATGACCGCCCAAACCTGTGACGCCGATGAATTGGGGATGGTCTTCGGGAAAGATGCCTTTGCCACGGGGGGAACACATAACTGCTGCACCGGTTCTCTCGGCGAGTTCGCGAATTTCTGCGGCGGCGTTTCTAGCACCAAATCCAACCCAAATGGCAAAGGAACCTGCTGATAGTAACTCTACTGATTTGGCGATCGCTTCAGGTGATGGTGTTACCCAAAAATTGTCAACTCCTAGCCGAGGTAGTGATAGTTCATCTACTAAACTTGTTTGTACTGCTGTGGGTATGCTCAAATGAGCTACATACCCTCCTGGTTGCGCTAAACCAAGGGCAAGTTTGCGAAAAATTTGTGGCAGTTGAGCCGCACTTTCTACTGTGGTAGCATAATTGAACAGTACTCCTGGGGTAAACATACCTCCAGAGGGTAATGTGGCGGTACTGGTTTCCTGAATTGCCCACCGTCCCCGCTGCGGTGCTGAGGTGCAAGCTGACAGCAAAATCACTTTTGCACCTTCGCCACGCGCAGCAAATAACCCGGTTAAGGCGTTCGTAATTCCAGGTCCTGCTGTGGTAAATACTACAGCAGGACTGCCGCTAGCAAAATACGCTTCGGTTGCTGCAAAGGCTGCCCCCGCTTCGTGGCGAAAGTTTAGTACTTGCATGGTGCTATTTGACAGGGCACCCCAAAGGCTTGCCATTGCACCACCTGCTACACCAAAGGCACAGCGTACTCCCAAACTTTCCAACATGTGGGCGATCGCGTCGGCTACTGTCAGCGATCGGTTTGTTTCGTTATAATTGTCTACTTGAAATCCTTTGTATGGCTCTGTGATAATTTGTGAGATAGATGCAGTGTATTTTTGAGTCATTGCTTTTACGTACTTTTTGAGACTTGCAGGGATGTCAATAATGCTGAGGTGAAAATATTTCTGACCACAATTTATTTGTTTTGTAATTCTTGATTTGGTTGACTTTTCAGTACCATTACTAGGGGTAAATGTAAATTTTGTAGTCAGTAATTAACCGTTCTGAGAATAGCAAAACAATTAAGGCTGTGCTTCTGGAAACAAGCCTACGGGAATTGGAGATGTTTTTACAATGAAATATATTTTGATTGGTTTGTCAATTTTTTCGCTTTTTCTGCGAGCGCTTGCACTTTTACTGAAATCTATTTAGAAATTTATACCTTGTGATAGTTGTTCTCTAAATTATTTAATTAATGTGATTTGATTGTTGTGATTTTTAAGACTCAGTATAAGAATTGCTCAATGATAGTGAAAGCTATTGATTGCAACTATGAATTTTAGCGATCGCAGTCAGTGTTGGGGTTCGATAACTGTCTTTCTGATTTAGTTATATTTTTTTGTGTTAATAGATACGTGTCCGATTAAAACTATATATCTCTATAGGTAGATGCCTAATTTTATGTCAGTACTTAGGCGTTGAAAAGTATTTCTTTTGACGGATGAATCTGTCACATATTTTGTAGTTAAATGCCGGAGTAAGTAAATTAATATTAAGTTTATGAGTATAAATTATGATTAAGTTCGAGTCAATTGATCAAATTCAAGTTTGCTGATTTTATTTTGAGAATAATTGTACAAACAAATAAATTATTTCTACAGCTTTGACAGTTAAAAATAATTGCATGTTTTTGGGAATTGCAACTGTCTTCAAAAAGCTGTTTATTTCTGTTAAAAACATTAAGATAAATAGCTAAATATATTTTAAAGATTAAGTAAAGATTGCTTCTAGTATTTGCTTTTCTGATAATGTAATTGAAGTGTTAGAGGTAAATAAGCTCGTACCGCCGCAGGATAAATTATATAAGCAGCCGTGATTATCAGCCCATTAATAATGGCTATAGTGTCGGCGAAATCAAAGGAGCGAATAGAGCGATGAATTCTGGCGATTATAACAATAACATGTTAATTTCATCCAACTCTCAATGGGCACTACAGCCAGAAGAGTTGCAATTTGCTCATTTGCTGTTAAACCAAAGTGAAGAAGCTGCCTTTTGTATAGGGGCAAACGGGCAGTTTATTTATGTTAACAATGCCACTTGTCGCATGACTGAATATTCCCGAGAGGAATTACTTTCCATGACGATAGATGAGTTGGATGTAGATTTTTCGCCACAAATTTGGGCAGAACGGTGGTTTTTTTTGAAATCAGAGGGTTCTGTTACTTTTAAATCTCGCTATCGCAAAAAAGGCGGTAGAATGTTGTTGGTGGAACTTACTATCACTTATATCGAACATCAAGGGAGGGAATTGGGCTGTGTTTTTGCTCGCGATAAAAGTGATGAAGTAGTACAATTGGGGGTGCAGCAATACACTGATAAATCAAAGGATTCTGCGGAGAATTTGCAACAGGAGGTTTCTGAATATAAGAGGATGGCGGCGGAACTAGAAGTATCTTTGAGTTTACTTCGCTCTACTCTAGATTCTATTGCGAATGGCATCCTTGCGGTTAATTTTGAAGGAGAAATTCTTTGTTTTAATCAGAAATTTACTGAGATGTGGGGACTCCCAACTTCGGTTAATATTTCCAGAAAATGTAACCGAGCCAAAGTGTTTTTTGAAAGCCAAGTTACAGATCCAGAAAAGTTTCGCTCTTGTGTTTGGGAAGTGTCGAGTCAATGGGATGGCGAGAGCTATGATTTGATGGAATTGAAGGATGGGAGAATCTTTGCTCATTACTCTGAACCGCAACGCTTTGGTGATAAGATTATCGGCAGGGTTTGGAGCATTTGGGATGTTACCCAATTCAAGCGCACTGAGGAAGCACTGAGGTTAAACGAAACGAGATTTCGCACTTTGGCAGAAACAACGGATGCTAGTATTTTCCTGGTTCAAGGTACGCAGCTTTGTTATGTAAATCCTGCTGCTGAGGTTCTCACTGGCTATACAAAAAATGAATTGCTATCTCAATTTAATTTCAACCGACTAATTAAGAGTAAAAGCCTCAGACAGGTAAATAAGCAAGATAGTTCTGCTTTGTGTGAATATCAGGAAATCCAGATTCTCAGGAAAAACGGTACGGAATGCTGGTTGGCTTGTACGGTGGAAGTGTTGGAGCGTGGGCTTGATTTCGCTGGTAAGCCTGTAGAATTAGTTACAGCTATTGATATTACTGACTACAAGCAAGCAGAATCAGAGGTTCGCCAAGCGTTAGAACAAGCAAAGCAACTTAGCGAACTTAAAGAACGTTTTGTTTCGATGCTTTGCCATCAATTCCGCACGCCGTTGAATGTGGTTTCGTTTTCTGCTGATTTACTCAGACGCCATATTCATCAATGGAGTGAGGAGAAAAATCGTTCTTATTTGGATTTGATTCAAGGTGCGGTTCGAGAAATGAGTCAGTTGTTAGATGATATTTTATTGTTTGGTAAGGCAGAAGCTGCTAAATTAGAATGCCAGCCAAAGTTACTGGATTTAGATTTGTTTTGTGGCAATATTGTGGCACAAATGCAGTTTGTCAGTGGCAGCCAAAAAACAATTCATTTTCTCAGTGAAGGTAACTGCGTAAGTGTCTATTTAGACCCAAAATTGCTGCAGCATATTTTGAGGAATTTGCTTTCAAATGCAATTAATTATTCGCCTGCGGTAAGTACGATTACTTTACAAGTTTGTTGCCGAGATGAAGAGGTGATTTTTCACATTAAAGATGAGGGTATTGGAATTCCGGTAGTGGATAGACAATATATATTTGAGCCATTTTATCGCGGTGCTAATGTGGATAATATTCCCGGTACGGGATTGGGACTATCGATTGTCAAAACCCTTGTAGAATTGCATGGCGGTGAAATTACTGTTAAAAGTGAAGTTGGTGCCGGCACTACTTTTACTTTCATTTTGCCCCAGAAAAGTTCTGATTTCTGAGTTATGAGTTCTAAGTGTTAAATGCGTGAGTTTTTAGTTTGGAATTAAAATTATGCAATTCATAATTTCACACTTACAATTTGCAACTGACAACTCACAACTAAGTTCCTGCTAACATTCGAGTGATGGAAAAATGATGCACGAATTATCGAAAAAACTTCTCGTTATTGAAGATGATGCAATTACCCGCAATCTTTTCTTAGATGCTCTTGAGGCTGAAGGTTTTGATATGATAGGTGCGGAAAATGGTGTTCTTGGTATTCAGCAAGCACAAGAACATTTACCGGATTTAGTAATTTGTGATATAATGATGCCGGATATGGATGGTTACGATGTTCTAACTGCTTTACGTCAAGATCCGCTAACGGCGATTATTCCCTTCATTTTTCTAACTGGTAGCAATACGAAAGCATCTCTTCGCAAAGGTATGGAGTTGGGTGCGGATGACTATCTGACAAAACCCTCTACAATAGAGGAATTGCTGAAAGCGATCGCTATCCGATTGGAAAAGCAAGCTCTGTTGAGATATTGGTATGCTACTAATTGTCATCAACTTTCGGAAGCAGTACCACCTGTTCCCGAATCAATTTTTCCCTCTATTCCCCAACTTAAGGAAGTTTTTGACTACATCGAAGCTCATTATCACCAAGGTATCACTTTGTGTGATGTGGCTGTTGCTGTTGGTTACTCTCCAGCTTACTTAACCAACCGAGTAGCAAAGCAAACTGGTGATACGATAAATGGTTGGATTGTGAAACGCAAAATGATAGCTGCACGTTCTATGCTTAAAAGTACTGGCCAAAATATTGAACAAATTGCTACAGCGCTTGGCTATCAAAATGCTTGTCATTTTTCCCGCCAGTTTCGCCAACACCACGGTATTCCTCCCCAAACTTGGAGGAAGGAACATGAAAGGGCACTTTTAGTGTAATATGCCAGATGGCAGATGGCAGATGGCAGATAATTTCAAGGCTTATCGGCTAAAGTCTTTTATTCGTTTCTATGATGAATTTCTTTCATATCTTTATGGTTATATAACCATAGGCATGCAGGTGTTGCCTATTTTTGTGAATTGTACGATCGCTCTGGGGCGATAATTAAATTTGTGCAAGTTTTGCGATCGGGCGAGAGAGGACGCCCATCCCACAAGAGGGTTATCAATGCAAAGGTCGTGATTTCATATCTCTATGGTTATATAACTATATAATTGCAGGAATTTCATGTTTTTGTGAATTGTGCGATCGCTCTGGGGCGATAATTAAATTTGTGCTTATTTGCGATGGGCGAGAAAGGACGCCCATCCTACAAGAGGGTTATCAATGCAAAGGTCGTGATTTCATATCTTTATGGTTATATAACCATAGACATGCAGATTTTAGGATTCTCGCTTTGTAGTGAATTGCTGCACCAATAATTGCAATCCCAAGGCAAACAACCCAAGTGCAACTATACCAAATACCATACTTCCCAATGCTACTATACCCACAACTAGGGTACGAACGGCGGAGGCGATATTCGCGGTGACTTGGGTGTGGGAATGGATGGGTTTGTTGGCAAATGTCGTGGCGATCGCTATCATCAGAGAGTACGCTGCGTAGGATAACCCTCCGGAAATTATCGCCCCAGTGAAACAGCGTAACGGTGTTACGGGGACTTGTCCTTCAGTATCTGCTTGTTGAGTTATGTTTGGGTCAGTCATGGGATTTGAGATTTGAGATTTTGCGAAAAGTTTGAGCGGAGGTTTCCTCCGATCAAAGCTTTTCAAGACGGATTTTGGATTTACAGTAGCGCACGTAAGAGTGTAAGTGTGAATCAATTTTAGATTTATCGTTAGAATATACGACTTTGACATGAATTAAATTATTTGCGATATCCATCGCTTTTTCGCTATATAACCATAAGCATAGGAAAGGCTATCGGTTAATTTGTTTGCTTTAGCGAGAAAGTTGAGAATATACGACTTTGACATGAATTCAATTCTTTTCTTGTCCATCGCTTTTTCGTTATATAACCATAGGCATAGGAAAGGCGATCGCTTGAAGAATCAAGAGAATATACGACTTTGACATGAATTCAACAATTTATGTCCATCGCTTTTTCGTTATATAACCATAGGCATAGGAAAGGCGATCGCTTGTAGATTGGGATTGGGACAATATACGACTTTGACATAAATAGGACTTACGCATTCGGGATGAAAAAATCAACTTTACTAGAGAAGGAGGACACAGAGAAATAGGAGTTTGGCAGAGTTTTTGCGTAAGTCCTAATAAATTCAATTCTTTTCTTGTCTATCGCTTTTTCGTTATATAACCATAGGCATATCAAGAGAATATAGGACTTTGACATGAATTCAACAATTTATGTCCATCGCTTTTTCGTTATATAACCATAGGCATAGGAAAGGCGATCGCTTGAGATTGGGTTCCCCAGAAAGTTGACAATATACGACTTTGACATAAATAGGACTTACGCATTCGGGATGAAAAAATCAACTTTACTAGAGAAGGAGGACACAGAGAAATAGGAGTTTGGCAGAGTTTTTGCGTCAGTCCTAATAAATTCAACAATTTATGCCCATCGCTTTTTAGCTATATAACCATAGGCATATCAAGAGAATATAGGACTTTGACATGAATTCAACAATTTATGTCCATCGCTTTTTCGTTATATAACCATAGGCATAGGAAAGGCGATCGCTTGAGATTGGGACCAAGTTGAGAATATAGGACTTTGACATGAATTCAACAATTTATGTCCATCGCTTTTTCGTTATATAACCATAGGCATAGGAAAGGCGATCGCTTGAGATTGGGACCAAGTTGAGAATATAGGACTTTGACATGAATTCAACAATTTATGTCCATCGCTTTTTCGTTATATAACCATAGGCATAGGAAAGGCGATCGCTTGAGATTGGGACCAAGTTGAGAATATAGGACTTTGACATGAATTCAACAATTTATGTCCATCGCTTTTTCGTTATATAACCATAGGCATAGGAATGCGAGATTAACTAATGGTAGGTTGTGAGGATGCGATTTGAATGCCATGTGAAGTCATTCGAGTCACAAACAATTCTAAGTCTTCGTCGGGAATTGCTTCTCTTATATGTAGCTTAACTTGTTGTGCTTGTTCAAAAGATTCACACAAAGCGAAGACAGTTGGACCGGAACCTGACATCATAGTTCCTATAACACCTTCAATTTTTGCAAAGGTTTCTCGCAACTGCGACACTTGGGGATATTCTGGTAAAACAACTCGCTCTAAATCATTGTGCAATTTTTGGGAGATTTCTTGAGCGTCTTTGTGCAGGATAGCTTTGACCATTGCGCTGGAATGTACTGCTGCTGCACGGTCTGCTAAACTATCTTTATCTCGAATGTAAGAATTGCCAAATGAGGCGCGATAGGTTTTGTAAGCCCAAGCGGTGGAAACTGCAAGACTCTTGTACTTCGCCAATACTATATATATAGTATCCAAAGAAGGCAGGGGAGAAAGTTGTTCGCCTCTTCCTGTGGCGATAACGGTTCCACCGGCGATGCAAAAGGGGACATCGGAACCTAAAGTCGCCCCCAATTCTTCTAATTCAGACTGAGTTAGTCCCAGGTTCCACAATAAATCTATCCCAACCAAAACAGCTGCTGCATTTGTCGAACCTCCAGCCAAACCCGCAGCTACAGGTATCTGCTTGTTGATGGTAATCTCGACACCGCCGTATTTAGCAAAGGCGTCAGAGAATTCCACTGTCATTAATTCTGCCGCTTTGTATGCCAGATTACTTTTATCTGTAGGTACTTGCGGATGGTTGCAACGCACGCGAATGCTGTCTATGCTTAGGGGACGCACATCGATTCGGTCGGCAAGTTCGATGCTTTGGAGTATCATTGCTAACTCATGATACCCATCAGGGCGATCGCCGATGATTTCGAGGTACAAGTTAATTTTAGCAGGGGCGATGAGGCTGTAGGAACGCATTTCTACTAGAGTTAGGAGTCTTGAGTTAGGAGTTGGGAGTTGGGAGTTGGTGAGTTTTGAGGAAAGAATTTCAGCACTTAACTCATAACTCCTCACTCCTCACTCCTAACTCGTTGGCTAGGGTTACCCATTGGTTGACGCTGAGGTCTTCAGCGCGGACTTGGGGGTTTATGTTTAATTGTTCCAGTAATTGTGTCAGGCGATCGCGTTCTACTAGCGATTGCAAATTATTTCGTAACATTTTCCGTTTTGCGCCAAATCCCAACTTAACCAAAGTCTCTAACTTGCGGGGGTCGTTTGCGGGTGTCTCCAAGTTGCGAGGAAGTAACCTGACGACTGCGGAATCGACTTTTGGTGGTGGGTGAAATGCACCTGCGGGAACTGTACAAATTAATTCACATTCCGCCAAATATTGCACCCTTACAGATAACGCACCAAAGGTTCTTGAACCTGGTTTAGCATACAACCTTTCTGCAACTTCTTTCTGCACCAATAACACAATTGATTCTAATGGTTCTGGGTTGGGATTAGCAATAGTTCCCAACAACTTTTCGATTATTGGTCCGGTGATATTGTAGGGAATATTAGCAACAACTTTATTTGGATTTTGAAAATTAGGAAAAGCCTGTAATTGTGATGGTAAATCTAAACTCAGAAAATCACCTTGTAACAACAGAAAATTTTCAACCTTTCCCAATTGCTTTGCCAATAACTCACATAAATCGCGGTCAATTTCAACTGCGACCAGAGATTGAACCAAAGGTAATAAACGACGAGTTAAAACACCAGTACCCGGCCCAATTTCGAGAATGCGATCGCTCTTGCTACACTGCGCCGCCGCCACAATCGAGTTGAGAGCCTTTTCACTTTTGAGCCAATGCTGGGCAAAGTGCTTGCGCGGTCTTATCATCCCTATCTCCCTTGCCTCCTAATACTTAGCATTTTCCCCAAAACCCATTTATTACTTTTTTCTTACTTTTTCTCATTCATTTTTATCACTTTTTGTTAGACCAAGTATTGACATTTACGTATATACATGGTATTTTAACCATCGAAGTGCCCCCCTTAAAAAGGGGGGTTGGGGGGATCTCATCCATCGAGCAAAGTAGATAAATCAGCCTTTAACTATTCTCGTTGAGAAGGGAGTAAACCCATAAAAAAATCTTGCTCTCCTTCTTTTCGTGGTAGAGGGTTTTGCAGTGGTTCAACCAGCATCTCTTCATATCTTGCACCTGGTTAATAGAATTCACAGCTACACATGCAAAACCTGTTTGCGCGAGTTTCATTCTTCTGATTTTTCCCTAAGTCAGCGTATGCGAACTTCGTTTGTCTAGCCGTGACTGAATGTCGTTAGGGTATAGTGCTTTCATTCGTGAGAAACGTTCGTGTCGGGTTTCTTCCGAGTTACCCGACTTCTAATGCTGTCTATTTTCACAAATATGAACGAGGATTGCTATATATTCAAAGTCCAATTGATATTTAAGCGATCGCACTCCTATTAGATGCATTTTATCGGAATCGCTATTTGTACCGTTGTATATATGGTATGAGAAAATCTGATATAAACATTTAATGCATGGAAAAGTTAAATTAATTAGAAGGGGTGCTAAGAGACAATTTATGGGGAGAAACCGGGTTTGTGATCAACTAAGCATTTCTGATATCGATACTCCACCGATAGAAACCCGGTTTCTTTGACAAAGGAGTGATTAAGCTAAAATTCAAACGGCAAGAACTAAAATCAGATGGCGAAAAATTGGGCGATCGCGATCGGAGTTAATCAGTATGATTTACTGCAACCGCTAAACTATGCCAAGCGGGATGCACAGTTAATGCAGGAGTTTCTCCGCACTGAAGCAGGTTTCGAGCGGATATACTTCTTCTCGGATGACTCCCCTGATATCGATGGAAAATCAACTCGTCCAAACCGGACTAACTTACTGCGAGTCCTGCGACAGTTATTTAACAGTCCCTTCTTGGGTGCAGGGGATAAATTTTGGTTTTTCTTTAGCGGTCATGGAATACGTCACGCTGACAGAGATTATCTCATGCCCTGCGATGGCGATCCAGAAGACATTGAAAACACAGCCATTCCCATTAACTTTGTCACTGAACGTTTGCGGCGTTGTGGTGCTGATAATGTAGTCTTGATTTTAGATGCTTGTCGCAGTCTTGGCACTCGTGCAGGTGAAGGAATTGGGCGAAAGACAGCGGAAGAAGCACGTCAACAAGAAGTTATCAGCATTTTTTCCTGTAGTCCCCAGGAATATTCTTATGAAATAGAAGCATTACAACAAGGTGCTTTTACCCGTGCGTTGCTGGAAGGGTTAGGAATTCAAGGTCAATGCGCTACAGTTGAGCGGTTAAACCAGTATCTCAATTTTCGCGTCCCTGAACTTGTGCGTCAGCATAAAAATGGCAGGCAAACACCTTATATTATTGCTGAACCTGTAAATAAATCTCACTTGATTCTTGTACCGCGATATGCAACTGTAAGTGATATCGCTACACTGAAGAATGATGCTTATCGAGCTGAAACCGAAAAGGATCTGGATTTAGCAGAGCAGTTATGGATTCGGGTACTGGCGTCTGCTTCAGGGCAAGATATAGAAGCAGTGAGGGCGTTACAAAGAATTGGACAGAGGATACCAATCTCTGTGCAAAATATTTCAGAAGAGTGAACCTTCGCAGCCAGTTCCCCAACCAAAAACTCAACAGCCCCTAGATCAAAGCTTAAGCACTGGACAACGGCGTCGGTTAGAAGAACAACGAGATAGGCTTCAACAAGATTGGGATATTCGGAATGAGAAAATAAAGCAGATCAGGAAAGCTTTAGCTATTGAAACTAGTGTGACAGCAAAGTTTCAATTAGAACAGCAACTTCAAGATGAGGAGGCTATGCTAAAGCGTCTTAGCAATGAGCTAGATGAAATTGATACAGCATTGCAATCTTCATCCACTTCTGGTGCTAAAAATAGTGATAGTCTTAAGGCTGTCAATCGTTCTGCGTCAGTAGAGAATCAAGGCAAATCTAAGCCACCCACAGATGTACCTGTAAGTAAGCCTCCTCAAGAGCCACCTTTAGCACCACTTAGTAATACTCCTCATTCTGGAAACGAAACATTTAAAACACCTATTGCTCGCATACCTTCAACAGTTCCTTCTTCGGCTAACTTGTCGCGGCGGCGTGTAATTCAAATTGCTGGTTTAATGGGAGTTGGGTTAGGCTCGGCAATTGTAGTACCAAGCCTCTTGCAATTGGGTTCAAAAGAAAACGAGCCAACAACAACTGCAACAACCGGAACAAGTCCTGTTAAACAACCAGCTACTCCAAAAGCCCTATCCCTAAAGCCCTTTCCATTTGATGTTGTAAAAGTAGTGGATGCGCGGGGAAAAACCACCAGCAGCAAGGGTAACTTCATGTTTGCCCATGAAGAAGTCAGGGACTTTTACTTGATGTTGAGGTCCTTCATCATTCTCTCGTTGTGCTTCCCCTGCTGGCGAACCCATCGTAAAGGTTCCGCCTGGTATCTGTACCATATCCAAGGTGACACCATTTCCCAAGTCTTCGACAAAGTATTTTGCTTCACCGCTTCTAAAAACCTATACAAACCTGCTCACAAGTAGACAAAGCTGTACAGGGGGAACGAATCGCGGTTTATGTTCCAAGAAATCATCTTTAACACTTTCGTTTGCTCTGGACAGATTGCTCCGACCATTGCTTGACCAAAGACTCCCAGTTAGAGATAGCATAGAAGCTGTGACGCTTAATGCTAGATTTCTTAATCAAATTATTCAATTGATTCCACAGGCTCCATACGTGCTTTCTATCCTTCACGGATAGATAGGCGGTTATGCAGCCTGGAATATTTTCAGTCAATCTCATAGCACGTCGCGCTATAGCCATAGCAGCAGCTTCATCGCTAGCTAATCCATATTGGCGTGCATATTTCACCAAGCCGATAACGCTGGTATAAGCAGGATTCACCTTCATCAGATAAATCCCCCGGTTGCTTAAGATGTGCATCTGTAATTCATAAAAACGGCTATACGCCCAAAGCGAAAGCATCCGAGCATATTTTCTACCACGCTCTTTTAGTTGTTCTTTCTTGGTAGTAAAGTCTAATTCTTCGCAAGCAACAGGACAAGCAAAGGTGTCTGCCAGTACCGCCAATTGCAAGCAAGCATCAATGATTTGAGCATCCTGTTTGCCTGTTGGCAATCCCATTTGTAGCGGGATTTGTCCATGCGCTTTGAGGTTGCCATCACGGTCAACGTATGCCCAACCAATAGAGCCGGGATTCGTGTCAATCCCGATGCAGCCATAAGTAGAGTGACGCGAGACACGCTTTACTGGCGCTGGAGTAAACTGTACGGCTGCATTCCATTTACCGTCTTTGCGGTAGAAGTGCCAGGTTTTAGAACCATCTTTGGGCAGTCTGTTGATTTTGCGGTCAAAGTTACCTAATCTTGTTTGTACGTACTTGCCAAATCTTGATTCCAAGCAAGCAGGTACACGGAACTTAAGGATATTGCCGTCCCATTGACAAACCTGATTACCAAAAGATTCATCTTTTGAACCAACAACAAACGCTTGGTCTTTTGAGATGACAGTTTGAATTGGCGCTGTCTTCAAATGCTCAATCTGCTTAGATAACTGGTAAGCACGGCGTTTCTTGTTATGAATCTGAAAGCGCAAATTCTTCCAGTTAGTATCACGAAATTGGAGCGAACAGGACAATGGGAACCTGCATCCAGTCTTTGATTTCTGCCAATTTTTTTTGGCGTAAAACTTAACAGAGCCCGCTAATTTCTTTTCTGATTTGCTAATCCAAGAATTGATTGATTTAAGCTTACCTTCCAACGTCTTAACATGATGTTTCCTATCCTCTTTGGATGCGTCCACTGCACCTTGAGCATGGCTGATAACACCATTAGCATGACGCTTTGAAATGCCGTAAGTTGTTTGTAGATGAGTGTTCCAGTTAGATTTGTTGAACGTTTGACTCTTAAGAATGAAGTTGGCTGTTTCACGCGCTGCTTTGTGGAATACCGGACTGTAGGTAGCCAAGAACATCTCAAAGGAAGTGAGTCCTAAACTATTTAATTCTTGCGCCAGCGTTGGTAATCCTTTAACGTACGTGAGAGTAGCCATCACTCGAATTTTTATGTATTATATATAGTAGTATACCACTATATATTCTGTTTTTGTATGCCATTCCAGAAAAATCATGAATTTCGTTGGCAGTCTAATAAAGATAAGACTTTAGATAAATCACCTATCTGTTTCAAGGGATGGGAAGGGCAGAAAGAAAAAATTAAAACCGTTCCCAATTGGCAAGAACGGCTTAGAGAGTTTGTTGACCAACTTGTATCAGACCTACCCAAAAATGAATAGATATGGGTAGAGATGGATAGGAATTAAGTTACAGTTTCATACCCTTCTACTTTGGCGAAACCATTACGACAGATTTAGTAAACTATGACGGAAATTACACTTACGCCTCTGCACCAAAAGGTCAATATCGCCAAGAAACAACAGAAGTAGGAAAATTTCCTCCTAACTCTTTCGGTTTATACGATATGTGTGGTAATGTATTGGAATGGTGTCTAGATAAATATCATAATAATTACGAGGGAGCGCCCACAGACGGCAGCGCATGGCTGAATGGTAATGATAATGATTATCGGCTGCTGCGCGGTGGCTCGTGGAACGACAAACCGTAAATCTGTCGGTCAGCTAATCGCGATAGGTATACGCGCCTTAACCGTGACTTCAGCGTTGCTTTTTTTCGGTTAGTTACGTTGTTTGCGTGAGGACTCCTAGGACTTTGCTCTCTAGCCCTTTAGCACTTTACACTTCTTATTCTTTCTTTACCCTTCTTCTCTCCGCCTGCGGCGGATCAGATTTTTTTTACAAAAATCTGGCGTCTTAATCTACATAATATCATACACTATATTTAATCAGTTCTCTCAATTAATTGAGAAGCTGAAGACGGGGCAGGCAACTTTAGCTGCTGCGCGGTGGCTCGTGGAACGACAAACCGTGAATCAGTCGGTCGGCTAATCGCAATAGGAATACGCGCGATAACCGTAACAACAACGTTGGATTTCGGTTAGTTGCGTTGTTTGCGTGAGCGCTCCCAAAAGTCAGAGCTGATAGATGGGAATTTATCGGGCGTACAACAGGGAGTCCAGACCCGTTCCGGTGAGGAAGGCGACGACCTCCAAATATAAAACCGAGTCGGATAGCTTGGTAGGTTGCAAAACCGAAGACTTGTCCGACTCAACCCAAAAATCGGCTTTCTCACGCTCACCAGTCAACCCGCAGAAACCGGGTTTCTGTCATCATATCAGCAATCCTCATACTTAGTTCCAGAGAAACCCGGTTTCTAAAATCTCAGAAACCGGGTTTCACCAACTTGGAAATCCAAAAATCAAGCGCTACACCCACAGAAGAAACCCGGTTTCTCACGACTCACCAGAAACCGGGTTTCCACCATCATATCAACAATCGTCATACTTAGTCCCAGAGAAACCCGGTTTCTCACAATTGGCATTTAAGCAAAAGCAAGGATATAACAGCAATATAAACCAGGCTTCTTACACTGAAAATGCCAATTCGTGACATCACATTTAAATCAGGAAACTATTACCATATTTACAATCGAGGCAATAACCGTCAAATAATCTTTTTTGAACGTAAAAATTATTTATTATTCCTGAAACTCATACAAAAACACCTGATAAATAACAACGTCGAAATAGTTGCTTACTGCTTGATGCCAAACCATTACCATTTATTGATTTACCTCAACACAGATAACCTGTCAGACTTAATGCAAGCATTTATTTTATCTTATACAAAAAGAATTAATAAACGCTTTAATCGAGTTGGTTCCCTATTTCAAGGACGATTTCAAGCAATTCACGTAGATACCGACGAATATTTATTGTACTTATCCCGCTATATTCATTTAAATCCAGTTAATGCCAATCTAGTTGAAAATCCACAAGATTGGGAATTTTCCAGTTACTCAGAATATCTTGCTACACAAGATAATAGATTCATCAAATCTCATCGAGTTTTAGAACATTTTTCCTCAATCAATAACTATCGTCTTTTTGTTGAATTTCATCAAGATAAAGAAATAAAGATTATTAAACACTTAACCTTGGAATAAAGAAACCCGGTTTCTGCATCTAACCCCAGATTCTACGTTACGCTATAAATGTTAAATTCGTAATAGCACGTCTCTGATAAAATCGTGTAATATCATATGTTGGGTTCCGCTTCGCTCCACCCAACCTACTTTATTCTATTGCATCAAATCAGAATAGACACGCTTTTCTTAATAGTCCGCGCAGGCGGACGAGAGTTAGTGTAGCCGGGACTTCCAGTCGTCGGGGCTGATTTAACAATTCACCCAATTGATGTTGAATCAATATCCCTTTCAACGATTCATTTTCAGCTTTTAAAGCAAAATTCTCCGCCTCCAACTCTCTAATTCTCCCATTCAAAGCTTCCTTACTCGTACCTTGTCTGTGAATCACCACCTCTTTATAAATCTCTAAATTCGCCTCCTCACTCATCCATCTTTGATAAGTTTCCGTATGTTCCTGCACCGTATGTCCCATATAATCTGCCATCGTCTTAATCGGAACTCTCAAACGATGTCCGCGTATGGCGTAGGCGTGGCGCAAATCATAGGGTTTAAAACCAATATTAGTATTCCTAAATCTAATTTTAATTTTTGCAGTTTTATTGCTCAGAGTTCCACCATTGTAAGGTAATTTAACATTCTTCAAATCAAACAATTCTACCCAATGTGGATGCAATGGAGGAATACCGCAACTCCTTTCCCCAGTCTTTGTACCTTCTGTAAGGCTAGGATTTAAAATAACTAAATGAAAAGCATTTCCAGGGTTAATAAAAGCCTCAATATCTACAGCAAATAATTCATGCGGTCTTAACCCATAAGTTGCTAACATTGCATACGCCCATTGCCATTGTTCGGGTAGAGTAATATTTTCCTTACTGGCATATGGTGATAATGCTGCTCCTATCTTGGTAAAGCCTTGAATAATTTCTTCATCAAAAGGAACTTTCCGAATCACAGGATTCGGATTTGGAGTTGCATAAGAATCAATAGTTTTAACTCCATCAACTCCACAAAAATAACAAAACTTTTTTAATTGCCACGTTAAAAAAAACCTAGATGAAGAATTGGGTTTAGTCTTTTCTAATGCCTCCTCCAACGTCTGCAAAGACAAAGAAACATCTTGAGGAAGCTTTTTTAAATGCCTCAGATAATGACTTTCCCAAGTACGAACACCTTGTCTATTCTTCTCATGAGTCTTCCAAAATTCCCGCTCGTATTCCTCAATCAATTTTCGAATAAGTTTTGCAGGCTTTTTCTCCTCCGAAAATGTTACCTTCTGCCCTTGCTTTCCTAACAAATCTTGTGTCCACTGGAATTGTTTTGTAATTAACAAAAAATCCAATTCTCGCGCCTTATTTATTGCCGCTTTGATACCAACATCATTCGCAGGAAAACCCAAAGAAAGGGTATACTGTTTACTAGGTCTGTTGGCATAACTAGACCATTATAAGCAATTAGGCTATATCCGTCTGCGAATTGAATAGCGGGTTCATTCGACCCATGAAGTTGTGATTGGTTATTGAAGGATACTTTTGTCGGGCGATCGCAAACTATAGCTACCTTTTCAAAAGGAAATATTAAACCGCAATTATTCATTAATGACTCAAATACTTCCCACCGTTCTGGTGTATGAAAATACTCTAAAACAGAAACAACAAAATCAAAACAGCTGCCATAAGCAGCCCATTTTTCTATTTTTAGCCAAAATTCATGCATATACTTTTCTATCTCTGTATATTGCATGAGATGAAACCACATTCGCCAAACCAGTTCAGCTTCTAGTTCCCCCTGTATATCTCCTAAATATGAGCCTAATCTATAGTCACGTCGTTCAATCAATTCTTCTTGTAGCTGCTCTAAAATTTTTTTATCCAATTCACGAGCAAGGTTATTTCCTCGTTCGTAAGATGGTAAAACTATAAATTTTGTTGCCTCACATCGGCTATCACAAAATATAATTTCAGGTTCCGTTATGCCAATAAAAGCATAAGCTTTATGAATTGCGTGTGCTGCTTCTTCTTTGTTAATTCTCTGCGTTGATAATGCAATCTGCTTCCACTTTTCACGATAAACACGAATCAAAGCTTCTTGTTCTGGAAATATGATTTCAAGCATTTTATGAGATATAGCATTTTGATATCTACCACTGTCAATTTTAGCTACATTTTTCGGAATTTGTCATAAGTAGTGACACGCAATGCTCTTACTTAAGAACCCTGTAAAACCTCAAATTAATTATTACAAAAAATCATGTATTAGTTACTTGTTCCCTTACGAGTAATTACTGGACTTTAGACTAAAAAAGGCGATCGTTAGGTGATGGGAGTGCAAAAAAAAACCAAGGGATGCCTGTAAGAACAGACACCCCCGTAGTGGAAGATGAAAGAAGCACAACCAACGTTCATCTACCGCTATGGATGTTTTTGCACAATTAAGGGAATTTCGTCAAGCGGCATACCAATGTTTATGTCGGGCAAAGGACGCAACATTTGAAATGACGGATGCCATATTGCTGACACGTAACGCCTACAGTCTGGCAGACTTATCAATGTGTCCAGTATTCCGTCGTCAGTGGTCAAGTATTTATGAAACAACACAGGATACCAGACCAAAACGCCACAAATTGATGGGACTGTACAGTCAAAAGCTCCCAAAACAAGGACGTATAGTTTTGGCAGGAGACCACACAGCGTGGTCAAGGCCAGATGCCCCAACCCTGAAAGAAAGAACCTACGAACATTATGCACAAGGAGGAAGAGGTGGTCGTCCCATTACCCCTGGATACGGATACAGTACAATAGCTTGGATACCTGAAACAGAAGGAAGTTGGGCATTACCACTCAGGCATGAAAGAATTACCAGTTGGGAAAATCCCATAGATAAGGCTATATGGCAGCTAAAACAGGTATGTAAAGACTTACCATCACGACCAATCACATTATGGGATATCGAATATGGGTGTGTGCCATTTGTGATCAAAAGTGCTGATATTAATGCAGATAAACTGATGCGATTGCGTTCTAACCTGTGTTTATGGGGAGAACCACCAGCGTATTCAGGCAGGGGAAAACCAAGAGTACACGGTGATAAATTCAAACTTAATGATGACAGTACCTGGTCTGACCCAGAACAAATCATTGAACAAGAAGATACTAAGCTGGGTAGAGTGAGGATTCGCCTGTGGACAAAAAAGCATTTTCGTCTTTCCCCACACCATCCGATGTCAATTATACTGGTGGAAAGGCTACTCCAAGACGGCTCACAACGAGTCCATAAACCAATGTGGTTGGCTTTTGTGGGTGAACAAATGCCACCTCTATCTGAGGTTTGGAAACTTTACCTGCGACGCTTTGCAGTTGACCATTGGTATCGGTTTATTAAACAACGCTTGCATTGGACGCTACCAAAGCTTTCTACTCCTCAACAATGTGACCGATGGAGTGACTTAATGCCTCTCATGACGTGGGAGTTGTGGTTGGCTCGTGATATCGTTAATGACAATCCCCTCCCGTGGCACAAACAAATGATTCAACTCACCCCTGGGAGGGTTGCACAAGCTATGCCTGGGATTTTGGTCAGGGTTTCTACTCCTGCCAAAGCACCAAAACCACGAGGTAAATCTCCAGGTTGGAAGACAGGACAGAACAGACAACGTAGAATTCGCTATCCTATCGTTAAAAAGCGTACTTCACCTTCACGTAAATCCCCCGCAAAAACTGCTTGATTTCTCATTTTTTTAATTTTTTACTTTGATTTTTTTTAACTCAGCTTCCCTGAGTCATTTTGTGCTTTTAGTCTAAAGTTCAGAATGATGGTAGATATCCCAACCCTACATCGCTTGCAGGGAGAAACGATGCTTATAGTTCAATTCGTCGGAATGCGTAATTTGTAACTGTTCACGAGGGGTAAAAAAACATTTACCTAATTTCAAAAACCCTTGCTTTGCAAGGGTTTTTGGTGATTTATTCGGCGCGATCGCCATATTCTCTATCACAGTATATTGGCTGAAACTCTTGTACAAAGAGGATTACAGTCCAAAGTATGAGCGTTTAAGCGGACAGTAGATTGAATTCTGTTTGCTACAAAAAAACAATTATTGCGTAGAAAGGAATTGAGCCGAAATCCGCCTTGCTTTATGATTGCGGCTCCTAATCGACAAGGGAACTACCAAAGATTAGGGGTCGTTTTAGGCTTGTCCTCCACATTCGAGTAGTTTCATGGAATACAAGCGGACAAGTATTAATCTCTCGTGGTGAGGAACGTCCTCACCAATCTTAGGCGTTTTCCAACAATCGGTCAAAAGTTGGCATTATACGAAATTGAAGCGTAACGCTATAATTCCATATTCTGTCAACCGTACATTCATAGATTCTTGTGTAGCATATTCTTTTCAAGAATTGCTAAAAGCTAGATGTAGCAGTAGTTTCCAGACTATCTTGCATGATTTTACAAACATCTCTGCTCAGTGTCATTAAAGCACGATCGCATACGCCTACGACTTGCTACAAGGAATATCATGCCCTAACAAAACGTGCCATCAGCTTTCTGAGGAAATCTCGTAATTTCTTAAGTTTATTGGTAATTTCAATTACTTTAATACATAGAAGCTTTCTGCTGATTCTAGTGTCACATTTTTATACTCTTTATTTGTTTTTTACGGGTTTATTCGGCAGGTGCAAGATCTGAGATAATGTGATTGGTCGTGATGGTAAGTCTTTACATACCTGTTTTAGCTGCTATATAGCCTTATCTATGGGATTTTCCCAACTGGTAATTCTTTCATGCCTGAGTGGTAATGCCCAACTTCCTTCTGTTTCAGGTATCCAAGCTATTGTACTGTATCCGTATCCAGGGGTAATGGGACGACCACCTCTTCCTCCTTGTGCATAATGTTCGTAGGTTCTTTCTTTCAGGGTTGGGGCATCTGGCCTTGACCACGCTGTGTGGTCTCCTGCCAAAACTATACGTCCTTGTTTTGGGAGCTTTTGACTGTACAGTCCCATCAATTTGTGGCGTTTTGGTCTGGTATCCTGTGTTGTTTCATAAATACTTGACCACTGACGACGGAATACTGGACACATTGATAAGTCTGCCAGACTGTAGGCGTTACGTGTCAGCAATATGGCATCCGTCATTTCAAATGTTGCGTCCTTTGCCCGACATAAACATTGGTATGCCGCTTGACGAAATTCCCTTAATTGTGCAAAAACATCCATAGCGGTAGATGAACGTTGGTTGTGCTTCTTTCATCTTCCACTACGGGGGTGTCTGTTCTTACAGGCATCCCTTGGTTTTTTTTGCACTCCCATCACCTAACGATCGCCTTTTTTAGTCTAAAGTCCAGTTATATAAAAGGCAATGATTTCACCAAAACAACTAGCCCGCTCCAGATTCAGAAACTCTTGGCGAGGTTTTCAATTGCTTGAGTGAAAATGTTTATATTGAATCTCAAGGAGTTTGTGACCAGCAACCTTTATTTTAAATATTAATAAGAGCAGCAAGTAAATGAAGTGACCTTGAACTTATGGATTATCTGCAAATATAAAAAAGGGAAAAGAGGCAAACATAAAGTTGAACACTTCGCTGATGTTTTACATACATCAAGATTATCGAAAAATATTTGGTATTGAAAGCAGTTATAGGTGAAAAAATCTCTGCCGAATCAGAACTAATAATAAAAAACCTGCATTACGGTTACTGTTTGTTGGTATCTCTTTTATTCTCGTTAATATATAGGTCTATCTTCTATAATTTAAAATTAGTCGCCAAGGTAGAGGTCGGCGTTTAATTTATCGCCAACTTTTTGGAATTAAACAAATGTTAGCTTTCTTACGTCAAGCTGTTGAACGCAAATATAAAACCGTTCATGGTATCTATATTCCATCTGGTTAGTATCGAGAAATAAGAGTTGCTTGACTATAAGTAAAATTAATTATTCCCAGCCTACTGGTTAAGATAGTTGAGCAAAAATTGTATTTAAAGCTACAAAATTGAGCGCGATCGCTCTGTTGGAAAAAAACTTTTCGATTTACTGAAATTTCGCGTCTCTACCGTATTGGTTTATATACGGTGAAAGATAAATAACTATGTCGCGAGGAGAATGCAGGCAAAACGCCCATCCCAAAAGCAATATTTTCACCTTGACGTTATGAGTGTCACCTAGATAGATAGACAGGTTAACCGTACATGTTCTACAATCTGACTGATTGTGGTAAATCTACCCATTGCCCAATCGACCATTCGCATAGTAAAGATTTTCTGGTGATTCCGCCCAGTTGTGGAAGCATACTATTAAGATGGGAACGTCTTTAGTAAAAGGCAACAAACAAATGGATGTAAAGCTGATTTTAGTTGGATTAACTGTTATTTTTACTGTCTCGTGCTTGTTCTTTGGCACAAAGAATGGATTTTATGATTCCGAAAACTATCATGGCAACGGTTCAGCACATTAATGTAAAAAAGGCAAGAGGCAAACGTCCCTAGCCTATAGTTTGAGAGCTTGTCATTCCCACGTTTTTCCGAACCAGCGCGGGTTCGGTGAAGGCGTACTCCCCAATCAAAAATCCGCATTCTCAGGCTGTAGGAGCGCACAAAAAACTTACTCTGAGGTCAGGTGACCGCGCATTCGCGTAATTCTAAAGTTTGAGGGAGGAGAGCATGAGCGATCGCCTATCGGCATCCTCTCGCATTGAAATTGGGGAGGGAGCTATTGAATTAGAATGTTTGCCCTATAGCGTCCAGCATGCAGATGAGGGAGTCTGTCTGTTAATACGGATGGGACCGCACCGCATTCTGCTGGATTGTGGCATGTCAGATATTTCACCGCTGGTCAAGGGGCTGACTAAACCAGCACGCCGAGGTAGTTCGCCCCTACCAGCAGATTTAGTTCTAATTAGTCACGCCCACCCAGATCACGCGAGAGGGTTGCTGGCGCTGCATAAAAAATTTCCCTTGTTACCGATTTACGCCAGTGAGGTAACAAGCAAATTATTGCCCCTAAATTGGCTTGACCAAGAAACAGAAAATATTTCACATTTTTGTCAGGCGTTGCCAATGCGATCGCCTGTAGAATTTAAAGATGGTTTGGTCGCAGAATTATTTCCTGCAGGTCATTTACCAGGGGCTGTGGCAATATTGCTGACCTACACCACCCCAAAACGCACTTACAAATTACTATATACAGGCGACTTTTTCTTATCTAACTCGCGGCTGGTAGAAGGTTTGCGTTTAGAAGAATTGCGAGGTTTAGAATTGGATGTGCTGATTATAGAAGGCACTTATGGCACATCCCGCCACCCCCACCGCCGCAACCAAGAAAACCAATTAGCTGAAAGAATAAATAAAGCGATCGCCTCTAGCTGTTCGGTACTTATGCCCACACCCGCCTTGGGATTGGGTCAAGAATTGTTGATGTTATTACGCAGCCATCACCACTTCACCGGACGAGATTTAGATATTTGGGTAGACGGTACAGTCGCCACCGGCTGCGACGCTTACTTAGAACTACTGGCACATCTTCCCCCCTCAGTACAAAACTTCGCCCGCCATCAGCCCTTATTTTGGGATGAACGAGTGCGTCCCCGCGTGCGTCGTTTGCTACCAGAACATCGCCCCACCGTTGGCGAGTCTCCCTGCATTATCCTCACCGACTCCACAGCCGATTTAGGGGAATATTGCCAACCAGGCACAGGTCCTTGGCTAATCCTCGTACCGGAAAAAATTGATATAAAAATTAACAAACAATATTTAGCAACTACAAGCGTCGATAGCTATCTTTTGGCACAGCATAGCGACGGACCGGGCATCACACAGCTAATTCATAACTTGCGACCCCAGCACGTCGTTTTTGTCCACGGTTCCCCCGCCTACTTAGCAGACCTCACAAGCTTAGAGGAATTGCAAAACCGCTACCACGTCCATTCTCCCGTAGCCAACATATTAGTAGAACTGCCAATTGGCGAAACATTTTTGCAGCCAGCAGCGCCAGAGGCTAATTATGAAGGCGAACTGACAGAATTAGAGACAGTAGTTACCATCACCCTTCCCGACGCCATTAGCGCCGACCCCCGCTGGCGGCAATTTGCCGATACAGGTTTAATCGAAGCCCGGTGGCAAGGAGAAGAACTAGTATTGCGGGGGTTGTCGCAACGAGAACTGTTAAATCAAAATAGCGATCGCTATATTTTATCTGATGTAGACTGTTGCGGAACCTGCCGACACCAGAGAGGACAGCGGTGTTGGAACCCCGCTTCCCCACTGTATAACTTCAAAGTTACCCTTGAAGGATACTGTCCTGCCTTTGAACGCTTGAATGAGAGTTAATAGTCAACAGTCAAAAGTCAAAAGTCCAAAACTAATGACTAATGACTCTTGACTAATGACTACTTATTCTGGATTTGATTCAGGATAACGGTTGCGAATGCGTTCGGCTTCCGGACAATCTTCAGTCATGAGAGGTTCCACATTGCCGCGTGGCACTGAAGCCAGCTTTTGTGTTACAGCGCCAATGCTTTCAAGGCGAACCATCTCCTCCCAAGAACAGACCTCGTCTTCCTCCTCCGTTTCATAGCGCAAGGTGACTAAATCTCCCTCTATGTCGATGATGCGGGCGCGTTCAATCCAGCGTTGCTGGTCCCGCAAGAATACACATACCTCCCGCCCATCGCAACACAGTTGATAAATCTTGCGGTGTAGCATGTACTGCTTCTGCCTTTCTAAACGTAGTTAAATCTGTCAAAATCTGGGTTAACCCCATTAGAGAGTACCCTTAGAGAAATTAGTTTCATGATTCAGAACAAGTGCGTATCTTGACCCAAACATACATACTGCTTGTATTTGTTCAGTTAGATGAAAATCTGGGGTCATAAGCCTGTAGTTCCTGCACCAGTTGAACTCAATTTCTTTGGGCGTCATTCAGGGAATGTCTACTTGATGGAAGTCACACAATTGCTGGATTTGTTTTGACCAAGCCAATAGTGGCTGGTGAGTATTGTTTACCATTATGTAATAAAAAGTACTCCAACACAATCGTTAATTGCGGTTGTTCGATCTGCCTACTTGTAGTCATTGGCATTGCTGGGGAAGTCAGGGGACTAGGCTTTACTTTTACCCCTATGTATTTGATCTTAGCTCATTCTCATGCAGACCTTAATGGTTTTAAACAACAACACCCCAAGAGATTTGAGGAAAGTTGCTTTAAGCCTCACGCCTACACGTTACCATCCCATCAGCAATGCGGCTAGCCGCAACGGTTTCGAGAGTATCAGCGACCCTTGTACTGTGTGGGAAATTTCATAAATAGATTTGAAGATGCCTCTCGTTTAACTTGACCCGCACAAACTGCATCATACAAGGATGCAAGAGCTGCCAAGTCCCCAGAATCGTAGCTTTTGGTCGCCAGTACTTGCTGGAGTAGACCCTCGGATTCAACACTAAGACATCCAGTTTGGAAAGCAGATTCAACCAGTGCGCGAATCATCTTGATTGGGGCATAGTTAGCGTTTTATTACCTCCAGTTTGCAACATTTCTCTCTCCTGCCAATTGATGCGGGACAATCAATATCAGTGATTGTAATTACATATTATATGTTACCTAAATCACAGCCTTTTTGGTAAACAAAAGTTTTCATGCAGCAAAATAACACTATTTCTCGCAAATCAAGAAATAGCACTGAAAGTACTAATATAATAATATACAAATAATTGTATTTGAGTATTTAAAAACCTGTAACTATAAATACATTAATTTTGTTTTACACGGAATTATGGGAAAAACTGACGGAAATTCTCATCCTGGTGACTCAGCTGCACCCAATCTAAATTTAAAGCTTGAAATTTTTGCACGAGGCGATCGCAAGCGGGGCGTTCGGTAGCATAATGTCCGGCATCGATTAAAATTAGATTGCGATCGCGGCTTTCTTGGAATTGATGGAATTTACAATCAGAAGTAAGATAAGCTTTGGCACCAGTTTTAACTACATCTGAGATAAAGCTTGCTCCGGAACCGCCCAAAACCGCAACTCTTGAAATCGTCTGCTGTAAATCGGCGGTTGGGGAAAAAATCAGGTTGGGGGAAGCCAGACAAGTTTGAATTAGCGTTAGTAACTCCTGTAAAGTCAGAAAAGGCGTTAAATTTCCAACGCGTCCATATCCCAAACCGGCTTGGGTGGGTACTATAGGAGCCACATCCTTTAAATTTAAAATTTGAGCCAAAACATCAGCCGTACCATCCTGTACTTGGTCAAAATTCGTGTGGGCGCTGTAAACACCGATATTGTGAGTAAAAGCTAACCGCGCCATTTCACCAATGAAATCGCCAATCCGTAAGGATTTCGGCGGACTGAAAATAACGGGATGGTGGGCAAAAATTAGATTAGCATTCAGAGCGATCGCTTCTTGCATCACCGCTAAAGTTGGCGTCAAACACACCAAAACCCGTGCTGAATCTTGCAAAACCCCTGGTTCAAATTGCCAGCCACAATTATCCCAGCTTTCACACCAAGCCGGATTTGCCCATTCCTCAAACCAAGAAATTAAATCAATAATTTTCATATTAGTTATTAGTTATTAGTTATTAGTTCGTTTGTGGAATATTCAATTCTAATGATATCTGTTCGCGAATTTGCTGGAAAGGTTGATTCCATACAGGATAAGCATTCCAATTCCATGCAGCAACAGGAATCAGTTGTTTTTGGGAAAGATAAGTTAACAGACGATATTCATCCTCAGGTTCGCGGGAAAAGCAAAAGGGATTGCGATAACCTGTATCAGAAAGATGATGGTATTTGACATCATCAACACTGATGAGTTGTAAAAGTTCCTTACCTCTAGCAAACAAATAATCCAAAAAAGCAAGGCTAAAAGGTTCTAAATGTACGCGATTTTGCGGTTCTTTTTGCACCCATTTTGCCCATTCAAATCCATATATAAAGTCGTGGATGTAACGAAAACGGATTTCTGTTTGGCATCCGCACAACTCCACTAGTGAAACTACTTTGTCACCAAAAGATTCTAAAAAAGAAACAGCACCATCATCGGCTAACAAAGCTTGTCGAAACATACTATTCACCAGAAAATCAAAATCCCAGAAAATATTTTCTGGGAAGTTGTGTAATAAGGCATATAGCAAACGTTCCAACGTATCTCTTAGGGAATTTATCAGTTGAATGTCGCAGTTTTGTTCAGTAATCAAAGACCCCAATTCAGCGAAGCTGGTAATAACAGGCTTATGTGGATTGAGTGATAACAGATTAATAGCTTGCTGGGCAAGAATTTCATCAAGAACTCGGAAAGGATGAGTTGGTGTCAGATTTTGCTTCATAAATAATTGACACAGCCCAAGCAGATTAGATTTTCTATTTTCAATAAATGTTGCCAAAAAAAGCAACAAATCTCAGTTTAATTGAATATTAGATAATAGTTAAGTCAATATAAATAAACTTAACTTTAAAAAAATACCCGACTCTAGGTGCGGCACTTTCACTAGTCCGCAAGCGCCAACGGCTTCTGCGTTCGCGATCGCGCAAAGTTGCCGTAAAGCCTTGCGGCATACAAGAAAGGCGTCAAGGCAGCGTCTCGAGAGCGCAGCGTCTGGTGAAGCACAAGAGAAGCAAGAGCGAAGAGAAGGCTAGCAGTACGCGGACTGTAAGATTGTAAGTAAGTATAAAAAACTCCGCGCCTGGGCGGCTGGGCGGCTGGGCGGCTGGGCGGCTGGGCGGCTGGGCGGCTCCTAACTTTTTATAATGACTATCCAGAAATATGGACAACTAATTCCCTAAAATGACTGCGTTGGCGATGTTCCCAAACATAAATTCCCTGCCAAGTACCCAACACCAAATGACCGCGATTAATTGGAATATGTTCTGAAGTACGAGTAATTGCCGTACGAATGTGGGCTGGCATATCATCCGGACCTTCGGCATCATGGATATATTTAGCAGATTCTGGCACAAGTTTTGCCATGAAATTTTCTAAATCTCTCAACACATCTGGATCGGCATTTTCTTGAATCAGTAAACTGGCTGAAGTATGGCGTAAAAAAAGCGTACAAAGACCAGTTTCTACCCCCGACTCAGCAACTATAGATTCAATTTTTGGGGTGATATTGTGTAAAGATTTGCCAGTCGTAGAAACTCGAAGTAGTTTTTGATAGTGAGTCATATTTCATTATTCCCTTCGTCAAAAATCCAAAGTTTATTGACCGAAGAAAGGCAGAGGAGCCACTGCGTTGCCGGGGTTCCCCCGGTTGAAGCATGTGGCGTGGCAGAGGTATACTGCAGAAGGAGGAAAAAGGATACAAAGCAATTAAATTATTTATGAATAGAAGAAAAAAGATGTTTTTTGCTCCAGCAAAGCGCGAAAAAATACAGCGTATACTGATAAATTACGCAATTGATTTATGGAGATTCCCTTCTGCCTTCTGCCTTTTTGATTATTTCATGTCTGCCTATTCGGATTATAATTCCTAAAAGGACACATTTGGCAGGCTTTGGAAATAGTTGATAATCGCTTGAGCGATCGCTTCATTTCCATCCTTCGCAATCGGTTGGGATAACTTCGGTTGTTGCAGTGGTTTATACAGAAAATCCCAGTTACCTTCAAAAAACTCAGATGGCGTCAGAATTTGATGTTGGTGGTAATTGATAATACCTTCTAACAAAAAAGGTGCTTCCGCAAAATCATCACGGGGTATGGTAACTATCGGTACTCCCAATTTCGTAGCTTCAGAAAAAGTGCCATAACCAGGTTTAGAAACAACTCGCCCGCAAATAGGCATAAAATCTACAGGGCGGTATGTGGAGTCAGTAACTTTAAGTAAATTCGGTAAGTCTGGGGCAGATTTATCAAAAGTGATAAATTGCCAATCTGGAAATTGTTTAATGTTATCGTAAGGAATTGCTTGTAAACCCAAACCGCCAAAAGTCAGTAAAACAGTTTTTTCTACAGTTGCAGTTATTCCCCACATAGAGCGTAATTCATCACCAGCGACATGGGGAGTACCACCAGTTAAACCCACATCTGTAATATTTGGAAAAGCCTGCATCGGTTCGTGGAACGGAAGACGAAACAAGCGATCGCATTTTGAATAACACTCGCCAATCCAAGCCGCAATGTCTGTAAAATCACCACCCCAATCTCTGTAGATAAAATCCCAGCCAAAATTACTCATCATCCAGCAGGGAATATTAGCCGCTTTGGCAAAAAGAGGGGCGAGAAAGGGAATATCTGCCAAAATTAAATTAACGCGATTTTGGCGGATAAAGTTAACTTCAGAGGCAACAAGGGAATTTTGATTTTTCTTAATTTCTAGCAACCTTTCCAAAGTCGCTTGTTTATCCATATTTAAGCTATCTGCTTGCACCACACCCAAATCAAATGCACGGGGACGAAGGATAAAATCACCTTGGATGTAAGACTCTAACAACCAACGCGGTGCAGTCGTCACCATAATTAACAAAACTTCTGGACATAACTTTTGAATCGTCGCGGCGACAGATGCAGTGCGAGTCGCATGACCAAAGCCGTGATTTGTAATCGCTACATATAAGATTGGACGTTGCATATTGGAGTTAGGAGGCGCCCAGTTGGTAGTTGGCGGTTGTTAGTTGTTAGTAGTTGGTCGTTGGTAGTTGGTAGTTGGTTCTTCTTTCCAAACAACCACCAACAATCAACTATAAACAAATTCCTAACCACTATCTACATTTGACAAAATCTCTGAATTCCCTCTACCAATTGGTCGATTTCCGATTCGAGAGTAAAGTAATGGACGCAGGCGCGTACGCAATCTGGATCGACAATTGTTCTAGTAAATAAACCCTGCGATTCTAAAAATTGTGCCAACCGCAAGCTAACTTGAGGCTTTTGATTTACAAGTTGAAACGAAACTAAACCGCTTTCTGGTGGCGAAGTCCGCAAACACTTAACATCAGATAAATTCGCCAATTTTCGCCATAAATATTCACTATTATGGCAAATTTGCTCTTGACGTTCCTCAGCAGTCCCCCATTGCTGATGCAACGCGATCGCTTCCCTTAATCCAACAAACAACGGATAATCTGAAGTAGCCACTTCATAACGCCGCCCATCCGGTTGCCATTCCACAGGCTGATTTTGACCATCACAAATCACGCTACGCCAACCCACAAACGTCGGCTTCAAACTTTCCCGCACTTGGGGTCGCACATACAAACCACCCACACCCGCAGGACCACACCACCACTTGTGACCCGTAAACGCATAAAAATCTACCCCCAATTCCTCTAAATTTAAAGGTAACGAACCAACAGATTGGGCTGCGTCTACCATCAAATAGGAATTATTTATTATGCATACTTCTGCGATTTTGTCAAGCGGTAAAACTTGACCGGTATTCCAGAGGATATGACTTAAAACCACCATGCGGGTATTGGGGCGTAAATGTTGGGCAATGACTTCTGTAGGGTCGCCCTCATTTAAAGTAGCCAATAGGGGACAGGTGGTAACTTCCACAGAAAATCTACGTGAGATTTCTTGGGCGATCGCTATAATACCTTGATGTTCACAATCCGAGAGAAGCATGTGGTCGCCAGCTTGCCATTGAATGCCCCACATAGCAATATTGCAGCCAACAGTCACATCCTCAGTTAGCGTAATAGTTGCCGGCGAAACATTCAACTGTGATGCGATCGCTTCTCTAGCAAGATCCTTTTGGCGGTCAATCCAGACATTCACCTCACTACCAAACGGTCCCAAGCGCTGAATGTGGACTTGCGCTTGAGTAATCGCATCCATTGCCCCTTGAGGCATCGGTCCTTGACCCCCATAATTAAAATAAGTTTTATTTGCTAAAGCTGGAAATTTCTCTCGATGGCGATGCAACTGAGACATACTGATTTTGGATTTGAGATTTGAGATTTTGGATTAATCATTGGGCAGAGGGCATGGGGCAATGGGCATTGGGCAATGGGCAATGGGCAATGGGCAATGGGCAATGGGCAATGGGCATTGGGCAATGGGCATTGGGCATTGAGCAATGGAACAATCATGTCCCCTTGTCCCCTTGTCCCCTTGCCTCCTTGTCCCCCTTGTCCCCCCCTCTCCCTTGTCTCCTTTCCCCTTTCCCCCTTCCCCCTCCCATATAGTGCGAATTCTTGCTAGCTTAAGGGAATGTTAATTAATGCCGAACTGCTACTGCAATATCAACGCTGTCAACGCCGACCGTTTTTAGACACTTTCGGTGACAAAAACCAGCGAGACGCTCCCAATGACTTGCTCCTAAAACTGCAACAAGATAAAATTGTGCATCAAAAACGTGTTTTGGCACAGTTAACTCATTATCAGCGACCAAATTATCCACGCTTCGACTGGGAAGCAGCAGAAGCAGCGACTTTAGAATTGATGCAGCAAGGAGTTGAGTGCATTCATCAAGGAGTACTGCTAGCAGATTATTCTGAAGGATACACCCTGCTTTCACGTCCGGAATTACTTTTAAAGCAAGCGGGAAAATCTTGCTTTGGAGATTGGATGTATGTTCCGGCGACCGTTGAACTGGGTAAGCGCCCCAAACAAGAATATCAAGTTATCGCAGCATTTCACGCCCAAGTGTTGGCAACAGCGCAGCAAATTGCACCGGACATCGCTTGGTTAATATTGCGTACCAAAGAAAAGGGTTATCCCGTGGATATATCCAAATGGACACCGCAAATGCAGCGGATTTTGGATGATTTAATTCACACCTTTGAAGGTGGCGTTGCACCAGAAGTATTTATTTCCCGCCAAAAATGCAGCCTTTGCCATTGGCACAGTCAATGTTACGCTGTTGCCCAATCTCAAAAACACCTTTCACTATTACCAGGAGTCACCCCCGTTCGCTACAATCAACTCCAAGCGTTAGATATTACAACATTAGAATCCCTAGCACAAACTTCTCCCACTCAACTAGAAAATTTACCAGGTTTTGATAGTTTGGTGGCACCGAAGTTAGTATTGCAAGCTCAATCTGTACTGCAAAATCGTCCCCTCATCTTACCCTACCCTTCTTTAAAAAAAGACAGCGCCGATAATATCTCCACAGAAAATATCTCCCCAATATTAGGCCCAGACGGTAGTTATCAATGGCTAAGACCGTCGCTCATCCTACCAAAACAAGAAAATATCGGATTCACATCTCCCATAGAACTTTACTTTGATATTGAAGCGCAGCCAGATTTAAATTTAAATTATCTTTTGGGAGTTTTGGTAGTTAACAGGCAAGATAACACAGAACAATTTTATTCTTTTTTAGCAGAAAAGCCAGAAGACGAAGAAATAATTTGGCAGCAATTCATGGAATTAGTGTGGCAATATCCAGAAGCGCCAATTTATCATTTTTGCGTCTACGAATTTGATACAGTCAAACGCTTAAGCAGACTTTACCGTACACCATATTCCTCAGTGAGTCCGGTGTTAAAACGGTTTGTGGATGTATATGAGGAATTAACACAAAGCGTAGCATTGCCAGTAGAGAGTTATGCCCTAAAAGCGATCGCCCGTTGGTTGGGGTTTGAGTGGCGCAATCCCGAAGCCAGCGGAGCTAAGTGTATTTACTGGTATGACCAGTGGCTAAAAACAGGCGATCGCGCCTTACTAGAAATAATCCAACGCTACAACGAAGACGACTGTCGCGCCACCCGCAACGTCAAAGACTGGCTGATAAACTTTGTTAATAGTCAGTAGTCATTAGTCAAGAATTATTCTCCCACACCCGTCGCCCCCCTCTCCCCCTCTCCCCCTCTCCCCCTCGCCCCTTATCCCCACGGAGTGGGGGCCCCCCCTTCCCCATCTCCCCTCCCAACTCAAGCGTGATATCTTGTCTGTGAATTTCACGCCTTAGCAATAATCATCCATGCAAGTAATCAAAAAACTCCTGACTTTCCCAAAAATTATTTACTTTTTTATCCCGATTCTAATAATCAGCCTCTTCATCTTATTCAGTAATTTAATTACAACCGCCGTCGAAATCAGCGGGATAGAGTTTATCGGACAAGCCATTATACCAAATAAATTAACTTTCCAAAAAACCGAAGTCGGAGGATTATCTGGAATTACCTACGACACCAAAAAAGACGTTTATTACGCCATATCCGATGACCGAGGACAAAAAGCGCCCGCCCGTTTCTACACCTTAAAAATCGACCTCAGCAACGGCGTGTTAAAAAATGGCGGCGTTGTTCCTGTTAGTGTCACCACCCTATTAAATGATGCTAATAAAACCTTTCCTGCAGGCGCAACCGACACAGAAGGTATAGCTTTAACTAGCAAAGAAACAGTATTTATTTCTTCTGAAGGCGATGCCGGACAATTAATTAATCCTTTTATTAAAGAATTCTCCCTAGCTGATGGCAAAGAAATTACAACATTACCCATTCCTAATAAATTATTGCCAGATAAAAGCGGTAAGCAAGGCATCCGCAACAACTTAGCATTTGAAAGCCTCACCATCACACCCGACGAAAAGAATTTATTTACAGCCTCCGAAAATGCTCTAATTCAAGATGGTTCCGAAGCCAAACCCAAAATTGGCAGTCCTTGTCGGATTTTGCAATACAACCTACTCACCAACCAGCCAGAAAGAGAATTTCTTTACAAAACAGAACCAGTAACACAGTTGATAAATTTAACTGGCAAATTTGCTAGCGGATTACCTGATTTAATTGCCCTCGACAATCAAGGACAATTCCTCAGCATAGAAAGGTCTTTTACAGGCTTGGGATTTTATATTGCACTGTATCAGGTTTCCTTAGAAGGAGCCGATGACATTCATAATATAGATAGTCTTTTAGCAATAGATTCCAAGAAAATTAAACCAGTTCAGAAAAAGTTGTTGTTAGATTTGAGAAAATTAGACGTACTCTTAGACAACATCGAAGGCTTAACCCTTGGTCCAAAATTACCCGATGGACAGCAATCATTAATCCTAGTTAGCGACAACAACTTCAATAACATTCAACGCACCCAAATACTCGCCTTTAAACTCAAAATTGACCCACCATACATCAGGTTATTACGCCGTTTATACCCGAACTTCAAACCCTAAATTTTAGACAATTGACTTCTGGCAAAAAAACTGATTTATTATTTGGAAGCACAAATATTTATTTGTCTGTAATTTGTGCTTCCATTTAGCAGCGCCCTTCTTTTGCCCAATAATCGAAGCTTTTTGGAACGATTTGTCAGCAATATTTACAAGATTTAATTTATGTCAACATTTGTGTCAACGCATCTGACTGCCCCAACAACCAAACCACATGTTCCTCACTTCTCCTCCGGTCCTTGCGCCAAACGCCCGGGCTGGTCTGTTTCCAACCTTCAAAATGCTTGTGTAGGTCGTTCCCACCGTTCCGAAGACGGCAAAGCCAAGTTATCAGAAGTAATTGAGCGTTCCAAGAAAATCTTAGGTGTTCCTGCAGATTATCGCTTGGGTATCGTTCCCGCTTCCGATACAGGTGCAGTGGAAATGGCGTTATGGTCGCTGTTAGGACAACGCCCCATTGATATCTTGGCATGGGAAAGCTTCGGTCAGGAATGGGTTAAAGATGTCGTCGATGAGCTGAAGTTCCCTGATGTGCGCTTGATGAAAGCACCATATGGTAGTTTGCCTTCTTTAGAGCAAGTAGATTTTGATAAAGACGTAGTATTTTTGTGGAACGGAACCACCTCAGGCGTCAGAGTACCCAACGGCGATTGGATAAAAAGCGATCGCCAAGGACTGACAATTTGCGATGCGACATCTGCAGTTTTCGCAATGGATGTACCTTGGGATAAATTAGATGTAGTCACCTACTCTTGGCAAAAAGTATTGGGTGGAGAAGCCCAGCATGGAGTTATTGTACTTTCACCCCGTGCCGTCGAACGTTTAGAAAGCTATCAACCAGCTTTCCCCCTACCAAAGCTTTTTCGCATGACACAAAAAGGCAAATTAATCGAAGGTATTTTTAAAGGAGATACCATCAACACCCCATCAATGTTGTGTGTAGAAGATGCATTGGATGGGTTGATATGGGCAGAAAGTATAGGCGGACTCCCCGGACTAATTAGTCGCAGCGAAGCCAATTTAGCAGCAATTAGTCGATGGGTTGAACAAAGCGATTGGGCAGCATTCTTAGCAGAAAAGCCCGAAACTCGCTCTTGTACGTCAATATGTCTCAAAATAGTCGATTCTTGGTTTACCGCCCAAAGTCCAGAAGACCAAGCAAAATGTGCTAAAAAATTAGCAAAACTTTTAGAAAAGCAACAAGTAGCTTACGATATAGCACCCTATCGCGCCGCACCCCCAGGACTGCGGATTTGGGGAGGCGCGACAGTAGAAACTGCAGATATTGAAGCCTTACTTCCGTGGTTGGATTGGGCATACGCCACCGTTAAAGCCGAACTTGCAGCTGTAGCGTAAAAATAAGGGGTAGGGCGTATTTCCCTCGTTTCCCTCGTTACCATGCAGAGCATGGTAACGCAATTTTGGGAGGCTCTGCCGACCGTCATAATATCACGAGGCTCCGCCTCCCCGATATGCGCTCCCGCCCAGAGCCTTTGTGTGCGAGGAATTACGGCGTTTTGCTCAAGATAATCGTCTTATATAGCAATCTTGTGTAATCTTCTTTTGGTTTTCCGTGTAATTTCTCATCTGATTTCCAGAATAAATATGTTAGATAAGGGTTGAAAGGTTTTACATATATTCTCGGAATGTTTTTATCAAACATTACAAGTCATTTGAATTTAGCTTTATATTACTTGATTTATTTTCTACAAAATCTAGTTAGCTTTTACAGATAAAATCAATTATTCAAGAGACTAATGCCAAATATAAATCATAGTTAATGGGTGTTTGATTAAAAAAATACTTCTAGCAGAATTAAATTAAGATTATGCTCTCGCAAAAAACCGAACTAGATAGTTATATTGGTAAATTTTTAAACAATCGCTATTTAATCAGAGATTTAATTGGCAAAGGTGGCGTGGGTAGGGTTTACCTAGCAGAAGACGCAGCCAAAGGCGGAATACCAGTGGCATTAAAAATTCTGACGCTGAGTCTTGCAAATCAGAAAATATCCCAACGCTTCGCCAGAGAAATTTTTATTGGCGCTCAATTAGGTCGTAAAAGTAAACATATTGTTCGCGTTTTGAGCTACGGCGTAACAGAAGAAAATATCCCCTTTTATGTAATGGAATATCTCCAAGGTAAAAACCTCAAAGATATTCTCAAAGTTAAGCCTTTATCAATCTCGCAGTTTTTAGATATTAGCTATCAAATTTGTTCGGGTTTAAACTGCGCTCATCAAGGAGTCAGCCTCAAAGGAGAGATTTATCCGGTATTGCACCGGGACATTAAACCAGAAAACATATTCATTACTGAAAATGCTAAAAAAGAGGAAATTATCAAGATTCTGGATTTTGGCATTGCCAAGTTTCTCACAGAGCGAGTCGGAATGACGCTGACTGATTCTTTTATCGGTAGTTTACCTTATTGTTCTCCAGAACACATGGAAGGACGCAAACTGCTCGATGTCCGCTCTGATATTTACAGCTTGGGAGTCTTGATGTTTGAAATGTTGACAGGAAAACATCCATTTCATACAAAGAGAAACTCCTTTGGAAATTGGTATCAAGCTCATCGCCTGCAAGCTCCACCTGCATTTGAAGAAGTGATTCCCCAGGTAAAAATTCCCCAGGAATTACAAGAATTAGTGATGAGTTGTTTGGCAAAAGAAGTAAGCGATCGCCCTCAAAACGTCAGCGAAGTTTTAGCAACCCTAGAAAGAGTTAAACGCAACCCTGACAGTGATTTTCCTAACAGCTTTCAAATTCCCTCCGCCGTGCAATTAATACCTGTAACCTCATTTTCCGAAAAAGAATGCTTGCAGAAAACTTGGCCCAAAGATAAACCAATTGGTGCAATTGGTTTTCCCCATTTACTACACACACCCCAAGGAACTATACCAACTGTTTGGGCAATGTTGCCCAAACAAGAAATTGCCAAATTTCTAGATAAATCAAATTCGATTGAATTCATTAGCCAAATTGATTTATATCCAATTTTATTGTGGATAACAACATTATATAATGCCAAATTTTCGCTAGTCCGGTGGTTATCTTATTTCTTAGATTTCAAAGATAATAGAGGGCAAAAAATCGCACGTATTTTAGCAGAAAAAGGCTACTATCATCTGCTTTTTTTCGCTTTAGAAGAGCCAATTCATTGCGCTCATGTCATGACTTTAACTCTTACTGCTTCGCAACGGCAGCAACTTGCAGATTGGTTAAAACTTAGTCACAAATCTCATGAAGTGATTTCCTTTGAACAAAGCAAAGTTATTCTCAAAGCGCAGTACGAAAAGATTAAACCGGAAATTTTGCGAAAATTGGCAGCAAATCAAAAAAATGGCAAAATAAGTGTAAAAGTTTGGTTATCGAAATTATTTGATAAACTTTTAAATTTTTTATCGCGTTATTGAAACTTGCCGGAATTGGCTGAGAAAGATTTGAATTTTTAAATTGGAATTTCCATAGAGGTTATAAAAGTGAATCAAAGCGCATTTGCCTCTCCAATCAGGACAAGTTTACTTGCCAAACGCTATCAACTTAAAAAGTTAATTGGCAGGGGTGGTATGGGTGAGGTTTTCTTAGCAGATGATATCTTGCTAGGAGGAACACCAGTTGCCATTAAGTTTCTGTCTCAGACTTTTTCAGACCCCAAAAAGCAAAATGACTTTGCCCGTGAAGCCCGTATTTGTGCGGCTTTGAGTCAAAAAAGCCTGCATATAGTGCGGGCTTTTGATTACGGCGTCAGTGAAGAAGGCAAACCATTTTATGTAATGGAATATCTCTGCGGTCAGAGCTTAAAAGAGTTAATTCCTATGCCATTGCCCATGTTTATAGCAATCTTCCGTCAGATTTGCTTGGGCTTGCAGTGCGCTCATTTAGGAGCGAATATTGACGGGAAAATTTACCCGTTAGTCCATAGAGATATCAAGCCAACTAATATATTAGTTATTCCCGATCCAATATTGGGTAAGTTAGTAAAAATTCTGGACTTTGGGATTGCTATATTTTTAAATTATACAACAACAAGAGGCGCAACTAAGGGATTTGATGGCACATTACCCTACTGTTCGCCCGAACAACTTGAAGGCGAAGAATTAGATAATCGCTCTGATATTTATAGCCTGGGCGTGATGATGTTTGAGATGCTAGCAGGTCAAAAACCTTGGCAACCAGAAACAGATTTATTTGGTGCTTGGTATAAAGCTCATCACTTTGAAAAACCACAGGCGATCGCTAATGTAAATTCCAATCTCAAATTGCCCAAAGAACTAGATGATTTAATCATGGCATGTTTGGCAAAATCACCAAGCGATCGCCCGCAAAATATCGCAGAAATTCTCAACGTTTTGGAAAGTTTAAAAGCAGGAACAGAAGATATCAGCATCCGAGGACAATCTGTCCCCTTGTCTCCCATTCTTCCTATCCCCTCCTCCGGTTCCCACCTACGTTCAGGTTTGACTTTCGCAGTCGAAAAAGCCTGTTGGAAAGCAATTTGGCCCCAAGACAAACCAATTCAAGAAATAGTTTTTCCCCAGCTGATCGACACTCCACAAGGGACTGTTGCAGCACTATCGCTGATGATGTCCAAACAAGAGATAAATAACCGTGTTCTTTGTACCCGCTACAACCAATTTATCTTTGTCACATCCCCCCACCCCATGCTGCTGTGGCTAACTGTACTTTACAGTCGAGAACTCGGTCCCAAATGGCTACCCTGCTATCTCGATATGCAAAATCCCCACAATCAGAAACTTGTGTGTTCCTTAGCTGAAAATGAACGCTACCCGTTGATTTTCTTTACTTTAGAAGCACCCCACTCCTGCACTAACCTACTCAGCAGCCGTATAGATGCACATCAGCGGCAAATGTTAAAAACCTGGATAGAACAAAGTAAAACTTTACCACCGTCTTCTCAGGCGCAGTTAACCAAAAACCTGTTAAAGCAGCAGTACAAACAACTGCAACCCCGTATATTGCAGCAATTGGCATCAAGTTGAAGTGGGGAGATGGGGAGACAAGCAAGACTTGGGACGACGGGTGTGGGGAGACGGGTGTGGGGAGACGGGTGTGGGGGACAAGTTGATTATTAGCAATCAATTACTAACCACCAACCACTAACCACTAACTAATTTCAAAAAAAGCCTTGACAATTTCTTACGAGGCATACATAATGGAAAAGTTGAAAAACAAGGGACTGTAGTTCAATTGGTTAGAGCACCGCCCTGTCACGGCGGAAGTTGCGGGTTCGAGCCCCGTCAGTCCCGTTAAAAGTGCGCTCGTAATGAGTGCCGAGTGTTGAGTGAAAGGCATAAATAATAAGTGCATTTTAATATGTAGTGATGAACTTAGTGCATGCTGACTACTCAGAACTCAGAACTCAGCACCCAGCACTCAGCACTATCATAGTTGTCATGCTTTGCGAAAGAGAGAATTTACTGTGACTGTCAGAGTCCGTATTGCCCCCAGCCCAACTGGGAATTTACACATTGGTACAGCCAGGACTGCCGTATTTAACTGGTTGTTTGCCCGTCACCACGGCGGTCAATTTATCCTGCGAATTGAAGACACCGATATCGAGCGATCGCGTCCCGAATACACCGACAATATTCTTGAAGGACTGCGCTGGCTGGGATTAAATTGGGATGAAGGTCCATTTTTCCAATCCAAACGTCTGTCCATGTACAAAGAAGCGGTAGAAAAGCTTCTAGACCAAAAATTAGCCTATCGCTGTTATACCACCGCCGAAGAACTAGAGGCGATGCGAGAAGCCCAAAAAGCCAGAAATGAAGCTCCTCGCTATGACAACCGCCACCGCAACCTCACAAAAGAACAAGAAGCAGCCTACAAAGCCGAAGGTCGCAATTATGTGATTCGCTTCAAAATTGAAGACGGTCGGGAAATTGTTTGGAATGACCTGGTACGGGGAAAAATGAGTTGGCGAGGTAGCGATTTGGGCGGTGATATGGTCATCGCCCGCGCCTCAGAAGATGGTGTCGGTCAGCCACTTTACAATTTTGCGGTTGTGATTGATGACGTGGATATGCAAATTACCCATGTCATTCGCGGAGAAGACCACATCGCCAACACCGCCAAGCAAATTCTGCTGTATGAAGCGATGGAGTCGAAAGTACCTGAGTTCGCCCACACGCCGCTGATTTTAAATATGGATGGGCGCAAGCTGTCTAAGCGCGATGGCGTAACTTCGATTTTTGATTTTAAAGAAATGGGCTTTACCGCCGAAGCCTTGGTGAATTATATGACCTTGTTGGGTTGGTCGCCTCCAGACTCAACTCAAGAAATATTCACCTTGGAAGAAGCAGCCAAACAATTTAGCTTTGAGCGCGTCAATAAAGCAGGCGCAAAGTTTGACTGGGCAAAACTGGATTGGTTAAACAGTCAGTATATTCACGGTATGCCAGTGGATAAATTAACTGATTTAATAATTCCTTACTGGCAAGAAGCTGGGTATAAATTCGACAAGGGAAGAGAACGCCCTTGGTTAGAAAAGCTCGTAACTTTAATTAGCCAGAGTTTAACTCGTTTGAAAGATGCCGTAGCGATGAGCCAACTGTTTTTTAGCGAAACAGTTACATTTGACGACGAAGCCGCCGCCCAACTCAAGCAAGAAGGTTCCGCTGCCGTTTTAGAAGGGATTGTCGCAGCCCTGGAGAATCAAAAAGAACTAACAGAAGCCAGCGCCCAAGACATTATTAAACAAGTGGTGAAACAGCAAAACGTCAAAAAAGGGTTGGTAATGCGATCGCTTCGGGCTGCTTTAACTGGAGAAGTTCACGGTCCCGATTTGATTCAATCGTGGTTGCTACTCAATCAGATTGGTTTAGATAAGCCGCGCTTGCTTCATGCGATCGCCGCAGGCAAATAGCAATCATTCAACCGATTAGCACCATCAATACAGATGCATAGTAGGGGCGCACGTTTGTGCGCCCCTACTCATATTTGGAGACAAATCACCAACAACCCAACGGGAGAACCAGTACTAGGAGTGTTACCAAAAGCGCAGTACGCGCTTCACCAACAACGCGATCGCGCTTCACCAGTCGCCTGGGTCGGGAAAACGCCACTGCGACCCTTGGGGAGACCCCAAGACCGCAGTGGCTCCCCTACCAAGGGCGCGAAGCTCACCGGGGGGAATCTTCCCGACTGCAGACGCAAGCGCCCCAACACCCACCAACCAACAACCAAAATAGGTAGTCAATTCCTCTTGGCTTGGGAACTTAATATGTAAAATTCATGTCATTAGAAACACTTAGAAAAAATTGTAGTCAAAATGTTGAGAAAAGTGCTGGTTAAAGGGATAAAATTATCATTCGCAATATTAGCGATCGCGATCGCCGAGGCAAATACGGCATATGCCCAAGAAACGCCACCGCCCATATTTGGCGATGTCACCATCGGTCGCAAATTTTCCCCTGACCCTTGGACAGTTCGCGGCATGAGTGGCGGTACAATACCTGCAAGCCAAGTTGCCGGTAGAGGCGAAACAGCCACTGGTCCCTGCATGGGATTTGTCGATGAAAAACCAGACCACACCTTAGTATTAACAAGTAAATTTGACTACCTCAAGCTAAAAGTGCAAAGTCCCGAAGACACCACCCTGATTGTCTCAGGTCCCGGCGGCAGCTGGTGCAACGACGAATTTGATGGCAAAAATCCCGGCATTATTGGTGAATGGCTTGCTGGGACTTACAGAATTTGGATTGGTTCCTATAACAAAGAAAACTATCTTCCCTACACTCTGGAAATTACAGAAGCTGAGTAAGCAAGACTTGGGACGACGGGTGTGGGAGACAAGGACGACGGGTGTCAAGACTTGGGAGATAAGGGAGACAAGCCAGACGGCTGTGGGGTGTGGGTGTGGGTGTGGGAGATATTCTCCACGTCCCCTTGTCTTTGCATCTTTCTCCCCCTCCTCCACTTCCCCGCTTCTTTTTTGTTGTTATGTATTAAAATTAAGTTAACTTTAATTAAGATTGTTGCAGGCGTTATGAATCTGTCGTGACGCCGAAAAGTCTCTATGGAGATGCATGTCAAACATTTGATAAAACAAGCAGGGAGGAAGAAAAGTAAGTTTAAGTTTTGTGGACAAAGATTAAAACTAAAGGTAGGAGGACACCCCCGTGGGTTGCCGCGCCTTTAGGCGAGTTTGAGTTGGAGACTCCAAAAATCGACTCTTTTGAGTACGTTTAGAAAAGCAGTTATAAACATCCATTTCACAGCTATATAGTGACAGGGTAGTTGCACCATTCGGTGAATATAGCTTTCAAGCGTTGTATCGGTATATAGAGGCAAATAACTGATGAAATTCTCTTGGAGAGTACTAGTACTCTGGACATTGCCAGCTTTGGTAATTGGCTTTTTCTTTTGGCAAGGAGCATTTGCTAGTGCGCCGGCTGACATGAGTAAGAATGCAGCCAGTACCCGCATGACTTACGGTCGCTTTTTGGAATATTTGGACGCCGATCGCGTTACAAGTGTAGATTTGTATGAAGGCGGCAGAACTGCAATTGTAGAAGCTGTAGATCCAGAACTCGACAATCGCATACAACGGGTGCGGGTGGATCTACCTGCTAGCGCACCTGAGTTAATTAACAAGCTCAAGGAAAAACAAATTAGCTTTGATGCTCACCCTATGCGGAATGATGGCGCTATCTGGGGACTGTTGGGCAATTTGATTTTCCCAATATTATTGATTACTGGATTGTTCTTTTTGTTCCGTCGTTCTAGCAACCTCCCCGGCGGTCCCGGTCAAGCGATGAGTTTTGGTAAATCCAAAGCTCGCTTTCAAATGGAAGCAAAAACCGGTGTCAAGTTTGACGATGTAGCTGGTATCGAAGAAGCAAAAGAGGAATTACAAGAGGTTGTAACTTTCCTCAAACAGCCAGAAAGATTTACTGCAGTCGGCGCACGCATTCCCAAAGGCGTGCTGTTAGTTGGACCTCCGGGTACAGGTAAAACTTTACTCGCAAAAGCGATCGCTGGTGAAGCTGGCGTACCTTTCTTCAGCATTTCCGGTTCGGAATTCGTGGAAATGTTCGTCGGTGTGGGTGCTTCCCGCGTCCGCGATTTGTTTAAGAAAGCTAAAGACAACGCTCCCTGTATCATCTTTATTGATGAAATTGACGCCGTAGGCAGACAGCGGGGTGCCGGTATCGGTGGCGGTAACGATGAGAGAGAACAAACTCTCAACCAGTTGCTTACTGAGATGGATGGTTTTGAAGGTAACACAGGCATCATTATTATTGCTGCCACCAACCGTCCCGATGTCCTTGATGCAGCGTTATTGCGTCCCGGACGCTTTGATAGGCAGGTAACAGTTGATGCACCGGATATCAAAGGGCGTTTGGAAATTTTGCAAGTTCACTCTCGCAATAAGAAACTCGACCCCAGTGTATCCTTAGATGCGATCGCTCGTCGGACTCCTGGATTTACAGGTGCTGACTTGGCAAACTTGCTCAACGAAGCGGCAATTCTTTGCGCCAGACGCCGTAAAGATGCTATCACCCTTCTGGAAATCGATGACGCCGTAGACCGCGTTGTCGCGGGGATGGAAGGAACACCGTTGGTAGATAGCAAGAGCAAGCGCTTGATTGCTTACCACGAAATCGGACACGCTTTGGTGGGAACATTGTTAAAAGACCACGACCCAGTGCAAAAAGTTACCCTAATTCCACGGGGACAGGCGCAAGGTTTGACATGGTTTACTCCTAACGAAGAGCAAGGCTTAATTACTCGCTCTCAACTGAAAGCCAGAATCGCTGGTGCTTTGGGTGGTCGTGCAGCCGAAGAAGTGATTTTTGGTCCCGCAGAAGTCACCACTGGTGCCGGCGGCGACTTGCAACAACTGTCGGGAATGGCAAGACAGATGGTGACCCGCTTCGGGATGTCTAACTTAGGTCCTTTGTCCTTGGAAAGTCAGCAGGGAGAAGTATTCTTGGGTCGTGACTGGATGTCTCGTTCAGATTATTCCGAAGCGATCGCCTGTCGTATCGATGCTCAAGTCCGCGCCATTGTTGAAGAGTGTTACGATTTGGCAAAGCGGATTGTGCGCGAACATCGCACCGTCACAGACCGCTTGGTGGATTTGCTCATCGAAAAGGAAACCATTGACGGCGCAGAATTCCGCCAGATTGTTGCTGAGTACACCGAAGTACCTGAGAAACCCCAGTTCGTTCCTCAGCTGTAATCTGAATTTTCCGGAAATTTGAATTTCCTAAAATGGGTGTGGTTTATGAACCATACCCATTTTTTGTTTTAAGTTTTGTTTTGATACCATTTCTCGCGCCAAGACATTTAATTAGCAAGGGAAGCGCAGGCTATTAAGTGCAACGCCGCGACTTTAGTCGTAAGGCTATTAGACCGAGAAGTGGAAATTAATTCTGCGTTGCCCGAAATACGAGCGTAGGGACAATTCATGAATTGTCCCTACGTCTTTTCCACTCCTATGTCTATTAAGTGCAACGTTACAGAGAATTGGTATTAACACGGGCTTCTCAATTTATAAGTATCAATGCTGTTATAGCGGTTCTCACTTGCATGAAATACACTCTTGAAAATATTGAGTGTATTGGATTCAACCGAGAACCGCTCTATTCTAGTTAACTCTTAAAGAACATTATTAAGGTCAAATAAACTACAATTAAATAAAAATATATTCGTAAAATTACTGTGAAAATCGGCAGGTGTTCAAAAAATACTCCGGGAATGGTAGTGATTTTACGCAAAGGGAATTAGATTCGTATTTTTACGGCTGGTAGTTAGTCAATAAGCACAAGTACAAATGGCTCTGCTGTTGTTTACTTTTAAACAAAAGTCAAGCAGAGGCCAACTTAAGGCTCTTCGTATGAAGAATGAAAATTATGGTTTCCACACAGTTGTGCTAAAGCCTTTTTTTCATTATTCATCCTTTAGTCTTCATACTTGTTTTTCATATAAAACATTAACTGAATCAGTATAGTTGACATTCTGATTGCAGAAAATAGGTACAGCCTCTAACTTTGTTATGTCTGTACACAGCATTAAAAGGAAAATAAATATTTGTGATTTTGAGATTCCTTACCTCCAGAAAGGTATGTATCAAAAAATTTAATTTATCAAATTTTATTGGCTTGAAATCTATTAAAGTTTTATGTTTTATTTAATATCTCATCCTGACTTAGAAACTACAATTAATTTTTTACCTGTTGAGGCTAACTCAGAATCTGCGGTTATTGTTGCCGCTCATTCCAGTATTCCAGAAACTAAAGAAAATGTTTCCAATACTGCATCACCAGAAAAGTTTGCTCCAGAATACTCTTCTAAAGATGCGGGTAATATAGCACAATGGAATGCTAAAGCATCTCCAACAACACCAGAAAATATTTCTGATAACACGATTTTTTATCATACAGAAACACAACAGCAAAAATTATCTCAGCGTGCATCAAATACAGCAACGGAACCAGAAAATATCACATCACCCTCTTTCTCAGAAAACAATATCAAGCTGGAATCAACTGTAAATTCAACAACACCAGAGAATGAGGCTACACCTTCTTTTTCAAGAAAAAATATCGAGATTAAATCAGATAATGCTAAAACTGCTGAGAAACAATTTAGCAATTTTAAATTGCTGAAAGTCAAAGTTAAGCTTGGCAAAATCAATATGATTAACAGCATCTTAGCACGTGGACAAGAAGATGCTTCCCAAGCAATTGAATTTGAAAAATGGTTATTGCCTTATGAAGCGATAATTAAAATTTTGAAGTTTGATGTTGTAAATTTACCAGATGGACAATTGGAGTTGCGATCGCCAGGATTTGTTACCCGTATAAAACCGAAAAAACTCCGCAAAGACTCCGAATTGGGTTTGGTATTTTCCATTAGCGACTTGCAAAGGCTTTTCAACATCGCTGCGGAATTTGATATTAAAAATCAGGCAATAATTTTAAATGCGTCTTGGTTGGGAGAAAGTCAAAAACAACAGAATATTTCATCACAAACTTCAGTAAAACCAGGAGAAAAACCAAAAGAAAATTCCCAAGCAAATGGAAATTATATCATTCCACGTAGAATTATTCCCAAAAAGACAGTAAATACGTTCACGACTACCCTACCACTTAATGGCAGAACCATTAACCACTTAACAGAATCGGAAGTTATTGGTGGTTTGGGTTTTGGTGATGCTCAAAATACTACTTTCGATGTTAATGCTTTGTTTCCACTCAACAGTCAAATCACAGAAAGTTTTACAAATAACATTTTAACTGTAGAGCAAACAGGCAATTACCTACAACTACAAACAGTAAGAAAAACTAACGAAATCACAATTACCAAAAAAGAACCGCGAACTTTAATAGGTACAGAAATTGAATTAAGTTTGACTGGTTCCTGTATTTTACCAGGTAATAATGCTGACAGCCAATGTGCATATACTCCCAGTATTGTCACTGACAAAAATTCTATCGACCCTAACACTTTATTCCCAGCTGCAATCTTGCAACCTTCCAAATTTGGAGATGCAGTCACGCCAGAATCACTGGCTGCTATGAAACAGCCTGGTTTTCAAATGGGAGCAAATGGTCAACAAATTGGTATAGATTTATTTTTCCCTAATGCTGGTAGTTCGTTTGGTAATACCCAATCAAATAAAACTTCAGTAAGTAGAGAAGAAAGAATTGAAAATACACCTGTAGGATTTTATTCCACAGTTAGACAAATTGTAAAGGTAAATGACCAAGAAGCTGTTATCGGTCGCACAGTTCGCGGTTTTGGATTTATAGCAGATGACAAAAATACATTGCTGAACACAGCCTTACAATTAGGCAGTCTAATTTTACCAGATGCCGACCCTGAAATTGCAGGAGGTCCAAATCCACCGAACAAAAATATTAACCGAAATTTATTTTTTGCTGCTAACAACGCGTGGATTCCGACAAATAGTTTTACTATTTATCATTCTGGTATTGGACGCGCTGAAACTCCAAAACAAACAGCTACAGACATCAGACAGGCTCCACCCGCAATTTTTGGCAGTATGTGGCTTGGTCTTTCACCAATCACTAAGCGCAGTTTTTCAAGCAAATCTAGTTATGAATTAACTAGTCCTAGCCGGGTGTTAGTTTCAGCAGGTGCAGAAGGAGGTTTCGACTCCAATATTAATTTTTTATCTATTGTTAATGGGCAAAGTTTCTCAACGAAAACTCTGGAGGATTTCTATGCTCAAATTTATCTGACGATGTTTAATCAAGAAGCCAATTTTATCAGTTATAGCCAATTCACAGAACAAACAAGTTATGTTCCCCATATTAGCTTGAGCGGCAATATTACAGGTACACAGGATGTTTTTAGATATTATAGTGGTATGCTGGGCGGAGAAAAAATTAACGCCTATTTAGGTGCAGATTATACTAAGAATACTTTGAACGGTTGGACTTATTTACTGGGAGGAATCGCTTATACTAATCCAGATTATGACTATTACAGTCAAGTGAGAGCTAGTGTCTCCAAAAAAATTAATTTAAGTAAAAATGCTAATTTGCTGTTATCATCTGGATTAAATTATGCTTTTGACCGCAACACTAATATTGGTGGAATTATATTTAACTCTCCTGTGAATTCAGTAACCTTAGGGGCAAGAGCTAATATCGGTAATGTTTCTTTCGGTTTAGTAAACTATTTTGGTGGTATCTTATCTGATTCTATTAAGAATACTTTGAGGGCTGATTTAGCAATTAAGTTCAGCGATAATTTTCAACTATCAGCCTATTACACTCCGATTAATGAAAATTATAGTCGCTCTCGCTATGGAATTGGAGCGCAATTTCAACTTGACAACAATAAAAAGAGTCCGATTCTGTCACTTTCTTGGAACAACAACGAATATAATCTTGGCTTCGACAGCGGTAAAAATAATTTGGGTGTAAGTAATAATAGCTTTATGGTTTTCTTGAAAAGTAATTTCTAAATAAAGCACAGATACATGGAAGCGAAATAAAGATAATCAAAAACCGGGTTTCTAGCACTTTCAAGAAACCCGGTTTATTCTCCCCATGATTTTTTATGAGTATTAATAGACTCCTTGCACTTTTCGGGAAAAGGGGAGTCACTGCGAAGAAAGCAGGTCTGGTGAGTGTGCTTTCGTGGCGTGAAAGGAAAACGGGAAAAGGAATTTTTTGCCCTTTCCCCTTACCCTTTACCCTTTTCCCGCAAGAATGCATTCATGGAATGAGTGCATTCTTGTCTAATAATTACCATAAGCTGCCTAGTCAAGATGATAAAATCAAGTAGAGACGCGACGAGTGCGCGTCTCTACTTGAATTCATGAGTTGCAATCATCACCTCGGCGCATTGCAAGTATGAGAGTGCAAGGTTTATAGCAGCTTAAGCTGATGATTGCAAGGTAGAAATGGTTCAAACTGATTAGACATAGGAGTGGAAAAGAGCTCGTATTTCGGGCAACGCAGAATTAATTTCCACTCCTAGGTCTATTATATTTGAGGCTATTGACCAACTTATTGCTTTTGTGGGTTGCCCAAATTAATGTTGCCAGTTGAACTGCCATAAGTGTTAGTACCGCCAACATTTACAGTGATAGGGGAATCGCTTCCGATCGCGGTAGCAGTGTTAGCGGTACCAAGAATGGGTAAGCCATCAACAAAGACAGTATCAGTAGCAGTTGTTGCTGTGGCAGCTGCAGTACTACTACCTATTGCCGCAGATGCAGCTCCGGTAATAACTGCATCTTGGATTGTAAATGTTGCAGCGGCTGCAGCATTGGGTGAATTATAACCACTTATACCAACTCCTGCACCTTGGAGTGATGCTCCTTGAGGAGCAGGAGCGGCCAAGGCTCCAGAGGCTAAACCAAATAGGCTAGAAGAAACAGCAACCGCAAAAAGTTTCGCGTGAACTTTCATTGACATCCTCCTTTGTAAAATTGACAAACAAAGTACGGTAAATTTACTTGGGCTTATAAGTAAATTCACTACCTAATCTTCTGTACTAAAGTAATTAAACAAACCCGGAGTTTAACTAATGACAGTTGCGTTATTTACAATATTTTTACGTATAAGCATGTTTTGTTAAAGAAATAAATACTTAGTGATGCAAATAACAAATATTTTAGAAGGCTTACTTCTTTGTTAGATATAATTGAATGTGCTTCAGGTAAGCCTGCAATCTAAAGCCTGAGGCTAGAGAAACAAAGTCTGTCTTGTGTCTGGTGCTTCAGACGATGTCGGCACTACCACCAGATAAAGTAAGCCTTTGGGTTGGCAGGCTTTGTTTGTATAGCCGCAGACTTTAGTCTGACGGCTGACTTCCTACAATTCCCGTTGGGGAATTTCCTCGCGAGATTCTATCACCAATCGCATCGTTTCAACGACCAAATCGCGCAAATCTCGATTGAGAAAAACAACACCTTTAGAACCAAACCAACGGTCAAAAACAGTCACATATTTGCGATCGTTATTCACAAATCCTTGCATAAACTTGACCAGCGAAAAGTTTACCGCATCGAGGAATTTAGAATTATCCTCAGGAACCATGCAAGCAATCCCTTCACTTGAATAAGGGCGATCGGGTACGATCGCAAAAGCATCTGGATTTTTTGTCGCTGTTTGCAACCATCCCTCCAAAAGAATGCTATCTGATGCAAAACCGTCTATTTTACCCTGTTGCAAAGCTGCATATCCATCTGCCCTAGTCTGAAAATATACCAGTTGCGCTTTCGGCTGTACCCGCTTAATTGCTTGTTCGTTTGTGGTTTGCGCCAGCACACCAATTCGCGTCCCAATCAAAGACTCAGCAGAACCGAGACTGCTTCCCTTCTTCACCAATAACTGAGTGCCGGTAAGACCGTAACTTACGGAAAAATCAACCTTTTTATCCCGTTCCCAAGTGAAACTGCTAACATCGCAAACAATATCCACCTTGCGGTTAACTATGTTGGGAATGCGTTGGGCCGGACTTACTCCGACTAATTTCAATTGGATTTTTCTCCCCAGTTGTTTTTCTAACTGCCCTTTGACAATATTCAGCATATCCACGGAATAACCAATTAACTGCCCCTGCTTGTTAGCGTAAGCAAAAGGAATTGCATCTCTACTGGTTCCTGCCGTCAAAACTCCCGTCCGCGACACTTTTTGCATCACAGTTTCCGCCGCAGCTAAACCAGGCATAGCTGTTGCAAACATTAAACTAAGGGTAGCAACTGCAAATTTTTTATACATACTCATCACTTTTCTGAATGCAGATAACTATGGTAGATAAGTTATCTAATACAACAATTCTTCCTGTGGAGTATACGGTAATATGATACGGTGAAGTTTTTTATTTTTTTGGACAAAAATAAACCGTTAGGAACTCCCCAGCCATACCGTGAAAAAAAGTATGACTTTGCTACACTAGCCTGCGTAAACCGCATTGCGCCTAAGAAGAATACTCTGATAAAAATCCGGATATGTGGGGTTCTTAGCCTTTACACCACTCAAGCACCCACCGTCTGAAAAAATATTACAGGTTATATATTTAACCATAATTGGGATAAACTAAATCTGCCATTTAGCACTCAAGCGATAAAAGTATGAAAAAAAATACCTTTGTTATCACTTCATTTTTATTAACAATTTTTAGCAATATCCAAGTTACATCCGCAGATATGCCAACGTCAATAGTGGCTCAAGCTTCTAAAGAAATACCTTTGCAAATTTGTGGCGAATCTAAGACTTGGGTACGTCCATCTGCAACAGAACAAAAACAACATCTGCAAGAAATGGCAAGTCGATTTTCTCCAGAAGTTGTTAAACAATTAGGCGGAAAATATTGGAAGCATAATATATTTTCATTCACCAGTTATCCAGGAGGTAGCGGGACTTTTGAGATTAAGCATCTTTCCGGACTTTGGAAAAATCCAAATCCTACACGTCCTTCAACTTGCGATAAGTCACTTACCGAACTCAACTCTGGAAAGATAGCAAGAATTTACGTTTTACTTCATCAAGTCACAAAAGTTAGTTGGCAGGGAAACTACTATGTCATGGTAGTTAAACCCACAGGTCGCGGTGCCCAAATAATTAATTTACCTAGGAGAGAAAGTCAAAAAATATTGCCATTAAAAGTTGTAAATGAAAAAGGTAAGGAAGTAGCTGTTTTAATAAATTAATTTAATATTTTCTGTAATTTTCATAATCAGGATGTGTTACAATAATTACATCTTGCACCTCGTAAAACCTAGGTCAAAATAATTACAGATTGCTTGACTTCGTTCTCGTCACGGGACTTATAGTCCCAGTCTTATAGCATCAGTCCATTTTAACGGACTGAGAATGAACTAGTGTTTTGAGTAAATTTAGTCACTCTTAAATAATAGGATTAGTTATTTACTCGCAAAGGTGCATTCTGGTCAGAATAGCGAGATAAAAATTGGTAACGTAGGAGAAAATTGTGCTAATAACAGACAATCCTCGCCTAATTCGCGCTCAATGTTCCCTTGAGGGTTTATCAGTGGGTGATGCATTTGGCGATCGCTTTTTTTTGCATCCAGATGTGGTAGAAAGTTTGGTAGCAGCGCGTGCGATGCCAGCATCACCTTGGTATTATACAGACGATACTCAGATGGCGCTTTCGATTGTGTCAATTTTGCGAGAATGCGAGGAAATTGACCAAGATAGACTAGCAAAAAGTTTTGCTCTAAGATACGATCGCGATCGCGGTTATGGCGCAGCAATGCACCGACTGTTAACACAGATAAAAGATGGCGAACCCTGGCAAAAGGTAGCGTCGAGTCTTTTTAGCGGACAAGGTTCCTATGGTAATGGTGCAGCGATGCGGGTTGCGCCGATAGGGGCATTTTTTGCAGAAGATTTAGATTTGGTTGTCACTCAAGCGCGAAAAAGTGCCGAAATTACACACGCCCATCCAGAAGGAATTGCTGGTGCTATTGCTGTAGCAGTTGCAGCCGCTTGGGCTTCAAGATTACAAGGTGCTTTACCCAGCAAAGAAGAGTTTTTTAATTTGATTCTGCCTTTAGTGCCAGAAAGTGAAGTGCAATCAAAGATACGCCGCGCTCGCGATTTATCAGAGAAAATACCAGTGCAATCAGCGGCGGTTATTTTAGGAAATGGCACACAAATTTCAGCACAAGATACAGTGCCCTTTGCTTTATGGTGTGCCGCCCAACACCTTGATAACTACGAAAAAGCACTATGGTTAACAGTGAGTGGATTGGGGGATAGGGATACCACTTGTGCCATTGTTGGTGGTATAGTGGCGCTGTCGGCTGGCGTGGAAAGCATTCCTGCAGAATGGCTGCAAGCGCGAGAACCCTTACCCAACTGGGATGAGTCAACAATTACCCTGTTTCGCCCTACGGGAACAAATGAACTGGCGTTGATTCGTGAAAGTGGGTATCGAGAATTTCCGCCTCGATTACCAGAACAACCGATTTTTTACCCAGTATTGAATGAAGAATACGCAGCACAAATTGCCCGCGATTGGAATGCAGCAACAGATGATTCAGGTATTGGTTATGTAACACGCTTTCAAGTGCAGGCGAAATTTTTGCAGCGTTATTCAATAAAAACCGTTGGTGCTTCCATGCATCAAGAATATTGGATACCAGCAGAAGATTTGGCTGAATTCAATCAAAATATTATCGGTTTGATTGAAGTCATCGCCGAATTTACGGCATCATAAAAATAGAAAAACTGGGAACTTTTTTGCCTTCATGCTATAAGGTGAATCATCAAGGTAGTAACAAATTAGCTGAATAGGGTGAAGGCGAACTTTGTTTGTCAGGGATATCTTGTGATTGTCAAATACAAAAAAATATTCTAAATGAATAGCAAAACTAAATTATTGACTTTGTTAACCGGAACACTGGCGGTTTCTTCTCTGACTGTCGGGACGGTTTTTGCACAGGCGAACCTAACAAATCAATCAAAAGTAACTGTTAACGGTATTGGACCAGTGCGAATTGGGATGACTGTTCCCGAAGCCACAAAAGCTGCGGGTACTAAGTTAGTTTCACTCAGTGGCACTCCTATTAGCAATGCCGGCTGCTTTTATGTTAAGCCACAAGGCGCACCGAGGGGTGTTGAAATGATGTTACAAGACGGTCGCATTGCTAGAGTAGATATTATGAAAAATAGCCGCATCACTACCGTCAAAGGTGCAAAAATTGGCGATACCGAAGCGCAGATTAAATCGCTATATCCAGGACAAATTCAAGTTACTCCCCATAAATACACCCAAGGTGGACATTACTTAACATTAATCCCAAAAGACCGCGCCGATCAAAACTATCGCATCGTTTTTGAGACTGATGGTAAGCGTGTTACTCAATTCCGTTCGGGGAAATTACCTGAAGTTGAAAATGTAGAACGCTGCGGTTAATTTCTATTGTTGAAATCAAGCGCCATACCATTTTGAATTTGGGATTATTGTCTTTAAAAATCAAACATATCTTTGTTGTAGAGACGCGTAATTTTGCGTCTCTACATGATTTATATGTGAGGATGAATTAATTTACAATAAATAACCTCTGCATGGACAGAGGTTATTGTCATTGTCCTAAAACAACAATACAATTAGTATGCTCTACGGGCGAACTTGTAGTACAAGAAAATAGCAATAATTGCACCTAATACTGCTACAAACAAACCAGGAAGCGAGAAAGCTGTAGAAGTAATTGCTAAACTTCCAGTTTGCAAAAAGTTAACCAATGTGCCACCAATAAAAGCGCCGACAATTCCCAAGAGTATGGTAGCAAGAATACTGCCTCCTTGGTAACCAGGATAAATCGCCTTGGCGATAGCACCTGCAAGCAGACCTAACACGACCCAAGCAATAATATTCATAGTTTTACTCCATTGATTAATTGAGATATCGTGACAGTTATTGTCCTTTAGTAAGGTAGAGGGTAGTTATGTATTAACTTTTTTGAATGTAATTAAATTATTTCAGAACTACCGCACCCTAATTACAAATGCATGATGTTATGACAACGGGACTTTCGATATTTTTAGACTAACAAACTTGTCAGGCTAATATAACTATCTGGAGTAAGAAAGGCGTTATTCCTGAAGTTAGAATGTTTTGAACAGCACATTTATAACTAAATATATATATATAACCCACATTATCCACCCTCATTGGAATGTGCAATTGTTCCCAGTGCCAAAAGTGTAGACATCTGCGCCTCGGTTAAATTAAATACATCGGTGATGTTCAGAATTCCGACGTTGACTGCACCCTTCCCCGCAAGCGGGGAAGGGTTCTTTAGAATTTGCGGGTAATTAAACAGGCATGATATTACCAGTTTTTATCTTTCCACTTCATCAACTGCTTTGGGAACTCCCGCAGTTAACACTTCATTTCCTGTACTTGTAACTAACACATCATCCTCAATGCGAATACCAATACCAATCCAACGGGGGTCAATTTCCGGTTGGTCTTCTGCTAATTTGGTGTCAGGTACAATATACAATCCCGGTTCTACTGTAGTAACTTGACCTGGTTGTAAAATTTGCGGATTTTCACCGTGCTGATAAACACCCACATCATGAACATCCAAACCCAACCAATGTCCGGTGCGGTGCATGTAAAGTGGTTTATATTTCTCTTCTTCAATTAACTTGTCAATTTCACCTTTGAGAATACCCAATTCCACCAAACCTTCAGTAAGGACCCGCACTGCTGTATCATGAATTAATTTGTAAGCATTGCCCGGTTGCACTTGCGCGATCGCCTGTTTTTGCGCTTCTAATACAATCTCATACAATGCTTTCTGTTCTGGCGTAAATTTCCCCCCCACCGGAAATGTCCGGGTAATATCAGAGTTGTAATAACCATACGCACAACCAGCATCAATCAACAGCAATTCGTTATCCTGCATCTGGCGATGATTTTCGATGTAGTGCAGTACACACGCATTCGCCCCAGAAGCCACAATCGAAGGATAAGCCGGACCCATCGCACCCCGCTTTTTGAAGATGTATTCGATTTCCGACTGAATTTCGTACTCGTAACGCCCTGGTTGCGTAAAATTCATCGCGTGATTGTGCGCCTCAACTGCAATATCCGCAGCCTGACGCATCAATTCCAATTCTGCTTGACTTTTTACCAATCTCATGCTGTGCAGAACTGGAGCAGTATCTGCAATTGCAATTGGTCCGGTACCGCGTTTGGGATAAGTTCGCAGCAAACTTTGGTAATGTTTGAGGATAGTATCGTTGAAAGAGCGATCGCGTCCGAGGTGATAATAAATGCGATCGGCTTTTTCCAAATACTGCGGTAACTTTTCATTCAATTCGGCGATCGGGTAAGCTTCATCCGCCCCGTAAACTTGTTTAGCCGCATCCACCCCGCAGCGATAACCACTCCAAACCTCTTTCTCCCTATCCTTAGGTTGGACAAATAGGATAAAACGGTGTTCTTGGTGATGGGGTGCTAAAACAGCCACAGCATCCGCTTCGTTAAACCCCGTCAGGTAAAAGAAATCACTATCTTGGCGGTATGCATATTCCACATCATTGTGCATCACCGCCATTGGCGCACTGCGAAAAATCGCCGTCCCGTTACCAATTTTTGACATGAGTTGTTCGCGGCGCTGTCTATATTCTGCTTGCATAGTTACTTTATTTTTCAAATTCTCGTGATAAGTGTGTGGGTATCAACTGAAGGATGAAGGATGAAGGATGAAGGATGAAATTACCCCACCATAAAGGGATGAGGTATGAATATCGAAAAAATAAGTCAGATTTTTTCGCCCACGCTTAAGAGGCAAATGTGCTAAGTGAATTTTCCTCCCCACCGAAGCTTGCTTTATTACCGTGCAAGGCATGTAACAAATTTGTCTCCACTTTCTCCTTCATCCTTTACACTTCAGACTTCTTTAGTCAAACCTCGATATATAAATTATTCTTTTTTTTGCCAATCTGGCAACACAACTAGGTTTGATTAATTTTTAATTGATTTACCTATGGGTCTCAATTTGTATCTACCTACATATCTTAACTAGAACTTACGCAAAGCCCCCCAATGAATGCGGGGGCTGGTGGGATCTACAACGTCTGAAATACCAGAGATTCGATTAAAACTGCGTAATTCTAATTAAATTTAAGTAACTCCACGTTGCATATACAACAACGTTATCAGTAGTTACTACTTTTACTTATTGGGGCGAAAAAAATCATTGTTCTAAAGCGAACAGTTAATTCATAGTTCTAAAATTTATGACAAATAATAACCGTTTAGATGCGCTACTTGCTTTGCGTGGCTTTGCATGTTTCATGGTAGTAATTTTTCATTGCGAACCGCCTAGAGATGCAATTATTTATAAAGGTCATGACCTAAGTTGGTTAATATTTAGTCATGGTATGGTAGCCGTTTGGATTTTTTTTGTATTATCTGGCTACCTAATAGGAAAAGTGTTTTATACCAAACGATACAATCCTAATGTATCAGGAACGATAAACTTTTGGCGAAATCGTGCTATCAGGATTTTTCCCCTTTATTATTTTGCAGTTTTAATTTTGACTGTATTAGTTTATCCAGATTGGTTAAAAACGGAAAACTGGGGTTATTTAATCAGGGTATGTACATTTACCTATGATGGTTCACCGCAATTGCAATCAAGCTTAAATTTCAACGGTGTATTTTGGTCGCTTTCAACAGAAGTTCAATTTTATCTGGTTATTCCTTTTATATACAGCTTCTTTCAAGATAAATTATCGAATAAAAAACAAGTTTTATTGGCAGGTGGTTCGATAATTATTTTAACTTTGATTATTCGCAGCTTCTTTTGGATAACCTTTAGAAGCGAAATGAGTGAGAAATTTTCTTATGCATTCAAATATTGGTATGCACCCCTGATTACAAATTTCGATTTATTTTTATGCGGTTTTTTAGTCAATGCTTGGTTGCAGCATCAATATCAAATTTATCAGCCAAAAATTCTTAAAAGACTAAAAATTCCGACTTTATTCAAAAAGCAGATTGCTGTCATTCTCATCGTGATAATGTATTTCTTCACAGCCCATCATATATACAATCAAGAACTATGGAGTTTAAAAGAACGTGCAGGCTCAGGATTAAGAACAACTACAACAATCTTTATTTTGCCAGTAGTAACCGCATTGATTACATCTTTCTTTATCTGGGTATTTGAAAAAGACTCTTATTATTGCTTCACAAAAAACGAAAAATTATCATTTAGCTCGATTTTAATAAATCCGATCAGAATTTTAGAAGTATTTGGAAACTTATCCTATGGGGTGTACATTTGGCATCAGCCAATCATAGAAAAGATGAAACCAATATTTACATCTGAAATTCCCATTGAAGCTTTTTATGCCAGATTCACAGCTACATTAATTTTATCAATTTTCTTAGCATCTGCAACCTACTATTTCGTTGAGCTTCCATCTAGCAAATGGAAGATTTCCCGCCAAACAGAAAAGTCAACAAGATGACTTGTGTATTAAATTTCTTCTAAAAATCGGGAAAATTTCCCTTTACAAGATTGTATCGTAGAGACGCGAAACTTGGCGTCTCTAAGCGTTTTCACAAATTTAGGCTTATTGCTAATGGTGCAATATCTAATTTTTAAAGCTTTTGCAATAAAGCATTTGACAAATCTATAAATTTATCTAGAAAGCATGACATGCAGGCAATATAGTTTCAAGCTGACATTTTTATTATCTAATAAATGATATTTTTTCAACAAGATATTTGACAACAAGAGATAATCTCGAAAAAATTCAATAATTAAAAAAAAATTAAGTAACTCAAAAAGTTATCAGATAACACTTGTAAACTTTCATCAAAAACAGGTAAAAGATTTAAGACAACCAGTCATAAAAATAAATCATGTTTGAACGTACAAATCCTTCAGGGCTGTCTTTGGATACAGCTAGTTGGGCATCGGACTCTCTGCAAAAAATAACTTCATTGGCATCCTACGGTAATGATTTAAGTAATTTAAATACTGATTTGTCTCCTTGGAAATCCTCATCATCATCAGTAGAAGTACAATCTGCTGAACCGTTAGCACAACCTCAATTGGGAATCAAAGCAAACCCCAATCCCAATCCTTACTTGAATAATGCGGCGATAATTCCCGATTTCAACGGTGATGGTAAAGCCGACAAAGTTTGGGCTAATTCTCAAACTGGTGAGATTGTAGTTTGGTTGATGGATGGCGCAAAAATCGCCAGTGGGGCTTCTCTGGGTAACTACGATCTATCCTCCTGGAGTTACAAAATTGCTGATTTCAACGGCGATGGTAAAACCGACTTCTTCTTACAAAATAAGAAAACGGGCGAGAATACCGTTGCGTTAATGAATGGAGCCCAAATTGCTAGTGCGGTTTCTCTATATAAAACCGATCCAGCTTGGACTTCAAGCATTGGTGATTTTAATGGCGATCGCAAAACCGACATCTTCTGGCACAATACTCAAACAGGTGAAAATGTCATTTGGCAGATGGATGGTACCAAAATTGCCGATGGAAAAGCTTTAGACAAAACTGACCCATCCTTGACGCCGACAATGGTCGATTTTGACAGTAATGGCAAAACCGACGTATTCTGGCGCAATAAAGCCACCGGTGAGAATAGCGTTTGGTTTATGAATGGTACAAACGCAACTAAGATTTCTCTACAAAAAGTTGACCCATCCTGGGATTACACCGTTGGCGACTTTAACGGCGATTTGAGTAGCGACATTCTCTGGCGCAATACTCAAACCGGTGAAAACAAAATTTGGCAGATAAATGGCATCATTGTTAATGAAGGTGTCCTACCTACACTTGGCTCATCCTGGAAATCTAACATAGGCGATTTCAACGGCGATGGCAAGACCGACATCCTATGGCACAATGAAAGCACTGGTGAGAACACCGCATGGCTGATGAATGGTACACAAGTCGCCACTGAAGCTATTCTACAAAAAAATAACCCAAGTTCAAAAGTTAGCTTGGGCGATTACAACGGTGATGGCAAAACTGACATCTTCTGGCGCAATTACGAAACCGGCGAAAACAGCATATGGCAGATGAATGGTACACAAGCAACTGAAGCTCCTATCAATACCGTTCCTAAGGAATGGTACACTTTCTAATCATGGTTAGTGGTTAGTAGTTAGTGGTTAGTAGTTAATAATCGCAAATCCATGAACCATGAACAATGAACCATGAACAATGAACCATGTCGAGGTTGTCGGATTGTAATCTGTAGTTATATCATGTCCTGGTGAATATCCATAATGTCTGAGAAAGGCTGTTAATTGTTAATTGTTAATAGTTCATGGTTAATAACGCTTGCATAGCGATGAACTATTAACGATTGAATTATGGGTAATAAATCGGACTTGATATTAATGCATTTTGATTTGTGGCGGGTATTGCACGGTAATTGTAGGGGATGAAAATAAAACCAGGGCTACCTATCCGCGCTTTAGAGTTAACCGAAGGATGAAGTTAAGACACCACGGAAGTTCCGGCTGGTATCCGCTTTGTTTCTTACTTCATCCTTCATCCTTCACCTTTCATCCTTCATCCTTCATCCTTCATCCTTTCTTCCAACCTTCCTAATTCACCTTGGAAGAAGCAATTTTTTTGCAGTCCTCCAAGAATTATTTTAATGGTTTGCAAATTGATGTTTTCCAGATTTATTTAGTAGATATTATCCCATATTATGCCCCCGATAAATGATATATTGTGGACATTGTACCAAACCAAAAATGTTATTGAGTTACAGAAAAAATGGCCAAAATATATTACAAAATTTATGAGCAGTAGTAACGAACAAAAACTATGTTTGAATCGAAAAATCCCTTAAGTTTTTCTACAGACAGTACAGCGGTAAAACTCAACCAAAGTTCATTAAATCTTGGAGACAAGGGTAATTTAAATACTTCTTTTCCCCTTGGAAGTTCCTCAGCATCTTTAGGTGATGAACCGTCGCTGCAGTCGGAAGCGACGGCACAAAGTTCCAATCCTATATTCAAGAGTCCGGCGATTCTTGCCGATTTCAACGGCGATGGTAAAACTGACAAATTTTGGCGTAACACTCAAACAGGTGAAACAGCCGTTTGGTTGATGGATGGCACAAAAGTTGGGAATACGGGTAGTCTATCAAAATTGGACTCAAATTGGAACTTTGACATTGCTGATTTTAACCGCGATGGCAAAACCGACCTCTTCTGGCGCAACCAAGCAACCGGTACGAACATGATTTGGTTGATGGATGGCACAAGAATTGGCAGTGAAACTACTGTGCAGCCAATTGACTCAAATTGGACTTTTGATATTGCCGATTTTAACAGTGATGGTAGAAGCGACGTTTTCTGGCGCAATCAGACAACCGGTGAAAATGCCGTTTGGCTGATGGATGGGACAAACATTACCACATCTGCTTTTCTGCCAACAGTTAACTCATCCTGGACTTATAGTATTGTTGACTTTAATGGCGATCGCAAAACTGACCTCTTCTGGCGAAATAAAACAACCGGTGAAAATGCCGTTTCGTTTATAGATGGCACTAAAGCAAATACCTATGAGTTATCGAAAGTGGACTCATCCTGGGATTTTATATCTGGCGATTTCAACGGCGATTCCAGAACAGATATTCTCTGGCGCAATAGTATAACCGGTGAAAACTCGATGTGGCTGATGAATGGTACCCTTATCTTTGGGGGTAACTTGTCGAAAATGGACACAGCTTGGAGACCTCTCATCGGTGACTTTAACGGCGATGGCAAAACCGACATCTTCTGGCGCAATGACACAACCGCTGAAAGCACCGCTTGGCTGATGGATGGCACAAACGTGACCACATCTACTTTTCTACCGAAAAATAACCCATCTTGGAAACCTAGCATCGGCGATTTTAACAACGATGGCAAGACCGATATCTTCTGGCACAATAACACAACTGGTGAAAACGCAGTTTGGCTAATGAATAATACCACTGCAACTGGAGATTATATAACAACAGCACCCCGAGAATGGCAGTGTTTCTAACTCCTGCAGAGATATTTCTGTTTAATTCGTTGCACCTGCTGTTGAAAATCTGCACCTTTTTGGGGATTTAGCATTGCTACAAAATTGGCAAATCCTTGAATAGCTGCGATGATATCGGGAGAATTTCCCCAGTGTTTACCTTCTAAACCGTCTTTTTCAATTTGATACAAAGTAGCGCGAAAGCGTTTCAATGTCTTATTAGAAACATTGGGTTTAGCGTTGACCACAACTCCCGTAACTTCCTGCTGGCGTGATTTTCGCAAAATTCTGGTTTTCTCTGCGTTGATCCTAAAACCTTCGTGAGTAACAATTGATTCTGTGCGTTTCAGAATATTGCATATATGACGCAGACTGTCTCCAGCAGCTAAAGTAGGGTCGTCGGCGTAGCGAGTGTAAGTAAAACCTAATTTTTCTGCCATTGCTGTTAAACGTCGGTCTAAGCGGCGACACAGAAGGTTGGTAATTGCGGGACTTGCTGGCGAACCTTGGGGAAGGTATCTTTCCCCCAATGCAACGTAATAAGTTTTGCCATCAAGTTCAACTTTTTCAACTTCTGCGATGGTAGATAATAAGGCAAAAATCGTCGCTGCTGCTTCCCAATAGCCGAAGGAATGGAAAAGTCCTTTGACACGTTTATAAGATATAGAAGGGAAAAAGTCTTTTAGGTCCAGGACAGAAGCAAAACATAACTACTGTAGCGATAATTCATGAATTATCGCTACGCAAGAATAAGGCGCTTGTAGTCGAAGTTGCGTAAGTCCTAAGGTCAAAATTGATAACGACATCAGCACCAACATGGGGTGTGGCGTTGGTGACAATGGAACTTTCCCGCCGAAAATTATGTGCGGCGTCGTGAAGTTCTAATTTTTCGAGAATATTCGCCAAAATCCAATGCTGCGCCTGTTTTAAACTAGGCATAGGCGCAGAAATTATCCTTTCTCCCCCTGTCTTTTTCGGCATTTTGAAGCGGATGTAGTGGGGCACGTTCCCTTTCTCGACGTTCCTTATTTTCCTGACGCTTGCGTCGCGACTCTTCCAGACGTTGTTTGAGTAAACGCTTTTTGAGTTGCTGTTCATCGTGTAATTTTCGACTTTCTTGTCGCAGCGCATTCAATTCTCGCCGAATTTCTCCTTCACGGCGAATTTCATCTGCTGGATCTTGAGGCATTTCGCCTTGCCCAGACCAGAAACCATAACGTATCATCTCTTCAGGGCTACTAAAAGCCCACACTGTAACCGCTTCGGTTCAGTGCGGGTAGTTTACCCACTGTAGCTGAACCTGCTAAATCCGCTGTTAAAGGCTAAGGGGTAATCAGCTCAAAGTTTTCAGCCAACCAATTGATTTTATTAACAATGCGATCGCGTACAATTGGAGTAAGTCTTTCTAAGCTCACAAGAGCTTCTGATTCATACTCAACAGAGTAAGTCATTGCGAATTCAAGCCGAGTTTCTTATAAACTTCCTCCGCCGGAATACCGCGAACACCTGCTTTTCTTCGCTTCAATGATTCCAGCAATTGTTGCACTTCTTTACCTTCGTCAGGATCGCCGAAAAAGTCCTCTAGGGTTTCTTCAACAGTTTCCCGAATCAACGCTTTTAGTTCATCAACTGTCATATCTTTGATTTGCATTTTTACCGCTTCTAAATGTATGAACAGATCTACCCACATCTGGTTATTTCTGTCTAACATGCACTGTGCGGTGTAAGTGCCAAACGTTCTTTCCTAGTGCTTACGCTTCCTCAGTTTCGAGGTTGGCTAGGAAACTCCAGTTAGAAACGGTAAAATAATCGTGCCTACGATTGATTTTACCGGAACGCTTGATCTGTTTATTGAGTTGGTTCCACTGACGACCTACGTGCTTTGCTTCATTCACTGAAGCATAGGCGGTTATGGAGTCAGGAATTTTTTCAGCTAATCTCATACCACGACGGGCTATCACCAGTGCAGCCGCTTCATCACTGGCAAGTCCGTACATTTTCATGTATTTCACTAATCCAATGATGCTGGAACAAGCAGGGTTGACCGTAATTAGCTCAATCCCACGATTAGACAGGATTGAACCTAATTGTTTGAAAAATTTGTTGTAAGCCCACCCAGAAAGCATTCGGGCATACTTTTTACCTTGCTCACCTAGACGCTCCTTCTGATCTGAAAAATCTAATTCTTCACAAACAATTGGGCACTGGAAACCGATTGCAAGGTTAGCCAACCAAAGGCAAGCATCAACAATCTGAGCCTGTTGCTTACCGTTGGGAAGTCCCATTTCTAGCGGGATTTGACCATGTGCTTTCAGGTTGCCTTCAGTATCAACATAGCTCCAACCAATTGAACCGGGGTTCATATCGATTCCGATACAACCGTAAGCACAATCTTTTGATTGGCGCTTCACCTCTGATGGAGTAAATTGAACCGCAACGTTCCATTTACCATTCTTTTTGAACAGATGCCAAGTCTTAGAACCTGTTTCAGGCAGTCGGTTGATATTGCGGTCAAAGTTGCCAATCTGAGAAAAAACGTACTTACCAAAACGAGACTCTAAGCAACCTGGAACGCGAAACTTAAGCGTATTTCCGTCCCATTGAGCCGTTTGATTTCCGAAGCTTTCATCTTTTGAACCGACAATAAAAACCTGCCCACAAGAGATGGACACCTTGATAGGCTTAACTTTCAGGTGTTCAATTTTCTTGCGAAGAAGGTTTAACTTCCGCTTTTTATGGTGAATCTGAAATTTGAGATTTTGCCAGTTGGTATCCCTAAATTGCAGAGAACATGACAGAGGAAAATTGCACCCAGTTTTAGAGTTTTGCCAGTTCTTTTTGGCGTAAAACTTCCGGGCTAATTTCAGTTTGCGCTCTGCCTTTTTCAACCATTGTTCAATCGATTTTGCCTTCCCTTCTAGCGCCTTGATATGCCGTTCTCGGTGTTCCTTTGCCCCATCAACCTTGCCTTTTGCGTAAGCAATCACGCCGTTCGCATGACGCTTGCTGATCTGGTAAGTCTTCTGTAAATAACTGTTCCAATTGGATTTGTTGAACGAGTCGCTAGACAGCAAGTAATTCACCGTCTCAATTGCGGCATCTCGAAAGATGGGCGCAAAGGCTTCTAGGAACATTTCAAAATCAGTAAAGCCAATCTCATTTAGCTCATTTGCTGGTGTTGGCAATCCTTTGATGTAAGTTAGGGAAGGCATTGATTCCTCCTCTACTTGTATGTTAAATATTAATATAGTAATATACAAAGTAAATGGCAATGCCTTTTTCAAAAGGACACAAAAAAGGTGCTAGACCATTAGGCGATGAACCAATGGATCGCACTCCGGTTTGTTTTAACGTCAAAGAAGGTGTGAGAGAAAAACTAAAAGCCGTCCCCAACTGGAAGGAACGGCTTAGAGAGTTTGTTGAGCAGTTAATTGAAGAGTCTGGACAAACGGGAAGCAATGGGTAGCTTTGCCCAGAAATCAGCTAACAGCTTCTAGCCCCTAGTCTTTGTGGCTGCTAATGTGAAGTTTAGCTTGTTTTGCCAACATAACTTTGTGGGGTGGGCAGCATTAGGACAGGCGATCGCCTGCCCTACAATAACCTTAAAATTTGTAACTAAACACCTGAATCGCGCCACTCTCTGGTAAACTACCAGAATTAACAGTAATAGTGTCACCATTACTGCGACGCACAGTCATCCCCTGCATCAACGTCAAAAATTCATCCACAGGAGAAATATCGCACGCAGCAGTATCAGCCGCCTGGGTACGGTAATGAGTCGGAACCACCAACTTAGGACTGAGAATTTGCACCGCCTGCTTGGCTTCCTCAGCATTGTAGGCTTTAGCACCGCCTCCTACAGGGATAAACGCCACATCAGGACGCCCCATGAGGATTTTTTGCTCAATCGAAATCGGTGCAGCAGCCCCACCTAAGTGTAGAAGATTAATTCCACCTTGCTTCCAGCTCCAAGCGGTATTCATGCCAAATCGCTTACCACCTTGGCGATCGTGTTCTATCGCAATTCCTTGGAACTTCATACCTTGGAACTCGTAAACTCCCGGTTCGTAAATTAACTTCGGATTCCCCCGTAGTTCGTCCACCGCACCTTCATCAAGCAATTGACTGCTAATCAGCACCAAATCTGCTACAACTTTTGGCGGACGATACCCAGCAGTACAGCCAACCGCCCGAAAAGGATTTACAAGAATTCTCGCACCACCACCAGTAAACAGAAAGCAAGTATGACCCAACCACCGAACTGATAGTGAACCGCTAGATTGGGCGGTTGCTTTAAATCCAGAAGCCAAGTTAGTAACCAACGCAGTTACCAACCCCGCCCCCGCGTAGCCCATCAACTGTCGTCGTTTCATCAATTACTCTCTCGACTGTAATTTTTCCAGAAAGTTACGCAGCAACTGCTTTCCTGAAGAAGTCAGGACGCTTTCTGGGTGAAACTGGACGCCTTCAATGTGAGGATAGTTCCGATGTCTTACTCCCATAATTGTTCCATCTTCCACCCAAGCCGTGATTTCCAACACGTCCGGGCACGTATCGCGGTCAATCACCAAACTATGATACCGGGTTGCGGTCATCGGATTCTCTAATCCCTGAAAAACTCCCACCCCAGTATGAGACACTTGAGAAGTTTTGCCATGCATCAAATTTGGGGCAGAGACAATTTTACCACCGAACACTTGACCGATACTTTGATGCCCCAAGCACACCCCTAAAATCGGCAAGCTTGGTCCCAACTGTTCAATTAAATTTAGGGAAATTCCCGCATCTTCCGGACGCCCAGGACCGGGAGAAATTACTATCCCATCTGGCTTTAATGCTTGAATCTCATCTAGAGATATCTTATCGTTCCGAAAAACCTTAATATCAGCAGCCACTGGAAACTCTGACGCCAACTCTCCCAGATACTGCACCAAGTTATAAGTAAAGCTGTCGTAATTGTCGATGACTATAAGCACGGCGATTAGATTCCTGGTAAGTTCCACTCATACCATTTTGTTTGATTGTCACCAGATTTTAATCGCTGTAAATGTCATCTTAATCCAGACACGATAAATCGCGCCCAATTCTCAAAACTCAAACCATTTGAAATTTTGGATTTTAGATTTTGAATTGTGCAAACCGACGTTGCAGTCACATCAGCACTTCATTACTCAAGACTGAATTGCCGACATAATTAAAACAAACAAGGGAGGTAGCAGGAGAGTACAAGCTACCAATACAGCCACCAAAGCAGAGACAAGTACAGCACCAGCCGCACAGTCTTTGGCAATTTTTGCCAGTTCGTGGTAGGTCTGTTTGACAGTTAAGTCAACCAACGACTCGATCGCCGTATTCAGTAACTCTAACGCCAAAACTAAACCGCTAGTGATGCCAATTACAGCAATTTCCACCGGCTTCAGGTGCAAAAAAAGACTTAAGCTAATTGCCAAAGTGCAAACACATACATGAATGCGAAAATTGCGTTGAGTTTTAAATGCGTAACTGATTCCAGCCCAGGCATATTTAAAACTAATAAATAAATTAGAAGCAACTTTCCACGAAAGTACCCGTTCTTGAGTCACAAGCGTTTCTAAGTGCGGTGGGGTTGGCGGAGGCGAAATTTGTTGGGACATAGGCATAAAAATACAGCTTACCTCGGTTAACTGGGATTATCTGCCGATTTTAATGATGCAATCAACTTTCAGACAATTTTCTACAGAAGTATTATAAAAACACAATTAAACTTTAACATTTACGGAGACACAAGCCATTGTGATTCTAAGTCAATAGATATACCAATTGACTTCAGTAATATTACCTGCTGCTTTAACATTCGCATTTCTGTTTCTTCATCCGGATGATCCCACCCCAAAAGATGCAGTAAGCCGTGAGCAGCTAACCAAGCTAATTCAGTTTCCAAACTATGTTCTTGCTGTTGAGCTTGGCGATTAGCTGTATCTAGAGATACAACAATATCACCTAAATATAAAGGCACAGAGGCAAGCATTTCCTCATTTTGGGGAAAGTCTGCCTCTAATGCCGCGAAAGATAAAACGTCTGTTGGCTTGTTTTGGTGACGATACTGGGCATTCAGCGTTTGAATTTCTGTATCGTCTGTAAAACGCAGTCCGATTTCGTAACTTGGCGCTGGCGGAAGATTGGGGTGTAATATTTCTAACCAGCGATTAAACCAATTTTCCCAAGTTTCATCAGAAATTTGGGCATACCCCAAACTTACAGCTTCGCCTGGGGACGACTCGTCAATAGAATTTTGCACATATAGTACAAAAGCGCACTTACTCAAAAAAATCTCCTACGCGATCGCTTATTTGATTTTGGATGAAAGGATTTTGGATGAAAGGATTTGACTGTTAACCAAAATTGTCCGGTTAGTGAGTCAAGTAAGCCAGACCCACGAGGACAGCTAACAGCCCGACAGCAGTTAGCGCAAAATGTTTAAAAGAAGTGCCACCCTTGCGCACCATGTTTCGCATAGCGAGTTTGACGTAGCTTGGAGGCTTCGGTTCAGTTGAGGGAGAATTACTCATGATGATGATTTGATCGCAAACTCCTATATCAATGTAACAGTTTGTTTAAGATAGAGTTGCCAGAATGGCAATTTCGGATTTGGGAGGCGCCCAGCCGCCCAGGCGCCCAGTTATGATTTTTACTCATCACTCATAACTCATCACTCCTAACTTTATTAAGCAGAAGCGCTTTCCACCAGTTGGTTTTCCTGCCGCAGATAGGCTTGGATAAACTGGTCGAGTTCGCCATTCATGACATCGGCGATCGCTGTTGTTTCCGCATTAGTACGCAAATCTTTTACCATTTGGTAAGGGTGAAATACGTAGTTACGGATTTGGTTGCCCCAAGAAGCTTCGGCGATATCACCGCGAATTTGGGCAATTTCTTGGGCGTGTTGTTCTTCGGCGATAACTAACAGCTTGGCTTTGAGGCGGGCGAGGGCTTTCTCCTTATTTTGCAATTGCGATCGCTCTTCTGTACAACGCACTGCAATACCTGTGGGAAGGTGAACAACTCGCACTGCAGTTTCAACTTTGTTGACATTTTGCCCGCCTTTACCTCCAGATCTGGTTGTGGTAATTTCCAAATCCTTCTCTGGAATTTCCAACTGCACGTTATTATCTAGCTGCGGCATCACTTCCACCCCAGCAAAACTAGTTTGCCGCTTGCCATTAGCATTAAAGGGTGAAATTCGCACTAAGCGATGGGTGCCTGTTTCAGACCGCAAGTAGCCATAAGCATAACGACCGGTAATTTCCAAGGTTGCCGATTTGATTCCCGCCTCATCACCCTCAGACTCATCGGTTAGTTTGACCTTATAGCCTTGCCTTTCTGCCCAACGGGTATACATCCGCAGCAGCATTTGGGCCCAGTCTTGGGCATCTGTACCACCAGCACCAGCATTAATCGTCAGCAACGCCCCTTCTTGGTCGTAGGGACCGGAAAGTAACTGTTGTAACTCCCATTGGTCGAGTTCGCGATTTAGCTTGGTAATAGTAGATTCGGCTTCTTGCAGCAGTCCCTGGTCAGTTTCCAACTCCAAAAGCTCAACAACAGCCCGAGTATCATCCAAATTGGCGTGCCACTGGTGATATTGCTGTAGGTGGTCTTTAAGTTCATTGAGTTGTTGCAGCGTCTTTTGGGCTGTGGGTTGGTCATCCCAAAACTCTGGCTGGGCTGATATTTGTTCCAGGTCGTGAATTTTTGCTTTCAGTGCAGGGATGTCAAAGATAGTCCTGGGTTTTACCCAGGCGACCAGACAACGTTTCGATTTCGCGTTTTAGTTCTAATACGTCCATAGTGCTTTTTAAAGATAGAGCGCTTTGGATTTTAGGCAATTTGCTCTTTATTTACCTTTCTGATTTTAACTGTAGTTGACCAAAAGACTTTAGCAGTAATCTTACTGTGTTAAATCATACTAGTAACACTACTAGTATAGTATAGTACTATTATTGTTGTTATAGGTATTGGATGTAATAATAATGCAGTATTTAGTCAACCCTTCCGATGAAAATATCCGCCAAGGTGCTTTTGTATTAGTGTTTTATATAACATTAATTTCTCCAGTTAACGCTCAAACAGCCGATATCAAACCAGAAAGTCCCCGTTTTGGCGGTAGCTTTACCACTCAAGGCGCTGGTTATGAAGAACCATATTTTAGTATTGAGGGTTTTGTTCCCATCATTCAGAATCCGGGCAATAGTTTGACCTTCTTGGAAGGACGCTTGCTGTGGTTGACAGACTCGACAATGGGCGGAAACTTGGTGTTAGGACAGCGTGCCGGCAAGTCCGGTGACGAGATTCTTGGCGGTTACATTGCTTATGATATTCGCGATACAGGTAACAGTGTCCGAATGAGGGCGAATTGGTATTAGTATTGCGTCTAGTCCTTTTGAGAGGAATGCGTGCTACTCGCTGTGGTGTTTATAACCCCGTAGCGGTTGATGACACAGATGCAAGATATAAATTAATTCATAACTCCTAACTGGGCGGCTGGGCGGCTGGGCGGCTGGGCGGCTCTCAACGTCGTCCTTTCTTCTCGAAATACTGCTGATGTTCCTCTGAAGCTAACCAATAGCTAGAAGCTGGTTTAATTTCAGTCACAATATTTTTGTCATATTTACCAGCAAAGAGCAACTTTTGCTTAGAGTCTCTTGCTGTTGCTTCCTGTTGGGGTGTGTGGTAGAAAATTACAGACCTGTATTGTTCCCCTCTGTCTGGTCCCTGGCGATTTAAGCTAGTAGGGTCGTGAATATCCCAAAATACAGCCAACAACTCATCGTAGGTGACTACAGAGGGGTCATATTCCACCTGCGCCACTTCTGCGTGTCCCGTAATTCGAGACACCACATCTAAATAGCATGGATTTTCAAAATGTCCGCCCATGTATCCTACCGAGGTGGAAATAACGCCCTTAACTTTGCGAAACCCAGCCTCTACACCCCAGAAACAACCCGCCCCAAACGTAGCTTTTTCCATCACAGTTGTTGCAAACTTCTGTGAAAATAGTAACGCGATCGCGCTTTTGCAATCCAAAATCTCAAATCTAAAATCCTTTCATCGTATAACCCACATGGAACACCGAAGCACTGCTGCGCCTTAACCGCACAATTGGGGACATTGAAGATTTGATGATGCACCCTTGACTCGCGGTTCTGGTGAACCTGTAGCGGTTGCGGGTGTTGTGTGTGCCGGTACTCGCTTTGAAGGTATGCTTTGGGGAGAAATCCAGCCCGACGGTTGGAATGCCACAGAAGTATTGTGTAAGATGCTCATTCAGAGTAAATTTTTGCCGCAGTTGCACGTAATACTACTGGACGGCATTTCTATGGGTGGGTTAAATATTGTAGATTTTTTGCTATTAGCCAAGCAACTGAAAACACCTTGTGTAGCGGTGATGCGAAAACAGCCAGACTTGCGTGCAATAGAACAAGCCATGCAAAGAGTTTCAGAACCGCAACAGCGTTTGGAGATTATCCGCCGTGCGGGTGATATCTACGAACATCCACCATTTTATTTTCAGGTATCTGGTGCTAATTCCACAGCGCGATCGCTCAAGTACTTGGGCGTCTAACAGACCGAAGTCATGTACCAAAAGCGCTTCGTATTGCCCATTTGATTACCTCTGCAGTCATGAAAGGTGAAAGTGGACAAGAAGCTTAATATACGCGTTCATAACCGGGTTTATTTACAAACCCGGTTTCTGGAAGAGCAAATCTGGGAAAATTCTGTTAAATATAGCCCAGGTAGAAAAAGCAATTGACACCGAAAGAACAGCAAGAACAGGTGCAAGGGAAAGATAGCGAAGGAAATGTGACAACCTTTCGACTTCGCGTTTGATTTCTGATAGTGTCAGCATAGTTTTGCTCACTTGACGCTAATAATTTAGTACAAATTCTAGTACAAAATAGGCTTTTGCGTGTCACTTAGTACCTGAAAATAGCGCTCCGCGCTCAGGCGCAAATGCTTATTCCTTAAGCTTTTAATGTTAATGCAAATGGTTATCTTATTTGGGCGCCCGGTGTACTAATAGGTTAAGACTGAAGTAGGAATTTATAGCAGTTCTCATATGAATGCAACACACGATAGCGGACGTTGTAGGGGCACAGCAATGTGCCCCTACGATAATCTGTATTTTACGCAAGTGAGAATTGCTATATAAAACAACTCTTCGCATCTTTTCTTTTTTGCGTCGTCCCAAACTAAAAAAAATGTTCGTAGCAAGCATTAAAGTGCTTTCATCAGTGCAAAAGCGTTGACTGTGTAACCAGAAAAATTGGTTTGACAGACTACTAAAATTTTGGGTTTGCATTTCTTGAAAAGTTCCACAGATGAAAGTATGCGCTCATTAAATTGTTGCCAAGACAGCAAAAAAGAAGCAAAAACAGAGTTGGGCGCAAAAGATAACCGTATAAATGCTGATACGCGGAGTGAGGCCCCCTAGAAGTTCAGTGAAACGACGAATGGTTTATTCTCGCTTGTCTAAGGAAAATAATTACAGCTTTGAAGAAAATTTACGCAACTCCATTTTTCAGAAAAAGGAGTTACTAAAAAGGATTTTTTATGGCAGCAAGTCAGTCCTCTGTGCGGTCTGATGGTATGGAGTTATTGTACTTATACCACCAGAATCCTTCTATTAAACTTCGCAATCAACTTGTACAGTTACATACTGGCTTAGTACGGAAGATGGCTCATAAATTTAGCCATCAATGTAATGAACCTTATGAAGATTTGGAGCAAATCGGTTACTTTGGTTTAATAAGAGCAATTGAGCGGTTTGACCCCAGTCAGGGATACGCTTTTAGCTCTTTTGCCGTGCCATATATTCGGGGTGAGATGCTGCATTTTTTACGCGATCGCAGTACTCTATTAAAGATTCCCCGTCGCTGGCAAGAACTATACAACGAAGGGCAAAAAGTTCGCAAAGAATTGGCAGTTTCTCTGGGTCGTCCTCCCAAAGACTCGGAAGTCGCCAATATACTGCAAGTATCAGTACAAGAATGGCAAGAAACTAAATTGGCGGCTCAAAACCGCATGCCTTTGAGTTTAGATGCTACTGTAGTTCACTATGTTGATTGTCAAATAACTTTAGGTGAAGCGCTTCCTTGTCCCCGTTCCGCTGCTATGCAGCAACAAGAAGAAGAACGTCAACAACTCCAAGGGGCGATTAATCTGTTAGAAGAAAAGCCCCGCATGGCTGTTGAAATGGTTTATTTAAAAGAACTTTCTCGCAAAGACGCCGCGAAAAAAATTGGTACCAGTCCCATGACGGTAACGCGGTATCTGCAAAAGGGAATTCAAGATTTAATGTGTTACCTGCAACTAGTAGCAACAGGCTCATAGAAGTTATGAGTTATGAGTTATGAGTTATGAGTTATGAGTTATGAGTTATGAGTTTGTATAAAACTCCACCCTTCGGGAAGCCGCCCTCCGGGCGTCTACACTCCTCATTCCTCACTCCTAACTCTTGTTATCGAGATTTTATATCTGCGATCGCTCCTTTAGTCATGGCTGCAATTGCTTTATCGGTAGCTTTGGGCAAATGATAATACTTGCCGACCGCTGTCTTTGCTAACTCCTTGGCAAACCCAGTGGAAACAAATTTGCTTTCTGTATCAATCACTAACAACTGCATACCCAAAGCACGTACTCTGGCGGCTATATTTAATAATTCTGCTTTGATATCCGGCTTTTCTCCCGCTTCTTGCGGTTCTCCTAAAGAACGCGCCAAGGGAATATTACCTCGCCCATCGGTTATTGCCACAATCACCACTTGCCCAATATCTCCACTCATTTGGGCATTCATCCCGACGCGCACGGCTTGTGTTAAACCATGCGCTAGTGGTGAACCCCCGCCACATGGCAATCTTTCCAGACGGTTGCGTGCTAAAGCTATGGAACGGGTCGGAGGCAATAAAACCTCTGCTTGTTCTCCCCGGAAGGGGATTAAAGCTACTTGGTCGCGGTTTTGATATGCTTCGGTCAAAAGTTGCATTACCGCACCTTTGGCTGATTGCATCCGGTTTAACGCCATTGACCCAGAAGCATCCACAACAAATACTATCAACGCCCCCGCTTTACGTACCAAGCGTTTAGCGCGAACATCTCCCTGTTCGACTATGACTTTTTTGTCTGGATGTCGCTCCCGACGTGCTTTTTGATACGGAGCAGCCGCCCTGAGTGTGGCATCTACGGCAATGCGTCGTACTTTTCCTTTGGGCAACATCGGCTTAATGTAACGCCCCCGGTCTTCGGAAAGGATAAAATTGCGGCTGCCAGATTTCCCGTGACGTTTAGCCATCTGAGCAAAATAAAGCACGCTATCATCCAGTATTACCCCCTCAGGGTCAAAGATAAATTCTTCGGGGATGCTGGGTGGTTCTTGTTGTTGTTCTTCTTGCTGTTCCTCTTCTTCCTCTTGTTCTTGTTCTGACTCGTCTTGATTTTCTGGTGGGGGAGGTGGTGGCGGTGGTGGTGGCGGTGTTTGTTCGGGCGGTTGTGTCTGTACTATTGTTGCTCGTGGTACAATTACTAACTCCACAGCACGGCGCAAATCTTCGGCATTTACTGTTGTGCGTCCTTCCAAAGCCGCAGCAGCTTTAGCAACTCGCACGGCAAATAATTCGGCGCGGTGTCCTTGGACGCCACCGCGAATTGCTTCAGTTACGAGATAGGCAATTTGGTCGTGGGTGATGGTAACTTCTTTTAACCATTCCCGTGCCAGAATGATTTGGGTTTTGAGGGCGTCGATGTCTTCGTTATACTGTTGGAGAAATTCTTGGGGAGAACGAGAATAAGCGATCGCTTGTTCGACTGCTTCGACTCTTTGGTCTAATCCTAAAACACCATCAGCAGAAAGAGCGATCGCTATTCTATCGAGTAAATGCTCCCGCAGCGAACCTTCTTCGGGGTTGTAGGTGGCAATAAACAGCGATTTGCAAGGATGTTGAAAACTAATGCCTTCCCGCTCAATTTGGTTGCGTCCCTCAGATAATACTGTTAAAAGCTGGTTGGATATTTGGTCATCTAATAAATTAATTTCGTCTACGTACAACACACCCCGATTTGCTGTAGCGAGTAACCCAGGCTGAAATACAGTGTCCCCTTCCTTTACCGACTTTTCCACATCCACAGAACCGAGAAGCCGGTCTTCGGTCACTCCTAGGGGAATTTGCACAAAAGGCGAGGGGATAATTTCTGTTTCTACAGTCTCCCCAGCTTCTGCCAGTAACTTATCATCCCATTCTTCGGGGTGGTTGGGGTCGCAGTTGCTGATGGAACCCTTAACAACTTCAATAGGTGGAAGTAAGGCGTGGATAGCACGCGCCATCACAGATTTTGCCGTACCGCGACGACCGGCGATCGCAACTCCTCCCAAACCCGGATCGACCGCTGCTAGTAGCAACGCTAATTTTATCGCTTCTTGACCGACAACGGCTGTCAGCGGAAAGGCAGTGATAGTAGGAGTGAAAGTGGGCGCAGGCATGGTTTTTATATTTGCTCTTCCAGGTTATAAGCATATCTCATATCTTGCACCAAGCCTTGAACTAAAGTTCACTCCTTAAAGCGCTCAACCTGTTAAAACTCTTAAGAAACACTGTTGCTGAGGGCACGAGGCATACTGCATTCGTGAAGAGGATGTGTTTCTTCTATTTGTTACTTGCTGTTTGCGAGTTAGGGGCTGACCGGAATGCACCATTCTCAATTGGGTAGGGTGGGCATTGCCCACCAACGATCTGCATGGGACTTTCCGGCTGAGGGTGGGCACCGCCCACCCTACAAAATATCCGTTATTGCAATTGATGCAAGATTTCACTTAAAACAGGTTGGAAATCTTGAATACTCTGGCTTGCAGTTAGTTTTAACCGGCTAACGCTCTTTATAGAAAAATTGAAAACCCTTACAATGTGAATATTAATGGTTTGCGATCGCGTTTCTTTTGGAGAGATTTATGAGTATTATTGCTCAGGCTAAACGCTTCACACTTGATGAATACCACAAACTTGGGGAATTGGGCTTTTTCCATGAAGATGACCGAATTGAGTTAATTAGGGGAGAAATTATTGAAATGGCATCGAAAGGGAAAGCACACGAAACTTGTTTGAGAAACTTGTGGAAGCAATTACCAAAACTGGTGGAAGATTGAGCAACTTTGCAATCTCACGCACCGATTGTTATACCACCTAACAGCGAACCAGAACCGGATTTTGCAATTCTTAAAAATCGTGATGATAATTATCTCTCGGCTCACCCCGAAGCTGCTGATATTTTACTGGTGATGGAAGTTTCCGATTCTTCTTTGGGTTATGACCAAGATGTGAAAATACCTCTTTATGCTGAAGCTGGTATTTCTGATTATTGGATATTTAATTTATTTGATAATTATCTCGAATGTTATAGCCAACCTTATCAAGATAGTCATGGTAAATATGGCTATTTGAATAAACGAGTTATTTTGCCCAACCAGGTAATTGTACTACCTTGTTTTCCTGATTTGTCTGTTGATTTGGCAAAGGTGTTTCCGCCAAAGTTGGATTCTTAGACTTTGGCGATATAAAGAGCGATCGCGTTTGTAATTTTTAACAAACAAGGGTATTGACATAACTCTGGAAGTATGCAAGTCTATATTCAGACAGCGAAATATCGGCACATAACAGCACAAAGGTTGATTGTTGTCTCAGTTGCAGAATTTATTTTACGGTTAAAAATTTTGCATCTGAGACAATAACCAAAGAATGTACAGGTAGAGAGCTTGGTGAAAGGTAAAGATTTATTGACAATAAATACCTGGTAAAAAGCCCTCTATACCCTAAATGCCTGATTTATTTATGCTGTCCAGTCAATTAATACAAATCTGGACATACTAATAAAATGGCTATTAGCAATCATGAACGAGTCGGCAGGGCTTTAACTCTTTTACATCAAGGGTTATATCCTTATTTCGAGCAGGAAATGCGGCAAGTCCACAGTGAACGTTGGCTGACGGTAGCAACATCCTATCTATTCGATGACAAAACACCAAAACGAACCATAGAAGACATCCTGCGTGATGATATTTCAGCCTTGCTAAAAGTAATTATAGGGCAATGGAATCAAGTATTTAAAAAAAAACTGAGTAACAGTGAACGCACTCTCATAAGTGAACTCCTTGAAATACGCAACAAATGGGCGCATCAAAACCGCTTCTCTACAGATGATACCTATCGCGCTCTCGATAGTATAGCTCGATTACTTAAAGTGATTTCTGTATCAGAGGCAGATATTGTAGAAAAGCAAAAGCAAGAAATTCTGCGAATGCTCTCTCCAGAAAAAGCTGAGGAAGTTCGCATTCAAGAAAACTTAAATGAAATTAAAAAACTTCTAATATTCCGAGATGAAAAACTTCTCCGACGTGCCCTAACTCACCGTTCTTACGTTCACGAAAACCCCGGAGAAGGCGAACACAACGAACGCTTAGAATTTCTCGGTGATGCTTTACTAAACTTCTTGAGTGGCGAGTATCTTTATCGCCGTCACCCAGAAAGGGGAGAAGATGAATTAACTCGCCGGCGTTCGGCTTTGGTAGACGAAAAGCAACTCGCAAAATTCGCTATTGAAGTAGGTTTAGATTTTAGAATGCGGTTGGGAAAAGGCGCAATTCGAGATGGAGGCTTTCAAAATTCTAATTTACTCAGCAGCACCTTTGAAGCAGTTCTTGGCGCTTACTATTTAGATAATAATTCTGATATTAAAGCAGTTACCGCTATTATAGAACCATTATTTGATTCTGTACCTGAAAGTATAGTTGTATCTCGCTCTAATGTAGACTCAAAAAATCGACTTCAAGAATGGGTACAGCGCAATGTTACCCCAAATCCTCCTACATATGAAACAGTTCAAACTGGCGGTTTGTCTCACGCGCCAGAATTCATAGCCAAAGTTTTTGTGGGTGAAAAAGAATATGGAGAAGGTAAGGGACGCAATAAAAAAGATGCTGAAAAAGCTGCTGCTGAAGATGCATTAGCTAAGTTGAAAAAACGAGATTTGTTGTAGTTCAGATAAGTCGCGAGGGCTAGAAACCGGGTTTCTTAGAGAAACCCGGTTTCTGATAAGCCATCAAATTGTTGATTGATGGAAAAAGAAAAAACGCTCTTCAATATTTCAATCTCCCGGATACCTTAGGAGAAGCAAACTACATCCATGAGGTCTTAACTTCATCCTTCATCCTTCAGGTGAGATTTCCACTTGCAAAGGTAAAGTTACAGTGAACGTTGTACCAACTCCCACTTGAGAAACTAATTCAATTTTGCCTTGCATTAGTGTCACCAGTCGCGAAACTATTGCCAACCCTAACCCAGTGCTGTTAGGAGCGTAGGATTTATCAACCCCAGGAATGCGAAAGTAAGGTTCAAAGATACGAACTTGGTCTTCTTTTGCAATGCCAATTCCAGTGTCAGAAACGGATATCGCCCAATTCTTATCATCCACTATTCTAGACATAATCTTAATCGTCCCCGACTCGGTGTAGCGAATTGCATTGCTGACAAGATTCGTTACAATCTGCTGTAATTGTAAGGGATCTGCGATAACCTCTTCGGGAGAGCGATCGCTCATTACCAGCAATTGTAAATTTTTCTCACGCGCTAAAGGTTCCAACATTTCATAGACATTCTCAATTAATTCGCGCACATCGGTAGGTACTGGTTTCGTTTTCATCTGTCCCGACTCATACCGCGAAAGTTCTAGAACATTATTAATCAAACGGAGTAAATGTCTGCCATTGCGTAACACCCGCTCAATGTGTTCTATATTTGTATAATTATCCTTTACCTCATTTTTGTGTCGATGTTGCCGTAAAAATAGATCCGAGTAACCAATAATCGAAGTTAAAGGATTTTTGAGTTCATGAGCTAATTGTGAAAGATTTTCTTGATTAACGTTAACTAAGCGAGTCAGTTCTTCATTATGTAGCTTTAATGACGTCTGTAGCTGTTGTAATTCCTGCAAGCGCTCCTCAACATAACTATTAAAACATTGAGCGATCGCTTCATCTATCACAAGGTCAATTAAACGCATCGAACGAATTATCTCTCTCTGTGTTCCCTTCAAAAAATCAGCTTCTAATGTCTCAAATATTACCGTCCGCAACAGCCGATATTCCTGTGCAATTTCTGCTGGATTAAAACCTTGTTTTGCCCGGAGAACGCCATGCAGTAAACTAGCATCAACTATCGATTGAATATCACTACACTGGTCTTCAGCAAGTACCGTTGCCATTGCTTTAAGAACATCAGGAAGATGATTTTGGATAGCTGTATAAGATAGCTCATCAGCACTTTCAATCTGCCTATCTTGGCGAACAGTCGCAACCCATTTCTCTGAGATGAAGTCAGTTTTTTCAATCAGCAATTGACTAAAATCCATTATGTTAAATTCAAAGAAGGGTAGGTGAACAATATTCCATATTCAATCAGTTTAGCGATCGCTGCACTTAAATATTACAACGAAGAAGATAGTTCAACTACCAAAAGGGATAGATTTATCCTGCTAACTATAGCTACAGCTAATTCTTTCAATTGATTTACTACTTAATAGTCAAGGTGTAAACTTTATCGTGTAATTCCTGGTAAAGTAAACGCAAGTAAGTATATAAAAGCTTTCTTAATGCATCAAATTATCTATTTTTAGAACGGTGAAGATGCCCAGAAAAATTCTTTTGAAAGGTTCAAGCTCGCTAAGTTCCACATAAAAATTTGTATAATTTTTTAATGAGTAACGCCGAAAAAATCAAGTATAAACTTGATTCAGGTATTGAAATAAACAACATTTATCTGAAGACAGATGTTTTTACTGAACAATGATGATAAAATATTTATTCAATTAAGAGTAAGTCAGCCTAATCTAGCAAATTACCTTGGGTAACGCTGGAGCGGAGGAACCATATTATGGGGCGTATCTCACAAAGAGTGAGGAGTGAGGAGTGAGGAGTTAGGAACTATTAAGTATTTAACTCATAACTCATAACTCATAACTCATAACTTGATTGAGAGGGGCATCTCTCAGCCCTAGCCCGTCAGCTAACTTCGTAGGCATTGAGAGGAGACTGTTGATAAACGGCATTTTTTTAATGTCCGGATCTCATCAGTGTCCAATCGGCTGGTACTGCTCACATTTCTTGTACCCGCTTAAAAATCTGTTGAGGTTTGAAATGATATTGCAACTGAATGTAGCTGCGATCGTTGCAGTTGCTGGACAGGTAGCTTGGAAAAAAGCAAAACCTGTGCTGGTAAGGGATGTTGTTTTACTGCCTGCCCTTGGTTTTTTGGGAATCATAGTACTGTGGTGGATTATTGCCCTTGCCAACCATGAATTAATGCCTACCCCACCTGAGGCTTTGGTTGCAAATTTAGATTATATCTTAAATCCATTCTATCAACGCGGACCGGGAAATTTAGGAATTGGTTGGTTGTTGCTAGCGAGTCTGCGAAGAGTATTGCTGGGGTTTTTGTTAGGTGCTGTAGTGGCGATTCCCACGGGGTTTTTGATTGGCATGTCCAGATCGGCAATGCTAGCACTAAATCCGATAATTCAAATTTTTAAACCTGTATCGCCCCTAGCTTGGTTGCCGATCGCCTTAGCAATTTTCAATTTAGCAGACCCTTCAGCGATTTTTGTTATCTTCATCACTTCATTGTGGCCTACTATTATTAACACCGCTCTTGGTGTTTCCAGCGTTTCTAAAGACTATTTAGATGTAGCGCGGGTGTTAGAAATGCCTCGTTGGCGGCGGATTACCAAAATTATTTGGCCTGCGAGTTTGCCGTATATTTTTACAGGTTTGCGAATTAGTTTAGGGATTGCTTGGTTGGTAATTGTAGCGGTAGAAATGCTCACAGGTGGTGTTGGAATCGGCTTTTTTGTGTGGGATGAATGGAGCCGTTTAAATTTGAGTTCAGTCTTTTTGGCAGTATTGGTGATTGGTTTAACTGGGTTAATTCTGGATTTCACTGTTAGCAAAATTCAAGAGTTTGTAACTCATCGTCCTACTTCAAATTAGGTAATAGTTAATAGTTAATAGTTAATGGTTAATAGTTAATGGTTAATAGTTAATGGTTAATGGTTAATAGTTAATGGTTAATGGTTAATGGGTTGTAAAGAATTAGCCATTAGCTGTTAGCAAGCTCGCAATTAAGAATTGATAACCAGTGGAGTTAAAGCCATGAGTGAGACACATCGCAATGACTGGACTCGACGAGATTTTATCAAGAAAGTGGGAGTAACGGCGGCGGGGATGGCGCTGTCGTCTTGTGCAATTTCAGGCGATCGCTCTGCGAGAGGATTAACTGAAGAAGCTTTAGCTGTAGAACCCGTAGTTAGACCCCAAGACTTAGAAAAACCGAATATCACCGTTGGTTACGTACCTGTAAATGATTGTGCGCCATTTGCGATCGCCTGGAAAAAAGGCTTCTTCCGCAAATACGGTTTAAACGTCCAACTCAACCGCGAAGCCAGTTGGGCTACCTCCCGCGATGGTATCATTTTTGGTCGCCTCGACGCCTCACCCATAGTATCCGGTGCCGTCACCAACGCTCGAATCGGTGCAGAAGGCGCACGTCACGCCCCCCTATGTGCGGCAATGACGATTCACCGTCACGGCAACGCCATGACCATGAACAAAGCCATGTGGGACTTTGGGCTGCGTCCGTGGTATGAATATCAAGAAAAATATGGCGATCGCGCTTTGGAAGAATTTGGTCGCGACTTCCGAGGCTTTTTTGAAAAGCAACCAGCAGAAAACAAAGTTTGGGCAGTGGTACTGAGTTCTGCAATTTACGAATACTTTGTCCGCTACGTGTCCGCAGCTGCTGGAGTAGATCCATTTAAAGAATTCCGTGTCATCATCGTTCCACCACCGCAAATGGTAACAAACGTGCGAATTGGTGCAATGCAAGCTTACATGGTTGCAGAACCTTGGAACACGCGGGCAATTACTGGCAACGAAGGTATCGGTTTTACCTTCGCCCAAGGCAAAGAAGTTTGGCACGGACACCCAGATCGACTTTTAGGAGTAATGGAATCTTTCATCGTCAACTATCCCAAAACCTATCGTTCTTTAGTCAAAGCGATGATAGAAGCCTGTCAGTATTGCAGCAAACCCGAAAACCGCTTAGAAGTTGCCAAACTAATAACAGAGCGCTCCTTTACAGGTGCAAGACCAAAAAACAAAAAAGCCCCCATAGATAAGTTTACCCGCCCTGGAATAGTTGGTGAATTCAACTATGGCGGATTTGACGGCAAAGACCGCACCAAAATAGCAGCAGACACCACACTTTTTTACGACATTCCTGACAGCATTGGCAAAGAACCAGGAGAGCATTCCACATTTATGTGGCGGTCTAGAAGCATCTGGTTGATAACTCAAGCCGCTCGTTGGGGACAAATCAAAGAAATTCCCAAAAATCCCGAAAAGATAGCCGAAAGAGGCTGGAGAACCGATTTATATCGAGATATTGCCGCAGAAATCGGTATTGAGAGTCCCAAAGATGATTACAAAGTAGAACCCCCCGAAGTATTCATAGACAAAAAAGGCTTCGATCCCAGCGATCCAGTCGGCTATCTTAATAGTTTTGAAATCAGAGCTAACGCCCCAACTCGCATCTTTATGAATAGTTAGGAGGCGCCAAGTTAGGAGGCGCCCAGTTATGAGTTGAAAAAAATTAATGCTCTATGGAAAGCCACCCATTAGGCGTCTAAAAAACTCATAACTTCAAACTTAAAATTCTTAACTCCTCACTGGGCGCCTCCTAACTCTTAACTAAATTTGACTATTTCAGGAGCATGTAAAAATGAAATCTACCCCTTCACCAATTGATACCCACAACAGAGCTATGAATCGCCCTGGATTTCTGGAAATTGAAAACTTAGTCAAGTCCTATCCCAAAAATGATGGTAGTAATTCTGTCATCTTAGATGGTGTTAATCTCACCATCGGCGAAGACGAATATATTTCCGTAATTGGTCACTCTGGCTGTGGTAAATCAACATTACTGAAAATTGTCGCTGGATTAGAAAAAGCATCTTCAGGCTCAGTGAAACTTGGTGGCAAAGAAATTCGCAAGCCTGGAGCAGAAAGAATGATGGTCTTTCAACATTATTCCCTATTACCTTGGTTAACAGTGCGGGAAAATATTCGTTTAGCAGTAGATGAAGTGCTAAAAGATGCCAGCCGTCCCGAAAAAATCAGCATTGTTAACGAACACTTAGCTATGGTAAATTTAACAGCCGCAGCTGATAAATACCCCGACGAAATTTCTGGAGGTATGAAACAGCGAGTCGGGATTGCAAGAGCCTTAGCGATTCGTCCTAAAATGTTATTGATGGACGAACCTTTTGGGGCACTGGATGCATTAACACGGGGAAAATTACAACGCCAGGTATTAGATATTTGGGAAAATAACCGGCAAGCAGTAATGATGATTACCCACGATGTAGACGAAGCCATTTATATGAGCGATCGCATAGTATTGATGACAAATGGCCCATCTGCTACAATTGGAGAAATCTTAGAAGTTCCTTTTGAGCATCCACGCGATCGTACTGCCATGCGAAACTCAAAAGAATACTTTGAACTTCGCAACCACGCCTTGAATTTCTTGGATAAATATTTTACCCAAGACGAGTAAATTACACATTTCTTTACAATCATTGTTGAAATGGGTAGCCTAATTCAAATTTCTGAAAGCAAAATTTGGAGCGGAGGAACCAATCATTGGGGCTAATCTCAGTCGAGTTAGGAGTTAGGAGTTAGGAGTTAAGAATAAATACTCATAACTCATAATTCATAACTCATAACTCACAACTCCTAACTTTTCGAGAGAGACACCTTCCAGTCTTAGCCCGTCAGCTAACTCCGTCGGCAATGGAAGGAACCCCCAAATTTAGGCTGTAATACCAGTTGTTATTGGGGTTTCCTTTAAGAAAAGATGAAGGATTTTGGATGAAGGATGAAACACCAATAGTTAAGGTTAAGACTTCATACTTCATACTTCACACTTCACCCTTCATCGACCCTGCTTCTCGTTCGTCATTCGTTTCATTAGAGAGAAGAGCAAGCTGTGAAAATCAAGCCAGTGTTAGTGCGCCTTCAAAGCACAATCGGTAGAAATGACTTAATTGAGCAAATGGTATTGCTACCAGAGCCAACAAAAACTTTTGGAGAGACGATTCATGAAAGCTCTTTCCAACCAGCAAAATCAGTCAACTTAATAGTTGCTTATAACAGTTCTCCCAACAGTCACACTGCATTGGATATAGCCTTGTGGATTGCCCATCAAACGCGTTTAGCCACCAACGCCCAAGTTACAGTTCAAGCAGTTTATGTAATAGAAGATAATCAAAGCAGTCATTACCCAGATATCTTTCGTCCAGAAAAACATCAATATACATTAGATTGTCCAATTAGTGACGTATCAAAATCTGCCATATCTGTTTTAACTGAACCAAAACTTAGTGCCAACGCACTATATTTACAAAGAAAATCGGCAGATTCCCTCAAACAAGCAGACAAAATTATTTGGCAAGCACGAAGTCTGGCAGAGGAATGGCAAGCTTCCTTCAAAACTCATTTGCGATTTGGCTCAATTGCTGCGGAAATTAAGAACATAGTTGAATTAGAAGCTGCCGATATATTATTTCTCGGTTGTAAGTCTAGCAATCATCCGATGATTCAGGCGCTAGGTTCTAATTTCCCCTGCGCCGTCTTAGGAATTCCCAATTGTATTGATGAGTAATAATATCAAGTTCGGTTAATTATCCATAATTCAATCGTTGATAGTTCATCGTTCATCGTTCATTGTTCATAAGTAAGAGCATTATTAACCATGAACCATGAACAATTAATAATTAACCATTAACAGCCTTTCCCCAACCGCAATGGTTATTAACCCGGACATGATATAATCGCTGCACTGAAATTTAATTCGCTACTTTAACTTATAGAAGCAAAAAGCTACCTATACTTTAGGTGGCTTTTTCGCTACTATGCAACCAATTAGAGTTCAGGGGTGTAGAGTGGCAAGCTGGCAAGCGATCGTTAGCGTTCTCACATTCGTAAGTGTCATTATCCTAATCATGACTGAGTGGGTTAACCTGACAATTGCTACCCTTTTGGGAGCATTGTTACTGGTTTTTACCAACGTCATGACATTAAAAGAAGCTGTTGGTTACATCGGCAACAGTCATGGAACACTGGCTTTATTCTTTGGAGTCATGGTACTTGTGCGGGCATTTGAGCCGACTAAGATATTTGACTACTTAGCAACGCAAATGGTGCGATTAGCTAAAGGAAAAGGCAATCGCCTATTACTTGGTATTGTCGGAATTACTACTCCTATTTGTGCAGTCTTACCAAATGCCACAACAGTAATGTTGTTAGCACCGTTAATACCACCAATGGCACAGGAAGTAGGGGTAAATTTTGTGCCATTACTAATATTAATGGTGTTTGTTGCTAATAGTGCTGGACTGCTGACAGTAGTTGGAGATCCAGCAACCTTTATTGTGGGCGATGCCATCAATATCAGCTTTATAGATTATCTATGGCGCTTGAGTTTGGGTGGAGCGATCGCTGTAATCACAGTTACAGCCACATTACCATTTTTATTCCGCAAAATTTGGAAAACAAAACTAGAAAATCTCGAAGAACTACCAAACCCTCAAATCAATCATCCACGAGTTTTAACTATAGGTGCGGTGATAGTAGCCTTTGTGCTGCTATTTTTCGTTATCGGAGAATCTTTACCAGTTCCTATCTCACCCGCCGCCGTTGCCTTATTAGGAGCAGCCTTAGCAATGCTTTTGTCTCATCAGAGCAAAATCGACTCAGTTAACAATATATTGCGGGACGTAGATTGGAGTACATTGATATTTTTTATGAGTATCTTTGTGCTAATTGGAGGACTGGAAAAAACAGGCGTAATCGGCAGTTTATCAGGAGTTTTTGCAGCCATTTTGGGAGTAAATATTGTACTGGGTTCGCTAGTTATATTATTTTTTGTTGGGATAATATCTAGCGTCGTTCCCAATATTCCTTTAGTAGTGGCGATGGTACCCCTACTCAAACAGTACCTTGTTAGCGTCGGGTTAGCGCCAGCAGAAGTTTTAGCACCAGACTTTCAAGGACAATTCCCCCCAGGAGTATTACCACTGTTTTACGCCATGATGTTTGGTGCAACCTTGGGAGGAAATGGCACACTAGTAGGAGCATCTTCCAACATCGTAGCGGCAGGAATATCCGAGCAGCACGGACGCCGCATCTCATTTAAAACTTTTCTGCAATATGGTATGCCAGTAATGTTGCTGCAACTGACAACTTCAGCATTGTACGTATTAATTCGCTTTCTACTCTAGCAGGGGAGGGGATGGGAATAATTTGCTCATCCCCATGCCATAAACTAGCTTCAGAAGGTGGGAGTCAAAGCGCGATCGCACTTATATAAATTCTTTAAAAAACTTATAAATTTTAACTTTTATCATCTAACTGACTACAATTTATCAATCTATAGGAGGATGTTAATAACTCTTTAATTTCATGATACTACCCAAGCTCATAATTTTTCAACTTTAAGTCTAGGTAACAATTATATATTAGGTATATGTGGTAAAACAACTAAGAGCAAAACTCATTCAAACCCTAAAAAGGACTAAAAGTTATGAATACACCTGAAGAATATAGCAATCATAGTAATAATATTTCGGGAGAAACAGCGCAAACCAAAGCAATTTCAAATATAAACAAGTCTGCATTTAACGGTGCAGATATTGGCGAAATTAACAGCTTAGAGAAAGTCAGAGATATTCTTTTTGGCAACCAGATGCGGGAGGTTGACAAAAGGTTTGCCCGCTTAGAGGAACGTCTGGCGAAAGAATGTACTAGTTTGCGAGATCAAACCAGAAAACGTTTCGATTCACTGGAAACGTATATCAAAAAAGAGATTGAGTCATTAACAGAGCAGCTAAAAAACGAGCAAGGAGGACGCAGTGAAGCGTTAAAATCTCTTGCCGAAGAGCATAAAAATATCACAATTTCATTAGAAAAAAAACTTGCCCAGTTTGATGAACAAACTAGCAATAGTCAGCGAGAACTGCGCGAGCAAATTCTCAATCAATCTAAAAGTTTACAGGATGATATCAAGCAAAAATATGAAGAAATTATGGCTGTGCTGGAACGCGAAGCCCACGAACTTCGTAGCGATAAAACTGACCGTTCCACCCTTGCAGCTATGTTTACAGAACTAGCCATTCGGTTGAACTCAAATCCTAAATCCTGAATGAGGAGTTAGGAGTTAGGAGTTAGGAGTTAGGAGTTAGGAGTTAGGAGTTAGGAGTTAGGAGTTAGGAGTTAGGAGTTAGGAGTTATGAGTTATGAGTTAGTAGTTAAGAATTAGGACTTAGGAATTATGAGTTTTGAGTTTTGATGTCTTACTCTCTCTTGTCCTCCTAGTGTGTGTCTGTTATACACATGTGAGGCGGCCT
>JBIPDF010000005.1:0-609522 GCA_044006015.1 Heteroscytonema crispum UTEX LB 1556
TCGAGTAGCCCTACGCTAAAATAGCTCGATGCCAGGATTTATAATTTCAAGTTAAAGCCCTCTAGCTCACATCATAGCTAGGGGGCTTTACTTTTTGGTGGATTTAGTCGAGTAAGCATGGCATACCTCAAGGGGCAATTGGGTCTGCGCTTCTAGCTGATTTATATCTTTTTCATTTCGTTGATTTAGAGATGAGTGAAGGTAAAAATAAACTAGATATTCAATATATTAGATATGTAGATGATATCAGAATTTTTTCCAAAGATAAGATTTCGGCTCAAAAAGCAATAGCTCACCTAGATTTACTAGCGAGAGATTTAGGATTAATTCCTCAACCGACCAAGATTATATTTAATGAAATAGATAGAGATAATTTAGAGAAGGTTTTAATAAGTCAGAAAAACAAATTTTCAGGTATCACTAAGGAATATAAAAAAACAGGAGGTTCTCTGAAGTCTAAAACTCACCGAAAACTCAAAGAAAGGTTTATAGAATGCTTTGCTAAAAATAGCAATAAAGAAGAATATCTGGATAAAACTATAATTAATTTTTTTTTATATAAACTCAATAAAGATGAGGATGTAAAATCAATTTTATTGAACTACTGGGAATTTTTGTATATTCATCTTGAAGGAGTTTTATTTTATCTCAAAAGATACTTTTCTGAAGATAAGGAGGTCAGAAACTGGCTAGCTGAAATTTTGCGTAACCAGAATCTTTTATTTCATCATATAGTTGCCTTGATATTTAAATTCTTTCCAGATATAGAATTTCTGGAAGATGTATGCAAAAGATATTTTCTGGGAAGTGATAGACATTGGCTAGTTAAATATTTTATGTTTCATTGGCTTTATCAAAATAAAAAATTTGAACTTATCTTATCTTTTAAATCAGATAATTACTTTCTCAATCGAGAGGCTAATAATTTTAAGTTCAGAATTTCTCAAGATTCCATTTACTTAGAAATGCTGATTCAATCTCTATTGAAAGATAGAGATTGTTTGGTAGCTTTAGATGGATTAAATTTGGGATTCTCGCAAATAATAACTGCATCAATCGATTTTGATATATCAGATTATAATGAGTATATCAGGTCTATTTTTTCCAAAGATGTAACTGATTATATAAAGCATACTCTCAAAAATGAGTTTTCAATTTTAACTGCTGAAAATTTTTTTAATAATCAGATATGGACTGATAAAAAAATATATCAAGAGCTTAATATATCTTTTAGTGCATTTTTTCAATATAGAACTATCGACGCTTCTAAATCATTATTAAATCTTAACTCATTTAATAATTTAGTTTATGATAAAATTTGCGACATTTTGAAAATAAATAAAAAGGCTTCTGATTATGGTGTAAACTTGAATTCTGGGTGTATTGAAGATGATTTTCCGATTGCTAATAGGTATTTCACTGAGATTAACAAAATGAGAAACGAGAGAACCGAGGCTCATCCCTATGATAAATATGGAAATCTAAGAATTAGAATTAGTATTCCTGAATTGGAGAAACTTGTCATAAAACAGCAAAAAGCCTTAGAAGAAATTTGCAAGTTTGATTTTTTATCATAGTTGTAATTGGGATTATTCGATAAACTGAAATTTGCGAACACAAAATTTTTGGCAGTGTCTACTTAATGTGTTATGGCGGTTTGTATAATGTTCATAGCAATCTCCATGTGTTATTCATTAGTGTAAGTTGCATATAGCCAACCTAAAGCAAAGATTATTATTTTTTCTCTTTGCATCAACTTGAAAAAATTATGTAGAGACGCGAAATTTTGCGTCTCTACAATTCTATAACCCTACCTAAACGCTCATCTCCAACATCCGCTGTATCGGACGCAACGCCGCTAACCGTATCTCTTCAGACATCGTAATTTCCGGCGATCGCTTTTTCATCGCCCAATACAACTTCTCCAGAGTATTCAAGCGCATAAACGGACACTCGTTGCAATTGCAATTATTCAACGGCGGCGCGGGAATAAAGTGTTTGTGCGGTGCTAATTTTTGCATCTGGTGAATGATTCCCGGCTCCGTAGCCACGATAAATTCTTGTGTTGAACTTTCTTGACAATATTTGAGTAAAGCCGCTGTAGAGCCAATAAAGCTGGCGTGGCGCAATACAGAACTTTCGCATTCTGGATGAGCGATCGCCTCCGCCTGCGGATGTGCTATTTTTAACTGCACCATCTTCTTCTCGGAGAAGGTTTCATGAACAATACAGCTTCCTTGCCACAGTACCAAATCTCGCCCTGTTTGCTCGATTACATACCGTCCCAAATTGCGATCAGGAGCAAAAATAATCGGCTGTTCTTTTGGTATCTGCTGCACAATTTTCACAGCATTGGAACTGGTACAAATAATATCGCTCATCGCCTTGATTTCGGCGGAACAATTAATGTAAGAAACCACCAAATGATTCGGGTGGGCGGCTTTAAAAGCTGCAAACTCTTTTGGCGGACAACTGTCTGCTAAAGAACAACCCGCATTTAAATCTGGTAAAAGTACTAATTTATCGGGATTGAGAATCTTTGCCGTTTCTGCCATAAAGTGAACACCAGCAAAAACTATAACATCAGCATTAGTATTCGCTGCTGCTTTTGCCAGTTGTAGAGAATCCCCTATAAAGTCTGCAATATCCTGAATATCTGGCTCTTGATAGTAATGCGCCAGAATCACGGCGTTGAGTTGTTTCTTGAGACTTTCAATAGCTGCAAATAAATCTAGTGGTAATGCACCCAGTTGGGTGTTTTCGCGTTGAGCAAGTCCAGTTGTAAACACAGTAGTGCAGTAAGATTACAATTTGTTTCCCTGTGGAATTAATTATAGTAGTTTTTACCAAAAATGGTAGGAGGGTAATCCTCCTTCCCCACAGTTGTGTCAAAATCTGCCTGAGTTTCATATCCTGGAAGAAGATGGCAAGGAAAGTGGCATGACCAGTCAGAAAGCTCAAACAAGAACCCTCAAAATCGCTGTAGTTGGAGATGTTCACGACCAATGGGAAGTAGAAGATGGCATAGCGCTGCAAGCTTTAGGCGTTGACCTAGCGCTGTTTGTGGGGGATTTTGGCAATGAGTCGGTGGAAGTTGTAAGAGCGATCGCCTCTCTCGATATCCCCAAAGCAGCGGTGATGGGAAACCACGATGCCTGGTACACTGCAACAGAATGGGGACGTAAGAAGTGTCCTTACGACCGTTCAAAGGAAGACTGGGTACAGGAACAGCTAGATTTATTGGGAGAAACCCACGTCGGTTATGGCAAGTTGGATTTTCCAGCTTTCAATTTTACTGTGGTGGGGGGTCGTCCCTTTAGCTGGGGTGGTTCGGAGTGGAAATTTGCCGATATATGTAAACAACGGTATGGAGTCACGAGTCCGGAAGAGTCTGCGGACAAGATTGTGGCTGCTGTCAAGAGTGCGGCTTATGAGACAATTATTTTTGTCGGTCACAATGGACCAAGTGGATTAGGCGATCGCCCGGAAGACCCCTGCGGAAAAGATTGGCATCCTATAGGCGGCGATTTTGGCGATCCGGATTTTGCTGAAGCGATATCTCGGACGATCACGGCGGGGAAAATTATCCCCTTGGTGACATTTGGTCACATGCACCATACATTGCGACACACCAAAAAAGTGTTGCGAAAGCGCGTCTTTAAAAGTCCAGAGGGGACAATTTACTTGAATGCGGCGAGTGTCCCCAGGATAGTGGAAAATGAGCAGGGCGAGAAGCTGCGGAATTTCTCGATAGTCTCCTTAGAAGCGGGTGTAGTGTCGCAAGTTTGCAGCGTTTGGGTTGGTAAGGATTTTACAGTCGCATCTGGAGAAATTTTGTATCAACAACCAAGTCAAGTAGTGCAAACTGCATGAAAGATGATATATAGTATATAATCGGTCAGCTTAGGTTTTGGCTGATGGCTAAAGCCCGATCGCTGACAGCTTACCTGGAGAGGTGGCAGAGTGGTCGAATGCGCTCGACTTGAAATCGAGTGATGTGAAAGCATCCGTGAGTTCGAATCTCACCCTCTCCGTTGAATGATTTGTTAGAGAGTGAAAATGAGAAAATTTTTCACTCTCTAATATTGTTTTGTGAGTGAACTAAATTCTGTAATAGTGCGTTGTCACAAAATACAACGCCAGATTTTGCATTTACCTTGAGCAGCAGAAGGCTTACACTGTACCTGTACCGCTGTCAGTGTCCTTGATGAATGCCAGTGAATTGAGGAGCGTTCCTTGACCAATGTGCGTTCGCAGAGCGTGCTGTAGGCAAGGACGAGGGAGAGGAACAGCGACGAAACGAACAAATCTCTCAGAACTTTGGACAGATAGGTTTGATATACTCATAGAACAAAGCAAAATGAACACTTCAACGATTGCGAAAACCAAGCAGTCAGGATCGTGAAAACCAAGTGGTTTTAGAAGCGATTGTAATGAACTGCTTAAAATCTTTGGGTCTTGGGAACCAGGACTCCTGCCCTTGGAGGGAATGTAAGACCAAAGGAACTACGAAGTTCTGGAGGCTGTTCCCGATGAATTGGGAAGCCCACACGCTCACCGCAAGGTAGCGTGTGTGATAGTTCACAATGTATCCAAATGGATGCACAAACAGAATTTGGTTAACCGCTAATGGAAAACATTAAGGAAGAAGCCCGTAAATTGATTGATAAATTGCCAGAAAACTCAACATGGGACGATTTGATGTATCAAATTTATGTCCGGCAAACTGTTGAAGCTGGACTGGCAGATAGCAAAGCTGGTAAAGTAACTTCTGTCCAGGAAGTACTGAAAAAATTTGGACTGCCAGAGTGAAAGTTTATTGGACAGAAACATCTCTTGGGAATGAGTAATGTTGGAATTTACCTTGAACAGCAAGAAGGCTCACACTGTACCTGTACTCAGGTCAGTGTCGAGATGAATTGCGCGTGAGGTGAGGAGTGTAGTCTGACCATATTTGAGCGTAGCGAAAACCGGGAAGACTACGACGACGAAACGAGCAAAATATTCTGTTTTTGGTGAAACAATCATCAAAATATCTGTTACTATGAATATGTAAACACGGTAAGGTCGATTCTCCACTTTGCGAACGTGACGGAGACCGCCAAGACCGCAAGTGGCTCAGAGGGTGTTTGAAAAGTTTTGAATGGTCAAATTTTATGCTAATCGCCTCACCATGATCCGGATCATGGCAAGGTAAATAAAAGTCTCTGATGTTTCGGGTAGAAGTTCGTAATCTCTAACCAATCGGCGACACCCCATCAGCCAGCCGAAAGTGCGCTCCACCACCCATCGCTTTTTGAGCAAGACAAACCCCTTAGTTTGCTCTGGTCGCAGCACCACCTGCACAATCCAACGGCAAGTGTCCATCACCCACATCATGAAGGCTGGACCATCAAAACCGCCATCAGTCCAAATGGTCGTCAAGCGAGAAACCTTATGACACATTTCTTTGAGGCGCTTGAGCACTTGTTTACCACCTGAGCGCTCTGGCACATTGGCGGCGGTGACCAACACCCGCAGCACTAATCCCAACGTATCAACGGTCATAAACCGCTTGCGTCCTTTAATTTTCTTGCCTGTATCAAAACCAACGGATTGACTCACCATCGCTGCACTTTTGACACTTTGACTATCGATGATGGCTTCTGACGGACTTGGATGGCGTTCTTCTTCGATTCTTGTCCATTCTCGCAGATTATCATGAATTTTCATCCAAGTTCCATCCCTGCGCCAGTTACGAAAGTACGTGTATACAGTTTGCCAAGCGGGAAAGTCCCCTGGTAGCGCTCGCCATCGCACCCCTTCTACCAAAATGTAAAAAATCGCGTTAATGACATACCAAATATCGACTTCACGCTTACGTCCACCTTTTTTTGCTTCTGGAATCATCTCACTGAGAAATTGATATTGGGCATGGGTCAAATTACTGGGGTATGCTTTACTCATGCTACTCTCTCGGTGCTGTGTTCTTTCTATTCACAGCTTATACTGAGAGAGCTTTTTTACTGCATTCCCGACTTTTCAAACATCCTCTCAATGTCCAGCCCTTTTCCGAAGCAAATTCTCTAATTTTTAATCTAACAAGCCCTATTTTTGTATCTACGTATGACTTATATGAATAGATTAACTTGGCTCACTTAATCTTCTAACACTTCAACCAAGTCTTCAATCATCACATCAAACGTGCGGGCTAATTTCCGGATGGCGGTAAAGTCAACCATTGTCATCCCAGGCGAACGGGCATATGTTCTAAGCGTACTGTAGACCACTCCGGAACGATCTGATACTTCTTTTATCGTCCAACCCTTCTCAGCAGCAAGTTCTCTAACCCGTAACCTTATAATTCCCATTTTTTTCTTGACAGTTGACTACACTTAATCCTTTAATAATTGTAGTCTATAAAACGATCGCCCTAGGTCATGGAAAACTGAAAGGCGATCGCATTATTCAATGCAAATCCTATTCAACAGGACATTTAACTATGCCTATTCAACAGGACGCATCTATTATGATATCATCACTCCAGCCAAAAGCGATCGCTATTCGCGAATCAAAAATTGTTCACAAGTCGCCAATCCTTCACTCACTAGCGCGATTTGTTACAGAAGAAGCGATTTGCTTGATGTTCAGAATCGGCTTCCAAGATATTTATACAGTGCAATGCTGGCGACACGTGGTTTACGTCCACGCTAAGGGCATCAGTACATTTGTCAGTTACGCGGATTTCCCGCCAGTTGTGGGAGTACAGCCACCCTCTACAACAGACTTTATCAAATGGCGCAAGCGCTGGCGAAAGCAATTAGAACCCAACAAAAAACACCAAGCCCCTGAGTGGTGGGCAGAATACTTTGATTGTGAATTTTGGCAAGCTCCCTCAGAACCTGTATTGTACAGTTGGGGCAAATTACTCGGAACAATCAAATTTGCCTTTAATGAAGATACTTTGCAGGAACTCCGAGAGAGCTATCGTCGGCAGGGTAAGTGTTTAGTAGTTAGTGGATAGTGGATAACTGTTGACTGTTAACCGTCAACTAACAACTAACAACCCCTCCGGGGTTCACCAGTCGCCTGGGTCGGGAAAACGCCACTTGCGGAACTTGGCCAGACCCCAAGACCGCAGTGGCGGACCTACCAAGGGCGCGAAGTGAGCCGGGGGGAATCTTCCCGACTGCAGACTTCGCGCCCCTTCACCAACAACCAACAACTAACTTATTCAGCTTTATTGCTGGCTCGATTAGCACGCGCTTCAGCGGAAGCCATTACCTCTTCCTGATTTTCCAACATTTCGCCGGGGAAATTTTCCAGAACTCTGGTAGAAAGAGCAACGCGACCTTTACCTTCATCCAAGTCAATAATTACAGCTTTAATTTGCTGACCGACTTGAAACACCTTTTCCAGATTTTCAATAAATTTCTGGCTCACCTGCTTAATATGAAGTAAAGCACTCGTACCATTCAAATCAACAAACACGCCAAAAGGTTTGATACCTGTAACCTTACCTTCCACCAACTGACCTAGTTCCAACAGGCTGAAGCTAGCAGAACGAGTCGCCAAACGCTGGGAAAGTATAAGCTTATTGTTGTTGCGATCGATTTCCAAAAAGCCAGCAGTCAGAGATTGACCTTTTAATGCTTCTAAATTATCGCGTTCAACCAAATGCGATCGCGGCACAAATCCCCGCAAACCCAAAATATCGACGGTGACACCACCTTTATTCACACCAATTACCCGCACCTGCACGGTTTGGGAATTGTCCTGCATTTGTGCCAGTCGTTCCCAAATGTGGTTAATTTCCAACTGCCGTCGAGAAAGGGTGACTTGACCTTCTGCATCCTGATCCCGGATAATGACAAATTCCAGATCCTCATGCAACGGTAGCACTTCCGACAAATTGGTTACTGCTCTCAAAGAAGCCTCATCGCGGGGGATAAAAGCAGACGATTTGCCACCAATATCGACATAAGCCCCATCATGGTCAAGTTGGAACACCTTGCCGTGTACCACCTGCCCCTTTTGAAACTGGTAGTCGTGTTTTTCCAGTGCCTTGGCAAAATCGTCCATTGTGAACGACGAATCGGCTTTTTGAGAAACTTTAGCTTCGGAATTCATGACTTTTGGAGATAAATTGTTATTTGCTAACTGCGACTTGCTAACTGCTAACTGCCAATTGTTCTCTGCAATTAGGCATTAACAATTAGCCAGTCTGCGATTAGCGGCGTGAACGGATGTTTCTTTCTAACTGCTGGGTTGTGCAAACAGTTGTTTCACCTGCTGCCAAGCATCGGCTGCAGCTTTAGGATTATAGCTGGCACGATGGTCGCAGAAAAATCCGTGGTCAGCTCCATCGTAGCGAAAGACACGATGAGGAATATTGTATTTTTCTAACTCTGCTTCAATCTCATTAACCTGTTCGCCTGGAATGCTGGCGTCTTCCATGCCAAAAAAGGCGTAGAGAGTGCCTTTAATCTCTGGGGTAAGAGTGATAGTGGGAGCGCCACCTCCAGGGGTGCGGGTGGTGATACCAGCTCCGTAAAAGGACGCAGTAGTTGTAATATCTGGTAAAGTGGCAGCAAGATATGCTACATGTCCGCCAAAGCAGAAGCCTATACAGCCAAAGCCATTTTTTGTTACTTGAGGGAGGGTTTTAAGGTAGTCACAAGCAGCTTGAATATCACTTAATAACTCTGATGCTTGCGAATGTCCCCAAGCGTATTCCCTGCCAATTTCAACGTCTTCTGGAGTGTATCCAGTTTCAAAACCGGGGGCAATGCGATCGAAAAGTGCGGGTGCGATCGCGACATATCCTTCACGGGCAATTCGTTCTGTAACTTCGCGAATATGGGCGTTAACACCAAAAATTTCTTGCAATACTACAACACCAGGGTAGGAACCGGAATTTGCCGGCTGTGCCAGGTAAGCGGTTATTTCTGGATTATTTTGCGAAAGTTTAATCGTTTTGGTATCGATTACGCGCTCTGTCATAATAATTTTTACCCATGCCGTGTGATGATCAGATATAACTATGCCAGTATCGCCAACGTATTTTCAAACAAATTATCAATTAGCAAAAGTGAGCGCATTAGAAATTTCCGTCAGGAAAAATCAACCTATAAATAAAATATTTGACAAGTAGCATATGCAGCTGGTCACATGGCGCTACTAGCAATCAGGAGGTTTGGTGATGATTCAATTCCGCATTCAGCCAGACAGTGAAATTCCCGCATCAACCCAGCTGTTTAATCAAATCCGGTTCGCGATCGCTTCCCGGCAATATCCACCTGGATACAAATTGCCAAGTACGCGGGCTTTAGCGATGCAAACTGGGTTGCATCGCAATACTATCAGTAAAGTTTACCGCCAGTTGGAAGAAGACGGGTTTGTCGAAAGCCTTGCTGGCTCGGGAATTTATGTCCGCGCTCAAGGTCATGAGGGTGGTAGCAAATTACAATCACCGATTCTCAAACAACATCCCCAAGCCTACAAAGTTGTCCAACAAGCACTTGACGAGTTGCTTGCCCAAGGTTGTTCGCTCAACCAAGCACGGGAGCTATTTCTAGCAGAAATTGATTGGCGCTTGCGTTGTAGTGCGCGGGTTCTAGTTGCCGCACCGACTCAAGACATTGGTGCTGGCGAATTGATGGTGTATGAATTGGAACAAACCTTGAAAATACCTATACAACTGGTAGCAATGGAGCAATTAGCATCCGTGCTAAATCAAACTACCTCTGCCACAGTTGTCACAAATCGGTATTTTATTGCGGATGTAGAAGCGATCGCAGCTCCAAAAGCAGTGCGCGTAATTCCACTTGATATCTACGACTACACCAAAGAAATCAACTTGCTGAAAAACCTGCCCAAAGAAAGCTGTGTTGGCATAATCAGCCTGAGTTCTGGTATTGCTAGAGCCGCAGAAGTCATACTCCACGGACTCCGAGGAGATGAACTACTTGTGATGACATCCCAACCAAAAGATGCTTACAAACTTCAAGCGGTAGTCAAACGAGCAGAGGTGATTATTAGCGACCAAGCCAGTTTTGCCGCAGTGCAAGCAGCGGTACAACTAGCTCAAGAAGACATTATTCGTCCACCCAAGTTAATTAAAGTTGAAAATTACATCGGCACTAAGTCGATTAACTTGCTTAAACGAGAACTGGGATTAGGATAATTCAAAAGTGGGGACAAGAGATATTCTTAACCCCACACTCGTTACTGACAGTTATTTTTTTGACACTCTCCGGGCTGCCACGGAGATTCTTGCTTCACACGAAGTCCAATGACTTCACCGGACACAAGCATTCACGGACTGTCCGACCGCTGAAGTAGATTTTTTTCTACAACCGAAAAGCCTGTGAAATTCTTGCTTAACTGGGTATTGCTCTGTCCTGTCGGCACAGTCAATCTTAGGGAATTAACCAGCCCGAGCCCAGTGAAGAAATCCAGTCTTTAAACTGGCAAAGAAACACCTTATTTTCTCCGGTCGCGCATTACCGCGCCCGACCTGTATTGTACCACTAAAGGATGAATCCGCAAAGAGTCGCTTTTCATCGGTGTCCTTGAGGTACAGAGCTTTCAATCTCCCGTCGATTTTCTTGTAAACAAGCTAGAAGAACCGGAATTTGCACGCGGGTTCACTAAACTTCACAACAATATTGATAAACTCGCAAATATTGATAAACATGCCAATACTTCACACGCGCATGAAAAACAATTAATTTTGCTGAAGCACGCAATTATCGATTTGATATCAAGTCCGGTTGATTACTTATAATAAAATAAGTGCTAATGTAGCGAATGCTGGTTGGGGAGCCAGTACTGTTCGCGTAGCGTCTGGGTCAGGAGAAGACCGGTAACACTCGCGCAGGTAACTGGCGTTGTCACAAAGTGGAACCCAACAAAGTCTTGGACAGATGTTGGGTTACGACTGCGTACGCCAACCTACTTTATTTATAAGTGTTTAACCGGACTTAATATCATTGATTTTCTGGATAAAAACTACATTCGTTTCCCAAAAGAAAATCGTCAAAAAATTTAACAAAGCCTGCTAGCCAAGTCTCTTATTTTCAATTCAAATCACAACCACCAACCAACGCGATCGCGCTTCACCAGTCGCCTGGGTCGGGAAACCCTACCTTTGGGCGCGAAGCGATCCGGGGGGAATCTTCCCGACTGCAGACGCAAGCGCCCCAACACCCACCAACCAACCAACTAATTCAAAAACTCTTGCACGCGCTGCAGGTAAGTTGGTGCGTCTTCCAGCATCGGGAAATGAGCCGTACCGGAAATCATCACAAACTCAACTTTGTCGTTCAATGCAGCAGCTTGACGCCCCATCTCGGCTGGAATAATCTTGTCATACTCCCCCGCGACTAATAGCGTCGGCACTGTCACTTGAGCAAACTCCTGCGGCATCAACTCAGCGGCTGTTTTACTGACAGAGGTAAAAATTGTACCTAAAGCCGCATCGTAATCTGCCTGGAGAAAATCTTGTAAAAAACCTTGACGTTCCCTCGCTGGTATGGGACGATGCAAAAATCGCGCCATAAACATCCGGTCAACGAATGGTATTTTCTCTAACCACTTGGGACGGAATTTAACTACGTAACCGCCAAATTTATGAAAGGCTGCAAAAGCTTTTTCGTCATACTCAAAAATCCCGCTACAAGTCAAAATTGCTCGTTCTACTCGTTGGGGATAGCGGTTGAGAAATAAAGTAGCTATAGACGCGCCCGTGGAATGAGCATCAATATACACGCGCTGGATTTGCAACCCATCTAATAAAGCTGCCAAATCGTCAGCGTATTCTTCTAATTCATAGGTTAACTCTCTCACCGCCTCAGCTTCTTCCTGAGTAGAATGCGACTGGGCAACAGCTTCACTCGCTTTGGCTACGGTTGGTTTCCCGCGAGAACGTCCAAATCCCCGCAAATCGTAGAGCAAACAATCAAATTTATCTGATAAAATATCGGCGGTGCTTTTCCAATACCTCGCCGAACCAGCCCAACCGTGGATAAAAACCATCACTGGTTTTACTTGAGAATCAGATGGTTTTTTAATCCACTCGTAGAAATGTTCAACACCCCGAACGTTAATATAAGGCATTTTAAAAGTTAAAAGTTAACAGTTAAGAGTTAGGGGTTAGGAGTTTTGAATTAACTCTTAACTCCTAATTGGGCGCCTCCTAACTTTGTTTACGCTGATTCTGGCTTGGGTAGTGAAGACGGATGCATTATGAGTTCGGCAGTAGAACGCTTCTCTACCATTTCCTTTGTTACCGTGCAGCGAGTCACATCTTTACGAGATGGTAACTCGTACATCACATCCAGCATGAGTTCTTCCACAATACCCCGCAGTGCCCTTGCGCCAGTTTTCCGGCGGTAGGCTTCTTGAGCGATCGCTCTGAGGGCATCTGGTTTAAAGTCTAGCTGAACGTTGTCCATCTTCAGCAGTTTTTGATACTGCTTCACCAAAGCACTGCGCGGTTGGGTCAAAATCGCCATCAGCGTTTCTTCATCTAACGGATCTACCACAGCCACCATTGGCACGCGCCCAATGAATTCTGGAATCATCCCAAATTTCACCAGGTCATCCGGCTCTAAATGATGCAGCGTATCCGCTGCCCGCTTCTCCTTCGTTTGACCTTCTCCCGGTTGCACAAAGCCTATTGACTTTTTGCCAATTCTCTGCTCTACAACTTTCTCCAAGCCCACGAAGGCACCGCCGCAGACGAACAAAATATTGCTCGTATCAATCTGAATGCAGTCTTGATAGGGATGCTTGCGCCCTCCTTGGGGTGGTACGTTAGCAACTGTCCCCTCCAACATTTTCAGCAATGCTTGCTGTACGCCTTCGCCGGAGACATCCCGCGTGATTGAGGGGTTTTCGCTTTTGCGAGCAATCTTGTCAATTTCATCGATGTAGATAATCCCCCGCTGCGCTTCTTCTACATCCAAGTCTGCTACTTGCAAAAGCCGCAGCAAAATATTTTCCACATCTTCTCCCACATACCCAGCTTCCGTCAGCGTTGTGGCATCGGCAACGGCAAAGGGTACATCGAGAATTTTCGCCAGGGTTTGAGCCAGCAGTGTTTTACCGCAACCAGTCGGACCGATTAGCAAAATATTGGACTTTTGCAGCTCTACAGCGTCATCTCCATTTTTGCCAGTACCTTTAGACTGAACGATCGCCAATCGCTTGTAGTGGTTGTAAACCGCCACTGAAAGCACTTTTTTGGCTTCGTCTTGACCGATGACGTGTTCGTCTAAATACTTTTTTATCTCTCGCGGTTTGGGAATCTGATTAAACGAAAGATTGGAAGCACGGGCGCGGCGTTTTTGAGGCGGTTCTGTCCGTGGTGTCGGTTGCGCTGGTGCTGCACCATTGGTGTCCAGTAACTCCTCATCTAGTATTTCATTACACAAGTCAACGCATTCATCGCAGATGTAGACTCCCGGTCCCGCGATTAATTTACGCACCTGCTCTTGAGACTTGCCACAAAACGAACATTTTAAATGGGAGTCGTACTTAGACATACCAGCCTCTTACTTCAGAATGGTGACGTTTTCCCCTGCGGTGGGTAAATTTTGCCTGGTAATGACCTGATCGATCAAACCATAGTTTTTCGCTTCTGACGGCGACATGAAAAAGTCGCGTTCCGTGTCCGCTTCAATTCTTTCCAGGGGTTGACCAGTATGCTGACTCAGCAATTGATTCAACTTTGCCTTAATGTAAAGAATTTCTCTTGCTTGAATTTCTATGTCAATGGCTTGTCCTTGTGCGCCACCAAGCGGTTGGTGAATCATAATTCGGGAGTCGGGTAAAGACATCCGCTTGCCTGCCGCTCCTGAAGTTAGCAAAAACGCGCCCATGCTCGCCGCCAATCCGAAACAGATGGTTACTACATCGGGGCGAATTTGTTGCATTGTATCATAAATTGCCATTCCTGCGTAAACCGATCCACCAGGAGAATTAATATACAGTTGAATGTCCTTTTCTGGGTCTTCTGCGTCTAAGAACAACAACTGGGCGACTATTGAGTTGGCAACGTTATCATCTATGGGCGTTCCCAAGAAAATAATCCGCTCTCGCAGTAGGCGGGAGTAGATATCGAAAGCTCTTTCTCCCATGCCGGATTGTTCTACCACCATCGGGACGATGTTGCTAGGGCTGCTGTGGGAGTTGATTTCTGTTCGATTTGAGCTGCTAATTATTGGGTAGTTTCCCGACTGCGATACAAGCATACTAGAACATTTGACAATAAGTAGGACAAATTTATTAGCAGCTGGAGCTGCTTGTTTAATGAATTGGATTTGTTTGTTAGCTATGTGTTAACCATTATGCCTTATCTCAATTGCTCTCGTGTGACACAGTATGAAACCAAGGCGGTAACTTGGACTGCAATTTATTTAAGTTTCCTTAAATATTCCGCCTTGGAACGCTAGATTTTGGGTCTTGACTAGTACTTGAAGGCAGAAGGCAGAAGGCAGAAGGCAGAAGGCAGAAGGCAGAAGGTAGAAGGCAGAAGGTAGAAGGCAGAAGTAAGAGGGCACGAGGCATACTGCGGGGTGCAGAGGGCGCAAAGAGTTATTCCTTCGGCTTTTAAGCTCAATGCTAATGGTTGCTTATTTGCACGCCCGTTGTACTAGTCTTGACTATTTTATCTATTATCCCTCTGTTTGCTCTGTGTCTGTTGGGGTGTCAGCCGTACCTTCTGTGACTTGTTCTTGAGTTTCATCAGAGGAGTCTGTAGGTTCAAGAGAAGCTTGAGCTTCTGCTTTGGGACTTAAAGAGCCTTCTGGTACTAATTCAACGGTTGAATGTTCTAAAAGCCAGTCGATGATTTTTTCGGTTAGCAGTTCGTTTTCCACTACCGATCGCAGTTTTTCGGGATCGACATCATTCTCTTGTTTGGAGTACTCTTCCATCAGTTCGGCGACTCTGGCTTTAATTTCTTCGGGGGTGGTTTGGATCGATTCGCGTTTGCCGATTTCTCGCAAAGCAAGCGATCGCTTCAAACGTTCAACAGCTTCACCGCGCGAACGTTCCCGCAACTGAGGAATAATATCCTGTGTAAACAATTTTCTGACATCAAGCCCCTGCTGCGAAAGCCGAATCGCTGTTTGCGTCAGCATCGCATCCACTTCTTGCTCAATCATCGTTTCTGGCAAGTCTGCTTCTACATGCTTAAGCAATTCCCCTAACAAAGCTTCTTGCTTGTTCGCTTTGGTTTTTTGTTCAGCCTCTTTTTGATATTGTTCTTCTAAAGAAGCACGCAATTCTGCCAGGGTATCGAAATCGCTGACTTCTTGGGCAAAATCATCATTTAATTCTGGTAGCTCTTTTTCTTTAATTTCTTTGAGCGTTACCGTGAAAGATGCTACTTTGCCTGCCAAATCCGCTTGGGGATAGCTTGAAGGGAACTGAGCCGAAATTTCTCGGGTTTCTCCAGAATTCATGCCCACCATCCCAGTTACAAAACCGGGAATAAACTTATCATCCTGTAACTCTACTTGGAAATCAGTCGCTTCTCCACCGGGAATCGGTTCTGGTTCTTTTGATTCGTCCTCGCCTTCAGCAGGAACAATCACACCTTTAAAATCCACTACCGCAATATCACCGATTTGTGCTGCACGTCCTTCCACCGGAATCAACGTCGCCATTTGTTCGCGTTCGCCTTCCAGAGTTTGATCCACGCGAGTTAAATCGGATTTGACTTCCTCAGCTTGGACTTGCAAACCAGTGTACTGAGCCAGATTTACCTCTGGTTCCACATCTACAGATGCGGAAATTGTCAGGGGTTGACCTGGTTCATAATTATTAATCAATTCATCAAATGAAGAGCGCAATCGCGGTTGACCGATCGCTGCAATTTCTTCTTGTTTTACAGCTTTTTCGATGCCATCTTGAATTAATTCTTCCAGCGCTGCTGCCTTGACTCGAGTTGTACCCAGGCGCTGTAATAATATTTGCCGAGGCACCTTGCCCTTGCGAAACCCAGGAATATTTGCAGAACTAGCAAAGTTTTTAATGACCTGTTCGTAAGTTTGCTTGGTCATTTCTGGTGTAATCTCGATTTCCAAGCCAATTTGGCTGGCGGGAAGTTTTTCCTGGGTGACTTTCATGCTACGTCTCTGTTTTCTGGTATTTTTGTAATTTGAGTACACATACGCGAGCCGGACGCGTTTCTACACTGTCGCGTTTCTACACTGTATTGATGTCTCTTGGCTGGGATTAAGAAGTGCCCGCAAGGCATCATCAGATTTAATGATGGTTTATGCTGATGAGCAGCAAAGATCCAGTTTACTAGGGATTGGTGATTGGGGATTGGAGATTGGGGATTGAGGATTGGGGATTGGGAAAATACTTCCCCTGTACCCAATACCCAGTAACCAATACCCAGTCCCTAAGGCAAGCACCTTTAAAGGAGCGATCGCTCCTGAATCCACCATTCCTGAGTCCGAATATAAGCAATAAAAGTTGAGTACAGAAAAACTCGTTCAATATTCTTATGTTGCGGGTTTTTCACTCACAACCGGTGTACTTGGTACTCAGGACTTGTTATCAGAGGGCTAACACCGTGATATTCTGGTTTTCATCCAGCATTTAAGATTCCAAAGTTATAGCTTTGGAATTAGCTTCCTTGCCGGATTAATAAGCGTAGCTTTTGCTTCGCTCCTGAGTTGTAAATTGGCGAAAGGGGGAAAGGGGGAAAGGGAAAAAGGGAAAGGGGAAAGGACTATTTTCATGCTTGGTGGTGTACGAAGTTCATAGCGACTGCCTGGAAGCACAGTTGAGTACGCGGCTCAGGTGCTGGTTTCAGTCCATGTGAATCATAGTACATCAATCTCCAGACAACGAACTTTAGAGGTAAAACCCTTGTTTTATGTCTAAGTGCAGATGTTAACCTGTTTGGGTCGGATGGCAATCTGTTGTATAATATATATTCTAAATTTCTGAAAAACTTGATAATTAATTGTTGTAAATTGCAACATTGTCAAAGTTTTACAAAAAACTAACTAAATGTATTAAATTAAGAGATACCCTCAATTATTTAAGAAAACCAAACTATTCAAATTGATTTAATATCTGCCATTAGGCATTTAAATATGGAGAAATTAGGGGTAAATCCTGATTTGTGCTAATTGAAATTACACAAAACACCACATAACATCACATAACATCTATTTTATTTAGTAAGGAGGAAGCCAGTTTGTCTAAATCCTATAGTGTAGCTATTTTGGGAGCGACTGGTGCAGTAGGCAGAGAGTTGCTGGAATTACTAGAAAATCGTAATTTTCCAGTTTCTAATTTGAAGTTGTTGGCAAGCGATCGCAGTGCCGGACAAACGCTATCCTTTAAAGGAGAAAATTTATCAGTAGAGGCAGTCAGCGAAAAAGCTTTTGAAAATGTAGATATTGTCTTAGCCAGTGCAGGCGGTTCCATATCCAAAGCTTGGGCACCAAAAGCTGTAGCGGCGGGCGCAGTCGTCATTGATAACTCCAGCGCCTTTCGGATGAATCCCGAAGTGCCTTTGGTAGTGCCAGAAGTCAATCCCGAAGCCGCAGCCACCCACCAAGGTATTATCGCCAACCCCAACTGCACGACAATTTTAATGGCAGTGGCAGTTTATCCCTTGCATAAAGTACAACCAGTGCAGCGGATAGTCGCCGCAACCTACCAATCAGCCAGTGGCGCGGGTGCCAAAGCAATGGCAGAAGTCAAAACCCAAGCCAGTGCAATTTTACAAGACCAGCCACCAGTTGCCGAAGTTTTTCCTTATCCGCTGGCATTTAATTTATTCCCGCATAATTCCCCACTCAACGATATGGGATACTGTGAGGAAGAAATGAAAATGGTCAACGAAACCCGTAAGATTTTTGGGAATCAGGAAATCAGGATTACTGCAACTTGTGTACGGGTTCCCGTACTGCGTGCCCACTCAGAAGCGATTAATCTAGAATTCCAGACTTGCTTCAGTGCAGAAAAAGCCCGAGAAATTTTAAGTCAAGCACCTGGTGTCAAATTAGTAGAAAATTGGCAAGAGAACCATTTCCCCATGCCAATTGAAGCTACAGGTCGAGATGAAGTTTTAGTTGGGAGAATTCGTCAAGATATTTCTCATCCTTGCGGTTTGGAACTGTGGCTGTGTGGCGACCAAATCCGAAAAGGTGCTGCTTTGAATGCAGTACAAATTGCAGAATTGCTAGTAGAAAAAAATCTCCTAAAAAGAGCGGCAGCATACGTTTCTACTTAGAAAAAAGAAAGAAAAAAGAAAAAATTAAGTTGGCTAAATTTGCTAAGAAAGATACAGAATAATCAATGCAAATGTGCGAATCACGCTTGAAAGCAATTTGCAGATAGGTTATTACAATAGAAAGCCACCAAGACGCATAAAAAACAGCATAGGGAAATCCAGGAGTGAAAAAAGGGTGGTAGATTTTGGTAGAGTCTTAACCGCAATGATTACGCCGTTTAAAGAAGACGGCAGTGTCGATTATGATGTAGCAGCAGAACTAGCAGCACATTTAGTAAAAAACGGTACAGATACATTAGTCGTATGCGGCACCACGGGTGAATCCCCCACATTAAGTTGGGAGGAGGAATACCAGCTATTTACAGTGGTGTTGCAGGCTGCGGGTAAAGCGAAAGTGATGGCAGGATGTGGTTCTAATTCCACCAAAGAAGCGATCGCAGCCACCCAAAAAGCAGCTAAAATAGGAGTACATGGCGTATTGCAAGTTGTACCCTATTACAACAAACCACCCCAAGCGGGTTTATATCAACACTTTCAGGCGATAGCACAAGCCTCACCTGACGTAGTGCTGTTGTTATACAACATACCCGGACGTACCGGTCAAAACCTTCAACCAGAAACCGTCGCCCGATTAGCCGAAGTTAAAAACATAGTCGGGATTAAAGAAGCTAGCGGGAATTTAGACCAAGTAAGTGAAATCCGTCGCTTGACATCACAAGAATTTCAGATTTACTCTGGTGATGATTCTCTAACCCTGCCCATGTTAGCGATCGGGGCAAAGGGTGTGGTAAGTGTAGCGAGTCATCTGGTAGGCAACCAACTACAAAAGATGATCCAAGCCTTCACAACGGGTCAAATTCAAGTGGCAAGGGAGATTCATCTCCAACTGTTCCCGTTGTTTAAAGCTTTATTTGCAACTACAAATCCCATTCCCGTCAAAAAAGCACTCCAGTTGCAAGGCTGGAAGGTTGGTTCAACTCGTCCGCCCCTATGGGAAGCTGACTCAACAGTCGCAGAAGTCAGCCAAAAGTTAGAGACGGTTCTCAAAGAACTTAGTTTAGTCTAGGCACAAACTTGTTCAACACTGGCGAGACAAGGTATCATAATTTACATATATATCTGGGTAAACAATAGGCGTAATTTTCACCAGGTTGCAGAGAAAACGCGGTGCTAAGACTGGCACATATACTATGAATCCTAAGTGTGTAAAGTGCATTTTATTGACCAATTGAACATCTGATTCTGATAAAAAATCGCTGCTTTCAAACTGACTAACTGATTAATAGACAGCTTGTGTTGTCTGTTATGCAAGAGCATTAACTTCAAAATTCTTAACAACAAGTAAAAATCTAAGGAGAAAATGGCTAAAAACGAAACATCAGCCGCCCTAAAAATTATTCCGTTGGGCGGTTTGCACGAAATTGGCAAAAACACCTGTGTTTTTGAGTACGGTGATGAAATAGTACTGTTAGATGCAGGATTGGCGTTTCCCACAGAGGCGATGCATGGTGTAAATATTGTCCTGCCAGATATGACTTATCTACGGGAAAACCGCCATAAAATTAAAGGTATGATTGTTACCCACGGTCATGAAGACCATATCGGTGGGATTGCCTTTCACCTGAAGCAATTTGAAATACCTGTAATTTACGGTCCCAGACTGGCAATGGCAATGCTAGAGGGAAAATTGGAAGAAGCAGGAGTACGCGATCGCACAGAATTAAGAAGAGTCCTACCGCGTGATGTTGTGCGGATTGGTAAAAATTTCTTAGTAGAATATATTCGCAATACCCACTCCATCGCCGATAGCTTTACTGTAGCGATTCATACTCCAATTGGCGTGGTAATCCACACCGGGGACTTTAAATTTGACCATACCCCAGTGGATGGTGAGAAATTTGACTTCCAAAAATTAGCGGAACACGGCGAAAAAGGCGTTTTGGCGCTGTTAAGTGATTCTACTAACTCAGAAGTGCCCGGATTTACACCCAGCGAACGTTCAGTTTTTCCCAATCTAGACAGAATTTTCAGTCAAGCCACTGGAAGACTGTTCGTGACAACCTTTGCTTCCAGCGTGCATCGTATCAACATGATTTTGCAACTGGCGCAGAAAAACAACCGCGTCGTCACAGTTGTGGGACGTTCAATGTTGAATTTGATTGCCCACGCTCGCAATCTCGGTTACATCAAATGCGATGATAATCTGCTGCAGCCATTGCATGCTGTACGCAATCTACCTGATGAGAATGTGTTGATTTTGACTACAGGCTCCCAGGGTGAACCGATGTCAGCGATGACACGCATTGCCAACAAAGAACACCCCCACATCAGAATCCGCGAAGGCGATACAGTCGTATTTTCCGCCAACCCGATTCCCGGAAACACGATCGCTGTCGTCAACACCATCGATAAGTTGATGATTCAGAGTGCAAAAGTAGTCTACGGTCGGGATAAAGGAATTCACGTTTCCGGTCACGGCTGTCAGGAAGACCAAAAATTGATGATTGGCTTGACGCGACCCAAGTTCTTTGTACCGGTTCATGGCGAACATCGCATGCTGGTGAAGCACTCGGAAACAGCTAAGAGCATGGGCATTCCCGCCGAGAACATGGTAATTATCCAGAATGGGGATGTTATAGAATTAACAGAAAATTCTATCCGCGTTGCTGGGAAAGTGCCATCTGGTATTGAACTTGTTGATACATCAAGTTCTGGCATGGTTAGCGCTAAAGTGTTGCAAGAACGGCAACGCATGGCTTCAGAAGGTCTTGTTACCATCGCAGCGGCGATTGACTGGACTGGTAAACTGCTGGCAAAACCAGAAATTCACCTGCGGGGTGTGGTCACAAGTATAGAGCGATCGCTTTTGCAAAAGTGGGTACAACAGCGAATTGAAGAAATCCTCGGCGTCCGCTGGTCAGAATTTGTCCAATCTTATGAAACTGAGCAACCAGAAGTAGATTGGGGTGGACTGCAAGGAACTTTAGAGCGAGAATTACAGCGCTCTATCCGTCGGGAATTGCAATGTCAGCCAACTGTGACATTGTTAATGCAAGTTCCTGAAGAGCCTCCGGTGAAAGTTGCTGATGGTAGAAGGCGGCGGACTCGTACTGCGGCTCAAGTCGCTTCGTAACGGAATTCGGATTAAAATCTCACGCAAAGACGCAAAGACGCAAAGTAGAATTTTGCGCCTTTGCGTTTTGGTGTTTGCGATCTGCAAAACTTACTTAAACTTAAGGAATGTCCTAAGTTGAGTTGTTGTTAATATTTTTCACTAAAATCGAAGGGCGGAAGCACTTTTAATTGTTAGGACTGACGCAAAATAATGAAAAAATGAACCGCACAGAGAAGTTTGAGCGGAGGTTTCCGCCGTTAAGAGAAAGGGTTGCCGCAGGCATCAAATCTTCGGTGGGCGCAGAGGACACAGAGAAATAGGAGTTTGGGAGAGTTTTTGAGTAAGTCCTAATTGTTTAGCGAACTAATAGATAAACCAGAAGTAAAGTTAACACAGTCAGCGGCACCCCAAAGCGCAAATGCTCCCAAAAAGTTAGTTTGTAGCCTAACTCAGCTGCAGCTTCTACGATAATCAAGTTGGCAACTGAACCAAATAAAGTTAAATTACCAGCTAGAGTTGAACCGGCTGCTAGCAACAACCAAGATTGGGTATCATTTTGAGGAATCAAAGGTTGCAGTAAAAGTACAGCCGGTACATTAGAAATTAGATTAGACAAGATGGCTGTGACCCCCAACAGCCCCGCCGAAGAGTTGATTGCATGAGTAAAAAACTGCAAAAAATTTAACTTTTGTGTGACCCTTGTCAATATAAATAGTCCAGAAAACATCACCAACAAATTCCAATCTACCTTTGCGAGAATGCGCTGTGGTTTGACTCGGCGAGTGATGAGTAACAAGCTAGCAGCGACTAAAGCAGACTCCGCTAGGGGTAAACCAACTGCAAAAGCAGTGAGTAATCCGGTGGTGATTAATAAAGTTTTTTGATATAGCGGTTTGAAGATACGTGTTTTCCCGGTGGATATATGTTCGCAAGGTTGCGTTGAGCGCACATCTGGGTAAAGCAGCCACAGCAAACCCACTTGAATTATTAAGCCAAGTAAGGCGACGGGAGCTAATGCCCGAAAAAATTCTAGGTAGCTGATGCCTGAGAATGAACCAATCAAGATGTTTTGAGGATTCCCGCTTAAGGTGGCTACCGAACCTATATTAGTTGCGCCAGCGATCGCTAATAAATAAGGAATCGGATTTAAACCCAAGGTTTGAGTCAAACTCAGGGTTAGCGGTGTAAAAACTAATGCCAAGGTGTCGTTGAGAAAAAAGGCAGAAAGAATACCACTGCCAAAAGTTAAGGCGATCAACACACCAAAAGGACTGCGGGTGAAACTTAACAACACCGACAGCGCCCTTGGAAAAAAGCCTGAATAGGATAAATTGGCATTCACAACCATCATGCTCAACAAAAATACAATGGTTTTAGCGTCAATCGCCTCCCATGCTTCTTGTAAATTCAGCACGCCCAACGCAATTAAAAAAGCAGACCCCACCAAAGCGATCGTGGCGCGGTTCATGCGTAACCCTGGTATGTAGCCCAATGCTAACCCCAGGTAAGTCAGCCCTAAAACGCCATAGGTTGCAAATTTTAGAAAAATCACTAGCAAAAATACCTGACCGGACTCTAGGTGCGGCTATACAAACGCGCGTCCGCAGTCAGGCGGACTATTACCTTAAAAGCCTGCTCCCGGCTGGCTTTGTTTGTGTAGCCCCAGACTAGAAGTCTGGGGGCGTTTACCAATTTTTGCAAGACTCTATTTTCTTTACTCAGCCATACACCAGGCGCAGTAACTAGGATTTGGGAACTTTCTTTTCCAGTATATAGTCCCCAGCCACCAGTGCCATTAATACCAAAATACTGCTATAAGTAAATGGAATTAAGAATTGTAAATGTTACAATAAAATCTGTCCCAGGATAGATGTCTTCATCTAAATTTAAACTGTGTCAAGTTATCAACAAGATAGTAGTACTACGCTTCCGATTCTGAGGAAATTGCTGTTAACTTGACGTAGTAATAAAAAGGTTTTGATTTTCGAGACTACCTAAACATTTACTATTTCATCTTAGTCAGGGCACGATTCTTCCCGGAAAAGTCGCGATCGCTTTGTAGATGTTCATCAGACCGTTCAAGACCCTCAATATCACAGAGGAGTGAACCATGAAGGTGTTTAATCATACCACCAAAAAGATTTTTTTAGCAAGCTGGGTATCGATAAATCCAGCAGAAGCCTCAGAAGCGAATGTTACTCCGCTGCACCGACCTTCTAAGCAGCATGGTGATATTTTTAGACCAGTACGGCGTTGGGTAGACAAAATAGAAGTTCGCGATCGCGAATTAGCGCATCGCTTGTGTGCAATTATTCCATCTCAATGTCCCTTTGAGCGCGATGTCAAGTTATTTGGCAAAACGTTGTTTCATATTCCGCCCATGTGCAAGCTCAACCCCTTATATGAAGAAGTCGTTGGTTTGCGTTTTCGAGCGCTGTGTTATCTAGCCGATGAATGCGGCGAGGATGTCACACTGTACTGCTAATTAAGTTACGAGCCGCCCAGCCGCCCAGCCGCCCAGTTGGGAGTTGGGAGTTGTAGAGACGCGACGCCAGACGCCTACTGTCGCGGTCGAAGAAGGGCGCTGGCTCAAATTTCGCGCGAAGCTCGTCTCAGTAAGCTTCCCCCGACAGACGCAAGCGTCTGTACAGGAATTGGGAGCCGCCCAGCCGCCCAGCCGCCCAGTTATGAGTTATGAGTTATGAGTTTTGAATTAACTTTTAATTCCTTACTGCTAACTCCTCACTTTTCACTTTTAATTCCTCACTGGGCGGCTTTTAACTTTTCACTTTTAATTCCTCACTGGGCGGCTGGGCGGCTCCTAACTCTTAAACCCTTAACTATTATTAATTTTTAATTTTCCGTACTTGCCATTTTTCAATAGCTTCCTGAGCTTCTTCGTAAGGGGCTGACACTTCTGGGACTAAAACTGCGGTTTCAATTGCCGCTTTAAAATCTCCTTGAGTGGCGCGATTTTTGGCAATATTTAAGATTTTTTCACTCCATTTATTAATAGATTTTTGTGCCATATCGGAACCTGGTTGACCTTGTGGCACTTGTTTGGCAACTTCAATGGCTCGATTGTAACTAGATGCCTGTCCGGGAGTAATTAAGGCGTTAGCTGCATCTAAAAGCGTTGTGTTGCTCATATATTGCTTTGCTTCTAGCCGCCACTGATTAATCGATGCTTGGGCTTTGGCATGAAGTGGCTCATCTTTGGCAATTAATTGGGCGGCTGCGATCGCACTGGCATACTCTTTTGTCTTGGCACGATTCTCTGCTAAATCTAAAATTATGCGGCTCCAAATCTTGATATTGTCCTGAGCCTGTGGGTAAAGGGGATCGCCAATTTTAATTTTACGGGCATTGGCGATCGCTTTATTTAAATCGCTAGCCTGGTTTGGTTCCAAGGACATTTTCGCCAAGTCTGATAATGCTTGGTTCCGCTTTTTGGAATCGTTAGTAGGGTCTATTGGCGCAACTGGTTGACTTGTTGGGGGTGCTGGTGCTGGGTTTTCGGGTGGCCAAGAAGCTTTTGGTACAGCTTTGATGACTTTAGTTTCAGCAGCCGCATTCTTGGGTGATGTTCTTAATATCTCATGAATTCTCATTCTAGGGCGATCGCGGGAAAAAACTACGGCGGCTACAGTAACTAGCATGATGCTACTTGCACCCAAAAATAAAAGCTGTTTCCCAAATTCCGAGTTTGGCGCTTTTTTTTGTTCAAAGTTGTTTGGTCTCGCGGGGGGTAATGGAGAGACGTAAGGTTGGGAAGGCTGAGAAAGAAACTTTTCTTGTGTTTCCCCTTCCCCCGAATTTTCGATAGGAGGGGCTTTTCTTGGTAGGGTATTTTCTCCTCCTAAGTACGGAACTCCTGTATCAATCTCTACAAATGAAGTTTCAGGGAAATCGTTTTGGAAGGAGGAATCTGGAAGTCCAGCACCGAACATTTCATCGTCAGCCAGAACCGGGGATTCTTCCCAATTAGTTGTCATCCCATAGTTTGTTGTCCCATAATTTGTTGCTTTAGATTGCCGCAAAATTTGCTCGCGCCTGGGTGTGATGATGCTGAGAGGGTTTTGTGTGGGACGCCAATAATGTTGACATAATTCTGGGGTGAACACGCGCAGGTAGCTTTCCAAGTCTGGCAAATTTCCGCCATGACCGGAACGCAAAGCGTCTAACAGTGCTGCGGTAAAAAATCCGTGACCGAGTTCGCTACTTTCTTGGGAAAATTGCTCTAGTTGGCAAGAAAGAATTGTGGGAATTTGTAGTTCTTGGGCTAGTTGTAGTGTTTCTTGCCCAACAGCATCAGCTTGTCTGCCAGAAGCGCGGTTGATATCAAGCAGTAACAACACATCATGGACAGCGATTTGCAGAGTTTGCATTAGCGATCGCATATCAATGCCAGTTTCTTCGACGCGATCGGGATTTCCTTCCACCGGCATCAAATAATCTTGTCCCTGATGGCTGACACCATAACCGCTAAAAAACAACCATACCTTGTCTTGCGGCTGCCAAGCAGTTGCAGCTAAATCCTCCAGAAAAAGCAAAATATTTTCTTTAGTCGGATAAGTCGGTCTATTGGCAAAAGGCGGCGAAGTTTCTGTCATCAGCAGACAGTGTTGCGGTAAAACGCCTGCTTGTTGAACCAAAAAATCCTTTAACGCCTCGGCATCAGCTTGGGCACACCTTAAAGGTTGAAAAAACTGATATTGATTAATGCCAATAGCGATCGCCCAGTAATTTGCCATCGCGCTTTATGTCGGTTATTGTTTGCTGGACATACGTAGGATTTTGGTTGGCTTTGTTGAAAAAACAAGGCTAACCTATGTCTATTAGCCTAAGTGATTCTCATCAAACCTCCAGATGAGAAGTGATTTTTATTACATTAGCCCGAAAATACGTTCAACCAATTCAAATTTCAGGTCATCAGTGAGGAGCAATCGCAGTCATGAGGAGGAGTTGTGTTCATCAATCATCAAGCATCATCCCCTTTCCAGTAAGGATTTTATTACAGAGGTTAATTCAATTTAGGCAAATTGCCAAGAAGATCCGGATATTTCCTTTATTAGTTTTGTTGGGTAGTGGGGTTCCGGCGTGGCTTTTGACAGAAGCGATCACCCCAACTGTTGTACAAGCTTATACCGCCAGAGTGGATCTGGCGATTGACCGTTTACCAGAAGAAAACTATGAAACTATTTTGCGGAGGGCAGAAGCGGCTGCCAGAGCTGCGGCTCAACGTAGTTTCGACCAAGATATTTTAATTACAGACGTTTCGATAGTTGTTTCCGTGCAAAATTATGGAGCGATCGCACCAGTTTTAGATTTGAGAGTTAGCCGCCAGCAATGGCGCAACCGTCCCGATCCACAAATTTGGGCGACTTACTTTAAAACAGCGCGATCGCTATTATTTTTTGGGCAATTTGGACAAGGTTTTACAACCGCCGATCCATCAACTCAAGCACCGACACCTTCACAAGGAACTACTAACAACACTCCCGCAGCGACGCCACAACCCAACAATACAACTCCACCTGCACCTTCAATCCCCGATCCCAACACCACACGTCAACCTACAAACGTTCCGCCAGTAGTACCAGTTCCCGCTAATCCACCGCGTTAAAGGGGAGTGGGGAAGTGGGGGAGTGGGGGAGTGGGAGTAAATGAAAAATTACTCTTTCCCCCCCTCCCCCTTTCCCCCCCTCTCCCCCTCCTCTTCACTCAGTTGCTAACTGGTTGTCAATTGATGCCTTAGAATAAAAAGGTTGTCAAGAATTGCGATATCCGCTATCATGGCTGTTCCAAAGAAGAAAACATCCAAATCCAAACGAGATAAACGTCGAGCTACTTGGAGACACAAAGCTGTTGTTGAAGCTCAAAAAGCTCTCTCTCTAGGCAAGTCGATTTTGACTGGACGTTCAAAATTTGTCTATCCAACTGCTGAACAAGAGGAACAAGAGGAATAATAATTACCTCCACAGGAAAAGCACGAATAAAGCCGCTATATAAGCGCTTTTTCGTCGCTTTGCCGATCACAGTCTGAATCACAGATAGTCCTGAAAAGCTAACTAGGTCGGTGAGAAGTTGGTAATTGGTAACTGGGAATACATGACCCATTACCCATTACCTACAATCAACGATATTAATGAATTTTATAAAAAGTAAAGTATCTGGCGCTTCTGCCTGATTGCTGATAATTAAAATTTCTAGTTTGTGTAACCTTGAGAGTAGGGTACGATCGCTATGTATGAGACTCGTTGCTCAAATGGCGATCGCTAAATTGATCGTTTAAGCTAATTCTACGCTGGGTTCCTGTAACTTATAGGGACTGAGTTAAGAATGGCATTTCAGAAACAGTTAGCGCAATCATACCAATAAATCCAAGAATCTTCATAAAATTGATTTTTCACCAATTTTTCTAAGACTATGCTAGGAAAATTTTTTCAAAAACCAGGGAAAGAAGAGGGCGATCGCGTCCCTCCAGGTCAACATTTGGCTAAGGGTTTCCCTGTTTTAACTTATGGTGCAACGCCTCAAGTTAGTACGGAGGAATGGGAGTTTAAGGTTTGGGGTTTGGCAAAACCTCACACTTTTACCTGGTCTGATTTTATGGCATTACCCCAACACGAATTCACGGCGGATTTTCACTGTGTAACGCGTTGGTCAAAACTCGATGTCAAGTGGACTGGGATTAAGGTGATAGATTTCATGAACGCGATCGAGGTAGATCCAAAAGCAGCCCATGTTATGGAACACTGCTACGGCGGCTACACCACGAATATTACAATGGAAGACTTTGTACGAGAAGAAAACTTCTTTGCTTTTAAAGTATTTGAGGAACCGTTATCAACAGAACATGGTGGTCCAATGCGGCTAGTTGTTCCTCACCTTTATGCTTGGAAAAGTGCCAAGTGGATTAATGGTTTAGAGTTTTTAGAACGCGAAGAACTTGGTTTTTGGGAACGTAATGGCTATCACCGTCGTGGCGAACCTTGGGCGGAGGAACGTTACAGCAGTTTTGGGTTTTAAGAGCCGCCCAGCCGCCCAGCCGCCCAGTTAATGGGTAGTAGTTAATAGTTAGTAGTTAGTGGGTAGTCGTAAACAACCACCAACCATCAACTACCAAACCCTCCTTTCTTTCACCAGTCGCCTGGGTCGGGAAAACGCCACTGCGACCCTTGGCCAGACCCCAAGACCGCAGTGGCTCCCCTACCAAGGGCGCCCCTTCACCACTAACCATCAACCACCAACCCCTTCTTTCTTTCACCAGTCGCCTGGGTCGGGAAAACGCCACTGCGACCCTTGGCCAGACCCCAAGACCGCAGTGGCTCCCCTACCAAGGGCGCGAAGTGAGCCGGGGGGAATCTTCCCGACTGTAGACTTCGCGCCCCTTCACCATCAACCAATAACTACCCAATAATTCGCTTGAGTAGTGACAATTTGCCCTGATAGGGAGCGTATCGCCATTTCAAATCCAACCAGAAAGAGTTCTGCAACACACTTTTGTAATGGGAAAAGGAGTCAAAACTGGCTTTACCGTGATAACTACCAATACCGCTATCACCCACACCGCCAAAGGGTAAAGATGAGACACCAACCTGCATAACTGTGTCATTTATACAAACTCCACCGGATGAGGTTTCCTGTAAAACTCGCTTTTGCAGGTTTTTATTTTGGGTAAATAAGTACAATGCTAAGGGTTTTGGATGAGAGTTAATTAAGGCGATCGCTTCTGAAATATCACTATATTCAATTACTGGCAAAATGGGACCAAAAATTTCCGACTGCATTATCGGATCTGCCAAGGAAACGTTATCAATCACTGTGGGGGCGATATAATGTTCTGAACGATTAGTTTCTCCCCCAATGCAAATTTCACCATTTTTTTGGAGATTAACCAATCTATCAAAGTGTTTTTGAGTGATAATCCTGCCATAATCAGGGCTGTTTGCCGGATTATCACCATAAAATTCTTTCAGACATTTTCCAATTCCATCTAACAAATTTTTTTTAATTTTTTTATCAACTAAAAGATAGTCTGGTGCAATACAAGTTTGTCCGGCGTTAAGAAATTTGCCCCAAGTAATGCGTCTGGCGGTAGCTTCTATATTGATGTCAGTATCTACAATACAAGGGCTTTTACCGCCCAATTCTAGAGTCACTGGTGTGAGATGTTTTGCTGCAGCTTCCATGACTATTTTGCCTACGGCTGTACCACCAGTAAAAAAGATGTGGTCAAACTTTTCTGCTAAGAGTTTTTGACTTGTTTCCACGCCTCCTTCAACCACTGCAATATAAGCAGGGTCGAAATATTTAGCAATCATTTCAGCTAATACACGAGATGTATTGGGGGCTAGTTCTGAAGGTTTCAGAATTGCACAGTTTCCGGCGGCGATCGCACCTACTAATGGTGAGATAATTAACTGAAATGGATAGTTCCAAGCACCAATAATTAAAACAACGCCTAGCGGTTCTGGATAAATTCGCGCTTTTGCGGGAATTTGCTCAAAGGGAACTGCTACTTTTTGAGGTTTAGCCCAAGTATTGATATGTTTAATGACATAATCAATTTCCTTTATTGCACCGATTTCTGTAGCATAAGCCTCAAATTCTGGTTTATGTAAATCTGCTTTTAGCGCTTCGAGAATTGCTTCTTGATGTCCAAGTACTGCTTGTTTTAGAGTTTTGAGTTGTTGAATGCGAAAAGTAACATTTTTGGTTTTGCCAGTTGTAAAAAAATCACGTTGCTGGCAGATAATGTCAGTAATTGATAATTCAGCAATCATCTTTTTGTCCTAAAAATATTAAGTTGGTTGATGGTTGATGGTTGATGGTTGATGGTTGATGGTTAATAGTTGATGGTTGATGGTTGTTGTACTATTAACCATTAACGACTAACGACTAACCACTAACTACTAACTTACTTTTTGATGGGTAAACGGACAGCAAATACACTTCCTTTACCTAATTCTGAATTGACCTGAATATTACCTTGATGTGCTTCGACAATTCGGCGAGAAAGATAAAGTCCTAAGCCACTACCTGAACGCTTGTGACTTCCCGAACGAAATCTTTCAAATAAGGTAGCTTGTTCTTCGGGAGGAATACCTTGACCTGTATCGGCTATTTCAATGGTAATGCTGTCATTTGAAGTTGCTGGTGCGAGGCTCAGAGTAACTGACCCGGTGTCGGTAAATTTGATAGCATTGCCTACTAAGTTGGTAAATAGACGATTGAGTTCTAAGCGATCGCCCATTATTGTGTTTGTGGTAAGCTCGTCAACAAAATCCAGATGAAGTGCAAGTTTCTTTTCCTCAGCTAGGGGTTTCAATTCTCCAGCAACCTCTTCTAGCAACTGGCGGAGATTTACTGGTTGAAACGCTAAGGTTTTGCGACCTGCTTCAAAGCGATAAACTTCTAATAAAGTGTTGACCATCGACAGCAGATTGGTATTGCTGCGAGCCATGATGGTGATGACTTCGTGCATTTGCGCTGATAGCCCACCTAAAGCCCCTTGCTCAAACAACATGAGCATTCGATCTGCTGCTACTAAAGGGGTGCGTAAGTCGTGGGTGAGACGAGAAACAAAATCTTCCCGCTGACGGGCGATTTCGTCGCGTTCGTCGATGCTGTGCTTGAGTCGCAGAAGCGATCGCACTCGCGCTAGCAATTCGTCCACTGTTACGGGTTTGCGAATAAAATCATCAGCGCCCAAATCTAATCCGTAGGCGACGTTGGGCGCATCGTGGGCGGTGATTAGCAAAATTGGAATAAATGGTAATTCAGTATTTACTCGGATGCGTTTAGTTACTTCATAACCATCCATCCCTGGCATCATCAAATCGAGCAAAACCAAGTCACAAGGAGCGCTTTCGATTTTTTCTAATGCACAAATACCGTTTTCTGCTGTGCTAACTGTGTAGCCTTCTTCTTCCAAAATGGTTTTGATTAAAAACACGTTATCCGGAGAATCGTCTACAACTAGAATTTTGTCAGAGCGAAAAGATTGAGAACTCATGGAGCGTAAAAGTATGGGGTGAAATTATTTTTTTTGAAAAAGTAGTTTTATTTGTATCATTTTTTTAATTTTTTAGCTGAGTGAATTGACACCGAAGAATCATTATTTACCTGCTGATTTATGTCAATTTACTGTAGTCGGAATTTGACTTCTGTTTGTTGTAGATAATTAATGTAGTGAAAAATGGGAACTTTTGCAGTATTTGCTCGATTGCAAGAGCATTTGAATTCTTGTAGCAATAATCGCAGCTAATGAGCGCATAACTTGAGTTTAGAGCAAATTTTAGCCCTAAAGTCTCGGTTGATGTGAAGCATGGCAGATTTTTTGCTACAAGAAAATGAAGTGACCAAAAAAGGATAAACGATAAAAGATAAAGGATAAAGGATGAAAAAAGAAAAATCGGATACAATCCCTGGGCAACTTCCGTAGAGAACATCTCAAGCATAATTTTTCAAGCTCCCAAATTCCCTAAGTGGGGTATACTTCATCCCTCATCCAGAATCCTTCATCAGTGTGTTTTCAAATATGAACACAGTATCCAACCCAGGTTATGAGTATCAAGTCGGTGGGAGTCTACCAGCTGATTCTCCCACTTATGTGACGCGACAGGCAGACCAAGATTTGTATGAGGGGTTAAAGGCGGCTGAATTCTGCTATGTGTTGAACTCGCGACAGATGGGTAAATCGAGTCTGCGGGTGAGAATTATGCAACGGCTACAGGCTGAGGGTGTTGCTTGTGCTGCTATTGATATTACTGCGATCGGTACTTGGGATATTACTCCTGAACAATGGTATGCGGGGGTGATTGATAGTATAGTTGGCAGTTTGCATTTATATGACAATTTTGATTTAGATAGCTGGTGGGAAAGTCACCATTTACTTTCTCCGGTGCAGCGATTTGGCAAGTTTATCGAAGATGTTTTGTTGGTGGAGATTTCTGGACAAATTGTCATCTTTGTGGATGAGATTGATAGCATCCTCAGTCTGAGTTTTTCGATTGATGATTTTTTTGCTTTAATTAGAAGTTGCTATAACCTGCGGGCTGAGAAACTAGAATATCAGCGGATTACTTTCGCGTTGTTTGGGGTAGCGACTCCTTCGGATTTGATTGCGGATAAAAAGCGGACACCGTTTAATATTGGGAAAGCGATCGCACTGACTGGTTTTCAATTTGATGAAGCTGCACCGTTAGCTGATGGCTTTGTGGGGAAGGTGGGTAATCCGCAAGCGGTGCTGGGTGAGGTTTTGGCTTGGACTGGTGGACAACCGTTTCTGACGCAGAAGGTTTGTAAACTCATCATAGCTAACTCCGCACTAAACCCCACCCCTAACCCCTCCCCGCAAGCGAGGAGGGGGAATGTGGAGGAGTTAGTAAGGTCGCATATTATCAGAAATTGGGAATCGCAGGATGAGCCGGAGCATTTACGGACGATACGCGATCGCCTTTTGCAAAATCAGCAGCGGGCTGGCAGGTTGTTGGGATTATATCAGCAAGTTTTGCAACACGGTGAAGTTGTGGGAGATGACAGTTCTGAGCAAATGGAATTGCGGTTATCGGGGTTGGTTGTTAAGCAGCAGGGAAAGTTAAAAGTTTCTAACCGCATTTACGCAACTGTTTTTAATCAAAGTTGGGTTGATCAAGCATTTGGCAAACTGCGTCCCTATCAAGTCATAACGGGAGCGTGAGAACCCCTGCCTTTTAAGGACCATCAAACTCTGGGACACCACCACAGGCAATGTTCGCACCCTCAAGGGACATACCGACAGAGTTATCAGCGTCGCTTTCAGTCCTGACGGCAAAACCCTGGCTTCTGGAAGTGCTGACAAGACCATCAAACTCTGGGACACCACCACAGGCAATGTTCGCACCCTCAAGGGACATACCGACAGAGTTATCAGCGTCGCTTTCAGTCCTGATGGCAAAACCCTGGCTTCTGGAAGTGATGACAAGACCATCAAACTCTGGAACCTGAATATAGATAATTTACTTTCTCAAGGCTGCAACCGATTACAAAATTATGAACCTATCCCACTATTCTAAAAATCCCTAGTTTTTTTCGTAAAATGTGCTTGAAAACCTTGATTTTTCGTTTTCAGTTCTCAATTAGCTTAAGCTTTGCAGCACAAATATTATTAGTGGGATAGGTTCATCTCATTACCTATCCAGACAATTTAAACGAGCTAAAAATTTGCCAAACCCAAACAAATAAACCTATCTTGTTGCTAGCAGCCCCTGCTATGGTTACTGAAGGTGAGAAGCTAGGCAACAAAGGAGATTTTTCGGGTGCAGTTGCCCATTTTAAAACAGCCAAAGAATCGGACCCCAATTTAGAAATTAATCCAGATGTCAAAGCCAAATCTCTCATCTTGGGGTTTGAAGGCAGAGAATTAGCAGATAAAGGCGATTTTTCCGGTGCAGTTGCCAAATTGAAACAAGCACTGCAACTCGACCCCAAAATCGATTTAGACCCAGATACAGAAGGTGTGCAAAATAACCCCGAAGCTTTTGCTAAAAAACTTGTAGCATCAGCATACATTACACAAGGTAAAGAATTTGTCAACAATAATGATATTCCCGGTGCGATCGCCAAGTTTAAACAAGCACTGCAACTCAACCGCGAAATCGATTTAGACCCAGATACAGAAGCCAAAGACCGTAACCCGCAAGCTCTAGTAAACAAGTTTAAAGCCCAAGGTTTAATTACTCAAGCAGAAGATAATTTAAACAATGGTGATTTCACAAAAGCTGTTGCAGTTTATAAAGCAATTGAAAAGCTACAGCCACCAAAAGAAATCCTAGCTAAATATTGGAACATTCTTTGTTTGCAAGGTAGCCTGCGCGGTCATGCTAAGGATGTAGTAAAAAATGCCTGTGAAAAAGCAGTGAAACTTACACCCAAAGATGTCAATATCCTTGATAGTCGCGGTTTAGCACGAGCGTTAACTGGTGATACACAAGGGGCAATTAACGACTTTAACGCTTTTATCGAATCAACTAGTTATCTTCAGAAGAAAGCACAACGGCAAACTTGGGTGAAAGACTTGCAAGCTGGCAAGAAGCCGTTTACACCAGAGCTATTAGAGAAATTACGGAATCAGTAGGGATGAGAAAAGCAACATTTTGACCTCTCTCCAAACCTCTGCCTTTCTTTGTAAAAATTATAAAGTGATAAACAGTGTTTGAAGACAAGTTGATGCAGCGTCTACAGATTGAAGAGAAAAAGAGCGATGTCTTGCGACAAGCCGCTAACGCGTCTACGCTGGTTAACTACACAATTTGGACTATTTGAGTGTTAATTTATGTTACATTATTCAACCTAACATCATTTGTAAATAACGTTGCATTTAAAGATTGTGCAGTTGCGGCAATGATTGCATCAGGAAGCCTGAGTCTGTATTGTTTGCGAAGTGCAATTGTTAAGTTTTTAATATTGCTATCAATGCCAACAATTGAAATTTTATTTAAAAATTCAATAATTTGTGTTTCTTCATCTGAACTGAGGCTGGGATAAGATAGAAGTTCAATTTCAGTAATCACTGAAACAAAATATTGTCCTGATGGTAATGGGTTTGCTAATTTACCACCCAAAAAATACAAAACTATATTTGTATCTAATAAAATTAAAGGCTGCATCAACTCCATTCATCCCTAATTTGCTGCTGATATTCCAAAGGGTCTTGAGTGAGTTGAATTACACCAGCGTACTTATTTAAATCAAAATTTTCTTGTTGTAATTGATAGGCATTTAAGATTTTTTCAATTTTCTGCCAGTCTTGATAATCAATCAAAACTGCTACTGGACACATTGATTCATCAGTCACAATTTTTTTGTTAATAGGTAGCATAACTATTTGCTTGAGATATCAGGTTTAACTACTTCATGGTAACTCTTTCATCCAAAGGCGCGATGTCTTATGCATTCTCACCTCAAATTAGGCGATCGCATAACTCAAACTGCATGAAAAATTATTAGCGATCGCATTCTCACGATCAAGTAGGCGATCGCATAACTCAGAATCTCAAATTACATCACACCTGGGGTTCAATTCCCGCAGCCCTTAACTGTTGTGCTAATCTTTCAGCACGCTGGCGTTCCTCTTCAGCACGCTGGCGTTCCTCTTCAGCACGTTGGTGTTGTTCATCAGCACGCTGGCGTTCCTCTTCAGCACGTTGGCGTTCCTCTTCAGCACGTTGGCGTTCCTCTTCAGCACGCTGGCGTTCTCTATTTGCTAACTCTGAACCCCAGAGTAGTAGTTCTCCGTTTTCATGCCACCAGCGCAACCAATAGCCAGTTCGATTTTCGCGGCTACCTGACCACACACCCAGAAAAAGGTTCATTTCTCCAATCCAGCAACGATTATTTACATCTGGGGTTTGAATTTGATATCGTCCGGAATCATCCAATTGATAAACTTCTAAAACTCCAGTACTAGGTTCAAAAATTGCATAGTTGGGAACTTGTAAAATTTGCTCGTAAAAAAACCACTTTCCCGGTGGATAAGTTGGTTTACTTGAATATTCCCCACCTTCGGTATCTGAAAGAAATTCCATCACAATTACTGGAATATCTCCTTGAAGTCGCGGGGTATAACTGCGGGTTACCTCGTCTCGCGAAACCCGAATTGATGGCACATATCCCCAGTCTGGTGCTTTCACCACAAACTGATTATTCAATCTGGCACAAATACCATAATTGGTTGCAGTCAAAGCATTAGCGGGTAATTTCCCTGCTAGTACCAAGCTTTCGGTTAACGCAGCCGCGAGGGGCGGTTGATTAATATTATCCACTGGCTCGTCATCTAATACAAAATCATCTGGTAACTTTTCCCAGGTAACTTCAAATGTGGCTGAATTAGCTAACATATTGCTACTACCTCATTCACGCCATTTAATTATCAATGGTTAAATGTCTATAATTATTCTTGAGATGCAATGCTTTCTAAAATTTGTTGAAATTCTGTTGTAGAAGGAATAGCGATCGCTCTTTTAAGAAGCATTTTTAACACAGCCGATTCATCAATTCGATTAACAACCTCCACAATAGAACTTGGTACTTCTCCAAACCGTGTCTCTAAAACTTCAATTACACTAACTCTGGCATTTTGGAGAATCCCTTGTTCAATTCCTTCTGCTTTTGCTAGCCTTTCAATACTTGTTACGTACCGCATTCTATTTACCTCTTCGTAACTTCTCAATTCTGTTTTAAAATTATTTGCCAGTTCTTCTGGAAGTACCATCACCCAGTCAATAAACCGAAATAATCCCAAAATGTATTCCCGGTCATATCCCCTTTCAAACAAGCTTCTAACTAAGCTCAATTTCCACTGTAGCCTGCTTTCCGGATTTCGGTTTGTCGCCTTGGTTCTTAAATGTGCCATGACGACGATACTAAAGGGATTGGTGTTTTGTTCCAAGCTTTCCCACTGTGTCTCATAGTCAAGAAGTTTCGCTACGGGAAATTCTAAACTGACGGTACATCCTCCAAGTGAATACCCGTAGCTTGTTGGTCGCCAATTTGTCTCTTCGTCTGCCAATACCGCCAAGCTGATAACTCGCTGTTTATGGCGGTCAAATAAGCGGTAATTGTAAGTGTACATCCGTTGGGCAAAATTGCTGTCGTACCATCCTTGAACTTCGATGTGAACCAATACCCAAGCTTCTTCGCCATCCAGCAGCCAGACTTTTGCGACTTTATCAACTAGACGCTTACCAATTTCTGCATCGGGTTCTAACTGTTGCAATTCAGTATCCAGAAATTCATAGTCTTTTTCCCAATCAATAACGGTGTAGGCATCAAAAAAGAAGTATTCTAAAAAGCTAGGAAAAAAGCTTTCAATAACTTCTTTCCAAGGACTATCGTAATCAGTACGTTGTTCGGTCATGCGTCAATTCTGGCTAGAACAAAAAGTAGCGTTGCGCCATTGGTAAAATTGTCGCCGGTTCGCACGTCAATAACTCCCCATCAGCCCTGACTTCATAAGTTTCCGCATCAACTTCAATTTGAGGTAACGCATCATTCAACTTCATATCGCGCTTACTCAATTGACGCGTCCCAGAAACTGCAACAGCAGCCTTTTGCAAACCCAATTGACTGGGAATGTCTCTTTCTAACGCCGCTTGCGAAACAAAAGTTAATGAAGTCGCATTCCTAGCACCGCCAAAACTGCCAAACATCCGACGCATATGCACTGGTTGCGGCGTGGGAATACTCGCATTCCCATCGCCCATTTGCGCCCAAGCAATCATTCCGCCTTTAATCACTATCTCCGGTTTCACGCCAAAAAATGCCGGACGCCACAAACACAAATCCGCTATTTTCCCTTCTTCCACCGAACCAACATACTGGGCAATTCCATGAGCGATCGCCGGATTTATCGTATACTTTGCAACATATCGCTTTGCCCGATTATTATCCGCTTGCGAGTCCCCAGTAAAGCTTCCGCGCTGCACCTTCATTTTATGAGATGTCTGCCAAGTGCGAATTATCACTTCGCCTACCCGTCCCATCGCTTGCGAGTCGGAGGAAATCATGCTAAACGCGCCCAAGTCGTGCAAAATATCTTCAGCGGCGATCGTTTCCCGACGAATGCGCGATTCTGCAAAGGCGACATCTTCAGCGATTGCTGGATCTAAATGATGGCACACCATCAACATATCCAAATGTTCGTCTAAGGTGTTGACGGTGTAAGGGCGCGTGGGGTTGGTGGAAGATGGAAGTACATTGGCTTCACCGCAAACTTTGATAATATCTGGTGCGTGTCCTCCGCCTGCGCCTTCGGTGTGGTATGTGTGGATAACGCGATTTTTGAAAGCGGCGATCGTGTCTTCGACAAATCCGGCTTCGTTGAGGGTGTCGGTATGAATCGCTACTTGGACATCATATTCATCGGCGACGGCAAGGCAGGTATCAATTGTTGCGGGTGTAGTTCCCCAATCTTCGTGTAATTTTAATCCGATCGCACCTGCGTTGACTTGTTCTACAAGTCCTTGGGGTTGGCTGGTGTTGCCTTTGCCTAAAAATCCCAAGTTCACGGGGAACGCATCGGCGGCTTGCAGCATTCGGTAAATATTCCAGGGTCCGGGGGTGCAAGTTGTGGCATTTGTACCTGTAGCGGGACCAGTACCGCCGCCAATCATGGTAGTGATACCGGAAGCGATCGCCACTTCAATTTGTTGAGGACAGATAAAGTGAATGTGGGTGTCAATACCGCCAGCGGTGAGAATCATTCCTTCGCCGGCTAAAGCTTCGGTTCCCGGACCGATAATAATATCTATATTGTCTTGAATATAGGGATTTCCGGCTTTACCAATTTTGAATATTTTGCCATCTTTAATGCCGATATCTGCTTTGACAACACCCCACCAATCGAGAATCAAAGCATTGGTAATTACTAAATCTACCGCACCATCGACGTTGGAAATTGGCGATTGTCCCATTCCGTCGCGGATGACTTTTCCTCCACCAAATTTTACCTCGTCGCCGTAGGTTGTGAAATCTTGTTCGACTTCGATAAATAATTCTGTGTCAGCGAGTCTGACTCTATCTCCTACGGTGGGACCAAAAGTTTCTGCATAAGCGCGACGGGACATTCTGTAAGGCATAATGCACTCCTGTTAATTGAGGTTAAAATCGAGTTTAAACGCATTCGTGGCGAGAAGACTGCAGAGTATGGATGAGAATTAGTAAAGGCTTGGTTTTAATGTGGGTTTTTGATGTTGTGCGATCGCATTGGACGTAGACTCAAACAAGACGAACAAAGTTGGTGCAATGTTGATTCCAAATGCAGAGAATGCAGTACAGCATAAACCAACACCGGATAATTTAGGTTTGTACGGTTAGGCGATTTTCTACGAGACGGGAAAGCCGAACGCACTTTGGGTAATCTGGGTTTTTGAGGTTATGCGATTCCTACGGAAAGCTACGCTAACGCACCAACCAAACCCATGATTCATACTGGTTTAATTGAAGATGAGGTATTGCGATTCCTACGGAAAGCTACGCTAACGCATCAACCCAACCCATGCTTTCTTACAATTGAAATGACCTTGCTTTAAGCAGGAGATAGCTGATGACATTGCGCGAGTTACAACAACAAGCATTACAGTTACCAATAAGCGATCGTTGGCAGTTGGTACAAGTTCTCTTGGAGTCTCTACAACAGGAAACCCGTTTTGTATCTAAGAAAGGTAACTTATCTCGGTTGCGAGGGATTGCAAAAAGCCAGGAAACATTAAGTGATGAAGATGTTGCCGCAGATTATATTACTTATCTCACCGAAAAATACCAGTAATGCGAGTTTTGATTGATACAAATATCGTTCTTGATTTCTTGCAAGGACGGGAACCTTTTGTCGAGGATGCAGCGAGGCTATTTGAGAAAATTGATGCTGGTGAGGTAGAAGGATTTATTGCCGCAACAACAATAACCAATATTTATTATATTGTCCGAAAAGCAGCAGGTGCTAGAGCCGCTCAAGATGCAATTACACAAATTCTGACTGACTTATATATTTGTGCTGTTGATCGAAGTATTTTGTCACAGGCGATCGCTTTAAATTTTCAAGATTTTGAGGATGCGGTACAGTGTGCTTGTGGAATAAAATATGGGGTAGACGTAATAGTAACTCGTGATGCATCCGGATTTGTTAATGCTCCAATTCGAGTTATTTCACCAGGGGAGTTAGGAAATTAATAATTCAAAGCCCTTAAGATGAGATATTGCGATCGCCTTGAAACTCTGCGGCTTGAAAGTTTCTAAAATTGATTATTTTGACTTAGTAAACATCCCCCAAAAGACATAATTTTTTTTGTTCTTTGACTTGCCTGGGTTCTAAAAACGTAACAATAACTTGGCTTTTAATAATATCAGATGGCGTTTCAGAGAGCTTAATTGTGCCGTCTTTGTAAACTCCTTCAAGAGATTTTAACATTTTTTAACATTACTGTTTACCTAAAACTTCTGAACATAGCTTACCGTAAACAAAATCTAATCGCATTACCCAAAATTATCATTTCTACTGGTTTGCCTAAAGATGAGATATCTTATATCTTGCACCAAGGTCAGAAACCGGGTTTCTTAAGGTGCGTCTTGAGTGAGATATTACGATTTCTATCGCACTAACAAAACCCATGATTTCTGACATTACCAGAAGAAAGCTGATGACATTGCGCGAGTTACAACAACAAGCATTACAGTACAAACAGCGATCGCGCTTCTATTAGTTCAAGTTCTCTTGGAGTCTCTACAACACGAAACCCGTTTTGTATCAAACAAGGATAACTTGTCTCGGCTGCGAGAAATTGCTAAAAGTAACGAAATGTTAACAGTTCAAGATATTGCAGGTGATTACGTTACTTATCTCACCGAAAAATAGCAGGAATGCGAGTTTTGATTGATACAAATAAAGAGCGATCGCATAATGCAAAGGTGGGCATTGCCCACCCTACTCCTAACTTTGTATTAACCTTCCATCACCTCTGCAGTCTTCTCGCGATCCAACTTCAAAATCAACACTCCCAACGGCGGTAAACACAAATCCAACGAATAAGGACGATTGTGCAACGACCAATTATCAGTCCATTTACCGCCTAAATTGCCCATATTGCTACCGCCATACTCACGGGCATCACTATTAAACAACTCGGTATAAAATCCGACTTCAGGAACACCAATGCGGTAATGGGAATGGGGTTGCGGCGTGAAGTTGCAAACAACTACAACGAAATCATCAGAATCTTTATCGCGACGGATAAAGGACACTACACTATGGCGGTTGTCGCTACAGTCAATCCACTCAAACCCTTCCCGTGCAAAATCTTGGGTATATAAAGATGGTTCGGAGCGGTAAATATGGTTGAGATCCTGAAAGAATGTTTTTAATTGTGCATGGGGCTCATATTGAAATAAATGCCACTCCAAATCAGCCCAAGCATTCCACTCACTCCACTGTCCAAACTCCATGCTCATAAACATGGTTTTCTTACCAGGGTGAGCAAACATATAGCTAAACAAACAACGCACATTGGCGAACTTCTGCCATCTATCCCCCGGCATTTTACCGATGATATTGCTCTTACCATGCACTACTTCATCGTGGGATAGTGCCAGCATGAAGTTCTCGCTGTGGTGATACCACATACTAAACGTGATGTTGTTTTGGTGGAATTGGCGGAACCAAGGGTCCATGCTGAAGTAATCCAGCATATCGTGCATCCAACCCATATTCCACTTTAAATTAAAGCCCAGTCCCCCTGTGTAAGTAGGCCAAGATACCATCGGCCAAGAGGTAGATTCTTCAGCAATGGAAACAACACCGGGGAAGTAGCTGAATAACAGGTGATTTACCTGACGCAGAAAATCCGCAGCTTCTAAATTTTCTCTACCGCCGTATTGGTTGGGAACCCATTCGCCTTCTTTGCGGCAATAATCAAGATAAAGCATCGAGGCGACAGCATCGACGCGAATACCGTCAATGTGGAATTTGTCAAACCAGAAAAGGGCATTTGCTACGAGGAAATTTCTAACTTCGTTGCGGTTGTAGTTGAATACAAGAGTACCCCATTCTTTATGTTCGCCTTTGCGGGGGTCAGCGTGTTCGTAAAGGTGGGTGCCATCAAAGAACGCTAAACCATGTCCATCTTTAGGGAAGTGACCGGGAACCCAATCGACGATTACCCCAATGCCTTCTTGGTGACATTTGTCAACAAAATACATGAAATCTTCGGGGGTGCCAAAACGAGATGTGGGGGCGTAATACCCAGTTACTTGATAACCCCAAGAGCCATCATAGGGATGCTCGGCAATGGGCAATATTTCAATATGGGTGTATCCCAACTCTTTAACGTAGGGAATCAACCGTTGTGCTAGTTCTCGATAGGTGAGGAAGCGTGCGCCTGGGTTTAGTTCAGAAACGGTTACAACAGGCTCGGTTTCACCGTTGGGCAATTTGGCTGGTTCAGCGCTAGAAGCGTGCAACCAAGAGCCTAAATGCACTTCATAGACTGAAACTGGTTGGCTGAGGGGGTCGCTATGACGGCGTTTTTCCATCCAGTCCCCGTCATTCCAACTGTAGGTATTTAAGTTAGTGACAATTGATGCTGTTTTGGGACGTGGTTCTTGCTGGAAACCGTAGGGATCGGATTTTTCATAAATGTGTCCTTCTAAATTTTTGATTTCATATTTGTAATGCTCTCCTACCCCAATTTCGGGAATAAACAATTCCCAAACTCCGGTGGTTCCTTTACGCATCTGGTGTTTGCGTCCGTCCCAGTTGTTGAAATCTCCTATAAGCGAAACATTACGGGCGTTTGGTGCCCAAACGGCAAAATAAACGCCTTTAACGCCGTCGATTTCTGTGGGGTGCGCTCCCAGCTTTTCGTAAATTCGGTGATGGTTGCCTTCGGCAAACAGGTGCAAATCAAAATCTGTCAGCCGGGGAGAACGGAAGGCATAAGGATCGTAGGTGACGCGTTCGTGTTCCCCTTCTTTGATGCGTAATTGGTAGTTTGCCAATTCTGGCGTTTCAATCGTGCATTCAAAAAAGTGGGGATCGTGTACCGCCTGCATAGAGTATTCTTTGCGTTCTTCTGGAAGGACTACCCACGCTGCATTTGCATTTGGTAGGTAGGCTCGCACAGCCCAGACTTTTTTGCCATTCTGCTCTATGAGATGAGAACCCAATATTTCAAATGGGTCTTGATGCTGATTCCAAACGATGCGATTTACCTGTTCTGGGGCGATCGTGGTCATGGACATGGAGCTACCTAAGTGGAATAACGCGATCGACTAAATCTGCTTTTATATATATATTCTTTACATTTATTTGCAAATTTTGTCGTCATCGTTATCGTACATCATCACGAGTGCTGAGTGCTGAGATGAGGAGATGAGGACGACGGGTGTGGGTGTGGGGCGACGGGTGTGGGGCGACGGGTGTGGGGGACAAGCAAGACTTGGGAGAAATTTGAAAATCCCAATGCCCAATGCCCAATGCCCAATGCCCAATGCCCAATGCCCAATGCCCAATGCCCAATGCCCAATGCCCAATGCCCAAGGGACGCGGCTTCCCCTACTGTCGCGGTCGCGAAGGGCGCTGGCGCAACAATGCCCAATGCCCAATATGTCAAAAATTCAGGAAGGGGAACAGTTGAAGTAAGGTTCTACGCAGGCGCAGCAGAAAAACGGTTTGTCTGACGTTGGAATTTAGTTGTGGTGCTGGAGACGATCGCAACTGTACTTGTAATTCTGCATACTCAGCAGCACTGAGACGCTTGCCATCAACGGGCGATCGCGCTTCTATAATAATTTCTGTCCGCAATATTTCTTCTGGTATATCCTCTGGTGGCGGTAATGCTATCACCGGCTTGAGCCAATGATTACTTAACCATATCAGTATTATTGTGGTAAAATTTATCAAAAAAAATAAAAGAGCTTTTTTCACTTGTCCTGTCCCCATCCCGCCCTGTCTCGCCTCTCTACAATATTGTCTTCTTTGCGTGGTTATACCAATTCGCGTGAAAACGTTGCAACTCCCTCAAAGTCGTTGTGCCCCCCAAAAGGGGGTTGGTGGGATCGGTATGTATCAAACATTTAAATAAATGGTATTAGAAACAAATAACGGTGAGCCTTGGCGATAATTTTCGTTGAAAAATTTTAATATAGGTTTTAAATCAGCGATCGCTTGCAATTGTGCATCTATCTACAGCAATAAAATTAATATATAAAAACCGCCGCAAAACAAATTTGAGTAAAGCAAAGTCAGAGATAACTTCGCTTTACCCAAATACTAAATAGGCTGGTTTAAAATTCCCCCATCTTCTAGATGGCAGACTGCAATTGATTTTTTTACTCTCAAAACTCAATTTTCTACCCATAGTAAACTGGGCGTATAAAGTACCTCGCCTGCAAAAGGCGAGACTTCATAAAATCAACTTGCCCGTAGGTCTTACAGTTGATGCTTTGTTGTGAAAGCAACGTAGCTCATTGCGACTTAAATTCCGAACGAACAATTGGTAGAGGCGAAATCTACCCTGCATCGAAGCCGCCCTAAGACGTCTAACGCTTTGCTCAGAATTCACCTGGCATTAAATCGCGCTACGAATGCCTTTGCACCAGTGCCCTTTATTTGCCGCCGAACTTACTGGTATCTCAGGATGCTGCTTTCATGAATCCACCAAGACAAGATTGGTAGTATTGAACGCACCAAACCTAATCAACTCAAGCAATGTAGTGAGGAGCGCTGTTTTTAAAGAGTTTTGAGCATCGGATAAAGAGGGCAAATTTCAAGTTAGGGAGTCTTCTTAGGTGTGGGGCTAGCAGCACCAGCACCAGGAGTTTTTGTGGTAGCGCCTGGAGTTGTTGTGGTAGCGCCTGGAGTTGTTGTGGTAGCGCCTGGAGTTGTTGTAGTAGCGCCTGGAGTTGTTGTAGTACCACCAGGGGCTGTTGTGGTACCGCCAGGAGTTGTTGTTGTAGCGGGGGGAGTAGCAGAATCAGTAGGCTCACCACCACCAGCTGGAGAAGTGGTAGTGCCAGCAGGTTCATTGGTAGCGCCGCCGCCGCCACTTTCGCCGCCGCAAGCACCGAGAACTGTAGCCAGACCTAAAATCAGAGCAATACCAAGGACTTTAATCTTCATAACTCCTCTTTCACCAATTACGACAAGAACAATTTTTTGCCTGTTGAATACCATACCGTATTTGTTGCTTTTTTTTAAACGTCCTCAGATAACAGATTTATATTCATTTTTTTGTGAAATTTATTTTTTTTAGGTTACTGTGTTTGGGTTAGATATCATGCACCAAACAACAAGAGCGTTTGCAAGCGTGTCAACAGCAAAGTAATTTCATCACAAGTGCGTAATATTAAAAAATGAAAAGCAACCCGCGTTATCATACCAAAAATTGTTGTGTTCTCGCAGACTCTTGCCTCTTGCAACATGGCATTGCCATACTGAGATGCGATGCTATAACTCTACCGCGGTCGTATTACCGCTCAAATTACCAACATTGCAATACTCAGAGAATGCAAATGATTGGTGCAAAAGGGCGATCGCAACACTTTGAAAAGGGTGTATGTTATTTGTGCATATTGTACAAAGAGTGATATTCACCTTAGGGCGTGTCATCAATTAGGTAAACTTGAGTAGGTAATGCTTGGGATAAGCCAAATAGAAAAACAATGACTCGACGTTATGCGCTACGAGATGACCAGTGGGAGAGGATAAAAGACTTACTGCCCGGAACACAAGGGTATGTTGGAGTGACAGCAAGAGATAATCGGTTGTTTGTGGAAGCAGTACTGTACCGTTATCGGGCAGGGATACCCTGGAGAGACCTCCCAGAGCGATTTGGAGATTTCCGAGTGATTCATACTCGTTTTAGCCGATGGTCAAAAACGGGGGTTTGGGAAGGAGTGTTTCAGCACTTGGCAGACGATGCCGATAATGAATATGCGATGATTGACTCCACGATTGTCCGCGCCCATCAGCATAGTGCTGGTGCAAAGGGGGGGAGCCATCTACTGAAGCCATTGGTCGCAGCAAGGGTGGATTGAGTACCAAGATTCATGCTGTAGTGGATGCGTTGGGCAACCCACTAGGCTTCTACCTGACGCCAGGGCAAGCCTGCGACTTGGACGGAGCCGACCAATTGCTACCTACTGTTGTGGCGGATACAGTACTGGCAGATAAAGGTTATGATGCCGATGAGCGAGTCATTGAGCGACTTGAGTCTCTGGGTAAAACCGCAGTGATTCCCCCCAAACGCAACCGTACCAGACCTCGTGACTATGACCGAGATTTATACAAAGCCCGTCATCTCATTGAAAACTTTTTTGCCAAACTCAAGCAGTACCGAGCGATCGCAACACGCTACGACAAACGTGCTACAAACTTTCTAGGTGCAATTTATCTGGCTGCTTCTGTCATTTGGCTCAATTGATGACACGCCCTAGCAAATTAGCAAAAACAGACAATCAATCTAAAGTAGAGTATTTTTAATCCAGAAAAAAGTTATGGCTGTTGCTCGCAAATCAGCTGTTTCTGCAACGAGACGGCAGTCTGGTAAACAAAACAATCTCTCTTCATCCGCCTCTTCTTGGTTACGGCGAGATTCTACCCCAAATTCTGTGAAGTCGCCATCCAAAAGCCAAGGAGAGCCAACTCCAGTGCCCTCCAGAAGACAACGGCGTTCTTCAAATAATTCATCGGTTCCGGCACGCGAGTTGGGCAAACAACCAACTTCCAATTTCAACGGGCAGTCTCATGGAGTACAGAGAAATTCAAGGGTCAGAAATGGCACAGGGGGAATTTCCGTGATGCCAAATTCTGATTCAGCGCCTGTGTGGTTGTTGCGCTTGCATATCTTGCATCGTTATTCCTCGATTGTGGCGTTTTTGTTGGTAGCAGCGATGCTAGTGACTTATGGTTGGACGGTATATTCCCAACAACTTTGGAGTCAGGCGTATCGCAGGCTGCAAAACTTGCAACGCCACGAAAGACAATTGACGACTACCAACGAGGTGATTAAAAACAAAATGGCTGTGGAAGCAGAACGTCCGGGGGCTGGACTGGTATCGCCAACTCCCGCAGGGGCGATTTTCTTGCGTCCGGCACCTCATAGCCTTAACCAAGCAGAGCCTACTGCTACAACACCAAATTCCGAACCACAGCAACAAACTCCCTTCTCGTTGGGATATTAATGTCAGTTATAAGTTAGTGGTGAACCAGTACTGCGGGAGGGTTTCCCTCCTAGTACTGGTGAAGCGCGATCGCGTTAGTGGTTAGTGGTTAATAGTTAGGGATTTGTTCGGGGTTGATTGTTGGTGGTTGTTTGCAAAAAACTACCAACTAACAACTACCAACTACCAACCAACAACTAACAACTAACAACTAACAACTAACAACTAACAACTACAGGACGACTTCAATGCAAAAGTCACCAAGCAGAACAAAATTCCGAAATTTGAGGAATATACAATTCAGAAAGCCGCAGAAAAGTTCTACACGAAAATCGGGCTTTACTTTTGACTCTAACACCCAAGACCAAACACCCAATATCAAGTTCCGATTGTTCCTAGTCTGGAGTATATTAATTGCTGCTGGGTTGGGGCTGGGTTTTAATTTGTATCAGTTGCAAGTTATACGTGGAGCCAAGCTAACGCAGAAGGCGCGAAGCCAGCAAATGGTGAATTTGCGACCTTTTATGCCACGTCGCCCGGTGGTCGATCGCGTTAATAATGTCTTAGCGATTGACCGTCCGGTGTATACTTTGTACGCCCATCCTAAGTTATTTGATAAGTCTAATCAAGAGATGGCAGAGCAACTTGCACCGGTACTAAACAAGGAGGCTGCCGATTTAGAGAAAACTTTTGCAGGTAAAAGAAGCGGAATTACACTGACTTCTAATCTGCCGGAAGAACTTGCCGATCGCATTTCTTCGATGCATTTAAATGGTTTGGAGATGATCCAAAAATACTCGCGATTTTATCCGCAACAGGAATTAGTTGCCGAGATCGTGGGTTACGTGAATATAGACCGGCGCGGTCAGGCTGGTGTGGAATACAGTCAAGAGAAGTTATTAGAACGTTCCGTGCAAACCGTGCGCCTGAGTCGGTCGGGTAACGGGTCGTTAATGCCAAATCATGCTCCCGATGGATTTTTGCATTTTGATGACCTGCGACTGCAACTAACTATTGACAATCGTTTGCAACGAGCTGCTCGTTTGGCTCTCAAAGAACAAATGGATAAATACCGTGCCAAACGCGGGGCGGTAATTGTTATGGATGCGTCGGATGGTTCCTTGCTGGCGATGGTTTCCCAGCCTACCTACAATCCGAATGAATATTCTAAAGCTGATATTTCACTGTTTAAAAATTGGACAGTAGCGGATCTTTACGAACCGGGTTCGACATTTAAACCATTGAATGTAGCGATCGCTTTAGAAAATAATATCATTAACAAGAGCGATACATTTAACGACCGCGGTTCAATTCAAGTAGGCGATCGCACGATCAAAAACGCTGAAAATAAACGTTACGGGCGAATTAATATCGCTCAAATATTGCAACATTCTAGCAATATTGGCATGGTGCAAATCATGCAAAGATTGCAACCTTCAGTCTACTACGGTTGGCTGGAACGCATGGGAATCGGGCAAACAGTCGAAACAGATTTGCCATCACCAGCAGCCAGCCAGCTAAAAAGTCAAGAAGAATTTATTGCCTCGCCAATTGAACCCGCAACTACCTCTTTTGGTCAAGGCTTTTCTTTAACACCTTTACAGTTAGTACAAATGCACGGTGCTTTAGCCAACGGCGGCAGATTGGTTACACCTCATGTAGTCAAAGGGCTGATAGATAGCAAAGGGCAAATGCATTATTTACCCAATCGACCGGCACCACGGCAAATTTTCTCACCCATGACCGCCCAAAAAGTCGTAGAAATGATGGAAAGTGTAGTTGATGACGGAACTGGTAAAGCCTCACGAATTGCGGGATATCGCATCGCAGGCAAAACCGGTACATCCCAAAAAGCCAGTAAAACAGGCGGTTATATCGTCGGCGCTAGAATTACCAGTTTCGTGGGTATTTTGCCGGCAGAATCTCCCCGTTATGTAATTTTGGCATTAGTTGATGAGCCAAAAGGCGAAAACGCCTATGGTTCGACTGTCGCCGCACCAATTGCTAAAGCCGTCATGGAAGCCTTGATTCCCATCGAACAGATTCCCCCGAGTCGGGCGATGAATCAAGCACCGCAGCAGTAAGAGACAAGGGGAGGGGGAGACAAGGGGAGGGGGAGACAAGGGGAGGGGGAGACAAGGGGAGGGGGAGACAAGGGGAGGGGGAGGGGGGAGACGGCTGTGGGGTGTGGGCGACAAGGAGACAAGCCAGACGGGTGTGGGTGTGGGGGGAAATACCTTGAAATAAATTTCAGGCTTTGTAGAGACGCACTAAGCGCGTCTCTACACCTCATTAAAATAGGTTCAAATCTTTATCTAGTAAGCTAATCGCATACTTAAGCTATTGGTTGCCAAAATTTATTTGGTGGGCGGACGTGAATACTTCTTGAAAATCATGCAATCCCAATTCTCCCCCCCTTCCCCCCTTCCCCCTTCCCCCTTCCCCCTGTACCTCTAGACTTAATATCAAGTTTATACCTGGGAAAGAGGTAGAGAAAACTAGTAAATGGAAATGTAGAAGAAGAGACGCGACCCGTTTACGCCTCTTTGAAACTACCAAAGATTCCATGCAAAGCAATTTAGTTTTGTTCCCGATCGCTAAGGCTGCGGGAAATCCTACGCAAACAGATAAAAAAACTGCTACTAAGTACGAATTGGCGGAGCAGCAATTTCTCCAAATGCTAGCCACAGAAGATTTGGACAAGCAAGTGGATGCAGACCCAACTGTTGCCAGTGAGTTTGAAAGTACACTTTCTGAGGCGATTAATGCAGCTTATCAAAACGGCTGTGATGATCATGCCGCTCATCGTTTTCTCCAAAGGATACTTTATCGAATCAATCGGCTAAAGTTGTTCTGGTACGATGATTTGCACCATTATACCAACGAGCGATCGCTTTATTTAGCCAAGATCCGCAACCAAATTGAGGCTGTTTGGCAAGAATGGGAACTAGCGCAAATTGATGTGGCGGCGTTACAACAATTGAATGTCAAAGCAGCACTAATTAACCGTGCTGGCGAGGATTTAGATCCGCCGTTGTCGCCAGAAAGTCGATATCTGCGTGAAGAAATGACGGTAGCTGGTTATCAACATTTGTTGGCGATCGCATCTTTTGATGGCTTGGTGGAAGGTAGTCGTCTTTCCCGAATTTTGGGCGGTACGGCGAATGAAGTGCAGTGTACGCTGGTGCGGGTATTGCTGGAAGAATATGGCAATGGTCGCTTATCTCGCAAGCACTCGACATTTTTTGCCCAAATGCTTGGGGAATTTGGCATGAATACCAAACCAGAGGGGTACTTTGATTTAGTACCTTGGGAAGTGCTAGCGTGCGCCAATCACAACTTTTTGGTAACTGAACGCAAGTTGTATTTTCTGCGTTACAGTGGTGGGTTGACTTATTTTGAAGTTGCAGGACCGGCAGCTTACAGAAATTATCTCACTGCCGCACAACGCTTGGGATTATCTGAGGCGGCGATGGGTTATTGGGAACTGCACATTCGAGAAGACGAACGCCACGGACGTTGGATGTTGGATGATGTAGCTTTACCTTTAGCCCAAAGCTATCCCGAAGAAGCTTGGCAAATCGTGCTGGGGTATGACCAAGAGAAACTAATGAGCGATCGGGCTGCTGTTACAGTTGTGCAGTCAATACGCAATGCAGAACAAGCAGTCTAAAAAAAGAAATTAACACAAAAACAGCTAAAAAACAGCTAAAAAATCGCTAAAACAAAACTTACGCAAAACATAACTACTGTAGCGATAATTCATAAATTATCACTAGTGAATTGAGGCAGTAGACAACAGTTGCGTAAGTCCTATAAAAAATAGCTAGAAATAGCCCCCCTTTTGAAGGGGGGTTGGGAGGATCTCCAACGCTGTACAAGTCCCATCAAAGTTAAAAATGACCGATTAATTGCATTTTTAATTTTGCATTTTTAATTTTGCATTTTTAATTCATACCATTGGTAATTTACCTAAATCTTTCTTCCTTTAGAAACATTTTTTCTCTAAAGGAACAATTTTGTTTTGCTTTTTTACTGGTATATCTGCCACTGTTCACCTACATCACAATTATTGTAATTGCCGGAGAATCATATTCAAATGAAAGACATCTTTTTTTGTCCAGAAGAATCTCACTTTTACTCAAACTGCTTAGAAAACTTTGTTTTCAGGAATTCTAAAGACGCTGAGTGCGTTGAATTTGGATCGGGAGATGGCAGTCCAGTTATCAATTCCTTACTTAGAAACAAATTTGATGGCGTCATACATGGATTTGAATTAAATAAATCTGCTTGGAAAGTAGCCAATTCAACAATCGATGAATATAATCTTGTCGATAAATACGTGATTTATAATTCATCTTTATTTGAGTCAGAGAAACCCCAAGCCGATTATCTTGTTGCTAACCCGCCCTATCTACCCGCACCAGATAACGATATTTATATGCCACTATTATTTGGCGGCATAGATGGAGCTACAATTACCAACGAGCTTTTGTCATTAGGTTATGAAAATGTTGTAGTCTTGGTATCTAGTTACTCCAATCCCCAAAGTACAATTGAACACGCCAAACAAAACGGTTACTATGTTAGTAATTTCACAGTTATACCGTTGAAATTTGGTTACTATAGCTCCGAGCCTAAAGTCAAAAAACACATAGAAGAGTTAAGAAAAAATCAAATGGCGTTTTATTCGGGAGATTATTACTTTTTGGCTGGAGTTTTATTTAGAAAAAACCACAGGTCTGCCGTTGATTTATCTAACGAGTTAACCCAAGTAATAACGAGTTTGTAAAATCATCAATCATGTATGATAAATTCCTTGTAGTTGTGCTTTAGCACTACATCTTTAGTCAGCGCTAAAGCCCTACTACGTGACCGCCGATAACATCTTCTAAGTTATCAACACTTGCCATCCCCAAAAAAGTCCAATGATTATCTTTAATCCCAACCAATTTTGGCTATCTTGCACCAGGAAATTCGTCCACCCAAATAAGCTATTGGTGGACAGTCAGTCCGCGTTTCCCTGAAGTTGAGGGGTCAACAACAAAGACAGCTACTTTTAACCTCTACCCTGTTTTTAGTGCTGACTTTAAGCAAAGTGGTCAACCTTTCCAAAGTCAATCACAACTAGATAAAGCCTAGTATTTAACTTAAATCAGGTTTTTCTCTAAGAGAATACAAGGTGACTGATTAATATTAAGGCGGATATAAACGTCGGTGGAATGAGCGATCGCTAATCGCAGCTTTTTCCAGTTTGGGCGGCTTCTGGCTTTCTCATACCAAGACGTCATGTTTTGGATTTCGTAAAAATGGATAAAGTCGAGTTTAGAGGATGTCTGAAAAGTATTGTTATTAACATCAAAATGAAGGGAAACCTAACCCCCCTACCCCCTTCCCTACAAGGGAATGGGGGTTTCAAAGCCTCTCGAAGTGTGGGGGAGAGGTTTACCAGAGGGGTTTATTTATACTTTTCATGACGAATCAGACATCCTCTAAAGGTTGCCTATATCTTCAATCAACGTAGCAATAAGGTCTTCGCATAGTTGTTGATAGTTTAGAGACAGAAAATAGGAGTTTGTAATTTTGGAATTAAACATGATTTATTATGTAGTGTAATTATCAAAATCTATATATGGCAATAATTACGATTCATAGAGATAAAATTTAATCTTCTATCTTTATGCGAATTTAATTTCAAGACGGGTCTATTGCTCTGACTTTGGCTGCTGAATCTTGTTGCAATGCTTCAAATACGATCGCCTCAATTTGAGCTGTTGTTAATTGGGCGATCGCTTGTTTAAATGCAGGTATAGCTTGGGGATTCATGCTCACTTCATCTAATCCCAATCCTAACAAAATCGGCGCTGCTTGCATATCCGCTGCTAATTCTCCGCACAACCCCACCCAAATACCTGCTTGATGGGCTGCTTGAATAGTTTGTTGTATCATCCGCAACACTGCCGGATGTAAGCCATCAGCTAAATTTGCTACCCGTGGATTTGTGCGATCGCAAGCCATGACGTACTGACTTAAATCGTTGGTGCCAATGCTAAAAAAATCCACTTGCCCAGCTAACTTATCTGCAATTACAACTGCTGAGGGTATCTCTATCATAATGCCCACTTGCATAGTTTCATCAAAGGGGATATCAGCCTGACGTAATTCTGTTTGGACTTCCAAAAGCATTGCCTTAGCTGATTGTACCTCCGCCACAGTTGCAATCATCGGAAACATTATTTTAATATTGTGTCCTACGCTGGCTCGCAAAATCGCCCGCAACTGTGTTTTAAAAATATTTGGTCGATCCAAACAAAAACGAATTCCCCGCCAACCTAAAAAAGGATTGTTTTCTGGCTGTACGCCCAAATAAGCAAGTGGCTTATCACCGCCAACATCTAGGGTGCGAATTATCAACGGACGAGTTTCTAAAATTTGAGCGATCGCCTGATATACTTGCAACTGTTCTTCTTCCGAAGGTGCGGTTGTGCGTTCTAAATAAAGAAACTCCGTACGCAGCAATCCCACACCTTCTGCACCTAAGTTTAATGCTATTTGAGCATCATCGATACTACCGATATTGGCGACTACCTTCACCCGCCGACCATCTCGAGTACTTGCAACCTGATTCGCCGCCATTAATGCTTGCTGTTGGGCAATTTGCCATGCATCTCGCTTTGCCTCAATTGCTTTCAGGGTATCTGCTTCTGGCTCTACCCATACCTTACCCGTCTCTCCATCCAGCGCCAAAAGAGTACCATCTGCTAAGTGTAACACCTCTGTTGGTACGCCAACGACGGCGGGAATGCCTAATGTCCGGGCGATAATCGCACTGTGAGAAGTAGCACTACCCGATGTGATACAAATACCTAGAATTTTTGTCGGGTCTAACTGCGCTGTATCCGAAGGAGTTAAGTCAGTCGCCACTAAAATAGCTGGCTGGGAAATATTCAAGACATTGGGAGCAGTGCCAAGTAGCTTTCGCAACACTCGCTGTCCGACATCAACAACATCAGCCACTCGCTCTTGCATATAAAATTCTTCTAAGGCGCGGTATCTCGTCGCCAGTTCATCCATGACTCCTTGCCAAGCCGCTTCTGCATTTAAACAATGTACAAAAATATGCTCGTGAAGCGCTTGCATCAACACTGGGTCTTCTAAAAACAGCAATTGGGCATCAAAGATAGCGGCTTGGGCTTCACCAACTTGAGTTGCAGTTCGCGTCCGCAAAGCTTGAATTTCTTGCTTGGAAGCTTGAATCGCTGATTGTACTTTTTGCCACTCCCAATCAAAATTGTCTGCGTGATATTGCTTAAATGCCAGGGGAGTTGTGCGATAGAGAAAAACCGGAGCGATCGCTACTCCACCAGAAGTGGGAATTCCTTGGAGAAAATGATGGGGTGATAGTGGACCAGTGGGTTCGTACACCGCGGCATGGGAAGATGGTTGCATAGATGCAACATGAGATTCTATCGGTGTAACCGGGCGATCGCTATTATGTAAATGTTCGCCAAAGTTGCTTTCCACCAATGCTTGCAATGCCGCTAATGCCTCGGAAGCATCAGAACCAGTAGCAGAAATCATCAGTTCGTGTCCTTGACGCACCCCTAACATTGCCACCTGGTTAATACTGTCAGCCCTGGCAAATTCAGTACCTTTAGTTAAATTTCGCACTCGCATTTGCGATTTAAACCGGGCTGCTGTTGCCACAAATTGAGCCGCCGGACGGGCGTGCAACCCGAAACGATTGCGGACAGTCAGCCGAATTTCTTTTGTTATCAGTCCTTCGCCATTAATCAATGGCTCTTGATTAATGACTAATGACGAATGACTGATGACCAAACCCAACTGAGTCGCCTTTGCTACTAATGCTCCTCGCGCTTCAGTTATTACCTGGTTAATATTGCTACCAGATGCAGCAGCAACAGCAGCGGCGATCGCGCCTTCAACGAGGGGTGCTTCACACAGATGCACTTTATCTTGTTGCTCATCTGGAAGGAACTCCAAAGCCATTTCCGCACTCATTAAAGCGCTACCGAGATCCATCAAAACCAGGACACCATCATCAGAGAGAATAGAAGCGATCGCTTCATAAACTTGAAGCGGATCGGTACCCAGAGGATTTTCCGGATCGTCAATACCTCCCGCAACAGCGATGGGGACTTTACCGTGAACCATCTGTGCTGCGAGTTCCCGCACGCCAAGAGCTAGCTGTTTGCTGTGAGAAACGATAACAATTCCAATCACTGCAACTCCGTCAACTGTATTGAGCGGCTTGTGCTTATAAAGTTACTTAAAGTTACTTTATGTTGTCAGCAGATTAATGCATCAGCAATAGTTTGGTGATGCTTCGGGCAAGCTGTGAAAAATTGCCCTGCCATTTCATTATTAGAACGCGATCGCACTTCCGTTTGATGATTACAACAATTTTTAATTTTTCATTTTTCATCGGACGCTGGCGGTTGCGAATTTAATTTGGGATTTGGCATTGAGATTCTTGTAAAATTGTGAGCGATGTCTTAGTCGGCAGTGCGATCGTGCTATGAGCAGCAATGCCAAAGAAAATCCGAGCGACTAAACAGATGCTGCGCCAAACTGGTTTTAGTGAAGTACCAGGTAAAGGAAGCTATACTAACTGGATACATCCCTTGTATTCTGGAAAACTCACGATTGCTTTTTAAAGATGGAGCAGACGCTAAACGCTACCAAGAAAAAAAAGTAAAACAGGCAATTGAGGAAGTCGAGGGAAAAAACAAGATGACCAAGCTTAAATACCAAATGGTGATTCAGTGGTCTGATGAAGACACTGTTTCTTGGTAGGATTTCCTGATTTTCCAGGACAGCGCTGGCGGACTCATCAGAAATATGGGTAGAAACCCCGCCCTTACAGGGCGGCTTTATATTGAGAACTGTTTGTCTCACAAGATAAATGCTACAATGTGAGAATGACACAAAAATCTTTCAAGTACCGCTTTTATCCAACTTCTGAGCAAGAAACCTTGCTTCGCAGAACATTGGGCTGTACTCGATTGGTTTATAACCGTGCCCTCGCTGCAAGGACTGAGGCATGGTACGAAAGACAGGAGCGAGTGGGCTATGCCCAAACTTCTAGTCTGCTGACAGATTGGAAAAAACTTCAGGAACTTGATTTTCTCAACGATGTCAGTTGTGTGCCGTTGCAGCAAGGATTGAGACATCTGCAAGCTGCTTTCACCAACTTTTTTGCAGGAAGGACGCAATACCCAAACTTCAAGAAGAAGCGCAACGGAGGTAGTGCAGAATTTACCAAATCTGCTTTCAAATGGCGTGATGGTAAATTGTTCTTAGCTAAAAGTTCGGAGCATTTGGACATCCGATGGAGTCGAGCCATTCCAACGGGAGCAGAACCTTCCACTGTGACGGTGAAGCGATCGCCCTCTGGACGCTGGAGCGTTTCTTTGTTGGTGGACATTGCGATTGAACCAATGCGGTCATCTCCTAACTCTATTGGGATTGATCTGGGCATCACGAGTTTGATTGCTTTGAGTACGGGTGAGAAAGTCGCAAACCCCAAGGGTTTTAAAGCAAAACGCGCTTCTTTGCGTAAAGCGCAAAAATCTTTGAGTCGGAAGCAGAAAGGGTCTAATAATCGCTATAAGTCCCGACTCAAAGTTGCAAAGATCCATGCCCAAATTAGTGACGCTCGAAATGATTTTCTTCACAAGCTGACGACTCGATTGGTACGTGAAAACCAAACGATTGCGGTTGAGGACTTGGCTGTGAAGAATATGATTAAGAATCGGAAACTTGCCCTTGCTATCAGTGATGCTAGTTGGGGCGAATTGGTCAGACAACTTGAGTACAAGTGCGACTGGTATGGTCGTACTCTGGTCAAGATTGACCGATGGTTTCCAAGTTCTAAGCGATGTGGCAACTGTGGACATATCGTTGATAAACTGCCGTTGAGTGTACGAGAGTGGGATTGTCCTAAATGTGGGACACGACATGATCGAGATATCAACGCAAGTAAGAACATTTTGGCGGCAGGGCTTGCCGTGTCAGTCTGTGGAGCGAACATAAGACCCGATAGGGAATCCCCTAAAAGGCAGTTGCGAAAAACCAGCAATGGGAAGAAGCAGAAACCTAATTCGTGAGTGTTAGGAATCCCCGCACTTATAGGGCGGGGTGGATGTCAAGCAGACACTTATGAGTCAGCAGTGAAAAATGGAATTGAAGCGTTAGAGTCTTTAATTATTGCTTATGAGGCTGCGGGCGATTCGCTACCAGAACCGAAAGTTAGTAAAGTTGCTTAGATTGAAAATGGTTAACTGTTGCCTTTATCACTTTAACTTTACAGTACTGACAACAAACACTTTAACAATAAATAAGATGAAGTCGCCCCTGGATCTTGATGTCCCACACTGCGTTCTCCCAAGTAACTAGCCCGTCCTTTCTTCGCTAGCATTGGTATCGTATCATTCATCCCTTGTTCAGCTGCAATTACAGCCTGTTGCATAGCTTCTCGCATTTTCTTCCCCTCATCCACAGCTTGTTCAAAAGCTGCTACAGCCGGAGATAGAACATCAATCATTGTTTTGTCGCCCAATTGCGCTTTACCACGCCCAAGCACGCCATCTAAACCAGCTTGGAGTAAATTAAGCATATCTTGTTCAGTTAATTCCTGCTTGCCGGCGACAGCTGTACTTGCTCGTAAAAATAGAGTGCCATAAAGCGGACCGCTAGCACCCCCAACACTGGAAATCAAAGTCATGCTTACGGCTTTTAAAATGCTGCCAATATCTTTATCTGCAACAGTTGGTAACTGACTCATCACTTTTTTGAAACCGCGTTCCATATTAATACCGTGGTCAGCATCACCGATCGCAGCATCTAATTGTGTTAAATATTCTTTATTCTGCTCTATTTCAGCAGCGAACGCTTGTAACCATTGCAAAATTTGTTCTTTAGTCATTTGTTAGTTGGTAGTTGGTAGTTGGTAGTTAGTTGGTGGTGAAGCGCGTACTGCGCTTTTGGTTTCCCTCCTAGTACTGGTTCTCCCGAAGGGTCGTTGGTGGTTGTAGGGTGGGGATTGCTCAACATTATTTCTGTACTTTGGTTATCTCACTCAATAGACGCACCATTATCAACAAGGCTTAAGAAACCCGGTTTCTAAACGAAAATTCAAGGGTTTCAGGTTTAGTGATTCGCTCATAACCGGGTTTCTGACCTTGGTGCAAGATATAAGTTATAAGATTGTAATGGATTCCACCTAGTTTAATTTTGTTAACTCACATTTTGGATCAAGCCTGGAAATAAATTTCCGGCTTTGTAGAGACGCACGCTTTTGCGTCTCTACACCCGTTAAAACCGGTTGTAATCTTTCTTCAGTCATCTAAAAGATGACTGCACGCACTCATCGCCCGAAATTTATTTGGTGGGCGGTTATTGGTAGGTGCAAGATATGAATTCATCTACTTTTTTATTAGCCAACATTCTTTCATCAATAACCACCAACCCCTTCGGGGTGACGCTCGTTGGGACGCTCGATTACTCGAAGGGCGCTTCGCTATCGCTACCGCGTAGCGCGGAACCAGTCGCCTGGGTCGGGAAACCCTCCCGCAGTACGCGCTTCACCACCAACCACCAACCACCAACCACCAACCACTAACTACTACCAACGCAAACTTGGCGTTTTGACTGGTGCATCCCATAACCGAATCATTTCATCATCCAACTTTAACAAAGTAATAGAACAACCTTGCATATCCAAAGAAGTAATATAAGGTCCAATCAAATTTCGTACAATTTGCAATCCCTGCTGTTCGCAGATTTCTGCGAGTTTGCGATAGACAAGATAAAGTTCGCTTAGGGGAGTTCCACCCATACTGTTAACAAAAGCCAAAACGCGATCGCCTCTTTCCAAATTCGGATCTACCAATTCCACATCCACCCATTCACATGACTCTTCATCCCACTCGCGCACGGTGCGACTGTAACCGGCATCTTCAATCAGCTTAAGCGTTAACATCTCTGTGATCTCCGAAGCCGATTTGAAATTTATCCGCTCCCTTCCGGGTTCGCCGTGAATGCCAATACCCATTTCAATTTCGCGATCGCCTAATTCAAATATCGGGCTTCCCTTAGCAGGAACTGTGCAAGATGTCAAGGCAATTCCCATAGTTCGCCCATTCAAATTTACCCTTCTGCACAAATCTGCTATTTGTTGTAAATCGTAACTCTGTTGTGCCGCCGCACCGCAGATTTTTTCTGCTAAAACCGTCGTTCCCACGCCTCGGCGTCCTTGAGTATACAGGCTATCTTTCACCGCCACATCATCATCAATCAAAATATTTAGCACCCGGATACCCTCACCACGAGCTAATTCCGTTGCCATTTCAAATACATATGATGTAAAAACGTAGTATTGTAGAGACTTCGCGTCTCTACAAGGATTTAGGAATTTTTTATTAATGTCAATTAAACTGACATGATATCACTCGCTAGTGGATTTTGGTTGGCTGGTATTGTTGTGCAGTTTAATAAAGCTATCAAAGGCATACCAAGCTAAGACGTACCAAGGAATAATTTCCAATTGCAAACCTTTAGCTAGTAACTGCCTAACTGATAAAATACCAAGTCCTAAGGGAAAAAGAAAGCGCATATCAACTAAACCGTTGGTTGCGTTTTCGACGCGCTGGTTTAAGTCAGAAAATGCATTTGCAACTTGTCCTGCTGCTTCTGTTTTTCCTTCTGTAAGGTCGGCGAAAATAATGCCTAAATCTGTGAGTGTGGCGATAACATCTTTCAGACTAGCGTCATCACCATTATGTTGTATGGTGATGCTGCCATGATGGATATTAGTCTGCACGTCATTAATGTGAGGATTTGCCTCTAGGACACTGGCAAGGCGTTGCATTTGCTCTTTTTGACGGTGGGAGTGAGGCACTCTCAATCGCAAGCGTCCTGGGGTATTGCTTACAACTTTTGTCGGGATATATCGAGAGGATTTTTGTAAGGGTTTTGCTTGCAAAGCTTTTGGCATTTGGGCGAGATTGCTATAACCATTTTTCGACACGTTAACGTTCTCCTGAAAAAAATTAAAAGGTTGATGTTTACAACGTTTATTCTTGTTTTTTCTTTGAGATATTACTTATCTTTTAATTACATTTTTTATGCAATTTTTTATCAAATTTAAGATTTAATAGCTTTGAAAATATAGTTTCAACCTCCTAATTAAATTAAGTTTCAGAGGGTGGAATGTCACTTTCTTAAACAACTCTAAAATATATAGCGGTTTTCAATTGAGTGTAAGAGGTTATTTCTAAAGTAAACGTTAAGACCAAAGAAACCGGGTTTCTATCAATGAAGTATCGATAACAAGAGTGCTTAGTTGATAATAAACCCGGTTTCTCCCAGAAACTTTCTCTTGTGGGACGGGCGTCTCGCCCACTCTACAAGATATGTATTTAATAGAAGTGACAACCGATATACTTCTGTTTTTGCATTCTTTGGGATGCTTCCACTAAACAAATCTTTTAAGCAGTTTCAACTGGTTGAGCCCTTGAGCGCCCAAATTTTAATTCAGGGCTTTCAACGCAGAGGGACGCAGAGTTTTTCTGAATTTAATTAGTTACGAATTTGTGCAATGTTGTACTAAGTTTGTCTTATTCAAGGGATGGGAAATTACCCCATCCCTTGATCAAATCCTCAGAAACTGCACATGAGAAATTTATACTCCATTATCAGAAGCTTCAACAGCAGTGGCTGTAGTATCAACTGCTGGTAAATGGTTTTCCTCAGCCATTTCTGCTCTGGCTTCGGCTACCATATCTTCCCAAGTTTCGCCAAGTTCTGCAAAGGCTCCTTTGCTCTTTTCAAACAAAACAAGTCCGCCTTTAATCAATGATTTGGCTAGGGGTTTACCAACTCCAGCTACTACTGGAATCAGCACGGGTGCGAGAATTACTGCACCAATACCTGCTATAATTCCTGGTGCGCCTGCGTCTTCAACAAAATCACCAATTTTGGGTGCCATTGTAGATTTCCTCCTGTGATTTAAAAAACTTCTAGTAAAGCCTTCTAGCTTAATCTAGTCGGGATAGCGATGTCATCTTGCCGCTGGTAGAGTTTTCTGTTTGCGGTTTTTAAGAATTGGACGCAAACCGTTGACGCCTGCAACTACGGTGGAACCGTTGTTTACCACTGTCGCCGCTAAGGGGTTAAGACCAAATAAAACTGCGATCGCTAATGCTGCTACGTTAGGTATAGCAACTATCCCGGTGTTTTGCCTAATCAATTGCTTGGCTTTACGAGCAATCTCTATCGCTTCTAATAAACCATGCAAGTCATTCTGCATTAACACGACATCTGCTGTTTCACGAGCAATTTCGGAACCGCTGGCGAAGGAAACTGAAACGTCTGCGTAGGCTAAAGCTGGCGAATCGTTAATTCCATCGCCGACAAATGCAACTGTCTTTCCTTGTTCGTGCAGTTGGCGGACTACGGTTGCTTTTTGTTCTGGAAATGCTTCTGCATGGGTATTTGCTGGGGTAATTCCCAGTTGTGCAGCAACTGCGGTGGCTGTCCGCTTGTTGTCTCCGGTGAGCATGTGAACTTCTACACCTTCGACTGTCATCAAATCTGCAATCACTTCCCGACTTTCTGGACGGAGAATGTCGCTATATATAATTTTACCTTGAAGTGTGCCGTTACTGCCTACATAAATCCCAGAATTTGCCTGCTTTTCGTGTCCGTTTAGCTGGTGAACATCTATGCCTTGTTGCAGTAAAAAGCGATCGCTTCCTACGTAAACTTTTTCTCCGTCTATCTCTGCTGATACGCCTAAGCCTAGTTGATAATCCCACTTGCTACGGGGCAGAATTTCTACTTGCTGTGCTTCGGCGTAACGCACGATCGCTTCTGCAACTGGATGAGTTAAGCGCTGTTCGGCTGATGCTGCTAGTTCCAATACTCGCATTGTTGAGGTGTCTGGATGGAAACTTTCAACACCTATTACGGTTGCTTCGCCTTTCGTTAATGTGCCAGTTTTATCAAAAACGATGGTATCAACTTCTGCTAATTGTTCTAACGCCCTGCCGCTGCGGATGAGAATACCGCGCCGTGCTGCGTAAGTCAGGGCGGCTAAAACTGTTGTGGGAACTGAGACGCGAATGCCTGTAGCAAAGTCTAAAGTTAAAATGCTGGCGGCTCTTGCGGGATTGCGTGTTGCGGCAAATACGGCTCCACCAAGTAACAAAGTTGGCACAACTGCTTTCTGAGCAAATTTCGTGGCATAGTTTTCCATGCGGGTATCGTGGACAGGTGCTTGTTGCATTAATTGAATGCTCTGTCCGGCGCAGGTATCGTTACCCAAACGTTCTGCCAAGATATAAATTCGCCCTTCGCGTACCAAGGTTGAGGCGTAAACGGTTTGTCCTTTTTTCTTCAAAACCGGCATTGATTCGCCAGTTAATTTCTGTTCGTCTAGCAGCGCTTTCCCCCGCAGGATACTACCATCAACGGGAACTTGTTCGCCTGGGTAAACGATGACTGTATCCCCGCGCTGCACGTCTTGAATGGGAATTTGAACTTTTTCGCCGTCGCGCTCAACCCAGACGAATTGCCCTAAGGAACTAAGCAAATCTAGGGTTTGTTGGGCGGAAGAACGAGCGGTGCGATCGCGGATATTTTCGCCAATTTCAATTAAACTTAACATCAGCGATGGTGTGAGAAATTGACCTTGGAATGTTGTAATCGCGATCGCCATAAAATCCAAGAAGTCAATATTAAATTGTCGCTGATGTCTAATGCCTTCCCAAGCTCTTTTAATCACTGGTAATGTCGCAAGAGCAATCGGAAGCGCCACCATCAAGGGCGGAATCGGCAATCCCAGCGGTCCACCCAACACTGCTAAAGTTGTAGCAGCAGCCGAAAGTTGCAAACCGGGCCAAGAGTTTTCTGTATCCTTCTCTGGTGTCTGTGTGGCGGAATTAAGAACAATAACTTCACTTGCAGCTTGGATCGTGCTTATCAAACGCGATCGCATTTTGCTTTCTGAAATTGCAGCAGATTTATAACTGACTGCAACTGATGACGCCGCAGGTTTAACACGCAAGTTGGTAACTAAAGCATCAGCCTTGAGCAATACTTCCAGGCGCTTGGCGTACTCGACATCATAACGCAAACGCGGCACCCGAAACCGCACCCGTCCCGCAACAGTATGAACAATACTATAGGCAACTGTGGGAGATTTGGGGCGAGAATGACCGTTACGGTCAGCTAAAGCATATTTCCCATTCTCTTCTACCACGGTGATATTCAAGACGGGATCGGGGCGCGGTGGTAGTTGCACCGCTGTTAATTGTGCCATTTCTTTCCTCAAATAGTAAGTTGTGAAACTTGTGAAACTTGGATAATTGAAATTAGACAATCCAGCGAGGCAAAGAGTTTTTTAGAGAGCAAAATAACCCAATTCCGTCTGTAGAATTGGTTAGCTATTGTGACAATCACTTTTGAGTGAAATTCTGCTCGACTCGGTGCCTTACACCATTTTCGATTTTGGATTTTCGATTTTGGATTGGAAAATCCTTGCTAGTAGGCGATTTTTGCAATCGAAGTGCAGCAAGGATAAAACAAAATGATATTCAAGGTATCGCTAATGCTGTATTTGCTGATTGAATCAGACTAGCCAAGCGCGATACTGTTATTTCCAATACATTTTGCATTGATTTTTGCTCACTCAGCATCGCCTCAGTCTTGTAAGTAATAATTATTGATGCTGCAGCGCGATTAACTCGCTCGCTTGTAACCGTCGGTTCTGCTTTGAGTAAAGCCTCTAAGCTTTTAACATATTTTGGATCTGCAGCAATTCGAGGAACGCGAAACCGCACTCTTCCTGGAATTGCATGAGCAATGCTATAGGCGACGTTTGCAGGTTGCTTTATTGCCTGACGAGTCTGCTGGCTAGTAAGGAGTGGGGGAGTGGGGGAGTGGGAGAGTGGGGGAACTCTTGTTTCCTCCTCCTTGTCCTCCCACACCCCACACCGGTCGTCCACACCCGTCGCCCTTGTCTCCTCAATACTGGCGAACTGAATCAACTTTGCTAAATGCGATCGCATGTCCAAATCTGACATTACGTCTTTCTTGTAGGTAATGACAATCGAACCTGCAATTTTATTAATTTGCTCGCTGATTACCCAAGGTTCATCCGCCAGCAATGCCTGCAAGCGTTTCAAATATTCTACATCTTCCGCAATTCGCGGGATGCAAAATCCCACTTGTCCGGGAAGTGCATGAGTAATGCTGTAAAATTCATTAACTGGCGGCTTTTGAGAGTTAGCAACGGGAATTTCCTTCAGCCCCCCCCAGTATGCCTCGTGCCTTTTTGTTAAACTAAACATAGTTCTCCTCCAGTATCTCTCAGTCGGGAACGGAGTTTAAAGGCAAGTTTGCCATTACGGCTAGGGAGAAAGACATCGCTGGCGTCTTGAAACTACCCCAATAACTTGTTAAATCCAAGTTTGCTTCAGATGCTTTTGTCGAATTTATCGCTTCTGTAGGGCGTTGTTGAATTGACGTATCAACTCTTCTTTCTACCTTTGCGTCTTTGCGACTTTGCGTGAGCTTTTCATATCCTGATTCAGCAACGCCTTCTGTAGGATGTCCATTTTGAACAACTGAATCTAAAGATACTTGCGCTTCTGTTGTCTTGATGGTATTATTTACCGTGTTTATTGGCAAAATCGCTTCATCAGCCAATTCCATCAAATTCGCCCAATGCGATACCGACATTTGGGAAGATTTCTTGTATGCGATCGCGATCGATGCTGCATCACAATTCATCCTCACGCTTGTCACCTGGGGATCGGTTTTCAACAACCTTTCCAACCGCCGCCCATAAGCTGTATCTTTTACCAAACGCGGCACATGAAACCTGATACGTCCGGGAATTTCATGCACAACGCTGTAAGCAATTTTTCCTCGCTTTGTTACAGAAGTTGTAGATTTCTGCTCGGCTTTTACTAATGATGGTAAATGTGCAATCTTATCTTTGATAGAACAGATCGAAGATTGGCGTTCTTCCTTTGATTTTGATAAAGAAGATTTAGGGGTTTTAGTTGCAGAACTAGTTAAAGAATTATTACCAGAAACAGTATCCTTACTCCTTTCTGCCGCAATTTGCAACCCAATATAATCAATGACGCGACGAGTTGCATCAGCTGCAACCATGTAAACTGGGATCGCTGCAAAACCGCTGATTCCCAGCCTTCCTGTCACCGCCAAGCCTGTCATCAAGGGAATTATCGAAATACCCTGTTCTTTCCAAAAATTTAGAGATTTCCACGCAGCAAAGGGATCGGCTTTGGTATCTGACTGCGCCAAAGCTTGTTCTTGGTTGATGTCAGAATGCAACTGCACTCCCAACATCTGCGCCAATGACAGCTGATTTTCGTCAAAAGTAACAACCAAACTACCCGTTTGCTGATTGAGTGAAACTTCTTTCACTCCATCAAGATGTCGTAACTCTTCGGCAATGATATCTAAAATCGAGTGACTACTACCGTCAGTAGCCCGAATTCGCACGCGCCCAGTTGATGCATGGACAATCTGCAACCCGCATGAGGGCGGTTGCATTGTTGATGCAACTTCTTTACTTGTATTTTGATTCACTTCATCAATGTGCTGGCGATCGCAGATTAAGTCAGAGGCAATTTGAGAACGCGAACTTAATCTGCCGCTACTAGCGATCGTATTGGTCATTTACCCGATAGCCCACTCAACCCAAAAGGTTAACAATAGGTTAAATGTAACTTACACTTTGGTGGAAAATCTCTTCCTCAGGAATTATTTTACGTTAAGTATTGTTAACTATTCTTGTTTGGTATTCCTGTTCGGTAATTAAGTCTAGAGTACTTTCGACTTTATCAATGAAGACAATACCGTCGAGATGGTCGTACTCGTGTTGAAAAATCCGAGCGACAAAATCGGTTAATTCTCGTTTGTGTAAATTACCATCTTTATCAGTATACTCAACTTCGATAGTTTGATATCTGGGCACTAACCCCCTAATTCCTGGAATACTCAAACAACCTTCCCAGCCTTTGACAATTTCCGTTGAATGGGCGGTAATTATCGGATTAATCATAGCAGTTGGTTCCATCTCCGGGGCGTTAGGATACCGGGGATTTGGGCGGGAAGCAACAATAAATAAACGGTATAATTGAGCGACTTGAGGCGCAGCGATTCCGACACCGTTAGCTTGAGCAACAGTTGTCATTAAGTTTTCAATTAGTTTTTTAATGCGTTCGTCTTGGATATTTTCTACCAAAGTAGATTTTTGACGCAATGTCGGATTACCTAATTGAATAATTGGAATTAATTCAGCCATAATCTAAAATCCTCTCGACTACAAAAAAGTTGAGAATTAGGAGTTATGAGGCGCGGAGTTTTAAGAGAGAGTTATGAGTTATGAGTTATGAATTATGAGTTAAATACTTAATAATAAAGTAGGTTGTCGCAGGCAGTCGTAACCCAACATCACCCCTCGGCAACAGTTGGGTTCCACTTCGTGACAACGCCACTTGCTACAACGCTCTTGACTCGCTTTCTTCGCAGTGGCGCAGCAACCTACAACTGCTAACTCAAGACTCCTAACTCAAGACTCCTAACTCAAGACTCCTAACTCAAGACTCAAGACTCCTAACTCAAGACTCCCAACTCCCCTTCGGGTTCACCAGTTACCTGCGGAGGGAAACCCTCCCGCAGTACTGGTTCACCAACTCCCAACTCCTAATTCCCAACTCAAGACTCAAGACTCCTAACTTTTATTTAACTTTCAGATCGTGCAGGCAAAGGTGCAGGTCTAACAGCTACTTGTGTGGTTTGTCCATTGCGTTCTAATTGTATTTGTAAAGTATTGCCAATTTGGCTGTTTTCTACTATTTTTTGCACTTCTTCAATTTTAGTAACAGGACGATTATTGATAGTTTGAATTATGTCACCCGGTCTAAGTCCGGCGGTGGCGGCTGGCGAACGGGGGACTACATCTACTAGCAAAACACCTTTATCTGTGGTTAAATTAATGCGATCGCCAAATTTAGTATTGATTCTTTCGCGGATTTCTGGTGTCAGCGTCACCATCTGAATGCCCAAATAAGGATGATCCACCCGACCTTTAGCAATTAATTCTTGGGCAATTCGTTGTGCCGTCCTGATGGGGATCGCAAATCCTAAACCTTGAGCGCCTCGAATAATGGCTGTATTCATGCCAATTACCTCACCGCGAGCATTTAACAATGGTCCGCCGGAATTACCAGGGTTAATCGCCGCATCGGTTTGAATGTAATCTACGCGCTTGTCACTAGCACCGATATCACTGCTAGAACGACCTGTAGCACTAATAATACCAGAAGTTACTGTATTGTTTAAACCCAAAGGATTGCCGATCGCAATTACCGCTTCTCCTGGTTGTAAAGAATCAGAATTACCTAAAGCGATCGCAGGTAGGTTTTTAGCATCTATTTTAATCACAGCAACGTCGGTTACCGTATCTTCACCCAACACTTTGCCGTCAAATCGGCGACCATCTTTCAGCGTTACCGTCACAGTATCCGCACCATCAACAACGTGGGCATTAGTCAAAATTTGACCGCCAGAGTTAATAATAAAGCCAGAACCGCTACCCCGTTCTTCTCGCTGTCTTGGCTGCGAGGGCGCACCATCTCCAAAAAAACGCCGGAAAAATGGATCGTTAAATTCGTCTGGCACCCGTGAAGTTACGGTTCTGGCTGAATCAATGCGAACAACGGCAGAACCAACCTTTTGCACCACCCCAACTACAAAATTAGGATCTCCCGATGACGCAAAAATCGCTGGGGGGGCAATTTGCGGATTTGTTTGAGCCTGCGGTTGGTCTAGTTCTGAAGACTGAACGTTGGGTTTTTGAGTTTGCAGGATACTACTAGGTAACGAGCAACCCCCAAGGGAAGCCATTGCAGCCCCATTTAGTAACATTAACAAAATATTTGGTATCGCCCCCTGTTGGGGTAAACCCCTTATATCAATATGTTTTGACATATAATTACGGTCTGCAGTCCTCATGTGTCTTTGTTTCTCCGTGTGATTCGGTAGGTGATAGGATCTTGCCTACTGGTAGTGCCTAAGAATGATTAAAACTTAATTAGGGCTTAAAAGCTTATTTCGCCCTCGTTTAGCGCCCGAATGCTAAATTGGTGCTTGCTTTCAAGAAACACTTGGGTCCAACGGTCCAAGGGGAAAGGGGGAAGGGGAAAGGGGGAACGGGAAAAAGAAGAGGATGTGAATATCCATTTGTTACTTGCGCCCCTACGCTCTTACGAAGCTCATATGTTCTATTGTGACGATTAGCAGCAAAGGTGGTAAATAATGGAAATTCCGATAGAAAGTCTCTGGAGTCAAGTACTGGAGCGCTTACAGCTACAACTATCTCGCCCCACCTTTGAAACATGGATCAAAACAGCCAGTGCCGAACGATTAGAAAATAATTGTTTGGTAATTCGTACGCCTAACCCCTTTGCTCGCAATTGGTTACAAAAGTATTACATAAATACGATTGCTAATGTAGTGCAAGATATTCTCGGTCATCCAGTAGAAATTTACATGACCGTTGCTAAAGGTGAAGAAGTATCTCAATTAGGTGAACGAGATATTTCTTGGGGATTACCTGCACAAAACAGTGTTTCAGAAAGTGTTCCTAAAAACAGATTAAAATATTCTGAGTTAAATCCTAAATATGTATTTTCTCGATTTGTAGTTGGCGCTAACAATCGTATGGCTCACGCTGCGTCTTTGGCTGTAGCTGAATATCCAGGAAGGGAGTTTAATCCTTTGTTTTTATGCGGTGGTGTGGGTTTGGGAAAAACGCATCTTATGCAGGCTATAGGGCACTATCGCTGGGAAATTTGCCCAGAATCTCGAATATTTTATGTCTCTACCGAGCAGTTTACTAATGATTTAATCACGGCAATTCGCAAGGATAGCATGCAAAGTTTCCGCGAACATTACCGGGCTGCTGATGTTTTGTTAGTCGATGACATCCAATTTATTGAAGGCAAAGAATATACCCAAGAAGAATTTTTTCATACTTTTAATACATTACATGAAGCCGGAAAGCAAGTTGTGATTGCTTCCGACCGTCCTCCCAACCAAATTCCCCGACTGCAAGAACGTCTATCTTCTCGTTTTTCGATGGGTTTAATTGCCGATATCCAAGCGCCAAATTTAGAAACAAGAATGGCAATCTTGCAAAAAAAAGCTGAATATGAAAATATTCGTCTTCCTAGAGATGTAATTGAGTATATTGCTTCTAGCTATACTTCTAATATTCGAGAGTTGGAAGGAGCATTAATTCGGGCATTGGCTTACATTTCCATTTGGGGTTTGCCAATGACAGTGGAAAATATCGCACCCGTTTTAGAACCGCCAAACGAACAAGTAGAAGCGACCCCAGACGCCATTTTAACAGTTATTGCCGATGCCTTTAATGTTCCGATAGAAGACCTTAAAGGCAACTCCCGCCGCCGGGAAATTAGCTGGGCGCGTCAAATCGCGATGTATTTAATGCGGCAACACACGGATTTGAGTTTGCCTAGAATCGGAGAAGAATTTGGCGGTAAAGACCATACAACAGTGATGTACAGTTGCGAAAAAATTACCCAACTTAAAGAAAGCGATCGCACTTTAGCACAAACACTCCGCCAATTAAGCGATCGCATTAACATGGCTAGTCGGCAAAAATAATCATAAAACTTGATTTAGTGGCATTTAATCGATTTATATTCACCATTTTTTCATTAATTCCGCCTTACGCCTTAAATCTTTGCCTATTTAACTCCTAAACACTCTTACACCTTCACGAAGCTAAGAAAACTCAGCTAAGAACTCAGCACTCAAAAAGTTTTCCACAGCCAACACCACTTTTAGTAGCTTGATAGCTGAGTAATTAATCGCTCATATTAAGCAGAGTATAAAAATTGATTAACGCCCAATTATTTTGTGGAAAAATAATTATTCCCTGTGGAAAAAATGCCATAAATCTGTGGAAAACTTGATATTTCCCGTGGAAAACTTTAATTAAGTATAATTACCTTGTGGAAAAACCCCCTACTTTTTCCACAAGTTTTCCACAGATTGTCATCTAGCAAACCATAAATAAAAAAGCCGTCAGAAAAGTTTTCCACAATTTCCACAGGTACTAGTACTTTTAAACAAAAATATTTTTTTAGTAGGGTGTGTAAAGTCGTTCCGGCATACAAGAAAAGCGCCGAAAGTACGGCACCCTAGGCCTAGTACTATTAAACAAAAAATATTTCTCCCCATCCCGCATTTCCCCCCAACCCCAACGCCAGTCCGCCCAAGTCGCGGTCGCTAGGGCGGCTGGCGTTGGAGTGGGGACCGGTAGCCCCCCATCCCCCTGCATTTTCAGGCAAACAAAAAGGTACAATAGATAGGTTTTCCGATTTTTCCCGCCTAACGCCACTGCCACTGCCACTTGTCTACTCACCTCATGGCAACAAGGGTGTTAGTATATTTTTCTCTAGCCGAATCCGAACATGAAATTAGTTTGCGCTCAAAGCGATCTCAGTACTAACCTTTCACTCACGAGTCGCGCTGTCCCTTCACGTCCGACTCATCCGGTACTAGCCAACGTGCTGTTACATGCGGATGCTCAAACTAACCAGGTAAGTTTAACAGCCTTCGATCTCAGTTTGGGTATTCGTACCAGTTTTAGCGCTGAGGTTTTACAAAGTGGAGCGATCGCGCTTCCTGCTAAATTGTTAAATGACATCGTTTCTCGTCTCCCAGAAGGAGAAATTACTCTAGAAGACGAATCAAGCGGTGGTAACGAAGCGCCAGAAACAGAAGGTTCAATCGTCACCCTCACACCGAAAAGTGGACGGTATAAAGTCAGGGCGATGGGCGCAGAAGAGTTTCCCGAACTACCGATAATCGAAAATGTTGAAGCACTTCATCTTACCGCGACCACATTAATTGATGGATTGCGCGGTTCATTATTTGCTACCAGTGCTGATGAAACCAAGCAAGTACTTACAGGAGTACATTTAACAGTTAAACAAGACAGTGTGGAATTTGCCGCTACCGATGGACATCGTTTAGCACTTGTAGAAACGACAAACGAGCGCCGGGGAACTGAAGATGGAGAAACATTCTTATCAACACCTTTACAAGTAACAGTACCAGCTAGGGCATTACGGGAATTAGAGCGGATGTTAGCTCATAATTCTTCTCAGGAAGAAACGATCGCCGTATATTTAGATCAAGGTCAAGTCATATTTGAATGGCAAAATCAACGCTTAACCAGCCGCACATTAGAAGGGCAATATCCAGCATATCGGCAACTCATTCCCCGTCAATTTGAACGAGAAGTAACACTAGATAGGCGGCAATTTTTAAGCACTTTAGAAAGAATAGCCGTGCTAGCCGATCAGAAAAATAATCTTGTTAAAATTAGCATTGACGCTGGAGCAGATGAAATTACCTTATCTGTAGAAGCTCAAGATGTAGGTAGTGGTAGAGAAACAATGCCAGCACAGATATCAGGAGAAGACATAGAAATAGCCTTTAACGTCAAATATTTGATGGAAGGATTAAAAGCATTGCCATCTCAAGAAATCCAAATGCATTTGAATGGAAATTTAACTCCAGTTATTTTCACACCATTGGGTGGTTTGAAAATGACTTATTTAGCTATGCCGGTGCAACTTAGGAGTTAGGAGGCGCCCAGTCTTGAGCCGCCCAGCCGCCCAGTCTTGAGGCGCGTAGTTGTAGTTAGTTGTAGGTTGCTGCGCCACTGCGAAGAAATCGGGTCAAGAGCGTTGTAGCAAGTGGCGTTCGAACGAAGTGGAACCCAACTCTTATCGCCCCCTGATGTGGGGTTACCCTGCGGATGCTGTTGGCGAAACATAGCAAAACACATTTTAAATGTCGGAAAATTAATGTTCTGGAAAAAGTTGGGTTACGACTGCCTACGCCAACCTACCTATAACTATTTATAACTACCTATTACCCATGAGCTATTATCAAACTCCCAGATAAAATAACCAAAGTAACTATCCAACCAAATATAGCGGTTCTCACTTGCATGAAATACACTCTTGAAAATATTGAGTGTATTAAATTCAACCGAGAACCGCTATATCTGTATTTTACCCAAGTGAGAACTGCTATATATTTCAAACATTTGCAAGAAATAATATAGCAGTCCTTTGCATCATTCGCTTCTAAACGAGAAGAAAGGAGAAGTCGGGTAACTCTTACGAAACCGGACTTCTGATGCTATCAATTTTCACAAATAAAATTAATTAAACTTTCACAGCATCAGCAAAGCGAATTTTGAGATAATCATCTTCCATTTTTGCCCCAGATGGTTGGAGTGCAGCCAAAGCTTGTGGCAAAACCAAGTTACGGCGATGATTGCCAATTGTGATATTTAATTCGTCTCCAGTTTTACTCAATTGAACTTGGTTTTTGGGAACCCCAGGCAAATACAGTTCCAAGCTGTATTGGTTATTTTCTTGAACAATTCGGATGGTTGTTTCTTTATAATAAACCTGAGTCGGATCTTCCGAATTATAGAGCGTTTCCTTCAACCGTTCTAACGCTGCTAAACCGCACATTTCTTCCGAAAAAAGTGGAACTTCTTTCACAGGCAGAGGCAGAAAGTTGTCATGAATTTCTTGGCGATATTGCTGCTGATTTTCTTTCCAGCGTTTAAAAAATGGGTCTTGTACTTCTTCAGGAATGATGCGATTAGCTACTACTAAATCCGTCGCCACATTATACAAACTCAAATAAGCATGAGCGCGGAGAGACTCTTTAATCACCATTTTTTCCGGGTTGGTGACAAGTCGCACAGAGGTTTGAGTATTATCAGTTAAGACTTTTTCCAGCGCTTCGATTTGTTCGTAAAACTCATAAGGCGCGTCCATTACTTCTTTATCTGGCAAAGAAAAACCAGCAATGGGTTTAAAAAAAGGTTCTACCAGAGGTCTTAGCGCTACCGAAATATTTTGAAACGGTTTGTAAAAACGGCGCATATACCAACCGCTGACTTCGGGTAGACTTAGCAAGCGCAATGCAGTACCGGTGGGAGCCGAATCGATAATTAATACATCAAACTCCCCTTCATCGTAGTGACGTTTCATCCTTACCAAGCCGAAAATCTCATCCATGCCTGGTAAAATTGCCAATTCTTCCGCTTGTACCCCGTCTAAACCCCGTGCCTGTAAAACTTGGGTAATGTAGCGTTTGACAGCACCCCAGTTTGCCTCTAATTCTAGCAGTGCATCCAGTTCCGCACCCCATAAATTTGGGCGAATTTTTTGGGGTGCGTGTCCCAATTCGATATCAAAACTGTCTGCTAGCGAGTGGGCGGGGTCTGTACTCAAAACAAGTGTGCGATAGCCTAGTTCCGCACAACGAAGTCCAGTAGCAGCAGCAACGGAAGTTTTGCCGACACCGCCTTTACCTGTCATTAAAATTACACGCATGGATAATTCCGTCCTGGCTGAGAGGAGTTTACATTTATTTACATTATCGAATGTTTCTGGGAAATACGTGTTGTTTCAGCACGTCTAGCTGCGAACAGTTCCAATAATCGATGTGGGAGACTATTAAATTATCGGAATTGAGGCGTAATTCGCTCTTACCAGGGATAGAGATGCGTGGTTTCCAGGGGAGGGGTGTATTCCAACTAAGCGTCCACTCAGTTTTAATGGTGTCTTCCTCTCTTTGAATATCGTGTAAATCCATTTTGGGATTTAAAAACGCAGTTTGAATGAATTTAATCATTAGCTTATATAGCTTAACTCCACGAAATTTAAAAACCGCGTCTTGAAAATAAACGTCTTCAGCGTAGATGTTGTAAGTTTGATTGGCGGGAAATCTTTGATAGTCTTGTTTGAGAATTTCAATAATATCCATATTTCAGAGTTAGGAGTTAGGAGGCGCCCAGCCGCCCAGCCGCCCAGTTATTAGCTGAGTTTTCTTAGCTGAGTTTTTTGAGTGAAGATGATTATTTAGAATAAAACTTATCTCTGTAGTCTTTGTAGGTTGCTGCGCCACTGCGTTGCGCGGGTCAAGAGCGTTGTAGCAAGTGGCGTTGTAACGTAGTGAAACCTAACAAACTAAGGCTGATGTTGGGTTCCGACTGCCTACGCCAACCTACTTTAATTTACTCTAATCTAATTGGTAGTTATGGTTCGATTTCATTCCACAGACGTTCTAACTGACGCCGCCATGCGCCTAGCACTTCTTCTTGCGCTTCTGGAGATTCGTTGATATCGCCCAATAATCCTTCTGCATAAAAGCGATCGAGGTTTTGCATCGTGGCTTGCAAAGATTGTCCTTGCTGTTTTGCAGCTTTGACAATTTGGCGGATGCGGTTTTCGATTAACTGATTGAAAACATTATCTAAACCCGTTTGATATAAAGAGATTAATCGAGCGATCGCATTTGACAAATCTGCACTTACCAAAGTACCGCTGTTGTGCTGAAATACACCCCAAATTACCCCTTGATACATAGCGTAGCGTACTTCTTGGGTGTCATCAAAATTAGCTTCTAAAAACTGTTCTAAAAACGGTTGGGCTTCTTGTACTGGCATCAACGGCATCAAAACCCGCAGCCAAGTGTCATCCTCAGAAATCAGCACCAACAGCCGAAAATTAGAGGTTTCTACTTGCCACGATCCGGGCGCGATCGCATTAATAGACGCTGGATCAAATAATTCCGTCAGCGTATCCGCAATTTCTTCAGGGGTCATAGACGTGTGTGATGTATAGCTTCTAGCCTACCGTGCCGATGCTAAAACAGCCTATCCTCACTTAGAAAGAAAAAGCGAGTGCATTGGAGAAGAGGTAAAAAAGGCGATCGCAACAAGTGTATTTAAGTACATGGAAGGGTTCAAGGCTATTAACCACTAACCATTAACCATTAACCATTAACCATTAACAGCCCTACCATTTAACTTCATTTGTACCAACCTACTGATTTTCTTTTTTATAAATCAAAAACACTGAACCAATTGGTCCAGTATTTTCCACATAAATTTTATTGTTATAGTACAAAGAAGGAGACTCACCTCCATCAAACAGCAAACCTTCTTGAATCTTGCCTAAACAGTTATTGCTCGCAATACCTGACAAAACATCATCAAACATATCTGGTAATAACTCTTGATTCACCTCAGATAACTCAATATCTGAATTAGCTTTAGCATCATTAACAAGTAAAATTACATATCCTTTATCACTTACAGCTACCATAGAGCGATTGGTCGCACCTTTACAAGCAAATTCTCCTAAATCTTGACAAATATCTTTAAAAACACCATCACGATAAAATCTGCCATTACCTCCCACTAAATTGTAATTTAAAATCTCATTACTTCTTCTACCAGCTTGAATACTAGCTTTTCTTTGGGTTGCTTCACCTCCGGAAATACCAAAAGAAGAACGTTTATTTTTAAATAGTCCTGAATAATCTACTCCGCGAGAAATATTTAAACCTTGGGGTTTATCATCAGTACCTATATAATCTGCGTTAATTGCTGCTATTGGCGCTTGTCCGTTTAATTTGGCATTTTCATCAGCGATGATTTCATGAAAGTTTTTTGCCACATATTCTTTACGCAATTTCCCATTATTATCTTTGGCGTAAATATTATGAGCTAAACCAACATTGACCTTGAAATCTAATTCTGGTGATTTGGGATTAAAAATAATTACATGATTAATACCTCTTTCATCTTTTTTACCTTGATTATTTGTTTTGATAAAATCAAGGCTAAATTTGGCATCTTCACCAAGGCAAGTATTAGTATTAACAGGTGTTTTTGTAGTAGATATAGGCTCGAATTTACAACCTGACAACAGAACTATTACTGCGATAAAACCAAAGAAAAATAAACCTAATTTACTATTTATTTTTTTTCTAAACATAATGAGATAATTTCCATATTCATCTGATGAGATAATATTTAAAATCCTTTCACAATACTAAATTTAACTTGACTTACGACAACACTTGTAAATATCTTGCGGAACAATATTCATCTGATTTCGTCAAGTAACTATTTGCAACAGAAACCCGATATCCGCATACTTAAAACAGAACTCAGTTTAGAACCTATTCGTGCTGATTCTGTTACTTTCCTGCAAATTATAAATACCATTTTGCACCTGGAATTTCAAACCCTACCAGCATCCAATCCTGCCATCGACTTTCGGATGCTAGATTACTATACGCGACTAAAGCGAGAATACAGCTGCCAAATTCAGCAAGTTGTAATTTTTTTACAGCAAACCACTTCAGAAATTGTCTTTAAGCAAGAATATGTAGATATAAACACCAGACATCGCTATCGAGTAATCAGGCTGTGGGAGCAAGACCCCGCCGCGTTGTTAGCAAATCCTGCTCTTTTACCACTAGCAACTTTGGCTCGTAGTGACTCACCTAACGCCTTGTTAGAACAAGTTGCGGCTGGTGTCGATATGATTGAAGAAATTGATGAGCGACAGAATATTTCAGCTTGCGTGCAAATCTTGGCTGGTTTGCGATTTGAGAAAAATCTGATTCAACAACTGTTTCGAGAGGAAATTATGCAGGAATCTGTAATTTATCAAGATATCCTTCAAAAAGGAGAGCAACGAGGGAAAAAACAAGAGGCGATCGCACTGATTATGCGCCTGCTAACACGCCGAATTGGTGTCATTGACCCTCAGCTAGAAGAGCAAATTCGCAGCTTATCCATTACTCAACTGGAGGATCTGGGAGAAGCACTTTTGGATTTTTCAAACCAAACTGATTTAACTAGTTGGTTGGCGACTCACCAATCATAAATACGACTGTTAATAGTTAATGGTTAATGGTGAAGGGGCGCTTGCGTCTGCAGTCGGGAAGATTCCCCCCGGTGAGCTTCGCGCCCTTGGTAGGGGAGCCACTGCGGTCTTGGGGTCTCCCCAAGGGTCGCAGTGGCGTTTTCCCGACCCAGGCGACTGGTGAAAGAAAGGAGGGGTTAGTGGTTAGTGGTTCATAGCCGAAAATCTATGAACAATCAACAATCAACAATGAACAATCAACAATGAACCATGAACAATAAACCATGAACTATTAACCACACACAATATTAGATACAAAAAACCCCGCTATAGCATAGCGGGGAAAAACTTAAGTATTGAATATGGCTAATCCAAAATCCTTTCATCCAAAATCCAAAATTAAGAGAGCCATTCTAAAACAGCTTCGTCTTTGGTATTGGTATTGCGAGATGGTGTCTCACGATTAAACTTCATGTGAATTGAACGTGTTTGTTCGCCATCAGCAGCAACAGCCATAATCGGATAGTCAATCAAACCATCTTGGAATGACATCTGGAAGCGGAATGTACCATCTGGATTCAGCTTGATTGGACGACCGCCAATGGTTACGGTAGCATCTGGTTCAGTTGCACCGTAGACAATCAATTCAGCATCAGCAATTAACCAGAATTTGCGCGGACGCATCGGTACGTCTCCAGAGAAGCCCGCACCGGACATACCCACACCAGACATGGTTAAACCTGATGTGGTGGGAACTGCCCACATACCAACGCCAGAGGGGAAGATGTAAGAACTGATAGCTTGTTCGGGTGCCATTGAACCAGGTACTTGCTGCATGGAACCGAAGATAGAACCAGCAACGCGCATCGCTTCAGCAGACTCCGCCATACCAAAGATTTGGTCGTAAATGGGGTTACCGCCGCCACCATTTGTTGACATCGCTGCAACTTTCTTGGCTGGGGGAACCAATTCGTAAACGGTTTTGCCGCGTAAATCTTCTTCAAAGTTGACTGTGATGAAGACATCTTCAATCCAGTCGGAAGGATAAACGGGAGGAATGTGTACTCGTGCAGAACGAGCCAATACCAACCAACGTCCATCAGCACAACGATAGCCGATATCGATTACATAATCGCGATCGCTTACTGGTACCGGCAAGTACCATTCTCTTGCCAACTCGTCACTAGGATATTCCTGAATGCTGTGCGGACTTTGGAAATCGATATTCATGTCGGTAACATCGTAAATCCGCAGCGCTAGCTGTTGTCCGCCTTGCCGTCTGAGCTCTTCTTTATGTTCGTTGGGCACATCCCAATAAGTGTAAGCCCATTGGGGATCGCGTGGCATTAGCACAATGCGACTTTCACCATAACCGGCTGGTAAATCGGTGAATCCTTCATCAACATCGGCAAGAGTGCCACCATTACGATCTACTTGACCTAACTCAAATTTAGCTGCTTCCACGGCTTCCTGTGCCTCCATTGAACGAGATGGGCTGAGAGATAATTTGCTGCGCTGAACTTCTTGAATCGACGCCAGCAGTTGCGATTTACGCATCCGGCTATAACGAGAGATGCCATATTCACTAGCAACTCTGCGGAGTTGCCGTAATGTCATCTCTTCTAGCGGTGGGCGTTCTTTTGCCATGAAGAAATGCCTCCTATTGTTTGAAAGGTAAATGATTTCCCCTGGTTAAAGACAGGTATATTCAATGCCATCGACCCCAGATGATTTTCTTATTCCTGACTCCTGGTTTTACCCAGTTTTTAAGTTTTTAGTCTGTTTTTAAATTGAGGGTCACTCCCTTTCAATTCCCACGCCATGCCACAATTAGCATTTTTTTGGGATCGGAGGAGTTCTTTTGTTAAATGCATCTTAACCAGTAACCCTTACTAGGGATCAAGGGGGTAACAGTCACAATTTTGCCCTATCCACGAATTTATCAGCCCTGCGGGGATCACTTTGTTAAGATTTCATAACATTTGGCGTTAAAGCCAGTCAGTCTAAGGGTTGAGGCTTAACAGTAATGTCAGGATTCCATAACATAATGCATGGAGTCCAGAAGCAACAGTCAAAAGTCCCAAGGAATTAATACGCTAACAGGATTTTACCCAACAGGATTTTGGATTGTGAAATACTCATCATGTCGTTGTTTGAACAATCCATCTGCCGTAATGTTTTTTTCAAGTTAGGACTTACGCAACTTCGACGCTAATTGCCTCAATTCACTAGCGATAATTCATGAATTATCGCTACAGTAGTTATGTTTTGCTTCTGTCCTGCACCTTTGAAGTTGAGCCAAGCGAATACCAATCAACAAAAAGACAAAAGCGATCGCAACACTTACAGACCGATCCAAAAATGCTAACAATTGCTCACATTTTCTTCCTGTTTCTTCCTGGCAACGTCGGCGTTATCCAGTCCACAGGCTAACACGACTAATCTAGCCGCTTCTTGACTAAAGTTTCCGAAAGTTTGCGATCTACTGAATGTAAGCAATTGTTAGCTTTTTGGCTACTGTAGATTAGCCCTTACAAACCTGATTCAATGACTTCTGGTAATTGCACTTGCACTTGCGACGCACCTATAGTAATAATTGGTCTCAGTATAGTAAAATTAGTTGTACTGACAAATTGAGCTACACTAATTTGTCTAGCCAGTGCTAGCAGCTCCAAAGCCACCCCAACCCAGTAAAGACAACGACCCAAAAATCGTGGAAACCACTGAGGCAAAAACCTAAATATTAATAACCCCAGACTCGGACAAAGAATCAGGGGTGTGTTAGCATGAAATAAAGTTTCAGCCAGAAATTTTTAATAAAATTTAATAATTAGCTACAGTCATTAGCTGACATCTCGCAGCTAATGACAGCCAACTTGAGTCTAATTGATTTACAGCTAAGAATTTTGACTGATTTTATTGACAACAGACATTTCCCGGATGCGCCACACACCCTCTTGTCGAACTAGAGCGTATCTGACGCGTACACTTTCGTTATAAGACTTTTTCTGATTAATTTGACCGTTTTCATAAAATTGGGCTAATTCCTTAACCGTAGCTTGCACCGATGCGTGATTTTGGTCACTTTGAACTGTATCGACAGATTCCACTTTGACGCTGTGTTCGTACTTCCGATAGCGGTTACCAGCCTTGTCTTGCTGGGCAATTAGTCGCCATTGAGACAGAGCCGTACCAGCTAAAATTTGGTCTAAACTAGCGATATCATGGTCTACTCCTAAAGCTGCGGCTTTCGTAGCCAACCAAGTTTGAACCACTTCTTCAGCCGTCTCTTCTGTCAGGGATCCCTTTGGGGACTGCACTTTGCTATTTGGGTCGGGTATGGGTACAACCGGGTCGTTAAGTTGCACCATCAATTGTTTGCCTTGTAAAGATGGTCTTGGGGAAAACAGATTCTTTAACAAGCCAAAGGTTGTTGATACAAACAGCCACAAAACTAATATCCCAGCTAAAGAGCCAAACACCATCCACAACAGGCGTATTTTTGCTTCTGATGTGTTGGCATTTCGCCGTCGCTGACCAACACTCTGACGGGGATCTAAGCTATGCCTTGGACTACCAGCTTGAGGGCGTTTGCGCTGTCTGACTTTTTGGGTTGAAGGAGTTGCAGCAGATTTCGCTTTACCATTTAAATGATTGTTAGTTTCTTTACCCGTACCTTCCGCAGCCCAAAGCGGCACAGGCGTTTCTGTACCATTACTGAAAGTTGCCGGAGAAGCTGATATGGGGAAGCTGGTTGACGAAAAGTTTCGATACTCAGGTTTTTGTGGAGTTGGTGTTTCTTGCAACTCCGGGTCAGGAGTTTTGCTTTGCTGCAATTGCCGAGTCGCCTCTGTCGAATTGCTGCGGCGACGAGTCAGACTGATGGGTTGTTGAGAAGGAGAAAATTGGCGGTTAATTCCAGCCGATTCATTAGTTGTTTGGGCGTCCGTTGGCAGACCTTCTAAATAAGCTTGCACCTGGGAATTGGCAAAATAATCTTTTAGGGAAACTTGCTGTTTTGCCAAATCTCGAAAATGCGGAAAAACATCGTTTTGTAACCATAGTTCTCCGTATAAACACAGTCCCGGCAACAAATCTGGAGAGTCTTGAGAATTTTCCCGAATAAAAGCTAAGGCTTCGTATTCCTGACTTAGTTCTAAAGCACGGCTTGCTTCTTCGGTTTGACCCAAAAGCAAAGCGCATAGCGATTGTTCTAAATGTACATCTTGGCGTTTGCCCAAACGCATCAGCATTTGCTTTGCTTGACGAATCAACGCCGGTTGACGTTGGGCGAATCCGCGTGCTATCAAGGCATAGACAGCCAAATATGTGGCGACTGCGGAGGGACGCTTACTTTCTGTTTCAAACAATTTATGCTGTTCGGCAACTGTTAAATGATTCCGCAATTGCTGAATAAATCGTAGAAAATCATCTATATTCAAACCGGATTGGTCGTCAAAAGTGCCATCAATGCCACCTCGTTCATCTAAATTGGCTTCTAATAAATCTAAACCTTGGCGGCGTTCGGCAGTCTTTTCTTCAGGTAGCGCCAGTAATTCTAAAATTCGATATGGTCGCAATTTGTACAAGTCAGCTTGAATTTCAGCCCGAACGCTGGGAAATAGTGCTTCCTTTGCTAACAAATCTTGACCAGTTTCCAAGGATATCGCAGCGTTTTCATAGTGACCTTGCTGCCATTGTTCGCGACCTAGTTCCAAACAGGCAAGGGCAACGGTGAGAATAATATCCGGACCTTCAGCTTCTTGGAATTCTTCGCTTGCGGAAATATTACCCGATCGCCCACCTGTTGCACCATTTTTATTAATCAAGTACGGACAACCGAGTTGCAGCACCTGTTCGTATTCACCTAATTCTTGCAGCAGCAACAAAGCCCCGACTAATTCCTCTTGGGAAATTTCAATTCCCAAAGTTTGAGATTCCAAATTCCCGTTATTTGTAAGACTTTCAACTGCCACTGTCCCAGACGCAACGTTATCCGGGTCATAAGCATGGGCAAGATAAAGTTTGTCGTAGGCGCTGCGTTCTTTTGAATCCGATAAAACCACGTAAGCTTCTTCTATTAGTTGTTTGCGAGAAGTAATTGCCGCTTGGGAATACTCGCGTCGCGGCAATTGTAAAATGCGATCGCTGTATGCTTGCTGCAACTGTTCTTCACTTGCCGCCAACGGTAGTCCTAAAATTCGGTAGTAATCTAGCGGAATTCGCACAGCCTACTTCCCCTGCAGCGTGAGCAACATAATTTATCTAGAGCATTCCAGGCACCCTAAACTGTGCCATCATAATCACTTGCTGACTTCACACTACAAGTGTGCATTGCAACAACTAAATGCTTATCTCTCCGTAACTATAATTGTACTGTTGTATCAATAGCTTGTTTTTACCTAGAAAGCTAATCGCATTTTTATGATGATTCGTTGAAGTATTTTATAAGTTTAACTATTAGTTTGCCATCAGCCTGAAATATCAGATAATACCAAAAATACTTGGGTGCTGATATATCTATGTCGAGACGTAGCATACTACATTTCTACAGCCGGAATACAGCAAGAATTTCTTATTGATTCTATATTCCAAAGTGAATCACTTGACCATTCGTGCGATCGCCTCAAAGGGGCTTTCCCCGATCGGCGGGGAAACAAGCACCGCTCCTATTTTGCTGCTAATAGCTAGCGAAGCATATCATACCATTATTGAATGTAAGTTACAATTATTTATAAAGACTTTATAGAGGTATAGGCATTTTTCCATCCATTTCTTCTAAATTGTTAATGGATATGCAGAAACAGAGCTATCCTGATTGGTAGTCTGTAGCAAGACGGTTGTCATCTTACCCATTGCTGAGAAATTAATTAACTCAACATTAAATAATGCGTGATAGTTGACTCCTGTAAAAGGTATCTTTATTAAAAGCTTACTCTGTAAAAGAGCAACTAATGTAACATGGGAACTTTAAGTTTTACGACGGGGATACTAACAAAATAATGGTTCAAGAACGTACATTACCCACATTTAATGCGGCTAGCGCTCAGATTACCAAAGAAGAAGGGTTGCGGTTGTACGAAGACATGACCTTAGGTCGCTTCTTTGAAGACAAGTGCGCCGAAATGTATTACAGAGGCAAAATGTTTGGTTTTGTACACCTGTACAACGGTCAAGAAGCGGTTTCTACTGGTGTGATCCACGGAGCGATGCGACCGGGTGAAGATTACGTTAGCAGTACTTATCGCGACCACGTTCATGCTTTGAGTGCGGGAGTACCGGCAACAGAAGTGATGGCGGAGTTATTTGGTAAAGCCACAGGATGCAGCAAAGGGCGTGGCGGTTCCATGCACATGTTTTCAGCTCAACACCGCTTGCTGGGCGGCTATGCGTTTGTGGCTGAAGGTATTCCAGTTGCAGCTGGTGCAGCTTTCACGAGCAAATACCGCCGGGAAGTTTTAGGTGATAAAAGCGCCGATCAGGTAACAGCTTGCTTCTTTGGCGATGGTGCTGCCAATAACGGTCAATTTTTTGAAACATTAAATATGGCAGCACTTTGGAAACTGCCAATTCTTTTTGTGGTAGAAAATAATAAGTGGGCGATCGGCATGGCTCACGATCGCGCAACATCCGATCCAGAGATTTACAAGAAAGCCAGCGTGTTTAACATGGTAGGCGTGGAAGTCGATGGTATGGATGTGATGGCGGTGCGTGCAGTAGCGCAAGAAGCTGTCGCCCGCGCCCGTGCAGGTGAAGGTCCAACTTTGATTGAAGCCCTGACTTATCGCTTCCGGGGTCACTCTCTAGCAGATCCAGATGAGTTGCGAACCAAAGCAGAGAAAGAATACTGGTTTGCTCGTGACCCAATAAAGAAGTTTGCTGCTTATCTCCTCGAACAAAATTTAGCTTCAGAAGAAGAACTCAAAGCCATTGAGCGAAAGATTCAGGAAACTATTGACGAAGCGGTTAAATTCGCAGAAAGTAGTCCAGAACCAGACCCAAGCGAATTGTATCGTTTTATTTTTGCCGAAGACGAATAAACGGAAAGTTAGGAGTTAGGAGTTAGGAATGAGGAGTTAGGAATGAAGAGTTAGGAATGAGGAGTTAGGAATGAGGAATGAGCAATGAAAATACTCATTTATAACTTTCAAGTTCTACCAACTCAAAACTCAAAACTCATAACTCTCAGCTAAGAACTCATAACTCCCAACTCCCCTTCGGGTTCACCAGTTACCTGCGGAGGGAAACCCTCCCGCAGTACTGGTTCACCAACTCCCAACTCCTAACTCCTAACTTTTAACTCCTAACTCCTAACTCCTAACTAAAAAAAGCCGTGTTTTCTATATCGCTTCAACAGCAACAATACAAAACCTACATTCTCACAGACGAAAGCACCAATTCCCAGCTAGAAGTTGTACCGGAACGCGGTGGTATCATTACCAAATGGCGCGTCAACGGTCAAGAAATTTTCTATCTGGATGAGGAACGCTTTACCAACCCCCAATTAAGCGTCAGAGGTGGAAACCCGATACTGTTTCCCATCTGCGGCAATCTACCGAATAATACTTACGTCAATAACAGCAAGCAGTATAGCCTGAAACAACATGGCTTTGCTCGTGACTTACCTTGGCAAGTATTTGAGCAAGATACTAATGGTGCAGCGGCCCTGACTTTAGTGTTAAAAAGTAACGAAGTCACAAAGGCTGTTTATCCTTTTGATTTTGAACTGACATTTACATCCGAAATCAAAGGAAATACCCTCGAAATTCGACAAACTTATCAAAATCTTTCTTCTTCAGCAATGCCTTTTTCAGCGGGTTTCCATCCCTACTTTGCGGTACAGGATAAAAACCAGCTAGAATTTGAAATACCATCCCAAGAGTACCAAGACCAACAAACCAAAGAAATTCACTTCTTCAACGGCAAATTTGACTACAACCGCGATGAAATTGACGTAGCATTTAAACAACTTAGCGGTCAGTCTGCCACAGTCACAGACAACAGCCGCAAGCTAAAACTAACCCTGGAATACGACGATATCTTTTCCACCCTCGTGTTTTGGACGCTTAAAGGCAAAGATTTTTATTGCTTAGAACCGTGGAGTGCCCCTCGCAATGCCATCAACACAGGTGAAAAGCTGACAGTACTTGAGCCTTGCGCTTCCCAATCAGCAATTTTTCGCCTCACAACAAATTTTTTCTAAACCCCTTTACAAATCTACAGACACTTATGCTAGAATGACGAGGTTGAAAAAAACAACTTAAACGGGTCGCTAACTCAACGGTAGAGTACTCGGCTTTTAACCGATTAGTTCCGGGTTCGAATCCCGGGCGACCCATTTGAAATTGGCTGTTGCACCCTTTTGGAGCGAATGCCTTAACAGGCGCATATTTAAGCGGATTAGGGGGAATTAAAAGCCGTGATTGCGCTGTTGAGCGCCCACTTGACAACATTGCAGGTGCGTCCCTGACGATTACTTAGCAGCGATCGCTCTTTCTGGCTAGCAAATGTCCAAGTTTTAGAGAACTGATTGGGGCTGTTATAATCGGGAGCATCCGCTTTTGTCCAATCGCGACTGAAATCATAGTATTTCCACGGCTCTTTATAATTAGGGTTATTACGATTAATATCATTGAAGTTAGGCTTCCAGTTAGAAAGAGCCATAAACTCGAAGTTATCGAATTCAGTTAAGTTACCCTGATGGTAGACTTTGTTGGCATGTGCAGGCACACCCATGTCCTCAATCATATGCAGCATAATCCCTAACAGAAAATATGCCTGCTTTTTGTTGCCCTGTCGGTAAGCATTCAGACTGTCCTTCCACCAGCCTTCAATGTCATTGCAACCTTCATTTGTCCCCTGATGCTGCTTTCGCGCGGCTTCCAGGTCAATGCCATATTTTATCGGCTGGTTTTTAAGCTTCAACTCGTGAAGTTCGGTGTTAGCACCTTCGATGAGTTGTTGGCGATAATTATCTGCTTCTGGCGCTGTTGTTTTAAGCTGGTCAATTGCCCACTCTGTAATATAACTGTGTGTTGGATGCGTGGGATTTCCATTATCGCTATCCCAAGCCAGCACATCAGCGCAATTAGCTAGCCACAACACGCCGCTCAACAAAAAGCACATCAGCAAAGACATAGTAATCTGACCAAGTCTTTTCATCATCAAATCCTCGATATTGCTCTTCGCAATATATACTATAGATGTATGCTGTTTGACTCAGTAGTTGTGAAATTTTGAAAATAAGCGCGGTCAAACTGATACAAAAGCAGATCCCGTAGCATCGGTCGCTCCGACTTTTAACGTTTACAGGGCTTACGCAAAACATAACTACTGTAGCGATAATTCATGAATTATCGCTACTGTTATTGTGGCAGTAGACAACAGTTGCGTAAGTCCTAGTTTAATGTCGGCAAGACCATTGATAAACTTAGTCAGGACTTACGCATTGTTAACGAATTGTCAAGTGTTCCAGCCGTTGCAGATTCTACCAACCCACAAAGGCTTCGCGTCAGTCCTGTTAGTCTGATACCATTTGCCTCTGTTGGTGAAACATTGTTTTTGCCCTGGACTGGGCAATGCTATGTCTCGACAGGATTTATGTGTATCGCGATTCAGGTGAAATGGTCTGAGTTCTCAAATGGTTGATTTCAACTTTGAAAATTGCCTTGAGTTAACCATCTGGGATACAGGGCTACCAAAGCCTCTAGCCGTGGGGTAGCTTACTGTACAGCAGTAAAGTGCAAGTATAGGGCATGGTTATTAGCTGTGGCGCAAACTTTTTAAACATAAACACACCACACTAGTTATAATTTCCTATATGTTGAAAAAACTCTTAAGATTAGCGTAATAATTACGCTTTTCTCAAACTCACTAGCTGACAACCACATTAGGAGGACTATCTATGGCGCTCGTACCAATGCGGCTGCTGTTGGACCACGCGGCTGAAAACGGTTACGGCATTCCAGCCTACAACGTGAACAACATGGAGCAGATTCAGGCAATCATGAAGGCTGCTCTAGAGACAGATAGCCCTGTGATTTTGCAAGCTTCTCGTGGCGCTCGTTCTTATGCTGGAGAAAACTTCCTTCGCCACTTGATTTTGGCTGCGGTGGAAACCTATCCTCAAATCCCCATTACCATGCACCAAGATCATGGTAACAGCCCCGCAACTTGCTATTCTGCGATTCGTAATGGTTTCACCAGCGTGATGATGGACGGTTCGCTGGAAGCTGATGCCAAAACCCCTGCTAGCTATGAGTACAATGTCAGTGTCACCCACGAAGTGGTGAAAGTAGCTCACGCTGTAGGCGCTAGCGTTGAAGGCGAACTCGGTTGCTTGGGTTCTCTGGAAAGCGGTATGGGTGAAGCTGAAGATGGTCATGGTTTCGAGGGTAAACTTGACCACTCTCAACTGCTAACCGACCCCGACCAAGCAGTTGACTTCGTTGAGCAAACCCAAGTAGATGCTTTGGCGGTAGCTATTGGTACCAGCCACGGTGCTTACAAGTTTACCCGCAAGCCGACTGGTGAAATTTTGGCAATCAGCCGGATTGAAGAAATTCACAACCGTTTGCCTAACACCCACTTGGTGATGCACGGTTCTTCTTCTGTACCCGAAGATTTGCTAGCCATTATTAACCAGTATGGTGGTGCAATTCCCGAAACCTACGGCGTACCTGTAGAAGAAATCCAAAAAGGTATCAAGAGCGGTGTGCGGAAGATTAATATTGACACCGACAACCGTTTGGCTATTACTGCTGCTGTCCGGGAAGCTTTGGCTGCTAACCCCAAGGAATTTGACCCCCGTCACTTCCTCAAGCCTTCTATTAAATATATGCAGAAAGTTTGTGCCGATCGCTATCAACAATTTGGCACTGCTGGTAATGCTAGCAAGATTAAGCAAATCTCTTTGGATGATTTTGCTGCTAAGTATGCCAAGGGCGAACTCAACGCCGTAACTGCTAAAACAGCGGCTAAAGTATAATTTGACAAAAAAATAAGTAGGGGCATGCCTGTATCACGCTCCTACTTAACCGAGGATTCTTATACTGAGATGACTAAACCGGGTGGTACTTAAGTTCCCCGGTTTTTTGTTTTATTTACCACTAAATACACATCTTCGCAAGAGAATTTTGGAATTCAATCACAAAGTAGGTTGGCTGACCGGAATGCACCATTCTCACCAAGACCAAAAAAACCGGGTTTCTCAACCAAAAATTAAGGTTTTTACCATTAGCCATTCTCAAGAAACTCGGTTTTTCACGCAGGTGCAAGATCTGAGTTGAAAAACGAGTACTGTTCGCGTAGCCTCTGGGTCACCAGAAGACGGGTAACACTAGCGCAGGTAACTGGCGTTGAAACGCTACGAGTTACCTACAATTTGTACGCCCTATGAGTTAATAGGAGAATAAATGACTCTTGACTCCTAACTCAAAACTCCTAATTCTTAACTCAAAACTCCGCGCAAAGGCGCCCCAGCATTCTTACTTGACTGTTAGCAGGGTTCTCATACCAGCTTTAAAGTGTCCTGGTAAGTTGCAGACGATGAGATATTTGCCTGGTGTTAAATTAAGGCTAAGTGTTTTAGTTGTACCGCTTTTGAGTTCGTCTTCGTCAATTTCACCAATTTCTTTGCCTGCTTTGTCTTCATCTAAGCGATCGCCTTTTAGCGGTAGCTTATCTAGTGGCAGGTCTGTTTTAATTACTACAAATTCGTGTTCAACTTTACCCTGGTTGGTAACAACAAATTCAACGTTTCCAGCGGGGACTGTTGATTGTGACAACTGGATTTCCATCTCTTTTGTTGTTGCTTGAATTTTTGTACCGCCTGTTGAGCCGACTGTTGGGCTCGTGGTAGGTGTTGCCTGGGGGGTGTTATTGTTGCAAGCTGAAAGAAGCGCAAAAATAGCAGTAAAGAAAAAAAACTTAACTTGAATTTTCATTTGTTTACACCTTCTGCTGTCAAACTCGTTTTTAATTTCTTGTATTGTGAGTCTAGTGATGTCCCATGACAAGCTATTACCAGTTTGAGCAGAAGGTGCTATAATTGATAGAATTTTTTTCTGAAAAACAGCAATTAGCAATTAGCCATTCTTGTGTTAGCAAATAGCTAATTGCTAATTGCTAAATAAATACTCGATGTTGCAGACTGGGCATTTGACGGCGGACTTGTTCGAGGCGAGAGAAGTTAATTTCAGCGATCGCTACTCCGGGTTGTTCGCCTGCATCGGCTAATATCATCCCCCAAGGGTCGATAATCATGGCGTGTCCGTGGGTTTGGCGGCGAGCGTAGTTTGTGCCGGTTTGTGCGGGCGCGATGACGTAGCAGGTGTTCTCAATGGCTCTTGCTTGTAATAGTACTTGCCAGTGGTCTTTGCCGGTGAAGGCGGTAAACGCAGCCGGAACAAATAAAATATCTGCTCCTTTATCTGACAGATGTCGGTAAAGTTCGGGGAAACGGACATCGTAACAAACAGAAAGTCCGAGATTACCCAGTTTTTCCGAGAAATAGACCGAGGGTAGTTGCGTTCCCGCCATGACTGTGTTGGATTCCCGATAGGTGTTGCCGTCGGGGACGTTAACATCAAACAGGTGTACCTTGTGGTAGCGTGTGAGTTCTTCGCCGTTGGGGTCGAGGAGTAATGCGGTGTTGTAGACTTTGCCTGTAGTGTCTACGGGTACGGGAAAACCGCCGCCCAAAATGGTAACTTGAAAGCGTTGAGCCATTTTTTTAAGAAATGTTTCAGTTTTTTGGGCGATCGCATCAGCTTGAGCAAGTTTGTCTTTTTCTTCTCCCATAAAAGAAAAATTTTCTGGCAAACTCACCAATTCAGCACCTTGACGCACGGCAAGTTCAATAAATTCCTCTGCTTGTGCCAAGTTTCTTTCTAAATCAGGCACGCTGGTCATTTGAATAGCGGCGGCTAAATAAGACTTCATAGATTCAATCACGAACAATGGAGTTATGTGGAGTCAATTATCAAAATATATCTTTACTTGGGGGGTTGCGGAATTGAAAATTAACTACTCTATGTTTCAAATGCAGAGTAACAAGTTTTAACACTTTATTGAAACCTTTTGGCGATCGCTTTTGATTAAAATCAGTATATGACTATAAAACGGTATAACGAACTAGAAATTAAATCGTTCGCTCAAACAGTATTGAACGATGGCTTCTGCGTGTTGCCCAATCACTTTTCTCCGGCAACACTCAATGCTTGGCGTGAAGCTTTTGCGCCGTTGTTAAATAACCATATCGAGCGTGAAGGCAAGCTGCAAAATCGAGGTGCCGCTCGGTATTATGTCACTCTTCCTTTTACTACGCCCTTCGCAGATGCAAATATTTACGAAGACGATGACATTTTAGCGATCGTCGAGTTATTAGTAGGCAAAGAAGCGGTGATGTGTCAGTTAGCAACAGACACGCCGTTACTTGGTTCGGAGTATCAAGACGTGCATCGAGATACGCCGCCACTTTTCCCCGAAACAGGTCAGGAAACGCCGCCATATCAACTTGCAGTCAACTTTCCCCTAATCGATGTCACCATCGAAAACGGTCCAATAGAGATTGCGCCCGGTACACACATGATGTCAAAAGAGGAAGGACTGCAGCGCATCAAGTCGGGTGAGTTGAAGTTAGAACCAGTCACAATGCAACTTGGTGATGTGATGATCCGCGATGTGCGCGGTTTGCACCGGGGTACGCCCAATCACACTTCAACAGGGCGCCCAATGGTAGTTATCGGCTACAGTCGCCGCTGGCTGTATCGCCCGGAAGTGTCAATTCAGATACCACGAGAAGCTTTAGACACATTAAGCGATCGCGCCCGTCACTTATTGCGTTTTAATCCGGTTGTAGAATCATTGGATTACAAACCGGAAGTAGAAGTGTATCAGTCCTTCGCTTATTAAGTAGCCCTCATAAACTGCGTACACTCCTGAAGATAAAAGGGTAAAGTCTCTTCCCCCCTTTGCCCCCCAACCCCACTCCGTGGGGACCGGTTGCCCCCCTTCCCTCTCCCTATTGTCATGGTTAAATCAATCCACGGAATGTAGAAAATTAGGCGGCATTCACGATACTTTTGATAAAAGGTAGTCTAAACTACATTTAGTGGATACTTCTATTCTGATTAAAACCTTTGTGGCTGTGTTTGTCCTAGCGGATGCAGTGGGCAATATACCAATAGTTTTGGTTCTGACTAAAGGCATGGAACCAGAGCAAAGAAACAAAGTGGTAGATAAAGCCTTTGTCGTAGCGATCGCTGTTCTTTTGGTCTTTGCTTTTGGCGGTCAATTCATTTTGAGTTATTTGGATATTAGCATGGGTTCTTTGCGGCTGGCTGGAGGGCTATTGCTGCTGTTAATTGCGTTGCAAATGCTACAGGGCGAATTAAACACGCCTTTAGTAGAGCAAGAGCGTGATGTGGCAATTACTCCACTGGCTTTGCCCCTGCTGGCGGGACCGGGTACACTGACGACAGTAATGTTATTAATGTCAGAATCTCCCAGGCCTCACGTAAGTGTGGTGGTGGGTATTGTGGCGGCGATGTTTGTCAGTTGGTTGATTTTGCGTTATTGCACCCGCATTGATAAGTGGATTGGTGGCGAAGGGGAGGTGATTATTACTCAGCTTTTGGGTTTTCTATTGGCGGCGTTGGCGGTGGAGATTGGGAGTGCGGGGATTAAGGAATTGTTTTTGGGATAGGGAAGGAGAGGGGAGAAGGGGCGACGGGTGTGGGGAGAGAAGGGGCGACGGGTGTGGAGGTTTGAGTTACGACAATGGGTAAGGAACTGAAGGAGAGGGAGGGCGATCGCTTTTTTATGCTGTAGTAAGACTATTCCTAACTACTCACTCTCAATTGGGCGCCTCCCAACTCCCAACTCGCAACTCCCAACTCAAGACTCCCAACTCCCCTTCGGGTTCACCAGTTACCTGCGGAGGGAAACCCTCCCGCAGTACTGGTTCACCAACTCCCAACTCGCAACTCCCCTTCGGGTTCACCAGTTACCTGCGGAGGGAAACCCTCCCGCAGTACTGGTTCACCAACTCCCAACTCCCAACTCCTAACTCCTAACTCCTAACTCCTAACTTTTTCAAGCAAGTCCCAGTTGCTGTTTTAACGCCTTTGGCACATTTACTGCTGTCTCTAACCCCCGCACATTCTCCCACTGCTGTTTTTCACCCCAAGTCATTTCTTCTAAGTTGGCGTCGCTGAGGTCGACACCACCTAGAATGGCGGAACTCAGGTTGGTGTAACTGAGATTCGCACCGTTGAAAATGGCACCAGTCAGGTTGCTGCCACTAAAGTTGGCGCTGTTGAGGTTGGCATAACTAAAGTCGGTACCAAAAAGAACGGCATCGCGAAGGTCGGCATCGCGAAGGTCGGCTTCGCTGAGGGTTCCGCCGCTGAGGTCGGCTTCGGTAAGAGTTACGCCGGTGAGGTCTACGCCGGTGAGGTCTGCACCTAAGAACATTGTGCCGTTAAGTTTGGCGTTGTTGAGTTTGGCACCGTTCAATTTGGCATAGCTAAGGTCGGCGGCGATCAGGTTAGCTTGGCTGAGGTTGGTGCTAAAGAGGATGCTGTCACTTAGGTTGGTGCCGTTGAGGATGGCGTTATTGAGGTTGGCACCGCTGAGGTCGGCGCGGCAAAGGTCGGCATGGCTGAGGTCTGTGCCGTTGAGGTTGGCTTCGCTGAGGTTGGCACCAAAAACGATCGCGCCTTTCAGGTTGGCGCGACTGAGTTCGGCATCTCTAAGGTTGGCACTGCTAAGGTTGGCGCTACCTAGGTTGGCGCTACCTAGGTTGCTACTGCTGAGGTCGGCACTGCTAAGGTCGGCGCGGCAAAGGTCGGCACCGCTGAAATTGGCACCGCTGAGGTTGGCGCTGCCAAGGTCGGTGCTGTTAAGGTTGGCACCGCTGAAGTTGGCACCGCTGAGGTTGGCGTCGCCTAGGTTGGCATTCCTAAGATAAGCATTGCTGAAGTTGGCACCAGTTAGGTTGGCATTCCCTAGATAAGCGTTGCTGAGGTTGGCACCGCTGAAGTTGACTCCTGTGAGGTTGGCATCGCCGAGGTAAGCACCCCGAAAGTTACCACCTCTGAGAAATTCCCCGACTATATTACTAAAATTACCAATTTCAATGGCGTCGCTATAATTAATGATACGCAGCAGTTGGGATGTGAAAAAATTCTCTGTATCCGGCTGCCCTGATGGATAAAAGTTGATTATTTGCTTAAGTTTATCTCGCTGTTGAGCATAACGATGTAATTCTAAAAGCAGAATCATGACGTTAAGCCCTGTGTATATATCTATCTGCCGCAGCCCAACGATTATATTGTCTGCCCGAAGAAGCAACATTTTTTTCTGAGGCAAGTTGTCGTCAGGTGCGGCATCTATAAATTCCCCTTTGCACCAGCGACGATAAAAATTCTCTAAGCGATGAAAAAGCTGTACCGGATGAAATTCTTTACTACCATTAAGCAATTCCATTACTTGTTCGACAACTTCCGCTTTCAGCGCACCATTGCCCAGTAAATTATATATCTGCTCGTGGAGTTGGCGATCGCCTAGGATGCCGGATGGCATCTCGCTGAGATTAAAAACTAAACCATTGCCTAGTTTACTCCATTCTTCTAAACTTTTTTGCAACCTTTGAGGAAATAAAAAATCCCGCTCATCATCTAAACTTTCAACACTTTTGTTTTGGTATTGATTATTCTTTTTTGGAGGTAAAATTGTTTTGGTGATGTGAGATGTTGTCTGTGGCATCTCCTCTAACCATGTACCTCTTACACAACTTCTCAAAAGCTTCCAGACTTGAGATAAATGTGGCATTTTTGTGTCCGTTATTACTATGCACCTACTGATGTTCTACAGCTTGACTGAAGATTTGTTTTTACTCAGGTTGTCAGTTACAGATGAGGGTAGTATTATTTATTACCATAATTGTGGCGATCGCGTGTAGTTGAAGCAAACCTGTAGGAGGCTTGCAACGAGTGTTCTCATCAAGGCTAAAATGTCTGCTTGAAAAGTTTTTCGCTTTTCAGTAAACTTGATTATTTTGCATGAATTGTTATACTCTCTTTCCAACATATTTTCTGGTCTAATGTCAAAATAATACGTACTGTTTGCTACAGGCGCAATTGTTAGAAAAAATACTACAGTAAAACAGCGCAATCAGGCTGAAAAATGGTATTCTTAATTCCCCAGAAAACTTTATTACTTGATAGTAGGCAGCTATATGCATTGATCTATGGCACTAGTAGTGTGGCAAAGCAAGATGGGAAAGGGTTAAAGGGAAAAGGTGAGTCAGCGCGAAGTCTGCAGTCGGGAAGATTCCCCCCGGTGAGCTTCGCGCCCTTGGTAGGGGAGCCACTGCGGTCTTGGGGTCTCCCCAAGGGTCGCAGTGGCGTTTTCCCGAAGATTGGCGACTGCGAAGTGCGAAGGGGAAAGGGGAAAAGGGAAAAGGGGAAGGGGAAAAGGAATTTTACCCTTTCACGCCACTTGCTACAACGCTTAAAGGTGCAAGGCGCGGTGGTTCCCCTTGAACCGTTTTCCCTTCCCCTTTTATCGACTAATGCCACCAAGTCTATTGATTCGGGTTACTGATTTTAAGGTTCCCCGGCAGCTTTTGCACTTGGCTGAAGCCGGGGCGTGTTTCGTCCTTCGGTTGAAGTCAGAGGGTTTCTACATTTACCGCGAAATATTATGAAGAAATTAGCCTTTTATGCAATTTTGTTGCATGGTTTGTTTTTAGGGATATCATCAGCCAATGCTAAATCACTGCCTGTAAATAAAGTGAGTTCGGTAGGAGGGGAGGCGGGAGAAGAGATTGTAAGAGATAAGGGGCGACGGGTGTGGGGGGACGAGGGGGACGAGGGGCGACAGGTGTGGGCAGACAAGGGGAATTTTTCTTTATCTCCCCAGGTTCCGATGTCTGTTGCTTTGTCGAAAACAGCTTTACTGCCGCCTAAAAATGAAGGAGGCAATGTCAACCAAAATGTCAACCAAAATGTCAACCAAAATGTAAATCAAAAATTAAGGTTGCCGCTAAATCAAATTTGGACGATTAATCAAAACAAACAGGCTAAAACTCAACCGTTTATTTGGGTAGTGAAAGATACTAATAAAGCCGCGCAACAACCTTTTTTACAAGTCGGCAAACTTCCCGACAAGCCCCCTGAAAAGCTCAATCCTAGCTCGAAACCACCAAAGAAAGATGACTTGGAAGCATTTGAAGATGTAATTAAAGATACTCAAAAGCTGGATGGAATTTTTACTCTTTATCGCAATAAGGAGAAGAATAAAATCTATTTAGAAATTAAGCCGGAACAGCTAGAGAAAAATTTTATGGCTACGGCTACGTTGGAATCGGGCATTGGCGAACGAGGTATTTACAGCGGTATGCCTTTGCAAGATTTTTTATTTTATTTCCAACGGGTGAATAATAATTTAAATTTTGTAGTCCGCAATGTAAATTTTCGCACCCGTGAAGGCGATCCGCAAGAGCGATCGCTTGCCCGGTCGTTTAGCGATTCGATTCTCTATACTATTCCTATTAAAAGCATTCACGCGGAACGCAAAACTATTCTGGTTGATTTGGGCGATTTGTTACTTACAGATTTAGCTGGATTATCTACTACTTTGGGTATACCGGGAGGCACGGATCAATCTTATTTTGGCAACGCTAAAGCTTTTCCGCAAAACTTAGAAATTGAGTCGGTTTTAAATTTCGTTGGCGGTGGGGGTGGTACTGGACGCCCCGATGACCGGATGCTAAATTTTGCAACATTGCCTGATGGTCGCGGTTTTACCCTGCGCGTCCATTACAGTCTCTCCCAACTGCCAAATAACGATTACCGTCCGCGTTTGGCTGACGATCGCATTGGCTATTTTATCACCGCCTATCAAGATTTATCGGATGACGATCGCCAAGATCCGTTTGTCCGCTACATCAACCGCTGGCGTTTGGAAAAACAAGACCCAACAGCCGCAATTTCTCCACCGAAAAAACCGATTGTTTTCTGGATTGATAATGCTGTTCCTCTAGAATATCGCGATGCGATTAAAGAAGGCGTGTTGATGTGGAACAAAGCTTTTGAAAAAGCGGGATTCAGAAATGCGATTCAAGTGCAGCAAATGCCGGATAATGCCACGTGGGACCCAGCAGATATTCGCTACAATACGATTCGCTGGATTAACACGGTAGATGGATATTTTGCGATGGGACCATCCCGCGTTAACCCGTTGACTGGCGAAATTTTGGACGCAGACATTCTTGTTGATGCTAGCTTTGTGCGGGCACTCAAAAGTGATTATCGCAAAGTTGTGCAACCAAACCAAAATCAAAATCCCACATCAAATCGGACTTCTTTATCAGCTTTAATGCAAAATCGCTTGTTGTGTACCGATGGTTTGGAAGCGAAAGATAAAGATAATCCCGACGGTAAACCGCAAGGACAAGCTGCGTGGCTTGGTCGTTTATCGAAAATGGCAGGGGAGTATGATTTATGTTATGGTATGGAAGCTGCAAATCAGTTTGCGGTAGGTTCTTTATCGATGACACTGCTGCAAAATGTCATGCCTAGCAGCGACCAAGTGAAAGAATATATCCATCAATATTTACGTTTAATTATTGCTCACGAAGTTGGACATACTTTAGGTTTGCGTCATAATTTCCGGGGTAGTACATTGCTACCACCAGAGGAAATGAACGATACTAATATCACTCGCAACCGGGGTTTGGTGACATCTGTTATGGATTATATTCCTCCAAATATTGCACCCCAAGGCGCAAAACAGGGAGATTATTTTCCTACTATGGTAGGGTCTTATGATGATTGGGCGATTCAATACGGTTACACGCCAATTGCAGCTGCAACTACTCTCGGTGAAAAACCAGCTTTGCAACAGATTGCGGAATTATCTTACAAACCTGAATACAGTTATTCTACAGATGAAGATGTATTTGACTTAGACCCCACCGCCGATGCTTGGGACAATAGCAGTAATGTGCTGCTTTATTCACAGTGGCAGATGGATAATGCCCGCGTCATGTGGAACCGTCTCAACAAGACTTATCCTTTAGCTGGCGAAGGTTACAGCGATGTGAGAGACCGTTTTGGCACTGTATTAAGTCACTATTTTCAACATATTTATTATACGACAAAATACATCGGCGGTCAGTCTTTTTACAGAGTTCACGGAGGCGATCGCCAAGGAAGATTGCCGTTTGAACCTGTGTCGGTCGAAAAACAACGACAGGCTTTAATGACGCTGCAAAAGTACATGTTTGCAGAAGATGCCCTAAACTTCCCGCCGGAGTTATTGAATAAATTAGCACCATCTCGCTGGCGACATTGGGGTAGTTCTCCTCAAGTTGGTCGTTTGGATTATCCGATTCACGATTTGGTGTTGTTTATGCAGGGATTGGTATTGCGCGAGTTGCTATCAAGCGATCGCCTTTCTCGCCTCAAAGATATCGAACTTAAAAGTCCGCCAGGGAAATCACTGAGCTTACCTGAATTATTTGATACTTTGCAAAATGACATTTGGACTGAGGTGCTAAAACCAAATGGCAAAGCCGTGAAGATTTCCAGCCTGCGTCGCGGCTTGCAAAGGCAATATCTGGATATTTTGACTGATATTGTATTGCGAAAACAAGAAGTTCCGGAAGATGCCCGGACAATGGCGTGGTATAAAATTCGACAGTTGCATGAGAAACTGGATGGAGTGAATTCCGGCGATGAATACACCAAAGCGCACTTATTAGAAACACGCGATCGCATTGAGAAAGTCTTGAATGCGCCGCTAAAGGGGAATTGAAAACAGTTAGGAGGCGCCTCCTAACTTTTTAAACTAGCTGCTTAACGCTTTGAAGAATCGTTGCAAACTCTTAAAAACGCTGGTTTTTTTCGCGGGTACAGTTTCTCCTCCTGGTGTTTGGGGTTGTCCTTTTATTAGGATTAAATCCAATTCATCACCGGATGGTTTTTTGGGTAATTCGGTAATTTTTTCATAATTCCCGTTAGTTTGCAGCCAAACTTCCCAAAGTCCGGGATAGCAGCGGATTACAGCAGTGTCATCATCTACGGGACGCAGATAATAACAAGATTCAATTGTACTGATAAAACGTTCGCGGGTTTGTCTTGCAGTATAGCCAATACCAACAGCCCCCGCATCTTCCAAACGGGGAATTAACAAGACTAAAGGGCGATCGCCTATTGCTTGACAAAGCTTTTCTAACTGCGGTAATTCTACAGAAGTGGGGGCAACAAATAAGAAAATTTCATCTTCTGGTTGAATCTTTGATTCTAAAGAAGCAGCCCTACCGCTACCGATATCTGTAATTTGAAATTGTACATCTGCCCAATCGCGACGGGCAAGGGCTGCACCACCTGCATCGGGAAAGAAAACTTTGAGTTTATCACCGTATTGTTCAAAAAGAGGTAAAAATTGCAGCGCTACATCCAAGGGTTTAAGTTCCGGAAATACTAACTCAACTTGCAGGCGAGTATAACCATCTGCAAGTGCTTTTTGGGTAGCTTCGCGAGATTGGGCGATCGCTTCAGAGAGTGAATTGGGAAGTTCAGTCATATTACAAGGCGCGGAGTCAGGAGTTTTGAATCAAGAGTTAGGAGTCTTGAGTGAGGAGTCTTGAGTCTTGAGTTAGGAGTTTTGAATCAGGAGTTTTGAATGCGTGAATGGGTGAGTTTTGAGTTGAAGAATTTTTTATAACTCATATAACAGTCCTCTTGAAAGTCTCAGAATCCCGGTAACTCCTAAAGGAACCGGGATTTTTGTTTTTCACGAATAATGCAAAGGACTGCCATAACTCAAGACTCCGCGCCTCAAGACTCCTAACTTTTAACTCCTAACTCCTAACTAATTCTACAGGCATCAGCCTCTGCAAAACCTGTTTAAATACTATCGCTACCCAATCTATATCAGCTTCGCTGGTATCTCTCCCCAACGTCATGCGAATCGCCCCCAATGCGGCTTTTTCTGGATAACCCATTGCTAACAACACGGGACTGGGACTGAGTTTACCACTATCACAGGCTGCACCGGCACTAATGCCAATGCCGGCAAGATTCATTTGCCTTACCAAGGTTTTACCGCTGAGTTTTTCACTGTCGGCGTGTTCCAAACAAAAACTAACATGATGGGGTAAGCGATCGCATTTATCGCCTGTAATAATTAAACCAGGAATATCTGCCAATTGCGAAAAAAGGCGATCGCGTAATTTCATCAATCGCGGTGCTTCTGTTGCTAATTCTTGCGCTGCCAATTCTGCCGCCACACCAAACCCGGCAATTATCGGCACAGCCTGCGTCCCCGAACGCAATCTCATTTCTTGCCCGCCGCCACACAACAAAGGCATCAATTCCATACCCGGACGCACATATAGCGCCCCAGCACCTTGAGGACCATAAATTTTATGGCTGGATATACTAAGTAAATCCACCGCGCTCCCTTGTATATCTATAGACAATCGTCCGGCAGCTTGTACGGCATCGGTATGAAACAAAACATTATGCGATCGGGCAATTTGTGCTAATTTTTCAATCGGTTGGACTGTCCCAACTTCACTTTGACCGTAAATTATCGACACCAATACTGTATTTTTTTGTAAAGCCGCTTGTAAATCCAAGGGGTTGACTCTACCTTTGACATCTACTGGTAAGCGAGTCACTTTCCAACCCCACATTTCCAACATTCGGGCTGTTTCCGAAATCGCCGAATGTTCCACACTAGAAATAATAATATGTTGCGGAACACTATACAAACGGGCGACACCCATCAGTGCCAAATTATCAGCTTCCGTACCTCCAGAAGTAAAGATAATAGATTCAGCATCGCGGGCGTTAATTAATCCTGCAACTTGCATTCTGGCTTGTTCGACAACTGTTGCTGCCCGTTGTCCCCACTGATGTAAACTAGAAGGATTGCCCCACTGTTGAGTGAAAACAGATTGCATAGCAGCGATCGCTTCCGGTCGAGTGGGAGTAGTAGCACTATAATCTAAATAAATTTGCATATACTCGAAGAGTGAGAACACAGTAAGCAAAAGGCTGTCGTTGTTTCCAGCATATACATATAAGTCCGGTTGGAAATTTTCTGTTGCTGGAATTACTTTTTTAGTTAAACCGTTTCTTCTTAACGTTGCAGCATATCAAAATCGCGATACCCCCCTTGTCAAAGGGAGTAGGGGGGATCTAATGAATGCAACATATCAGGATGGCGGTATCCCCTTTTTTAAGGGGGGCTAGGGGTCTCCACTCAGTGGCGTTGGGGGGAGAAGGGGGATCTAATTTGTCTGGGCAACATAAATAATTGGTATTAAATACTGAAAGTTCATTTTGGGAATTATAAACAAAGCTCACCCAATCTACTTTTAGCAGACTGCCGTGCATCTTTTCCCTATCCAAAGGCATTTTTGTTTTGCTTTTCTATTAATATTCGCTCTTACAGCTTGTCAGCGAGTCCAGCCCCAGAGTAAGCGCTTAGAACCGCTGCCCCAAGATTTATTAGTTAAAGTTTACTTTAACCATTCTGAGTCTACAGAATACAAAGAATCTTATCGCCAGCAAACCCGTCTTGGGGATGATTTAGAACAACAAATTATCGAAACAATTTCTCAAGCTAAATCTACAATAGATATAGCGGTGCAAGAATTGCGTTTACCTCAAGTCGCCCAAGCACTTGCTGACAAACATCAAGCCGGGGTTAAAGTCAGATTAATCTTAGAAAATAATTACAGTCGCCCTTGGAGTAGTTTGACAGCGCAGGAAGTAGCCAAGCTAGAGAAAAGGGAACGCGATCGCTATCAGGAATTTCGCCAATTTGCAGACATTAATCAAGATAATAAATTAACTCCAGAGGAAATCAACCAAAGGGATGCTGTAGTAATTTTACGCAACGCCAAAATTCCCTGGATTGATGATACTGCAGACGGTTCAGCAGGTAGCAGTTTGATGCATCATAAATTTGTCATAGTCGATAATCGAATTTTGATTGTCACCTCAGCCAATTTTACTTTGAGTGATATTCATGGCGATTTTGCTAATTTACAAAGTTTAGGCAATGACAATAACTTATTAAAAATTGACAGTCCGGAATTAGCATCATTATTTACTAAAGAATTTAACATCATGTGGGGTGATGGTCTAGCCGGAAAGTTAGATAGTAAATTTGGTTTGAAAAAGCCATTACGAACTCCCGAAAAAATCACTTTAGGTCAAACCACAATTACAGTACAATTTTCCCCAACTTCTCCAACTCAGCCCTGGACTACAACTAGTAACGGTTTAATTGGCAAGATTTTAAATTCATCTACCAAATCTATCGATATGGCATTGTTTGTATTTTCCGAACAACGTCTTGCTAATATTTTAGAAACGCGCAATCAACAAAGCGTCCAAATCCGAACTTTGATTGAATCAGACTTTGCCTATCGCCCTTATAGTGAAGCTTTAGATATGATGGGAGTCGCCCTGAGTGAAAAATGCAAATATGAAGTAGATAACCAGCTTTGGAAAAATCCTATTACCACAGTCGGAGTACCTTTATTACCTAAAGGTGATTTATTGCATCACAAATTTGGTGTAATAGATAGAAAAACAGTAATTACAGGTTCTCACAATTGGTCAGAAGCAGCGAATAATAACAACGACGAAGCGGTTTTAGTAATTGAAAATTCTACAGTTGCAGCCCATTACCAGCGAGAGTTTGACCGTTTGTATGCCAATGCCAAAGTAGGCATCCCGCCAGAAATTCAGAAAAAAATCTCAGATGAAAAGCAAAAGTGCCCGCAAATCAAAGCACCTTCAACAATTGAAAATAAAGAACTTGGTAAAGTTAACTTAAATACAGCCAGTCTGGAAGAATTAGAAACTTTACCCGGCGTTGGAGAAAAATTGGCACAGCGAATTATTGCCGCCCGCCAACAGAAAAGATTTGCCTCTTTAGCAGAGGTAGAAAAAGTTCCAGGAGTTAGTTATAAGGTACTGGAAAAATGGAGCGATCGCATAACTTTGTAACAGATTTTATTTATCCAAACTTAATTTAACACCACAACATCCCACTAACCTAGTGCCCCCCTTGGCAAGGGGGGTTGGGGGGATATAAATGCGAAAAAATTTAGATAAATGGTATTGTGTTCATAGTTCATAGTTAATTGTTCATAGTTAATAGTTAATAGTTAATAGTTAATTGTTCATAGTTCATAGTTCATGCATTTTCGACCACTAACCACTAACCACTAACCACTAACCATTAACATTGGAGTAATTTATTCAATTGTCTATTGCACTTAAATTATTCAAGAACTTTGACGCCAGACCCCGACTAATAATTTCTATTGGTTTGGCTGCATTAATCTCAATATTACTTCCATCTTGGCTGCATTTAGCCACTCGCATTTTGTGCGCTTGGAACTCAGGAATTGATTGTTTTTTAGGCTTAACTTGGTGGAAAATGGTCAAAGCCACCCCAGAAAAGATGCGCCGTTATGCCCAGCGTCAATATGAAGGTCGTTTGGCTATTTTTATCCTGATTATTGCAGCCGCCTGCGCTAGCGTGTTAGCCATTGGATTTTTGCTTGGCGATAAAAAAGGGATTTCCGCGATTTTGCTAACCCTACACGTAATGCTTTCAGTCGCAACAATTGTAGGTTCCTGGTTGCTGGTGCATACAATGTTCGCACTGCAATATGCATACAGCTATTATCAAAATGCTGAAGACAGCAATAACGAGGAAAAAGCCGGAGGTTTAGACTTTCCTAGTGATTATGAGCCAGATTACTGGGATTTTTTATATTTTTCTTTTGTAATTGGCATGACTAGTCAAGTTTCAGATGTTCAAATTACATCACGCTATATGAGACGCTTGGCTTTATTACATGGAGTATTATCTTTCTTTTTCAATACCACTATTCTTGCTATGACCATTAATATTATTGCATCGCTAATCTAAAAATCCTTTGAGAGTTGATAGCAATCTTATTTAACTTATGAAAAATGAAAGCCTCAGAATCCGGGTAACTCTTACGAAACCCGGATTCTCGTCCCTCGCGAATGATGCAAAGGACTGCTATACCAAAAGTATGAAATTGTGCTTCTGCTTTCAGAAAGAGGAAAATATAACTTCAACCTTGTAGCATAAGCTCAAGCCAAATAATCGGAGTGGGTTTATGTCTTATAGCAAGATAGAAGAATTACCTCAAGAACTACAAGAACAACTGCCTAACGAAGGACAGCAAATTTTCGTTGCAGCGTTCAATGCAGCCCAAAGCGATGGTATGAGTGAAGAAGGTGCCCGTCAAGTCGCTTGGAATAGTGTCAAAAACCGATATTATCAAGGCGAAGATGGCAAATGGCAACTCAGAACAGACGATGACTTCATCCATAATAAAGCTGTTACGTCTGGCGGCAACTAATTTCCTTTTATCTGAAGTTTAGCTGATTTCGTCGGGTGCGTTCACGAAGTGTAACGCACCTTCTTGATTTTCTACATGAGATAAATTTGGGAATCATATAATTTTTAATAAAGTTAATAGCAAAATGGCTGTTATATAGTTCATAGTTAATAGTTCATAGTTAATAGTTCATGGTTAATAGTTCATAGTTAATAGTTCATGGTTCATCGTTCATCGGTTATTAACCATTAACCATTAACCATTAACTATTAAGAACCACTCCAGATAGTATCGCTATTTACTATTAACATGATATAAGTTATTGCCTCAACAAACTGCATGAGGAAAAATACCAGGATAGCTGGCTGATGGCAATAAACTGAAATAAATCATTAAACTAAAAGAACTTGCCCTGTGCCTAAGCAATAGACCAATGACCCAACAACCTGCTAGAATTTGTATCCTTGGTGGAGGCTTTGGTGGTCTCTACACTGCTCTACGCTTGAGCAAACTTCCCTGGGAATCTACGCAAAAACCCGAAATTGTTCTGGTCGATCAAAGCGATCGCTTTCTATTTTCCCCCCTTCTCTACGAAATTCTCACCCGCGAACTTGAAACCTGGGAAATTGCTCCTCCTTTTACCGAGTTGCTAGCTAACACAGGCGTGCGTTTTTGTCAAGCTGTTGTTTCAGAAATTGACATAGACCAGCAACGAGTACATTTACAGGATGGTCCGGAAATCTCCTACGACAAATTAGTATTGGCGCTGGGTGGCGAAACACCGTTGGATTTAGTGCCTGGTGCTACATCCTATGCTTACCCCTTCCGCACGGTGACCGATGCTTATCGGCTAGAAGAACGCCTGCGATTTTTGGAAGAATCAGATGCTGATAAAATTCGGGTGGCAATTGTTGGTGCAGGTTACAGCGGTGTTGAATTAGCTTGCAAACTTGCAGACAGACTTGGAGAAAGAGGAAGATTTCGGTTAGTTGAAATCGCCGATCAAATTTTGCGAACCTCCCCAGAGTTTAACCGCGAAGCCGCCACAAAAGCTTTAGAAGCGCGGGGTGTGTTTATTGATTTAGAAACCAGAGTGGAATCAATTGACCAAGATTCCATTTCTTTAGATTACAAAAATCAAATAGATACAATTCCCGTAGATTTGGTAATTTGGACAGTGGGAACGCGGGTTGCGCCTGTAGTCAAGGCACTTCCCTTCAAGCAAAACCAACGCGGTCAAATCAGCACCACACCGACCTTACAAGTCCTCGACCATCCCGAAATTTTTGCCTTAGGAGATTTAGCAGACTGTGTTGATGCTGAAGGTCAACAAGTACCCGCCACAGCCCAAGCAGCTTTCCAACAAGCAGATTATACAGCTTGGAACATCTGGGCAAGTTTAAGCGATCGCCCTTTACTTCCCTTCCGCTACCAGCAATTAGGCGAAATGATGGCATTAGGTATAGACAACGCCACCTTGACAGGTTTAGGCGTCAAACTCAATGGTCCTTTAGCATACGTCGCCCGTCGTGTTGCCTATCTGTATCGCATGCCCACCCTTTCTCATCAATTAAAAGTTGGTTTTAACTGGCTAGCCCGTCCAATTATACAAACACTTTCGTAGCGGGCGATCGGTTTAAAAGAAGGGGGGAAGGGGGGAAGGGGGTAACTCACTCAATAGACGCACCATTTTCATGGTTGGCAAGGTGGGCATCGCCCACCAACACAAATATAATATGAGCGTTTCAAGCAACGGTGGGCAATGCCCACCCTACAAAAAATGCACCTATTGCTTAAACCTTTCCCCCTCCCCCTTCCCCCTCTCCCCTTTCCCTTTCCCCCTTTCCCTTCTCCCCTTTAAGATATTAAGCAAAATCTAAAATCATATAAGTTTGATGCAACGACCAAAAGTTATTTTTTTAGATGCTGTTGGCACACTCTTTGGGGTTAAAGGTAGTGTGGGCGAAGTTTATAGTCAAATAGCGTGGGAGTTTGGTGTAGAGGTTTCCGCCGAAACTTTGAATAATATATTCAACCAAAGCTTTAAAGCATCGCCACCACCAATATTTCCAGATGCACAACCGCAAGATATTCCCCAACGCGAGTTTGAATGGTGGCGTGATATTGCAATTCAAACTTTTGATGGTGCAGGTATTATCCATCAATTTTCAGACTTTTCGGCTTTTTTTAGCGAACTTTATATTCACTTTGGTACTAACGAACCGTGGTTTATATATCCTGATGTTGTGCCGGCTTTGCAAAACTGGCAGCGGTTGGGAATTCAATTGGGGATAATATCCAATTTTGATTCCCGCATTTACTCAGTATTGCAAGCTTTGGGACTGAGAGATTTTTTTAGTTCTATTACTATTTCTACTCAGGTAGGTGCAGCAAAACCCGACTCGAAAATTTTTATCGCAGCTTTAGAAAAACATAACTGTTTACCTGAAGCTGCATGGCATGTTGGCGATAGTATTACAGAAGATTATCACGGTGCCAAATCAGCTGGATTGCGAGGCGTTTGGATCGATCGCACTAAAGATTTGGAAACGGTTAATGGTTAATGGTGAAGGGGCGCGAAGTCTGCAGTCGGGAAGATTCCCTCCGGATCGCTTCGCGCCCTTGGTAGGTCCGCCACTGCGGTCTTGGGGTCTTCCCAAGGGTCGCAAGTGGCGTTTTCCCGACCCAGGCGACTGGTGGAGCGCTTCGCGGTAGCGAGGAACGAGCGTCACCCCTCTGGGGTTAATGGTTAATAGTTAATGAGCTATAGCAGTCCTTTGCATCATTCATGAAAATTTAGAAACCCGGTAACTCTTGCGAAACCGGGTTTCTGGACAGGTGAACTTTCACAAATCATATAGGATTGCTATATCGAATCGCCCAGGTTACGAGAACGGATAATTGATTTTTTGCAAGTCCCTAATGATGCTATTAGCTATTAGCAAAAACATATTAAACCTATTGCACTCATTCCATCAACGCTCATTGGTTGGTAGGTAAAGAGTAAAAGTCCAAGGAAAAGGGCAAGAAATAATCCTTTTTCCCCTTTCCCCTTCCCCCTTTCCCTTTTCCCAAATAAGTGCAAGAAGTCGATTAAACCAACTGTCTGCCTTCATCCTCTAAAAGCCCAATCAAACGTTCATCACCTTTATCTTTGGCGACTTGCAGCCGTTTCTCTAAATTGCGGCGAATACTAACAAGATGAGAATTGCTGAACTCATCAGCAACTTTTGTGCGTCTGTAAATCGACGCCATATCAGGATGACTGCACTGTCTTTGACAAACTGTCGCTTCTACATCTTGCCCTTCACCCAGATGATAGGCAACACCGCGATACTTCAAATTAGTCGCTGGTGGCTGTACGGGAATATGTCTGACATAATTATGTCTCCAATTCGCGCCACGGTACTTACCGCCAACTTCGCCGGGAATTAGGTTAACACCTAAAGGATCGTTTTCGTAATCAATGCCACGATAAGTCAGTTTCATTTACTCCGCCTCCTCCTCAATTCTTTGGAGGTTTGAACTAAGTGAGGCGCGTTCCTTCGGGAGGATGTCTCCCTACTTCCGTCTCTACAAATCATCTGAGTCAAGCTGAATTGTCAAATGCTCGTAAAGATGAACGTTTTTATTTCTGTTACTAATGTTACCATTTACTGACAAAAAAAGCTATAATCAATAAATATTTATGATTACCCATAAACCCCACCACGCTTTTGATTGATGCCAAAGTTCCCCTTGGCGCAAGCGAGGAGGGGTTTTTTCTCGTTTGATTAATTAATCTGCAAAACTTGCACTTGTTCCCCTGGCGAAATTAATTTTTCACCCACGCCTAAAACAGCTAAAGCGTTAGTTTGAGCTAAATTGATTAAATTCCCTGAACTTTGACTACCACCAGCTAGGTGAAATTCATAAACTCCGTCAACTAAATCCAACTTACCCCAAAGGTAAGTTTCGCGCTTACCATCCGATCGCAATTCATCATGCGATCGCGCTTTGACAAATTTTACCTCCCACTCACTCGCCAGCCCTGAAAGTTTCTTAATAGCAGGTTGCACAAACCGCCAAAAAGTCACCAACGCCGCAGCCGGATTCCCCGGTAAACCGAAATAAAGTTTTGAGTTATGAAGTGGGAAAGTAGCGACGGTGAGGGGTTTACCGGGTTTCATCGCTACGGCGCGAATCTGAATGTCGCCTCCCAGAGACTCTAAAATTTGCTCAACATAGTCATAATCTCCCACCGAAACTCCACCGGAGGATAGAATTATATCAGCGTTATCTATAGCGTTAGCTATTACTTCCTTGAGTGCCTCTGGTTCATCTGGCACAATACCTAACATTAACGGTTCTGCCCCAATTTGCTTTACCAAAGCTGCCAGCGCATACTGATTTGAATCCACAATTTGTCCCGGTTGCAACGGTTTATCGACCGTTACCAATTCATCGCCAGTTGATAAAATTGCCACTACCACTTTGCGGTAAACACTGAGTTGGTAACACTGGGCAGCCGCTAAAACAGCAATCTCCGGCGCATTCAACATAATTCCACCAGGTAATAATTGTGACCCCGATTGATAATAAGATGCTTGATGTCTGACGAATTCCTGGGGTTTTGGTGCAGCTAAGATAAATACCTGGTTTTGTTCACGGCGAGTTTGTTCTTGCATTACCACAGTATCTGCACCTTGTGGCATTACCGCACCCGTCAAAATCCGCGCGGCTTGCCCGACTTGAATTGTACATTTAGGCTGATACCCGGCAGGAATTTCCTCAACAACTTGTAAAACTGCTGGATTTTCTTGACTACAGTGCTGCACATCTGCATAACGCACAGCATAACCATCCATTGCCGAATTATCCCAATGGGGAAAATCTAACTTACTGGTGACACTTAAAGCGAGAATGCGACCATTCGCTGCTAACAAATTTACAACTTCTGTATCTTGTTCGTTATCTAACGGTTGCACCAAATTGAAAATAATAGCTTCTGCATCCCTGACTGACAGCATAGCGATCGCCTCCGATTTTGTATCATTTGATAAATAAACTTTAGAAGAATATTTAAGCAGACAGACAAAAGCGATCGCTTTTGAGTAAAGTAACACTGTCCGTTAAATAAGATTGCCAAATGGCACAGATTAAGATTTATGGCAGACGCACAGCCATAGAACCGATCAAACAGAAACTTTCGGTAACTATACACTCGTGCGTAGTTGAAGCGTTAAAATTGCCACCAGACAAACGTTTTCATCGTTTTATTTTGCTGGAAGACCGAGACTTTATTTATCCAGGCGATCGCTCGGAGCTTTATATTATTTTAGAGATTTCCATGTTTGAGGGTCGTTCGCCAAAAGTCAAGAAAAAACTGATTAAATTGCTGTTTGACAGAGTGTATGGCGATACTGGCATTGTCCCCAATGACTTGGAGATTATCATTTATGAAATACCCAAAGCAAATTGGGGTATTAGGGGAAAACCCGGAGATAAACTGAAATTAAATTACAAAGTTGAAGTTTGACAGGTTTACCAAAGGCAAAGAAACTTAAGAAGAGCGCAAGGCGGCGGTAAACCTTTTCTCTCTCTTGCTTAGATGCTAGATAGGCGTTCCAAACATCGCTATGCATGATAACCATTCTGAGATTTAGCTTTGAAGGAACGCACAACCTCAAGCAATTCTTCTAACTTTGACTCTGGAATCTGCTGCAACTCTTGAATTATTTGGTCTTTAATCGTCATTTTTTCTGACTTTTGCGATATTCTCAGTTTACAAGATTTAGCCTGAGGGAAACAGTTCCCACATTTTTTTATTATTTTAGAAATTAACCTTACGCAATTGGTTTTTTCGTTGCGATCGCAGCTATAACAGTCCTTTAGAAACCCGGTTTATTGGAAAGCGGGTTTCTGGACAGGAGCGAATTTTTACTGTTGCAGATAGGATTGCTATAGGCTTTGGAGCAGTACCTTACGCTTAGTATTGAGTTAGAGAAAACAGACATTCATCAAACTTTCACTTTTAACATCTATATAAATAAATGCCTATTCTCTATGACAATAGAAAGAATCCCCCAGAAACGCTATCCCAAAGCTGACATTGGGCGGCGAGGAATGGCATTAGCGCTTGATTTCCTTGTTGTCTGGCTAGTCAGTTCCCTATTAGGAAGCGGTAATATCGGCATTCAAATTGTTCAAATACTGATTTTTATGATCGGTTGGCTGATTTTAAGAGTGCTGCTAGTGTATAACAATCAAGGGCAAAGTTTAGGACGCTGGGCTTTCGATATGAAAGTATTGGAAGCAGACACCGGCAGGATTCCAGAATTGCTCGCACTCCTAAAACGGGAAGCGATCGCCTGTGCTGGTGCGCTTTTAGTATCAATTGCCCTAAGCAACATCATCCGGAATCCTACTGCTATACTACTATTGCTTCCCCTAGCAATTGATTGCAGTACAGCCTTTTCGGATAACCAATTGCGACAAGCTTTGCACGATCGCTATGCTGGGACTATGATAGTTTCGTCGCGCCGTGGCTATTCGCTCGATTTAAAAATCAAGCGATTAGTTGAAACAGTGCGGCAAAATGTGAGAAGATAGATATTTGTGTTAATTCTCTTCAGGCTTTACTGTTTGTAAGATTATGGCTAAGAGTAAAGGTGTCCGCATAATTGTGACACTGGAATGTACCGAGTGCCGGACAAATCCAGATAAGCGTTCAGCTGGTGTTTCACGTTATACCAGCACCAAGAACCGTCGCAATACGACCAACAGATTAGAACTGAACAAGTTCTGCCCCCACTGCAACAAACATACCGTTCACAAGGAAATTAAGTAAACGACCATGAGCTATTACCGTCGTCGCCTTTCTCCAATAAAGCCAGGAGAACCAATCGACTACAAGGATGTCGATTTATTGCGTAAATTTGTCACCGAGCGGGGTAAAATACTGCCACGTCGGATTACCGGGCTAACGTCTCAGCAACAGCGAGACTTGACATTGGCAATCAAACGCGCCCGGATTGTGGCTTTGTTGCCTTTTATCAATGCCGAAGGCTAAAAACAGTTATGAGTTATGAGTTATGAGTTATGAGTTATGAGTTATGAGTTATGAGTTATGAGTTGTTAATTAACTGCTCACTCCTCACTCCTGGCTCCTAACTTTTTTGCTAACTCCTAACTTGACTAAACTATTAATTAATAAAATCGCGAGGCTTGTGGAGAAGGGGACGCTAGTTGAATTTCGCTTAGGAGGCGATCGCCGTCTGGGAGTCGTAGATCGTCCAGACGGGAAAACCCGTTGGTTTGTAGTCGATGAACGAGGTCAATTCCACAGCCTAATGCCTCGGCAAATCACCTATACAGTTCCCGGACAAACCTACAAGCCCTCAGATATACCCAGATTTTTGGAACAGCTAAAGCCTTATTTAGATCCATCGAGTTTGGAAGTAGCTTGGGAATTACTGGTTGAGGATGGGGAAACAGTGACGCCAAACGAAATGGCGAATCTGTTATTTTCAGAATCAGATGCGCCTCAGTGTTATGCAGCCTATTGCTTGTTATCAGATGATAAAATCTATTTCAAGCAAAAAGGAGACGCTTACGAACCGCGCAGTGCGGCGGCTGTAGCCGAACGAAAACACCAGTTGGAAGTAGAGGCACTTAAAGCAAAGGGACAACAGGAATTTTTGGCTCGTGTAGAGCAAGCGCTCAAAGGTGAACAAGTCGAGTGGCAAAGACACGATCGCCACCGCTTAGAAGCATTGGAAAAATATGCAGCGCTGCTTGCCGATGTCGTACGTGCGGGGTTGACCTATGAATCTTTGGCACGCGCCTATCCCCCCCCCGCACCAGTCCTGGAAACGATGAACATCCTAGGACGCCCCGCAACCCCCCAAGGAGCCTTTCAATTGTTAGTAGATTTGGGGTGTTGGAGTCCGAACGAAAATTTATTTTTGCGTCGTTCGTCAATTCCGGTTCAGTTCCCTAGCAAGGTATCAGAAGTGGCGCAACAGCGTTTGAATCCTCCTCCAGCTGACCCAGATGCAAATCGCCTGGATCTGACCCACCTGAAGGTCTACACAATTGATGATGAAAGTACCACAGAAATAGACGACGGTTTGAGTTGGGAAACACTCCCCGATGGGCGGGAGAAACTGTGGGTACACATTGCCGACCCCACGCGGTGGTTGGAACCAGAAGACGACTTAGATTTAGAAGCGAGAAAGCGGGGCAGTACAGTTTATTTACCAACGGGCATGATACCCATGTTCCCGGAAGTATTGGCAACTGGACCAATGAGTTTGATTCAGGGACGGATTTGTTGCGCCCTCAGCTTTGGAATTATTTTAGATCAAAATGGGGCAGTTGAAGATTACAGCATTCATGCAAGTATAATTAAACCGACTTATCGCCTGACCTACGAAGATGTAGACCAAATTTTAGAGTCGGGAGTGCGAGAAGAACCAGAAATAGGAGCAATCTCCACATGGGCTGCGCGGCGTAAAACTTGGCGGTATGCCCAAGGCGCAATCAGCATCAACATGCCCGAAGCGGCGATTAAAGTCAAAGGTGAAGAAATCGTCATAGACATATTAGACGATTCGCGATCGCGGCAAGTCGTAGCCGAAATGATGATTCTTGCCGGTGAAGTAGCAGCTCGTTACGGTCAAACTCATAACATACCCCTACCATTTCGCGGTCAGCCCCAGCCGGAATTACCTCCAGAAGAAGAATTGCTCTTACTACCAGCCGGATTTGTCCGCGCCTGTGCCATGCGTCGCTGCATGCCCAAGAGCGAAATGAGCATCACCCCCTTACGTCATGCGGGTTTGGGCTTGGCTACCTATACCCAAGCCACATCTCCCATCCGCCGTTACAGCGACTTGCTCACCCACTTTCAACTTAAAGCCCACTTGCGCGGCGATGTTTTACCCTTCTCCGCAGAACAACTGAAAGAAGTCATGATGACTGTATCCACTATTACCCAAGAGGTAACAATGGTGGAGCGGCAAACCAATAGATATTGGGCGTTAGAATATTTACGTCGCAGTTCAGACCAAGTTTGGCAAATAACAGTATTAATGTGGCTGAGAGAAGACAGCAATTTAGCACTAATTCTATTAGAAGATTTAGGCTTGCAATTGCCAATGGCTTTCAAGCGTCCAGTGAGTTTAGGGGAACAATTGTTAGTAAAAGTTAGCCACGCCGATCCGCAAAAAGACATGATTCAGTTTCAAGAAATAATTTATCAAGAAGCGCAAACGGCGGCTAATTAGAACCTCTTTGTTTGGGGAGATGGGGAGACAAGGGACGATGGGTGTGGGAGACAAGCAAGACAAGCCAGACGGGTGTGGGTGTAGGGTGCGAAGCGCGAATGCGTAACGCACCAAATTTATTTACTAAACGCCCTTTTTTGCGAGTAGAAAGGAGCGTTACGATATAGAGTAATTGTAATGAGATAATAATCATGAATGTACCTTTGACCCCAGAATTGGAACAGTTGGTTAAAGATAAGGTTAATAGTGGTAAATACCACTCAATTAGTGAAGTAATTGGTGAAGCATTAAGATTGCTAGAATAGCGCGATCGCATTCAAGAGCAGGTCTGACAGAATTAAAAGCTAAAATCCGAAAGGGTATTGAAGAACTCGATCGCGGTGAAGGAATTGATAGCGAAGACGTATTCGCCGAAATTGAGGAGGATATCCGACCTATTGAAGCTGAAATAGAGCAAAAAGAGGCTGCTAAATCATGAGTCGGTACATTTTAACAAAATATGTTAAAAAATAATAACAAAGTGAGAATTTTTGACACAACTATGCGCGATGGCGAACTAATGCCAGGTGTCAAAATGAATCTGCAACAAAAAATCAACCTCTCTCAACTGTTGGAAGAAATGGGAGTAGATATTATTGAAGTTGGTTATCCAGGAAATTCTCAAAAAGATTTTAACGAAGTTTTCCAGATTTCTAAAATCATTAAAAACTCTATTATTTGCGGGTTAGCAAGCGCCAATTTCGATGAAATAATCAGTGTTGCAGAAGCAATTAAACCTGCAAAAAAAGGCAGAATTCATACTTATAATAACGTCAATATTCCCAAGAAATCTAGATTAAATCAAGAGCAAGTATTAACAGAAATTAAAAGTAGTATTTCTCTGGCACTAAATCACTGTGATGATGTTGAATGGAGTGCATTTGATGCTCCTAGAAGCGAGCCAGATTTTTTGTGTAAATCTATTCAAACTGCAATCAATAGTGGCGCTACTACGATAAATATTCCCGATAGTTTGGGTTTAGCATCACCCGAAGAATTTTCGCAACTTCTGCAAATGATTTTTAATCGCGTGCCGAATATTGATAAAGCCATAATTTCAGTTCACTGTCATGATGATTTAGGTAAAGCGGTGGAGAATTCACTTATAGCGTTAAATTGTGGCGTGAGACAAATTGAATGTGCGATTAATGGTTTAGGTGCGCGAAAAGGTAATGCAGATTTAGAAGATGTTGTAATGGGTGTTTTACAGCAGGGTAATTATCAGATTGAAGTTGACACATCTTTAATTAATCAAGCATCAAATTTAGTTGCCCAAATCACAGGAATTAAGAAGATAAAATAGATAAAATGCCCTCACACTCTTATGGATAGGGCTAGACGTAGCTTGCTTCCCGTTGGTCTTTAGGCGTTTGGTGAAGGGTAGGGTACAAAGCCTACCTACGCAAACTTGATAAGTTGTAAGTAAGTACTAATGTAGGGTGGGCATTGCCCACCATTTGCGCTCTAATACTAAAGAATCTACGATAGATATAAAGAGGACTAAACTATGCAATTAGAAGATTACTTCAACTTTTTTGCACCTGATGATATTCGCTTAAAAGGTTCGCGGATAGGTATAGAAACTATACTTTACGAGTACATTTATCGCGCTCGTACTCCAGAAGAAATCGTGCAAATTTACACATCTCTCACTTTAGAACAAGTTTATGCAACTATTCTTTATTACCTACACAATAAAGAAGCTGTGAGCAAGTATATTGCTGACTGGTTAGAGTGGGGACACCAACAACGTAAAGCTCAAGCATTAAACCCACCTCCAAGTTTAGCCCGTTTACAAAAAATAAAGCAAGAAAGAGAGGCGATGAAAAAGGCGAATGGCGCTTAAATATTTAATGGATGAGAACGTTAATCCAGTGTACAGCAATCAATTGCGGAGACAGAAACCAGATTTAATAATTTGGGCAGTAGGTGAACCTGACACTCCTGCTAAAGGTACTTTAGACCCAGAAATTCTGTGTTGGTGTGAAGAACATGACTTTGTATTAGTGACAAATAATCGCAAATCTATGCCTGTACATTTAGGTGACCACATTACTGAAGGTAGACATGTTCCAGGTATTTTTATTCTCAACCCCAATTTAAGCGTAGGACAGCATCTTGACGAGTTGATTCTGCTTGCTGAATATTCTTTTGATAACGAACATCAAGACCAGATTGTTCATCTGCCAATAAATTAATCGAATGATGTTGATAACTTCTGGTGTGAATAAATGTCCTCTTATCCTTCTTCGATCAAGGCAAAATTTCTCTTTCTGATTCTCTCACGGATATAGTTAGAGGATTGAGCTTTTTACCAGATGCTTCTAAAATTTGCGGCTGTGTAGCTTGTTCACCCGCAGTAACTGTCTGATTTCCACTTTTCTCCAAGCGATCGCGTTGATTAATCAAATAAATACTAACTAATGTTAAGCTGACTCCCACCCACTGCACTGGAGTTAAAAATTCTGAGAGAAACAAATTGCCAAATATCAACGCAAATACGGGCGTCAGGAAAGTTAGCGAACTGAGACTGGTGAGATTACCGCTAGAAGCAAAGTAGAAAAACAATGCGTAGGCGATCGCGCTACCAAATATTGTGGCATAACCCAAAGCCATCAAATCAGATGGTACAAGATTCTGCCATTGCTGGGTTTCTGTAACTGATGAAATCCCCCATAAAGGCAATCCACCTAAAATCATATGCCATCCTGTAGCCGCTACAGGGTCAGCATGGCGACATACAAACCGAATCATGACAGTTCCCACCGCCATTGACAGCGCCGCTAACAGCATCAACCATTCGCCGCTTTCTAGGAAGGAGTGGGGGAGGGGGAGAGAGTGGGGGAGGGGGAGTGAGTAATTTGAAACAAAACTCAAAATCAATTCATCCGGTAAGCCAATCAAACTAATGCCCGTAACACCCAAACCCAGTCCCAACCATCCCCACAAACCGATGTGTTCTTTAAATAGCCACAACGATAGTAAAGCAACAGCCAGAGGTTGAGAGTCAATCATCACAGAACCCAAACCAGCACCGGTTCTGACTAATCCCTCTGCCAAAAAGCCTTGAAATAGCGTTCCATCAACTAAGGCAAATAAAGTAATCCACAACCATGCAGCCCAACCTTTGGGCTGGGGTCTATCCATTAATGCTGCGGCGATCAGAATTAACACCCCAGCGGGTATCAGACGGACTCCCGCCATAAATAACGGTGTTGTGTGAGGTATGACTCCTTTCATCGCCACCATCGCTGTCCCCCAGAGGAAAAAGGGCGCGATTAAGAGTAACGGGGCAAAGGGAAGTCTAGATGCATTCTGGTTGGGCTGCATGGGATTTACTGACGCCTTTGTTTAACAAACGCGGAGATTACTTTACCTAATCTTACCTAATTATGTCGTTTTATGAAGGAATTAATACTCACCTTCCGCTGAAATTACAGCCGACTAACAGGGGCGGTGTGAGGTAAGGGCAATACGACCCCATCCCACAAGAAGCTGATAATTATCTTGTGCGATCGCGTTTATTGAAGCCAAAGATGCGATCGCGCCTATGGTGTGAAAATTAGAAAAGCGATCGCTCCTGTGAAAATTAAACAAGCTTAATCTATCGTCCAATCTTCAAGTTGTAAATTAGGGACTTTCGCAAAATCCTTGCGATTGCGCGTAACCAAAATACCATTCACTGAAAGCGTAATTGCCGCAATGCGTAAATCTTGCGTACCAATACGGATTTTTTGACGCTGTAATTGAGCATAGCAATTGGCAGCATTTTGGTCAAATTCAACTATATTAATGGATTTTAAATCATCTAAAGTTTCCCCAAGTGAAGTGTATGCTAATACCAGCGCATCTTGAGAATTAGCCTTTCTAATGCGATTAAGCCGTCCATACATTTGTTCTTCAACTGTGATAATTGTTATAGCAATCTCTTCAGGAGTAATTGCGCTAACACGCTGCGTGAGAGATGGATGTCCGCGTTGAAAAAGAGAGAGGCTATCTGTATCTAAAATCCACAAACTCACTTCACCTCATTCTCTGCATCAAGTTGTTGGTAATATTCTGCCATTTCCGCATCTAGTTCACGACGATAAGCTTCAATATCTGCCAGCATCTCATCAAATTGTGGATCGTCCTTATACTTCCCAGCAAATTTCATCCAAGGATGTTCGGCTTTGGAAAGTTCAATTTCCAGAGTCACAATTTCCGCTGTTTCCAAACGTTTTTGCAACAGTTGACTTAACAAAGTTAAAGCTTCTTGTTTAGTTGCACCTGTAGCTTTACAATCTGGTAAAACTATCACCCTAGCACTAACGTTGCCATCTGGCTCATTTTCAATCAATATGTCGTAAGTTAACTTCGGTGAACTGTGAAGATAAGAGGTTTTAATCGATAAATTCATCATGTTTTATTAATGAAAATTTTTACTTGATTCTATACCATTTTTTGAGATGTTTTCTATTTACCTAATCAAAGGTGCGTTACACTTCGTTAACGCACCCTACTTCTAGCTAACTGCAACTACAGGCTGTTCTAATGTAGCTGTTAATTTAACTCCAAATTCTGCTTCAAATACTCCTTTTTTGAAATCTAAACTCCAGAGTTCTAAGGCACAGTCATCATTAGGATGAGATGGAAAACAATGCAGTTTAAATTCGCGTGAATCTTGGTTATATTCACACTTCACTTGGCAAATTGCACCAATTTGACGCCTGTCAAGTGCAGTTGCCAATCTTAAAATCGCACTCAATTGACTTACCATTTGTCGGTGCTGTTTGTTTGGCAAATTCCGATAAATTTCGTGCTTTTTCTTGGGAGGTGATTTGCGATGATAACGCGCTATATTGGCAATTATTTCTATCTCGGTTTCGTTATAACCAAGTAAGTCTCCATTGCGAATTAAATAATAAGAGTGCTTGTGATGAGAATCATGGCTGACATAATGTCCGCAATTGTGTAATGTGGCTGCAGCCCAAAATAATATTCGTTCTTCTACACCCCAGTTGTGCAAGATGCCTTGAGTTTGGTCAAATAAACTGAGGGCGAATGCTGCTACGCGATCGCTATGTTCTAAGTTAACGTGGTATTTTTTTGCAACTTTCAGCACATTCCGTTCGCGCACTGAACCTTGAAAGCGCAACCTGTCTTCAATTAAACCGTGGGTGAGCATCCAGTCTACAATCACCCCTTCTCGCAAGGAACGCTCGCACACTGTTATCGACTCAAGCCCCAACAAAGTCATTGCTTCCTGTAATATTACTGAACCAGCAAGTATAACTTCGGCACGTTTATCCGGCATCCCAGGAATTAATGCCCGTTCGGAGTGGCTCAGTTTTCGCAAGCGATTCACCCATTCGCGCAAGTCTCTTAAACTAAACTGATAACCATTGAGTGTAGAAGGGACAATACCCAACTTTTCCCGCGCATGGATTGTTGCTAGAGTTTCAATAGTGCCGGCTGTTCCTACCAATCGCGGAGATTCGCCAAATTGGACGTTTGCCAGTACCTCTTCAACGGAACGTTCCAACATTCCCCGCGCGTATGCTTGCAGATATTGAAACTCAGTGTTGCTGATGGGGTCGGTATTAATTAACTCGCCAGTCAGTCGAACTGCACCGACTTTCGTACTCGTGAGGGTTCGCCCTTCGTGGCTGTCGCCCAAAACTAACTCTGTAGAACCGCCGCCAATATCAATGATAATGTGAGGCTGGTTGTTAAATTCCATCCCCGACAACACGCCCAGATAAATTCGCCGCGCTTCTTCGTGACCGGAAATTAAGTCAACGCTTAAACCTAATTCGGCTTCTACCCTATACAAAAAATCTTTGCCGTTGGGGGCTTCTCGCACGGCGCTAGTCGCTACGGCAATAATTGTTTCAGCATTGAGAGTTTTGGCAACATCTTGAAAGCGTCGCAAAGCAGCGATCGCCTGTTCCATGATCTCTGGTTTGAGATAACCTGAGGCAAGATCGCGATCGCCTAATCTGACGGTTTCTTTTTCTCTACCGATAATGCTAAAAGCTGGTAGTGTCGGTTCAATCCGCACAACTACCATATGCAGAGAATTTGTTCCTAGGTCAATGGCTGCAATAATCCGGTGTTGCTGAGCTGTTTGAGTTGTTTTCCTCTCCCAGCTAGCTGAAATTAAATTCAGCATCTAGTTTTCTCTCTATTTAAGGATAGTAAAACCTGGCAGTGCCGGCGAAATGGGCACGAATATTTTTTCAAACAATTTTCTACTCAGGTTGATAGTCTGGCGACTCTTACCCGAGTACGAAAATTCACCCCGTTCTGCAACACTAAAGTGACGAATTGGATGTATCCAAAGTTGCCACTTTTCCTTGTGACTTTATAAATAACAAATAACGTTATTCTATAGATGTGAAGATATGTTAATTAACTTACTTTCAGTCATGTTTCGCTGCCTATGTTGACGACACCAGAACGCAACTGTGAACCCCTATGGCTTATAATTATTCGGCTTTTGCGGTGGCATAAGCCAGAAGGGCGCTTAATTTTGATGATTCCTGCGCTTTGGGCTGTGTTTTTAGCAAGTGCTGGAAAACCGCCTTTGCCATTGGTGGGAATTATTGTCTTGGGTACTCTCGCCACAAGTGCTGCTGGCTGTGTGGTAAATGATTTATGGGACAGAGACATCGACCCAGAAGTGGAAAGAACAAGCTCGCGCCCCCTTGCTTCCCGTGCGCTTTCTGTGAAAGTCGGGATTGTAGTTGCGCTGGTGGCGATGGCATGTGCAGCGGGTCTTGCTTTCTATCTTAACGCGCTCTCCTTTTGGTTGTGTGTAGCGGCTGTACCTGTAATAGTGCTTTATCCCGGTGCAAAGCGAGTGTTTCCCGTACCTCAATTAGTGCTTTCAATTGCTTGGGGTTTTGCCGTATTAATTAGCTGGACTGCGGTAACGCAAAACCTTTCCCAATCAACTTGGCTGCTTTGGGGTGCAACTGTATTGTGGACATTGGGATTTGATACTGTTTATGCAATGAGCGACAAGGAAGACGACCAACGTATTGGCATTAATTCAAGTGCCTTATTTTTTGGTAATTACGCTCCTTTAGCGATCGGCATTTTCTTTACTGGCACCATCTTTTTACTTGGTTGGTTGGGTGTTTTTATACATCTTCACCTAGCATTTTGGATTAGCCTTGTAATTGGAGCGATCGCTTGGATTTGGCAGTATATTCAATTACAAAAAAAAGACTTGCCAAACCCAGTTTACGGTCAAATGTTCCGGCAAAATGTGTGGATTGGTTTTATCTTACTTACAGGAATGATTGTTGGTTCTTTTTAGTACCAAAAGGCAGCTTTGCTGGAGGCAGAAGGCGATTGAAACGGTACTATCAATTATAATTCACCATCAAACATGAAAAAGGTATCTTCCCTTCTGCCCTCTACAGTATGCCTCGTGCCTTTTTAAACTCAGTCTTAAATGAGATTTTCATTTTTTTAATACTTCTTAATACTTTTTTCTTTGCCAGATGCAAATTACATAATATGCATCTGGATTTTTGTAAATATATCTTGAGCTAGTTACGAAATTTTGGTAAATCAAGTAGTAGTTGGGTGTCTAACCGGAAAATCTCAAAGCACCCAATTCGATGAAGCGATTTCTGACGACTAAAAGCTACGCGCCTACACATATTTTAAAGATAGCCATAATAGTTTTATTGTCTTTTAGTGGTATTGGTATACTTGGGGGAGGCTTTTTGCTCAGAGAAAGCATGAGCAATGCTAATGAGGTTAAAAAGATAACTGATACATCCCGTTACCAAGAAATTCGCGATCAACTTTGGTCTAAAAAAGAGCAGATAAAACACTTTCCTCATCAGATTACCACTGATGTTAAAGACACGCGTCTTGTTTATTCGCAAGGGTTTTTGCAAGGAGGAAGCTTTTTTCAACTAAGGGTAAAGCAGCCACCAGAAAAGATACAAAAAATACTTTCAGAATACAGGAAGATTGCCAAACATAAATATATGGGTGGTGATACAAACGACCACGTAAACCAACCCAACGGCGTGCCAACAACTTTCTTTTATACCAGTGATTCCGGGGAAGAATCCTTTCCAGCCAGTTATGAAATATTAGTATTGGACGCCCAAGACAGAGGTAGTCTTGGCTTCAAGTGGAATCATGGAGATAGCTATGGTGTAGCTATTAATAGTTCAATTTCCGAAATTGTTTATTGGGCTGAAGAATGGTAGTTTGATAAAGTTGTTAGTTGGTGGTTGGTAGTTGGTGAAGGGGCGCCCTTGGTAGGGGAGCCACTGCGGTCTTGGGGTCTCCCCAAGGGTCGCAGTGGCGTTTTCCCGACCCAGGCGACTGGTGAAGCGCGATCGCGTTGTTGGTAGTTGGTGGTTGGTGGTTGGTAGCTAATTGCTGTTCTTATTTGGCTATGAGAAAAATCGTTGTTGGGGTGATGGGACCTGGAGAGAAGGCGAAAGCAACTGATTGGCAAAATGCCTATAAACTAGGGAAATTTATAGCCCAAGAAGGATGGGTTTTACTCACTGGCGGTAGGAATACCGGGGTAATGGATGCAGCAAGTCAGGGTGCGAAATCTGCTAATGGTTTAACTATTGGTATTCTTCCCAGCGATCAGCGCAAGGGTATTTCTGAATCAGTAGATATTGCCATTTTCACTGACATGGGGAATGCGAGAAATAATATTAATGTTCTCTCTAGTGATGTCGTGATTGCTTGTGGTATGGGTGTAGGAACTGCATCAGAAATTGCCTTAGCTTTGAAAGGAAGTAAGAAAGTAATTTTGTTAAATAGTGGTGAAGAAAGCAAAGTTTTTTTCCATAATTTATCGCCGGAAAATGTGTATATTGTTGATGGAGTTGAGAAAGCGATCGCTACAGCTAAGGCAATTTTAAGTGCGACAATAAACGCTGATTAAATGTTAATGGTTAATTGTTGATTGTTGATTGTTGATTGTTGATTGTTGATTGTTGATTGTTGATTGTTGATTGTTGATTGTTAATTGTTAATGGTTCATTGCTATGCACGCGTTATTATCCATGAATTATTAACCATGAACCATTAACAGCCTTCCCCCAATATTATAAGTGTTCACCCAGACATGATATTATTTGCGTTCGTTTAGCACCAAATGCACGCCTCCTTGTGGCACAAATGTAATGCCGCGACGTACAGGTAAAAGAGGACGCTTTTCTGCAAGTGTGAGTGAATAATGCGACAAGACCGTTGCAAGTACTAATTTCATTTCAAACAAAGCCAACGCCGCACCTAAACAGCGACGGTTACCGCCTCCAAATGGCATATATTCATAGGGAGAAAATTGACGTTCTAAAAAACGTTCTGGTTTAAAACGCTTTGGTTCAGGATAAATATCTGGGCGATGGTGAACCGAATAAATAGATGGTGAAAGTATCAACCCTTTTGGTAATTCATAACCCATTAATTTCATCGGGGCTTGCAAAATTCGTGGTAAAGTAAAGAAAACAACTGGATAAATTCTCAGAGTTTCCGAACAAACAGCATTTAAATAAGGTAGTCGAGCAATTTCCATCGGATCTGTATTGTCAATATCGATGGAATTGAGTTCTTGCAAAAGTTTTTCTCTGACTTCTGGTAGATAGTGAATCCAATATAAAGCCCAAGCTAAAGCTGTTGCTGTGGTTTCATGTCCGGCGAATAGCATCGTCATCAATTCATCGCGCAATTCAACATCTGTCATTGGTTGTCCATTTTCATCACGCGCTGATAGTAATAAGCTGAGAATATCTTCACCGTAAGATGCATTTTGAACGCGGCGATCGCTAATTTCTTGGTAAAGTAATTTATCGAGCAATTCTCTTTGTCTCAGAAAATTTCCCCAAGGACTCCAAGCACCTAAATCGTGTTGAAATGATTTGAAAAAAAGGAAAACCACACTCAACGGATTATTAAAAGAATCCAGCATTTTAGTTAATACTTGCCGGATTTGTTGGTAACGTTCACCTTCTTTAAAACCAAAAACAGCACGCAAAATGACATTTAAAGAAATATCTTGCATCTTTGGGCGAGCAATAAATGATTCTCCAATAGTTAATTGGCTCATCACTTGTTTGGTAATATCATAAATTATTTGCCCGTAAGCCCGCATTCGTTCACCATGAAAAGAAGGCATCAAAAGCTTGCGCTGTTGTAAATGCGGCTCTCCATCTAACAATATTAATGAGTTTGCCCCCACTAAAGGCTGTACAATTGGATTCGCCGAACCCGATTCAAACAACTTAGAATCAGCGGTAAAAATTTCCTGAATTGCTTGGGGGTTGCTGATAACACATTGTGTTTGCAAGCCAGCAAATTCAGTAATAAAAATATCCCCATAACGTTCTTGCATTTTTTGGAGATAATCTAGTGGTTTGACAATTGCCCAAATTGTATAAAACAGCTTGTGTTTGTTAGCTTTAACTGGCAATTGATTATTAATTTTATTTTGCGAATTTTGTTCAATAGCAATCATTGCTTGTTTCTCCTAATTTATCATCTGAAATACCGCAACATGTAAATTACAAGCACCACACCTACTAATAGTGTTGTAATTATAATAACTTTGCCAATTCCCTTTTCTGGATCTTGTTGAGGGTTCATATTTTCTACTAAACTCGGTGTTATATAGCGGATTTCAACTGTATGAGGTACAGACTACTTTGTAGAAGCAATTCATGAATTGCTTTCACGTTCAAAGGTGTACCTTACTGACTTGCAACTCGCTATAGCTAAGATACAGGGTAGGCATTATCTATTAATGTAATCTTAGCTATGTTTACCAAAATAAACCCAACACGCGATCGCAAAAGTTTTCGGTCTACTGACACTGCGGTAGATCAAGCTTGTGCTTACAGACTGGGGGGTTGCGGTTGTCAGAATTTCCTTGGGAACTCTGGTGGTAAAATCTTTCCTCAGGATAGACATCTCTTCTAGGATGCGGGTCATCTAAGTCAGATCGAGTATCATTCCTAGCACTATCATCTGGGAACCGGGACAGAATGACACATTAGGAGGATTTGAGGAGTTCAGGTTCTGCTGATGTAGCCCAAATCAGAAGTTTGGCGTTCAAAAAAGTGGTGATTTATCAAAAACGGGTGCAAATTTAATACAGAGACGCGATATATCGCGTCTCTACAAAATCAAGTTTTATCACGTATTTTGTACAGCTTCAGACTTAGATTGCGGCATCAAAGGTAAAGGCAATCCCGTAGCTTCAATTAGTTCTTTAGATGGAGCTTGCATTTCTGGTTTTGCCAGATATTTTCCATCACTAATAGGGGTTACGACCTTCATTTTGTGCGGAATGCTGTAATAACGGTGCTTTTGTTGGATTTGCTGCCGTTCTTGAATGCTTTCATTAGCAATTTTTTTCCGCAATTTAATAATTGCATCAATCACTGCTTCCGGTCTGGGCGGACATCCAGGTATATAAACATCAACGGGAATTAACTTATCTACGCCCCGAACTGCCGTCGGCGAATCTACACTAAACATACCGCCAGTAATCGTACAAGCACCCATTGCCATGACATATTTTGGTTCTGCCATTTGTTCGTAAAGTCGCACCAAGTTAGGTGCATATTTCATGGTGATTGTACCAGCGGTAATTAATAAGTCTGCTTGTCTTGGTGTGGCGCGAGGAATCATGCCAAATCTTTCCGTATCAAAGCGGGAAGCATAGGCTGCCATAAATTCCATAAAGCAACAAGCTGTGCCAAACATCATCGGATACAAACTAGACATTTTCGCCCAGTTGTATAAGTCATCTAAAGTAGTGAGAATGATATTTTCAGAAAGTTGTTGCGTGACTTCGGGACGTTCAACGGGATTGATAATTGTGCCAGTCATGAGCAGATTTCCCCCAAGATTGCTATATATGGCTATGACACCATTGCAGCGGCTGCAGTAAAAAATGCTTCATAGTTTTGTGGTTTGGCAAACTCAAGGTATTGAGCAGCCATTTTTGGAGTCAGGAATTCCAGCATCAGTTTATTTTCTACCCAGAATTCTATCAATGTAAATGGACCGCGATCGCAAAATCTAACTAACCAACCTTCACGAGTACCAATTTGCTCTATTTTTTCTTGGCTGGTGGGTACAGATATGGCAGCATGGAATGGCGTAAAATGGGAACTTGTGGCGTTTGATTGAAACTGTGCATCACTTGTACCGGGAATGATTTCAGTCCCAGCCGGATATAATTCAATTCCTGTACCATGTTCATCACCGTTGATAACCATGTAGCTACCAGGATGCGGTGGAAATGGGTAAAAGCGTCCTTGCACAACTTCAGACAATACCTCGGCGACATGAAGCGGGTTGTCAACTGCAACTCAAATGTGGTGAATCATAAAAAATTAACTCCTTAAAAATTTTGCATTGATTGCGTAACAGGAACATCACACGGTTGTGAGGATGAATATTCCTACCAAGCCAAGCAAATGCATTCCAGATTTTTTACTACTTAGAAACAAAACTTATACATTCGCATAAATATCGAAATTTGGGAGATTTTTTCGCTCATTAGAGCAAGCAAATGCGCCTCGCTTCCACTTTATCCTAGGGCTTGCGAACTCTGCAAGGACACAGCAATGGCGTTTTTTCTGCGATATTTGCGCTCAACGGTAAGACATTAATTAGCGGTAGCAGCGACTCAACTATCAGGCTGTGGGATATTTCCGCTGGAGAATGTACCCAAGTATTGCAAGGACATCAAAGCGGTATATTTTCTATAGCTTTGAGTCCTCAAGGTAACATCATCGCCAGTGCTAGCGATGACCTCACTGTTAAACTTGAGGATATTTACGCGTATTTTATGTTGAATATATTACAATAATCCTGATTGGCTCAGGTCGGTAGCATTCAACAAAGATGGAATACTTGCCAGTGGGAGTTTAGACCAAACCATCAGGCTTTGGGATAATGAGAAATGAGAAATGGGAAATAGGAAATGAGAAATAGGAAATGGGAAATAGGAAATGGGAAATAGGAAATGGGAAATAGGAAATGGGAATTGAGGATTGGGTATTAGGGATTAATTAGAAAATTCTTCTTCATGCTCTATGTCCCATGCCCTATGCCCTATGCCCTATGCCCCATGCCCTATGCCCCATCCCAATGCCCAATTTTCTGCAGAAATTGCAACATTTCTGTCAAGATAAAGTTAACATTTAACCAGCTTAAAGTTATCGTGGTATCGATAACTTCCAACGCACATTCTGGCTGAAACTTCTTACATTATGAGGCTATGCCATTTCTCTATCTTTATATTCACCTGTCTTGCTTGTCTGGGACTTGACACCATTCCAGCAAGTACAGCCGCCATACACAATTTCACGCCTAAAATCTTAGAACTTGCTCAAGCCAGTTCACAAGACACTGCTACACGGGCAATTCTCAGACCTAATAGCACAGGTAAAGATGTCGAGGCACTGCAAACGCAACTCAAACAATTAGGATACTACGATGGTGTAATAGATGGACAGTACGGTAACACTACGGAAATTGCCGTTTCTAAATTCCAACAAGCAAAGGGTTTGATTGCAGACGGTATTGTTGGCAAGATAACCTGGGACAGTCTGCAAGCATCAGTTAAAGAAAAATCGGCTAGTTCCCCTGCTACCACTCCTCCCCCCGAACCAAGTAAAAAGCAAAACGAATCATCCCAAAAAAGTTTAGTTTGGTGGTTGCTAGTTGCAAGCGGTGTTTTAGGAAGTGTTGGCGCACTTCTATACGTGATGAAATTGTTTGGCAACGCCAAAAAAATTTCAAGTTCAACAACTTCAGATGCTGAATCTTATACTCAGGCTCAAATCAACCCAGTGACGCCGCCATTACAAGAGTTTGACGCCACAACCAACAGGCATTCTAATAATGCTGCTGTCTTCAGTCCAGAAGAAACAACAGCATCCCCCACAAAAGTGTTACCACCAGAAACAACTTCCCGCCTTGCCAAAGTCAATATTATTGACGAATTAATTACAGACCTACGCAGTCCTGACCCGACACAGCGGCGCAAAGCTATCTGGGATTTAGGTCAACAAGGAGACTCGCGAGCAATTCAACCACTTGTAGATATGATGATTGATGCTGATTCTCAACAACGCAGCTTAATTTTGGCTGCTTTAGCAGAAATTGGCAACCGCGCACTCAAACCGATGAATCGCGCTTTAGCAATGTCACTACAAGATGAAAGTCCTGATGTCAGAAAAAATGCTATCCGTGACTTAACTCGCGTTTATGACATGATGGCTCAAATTAGCCAAATGCTTTGCCATGCGGCGGAAGATTCTGATGCTGAAGTCCAAGCAACTGCACGATACGCTCTTTCACAAATGAATCGTATCCGCGCTTTGCCCAGTCAAGAGATTTTACCCGAAGATTCCCAAGATAATCCAGAATTATAAATTAATTACTTTATCTGTATAAAGCATTACTTTTTATCAGCTAAAAGGTGTTGATAATCACATTCAAGAAAAACCATTTTTTCGGCGATGATTTTCTGCATGGCAAGGGTTTTACAATCCAAAATCTCAAATCCAAAATCTCAAATCCCAAATCTCAAATCACATAAATTCTGTTATATTCACGGTTGACAAAAAAATATTTACAACACAGCCGTATTTATACTGATAAAACAGTTAATTATTTGTGCTAAAAATAGCTAAAAATAGCTTTTTTAACACAAAAACCTTTTATACTGTTTTTTTCACAATTTATCTTGATTTAGCTTGAAATTACACTATAGCCGTTCTTTGTTGGGTGAAGTACAGCTATACCATTACCTGGGGCACAGCAATGTTCCCTACGCAAGCGCGTACAGAAGCGCTTTGGGAGAACTGCTATATTTCATGTACTGCACCATTTTACGCTCATACCAAATTGGCGAAGGAATAATTTTTTGATTTTGATTTAAATTTTGTGAAGACGCGATATATCGCGTCTTTACAGATGCAAACAATCCTAGCAACAACAATTTGATATCAGTTGTGAAGAGTTCTTTTTTTGATTGTCGTTTTCCTGATTTTTTTCCAGAAACTATAAAAATACGGTGTATATATACCAAACTGTATTATTACTGACAGGAAAACTCCTACTGCACAAGCAGCAGACAATCAATGTTAACGCCGCTCAATAATTGCTGAAGTTAGGCTTTATGCAATGAACTACCAAATATTAGGGCGCTGATTTCTCCAGCAAAGAAAATGCCAATTTACGACAACGAAACCAACAAGCAACAGGTCAACCCTAGAACTGTGGTTCGGGGTGTTAAATTGCAAGCTAGTTACTCAAAACTCGCTTTAAGTCAAAGAATTATTATGCCATTTATGATGGTGTTTTTCACTATCATGGTGCTATCAGTAATCAGCTATGCTTACTGGTTTACTAGCAGAATGGAACAGCAAATGAGTAGTTCCATTGAGGGAATTGCTTCAATGGTTTTGCACGAATTGCGTCAAGAAGAACAAAATTTAAGTTCTTGGGCGCGGTTGATAGCAGATCGAGAAAATGTACGTGATGCGGTAAAACAAAGGAACACTCTGCAACTTCTGCAATTGTTGGTGTCAGAGAAAACGACTTTGGAAATAGACTTGATTAAGGTAGTTAATCAAAATGGTGTTGTACTGCTGGATATGGGACAGCCAGCATTAGGTAATTCAACCATAAAAGACTTAAAGGATAGAAAAAGTATTTCTCTAGCCCTTAGCGGAATGTATCCCTCTGATGTAGTAAAACTTGAGAAAAAGAAGGGAGAAATGCTGCCCGTTTTAGTGGGATTAGCACCGATTAAATTTAATGAAGAAGTGATTGGTGCGATTGAAATTGGCACTCTCATCAAAGAAAAGTTACTCCGACAATTAGATAGTGCTAAAGATGAATATTTAGTTGCCTTTAATGGAGACAAAACAGCAGTTGCTTCCACATTAGCAACAGCCCGCACAAAAAATTGGCAAGTACCACCCGCTTCCGCCCCCCCAAAACGACTGCTGATTTCAGGTCAAGACTATCTTGGTAAAACTGTGGTTTTATCAGGGATGAGCAATTCTTCTCTAGTAATTGTGTTGCTGAAGTCTCTGAAAGACCTTAACACTACGGTGCAATTTTTATGGTTAAGGCTATGGGGTTTTTTTATATTAGGTGCTTTATTAATAACTTTTGTGGGCAATAGAACAGCACGGACAATTTCCGATCCTTTGCTAGCTGTAACAAAAGTTGCACAAAAAGTCACCAAGGAATCAAATTTCGATTTGCAAGTTCCTGTAACGAGTAAGGATGAATTGGGAGTATTAGCCTCTTCTTTGAATAGTTTAATTCGTCGGGTTGCAGAATACACTCAAAGACTAGAGCAAGCACGGCAAAATTTAGAAAGGCGAGTTGAAGAACGCACTCACGAACTTTCGCACAAAAATCAAGAATTAAATCAAGCTTATGACCAACTTCGCGATGCTTTACACGAACTCCAGCAAACCCAGGCACAATTAATTCAAACAGAAAAAATGTCTTCGCTGGGTAATATGGTGGCGGGAGTTGCCCATGAAATTAATAATCCGATTAACTTCATTTACGGCAATATTAGCCACGCCAAAGAATATATTAAAGAATTATTAGAATTAATATCCCTTTACCAAAAAGAATATCCCCAACCAACTACTATTATTAAAAATAAGTTAGAAGATATTGAACTAGATTTTATCAGTGAAGATTTGCAGAAAATTTTTTTATCAATGAAAATTGGTGCCCAGCGCATTCGTGAAATTATTTTATCATTGCGAAATTTCTCGCGCCTTGATGAAGCTGATATGAAATCTGTAAATATTCATGAAGGAATTGATAGTACTTTATTGATTCTCAATCATCAATTAAAGCCAGAAATTGAAGTTATCAAAGAATACGCAAATTTACCTGTAGTCGAGTGCTATCCAGCGCAATTAAATCAGGTATTTGTGAATATTATCAGCAATGCGATCGATGCTTTGCGCGAACAAAAGGAACAACGCCACAAACAAATCGTAATTCAGTCAGAAAAGGTTGGAGAACAACTTATTTGCGTGCGAATTGTCGATAATGGTTCTGGAATTGAACCACATTTATTAGATAAAATATTTGACCCTTTTTTCACTACAAAAGATGTAGGTAAGGGCACTGGTTTAGGGCTATGGATTTGTTATCAAATTATCCAAAAACACAAAGGCAAAATTGAAGTTAATTCCGTACAGGGTCAAGGAACAACTTTTGCGATTACTTTGCCACTTTTGCAGTCAACTCCAATGGGGAGTTAGGAGGCGCCCAGTTAGGAGTTGGGAGTTGGGAGTTGGGAGTTGGGAGTTAGGAGTTAGGAGTTGGGAGTTAGGAGTTAGGAGTTAGGAGTTATACCATTTCGCGTTAATCACGATACATATAAATCCTGTAGAGACGCGAAATTTGTATCAGGGTTTTGGTGAAATGGTATTAGGAGACGCCCAGCCGCCCAGCCGCCCAGCCGCCCAGTAGCCCGCGTTTTGGTGGGTGAAGAATGAACTTTCATTATTAGTTTTTCAGGTTATGAAGCTGGTGTGTTTTGGTTGTAAGGGCGTACTCATAAAGGATAACCCGAAGGGTAGCATTTGCATCTCTGTCTAAGTTTTGAAGGATATATCTAGGTGCAAATGCTTCGCCCCTACAAGATATGTAAATTCTCCTTGTCCCCCACACCCGTCGCCCTTGTCCCCCCATCCCCTTGTCTCTTCTTAAGAAGCGATCGCCTCTACCGTTTGCTTCACGAGTACATAAGGCTTTTCTGCGCCTTGTGCTAGATACTCAGCTAGCTGGGCTTCAATTTCGTCGCGGACAATTTGACGATATTCTAAGAAATGTTCGTTGTGGGCGCAGGTGGCGAGATAATGCTCTACAACTCCTGGGTTGCGTTTGAGAATGCTAAACAAGTGATGCCAGAATTTCCAGCGAGTTTCGCGTTTGATACCTTGTCGCCAAATAATAATTAAAAACGCTTTCACAACTACCCATTCTGGCATCTTAGCTGGCGCTTTCCAACTCGGTCCGCCCATCATTAAGAAACAACGATAGGTGCGGTCTAAGTATTTAACTGGGTCGTATAAGGCACAAAACGCCTCAACATATTCTCTGGCAATTTCTTCTAAAGGACGGGTGGGGATGAAGTTCATCAAAGTCGTTTGGTTGATGTTGCCGTCTTTATTTTCCCGCAGTCGCCCTTCTTTAATGAGGCGATGCCAAAGTGCTGTATTTGGTAGCGCTTGCAACATCGCAAAGGTTGTAGAGGGAATTGCTGCGAGTTCGGCAAAACGCACAATGCGATCGCCTGCGCCTGCTTTTTCGCCATCAAACCCGATAATAAATCCAGCCATCGGGCGCAACCCCGCTTTGATGATGGTTTGCACTGCATCAGTTAGGGAACTGCGAGTATTTTGAAATTTTTTGGTCAGTTGCAAACTGTCTTCATCCGGTGTTTCAATTCCCAAAAACACCGCTTTAAAACCGCACTCAACCATCAATTCCATCATTTCTGGATCTTGTGCCAAGTCAACTGAAGCTTCTGTGTCAAAACTGAAGGGATATTGATGTTCAGCCATCCAGCCTTTTAACTCTTTCAGCAACAATTTGACATTGCGTTTGTTGCCGATAAAGTTATCATCTACCATGAAAACACTGCGTCGCCAACCCAAGTTGTAAAGGCAATCTAATTCTGCTAATAATTGTGCTGGAGTTTTGGTGCGTGGTTTGCGACCGTAGAGAACAATAATGTCACAAAATTCGCATTGGAAGGGACAACCCCGCGAAAATTGAACCGACATTGAGTCATAAGCATCAAATTCCAATAAATCAAAGCGGGGTATTGGTGTGCCTGTGACATCGGGTTTTTCTGTAGCGCGGAAAATGCCAGATTTATCACCCCGTTTAATAGCTTCAACAAACATTGGTAGGGTGATTTCCCCTTCATCCAAAATGAGAAAATCTGCACCAACATTCTGAACTTCGCGAGGTACAGAAGTGGGGTAAGGACCACCAACCGCCACTAACTTACCGCGTCTTTTCGCTTCTTTAATTTGGTCGAGTAAATCTTGTTTCTGCACAATCATGGCAGAGAGAATTACTACATCTGCCCATGCCCATTCTTCCTCAGTGGCTTCTCGAATGTTGCGATCAACTAACTTATATTCCCATTCTTGGGGCAAAATCGCCGCCACTGTCACCAAACCCAACGGCGGTAACAAAACCTTGCGATCGACTAATGCTAATATTTTTTCGTATGACCAGAAGGTTTTAGGAAAAATAGGATACACCAGCAAAATTCGCATATAGTATATATCCTCACACTTTGATTGTTATCTAACTCTAACTAAAATTAAGAGAATTTGACTTTTTGCACAACTTGTTTTTTCTGAGACATTTATACTTTGATTATCCGTATAATCAATCACCTAATAAAAAGTAACTCCCGATTGTATTTCGCTGTAATGATATTTGCCGCCTTCTGTACTGAATGAAATTATTACAACTACAATCAAAGTTATACTTAAAAAGTAGTTATTTTTATTACTAAAATTGAGATAACCAGTTGAGTGTATGGTTGTAAAAATTAATCATCTTTTTTTTCAAGTAAGTTGAAATACATTACATTTGAATTTCTCTTTCTTTGGCTGTATCTAAGAATGATAGACGTTGGGTTGCTGTCTGCGGTTCCATTAACGAAAGACTAGAGATGCTAAATTCCGCGTCTCTACAAAAAATGTCAGGTGTGCTAGGCAGAAAGTAGGGGACGGTTGTGATTGGGTTTGGTGCGGTACTTTCGGTGCTTCACATCCTAATGAGAAATGACGGTCTGGCGTCGCGTCTCTACAAAACCGGAAATTTATTTCCAGGCTGATGATTTCGCAGCTTCTACACCGCTTGATCTCAAAACATCACTCATGGTGGCGCAATAATTTGGTAAGTCAAAAGTACTGGGATTAATCGCATTTTGGTAGGTAAAATGCCGATAGTTCATGCAGAATCTACTCCAAGCATCCATCTGAATCCGAAATATTGCGATTAATACATTCGCTAGGGATAATGATAGGGGAATGCGAAAGATTATCTTTTTGCCAAGATAGGCGCAAACTTCTTCAATTGCTTGGTTTGCTGTTAACTGGGCTTGACCTAAAACTAACTGTCGCGGTTCGCCTTCTTTGGGAGGATTATCTATTAAATATTGTACGGTGGTGGCAATGTCTCGCCCGTGAATGAAGTGAAAACTTCCGTCTGCTTGTAAAAAGCGAATTAAGTCAACGTATTTTGTAACTTCTGGAATTCCGGAGGAAATATGAGAATAGGGTTTGTTGGCTTCGCCACCCAAAACTAATGTTGGAAAGACTTTGGTAATTTTAGGCGCGATCGCTAATTTTGACATCCGCTGTAAACAATCATACTTGGAACGGATGTAATCTATACCTAGTTCTCCTGCTTCCTTCAACGGTTGATTTTGACGATCCAAAACACTGGCGGTAGAAAAATAAATCACTTGTTCGCATTTGTCTGGATCTAACAGTTGCATCAATTCTAGGGTTTTAAATACATTAATCTCAAATGTTTCATCGCCGCCCCAAGCCGTCGCCGTCAAAACAGCAGTATCTATAGTTTTCAATAAGTCGGCAAATTTTCCAATGTCTTTCATATCACCTTGCAAGACATTGATACCCAGACGCGCTTGAGTGTCAACTTGCAGTTTACTGGGGTTTCTAACCAGTAAATATAATTCGTGTTGTGTTTCTTTAATTAAAGATTCGCTTAGATAGTGACCCACACAGCCACTTGCACCAGTGACTAAAATCCGTTTCTGACTCATAATTTCAAGTAGTTAGGAGTTAGGAGTTAAGAGTGAGGAGTTAAAAATAAAGTTAAAAGTTCCGAGAAGGGAGTTGAGTATAAAAAAATCTAACTCCGTGCCCCGCAAATAATAACTCATAATTCCGCGCCTCCTAACTCCTAACTCCTAACTCCTAACTCCGCGCCTGGGCGCCTCATCAAACAACTGCGGCGTTGAGTTGTTTTGCGGTTTCAAAGAAGAAAGCTACATTTTCCTCTGGAGTTTCTGGTAGTACACCATGACCGAGGTTAAGAATATGACCCCAATTACCAGCTTTGCGAACCGTATCCAGAATGCGATCGCGTATAAATTCTTTTGAACCAAATAGCACACCCGGGTCAAGATTTCCCTGTACTTTCACCGACTTGCCCAATCTTGTCCGCGCATCTGCCATGTCTACTGCCCAATCAACAGAGACAATATCCGCACCGGAGTTCGCCATGCGTTCCAATACACCCGCACTACCGCTAACCAACAAAATCAAAGGTGTATCGGGGTGAGTTTGTTTAACTTGCTCGAACACGCGTTTTTGATAGGGCAAAGCAAAAGTGTCATAATCTTGGGGGCTGAGTTGACCCGCCCAAGAATCGAACATTTGTACTACTTGAGCGCCACAATCAATTTGATAGCGGACATAAGTAGCGATCGCATCTGATAATTTACTTAACAATTGATGCAGAACCGTCGGGTCGGAAAACGCCATGTTTTTGATAATGGAATAGGTTTTAGAACCTTTTCCTTCCACAGCGTAAGCAGCTAAAGTCCAGGGCGCACCCACAAAACCTAACACTGTTGATTGATTGCCGACTTCCGAACGCAAAGCTTGCAAAATAGTTTTAATAAATCGCAAGGATATCTCTGGTTCAAGAGGGCGCAGGTTATCAACTTGTTGGGAAGTGCGAATCGGCGATGCAATAATTGGACCCTTACCTTCCGCAATGTCCATGTCAATACCCATACCGGGTAGTGGCGTTACAATGTCGGAAAATAAAATCACACCATCAGGCTGGAAAGCCCGCCAAGGTTGCAAAGAGACTTCAATCGCCACTTCGGGAATTTCCGAGCGATCGCGAAACGAAGGATACTTTTCCCGTAGATCCCGATATGCTTTCATATACCGTCCAGCCTGTCGCATCATCCAGACAGGGGGACGATCTAATACTTCACCACGAGCAGCCCGTAAGAGGTGAGGAGCGCTTGAGGAAACACCCATTTAACACTTCATCCTAAGTCAGTTTTTTATGCCATTGTTTAGCTTATCATCTGGGATTGCGCTTTTTCAGGAGCTTTCTTTAAAGAGAGGGGGGGAGGGGGAGAGGGGAGGAGGGGGAGAAGTAAAAACCAACAACCAACAACTAACCACCAACAACTAACCACCAACCACCAACCACCAACCACCAACAACCAACCATCAACAACTAACCACCAACCACCAACTACCAACCACCAACCACCAACCACCAACAACCAACCACCAACCACCAACCACCAACCAATAACAACTCAATATTTACCAGCTTATGCAAAGTGATTCTAATAGTTCTTCTGATTTTGCACCAAATCAAGACGATCCGAAAGCGCGAAAGTTGTTGATTCCGCCTTCGGTGCGCCGGAAGTTTTTTCTCCAATTTACCTTTATGACTCTTGTGGGATGGGTTGTGGGTGGTATCGCCAGTAGAGCGGGCGATTACATTTTGCTAACATATTTCAGCAATATTGTTTTTGCCGTGATTTTTAGCGCAGATCAAGCGCTGGTGCTGCGTCGATATGTATCTCCTTGGTTGTGGATGCTAGCTACGAGTTTTGGCTGGCTGATTTCTGATCGTGTTAAAGAAGCCTGGATTAACTACATTCAAACTATCGCTGCATCGCTAAATAGAACTTTATCTTTTGAAGAAATATTTATCTTGAGCGTTTTGTCAACACTTGCTTATATTCTTTCGGGAATTTGGCTTGGGCTTTTTCAATGGATGGTGCTGCGGCGCTATGTAGCAGGTGCTTGGTGGTGGAATTTTCTACCTTCAATTTCTTTTTTCTTTATCAGTATTTTAGTTGGATTGCTTTCTTTTGGGCAAAATTTTATTCCTGAAGTCAACCGTACTCAGATATTGTATTGGAGTGGACAAGGTTTGACAGCGCTAATTCTGGGAGTTGTTCCAGCTATTGGCTTGTGTACCTTAAAAATGAATCCACGCCGGATTACTGAAATTTCCAGTTCCTCATAAATAGTTCCTTAGAAATAGGTATAGCGAGGAAGGTTGTTGCTGTAGATAAATAGAATCGAGGTTAAAAAATATGAATGAAGATATTACTCTCCCTACGAATGTGACTCCACCCGTCGCCGAAAAACAGCCGCAGGTTTTGGAGATACATGGCGATCGCCGAATAGATAATTATTTTTGGATGCGCGATCGCAACGACCCAAAAGCGATCGCTTATCTGGAAGCGGAAAACGCTTACACTGAAGAAATGATGCAGCATACGCAAGCGCTGCAAACTCAACTTTATGATGAAATGCTGGCTCGGATTAAAGAAACCGATTTGTCAGTTCCATCTCGTCAAGATGATTATTATTATTATTCTCGCACAGAAGAAGGTAGAGCTTACCCGATTTATTGCCGTAAAAAGGGTAACCTTGATGCTGCTGAAGAAATTTTGCTAGACCAAAATGAATTAGCAAAAGAACAAGAATTTTGCAGTATCGGCGTATTTGAAGTTAGCCCAAATCATCAAATTTTAGCTTATTCAGTTGATACCACTGGCTCTGAAGAATACACTCTTTACTTTCTTGATTTCAACACATTTAAGTTATATACAGAAAGCATACCTGGCACTTTTTTATCTGCTTGGGCAAACGATAATAAAACAGTTTTTTATGCCAAAATTGATGAGGTAAATCGTCCTTATCAAGTATTTCGCCATACTTTAGGCACGCCATCAGATGAGGATGTGCTGATTTATCATGAACCTGATGATACTTACCATTTATATGTTGAAACCACTCGGAGTCAAGCATATATATTGATGGTTCTGGAAAGCAGCATCACCACAGAAGTTTACTATTTAGATGCGAATAATCCCAATGGTGATTTTCAGTTAATCTACCCGCGAACTACGGGAGTAGAATACAACGTTGAACATCACAGCGATTACTTCTACATTCTGACTAATGAAGAAGCAATAAATTTTAAATTGGTGAAAACACCGATTGCTTCTCTAGCTAAAGAGAATTGGCAAACTGTAATTCCCCATCGCGAAGATGTAATGCTATCAAGCATTAGTCTTTTTGCCAATTACTTAGTAATTTATGAAAGACAAGGCGGACTGCAAACTGTAAGGGTGCAAAACTTATCTACAGGGAAAGAAAATAATATTCCTTTTCCCGAACCGACATACACCTTATTTGAAGGTAGTAACCCAGAATTTAATACTAATATTTTGCGGTTTAATTACACTTCTTTAATTACTCCCAAATCGGTTTTCGATTACAACATGGAAACAAATGAACGGGAGTTGAAAAAAGAAACGGAAGTTCTCGGCGGTTACGATAAAACTCATTACAAAAGTGAGTGGTTGATGGCTACCGCCGAAGATGGTACAAAGGTTCCCATATCCATAGTTTATAAAGAGGGAATCAAAAAAGATGGCAAAAATCCGTTATTTTTAACAGGATACGGCTCTTACGGTGCAGCTTATCCTGTGACATTTTCATCCAATCGACTAACGTTATTAGAACGTGGGTTTGTATATGCGATCGCTCATATTCGCGGTGGTGAAGAAATGGGGCGTAAATGGTATGAAAATGGCAAATTTTTGCACAAAAAAAATACCTTCACAGATTTTATCGCCTGTGCAGAATATTTAATTGCCTCAGGATGGACAAAAAGCGATCGCCTAGCAATTTCTGGCGGTAGTGCTGGCGGTTTATTAATGGGCGCAGTCATAAATATGCGTCCGGATTTATTCAAAGTTGTAGTCGCCCAAGTTCCCTTTGTAGATGTAGTCACAACTATACTCGATACATCTTTGCCCCTTTCCGCAATGGAATGGGAAGAATGGGGAAATCCCAACGACAAAGTTTATTATGACTACATGAAATCTTATTCGCCCTATGATAATGTCGAGGCGAAAGATTACCCAAATATTTTAATTATTGCTGGTTTAAACGACCCGCGAGTTAAATATTGGGAACCAGCCAAATGGACGGCGAAACTCAGGGAACTTAAGACAGATAACAATATTCTGTTGTTGAAAACCAACATGGGTGCAGGACATGGCGGCGCATCTGGACGTTATGAAAAGCTGAAAGAATTAGCTTTTGAGTACGCCTTTGTGGTGGATCGGTTGGGTTTGGGAGAGAGTAATTACTAGTAGAGAAGGGCAGAAATAAGCCAACCATTCCATTTGATGAAAGTCTTGAAAAATCAAGCTTTTTCCTTCTGCCATCAGCATAGCTTACTTCTGCCTTTTTGTACTAGGACATAGGCATTTGTAGAAACACTTTTAATTCTGGTTTTTTGCGGACGGACTGCTGATATAATTCATTTTGAACAGCTTTGATATTAACTGGCAAAAAACCTGTAAACTTATGTTGTCTTTTCCTACTTCGCCTTTATTAGGCAGCTATTTGTAAAATTCATTTCAATTAAAGCAGCATCTACATGAATTTTTGCATTTAGACTCAGAAACACTGGAGATTAAGTTAAAGGCGAGTAAGCAACAGATGACTGAGTTAGGTCATAGAGATTTTGATTGGGAAAAAGCAACTGCTTTTTATCGTGAAAAGGTAGGAGAGGCTTACTTATTTGAACTGGCAGCGTGGCATCTAGAAAGTCATGACTATATTGGAAATACGCTGCAGTTGATTGCGGATAATGCGCGAGGTCGGGTGTTAGATTTTGGTGGTGGGATTGGTACTCATGCGATTGGCGCTGCACTTTGCCCTCAAGTTGAGCAAGTGATCTATTGCGATATTAATCCTATTAATCGTGATTTTGTTCATTATCGAGCCTCGCAGATGGGGTTGAGCAAAAAAATCATTTTTTGTCTTGAAATGCCTTGAGAAGAAACTTTTGAAACAATCATTTCCTTTGACGTTTTAGAACATTTGCCAGACCCCAGCCAGCAGTTACTAGAGTTCCATCAATCTCTCGCACCTGATGGCAAGATTATACTCAATTGGTATTTTTTTAAAGGTTTTAATCAAGAATACCCTTTTCACATCGATAACCCCAAAATAATAGACACCTTCTTCCAGACACTTCAGAGTAACTTCTTAGAAGTTTTTCACCCTTACTTGATCTCATCTCGTTGCTACCAGAAGTGGAGATGAGTTTTGTTGGAGTACTCTAACGCCCTTATTGTCTATGCAAATGATGCATTTTTTATACCCAATATTCCCCGATCCGCATCCAAAGTTGCCATAACACCAACTGGTAAAGCGGCGTTGGGTGCTTCATGACCGAAAGGTAAATTAGAAACAACAGGAATACCCAAATCACCCAAGCGATCGCGCAATACTTCTTCAACAGTAAAACTGGGAACGTTTGGCGGTGCTTCACAATTAGTAAAACTACCTAGAGCAACACCCCGCACTTTCGACAAAGCACCACTCATCCGCCATTGCGTCAGCATTCTGTCAATGCGATAGGGAGCCTCTGTGACATCTTCAAATGCCAAAATTACACCATCTAAATCCGGTTGCATCGGTGTAGCAAAAAGATGAGTTGCGACGGTGAGATTAGCCGGTAACAAAATGCCACTAGCAACACCACCACCCCAACCACAACCTTTCAAGGGATCAATAGGACGACCTTCCACCCAATTAAATAATCGCTCAATTGACCAATCTGGTTCAGCTGCTATAGTCGTCAGCACCGGACCGTGAACCCCAGAAATCCCGACATTATACAGACTCCACAACAGGGCGGTGATATCGGAGAAGCCGATTAGCCACTTGGGATTGAGAGAGGGGGGGAGGGGGAGAGGGGGGGCAAGGGGGAGAGGGGGGGCAAGGGGGAGAGGGGGGGCAAGGGGGAGAGGGGTGGCAAGGGGGGGAGGGGGGGCTACCGGTCCCGACTCAGAAGCCAGCCGCCCTAGCGACCGCGACTTGGGCGGGCTGGCGTTGGGGTTGGGGTGCATGGTGGAGAAATTATGATTCTTACTTGTCCCCTTGTCTGGACACCCGTCGCCCTTGTCTCCTACAGCCCAATTCCAGTTTTCCAAAATGCGCGTGCTGCCAAATCCACCTCTAGCGCAGAGAATACCGCGACATTCTGGATCTTGCCATGCTGCTGCTAACTGGTTGCGGCGAGTTTCGTCTTTACCTGCTAAATATCCCCATCTGTCATCTATCTCCGGGATGATTTCTACTCGATAACCACGCGATCGCCAAATTTCTACCCCTTTTTCAAAGGTTGCAAATTCTCGCAAAGCACCACTTGGGGCAATGACTCGCAACAAATCACCAGGGGAAAGGGGCGGGGGGAGGATTTTGGATTTTGGATTTTGGATTTTGGATTGCATGAATAAAAAAGTTAGGAGTTAAAAATTAAAGTTAGGAGTTAAGAGTGAGGAGTTAAAAATTAAAGTTAGGAGTTAAGAGTGAGGAGTTAAAAATTAAAAGTGAGAAGTTAAGAGTGAGCAGTTAAGAATTAAAAGTGAGAAATTAAAAATTAAAATCGTACCTTATAACTTATAACTCATAATCCAAAACTCCTAACTTCCAACTCCCAACTCCCAACTCCTAACTCCTAACTCCTAACTCCTAACTCCTAACTCCTAACTCCGCGCCTCTTTAAAATCTCTTGGAACCATGTTTCAAAGCGTGAACCTAGCGCTTCTAAGGAAAATTCCGTTTCTGCTTGGTGGCGACAGGCGTGTCGGTTGATTTCATCAAGACGGGCGATCGCATTTACTAACCCAGGAATGCTATCAGGTTCTACTAAAAACCCTGTTTCGCCATCTTGGATAATTTCCGTCGGACCACCCCGACTGTAGGAAATCACCGGCACCCCGCAAGCAAGCGCTTCAATTGCTACATTCCCAAATGCTTCCACCCAACGGGGTGTCATTAATAACCCCCGACACTCGCGGACAACATGCTGCATTTCCGACGTTGCTAAAAATCCCAGATATTCAAAAGGTGCATTTGGGTAATCCTCACAAATTTGCTGCCAGTAAGATTGATCCTGAATTTTACCCATAATCTTGAGAGGAATATTAGTTATTTCCGCTACAGCGATCGCATCTTCTAAACCTTTTTCTGGAGAAATTCGCCCCAACCAAGCTAACTGTTGTTTGGGTTGGTCGCAAAATTGATACAGGGATAAATCAATACCACTACTTAAATAATGTAAGGGTGGCGTCAACTCACCAAAAGTTTCAGCTTGGGAGAAAGTACAAAAGCCAACAGTACCGGGAAACTGTTTTGCTACCCGTGCAATAATTTGGTCAAGGGCGTTAGAAAGCGAACCCATGCTGACGAAGTGGGCAATGGGACATTTAAAAAAAGGCGTTAGATAAAACGGCAACCAATCATAGGCGAAATTTACAATCAAATCCCACTCACCCTGACAGTTACGCGCATAATCCCACATATTCGCCAACAGAGAATTTTCCGGCATCGTAACTGGGTCTGTGCGTTCCTCAATCTGGGCAATAATTTGTAAATTGCCAGAAATTTCCACCAAAGGCAAATCTTCCCATGTAGAACCCGCAGGAGCAACGATTTCCAGCGTATGACCCCGGTGGATAATTTCTTGGGCGATATTATGCACGCTCAATTCCACACCACCGCCAAGTCCGGTACCGAGGGGTCCAACAGGAGTGGAAACAAACAGTAATTTCATAGGTTTTGCACAAGCTATTATCTGTTGGGGGCTAGATCGCAAAGCTAAAACAAAGGAAATATAGCAGTCTATCAATTGGGTGGAATGCACGTTGTTTGTAGGGGTACAACGCCGCGTTGTGCCCCTACCGCGTGTGGTATCAAAATCAGAAGCGCTACATTTGTTGTTTTTGTTAGGTGATAAAAATTAAGGTGAAAACTTATTTAACCAAAATTTGTAGTATTTATGGTCAAAAAATTTAGATTTAGCCTGCTGCTTCTGGCGGTTATGGGAAATCTAGCATGGTCAATGAGTGCTAAAGCAGGTTTAAACGGTAACCTCAGCGTTGAAATTGACGGCTTGAAAAACAAACAAGGACAACTTTGTCTCAGCGTCTTCTCCAGCACTCAGGGGTTTCCTAGCAACCGCGATCGCGCATTGCTTCGTCAGTGTACTAAGATTACCGATACTACCTTAACTTTTACCTTTAAGGACTTAAAAGCGGGTAGCTACGCCGTTGCGGCATATCACGATGCAAATGGCGATCGCACTCTCAATCGTAATAACTTGGGTATGCCCGTTGAAGGCTTTGGATTTTCTAGAAATCCTGAAGTTACCACAAGTGCGCCTAAGTTCGGCGATGCAGCGTTTTTGCTTGCAGGTACAAACACCAATATTCAAATTAAATTGAAATATTTATAAAGCAATGGGCAATGGGCAATGGGCAATGGGCAATGGGCAATGGGCAATGGGCATTGGGCAATGGGCAATGGGCAATGGGCAATGGGCAATGGGCAATGGGCATTGGGCAATGGGCAATGGGCAATGGGCAATGGGCAATGGGCATCGGAAAAAAAGTTACGTTTATTTATGTCTATTTACTTAATAAAGGAATGCCTACCTCATAACTTCCTAGCTCCCGCTGCCTTCATCCTTCTGCCTTCAGCTCCCGCTGCCTTCTGCCCTTATCCTTCAGCTCCCGCTGCCTTCAGCTCCCGCTGCCTTCTGCCTTCAAATGAGGATTTATGTTTGACCATTTATCGCTGGGAGTTAGTAATTTACAACGCAGCATAGAATTTTATGATGCGGCACTTGCACCATTAGGCATCAAACGCCTGTTTAACTTGCCTTATGTTGCAGCTTATGGTAGTGATACTCGCCCAATGTTTTGGATTGGCAATCGTGGAGACTTGACCCAAATTCAACCATCGCCAGGATTTCATCTAGCATTTACGGCAAGCGATCGCCCTGCTGTCGATGAATTTTATCAGCAAGCGATCGCTTTGGGTGCCAAAGACGATGGCAAACCCGGGTTGCGGGAGCAATATCACCCCAACTATTACGCCGCCTTCATAATAGACCCCGACGGTTATCGCATCGAAGCCGTCTGCCACCAACAACCATAATTAATTCCCCATGCCCCATGCCCCATGCCCCATGCCCCATGCCCCATGCCCCATGCCCAATGCTTTACACTTCTTATCAATCTCCCGCCAAACCGTTAAACTTCATTGCGAAGTAAGAAGATAAGCAAAAGCACGTGATAAGTTTTGGTGATAGGAATCAACCCCACAGGATCTAGCAACAAGGAGAACACAGTGGCAGTGGAATCAAAATTCTTAAGAGGCACAACCGCAGTGCAACAAGAAGATTTCAGCGAATATGTCGCCCACCTGCAGTTTCATATGACTTTGCAAGCTCGCAATCTGGTTCCAACCCTGAAACAAACACTCTCTGGCAGCCGAGAGGAATTACTTCATCAAACGCAAGCTAATTTTGAAAAAGTTATATCTCGACAAGCGCTCTAGCTGAATCAAAATTTAAATAAAATTCACATAAAATAAAAGCAGACCTGATTGGAACAAGGCTAATAGTGTTCTTAACAGGTCTGCTTTAAGTATTAAGTTATGAAAATCACTCTTTTGGAACAAGAGCAACGAACGGAAAGCCGTTAAGATGATTGCAGCAGTTCCTCTGACCCAGTTGTTTAAGGCTGAATGGCGGCTCGAATTAAAATGACTTCATTGCTTACCCGAAATCTCAGCGTTGTGATCCGTCCGGTACAATACCGGGACTTGGACCCAATTGAACGCCTAACTCACGAGTCATTCGCAGCCCTCACCCCCAAGGGAGCTTGTTTGCTGGCAAGGCAGATGCAATGGCTGCGTCGGTGGTATGGGTTACTCAAGTTTTTAAGTTGGTTCCCAAACCCGCTAAAGTATCGTTTCTGTGCTTATGTGGCAGAGCAGGGACGAATGCTTCTAGGTATGATTCAGGTGTCACCGTTTAACCGCACGCGCAGCACTTGGCGTGTAGAAAGGGTGATGCTAGAACGTGCTGCCGATAAGCAAATAATTGGCTCGCAACTAATGCGTCATTGCTTTGAGTCGGTTTTAGAAGCTCGCACTTGGATACTGGAGGTCAATATAAATGACACAGAGGCGCTGGCTTTATATCGACAAAACGGCTTTCAGCGACTGGCGGAAATGACTTACTGGGAAATTGCGCCAGAGTTACTGGAAGAATTGGCGCAAGCAGAACCAGATTTGCCCAACTTACTGCCGGTGAGCAATGCTGATGCTCAGTTGCTATATCAATTAGATACGGCATCAATGCCACCTTTGGTCAGACAGGTGTTTGACCGCCAAACCCATGATTTTAAAACAAGTTTGTTCGGCGCTTTAAGTGATGCAGTAAAGCAGTGGGTAAGCAAAACCGAAGTCGTAAGTGGCTACGTATTTGAACCACAACGCAAAGCGGCGATCGGTTATTTTCAGATTACACTCGATCGCAAAGGTCAATCACCACACGTAGCAACACTGACGGTTCACCCCGCTTACACTTGGCTGTATCCAGAATTACTGTCTCAGTTGGCTCGCATTGCTCAAGATTTTCCCAAGCAAGCGTTGCAACTAACCTCGGCAGACTATCAGCCAGAGGGAGAAGAATATTTGGAAAAAATTGGAGCAAATCGTATCGAACACACCTTAATTATGTCTCGCTCTGTGTGGCATAAGGTCAGGGAGTCGAAATTTGTCTCTTTAGAAGGTATTCAGTTACCTGAAATGCTGCAAGGTTTGCAGCCAGCACGCAAACCGATACCTGGTGGTATGTCATGGACGCAACAAAGCAAGCAACAATTACCAGATAGACCGGTAAAAGCTAATCCATCTAAAAAAGACACTGTTGCCTATTCCTGCAATAACTGTAACCTGGAAGCATCTGGTTCCTCCGAGTCAGCAGATGCAAAACAGGAGTAAGGTGAGTGATTTTTGAACAAGGACAAGGGGAGGAGGAACAGAAGGAGGCAAGCAAGACTTGCAAGACTTGGGAGGCAAGCAAGACTTGGGAGGCAAGGGGCGACGGGTGTCCAAACAAGGAAACTAGTAAGAATCAGAATTTCTCCCCCTCTCCCCATCTCCCCATCTCCCCCTTGCCCCCCAACCCCAACGCCAGTCCGCCCAAGTCGCGGTCGCTAGGGCGGCTGGCTCCTCCGTGGGGACCGGTTGCCCCCCATCTCCCCCTCTCCCCCTCCTCTGATGTTTCCGCTTTGGGATTGGATGTGGGTAGCAAGCGGATTGGTGTTGCGGGATGCGATCGCACTGGTTTAATTGCCACTGGCATTACCACTATTGAGCGCACATCTTTTGACCGAGATGTAGCACAAATACAACAAATTGTCAATGAACGCCAGGTACAAGTCCTGGTTATCGGTTTACCTTATTCAATGGATGGTTCTTTAGGATTCCAGGCGCGACACGTGCAAAAATTTGCCACCAGAGTTGCCAAAATTCTCAAATTGCCTGTGGAATATGTCGATGAGCGATTGACTTCATTTCAAGCAGAACAAATGCTGATTGCTGAAAAGCGCTCACCTTCACGTAATAAAGGATTAATTGACCGCAAGGCAGCATGTTTGATTTTGCAACAATGGCTAGACGCAAGGCGAGCCAAATCCCAAAGCCACAAATTATCTGCTGAATAATGATACCTTTGAGCATGATATTCTGAAATCTGTTAGCCAGCACTTGTATCTACGTATAAGCTATTTGTTTGACAAAATTTGTCATTAAACAGTTTAGCGATTTCCACTGTTGCTGGTAATTACCAAGTCCACACCTCGGCCATGTTTTCCTCTCCATTTCCTGACGAAATTCCTGACGAAAATGACAATGCTCATGCCGGTTCCATCACTTTGATGGATGAAAAAGGACGATCGCTCGATTGCTATATTGAACATTCGCTCGAAGTGGATGGGCAAGAGTACGTATTACTTCTTCCTGTTGATTCACCTGTAGAGATTTTTGCTTGGCAAGGTGAAGACGAAGAAGAAGAAGCGATTCTCGTAGAAGACGATGCCACTATTGACGAAATTTTTGGCACCGCCCAAGCAGTCCTGGCAGAGCAAAACTTGATACTGAAGCACACTGCCTACGCTTTGACGGTTGCGGGTGAACTACCGCCTGTTGAAGAGTCAGAACTCTTCACCTTAGAAATTGAAGACGAAGGGGCAGATTTAGAGCCAGAGCAATTACAGCTACTTTCTAGCTTCTACCATGAAGATCGGGAGTACGCAATTTACACACCCCTCGATCCACTGCTATTTTTTGCACGGATCGCGAAAAATGGGAACCCGGAATTGCTATCTCCAGATGAGTTTCGCAAAGTCCAGCCTTTGTTGGAAGAACATTTGTTCAACGAAGTCGAATAATCAAAATTAAGAATTAAAAATTAAGAATTAAAATAAACTTTGATTTTTTTTGATTTTTGATTTTTAATTTTTAATTATTTCAAAGCATTAATATGAACGTTTGGCAAAAAATTTGGCAACGGTCATTAATTTTGAGTCTGTTTCCCATAACCCTTGGAATTAGCGCCTGTCTTGGTTGGGTGTGGTGGAGTAAAGCAAGTGCGCCAATCCAGCCAATACAAGTCACTGAAACAGCAAATTCGCCAAAGCCGCTACAAATTGAAATTCCTTCTGGAACTGCAGCACAGCAAATAGGCAGCCAGTTGGAAAAAGCAGGTTTGATTCGTGAGGAATTGGCATGGAACTTGTGGGCGCGTTATCTAGCTTTGCAAGACCCCAAAGGCGGATTTCAAGCCGGAACCTACGAACTTTCACCAACTCAACCATTATCAGCGATCGCGCAAAAAATTTGGCAGGGAGAAGTGGTGCAAAAAAGTTTCACCATTCCCGAAGGTTGGTCAATCAAGCAAATGGCAGCCTACTTTCAAGAAAAAGGCTTTTTTTCAGCCCAAGATTTTCTTGACGCCGCCAGTCAAATTGACCGCAACAAGTTCCCTTGGTTGCCAGCAGATTTACCCAGGTTAGAAGGTTTTTTATACCCGGATACTTACAAAATTTCCAGCGGTAAAATTACCCCACAAGTGATAGTAAATCAGATGCTAGGCGGCTTTGAGCGAGTGGCGCTGCCATTGTATGAAAAAGCACGAGGTAAAACAAAACTCGATTTGAAACAGTGGGTAACTCTTGCCAGTATTGTAGAGAAAGAAGCGGTAGTCCCCCAAGAGCGAAAGCTGATAGCTGGAGTATTTACTTCAAGACTCAGCAAAGGAATGCGTTTGGAAAGCGATCCCACAGTAGAATATGGGTTAGGCATCCGGCAAACAGCCGACAAACCTTTAACTTTCGCCCAAGTCAAAACCGCATCTCCTTACAACACCTATCTCAATCCCGGCTTACCTCCTACCCCGATCGCCGCCCCTGGAGTAGCAAGTTTAGAAGCAACACTTTATCCGGAAAACACCGATTACCTGTTTTTTGTGGCACGTTACGATGGTACGCATGTATTTAGCCGTACCCTCAAAGAACACGAAGCCGCTGTTGTCAAAATCCGCAGAGAGCGGCAATAGTAAGAGTTAGGAATTAGGAGTCTTGAGTTAGGAGTCTTGAGTTAGGAGTCTTGAGTTAGGAGTTTTGAGTTGTGAGTTTTGAATTATAACCCGTTTCAACTTACTCAAGACGCACCATTGTCATCAACGCATGTTTTTTGGAGGAAACTGAACCTCAAAACCTAGATTTATCGTTAAAAACCCGGTTTCTCCAGGCGTTCTTGAGAATGGTGCGTCTTGAGTCAGTTTCAACTCGTGTAGAGACGCGAAGTCTTCCGGATGGAAGATTCCATCCGGAGAGCTGAGCGCGAAATTACCCTGCGGGTTCTCCTTTATGAGTACGCGTCTCTACAAAACCGGAAATTTCTTTCCAGGCTGATTGCAAGTGGTGCATGATATGAATTGAAAAAGGTTCATAATTCAAAACTCACGCATTCAAAACTCCTAACTCCTCACTCCTAACTCCTCACTCCTAATTAAGACTTATGGCTTTGAACAACCTTTTACAACCGGACTTGATTTTAGAAGGTTCAGTTTTGAACCTCACACCAGACATTATTCAGAAATATGAACTCAAGGGACTGGTGTTAGATGTCGATGAAACCTTAGTGCCGATTAGAATCGGGAGAGCTTCGCCAGAGTTGCAACAGTGGGTAGAGCAAATTCGCTCCTTTGCATCATTGTGGTTGGTAAGTAATAACCTGAGTGAAGCCCGGATTGGGGGAATTGCTCGTTCTCTGAATTTACCTTACTACTTGGGTGCAGCTAAACCCTCGCGACGCAAAATCAGGGCTGCACTTAGAACGATGGATCTACCAGCACATCAAGTAGGAATGGTAGGCGATCGCTTATTTACAGATGTGTTGGCGGGTAATCGTTTGGGAATGTTTACCATTTTGGTAGAACCTATTGTCCATGCTGATGACGCCCTGCGTTCCCATCCAGTACGCAACTTTGAAGTCTGGGTATCTGAAATCTTGGGAGCCTCCATCGTGCCTAAGACACAAAGATTCACAAAGCGTGATAAATAGTCAGGAAAGTAAATCTAAAGAAATGATTAAGAAATATTTCTTTAATACAAAAATCGGAGATTATAATTATTAATAACATGGGGTCAACACAAAAAAGACCCAAACGATAGTAAATAATTATAAATTCGTAGAGCGTCAGCCTTCACTTATAGAGGGACTGGCGCTTTACAATTTGAGTTATGAGTTATGAGTTATGAATTAGGAGTTATGAATTAGGAGTTATGAGTTATGAATTATGAATTATGAGTTATGAGTTATGAGTTATAAGTTAAAATTCCTAATTCTTAACTGCCAATTCCTCACTCCTAATTCCGCGCCTCCTAACTCCTCACTCCTAACTCCTAACTCCTCACTTTTTAGATGCCTCAAACGATTGTTGTTAAAATTGGCACTTCCAGTCTCACTCAACCAGAAACCGGACAGTTAGCACTATCTACCATTGCGACTTTAGCGGAAACTCTTTCGCAACTGCGGCGAATGGATTATCGGCTAATTTTGGTTTCCTCTGGTGCTGTGGGCGTAGGTTGCGCGCGATTGGGTTTAACCGAACGTCCAAAAGCGATCGCTCTCAAACAAGCTGTAGCAGCGGTAGGACAAGGACGGTTAATGCGGATATACGATGATTTATTTACTACCTTGCAGCAGCCAATTGCCCAAGTTTTGCTTACCCGCAGCGACTTAGTGCAACGCAGTCGTTATCTTAACGTTTCCAACACCTTTGGCGAACTGCTGGGATTGGGAGTCATTCCCATAGTGAATGAAAATGACACCGTAGCCGTAGACGAATTAAAGTTTGGCGATAATGATACTCTTTCCGCTTTAGTTGCCAGTTTAGTACGTGCAGATTGGCTGTTTTTGCTCACCGATGTCGATAGACTGTATTCAGCCGATCCGCGTTCCGTACCTGACGCCCAACCGATCACCTTAGTGAGTAGCATGAAAGAATTGGCTCAATTGCAAATTCAAACAGGCGCTCAAGGCTCACAATGGGGTACAGGCGGGATGGTGACTAAAATTTCCGCCGCACGCATTGCCACTGCGGCTGGAGTTCGTACCGTAATTACCGAAGGTAAATACCCGCGCAATATAGAAAAAATATTACAAGGCGAACAACTGGGGACTCAATTTGAACCGCAACCAGAACCGACTTCAGCCCGCAAACGCTGGATTGCTTACGGACTTGTTCCCGTAGGAAAATTGTACTTGGATGAAGGAGCGATCGCGGCAATTTCTCTGGCGGGAAAATCTTTGTTAGCCGCTGGTATAAAAAAAGTAGAAGGAGAGTTTGATACTCAAGATGCCGTACAATTATGCGATCGCAACGGTAACGAAATCGCTAGAGGACTCGTAAACTACAGCAGCGAAGAATTGCAAAAAATTTGCGGGCGTCATTCGAGAGAAATACCCGCGATTTTAGGCTATGAAGGTGCGGAAACTGTCATCCACCGGGATAATTTGGTGTTGACTTAAAAATTTCAAAAAAATCTCAAATTAAAAAAATATAAACACATTCGCGAAAACAGAGAAACCCGGTTTCGCAAAAGTATAGATAATATTGTTTGAGAGTTCTGAAAGATATTGACTGTAGAGATAGACAATCCAAAATAGATATGATTTACTTTGTACGCATATAAACAGTAGTATTTGCTTTTTCTGGTTTCTCTAGTCCGTGAGGCAATTCTCCTCTGATAACTTCTAAAGATAAACCGCACTGTCGCCAACTCAAATCAGGCATTTCTTGCCAGCATGTTCGGCAGAACAAATAAACTTCTTGATTGCGTATATGGCGCAAAAGTTGATAAAAACAGCAAGGACAATTATTCTTCATAGTTTTTTGAAGGAAGTTATAATAGCGAAATATCCAAAAGCAAAGCGTAAAGTCTGAAAATTAAATCATTTGCCACAAAACAATTAAATCATCGTATTTTTTTTAGAAAAATCACCACGGCAATAATACATAAAATTGAAATAAAGTCAAATAAAAATTTAAGTAATACTTGGAGAATTAGGTGCGATCGCGTAGGTAAATCTAATCATAATCAATTAGTGTTACAAATAAATTCGCAACAAATTGTCTAAATATTGATTGATTTTTCGCTAATAAAGTTTGAGGGAGTTAATAGTAGTTAATAGTAGGTTGGTTGGAACGTAGACACCGGAGGCGCCTCCCGTGAAGGGTAGTGGAACCCAATTTTCACGCTTAATTGATGTTGGGTTGCGCCTACCTACGCTAACCTACAATCACTACTACAATAACTACAATAAAAATTTAAGGCAACAAACTTGCAGAATTTGCATCCAAAAATAGTGTTGCTTGGTTTTGTTTACGCAGAATAGAAGCCGGACAATTTGTGTTAATTTCCCCCTGCAACATCTCTTTTATTACTTGAGCTTTGCGTTGTGCTGGGGCTAGACAAATAATTTTTTTTGCAGCACAAATCATCGGGATTGTGAGAGTAAAAGCGTATTGCGGTACACTTTCAATATTGGCGAAATAACCTGTCTTGACTTGTTGCTGGCGGTTCACTTCATCCAATTTCACCAATTTCACCATGTATGGATCGTTAAAATCCGCCACAGATGGATCGTTAAAAGCTATGTGTCCGTTTTCGCCAATACCTAAACAACACAAGTCTATTGGTTGCGCTTGCAGTAATTTGGTATAGCGATCGCATTCTAGCAAAGGTTGCAAAGCATCACCTTGTATATAGTGAAATTCCTTAGGTTGCACCCGTTGCTGAACCCGTTCTCGCAAATAGTGTCGGAAACTTGCAGAATGGTCGCAAGCAATGCCCAAATACTCATCCAGATGGAAAAAGGTAATCCGCGACCAATCTACACCATCCAAATTAATCAAATCTTCGAGAAATTTCAGTTGAGAATTGCCTGTCGCTAATAATACAGCAGCTTCACCCTTTTGCTTGAGGACGTACTGTAAATACTTTTGTGCAATAAATGCAACATCCTGCGCCAGTTCAGCTTCAGAGTTGTAAATTTGCACATTCAAGTCATCAACACGAAAATATTTTGTGGCGGCTAGCATTTGCAAAGTACAAAAAGTACAAAATTGGTCAACGCCAAGTAAGCTGTAAAGGCAGTAATTATCCGCCTTTACAGGCGCTAGTTAAGCATAGGTTGTCAGAATTTAGCAGCTTCATTATAATTTTTAGTCCTCGCTAATCCCGAAAATCTTTACTTAGGACAAAAAAACAATGTAAACTATGTAAATAAATTTAACAATTATTCACATAATAGCAGAAAACCATGCTGACTGCAATTCTCTTTGACCTAGACGGAACTATTGCCAACACTGACCCAATCCACTACCAAACATGGCGGGAAATGCTGAGAGATTACGGCATGGAGATAGACGAAACATTCTACAAAACTAGGATTAGCGGGCGGTTAAATCCAAAAATTCTTAAAGATATCTTGCCACAATTATCACCAGAGGCGGGGGTAAAGTTTGCAGACGAGAAAGAGGCACTTTTTCGTGAAAGAGCAAAAAATCTTCAACCCTTGGCAGGATTTTCGGAATTAATCGCATGGACAGATACACATCAGTTAAAACGCGCCTTAGTTACAAATGCTCCGAGATTAAATGTTTATTTTATGTTAGAAGTTTTGGGAATAAAAGACACTTTTGATATAGTTGTGATAGCCGAGGATGGCATAGCAGGGAAACCAGATCCAGCACCTTATCAAGTGGCATTGAACAAATTGGGGATAAAAGCAGAACAAGCGATCGCTTTTGAAGATTCCCCCTCTGGTATTCATTCCGCCGTTGGTGCAAGTATCCGCACTATTGGTATTGCATCAACTCACGAAAGCGAAAAGCTGTGTGAAATTGGTGCATTTATGGCAATTCCCGATTTCACAGATTTGCAATTGTGGACATTGCTTAACTCGCTGATTTCGCCAGATTTAGCGTGCGAACCGGGGTAGGGGAAGGGGGAAAGGGGGAAAGGGGGAAAGGGGGAAAGGGAGAAAGGGGGAAGGGGGGAGGGGGAAATGTTTCTTCTTACTTTTGCCTTTTTAGTTTTACCTTGTCCTCCTTGTCCTCCACACCCGTCCCCACACCCGTCTCTACATAAACGACACAGGGCGGTAGTCGAATAACCATTTAAATTGCAAGTCTCCCAGCCAGGTGGGGGTAAGGCGATATATCGAGTCTCGCAGAAAACAACCGAGGGCGGAATCTGTTTGACCTAGCTTTCCTACTTGTCGCGATGTGGTGAAAACTTTCTCAACTCTTGAAGTGCGACTTTGCTCGAATTGACGCAAGCTTGAAGGTATATCTTCGCTTTTTTGTTGACCAATTATTAGATGTTTAACTAATTCAAAACAGTCTTCAATCGCCATGCATCCTCCCTGACCGAGGTTTGGTTGGACTGGATGGGCTGCATCGCCAATTAACGTAATGCGATCGCGTCCCCATTGAATTCCTAAAGGTTCGCGATCGAAAATATCATCCCGATAAATGCTTTCTTCTTCTAAAGCTTTGATAATAGCTGGTATGGGTTGAGCGTAGGATGAAAACATGGCGATCAGCGCTTTTTTAGAACCACCAAAAACGTTATCATTGCCACCAGGTGCGGTATTGCTGAAGGCATAGAAAGCAAAGCGATCGCCGCCAACATCAAAATATCCAAAGCGATCGCCACATCCCCACAATTCTGCCCAACTATAACGCTCATCCAAGGGCAAATTCTTTTTGTAAAACCATCCCCGCCAACAAGACATTCCGCTGTAAATCGGTGGTTCCGGCTTTTCCTTTCCCTGCAAACAAGCCCGCACCTTTGAGTAAAGTCCATCAGCGCCAATCAAAACATCACCCCAAGCTTCGCTTCCATCTGCAAAAGATACGCGAATTCCTTCTGGCGTTTGGGAAAAGCCTGTAAAAGCTGCATTAGTTTTTACCGTTTCTTCAGGAAGGGAATCGTAAAGAATGCGCTGAATTTTAGGTCGGAGAAGACCAGTTCCCAGGTCGTTTTCCCTAGCAAATTTAGGAGAGTTGATGTAGAGAGGAGTTCCATCTTTGCGGAAAAATCCACCTGTTAAAATCTTACCTCCCTGTTCGTAGAGCCGATCGCTTATTTTTCCTCCCCAAAGCATTTCGTAGACCCGCATGGCGTTACGCTGAATCTGGATACCTCCAGGACCAGAAAGCATTGAATCCAAATCTCGCTTTTCGTAAAGTTCAACCTCAATACCTGCATCAAGACAAGCACGGGCACAAGTTAGCCCTCCAATTCCACCGCCGATGATAATCGCTTTGAGGGCTGACTGTTTTTTAACTGTAGGAGTGTTAATTTGCACGATTTTTTCCTCATCTGCTAACAGATATATTTATACTCTTAATACATCTTCATAAATTTCTGACATAGTGAGGTTTAAACCCAGAGATTTTAATTGTAATTCATCATCTTTGCCCAGGATTTATAATGACCAATTTCCTTGAGCATCTTTGCGATAAACTTCTACTTTGATTTCATCTTGGGAAACTAATATATATTCTCGTAAGCTATCTAAAGTTCGGTAATTAACGAGTTTTTCTCGTCTATCTCTCTACAAGCCCATCGTAGCCAACGCCACAGCGCCCCACAAAGGCGCATCATCAGCTAACGCCGCCGGCACAATTTCAAAACTCACCTCAGGTAACGCCGTCTCCCGCGCCGTCTTTTGCACCACCTCCCACCATCTTTCCCCCGCCTTCGTCACACTACCACCCAACACAAACCGTTGCGGATTCATCAAATTCGCCACATTCCCAATACCCACACCCAAACCCCAAGCACCCCGAAACAAAATCTCCTGCGCCACATCATCTCCCTGGGCCGCAGCCTCACTCACCACCTTCCCCGTAACCAACTCCAAATTCCCCCCCACCAAACTTCTAAATATTTCTCCCCTTCCTTGTCCCCCCACACCCGTCGCCTCTTTTCCCCTTGTCCCTAAAACCTCCCGCACATCCCGCGCCATATACGGTCCCGACGCCAAACGTTCCACACATCCCCGCTTTCCACACAAACACATCGGTCCCGACGGGTCTACAACCATGTGTCCAATTTCACCCGCCATACCTGACGTACCCCGCCAAGGTTTGCCGTTGAGTATCCAACCACCACCCACACCAGTGCTGATGGTAATGTAAAACAAGCTATCCAAACCTTGACCAGCACCAAAGCGATGTTCCCCCAAAGCCGCAACATTGGCATCATTATCTACACTTGCGGGAATGCCAAACTCTTCCTCTAGCAAGTTGCGTAAGGGGATATTTTCCCAACCGGCGACATGATGAGACAGGCGCACCATACCTATACTTGCGTCTACCGGTCCGCCAAAGCTAACGCCGATCGCATTTGGTTTTGCACCTTGTAGTAGAGAATAAATTAGCGATCGCATAATTTCCAAATCGGTGTTAGCATCAGCATTCGGTGGTGATAAGCGACGTTCATAACCAAGCCACTGTCTGGAACCGAGATTTACCATAGCCGCCGCCAGCTTAGTTCCACCAAAATCGAGCGCTAAGATTAATGTCATAGTTTATTACAATCCTCCTGGGCGATCGCTCTTTAGAAAGATGTTTGTTATCAATATAAATCAAACACTATAAGAGTATGTATTGTTTAGCAACTTATGACTTCTGAAAAACAACAATCACGCATCGATTTTTCTGATGCCAAAGAACCTCCTCGCTCTCTTAATCTAGAGCATGAGGCAGCACCAATTGAACCAGAAGAAGTTAGTAAAGATATTCAGTTAAACCCCAACCCTGATGACTTGAGCCGTCAAGACGAAAGTACCGAAAGTCTTGAAAAAAGTCAAATTCTCAAAGCCAATATTTCGGCTGGTTAGTTTTTGATCTCTAAAAAAAGGCAGATGGCAGATGGCAGGGGGCAGAAGGTTTAAGAAAATTTTAGCTTGAATAATTTAGTCATTTACATTCTGCCATGTCGTTTCAAGCCCCTGAATTTATTTATAAGTTTTCCCTTCTGCCTTCTGCCTTGTCCTTACGGACACGCTGCGCGAACGTACTTCTGCCTTCTTCATCTTTCCTTGAGTTTGAGTTCAGTACTTCTTGAATAAACTGCTGTAAACGGTCATAATGGGAGCCTTTCCAATAAATCTGAGCGCAATCTTGACAGCGATGAAATTCATTATTTTGTAATTTCACAGTTTCTGGCAATTCTTGAATAACAGATTCCTTTGCTACAGATTTTAATATACCATTACAGCGCAGACATCGGTGAAAAGGCGATACTAAATTAAACAAATCGAAGCGCCGCATCACTTCTAATATTTGCTGTTGCGGGTTCGTCTGTCTGACATAATATCCATAAGTGACAATACTCCGCATTAATAAACCTTTGTCTCTAGTCAAGAGAATCCGTTCTTCGCTGCTGGAAATGCGAGCTAATTCTTCATCATCGTAATCATTGCGGTATAACGTATCAAAGCCCAATAAACGTAAAGATGTAGCTAGTTTACCAAGATGAATATCTAAAACAAAGCGAATAATACTTGGCAGTTGCGATCGCACTGACACAGTTATAGTTGATGCAGTAGCTGATGCAGCAGAAACTGGATAAACGTTAATTCTATCTCCATCCTGCACTATATAAGTAAAATCTTCATAATTACCGTTAACTTCTATACAAAATACTTCCGGATGCGGAACACCCAATGACTCGATCATATCTTTAATAGAGGCTCTCTCTACAAAGGAATGGGCTATGCTGACATGCCTTTTCTGGGGTGGTAAAAAATCATTTAATTCTGCATCAAAGCGGAAAGAAGCGCAAGACATGGTAACAAATTGTGAGTTTTCATCTCCACCATCGTAACCTTCCTTTTTGCTTGCAATATTCTGCGTCTAGTATTTGCGCGATCGCGCTTCTGCTTAACTAATTGCCGTAAGTCTCCTACTAGGTATCGCCCTGGAAAATTTAGGAGCATTTAACCTGGCTCTCATTTTAATCGCATATCGTAGTTTGAGAAGCGCGATCGCAAAACTTATATCTTGCACATGCAACGCATGAGCGCAAATACACGAATCCAAAGTGATGATTTTAACTCTGCAATAATTGATGTATCAGTCCTCTTCAAGAGGACTTACGCGCTTTCGACTGGGACTTATAGTCCCAGGCAAATGTGACCGCACTCGTAAAATTTGCAAAAATATTGTATTTTTATTTACTTAAAATTGCTAGTGCATTCCGGTCAAAAAAGGAGTTAATCAAATAAAAAATTGACAATACCCTATCAGGACTAAAGCTGCGTGTCTCATGGCGATTTTGGTAACACAAAGATAAAATGTGTGCCTGACTTACCCAATATTCAAGTTCTGAAGGTGCAAATTTGATGTGTTTAGCCTCAACATTGAGCCTTTGAAGGTCAACATCGAGCCTTTGAAGGTGAACATCGAGCCTTTGAAGGTGAACATTGAGCCTTTGAAGGTGAACATTGAGCCTTTGAGAGTGAAACTTGAGGCTTTGAAGGTGAACATTGAGCCTTTGAAGGTGAACATTGAGCCTTTGAGAGTGAAACTTGAGGCTTTGAGCCTGAAAATTGAGCATCTGAAGGTGAATTTATAACAATGACGAAGCGCCAATTAAATTTCAAACTCAAACTGGTGCTATTAGGTTGTCTAATTGCCACTCTAATAGTTGCCGCCAAACACTTTAACCTTCAGGTATTCTTACAGACCACAATTTTATGGGTTAAAAATCTTGGTCCATTAGGAGCGATCGCATTTATATTGATTTACAACTTGGCAACCTTGTTATTTATACCAGGTTCTCTGCTGACATTGAAAGGAGGTTGCCTGTTTGGATTGTTTTGGGGTTCAGTGTATGTATTAATTGCTGCAATTTTAGGAGCAACCTTTGCATTTCTAATTGGACGCTATCTATCGCGGGATTGGGTTTGTCAGCAAATTGAGAAAAATCCGAAATTTAAAGCGATAGATCAGGCCGTTGCTAAAGAAGGATGGAAAATTGTGCTGCTAACTCGCCTATCTCCTCTTTTCCCCTTCAATTTATTAAATTATGGTTTTGGAGTAACGCGGGTTTCCCTCAAAGACTATATCCTAGGTTCCATCGGCATCATTCCCGGTACTGTCATGTATGTATATATCGGTTCCCTCGCAGGCGAACTTGCCATAACAGACATGCCACAAACGCCGATTACTCCAGAAACTCAAATTTGGCAATGGGTGATGCGAATAATTGGGTTAATTGCCACCGTTGCCGTCACTGTTTATGTCACAAAAGTTGCTCAGAAAGCCTTAGCCGAAAGTGTAGAACCAGCAGAAATCACCGATGATACTAACAGGAATCTTTAATTATGGTAGTTTTCACCCAGATACAACATAGTTTGTACTACCTGCAAAGACAGGCAACACACCTATCCTACAAAAAAAGGTATTTTCAACTGAGTGTTTTAACATTGCTTGTGCTTGGCATTGTTTTGTTGTTAAACGCCAACCCAGCTTTAGCGCAAGAATCCGTTAATACACAAGGATTCAATCCCCAAGCAATTTTACGGAATGCGTTGCAGTCGATTAACAGCTTGGGAAGCGTAGGAGCTTTAGCCTTTATCGTCCTTTATATTATTGCTACCATCGCTTTTTTACCAGGTTCTATCCTGACATTAGGTGCAGGCGTCGTCTTTGGCGTAGTTCTAGGTTCTTTATACGTCTTCATTGGCGCAACCTTGGGAGCCACAGCCGCTTTTCTTGTGGGACGTTATTTAGCGAGGGGTTGGGTTGCAGGCAAAATCGCAGGTAACAAAAAATTTGCCGCTATTGACCGAGCTGTAGGCAGAGAAGGGTTAAAAATTGTTATTTTAACGCGACTTTCTCCGATATTTCCCTTCAATTTATTAAACTACGCCTTTGGCATCACCGACGTTTCCCTGAAAGACTACTTTATTGGTTCCGTAGGGATGATTCCCGGAACAATTATGTACGTTTACATCGGTTCCCTCGCTGGTAATTTGGCAATGATTGGCACCCAAGAACAGCCTACCAACCCCACAGTGCAATGGGCGATTCGCATCATTGGTTTTTTGGCTACCATCGCCGTCACAATTTATGTCACCCGTATCGCCCGCAAAGCGTTAGAAGAAGAGGTTTTGTAAATAGTTAGTAGTTGGTGGTTGGTGGTTCGCCAGCGCCGCCAAGAGGGGGTTTCCACGCCACTTGCGGAACTTGGGGAGACCCCAAGACCGCAGTGGCGGACCATTCACGACTGGCGAACCCCTTCGGGGTTCACCATCGCCGGCACGAGGGAAACCCTACCAAGGGCGCGAAGCGATCCGGGGGGAATCTTCCCTCCGGCAGACTTCGCGCCCCTTCACCACCAACCACCAACCAACAACCACTATCTTTGATCGTTAAAGGAGTTATTAATGTCAACAAATTCAGAATTCGAGATAGTCACAGTCCGCCCGGTGGATGAGTATAATCAAACATTAGTTTCCTACGTCCATCCACCAAATTGGGTGAATCCTCAACCTGCTGATGTTTACGATTTGGTGGTAATTGGCGCTGGTACGGCCGGATTAGTTGTAGCAGCGGGTGCAGCCGGTTTGGGTTTGGGTTTGAAGGTAGCAATAATTGAAAAGTATCTCATGGGTGGAGATTGCTTAAACGTTGGTTGCGTCCCATCAAAGTGCATTATTCGCTCTTCTCGCGTGGTAGGCGAAATGCTATCTGCTAAAGACTTTGGTATTCAAATTCCCAAACATATTGATGTTGATTTTCCAGCTGTGATGGCACGTATGCGGCGTATCAGGGCAGATATCAGCCATAACGACTCGGCTGAACGCTTTCAAAAACTGGGAGTTGATGTTTTCTTGGGCAGCGCTCGATTTAACAGTGATAATACTGTGGGAGTTGGTGATAAAAAACTCCAGTTTAAAAAAGCCGTAATTGCCACGGGAGCCAGAGCTGTGAAACTCTCGATTCCTGGAATTGAAAAAGCGGGTTATTTGACTAACGAAACTGTTTTTTCCCTCACCCAACGACCGGAAAGTTTAGCGGTGATTGGTGGTGGTCCCATTGGTTGCGAGTTGGCGCAGGCTTTTCGGCGTTTGGGTTGTGAAGTGGTTCTTTTCCATCGCGGTTCTCACATCCTCAATAAAGAAGATGCTGAGGCTGCGGAAATTCTTCAACAAGTCTTGCAGAAGGAAGGAATTCGCTTAGTGCTAAATTGCCAGTTGGAAGAGGTGATAAATGTTACTGAAGGCAAAAGGATTTACTTTTCCTCTAACGGTCATCGAGATTCTGTGACGGTAGATGAAATTTTAGCAGGTGCGGGACGCGCCCCGAATGTGGAAGGTTTAAATTTAGAAGCAGTGGGAGTGGAATATGACCAACGGGGTGTAAAGGTAAATGATTATCTGCAAACCACGAACCCGAAAATTTATGCCGCTGGCGATATCTGCATGGATTGGAAATTCACCCATGCGGCAGATGCGGCGGCGCGAATTGTAATTAAAAATACACTCTTTTCGCCCTTTGGTTTGGGACGTTCTAAACTAAGTAGTTTAGTGATGCCTTGGGTAACTTATACCGATCCAGAAATTGCCCATGTGGGAATGTACGAACAGGAGGCGCAGAAAAAAGGTATTGACGTAGTGACAATTAAAATTCCTTTTAGTAGTGTAGACCGAGCGATCGCTGATGGTGAAGAAGGATTTCTGAAAATTCTCCACAAAAAAGGATCGGATGAAATTCTCGGTGCAACCATTGTCGCCAGTCATGCCGGTGAAATGATTTCAGAAGTCACCACGGCAATTGTAAATAAGATTGGTTTGGGCAAATTAAGCAGCGTAATTCATCCTTATCCCACTCAAGCGGAATGTATTAAAAAAGCAGCAGATGCTTATCGTCGTACGCTGCTGACACCCAACAGCAAAAAACTCTTGGGATTTCTCACCAAACTTTCTTGAAAATAAGGCACTCTTGCATACTGCCCCCTGCAGAAGGGCGACGGGTGTGGGGGAAAGGGGAAGGGGGATAAGGGAAGGGCGACGGGTGTGGGGCGATGGGTGTGGGGTGTGGGGACAAGGGAAGAAAGATTTTCATGCTTGGTGTTGTACGTAGTTCATTGCCACAATCTCCCCTCCTCCCCCCCTCCCCCCCTCCCCCTCTACCCTCTGCCTTAATGCCAACCTAAAGTAAGAAAAATTGCAGATGTAACGTTTCTGGTTGCCACTTTCCCCTAGACTAAGAGCAGCAACCTTGTTCAAACTGGCGCTTGGTGGTGGACTTGACTGAAAATAATTTAACCCCTACCCTCCAGGATGTATCACGCAGAGAATTGCGAGATTTAGTGCGAACTCAACTGCAAATGCTGCTAGAAGCAGGAGAGTGGCAGGGGGCTAAAGCTATTCTCGTACCGGTTCAACCTGCGGATATTGCCGAAGCTATAGCTGGTTTGCCTGAAGCCATGCAGGCTTTAGCTTTTCGCTTGCTTTCTAAAGACGAAGCGATCGAGGTTTATGAATATCTCGACTACAGTGTCCAAGAACACCTGATTGAAGAACTTAGAAGTCAAGATGTTAGGGATATTGTTGAGAAAATGTCAACAGACGATCGCGCGAAGTTATTTGATGAATTACCAGCAAAAATCGTCAATCGCCTGTTAGAACAACTTAGCCCCGGCGAACGCGAAGCTACAGCCCAATTATTGGGTTATGAAGCTGATACTGCTGGGCGGATCATGACGCCTGAATTAATCTCGCTCAAGGAAAATTTTACAGTCGCAGAAGCTCTCAAGCGAATTCGCCGTTTAGCCAATGCCAGCGAGATGATTTATTATCTTTACGTCACTGATGCGGCAAGGCGTTTAACTGGAATTGTCTCCCTGCGGGAGTTGGTAACATCACAGCCAGAAAAAGAGATTGGCGAAATCATGACTCGCGGAGTGGTGTTTGTTCATACCGACACCGACCAAGAAGAAGTCGCCAGGTTAATCCAAAGATATGATTTTCTGGCTGTGCCGGTAGTAGATCGAGAACAGCGTCTCGTAGGTATTATCACGGTTGATGATGTGATTGATATTCTCGAACAAGAAACCACAGAAGATATTTACGCCGTAGGTGGTGGCGTCCAATCCGGAGGCGATAATTATTTTCAAACAGATTTATTCACAGTTGCCCGCAAGCGAGTTGTCTGGCTATTTGTATTACTTATTACCAATACAGTGACGGGGACAATTATCAAATCCCAGGAAGATATTTTGGCAAAAGTGGTTACATTGGCGGCATTTATTCCCTTGCTGACAGGAACGGGGGGTAATGTGGGTGCCCAATCTTCCACAGTAGTAATTCGCGGGATGAACACCGAAGAAATACGGTTAATAGGACCATTGCAGGTGATTGGTAGAGAAGCGATCGCCGGTTTATTATTGGGAGGAATGTTAGGCGCGATCGCTACGATCTGGGCATACTTTTTGCAAGGTAACTTACAAGTAGCGATCGCAGTTGGAACCAGTCTTGTAGCCATATCTCTTTTAGCTTCTGTTTCCGGTTCCGCACTACCGTTTTTATTTCGCTTACTTCGTTTAGATCCAGCATTAATGTCAGCGCCATTTATCACCACAGCAGTTGATGTAGTCGGCGTTTTGATTTACTTCAACTTGGCGCGGGCAATCTTAAATTTATAAATTAGTCCCGACTCGATAGCAATTTTATCTGAGTGGTGAAAATTGAAAATCCCAAAATCCCGGTAACTCCTGCGAAACCGGGATTCTTGTTTTTCACGAATGATTTGGGACTGCTATATAGCAAAAACCCAAGTCCGCCTGACTGCGGGCGCGTGTTTGTATAGCAGCACCTAAAGTCGTCTGGTATTCTCTGGTATTCTAATAACTAATAAATTTTGACTAACTAGGTATGATTTATTATCTCTGCCATTTTTTATTAACAATCAAAATGGCACAATCAATTTTAATACCAACTTAATTGATAACAATCATCAAAAGAATGTTATTTCTCAAACAACTAAACTCCATAATTCAAGTAATATTACCAGCGCTGCTAATAGTCACCACCGTCCTAATTTTTTTACAGCCACCTGCCCAAACTACAGATTTACCCGCAGTCAGCCAGAAAAATAACCCCATCATTATCGAAAATAAAAAAATCGGCACCACCAATTGGCAGTTAACCAATCCTGCAACCAAGCGAGAGATTGAGGGCTATGCTTCCCTAACAAGCGTCAATCGTGGTGATGAAATCAAACTATTTGTCAATACAAAAGAGCCAAGTTATACCATTGAAATTTTTCGTATGGGCTGGTATAAAGGCGCAGGAGGGCGGCAAATGGCATCCGCAATTACACGAAATGCAGTTAAGCAGCCGCCACCAATAATCGATAACGCAACTGGTTTAATTGAATGCAATTGGAAAGACCCATACATTTTAGAAATTCCCTACAAAGCAGACGATCCCACACTATGGGCAAGCGGTTTTTATCTAGCAAAATTAACAGCCAGCAAAAGCGGCAAACAAAGTTACATCATTTTTGTAGTGCGCGATGAAAGCCGCGCATCTGATATTCTATTTCAATCAAGCGTCACAACTTATCAAGCCTATAATAATTGGGGCGGCATGTCCCTTTATCGGTGGAATAGTCTTGCCAAACAAGCATCCAAAGTTTCCTTTAATCGTCCTTACGCCGCCAGTCCCAACATAGCAGCCGCCTATGGAATTGGAGCAGGTGAATTTTTAACTAACGTGCAACCAAAAAGAAGAACCTCTAACGCCGGGTGGGAATACAACATGTTGCGGTGGCTAGAGCTTGAGGGCTACGATGTTACCTACTGCACCGACATTGACACCCACGAAAATTATATAGTCGAGAATAATGGCAAGCCCATGCTTTTGATGCACAAAGCATTTTTGTCAGTCGGTCATGATGAATATTGGTCATGGCAGATGCGGCAAAATGTAGAGGAAGCGAGAAATCAAGGTGTTAGTCTTGGCTTCTTTTCTGCCAACACTTGCTATTGGCAAATTCGCTTTGAACCCAGTCGCATTACCCAAGATATTAACCGCACCATTGTTGCTTACAAAGAAAGCGTACTGCTAGATCCGTTTGCCAGAGATGACATTCCAGAAAATGATTATTTAATAACAACTCGTTGGCGAGCAAAACCTATAAATCGTCCAGAAGATGCTTTGATTGGAGTCATGTACGATACATTTCAGGTAAACGCCGATATTGTCGTCAATGACACAGCCCCTGAGTGGGTACTTGCCGATACACAATTAAGTCAAAATAATAACCAAGCATTTATGCGAGCTTTATTCAAAGCACCCGAAAAAGAAATGCGTCTAACTGGGCTGCTAGGCTACGAAGTAGACCGAATGTTTAGCAACGCACCACCGAATACAATTCGCATAGCCCATTCCCCCTATCGTTTTGGCAGTGGAACTAGATATTCTGACATGACGCTTTATACCACAGATTCTGGTGCAACAGTATTTGCAACAGGTTCCATTCAGTGGAGTTGGGGATTAGATAATTACAATGCACCGCAATTACGCCCCTCTGTTTTGAACGAAGATGCTCAAGCAATTACGCGCAACATCCTTGACCGAATGGTGGAAAAAAGAGTTAGGAGTTAGGAGACGCCCAGTTACTCTTTTAAAGTTCCGACGCAGTATCTGGGGCAACAACTTCGCCAGTACCAATTTGTAATATCATGTCCTGGTCGGTAATTAATTCGGTAAGTTCCTTGACTTGTAAATTCATTTCTTCACAAGCTTGCCGCAATTCTCGCCCAAAAGTGTTGAGATCGTTACCATAGCCACATTGATAAGCAGCAGTTTCAATTCCCTGCTTGGCATTGGCTCTCGCACAATCTACTAATTCCGTACCGCGCAATGGTGTTTGTGATGCCATAGCCGTAGTTGAGATTGATTATTAATTATGTACTAGTTGCTAGATTATCAATTGTTCAGTTTTGGCTCATCTCCCCAATGGTGGACGATGGGGGGAGGGAAAGGAAAAGGGAAAGGGGAAAAGGGAAAAATTTTTCTTCTTACTTCTTTGTTTCTGCCTTGTCTCCCTTTTCCCCCACACCCCACACCCGTCGCCCCTTCTCCTTGTCTCCTTATCAACCGTTAACTACTTCTCCACCGTTGGGATGTAAAATTTGACCGGAGAAATAAGAAGAGTCATCCGAGCCTAAAAATACATAGCTGGGTGCAACTTCTTCCGGTTGTCCGGCTCTTTGCATGGGCACTTGTTTGCCAAAGTTGGCAACTTTTTCTTCTGGGAAAGTTGAGGGTATTAAAGGTGTCCAAATTGGACCAGGAGCTACGGCGTTAACACGTATGCCTTTTTCAACTAAATTTTGAGATAAGGAACGTGTAAAAGCAACGATCGCTCCTTTTGTTGAAGAGTAATCAAGTAGCTGGGGACTGCCTTTATAAGCTGTTACCGATGTGGTATTTATAATGGCGCTTCCTTCTTTTAAGTGCTTCAATGCCGCTTTTGTCAAGAAAAACATCGAGAAAATATTAGTGCGGAAAGTCCGTTCTAATTGCTCTTTGGTGATATCCTCAATACTTTCTTGTGGATGTTGTTCGGCGGCATTATTGATGAGAATATCCAGTTTGCCGAACTCATTCACTGTTTGTTCTACAGCATGTTGACAAAAGCCTTCGTCGCCAATGTCACCAGCTATAGCTACTGCTTTGCGTCCGTGTTTTTCCACCAAATTTTTCGTTTCTTTGGCGTCATCGTGTTCGTTGAGATAAACGATCGCCACATCAGCACCTTCTTTAGCATAGGCGATCGCGATCGCACGACCAATACCGCTATCTCCACCTGTAATCAACGCTACTTTGTCTTTTAACTTGCCACTACCCTGATAATTTGAATCATCAGATTTGGGTTTTGGCGTCATTTCTGATTCGCTACCCGGTCGTTGTTCTTGATGCTGTGGTGGTTGTAATGTTTGTTCTTCTGGCATATGACACTCCCTAAAAATGAATTTGTTGGTGGTTGGTGGTTGCTGGCTCACCAGCGCGGCCAAGAGGGGAGGCAGTCCGTTGGGCGGCTTCGCCGACTTGAAGGAACTGCCGTGGTTTCCACGCCACTTGCTCCACTTGGGAGACCCCAAGACCGCAGTGGCTCCCCATGAGCGTAAGAGCGTTCATAGCGAAGGGGTTCGGCGCTGTTGGTTAGTAGGCGCGTGGTTAATGGATAGTGGTTAGTGGATAGTAGGCGCGTGGGTAGTTTTAACAACCAACAACCCCGGAGGGGTGACGCTCGTTCCGACGCTCGATTACTCGAAGGGCGCTTCGCTATCGCTACCGCGAAGCGCTCCACCAGTCGCCTGGGTCGGGAAAACGCCACTGCGACCCTTGGGGAGACCCCAAGACCGCAGTGGCTCCCCTACCAAGGGCGCGAAGCGAGCCGGGGGGAATCTTCCCGACTGCAGACTTCGCGCCCCTTCACCAACAACCAACTACTAACTACTAACTCCTAACTCCGCGCCTCCTAACTCCTAACTCCGCGCCTCCTAACTCCGCGCCTTTTAAAACTAAACCTTGGATCGAAAAATCAACCCAAGGTTTAGTTTTTTTGTTATCACCCGATAGCCCTTTGCGAGTTAGGGATTTCTACCCCACATCGTTCGCTCAGCGTAAAAATTACTAGAGCCGCTTTTAGCGACTAGATTATTTTTCCTCACACCTAATATACGCTTGAATCTGACAATAAAACCCAGTTATACAACTCTCTGTTGATGAAGGATTTATCCCTTTCATCTGCTTTAAAATTAACGACTATGTTTCTGGAATATATCGTTCTTGGGATGGAAAAGAAAAACTCAATTTATCAATCTTGGGGCATAGAATATATGCAACTTTGTCAATAATTAATACAAAATAAATAATTCATACTTGAGAATGATGCATAAAATCTTATTAATTGCTTTCTCTAGCCTCAGATAGAGATTGAACTGAACTAAAGACTTAAGTCAAAGAAGTGTTGCGTATCATCAGCATTTGCTCGATTCTTGAGATATATAAGATTAATAAAGCGATACTGGGATCGCACCAAAGCTAATGTTATGCAAATTCTAAATATTTCTCAATTAGAGCAAGTCGATCGCTTTCGGAGTCTTCAGTTAACTTTACGCGATCGCTGGAAAACTATCGAATTGTTTGATCACAGCGATGCGGATATTATAGTCATTCCCTCTCTAAGTATTGACCAACGCGAACTTAGCAAGGTGGAAGGCTGCGAACATTATGAAGAAAGGTTGCTATTCTCCTTAATTCGCTTGCAAAATCCCCGCACTCGACTGATTTATGTCACTTCAGTACCGCTGCATCCCAGTATCATTGATTACTATTTACAGCTTTTACCGGGAATCCCCTTTTCCCATGCTCGCAATCGTTTGCTGTTACTTTCTACTTACGATTCTTCCCTGAAACCCCTTACCCAAAAAATTTTAGAACGCCCTCGCTTGCTAGAACGAATTCGTCAAGCTTTAAGGCTGGACAAATCATTCATGATATGTTATAATTCCAGCGATTTGGAAGGAGAATTGTCTTTAAAATTGGGTGTGCCGTTGTACGCTGCTGCACCAAATTTGCAGATTTGGGGGACTAAAAGTGGTAGCCGGCAAATCTTTGCAGAGAGTGAAGTACCCTTTCCAGATGGCAGTGAGAGGGTTTGGAATGACGTAGATTTGGCCGAAGCTACTTGCGATTTGTGGGAACGCCAGCCGACTTTACAAAGGATGGTGGTAAAACTCAACGAAGGAATTTCGGGAGAAGGAAATGCGTTGTTGGATTTAAGAGCGATCGCAAGTTTAGCACCGGGACAAAGTTCTCGTGCAGAAAGGCTAGCAGCAATGAGCGATCGCTTGAACAATATGCGCTTTCAAGCCAAGCAAGAAACTTGGGCGAATTTTTCCGGCAGAATTGGCGAGTTGGGGGCAATTGTCGAGGCATTTGTGGAAGGGGAAAATAAGCGATCGCCCAGCGTTCAAGGACGCATCACACCCAATGGCGAAGTAGAAATCCTCTCAACCCACGACCAAATTCTTGGCGGACCGGACGGTCAAATTTATCTTGGTTGTCGATTTCCCGCCGATGAAGCCTATCGCCTGCGATTGCAGCAATTGGGATTAAAAGTTGGCAGAAAACTCGCAGAAAAAGGCGCATTAGAGCGATTTGGCGTCGATTTTATCGCTGTTGAACAAGAAGATGGACAATGGGACATTCAGGCTATAGAAATTAACCTGCGAAAAGGCGGTACGACTCATCCCTTCATGACCCTAAAATTATTGACCAACGGTCGTTATGACCTTTCAACGGGATTATTTTACAGCCAGCAAGGGCGCCCCAAATATTACATAGCCACCGACAACCTGCAAAAAGACCGCTATCGCGGATTGTTACCCAATGATTTAATGGATATTATTGCCCATCATCGATTGCATTTTGACAGTGGCACCGAGACAGGCACAGTATTTCATCTTATGGGTTGTTTGTCGCAGTTTGGCAAATTGGGATTAACCAGCATCGGTGATTCCCCGCAACAAGCAGAAGAAATTTATAACAAAGTCGTCAAAGTACTAGACGAAGAAACCCGCAGCAGCACCAGCGATTTCTCTACTTTCTCAGAATATACTCCTACCTGGGATGGGTGTAGTTGTTAGTTGGTGGTTAGTTGGTTTAGCCTCGCCTTTGAGGCAGGAGTTTAGATTAACATCCCATAAAATCGCGGTATTGTCCCAACTGGCAGAAGCATTGGTCTTGCCGTCGGGGCTGAAAGTTTTGTCGTCACTGGCAGAAGCATTAATCTTGCCGTCGCGGCTCAATGCCTAATGCGATTGTTTTAGGTTTTATTGAGATTGAAACGTTCTGATTGACATTCCGGCGTTTGGTCTGGTTGTGGTGGCTCAAAACCTGGCCAAACTCCTATATCTTCTAAGATATTATAAATAATTCGTTGGTAGACTTTTGATTCTCTTTTAGGAGAAACTCCCCAAGAATCTAATCCCCAAGAAGTTTGTAATGAACCAGCAGCAAATACTTGAGCTCCACTAGGGACAGTAAAGTAAACTCCCTGTGCTGTCTGTACTGCACTCAAAGGTAAACCCCCAACAAACGACTGTGAGACGTTAGACGAAAGAGGTATTGGATCTGATATTGATGACTCAAAGATAATTGAATCTACGAAGCTGGGTGTGTCTATTTTTGTCTGTGGCTGTGCGGTTTGCTCTAGAGCAATATGATCCCATTCATAACCAACTAATAAAGGAATCTGATCATTTGCTTTTAAGCCAGTTCCTCTCAAGACTAGATGATCTTTTTTTATCTGTAGTGGGTATCCACCGTAAAGATTATTAGTATCACCGATATAACCAATACCTAATAATCCTAACTCTCCTGAGATGCTACATCCATCAAATGTTTTATCAAATAGCTCTGGGTCACGGAATCTATAGGTAGGTGGGATATTTAATGTATCTGGTTGATAATTGCTGACCACACCGCCAGCCAAATCTTCATTGCGTTTGTGAATAGAAGCAGTTCTATAATCACTACTCCATTTGATATTCCAATAACAAGTGTTCGCTGATAATGAAACAACACTGACACCTGATTCTATTGCTTGTTTAATCGCTTTATACTCTTTAAAACTCCAATACTCATCATGACCACTGTTCATAAAGACAGAATATTTTTTTACGTATCCAGCTCCATTTTTATCTATATCCTGTCCGCAACAGTAAGAAACACGGTAAGCATTTTTCTCTAACCATCTAATTGTCTGGTATTCCCATCTGAGTGGGTTACTATTTGGTGTATCAGGCTTGTCTGTGTTTCCTTCCCAAGGGCGATCGAGAGAAATCTGAAGCGAACGCTGTCCACTTGAGTAAGAAGAGTATCTATTAGAAGGATTATAGCCAAAACTGTTATAAGCATAATGTGTGCTAAATCCAAATTTATAAAGGATATCTGATTCTAAGTTGTCATCACGCAACACAAAGAAGGATAAACACTGCTTCCCTGTACCTTTGTCTGTTAGTTTGACCATGTAACAACCAGTTACCCAAGTTGCATCTGTTTTTAGTGTGTAGGTTGTCAACCAGTTAAATCTAACTAATTTAGTTTTTTGGTCAACTATTTCTGTACTTTGTTGAATTGCAGCAATATTATCAGCTAAGTGAAATAGTCTAGCTCCTACCCCACCGTAGTAACCTAATCTAAATACTTCAATCGTGATATTTCCTGTAACTGCTAGGCTAGCTTTTACATCAATGAATTCTCCTTTATTAATTGATTCAGAGGAAAGAAAAGCAGCTATTTCTAAATCTCTGGCATAATCAATAGCGTCCCATCCCTCTGTACCTTGCTTGAGGTTTTCTAAGAAGATTGGGTGAGTTGTTACGTGTTGTCTTACTTTAATAGTTTGAGTTTGATTGCTTGCATCAAAAACAATATCCTGATAGTAATAACTGTTTTGATAACTAAAACTAGGAAAAGCCGGATATTGTGTGCCCCGCTCATTATAACCTGGAGCGTAGTATGCAAATATACTATTAGTTGACTCGCTTGCACCTAATACAGTAATTCCATCTTTGATGTAAGGATTGTTGAAGAAAAAAGCTGCTCTTGGGAGTCTTCTTAAAATCTCTGTAGATACAAGATAAATTTTGTTTGGCTCAATTGTGATAGGTGTACTGAGGGATACTTCATTCCAAGAGTCTCCCACAATATTTGTAAATTCTGCTTCAGTTAATAATTGCTGAGTTTCTACGTCCCATAATCGTGCTTTGTGGGGTTGGTTTATGTTATCAGCAGCAGGAATCCAAGCTCTAATAGCTTTTATAACTCCCTGAACAGAAGATCTAAATTTGAAACCAGCATCATAGGCAAAATCATCCCCTGCAATTCTTCCATCAATTCTCGGGTCTTTATTATCAAATAAACGAATAGTTTGATTACTTGCACTATCTAAAACATAATCAATAAAAACGGGTTCTGATAACATAGTTAGTATTGCAATTGTAGATTACGAAATAACCTACACTTTGAATTTGAAATTTTCCGAAATTTTATTTAATACAGAAGGGAGAACTTCACTCAAAAGGAAGCGACACAGGTATGACCGATCGGTTTTCAGCCTTGGCGTACAATTTTACCGTCTTGACAAGGTGACCCCTACTTCGATTGTGATTGGTTGCAACGTTAAAGAAAATTGGTATAACCACCACCTACCACCCACCACCCACCACCCACTAACAACCAACCACTCTTTAGTTGTGTACAATCAACTAAGTCCTTGTCTTTTAGCGGTTGTGTCCCACGTCCAACAGAGTGCGGTTCACTGCATAAATCCTGAATGTCAGCGTCCGTATCCCCAACCTTGGGGAAACAAGTTTTGCAACAGCTGCGGCGCACCGCTGTTGCTTTTAGACCGCTATGTCCCACTCCAACGTTTGGGGTCGGGAGGATTTGCCCATATCTACACTGTTTGGGATCAAAAGACTCAAACAGAAAAAGTGTTAAAGGTTTTGGTGGAAGATTCACCCAAAGCACGAGAGTTATTTGCCCAAGAAGCAGCAGTTTTAAAGGGTTTGCGGCATCCTGGTGTCCCCAGAGTCGAGTCTGATGGTTATTTTGAAAGAAATTGGTCTTCTCCAAAAGGACAAACGACTTTGCCTTGTTTGGTGATGGAAAAAATTAACGGTCAGACTTTAGAGGAGATACAACAAAAATATCCTCAAGGTTGTCCCCAGGAGTTGGTGTTAAACTGGCTTACCCAAGCGGTGGAAATTTTAGAGGATTTGCACAAACGCAAGATTGTTCACCGCGATATCAAACCTTCTAATTTGATGCTGCGGGAGAAAACGAATCAGTTGGTGCTGATTGATTTTGGCGGGGTAAAACAAGTTAGTGCAGCAATGTTTGCTTCTCAACCTCGGTCTACCAGGTTATTTTCTTCTGGTTACAGTCCGCCAGAACAAATGACTGGGACTAATGTTGCACCTGCGGCTGATTTTTACGCCCTCGGTCGAACAACGATTGAATTATTAACGGGCAAATATCCGCCGGATTTAGAAGATCCGATGACTGGGGAATTGCGTTGGCGAAATACGGCAAATGTCAACCCCCTATTTGCAGATTTATTGGATGAAATGGTGCAGGAGGATGTAAAATTACGTCCGGTAAATGCAGCAATTATTCAAAAACGTTTGGGACAGATTTCCCGACCATCACCGCCACAACCGGGGTTTTTCTCCCAACTGTGGGAATTTATTGTTCAAGCGATCGCTAATTTTATTCAATTTCTCGGCAACAGTACTCTTTTAATATTCAAGGCGATTCTCAGCGTCTTGCGAGCCTGTCTCGATACAATTTGGGCAATGATTCTAACTTGTATCGGCGCTTGTTTGGGTACAGTTGCCGGATTTGGTTTGGCATTTCGGACAATTTTAGGCGATCGCGTGGCGCAATATGTCTCTGCCCAGATATCCCTATTGGGAAGCAATACTCAAACCGTTTCAGGGTCAGAGATTCTTTTATTTGCAGCAGCCGGCTTAGGAACCGCATGGGGATTAACACTGGCTGGGGGTTTCGGTCAGCGACGGCGATATTTAGTCACAGGGGTAATGGGTATTATTGCTTATGGATTCGCCTGGATAGTTTTGCAAATAGTTACACCAAAACATCCCGGCGATGGCTTAGTGGGATTAATTTTAACAGCAGTTTCCCTTCTCACCATTGGTTTAGGTGTTCGCAGCCATCATCTAGTACACGCCGTAATAGCTGCATTTGGCACCGCGATCGTTTTTAGCGGTTTGATTTGGTTAGGTTTTTCACCTGATGTCTTCGACTTTTCCAGTTCACCCCACTGGGTCAAGGTACTACCAGCTATGACTTTTTTTGGTCTCGTAGGCATCTTTATGAGCTTCTGGCTGGGAGTAAGTTATTACCTCATCGTACCTGGGTTGCGCCTTTTAGGCTGGCGTTAATCGAGACGGGGAGGACGGGTGTGGGGCGACGGGTGTGGGAGACAAGGAAGACAAGGAGGACGGGTGTGGGGCGACGGGTGTGGGGCGACGGGTGTGGGAGACAAGGAGACAAGGGAGAAATTTGAAAATCCCAATGCCCAATGCCCAATGCCCAATGCCCAATGCCCAATGCCCAATGCCCAATGCCCAAGGGACGCCAGATGCCTGCGCTCGGGTAACCCGAGCGCAGCACTGGCTCCCCCATTCCCGTTTTTTAATTCAAAATCCAAAACAAGATCCCCCTCGCCATTTCGTTTGGCAAGGGGGATCGCATATGTGGTAGACTATAGAGTTTCTGTATAATTCGTGATAACTCTATAGTAGACTCCACAATTAAAATTGACTACTCTTTATACAGCAATTCATGGTAATTTAATACATTTTTTACTAGTTCTTCACATTAACCAATTTTGAGTAAAAAATGCCTACACAATTACCCTTGTGTCAGCTTGTGTAAATTTTAGCAAGCATAATTTCAGAATTCACGGTATTTTGACGGCTTCTTTATCAGTTCTTCATGCCGATTGGTTGGCTAATTAGTCGTATATGTAAGTATAGCAATACATCCTACTCGCCCAACCGGTCAACCTTTGAGCTATCTCCAAGTAAAAAAAATATGAAACTTAAGATTATCGTTACTGTCACCCTGTTAGCTTGTTTTGGATTGGTAGAGCAAGCCTTTGCATTGAATCAGCAAGATTTAGATCAATTGAAGGCAGCAAACACTTGTCCGCGCTGCGATTTAAGCGGTGCTGACTTAACTCAGGCTAATTTGGCTGGAGCAAATTTGCGAGAAGCTAACTTAAAGGGAGCCACTTTATCAGGTGCTAATCTCCAGAATGCCGATCTCACCGGTGCCAATTTAGAAGGTGCGGTAATGACTGCTGCGAATTTAAACGGCGCTTCCTTGACTGGTACAAACTTGAAATCAGCATCCTTGGAAAATGCCGATTTATCTTTTGCTGGTTTTATCAGCGCCAACTTAGAAGCCGCTAACTTCAAAGGTGCGAAATTACAATTTACCAACTTCCGGGGGGCACACTTCCGCCTAACAACTATGCCCGTTGGTACCGTCACTTCCGATAAACCTTATGGCTGGGCGCTAGAACAAGGTACAGAACAACAAGATCCGAAGAAGAAAACAGAGCAACAGAGGAAGAAATAGGACGGGTGTGGGACGACGGGTGTGGGGTGTGGGCGACGGGTGTGGGGAGACAATTCAAAACTCATAACTCATAACTCCTAACTCTCCCCCCTCTCCCCCCTCTCCCCCATCTCCCCCCTCTCCCCCCTCTCCTCCTGCGGGGTGGTGATTTGTTAAGGCTTCTTTATCATGGAAAAAAGCCTGCTAACATTTATTAATCGATGCTTAACCGTATTAAAGAATTAGCCACAAAACTAGCGCCTCGTTTAATTGAAATTCGCCGTCACATCCACTCTCACCCTGAACTTAGCGGTCAAGAGTATCAAACAGCTGCTTTCGTTGCTGGTGTGTTGTCTTCTAGCGGTCTTCACGTCCAAGAGGGTGTTGGCAAAACCGGCGTTGTTGGAGAATTGCAAGGTAATGGCAAGGATGACCGTTTGTTGGCAATTCGTACTGATATGGATGCGTTGCCAATTCAAGAACGCACTAATTTGGAATTTGCCTCTCGCACGTCAGGAATTATGCACGCTTGCGGTCATGATGTCCACACTACTGTGGGTTTAGGTACGGCGATGGTGTTGTCGCAGATGTCAGAAGAGTTGGCTGGTAAGGTGCGGTTTTTGTTTCAGCCTGCAGAGGAAATTGCCCAAGGTGCTAGCTGGATGGTGGAAGATGGGGCAATGAAAAATGTCTCAGGTGTATTGGGCGTTCATGTTTTTCCATCGATACCTGCTGGTTCTATTGGGGTGCGCTACGGTGCGTTGACGGCGGCGGCTGATGATTTGGAGATTATTATTATCGGAGAATCGGGACATGGCGCTCGTCCTCATGAGGCAATTGATGCGATTTGGATTGCTTCGCAAGTGATTGTGACTTTGCAACAAGCAATTAGCCGGACGCAGAATCCTTTGCGTCCTGTGGTATTGAGCATAGGACAAATTAATGGTGGTAGAGCGCCGAATGTGATTGCTGATAAAGTGCAATTGCGGGGAACAGTGCGATCGCTTCATCCAGAAACTCGTGCTAATCTGCCAAAATGGATTGAACAAATTGTCGCCAATATTTGCGATACTTACGGCGCTAGTTGTCAAGTTAATTACCGCCAAGGCGTGCCCAGCGTGCAAAATGATTATGCCCTGACGCAGTTGTTACAATCAGCCGCAGAAGAAGCTTGGGGAAGCGATCGCATTCAAATTTTACCGGAATCTTCTCTCGGTGCGGAAGATTTTTCTGTTTATTTAGAACACGCTCCCGGTTCGATGTTTCGCTTGGGTGTAGGCTTGCGAGAAAGAAGCGTTAATTATCCATTGCACCATCCCCAATTTGAAATTGATGAATCTGCCATTATCACCGGAGTTGTGACTTTGGCTTACGCCACTTATAAATATTGGATTTGATATTCAATATTGGGTTGTGCGTTAATTTTATTAATGGTGCGTTACGGCTTCGCAAGGGCGCACCCTACAGTATTTCCCACAAATATTTCCCCCTCCTCGCCTGCAAAGAGAAGTTTGATCGCAGGAAACCTCCGATCAAATCTTCGGAGGAGGGGGTTAGGGGGGTGGGGTTATTGCGGATCTAAACGCAGCACAGCCATAAACGCTTCCTGGGGTACATCCACTGTACCCACGGCTTTCATCCGCTTTTTACCTTTCGCCTGCTTCTGTAAAAGTTTCTTCTTCCGGCTAATATCACCGCCGTAACACTTAGCAAGCACGTCTTTCCGCAAGGCTGGAATGTGTTCGCTGGCAATAACTTTACTGCCAATAGTCGCCTGAATTGGCACTTTAAATTGATGGCGGGGAATTAATTCTTTGAGTTTTTCCGCCATTGAACGTCCCACACCATAAGCTTTATCGCGGTGGACAATCATCGCCAATGAATCAACCGGATCGCCATTAATCATGATATCCAACCGCACTAACGGATTTTCGCGGTAGCCAATGAGGTGATATTCCATACTTGCGTAACCGCGCGATCGCGATTTCATTTGGTCGAAAAAGTCGGTAACAACTTCCGCCAAGGGTATTTCATAAGTAAGTGTGGTACGTCCTTGGGTGAGATACCTCATATCTTTAAAGATACCCCGCCGATTTTGCGACAACTCCATCAAAGTGCCCACGTAAGTTTCCGGCGTAATCATTTCTACCTGAACGTAGGGTTCTTCAATTTTTTCCCGTTCGTTAGGTGGCGGTAAATGGCTGGGATTATCAATATACAAAACTTCGCCCTTGACAGTCGTTACCTGATAAACTACTGATGGCGCAGTAATGATTAAATCAAGATTATACTCTCGCTCCAGCCGTTCTTGGACAATTTCCATGTGCAGCAACCCGAGGAAACCGCAGCGGAAGCCAAACCCCATCGCGCTAGAAGTTTCTGGTTCATAATGCAGCGCTGCATCGTTGAGTTTCAGCTTTTGTAAGGCTTCTCGCAAGTCTTCAAATTGGTCTGCGTCAATGGGGAACATGCCGCAAAATACCATCGGATTAGCTTCGGTATAACCGGGTAAAGCTTCCTTGGCTTTGGAATTGGCTAGGGTAATTGTATCGCCTACCCGCGCATCGGCTACAGCTCTAATTGATGCCGATAAATAACCTACTTCCCCGGCGTGGAGTTCATCAACTTGCTTTTGAGTGGGAGAAAGTACGCCCAATTCATCAATTTCGTACTCCTTACCAGACGCCATGAGATAGACGCGATCGCCTTTTTTCACGGTGCCATCCATCACCCGGAAGTATACAATCACACCCCGATAACTGTCATAGTAACTATCAAAAATTAACGCCCGTAAGGGGTCATTCACCGTATTTTGAGGTGGGGGTATGCGTTCTACAATCGCTTCTAAAATCTCATCAATGCCTATACCTTCTTTGGCAGAAGCGAGAATTGCACCACTACAATCCAAACCAATAATTTCCTCAATTTCTCCGATAACCCGCTCTGGTTCTGCCCCAGGCAAGTCAATTTTATTCAAAACCGGGATAATTTCTAAATTATGCTCTAACGCTAAATAAACATTCGCTAAAGTTTGCGCTTCTACACCTTGGGAAGCGTCTACTACCAAAAGCGCACCTTCGCAAGCGGCAAGACTGCGGGACACTTCATACGAAAAATCCACATGACCTGGAGTGTCAATTAGATTCAGTACATATTGCTGACCATCTTTCGCCTGATAGTTCATGCGGGCAGCTTGCAGCTTAATAGTAATGCCGCGCTCCCGTTCGAGATCCATATTATCGAGAAACTGCTCCTTCATTTGCCGCACATCCACCGTGCCAGTGACTTGCAGCAAGCGATCGGCAAGAGTAGATTTTCCGTGGTCGATGTGAGCAATAATAGAAAAATTACGAATGCGAGCTGCGGGGACGTCAGTCATATTGTTTAGTATGCGAGATTATGCGGCAAACAAGGTTAAACATTCGGCTACTTAACGTATTTTAATGCTTTCTTCGCAAAAGGCGCTGCGATCGCCTTGAGGAGAAACAGACAAGGGGGACGACTTGGAGGACGACTGGAGGACGACTTGGGCGACGACTTGGAGGACGGGTGTGGGGCGACGGGTGTGGGGCGACGGGTGTCCAGACAAGGGAAAATTCCGCGCCTCATAACTCATAACTCATAACTCTCCCCATCTCTACCTGTTGGACTATCAAAAAAATATAAAGCTCTATTGATAGCTTCTGGTATTCATCAACCAGGGGCGTACAATAAACATGAATACGTACAAACTGTACACATTATCGGCGATCGCATGCCGCGATCGTCCTGTGGGTCTAATTTACTGACGATACTGAAAAGCGCTACTGTCTACTGAGTTTTCTCGTAAAATTGCCACTTTAATTCTAAAGCTGTTACTTTGGTAGTATTTTAGGGAACTCTGTAACTGTAACCTTTAACAAAAGTTTGTAAATTAACCCGTGTGAATACAGTACCTTACAAAGTATTTGACAAAACAAATTCTGAGTATATAAATCTATGAATATGAAAGAGAAACCTACCGACGCGCAAGAAAGACTAACCGATAAAGTAGAAATCGCTGTCCGTTTGGACTCTGAATTGCTAGAGCAAATTCGCCACTTAACTAACGACCCCAGTAAAGTTATTGAAGTGGCAATCCGTCAATGGTTGCGCGGTGAAATTCCTAGAGATGATGAACTGACGCGTACCCCCCACCGCACACCAGTGCCACCACGTGGGGAATGGAACGATTAAGGTAAAAAATTCATCTACTTATTCAGTGGAGGTTTAAAAATGTAAAATTTCACATACTTCAGTCATAAAAACACTAAAAACACTCAAGCATATTTGCAAAAGCTGTAAAAATTTATGCCAAACTTTAAGTAGCTAAAGCAAAAATTAATTTGTTTGGGTTGCCATTTGTCTATCCAACTCGAGTCATGAGTATTACTGCTAATTCCCAACTGCCGAATATATTGTCTCAAAATCTGGAATCTATTACCAGCAGCACTGATGGCTCATTAGCGACTTTAGGAGCCGAGTTGATATATATACAAGATGGCGCAGGGCGCTACCTGAGTTTTTCTTGGCAGCAAAGTGATTGTTTGGGGTTAAATTCCGAACAGATAGTTAATGATATCAATCGAAATGAAATCTTTGTCCCGGTAGACAAAGTTGCTTATTTAGAACGGTTGCAGCGGATTTTAACGAGTTTGGTGCCGGAAAGGTGTCAGTGTTGGTTTAGCTACCGACAAAAGTTATTTGAGTTTGAGTTAGCGATCGCTCCTATTATGCCGCCATTGGGTAGCGCCGCAACTACAGTTTTGGTGATGGGACGGTTACTGCAAGTTGCACTCAATAAGAAGGAAGTAAATGCAGTACCGCTACCACAAATACCTACACAAATGGAGTTAGGGTTGCGTTCGCAGCAACACCAAAAACTGGTAAATCAGATTACCAGAAATATTCGGCGGACGTTGGATTTAGATATTATTTGGCAGCAAACAGTAGATAGTTTGGGCAAAGCGCTGCACTTAGAACGCTGTATCATTTGTCCCTACCAGCTTTCTAGCTCAAAAGTACAGGTAATCGCAGAGTATCGCGAACCGACTGTTAACTCAGTACTTGGCTTAGACATAGATATAGCTTCAGAATCGGCATTTGCTCAAGCCCTAGCAACTCTGAAACCAGTTGTGGTAGAGCTGCCAGAAAATCCTCTGTTTCAGCAACAGAGCATGTTAGTAGTTGCGACTTGTTATCAAGAAAAACCCAATGGATTGATTGCCATCTCTGTGTGCAAAGAATGCATGGAGTTGACAAAAAACGAATTGGAATTGGCAAAAGAGGTAGCAGATCAGTTAGGAACAGCGATCGCTCACGCTACTTTATATAAAGAACTAGAAGCAGCCCGTCAAAAAGCCGAAGAAGCCTCCCGCCTCAAAAGCGAATTTCTCGCCAATGTATCCCACGAAATTCGCACCCCATTAAATGGCATGATCGGATTTTTAAAGTTGATTTTAGACGGTATGGCAGACGATCCAGAAGAGCAAAACCAATTTTTGCAAGAAGCTCATGGGTCGTCAATACATTTGCTCAATATTATTAACGACATCTTAGACTTTGCCAAAATCGAATCCGGCAAAATGGAGTTGGAACTCGTTCCTGTGAATCTAGATGAGTTATTTAGTGATGTGGGTACTTTCATGCGCCCGCAAGCAGAACAGAAAAACCTCAGCTTTCAAATGCAAATGCCTGATACCTCTGATGAAATTATCGTTCACAGCGATTACTTGCGGTTGAAGCAAATAATGCTCAATTTGTTGGGCAATGCCATTAAATTTACTCATGAAGGTGGCATAACCATCAGCACCGATGTCGTGCAAAAAAAGGTAATGTTTCAAGACCAGCAATTCCCAGGTATGGTGAGAGTGCGCGTTGCAGATACTGGTATTGGCGTTTCTTTAGATCAACAAGACAAACTATTTCAATTATTTTCTCAGGTGGATGGCTCCCGCACTCGTCACTACGGCGGTACGGGCTTGGGGTTGGCAATATCTCAAAAGCTAGTAGAAGCGATGGGCGGTGAAGTCCATTTTTACAGCTTGGGCGAAGGACTTGGCTCAACAGTTACATTTACAGTACCTCTGTATCAACAACCGGTGATGGTTTCAGCCGTAGAAAGCGAGTTACAAGATTAGTTAAGAGTTAAGAGTTAATAGTTAAGAGTTAATAGTTAAGAGTTAAGAGTTAATAGTTAATAGTTAATAGTTAATAGTTAATAGTTGGTGGTTGGTGGTTCACCAGTGCGGTGGACCACCAACCACCAACCAACAACCAACAACCAACAACCCTTCGCGCCTCGCCAGTCGTGAATGGTCCGCCACTGCGGTCTTGGGGTCTCCCCAAGGGTCGCAAGTGGCGTGGAAACCACGGCAGTTCCTTCAAGTCGGCGAAGCCGCCCAACGGACTGCCTCCCCTCTTGGCCGCGCTGGCGAACCAACAACCCCTCCGGGGTTCACCAGTCGCCTGGGTCGGGAAACCCTCCCGCAGCGCCCCTTCACCACCAACCAACAACCACCTAGTATTAAACTGAGAAAGGTGAAGTCACAGTGGTTTTATGACAGCTCCAAAAACAGCTCGTGAGTTATTCCAAACCGCTTACGAAAGTCGTTACACTTGGGACGAAAATTTTCCCGGCTACAGTGCAGATGTTCAACTGCTACAGTGTTCTGATGTTTATACAGGTCAAATTCGCATTAATCGGGACTTGAGTGTAGAAGTTACTGGTATTGCAGATGAACAAATCCAAGAAGGTATCTATACCCAGTTGTTAGATACAGTCACTCATCGCCAACGTTCCAGTTTTGAAGAATCTCATGGCAAACACGAATTTCTTTTAGGCGAGATAGATGCAACCGACGCGGTAGAAATCTTGGTTCAAGGCGACTCGATGGGTTCCCATTATAAAATACGAGGCAAGGAAATTTGCCAGGTAAGTCGGATAATGGGTCGCATGGCTGTTGTGATTGATACCCAAGAAAGTTTAGACACGGGTTCCGGCTACATTCCAAGTCGCTACGATGCGGTTTTCCGCAACTCGAAAACTAACGAAATCACCGCTATGCTGAAAATGCAAGACATTTATGAGAAAGTTGGCGACTATTACGTCATGACTAAGCAGGTCGTGCAAGATTATAAAGATGGTGTTGCCACGACAACACAGTTCAGCTACTCCAATATCAAGCTTTTGGAATTAGTCATCATCTAAAGGATGAAGGATGAAGAATGAAGAATGAAGGATGAAGGATGAAGGATGAAGAATGAAGGATGAAGGATGAAGGATGAAGGATGAAGGATGAAGGATGAAGGATGAAGGATGAAGGATGAAGGATGAAGTACACCCATTTTTTGAATCCGCTTGCTCTGAAAAATAGTGCTTTGTGCTTGAGATGCTTTCCACGGAAAGTTCCTCTCTTCTTGTATCCAATTTTCTTTTTTCATCCTTTATCCTTTATCCTTCATCCTTTTTTAGTCATTGGTTCAGGATAAAGAACGCCTGATAACTTACAATCCAGCCGCAAAAGGATCTAGGATTGATTTAACAAAGCTTGAAAATAAACATTCTCAAACTTAACGAGGTCTACAAGTATGGAACTCACAACTCAAAACGTGGAAACAGTTTTAGATGAAATGCGCCCTTATCTAATGTCTGATGGCGGCAATGTGGAACTCGTAGAACTCGACGGTCCTGTAGTTAAACTGCGTTTGCAAGGTGCCTGCGGTTCTTGCCCCAGTTCTGCTATGACCCTGAGAATGGGTATTGAACGCCGCCTGCGCGAAATGATTCCAGAAATTGCAGAAGTTGAGCAAGTCATGTAAAAGTTAGGAGTTAGGAGTTAGGAGTTATGAATTTTGAATTAATTCCTAACTCTTAACTCTGCACTCCTCACTATATATATGTCTCATCCCCTCTACGTCGCTTTTATCTGGCATCAACACCAGCCGCTGTACAAATCTCGTGGCAACGGCGTTTCGGTTTCTCGCACCCAGCAGTACCGTTTGCCTTGGGTACGGTTGCATGGCACTAAGGATTATCTGGATCTGGTGCTGATGCTAGAACGCTATCCCAAGTTGCACCAAACGGTGAATCTAGTACCTTCGCTGATTTTGCAACTGGAAGATTATATTGCTGGCACTGCTTTTGACCCTTATCTGGAAGCCAGTCTTACACCCTGCGAACAACTCACCCAACAACAACGGGAATTTATTGTTCAACATTTTTTTGATGCCAATCATCACACTTTAATCGATCCCCATCCCCGTTATGCCCAGTTGTATCAACAAAGGCAGGAAAAAGGTCAAGCTTGGTGTTTGGCAAATTGGGAGTTGCACGATTACAGCGATTTGTTGGCTTGGCACAATCTAGCTTGGATCGATCCGCTGTTTTGGGATGACCCCGAAATTGCCACTTGGTTAAAACAAGGTCAAAATTTTACTTTAAGCGATCGCCAACGCATTTATTCCAAACAACGCGAAATCCTCAGCCGCATTATTCCCCAACACCGGAAAATGCAACAGGCGGGGCAATTGGAAGTCACTACGACTCCCTACACTCACCCAATTTTGCCTTTACTCGCCGATACCAATTCCGGGAGAGTCGCAGTGCCAAATATGACATTGCCTCGAGAACGCTTTCAGTGGGCAGAAGACATTCCCCGTCACTTGCAGAAAGCCTGGGACTTATATAAAGACAGGTTTGGCAGCGCTCCCCGTGGGTTGTGGCCCTCGGAACAGTCAGTTAGTCCGGAAATACTTAGGTATATAATAAAGCAAGGATTTAAGTGGATTTGCTCAGATGAAGCGGTTTTGGGCTGGACTTTAAAACACTTTTTTCATCGCGATGGTGCGGGAAACGTGTTGGAACCAGAGTTGTTATATCGACCTTATCGCTTAGAAACTCCTGCGGGTGAATTAGCGATCGCATTTCGCGACCATAGGTTGTCCGATTTGATTGGATTTACTTATAGTGCCATGCCGCCAAAACAGGCAGCAGCAGATTTGGTCGGACATTTGCAAGCGATCGCTAAAATGCAAAAAGACCATCCAAGCGACCAACCCTGGTTAGTCACCATCGCTTTGGACGGCGAAAATTGCTGGGAATTTTATCCCCAAGATGGCAAACCTTTCTTGGAAGCTTTGTATCAAACCCTCAGCAACGAACCCCACCTCAAACTGGTCACAGTTTCCGAATTTCTCGAACAGTTCCCAGCCACAGCAACCATAAAAGGAGAACAACTGCACAGCGGTTCTTGGGTAGATGGTAGTTTTACCACTTGGATAGGCGATCCCGCCAAAAATCGCGCTTGGGATTATCTCACACAAGCCAGGAAAATGCTGGCAAGTCATCCCGAAGCCACCGAAGAAAACAACCCCGAAGCTTGGGAAGCTTTATATGCCGCCGAAGGTTCCGACTGGTTTTGGTGGTTTGGCGAAGGACATTCCTCAAATCAAGATGCTATCTTCGACCAATTGTTTCGGGAACACCTTTGTGGTATATATCGGGCGTTAAATGAACCGATACCAAGCTATCTCCGGCAAGAAGTGGAAGTCCATGAAGCAAAAGCAGATCATCGTCCCACAAGCTTTATTCATCCAGTAATTGATGGTAGCGGTGATGAACAAGACTGGGACAAAGCCGGACGCATCGAAATTGGTGGGGCGCGGGGAACAATGCACAACAGCAGCCTCATCCAGCGACTTTGGTATGGCGTGGATCACCTGAATTTCTATTTACGGGTGGACTTTAAAAATGGGGTTCAACCGGGAAGGGAATTACCTCCAGACTTGAACTTGCTGTGGTACTACCCCGAGAGAATTATGCACAACAGCCCAATTCCCTTAGCAGATGTGCCGGATACAGCGCCAGTTAATTATCATTTCCACCATCTTTTAGAAATTAACTTGCTGACACAATCGATACAGTTTCGCGAAGCAGCAGAGCATTTTCAATGGCTTCCCCGCGCCAGCCGCGCTCAAATTGCTTTAAACAATTGTTTAGAAATAGCAGTACCCTGGGCTGATTTGCAAATTCCGCCAGATTATCCCCTGCGGCTGATTTTGGTACTTTCCGACGAAGGGCGTTTTTGCAACCATCTGCCGGAAAATGCCTTGATTTCCATCGAAGTACCGTGATTTAGAAGAGGGGGGGGAGAGGGAGAGAGGGGACAAGAGTATTGTTCACTAACCTTCCCCACTCCCCCACTCCCCCACTCCCCCACTCCCATCTTCAAATTTCCTAAATTTCTATATAAATTTGCTTCCGGAAAAATTTGCAGTAACTTTTTGAATTTTGCATTTGAAATTTGCAATTGCATCTTATTAAACGTCAGGAATTTGCAAAGAACCGTATTGATACTGCCACAAGGGGAATATTTACCGTTAAATTAAAAACATCCTTGAGTAACTTTTTCACCTTCACCAGTGTTGTTGCCAAATGAATCGCTTCCTTCATAAAATATCGAATTTTCACGCAGACATTTTACAACAGACTCAACTTGGTCAAATGTGTGGCTCTAAACAGCTGTTTTGCGATCGCTACCAAGTCCTGCGAATTTTGGGCAGAGGTGGTTTTGGTGTCACTTTTTTAGCCAGAAATGCAGTATTGCCCGGTAATCTCCTGTGTGTAATTAAACAACTGTGTCCGAAGGTGTCAACTCGCAAAAGTTGGGAACGCGCTTGTCAGCGTTTTGAACAAGAAGCCAAAACCTTAGGTCAACTCGGCAGCCATTCTCAGATTCCCATGCTTTTGGACTATTTTGAAGCCAATGGGGAATTTTATCTAGTTCAAGAATACGTGCGGGGTTCGACTTTAGCTAGGGAAGTGCGCCGCAGCGGTATCAAAAATGAAGCAGATGTCAAGCAGTTTTTGCGGGAATTACTGCCGATATTACAATACGTCCACAAACATCGCGTGATTCATCGCGATATTAAACCTCAGAATCTGTTGCGGTGCGATGATGATGGGCGCTTGGTGTTAATCGATTTTGGCGCGGTGAAAGAGAAATTGGCTGACGCTTTTGAAAATTCTTTGCATAAAACTGCGACTACTAACTTTGTCGGGACAATGGGCTTTGCACCACCGGAACAGCTTTCCTTGCGTCCAGTTTATGCTAGCGATATTTATGCAGTGGGCATGACTTGTCTGTATATGCTGACAGGTAAAGCACCTTTAGAATTTGAACACGATCGCAATACTGGCGAGATAGCTTGGCACAAAGATGTCGAAGTCAGCGACAGTTTTGCTCAAGTTTTAACCAAAATGGTGAAGATTTCTTTAGAAGAACGCTTTAAGACAACAGATGATGTTATGTGGGCTTTGGGAATGGAAACCTATGTGCCTACTTTGACTAAATGTTTAGCCACCCAACGCCTCGGTGACAGCAGTAGAAGTGCAAACGCCGAAATCCCTCAAGGATACCTGCCGCCGGTGGCAAGAACCGCGATCGCTATTCGCGAATGGAGGGCAAAACTTAAAACAATCAAGTCCCAAGCGAAGTTAAAACCTTATCTGTCTCAAGTATCAAATTAACTATTTAGGATACAAATTCAAACTCAAATCAAAATTTTAATTTATAGCTTTAGCAAGTATTGTGGCTATTCTTAAGTATAAGTAAGGGTAATTATTAATGCGTTTTACTTAATACAAAGGAACTGAAAAATCGCCAAAATTAAAGCAATTGTGCCAGAGTTGGGAGTTGGAAAAACTTGAAATTTAGATTATTGTATAATCAAGAAAATAATTATTTTTATGGCTCTCTTGATTTTCCAGTAATCAGGAAAAATCATTTACATTTGTAAACACTGGCTATACAAGTAATTCCCAACTCCCCAGAATCGGGGTGTTCTACCAAAAGTGCGCGAGAGCCAGTTCTAATAAGGGAAACTTGGGGCAAACTTAGCATAATTTCTTACGCAGTAGCGCCTGTCAGATGATGATCTGCTGCCTAAATCCCGATTGCCCAAATCCTTTGAATTCAGAAGGAAAAAAGTTTTGCCAAACGTGTGGCACCCCGCTACTGTCACTGCTACGAAATCGCTTCCGTGTTATTCGGGTGCTTTCAGATGAGGGCGGATTTGGTAGAACTTATTTATCAGAGGATATAGATAAATTGAATGAACCCTGCGTCGTCAAACAATTAGCACCAAAATTCCAAGGAACTTGGGCGCAAAAAAAGGCGATGGAGTTGTTTCAAAAAGAAGCTCAACGACTGCAAGAACTCGGAGAACATCCGCAAATTCCGACTTTGTTAGCTTACTTTGAGCAAGACAACTGCCTGTATTTAGTACAGCAGTTTATCGATGGGCACAATTTGTTAAAAGAGTTACAGTTACGGAGAAGATATAGTTATCAAGATATTCAAACAATTTTGTTAGATTTACTGCCCATCCTCAAATTTATTCACGATCGCGGAGTAATTCATCGGGATTTGAAACCGGAAAATATTATTCGGCGTAGAAGTGATGGAAGATTAATCTTAATAGATTTTGGTTCTTCAAAACAGTTAACAGCAAGAGTACAAAATAAAGTAGGTACGTCGATAGGTTCGCATGGTTATTCTCCAATAGAACAAATGAGAGATGGTAAAGCTTATCCGGCGAGTGATTTGTTTGGTTTGGGTGCGACTTGCTTTCATTTACTTACTGGAATTTCTCCCTTTCAATTGTGGATGGAACATGGCTATGCTTGGGTTGGAAATTGGGGGCAATATTTAAGAAGTCCAGTTAGTAGAGAATTGGGTGAAGTTATCAACAAACTGTTGCAAAAAGACATCCAGCATCGCTACCAAACAGCGGATGAAGTTCTCAAGGATTTAACAGCAAAACAGCAACATTTGCTACCACCAGCAAAAATCAAACCGACGGCTGCAAAAATACCAGTAACTCAAATACCAGCATCCAGACAACATGCCACAATCCGCAATTTACTTTTGGCGAGTTCCGCCATTATGTTGTTGGGATCGGGGCAATTTTGGTATAGGCAATCTCGCGCTTTGGTAACGAGTTTGTCCTCTAGCTTAAATCAGCCGCGCAATAATCCAGCTAACACAGAAGCGGTTTTGAGTCAGTCACCAAAGATTTCTTTAGAAGACTTTTCCTTAGCCAGCACTGTATCAGGAAACGCTCACGCAGTTAATGCCGTCGCCATCAGTCCCGATGGTAAGATGATTGTCAGCAGCAGCGATCGCGCAATCAAACTGTGGAACCTGACTACAGGAGAACAAATCCGCACGCTAACCGGACATTCCAACAGAGTCAACGTCCTCGCCATCACCCCCGACGGACAAACTCTCGTGAGTGGCGGTGAAGACAACACCATCAAAGTGTGGAACCTAGCAACAGGAAAGTTAATTCGCACAATGGCAGGGCATTTCGACTCAATTCACGCCCTAGCCATTAGCCCCGATGGCAAAACCCTAGCCGATGGCAGCGATGACAATACCGTCCAATTGTGGAATTTAGAGACAGGAAAGAAAATCCGCAAACTGGTAGGGCATTCATTCTGGGTGAGGTCAGTCGCCATCAGTCCCGATGCTAAAACCGTTATCAGCGGCAGTTTTGACAAAACCATCAAAGTGTGGAATTTAGCAACAGGAAAATTAATTCGCACAATGGCGGGACATTCCAAAACCGTGACAGCGATCGCCATCAGCCCCGATGGTAAAACCCTAGCTAGTGGTAGCCGCGACCAAACCATCAAACTGTGGAATCTGGCAACCGGAAAGCAAATCCGTACAATAGCCGGACATGCCAACACAGTGACATCCATCGCCTTTAGTCCTGATGGCAAGACCCTAGCCAGTGGGAGTCGCGACCAAACCATCAAATTATGGAATTGGGCAACAGCAGAGGAAATTCGCACAATGACAGGACATGCCAAAACCGTGACATCCGTCGCTTTTAGTCCTGATGGCAAGACCCTAGTCAGTGGTAGTGAAGACAATTCTATTAAGATTTGGCGCGTGTCCAGCTAACGGAGGCGCCCAGTTAGGAGGCGCCCAGGCGCGTAGGTGGTAGTTAGTAGTTGGTAATTGTTTAGTTGTATTTTCTATTAACCACCAACAACCAACAACGCGATCGCGCTTCACCAGTCGCCTGGGTCGGGAAAACGCCACTTGCTCCACTTGGGGAGACCCCAAGACCGCAGTGGCTCCCCGACCAAGGGCGCTGGTGAACCAACAACCAACCACCAACCATCTATTCGACATTTTGTCAAAGTAGCAGCATCAAACTGGTGCAACTGCGGAATCTGCAATGTCTGTAAAAATTACTAAAGTTTTAATGGGTACAGCGATCGCCCTTTTGGGATTTGGGGGAATATGGTATTGGCAATCTCCTCCCGCTGCAACCACCGTTTCCTCTCACCCCAGTCGCCCGACCAAAACGCCCCGGGCAACATTTTCTGTTGCTTTTACCCTCAACGGGCATTCTGATTCGGTTTCGGCTGTTGCCATCAGCCCAGATGACAAGCAAATTGCCAGTGTCAGCAATGACAAAACTATCAAACTCTGGAATTTAGCGACGGGAGAGGAACTCCGCACCCTTAAGGGGCATTCCGACTCGGTTAATGGCGTCGCCTTTAGTCCAGATGGCAAAAGTCTTGTCAGTGTTAGTACTGATAAAACTATTAAAGTTTGGGATTTGGCTACAGGAGAGGTCATCCGTACCCTGACAGGACATTCACTTTCAGTTCAGTCTGTCGCTTTTAGTCCTGATGGTAAAACTCTTGCCAGTGGCAGTTGGGATCAGACTATCAAACTGTGGAATTTGGCTACGGGAGAGGAAATTAACACTCTTAAGGTGAAGTGCGATGTAGCTAATTCTTTCGCTTTTAGTCCTGATGGCAAGACAATTGCCAGCGGTAACCAATTTGACAGTACCATCAAATTGTGGGATTTGGCAACAAGAAAGGAAATTCAGACTTTTAAAGGACATTCCGGCGCGGTAGCATCCGTTGCCATCAGCCCCGATGGCAAAACCCTTGCCAGTGGCAGTTGGGACGATACGATCAAACTTTGGAATCTCGCTACAGGAGAAGAAATTCGCACCCTTGGAGGGCATACCGACAAGGTTTGGTCTGTCGCTTTCAGTCCAGATAGCAAAACCCTTGCCAGTAGTAGTTGGGATGACACGATCAAACTTTGGAATCTTGCGACAGGAGAGGAAATCGGCACTCTCAAAGGGCATGAAAACAGGGTTTGGTCTATTGTTTTTAGCCCCGATGGTCATACCCTTGCCAGCGCTAGTAAGGATAAGACTGTGAAGATTTGGCGAGTGTCTCCGTGAAAGGGAAAGGGGGAAAGGAGAAAGGGAAAGGAATTCAGGAGTTTCAAGCAAGGACGCTTTGTGTAGGAGTGCTACGCCATGACACCACAAATCAATATTTGTTTTCCATAAATAAATAATGGTGGCTTTAAACAGATTGGGGAAGGGATTCTTGGTTCTTTGCTTTCCCCTTTAACCCTTCCCCCTGCCCCTTATCCCCACTACCCTTCACCGAAGTCTTCTCCTGCCCAGACGCTATCGCCAACGACGAACCTGGAGACGCCACCTTCCCCTGATGAAGGTAAAAAGTGCTGAGTGATATCAAGTCCGGCTGATTGCTTATAATAAAATCAGTGCGAATGTAGGTTGGCGCAGGCAGTCGTAAACGGCAATTGCTATAACGGGCGGAACCACCAAGTTAGCACAGCCTTTTCAACATCAACCCTGGAAAAATTAGATTCCACTTCCTTCTACCCAACGAGCTTTAATTATAAGTGCTTAACCGGACTTGATATGAATTCTGAGTTATTTTGAGTTAATTCTATTGCGGGGCAGGCGAGACGCCTGCCATTTTTATGAGGATGAAAAAGTAGGTCACAGACAATAGCAAGGTAAAATATAAAAGGGGAAAAATAGATTTTTTATAAGGAAGGCAGGCTGAAAACCCTTGAGGAACAGGCGCACAGCGAAGGCACGTTTCCGGGGGAAGCTTCCCCCGGAAAGCTGCCGCCCGTATTCCGTACTTTAGGCAAGGGATGAAAGCTGCCTGGAGGCGTTTACGCCTCCGTGACGCAATATTTTCTAATCATCGCCTCTAAATATTCACTAGCGCTTACGTCGTTTTTTGCGGCTAATTCTTGCACAGAATGCCAAGCGGTATCTGTGAGCATAACACCTCTTTTCTTCTTCGTTTCATTGTATAAAACAGGTGTATTTTTTACTCTTTTCTTGCCCTTTCCTGTTGACATAAGTAGAACATTCACCTGTACTATATACAGTATAAGCAAAACAAGGGGGTGAGTCAAGTTGCTAGTTCTAGAGTACAAAGTCAAAGCTAAAAAACTTCAATATTTAGCAATTGAGGAGGCTATCAAAACTACTCAATTCATTAGAAATAAGTGTTTGAGGTATTGGATGGATGCGCCAAGAGAGGCAAAAATTGATAGATTTGCACTCAACAAGTATTCAACAGAACTACGCAACGAATTTAAATTTGTGGCTAACCTAAACTCTATGGCTGTACAATCATCAGCCGAAAGAGCATGGTTAGCAATATCAAGGTTTTACGATAATTGTAAAAAGAAAGTATCAGGTAAAAAAGGATATCCACGATTTCAGCATGATAATCGCTCGGTTGAGTACAAAACGTCAGGCTGGAAGTTAAACCCAACTAAACGACGTATTACCATTACTGATAAAAAAGGTATTGGTGAGTTGAGATTGTTGGGTAAGTGGGATATTCAAACCTACCCTGTTAAATCGATTAAACGTGTTAGATTAGTTCGTCGTGCCGATGGTTACTATTGTCAATTTTGTATTGATGTCGAAACTTCAGATATTCAACCATTGACAGGTAATGAAATTGGGCTGGATGTGGGAATTGAAAGCGAAGTCTTCCGGATGGAAGATTCCATCCGGAGAGCTTCGCGTTTTTACACCGATTCCAACGGACATCAAGAAGCTAATCCAAAGTTTTTGAGAAAAGCTGAAAAAGCTATCAAGCACTCTCAAAGACGCATTTACAAAAAGAAAAAAGGTTCGTCAGGACGTAAAAAAGCTAGAGCTATATTTGCCAGAAAGCACTTAAGAATAAGTAGACAACGGAATGAACACGCAAAGATAATTGCGCGTAACGTATGCAAGTCTAACGACTTAGTAGCCTATGAAAACCTTCAAGTGCGTAACTTACTCAAAAACCATTGTTTGGCGAAGTCAATTGCTGACGCTAGCTGGTATTTGTTTAGGCAATGGATTGAGTATTTTGCTGGTAAATTTGGAAAAATAGCGTTCAGCGTGCAACCTCATTACACCTCACAAAAATGTTCAAGTTGTGGTGTAATTGTGAAAAAATCTCTATCAACTCGCACCCATGTTTGTATAGCAACCGCCAAGGCGGTTTGGGCATAAACTGGAAATAATTTCTTTCCTTTTGCTGGGGAGCGCGATCGCTGTACATATGCCGAAACCCTACAGTTACGACCTTCGCCAAAAGGTCATTCAAGCCATCGAGTTCGATGGCTTAAAGAAAAGCGAAGCAAGTCTTCTGTTCAATATCAGTCGCAACACCATAGACTTATGGCTGAAACGACGAGCCGAAACAGGCGACTTTCAAGCCTTGCCCAATAAGCCTCCCGGCAATGGTCATAAAATCACCGACTGGGAAAAATTTCGTGAGTTTGCTTCATCTCATGGGGATAAAACCCAAGTTGATATGGCCTCACTTTGGGAAGGACAAATTAGCGATCGCACCATCTCACGGGCATTGAAGAAAATTGGCTTCACTCGAAAAAAAAGACCTACGGCTACTGTGAACGCGATGAACACAAAAGGCAGACGTTTATAGCGAAATTGTCCACCCTACCAACACAGAAGATTGTTTACCTCGATGAGTCTGGGATGGATAGCCCAGACCAGTATGATTACGGTTGGAATGAAAAAGGGCAGCGCTTTCATGCACTTAAATCAGGGCGACGTGAGGGACGGGTAAACATGATTGCAGCACTATGTAACCAAAATCTAATAGCTCCCTTCACCTGTGAAGGAGCGTGTAATCGAATGGTGTTTGAAACCTGGTTGGAAACTTGTTTGCTTCCAGCACTCGAACCTGGACAATTTGTAGTAATGGATAATGCAACATTCCACAAAGGTGGGCGCATTCAACAACTGATTCAGGATGCAGGATGTGAAATTCTATACCTACCGCCCTATTCTCCAGACCTTAACAAGATTGAGAAATGCTGGTCTTGGTTAAAAAGTCGAATCCGCAAAAAACTAGACCAGTTTGATTGTTTACGAGATGCCATTGAGCATATCTTATATATTGCATCCTAACCGCCTTGGCGGTTGCTATAGTTGTGGATGCAACTTACATAGAGATGAAAATGCAGCAATTAACATTTTGAATCTTGCAAGACAAGCTAGGACGGGGCACGTCCAAAGTAACGCTGTAGGAGTTGGAATCACTACGCTAGTTGGCACAAGCCTGCTAGAGCAAATTCTGACGTAGATTACAGAATCCCCGTACCTTCAGGTCGGGGAGTGTCAATTTTATATATCAATACGGTTCAGTTAAGGTTTTTCGGTGGGAATTTTAGGCTGTGTAGAGATGCTCCATTTGAGCGTAAGCGCCCTTGGGGGTTCCCCTGAGCGTGCTTTCCTGGCGCCCTTGTCTCTACATTCGGTTGATGTCAGGTAAATTGTCTTAACTAGACATAAAAGTGAAAATTAATTATGCGTTACCTGAAATACGAGCGTAGGGACAATTCATGAATTGTCCCTACGTCTTTTCCACTCAAGGGTCTACTGAACCGTATTGTTTTATATATAGCAATCCGCGTATCAGAGCGTGAAAATTCACGGTATCCAGAAACCGTGTTTCTAAATTGTCACAAATGATGCGGGCACTGCTATATACTTCTATCCGCGTACAGAAGCGCCAACGATAAGCGCTATATTCTCTACATCACTTCAACTGCAGCGGTGGCACCTGCGGTAAATTCGGGTCTTGTTGTATACTGCTCATGTTATGAGGGTCAATTTCACCAGTGGTCAAGAAACGGAAAGTCTCTTGATAGAGACTTTGCCAAAAACGATTGGTCATTCCCTGACTGATTGTAGTTGGATCTAACATTGGGTGCGGCACTAAGTCGCTAGCTGGATACATGTAATAACGATTTCCGCGAGACTCGCCACCAATATCATTAAACAATTTTTGGTTCGTTGGGATATGTGCTGCATCCTCATTTTCTGTTAGAACCATCAAAGTCTTAACATTCCGCAGGGATCTGACATTTTGACGTTGGCGGACAAAAGCCCCATAATGAGCTGTTGCTGTCAACGCGCCCACTGGGAAACTCTCCGTTGGGTCCCAACTCTTTTCGTAGACGTCAAGAGGACCAGTTAAATTAATATATCGCTCTCGCTCTGGGTCGTAAATTTTTAACAATGGTGCGTAAGCTACGCATTTTTGAATCCGGTTTGATTTGTCGGCTGCTAACCCCAATGCGACTGCGCCACCAACCGACAGCCCAATGGTGGAAATTGGTCCGGGCATTGCTTCTAATTCTGCCAGACGCGCTTGAGCATCTGTCAAATAATCCATGTGGGATGAGATAAAATAGCGTTTAAAATCTGGGTCGTTATCTTGCTCAACTGCCTTGGCTATATCTAATAAACGCGGTTCCAGTAAAAGCAGTCTAGCAATTAAGGCAATTTGCTGCGTACGTTCGGGGCGTTTAAATAGGCTTGGATCTGCTGGCAAATTTGCAATATAATTTTGCAATACAGGGTCTTTTTTCACCTTCTCCCGCAGGGGATTCCAAATCTCTGGTTTGAGATCGACTTGGGGCCAGAATTTTGCAGGTGGCTTTAAGGTGTGACCTGCTATGTTTGGCTGATAAATATTAAATCCATTTTTGAATAGGTAGTCTGCCAAACGTAAGGACTGGGGGGGTTTTCCACTAAAACCGTGGAAGATGATTGCTGTACCATGTATCGGTTTTCCCGCATCGTGGAACCGATAGCAGGGTTCGCTACCAGGACGATAGTTTGGGTTTGCTTTAACACTTTTGATATAAGTGTCAATTCTCTGCTTAGTTTGAGCAAGTTGGTCGCTGCTAGGTGTCGAAGAGGTTTCTAGGTTGCTACTCATGATACACTTTGGTGTCCTACATACATAAACTTATAGTAGGAACTTAAGCATGACAGAAGTCTGGTTATGGCGTTAAGTCCTTTATCATTTACTATATTCGCTACACATAAATTTACGGTAATAACCTGTAAATTCTGGAATTGAGCTTAACAGGGATTTAAACTTACCGGAATGCATTATTCTCAAGATGCACTCGCGATCGCCCACCAAATAAATTTCGGGCTTTGTAGAGACGCACGCTTTTGCGTCTCTACATCGGTTAAAACGGGTTAAAGGGCTTATACAGTCAGCTTTAGCGATTAGGAGTGCTTTCAGCAACAAATTTATTTCTTGGCTGAAATCGCTCTTGACAAGGGTGTCATTCAACTTGAAATTTTTAGGTTTACAATTTTTATTTTTAATATTTTATTTTTAATATTTAATTTTTAATCGCCCCCCTAACCAAAATTACTGTACTTTCTACACCAGATGCGATCGCTTCTGGTATATTCCCTTTAATCGCCTGTTGCAATAAGCCTTCGCGGGAAGCGCCTAAAACTACTACATCGTAACCTTCTGTTTTCACTAGGTTAATCACGCCCTCAGAAACCGAATCAGCTTTGACTGGGGAAGCAATTACAGTGCTGGACAAGTTACGCCGACGCATCAACTGGCGGATAGCTTGTTCTAAAACTGTCATGTCTGGTTCTAATTCTGATGGTTGAAATACCCGTGTGAGGCGTATCTGTGGATTATTCCCCAATGTCACCAGTGCAGGTAGCAATTTAATCGCCGCCCTCGCATTGGGACCGCCAGCCATCGGTACTAGCCAGCTGTTGAATTGGGGAGAGGGGGAGGGGGGGGGAGGGGGGGAAGACAAGGGAGAAATTCCTCCTTGTCCCCCACACCCGTCGTCCTTGTCCCCACACCCGTCGTCCTTGTCTGGTTGTCCCCCCTTCTCCCCTACCCCTTGTCCCAATTTCACCAACACTACGTCACAGGTGGCTTGGCGAATTAAGGTGTCTACAACGCTGCCAAAAATGCGACCGGGGGTGTCTGTGTTACCCTTCCAACCCATCAAAATTAAATCGATGTGTTGTTCGTTGATTGTCTCTAAAATTGCTTGGGCTACGTCGTGGGCAACTCGAATTTGTGTATGGATGGGTATTCGCCATTTTTTCGCTAAGACTTCTGCCTGCCTTAACAAACGCCGACTTTTTGCTGTTCTTACCTGTGTTTCTGCGGGGTAACTGTGACGCGATACTAACATTACTTGTACGCAGGTAATTTCATAATGCCGATCGCGGGCTATTGCTGCTGCCATTTGTAATAGTGTCGCGGCTGTTTCGGGATTCGCCAAGGGAACTAATAATCTACCTCTGCCGGTGCTGGGCGATCGCGTTTGATAAACTACGTAAGAAGGTTCTGGTTGCGGTCCTGGGGAAGCGTTTTTGCAATTCAGATGGTCTGCTTCTGCCCGAATAATATCGGCATGGGTAATAACTCCAATCAGTTTTCGCCCTTCTACTACTGGCAAACGACTGATTTTATAACGGTCAAGTAAATACAGTACGTTGCTGAGGCTTTGCATGGGCGTCACCGTTATCGGTTGGGGCGTCATGATTTCCTTTAGGGGAATGTCATTTGGCAATTTGCGATCGCGTATTTGCAGTAAATCGGACTGTGTGACTATTCCTACTAATTTACCGTCTTCTACTATGGGAAAACCCCGATGGTGGGAGGTGGAAAACGCCTGCACTACTTCATCTAAGGTCATTTCTGGATCTAGAGTTTCTACCCGACACTGCATTACGTCTTTTGCGGTTAATTGAGTTAAAACTCCATCGGCTGAAGCTGGTTTTTTAATATCGATGCCATTTAACTTCAAAAGTTTGTCATACAGCGACCCAGGCACTACTTTATCGGCAATTAGATAAGATGTCACAGATACAATCATCAAAGGTAGTACCAAATTGAAATCAGTTGTCATCTCAAACACAATGACAATCGCTGTAATTGGTACTTTGGAAACGGCGCTAAAAAATCCTCCCATTCCGGCTAAAGCATAAGTGGTGGGGGAACCGACTCCCAAAATCTGAAATTCTAATACCCCTACTAAATAGCCAAGGGTAGAACCTAAAATCAAACTGGGTGCTAATAATCCCCCAGGGGCACCGGAACCAAATGCTACCAAGGTAAGGATGAATTGGGCGACAAAAGCGATCGCTGCCGAACAAGCACTCGCCCCACCTGCAATCATATGTTCCCGCAAACCACTATTATCACGGAAGGAAGCGGGGAGCATTGCCACTACAATACCCGAAAATAAACCAGCTAACGCCACTCGCAGCGGTAAGCTGATGTGGAAACTGCGATAAACTTTTATACTTGCAATTAAACCGCGATTAAATAATGCAGCCAGCAACCCCGCCAAAATGCCCAAAAACAAGAAAAAGGGAATTTCTGGAATTGAGAAACTACTCGAGTAGCTTGTTGATTCCAAGTTAAGTTGCAAACTGCCTCCGCCCAACAGCCGGGATACCACCCCGCCAATAAACGAGGCGATAATGGCGGTTCCCAGAGTGAGTCCCGATAAATCTTGGAGTAATTCTTCAACGATAAATAATACACCGGCGATCGGGGCGTTGAAAGCCGCTGCCAAACCCGCGCCGGCACCTGCAGCAATCATTTGGCGGCGATGGTCTGGAGAAGTGGGAACCCAATGACTCATTCCTGCAGCCAAACCTGCCCCGACTTGGACGGTGGGACCTTGCCTTCCCAAAGTGATTCCCGAACCGAGGGCGATGATGGCACTAATTAACTTGATTCCGGCGACGCGCCAAGATAGTTTCATCGGGATATTGGCAAGAGTCGCTTTGACTTGAGGAATTCCGCTACCTGACGCCTCTGGTGCAAATCTTTCCACCAAAAAGCCAGATAGAAACCCAAAGCAAAGACCAATCGCTGGTAATGCCACCCATACTGGTAAAACGTGAGAAGTATGAACTCGCCATGTTCCCAGCCATCCCGAACCCACCTTGAGAAATACCGCAGATAAAGCAGCAACCAAACCGATAACAGAAGCTTCTGCGATCGCTAAACCTCTTCTAGGCTGCCACAAGGCGCGAAAGCGCTGAGTAAGAAAAGGAGGCGACATAATAAAAATTCAAAATTCAAAATTAAAAAACTAAATCAACTTACAAAACGGAAAATAATCCCTTACTGGTTTTATCGGCTGAAACTAGAAAATGCCAGTTTTTAAGATTGGGTATTGGGGAAGCTTGGATTGGGGATTGAGAAAGAAACAGATTTCCATAAATTATATTTTTCCCCATTTCTCATTTCCCATTTTCCATTTCCCATTTCCCTTTTTCATCAACGCCTCAAACGTAACATTTGATTGCTGCCTTTTTGAAATTCCCAGGGAACCGTGACAATTTCGGAAACAATGCTTTTCGATTTTAAGTCAGAAAGTAAATTGTTCATAAATTGATATTGTTTGGCATTCATTCCTTGGAGTGGGTAGATTCTAACTTCACGAGAACAGACTCTATATAACTCGAAAATTGAATGTAAGTGAAACGTATAATCAAAATAATCACTATATAAAAATAAAAAATGTCCACTTAAAACCAAATCAAAACTTTTATCTGCAAAAGGCAGGTTTGGTAACTCAGCTTTGATGTAGCGTCCTGCTTTTAGCCCTGTTTCATAATCTTGGGCAAAGCGTTGAAAAGCGGTTTGTCTCGCTTCCTTAAATCCAGCAAACCCCCTGTAAAATTCCCAATTATAAAGGTGAGATACAAGTGAAACCCTTTCCACAACATGGTTAAAATCGGCTTTACCTTTATCAATCAGAAGTTTGGCATCAAGATTAAATAATAAATCGCCAGCCACAGCCTGAATGCCCATTTGATTGGCTTCTGCTGCAAAGGAAGCTGCACCCGATGGACAATCCAAAATTTGGCATTTCTGCCACTGTGATAAATCCAAATCAAAGAATTTCACATATTCTGATAAAGTGCGTCCAAAAAATACGACTCTATCAAGATGCATCCGATCGGAATTACTACTTGAATCTTCCATGATTTTCCATAAATTTGGAATTTGGAATTATGAACTTGGAACTTTTAACTATTTCTGCTGGTGGTAGAGAGTCCTTCCACTATCAGAGAAGGAGTATAACAAGAACCATTCCAATCAGCATCGCCACCTAGTTTAACTAATTGTTTGAGCGCTGTGTAGACATTACCAGCAACCATAGTATCTTTAACGCGACCAATTACCCGACCATTTTTGACGCGATAGCCCAAATCAACATTGATCGAAAAATCGCCAGAAATCCCGCCACCAGCGCCCAGCATTTGATCCACAATCAAACCATCATCTAAATATTGAATTAAATTTTGTAACGATGCCGAACCGGGTTGGATAAGAAAATTAAATAAACCGGGAGTGGGATAACTACCCAAACCGGGACGAAAACCATTACCAGTAGTGCGAATACCCAATTGGCGTCCCGTAATGCGATCGCAATAAAAATGTTGCAAAATCCCGTTTTGGATAAATACCAAAGGCTGACTGGGAGTGCCTTCATCATCAAAAGGGCAACTGTAAGGACCAGCAACAGGGTCTTGGTATATTGTGAGACCCGATGCCATGACAGGTTTACCCAAACGTTCCGCCCAAGGGGAAGCAGCCTCCAAAACTCGCTTGCCATTCAAAGCCGCTTGCACAGTACCCCAAAGCATATCAGCAGCTTTAGAAGTAAATAAAATCGGCACGCGACCGCTAGGGGGCGTAACATTTTCTTTTGCCCAAAGCAATCTTTGTAAAATTTGATGCGCTACTTTTTCCGGGTATAATTCACCTCTTTGGGTTTGCCCGTCGGAAACACTTAAAAAATCGTCACCTCTGACCCACTCAGCAGAAACATAGCCGCTGAGAGTCGTATCAGTGTAGTAACAATCTAAACCTTGAGAATTAACTAACCTAGTAGTTTCCACATCACATTCCCAATCACCCGTACAAACAACCTCCGGGTAGACATCGCGGATGAGGGCGATCGCTTGTTTGCCCCAATTTACCAAAACCTCAATCGGCACATCTTCACCCAAATCAGGGTAAGACGGCTGAGAATTGCTGTTTAATTCCACAGGTTCCGGTTGATTTAATTCGCTAAGGGCGAGGGCGCGTTCCACCAAAACTTGCGGTTCCACAAAACCGTAAGCTACCGTTAATCCAGGACGTCCATCACGCCACAGACGCAGCGAAGTACCAAGAGATTGACTAGTTTCTAATTGCTTGAGACGGTTCGCCTCAAAAAAAACAGGTCGAGAAAGCGATCGCGACTGATACACTTCAGCAGCATCAGCCCCCAACTTAATGGCTAGTTCCAGCAGATGTTCTGCTAATGTATCCTGTGGTAAATTTTCAGACACCATAATAGGAAAAAGTTATGAGTGATGAGTTATGAGTTATGAATTATTAACTCCTAACTCATAACTCCTAACTTCTAACTCAAACCAATTTACGGCAGATTGACCTCCTGCAACAGCCAAAATCCAGCAAAAGATTCCGCTTGGGGATCGGACTGCACGCCGATAAAATGGACACCATTAGCTTTTTGCTTGGCTTGTTCAAAATCTTTAGCTTGTGCCAGAATTTGGGGATTTTTGATATTTTCCAAAATCCAGCTTTCAGTCGCACCAGTTTCTAAAACCAATCTCGCCCCTTGGGGATTATTATCAAATTTCAACCAAGCCAATTCCAAACCAGACATCCAACCTGCGATCGGTAACGCCCTGGATGAAAAAATCAATACCCCAGGAATCGGGGTTTCTGGGGAAACTTGCGCCAAATCAAGGGGGAAAGATTCGCCAAAGCCGATTTCCCATTCCGGCATATCCGCAAAATCCGCAGCTTGCAAGCTAACAAATACCCACTTTTGTCCTTCCAAAGCATCTGGTAAACGTTGGGGTAAAGGACTATCCAAACGAACTGAAGGATTTGTCCCTCCTTGATACCCAGGTTCTTTTGGATACACATTTTCCATCCGTTCTTGCAGCCATTGGTTAAGAACCAAAGTGCGACGGCTAGCCTGCGCTGGAATACCCGCATCCTGACAAGCTTTAGTAATCATATTGCTCATTTGGCGGCGGAAAAAGCGAATTCTGATCGGTGCTTCTCCGGCTTTATTAATAGCCTCCTGCAACGCCGTCCGCAACCAACCCGAATTTACCTGAGTGCTGGGACAATATTGAGCATAGCGAAACAAAGAATCACTTTTTGTGTTGGTATCCAAAGGACTCTCGCACACCAACATTTCCCAAACCTTTTTTTGATTTTCGTCCAAGATTGGACGCGAGTAAAAATCGATTTCCCAAATACTGCCCATATTATGCCGTGAATTGTGCCGTGAATTGTGCTATTAAAATCTGGCGACTTTATATTTTCCTTATATTTTTATGATAGAAGGGCGTTGACACAGAGTTTGCCATACCAATTTTGGATTTGAGATTTGAGATTTTCGATGAAAGGATTTGAAATTTTGGATTGTCTATTTTGATACTCACGCTATTGACAAAACTAACGTAGGGTGGGCAATGCCAGCCCTTTCAACGCGAACAAATGAACTAGTACTTTGATATCTGAAACCCTTTCCCAGTATGGAATGTGAGTTACAACTTCGATGTATCCTCAAGATATTGGACGAGTTTGGGTGTCAAGATGCTATCCTCCATTTTTGAGCAATTTGTGCAAGAAAGTCCTGTAAGTGTAATGGCACAAGAATTAATGCAGCGTGTATTTGCCCCGGAGGGGATGGATAAATTATTTGAAACCCACGCGAAAGTACAACACCAGCAAGAATTACTAAATTCATCGCCAAGTTGATTTGATGAGTTTGGTTGTATGTGGAATTCAGTTGGCGGTTCATGCAGCCTATAAAGCTAGGGGAGCAAACTTGATTGTTAGCACCACAGCACTATATAAAAAGCTCTGCGGTGTAGAACTCGCTGTGAGTCAAGCATTAGTAAAAGAAACAGCTAGCGATTTGCGATCGCTAATTCAAATAATGAAAGGAGAACAGCCAAATCCACTACCTGGATATCAACTCCAAATTGTCGATGGTACTTGTTTGGCTGCCACAGTTCATCGATTAGATGCAATTCGTTTATTTGCAGGTAAGGCTTTACCAGGTAAAGCGATAGTCCTATTAGACCGACTATCGAAACTGGTAATAGATATCATTCTTTGTCAAGATGGTCATGCCCAGGAGCGTAGTTTATTTAATGATGTACTGTCTGGTGTATAACCAAACGATGTTTGGATTGGAGACCGTAATTTCTGCACAGCCAAATTTATCTTCACGATTGCAAACCAAAAAGCTTTCTTTGCGATTCGTCAATATGGGTCTTGAGGTTGGAAATAAATGAGCGAATTAAAGGCTTTGGGTCAAACCGATACAGGAAATATTTTTGAGCAGGAAGTCGAAATCTGTGACGAGGGGAATCTTCTAAAATGCCGACGAGTTGTGCTTAAGTTGTTCAAGCCAACACGAGACAAAGAATGAAAAATCGCAATTTTGACCAACTTACATGCGAGTCACGCTAATGCAGCAAAAATAGCTGAGTTGTATCCTAATCGTTGGAGCCTTGAAACCCTTTTTCAAACTGTAACTGAGAATTTTAACGGAGAAATTCAAACTTTAGCCTATCCCAAAGCTCTCTTGTTCTCGTTTTCGATGGCATTTATCACTAAAAATGTGAATGGTATTACCATACAAATTTATGACAGTCTCATTGCTTATCTGATTATTCAATTAATAGATATTCCCGAACAATGGCGTGATAAATTAATAGACAAAATCCGCTATATTCAAGCCTGTATGAATAAAGAAATAAGCTATATCCATTGGATGGAAGGTATTATGTTGTGTTGATGCGATCGCACCATCATAGAGTTAATATATTTTTTAATGTAAAGTTTTGTATCAAGATTCCAGATTTCTGGTCGTGGACACAACGCACTCGTCGTAGAATGGCCTTAAAATAATCGGTGCTGTAGTCACAGGAGCGCCAATTATTTTAGGGAATACCCAAAATTACCTATAGTTGACGATAGTTGACGATCCGCGCAAAATTGATTGGATCTAAACTTGCTCCACCTACCATGACACCATTGATTTCGCTTTGAGCCATAATTTCATCAATGTTATTGGTTTTGACGGAGCCGCCATATAGAATCGGTATATCTTTATTATCCAATTGCTCGCGCATCAAACTAATAATTTGATTTGCTTGTGATGGTTCACAGGTGTGTCCAGTACCAATTGCCCAAATGGCTTCGTATGCAATGACCAAATTACTGCGCTCGACATCGACTAGAGCTTGTCTCAACTGATTAATGAGGATCTTTTCCGTTTCGCCTGCATCCCGTTGTTTTTTGGTTTCGCCCACGCAGAGAATCGGGGTCAAACCGTGGCGTTGAGCTGCTTTCAGGCGGAGATTAATAATTTCGTCAGTTTCACATAAACATTGACGACATTCGCAGTGACCAACCATAACATACTTCACACCGATTTCTACGAGCATCGAACCAGAAATATCTCCGGTATATGCCCCTGCATCTGCCCAGTGGACATTTTGGGCACCGAGTCGCACTTGGCTACCATCTAGATTTTTAAACATTATGCCCAAAGCAGTAAAGGGGGCACACAAAACTATTTCCCGCTCCGGGGCAGTTGTCTGCACTTGGGGTATCAATGCTTGCAAAAACTCCAAGGACTCTGCCTGGGTTTTATACATTTTCCAGTTACCAACAATAATAGTTTTTCTCACAGCACCAACCTTGTAAATTTCAGAATTCTTGTGACACTTGAGTTGTTTTTTTTGTCAAAAATCCCTATTAATTTTTGCAACGAGAATCAACTAATCACTACCTAAAACACCAGCTATGATTCCGACTCATTCAGAATCAAGTGGCGCAGTTGTCGGGAAACTATCGGAGATACAGCCAGAAAAATCGGAATGCGTTTTAGATCGGCACGGTAGCTTATTACCTGATCGACCCCGGAAAAACACTCAATACCAGTTTCACTGGCAATATGTGAAATCGGACCGACATCATAGAGCATGGTATTAGCAGCATGAAAGGCTAATGCCTTGCCTGTTAAAACCTGCCGGACACTATAGGTAGCACACCGATAGAAGGTCGGCTTGTAGCCAACCACTCTATTTTGAGCGTTTGAATAGCTTCGGGAACAAAAAACAATCTCTTTTTCTTCCGGGTTCGGTCTTAATACAGGCATTATTTCGCCGTTACGGTAGACTCCTTCTCCCTTGGCAGCATAAAAACTTTCGCCATAAGCAGGAAATATGACCAGGGACTCCAGAAATTCATTTCCTTTCATCAAACCGATCGCAATACTATACTCTTTTTTTCCCTCTAGGAAATTTGCCGTTCCATCTATCGGATCAATAACCCAGGTAAAATCTGACGGTTTGAAGCAATGTTTTGGCTCTCCTTCTTCATACAAAATACGATGGTCGGGATATTTTTCTTCGATAATTGCTATAAGTTCTTTTTGCACTGCCAGATCCACTGAACTGACTGGCGTTCCATCGGATTTTGTCCAAGACAATGGGGTGTTTGCTACTAAGGGTAGCACTCGTTCTTCTACAAGGTTTTGTAAATTTCTCAGATAATTCACACCATGTATTCTCCACCATCAACGATAAATTTTTGTCCGTTGATGTAAGCTCCTTCTTCAGACAAAATAAATGCCACCAAAGCCGCAACTTCTTGCGGTTTTCCCAATCGATTTAGGGGAATTTGTCGTTTTGATAGTTCGTATTCTTCTTGGGTATCTAACTGGAACCGTTCGATGGTTTCTGCTGTGCGGGTAAAACCCGGAATCACAGAATTCACCCGAATATCAGGAGCAAGTTCTTTAGCCAAGCAGCGCGTCATCACTAAAAGTCCGGCTTTCGATGCACAGTAGTTTACTCCATTCTTTCTACCTGCAATTCCTGTGGTTGCTGCAATATTAATGATGTTTCCCTGCAATTGTTTTGCTTTCATCAGTCGGGAGACTTCACGAGACACCAGAAAAGCTCCCTTGAGATTAATATCAACTACCCGATCCCATTCTTCATCAGTCATGTCTAGGAAGGGTTTGTCAATGTTAATTCCAGCGTTATTCACCAGGACATCCACGCCACCGTAAGCAGCATCGACTTGTTTGACTATCAATCCTACTTCTTGGGAGTTTGAAACATCCGCACAGACTAACATTGCTGTCCCCGACATAGTTTTGATGTCTTCAACAGTCACTTCTGCGCTGTGAGAATCACTCAGATAGTTAACAGCGACATTGTATCCTAGAGATCCTAGCTTTAGGGAAATAGCACGTCCGATTCCTTTGCCACCCCCTGTTACCAAAGCAGTTTTCTTGTTGCTTTTGATCATCATGAAAATTGTGTTCCAACAGTCAGTAGGAATTAGACATTTTTTATGGGGTTGCTTGGCGTTTTACTGACATTTATTTAAAGGGCGTCGAGTTTTTGCTTTAACTCTACCGGATCGTCTTTTTGAGGGCTGACCCATGCATCCGGTTCGTATAACTCGGTTGAGACATCTTTACCTTTCCCACAAGAGAGCATTACTATCGTCTGGTCTTTCTTGAACTCGCCTTTTTCTGCCAGTTGAATCAAGCCAGCAAAGCCGATGAGGTTAGATTGTTCTACATCTGTTCTCAGGCTTAGTCCCCTATTTTTGAAAGCATCTACAAGGGGCTGTGCTTTTTCTTTTACATAGTTGATATCTACATCGGTGATGATGCCGTTGGATTCCTGGAGGCAATTATAAAGATCGGGATAATTATTTACCGGATTGGTGGAATTGAGAGTCGGCTCAAATAAATTATCGGCAAAGGTTTTCGGCAGGTCATCTTGCGTTAGGGCCGTCCGTCCGCTGTTGTAGGCATGGGACATCACGCTCATTTCGCTTGATTGAATGCAGACAATCCGAGGGATGTCTTCTTTGCGCTCTAAACCAAATTTAACTAGGTTGTTATGCCCGCGCAAGAAACCAATTGGACCCATACCACTGGCAATAGTTTGCACGAAGAAGTCGCATTTTGGCATTTTCCGAAACTGCTCGTATGCTACCGTGGCATAAGGCTCGGTGCGATCGTGCAGAGGAGCGATCGCCACGAGACCGTTATCTTTGGCAAACCGCTTGGAATAGGGGCTAATCTGCGGGTAGTAATCATCAACGTAGATGATGTAATTTTTTTTGTTCTTTTTGATGTGCCGGGTGTTCTTGTAATGACATTTTCCCGGCATGAAGAAATATGTGGTCAGTCCCAAATGAGCAGCATAATGTGTATAGGCTCTACCAGTATTACCAGTGGAATAGAATACTAGGTTGTCTAATCCCTGCTCTTTGCAGCGGCTGAGGATCAGGGACGCTTCCCGGTCTTTGAAAGTACCAGTCGGATTTTTTTCACTATCCATGAGCATATACAGCTTTGCTCCATTGAGCAATGGGCTGAGTTCCTCAAACTCTATTAGCTCACTTGCTCCCTCTCCCAGGGAAATTATGTTGCTTCTGTTCTGTAGAGGCAACAAATCGAAATCCTGCCAAATGCTGTCGTATTCTGAGTAGACTTTGCCGTTATAAGACCCTTCAAACACATATTCGAGTCGGCTTCCGCTCTGTTTGCCAACTGCAACCATCTCGTCTAATCCATATTCTTCGTTGTAATTTGGGTTCGTTCCTTTTTGTAAAGCTTTGATTTGATTGCCGATCAAAGATTCCTTTTCAAGCACTGCAATTCTCCTGTATTACTAAGACTCACACCAAGTTTTTATGACTGAGAAACCATTGGGCAGGAGCAAGAAGCCACTTAGGCATTTTTATTTTGTGTTTGTAGTAGGACTTACTTTTGAGCAGGAAATACCAAATATGGGGTATGAATTTCAAGCATTCAAACCTGATTTTTCGATGATCTTTTGGCGATCGCCACCCATCTGACGGTAATTGTCAAAAGCCTTGAACGACCAAATTCCGTTCCTACACATCATGTCCCATTTGTACAGTGCGTAAGTCCTATGTAGGTTTCTATTGCTATTCACCCATGCAAAATTAATTCAACACCAAATTACCATTTTTTGCACTTCATGTTGAACCTACCTGTTAAAGATTTATTATCAATCGTTTTCCGATCGACAAATGGGGGTATATTTCCGAATCAGGGGCATTCAAAAACTACTGGAGAAGCCACGGACATTAATTAGTATTACTTTTATAAAACTTTTATAAAATATACGTTAAAAAAAGAAATAAATTGGTACTCGACTTATAGTGCGGAGCATGTTTTAATCGTAGATGTTATCCCTAAACCTAGTTTCTAGCTACTTAGGACTATATAGCAATATAGCAATCCTAAGAGGATGTCTGAGAAGTATTAAATATTACGCCTGATCCGCCTAGCCCTCTTAAAAAGGGGGAAAATTATTTCAAAGTTCCGCTTTTTAAGGGTGATTTACAAGTATTGAATACAACACTAACAAATTGTCAGGCATCCTCTAAAAGTTTTGTAGAATCAACAAGAAATTTGATTAATTCTATTAACAGTAAATACTGTGCCAACGACCAAACATATAGCGATGTGGAGCTGTCCTAGAAGCTGTTCTACCTTAATTACACGGTCTTTTGAGCAGCTAGATAAATGTATAATTTTCGACGAACCTTTTTATGCTTCATATCTATTGAAGCACGCTTTCGACCATCCGGAAAGGGAAGCAGTAATTGCTCACCGGGAAATTGACTATCAAAAAGTAATTCAACTGATTACCAGTGAATTATCAGATGGGCTGTATTTTTCATTCCAAAAGCATATGGCGAAGCATATTCTCCCAGATTACGAAAGAGGCTGGTTCAAGTCTTTAAAGAACTTTTTTTTAATTAGAAACCCCAAAAAAATTATCCTATCCTATAAAAAAGAATGTCAAGTAGTAACTAAAGATGAAATTGGCATGGAAGCCCTTTGGAATCTCTTTCAAGAAATTGAATCATTAACTGGAGAGACTCCTTTAGTTGTTGATGCAAATGACTTGCTAAAAAATCCTCAAGGTTTTTTGAGTGTCATATGCAGCAAACTCGGACTGAATTTTTCGGAAAAAATGCTAAGTTGGGAGCCAGAACTGCAAAAGAAAACAGAAGAGTCAAATAATCCTTTTCCTTGGCTGTGGACTGGCGAATTACCCGATACCACATGGTACTCAAATATTAAACAATCTACTGGCTTTATACCATATAAAGAAAAAGAAATAAGCTTGCCTGATGAGCTAATGGCAGTTTTTGAAGATTGCCTGCCATTTTATGAAAAATTATGGCAATATCGTCTCAAAATTGACTAACTGACTTCAGTAGTATACAGAAGTCTGTCAACTCACATCTTGCACCAATAAAACTTGATGGATTTTAATAACTCAGCATAAAACCAAGACCCTTGATTTAGCGATAAAAACTCATAAAAATAAGGTAGCTTTATCGCGTATCTTTTTATTTTCTCATGGTTTGTACTGATAGGTGCAAGATATGAGTCAATTAAACAAAAAAACGCAGATGACAAAATAAAGATGGCAAGGCTTAAACTGCTAGATTCCTCTTTTGTGCAATACTGCTAAGTGCTAACCATTAAGCACTGTATAATACGGTGAATTTACTTAGGTAATCGAGTCGTGTATTGGCAATTTTCACAAATTCTTGTTAGGGGTAACAATGACAAATCAATTGGAATTACCAAAGCAAGAATTACAGACAACAAGCAATGTACTTGTCTTTGCTACATTATTTGTAGCCATAGTCTGCTTATCTATGGCAGGAATCTTGATCCGATTAAGCGAAGCCGAAATCAGCCCAATCGCCACAGGATTTAATCGTCTCTGGATTGCTACTCTAGCCTTTGGGTTATGGAGTGGAGTAAACTCTACACGCAACCGACTTTCTGACAAGCCAACAGACCACCAGGAAACTTATACAACTGGGAGGGTAGGACTATTGATAGCTGCGGCAGGTATTGCATCTGTTGGGTTACTTCTGTGGAATTGGTCGTTAACTCAGACTAGCGTAGCCAATGCTACTGTCCTGCGTAATTTTAATGTATTGTTCACACCCTTGTTAGGATGGCTAGTATTCGGTCAGCGCTATGACAAAAAATTCTTAATAGGAATGGTATTAGCGATCGCCGGAGTAATTGCCATTGGATTGAACGATTTTCAAATTGCTAATAGCAACCTACAAGGTGATACTGCCGCGTTAATCTCGGCAATGTCGATTAGCATTTTCTTTTTGATTGTGGAGCAACTGCGAACTAAATTAGATACTACAACTATCATGTTATGGCGCTGCGGGATTGGCTCTGTGTTGTTCCTACCTCTTTTCCTGTTGTCAGGAGATAAATTTTTTCCCTATTCGCTAATTGGGTGGCTTGCAGTTATTGCTCAAGCTATTATTTGCCAAGGGCTAGGTCAAGGACTTTTGGTGTATAGCATCAAAAGGGTGTCTTCAGGATTTATCTCTTTAGTTGTTCCATTGGAAGTCCTCTTTGCCGCGATCGCCGCTTGGATAATTTTTTCAGAAAAGGTAAATTTATCTAATTTTCTGGCGTTTGCTGTAATTTCAGTGGGGATATATATAGCTAAATCTAGCCAATCTGCTGTTAAGCCAATAGAGGAAAAAATTTCTCACCAATTATAAACAATACTTGAGGGTGATTAAATGGAAACAATACAGTCAGAGAAATATTTTGATATTGGTGATCACACCATAAAAATTAAAATATTTCCTAATATGGCAGAACCATCTGAGGGTTATACAGAATTTCTGCTACAAAACTTGGAATGTAGCGGAACAACTGCTCTAGATTTAGGATGTGGTACGGGGATATTGGCGATCGCCTTAGCCAAACGAGGTTTTAAACAAGTTTATGCCGTTGACTTACACGAAGACTATATTGCAGCCACTCAATATAATTCAGACCTCAACGGTGTTTCCGAAGAAATTATTGCGTTGAAAAGTAACTTATTTGAAGCAATTCCTCAAGATATCCGCTTTGATTTCATCGTTGCTAACTTACCATCAACTCCAGCCTGGGACAAGATTCCCCTGTATAGTCGTGCTGGAGAAGACGGAAGGAGTCCTATTGATACGATGCTTCGCCAAGCACCCAATTGGTTGACACCTGAAGGAACAATACAGTTCTCCTCTTCTTCCCGGATTAGCCTTGAGCAAACAATGCAGCTGATGACTGAACTCGGCTATGAGTATACTGAGCCTATTAGTCAAACTGTGAAGTGTAAGCAATATCACTACTTCGAGCTTTATCCTGAATACTTTCAAGAATTGCTAAGTGCCAACCGCATTTATATTGATAATGGCACGATTTTTGAGTTTGTCTACATTTTTCAAGCCCGATTACAGTCTGTTTCTAAATAACGAGTTTGAATGCTAGTCACAGATTTATGTATTTGATTGCATCTATATGTAAAAAACATGAAATAATTAAAATTGAAAAATACTGGGCTTATTTTTTTACGTAATTATTTGGATAATAACAAGTAATGATGGTATTAAAAAATGAAAAAAAATCAGCAACAGCGCGGTGTGACAGTTTGGTTAACAGGATTGAGCGGTTCGGGTAAAACTACTATCTGTGAAAATGTAGAAAAATATTTGCGAACCGAAGGATACAAAGTTGAAGTTCTAGATGGTGACGTAGCACGCCAGAACTTGACAAAAGGGTTAGGTTTCAGCAAAAATGATCGGGATGAGAATATTCGCCGTATTGGCTTTGTTGCTCACCTTCTCACTAGAAATGATGTGATTGTATTGGTTTCGGTTATCTCTCCTTATCGCGCTATTCGAGAAGAAGTACGACACTTGATAAGAGATTTTATCGAGGTTTATGTTAATGCGCCATTGTTAGTGTGCGAACAGAGAGATGTGAAGGGGCTATATCAAAAAGCACGAACTGGAGAAATCAAGAATTTTACTGGTATTGATGCTCCCTACGAATCACCCATTTTTCCGGAAGTTGAATGTAGAACCGATAAAGAGAGCGTTACTGAAAGCGTAACTAAGGTTTTAAACAAGTTGGAAGAATTGGGTTATTTGAGCGTTTCGTCACTTAATCCTTTAACCTCACACGATTATTAGACTTGACCGAAATATGTGGATGCCAAAAAATGGTGTAACACCGATTTGAGTGTCTAAAGTTTTAATTCCCTTTGACAGAAGTAGTTTGGAACAAGAAATGTCATACAAAAATTAATATATTCAGCTAAGTTTTTGTAGAAAAATTAGGAATAGACTTACAGTTCAAGAAAAGAGAATTATGAAAAAGTTTTGGCAGTCGGTCAAAAAGTATATGCTATATCTCCAATCTATGATTTTTCGCAAGAAAAAAGCGAAAAAGGAACAGGATGATGATCCATTCATTTATCCACACTTTTAAATAAAAGCTGCGCTCGCCCTTTCTGTGTTAGTAGGTCAGCCTTGGTTTGTTGTGCTTTATTGGTTGCTGCCGCTCTTTGTGGAACAGCCTATTATGCGTTTTATTCTGATAGCAGAACATACAGGTTGCACTTTTGACAGTAACCCCCTGACGAATACGGGCACAACACTAACGCTTTTACCTATGGGATTTCGGATGTGGAATATGCCATTTCATGCAGAACACCATTTGTATCCATCAATTCCCTTCCATAAACTGCCTAAAGCACATTTGTTATTGAGCAAGCACTTTGTGTCTATAGAACCGGGTTACATAAAAGTTAACAGGGATATAATTGCTAAATTGGGAGGGTAGATAGGTCAATATTTTGATGAATTTTCAACATAGAATAAATTAATTTTGTTTATCTAACTTAACGCTCATGAATTCAGGAGTCTGCAAAGAATCAGCCTATCTTTTTGCACCAGAAAAAATGCCCTCTACACCTGTAACACAGGTGTATGGCAACAGCGAACTAAAGTGGTTTGGCAGCGATCAAGAAAAGGAATATAAAAAAAAACCACATCCGGTTTTCGGTCCCGAAGATATAATTTATCGCATCAATAGTTATGGCTATCGTTGTCCGGAATTTGAGTTGCGTAACCAAGTTGAGGATGATGCAGTACATGTCGTAACAGTAGCCTCTAGTGATGCCTTTGGCACAGGTCTACCGGAAGAAAAAACTTATCCTGCCCTCTTCAAAGAACTGTTGCAAAGTTACCTTGACCGTCCCGTGATTAACTGGAATTTAGGGATGGGTGGTGGAAGTGCAGATTACATGACTCGCACATTGATCTCAGCTTTGCTGATTTTGAAACCGGATATAGTTTTGCTGACATTTCCACCCGGTATGGCAAGACGTGAGTATATTGGCGACAATGGTCGCTTATTTCACTGTATGTCAAACCATATAGTTGGTTGGAACGATCGTCGAGACTGGGAAGGAAAAGCTATCCTCAACGCTCATGAGCAACTCCTAAGTGACTATAACAACCCGCTGAATCTGTTCAAAAACTATAAAGTTTGTGAAGCGCTATGTGAACAATTTGGGGTAATGTGGTTATTTTCGACCTTTGATGTTTCGGTATTTGAACCAATGAAACATTTGATTCATGCGGACAAGTTAGTTTCACCAGGACTTGGCATCCTCACCGAAAAATACAAAGAAAATCCAGGAATTGGTCTGGCGCGTGATATGCTGCACCCAGGTATTCAGCCAACCAAAGAATATGCTGAAGCGTGTTTTTTACGCCTTCAAGAACTCTATTCCTCTTCATTAGCAACACTAAAGAAAGGAAAAGCATTGTGAGCAGTAATAGCAGCCAAAAAACTGTCAGCGACGCTCTGTTAGATGTACAAAAAAACCCAAATCGCCTGCTACACATAAAGCGCTTTGGTGTTGTCATGGTAATAATAACATTGTTGTGCAGTATAGTGCTGCCCTATACTCTCAGTTTAGCTATTGCCGCTGCTATTTTTGCAGCTATTACCGTCCTCTATCCAGAGATTCTGTATCCAATTTATTGGTTGTTGATGCCACCCCTGAGCATAGGATTGAAACTGCTTTTAGCGATATTGTTCTACACCATTGTCAGTCCCACAGCCTTCTTTTCTCGCGTTTTGGGAATTGACATCATCCAACTAAATATCAAGCCGGAGGTCCAAAGTTATTGGATCGAGCGTACCACCTTGGTTCCTCATGGCAAATATATGACGAAGCAGAGGTAATTGTGATGAAAATTCTTGGGATATCAGCATTTTACCATGACAGTGCAGCCGCAATTGTAGTAGATGGAAAGATTAGTGCAGCATCCCAAGAAGAGCGCTTTACCCGTGTCAAACATGACTTGCGTTTTCCTTTCCACGCGATCGCTGACTGTCTCAAACAGGTTAACGCACAAATAGACGACCTAGATTATATTGTTTTTCATGAAAAGCCACTTCGCAAATTTAATCGTCTGATTAAAACCTATCTGGGGTTTGCCCCGAAAGGGTATACTTCTTTTGCCAAAGCGATGCCGCTTTGGTTAACAAGTAAGCTATATCAAAAAAGTAATATTCTTGATGCGCTCTATACCTTTGGTAAGTTCGATGCCAAACGTTTACTGTTTTCCGAACACCATCTTAGCCATGCAGCCAGTGCTTTTTTCCCATCACCTTTTGCAGAAGCTACGGTACTAACTCTAGACGGTGTAGGTGAATCAGCAACAACTACGGTTGCACAAGGCAAAGGCAACCAGTTAACAATTACTAAAGAGCTACATTTTCCCCACTCGCTGGGAATGCTTTATTCCGCATTTACCTATTACACCGGCTTTAAAGTGAATTCTGGCGAATATAAAGTCATGGGTTTGGCACCCTATGGACGACCTATATATGCTGAAAAGATTTTAGAGCATTTGGTGGATTTGAAAGATGATGGGAGTTTTCGACTTAATCAGGAGTATTTTAATTACTGTACTGGTTTGACGATGACCAATGAGAGGTTTGACGAGCTTTTTGGGGGATCACCACGCACTCCAAAAGACGATCTGACACAAAGACACATGGATTTGGCAGCTTCCGTACAGAGTGTGACGGAGGAGATAGTATTGCGGATAACCCGCAACCTGGCAAAAGAAAGTCCTCACGGCAATCTATGTCTGGCTGGTGGAGTCGCGTTAAATTGTGTTGCCAATGGCAAAATAGTTCGGGATGGCGCATTTGAAAGGATTTGGGTTCAACCTGCCGCCGGTGATGCAGGAGGTGCATTGGGAGCAGCTTTGGCAGCACATTATCTTCATGCTGAACAACCGCGATCGCTTGTTCCCGGCAAAGACTCCATGCAAGGCAGTTACCTCGGATCTTACTTCAGTCAAAAAGAATGTGAAGCACGCTTACAAAAAGTCGGTGCTGTGTTCCATACCCTGAGTGAAGAAGGCATTATTCATGAAACTGTGAATGCTCTGGAAGCAGAAAAAGCAGTGGGTTGGTTCCAAGGAAGGATGGAATTTGGACCCCGTGCATTGGGTGGACGCTCCATTTTGGCTGATCCACGCTCGGAAGCGATGCAAAAGAAGCTAAATTTGAAAGTAAAGTTTCGTGAATCATTCCGCCCTTTTGCACCTTCTGTGCTTTCCGAGGATGTATCAGAGTGGTTCGAGTTGGATAGAGAAAGTCCCTATATGCTGCTGGTGGCGGAGGTGAAGAAAGAATTGCAGCGTCCCATGACAGCAGAACAGGAGGCGTTGTTTGGTATTGAGAAACTGAACGTGCCCCGTTCTGACATCCCTGCCGTTACCCATATCGATTATTCGGCGCGTGTGCAAACTGTCCATGCTGATACAAATCCACGTTACCACAAGTTAATTAGCGCGTTTAAAGAACGTACCGACTGCCCTGTTTTGGTGAATACCAGCTTTAATGTCAGAGGTGAACCCATTGTCTGCACGCCGGAAGATGCTTTTTCATGCTTTATGGGAACAGATTTAGACTTGCTGGTTGTGGAAAATTGTATTTTGTTCAAAGAGGAGCAGGATATGTCTCTGGCGAAAGACTATAAGGATGCTTTTGAGCTTGATTAAGCATCAAGGAATGAATATATAATTGCACGGGTTCCCGTTTTTTTTCTAAAAATAGAAGCTGTAGGAGTAAAAGTGTCAATCCTTCAGCAGTTCTCAATTGAGTTAAATCCAGGCTGTTGATAGGAACACAACATTAGGGAAGAGCAAACTATGGAGACACAGACTTTCGCTAATCATGACGTTCTCGAATTTTACAAATCCTTACCTTTTAACTATCAGGATTCTGTAGAGAACCAGGTTAAGGCAATTCGTACTAGAGATTCCGTTTCCGCCTATCCAGTCCTTCCACCGTTGTTAGGGAAGGGGGTATCGGTTTTGGAAGTCGGGTGTGGGACAGGTTGGATGAGTAATGCCATCAGTTTTTACTATAAATCCTGTGTTTTAGGACTTGATTTCAACCCAGTAGCGATCGCACGGGCAAAAGAAGTTGCTCAAGCTATGAAACTCACCACCACTTTCGAGGTAGCAGACCTTTTTGTTTATCAACTCAAAACTGTTTTTGATGTGGTCGTTTCTCTGGGTGTTCTCCACCATACCGACAATTGTCAAGCAGCGGTGCGGCGGATTTGTTTGGACTTCGTGCCTCTCGGTGGTCACGTCATGATTGGTTTGTACCACAAGTACGGGCGACAACCCTTCCTCGATCACTTCCAGGAAATGAAAAAGCGTGGGGTTACAGAGAAAGAAATGCTGGCTCGATACCGGGAGTTACACCCACTCAAGGATGAGACACACCTGATATCTTGGTTTCGCGACCAAGTGCTTCACCCCCACGAAACTCAGCATACCCTAGCAGAAATGTTGCCAATTCTCCAAGAATCGTCCATGGAGTTAGTTTCTACCTCAATTAACCGTTTCCAACCTATTAATTCTGTTGAAAAATTGATGGAAGAAGAAATTACCTATCGAGATATTGCCAGGGAACGATTGCAGGAAAATAAGTATTTCCCTGGCTTTTTTGTATTTCTAGCTCGAAAAATCAGCAATTAGACGATTTTAATCGACATTGAGTAGTGTACAATCGTGACTCTTAAGCAGTAATTTTGCTGTAATATCATATTTCGGAGTACGACTTGAAAATTCCAAGGGCGGAATGTAGTTTGATCTATTTGATAACTAGATAAGGAATGTCTCTGATTTGTAGATGTTTAGGTAAGTCTTCTAAACTGCCACCACCTTTATGATTTCCTTTGATTTGATATCGGTACAGGGCTGGCAGTTACACATTTGATTTTTGTTGGCATTGAGGAATGATTTTGGGGGTCTGCTTGATACAAATGTATCCAAAAAATTCCGAGAGCGATCGCCCATTATTAGACATCTTCAGAAATTAAACTTCAGTCCAAGTGGGACAAGGGTTTCACATTCATTATTGGAAATGTCTATTTCAAAAAAAGCCATTAGCAATTTTATCTTAAGGATAGCTAATAAGGCGTTTGCCTGTATCTATTTGACTTTCCTCTTTAGCAAGTACCCATTTTATATGAACTTTTTCACTTCTATGTTTATTAGAAGTGTTTATCCGAACTTGATATTACTCGAAATTAGGACTTACGCACTGTACAAATTTATCATCTTGTGTATTAAGAAAATTTGGTCGTTTCAGACTTTTGGCGACTACCTTCAGATCGGTGCGATCACTAAAAAATTATCGAAAAATCAAGTTTGAATGCCTGAAACCCATACCTCATGTTTGGTATTTCCTGCTCAAAAGTAAGTCCTAGAAATATCAAGTGTTTGTAAAAGTTAACCCAGAATTTATAGGCTGGGTTTCATAATCTCAACCCAGCCTACAGCTATTTCTTCAAACTTCAAACTGTGGCTTTCAATGCCATTTTTCAGTTTTTCTCGAACTCATGTCATTTTAATTCAAAATTCAAAATTCCCAGTTCAAAATTCAAGGGGGAAATAATTTTGAATTGATGACTGAAGGTACATGCCTCCATGCCTCCAGACTTCTAGCTACGGAATCAAACAAAATTTATTGCTTGTTTCCAGCCCCATAGCTAAAGCTAGGGGGGAATTTTTGAATATGAATTATGAATTTTGAATTGCCGCAAAGCGACTGACCCTCGCTGGTTCTCAAGCCTTAGGAAACCCTATAACTTCACCATCGCTACTTATTTGGATTTGAGGAGGAAAATTCTCTTTGCCATCTGGGTCACCAGCCGGAAAATCTGAGGCTGAGGGAGGATAATAGTTAGCTGCAAAGGCACCTGGCTTACCTATTGTCGAGCTTGGACGAGGGTAAGGACAAAACCATCAAAGTCTGGAATTTGAAAACAGAACAGCTAATAAACACTCTAGAAGGGCATAAAGACTTTGTTAAGTCTATTGCCATTAGCCCGGATGGTCAAACTATAGCTAGTGGTAGTTACGACCATACCATCAAACTTTGGAATCTGAAAACAGGACAATTAATACGCACCTTAGAGGGACATTCAGCACAAGTTTTGTCAGTTGCTATTAGCCCAGATGGTCAAACTCTTGTCAGTGGTAGCAAGGACAAAACTATCAAAGAGTGGAACCTGAACACAGGACAGGAAATACGCAGCATTCAAGGACATTTAGCTGATGTAAATGCGATCGCCATTAGTTCCCACGGGCAAATGTTTGCCAGTGCTAGCGATGACAAAACCATCAAAGTGTGGAATTTGAACACCGGACAGGAAATCCGCACGCTAAAGGACATTCAGCCGATGTGAATGCGATCGCTTTCAGTCCTGATGGTAAAAAAATTGCGACTGGTAGCGATGACAAGACTGTAAAAATCTGGAAGCTGGAAACAGGAGAGGAACCAGCCACCCTAAAAGCTCATTTTGGTGGAGTTTATGCCGTTGCTTTCAATCCAGATGGCAAGACACTGGTAAGTGCTAGCGCCGACAATAGTATCAAAATTTGGCAGATACCGTGAAGCAGTATTGCAAAAATAGAACTATCGCAATCCTCGCTTCTATTCGTGAAAATTGCCAGCTTCAGAAACCCGGTTTCTCGAAAAACCGGGTTTCTCAGCTTTCATAGCCCAACAAATCCAACAATAATGAGCAGCACCCACCTTACGAAGTAACGAGAGAACGGTAGAATAATCGTTATTTGCCTAGCTTTGCAAGATTAACTATGACAATGCATCCTACACTTCAACGTGCATTTGCCAACCGCCGCGTCCTTAAAGTCATCAGCGGCTTGAATAACTTCAACGAGCATAATGTTGCTGCTACCGTTAAAGCAGCCCAACTCGGTGGCGCTACCTTTGTTGATATCGCATGCGATCGCGCTTTAGTTCAATTAGCTAAAAGTTTGACAAATTTACCGATTTGTGTATCGGCAGTAGAACCTGAGAAATTTGTAGAAGCTGTGGCTGCAGGTGCAGATTTAATTGAAATCGGGAATTTTGATTCATTCTATGCTCAAGGACGCCGCTTTGAGGCTGAGGAAGTATTGGCGCTAACTCGCCAAACCCGCGCACTTTTACCGGAAATCACCTTATCTGTTACCGTTCCCCACATTCTGACACTGGATAAACAGGTACAGCTAGCAGAAGAATTGGTGAAAGTCGGTGCAGATATTATTCAAACAGAAGGCGGTACCAGCAGCCAGCCAACTCACCCCGGAACCTTGGGATTAATTGAAAAAGCTGTTCCCACTTTGGCAGCAGCTTATGAAATTTCCCGCGTGGTATCAGTACCAGTATTGTGTGCTTCCGGAATTTCTAACGTTACAGCACCTCTTGCCATTGCAGCTGGTGCGGCTGGAGTTGGTGTTGGTTCCGCCATCAATCAACTCAATAGCGAAGTAGCAATGATTGCCGCCGTGCGTGGCTTGGTAGAAGCGTTGGAAACAACAAGCAAAGTTAGGAATTAGGAGTTAGGAGGCGCCCAATTAGGAATTAGGAATTAGGAGGCGCCCAGTTAGGAGGCGCCCAATTAGGAGGCGCCCAATTAGGAATTGAGAGTTTTGAGTTCTTAGCTTCGTTTTTGGAGTTTTGAATTTTGAATTAACAACTTTCTTCAACTCATAACTCATCACTGGGCGCCTCCTAACTTCCTTTCACACCCAACTCCCAACTGGGCGCCTCCCAACTCCCAACTCCCAACTCCCAACTGGGCGCCTCCTAACTCCCAACTCCTAACTCATAACTTCCTTCAAAGCGTAAATCACTTGGTCTTGCTGTTCTTCTGAAAGTTCTGGGAACATGGGCAAAGATAAAACCTCATTGCAGGTTTGCTCTGCTACTGGCAATTGCCTTAGTTTATAACCCAGACTTTCATAAACAGGCTGCAAATGTAAAGGCACGGGGTAATAAACCATTGTATTTACACCACGCTCTAGCAATTGGTTGCGTACCAAGTCGCGATGTTTGGCGCTAGAACCATTTCGCCCCTCGGATAATACACGAATAGTGTATTGGTTCCACACTCCCGTACCCCCAGGAAATTCTTGGGGTGTGATGATACCGGGAACATGACCGAGGAATTGCTGGTAACGAGCTGCAATCTCCCGCCGCTGATTATTCCAAATATCGAGATAACGTAGTTTAATTTGAAGAATAGCCGCTTGGATAACATCTAAACGGCTATTTACTCCAGTTTGCTCGTGAATATAGCGAAGTTTACTACCATGCTCCCGCAGTATCCGCAGTTTGGAAGCTGTAACTAAATCATTGGTTGTAATTGCCCCGCCATCGCCGCAACCCCCAAGATTTTTGGTTGGATAGAAACTAAAGCAACCGACGTGTCCAATACTTCCGACTTTTTGCCCACCCCAACTTGCCCCTGTGGACTGAGCGCAATCTTCAATTATTACCAAATTGTTAGCTGTGGCTAAATCCATCAATGCAGCCATATCCACAGGTTGTCCAAACAAATGAACCGGGATAATCGCCTTTGTTTTGGGTGTAATTGCCGCTGCTACTTGCTGCACATCCAAATTAAAGGTAGTCTCGTCAATGTCAACAAACACCGGTTTAGCACCCACGACGCTGATTACCTCAGCAGTGGCGATAAAAGTAAAAGGTGTGGTAATTACCTCATCACCTGCACCAATATCGAAAGCCCGTAGCGCCAAGTAAAGCGCATCAGTACCAGAGTTACAAGCTATACATTCAGCTACACCATGATAGGCAGCAAACTGTTGTTCAAAACCTGTAACAACTGGACCGCCAATATAACGACCAGAAGCCAGAATCTCTAAAACCGCTGCACTCACTTCTGCTTCAATGGTGGTGTATTGCTTTTTGATATCAAAGGCAGGGATGGAATTAACGCTTTGGATCATGAGTTTTCATTTCATTTTAAAAATACAATTGGGGGCATGGGGATTGGGTACTGAGTACTGGGTATTGGGTATTGGGTACTGGGGAAGAATTTTCCTAATCCCTAATCCTCAATCTTTACGCGATGCATTTTGACCGTCGATTTTTGCTTATTGTTAATCAAAAAGCGATGGAAATCCTGTGGTTTGGGATACTTAAGGCATGGGGTTTTACTTAGGTTTTTTTGAACGGTACGGCTACCATTTGCTTGCAGAAAAGGTGATATATATCAACTAAAGATCCACCACATCGAATCAAAGTTCCAATAGTGTAGGCTGTTGTGAGTAAAAAATCCCAGGAGGTTGAGAATCCATGCCGATCGCGCTGGATTTGGTAGATTTGGCTATAGCTGTAGGATTGATGGGTGTAGCCATCGGTTTATCAGTCTGGGAAAAATTAGGGTTAGAGTTGAACTTAGCCCTTGCTACCGGAAGAAGCATCCTACAACTACTGGTATTAGGATACGTTTTAGATGTCATCTTTGCTTTGGATAACGTTTGGGCAGTTTTGGCGATTTTAGCAGTAATGCTGACGATTGCGTCGATTGTCGCACGAAACCGCATCACTCAAAAAATACCGCAAGTTTTGCCTTTAGTGTGGGGTTCAATGTTATTTAGTACTGTCCTGACGCTGCTTTACACTAATTTCCTAATCATTCAACCAGATAGATGGTATGAGGCGCAGTATATAGTGCCTTTGGCGGGGATATTGTTAGGTAATGCGATGAATGCTGCGGCGATCGCTGGCGAACGTCTTGTTAGTACAATTAACTCCAGCCAGATGGAAATCGAAACTCATCTTAGTTTAGGCGCAACAGCCCAGCAAGCAGTTACCCAGTATCGCAAAGACGCCATCCGGGCTGCAATGATTCCCACCATCAATCAGATGACAATAATCGGCTTGGTTGGGCTACCAGGAATCACCAGCGGACAGTTATTAGGTGGAGTAAAACCCCTTGATGCAGTATCTTATGAAATTTTGATTATTTTTGCGATCGCCTTCGCCAACTTGTTAACAACACTTTTACTCACCAAGGGTTTGTGTCGTCAGTTTTTCAACTCCACCGCCCAGTTAATTAGATAAGGAGACAAAAAGCGACGGGTGTGGGGGAGAGGGGGGAGACAAGGAGGGAAGGGGCGATACAGTTGTACCTAAGGGCTTGGTTATAGGTTTTGGCTGCCAAAAGTTCTTTAGTTGCGCGATCGCGACTTGTTGCTAATTTCGGTTTATAATCTGCCAGCAACTTTTGTGCTTCTTGATATCCTGGGTTAGTTTGGGGAATTGCATTCAAAGCATTAACTGCTACCTGCCAAGTAGATTGGACTTTTTGCAAGTCCGCCAAAGATTTAGCAGTCGCCTCTGTTTTAGTAGCAGCCAACGCTACAGCTTTTGCTGCTGTTAGTTTTTTCAACCATTTTTCTTCTGCAACTAACTGCTGATTTACAACTTGCAAACCAGCGCGATACTGCGATAATTTCGATTGCGCCAGTCCAGACAATTCACTATTAGAATTTATCACTTCTAAAGGCGCGATCGCTTGCCGCCATAATTGTTGTCTAGCCTGCAATTCCTCTAAGTTACCTGTCGTAACTTGAGCTTTTTGTGCCGCCAATGTTCCCGCTTGCAAAGCTTTTACAACCTGGTTAATTTCTTCTGACTTTCCAGACAAATTTGCCGCCAATTGTTCTGCTTCCTGATATTGCGGCGACCAAAGGGGAATCGTTTTCAAAGATTTAACAACTGTCTCAAATTGCTGTTGCATTGCCAGCAATTCTTGCTCGGATTTGGCATTGGGCGTTAATTGCCGAAATGACTTTTGTAGCTCCTCAACTGCATGTATCTCTTTACACTCAAATATCAAACAAGGTCGAGTCAAGAAGTAAGCACCGCTACCTAAAACAGCAATAACCGCCAAAGCTGCACCCAGCAAGATAGGTTTGAGATTGCGTTTCGGCTTAGATGACGAATAAGAAGACAAATCCGGTAGACCCGCCAAAGGGTCGAACGGCTCATCAGAAGAGGAGGGGGGGATGGGGAAGGGGGTGCCCCCAGGGAGTGGGGATAAGGGGCGAGGGGGAGAGGGGGAGAATATATCTGAGTACACCCGTCGCCCACACCCGTCGCCCTTGTCCCCCCGTACCCCTCGCTTTTAAATCTGTAGTCCGTTTGGCATAAGGGAGTTTTTCACCATCTACCCTCAAGAAAAATTGCACTCGCTGTTCCCTGGGAGGTGGTAGCGATTGCAACGCTTGCTCAAGCACCACAAAAAGTTTTTCGGTATCGGTTGTCACACTTAGAGGGTGTTGAGTTAAAATCATTAGCTGGTCATTTTTGACAGCACACTTGACTTGGAAAAGTTCACCAGATGCAACTTCTGCACCCAAGCATGCCTGTAAAATTTGCGCTAAAAGCTGTAAATCTTCCTGCTGAACAGTTACTTTCATAGAGCAAGAGCGCCAGTCTATATTGTTTTTCTGTTTGTCGAGGGTATGAGATGAACTAGTTCCGTTTTGTGAATGCAGATGCACGATTTAACCAAGCACAGCCTTCAAATCTGAACGACCAACTTTTTAGCACAAATTATCAGTTTTCACCAAAACTAAAAATAGAACTTAAAAATAGTTATAAAAATATAATTCAATATAACTCTACCTGATTTTGTCGTAGAAACGCGATAAATAGCGTTTCTACGTTTTAATGTAGCTGTCTAGAAATTTGGGCATTGGGCATTGTTGCGCCAGCGCCCTTCTTCGACCGCGACAGTAGGCGACTGGCATCCCTTGGGCATTGGGCATTGGACATTGGACATAAATCTGAAAAAAACAATTTTTTATCAGTTTGTTACGAGTAAGAGCTAAGTCGGGACTGTTTATTAAATAGGAAAATTTGATTGCAAGTAAAATTCCAAATCAGAAATGGGAATAATAAAATTTCTGAGCATTTCCACTGCATTGCTCGTACCTATTCAATGCATAGTAACTACCACGACAACTCTCTATTTTGAATGCTATATATCCCCACACAGAAGTGAAAAAGCCTATATCATGGGTTTTTGACACAACTGCTGGTTTTTTAAGATGCAAGGGCAATCACTGAGGATATTAATCACGTGTTGTCGAGCTGACGACCGCAACTCTCCTTTAAAAATCAATTTGCTTGATGTGCGAAATTGGATAAAATTAATAGGTGAAAAATAAATTTTTATAGCAGACCAAAGCTTAATTCGGCAATTTTGGTGCAACCAAAGGTTTTAATTGCACCAAAGAAAAACTTTGGAAGTAGCAGTAAAAGGTGTGTGTCAATGGATTTATTGGAATATCAAGTTAAAGAATGGTTTGGCAAGATTGGCATTCCTGTATTGCCATCGCAAAGAATAGACCATCCGACAGATCTCAAACGTTTAAAAATCCGCTATCCAATTGTGCTGAAATCTCAAGTACATGCGGGCGATCGCGCAAAAGCCGGTGGAGTCAGGTTTGTTGAAACGACAATCGATGCGATCGCCGCCGCCCAAACTATCTTCAATTTGCCGATTTTGGGCGAATTGCCGGAAGTTTTGCTGGCAGAAGCTAAATATGATGCCATACAAGAATTTTATTTAGCGGTAGTATTAGATACTGCTGTTTGCCGACCGGTACTTTTAGGTTGCAAAGAAGCAGATATCGATTGGGAATCGGCAGGGGAGAAAATGCAATATGTTGTTGTGGAACAGGAATTTTCCCCATTTTATGCTCGAAGATTGGCTTTAAAAATGGGTTTACAAGGTGCGCTGATGCAATCGGTAAGCACTACGATCGAGAAAATGTACCAGTTATTTGTGCAAAAAGACCTGGATTTAGTGGAAATTAATCCCTTGGCTGTAAGTCCCTCAGGTCAAGTCATGGCTTTGAATGGGAACGTTATAGTTAACGAAAGGGCAATGGGACGCCATCCAGATATTGCCACAATTGCGGCAAAATTCCTCAACCGACATCCCAGCCATGAGACAAACGGAAATTTGGGCGATTGGGATGGCTTAGAATTGCACGGTAGAATCGGCATTTTGGGCAATGGTGCGGGTTCGGTGCTAGCAACTTTGGATTTAGTCGCCAATAGTGGTGGTAAACCTGGTGTATGTTTGAACTTGCGCCATCGTTCCCCCACCGATACCTCACCGACAACATTTCGCGATCGCCTGGAAACAGGTTTAAAAATTCTGGCGGCTGACAGAAGTATTCAAGTTATACTAATAAATCTCTTAGGTAGCATTCCTCAGCCAGGGGAAGTCGCTGAAGTTATTGGCAATTTTGTGCAACAGGAAAAAAGCGAACTCAGACCACACGTAGTACGTGCCAATGGCAGCAAAAGCCGTCGAGAAGTTTATTTTCCCCGCTTAGTTGTCCGTCTTGCCGGTTCTGAGTTAGATGCAGCCAGAAAATATCTCGCAACTTTAAAAAGCCACGGCGATGCACCCATCGTCCTGGAAAATTTAGATGAGGCAGTAACAGAAGCCGTTCGTCTTGCGAAGTCAGCTTATAAAAAGTTGTCATAGTCTCGCTGCGATCGCTCGCTGTCAATTCTTGAGATAATACCCCAACAGTATTTAAGATTTTGGATTGTGAAACATATACTGGATAAACTTTCCAGCTTTTCATCTGTCGCAATCATTTTTCGCTCTTGGTATAAAGTAGGTAAAACTGCTATACCTGAACATAGACGATTGATTCCGCCTGTACCCGTATATTAAACACCGGATAAGGAGGTGTAAATTAGTACTGATAATTACTTCAGTACAAAGTATATATTGAATTTTTGTGTTACTCAGGACTTACGCAAAACATAACTACTGTAGCGATAATTCATGAATTATCGCTACTGAATTGAGGCAGTAGACTGAGTTGCCTAAGTCCTATTTCTGAAGCTGAGTATCATCGGTAATAGTCAGTTAAACCTCGTCCATGTTGAAACCTGGAGTTATTTGTGGAAAAGACCTGCCTGTAGGTTGGGTAGTCACTGCGCCCTTGCGGGTCGCTGAGTGTGCAAAGTGACGTTGGAACAAAGTGCAACCCAACATCAACCAGACTATAATGTTAGGTTTCGCGCTTCGCTACAACGCCACATGCGGCTGGGGGAAAGCGAAGGGCGCAGTGGCAGACCAACCTACAAAACTACGGTTCTCAAAGTAGACGTGGTTTATTTGCCTTTTTTGGCGAACTGAAGCCTTAAAAGGAATTTTGTCATTTTAGTAGATATGCAATCAATTACGACACCAGATATGTGTCGTTTTTTCCATTGGCTCAAGCCACTGGATTTCCCAAACTACCATGCTTTTTTATGAACTTAACACCAGACAGCAAAGTTTTAATCCAAGGCTTCTGTGAATTCATCTCAGCAACTCATATTGCTCAAATGAAAGCTTATGGCACTAATTTGGTAGCTGGCGTCAATCCGGGATGTGGTGGACAGCAACTTTACGACCTCCCAGTATTCGACTTGGTAGAGGAAGTTGTAGCAAAATTTGGAACGATTGATACCACAATTATTTGCGTACATCCTTACCAAGTTCTAGATGCAGCATTAGAAGCGATCGCATCAAATATTCGTCAAATCATCATCATCTCCGCAGGCGTCCCGCCCTTGGATATGGTGCAATTACTCCGCAAAGCCGAAGCCACAGACACTTTAATAGTCGGACCCAACAGTCCGGGGATCGTCGTACCGGGAAAAATCCTGTTAGGTACTCAACCAAGTGAATTTTATACACCAGGCAACGTAGGAATAGTTAGTCGCAGCAGCACCCTTACTTACGAAATCGCTTACGAATTAACAAAAGCAGGTTTGGGGCAATCGATAAGCCTTAGCATTGGTAGTGATGCGATCGTTGGTTCATCATTTTTGCAATGGTTACAAATTCTTGATGAAGATGAAACCACACAAGCTATTGTTTTAGTCGGTCAACCCGGTGGTGGTAGTGAAGAAGCAGCAGCGCGTTATATTGCTGAAGCAATTGATAAACCAGTAATTGCCTACATTGCAGGTACAAACGCACCACGGGGAAGACATTGGCGTCAGACAGGAACCTTAGCCGCAGTAGTGGGACGCGATCCTGATTTTGGCACAGCAAAAAACAAAGTAACTGCTTTCAAAGAAGCCCAAGTTCCAGTAGCCGAACGTCCTTCTGAAATTCCCCAATTGGTGAAAAAAGCGCTTAAGTAAAAGTTAGGAGTTAGGAGTTATGAGTTATGAGTTGAAGAATGAAAGTTATGAATTGGGAATTAGAAGTTATGAGTTATGAATTATAAATTATGAATTAAAGAGTTTTTTAATTTAACACTAAAAACTTAACGTTATCAGTGCTGAATTGAAACTTTCTTCATTCCCAACTCAAAAAACTCAGCTAAGAACTCTTAACTCCCAACTGGGGGGCTGGGCGGCTGGGCGCCTCCTAACTCCTTCCAGCTTGTTGTAATTGCCGCGTCAGCAATAACATTAAAAATCCCGCAATACTCAATTGTCCAAGAATACCCAAAAAGATTGTCATTTCTGTTAATGAATTTCCTGAGGGGAACATGGCAGCTATTGGCGCAAAAATTGAAAATAGCCACAGACCAAAGTTTAATTCACTGGACTGATAAAACATCATTGAAATTATCAATGGAAACATAATCGCCGCACTTACAGCGCCAGCAGTCCACCACACCCGATGCTTAGTTTTCATAAACAAAAGTAGTTGTGTCAAAGCTGCGTAAATCATCGCTAAACCAGCAGCTAAACCTACAGAATAAATGGCATTGAATTTGTCAGCATTATCGGAACGAGAAAGTACAATAAACAAATTTAAACAAATGATAATAATTGTGGCATTTAATGCGATCGCTACCATTGCCGGACTTTTTTCATCCCAAATTAAATCCTTTAACAAAGAGCGATAACCGAATCTCTTATTATCAGAAATATTCTGGTGTCGGTAGCGTGCCCAATCTTGCAGCGCTTGACGGTGAGGGCTGAGAGCAGCAATTAAATATAACAACAGCCAGAAATTCAAAAACAACAGGCAAAAGACATTTTCCTTCATCAAATAAGAATAACCCTCTGTACCAAATAATATTGTTTGCCAATTGGTACATCCTAAAGTTATAGCTGTAAAACAAAACGTTAATAAATAACTTTGCTGCTTGTTCAACATTGTGGCGTTAGGGTCACGATAGCAGCGTTGTAAAGCTTGCCAAATAAACCGCGAACCTATGATGTAAGTGAAAAGACCAAAACCAACCGTAGTGATAAAACTTGCTCCCAATGGCAAAGCAAACCAATGAAAATCTTGCCACGAACTCACATATTTAAATAAAGAACTTTCCTCTAGAGATGGAATCAAAAAAAATGGATTTAAAAATTTCAGAAAAACTAATGAATAAGAACTTGTGACATTCGCCAGTCCTTGCTGAGTTAGTATCAAAAAACCAAGAACTAACCCACTACCCAACCAAGCTTGAAAACCACCAAGCCAAGAACCAACTAAACTAAATAGCAACGCTGCACTGTAATAGAAAAAGCATGCGGCTACCACAACCGCATAAAAGCTTAAAATTTCAATCAGAGGAATATTTACAGCCAAACCCGACCACAAATGCAAAGGAACTGTCAGGGCTACAAAAATATAAATAAAAATCGGCACCCCTAGCATTTTTCCCAATAAAATATTTTGGGCTGACTGGGGAGTAAGGCGAATAAAATTGAGTGTATCGCTACGTTGTTCAGTAGTTAAATCACTCATCAGCAGATAAGTTCCTGCTATTAACAAACCGGAACTGCCAAAAATACTGAGCAAACAAAATATATCCAGCCACCACATCTGCGAGTTTGTGACAAAAACGTCCAATGCATACTGCAAGCATTCCCGTATATCGTCCTTGGTAGAGACAAAATTTCCCGTACAATATCTATTAAATCTTTGATTTTCGTCAATAACATAAGGTAGCTGGGTTTTGAAATACATGAACAGTATAAATTGACCCACCAAAGAGATAGTAACTGCCAAAAGTATATTGAGTGGTTTTAGACGCCCTTTTAGTTCGCGTAAAAGTTGGGGATTCCATTCTCCAATTCGGTCTAAAAAATCGTGCATCATCACAAAAACCTCCACAATTAGTAATTAGCTACTATAGCAGCCCTAAATGATTTATGAGAGCGGAGAAACCCGGTTTCTTCAATAAATCGGGTTTTTGAAGGCTTTGAATTACCGAAGAAAGGCACTATTATTTATTTATGAACAAAGGTAAAAAGATTTTTTTTCAAGGCACGCAGTGCGAGAAAAAAAAGGCGTCCTTGTTGAAACCCCTGAATTTATTTATGGGGTTTCCCTTCTGCCAAGAGACGAGCGTACTTCTGACGAATCATAACTCTGGGTAAGATTGCTATTAGCTATTTAATTTGGAATTGCTTATTTAGCGACCTGCTAATAATGCTTTTGTAGCAGATTCACCTGCTAATTTCACCTGACGTGTCAGTTGGAAATTTAACAATGCTAAGGCGCTAAAGTTAGCGAGGGTAGCCATAAAAATGGTCGTTGCTGCTGAGTGTTGTATACCATACCAAGGTGTGCTGGAAAATAGCCAGAGGATATTCTGTTGATTGGATACTTCTGCTTGCAACAGCGATACAATTAGGGAGGGTAATAATATTGTTGCGCCTACAGTACCAATTGCCCATAAAGACCGTTTGGGAGTTTTTATCAACAGCATTATCTGAGCTATTGTGGCGTAAATCATCATCAAACTTATTGATAATATTACACCTAAAAGTGCTTGAATTTTATCACCATTGTTAACACCTACTCCAGGGATAATTAAAATTCGTACTGCAAAAACAGTAGCAGCGATCGCTAAATTAATTGCAATTGCCAAAATCCCTGGGCTTTTCTCACCAAAAATTAAATCAGACAGCACAGAATTGTTCCAAAAACCTCTGCCATTAGCAATATTTTGGTGACGATATCTTGCCCAATCTTGTATAGTTTGGCGATGAGGTGAAAGAATTGCGATTAAACCTAAAACAAGGAAGAAATTCAACAGATACAACCACCCGATATCCTGGAATAAATCGTAGTGGTCGGTAAGAGTTTCATGCTTTTTGCCTAAATTTGGCATGAGAAAACCTAAACTTGTCAGTTCAAAACATGCCACCATAAAGTAACTTTGCTGCTTGCTAAGAATCGTAGCATTGGGATTGCGGAAACAACGCTTTAGTGCTTGCCAAATCCAATAAGACCACAAGCCGTAATTCAAAATATGAATGCCTACAAGAGCGATAACACTTTGACCTAGTGGTAAGTTAAAGAACTCAAAGTTTTTTAGTGGTATCGCAGCGCGATATGAACTGGAAAATAGGTTTGGAAACAGATAATTCGTTATGTCAAATGGACTAAAAATTTTCAGCCAAGAACTTGGATCGTTTGAGAAAGAACCTGATGATGCGAAACCCATTGAAAGCATCAAAAATAATAAAACTGCTCCACTTCCCAACCAAGGTTGAAAACCAGCAAATACACGGCAAAATATGCCAAATAAAAGTGCAGCGCTGTAGAAGAAAATGCAAGCAGCAATCAAAACTGCGTAAAAGCTCAAAATGTAACTTAAGGCAATTTTGGCAGAACTTCCAGCCCAGATATGTAAAGGAACTGCGGTGAGAGTTACGAGATAAATCAAAATCGGAACTCCCAGCAATTTGCCAGTCAAAATACTTACTTCTGGCTGGGGACTGAGACGAAGAAAATTCAACGTTCCACGACGTTCTTCTTGAGATAAGTTGTTGATGAGTAAATAAGTGCCTGAAACTAACAGTGTAAATATAAAAACTACACTGAGTGTGAGGAAAATATATTCCCAATGGTCTCGCCACCACAATTGAACATTTATTTGCTCTGTTGGGCAAAATCGATTGTTCAAAGTGGTATAGATATTATCTTGTTGAGTCCGTACTTCTAGAATTTGGGATTTGATTTCTTGAAGTTTTGTTGCATCATAATTTGTACCGCTGCTGTAAAACTTAAATTGTTCTTGCAGTTGTTGATATTGAGTTTGCAGTTGGTTTTGCAGTGTGACTCTTTCTTGATCGAAAGATAAACGCAACTTGCAGTATTTATCGTAAATTGATAATTTAGAGCCGGGAAATTCTCGTAATTGGTAGAAGAAAATTATTAGCTGACCAATTAAAGAAGTTGCAAATGCAATCAAAACAGGAAAAATTTTCAGGCGACCTTTGAGTTCCCGCAATAATTGCGGGTTCCAGTCGCCCAGTCTATCTATAAAATTGAGCATCATCGGTAAAATTCTCCAAAAATGGCTAATTGGAAGAGAGTTAGGAATTAGGAGTTAGGAGTTAGGAGTTAGGAGTTAGGAGTTAGGAGTTAGGATTTAGGAGTTATGAGTTATTAGTTAGGAGTTAGGAGTTAAGAGTTTTTATTCTTAATTCCTAATTACTCACTGGCCGCCTCCTAACTTTAAGATGCTTGCTTGTGACCCATTTTTAAGAAAATGGTTTCTAAATCTTCTTGGGTACAATGAAATTCTGTGAGAGGAACGCCTGCGACAATCAGCGATCGCAATAATTCAGCACAGTCTTCTTGCTTCCCAGAAAAGTTCACCCGCACGCTATTTTTCCCTGATAAAACTTCCCACTGTTCCACTAAAGGATTATTCTTCAGTTCTCCTAAAAGAACCTCTAATTTGTCTAGGGTAGATATAACTATTTGCTGCTGGGAAAGTCGCTGATAAAGTTGTTGTAATGAAGCACTTTCCACTAAAAACCCAAGTTCCATAATTCCCACGGAAGTACACAATTCCGCTAAATCGCTGAGAACATGGGAGGAAATTAATATTGTCATTCCAGCTTCTTGTAACGCCTTGATGATTTCGCGAAATTGCATCCGGGCGATCGGGTCAAGTCCTGAAACCGGCTCATCCAACAGCAGTAAAATCGGTTCGTGAATAATTGTTCGCGCCAAACACAAACGCTGTTTCATCCCCCGCGACAGGGTGGAAATCATGCTATTGCGTTTATTACCCAGCTGTATCAGTTCTAAAACTTCATGTAAGCGTTGAGTGCGACGCGGTTCTCGCAAGCGATACAGACGTGCAAAATAATCTAAGTAATCCCAAACTGTTAAATCTTCATACAAAGGATAATCATCGGGTAAGTAGCCAAGGCGACGTTTGAGAGTCGGATTGCTTTTGTCACGTAACAGGCGATCGCCATTTATATGAATCTCACCCGTCGTCGGTTCCTCAGCAGCCGCTAACATCCTAATTAAAGTCGTTTTACCCGCACCATTCGGACCAATTAGCCCGTAAACCTCACCCGAGAGAATCTCTAAATCAACATCATTAACCGCAACGTGTCTGTCAAATTGTTTAGTCAGTCCACAAGTGCGAATTGCCAGTTCTTTTGTCATAGTTGCTGGGTGTCGGCTCGTGTTTATACTGATTGAAATTTTGTCATATATACAAGTATTTAAGCGCGTAAAATTTAGACGTAGCAAGGAATCCGCGTCTAGCGTCTTTGGCGGTCTAGTTTTTTATTTGACCGCATTTCCGATTAACAACTAACCTATACTCTTGACAGGCAAATTGTCAGCATGGTTTCCAAAATTGAAACTAACTTTATGTGAACTTACTTTTAAGTAATTTGTCGGATTATTAATTAACGTTACTTTTCTAACCTGCTAACTGTGTTGAGTATATTACACAGTTTTTGAATATTTGGTATCAAAATAAACTATCGTGGCTGGATGTGAGGGTGGGCATAGGCGATCGCTGCAAAGGATTCTCTTAAATAAATTAAAAACTCCATAAGTACATATTGCTGGGTATGATAATTAATCTGCAAGAATTTCTGCACGATTTCACATCTACCCAGTCAAAACAAGCTATGACCCAGAACTACCGCATTACCCTACTTCCCGGCGATGGCATTGGACCTGAAATTATGAACGTTGCGGTAGACGTGCTAAAAGTCGTAGGGAAGCGATTTGATATTGATTTTGAATTCCAAGAAGCTTTAATTGGTGGTGCAGCGATTGATGCTACGGGCGAACCCCTACCAGCTGCTACCCTCGATATGTGCCGCAACAGTGATTCTGTATTACTTGCTGCTATTGGCGGTTATAAATGGGATTCTCTACCATCCCATTTACGCCCAGAAGCAGGTTTGTTAGGATTGCGGGCGGGTTTGGAATTATTTGCCAATTTGCGTCCGGCGAAAATATTGCCCCAACTAATTGACGCCTCAACTTTGAAAAAAGAAGTTGTGGAAGGCGTCGATATTATGGTAGTTCGCGAACTCACCGGTGGAATTTATTTTGGCAAGCCCAAAGGCATTTTTGCTACAGAAACTGGTGAAAAACGCGGTGTAAATACAATGGCTTACACCGAATCAGAAATTGAACGCATTGGGCGCGTAGCTTTTGAAACAGCCCAAAAACGCGGTAAAAAACTTTGTTCTGTAGACAAATCGAATGTATTAGAAGTATCTCAGTTGTGGCGCGATCGCATCATCAAACTCGCCGAAGAGTATCCTGATGTCGAGCTTTCTCACATGTATGTTGATAATGCAGCCATGCAATTAGTACGCGCCCCCAAACAGTTCGATACTATCGTCACGGGTAATTTATTTGGAGATATTCTCTCGGATGCAGCAGCCATGCTTACCGGCAGTATCGGCATGTTACCCTCCGCTAGTTTAGGCGCTGACGGTCCTGGAGTGTTTGAACCAGTCCACGGTTCCGCCCCAGATATCGCAGGTCTTGATAAAGCCAATCCCCTGGCTCAAGTTTTAAGCGTATCGATGATGTTACGCTACGCCTTAAACCAGCCTGTAGCAGCAGACCATATTGAAAAAGGAGTGTTTCAAGTATTACAAAGAGGTTTACGTACAGGGGACATAATGTCTCCGGGAATGAATCTTTTGGGTTGCCGCGCTATGGGTGACGCCTTGATTCAAACTCTTGAAGAATAATTTTCTGATCTGATCCAGAGCATTTTGGCAACTATTGCTGAAACTTTCGGATAAACTATAAAGCAAACCTAGCAACAAAATAACAGTATATAGTGTACGCTTTACGACAAGGACAAGCGAATTTTACCAGCCCCAAAAATCAGCCTCCGTTGATCGACCCCGCCATCATCAGAGCAGCTGGTCAGATTTACTATACTTACTGTGAGGTACATCCCGAAATCGCTGGGCAACCTTCAGGTGTAGCAATTAATCGCGTGAATCATCGGGGTAAGGTGATTTTTACCAATCAACCAGTCCTCTTGCCGCAAGAGTGTTTTGTGCCTTTGAACCAAATTGAATCGTATATGTATTAGTCATTGGTTAGTAGGCGTCTGGTTAGTAGTTAGTGGATAGTAGTTATTGGTTAGTAGATAGTAGTTATTGGTTAGTAGATAGTAGTTATTGGTTAGTAGATAGTAGTTATTGGTTAGTAGATAGTAGTTATTGGTTAGTAGATAGTAGTTATTGGTTAGTGGATAGTGGTTATTGGTTAGTAGTAATTTTTACAACCAACAACCAACAACCAACAACCAACAACCAACAACCAACAACCAACAACCAACAACCAACAACCAACAACCAACAACCAACAACCAACAACCAACAACCAACAACCAACAACCAACAACCAACAACGGACAAATGACCAAATGGACATTTTGATGACTGTCCCGGCGAGTCTGATTGTCTTCGCCTTGGGTGCATCTATTGGCAGCTTTATCAATGTTGTAGTTTATCGGCTACCCGCTGGGTTGTCGCTACTTTTTCCTGCTTCCCGCTGTCCCCATTGCCTAAACCAGCTTAAACCCTACGATAATGTACCCGTCCTGGGCTGGTTGTGGTTAAGGGGACGCTGTCGTTTTTGTAAAAGCAAAATTTCTGTCCGTTATCCCGTGGTAGAAGGAGTAACGGGTCTAGTATTTTTACTAATTTTTTTGATATTTAAAGTTTCAATTTTAACAATAGGATATTGGGCTTTTTGCAGCTGGTTATTGGCGCTGTCGCTCATTGACTTGGATACGATGACTTTGCCTAACCCACTTACGCAGTCGGGTTTGGTATTGGGAATTGTGTTTCAAATGGTGGTGGGTTTTGTATCAGAGGCAAATTGGGCGGGATTGGCAAAGCATGCAATGATAGCGATCGCCTCAGCAGTTTTGGGATTATGGTTGTTTGAAGCGATCGCTACAATTGGTTCGATAATTTTTGGTAAAACCGCAATGGGTGGAGGTGACGCCAAGCTAGCAGCCATGATGGGCGCTTGGTTAGGTTGGAAGTATTTGCTTTTAGCAGGTTTTATCGCCTGCGGGTTAGGAGTATTAGTGGGTGGTGGTGCAATTATCTTATCGCGGCAAAGCGATCGCCTGAAAGTGGAGAACCGATTTACAGCGTTACCTCAAAAATGGGGGCAAAAAATGCCATTTGGACCTTTTCTCGCTTTAGCAGCAGTGATTGTTGTATTTTGCGGCGAGGCGATTTTATCTAATTACCTACGCTTATACTTTGGCGCAACTTAAACCGGGGAGATGGGGAGAGGGGGAGAGGGGGAGAGGGGGAGATGGGGAGAGAGTTATGAGTTATGAGTTACTCGTTTTGAAGTGAAAAATTCTGAATTCAAAACTCAAAAACTCAGCTAAGAACTTTCTTCATCCTCCTTGTCCACGCCAGTCGCAAGCGGTCGGGAAACCCGACTGTAGCGCTGGCGACCCTTGTCCCCCAAGTCTTCCTTATCTCCCTTGTCTCCCTTGTCTCCCTTGTCTCCCCCTCCCCCCCTCTCCCCATCACTGTAACTCCTGTTACCCCATCAGCCTTTGGCATTTTGGTAATATCAGCTTGTGACCGGGATTACCCACTTCATAGCGATCGCCTGTTAATAAGTTAAACAAATGCAGCAGATATTGACTGGCGATCGCATACCAATAAAAATGGTTGATTTAGGGGTGAAGTCTTAATTTAGGGCTAGCACTCCAACAGATGAAGCAAGTTTTCTATTCGGAATCAGGATTAAAACAGAACCAACCGAGATCCGTAAGGTCAGACCCTGATAGGTATTGGTGCATGATAGACTTTCCCATCGCCTCGTTGCATTTTATTCAAACTTTAACTCCTATAAATCCCCCCTAAGACGAGCAAGAGACTTGAATTGGCTTATCTAATTTCGTTAAGCTGACACCAAAGATGCTTTGTTAAGGTCTCAATTGCTTAGAAGACGATTTTGAAAATGTAGTCATTAGTTATGAGTCATTAGTTATGAGTCATTAGTCATTAGTCATTAATCATTAGTTAATGGACTATAAACTAAGGACATACAGACTAAAAACTTGGCGCAGACGCCTGTAGGGCGAATTCTCGTGAAGGTAGAGTATGTAACCTTTGATAAGAGTAGCGCTTTCACATGCATTCGACATAGTACCCACTCAAAATAAAATAAAAATGGCAAACAACGAAGAATCACGCGGTTTAAAGTCTCTATTAGATTGGTTTGCAAATCGACGTAAATCTGGCTCTACCAACCTGGAACGTCAAGAACGTGAAATTGCTGACGGGTTGTGGCATAAATGCCCTAAGTGTGGTGTTTTGACATATACTAAAGACCTGAGGGCAAATCAAATGGTTTGCACTGAGTGCGGACATCATAATCGGGTGGATAGCGATGAGCGCATCCGCCAATTAATAGATGTCAATACCTGGAAACCGATAGACGAGAATTTGCGTCCCGCAGATCCCCTGCAATTTCGCGATCGCAAAGCTTATTGCGATCGCCTGCGCGAAACCCAAGAAAAGCTGGGTTTAGTAGACGCTGTTAAAACTGGTTTAGGTCAAATTAATAACTTACCCGTTGGTCTTGGCGTCATGGATTTCCGGTTCATGGGTGGAAGCATGGGTTCGGTAGTAGGAGAAAAACTGACTCGCTTGATTGAACAAGCCACCCAACGGCGTTATCCTGTGGTGATTGTTTGCACCTCTGGTGGCGCAAGAATGCAAGAAGGAATGCTCTCTTTGATGCAAATGGCGAAAATCTCCGCAGCGCTACAACGCCATAAAGATGCAAAATTATTGTACATTCCGGTTTTGACGAATCCCACCACAGGCGGCGTGACTGCTAGCTTCGCGATGTTAGGCGATATTATTTTGGCAGAACCCAAAGCAATGATTGGTTTTGCCGGTCGGCGAGTGATTGAGCAAACCCTGCGCGAAAAACTGCCAGATGATTTTCAAACTGCAGAAGATTTACTCAAGCACGGTTTTGTAGATGAAATCGTACCCCGTACGCAGTTAAAACAAATCCTCGCCCAGCTAATTGCTTTACACCAACCAGCACCCACTACACATCACATGGTGCTATGGGAGACAATGACCTTGAGTTCTACCGCTGCTGAGTAGGAGACAAGGGGGACAAGGGGGACAAGGAAGACAAGGGGGACAAGGAAGACAAGGGGGACAAGGAAGACAAGGGAGATTTTCCCCCTCTCCCCATCCCCCCCCCTCTCCCCATTTCCCCCTCTCCCCATCCCCCCCTCTCCCCATCCCCCCCCTCTCCCCATCTCCCTTGTCCTAACCCTCAACTAACTTCTTGGGAAATTGCCAGATAGCTTGTATTGTCTGCGACCATGATTGCCTTCCGGGTTCTTGCGCAAAGAACAGTGGAATCAGCGCTAGCAGTCGGCACAAAGCAGAGAGGGCGAACAGTCCCGGTAAGCCGCCGATAGTGGTGTCTAAAGCACCAGTGACTCCAGCTACAGCAGCAGCGATCGCAAAATAAATAGATTGATTTTTGACTGGCGCTATACTTAATTGCATATTGTTGCTGCACAAGTCAATCCCTGCCCAAGTCCCTCCAGTTAAGATATGTAACAGTGGCAACCACAGCCAAATATCAAAATGACTTGTACCAATCCCCAACCACAAAAGCGGTGTGACTGCAACTAGAATTCCAATCAAGAATGAACTACCAGCGGTTATATCTGGGCTTATATCTAAAGGTGAAGAATTTTAGCACTAGTGCAGAAGGGCGGAAATAAGCCAACCATTCCATTTGATGAAAGTCTTGAAAAATCAAGCTTTTTCCTTCTGCCTTCTGCCTTCTTACTTCTGCCAAATTGTACTAGTGCAATTGCTGAGGAATTCGTATCTTCTGAGAATACGTGCTGATAATTCTTCGTTATTTTAGCTTGCATTTCTCAACAAAAATTCAAGTAAAGTACAAATTATTTCTAGAGCTAGAGAAGCTATAAGTTAGGTGTAAGGCAATACCGTTCAGTTAAGCCCAAAATCCTTGGTAGAGACGCGAAATTTCGCGTCTCTACAGGTCTGAAATCAGTACCAAAAATCCTTAACTGAACTATATTGAGGTGTAAGGGACTTGATTCCTGATGTGATGAAAAAAAACTTGCTCAATTTTCTGACAGTGGTGTTGGCGATCGCTCTTATTTTTATTAGTTGTCAGCACCTACCAAGGCCAAACGCCGCCAAAGCACCAACTCCAGTCACTGTCAAACTTAGTGGTTGGGGAGGTAGCCCTATTGAGCAAAAACTCTTAAAACAGGTATTGCAAGACTTTGAGACACAGCACCCCAATATCAAAGTCAAGCATGAGGTGATTTCCGAACAATACATGGATGTAATCAAGACTCGTTTGGTAGGGGAAGCTGCGCCCGATGTCTTTTATCTGGATGCGCTTGAGGCTCCTTTTTTGATGAGTCAGAATGTCTTGGAAGCGTTAGACGCCTACATCACACCGGAATTTGATTTAGCCGATTTTGAAGAAAGGCTACTTGATAGCTTCAAATACGATAACCGTATTTATGGTCTTCCTAAAGATTATTCCACTTTGGCACTGTTTTATAACAAAAAAGCATTTGCCGCTGCAGGTTTAACTAGTCCGCCAACTACTTGGGATGAATTGCGTGCTTTCTCGCAGCAGTTGACGAAAAAACGCAATCAAAATAGCAGAATTGAACAATACGGCTTTGGTGAAGTCGCAGAATTAGCGCGTCAGGTTTATAAAATTAAAGCCTTTGGCGGACAACTTGTTGATGAAAAGGGTTACGCTGCCTTTGCTAGCGATGCGGCTTTGCAGGGTTTGCAGTTGGCGGTAGACCAGTATCAAAAAGACCGCACCTCCGCACAAAAATCTGATGTCGGGACAAATTCAGGCGGTGAAATGTTCGGTCAGGGCAAGGTGGCAATGGTGATTGAAGGCAATTGGACAATTCCTTACCTAAATGAAACCTTTCCCCAGTTAGAGTTTGCCACCGCAGAAGTGCCGAGAATAAATGATAAAAAAGGCACGATGGTTTTTACCGTTGCCTACGTGATGAACAAACAGGCACAGCATAAAGCCGAAGCTTGGGAGTTGATTTCTTATCTCACGGGCAAAGAAGGAATGCAAAAATGGACGGGAACCGGGTTTGCCTTACCAACGCGGAAGTCCGTGGCAGAGATTTTGGGTTATGACAAAGACCCCCTGAGGTCAGCTTTGGTGGCGGGGGTTGGTTATGCGATACCGTGGCAAGCGGGTGAGTATCCGGCGGCGATTATGAATAATTTTGACAATCAGTTTGTCAGCGCTTTGTTGGGACAGCAACAGTTAAAGCCGGCAATGCTGCGGGCGCAAACAGAAGCGAATAAGCAAATTAAAGCGATGGAGTAGCGGGAAACATAAGCGATTAGTAGGTCAACTCACATCTTGCACCAACATGTCATACAAAAAAAAGTTACTAAGTATTTATCGCTTTTGAACTGCGTTCCTGACCGCCAGGGACTGTAAGTCCCTGTCTTCTAGCTAAAGTCCTCTGAAAGAGGATTGTTTGAGGCTTTTTAGCTAGGTAAAATTAGCTACTTAAATATATTTAGTTCATTGTTTATGCGTTGCATGTGCAAGATATAAGTCAACATAAATAAACTTAAAATACAGAAACCCGGTTTTTCGGAAAAACCGGGTTTCTAAGCTCATGTGGTTCATTCACCTGAAAATCGCTGTAATTTTGATCAAGACAAATGGCTGGGTATTGTCCGCAGTTTATTCGTATCTATTGGGTGTTTACGCTTTCGGAGGGAATTAACCCCAAAAGCACTAAATGCTAGTAGCGAGAATACAAAACTCGGTTCGGGGACTTTTGCTGTTGGGTCAATCCGCAAGACTTGTCCTACCTGAGGGCGATCGCCTTTATTGGAAACATAAACAGCACCATCAGGACCAACTGTCAAGGCTGTAGCCGATTCTAATCCATTACCGCTGAGGAGAGTTGTACGAGTTCCATCGGGTGCTATTTGGATTACAGAACCGCCAGAAATACCATTCCATTGGGGTTCGTTGGCGTATTGTAAAGCGTACAAATTGCCAGCAGCATCGAAATCTAAGTCACTAAGTTGGGTAAAACCATCAGCGTAGACTGTTGTTTCACCATTAGGTGCAACTCGAAAAATACGGGCTTTACCTACAGGGAAAGGAAATCCTGTATATTCGCTAACATATAAAGCACCATCGGGACCAAACGCCGCACCTGTAGGTACTGATTGAATGTCAATCTTATCCGGTATTTGACCGGCTAGCGGTGCATCAGGAGGTGGTGTCTGCCCAGGCGCAGGAGTTGGGAAGATGGGATTAGTTATAGTTTGCTTGGGAAGCACTACGAAATTAGTCAAATTACTTCCATCAAGTCCTACGCGCAAAATATTATTTGCAGCCGCATCAACGACATAAGCAGTATTATCCTTAATTGTCAAAGCATAGGAGTTGCTGGCTATTTCACCGCTAACGTCAAGCGTAGCTTCTCCATCAGCATTATTAGCAAGTTCGTATTTTGCAAAATCACCAATACTTGTCAACGAACCGGTGTTAAAGTCAACTTTGTAGAGATTTCCCCAGGTAGGAGAATTTTCTGGAAAATCGCTAACGGTTGGATTACCGCCATACCCAATTAGTAGATAAGGATTTCCGGCAGAATCAAATTGTATATCTTGCGGACCTTCCCCCGTATCACCGTTAGGTCTTAATGCTATTGATGGTAAACCCGTGAGTACACGTTCTTGTTTACCATCCTTAACTCGTGTCACCGCGCCACTATTACCAGCACAAGAAAGAAGACCTTCCAAACTGGGTCCGGGAATGCATCGTCCATCTCCGCCCACACCAGACTCTGTGATATAGAGACTACCATCAGGAGCAAAGTTTAAACCCCGTACATTATCAAGACCGTCAGCAACGACCTTAAACGATGCAGCAGCAGCTGGTTTAGTGTTAAAAGCAACTGTCAGACAAAAACTTAGAAATGTAAAACTAAGAGCTGATTTAGAAATTAAAGATAAATGCATACAGCAATTAGCCATTGGGAGTGCAAGTTACGATTTTTGGAGAGCAGAAGAGCGAAGGCGATGTCGTCGCAACAGCAAACCTGCTCCCATCAAGCCGATACCAACCAGCGTTGTGGTAGTTCTTGGTTCCGGAACTTTTTGGAATGTCTGGAAGGAGCCATTTACTGAAGCCTGACCTCTCAAGGGAGCAGTTGGATCTGGACTGAGGGTGTAGTTATCTAAAACGAGCAATGTGCCCTTTGCATCGCTGAATCTGCCTGAACCACCAGTAATAGTCACAGTACCAGAAGCAGTCGCTGTAAGGTTTTGAACGTCAGCTACAGCGGTGGCGGTACTGGTTCCAAGCAGGCTATCATTGCTGCTTCCAAAAAAAATGTCAGTGAGGATTGGTAAGCCTTCTAAACCAAATTGTGCTGCGTCTGAACCCGCTGTCGTCACACCAGTAGCGGAGTCCAGCCGAGTGTAGCTCTTGCTGATCAGGTTAGTCAGACCGTATGGTGCATCAGCACTTTCACCTAATACAGTTATTTGTGATACATCTGGCGTGATTTGTTCAGATTCAACCACTACGTCGTAAACTGCCTGAAAAGGATAGGTAGTTTGGGCGATCGCTCTCGTAGTACCCAGCCCGAAACTCAAGATTGTAAGAGTTACCGGAACAAGCGATATACTGCATGAACGCAGCATTACAGCCGATTTAGAAATTATAGATAAAGGTGTACAGCAATTAGGCATAGCGAGTATAAAAATTGAGCGGATACACCCAGTATTGTTGAGAACAGCCTATAGAATCCTGAAAGGCGATCGCAATAAATAATCTTTCGATCGCCTTGATATTTCTTTCGTTCTTATTTTTTTGGTGTCTGGCTGAAGTGTAGTTTCAGCGATCGCGAGTCAAGAAATAGGGGAAAGGGGAAGGGGAAAGGGGGAAATAAGACTGAGGAGTGAATTTTGAAACAGCCTGACTGTCAGTGTTGACAATCCAAAATCCTTTCATCCAAAATCCAAAATTATTACTCCCACCTTTGGAAATCGTTCATCTATCTAAAGGAGTAAAATAGATAATCATGCACCGCCGATCGCTACAATCGCCCTTGGTGCAGGATTAAACAGAGGTGAAGTTGTGTTAGAAGTCAGAAGGCGACGGAGTAACGCCAGCAGGAACATCGCAGAAGACCTAGCTGGTTATCTCTTTATGACGCCAACCATCGTAGTTTTGGGAACTTTTGTGATATTGCCCATTCTTTGGGCTGTTTTTCTGTCTTTACACAAAGTCCAATTGCTAGGCGGTATTAAGTACGATTTTATTGGTTTTCGCAACTTTGCGCGACTGGTTGACGATGAACGAGTTTGGATTGCGTTGTTAAACACAGCCCAATACGTCGCAATTGTCGTCCCAAGTCAAACTATTTTGGCTTTAGTTTTGGCGGTAACCTTAAATTCTGGGATTCGCGGCAAAAACTGGTGGCGGATTCTTTACTTTTTGCCCACAGTCACATCTTCTGCAGTCCTGACGCTCATCTTTATGTGGATTTATAACACTGATGGGCTACTTAACGATTTTCTCGCTTTTATCGGATTGCCCACATATAACTGGTTGGGTGACCCTGCAGTTGCTCTTAAAGGCATCATGCTGATGAACATTTGGTCAACCGCGCCCTTTTATATGGTAATTTACCTGGCGGCATTGCAAGACATACCGCGATCGCTTTACGAAGCTGCAGATTTGGATGGCGCAAATGCTTGGCAACAATTTATACATATCACAATTCCTTTGCTCAAACCAGTGACATTTTTTGTAGTCGCAATGGGAGTAATTGGGACATTTCAACTGTTTGACCAGTCCTATATTTTCTCTAACGGCACAGGTGGGCCCAACAACGCCACCCTCACCGTAGTATTGCTGATATATCAAAGTGTATTTCGGAACTTACAAATGGGATATGCAGCAGCGATCGCCTTTTTATTGGCAATAGTTATTATCGCCATCACTTTAATTCAGCGGCGGTTCTTTGGTGGCGAAAAAATGTAATACCAATATCTTAGTTAAGTAGGTCGGTACAAATAAAGTTAACTGGTAAGGTTGTTAATAGTTAATGGTTAATGGTTAATAGTTAATGGTTAATAGTTAAGAGTTAATAGTTAATAGCAATGAACCATTAACCATGAACCATGAACCATGAACACAGTTAATTTTATTTGCTCTTATGTACTTAAAACCTTTCATTCCAGTTTGAAATTAGCAACCAAAAGAAAATATGTTAGTAGAAATCAAACGGTTAGAGATACCACCAGGACAGCGAGTCTTGCTAAAAGATGTTAGTTGGCAAGAATTTGAAGCCATTTTAGAAGAATTAGGGGAACATCGTGCAGCGAGGGTGGCTTATGACAATGGAATTTTGGAAATTATCACACCATTACCTGAACATGAAATTAACAAAGTCTTTATTACTAACTTTGTTGAAATCCTCCTTGAAGAACTCGATATTGAATTTTTACCTTTAGGCTCTACAACTTTTAAAAATCAATTCATGAGTCAAGGCATAGAACCTGATAATTGTTTTTATATCCAAAATGAAGCAGCAGTTAGAGGCAAATATAGATTAGATTTAACAATAGACTCCCCGCCAGATTTAGCGTTAGAAATTGATGTGACTTATCGGACTCACTCTAGTATTTATGAAGCGTTAGGAGTAGCAGAATTATGGCGTTTTGAAAAAGGCACATTACAACTTAATGTCTTGGAAAATGGCAAATATATTGAGTCTATATCTAGCCCTACCTTTCCTAACTTTCCTCTCAGTCAAATCATTCCCGAATACCTACAACAGTGTAAAACTATGGGTAGGAACAAAACAATGAGAGCTTTTCGAGCTTGGGTAAAAGAGCAAATTCAGTAAGGTCGGTACAAATCCAGTTAAATGGTAGGGCTGTTAATAGTTCATTGTTAATAGTTCATTATTCATTGTTCATTGTTCATTGTTTATTGTTCATTGTTTATTGTTCATTGTTCATCGCCATTAACCATTAACCATTCACCATTCACCATTCACCATTAACTAGTAAAAACATTTAGAGTCTAACACCAAATTAAGATATGTCGTATTATTTGCAAAGGTAAAAATACCCGATGAATACCATTTATCCATGAAAATGAGCTGAATTTAGCCTTTGCGTTGGCAGGCTTTGTACGCACAACGCCTCCGGGCTTCCAGAGGAAAATCCTTTCATCTAAAATCCAAAATTTCAAATCCAAAATCCAAAATTAATATGACACGTTTTTTTCCCACTTGGAAAGTACTGCTATACATCCTGCTGACGTTGTATGCAGTTATCACTATCATCCCCTTCTTGTGGGCGCTTTCGGCTTCCTTTAAACCCCTATCCGAAATTGTCAGCGGTGAAGCCAATTTCCTGCCCAAAAATTTTACTCTCGATAACTACAAGCAAATCTTTCTGCAAGAACCCCTATTTTTGCGCTGGCTATTTAACAGCTTGATTATTGCTTTCAGCGTCACAATTTTAAACTTGGTGTTCAACTCAATGGCAGGTTATGCCCTGGCGCGATTGCAGTTTTCAGGTAGGCGCTTTTGGTTCTTTCTTATACTAGCGGTTCTCGCAGTTCCCGCCCAAATCACGCTAATTCCGACATTTTTGATTTTAAAAGCGATCGGCTGGCTAAATTCTTATCAAGGCATGATTGTGCCTAGCATGGTTAATGCCACTTTTATATTTATGATGCGGCAATTTTTCGTTAATTTTCCTAAAGAATTAGAGGAAGCAGCTCAACTTGATGGTTTAACTTCCTTTGGAATTTTCCGGCGAATTGTCTTACCTCTGGCAAAACCCGCATTAGCAGCACAGGCGGTGTTTGTTTTTATGGGTAGTTGGAATAATTTTTTATTGCCTGTGGTCATTCTGTTTGACCCGGAAATGTTTACATTACCCTTAGGGCTGAACACCTTTAAAGGTCAATACATCAGCTACTGGAATTACATCATGGCGGCTTCGATGGTGTTCACCCTACCAGCTTTAACGATTTACGCCTTTTTCAATCGTTATTTTATTCAAAGCGTGACGTTTACAGGCGGCAAAGGTTAGGCAATACAAATCATGCTGTTGAGAGAAGGTGACTTAAACGATGTGTTGGCGATCGCGCAAGTCCACGTCAACACCTGGCGAACAACTTATCGCGGCATTATACCAGATGACTACCTCACTCAACTATCCTACGAAAAACGCGAGCGTGGCTGGGTGGAAATCTTCAGCAGTGCAAAAGACACGGGAAATTTTACATATGTGGCAGAAGATGCATCAGGACAGATTGTTGGCTTTGCCAATGGAGGTGTGGAACGCACGGGAAACCTAATTTATAAAGGTGAACTTAACGCCATCTATATTTTGAAAACATACCAAAACCAGGGCATTGGACGCCGCCTGGTAATGGCAACTGTAAACAGACTTGCCCAAGCAAATATTCATTCAAAGAAGAGTGTGGGTGCTGGCAGATAACTCAGCGTGCAAGTTTTACGAAGCCCTTGGCGGACAGAAGGTTGAAGAAAAGATTCTGGAAATCGCGGGTGTTGAACTTAATGAAGTTGCCTATGGATGGACTGATACCAACGTGTTTTACAGCTCTTTTAGTATTTAGCAAGCCCTTGGTGGCAACAACTTCTACCCATCCGATCCCCAAATGATGAACCACCAGTAGTTAGGGCAATAAATTGCACTCTTAACATGATATTTGTATTACAGGGCATGAAGCACAAAGCCTATCGGCTGATAGCCGTGGGATGATAAGTCACGGTAAATGCGCCTTGCCGTCAACAAGAAGTGCTGGTGCTGCGACTCGGTTCGACTCCGCATGCTTCTATCCCCGTTAAGGGGCAATCAGTTAGATAGTATCTGGCAGCAATAGACCCGAACCTCCATCGCGAGCAGGGAATCAGCGGGATATGGACGATTGAAAACTTCTTCAAGAAAGAAGGTAGGGTGGAACACACCCAAACTCAAGCTTGAGGAGGCACCTGTAACGGTGCGGAATGCTCTGTAAGACCGGAGGTAACTAACGGCAGGATCAGCCCAAGAATCTCATGGGCTTTTTGTAAAAATGAGCCGGCGCGAAATTTTTACAAGCTTATGGGAGTGTCAAAGCGACCAATCTCTAGAGAGTCAGTTAACAAGCATTATGGGTTTTGCAGACCTATCGATCGCAGAGATAGCAGACCACTACATTCCTCTGGAAAAGGTGCTGTCTGTTAGCGAACAACCGGGAATTTCTGACTCTAAACACCAAAACACTCGTTTGGCTTTAGAGGATGTAAAGGCAATTATTTCCCACCTCATCGTCTGTAACACACCCAAAAGGTAGCAACGACTACAGTTGGTGTTACCGAAGTGACAAAAATGGCTAGTATCTAATGGCTCACAAAACTTAGTAATTAGCCAGAACGCATTAATTGAGATTGAGCATCGCTAACTTAGCTGTGTTGAGCGTCAAAAACTTTAAGGGGAAAGATGTTTAGAAGAGTAATTGGCATTTTTATCGCTACTGTTTTGCTGACTTTTCAGTTTATTGTCGGTAGCGCGACAGCACTGGAACTGGATGAAACTATCCGCACTGTGCCATTAAACGAAAATGGTGATACAACTGTACTCAGCCTCAAAGAAGTCAAAGAAGGCAAACGCTTATTTCAATACGCTTGTGCCCAATGTCATGCTGGGGGTATCACCAAGACAAACCAAAACGTGGGGCTTGAACCAGAAGCACTAGCACTGGCTACACCAAACCGTAACAACATTGAAGGTTTGGTAGACTACATGAAAAATCCCACCACTTACGACGGTGAAGAAGAAATTTCCGAGTTGCATCCCAGCATGAAGAGTGCCGATATTTTCACGGAAATGAGAAATCTCAGTGATGATGATTTGAAAGCGATCGCCGGTCATATTCTCCTACAGCCGAAAATTGTCGGCAACAAGTGGGGAGGTGGCAAAATTTATTACTAAAGCCATTTTTGAGTGCTAATTAGTCTGGGGATTAGGAATTAGGTACTGAGAATTGGGCATTGGGCATGGGGCATTGAGCATTGTTAGTTTAATTTTATACTAACCAATAAACAGTACCCAATACCCAGTACCCAATACCCAGTCCCCTGTGCCGCAACTAGTTTTTTAATTGGGCGATCGCTAACAATAAACTCACATGCTTCTAATGCTGCGTCGATTTTTTGCCCGTTATCTATTTTTGCTTTTAGCAGTTGTTTTATTTGATTTCAGCAGTTGCTTAACCGCCCAAGCTGCCAAAATTGACCCTTATATAATCAAATATTTACGCGTTACAGAGCCAATTGCTCTTAACATAGATGGACAAGGCAATCAACGAGAATTTTCACCCTCGGATTTGTCTGTTGGCAAACAATTATTTGAAGCCAACTGCATCAATTGTCATGTGGGTGGGGCAACTTTACCAGATCCGTTAGTGTCTCTGTCTTTGACAACACTTAAAGGTGCTAATCCCCCCCGCGATAACATTAACAATCTGGTTGCCTTCATGCAGCAACCAATGACCTATGACGGTAGTCAAGAAACCTATTGGTGCCGTCAGGTGACTCCAAGTTTCCTCTCGCAACAGCAAACAGAAAGCTTGGCTGCTTTTGTTCTTACAGCAGCACAAAAGGCACCTGGTTGGGGCACTCAAGAATTTTGAAAATTTCTTTAGCGCTGGTAAAAGAAAAAGGTTTAAAACTGGTAAAATAGGTTCTTTTACCTCAGACTTGATTTTGTCTCCAAGAATAAGCTTTTTTCTTGTATAACTCTCTAGTAATTATTACCGATCACCCAAATTTTTGCGATTGATTGCTCACGATTCTAAAAAAAAAATTGTATCTATGACAGATTGTCATATTTCGTCCTGATTTTATCTAAAATAAGAAAGGGAAAATAAAACTGTTTATTAGGAGAACGCCATGAAATTTATTGGAGCCAGCCTGCGACGCTTAAGTGTAGCACTGTTGACCATTTGTTTAGTTATTAGCAGCTTTGCTATTTTCGCTCCCCAAGCTGCGGCTGAAACCTACACTATCAAACTAGGTAGTGACAAAGGAATGCTGGCATTTCAACCAGCAAAATTGACCGTTAAACCAGGCGACACAATTAAATGGGTGAACAACAAAGTTCCTCCCCACAACGTTGTCTTCGATGCTGCACAAAACCCTGCTAAAAGCGCGGTTTTAGCCAAAGCCCTGTCTCATAAGCAGTTGATGATGAGTCCCGGTCAAACCACAGAAACAACCTTCCCAGCAGACGCCGCACCTGGTACATACACCTTCTACTGCGAACCCCACCGTGGCGCTGGCATGGTTGGCAAAATTACTGTCGAAGGCTAGGGACAGCACTGTTGACATAATGTTGACATAATGTTTATCTTGCTTTCTCTAGGAAGCTGTTGCCCTAGGATGTAAAAGTATACACGAAAGATAGATAAAAGGCGGTTTCGAGTCCTATCCTTTTGGCGGTGCAGGGATAAGCTCGAAACCGCCAATTTTAATGAAATTGGTGTATTCGAGCGATCGCATTTCTAAAAATGCTGGGATATTTGTAACAACAGCATATTTTGCTAAAGCTATGGGGCTTCTAGCAGCCATAGAATAGTTACTGAAGACGGTTTTTCAGTTGCTGGAGGCTTTTTGCGAGGAGATACCTTGAGAATATTTTTATTGATTTTGGTGTTAGCGATCGCTCTGTTCGGGTTTACATTTAATCTTCCAGCACTAGCTGCGGAAACATTCAATGGTGCTAAAATCTTTAACGCTAACTGTGCTTCTTGTCATATAGGTGGCGGTAACATCCTCATCTCTGAGAAAAGCTTGCAAAAGGAAGCATTCTCAAAGTACCTAAAAAATTATGATAGCGACTCTATCCAGGCGATTATCTATCAGGTGCAAAATGGTAAAAACGCTATGCCCGCTTTCAAAAACAAGTTGAGCGAACAGGAAATTTTGGAAGTAGGCGCTTACGTTTTTCAGAAAGCTGAACAAGGCTGGTAAAGTTGCTTAACTATTTACTTCCATAAAAAACATCCCTCTGGCTATCCAGAGGGTGTTTTGTTATTAGCAGCAAGCAAGCCAAGAAAACTTAAAATTTGGGATGCAATATAGCGCCTCTCGTTTGGGTGAGGTACGCCCCCTGGGTAGGCTGACCGGAATGCACCATCTCAATTGTCCGTAAATAAAATCACTAAATATATACAGATTTTCCGCGTTCGACTACATCCGTCTGGGACTATAAGTCCCAGTCGAAAGCGCGTAAGTCTTCTGGAAGAGGACTGAGAAATAAATTATTATGCAGTAATAATTATTACTGTAAATTACGGAATTCGTGGTTTATGCGTAAAGGAGCAAGATATCAGTAGGGAACAGTGTTGTGTCCTTACCAAGAGCGCTGGGTAACCACGTGAGTGGTGAGCCAACCTACCCGATGCAGAACGCAACTCGGTATTACTTGTTACTTTCTACTTGTTAGCTACCACTTGATACTCTACCCATTGCAACTGTAATTGATACTGTTTTGCAGGAAACTCATGGAGAGGTAATTTATATCCACTCGCTCCTGCTCCGTAAGCAGTAACTTCTTTTGTTACAAAAGGAAATAAAAGCTCGCTTGTAGTTGTCTTTCCACTACTTGCCTTAAAGGTTTCAGCACCATCAGCTAAAAGTGAAATTTGGTTGACAGGTTGTTGTTTAGGTATGCTGGTTGTAGTGTATACAAGAACACCAAAAAATTTCAACTCAGTTTCTGTTGGTTGGCTTTCGCTGATTATTTGGATGGTGATATAGAAGGGTTTTCCGTTTTTGCAGATAATATCTGCCTTAACGCGAGTGCTGTTTGGAGGAACCTGGAAGTTTTGAGTGTGAGTGTAATTTGTAGAGTCTTTACAGTTATCAATACTATCCGTCATTGAACTAGAACTAGCTTCGGCGATTTTCACACTCTTACTTTGAGCAAGATAATATAAAAAAGCGATCGCCCAAACAAATGTTAAGCCAAAAATAAATGCAAATAAACCACGCTTGTTTTTAGTAAGCATCAACTCAATACTGTTAAGTATAAGCTTTATTCGCAAAAATTTTAACCTATTTAAAATCTATAAATAGGTTAATTATACGTAAGTTATCTTTCCCTCGTCCCTCGTCCCTCGTTCCCAGGTAGAACCTGGGAATGCAGCTAGCGAGGCTCTGCCTCGACCAAAGGCAGAGCCTCCTATAGGACATTCCCAGCCTCAGGCTGGGAATGAGAGATCGGCAATTACTAATTTTCACTTTTCTTCATTCGAGCTTTGTCTTTGTTCCCTAACTTGCCGTAGCTGACGCAGCAGTTTATTAGGTTTACTAGAAGGCTGATTGTTAGCGACTTGCGACTGTTCAGAAGATTGTTGATTAACTTGAGGTGCGGGCGAAGACTCTTTGTGAGTCACCAATCGCCGTGATAATGATTGTTGGTTAGATTGTTGGTTAGATTGTTGGTTAGATTGTTGGTTAGATTGTTGGTTAGATTGTTGGTTAACTGTTGGCGCAGGTGAAGGTTGCTTCAAATTAACTGTTTGCCGAGGCGATGGTTGTTGATTGGCTTGAGGTAGTGATACAGGTTCTTTAGGAATCACCAATCGCCGAGACAATGGTTGTTGATTTGTTTCAAGTGCAGGCAAAGGTTGACTATTGTTCCTGATTCGCACTTCTGATGATTGTTGTTGATTTACTTGAGGTGCGGGCGAGGGTTCTTTGGGAATCACCAATCGCTGAGACAACGGTTTTTGATTGACTTCCGGCGCGGCGGGTGAAGGCTGATTGATCCTCAAACTCGGCAAAGCAGGTGGTTTCTGATTAACTTCCAGCGCAGGCGCTACCTGTGGAGTAGCTTCAGCACTATTGTTGTTACCTGTGTCGTTGCCTGATTTGGGCAAAATATTAATTGTGTATAACTTGGGCTTGCCATTTGGCTCAGGGGGATTTTTTTGAAAATACTCTCTCACTTCTTGCCTTAAAGCTAGTTGCTCTTCAGATGAAAGAGAGTTGTCCAATGCTTTAAACAGGTCAGATTTACCTTCATTATCTAGTACAACCGCAACCTCAACAGCACGTTCTAGTTTTGCTTTATTACTTGTTAAGGAAATAGGTTGTTTTGTTTGTAAGTTGGGGTATTGCTGCTTGGCTTGATTGAAAAAGTCCCCAAGAGAAGTAGTTTTTGCAATTAACTGTTGTGATTGCGATTCTGCTTTTGAGGGTAAATCAGGTGCCTTGGGTATGGAACCCTGCTGCCATCGTGGCAAGCTTTCCCCTCCTAGAGATAATTTACTGTCAGCTTGTGGAGGTTCACCAATACGAGCGATTAACTGTTGATTTTGACTTGTTTGGGGTGCATCACCTCCCAAGGGCATGGTTTGTGGAGCGTTGCTTGGGTATGGTGGTGCCATCGCTGTAATATCAACCGAATTGCCAGAAGATGGCGTGTTGGTGATGTCATAAGGTATTTTACCCGCCTCCACCGTCGGCAAGTTTCCTGGCGACAGCGGCTGCGATTGTCCCATTCTTAGCGACGCTTGGTCGTTAAACCGCGGCGCCGGAATCGCAGGTTGGTTAACTCTTGCTGTTCTGGTATTAAATGTGGTTCTGGAATTAAACGACGATCTGCTGTTGAAAGAAGGGTCAACTTTGAAATTTCCCCTTGGAAGTATCTGCAAAGACTGACCTTTGGGCAAGCTAGCAACGCCTAAGTTGCTTGGTGATTTGGGGATGGGGGGCAGTACCAACTGCGTTGAAGATGCAGGTGGCAAGGGGGGCAATGCGGATAATTGAGTAGGCTGGGTCGCAAAATTTGGTAGCTGAACTTGCCCTTGTCGCGGAAGTTGTTGCCGAAGTTGTTGCGGTAGGGCAGCTACGGGTGGTGCAGCTTGTGGCAGACGGTTCTGTTCTGCTGGGGTTAATTCAACCAGCCCAACAGTACTTTTTCCTGATGCTGTATTTTTCGGTTTGTTGGAGTCTACTGGCAATAACGGCAATACAAAGACGATCGCACCGTGGATGCCAAGAGAGGCTATTGCTGCTATTCCAGCAGGCTGGCTTAAGATTTCAGGTATATTTTTCAGCAGGGAGACGTAAGACATAGCTGTTATCGTTCACTCGGCTCGGTTGCAGTTAAATTAGCAATTTTATCTTTTAAAAATAGTTCAGAATAGTTCTATTCGATGCGTCCCACTACCAATATTAACTTCCTCAACGAAAACTAAAAACAGGAATATTCCCAAATCATGAAGTTGTTAATCTTTCAAGTAATGACGCAAAATACTACTGAAATGTTGCGTTCTATGACAAAATATTTGAAATTTGATTAACTTTTTGGAAAATTTTGATTTTTTTTTTAATTTTTCTGATTTTTTCTTGAGACTTGCACAATTAAAAGTGAAAAGTAGGGCAATTTTAAGTTTTGGCGATCGCTTAAGTCCGAATATATAACCATATCTGGTAAAGTCGCCTTTTCTACTACCGAACTGTTTTGCAGTAAACCACGTTGCTGTAGAACATGCCACACTTTATCATACACCGAATTGACTTTCATCAGCACCACTACATCAGCCCAATCTAAAACTTTTTCCAATTCTCCCATCGTATAAACCGCAGGTAACACAGCCAATCGCTCTTGGCGAATTGTCAAGGGCAATCCCAGCACCGACGCCGCCGCCATCGGCGAACAAACTCCGGGAATTAATTCTACTTTTAATTCTGGATGTAGCTGTTGTAACGTTTGTGCCAAATAAGTAAAAGTGCTGTAGAAACTAACATCTCCTTCACAGGCAAAAGCTACATCTTTACCACTTACCAAATATTGCCAAACTTCTGCTGCCGCTTGTTCCCAAGCAGTAGTTAGCACTGTCATATTTTGCACGTAAGGGAAAGTCAAAGCTAGTTGCAATTGCTCTGGACTTAGCCATTGTGCAACAATTTGCTGTGCCATTCCTGGTTTGCCTAGCACCCCAGCCGGAAACGCTACCACTGGCGTTTGTTGCAATCGGCGCAGTCCCTTAATCGTGATTAATTCTGGATCGCCCGTGCCCACACTAATGCCATAAAGAATACCAATTTTATTAGCCACGTACGTAGAAGTTAGATATTTAGGTTTTAGTAAAAAAATGAGTTAGTGGTTGGTGGTTGGTGGTTAATAGTTCATCGTTCGCGCGTTAATAGTTCATGGTTTATAGAAAATTCAAATACTAAGCATCAACTATCTACTGGTAACCACCCACTACCTACTACCTACTACCCACTACCCACTACCTACGCGCCTACTACCTACCACCCACCAACCACCAACCCCCAACACCCAACCCTATTTATTTAAAATGCCATTACCCACAGTTATTTTGCCAGGATACTTAGAAAGCGCGATCGCTTACCGTCAACTAGAACAATCCCTACAACAGCGGGGTTTCCCCACCGTCACCGTACCCCTGCGACGCCGCGACTGGATACCCACTCTCGCAGGAAGACCCATGACACCTATTTTGCGACAACTCGATCGCACGGTAAAGCAAATTTTACAGCAAAATAACGCTTCTCAAGTTAACTTGATTGGTCACTCTGCAGGCGGTTGGATATCCCGCATCTATCTGGGGGAAGTACCTTACTTGGGACGCGGTGAGATTACATCAAGCTTATTTTCGGCACATCCTCAAGTTGCAACTCTCATCACCTTGGGTACGCCCCACGTCAGCCAAGAACGTTGGACGCGCTGGAATCTTGATTTTGTCAATAATAACTACCCTGGAGCTTTTCACAAAAATGTTCGTTACGTTTGCGTGGCTGGAAAAACTATCTTTGGGGATAAACGGCGGGGTAGTTGGTTTGCTTACAGTAGTTACCAATTAACTTGTGGCGTCGGTAACACTTGGGGCGATGGAATTACCCCAATTGCAGCCGCCCATCTAGAAGGCGCGTCCAATCTTGTTATTGAAGGCGTTAAACATTCTCCCAGAACACCCGGAATTTGGTATGGCTCACCAGAACCCTTAAAAACTTGGGAAAAGTATCTTTCTTGAAAATAGGGCATTGGGCATTGGGAGAGAGTTATGAGTTATCTCAGGTCTTGCACCTATCCGTATAAGCCTGGGCTTAGTCAAAAGCAGCGCAATAAAGTTACATCACTTTTTTGGGCTTTTCTCTGTACAATAAGAACTTGAGATTTCATACTGAGTGTTAAAATCACATCAATTTTGATTGGTGCAAGATGTGAGTTATGAGTTATGAGTTACTCGTTTTGAAGTGAAAAATTCGCACATTCAAAACTCACCCATTCAAAACTCATAACTTTCCTCATCCCCTTCTTGTCCCCCACACCTCACACCCGTCGTCCACACCCGTCGCCCTTCCCCCTTTCCCCTTGTCCATTTATGTCTAAAGGGCTAACTTTCTTAACAGTTCTTAGTTAAACTGTAATAAAAATACACAGTTACTCAGAAATAGAGGGGTCAGCCATGCAAACCACTAAGTTCGATCGCGTGATGCGGCGAATTTCGACAATATTGTCGGTAGTAATTATTACCTTTAGTTTGACTGCTGCTTTTTCGGGAATTTTACTGTCTTTTTACTACCAACCCACAGCAGGCGGGTCTCATAACTCGTTGGAAGTGATAGATCAACAGGTGCAATACGGCTGGTTATTCCACAAAGCCCACGATATTGCAGGTAATGGAGTAATTGTTGTCGCCCTAATTCAGATTGTGGTGATGTTTTTAGGACGACAATTTCGCAATAGTTGGTTAATTGCTTGGATTAGCGGAATTTTCTTTACTCTCAGCGCGATCGGTTTGGGTTGGACGGCAATGATTCTCAGCTGGGATCAAGAAGGATACTGGCGTTTTAACATCGAGCTAGGCACCATCGAAGCTATTCCTTTCATCGGTCACCAACTGCGAGAGATTTTAACTGGCGGTGGAGCTATTAACACCACAACTGTTGAGCATCTTTACACGATACATAGTTATCTTCTCTCGGTTGGGGCAATTATCCTGGCTGTGGTGCATTTATTTAGCGTGCTGTGGCAAGACAAACAAAATTATACAGAACAGGTAACACCAAAACAAACTGAAGGCGATGTAGTTCAAGGTGCGGGAGCTTCGCTGGCAGAAAGTTGAGATAATTTTGCCAGAGGTACTTCTTCTACCTCTGGTAATTTTTCTACAGAAAGGCGCGTGGATTGGCTAGCACCGGATAAACGTTTTAAAAGGTTTGGTCTGGGGTCGTGCAAAAGGTAGATAATGCGATCGCCAATTTCCCAATCTTGGTTTGCTGGCATAATTTGCAGGCGTTCTTCTCGTTCTACCAATAACGGTAGCAAAATTCCAGCCCGAATTTTTTCTTGGATGCGATCGTATTGGCTGGCAAATTCCGCCCCATTCAGCGTCGTTGTTCCCAATTTTACCCGCCCGTCGTTCAAATATTCATTCCAAGTCTTAATCGCCAAATCTGTCACAAAAGCCTGGTTAACTTGATGATTGTCCACAGCGGGAATCGCTTGCGGATCGCGCGGGTAAACCGCCAAAACACGCGGCGGATTAAACTCTTCAGATGCCCTTTGCGCCAAGACGAAATTCACCTCGCCATTATTAGTCATAGCCAGAAAAGTTCCCATTGCAAACAATCCCGCCTCTTCCAAAACTCCGGTATCCAGCGCACTGCTGGCAATCACCCGGAGATTTTGTGCTTCGGCTTGTTCAAAACATTTTGGGTCAGTATCAATCATCACTACTGCCTCTTCCCGTTCTTGAAAGAACCGGGCAATTAACAAACTCAAGGGATTGCAACCCACAATCACCACTCCAGTAGCTTCTTTTGAAGTGATTTGCAGCCACTTGGCAACCCAGCCAGCAGTTAACCCTTGACAGACCACTGTCATGATAATTGTCAGGAAGACCAAAGCTTTGATGGCATCACCGCCGTTAAAGCCTCGTTGTGTTAGCAAAATTGCAAACAAAGACGCGATCGAGGCACAAACAATACCTCTGGGCGCAACCCAGCTTAAAAATAGTTTCTGTCGCCAATTCAGGTCGCTGTTCCAAGTACACAAGAGAATGTTAACTGGACGGACAACGAACATCAATACCAAAACCGTCCATAAACTACCCCAACCCAAGGCAAATACGCTGGCAAGAGATAAATCAGCCGCTAACAAAATAAATAGCACCGAGACGCTGAGAATTGTCAGTTGACCTTTAAAGCGCCGCAACAAACGTTCTTCTGGCACCGAAGAGTTAGCAAATACCGCCCCAGCAACAACCGTTGTCATCACACCCGATTCACTGCGAATCGTCTGGGCTAAAGTAAACAAACCCCACAGCACCGCCAGCACTACCAGATTTTTTAGCTCGTATGAAAGAAAATTGGCGCGTTTGAAAATCAAGCTCATCAGATAGCCGCCGGCTGCACCAATTGCCCCACCAATACCGAGACGCACTACCAAACCGATAAAGGCGTTTATGGGGTCAGTATCGCCGTTTAAAATAGTGTCAAGCACAACGAATGCCAGAATAGCTCCCACAGGGTCAATTAAAACCCCTTCCCCTTCCAACAGCGTTGCTACCTGTCGGTCTACATTGATTTGTCGCAGCAGCGGACTGATAACAGTTGGTCCTGTCACCACGACAACGGAAGCGTAGAGAAAAGCAATGTTCCAGGGAAATTCACCCAGCCAATGCGCCGCCATACTACCACCAAGTAGCGTGATCAGCGTTCCCTGAGTGACGAGCAATTGCAGGCTGACTGAAACTCTGCCCAACTCTCGCAAATCCAAATTAAGTCCGCCTTCAAACAAAATTATTGCCGTCGCTAGGGCGACAATAACTTCCAACCCAGTACCTAGCATATGAGGGTGCAACAGCCCCAAAACATCAGAGCCAAGAAGGATACCAAACAGCAGCAAAAAAACAATGCTGGGTACCCGAAGGTATGCAGCTAGAACTTGGGCAGCAGTACCTGCAAGGACGGTAAGCACCATCTGCAGGGTGATTTCAAAAGATGCTTCCATGTTGTAGATTTTGAGGAATGTAATTCAAAATCTCTCGTAAAGAATAGTAAATATTAACTCTACAGGGTGCAACATCACACCCCCTATGTCTTGCCAAATCAAAAATTTGCTTCATACTTAGTTTTTTATACTACAGGATTTTGGGCTTTTTTGTCACAAATTTCCAAAGGTGGCGCGTGAATTAAGAGCGCTTTAATAGCTTTAAACATAGAAAAAATGCGCAGGCGCGATCGCGCTTTCTACTTATCATCCTATCGGGTGGTAATGCCAATCATTGTCCACTGGGTATAAGTACCATAGATAATAAGGCTGGGCATTTTTTGATTTAGTTCCTTCTTAGCATGTTGGCGCTGGGGAATGACCAAAAAAAGGGGAAAGGGGAAGGGGGGCCCCCTTACTTGTGGGGATAAGGGGCAAGGGGAAAGGGGGAAAGGGGAAGGGGGGGTCTCCTTACTTGTGGGGAAAGGGCTATTGACCTTTGTTGAGTATGCACTATCAGTCATTTTTGCTGCCACCAAATTCATCTGCGGCAATTTATCATTCGTCTAAATTTTTTTTAGCAACAGCTGTTGACATCCTCAGTGAAATTCGTTAATTTATAAAAGGTTCAAGTCCGATGCCCCCATCGTCTAGAGGCCTAGGACACCTCCCTTTCACGGAGGTAACGGGGATTCGAATTCCCCTGGGGGTATTTTAAAAAGTAAAAAAGCAGAAGGTAGAAGGCAGAGAAGGCAGTGCGGTGGTGAGGCAGCGCGGTCTTGGGGGTTTCCACGCCAGGTGCTTTATGCCGGGGAACCCTTTCACCAGTCACCTGCTCCGGGAAACCCTCCCGCAGTGCTGGTTCACCACCGCACTGGCGGACCATGAGCGACTGCCGTGCATGCTTCGCCGACAGTAAGGAACTGCCGTGGTTTCCACGCCGTCATAGCGACCCTTGAAGAGACCCCCCTTGGCCGCAGTGGCGATGGCGGACACATTGCACACTCAGAAAACCCGAACTGTGCAGGTGTCCGGACCTGGAGGAACTGCCGTGCATGGTTCCCCGCACTGCCTCCTCTGCCACGCCACATGCTTCAACGCTCTTGACCCGCTTTCTTCGCAGTGGCTCCTGTGCCCTCTTCCTTCTGCCCTCTGCCTTCAGCGTCGCGCTGCCTTTCTTCGGTAAAAAATAAAAAGGCAAAAGGCAAAAGTTTTGTGTTACTTTTGCCTTTTACTCTTTTGCTTTTAAGTTGCTAAAGCTTCCACACGCTGGCGAATTGCTGCAAGATTGACTTGCATATCGCGGGAAAGGCGATTCTCAATCAATGACACCGGCATGGTTAGTTTGGGCCAAACAAAGATTGAGTAACAAAGATTAGTTCCCATTTTGTCATCGACAGGACAAGGCTCTAAACGCCAGCTACCGGAAAAGGCTTTTAAATCTCCTTCTACCATCTGGAAATTGATTTCCTTGGGGAAGGATTCAATGAGGTCGAGAACTACACGCGCACAAAAGCTAAAACGCAGCAAGCGCTGAGAACCGATTTGTTCGAGGCGAATACCTCCGTCGGGATGTTCAAGCAGCCGACTTTTGTCTAGGTTGGGAATGAAGTCAGCTAGGGCTTCATAATCTGTAAGCACCTTCCAGACTTGTTCTGCTGGTTGGAGAATTTGGATTTTGGCGGTGATTTGCCGTTGTCTTTCAGCTATTTTTTCGATTTGGACTTCTACGTCTGTCAAACCGACTGCATCAGTACTTTCCAAATTCCCTTCTAGGTCGTCGCCTGTGGCGGTGAAATTGGTTTGCTCTTGTGTGTTATGTTGTTTAGTCACTTTCCGAATATGGTTGGCTTTCGTCAGAAAATTGGGGCAAAGTCAGGGTGAAGCAAATTTGGCTGAGATTGGAACCCTCAATTGGGGTGCTTTCAACAGCGATCGCCCCATTTAAATGCTGTATTAGGGACTTGACTAAAGCCAGTCCCAAACCAGTTCCTGGAGTCCATCTTCCTCCTCTACCGCGTCGGAACCTATCAAAGATGTAGGTTGCTTCTTCTTCGGAGATGCCACGTCCAGTGTTGGTCACCTTAATAATAACCCGATCGCTTTGTTGCTCGACTTGGTGAGCGACTTGGAGTTGGACAACAGTGTCAGATTCCGAATATTTACCAGCATTCGTTAATAACTCTTGCAGGATGCGGTCAAAACTCTCGACTTCAGTTTGCAGTGTCAGGGATTCCTCGGGTAATTTGAGAGAAATACTTAATCCTTTCTCTGCCAGTTTTTTGTCAAAAGATGTTGCTAAATCTTGAATTCTCGTATTTAAATCGATACTCTCAAATTGCGGGCGTGACGGATGGCTTTCTAAGTTCTGCAGAGTCAGCAAGTCATTAATCAAGTTGATTTCTTTGGTACACTCTGACTCTAAAATATCCAGATATCTAGCTTGATGCTCTGGTGTTCTTCCCGGCAGACGCAAGTTGCGAATTGACATGAGCATATTCGTCAAAGGGTAACGCAAGCGATCGCTCATATTGCTCAAAAATTCATCTTTGAGTTCGTTGAGTTCCCGCAGTTGCTCGACGTATTGCCGCGTTCTTTCATACAATTTGGCTTGGACTTCCAAACTGCGCTGGAGTTGCGCTGTACGTTCATCTACCAGTGTCTGTACTTGCCGCAAAGTCTGTGTCTGAATAATGGCATTGCTCATTTGAGCGCAAACCATTTCTACCAAATTTAACTCTGCTGGCTGCCAATTTCGAGCTTCAGCTTGCTGCAGGACTATAAATCCCAGAATTCTGCCTTGGCTTTCTAATGGCATTAACAATACACCGGGCAGTAAATCCAAGGCAAACACCGGGGCTGCTGTCAATGTATCGTTTTGGTCTATATTTTCTTCATTGATTATTATCGGCTTTCCAGGCTCTGTAAAGGCACGCTGGCATAAACCACAGTCGGAAAGCAAAAAGGACTTCTCCAAGCTTTCTGTAATAATGCGGGTATTTTCGATTTGCCAACACCATTCGCCAACAACAGTCGCTTTCGCTTTGGGAACTTGTTTTCTTTGTTTAGTCCGAAACAGCGGATCGGTATATTTAAGGAGTATGAGCAAACCGCGATCTGCTTGTAAAGATTCGGCAGTAGACGCGATCGCTACCTGAAGCATTTGATTAACTTCCAAGTTGCTGCGACTGAGAATCGTCAGCTGCTTGATCAAGTTTTGATGCTGAGTATTAGTCAGCAAATACTTCTGTTGAGAAGCAATTAGCTGTGCTTGTGCCACTTGGGAAAAAGCGATCGCGCAAGATGACTCTACCGCCTTGAGCAACTCTTTTTCTGACCCACTCCAATCATAAGGTTGGAATTTGATCAGGTTAATCACCCCATTATTCTTGCCACCAAACCGCGTCGGAATTGCCAAAACCGTTTTGATTGGTAGTGGCAAAGATTGACATCCAGTTACCAGGCTGTTTTGTATAATCGAAATGTCCGCGATTGTCAATGGTTCAGCTGCACATTGCACCACTGGCAAGTCCAACTGTTCCACCCTAAACATCTCGTCTGGCTGTGGCAATCCTAAATATTCCTGGGCACACCAATTACCAGTAGTCGATTCACCCATCGCCTCACCCATAACTGTCACCAAACAGCAGCAATCTACTTGGAATGCCACTCCGAGGGCTTGGGCAATATCTTGCAGCATCTTGGCAGGAGCCGAGTTATTGGCGATAATTTGATTAATATGACGTGCCAACTGGTCGGCTGGTTCTTCCTGATGCTGCATCAGCTTGACTGGGTAGTGTTGTAATCGGTCTACTTCATCTGGGCACTGTGGCGGCGATGATAAACGCTTTTTCATTCTTGGCACGCTCTTGGATAATGACCCCATTTTTTTTGCACCCAACCTTCTGGCATGTTTTTAACCATTAGTTTTGTTGCTGCACCCTGATGAATTGCAAATATGATTATCAATACTTTCTCTCACCTGTTATAGCCCCTTTCTATTTCAGATGAGCTTACTGGTATATTAAACAATTGTATACGCAAGTATGAAAATACATAAAATATACTAAAACCCTGTAGCCAGTTATTTTCTGGCTCTTCTGTATTGAAATGATTTACTCACTTTGACTTAGAATATCCTGTCTGTAACTATACATAAACCGTAATTTCTCTGGACTTAAGACAAAAACTCCGTAAACTGCATCCGCGTTAACACTTAGACGTATTTTGTTATTTTGATATTTTTGTTACAAATTTTCTCCTCAGCTAATTACTTTTCTATCGGTGTAACTAAAAGTAAATACTATTACGATAGAGCTACAAGAACAATTTATTTGGGCGATCGCGGGGAAAGTAAAAAGCTTGTTGGCTGGTGTTGCCTAACTCCTATTGGTTATAATCACTTAGCTTATTACGCTGATGGTTTACATCTGTCAAGTGTTGTCAAACCCCCTGTTTACTCAGAAAGCAGTCTTGTAGGGGGTCTTTGCCCTATGGATTCTAACCATTAGATAATTTCACTATATAATTCATTTGTTATTTATTAAATCTACTTATAGTAACAATAGAGATAAATGATGAATACAGCCCAGTTACTACCCAACCTTGAGAGTAACTGGGCTGCATTCACCTGAATGTAAGTTTATCCAGCGAGACTCTCGACACTCAAGGGAACCATATCGCCATTTCTTGTTAACCCTAATAACATTGGTTCTTGAGGTTGAATTAATTGACCTGTAAGTACGCAGCGTTCTTCTTGTTGAGCAGTTGCGGCTATGCTAGCTCGAATGTCGGCTCGCGAAAATCGCGGTTTCCACTCACCTGATTTTTGCTGGACATAATTCCAAAGGATATCTCGAATCAGTGCCTGATATCCCTGATTTCCAGATAGTTCTTTGAGCTTTTCTTTCAGTTCCCTTTCCAAACGAATGCTGGTAACTTCCATGTCGGTGGTTGGGGTGCGAGCTATTGTATGCATCACTTTTTCTCCTTTAAGGTATAGACAGGATGGTAATACAAGTGTAGTATGTTTAAAGGAATGTTCAATAGGTATGTTCAAGCGAGTGAAACTTTCTGTGAAATCCCCTTACCCGATCTCTACTTCTTTACGCGCTACCAATTGCCGAGCCAATTGGGAATCAGCCGCTATGGAAGTGGAGTATTTATTTATGGGTAACGGTAGCCGAGAACATGGGCAAATCACAGAAGCTAAAAATGATTTGAGATATGACAGCATTAGTGTGCTGATTGCAGCACCACAACTAGACAAAAGAAGCGGGAGGTACAGGTCAAGCAATGCTGTACCAATACAGGACTAGAAGACTGGAAAGTCAATTTCTAACCCCCGCTTCACCAAAACCAGAAGCGGGGGTTTTTTAATAAGGAGTCAAGCTGTGACGAGCGCAATGCAAGTGTTAGAGCAATCCGTGGTGGTCTTTTCGCAAAATTACTTGCCACTATGTCGAATCAATATCAAGCAGGCGATCGTGCTTTTAGTAACAAATAAAGCGGAACCGCTGGATTTGACTGCCCAAAGCGGATGGCGAGTTTATTCACCCAGCTTGGTACTGGATGTACCAAAACACATTCGCTTGAAAATGTCTTCTCGCGAACGGATGTGGAAAGTTCCTCCGGTGAATCGGCCAGAGGTGTTGCGGCGAGATCATCACAGTTGCCAATATTGCGGTAGCAGCAAACATCTGACACTGGATCACGTGATTCCCCACGCTAGAGGCGGTCAACATCGGTGGGATAACGTAGTTACAGCTTGCGAACGGTGTAACTCCAAAAAAAGCGATCGCACACCCCATGAGGCTGGTATGCAATTGCGTACAAAGCCGAAAGCGCCAATCCACCCGACTATTTCTTTTGCAGAACAGTTTTGGATGGATGTGCAAGCAAACCTGGAATAACAGGAGAGCATAAGGAATGCTGAGATTAAGTTATACAGAAACCAGTTTTCACTTAGAGGTTCTTACTCAGTCGTTAGAGGAATGGGTGCAAGGACGAGTAATTTTGGCATTGCGCGTCGGTCAAAGTCTATGCGTTCAACCGAGTACTGCTTCCTTTTTGCTTCCTGCTGATTTACCAGGAGTGGAGGCGTTGAAGGCGCAGGTGAAACGCGATGACAGAGAAATCATGGCGCTGTCTGTTTGCGATGCTGAGTATATCGAAGTCACTTTGCGGGGTTCTTGGATCTCAAATGGTTCTGAGGATGCTGTGGGTGTGTTTGTTACTACTATGAGCGATCGCACTGAGTTCTTTCTGCACAAGCTTTGTCAGGAGGCTGAGAAAAGCGCCTCCGTCGTCAGCGAGTGAAGAGGAGGGGGGCAAGGAGACAAGGGAGAGGGGGGAGACAAGGGAGATTCTCCCCCACTCCCCCACTCCCCCACTCCCCCTATCCCCCACTCCCGCTTAAAAGTTCGGGAATTGTCACAAATCGGTAACCTTGCTGTTTGAGTTTGGTGATGATTTGTGGTAATGCTTGCACTGTTCTTGTGCGATCGCCTCCGCCATCGTGCATCAAAACAATACCACCTGGCTTGGCGTCTCTCAATACATTCTTCACAAATACTTGAGGTTTGGCACGAGGGTCTGTATCGGCTGAAGTCTGCGACCACATAATTACAGCGTATTTCTGGCTTTTGGCATAAGCGGCTAATCCGTTATTTAAATAGCCTCCGGGGGGACGAAACAAAGAAGTTTTCACCCCTGTAGTTTTATATATAAGTTCTGCTGTCCGGTCAATTTCACTCTTGGCTGTGGCTTCACTCATCTGTTTGTACCAATGATGCCAAGTATGGTTCCCAATCGCGTGTCCTTGGGCTACTACTCTTTTGGCAAGTTCGGGATTTGCTTGTATCGATGTCCCCACCCAAAAGAAAGTCGCTTTCACGTCATTTTCTTTGAGGATATCCAGCATTTGTGCGGTTGTGTTTTCCCAAGGACCATCATCAATGGTCAGCGCAATGACTTTCTCATAGTTGCCCGGTTGCACCTGATGAACGGTTTTTCCCTGATATTTAGCTGGAACCGAAAAGGTAAGGTTTTCTACTTTGGCTGGTGGCGGTAATTGGGCGTTAACTTGACTTTGAGACTGTTTTTGCAGGACTTGTACAGCTTGGGGTTTGCTTGCAGGCTGGTTAGTACTCAATTGTGAGGGTGTACTACAAGTTGTTACAGAAGTGGCAACAGAAAAAGCAATGGCGACAACACCAAATATCCTTTGTTGCTTCAAATGGTTGTCTGTCACATCAGGTTTCCAAACACTCAACCAATCATAGGCTGTAGTTCACCTTTTTAGAGAAGTTAGCGTTTTTCAAACCGAAGTACAGCACCTTTTTTGGACAATCTCAAAAAAATCTCAAAAAAATCTCAAAAAAATTTCCCAAACCCCTTGACACTTTATGTGCTACATAATGTAGTATAAAGTGGTGAAGCAAAATACAAAGCTTCGCAAGGGAGAAAAGAAATGTTCTACATACAAGTAGTACAGAAACACTGGGATAAAACAGAGTCTCCAACAAAGAAAAGTCCTCGTACTTCCAAATTATCTTCAGTAAAGGAAATCAACAAGAAAAATGCTCAGTTTGCAAAGGCAAAAACTGACGAATACATTAGTAATATCCAACAAGTTTATTACTTGGAACGTCGGATGTTTTGCTAGAAGTTTCTCACAGTTTCTAACAGTTAAAAGTAATCTTTCCGAACCTTGAAAACTGAATAAGACGATTATTTTATTAGCCCTCTGCACCACGAGTATAAGTATAAAAACTTACGGCGTAGGCGCAGGCACATAGGGCTGTAACGAGCAACGTTAGACCCTTACATGAACCAGTGTTTGTTTTAATTTAAAAAAATATTGGTTCATAAAGGTATGAGGCTGTGGTGTAGTTGGCTAGCATTTGGTTTTGTCACATTCAAGGTCGCGGGTTCGAGTCCCGTCAGCCTCGCTTGTATAGTCCCGTAGGCGAATAGTTAAGCCGTCAGTCTCTCAAGCTGAAGATTGCGAGTGCAAATCTCGTCGGGACTCCCAAATGGTCAGGTAGCCAAGTTGTTGACACTCCAACGGCTTCTAGCCGTTGGATTCTTGAAGACTAAGCCAAGTCTCCAATATCCCATAGACTCAGGTAAAGGGGAAAGGTTTTTCCTATCCCCCGTGGACGAATGGTTAAGTCGCTACTGTTTCAAAGCGGAGATTGCGGGTTCAAACCCCGTCGGGGGAATGATTTTGGGTCGGTGGCCGAGTCTGGTTGAAGGCGACAGTCTGTAAAACTGTTCATTTTTGCCTGCAGGTTCAAATCCTGCCCGACCCATTCTGGAGAGGTGGCTGAGTGGCTTAAAGCACCCTTCTGCTAAGAGGACGCAGGGAAACCTGCCGGGGGTTCAAATCCCTCCCTCTGGGCCTGATTGCCCAATCTAAAATCTAAAATCCAAAATTGCCCGATCGCCTGGTGTAACTGGATAACATTTCGGTCTACGAAGCTGAAGATTCAAGGTTCGATTCCTTGGGCGATCGCGATCATGGGAGAGATGCTGGAGTGGCTGATTCGACAAGTTGAATTAAACCAGTCCACGAGGTAATGCCCATCTCTCCTCGTTTATCCCCCGGTAGCGAAGTTGGTAGTAGCGTCTGTTTGAAGCACAGAAGGTCGTCGGTTCGATTCCGACCTGGGGGGCTTCGTTGCCCTGTAGCTCAATGGTAGAGCAAGCGGCTGTTAACCGCGAGGTTGTAGGTTCGAGTCCTGCCAGGGCAGCCATTTATTTCATTGCCGGATGGACGATTGGGCAAGTCGCTGTGATTCTGACTCACACAGAGGTTGGTTCGACCCCAACTCCGGCATCCAATCATTGCCCTATGGTGTAATTGGTAACATTTCTGACTTTGACTCAGAAGTTCTAGGTTCGAGACCTGGCGGGGCAGTCTTATAAGCTGTATATTGGCAAGTTCAAATATTGACATTTTCACTAAAAAATGCTGGTGTAGCTCAATTTGTCAGAGCGATCGCCGATGTTTGCGATCGGTTACGGGTTCAATTCCTGTCACCAGCCCGTTTGGAATTGGCGAGAGTCTAGTTGTCGTAGTTTAAAATCCTACTATCCCCATTTTTAGGGTGGTTGGCATAGGAGAACGAGAGAAACGAAAGAAGGTTAAAAGTCTGACTGGTAAAGAGTTTTACGCGATTGTTGACACCAATGCGATCGCCCTCACCGCTACAATTATCTAAAGGACTTTTTTCGGTAGAGGGCAAGGCAAAAAATGGGATTGGCTGGAATCAAAATTGTGTTGGTAGAACCAGCTGGTCCCTTGAATGTGGGTTCTGTTGCTCGGGTAATGAAAAATTTTGGGCTGCACCTTTTAGTATTAGTCAACCCCCAATGCGACCCTTTGGGAACCCAAGCAAAGCAAATGGCTGTTCATGCTAAGGATATTTTAGAATCGGCGGTATCAGTGGCGACATTGCCAGAAGCATTGCAGGGATGTGTAAAGGCGATCGCTACTACTGGTATTGACCATGACTGGCAACCACCTTTAGAAAATCCTCGCACGGCATTACCTTGGTTGCTGGAAGAATCAGAAAAACCCGTAGCCTTGATTTTTGGTCGCGAAGACCGGGGATTAACCAATCAAGAATTAAATTACGCTCAGAGATTTATTCGCATTCCTACCAGTCCGATTTATTCATCCTTAAATCTGGCTACTGCTGTGGCAATTTGCTGTTACGAATTATCACAATATGATGCGGGAAATCACAGATGTGATTCGGCGTTGTCAGACGCCCAAAAAGCAAAATTGCCGATGTCTAATTACGAACTCGCTCCTTTGGACGTTGTGGAAGCATACTATCAACAATTAGAATCGCTGTTGCTAAATATCGGTTATCTTTATCGCCATACTGCAGCTAGCCGCATGGAAAAATTCCGGCAATTGTACAATCGCGCTGGGCTACAACCCCAAGAGGTGGCTATGCTCAGAGGTATTTTGCGTCAGGTAGAATGGGCACTTAACAGCCAAAGCGATCGCGAAAATTTATAATGCATCGTTCACCATATACGCAATCATCCCGCCAAAATAATGAATATACTTGAAACTAAACACCAAAATGCTGTAAAGACGCGAAATTTTGCGTCTTGACAATACAGTCAGGACTTACGCCAAAAAATTCTGGAGTAGGGGTAATTCATGAATTACTGCATTGAGATCGAGCTTTTGAGACAATGAAAGCGTAAGTTTTAACAGTAAAGATACTGGGAAGTTAGTGAGGACAGGTAACCCCCTCTGCCCATTACCTTTTGTCCGCAGTAATGTAATTATCAGGATGCTGGAGGAGTTAAGTTTTGGGTCGAGAGTCTGCAGAAATAAAGTCGAGTGGGTCACAAGGAGTAACAGTGTCAGAATCGGGTGACAAACTAACAGCTTTCTCGCGGCGTCAACCCCTAAACCGCGGCCAGCGTCCTCATCAAGTGCAAAAGCTGGAACCGAAAAAGGTGAAAGTTCCAAGCGATCGGCAGCGTTTACGCCAAAAAAATAATGCCAGTCCTCCCCCAAGTGCCCAGAAAAGTGCGCGGAGAATAAAACCGGGGGTAGTAACGCCAGCTATCAAACCAACGGCGGCTGTCAGGGGGAAGATTCCACCTTTTAAACCAAATGTTGTGCCGTTAAAGACTGTACGGGTACAGAAAATCCCGTTGCCCAATAAAGTCAGGCGATCGCGCCGGACTCGTTTAAAGCCGATGGCAAAAACGCTGTTATATGGCTTGCGGTTGTTGATTGTCGGAGTTGGTATTGGTGCAATTGTCGGCACGCTGCTATCTGTATTAGACCCTGCTAATCGCATCAACACAGCGGGGGCGCAATCTAATACTCCTAATGGAACTGTTGGGCAACCACAAGCACAACCTACTAATACTCCAACCACACCTTCCGGCTTGTACCTATCTCAAGAAATTAGCACTTTGAAAGGTACGGTGCAAAATCTCGCAGCAGCCAACCCAAATTTAATGCCTGGAATTTTATTGGTAGATTTGGATACTGGTGCTTATGTAGATATCAATGCTGCTTCGAGTTTTCCGGCTGCTAGCACGATTAAATTCCCGATTTTGGTGGCTTTTTTCCAGGATGTAGATGCTGGGAAAATTCGCCTGGATGAAACGTTAACCATGCAAAAGCAGATGGTAGCAGGTGGTTCCGGTGATATGCAGTATCAAGCTGTAGGAACCCAGTTTACGGCGCTGGAGGTTGCAACTAAGATGATGACCATCAGCGACAACACGGCAACAAATATGTTGATTGCCCGATTGGGTGGTATTGAAGCGTTAAATCAGCGTTTCCGCACTTGGGGATTGACAACTACAGCAATTCGCAATGCACTCCCGGATTTGCAAGGGACGAATACTACAAGTCCCAAGGAGTTGGGAAATTTGATGGCGATGGTGAGTAAAGGTAATTTAGTCAGTATGCCATCGCGCGATCGCTTGCTTGATATTATGCGCCGCACGGTGAAAGATACTTTGCTACCATCTGGTTTGGGACAAGGTGCAATTATTGCCCACAAAACCGGCGATATTGGTACTATGCTAGCGGATACGGGTTTAGTCGATTTGCCCACTGGCAAGCGCTACATCGCAACAGTTATGATTCAACGCCCCAATAACGACCCCCGCGCTGATAAACTTATTAGCTCAATTTCTCGTGCTGCGTATCAACAATTTAGCCAAAATGCTGGCACTCCCAACGGTACGGCAGGTATTATGCCACCAAGTGGTTATCAGTCGCCTGCGATGAGTCCGCCTCAACCCAACACGACGGGAAGTACTGTGCCCATTAGTGGTTATCAAACCCCAATTATGAATCCGTCTTTATCCAATGGGATGGGAAATACTATGCCGATTGGTGGTTATCAGTCTCCAATTATGAATCCCAACCTACCCAATGGTATGGGAAACACTATGCCTGCAAGCGGTTATCAGTCACCGATAATGAATCCTCAATATTATCCACCGAGATAGATATTAGATTTTAGATTTTGGATTTTGGATTTTGGATTGTTAATTGCTCTTTTACTCCCTTCCCAATCAGAAATGTACCACTCATCTCTCTAACTCTTCTCTCTGTTTCCTCTGTGCCTCTGCGGTTAATTAAATGAGGTATTCTTCTAGCCCATTTTGACTTTTGACTTTTAACTTTTGACTTGATTATGGCATCTACCACCCCCTCAATCCAGTTTTTTGCAGGCATTTTTGAAGAACTCAGTAATGTCAGTTTGCGACGCGAAACCCGTACTGGCAAACGGATTGTTGTAATGAATTTTAATCAAATGAAAGCACTGGAAAGATTTAATAGCTTCACCAAAAAATCTTTGAATTCCATGCTTTTAATTGATGAAGAAGGTGAAATTAATGTTACTCCTTCTTCGACTCGATTCATTTTTGGGGGTGATGAGGGTGATGAATTACGACGGGTAGAATGTAAATTTGAAATTGAGCGTGATGAGCATTGGGACAGATTTATGCGATTTATGCATCGTTACGCTGAGGCTAATGGTATGGAGTATGGGGAAACGTAAGATTATACCCTAAGAGGATAATAAGCGCGAGTTGCAAGTCATAATGGTACACCTTTGAACATGAAAGCAATTCATGAATTGCTTCTACACGCGTAGTCTGTACCTCATACAGTTGAAATCCGCGCTTAGATTAGGTTGCCGCGCAACGCTTGCAATGCTACGCAATTTTGGATTGTGAGAACAATCACTGCCAGTGTTACTAAATCTGGTTATCAAAAGATGATGTTCTCCCATCTTCTGAGGCTGGAGACGTGGACACCAAGAATTTTCGCTGCCTGCTTGGGGGTGACATGTTGCATCTAAACCTATTTAACTCAACTACAATTACTCTGGCGCGAGTTAATTAGATTTAGGTGGTTTAAGCAAAAATATTTCAACTAATTACACGTCTAACTGGATTTATCAAAGCTCTAATCTACCACAACGTTAGTTGCAAATCTGACATTTTCTCAGTTGGTGTTTCTAATGTTATTAACTGAGGAATGGCGGTACAACTCATTTCGTAATACTCTAAATTGCGCTCAATTCCAATGCAGCAAACACCGACAGATTCTGCTGCTGCTACCGTCGAACCAGAACCCATAAAAGTATCAATAATTATACCTTCACCTAAAGGCAATGCTGCATAAACAACCTGGCGTAGAAAAGACTGTGGTTTGAGACTTGGGTGATTGGCGATCGCTTTTTCTTTTTGAGGTGTCCGCTCGCTGGAAATCACATCACCCAATGGTGTACCATCTCTATTGCGTCTTAAACCTCCGGTTTGGAATTCTCGCAAACAGTCACTGAGTTTCATTCCCGCAGGTATTGGCTTTCGCAGAATCCCCCACGGTTCATAACACCCCCTCAGCATCGAAGATACATCAGGAAATTCATCCTCAGCATTTTTTGGGCGATCGCCTCCGCGAAGTGTTCTAACAAGACGAATTAATTCTCCCCGAAATTCCAAACCGCCTTCAACTAAAGCAGAAAAAACTAATTGGGAAAGAAATGCATTGCTTGCAATAAAAACATGACCACCAGGGCGAAGTCCGCGCACCACTAACTTTGCCCATTCTACAAAGAAATTTTTTAATGTTAAACGCTCTTTACTAGATAGTGCCGTAAATCGCGGTAAGGGTGAGCGTTGATGTCCATCAAATGATGGAGGAATTCTCCAAATACCGCCATTTCCGTTGGCTCTTTTTAGCAACTGGTCAAAATCATATTCTTTCACACCGTAAGGTGGATCTGTAACCACTGCATGAATACTGTTTTCTGGTACTCGACTCAGCCACTCGAAACAGTCTGCGTGCAAAATAACAGATTTGCCAATTTTTTCTACTCTATTTTTTCTACTCTGTATTCAAAAGCCCACTGGTTCATGAGTTCAAGTAGTTTAATTATATACAAACTACAATGTTTATTAAAATAATTGCAATAAAAATTATACAATTTATATTGCAATAAATGTAATATGGCAATCCTATATTATTTGTGAAAATTCACTTTTGTCCAAAAAGCCGGTAAATAAGTGCGAAACCGGGTTTCTGATGCGCGGACTGCTATAAGTAAATCGTTATAAATGTCAAAGTTAAACAGTTAAAGTGTATGTTTTGCCTTTTAACTTTTAAATTTTAACTTCTCTGATATCGCATTCCTGGTAATTGCGAGACTAAACCCATAAGTTCCAACTGCAATAGGGCTGCGGAAACTTCACCCGCACCCATGCCGGTTTGTTGGATAATAAAGTCAAAGGGCAAAGACTGAGAAGCGATCGCATTCATTACCCGTTGCAATTCTGGTGATAAATCTGGCAAACTTAATTGCTGCGGTTCAGAAGACGCTTCAACTACATCAATTTGTGGTATAGCTCCCAGCATTTTTAATAGTTCATCTAGTTCCCGAAGAATGGGAGCAGCTCCTTGACTAAGTAATTTTAAACACCCTTGAGATGGATGGTCATCCAGTCTTCCAGGCAATGCATAAACATCTCGTCCGAATTCGTTCGCATAGTCTGCTGTAATTAAAGCACCAGATTTTATAGGTGCTTCCATCACCAAAATAGCACGGCTTAAACCTGCAATTATTCGATTGCGTCGGGGAAAATGAGTGCGATTTGGTGGGGTTTTCGCTGGATATTCACTCAAGACTAACCCAGCAGTCAAAATCTGCTTGTACAAATCCCGATTTTTGTGTGGATAAATAACATCTACACCTGTGCCTAAAATTGCAAGTGTGCGTCCACCAGCTTTCATCGTAGCGATGTGACTTTCAGTATCAATTCCCTCCGCCATCCCAGAAACTACCGTAAAGCCATTTTTTGCCAAAGCTGTACTAATTTGGCGAGTCCAACGAATGCCATATTCTGAGGGTTTGCGCGTCCCGACAATCGCAACCATCGGTTTTTGTCCGAGATTTTCGAGCAATTCCACTTCACCGCGATAGTACAAAATTGCCGGGGGGCTAGGTGTTTCTAAGAGTAAACGGGGATAATCTGCATCTGCGGGTGTCCAGAAATGAGGATTTTCCTGTTGGTGCTTGGCGAGTAGTTGTTGGGGATGCAAACGGGAACGTTGCTGTACTACTTTTTCCAATGTTTGAAAGCCAAAGCCCTCGACTTTCCGCAACTCAGCAGGGTGTGCTTTCCAAGCATCTGCAAGCGTGCCAAAATGCTGTTGCAAGCGTTGCAGCAATATTGGACCAATCCCAGAAATTTGCGACCAAGCTAGCCAGTATGCACGTTCTTCCATCAATTCTCCACCATCATAACCACTCTCGTTGATTATTCCCAAATTTGGTTTGTTGATCTTGATGGGGAGATGGGGAGATGGAGAGATGGGGAGATGGGGAGATAGAGGGATGGGGAGATGGGGGGCTAGGGGCCCCCACTTTCGCTCTTGTTGGGGGGAAATGGGGAGATGGAGAGATGGGGAGACAAGGGGAAAGTAATAAGAAAAATTTTTCTCCTTTTCCCCTTTCTCCCTGCCCCTTATCCCACTGAGAGGGGGCCCCACCTTCCCCCTTTCCCCCTTTCCCCTTTTCCCTTCTGTTCACGCTTTCCAATTCAAAAAAAGGGCATAAATGTAAGCGATGGTTTCACTCATTATTGTCCTTACACCTTCGCTAGAAACCCACCATTTACTTGGATTGTAATCTCGTGTTTTGCCAGCAATAACACCCACTTGAATTTTCGGTGCTAGTATTTTTTTGTACAACAGCCAACTTCTGCGGGTGTGGGCGTCTAAGGAAAAAAGATTGATTGATTCTATTTTTAAATCGGAATTTGACAGCCATTGTTCAAACGCAGCAGCGGATGCATAAGTACGATCCTTAATAACGCGAGATAGAGGAATTGCTATTACTTTTTCTGGTTCCAAACCTAGTTTTTTCAAAGTTGCAGCCGTAATTTCTGCAAAGTTATTGTATTGGGCTAAATAATATCCTTTATCTACAGAACCTCCAGTGGTAATTATTTGACGATAGGAACCGCTGTTAAATTCCCTCAATGCTTGTTCGATTCCGTAGTCTGGTATCCATCCTTCAATAATTAAGGTATCTGCTTTGATGGGGTCGCTAACTGCCAGAAATGGGTGGATGTGGGTAATCGCAAAACCGATGAATGAGATAATAAATGCGATCGCTATTACCCATCCCTGAACTGTAAGTGTCCACATTTGTTGACGTTTAATTAGCCGGATTCTTGGTATTTTGAGATTCTGGCGGCTTTTTTTAGGCATTAGCCTCCTTTTACGCTTGGGCTGAACTTTGCGCTTTTTTCTGTGCTTTTTGTTGTGCTAAATACGCAAACACAGATTTATCTCCAATATCCGGAGGAATTGCTTGCACGGCTTTACGGATGGCAAATATGACAAACAAAATCGCCCAAATTCCTAATAAAACTTGTTCCCACTGACTTGGTAAAATTCCTACCAAATGTCCCATCAGTAGTAATGGCACTATGGGTGTTAGTAATTTGGTTTCAAAACGATTGAAGCAAAAAGCTTCTTTGAAGTAAATCCCTGTCAAAGCGGCGAAGGTAAAACCGATTCCCAATAAAGTCAGTGGTTGTGTGTAAACTGTAACAGCAAAAGGCTGGCTGTCAAAATGCCCTACTGCAAATGAGGCAATGCTACCAATTAGCCAGAATATCTGTAAAAGTCGGTGCAACGGTGCCATGTAAATATGGATGGTAAGTAAACTGACACCGAGGGCTAAGTTAAAACAGGTATAAAAAGGAGTGATTGCTTGGATAGCAGTTGGATTATTGTCTCCTAGCAAAGCCAAAGCACTGCCGACCGCAAAGCTGAGTGCGGCTATCATTAACCCAGTGCGGTAGATAATCACGCCAGTGCGATCGCTTTGGGTTATCGTAAATTCGCCAAACTGTCCTTGATAAACTTCCGGTTGAGATACTGTTTGTGCAGTCATACAAAAAAGTTAGGAGTTAGGAGTTAGGAGTTAGGAGTTAGGAGTTAGGAGTTAGGAGTTAGGAGTTAGGAGTGAGGAGGCGCCCAATTTTGAGTTAAAGAATTTTTCATAACTCATAACTCATACCTCATAACTCATACCTCATAACTCATAACTCTTAACTCATAACTCCTAACTTTACTTGTAGCGCATCTCCCAACTGTATCTGCAACTGTGACTGTGCGTTACCGCGATTAATGGCAATTTCTACCCAACCGTGACTTCCAATTAACGCGATCGCATCCCCTATTTTCACATCACCGTAAGCTTCACACCCCGGTATCGTCAATCCAGCTACCTCAACACACCAGCTTTTACCTTGGACGTAATTTGCTGGAATGTTGCTAACTAAGTTGCCAAAGTGGTCAATATATTGTATGCAACCCGCTACACCAGTTTCTGTTGGATTGCATAAAACTAAATCCAATTGTACCAAAGTTGCTGGATCGATTTCTCGTCCTAGCTGCTGGAGGGAAACACCACTGGCAAGATGCGCTCCTACAGGTGCGAAAATATCCCTACCGTGGAAAGTTCTGCTAGGTTGCGGAACTCTCCAATAATTGGGGTTTGTCAGTTCCACTGCAATAATGGCTGAAGTTTGAGCGAGTACCCCACTAAATATGCCATTATCTGGTCCGACCAGAAATCCTTGAGAAAATTTGATCGCGATCGCTCTTCTTAATCCTCCCACACCCGGATCTACAACCGCTACATGTACTGTCCCCTCCGGGAAATATGAGTAAGCATTCATCAGGCAAAATCGAGCAGCAGCAAGATTTTGCGGCGTAATTTGGTGGGTTAAGTCTACCACCCTTAAGCTGGGATTGATTTGCGCTATTACACCTTTCATCACGCCTGCATACACATCGCGATCGCCAAAATCGCTCAGTAAGGTGAGCAAATTTTCTTTACCGATCTGGTTCTCAGACATGGCTTCACATCAAATTTATATTAAGTGAGATTTTTCTGTAACAACCGCTACGGAATACATGATATGTTATGATTAAAAGACATAAAGGGCAAAATTAAAGAGGTAATAATTATGATGAACAATCGTATACAAGCCGCACAGAAAGCACAAGAAGCTCATCGGCTGAATCTAAAAAGAAACCTAGAACGCCGCTTGGAAGTAGCTAGAGCCAAAGGTGACGAAAAGCTGATTCGTCAGCTAGAAGCAGAAATGAAGTACATTGGCTAAATTAAGCCAGATTGTAAATAATTATGTCAAACAGCCCGCTTTTGCGGGTTTTGCTGTTTTTAGGGGTGGGTTTGTTTGACATCGGGCAAAAATGCTTGGAAGTAGCTAGAGCCTTTGGGCGGACAAGAAAATATATTAACAGTTACTATTACAAAACGGCGGAAATAAAGCAACCATTATTATCAAGCTTAAAAGCCCAAGGAATAAGCGTTTGCGACTTCATACTTCATACTTCATACTTCAGCTACTAGCCCTTTGCTAATTGTCGGCTAACTGGAATAGTGGTGACATCAACGCTGTGAGGGCTTTTGAAAGTTTTTTGTGCTTCTGGGTGCTGACAAGCAATCATCGTTTTGACATGTTCCGCTTCATCATCGCGGATGCAGACAAATACATCATACAAGTTATTAATAACCGGACGGCGTTCTTGAGGACGGCGCGACGTTTGAAATTCATCGAACATATACAAATCGCCATCACGGTAGTATTTAATTGCAACTTGAGGGGCGGGTAATTGTTTTAGTTTAGCTGCACTGCTACGCAAAAATTTGTCATAGGAATGGTAAGCATGTTCTTCTACTAATTCCATAAAATAGTAGGCATTTCGTGGCGAAATTATGTAAAGTATCACAATCACCCAGTAGTAGAATACAGCTGTGAAACGTGCTAAAAATCTGTCAAAAAAGCGCTTATTTCCGCCCAAATATTCCATAATCAGCAGGTGATGGAGTTCGTTCCAACTTTGGGCAAAGTGAATTTTCAACCAGTCAGATTTACGCCATAAGCCAAGAGTTTCATACAAATGAAGTACCGAAAGGTAGGAAAAATAAGGAACACGCGCTACCGTTTCTAAAACATAAAATCGGGCGTATGGGCGCTTTTTGTAGAGTTTATTAATAACAAATACTAATAAATTTACGAGAAGTTGAATCATTTTGTGTTCTCCACTCTAGTTGGACTAGCCTTATTAAAGAGAAACACGGGCTGACTATCAATTTCCCGATGTCATTTAATATTCTGACTTTCCACTCTTAGAGGTTATTTAAGACCTAAGAAACCGGGTTTCTCTCATAGGCAGAAGCCTTAAGATTTACTTTATAAATGGTCTGTTAGGGTGGAAAACTTCTCTCCAAACCTCTATTTGGTATAGGAGAGAGGCTTTGAATTCTGGGGGGTTAGGTTTCGCGTTAGTTTTTCCACATAACGTGAAAAGTCACAGGACTTACGCAAAACATAACTACTGTAGCGATAATTCATGAATTATCGCTACGGAAAAATAAGGCAGTAGACTGAGTTGCGTAAGTCCTAAGTCAGATTTAATATTCAGTAGCGGTAAATTAAAATTTACACCGAACACATTTGGGATTGCGACCCTTTTGTATGGACAAAATTAAACTCGAATTTGATAGACGTTTCTGTAAATGTAGCAATGCAAAAATCTAGAGACGTAGCATTGCTACGTCTCTACATCGCTAAGGCTTTGGCTTGTACGTCGATGTAACATGCAACTCTTTTAGCTGCTTTGCATCTACATTTGAAGGCGCATCTGTCAACAAACAACGCGCTTGTTGCGTCTTCGGAAAAGCAATCACATCCCGAATTGATTCTTCGCCAGCTAGCAACATCGCCAACCGGTCTAAACCGTAGGCAATACCACCATGAGGCGGTGTACCATATTCAAACGCTTCCAAAAGAAAACCAAATTTATTTTCTGCTTCTTCGGTAGACAAACCGATCGCTTCAAATACTTTCTCTTGAATTTCGCGCTGATAAATCCGCCGACTACCACCGCCAACTTCAAAGCCGTTGAATACTAAGTCATAAGCTTGGGCGCGTGCGGTTTTTAACTCGTGCAAATCCTCGGGATGGGGTGCAGTAAATGGATGGTGCAATGCTTCTAGACGTTTTTCATCTGCATTCCACTCAAACATCGGGAAATCTGTAATCCAAAGCAAGTTGATTTTTTCTGGATCGATTAATTTGAATTCCCTGGCGACAACTTGCCGCAATCTATCTAAAGTCTTATTGACAGTTGCAGCATCACCTGCTCCAAATAACAGCAAATGACCGGGTTTTGCACCAGTACGGCGCAAAAGTTCTTGTTTTTGTTCTTCTGTGAGGTTGTCTTTAATTGCGCCAATGGTGTCAATGTCACCATTATCTCTGACGCGGATATAAGCTAAACCTTTTGCACCGGCTTCGTTAGCTTCTTTGAATAAATCGCCGCCTGGTTTGATGCGGACGTTGGAAATTGCATCGTTACCTTCAGGAATCGGTAAAATTTTGACAATACCGCCATTTTTTACTGCATCTGCAAAGACTTTGAAACCAGAATCTTTGACTATATCCGAAACATTAACTAGTTCCAAACCGTAGCGGGTATCTGGTTTATCGCTTCCGTAACGTTCCATTGCCTCGGCGTAGGTGAGACGGGGGAAGGGACGATATAATTCAATGCCTTTTACAGTTTTGAAGATGTGACAAACTAACTTTTCATTGAGTTCAATAATTTCCTCTTGGGACATGAAACTCATTTCCATGTCTAATTGGGTGAACTCTGGTTGTCTGTCAGCGCGTAAGTCTTCATCGCGGAAACAACGGGCTATTTGATAATAGCGATCGCATCCCGATACCATCAACAATTGTTTGAATAATTGGGGTGATTGCGGTAAAGCAAACCACTCGCCTGGGTTGGGGCGACTGGGGAGGATATAATCCCGTGCACCTTCGGGAGTGGATCGGGTCAGGATGGGGGTTTCAACTTCAATGAAACCTTCGACATCTTCTAAATAGCGACGTATAGATTTGACGACTTGATGGCGGAGTTGGAGATTTTTTGCCATGCGATCGCGTCGCAAATCTAAATAGCGATATTTCAGCCGTAAATCTTCCCGCACCGTTTCCGTATCTGTAGTAGAAACTTGGAAAGGTAACTGCTTGCGTACAGCGTTAAGCAGTTGAATTTTATCGGCGTAAATTTCAACATCGCCTGTAGGAATGCGGGGATTTAGGGATTCTTCGGGACGTTGCGTTACCCTACCGATAATTTCGACAACATATTCATTACGCAGGGAAGAAGCTGGTTCGTAGGAATCCGGGGTGCGTTGCGGATCGCTGACAATTTGGATAATACCAGAGCGATCGCGTAAATCTAAAAATATCACGCCCCCATGATCGCGGCGACGGTCTACCCATCCATACAAGGTGACAGTTTCTCCAATATGTTCTTTTCGGAGTTCGCCGCAATAGTGAGTTCGCATAGGTTTTAATTCTTCGTTTCCAGGCTAGATTTACAAGAGATAGTCAACCTGAAGTATGAAGTATGAAGTATGAAGTATGAAGTTTGAAATTACCCACCTATCAAGGGATTGGGCATGAATATCGCGCATAAAGGCAAATTTTTTCGCCCACGGTTGGGCGAAGCATATACGCCCGCTTCCACTTCATCCTTTATCCTTTACACTTCAGACTTATGCAAGTCAAAGCCTTCCCATTATCTAGCATCAATAGTAATTGTAGTGATTCCGGTTAAAGAAAAATCAAACGATCTGCACTTCAAACAAAAAAACGCAAAAGAGACGCAAGGAATATTGCGTCTCTACAGTATTTTAGTATGTTTGCGTGAGTTAAAAACAATCTTAAGATTTGGAAAAAATTAGGCACGGGGGGCTGTCAGTACATCCCAAGCGGCTTTTGCGGCTTGTTGAATGCGATCGCCCAAATCTGCGACTTCCTTAAGAATCGAGTTCCAGTTTTTCTCAGCTTCTGCTTGAATCATTGTAATCGATTGTTCAATGCGATCGCGCTCAATGAGTTTATTGGCTTCAATTGCTTCTCGTGCTTGACGCACAGCATTTAAATAAGTCTCGCGGGTGAGATTACCAGCCGATTGTGTCTCAGCTTGGGCACGTTTTTTGATAGCGTCAATCAGCGCTTTGGTTTCGCGCTTCACCTCATCAGTTTCCCCCACCATTTCCTTTTCCACCATATCGTTGGTTTGAGGGCTGATTTCTACCAATACAGATTCGGCGTCGTTCGCAGTCATAGTTAAATATCCTTTTACAAAACTTTATATTTGCTGTCAATAGCAGCCTGTGGTTAGTGGTTGGAGGTTGGAGGTTGGAGGTTGGAGGTTGGTGGTTGGTGGTTGGAGGTTGGAGGTTGGAGGTTGGTGGTTAGTGGTTGGCGGTTGGTGGGTAATGGATAGTAGGTAGTGGTTAATAAAACAACTAACTCCGAACTCCGAACTCCGAACTCCGAACTCCGAACTCCGAACTCCAACTTAGTAAGCTGTTGTCGGTAGTTGTTGTTCTAACTTTAGCAATTGTTCAATTCGCGCTTCGGTGGAAGGGTGGCTGGAGAACAAATTACCCAAAAATTGCCCGGAAAAAGAATTGATAATTAACAACGGCTCAAAAGCTGGATTTGCATCGATGGGAAGTTGTCGCGCAGTAGATTCCAAACGTTGCAACGCACGGGCTAAAGCACGGGGATTACCGGTTATTCTAGCAGCACCAGCATCAGCAGAAAATTCTCGCGTGCGGGAAATTGCTAGCTGAATCACAGTCGCAGCCACAGGTGCAAGTATGACTGTTAACAGCACACCCAAAGGATTTCCGCCTCTGTCGTTATCTCGCGAAGCGCCACCAAACCACAAACCATAACTCACCATTTGTGCCAAAAAAGAAATAGCACCAGCAACAGTGGCTGCAACAGCTTGCGTTAGAGTGTCACGGTTAATAATGTGGGTGAGTTCGTGGGCAATTACGCCTTCGAGTTCATCCTCTGGTAATATATTTAAAATGCCTTCAGTGACGGCAACCGCAGCATGTTCCGGATCGCGCCCCGTAGCAAAAGCGTTGGCTGCGGGACTGGGAACTATATATACCCTCGGCATTGGCAAATTAGCCCGTTGGGATAATCTCTGCACAATGCGATAGAGTTCCGGTGCTTGTGCTGCACTTACTTCTTGGGCACGATAAGCCGCCAAAGCAATTTTATCTGATTGATACCAGGAAAATAGGTTCGTCGCTGCTGCTAAACCAATACCTAGCAATAAACCGCCAGTACCGCCAATCACCCAGTAACTAATTGCAATTAATAGACCACTGAGCGCAGCTAGCAAAGCAGCAGTTTTGAATTGATTTCTCATAATTTTTGCTCTGTTGCTAATGCTGTGTTGTTTTTTATAAACCTGAAGTACAAGCATTAAATTAAGCCGCACCTTGATTGTATCCGGCTAAACTCAGAATGTATGGTGCAGAAAACCTGTCATGGGAGTACGGTTTTCCCGCTGAATTTTTGTCAATAAAATCTCGGCTAGCAAGCAAATTTAAGTTTTTTTGACAATTTTTGAAAAATCCAATTTTAATGCAGACATACCAAAAAAATTGCATCTGTCTTTAGTAGGAAATTGAGAAAAGTCGCATAAAAAATAAGAGAATAAATAAATCTAGCAATTAGATATAGCACAACTGCCGTTTTAATTTATGCATTTAAATAAACTTCCCCGTAATGTATGGGTGTTAGGGTTTGTGAGCCTGCTGACAGATGTCAGTTCCGAGATGATTCACTCCCTATTGCCCTTGTTTCTAGTCTCAGCATTAGGGGCGAGTGTGTTGACTGTCGGCATGATTGAAGGCATTGCAGAGGCAACAGCTTCTATCTTAAAAGTTTTCTCTGGAGCGTTAAGTGATTATCTAGGACATCGCAAGAAGTTAGCGGTATTTGGTTATGGGCTATCTACCTTTGTTAAACCGCTTTTTGCCGTAGCCACGAGTCCAACGGGAGTGTTGATTGCCCGTTTTGCCGATCGCCTCGGTAAGGGAATTAGGGTAGCTCCCCGCGATGCCTTAGTTGCCGATGCTACTAACCCAGAAGTACGTGGTGCAGCCTATGGGTTGCGTCAGTCTTTGGATACTATTGGAGCATTCTTGGGACCACTAGCAGCGATCGCCCTCATGGCAGCTTCTAATAATAACTTTCGACTCGTTTTTTGGTTAGCACTAATTCCTGCTTTTGTGGCTGTAACTTTATTAACAGTCGGAGTGCGCGAATCTAAGGTTAAGCAAGCTGAAATAAGCAACCGTAACCCTCTGCAATGGCAAGCTTTACGCAGTCTCGGTCAAAGTTATTGGATACTCGTGGCAGTAGCGCTGCTATTCAATTTGGGAAACTCGAGTGATGCTTTTTTGCTGCTGCGAGCCAGACAAACAGGCATTCCCGACCCACTTATACCGTTGACATTGATAGTGATAAATATAGCCTATTCTCTCAGTGCTTATCCAGTGGGAATACTTAGCGATCGCTTGGGTGGATTTTTGCTGTACGCTTTGGTGTATCTGGGCTTCGCTTTTGTGCAAGCACCGTGGCAAGTCTGGGTATTGTTGTCCGTTTATGGGCTGCACTTGGGTATGACTCAAGGTATTCTATTGGCTTTAGTTGCAGACAAAGTACCGACAAATGTACGCGGGACAGCGTTTGGATTTCTGAATTTGGCTGTAGGACTAGCGCTTTTACCAGCAAGTCTTTTGGCTGGTAAATTTTGGCAGGTTGCTGGTTCCGGGGCAACTTTTATCGCTGGTAGCTTGTTTGCAATAGTTGCAGTGTTGTTGCTATTGACTCAGAGGGAAAAATATTCATGAATTTGAGACATTTATTGCAGCAGAGTATCGAATTTTTAATTGTAGCGCCAAAGTTAGTACCAGAAATATTTAAACAAGCAGAAATTCGCTCGGCGATCGCTATTAGTTTGGGGGCGATACCAGGCGCTTTAAGTCGTTATTATTTAACATTGTGGTTTGCAGGGCGTTTTGGGACAAGTTTTCCTTACGGCACCTTTTTTATCAACGTCAGCGGTTGTTTTGCAATGGGGTTCTTCGCGACTTTCGCTTTAGATAAAGTTGCAATTATCTCTCCAGAAATGCGTTTGATGGTGGCAACAGGATTTTTAGGAGCCTACACAACTTTCTCAACTTATGGTTTAGATTCTATCAATTTATTGCGTACTGGCAACTTGTTAACAGCGACATTTTATTGGGGTGGCAGTGCAATACTGGGAATTATTGGGGTACAGTTAGGCGTGATTTTAGCCAGATTGTCGAGGTAGTTGGGGGTTGGGGGTTGGTGGGTAGTGGTTAGTGGGTAGTGGGTAGATGTGTAATATATCAATCCTTGGCAGATTTGTGAAAATTGACAACATCAGAAGTCGGGTTTCGTAGAAGTTACCCGACTTATCCTTTCGCACGAATAATTTAGAGGATGTTTGAAAAGTATTTGTATTACAGCAGTTTTCAAATAAATAGACCACACGCAGACCTAACCCCCCTAGCCCCCCTTCCCTTGTAGGGAAGGGGGGAATCAAAGCCTCTCCCCTTGTAGGGGAGAGGTTTGGAGAGAGGTAAATTTTGTGACTTTTCAAACATCCTCTTAGGCTTGCCATACATCAGTAGTGGTACTTTTTGACAACCAACAACCAACCACCAACCTTAAAGATGTTAAGAACTATCACCTTTAGCTGTAAGATAACCTCAGGATGAGAATCTAATTAATCATAGGTTATCAGGGGGAGGAGGCGTGACCGTCAAAACAGCAACTGAACACCTTATTGCCCTGCAAAGTGTCAGTAAATCTTATCAGCAGCCTAACGGTCAGCAAATCACCATCCTGGAAAATATTAATTTAGAACTGCGTCCAGGGGAAATCGTTGCTTTGCTTGGACCTTCAGGCTCGGGTAAATCTACTTTAATGCGGGTAATTGCTGGATTAATTCCGCCCACGAATGGTCAAGTAATATACCACAGCCAACCTCTTGTAGGTTTAAATCCAGGAGTAGCAATTGTTTTTCAAAGTTTTGCACTCTATCCGTGGTTAACCGTACTGGAAAATGTGGAATTGGGTTTAAAGGCAAAAGGAGAACCTCCAGACTCGCGACGGCAAAAAGCGTTGCGGATGATTGACATTATCGGTTTGGACGGGTTTGAAAATGCCTATCCCAAAGAACTTTCTGGGGGAATGCGTCAGCGAGTCGGGTTTGCCAGGGCTTTAGCTGTAGAACCAGAATTATTATGTATGGATGAGCCGTTTTCAGCTTTGGATGTGCTGACGGCGGAAAACTTGCGTTTTGAGTTATTAGATTTGTGGTTGGATCGTCGCATTCCCACGCAAGCGATTTTAATTGTCACCCACGGGATTGAAGAAGCGGTGATTTTGGCGGATCGGATTATTGTTTTAGGGCGCAATCCTGGGAGAATACGAGCTGACTTGAGGGTGACTTTACCTCATTATCGCGATCGCAAACATCCCAATTTTCAAGCGCTGGTAGATCAGGTGTATAAAATCATCACCAACCCCGATTTAGAAGAGATTGAGAAACCAGCCACCACCTCACCTAAAATTCCAACTCAACCGCCAAAGCATCAACATATACCAGCCGTGCGAATTGGTTCTATAGCTGGTCTTTTGGAACTTTTGGAAGATAGGCAAGAAAGAGACCTCTATCGTTTGGGTCAGGAATTACAACTTGAGGTAGATGACATTTTACCAATTGTTGAAGCTGCCAAATTAATGAATTTTGTAGAAGTGGCGGAAGGTGATATTAGCCTAACTCCAATTGGACAAAAGTTTATCAGCGGTGGAATTGACGATCGCAAACAAATGGTGCGAAATCAATTACTGGAGAGGATTCGTTTAGTACAGCAAATTTACCGTCTTTTAGAAGCGAAACGCAATCAACGCATTCCGGAAGAACTAGTTTTAGATATTTTGGAAAATAACTTTAGTCCAGAAGAAGCCCAACGGCAATTAAAAACTGCGATTGATTGGGGACGTTACGCCGAAATATACGGCTATGACGAGCCTGCAGGACAAATTTTCTTAGAACAAGTTGCAAGCGTTGAACCTTTAGCAGCCAGCTAGTCAAAGCCGCCCAGGCGCGGAGTTTTGAGGCGCGGAGTTAGGAGTTAAAAGTTATAAAGTTAAAAGTTAAAAGTTAAAAGTTAGGAGTTAGGAGTTAAAAGTTAAAAGTTAAAAGTTAGGAGTTTTGAGTTTTGAGTTTTAAGTTTTAAGTTTTGAATTAACTTTTAATAGTATTTATCCAAATGTTTGAAACATACGATCCCCCCAACTCCCCGGACGGGGGGCGAGGGCGATTCTGAATGTGTTGCGACGTTAAAGTTAATTAGTATAACTTCTAACCCCTAACCCTAACGCCTAACTCAAAACTCAAAATTCATAACTCCTAATTGGGCGCCTTTGCTCCTTTGCGCCTCAAAACTCAAAACTCTACACCTCACAACTCAAAACTCAAAATTCATAATTCCTAACTCCGTGCCTCAAGACTCCTAATTCCTAACTCCTATGACCCGCCCCCTAACTCCTGCAAATCAAACTCTGGGACGCCTGAATTGGACTTGGCAAGATGGATTGCTCATTTTAGCGATTGTGACGTTAATTGTGGCAATTGTCAGAACTGCTGCCAATTTCAGCGGTACTTTTCATGCTAATCTCACTATTTCAACTAACATCAGTGCTTTACCAAGTTATACTGCCCAAACTCTGGTACGCATGAGTTTTGCCTATTTTTTGTCACTGGTGTTTACCCTGGTTTATGCTTATACTGCCTTTCACTCGCGCATTGCAGCGTTGATTCTGATTCCTCTGCTGGATATTTTGCAATCTATTCCAGTGTTATCGTTTTTACCAGGGGTTGTATTAGCTTTAATTGCTTTGTTTCCAGGTCAGCGGATTGGAGTCGAACTGGCATCAATTTTGCTGATTTTCACGGGTATGACTTGGAACATGACTTTTAGTTTTTACCAATCTCTGTGCAGTATTCCACAAGAATTGTTGGAAGCGGCGCGGGTTTATCGGCTCAATCTTTGGCAGCGATTTTGGACTTTGGAATTACCTGCTGGGGCGATTGGTTTGGTGTGGAATAGTGTGATGTCGGTGGCTGGTGGTTGGTTTTTTTTAATTGCGATTGAGTCGTTTACTTTGGGGGATAAAGATTTTCGCTTACCTGGGTTAGGCTCTTTTTTAGGTGCCGCAGCGAATCGGGGAGATTATAAAGCTTTATTGTGGGGTTTGGCGGTGCTAATTGCAGTGATTGTGGCGATTGATTTTTTTGTGTGGCGATCGCTAATTGCTTGGGCAGAAAAGTTTAAGCTGGAGATGGTCGAGTCAGAAAATGCACCGCAATCTTCGGTTTTGGATATTTTAAGACGATCGCCTACTTTGCGAATTATTCGCGATCGCGTTTTTCAACCTTTACAATCTGCCTTTGATTACGGATTCATTCGGGCGTTTCCCATCGGCACTCTACCCGTCAACGCCCGAGGAAACCTGAATTTGCCTAAGTTCCTCAATTGGCTGTTTGTCAGCGGCTTCGCTTTAATTGTATTGTGGGGCACTTGGGAAGCAGCGTTATTGCTGAGAATTTTGAAAGGTGCAGATTGGCAGTTAGTGCTTCAGGGGGCTGTGTTTACAGCTTTGCGAGTCATAGCAGCCTTGATATTATCTTTGTTATGGACAGTACCAGTAGGAGTAGCGATCGGTCGTAATGCCCGTTTGGCTCAAGTATTGCAACCAATAGTCCAAATTGCCGCATCGGTGCCGGCAACGGCTTTATTTCCGGTTTTATTAGTAGGGTTAACCCGCATTGCTGGCGGCTTGCAAATTGGTTCAGTGGCTTTGATGATGTTGGGAACGATGTGGTATATCCTATTCAACGTCATTGCTGGCGCACAATCAATTCCCTCAGACTTAATGGAAGCGGCTTCTGTATATAAACTTTCGCGTTTGCAAAGGTGGCAAACTTTAATTTTACCTGCTATTTTTCCCTATTTAATAACAGGCATTATTACCGCTGTCGGTGGCGCTTGGAATGCCAGTATTGTGAGTGAATATGTAACCTTTCAAGGTCAGGTGAGAATAACACCCGGACTAGGTTCTACGATTTCTCAAGCTACAGCTAGTGGTAATTTTTCTTTACTTCTAGCTGCGACAACGGTGATGTCTTTATTGGTAGTACTTACCAATCGTTTAGTTTGGCGTCCCCTATATAAGTTGGCTCAGGAAAAATATCAAATGTTAATTTAAAAGTAGAAAAATTTCAGAAAATAGCATTACCTCTGCGGTCAGGCGAATTCAGGTGCTAAAACATTAAATACAGGAAAAATAGGACTAGCTTTCAAGCAAATAATACAATCTATCACAACTTGGTATTACGCAAAAAACCCGGTTTCTACAAAAAATAGCTGTGAGTGCAAGCAGATATGAGCGAAGAAACTGGGTTTTTGGAACGAGTGTGCGTAAGTCCTGGCTTTTTGGCTAACAACATAGTTCCCAAAATTTTTAGCAAAGCAACAATCTTAGGCTTCGCAAATGTAAATTTTCTGACATCTTGCACCCTCGCGCCGTCAGGAAGACAGCCTGCGGGGTTGCTTTGTACATTCGCCCTACAGCCCCTCGGGCATTCTACACGCAGGCGTTCGGTGAAGGGTAGCCTGAAGACCCAAGCTTCAAAATCTTGGTTTTCCATAGTCCACGCAGGTGGACTTGGTACGCGCAACGCCGCGACTTCAAAATGTTATTCAGAAGTGCAAGTAGAAGCGATCGCTAAACTCAAAAAATAAGATATCCTGACTTTGATGTTAATAGGACTTACGCAACTGTTGTCTACTGCCTCAATTCAGTAGCGATAATTCATGAATTATCGCTACAGTAGTTATGTTTTGCGTAAGTCCTAGTTAAAAATTAGGAGTCACAATTATAGATATTGCCAAAATTTCTATTATTATTCCGACTCTCAACGAGGCGGGAAATATTAAACAAGCACTAGCCTGCACTCAACCTAGCACCAATATAGAAGTAATTGTTGTAGATGGCGGTTCAAAAGATAGCACCGTAGAAATAGCCAAATCTTTGGGTGTAAAAGTTATCTCTGCTTCTGGGGGTCGCGCTGTGCAAATGAATATAGGTGCTTTGGCTGCAAGCGGTGAAATTCTATTGTTTCTTCATGCAGATACGCGGTTGCCAACCGGTTTTGATGTCATGATTTGCACTGCACTACAACAGACTGGTACTGTAGCGGGAGCCTTTGCTTTACGCATTGATGCATCGCAGTGGGGTTTGCGCTTGGTGGAATGGGGAGTAAATTGGCGATCGCGTTTTTGCCAAATGCCCTATGGCGACCAAGCAATTTTTGTAACAAAAGATTTATTTCACCAAATTGGCGCTTTCCCTGAATTGCCTATTATGGAAGACTTTGAGTTAATACGCCGTTTACAGCGCCACGGGAAAATTACTATAATTGACGTGCAAGTTATTACCTCTGCACGTCGATGGCTGCAAAAGGGAGTTTGTCAAACGACGCTGATTAATCAAATTATAATTGTTGCTTATTTACTCGGCGTTCCACCTGAACGAATTGTTAACTGGTATCGCCAAGAAAAAGTTAGAAGGATTTAACTTAGATTTGATTTATAAGTTTAAAAAATACTTAACTGAGATTTTGATGAGAAATACAAAAGATTTTCAACCTTAATATTGTCAAGAAAATTTGACAAACGTTTTATGACCTACGGATTGACAATACTTTCAGGCAGCGGTATTTTAATAATCTTGGCGACGTATGTCATTTTTGCAAGACGCCCTTGTAACCCTTGTAGTTACGTTGTCAGTCTGCAATAAAATCAAAGCTAAAATTGCAAATTTAATGTAAACACTTACTTGGGATTTTACTACGGTTGACAAAATGCATGAGTACGTGCATAAAGAGGGACTGTGGATAAATTTTGCTTTTGCAACTATCACAATTGCAATCTTTTACGGTTAGGTAGGTGTGATTGCACTAGGAATTTCCTCTGACAAAAATAAAGTCAGTAAATTTCAACTGGCTGAACTCACATTTTCTTGTGGTTCCGTCGCTTCCGTCGCTAATTTCTGTCCTAATTTTGGTTCAGTACCGGCAAGCAACCGCTCAAGATTACTACGATGGCGCAAAATTACATACAATCCGCCAGCAAAGGCAAATAGTATGTAAGGCAAAGGCTGATGCCAAAGTACCATGAAAATCGGAACAGCGATCGCGCCGCAAATAGAGCTCAAAGATACAATTCGCGATATCGTTACAACAACAGCAAAAACTCCCGCAGTTGCTAAACCAATCTGCAAATTTATTGCCAACAAAAGACCCAAGCTAGTAGCAACTGATTTCCCACCAGTAAAACCTAAAAAAATTGATTTACTGTGTCCAAGTATGGCGGCTAACCCAGCTAAAGTTACCATCCAAGATTCCCACAATTGAGTATTTAAACTTGGTGGAATCAAATTTTGATTGGGAGCAAAAGTGAATAACCCGTAAGCAATAAATATTGCTAAAACGCCCTTGAAAGCATCAATAATTAAAACAAATGCTCCTGGAACTTTACCCAAAGTTCTTAACACATTGGTTGCACCGGTTGAACCAGAACCAACTTCTCTAATATCAATACCCTTTAACTGTTTGACAGCAATGTAGCCAGTGGGAAAGGAACCCAACAGGTAAGCTACAACTAAAATTGCCCCACACAAACTTAACCAAATAGCCATAATTCAGAGTCTTGAGTTAGGAGTTAGGAGTTAGGAGGCGCCTAGGCGCCTAGTTAAGAGTTCTTAGCTGAGTTTTTTGAGTTGGGAGGCGCGTAGTTAGTAGTTAGTAGTTAGGAGGCGCCCAGTTGTTTACCACCAACTACCAACCACCAACGACCCTTCGGGAGAACCAGTTACCTGCGCGAGTGTTACCAAAAGCGCAGTACGCGCTTCACTACCAACCAACCACTAACTACTAACCACCAACCACTAACTATTTTCCCTTAAAAGTCATCATCATAATTTCGCATCATTTTGGGGTCAGGAGCAAAGGCTAACCACAGGGGAAATTGTAGCAGTCCCAGACTGATTTGCTCTTCCGAATCGTCAATCACAATCAACGGTAATTGATTTGCCTTCACTAAGCGGTCTGCTTTCTGTGCCAGCGCTTCCGATGTTTCAAATAACACCACGCCTCGGTCTGGTCCAAAATCTGGACGACCGATTCCCAGGCAGTCTTGCAAACCACGCCGCCATTCACCCAAACGTTCTGGTGTATTAGCTAATACCAAAGTCCGAATGCGATCGCCATACAGTTTGTTTAATATCGAAATCGCCGCAGAGGCAATTAGAATATTCTGCAAGCGGCTACCCATAGTCCGCAAAGCACCTCGTCCGCCTTGACTAAAAAACCAGTTGGAAACGCGTTCAGCATGGACTGGTTCAAAAGTACGGCGCAATTGCCAAGCTGGACCATAGTAATCAGGTTTATTGCGATATTGGTCAATCAGGCGGCGAATTTGCTTTGTTGTATCTTGAAACTGCTGTTGGGCAAATTGAGGTGTACCCGGTTGGGTTTCAACTGGCTGCTTAACCTCTTTTACAGCAGGTCTTTCTCTTTCTGTGACAGCCGGCACAAGTTGCAATTGCTCTGCTGCGGCAGCCAAATCTTGTAAGCTACCAGTAAGATAATCTTTAAAACCTTGTACCCGAATCGCTAAATCTTGGGATGCGCCAGCAAAAGTAGTTCGCATTTCATTGCGAATGCGTTCTTGTCGGCGTTCCAATTGTTCTACAGAAATTTGCAGCGCCTGTTTGCGTTGTTCTAATTGTGCTAGAGACTCTTGCACAAATTTTCCCATATTCGTTTGGGTTTGGGTCATTTGCGCCTGCAAAGTTTTGTAAGAAGCTTGCAGATTGGCAATTTCTTCTTTTAGCGCTTCTTCAGTGCGTTGCAACTCTGCTACTCGTTGCGCTGCTTGCTCAACTAAGCGATTATCTTCTGATTTTGATTCTGACTCTGATTTTATTTGTGACCCCAAAGAAGAAGTTTCCGCTTCTAACTGCGGCGTCACTTCAGCAGAAAAATCTTCTGTAAGTTCCACAGCAGCACTTACCACTTCTGGAGTCGCATTATCTTGTTGCGCCTCAACTGATGAACTTTGCGGTTCTATTTCCACCACCGACTCAACAGACTCAACAGACGAATTTTCTAGTTGTTCATCTGGATGTTCAACAACAGAGTTTTGTTCTTCTTTTTGCATCAACGACTCTTCAATAGGTTTTGGGGTTTGAGATTCCTCTGGGTTCATAAACAATAGTGCAATTACTATGACACAAAATAAATAGCTTTAAGAAATATAGCGGGTATTGGGAGGTGGGGAGAGGGGGGGGAGGGGGAGATGGGGAGATGGGGAGGGGGAGATGGGGAGATGGGGGGGACAAGGGGGACAAGGGGGAGAGGGAAAACAACCACCAACCACCAACCCCGGAGGGGTTCACCAGTCGCCTGGGTCGGGAAACCCTACCAAGGGCGCCCCTTCACCACCAACCACCAACCACCAACTCTTGACTAATGACTAATGACTAATGACTAATTTCGCGGACAACGTTGTTCTAGACAAGCTTTTAGGGTGTTGGGGTCGAAGATAATCGGCAAAAAGTGAATGCTGTTAACTTCCTTAAAATAAAACAGGATGGGAACCCGATTCCAAAAGATACGCCAGTTTTGCCATTCTTGATAGGGAAAACGCCGAATTAATTTGTCGCCTCTGTAAACATCTAAATCGGTGGCGGTAAATATCAAACGTACTATTCCCGCTTGAAACATGAGAAACAAGCCAAGCACTGCGATAGTCCCGCCAACCCCTGCGGCGATCGCACCTCCTACCCAAGGTTGTACCAGCAGTAGTAAAATGCCAGCAATCACCAACACTACAGGTATGTTGTAACTAGGTTTGAGTTCGACGGTTGATGTCGAGTTAGTTGCAAATGAACTGGTCACAGTCTCAAATCCTGCTTTGTTAGTAGACATTATTCCTATTTTAAGAGTTAGTGGTTGGTGGTTGGTTGGTGGTTGGTGGTTGGTGGTTAGTGGTAAATAACTTCGCGCCTCATAACTTATAACTCATAACTCATAACTCATAACTCATAACTCATAACTCAAGACTCCTAACTCAAGACTCCTAACTTTTAAAACCCTTGCAGCAATGCACTGCCAGTTCCCTGAAACATTATCCAAGAAAGAAAAAAGTTGCTCACAAATATAATTAACAAGGCAGTAACAACAGCTGTTGTGGTGGATTGTCCCACACCTTTGGCTCCTCCTGTTGTCGTCAAGCCCCAACTGCAACCAATTACGGCAATTAAGACTCCAAAGCAAAACGCTTTAACCAAGGCGCTACAAATATCCCAGATGCCGAGAAAGTTACGGGCTGAGTCTAGAAATGCTGTATCGGCAAGATTGTATACATTTGTTGCAATTACCAATCCCCCTAACATGCCTGTCACTAAAGACAGCAAAGTTAAAATTGGTAGCATTAAGCAGCAAGCAAGTACGCGGGGAATAACTAAATAATCAATCGGATCGGTTCTTAACATCAATAGGGCATCGATTTGTTCCGTTACGCGCATGGTGCCGATTTCTGCTGCAAATGCCGAACCAACTCGCCCAGCCAAAACCACTGCTGTCAGGACTGGTGCAAGTTCTCGCGTCAGCGCTACCGCCAGCACCCCGCCAACGATGTTTCCAGCCCCAAAAGTGATAAACTCCCGCGCCACCTGAATGGTAAATACCGCGCCCACAAAAATAGCAGTCAATAAAGCAATAAACAGCGAGTCTGGTCCAACTGCTGCCATTTGGTCTAAAGTGTTGCGTCTATGGATTTTGCCTCGAAGTAGGTGAACCAGTACTTGTCCACCCAGGAAAGTTGCCGCCAGGAGTCGCTGACTCCATGCTCCTAGACTGGATTTGGATGTAGTCTCGCTCAATGTTCTGCAGCTAACTCGGTAACTGCCTTAAGAATAGCGAAAGTCAGTTGTTAATAGTTAGTAGTTGGGGGTTGGGGGTTGGGGGTTGGTGGTGAAGGGGCGCCCTTGGTAGGGTTTCCCTCGTGTCGGCTCTGGTGAACCCCTCTGGGGTTGGTGGTTGGCGCGAAAATCTCCCTTGTCTCCCTTGTCCACGCCAGTCGCCGTGAGAGCGGGAAACCCTCCTGTAGCGCTGGCTTTCCTTGTCCCCCTTGTCTTCCTTGTCTCCTTGTCCCCCCTCTCCCCATCTCCCCATCTCCCCCTCTTCCCCTCTCCCCCTCTCCCCAACTCGGTGAAAGATTAACTTAGTTTAAAGTTACTCTCAGAAAGTAAAGCTGTTTTTAATCTGCCTGTAACTTAATCCAGATGGGTAAATTTGGACGCTATGCTTTAACAGACAAGGGTTCTGTGAATTTTATATCCTGTAAATGCTGGTGGCGTTTGGTGTCAGGGACAACCAAATGTTTTAATGAAAACTTAAGATTTTTGAATAAACCACTGTTTCGGGGCGATCGCACTTATTGTAGAAAGTGACATACAGGTATATGGCTATTTCACTTTCACTCTTGGAGCCTGTCTTTCATGACGATTTTCACGAACTTCCTCCGCTCGCTGCTACTCACGATTATTTTTAGCTTTGTCGCCCCCATGTTCCTCGTCGGCGTCATTTTGATTGCTTTATCCGCCGCCGGCTACTTCCCTGGCTTGCAAGAACTCAGCAATGCGATCGCTACTCAAATTTCTGATTTTCTCGCTATCTTTGGCAGCGGTACCCCCCTACGCGGACTATTTACGATCAGCTTAACTTGCAGCTTCGTCGGAGGTCTATTTGACACCTACGCATATTATAGATGTCAAATATTACGCATACATTCTTAAGTGTAATAGCGCGATCGCTACAAGTTTTCTACAGACCTATTCATATCTAAAAAAATAATATTCCTCAAACCTACATCTGGTGGCTAGTTCTAATCTAGATTGGATTCGTATTGCTTAATTTTTATTCCAGAAATTTAGTCCATAAATACGGATTAAACGGATTAAATAGTCAAAAATTATGATTTATTAGTCGTTCGTCAACAATAAACAGTCAACGGTCAAAAACTGTAGATTGGGCATAGACGCGCCAAGTTCAGCTTGCCTGAGGGCAGGGTAAGCTAGGGGTTTGATTGGCACTCAACGAGTGTTAATTAATATAGAGCGCAAAAATTATAAAAAATCAATTAAATTTTGACCACACAATGCCTGCTGGTATTTCTTAACATAGAAAAGCAGGTGGTGTGGACACTTGACGCTTTATATTGAGTTTAGCACTAGGTACTTTGACTGCTCATGGTTTGGCCTTTTAAGTCCAAGTTTCGTAAACAAATTGCTCGGATTGAAATTACTGGTGCGATCGCCAGTGCTACTCGCAAACGAGTGTTAGAAGCCCTAAAAACTGTAGAAGAAAAAAAGTTTCCCGCATTACTTCTACGCATCGATAGTCCTGGCGGTACAGTCGGAGATTCTCAAGAAATCTACAGCGCCCTGAAAAAGTTACGCGAAAAAGTCAAAATCATTGCCAGCTTTGGTAATATTTCTGCTAGTGGCGGTGTTTACATCGGCATGGGAGCCGAACATATCGTCGCTAATCCAGGTACTATTACTGGTAGTATTGGTGTAATTTTACGCGGCAATAACTTAGAAAGATTGCTGGAAAAAATCGGTGTTTCCTTTAAGGTAATTAAGTCTGGTCCCTACAAAGACATTTTGGCATTTGACCGGGAACTGACTGAACCAGAAGCAAGCATCCTGCAAGAGTTGATTGATGTCAGTTACCAGCAGTTTGTGCAAACTGTAGCTGAAGCACGCAACTTGGCGGTAGACACGGTGAAAACTTTTGCCGATGGTCGGATTTTTACCGGACAGCAAGCTGTAGAGTTGGGTGTTGTAGACCGCCTGGGAACCGAAGAAGACGCCCGTCGTTGGGCTGCTGAATTAGTTGGTCTTGACCCAGAAAAAACACAATGCTACACCCTAGAAGAACGCAAACCCTTGTTAAGTCGTATCTTACCGGGTGGTAGTCAGATTTCATCAGGATTCGCATCCGGAATTAATTGGATGGAATTTGAAGTCTCCACCAGCGGTTTACCCTTGTGGTTGTATCGCCCATAAATAGTTGTTTGCCATTTGTCGAAAGTCCAAAGTCATTTATCATTTGTCCAAAGTCCAAAGCTAATGAATAATAACTAATGGCTGATGATTCTTCCGGATAGCCAGTAGCCTAGGCGTGGGAAACCCGCCTGTGCTACTGGACTCACTAATGACTAATGACCAATGACCAATGACTCATTAAAGGAGGTTTTGTAGTGGAGTGGCGAATGCGGGCAATTCGCGGTGCAACGACCGTTTCCGAAAATACGGTTGAGGCGATGCGAGAAGCGGTAACGGAATTGTTAGATGAACTGGAAAAACGCAATCAACTGCATCCAACTGATATTATTAGCGTGACTTTTTCTGTAACACGCGATTTAGATGCGATTTTTCCAGCAGCGATCGCGCGATCGCGTCCTTTCTGGGACAATGTAGCCATGTTGGATATACAGCAAATGCATGTTGAGGGTAGCTTGCAGCGTTGTATCCGGTTCTTAGTTCACGTTTACCAGCCAGCCTCCGCTACAATTTGCCATATTTATTTGCGTCACGCCGCTAGCTTGAGACCTGATTGGAGTTTACCAACCCCTCAGCTATCAACCTATGCGGCGGGAAACCTCCCAGAAGGAGTCTAAAGGATTTTGGATGAAAGGATTTTGGATGAAAGGATTTTGGATTTTTGAAATTTGGGATTTGAGATTGTAAATCCTTTAACCACCAACCACCAACCACCAACTACCAACCACCAACCACCAACCACCAATTATTATTTGTGATGAAACCGAATTCCTAAAAAGATGTCGTAAAGGAATTCAAAAAAGTCTTTTTTCTGTAGCAAACCTGAAGTTTGATAACAGCCTTTTTCATCTAAAAGGGGTTTCATCTGATAATATGTGGGCTGGTAATTATACCACGGAATAGAGGGCCACAAATGATGAATTAAGTGGTAATTTTGCCCCATAATCAGGATATTGAGAATTGGATTGGGGTAAACGCGAGCATTTTTCCAGCGATCGCGTTCTTGATGAGGACGATGGGGTAAATAATCAAAAAATAATCCCAGTGCTAATCCAACTACGGCAGAAGGTATAAACCAAAAATTGAGAATGTAACCCAAAAAGTGGTATTGAACTGAGATATAAAAAATTACAGCGACAAACAAACGACTGAGAAACCATTCTAGTAGTTCATTATTGCGCCACAATTGTCGCTGAAAGAAAAACACCTCGTGGTATAAAAAGCGGACTGGAAGCAACCATAACGGTCCACCGGTAGAAACGTAATGGTCTGGGTCGTTTTCCGGATCGTTAACGTGAGCATGATGTTGCAAATGTACCCGCGTAAATACGGGAAAAGCGAAAACCAACATCAAAGCGCTGCCATGTCCTAATATGGCGTTAATCACCCGGTTGCGATGGGCGGATTGGTGACAAGCATCGTGAATCACCGTTCCGGCAATATGCAAAGCCAGAGTGTTAATGCAAAAGCATAACCAGTGCTGCCATTCCCAAAGCCAGTAACCAAAGTTAGATAACACCAGCATTCCCACAGATGTAAAAAACATCAGCATTGTGGGATTGAAATCACCGGGAGGCGCTAAAAGTTCCTTGGGTGGGACTATCAGTGGCTTTTGTGCCTCCGACGTTACCATTCTTAACTCCTTAGTTGTCAAAATGTTGCGAGTGTACGATACAAACTGACAAATAATAAACTTTTATGTCAGAAGATTTATCCTCATCTTTACATATCAGGGGCACAATAGCGGTATGATTCCAGACGATAATGCAAGCCTTCACGCGCGATCGCTGTTTGTGTGGCGAGTGTCTGTAAAGTGATGGAGGCAGCTATGCTGGAGGCAGGAGGTAGGAGGCAGCTATGCTGAAGGCAGGAGGCAGCTATGCTGGAGGCAGCTATGCTGGAGGCAGCTATGCTGGAGGCAGGAGGTAGGAGGCAGCTATGCGGAAGGCGGAAGGCGGAAAAAAAGAAAGTTTGCTTGATAAGCTTTTTAACCTTTTTTTTACTGGATAGCTATTTGGGCGCCCGCTGCAGTAGGAAAATCAGGGAACTATTTGTTGTACGATGTCTAGTTTAGCCAGCAGTTCCAGCCGCTGCCTTTTAAAGGCATTCCGGTTCTGTGTGTCTTCCACTCTCTTTTAAATTCCTCTTACCTGCCTAAATCATTGATACGGTAGCGACGGAAAAAAGGTACTGCTTGATTTACGATGATTCCCAGCAATAGCTCCCTAGATTCAGCCCCTATGCAATTAAGAGATTCTATACGTCGGACAAAAATTGTTGCTACGATTGGTCCCGCCACCAGCAGCCCAGAAATGCTCAAGGCGATTATTGAAGCGGGTGCAACGACGCTGCGGCTAAACTTTAGTCATGGTACTCACGCCGACCATCAGCGTAGCATTCGCTTAATTCGGCAAACCGCTTTTGAACTAAATCAGCCGGTGGCGATTCTCCAAGATTTGCAAGGTCCAAAAATTCGTTTGGGGCGGTTTGAAAATGGGTCTATAGTTGTGGCAAAAGGCGATCACTTTACTTTGACCAATCGTCCAGTTATCGGCGCACAAGACATCAGCTGCGTTACCTACGATTATCTAGCAGATGAAGTCCCCGCCGGCGCAAAAATCCTCCTTGATGATGGACGAGTAGAAATGCTTGTAGAAAAGGTCGATCGCGAAAAAGGCGATTTGCATTGTCGCGTTACCGTGCCTGGTAAACTTTCTAACAACAAAGGGGTGAATTTTCCCGGTGTTTACCTGTCGGTTAAAGCAATGACCGACAAAGACCGCGAGGATTTAATGTTTGGTCTTGACCAGGGTGTAGACTGGGTAGCACTTTCCTTTGTCCGCAACCCCCAAGATTTAATCGAAATTAAAGAATTAATTTCCAGCACCGGCAAGCAAGTGCCAGTAGTTGCCAAAATTGAAAAACACGAAGCCATTGAACAAATGGAAGCGGTTCTGGCTTTGTGTGATGGCGTCATGGTGGCAAGAGGCGACTTAGGCGTAGAACTTCCCGCAGAAGATGTTCCTATCCTGCAAAAGCGGCTGATTGCGACTGCCAATCGCTTGGGAATACCCATCATTACCGCTACCCAAATGTTAGACAGCATGGTTAGCAACCCCCGTCCGACTCGCGCCGAGGTATCGGATGTGGCAAACGCAATTTTAGATGGCACGGATGCGGTGATGCTATCTAATGAAACCGCTGTTGGTAGCTATCCAGTAGAAGCTGTGGCGACAATGGCGCGAATTGCTGAACGCATCGAACAAGAAGAAGCGCGAGAATCAAACAATCGTTCGGCGAGAGATACCAGACGATCCATACCGAATGCCATTAGTCAAGCGGTTGGTCAAATAGCCGAACAATTAGGCGCTGCAGCAATTATGACCCTAACCCAAACCGGGGCAACCGCTCGCAATGTTTCTAAATTTCGTCCCCAAACACCGATTTTGGCAGTTACACCCCACGTGAATGTGGCGCGGCAATTGCAGATGGTCTGGGGAGTCAAACCGTTGCTGGTATTAGAATTGCCTTCCGCCGGTCAGACATTTCAAGCAGCTATCAACGTCGCTCAAGAAAATAATCTATTATCTCAAGGCGATTTGGTAGTGATGACCGCTGGCACCCTCCAGGGGGTTTCTGGCTCAACAGATTTGATTAAGGTAGAAGTGGTAACGGCGGTGCTAGGTCAGGGAATTGGACTGGGACAAGGTTCTGTAAGCGGTCGCGCACGGGTAGCTAATACGGGCATAGATGCCAGTAACTTTAATCCTGGAGATATTTTGGTTGCATCAGGAACTAGTGCCGATTTTGTCGAGGCAATTCGCAAAGCTGCAGGTATTATTACTGAGGATGAAAGTTTAACAAGTCACGCAGCGGTGATTGGCTTGCGTCTGGGTGTGCCGGTGATTGTCGGCGTGAAGAAGGCAACGCAAGTAATTCGGGATGGGGCGATTTTGACGATGGATATCCAACGAGGTTTGATTTATTCTGGGGCGGTGGGAACGCATTAATACTGGGTACTGGGGACGCTTGGACTGGGTACTGGGGAGACGGGCGTGGAGACAAGGAGGACGGGTGTGGGGTGTGGGGCGACGGGTGTGGGAGAAGGAAATGTAACACCTTTTCCCTTTTCCCTTCTTTCCCAATGCCCTATGCCCTATCAAGTTAATTCGATTTGACAGTCGTCGCCAATCAAAAATCGCAAGGCTTTGGGACGATTGGGTGCAAGTGTCAATTGTGCGCGTTGCCCAATCAAGCTATCAATAATACGTTCATTAATTCCTTCGATTTTTGCGGCTTCTAAAACAACGCTGTGTTCTAAATCTGTACCAATTAGGGTTGCACTATCAGCAATGCTGCTGTAGGGACCAATAAAGCAATTTTCTAAATAACAATTATCGCCAATTATTACTGGTCCGCGAATTGTACTGTTAATTATTTTAGAATTAACACCAATTTGCACTCGCCCAATTACCTGACTTTGAAAGTCTACCTCACCTAAGATTGATGTTGTCAGGTAAGTATCAAGAATCAAACGATTGGCTTCTAACAAGTCATCTTTTTTTCCGGTGTCCAGCCACCAGCCTTCAAGTTGACAGGCTAATACTTGTTTTTGGTTGTCAATTAGATATTGAATGGCGTCGGTAATTTCTAACTCGCCTCTAGCAGAGGGTTTGATAGTTGCGATCGCATCATGGATAACATGAGAAAAGAAGTAAACCCCAACCAATGCCAAATTCGAGGGCGGAACTTTCGGTTTCTCGATTAACTGCAACACTCGCCCCGTATCATCTACCTTAGCCACTCCAAAGGCGCTAGGATTGGCAACCTGACGCAGGAGAATCAACGCATCTTGCTGTTGTTGGATAAATTTCTGGAGAAAGTAACTCAAATCGCCTTGTTGAATCAAATTATCGCCCAAGTACATCACAAAGGGTGAATCTGCTAAAAAAGAATGGGCGACTTGAACCGCGTGGGCGAGTCCTTCTGGCTTGTCTTGCAAAATATAGGTGATTTTTGCTTTAAAACGTTTTCCATTTCCTGTTTTGGCTTGCACCTCTCCCCCCGTTTCCGGGCTGATGACAATGCCAATATCAGTAATACCAGCAGCCACCAATTCTTCTATTCCATACCATAAAATTGGTTTATTGGCAACTGGTACAAGTTGTTTCGCCCCGGTGTAGGTGAGAGGGCGCAGACGCTTGCCTTTACCGCCAGAGAGGATTAGTGCTTTCATTGGGAATTGGGCATGGGGCATGGGGCATGGGGCATTGGTCATTAGTCATTGGTCATAGCGCCGAAGCGCGGTACGATCTTGCTGGACACTCTTGTAATCCCCACAGATATAGCAGTTCTCACTTGCATTAAATACACATTTATTGTACGCTGGGCCACAAAACCCGCCCAGGACAGGCGAGACGCCTGTCCCACAAGAAAATATTAAGTGTATTGGACTTGTTTAATTACCTGACGCAGGCTGTCAGGTTGGGTCAGGTCTGCAGTAGAACGCGCGATCGCAATAATATTACCCCTTGGTGTCAGAAGTTGTTGCATTTCTTTACCAAGTTGACCGTTACTGCCAATCAGCAAAATTGATTTATTCATTCACTCACAAACTTGACAAAAAAAACAATCAAATTATCTATTTTTTCGCTTCTATTCCCTATTTTCAAGGAATTTCTTTGCTGACAAAACCTGCATATTTCCACTGATTGATTAGTATTGCTTATTGATTGTGGGGAAAAATTCACCTTCATTACCTCGAAAAATGCCCCTATACAACTATCTATCGAAGTATTTGCAAATCTACGTATCTGCTGATTTTCACTAAGCGATCGCTCGGAATTATGGTGTTAAATATATCATGAATCCCTTAAGCTGCAAGGCATACAGTTATGTAGCGAATAACTCCAATGATGGGTCAGACCCTTGGATGCACAAACCCTAATCTGGCTGGGAACGCACATAAAAGAAATTTTTATCAATCGCCAAAAACTTAGCAGAACCGATACTTTCAGGGTTTCATGCAATCAATCATACTCAGTTTTCTACACTTTCATGAAGAAAAGTGTAAAAGAGTATGTATACTTTTTGTTAAAATAGCTGCGTGTGTTCCCAGACAATTTAAGTGGCGCTGACAACCATAAAAATATTTATTTTTATGGTCAGTTTCCATATGGCATAGGGAATACAAAAGATAAGCAAAAATTATCAAGTTCAGCAACATAACCTATGCCCACAAACTTATTCGACGCGAATTTTTATCGCGCTGCTAACCCTAGCTTGGCAAATTTAAGCGATGAACAAGCTTTATCGCATTTTCAGAGTTACGGTTTGAATGAAGGTTTGCGTTTTTCACCGTTTGTAGATTTGAATTTCTATCGTTCCAGCAATAGTGAATTAGCTGGTTTGACGAATCAAGAAGCTTATGACCATCTTTCAAATAACGGTGTGGCTGATGGGCGTAGATTTAGTGCGCTGTTCGACTTGAATTTTTATAAAACTCAAAACAGCGACCTCGCAGGATATAGCAACGAGCAACTTTTTGAACATCTGCGAGACAAGGGTGTAAATGAAGGACGCCAAGTCTCAAAGTTGTTTGATGTTAACTTTTATTTGGCTGATAACCCGGATGTAGCTAAAGTTGTTGTCGGTAACAAATTGGCTGCATTACAACAATTTGAACTTGAAGGATTGAATCAGGGACGCAGGTTTTCAGTGGCGTTTGATACTGATTACTACAAAAAGGTCAATCCTGACTTAGCAGCAGCAAACTTTACTAGAGAGCAACTTTTAGACCATTACGCAGTTTATGGTGTGAATGAAGGACGCGTAGCTGCAGAAACTTTTAATGTGAGTACTTATCTTGCTAACAATTCTGATTTAGCAGGTTTCAGCAATTCTCAAGCATACGAACACTTCGTTACCAGCGGCTTGCGTGATGGTCGTATTGCTAGCAGCTATATTAACAGTGACTTTGCTGGTAATTCATTAAGTGAAGCCCGCAGCATTGCTTTAGATTCTAAAGCGGTGATTTGGAGAGATTCTGTTGGACAAGTTGATACTAGTGACGTTTATAGTTTCATCTTGGGAAATCAAACCAGCGATTTCAATCTCATGCTCAACGGTTTAGCTGCAGATTTAGACGTGGAATTTTTCAACAGTAATGGAGAAGCCATAGCGCGGTCTGCAAATGGTGGTAATACTAGTGAATCATTGAGTCTCAAGGACTTACAAGCGGGCAGCTATTACGTTCGGGTTTATCAAGGAATAGGAGGCGGTGACAGTAACTATAATTTGAGCTTGTCTGCCCCAACATCTCCTACCAATTCTACACCTATTGCACCGATGTCTGCCACTCCTCAAAGTAGTGGTAATTCTTTTATAGATAAGGTTGTTCAACTGACGAATAGTTACCGTGCCCAAAATGGTTTAGCGGCACTAGAGTTGAATTTGAAATTGAATAATGTTGCTCAATCTCACAGTCAAGATATGGCACTGTGTGACTATTTCAGCCATACAGGTTCAAATGGTTGTTCGTCAAGCGATCGCGTTCTCAATGCAGGCTACAATTATTCCTACGTTGGCGAAAATATTGCCGCAGGCTACGCTACACCTGAAGAAGTTGTTCAAGGATGGATTAACAGTCCGGGTCATCGCGCCAATATTTTAAATGCCAATTTTAAAGAAATCGGAATTGGTTATTACTATTTAGCAAATGATACGGGCAGCGTTAATTACAACTATTACTGGACGCAAGAATTTGGTACGCTAATGTAATAACAAGTAATTAATTACCACCATCGCTGGACAGGATAGGCATCAAAGGCAGTATCCACACCGATCGCAAGTTACAAGTCATAATGGTACACCTTTGAACGTGAAAGCAATTCATGAATTGCTTCTACACGCGTAGTCTGTACCTCCTTCAGCCGTTTTAAAAGATTTACATATCCTACAGAAAACGCGATAAAACTTCGACGCTAGCTTGCCCCGTTTTTTCCCAGCTAAATTGATTTGCCCTGATTTTAGCTTGATGGGAAAGATGCGATCGCAATTGGCAATCAGTAACAATTTTCTGCATTGCCTCCGTAATTTCCTCAAGCTGATAAGGGTTGATGAGAATTCCGGCATCGCCAGCAACTTCCGGTAAAGAGGAAATATTGGAAGTGATAACGGGAGTTCCGCAAGCCATTGCTTCGAGGACGGGAAAACCGAAACCTTCCCAGAGACTGGGGAAAACAAGAGCGATCGCTCTCGTAATTATGGTAGGTAATTCGCTGTAAGGTACGTAGTCAAGAAATTTTACCTGTTGGGTAATTCCCAATTCCCCAACCTGCGCCTTTAAAAGGGGAGTGTAGCGTTTATCACATGGTCCCGCCAGCCACAATTCGCAATCAAGATAATTGGGTAATGCAGCAAAAGCGGCAATTAGTCTATGTAAATTCTTGTAAGGGTCTTGTCGTCCAATATACAGAAAGTAAGGGCGATCGTCCCCCCCTCTCCCCCTCTCCCCCTCCCCCCCTCTCCCCAAAAGGGGACGGAAATGAGTGCGATCGTGCGCTAGGGGAATAGGAGTAATTTTGCTCGCTGGAATACGGTAAAAATCGGTAATATCCTTTGCCGTCGCCTGAGAATTGCAAATAATATGTTGTGCTTGGGCGAGAACTTGGGGAATATAATAGCGAAAATAAGGTGTAAGCCCAGAGAAACGTTTAGGAAAGCGCAACGGAATCAGGTCGTGAAGCATCACCACAAAACGGCAATTAGTAGAGAGGGGTGCTTCCGGTAGAGGAGAAAATAAAAGCTGAGATTTCAGTTTTTTATAGATTTGGGGTAATTGAAATTGCGTCCAGACAAGGCGGTCAAAATGTCCTTTTGTCCCGTGAGATGGAGTCAGATTATCTGGAACTGGATAGCAATTAAAATCGGGGTAATCTTGGGCAGTTAATAAAGTAGGATTTAGAGATTTTAAATAAGGAAAAATATTTTTAGCATAGTTGCTTATCCCCGTCGGTTGAGACAAGAGAATAGATAAATTAACTATTAATTTGTTCGCCAAATAATTATTTTGTATATTCATTTTGTATTTAAGCTTTTGCGTTGGCAGGCTACGTACCCTTCGGGAACTTGCTACGTGTAGCCCCACCCATAAGAGTGTGAGGGCATCGAGAGATTTTTGCAATAGTTCTATTAAATAGTCGCTCTATAAGCATTTAAAGTTTCCTTCGCCGTTCTTTCCCAAGAAAACAATTTTGCTCTTTTTTTACCTTTGTTAATTAACTCTTGACGTAACTGAAAATCGCTAATTACTTTTAATATACCTTCAGCTAATTGCATAAAATCATTGGGGTCAATTAAAATAGCTGCATTTCCTGTAACTTCTGGTATTGAAGACGTATTAGCTGTCACAACCGGCGCACCTAGCGTCATTGCTTCCAATACAGGCAAACCAAATCCTTCATAGTGAGAAGGATAAACAAAAACATCGGCACGTGAATAAAATAAAGCAACTAATTCATTAGACAAATAATCAAGATGATGTATTTCGTTTTTCCAAGGAGAACTTTCAATCGCTGTAAATATTGGTTCATAATTCCAGCCTTTCTTACCAATCAATATTAATTGATGTTCAATTTTATGCTGTTTTTTTAAATAATTAAAAGCTGAAATAATCGCATTAATATTCTTCCTCGGTTCAATAGTACTGACAAAAAGCAAATATGGCTTAGAAAAATCATAGTTAACTTCCTGCTCTAGTTTATGCATCATTGACGCAGACAAGTAGTCAGAATGATAGCGACTAGCTAGAGGCGTGACATAGATTTTGTCTGGGTCTACATTTAAATATTCAATAATATCTTTTTTAGAACTTTCTGAAATAGTTAAAACTAAATCTGTCCACTGCAAGCAACGTTGAACGCGCTCTGTATATGTTTTGACAACAGAATCAATATAATCAGGATATTTAATAAAAGTCAGGTCATATATATTCATGACCTTTAAGCAGTTATTGCATGGATAAACAGAGTAATTAGTACCTTGCAATATATCTGGAGAACCAAAACACTGTTGAAAGTAATTCTGAAAATAATCAAGAAATAACTTTGAAACCTGAGTTGAGGTCAATAAAAAATCAGAGACTTTTACAGGTATGGGAAGTAAGTGAATGTGAGAATATTGATTTAGGCGATCGGGTAAAGCAAATTTTCCTAACAACCAGTTTTTAAACCCAGGTTGAAAAGCAATCCCCAATTGAAAGTTTTCTTGGGATTGTAACGCATCAAGTGCGCTAATTAAATTCGCAACATAAAAGCCAACTCCACTAGGTCTTGGAGCTACTGGAGTGGCATCAACTACAACTTTTAACATAAGAGTGTTTACGAACCGCAGTTAGTTAATTTTTTCAAGTCATAATCAACCATTAACTCAACCAAATACTCAAAAGAGTACTGAGGCTGCCAACCTAATTTTGTTTTAATTTTATCAATGCTACCTACCAACTGCACTGATTCATCAGGGCGGTAAAAAGCGGGGTCAACTGATACATAATCTTGCCAATTTAAACCAACACAATTGAAAGCACACTCAACCAATTCTTTTACCGAATGTGTTTCACCGCTAGCAATAATGTAGTCATCGGGTTGTTCTTGCTGCAACATCAACCACATGGCGTAAACAGCATCTTTGGCGTAGCACCAATCACGACGAGCATCTAAATTGCCTAATTTTAGTTCATTTGCCAAACCGAGTTTAATTTGGGCGGCTGTCTGCGTAATTTTGCGAAACACGAATTCTGCGCCGCGTCGGGGTGATTCGTGCGTGTAGGTGATGCCGCAACAAGCATATAAGTTGTATTGTTGGCGATAGTTAATCGTCATCCAGTGGGCGTAAGCTTTGGCGACACCGTAGGGGTTGCGAGGACGGAAAGCGCTGCGTTCGGTTTGGGGCGATTCGTCCGGTTGACCGAAGACTTCACTGCTGGATGCTTGGTAAAATCGGGCATCCGGTTTGCAGCGCCGGATAGATTCTAAAAGGCGGGAAACACCTAGGGCTGTGTATTCGGCGGTGAGGGCTGGTTGCGTCCAGGAGATGGGAACGTAACTTTGAGAGGCGAGGTTATAGATTTCGTCGGGTTGACACTCGCTAACTACGTCCATTAAAGAAGATTGATCTAGGAGGTCGCCAGATACAATTTGAACATTACCTGAGAGGTGATGGATGCGTTCCAAATTGCTGGTGCTAGACCGACGGACTAAGCCAAAGACTTGGTAGCCTTTAGTTAGGAGGAGTTCGGCGAGATAAGAACCGTCTTGTCCGGTTAATCCGGTGATGAGGGCTTTTTTGGTCATGTCTGTTTCTTGATGAAGAAATCCTACCATAAACTTTTGATGCGGACGCAAGCAAAGCGGACTGGTTGCGAGTTCTAGGAGATTGACAATTCCTCACCGTGCCCAAGCCCTTGCTCAACTTTGTCTCGCATCGGTTAAGGGCACAGTTCGTCATTGCCCGACCTTTCATCCCCGTGGGGGCTTTCCCGGTCGCCTTGGTAAAATACCATCTTATCCAACATGCTGACGTCTTTTAATACTATCCAGAGTACTTAATCCTTTTAGTAAATTTGACTCAAATCCAACCTGACGGGGTGACGAAAAAGGCTAGAAAGCAGAGCGTATAAGCTTCATCGCTCTTAGCTCGACTTGATCCATTTTACCTTTGCCTAAATCCTTTTCTCGATATCAAAACGTTGCTTATAGGCTGCGATCGCACGAAAAGCCACAGATGCGATCGATGGGTAGGGGGTTGGGTTTCTTTCTTTGTAGTTTACACGAATCAAAACCACTGTAAGATTTTGTTTTTACTACATAAATCCACAATCCAAAATCTCAAATCCAAAATAGAATGAGTTTCGACAACGTATGTAAGTATTTAGCTGAAGAGTACCCAAGGTCGTTTGTTCGTTGGTTGCTGGGGGTGGAAACGCAAGATATTAATGTAGTAAAAACAGAACTTTCTTTGGAACCAATTCGTGCAGATTCAGTTACTTTTCTACAAACAAAAAATCGAATTTTACACCTGGAATTTCAAACCGAAGCCATATCAAAACCTCCTATTGCGTTTCGGATGGCGGATTATTCGTTAAGGTTAAAGCGACAATATAAGTGTCCGGTGACGCAAGTGGTAATATTTTTGCAGGAAACTACTAACGAAGTCGCGTTTACTGAGGAATATCGAGATGAGACGACGATTCACCGCTATCGGGTTATCCGTCTGTGGGAGCAAGATTCGGCATTATTTCTCAATAATCCTGGACTTTTACCTCTAGCACCCTTGACGCAAACGGACTCTCCACCAACTTTGTTGGCGCAAGTTGCCCAAACAGTAGCTAGAATTTCAGATATAAGACAGCAACAAAGTATAGCGGGGTGTCTGGAGATTTTAGCTGGTTTACGCTTTGAGAAAGACTTAATTCGTCAATTTTTACGGGAGCATATTATGCGAGAGTCTGTAATTTATCAAGATATTTTGCAACAGGGAAGAAAGCAAGAAGCTGTTTCCTTGATATCGCGTCAGATTAATCGACGCTTTCCTGGGGTAGATTCTTCATTAATTGAGCGGGTAAATATTTTATCTACCGAGGAATTAGAAGATTTAGGAGAGGCGTTATTTGATTTTTCAAATGTTAGTGATTTGCAGGTATATTTAGACCAAAAAAACCTATAGAACCCTTAATTGCTTGCGATCGCACTACATATATCAACGCTGCGATCGGGGAGTTGCGATCGCACGCGATAAATTTTATTATGAAAGCGTAAGTCCTACAATCGGTGCGTTGGAGAAAATTGGTATATTTCCCCTCGCGATCGCCAATAAATGATAAAGCTTGAAATCTAAAAACCTCATAGCAATTTTCTGTAACAATCAGCTTAATTATTGGTAATAAATGTCTACATAAATTAAGGCTTTTAGTTAATATTGTTGCTAAATATTAAGCTCATGTTCATGGGGAATTGATATCAGTACTCTCATACCCTTTGAGAGTGTCATAAATCCCCATAGCAAAAGCCCCCAAAATGCGATCGCTGACATAGAAGGAGTTGAAAAGGTTGTGGGCGGGCAAATTATAGAGTAAAGTAAGGCAAGCGATCGCTTTAGGTAATATAAATCGCAGCCATCTTGACTAGTAAATTATGTAAGTAATACTTTTGACAAAAACCAATGTTAATAACTGCGTTCCTTGTGGAAAGCAACTATGTCCATAGTGTCCAAGATATCAAGATTGAACGCTTTCGGTTTCAAAGGATTCTTCAAATCACTGACATTAAAAACTTCATATCCAAAATCAGTGAGGATTTGCACATATTCATTACCTCCCAATCCGGAGCATTTGCGTAACCAATACTCATTAATTTCAGAAATTATAATTGGTTTATCATCTGATATTATCTGACGCATTCCCTGAATTGCTTGCGGTTCATGACCTTCTATGTCAATTTTAATCAGGTTGACGGGAGATTTTACAATATCATCTACAGCAACAGCCTCCATTGTAATTTTGTCTCCGGTATCTACATCTGTGGCAATATACATGTTAGATACCATTGACCCAGAAATAGATTTTTTAACATCCGAACAAGCCATTTGATACGTTTGAACATTTTGCTGATAACTATTTTCCGCAATATTTTTTATTAACAAATCATAGTTTTTTGGCATTGGTTCAAATGCATAAACAAACGCGCCGCGAGCAGCCATTAAGCAGGTGTAAAATCCAGTATTGGCACCAGCATCAATACAAACCATTCCTGGCTTTATCATTCCCTTAATGAATTCAACGGAAGCTGGTTCATACCAACCTAAAGCCATCCGAACACCCATTTCGCGATCGCTACTATTAAACCAAAATCGAAAACCTTCTATCTCCGCCATTAATGTTTTGTTCGGAGGTAGAAAGCCTGGGTTATTGGAAAATTCTTCAGATTCTATTAAATTATTTAAAAATTCTCTAAAAGTCAAAGTATTATTGGATAATAAATATGGCAATTCATTAACCAAATTTGGGTTTCGTCCCAGCAGTAACCGATAAGCAAAAAAGGCATCGACAGGATTTAAAGCCGCGCCATATTCTATATTTTTATAATCTTGCATGATTTCATCAAACTTGCTAGATAGCGAATGATGATAAAAAGATGAAACCTTTTTTTTTAAAATCTGTTTGAGATTATTCTTAATATTTTTCCACATTATTTTTTCCTTTCAAAAGATATAAGTAAAAACTATCAACCTGTACGTTGTATTTTTTTGCTCCTCTAAGGAAGTTTTCGCAAAAACCCGGAGTTTTTGTGTAATGAGACTCCTTTAAGAAGAGTTCTCGATAACGTTCAGAATGCTTTTTCATCAACAAAGCATCTTTTTCAAAAAACAGGTTCCTTTCTTCAAAACTTTCCCGGCTATCAGTACGAAGATGAGGTGGGTGAAAAACACAAACATCATGGGCAAAAGGAATTTTACCGTAATTAATAATTCGCCAGCCTAGGTCAGTATCTTCACGAAAATGTGGATGTTCAAATGACTCATCAAATCCATCAACACCCATAAATACTTCTCGTTTGACTAGCAAATTCGCTGTCATGAAACCGATTCCTTCAAATCCACAGTTTGTTACAGGGCGGTAGTTATCATCTTCAAGTTTGTCTGAAATAATCAGTCCTTCTATACCAACTACATCTTTGTTTTCAAAGTATCTGATACTGTTCTTCAACCAATCTGGTTTTGGCTGACAATCATCATCAGTAAATGCTAATACTTCACCTCTGGCGTAAAAAGCGGCTGTATTTCGAGCGATTACAGCTCCTTTAATATCAGTATGCATATAAAATATATCCAGGTTGGGATATTTTTCCCTTTTTTTCCACGATGTTTTACTTTGGTCAACTATAATAATCTCAAAATCTTGGCAAACTTGATTTTGCAAACAATCAAGCAATTCCTCTAACTGTTTATGCCTTTCGTAAGTAGGAACAATCACGCTAAAGAATGGGCGCTTTTTGTCTAACTGCAAACGATTTCTGTGAAGCAAAAGCCCCAAATTAGTTGAAATTCTTTGCCAAGAATATTTTCTTTCTACTAAATCCCTCGCTGATTCCCCAAGAGTTTTGGCATACTTTTTATCTTGAAGCACGCACTGAATGCTGCTAACAAATTCTTCTGGCGTGCAGATATTAATTGCCGTTTCTGAACCTTGAAATATTCCCCTTGCTCCAGTTGCTGTTGATATTACAGGTAACCCAGCAGCCATGAAATCAAACATTTTGATATTGGTGCCCGATCCAGAAAACATTGGATTGATAGCTAAATCGGCTGCTGCTAAATAATTAATTTTTTCTTTTTCTTTTAAAAATCCAGTCAAAACTACATTAGAAATGCCTTTTTCAATCAATTCACCTTTATTTAAAGAATCGCTGACGCCACCGCAAATTGCAAACTTCACATCAGGAAGTGCAGGAGCTAGCTTTTCAATAATAAATCTTGCTGCTTCAATATTGGGTTGATAGGGACTTCCCATAAAAATAGCAAGTGGAGTATCTCCTATACCTAGTTTTTTTCTGGCTGATTGTCGGAAATTTGGATTAGCTTTTTGAATTTTATTAGTAAATACACCATTAGGAACAATGGCTATTTTATTAAAAGGAATATTGTATAGCTTATGAAATAATTCTCTATCTTCATGGGAACAAGCAAGAATTAAATCGCAATTGTGGCAAAGCTCATATTCTATATTTACTACGTTCTTAGCAATTTCAGTTCCAAAACCTCCATCATCTAATAAACTTGTTCTTAAAAGCCCTTCTACGTTCTGGGAATCATAAACAACTAGTTGGGGACGGACTCGCAGCAAATCTTTAACTAGTGGATATATCCAGGGATGAGAAAAGATTACAATGTCTGATGATGCTACTTGACTTCGAGCTTTCTCTACAAATTCAGGTGAGTGGTGAGCTAACAAATTAAAGCAAGAGTCTATAATAGTTTTACCGCCTGCTTTTGATTGCCATTCAGCACATACAGAAAAATGGCGATCGCTTAATGGAATATCTATTTCTTCTAATGTATCACTCAAGCGATGCCGGCGATAATTTTCTCCTTGCCAATCAAATGAGCCTATGTAGGTAGTTGTCAGCTGTTTCCCCATGCCATGATAAAGACCCAACAGTCTAATTCTTCCTCCTCCAACAGGCGGATCGATAGGCTGCATATCCAGTACAGTAACTTGAAATTCTTGTTCTTTAACCAATTTCTCCTCCTTTAACTTTGCAAAACACTCAACAGTTTTTGAGATATATTTGACCAGCTAATATTACTTATATCCAGCTTGCCCCTCTCACCCATTGTTCTTGCTTGCTCTGGGTTGCTAATAAAATAATCTATGGCTTTAGCAATTTCTTTCGGTAATGGGGGTACTACAAAGCCGTTAATACCATCTTTTACAAAGTGCAAAGATTCTCCAGAGTCTTGACAGCTAATCACGGGTTTTTCATGAGCAAAAGCCTCTAAAGTAACGTAGCCGTAATCTTCTCTAATTGGCACAAATGGAACAGCTAAAGCATTTGCATATAAGTTTAGAAGTTCCTCATCTGAAACTCGACCCAAAAATTCTATACGTTCATCTGTACCAGCAAGTTTGCGTAATTCCTGCTCCTGTTCACCTGTTCCAACAATTTTAAGATGAATCGGCTGCTTAACATAGCGCATCGCTTCAATTACTAAATCTACACGCTTCCAACGATGCAACCTTCCTGGCATGAATATATGTTCGTAGTTACCCATCTTAAAATTATCCAGGACTAAGGCTGGGTGTAAGACTTCGCTTTCTATGCCGTTCCATTTAAGAAGTCTATTACTTACTTCGTGTCCAATTGTGAAAACTTTTTTAGTCCTTGGCGCTCTTAAGGCTCCTGTATCTAGTTGGTGGATAGTATCTCTTTGATTTTTTAGAACTTGATTGGCATTACCAAATTCTTTTTCAAACATGTCATAAAAGACACGGATAGTATGAACTAGATAACATATATGATTGGGATGACGCACTAAAAAGGTAGGCGCTTTTGTAGAAATTACAGCATCATAATTAGACAAGTCTAAATCGTAGCAACGTAAGTATGATTCTTGTATTGCTTCAAAAGTTGACTCATCAATTAAAACTTCCACAAGTTCAGCATGAGCGTTTATATTTAATGAGTTTACAAGCCCTGTAAAAAAGCGTTCAGCTCCTCCAGTTTCGCCACTAATCATTCGTGGCACGACAATTGCAACTTTGTAGTTACCCATTTTTGTACCCAATTACTGCATAGTCTTGTGCCCCATAAAAATACTCGTTGAAACGTTCGGCTACATCAGAACCTGAAAGTATAAAATTTTCAGCGTAAGGGTGAAGTTTCTTGGTTGTGACTTGGCTCAAACCTCGTGACTCAGCCACAAACTGAATCATGGAACTTGGCAATGGATTGCGATGAGTCGGATCTAGATAAAACGTGTTACTTCCTACTAACACGTTATCTGGATTTGGTGTCTCAAAAATCACTAATCCGGCTGGCTTAAGCACTCTTACAGCCTCATCAAACAATTTGATCAGCGCCGCAAATGGTAGATGTTCAATAATGTGGAAACCTGTTACTGCTCCCAAGCTGGCATCTGGTAAAGATTGCAAATATGCAATGACATCTGCTTCTATCACTTCAAGGTCTCTGGATTGGCATTGATCGAGCATCACCTTGTTGATATCTATGCCTCTTGCTGTGTATCCAGATTCCCGCAGTAATTCTAGCCATTCACCTCGACCACACCCGACATCTAAAATAGGAGAGTCTGGTGTACCCATTTTTGCTTCTTCAATCAAGGGTAGGTAGACTTTTAATCTATTGTGAATATCCTCACGACTGCCGCGAAATTTGTCTTCAAAAGCAACGTAAAAGGCATCGAGTGCATGTTGTTCTTCATTGGCAAAAGTTTGCAGCTGCTGTTGATTAAATGGTTCTGGTAATCGCCGCTTTGCTTCTTCTAAGAACATGGCAATCAGACGCTTTTGCTGCATAAGGTCATTTTTGAGGTAACTATCATTTCTGATGTAACGCTCATCTATGCCTTGGATGCGAGTATCTACAGTTCCGATGTGCCGATCTAACCCCTGGATGCGAGTATCTACAGTTCCGAGATGCTGGTCTATGCCTTGTACTTGACTATTCACAGTCCCTAAATGCTGGTCTATCCCTTGTACTCGATTGTTCACTGCATTCAAGTTTTCTTGGATACCAGTCATACAGGTATTTATCCAATTATCGATAGTATTTAAATTACCATCCATTCCTTGAACAGTAATATCCACAGCACCCAGGCGATCGCTTATCTCTTGGACATTATTATCTACAGCACCCAGGCGATCGCTTATTTCTTCGACATTATTATCTACAGCACCCAGGCACTTATCTAGTCCTTGGAGGCGACTATCGACAGCACCCAGACGCTGATCCATTTGCGTCTTTAAAGTTATTATTTGTTCTATTAGCTGTCGGTTAAGTGCTACAGATTCTTTTAATGACTGGAGCAAATTAAAGTTAACTTCCCTTTGGTCTTTAAATATAAAATTTAGTACTTTCAGAGCTAACTTTTGGATCGGTTTAGTTAGATTAAAAGGAAACCGATTCAGCTTATCAGGCCATTTTGTGCGGATATTAGCTCTTGACTCTGCATTTCTAAGCAAAGCATCAATATGATTAAGAATTAGCATCATTGTGGCTGGCTCAGAAGTGTCAGCGATACCAGCTTTGGAAGTTATAGCTGTTGGCTGAGAGTGACCATTTCGTTTAGCAACCTCCTCGCGGATTTTCTCCATCAATTCATCAAGATTAATTTCTGGATAGTTTGCTTCAATCATATTTTTTTCAATCTTTTTTGTGACAAGTTGTTGTTAATATAAATTCCAGAAAATTTTTCATGTGGCTTCAACTAGTACAACAAGGCAGAAGTAACAAGGCAGATGGTTCGCCAGTGCGGTGGACGGGTTCCCCGGCATAAAGCAACTGGCGAACCCGAAGGGCATTCGTGAAAAGCTTGATTTTTCAGACTTTGATTGAATGTGAATGGTTAACTTATTTTCGCCTTTCTGTACTAGCTTGGTGGTGTTATATCTTTTACTGTTTTAGCGGGAATACCAGCCACAACATGATAGCTAGGAATATCGCCTTTCACCACTGAGCCTGCTGCCACTACAGAATGCTTGCCAATTTTACTTGGACCAATGACTGTTACGTTACTTGCTATCCATACACCTTCTTCTACAACAATGTCATTTCCTTCACTTGGAATTTCCTTCATTCGCTCTAATCCAAACTTATTATAATCGTGAGTTCCAGTGATTAAGCTAACATTATGACCGAAAAAAACATCTTCGCAAATTATTATATTTCCCGAAGATAAGTTGAATAAGGCATTATTTACAATGCAGGTTGGCGACAATTTTAGCCTGCTAGCATCGCCAAAAACTAAGTGCTGATTTAAAGTTACATCTTTGATACGTTCATCAAAATAGCCTTGGGATATATATTGACTAAGATTCTTATCAAGATATGATTTAATCCAGTTTTCTACTTGATTTTTCAGAAAGTAATCAACTATCTTGTGCATAGTGATTCCTCACAGAGTCTTACCTTTCTGCCAGATACTTGAAATATTCCATGTACTAAATCATTTGCTGCTGATTGTATTACAGTTGCATTTTGAATCCAGTCCAGCATTTCTAAGTTTTCAAGCGAACCATCTCCAAAGGCAATATCAAGGGCGTAACTTCCCCCTGCTAAGTGAGGCCAAATAAATTCAAATTCAACTGTTGCTGTTCCTATATCTGATTTAGATAGCCAGTAGTTGACAAAATTTATATCGATTAGTTCAGTACTCCATCCAGATAATACAGTCCGCAATCTATCAAGTAGAGCTATACCAATATTTGGTTTTCTAACTTTGTCATGTGTATATGTAGTGATTCTAATTTTTATTAAGTCGCCGGGATAAACTAAATTAATTGGCTTATTATCTGCGTCCAATACTGATATACGCTCCACTTCTGCACGACCTGTACCAAATCTTTCAAATCCAGCAAATGCTATATATGGCTTTTGAGTAAAAGGATTTAATTCTTTACTAGTTATTTTAGTAATATCAATTTCTTCTTTACTTACAGCATCAGCTTCATTTTGCTGTAAATCAAGATGCATGCTAGTTCTCTTATTTACTTCTTCATGTATCCACGCTTGATAGTGTTTACAAACTTCTATTGGTTTTCCTGAATCTACAATCACGCCTTGATTAATCCAGATAGCTTCTGAACAAAGACGAGAAACTGCACCCACGTCATGGGATACAAATAAAATTGTCCCCCCACCATCTTGAAAGTCTCTAATTTTTGCCATGCAACGATGAACAAAAACGCCATCGCCTACAGCTAATGATTCATCTACTATTAAAATTTCCGGATTAACGTTAATTGCTACTGCAAATGCCAAGCGAACATACATGCCGCTGGAATATGTTTTAACCGGCTCTTCCATGAAATCGCCAATTTCGGCAAAAGCAGCAATTTCGTCAAATTTAGCTTCTATTTCGGCTCGCGTTAATCCAACAATTTGCCCGTTAAAATATACGTTTTGCCGTCCGGTAAATTCTGGATTAAAACCGCTACCAAGTTCTAGTAGTGCTGAAACTCGCCCATTAACTTCTACTGCACCTGTTGTTGGTGTCAAGGTTCCGGCAATAATTTGTAGTAGTGTACTTTTGCCTGAGCCGTTTTGACCAATAATTCCTACAGTTTCACCTTTAGGAACTTCTAGGCTGATGTCGCGCAATGCCCAAAATTCTTGAGCGTGGCTCTTTTTAGGTAGCAAAATCTCTTTGAGTCGGTCTACCGGACGAGCATACCGCTTGTAGCATTTTGAGACATTCTTTAATGAAATTGCAATATCCTTACCCATACCACCACACATTTACTGACAGCACATCTCAAATTGCACTATGTCGAAAATGATAAATCATTAATTAAGGTTATGAATTAAGTACTTCATTTTATAAATTCGTATCCCAAAGTCTAAGATTCTTCACTTCGCTTCCTTCAGAATGACAAACATATTGCTATAAACTTATGCAAAGCTGTACTAAGCCATTAAAGTTCCCACATTCTGTCTAATTACAGCCCGATCGCTATTCCATAAACTTCATTACTATTACCATTAGGCGGCGTCAGTCCTAATGCTTGTAAATCAGCGTCAACCATCAATTTGACCAATTCTTCAAAGGTCACTGTTGGTTGCCAGCCTAACTGTTGCTTGGCTTTGCTCCAGTTTCCAATTAACAAATCAACCTCCGTCGGTCGCAAATACCTTTCATCAAACTCTACATAATTCTCCCATTTGAGGTTGACATAATTAAAGCCAATGTCTAAAAACTCCCGCACGGTGTGAGTTTCGCCTGTGGCTACGACGTAATCATCTGGCTGTGACTGCTGCAACATTAACCACATAGCTTCTACGTAATCCTTGGCGTAACCCCAGTCTCGTTTGGCATCTAGGTTGCCTATATCAAGCTTTGTCTGATTGCCTGCCAATATCCGGGCGATCGCCTGGGTTATTCTAGTAACAAATGTTTCTCCCCCTCGCGGCGATTCGTGGTTAAACAAAATGCCGTTACAGGCAAACATTCCGTAAGATTCCCGATAATTCACGGTTTGCCAGTAGGCATATACTTTGGCACAAGCATAAGGACTGCGCGGATAAAAGGGTGTTGTTTCTAACTGCGGTACTGCTTGCGCTTTACCAAACATTTCGGAAGAACCTGCTTGATAAAAGCGTACTTGATTCCCCGTGCGCTGCTGATAATCTCGCACTGCTGACAGCAAGCGCAAGGTTCCCATACCCACAGCATCGGCGGTATATTCTGGGGTGTCAAAACTGACGCCTACGTGGGACTGTGCCCCAAGATTGTAAACTTCAACAGGCTGCACTTCTTCGAGTATTCGCCGCAACCCTGTACCATCGGTTAAATCGCCGTAATGTAGAAACAGCCGTGCATCTTCCTTATGGGGGTCAATATATAGATGGTCGATGCGATCGGTGTTGAAGGTCGATGTGCGGCGAATGATACCGTGAACTTCATAGCCTTTTTCTAACAGCAGTTCGCTAAGATAAGAACCATCTTGACCTGTAATCCCGGTAATTAGTGCCCGCTTCCCCTGAGTCATGCTTTCTTTTTCCTGTGAATCTGAGTTAAATACCTAAAAACTTTGCTACAACACATCCGCAAAGGCGGGACGCAAACGTTTATAAACCCAAAAACCGCAAGCAAATAGAAGTGCAGATATCAAAGAAGCTACTCCCCACTCGCCCCAATGTTTCACCTCACCAACTAAAATTAAGTCACGATAAACTTCAGCGATCGCTGTCATCGGATTTAACCAAAATACCCAATTGCGCCATTCTTCTGGAATTGCTGATGCCGGATAGACAATCGGTGTCAAATACAACCACAAGTTTAATATTACACCTAGCGTTTGCGGAATATCACGCAAAAATACCGTTAATCCTGCAGCTAAGTAACCTAAGCCTGCTGTTAATAATAATTGCGTCAGCCAGACCAACGGTAGCAGGGCTAAAGTAGTATGTAAAGTATGAGACGTTACCGCTACAAAAAAAATCAACGCCATTAACCCCAAGGAACTCTCAATGAACGTTGATAAAATGGGTACTAACGGTAACAAACCTAGGGGAAACACCACTTTCTTGACTAAATTCGGTTGTCCTACCACTGAACCCGCAGACTGCATCAGTCCACCTGTAAAGGCAATCCAAGGTAGTAAACCCGCAAATAGCCACAAGCCAAAGGTCAAGTCGTTTTCTGGTAAGCTTCTCAGACTCAGCTTTACCTTTAGCACAACTGAAAATACGTAGGTGTAAATCAGTAACTGCGACAGTTGATTTAGCAAAGGCCACAAATTGCCTAAAACAGAACCTTTGTAACGTGCTTCCAAATCTCGCCGCACTAATGTTCTTAGCAAGTCAAACTTTGCCCACTGCTGTTGGGACGGCAGCCAGCGCCTGAGATTACCCGCTTTGCGGACAACTCCTCGCATCGATCGCAACAATTTTCACTTCCTCTCTCACTACCAACACACTTAATTTCTCTCGATGAAGCTTGGTAACTATGTAAAGTTCCCTTTATATTCTTTTGGAATAGGTTTTTTTAGCAAAAAATTATACCTAAATTATCTTGGAAATTATATAACAAAAATATTATCTTGCCCCATATCTTAAATTTAACTTAACCTATATTTGGTCAAGTCAAGCTATTTGGATCTATTCCCAAGGTTCGCAACTGTTCTGCTAATTTTTGCGATCGCATTCGTTCTTGTTCCAATCGTGATTCCGCCTCAGATGCCTGCTGTTGTGCTTCAGATGCCTGCCGTTGTGCTTCAATAGCTGTCTGCTGTGCCGCCTTTGCAGCTTCCTCCGGTGTTGGTACTAAATCACCATCGGGTGTAAAGTAGCGGAGTTTACCAGCTTCTATGCCTAAATACAGATTTAGCACTTGACTCCAACGCCAACCTTGTGCATTTGGGGCAATTTCTTGATATTGATTGCCAACCAATTCAAAGCCAATAAATTCTAAGTTTTCTGGTGAAAACCAAAAATATTCAGGTGTGTGAAATCGATTTTGATAAAGATTTTTCTTGAGATTACGGTCAATATCGGCGGTACTATCAGAAAGTAATTCAACAATCAAGTCAGGATAACGACCGTCTTCTTCCCAAACTACCCAAGAACTACGGGGGCGTTTTTCGGTGTCTTTAACTAAGAAAAAGTCGGGACCGCGAAAATCTCGGTTTCGCAGTTGCTGGCGACTAAAATAAATCGTCAGATTAGCACCAATAAAGAAATCATTTTGCTCGCGCCACAGCCACTCCAAACAAGTTACTAGCAGCAGTAACTGCATATAATGCAAAGAAGTTTCCATTTCTGGCTCATCACTTAACAACCGAGTTGCATCGGGCATTTGTTGTTCTAGCTGTTGGGCTGTGACAAACATCTGCATATACCTGCTTACTTGTTGATTTAATTTTAAGCTGTTTGTTGGTTGTTGGTGGTGAAGCGCGTACTGCGCTCCTGGTTTCCCTCCTAGTACTGGTGAAGCGCGATCGCGTTGGTGGTTGGTTGTTGGTGGTTGGTGGTTGGTGATGAAGCGCGTACTGCGCTCCTGGTTTCCCTCCTAGTACTGGTTCTCCCGAAGGGTCGTTGGTGGTTGGTGGTGAAGCGCGTACTGCGCTTTTGGTACACTCGCGCAGGTAACTGGTTCTCCCGTTGGGTTGGTTGTTGCACCAACCACCAACCAACTAAATCAATCTGTGATATATGAGTCACGGATTCGGATACACTGAGATTTGGTTTATCGCATTGTGTGTAGGCATGGAAATCGGACAAAAAGTTCAAGTATTTCGTTTGCGCGATCGCGTATCTCCGGCAATTGCCCAAAGGCTGGGGCAATTTGGCACGATCCAAGGCTTCAAAATGACCGATAGTAGCGGTGTCGGTGTAGTGGTCAAGTTTGATGATAGTTTTACCACTTGGTTTTTTGAAGATGAACTCAAACTCCAACAGTAGGCGGACGCTAAGGGTATTTGCCGAATGTTAAGTTGGAGTTGAAAAACCCGGCGGTAATTGGAAATCAAGTAATGTCCCTGATATTGACATTTTTGGGCAAAGGCGGCACAGCTCGCACCAAGATTGCGATCGCCGCCGCCAAGCTTTTGGCAAGCCAAGGAAAGCGTGTACTTCTAGCAGGACTTGCTGAACCAGCGTTTGAAATCCTGCTAGGAACTCCCCCGACTTGCGATCCTCAGGAAATTGCTCCTAATTTGCAAATGGTGCAGTTGCAAGCATCTGTATTGCTAGAACGCAGTTGGGAGGAGGTGAAAAAACTCGAGGCGCAATATCTTCGCACGCCGATCCTCAAAGAGGTTTACGGTCAAGAGTTGGCGATATTGCCGGGGATGGATAGCGCCCTGGCATTGAATGCGATTCGTGAATATGATGCTAGCGGCAAATATGACGCGATCGTTTACGATGGCACGGGCGACTCTACCACCCTGCGGATGTTGGGAATGCCTGAGTCTTTAAGTTGGTACGTCCGGCGATTTAAGCAGTTATTTGTCAATTCTGACTTAGGTAAAACAATCTCGGAATCGCCCTTGATTCAGCCGCTTGTTAGTACCTTTTTTAACGTTAACTGGACGGCAGATAACTTTGCCCAACCCACCAACAAAGTTAATAATTTATTAGACCAAGGTAAAGCCGCCCTTGCTGACCCCAAGCGCGTCGCTGCCTTTTTAGTGACCGCACAAGACCCGATTGAGGTTGCCACCGCCCGCTATCTGTGGGGTAGTGCCCAACAAGTCGGTCTAACTATTGGCGGCGTTATCCTGGTGGATTCTGGTACTGCAAGCAGCCTGTCAGAAGAATTTACACCTCTGCCAGTAAGTGTCGTTCCCGACTCGCCAATCGGTGAGTGGCAACCCTTGATAGACGCTTTACCCAACTTTGTAGCACAAGCAGTACAAGCGCCCAAACCAATTGAAATCGACAGCCACAACCGTCAGGTACGCTTATTTTTACCTGGTTTTGACAAAAAACAAGTCAAACTTACCCAGTATGGTCCAGAAGTCACCATAGAAGCAGGCGACCAACGCCGAAATATCTTTCTACCTCCTGCCTTAAGTGGTAGACCGGTTAGTGGAGCGAAGTTTCAGAATCATTATTTGATAATTTCGTTTTAAGTTAGTTAGGAGTTAGGAATCAAGTTAGGAGTTAGGAGTTAGGAGTTAGGAATAAAAATCATAACTCATAACTCATAACTCATAACTCATAACTCATAACTCATAACTCATAACTCATAACTCTTTAAAAAGTAAGCCTGATGTCTGATTCAACTCCCATTACTCCAAACTCTGATTCCGCTGAGGTATTAGACTCAGTTGCAAATAATGCCAGCGAGGAAGTACAAACTCCTGCCAACCGCAGTGCTAAAACCAGGCAACTGCTAGGTATGAAAGGTGCCGCATCTGGGGAAACCTCGATTTGGAAAATCAGAGTGCAACTGATGAAGCCGATCACCTGGATTCCCTTAATTTGGGGCGTTGTCTGCGGTGCGGCTTCTTCTGGGGAATATACCTGGACGCTGGAAAATTTCTTGAAATCAGCAACTTGCATGTTGTTGGCTGGACCATTGCTAACAGGTTACACGCAAATCCTCAACGATTATTACGATCGCGAAATTGACGCCATTAACGAACCCTATCGCCCAATTCCTTCTGGGGCAATTTCTATACCCCAGGTAATTACGCAGATTTGGGTATTATTTATTAGCGGTATTGCCGTGGCATTTGTCCTCGATAAATGGGCTGGTCATGAATTTCCCACAATTACAGTCATGGCGCTGTTTGGTTCGTTTTTGGCATATATCTATTCCGCGCCACCACTAAAGCTCAAACAAAACGGTTGGTTGGGTAGCTATGCCTTAGGTGCTAGTTATATTGCCTTACCTTGGTGTACTGGTCACGCTTTGTTTGGCGAACTCAATTGGAAAATTGTAGTTTTGACCGTAGTTTACAGCTTGGCTGGATTGGGAATTGCCATCGTCAACGACTTCAAGAGTGTAGAAGGCGATCGCCAACTCGGGTTAAAATCACTACCCGTTATGTTTGGCGTCAATACTGCAGCTTGGATTTGCGTCATTATGATAGATGTGTTTCAGGCAGCGATCGCCGCTTATCTCATCTACATCCACGAGCAATTATACGCAGCAATTTTGCTACTGCTAGTCATTCCGCAAATGACCTTTCAAGATATGTACTTTCTGCGTGACCCGCTGAAAAATGATGTAAAATATCAAGCTAGCGCTCAACCATTCCTCGTCTTGGGAATGTTAGTAGCAGGTTTAGCGATCGGTCACGCTGGCGTGTAACTTATATATCCTTGGTGAGAAGTTAGGAGTGCTAAAAAAGTTAAGAATTAAAAGTGAGGAGTGAGGAATAGAATGATAATTCCGCGCCTCCTCACCCCTAACTCCTAACTCATAACTTTGATTGGAACTTGTCGTGTTGCAACTTTTGAATTTCCTATTTAGTACGATTCAAACGTTTTTAGTGCCTATTTGTTTTGTCACTGCTTGGACTGTCATGATTCTCGTTGCTTGGAGTCTTTGGACTACAGCGCGAGACAGTGTAAGCACGGCAAAGCAAATGCATCAAATTCCTTGTAGTGGCTGTCAATTTTTTACCGACGATTACCGCCTTAAATGCACCGTACATCCTTCTATTGCTAACACAGAAGACGCTATCCATTGTATGGACTATCAAGCAAAGACGAATCCGATGCTTTATTAGTCATTGGCCATTAGTCATTGGTCATTTGTGATTTAGCTAATGACCAATCCAAAATCCTTTCATCCAAAATCCTTTCATCCAAAATCCTTTCATCCAAAATCCAAAATCGATTGATGTTTGTTCAAAAACTGAATAGCTGTGAAGAGTTCATCGCTGGAGATAGTACTATTCTGCCAGAATTGCTACACCCCGATAAGCAACCCCTAGTATTACGTTATAGTTTAGCCCATGCAACTTTGCCAGTAGGAGAAACTTCTCAACTCCATTCGCTAAAAACTTCGGAAGTTTACTATATTCTTAGTGGCAGTGGAGAAATGCACATCGATGATGAAACCCACATTGTTGAACCTGGGGACGCGGTGTATATTCCTGCCGATGCGCGGCAATTTATTCGTAACTCTGGTAGCGAACCGCTGGTGTTTATTTGTATTGTTGACCCAGCATGGCGCAAAGAAGATGAAACGGTTTATTTTTAATCAATTAATCAAAATTAATTAACCTTGATTGGATTTTTGTTGGTACTGACGTTGTAATTCAGGAAAGTTTTTTAAATCATCTATAGTTTGCGGTGCTGGAAATATTTCAGTACTGTCTGATTTAAACCTATCTATGTAAACTTGAAAGGCTTCTTCGTCTTGCCTATGTTCAAGGATATATTTACGCAATTCAGCACGGTTCATTGACATAAAATTTGGTTTGCTCATATCTATATTGAGCTAATTTATAAAGTAATACTAAATGTATTTAATTCAAAAATACATAATCCATGTAGAGACGCGACGCCAGACGCCTACTGTCGCGGTCGCTACGGGCGCTGGCTCAAATTTCGCGCGAAGCTCTCCGGATGGAATCTTCCATCCGGAAGACTTCGCGTCTCTACATTATCTATCTGTCTGGCGATTAATTGCAAATGGTATAAAATTTCAATCCGTAACCTGCGTTAAAAACAAGTACAGTATCATTTCCAAGCGGTGCCCTGCGGCGCATACACATGATTTGGTAAAAACCCACAAATACAATGCGCTATCACGCACCCTACTACTACTATTGCCTTCTGCCTCCTGCCTCCAGCATAGCTGCCTTCTCAATCACATATCGATCGCATACAAATAAGTTTCAAACACTGGAACCAAATCGGGGCGACTGACAACAAGTGTAGGAAAAGAGCGATCGCTATAATCTTGTCCTGCAATTAAAGGAAAAGGCTCTGTCTCTAAAGATACCCAAGTTCCGCCAGCCGCCTGGACAATTACCCAAGCCCCAGCCAAATCCCAAACTTTTGGTGTCGCCTCAATTCCGCCCAGTGTCGCCCCTGTAGCCACTGTCAAAAAGTTATAGCTAGCAACACCCAGCATGCGAATTTTGCAGGGAAAGCCTTTTTGAATTGCGCCAGTACTGCGAGAACAAAGGTTAAAAAAGTGATTGTTACTGGGAGCATCAGCGCTGGTGTGGATCGGGTGATGATTGAGAAACGCCCCAGTTGGTGTAGATAATCCGGATGAACCTGCCCAAAAACCATGAAAAGCTTGATCCAAATTTGGTACGTAAATATACCCAAATATAGGCATGCCATTATACAGCAATCCGAGAGAAATCGACCAGATGGGAATACCTCGTGTAAAGTTTGTTGTACCATCTAAGGGGTCAATTACCCAACACCATTCGGTACCGGGAAAAGTTTTATCATTCTCTTCACTGAGAATACCGTAACCAGAAAACGTAGAAGCGATCGCTGAGCGAATTTCTCGATCCGCCCATTGATCTGCTTGCGTCACCAAAGTGCCATCAGCTTTATGGGAAGCTTGCACTTGTCCGAAATCTTTTAATAGTTGCTTTCCCACTCTGGTAGTAGTGGTTTGGGCAAATTCCAGAATCGTTGTCCAAAAGTCAGTCATTTGATCAATAGGGGATGGGAGACAAGGGAGACAAGGGAGATAAGGGGGGAGAAGGAAGTTACGAGTTTTGAATGCGCGAATTTTTCACTTCCAACTCATAACTCATAACTCATAATTCATAACTCCTCCCAATTCCCCATAGAAATAGCTTATCAATCAAGTTCGCTTTCCAAAATAGAAGCGATCGCCTGTTTTGCATTTGTCTTAAATTCTTGGACATTCACCCGGTTGAGAAACCAAATCGCCACAATCATTCCTGCTGCTTCTAAAGCAAATACCAGCCCGTAAGCTAGCGCTAAATTGGGCATCAGGTTTTTACCTACACTTAAAACAGCAGTACCCGCAATCACCGAGAATCCCCTCGCCATCGCCTGTGCTAAACTCCAAGCACCAATAAATGTCCCTGCAGTTTCAGCTGCTGTTAAATCTAACATCAAGCTAATTGCCCCTGTAGTCAGCACACCAGACGACAAACCAAACAAAAACAATCCGCCCTTTAACATTGCCGGATTTGCAGAAAATCCCGATATCCCAATCAACCCAACACAGATAGCTACCAAAACGCAACCTAATTTAATAGTTTTGCGTTTACCCAAGCGAGGCGCAATTGCAAAGCCGGTCAAACTTAAACCAATCAGCGTACCCGTTCCGGAAAAGGCATTTAATCGGGTACTTTCAGAAAGGGGCATTTTAAATACTTGCCCTGCATAAGGTTCCATGACTGGATCTTGCATAAACAAAGAGAGTGTCATCACCAATAAAAAGGTGAAAAATATGCCTGTTTGACGATTGGCTGTTAATACTTGCCAAGCTTTACCCAAGGTAATGCTGTCTTCTCGGTTAACGACTGTGGAACGGGTAGAATATAAAGAATACTTTTTTTCGATGCCAAAAGTTCCAGCGATCGCTAAAACGCAAACAATTGCTGGAATGATAATAAACAGCTGATTGATTGACCCTTGCAATATATCTAGCGGTGCGTTTGCGGCAAGTTGCTTCAAAAGTCCGCTGGCGATAATTGCCCCAAAAATAATTCCTACCATCAACATCGACCAGGCAACACCAACCACTTTAGACCGATTGTCTTCTTGGGACACATCCACTAACAGCGCCGCAAAGGGTGTAGAACTCGCACTGATTGCCATTCCATAAACAGCAAACACTAACGCCAGCAGTCCAGCCCAACCGTAGATTTGAGCATTTCCAACCCAGCCGCCAGCATTACTAACTGCATTGCCCAACTGCCACATTACTTGTACGGCTAAAAAAGAAGCGATCGCAAATAACGCCGTTCCCACCCAAATATAACCACTTCGGTGTAAACCAAACAAAGGCTTGGCATCGGACATTTGACCAAACCAAATGCGTGTCGGGGCAACAAAAGAAGGTATCGCTAGCATCACCCCGACAATCGTTGCTGGAATCGCCAACTCTTGAATCATCACTCTATTCAGCACGCCCAGTATCAGAATGGACATCATACTCAGTCCCATCTGATACAATCCCAAACGAAACATTGTCGGTAATTTCACTCTCGGAATTGACTGGGAATTTACAGATTGATCTGGTTTTGGTTCAGGTAAAAAATCGCTGGTTGCCATAGCCTAGTTAACCGCAAACACTACAGGATATATAGTTGTTTTTTGTTGGGTAAAGCACAGAAGACCGTCGTAGGGAACAATGCTGTGCCCCTACCTATCGTTTGCTCACGCAAACGAGAACCGCTATATATATAGATATAGTTGTTCTGACTTATATAAAATGCACAGACCAGACGCGATGTAGTTTTCACGCCCAAGGAAACTGCTATAGTCTCCCTCTTATCAAGATATATCCTGTCAACCATAAATCAACCAAACTTCAACAGCTTGGGATGAGAAGGCAGAAGGTTTAAATGCTTACCAGTTAAAGCTTTTATTCGTTTCTAGCACAAGCGCGTTGTTTCTGTTGCGACGTATTAGCTATAAAAGTTGAATAATATTATTTGTCATCATTCTTTAGACAGATTTGTGAGTATTGAAAGTTTCAGAAGTCGGGTAACTCCTGCGAAACCCGACACGAACGTTTCTCACAAATGATGCACTGATATATCAACTTTTAACTATGAACTACAGAGGTACAGCAGTACCTTGTCCTTCAGTTAAAATTATTAATGTAAAGAAATGTAAATAAATTTCATAAACGTGGAAAGCATCACCTTAGGGCAAAATGGACCGACTGTTACACCCCTTTGCATTGGAACATGGGCTTGGGGTGACAAAGTATTTTGGAATTATGGCAGTGATTACGGTGAAGAACAGTTAGAAGAAGCCTTTACCGCAGCGTTAGAGGCTGGTATCACCTTTTTTGACACAGCGGAAATTTACGGTCTTGGACTTTCCGAGAAATTTTTAGGGAAATTCATGCAAAAAACCGAACAAAAGGTGCAGATTGCTACCAAGTTCGGTCCCGCACCTTGGCGATTTACAGGTCAGTCTGTTAGCGACGCTTTAACAGACAGCCTCAAGCGCCTACAAGTCGAGAAAATTGCTCTTTATCAGGTACATTGGCCTTTCACCTTTTTGATGAGTCAAGAAACTCTGATGAACACCCTAGCCGATGAAGTAAAGCGGGGGAGAATTGAGGCGATAGGTGTAAGTAATTACTCAGCCCAACAAATGCGAGAAGCGCACGAGATATTAGCTAAACGTGGAGTGCCTTTAGCTGTCAATCAAGTACGCTATTCTTTGCTGGCTCGCCAAATTGAAAGCAACGGTATTTTCCACAGTGCCCGCGAACTTGGTGTAACAATTTTGGCATATAGTCCCATAGCGCAGGGATTGCTAACAGGCAAATACAGCGCCGAAAGTGCTGAAACACCAAGCGGTGCGAGAAGGATAGATCCGCAATTTAGTAAGGAAGGCTTGCAGAAAATTGAACCAGTGATTTCGCTACTGCGTCAGTTTGGCGAAAAGCGCGATCGCACTCCCGTCCAAGTAGCCCTCAACTGGTTAATCGCCCAAGGTAACGTTATACCAATACCAGGAGCGAAAACAGCCCAACAAGTACAACAAAATGCGGGCGCTTTGGGCTGGAGATTAACTGATGATGAAATTGCTCAACTAGAACAAGTTAGCCGTCCTTGGCTCAACTAACTTTGTTAGGAGTTAGGAGTCTTGAGTCTTGAGTTAGGAGTTACTCCTAACTCAAGACTCCTAACTCTTTAAGAAGCCGATTCTCTAGCTGTTGGTGAACCGAGTTTTTTCGGTGTCATGCTAGATTCGCGACGACTGCTACCACCCCGCAGCTTGGGCTTGGGAGTACCGGCGCGTCTATCTTCATCGCCACCGTTGGCGTCTGATTTCACCCACGATGGACGGCTGCGATCGCTTGATTCGCGACGACTACCGCCAGCCCGCAATTTGGGTTTGGGTGCTAAGGTATCTTCGGAAGGCATATCATCTGATTGCAGCCAAGAAGGACGAGTTTGATCGTAAGCGATTTGTAAGGCTGCTGCAGCGATCGCCTGAGCATCATATTTTTCAATCAACTCGCTGACAATCGGCAAGAATGATGCCAAACGCTCGCCTGTCAAAGCTTCCCGCACTTGAGTTTGCAATTTTTGCAATTGGCGGGCTTCGATTTGCGCCCGTGTGGGAATCGTCAGCAATTGCCAACTTTGGTGAATGTGGCGTTCAAATACCTGCTGTTTGCGACGTTCAAACGGTTGTACCAAAGAAATCGCCGTACCTTCTTTACCAGCTCGACCTGTACGACCAATGCGGTGAACGTAAGTTTCTACGCTATCGGGTAAGTCGAAGTTGATCACATGGGACAGCTGATCTACATCCAAACCCCGTGCCGCAATATCAGTTGCTACCACCCAGCGCACCTGACGATTCCGGAACCGAGTCAGCAAGCGTTCTCGCGCCTGTTGGGACAAATCACCGTGGTATTCATCAACACTGTGTCCGGCAGATTGTAACTGATTGGTAAGTTCCGCTGCCGTGCGTCGAGTGCGAACAAAGATTAAAGCTGTTTCCGGGTCTTCCATTTCTAGAATCGGCTGTAGAGCTTTAGCTTTTGTCCAGTGGCGGGGAATTAAGTAAGCAACTTGATTGATTTTAGTTGGTGCAGCTTTTGGCTGTTCGACAGTTACCGTTACAGGCGATCGCAAAAACTTGTTTACAATCATGCGAATCGATGGCGGCATTGTTGCTGAGAACAAAGCTGTTTGGCGGTCTTCTGGCGCTTGGGAAAGAATTTTGATTACATCATCGATAAAGCCCATGCTCAACATTTCATCGGCTTCATCCAACACAAACCACTTCACCTTATCCAGTTTCAGACAGCCTCTATCGAGTAAATCTATGACTCGACCTGGGGTGCCCACAACCATGTGAACGCCACGCTTGAGTTGCATCATTTGGCGATCGATAGATTGACCGCCGTAGATTGCCAAAATTCGCAACCCTTCATTACCAACAAACTGCTCGATAGCATCGTGAACTTGGATTGCCAATTCCCGAGTTGGTGTCAAAACCAGGGCTTGCACCGCCTTTTGATTTACATCCAACTGTTCTAAAATTGGCAGAGAAAATGCTGCCGTTTTACCCGTTCCTGTTTGAGACTGACCTACCACATCGCGACCAGCCAGCAATTCGGGAATTGCTTGCGCTTGAATGTTTGTTGGTGCGGTAAACCCTAAAGTTTCTAGTTGCTCAACGCGTTCCTGTGAAATCCCTAGTTCTTGAAACGAAAGATTCATCAACTCTCCTAATTTTTTTACTTTGAATTTTGGACTGGTAAACCGAAACTTAATTACTAACTATTGACAATTTGACCGTAAAGGTCATATGTATCAGCGCTATGGATTTTTACTGGTACGATTGTTCCCAGCTTTGCTTCACCTTGAACATAAACCAGCCCATCCACCTCTGGTGAAAACCTACCAGAACGACCAATTAATTCTGCTGTTTCGGAATTTTCTTGTTCAATCAAGACATCAACTACTTTGCCTACTTCCTGTTGATTCTTCTTCCAAGAAATCGGCTGTTGGAGTTGCATTAAGGCGTCCCGGCGCTCATCCATCACCTCTTGGGAAAGCTGGTTTGGCAGGTTGTAAGCAGGGGTTCCTTCTTCTGGTGAAAAAGTAAAGACGCCAACATGGTCAAATTCATGACGCTGGACGAATTGCAACAGATGCTCAAAATGCTCATCTGTCTCGCCAGGAAAACCAACAATAAAAGTTGTCCGCATTACCGATATCGGTAGTGCTGTCTTAATGCGTTCGATAATGGCATCATTCACCTGTCCTTGCCAAGGACGGTTCATGCTGCGGAGTACCTCTGGATGGGAATGCTGTAACGGTAAATCTAAATAAGGCAATATGTTAGGTATTTCCGCAATTGCCGCGATTACATCTGGAGTTAGTCCTGTTGGATAAGCATAATGCATCCTTATCCAAGGTACATCTACTTTCCCCAAAGCGCGGAGTAATTCGGCTAACTTTGGCTTGCCGTAAATGTCTAAACCATAATTGGTGGTGATTTGAGAAATCAGAATGATTTCCTTTACCCCTTGACTAACCAACAACTGCGCTTCTGCAACAATCGATTCAATAGTGCGCGATCGCTGCTTTCCCCGTAGATCAGGAATAATACAAAACGCACAACGATAATCACATCCCTCGGAAATCCGAAGATAAGCTACTCCTTCAGTAGTAGTTCTATAGCGCGGTGTGGTTTCATCGGCAATATAGGTTGGTTCTAAACTAACCTCCTTGACCCGCTCTCCCTGTTCTGCCCGCTCAATTACATCTACAATTTTGTGATAATCTCCTGTCCCTACTACCGCTACTGCTTCTGGCAACTCATCCAATAATTGCTCCTGGAAGTGTTGCGCCATGCAACCGGTAATTACAATTTTTTTATTCGCCTCTGCTAATTCTACTAAAGTTTTGACTGATTCTTCCCGTGCTGCTTCGATAAAACTACAAGTATTGACTATTACGTAATCTGCTAACTCTTCATTAGTATCTACACCATAGCCTGCTTCTACCAGCAGCCCTAACATATGTTCTGTATCAATCCGATTTTTCTCGCAGCCCAGGTGAGAAATGGCAATTGTTGGCTTTTCACCCATATTGTGAACAAATTTTCAGTTTTTTTTCCTTGTACTCAAATCGTCAAGCGCTCAACTTCCTTCTCGCTTCGGACAATTAGTGGAAGTCCAAACTTCCTCACCAAAATCTCCTAAGTCATACACACCCTTAGGTTCTGATGACTCTAAATCAATATAGAGATCGTGCTATGATATCTTTATTAATTTGTTTCCCAGGGGAAAATTAGAGAGTCTTGGGTAAATTTGACACTCGTAATCTTTTTTTAAGATAGTACCTGTTGGTATTTTACATTACCGCAGCGTTTGCGTTGTTAATTTACCCATCGGGAAGCCGCCCTGCGGATGACACTGTTTGCAAACAAATTTGTCTCAATTCAGTGTCCGTGGCGTGTTGTGAGAAGTCGCTACCCTGGGGGAAAACGCGCTCGCGCTACGCCTGTAAGCGCGGTAATGCTACCCTTTTGCTCAGGCTGAGACCTGTAGCTGGTGGCAGGATGTGCCTGCACCACGGGAAGCTGCCCCGCGTCTTGATGAGTGGCAAACTCCTCTTGTAGCCTATTTCATCTTAACATATCTTATGGAAGGTTTTACGGCAATTTCCATCTTAGGGGGGAGGCAGTAAAACTCGGTTCCATAAAATAAAGTGACTAGTACCTGAAGGCAGAAGTAAGAAGGCAGGGGGCAGAAGGCGCAAATGCTTATTCGTTAAGCTTTTAATCTTAATGCAAATGGTAAGCTTATTTCCGCGCTCGGTGGACTAGTTAGTTATAAATTATTAGTCATAAGTCATTAGTCATTGGTCAAGAGTCATTAGTAACTGGTACTAATAACTAAGGACAAAGGACAAAGGACAAAGGACGCCGCGAAGCGGGTTAATAGACGTGGACTTATATCAGCTATTTAAAACTAGAACACCGATTATTGGAGTGGTTCACCTACTGCCGCTACCGACCTCGCCCCGTTGGGGAGGTAGTTTAAAAGCGGTGATTGACCGCGCCGAACAAGAAGCAACAGCCCTGGCGAGTGGAGGGGTTGACGGCATATTGATTGAAAATTTTTTCGATGCGCCGTTTACCAAAAATCGTGTCGATCCGGCGGTTGTGAGTGCGATGACTGTGGTAGTGCAGCGAATACAAAACTTAATAACGCTGCCTGTGGGATTAAATGTATTGCGGAACGACGCGAAAAGCGCTCTAGCGATCGCCGAGTGCGTCAGGGCGCAATTTATTCGTGTCAACGTGCTAACAGGCGTCATGGCAACGGATCAAGGATTAATTGAGGGCGAAGCTTATGAAATACTGCGTTATCGGCGAGAATTGGGCAGCGATGTCAAAATCCTCGCCGATGTTTTGGTCAAACACGCCCGTCCTTTAAGTTCCCCCAATCTTACCGTCGCCGTCAAAGACACAATTGAGCGCGGTTTGGCAGACGCGGTAATTTTGTCAGGTTGGGCGACTGGTAGTCCGCCGAACCAAGAAGATTTAGAATTAGCTTCACAAGCTGCCAACAGCACCCCAGTATTTATCGGTAGTGGGGCAAATTGGGAAAACATTGCTACACTAATCCAGGCAGCCAATGGCGTAATTGTTTCCAGTTCCTTGAAGCGCCACGGTCGGATCGAACAACCGATTGACCCGATTCGCGTCAGTCAATTTGTGGAAGCCGCACGTCGGAGTTGGAACTCTAAAGGTGAAACAAAATCTATTTCTTCAGTGAAGCTACATTCTTAGGGAATGGAGACTCAGTAATATGTAGTGGTTGGTGGTTGGTGGTTGGTGGTTGGTGGTTGGTGGTGAAGCGCGTACTGCGCTTTTGGTAACACTCGCGCAGGTAACTGGTTCTCCCGTTGGGTTGGTAGTTGGTGGTTAGTGGTTGGTGGTGAAGCGCGTACTGCGCTTTTGGTAACACTCGCGCAGGTAACTGGTTCTCCCGTTGGGTTGGTGGTTGGTGCTTAGTGGTTAATGGTTAATGGTTATTAGAACAACCAACAACCAACAACCAACAAACAACAACCAACAACCACCAACCAACACCCAACAACCAACAACCAACAACCAACAACCAACAACCAACAACCAACACCCAACAACCAACAACCAACACCCAACAACCAACAACCAACAACCAACAACCAACACCCAACAATTCCCTATTCCCCTTATACCTGAAGCAGTTTATGATTCGCCGCCGTTCTACTCCCTGGATTCATAAATGGTCGCGTCCGTTGATTGCTGCGATCGCCGGATGTGGTGCCCTGATAACAGGCTATCTGACCTTTGAAAAGTTAACAGGAGGTACTGCTGCTTGTGTGGCGCAGGCTGGTGCCAAGGGCTGTAATGATGTACTTTCCAGTCCTTGGGCAACAATACCAATTTTTGGTGGTGTGCCGTTAGCTTTAATTGGGTTATTGGCATACATCAGCATGGTAATATTTGCTTTGTCTCCTTTGGCGCTCAAACCAGAGGATAGTAACCGCAAACAATTGGAAAACTGGACTTGGTTGCTGCTTTTAACTGGCGCGATCGCTATGTCCGTTTTCAGCGGCTACTTAATGTATGTGCTATTTTTTAACATCAAAGCCCTTTGTCCTTACTGTATTGGTTCGGCTTTGTTCTCCCTGAGTATGTTGGTGCTGACGCTTGTCGGTCGGACTTGGGAGGATATTGGACAAATTTTCTTTACTGCCATTGTTGTTGGCATGATTACCCTAATTGGCACTTTAGGAGTTTATGCTGGCGTAAATAACGCAGGTGGTGCGCCCGGATCTCAACAAGCTGCTAGCCCCAGACCAACCGGAGAACCTACACTAGGAGTTGGTTGGGAAATCACTACTACTTCTGGTGAGTCAGAAATTGAATTGGCGAAACATCTCACCCAAATTGGCGCTAAGGAATACATTGCTTGGTGGTGTCCCCATTGCCACGAACAAAAGCAATTGTTTGGCAAAGAGGCGTATAAAGAAATCACCCACATTGAGTGCGATCCGCAGGGTAAAGACGCCCGTCCAGATTTGTGCAAAGCCGCCGGTATTCAAGGTTTTCCTACTTGGCAAATTAACGGAAAACTTTATCCTAACGTTCAATCGCTAAATAAACTTGCTGAACTTTCCGGCTATAAAGGTCAGCGCAATTTTAAGAACTTTCCTAACCTTTTCAAGTAATTCAGTTGATATCGTGTCTGGTTAATTAATCGCGCGTTAGATAATTCATAGTTCATGAATTTTTGCGTTATGAACTATTAACTATTAACAGCGTTCCTTCGATATTATGGGGTTCACCCGGACATGATATTAAAAATAGCTAGACACACAAAAAGTCAAGTGGATAAAAGCATTATTATTGCTTTTCCAGTTGACTTTTTGTTTTTAATAACGGGTAATGAGTCATGGTGCTTGAGTATATTTGCTTATGCCCTATGCCTTATGCCCAATTCCCCATTCTTGATATAGGGCGTGCCAAGCGATCGCAAAGCACTCCGCAAAAACATATATTATGTTACTGTAAAACAGCTAAAATTCTCATGAAATAAGTATTATGACTGAGAAAAAATTTCAGAAGAGCGAAAATCTCAGTTAGCATTTGGTGAGATCGCAAGTGGCAATGAGTATTAATAGATTGGAGCTATACAAGATTGCCTTAAAGAACCTAACGGATTTGAAAAAACTCTTAGAAAATAAATATAATTGGCGCGTGAGTTATATTTTGTTGTTAGTTGATAACTGCAGTCCATTGAGAAGATTTCTCCCAATTAGGTAATGGGAATGAGTAAGCTGCTAGGCAACCAACTTGTGAGGTTAATGGTTGGACTGAAAAAGTCGCTTGGTCGAAGACACAAAGAATTAATTACCGCTTCCAGCGTTGCAGTCTGCGTCTTGCTTTTGCGCTCTGTGGGGTTATTGCAATCCTTAGAGTGGGCAGCTTTCGACCAATTTTTTAATTTACGTTCTTACGAACCGCCAGAAGAACGCATTACTATTATAGCGATAGATGAAGCTTCCTTACGCCAAGTGGGTTCGTGGCCGATTCCAGATGGCGTAGTTGCTGAAGTGTTAAAGAAAATACAAGTCCATAACCCACGGGCTATTGGCTTAGATATTTATCGAGATTTACCTGTACAGCCTGGTAATAAGGAACTGCTTGCAGCTTATAAGTCGATGCCTAATTTGATTGGTATTGAATTGTTGGGGAAGAACAACGCTACTAGGGTTTCACCTCCGCCAGTGCTAAGTCAGCGCAATCAAGTAGGTTTTAACAATGTACTGTTTGATGCTGATGGCAAAATACGTCGCAGCTTGTTGTATTGGCATGTGGATCGTCAACCCTACGAAAGTTTTGCATTGAAGCTGGCTTTACTTTATTTAAAACCAGAAGGTATTACTCCTAAGAAAGCAGCCAGCAACCCGAATTATTTGCAGTTGGGTAAGGCGGTGTTTCCGCCTTTTCAGGCTGATGATGGCGGCTATGTAAGGGCTGATGCTAGGGGCTATCAAATTTTGTCTAATTTTCCCAAACCAAGCAACAAAGATGTATCGGTGGACAGCTATGGTTTCCGCCAGGTATCGCTTAGGGATGTCTTAGCTGACAAAGTACCAGAAAACTGGATTCGCGATCGCATTGTAGTAATTGGTTCAACTGCACCCAGTCTCCAGGATTTTGTGTTTATTCCCCAATCTAGCCGTTTAATTGGTACGGCAAAGCCTGTAGCTGGAATTGAGCTACAGGCTTATTTTATTAGTGAGTTGATTTCAGCAGCTCTCCAAGGAAGACCGGTATTGAAAGTTTGGCCTGAACCGATAGAATGGTTGTGGATTTTTGCTTGGGCTTATGCAGGTGCTACTGTTAGATGGCGAATCAAACGCCCTACTACTAGCGCCTTAACTATCCTGCTTGTTTGCTTGGTGTTAACTGGCTGCGCCTATTTTGTTTTCTTGTATGGTTGGTGGGTGCCAATTATTCCTTTATTGCTTTGCTTTGGCGCCTCAGGTATTTGGATGACCTATCATATGGTTTACATGCAGGAAGAGTTAAAACGCTCTAAAGAATTTTTAGATCAAGTGATTAACACAATTCCTGACCCAATTTTTGTTAAAAATGAAAAACATCAGTGGATTGTTTTAAATGAAGCATATTGTCGATTTATCGGCTATCCAAAGAACGTTTTAATTGAAAAGTCAGATTATGACTTTTTCCCCAAGCATGAAGCCGATGTGTTTCGCGCCCGCGATGAGCAAGTTCTCCTGATTCGAAAACCCCAAGAAAATGAAGAAGAATTTACCGATGCCGATGGTAACACTCATTTAATTGCCACTAAGCGATCACTCCACAAAGACGCAGCCGGCAATTTCTTTTTAGTTGGGGTAATTCGAGATATCACTCAACGCAAGCTGATGGAGGAAGAACTTAAACGCGCCGCAGCCGAGTTATACCGTTCCAATAATGAATTAAAACTCAAAGAAGACCACCTGCGCTATCTTGCCTATCACGACGCCCTCACCGATTTACCCAATCGCAAATTTTTCGCCGAACAACTTCATGAATCGTTACAGTGGGCGCAAATTCACAATTTGTTTGTAGGACTGCTGTTTATTGACCTGGATGGCTTTAAGCAAGTCAATGATACCCTAGGACACGAGATAGGCGATCGCTTATTAGTTACTGTTGCCCAGCGACTCAGGAACATCTTGCGGGGCAGCGATACCGTTTCTCGCTTGGCTGGGGATGAATTTACCGTGATTTTACGGGCAATTCCCGACACAAAAGTGGCAGCGAAAGTCGCCGAAAAAATTTTAACAACCATTATTGAACCAATTGTTTTGGACGGATATACCACCAGAGTTTCCGCCAGTATTGGTATCAGTATCTATCCACTCAACAGCCAAGATAGTGAAACTTTGCTCAAACAAGCAGATGTAGCGATGTACCGCGCCAAGCACCTTGGTAAAAATCGCTATGAATTTGCATAGTTTCAGCAGTTAACAATCAATACAATAGCCTTCTTGCTTAACCAGGCAGGACTTACGCAACTGTCACAAGCAATGGCGCGGCTTTACAAAAAGACAGTGCAAATGTACTGCTGATAGCGATCGCATTTTTGGGGACTATGTGCCAGTTGCGTAAATCTATCTCTGTAATTATCTGTTCGTCAGTTACTCAACAGCGAAAGAAAGGAATGTAGCAGGTATCCATGACCTTTAAAGCCAGCTAACAGTGGATAATGCGATCGCAAAAGTTGAGCGAAAATAATTAGCAACCACAACAGACCCAGATGACAATCAGGGAAGTACATTGGGATGTTCTCCGAAACATTGAGCTGTGATGGTACTTGCACTTTTAAAAGTGCCTACCATGAAAATTGGACAGGTCAAAGATGTTATTTATTGTTGAGAACTCCTGAAAATTTTCTGATATTTTATAGCTGCTTTTTGTCTAATGTTACAGACGTGTTTAAGTTGTTTTTAGAACCATTTTCTAGTATATTAAATTTTTGACAAAGCAAGAAAAAAAGCTATATAAATAGGCGAAGCCTTTTAAAGTTCAGTTTCCTCACTACTGTCTCTTGGTTCTTTTTCAAGTCATCGGTTAAAGCTTGTGTCAGTAATAGCATTCTTGCTCAATTACATCAAAAGCTACTGAATTTGCCACACCTAAAGAATTTCCAAGTCATTGGATAACGCTATCTCAAGTTATATCCAGAGGAAACTCAACTGAAGCACCTGATTACTGGGTTTAGCAATCGATATAGGGGCAAAAGAGAAGGTACATTTAACTGTGAGCGAGCAGTTGCAACGAAAACGTAAACTGTTAAATTGCGCCTTTGATTTGTACGTAACAGACCTTTTCCAAACTGCCTACTTCGACTATTCACAACAACATGAGGTATCTAAGGAAGAGATAAAACTTTATTTGGAAGCACTACAAACCCTCAAGGATAGTTTTTGGGTGGATAAGCGCGATCGCTTGCAGTCTCTAGATAAGTCGGTTGGGGTAGGGACTCGCGAGTTGATTGTTTTTTCAGCCCTAGAGCAGGTTCCTAACCCGGCTTCACGAGTGATTCTAGAAAAGAGAGAAAGATAGGCTAGGTATTCACAAGAGCCTGTTAGATTGGCGTTTGACAGACCTAGAACGACGGACTATAGAAGAAGCCACTCAACTCATGGGTTATGAAATGGGGCGCTCGCAGTTGGGACGTCTGCAAATATTTGACTGGCTAACTCAAGAAACTCATTCTTGGCCTGAATTTCCTGAAGTTTTGAGAGGAGGATACCATCACATGGGCACCACACGCATGAGCGATAATCCTCATACTGGCGTTGTCAACTCTCACTGTCAGGTTTATGGAGTTAGCAACCTATATATTGCTGGTTCATCTGTTTATCCTACTGCTGGTACAGCTAACCCAACCCTAACACTAGTAGCACTGGCGATCGGGCTAGCAGAGCATCTCAAGGGGCTGCTCTAGTAGTAAACTTTTCTGGTACATCATATTGCCATTTTTCAATTGTAAATCTCCATTCTTCAGTAATCTTTTTTATCGTTTCTTCATCTAAAGTGTACTTATTTGTTTCATAGTTAGCCTGAGATTCAATATATTTTTTGAATTCAGCTTCTGCTTGTTCAAAGTTAGGAAGGTTGAATTGAGCATATACCCGCTTGAGGTATTCGATTTCGTTGCCAATAAAATCCTCATACTTAATTTAAATCAAGTTTTCTGGTGGTATAGAATTTTTATCAACTAGAAAATTTTGCATCATTTGTTTATAGATAAAAATTATATTTTCCTCTAGTTGTGCTTCATTTATAGTCTGAAATCCCAGAATTCGTACGAGTTTTTTATACAGCGTGTTTGTGGAAGCATAGATACTGTATGGGTTTCGGTAAATGTGAATGAATTTTGCGTCTGGAAACATTTCCAATAAAATTTTTATCCTGGCTGTATTTATGGGGTTTTTGACAATAAGTCTTTTTTGATTAGCACTCAAAGTCATTCGCTTTCAAATTTTTGTATATGCTTTTTACCATTCATTTTTTATTTGTTTATCGACGCCTTAAAATAATACGAATTTTGGCAAATTTTTTCTCATATTATTAGGAAAATAAAACCACGTATAAAAAGAGTAAGGACAAGCGTTTGCTAGAGGAAATTCTTCCTCAGCAGGAGAATTTGCTCCCCATCATTACCCCGTCGGATATTCTTTTTCTGGAATAGTTTGAGTCTGCCCAACGTTTAGCTAATTCTGGGCTACTCAGAAAGATTTCTGACCCCCTCATAGCTTGCCAATTTTCCAGATATCCTAGATTGAAATCTCGACTCATTAAATATTGGAAATAGGTTGTCCCACTGCGGGGATGCCCAATAATGAATATAGGCGGGAACTCCAGCTCGATGTCTGCAATCTTTTGAGAAAACTTGACGTTCTCAAAAATCTTTAAAGGAATGGTCAGAAAACTTGCAGTTGCTGCTGATAAGGCTTGGGGTAGATATTCTCTATCTATACCGCCATTCCAGAGAAACAATTTCATCAAGCTAATAAACGAGCTACCTGCTAGGGGGTGTTGTTCAACGGCAGTAAAATCCGTTTGTAAATCTCTTTGTTTGGCCAGTTCAAAGAATAAATTAGAAAATTTCATGACATTCTTCCATATTGTGTAATTAATTTGGCCTAAGTACTTAATATTTTAAGAGAAATACGAAGCCTCACCAGACACCGCAAAAGCCTTCATTTATGCAGCGATAATATCCATCATGGTCAGGGGGTTAGCGTAACCTTTTTGACTTTTTGTACATCCTCTAACGCATAAAAATCCGGTTCGCGGCCTATGGCAAATCTGAGGGAGCTAGATAAATCTTTGTCAATCAGAGTGATAAAAAAGATAATTGCTAAGAAAGCTATGCCTGCACACAGCGAGTAAACAGTCCGGTAATCCAGGATCTGGGCAACAAAACCCATAACGTATCCAGCTAGAACAACTCCCAAGTCCAGACCACTAAGAGCGGCTGAGTAAGCCCTGCCACGTTCTTGGGATGAACAGCGATCGCCGACTAAAGTATTTAGCATTGGTGGCCAAGTTGCTGCCGCCGCTCCTCATATCTTGCACCTGTCTGGGTAAACCCTTAATACACTAATAGAAGTGTAGTGAAGTAACACGATTCGTGAGAATGAGCTTACGCGGCGCAAAAGTCATATATATAACTGTAAAAATGTAGAGAATACGGAAATCTACCTCAGCACAGGCGATTCCTACGGAGAGCTACGCTTAACGTCAAATTGGAGAAGTGCCTGGATTTGAACTCATGAAAGGGGAAGCGGTCGCCGTTGGCGACCGCTTCCCCCGACCACAAGCATGATTATCATTATTATTCAGCACTGCCAATTGGTGTTGACTTATATCTTGCACCTACGGGATAAACCAGGAGTATGCGAATAAAGTAAGTCAAAAAATCACATTGTTTTCCCTAAGAGATTACGTAAGAAAATGCAAAATAAATCACGATTAAAGCAGTGAAATAGCGTAAGTGATAGAGACTTCCCCTTGTTCAGGCGATCGCTAATTTCAAAAATCGCCCTTATTTGCTTTTGTACCCACAAACATGAGAAAAAGGGGCGTGACTCGTATTTATCAGCAAGAAAAATGGTTTCAATTCTTGCCCACGCCCAAAATGCGCGTTTACACCCTACTATCGCGCTCTGCCTTCTGTCTACCAACAAGAAAATCTGGAAGCGATGTTGGGATTGTTCTTACAAGCACAAGGTTATCCCTTACCTCAACATAGTAAAAGTAAGTCTGCTAGCGCCTTAAGCCGATTTATTAATATCTACGATTGGTCAACCAAGAGTGTAATTCGCACTACTCGTAACCGTATTATTCAGGAAATTTTGTCGGAACGGACTTTAGGGCGCAAACCATTTTTACAAGTGATTATTGACCTGACCACTCTAGAAAAATTCGGAAAATTTCAGGGATTTGAAAATTTAATCCGCGTATACAACGGAAAACGAGGTTTGCATTTGGTTGTAGTGTATTTAGTTGTTGGTCGGTGGCGAGTACCTTGGAGTTTTCGTGTATGGAGGGGAAAAGGCACTTCTTCTCCTGCACAGTTAGGATTAAAGTTGGTCAAATGTTTACCTAAAAAATTAACCAAGCACTTCCAGGTGATGATTCTTGTAGATACAGCTTTCGGCAGTGTGGAATTTTTACATGGTGTCCGAAAGTTGAAGTACCACGTTATTGCTGGCAAGTGCTTGTACCCGTAAATTAACTTCGGGGTACTGTGTTTCTCAACTACATAAGCGAGGACAACAACTGCGCCTTCGGGGCTTAAAATTTCCTGTTTATGTATCCTGGTACTATTTTAAACGTGATGATGGCAAGTATGAAAAACGATTTGTTCTTTCTACCAAAGCTCTCAAAGCCAGCACTATTTCTTGGTGGGGTAAACGACGGTGGCAGATAGAGGGCTGGTTTAAGACACGCGCTGGTCAGAGAGAGCGCCCATTGGGGGTTTCAACAACAATAGCCCAAAGGTCAAGCTCCCCATCACCAACCCAACTTGCTGGTCGCTACCTCCCACATCTGCAATATATTGAGGCAAGGTAGGCACAAGAGTGTCGAAACTTGACCAAAACAGCAGGGAGGTAGCACCTGCAAACAGCAACGAACGATTGGTATTGGAGAGGTGAGAACAGTTCGTCAAAGAGAAGTTTGAGGTTGTAACGGTGGGCGATCGCGTAAAGGTCGTATTCAAAGAAATCACATTGCCTGTGCTATTTAAGTTTGGCTTCAACTCAAAAATTTAGCGTCTAAAACTTGTCAAACAATTTATGGCTTTTAAGTATGGATTGCTGTCAAATTATTTAACCCGTGCAACTCAAACGCCCCGATATTCCCATGTTTCTCGTCTAGCTTTGCAGGTGCAACGGCAAAGGCTGCGCCCCGCCATCGCTTGTGACAGTTGCGTAAGTCCTCTTAGGGAAAAGAAAAGCCTGTGCGTTGCCCAGAAAAGCTGAACACCGACTTCCAAGAAGTCGCCACTGCAGATTATACCATTTCTCTAAATGTTTGAAACATATAGATCCCACAGTGCCTACTGTCGCGGTCGCGAAGGGCGCTGGCTCCCCCTCCCGCGGGAGGGGGGTGAGCGCGATTTGATATGTTGCACCGTTAAAGTGAATTGGTACTACGAGCGAACCGAACTTCGGAAGTTCAAAGCGTTGTGGCAACTGTTGTGAAAGAGAAACAGTTCAAGCGATTATTTCTTCCCTTTCCCCTTCCCCTTCCCTAACTGCTGTCGGAGCCTCAATAAAAATTGCATCGAATGGAGCGATTTTATCAGTATACTTAAGTAATTCCACTTAAATAAACTGAAGGCTCATTAAGTTTTGTAAAGATTTTTGGGCTGAAAATTGGCAAAATAGCAACATGCCGCCCAGAAATTTAGTTATGTTCACTGAATAAAAGTTCTGACTGGGTAAGGCTTTGGGCTGCAATACAGATTTTTGGTAAATACGTGCTTAAGAAAACATAGTATTTACTCTGGAAAATATTAAGATTTTATGTAATTAACGGCAGTCTATGGATTTAGCTGTGGTATTTAATGAACAATTCTAACTTTTGGTTGATGTTAATAACGACCTTTTAAGTAACGCTACTGAAATATAAAAAGATATGAATAATTTCAGTTAATTCATCTGAAAGCTGGTATTAGATGCGGGCTGTTTTAAAACTGAGTATTTTGACTGATGCCAGCAGTGAGTTTAGAAAGATTTAATTTCTTTTTCCAAAAAATAACTGCACAAACACTTAATGTAGTTAAAAGCACTTAAAAAAAAGTAGATGAGGGGATTTACTGAGGCTTATGGCAACTAGTTTGAGAATCACGAGTGTAATGATGTTTTTTGTCGGGGCTTCTCTGATAGTTCCTAAAATTGCCGATGCTGCTGGAACCTTCAGGAATTTGACTAGTAATCGTTTTAGCGTTTTTGCAACCAATACCTTGACCACCCTGAAAGTGGATTCTCAAGGCTTACAAAATAGAACTTTCAGCGCTAAATCGGATAGCGACTACGAACCACCAAATTTTGGCGGTCCTGACAGCCAGCATGGTAGCGGTACTCGTTAAGCAAGTCAAAATTCAAAATTCAAAATTCAAAATTCAAAATTCGCAATTGAAACTTCAAAAGAATTTACGGTGGATAGTTACCACTATTGGTATAAGCTGCAATTTAAGTAAGGTTACAGCGATACAGGTGCAATATAAATTCACGAAATGCTGGATGCAAATCAAAGTTTTTTTTTGCTAATAGCTAATAGCTATAGGAATTTTCGCTTCTCAAAGTGAAAATCGACAGCATCAGAAGTCGGGTAACTCTTTTGACATCCACCCCGCCCTATAAGTGCGGGGATTCCTAACACTCACGAATTAGGTTTCTGCTTCTTCCCATTGCTGGTTTTTCGCAACTGCCTTTTAGGGGATTCCCTATCGGGTCTTATGTTCGCTCCACAGACTGACACGGCAAGCCCTGCCGCCAAAATGTTCTTACTTGCGTTGATATCTCGATCATGTCGTGTCCCACATTTAGGACAATCCCACTCTCGTACACTCAACGGCAGTTTATCAACGATATGTCCACAGTTGCCACATCGCTTAGAACTTGGAAACCATCGGTCAATCTTGACCAGAGTACGACCATACCAGTCGCACTTGTACTCAAGTTGTCTGACCAATTCGCCCCAACTAGCATCACTGATAGCAAGGGCAAGTTTCCGATTCTTAATCATATTCTTCACAGCCAAGTCCTCAACCGCAATCGTTTGGTTTTCACGTACCAATCGAGTCGTCAGCTTGTGAAGAAAATCATTTCGAGCGTCACTAATTTGGGCATGGATCTTTGCAACTTTGAGTCGGGACTTATAGCGATTATTAGACCCTTTCTGCTTCCGACTCAAAGATTTTTGCGCTTTACGCAAAGAAGCGCGTTTTGCTTTAAAACCCTTGGGGTTTGCGACTTTCTCACCCGTACTCAAAGCAATCAAACTCGTGATGCCCAGATCAATCCCAATAGAGTTAGGAGATGACCGCATTGGTTCAATCGCAATGTCCACCAACAAAGAAACGCTCCAGCGTCCAGAGGGCGATCGCTTCACCGTCACAGTGGAAGGTTCTGCTCCCGTTGGAATGGCTCGACTCCATCGGATGTCCAAATGCTCCGAACTTTTAGCTAAGAACAATTTACCATCACGCCATTTGAAAGCAGATTTGGTAAATTCTGCACTACCTCCGTTGCGCTTCTTCTTGAAGTTTGGGTATTGCGTCCTTCCTGCAAAAAAGTTGGTGAAAGCAGCTTGCAGATGTCTCAATCCTTGCTGCAACGGCACACAACTGACATCGTTGAGAAAATCAAGTTCCTGAAGTTTTTTCCAATCTGTCAGCAGACTAGAAGTTTGGGCATAGCCCACTCGCTCCTGTCTTTCGTACCATGCCTCAGTCCTTGCAGCGAGGGCACGGTTATAAACCAATCGAGTACAGCCCAATGTTCTGCGAAGCAAGGTTTCTTGCTCAGAAGTTGGATAAAAGCGGTACTTGAAAGATTTTTGTGTCATTCTCACATTGTAGCATTTATCTTGTGAGACAAACAGTTCTCAATATAAAGCCGCCCTGTAAGGGCGGGGTTTCTACCCATATTTCTGATGAAACCCGACACTCACGTTTTTCACGAATGATGCGCGGATTGGTATATTAGCGATTAGCTATTAGCCGTAATTTATTTGTATTCAGGACAGAAGCAAAACATAACTACTGTAGCGATAATTCATGAATTATCAAAGGCTGAATTTCGGCTGTATTGTCGAAGTTGCGTAAGTCCTATGTATTGCAATTACTGTTTAATTTTTCACGGGTGAAGATTTCCACCAGTGATGTTGTTGTACTAATGTGTGGACTTGCCAGCTAGGTTCGCTGTGAGGATAATCTAGGCGATAGTGTCCGCCCCGGCTTTCGGTTCTAAATGCCGCACTTTTGAGAATTAAATAAGCTACGTCTAGTAAATTGTAAGTTTCTGCCCACAGCCGTAATTGCCGATCGCTATCGGCTAAGGCAAAATTAGCGATTTGGGTGGGACTTAAAGAAAATAAAAATTGACTTAAAGGTAATGCTGCAAAATCTTGACGCCAAGCTTCAATAGTAGCGATCGCTTCTTGCAATTTTTCTTGGACGCGACAAATACCAGCACTTTGCCACACCAAACGCGGTAATTTTTGCCGCAGTGCTTCTAATTGTGTTTGTTGGGTGTTCCACTCACTTTCATCAATACTAAATTCCCGCAATGGTAACACTGGTAATTCTAAAGATTGTAGAGACGTGACGCTCCTCGCCTCAAGTCGGGAGACCCGCCCAGGGCGCTGGCTCAAATTTCGCGTCTTGACATTAGCCATTTGTGCGCCAAATACAATACATTCGAGTAAGGAATTACTGGCAAGGCGATTTGCCCCATGCACGCCCGTACTGGCAGTTTCACCCACCGCGTACAACCTCGGAATATTGGTGCTATTCATCACATCGGCAACAATACCACCCATCCAATAATGGGCAGCTGGGGCAACGGGAATCGGTTCTGAGAAAACATCAATACCCCAGCGTTTACAAACTTTAACAATGTTGGGAAAACGCAGGCGAATTTTTTCGGGGGGGATGGGACGCATATCCAACCACACATGGGCGGTAGCTGGATCGGCGGCGGTTTTTTGCAAGTGGCTGAAAATCGCTCTACTAACGATGTCTCTGGGAGCAAGTTCGCCTGCGGGGTGGTAGTCAAAGGCAAAACGTCGCCCTTCGTCATCAACGAGATGTGCGCCCTCGCCGCGTACAGCTTCACTGATGAGAAAGCGATCGCTACCAGGTTTAGTCAGGGCTGTGGGGTGAAATTGGACAAATTCCAAATCGCGGAGAATTGCACCAGCCCGCCATGCGATCGCTACTCCATCTCCGGTACTGACTGCGGGGTTAGTAGTTTGGGCAAAAACTTGACCGCCGCCACCGGTTGCGAGTACTACCGCGCCAGCTTGTACCCATGTAACTTGACCTTGATAAAAAAGACTAATTCCCTGACAGCATCGCGTTTGGGGTTCCAGCCACAAACTTAATGCCAAAGCTTGTTGAATTACTTGAATATTTTGGCGTCGCAATACTTGGGCGGTGAGGGTGGTAGTTACTTCCCTACCTGTAGTGTCAGCAGCATGAAGAACCCGGTTGCGAGAATGGGCAGCTTCTAAAGTTAAGGCTAACTCGCTACCATGACGGTCAAAGGCTACACCCAAATTTACCAGCGATTGAATGCAGCTAGGGGCGTGTTCGGCGAGAAACATCACAGCTTCCTTGTCACACAAACCCGCGCCTGCCTTGAGTGTATCTTCAATGTGCAGCGAAGGAGAATCTTCTGGAGCGATCGCCGCTGCAATCCCTCCTTGCGCCCAATCACTGGCGGACAAAGAAACAGTTTCTTTGGTAATCAAGCCGACTCGCAAATTTTCAGGTAGACAAAGCGCCGTGTAAAGTCCAGCAGCACCAGCACCGACTACTAAAACATCAAATTGGCTAGGAATATCTATTTGAGACAAGGCGATGAAGGAGTTAGGAGTGAGGAGTTAGCAGTGAGGAGTTAGGAGTTAAGAGGGAGGAGTTAGGAGTGAGGAGTTAAGAGGGAGGAGTTAAAAGGGAGGAGTTAAGAGGGAGGAGTTAAGAGGAAGGATGAGGGATTAGAAGTTTTGTATTTTTAACTCAAAACTCAAAACCCAAAACCCAAAACTTACAACTTCGCGCCTGGGCGTCTTCGCGCCTCATAACTCATAACTGGGCGGCTCAAGACTGGGCGCCTCCTCACTCCTAACTTAAATCAATCCCACTCCTTGGGGTAAGGAGTGGGTTGTTGTTGTCTAAATTAACTGTGAATGCGGTTATCTGTAGATACCGTTGTTAAAGCGATCGTCTCCTTCGTTGAAGACTGCTTCTTGTTCAGTCACAGTGAATTTGTCAAAGTTGGCTTGCAGGAGGTCTTTTTGGCGATCGCTCAATCCTGGAAGCTCTAAGATATCCTCTACCTTTTGGTAGGGAGCATTCTTGATGATTTTCTTTGCCAAGGTGGGATAAAGCCCTGGATATTGTTGAAAAGCTCGCACGTTGGTGTTATTCAAATCAATTTTTTTACCAAATTCCGTTCCCAGCTTCTTATCTGCCCGGTTTTGGCGGAGTTGAGTTTCCTCAACGGCTGCTAAAACTGGGGTTGACTGAAAAGCAACGACTTTGAAATTGGCAGCTTGGGCTGTCTGAGATGTTCCCAACCATCCCCAGCATCCCAGCAGTAGGCTAAACACTGTTAATAAACGCACCAATCGTTTCACGTTTTTTCTACCTCTTTCCATCAAACTGAAATAAAATTTTTAAGTCAAAAGCTGTCAGCAGTCATTAGTCAAGGGTCATTTGTCGGACGAAAAAGGACAAAGGACTATTGGACTAGTGACAAAAGCCTTAAGCGATCGCTTAATCAACACACAGCAGTCATCAGAAACTAATATACAGCGTATTAATATCCACAAATATCTATAATATTTGCGGCCACCGAGTCCGACTTTACCTTTTGCCAAAAATTATCTCAAAGGACAAAGTAGCCTGCGTACTGACAAGACAAAACGCGACAGGGACTAGTACGAGAAGGCAGAAGGCAGCTATGCTGAGGGCTGAAGGCAGCTATGCTGAGGGCTGAAGGGTGAGGGCTGAAGGGTGAGGGCTGAGGGCTGAGGGCTGAGGGCTGAAGGAATATTGTTTGTATAGGAAGCTTTTTAAGCTTCTTACAAACTTAAGCGGGATAGAAACCAACACCGCGAAGCAAAGCGCTTCTTTAACTGGATAGTTATTTCCGCGCTTGCTGGATTAGGTGAATCTTTATGCCAGAGTGGCAGCTAACAAAAATAGGCTGTCTACCAAGATTGTACTCAAAACTGCTCCACTAAAGGCATACCAATGCCGCTGTTGTTTACATAACGATAAAATTCCGACTGTTAGCAATACAGTAGCGAGAATCAGCGCCCAAGTTTGTCCCCAAGGTGTTTGTACTTGTGTTAAGGCACTTTGCAAAATCGGTGCTGTCGCATCTGGTTCTACTAACATGATTTGCCGCCAATAGGGCATCAAGTCTACTAGGTAGAAATATACGTCGGTTAATACTGTCCCAAATAAGGAACCTAAGTAAAACCAGTTACCGACTTTGCCCCAATTGCGAACCAAACACCACACCGCAAATGGTAGCCCGATAGACTCTACTGGTAAATGCCATAAGGGTTCCCAACGCAACCAACCCCAGTAAATCGCTCCTGCTAACCAACTCCAGCTAAACCCTACAAGCAAATCCCCCCACACATAAGTTGAGGAACTCGACATTAAGACCCGACTCAGCCATACCCAAAATCCTGTTAGCCCCAAACTCACCCAAGGAAGCGATCGCACTAATGGCGCTTCGATAAATACTGGCACGGATACCAAAAACACCGCTAGAGCAAATACTAACCAAATTTGTTTGCCAACAACTTTCTTAGATTTATCAGAAAAATTTATCGCAGCACCTTTGACGCTGACAGTCTCGACTGACTTAAGAGTAGGGGTAGAAGCAGTGTAGGAAGACAATGTATTGTTAACCAAAGTTTTTAATATTTGTTACGTAACTTTATCTTATTTAAGATATCACAACATCCAATCCCCCCCTGGGGCATTTTTAATATACCAGAATTCCGGCTGGCAATTATGTGTCAATAACTAAAACTCAAATACTAAATTAAAACAATTAATTATTTTATAATTTTATTTTTCATTGAAATATGTTGCCCGGAAGCACTGATTATGACAACGTAAATCTGGATAATTCGATAAAATTACGCAGACCTTTTTGGAGTCAAGTTAATGGCGACGATGTTAGAAGCGGGCGGTATGGAATGGTGGGGGATGCTTTATCCTATATGGGGGCATTTGTTGCAGGTGGGAGTACCAAGCGAAGCAGCGATTCCTGAAGTTAGCACGATCCAGGGACTGATTGAGGCATTTGTTCTGGGGATTGTGCAAGGAATCACGGAATTTTTACCAATCAGCAGCACCGCACACTTGTTAATTTTCACTAAGGTGGTTGGTTGGAAAGAATTGGGTGCCAAGGATTTTGTGGATGCGATTCAATTTGGCAGCGTTATCGCTGTTTTGCTATATTTTTGGTCTGATATTTCTCATCTTCTCAAAGGTGGGGCTAGAGCAATACGGCAAAAAGATTGGCAGCGGGAGGAATGGAAAATCCTTGTAGGAATTGCAGTTGGAACACTTCCGGCATTAATTGGGGGCTTTTTGTTGAAAGATATTTTACCTGAGAGCGCACTGATTATTGCCATCATGTCAATCGTTATGGCGCTTTTGCTAGGACTTGCGGAAAAAGTCGGAAGTCGCAAGCGAAGTTTTGATGTATTGCAAATCAGGGATGGTATCTTAGTAGGATTGGGTCAAATGATTGCGCTGCTTCCCGGCGCTTCTCGCTCTGGCTCGACCTTGACGACTGCCTTATTTTTGGGATTAGAGCGGCAAACAGCAGCCCGGTTCTCATTTTTGCTAGGGCTACCAACTCTGGCTATTGCCACTTTATATAAAAGTCTGAAAATCTTTAAGTTATTTCAAGCTCATCAGCTACCAGATAACATCGTTGGACTATTAAGTGTGGGGGTTATTTCAACCTTTATTTTTTCCTACGTATCAATTGCATTTTTGTTGCGTTATTTACAAACCAAAAACACGTGGGTTTTTGTTTGGTATCGGCTAGCATTTGGTAGTGTTATTTTAGCGGCGATCGCATTTGGCTGGAAAGGATAACTAAGCTGTTGCGATATCTGCAAACTAACAATGCCTGGAATTGCGATTTGGAGTGCGATAAGCGAAGCTTAACGCCTCCGGCGTATCGCGTTTGGATTGTCCGCCTTTGAGAGTACGGCACCACAATTGAAAAGGATGGTGCGTTATATCAATTCTCGCTCTTCTGTTGTCATGATTGAGATCCCCCCTTTGCCCCCCAACCCCACAAGTAAGGGGACTCCTAGCCCCCCTTAGCAAGGGGGGTACTTCGATTTTGAGTAAAAAGGGGGGTATTTCGATTTTGAGGGAGTTACAGCGTTAAAGAGAATGGGTAAGCGCTTACCACATATAGTTTGCATTCCGGTGAAATTGTACATTTGTTGTGGGGTGGGGTTCTATTGCCCACCCAACATATGCAACTTTTATCTAAAACAGCTTATTACTAAATATTTGAAATATGTGATTCCCCTAACCTTCAGCTAAATTGGGGTGGTACAACGATTCTGGAACTTCTACACCCAGTTGGGGTTCAAGAATCAGGAATTAGCGATCGGTGGTAAAAAACTACTGAGCGCTGTAAACTAACACGCGAAGCTGTTTTTTGCGTGTAATTAGTTGTATAAGTAGACTAATGTCTGTATCAAAACGTCGATTATTTGTACTTTTAAGTGCAGCATCTGCTTTAATTTCGATTGCGGCATATCCGATGGAAGTTTTTAGTATCCAGCCTAACTCAAGTGCAGATGGGGTGCAACAAATGAATATCTTGCAAGCGATTGTTTTAGGCTTTGTGCAAGGTATGACCGAATTTCTGCCAATTAGCAGCACCGCCCATTTAAAAGTTATATCCGTGGTACTTGGTTGGGGCGATCCGGGTGTAGCTTTTACCGCTGTGATTCAATTGGGGAGTATTGCGGCTGTGCTGTGGTATTTCTGGAAAGATTTGACGCGAATTATTAAAGGGGCGACAAGAGCGATCGCTCTTTCAGATTACAATGACTACGATTTTCGCCTATCTTTGGGAATCGCTTTGGGAACGATACCCATAATCTTTTTTGGATTATTAATTAAAAAGTTGATTCCCGACTTTGATAATTCTCCGATCAGAAGTTTGGGAGCGATCGGTTAACCTCTAATTGCTGATTTAGTGGACAAAGGTTGACAAAACCAGCATACGTGGTTATACTGAATAGTATGGCAAAGTATGTAAAACCTAATGAAGCAGCTAGCACTCTGGGAGTTTGCCTCCGAACTCTCAGACGATGGGAGGAAGAAGGAAAAATCAAAGCGGTTAAAACCCCGTCGGGACAAAGACGCTACGACATTCAATCCTTCATCAAAAAAGAATCAGAACCTGTTGGAGGACGCGCCGCTGTTATCTATGCTCGCGTCTCTACCAGACCTCAAAAAACAGACCTTGATCGACAAGTTGAACGACTATCAGCGCTCTACCCAGGCGCAGAAGTTGTTAAGGAAGTGGGAGGAGGACTCAATCTTAGGAGGAAAGGACTTGTCACCCTTCTGGGACGAGTTCTGCGAGGCGATATCTCAGTTATTGTGGTTGCCCACAAAGACCGACTTGCAAGGTTCGGGTTTGACCTTATCGAATGGATGTGCGAACAGTTTGATTGCAAAATCGTGGTTCTTAACCAGATCAGTCTCTCTCCCCACGCCGAACTCGTTCAAGATATCGTCGCAATCCTCCACAGTTTTTCAAGCCGACTTTACTCCATCCGACGACTTGAAAACCAAATCAAGCAAGAGCTACAAAACGAAGCCAAGACACAAAACACAGAAACCACAACCGAACAAGACTTTAAAAATTCGAGTTGATCCTGAGCCTGAATTGCACAAAAAATGGAAGTCTTGGTTATCTGCATCTCGCTATTGTTACAACAAAGCTATTGCAGCATTGAAAGCGGGAGAGAAGATAACCAGCGCCTATTCTCTGCGCGATTATGTTTTGGGATTGGACTTACCTGATTGGGTAAAAGATGCCCCATCTCACCCAAAAGAAAATGCTATTTTTGACGCTTGGGACGCTTGGAAACAAGCTAAATCAGTTAAAGGGGAGGCTAGTTTTAGAAGTTGCCGCCAGACTTCTCAATCAATCAAGTTTCATGCTCGGAACTTTAACGGTAAGACATGGTTTCCGGCTTTAGTTAAAGGTCTTACTTTCAGAGCATCCGAACCAATTGTGCCCACTGAATTTGCTACGCAGCTTGTTCGAGACAGAAAGCGGTGGTTCGCCTGCATTCCAATTATAGAGAGCGTAGAGCAGAAACAATTAGACAAAGTAATAGCGTTAGATCCTGGAGTTAGAACTTTTTTGACTGGCTACGACGGTGATTCATTTCAAGAGTTTGGCAAGGCAGACATTGGACGCATTCAAAGATTGTGTTCTCACCTTGACAAGTTAATAGGACGCGCCTCAAAGGCCAGCAGAAAACAAAAACGTCGCATGTACCAATCTGCCTCTCGACTAAGAGTTAGAATTCGCAGTTTGGTTGATGAATGCCACAAACAAATTGCAAACTACTTAACAAGTCAGTACAAGGTTATCTTGCTCCCTACCTTTGAAACATCTCAAATGGTGGTCAAATCTAAACGCAAACTGCACACTAAAACAGCTAGACAGATGTTGACTTGGGGACATTGCCGTTTTAAATGCCACTTAAAACAAGTAGCTAAAAAACGTGGTGTTGTTGTGGTGGATGTTAATGAATCCTACACCAGCAAAACCTGTACAAAATGTGGGCATAAACATCAAAAACTAGGTGGATCTAAAACATTCAAATGCCCCAACTGCGGTAGTGAACACGACCGCGACTGGGGCGGCGCTCGGAACATTATGATCCGAGCTTTGAGGGACGGCTCCTTTGCTTTGGCTATCAACAGTGAAAGCATTGCTATCGCGTATGCCCTGTTTGTCCAGGGTTGTGCAGCGTAACACCGTCAGCTGTTGCTTCTATAGTTATGTCATTATTGTTGGGAGTAGCAGAGAAATTAGGGACGCGTCAACGCGATTTTGAGAAATTGACGATGAACGATGGATTATTGATCGGTTTAGCTCAAGCGATGGCATTAATTCCCGGCGTTTCTCGCTCTGGTTCCACCTTGACAGCGGGGCTATTTATAAGTTTAGAACGAGAAACCGCTGCCAGATTTTCTTTTTTGTTAGGCATTCCCGCCATTACCCTTGCGGGGTTAGCCGAGTTAAAAGATGCATTAGCAACCAAGTTGGGGGATGGGGGGATAGTTCCCCTAGTAGCTGGCGTCATTTCAGCGGCGGTATTTTCATATTTAGCGATCGCGGGTTTGTTACGTTTTCTTAAAACCCAAAGCACGTGGGTGTTTATCTGGTATAGGTTGGCGTTTGGCGTGGCGATTTTGAGTGCGATCGGTGCAGGAATATTGAAAAATAGTTAGTAGTTAGTGGTTGGTTGTTGGGTGTTGGGTGTTGGGTGTTGGGTGTTGGGTGTTGGGTGTTGGGTGTTGGGTGTTGGGTGTTGGGTGTTGGTTGTTGGTTGGTGGGTGTTGGGGCGCTGCGGGAGGGTAACACTCGCGCAGGCGACTGGTGAACCCGAAGGGTGGTTGGTTTTTTTACCGGAATGCACCTACCTGACAACCCGCCCCTAGTTGCATTTCGGGCTAATAGCTAAAGTAAGCTTTTAGCTTACTAAATAAAGAACTGACTGTTTTGATTGTAATTCAGGGATTTCAACCTGTTTTAACAGGTTTTAGCTTCGGTTCCGGAAATTTATTTCCAGGCTAGGTGCAAGATATGATTTTTTCTCCTAACTCAAAAAACGAAGCTAAGAAAACGAAGCTAAGAAAACGAAGCTAAGAAAACGAAGCTAATAACTCCCAACTCCCAACTCCCAACTCCGAACTTCCAACTCCCAACTGGGCGTCTCCCAATTCCTAACTCCTAACTCAAAACTTATGTCTGCCATCAATCCTGCTCGCATTAGCAAAGTATTACCTGATTCCATCGCCGCTGAAATCGGATTTGATGTCGGAGACGCGATTGTTTCAATTAACGGTGAACGTCCCCGCGATTTAATTGACTACAAATTTTTATGCGCTGATGAATTCCTGGAACTTGAAGTTTTAGACTCGACTGGAAAAATTCATCAAATTGAAATTGAAAAAGACTATGACGAAGACCTCGGTCTAGAATTTGAAACGGCACTATTTGATAATTTAATTCAGTGCAATAACCACTGTCCGTTTTGCTTTATTGACCAACAACCACCAGGCAAACGCTCAAGTTTATATTTCAAAGATGATGATTATCGCTTGAGTTTTTTATATGGCTCCTACCTGACTTTAACTAATTTACCAGAACGGGAATGGCAGCGCATTGAACAAATGCGCCTTTCTCCGTTATTTGTCTCCGTTCACGCTACGGAACCCGAAGTTAGAATTAGACTTTTGAAAAATCCCCGCGCGGGACAAATTTTACAACAAATCAAGTGGTTTCAAGAAAGACGGCTGCAAATTCATGCTCAAGTTGTTGTATGCCCAGGTATAAACGATGGCATACACTTGGAACAAACATTAAAAGATTTAGCGTCGTTTTATACAGGTGATGTGCCTGCGGTGGCATCGGTTGCGGTTGTACCAGTGGGTTTAACGCGGTTTCGTCCGGAACAAGACGAACTTATACCGATAACTAGAGAAAAAGCACAAGAAGTGATTTCTCAAGTGCGATCGCTTTCTAGCCAATTTCGTCAAAAATTCGGTTCCAACGTTGCTTGGTTAGCCGATGAGTGGTTCTTGATTGCAGGTGAGGAATTACCATGTGAAGCCGAATATGAAGACTATCCCCAAATTGATAACGGTGTTGGTTCGATTCGTTTGTTTCTCAGGCAATTTGCCGAAACAGCGGAAAAACTGCTACCGTCCAAATTATCTGTAAACCGTAAATTTACTTGGGTAGTTGGTAACGCGGTTGAGCAAGCATTTCAACCGATTCTCAAGCGGTTAAATGCTGTTGAGGGATTGGAAGTTAATATGCGTGCTTTGTGTAGCGATTATTGGGGACAAAGTATCAGTGTTACGGGATTAATTACCGGACATGATTTACTTTTGAACTTAAAAGGGCAAAATAAAGAACAAAGCTTGGGAGATGGAATTTTGTTGCCAAGTGTAATGCTGAAACATGGGGAATTCATCTTCCTTGATGATATTAGTGTTGAGGAAGTCGCTCGCCAATTGGATACAAAAATATTACCAGTGGCAGGCGTTGAAGAACTCATCAATAAATGTATTGAATAATACAAAATTACTTGACAAGTGAGGAGTAAGGAGTAAGTAGTGAGGAGTCAGGAAAAAGGAAGAAGGAGAAAGGAATCAGGAAAAAGGAAAAAATTCGTATTACCTTTTACGGAAGAAAGGCACGAGGCATACTGCAGAAGGCAGAAGGAAGAAGCTATATTTTGCCTTGTGCGGAGCGGGTTTAAAGCCCCTAAATTTATTATTTATCAAACAAGAAAAAAGGTGTCCTTATTGAATCCCCTAAATTTATTTATGAGGATTCCCTTCTGCCTTCTGCCTTCTGCCTCCTGCCTTCTCAATCTGTTAAACCCGTTGCCGGCTTTCTCGGCTGAACAACCTGTATTAACGGTAATTCAGAGTCAAGAAAATACCAATCAGTGGACGGGGATAACTAATCGCTTGCAGGGGTTGGGGGTGAGTTATTGTGTGGTTCCTTTATGGAATGTGAGGAGTGCGGCTGATTGGGGCGATCGCCGGGTGTTATTGTTACCTAATGTTGAGTCATTAACGCCAGCACAAGCGATCGCTTTAGAAGAATGGATGAGTAAAGGTGGAAAGTTGATTGCTTCCGGACCTGTGGGGAGTTTATCAGCGCCTGGGGTACGTGAATTATTGCGATCGCTTTTAGGGGGTTATTGGGGATTTAGTCTCGGTGATGCCCAAGAGATAAAACCCTGGAAAAACAATATTTTACAGCCAGAATGGGCAAGTCAAAACAACCTTTTTGGCAAAGTGCGCGGTGGTGTTTTGGTGCCCGATAATGCTACCAGTCAAACCGCAGCGGTTTGGAATTCTAAAGATAATGCCACAGCAGTAGTCGCAACTGAACGCACCACCTTTTTAGGCTGGCGTTGGGGTGTAGATACAGCTTCCGCCAGCAATTTAGATACAGCTTGGTTAAAAGCTGCCCTCACCCGCTATCAAAAAGGTACACCACCCGGAACAAAGATAGAAGGAGCATCCCAAAACTGTTCTACATCAATCGCCGCCGCACCCTCTGCACCCTCTACACTCCCTCCATCCTTCTCCCCCCCTCCCCCCCTTGCCCCCTCTCCCCCTCCTCGAAAGACCGCCACAGCCCCCCAACCCAGACCGATTCCCAACGTCACAACCACGACTCCAACAAGGTCTGATGAAGCGATCGACCAATTGGAACAGGCGGTGCGTTTGGATGTCGTACCCAATTCCAATGCGCCAATTAACCGCAACGAAGCTTTGGCCCTTCAACAAGAGCTGGAAAATCTCATTGGTAGAGTCGAAAGCGCCCATTTAGCAGCATCGGCATTAGCCGGTACCTCAGTTTCAGCAAAGGCGCAAACGACAGAATTTGCTTCCACAAGACCGGGGGCACCCGTTTTTAGTGCCGAACAAGCAATATTACAGGCAAGGCAAGTAGCAAAAAACTTTCCTCAATTAATTGTCCAACAAAAATACGCTCAAGCTCGCCAGCAGTGGTTGATGGCAAGAGCGAATTTATGGCAGCAGTTTCCTTTAGATCGCAAAGTAGCACAGCCCGAAATTCGAGCAGTTTGGCTAGACCGGGGGACAATTGTCAGGGCTGGTTCCGAAAAGGGACTAGCCCAAATTTTTGACCGCCTAGCCCAAGCAGGAATTAACACTGTATTTTTGGAGACAGTCAACGCCAGTTATACGATTTATCCCAGTCAAGTTGCGCCCCAACAAAACCCGTTAATTCGCGGCTGGGACCCCCTCGAAGCAGGGGTGAAGTTAGCCCACGAGCGCGGTATGGAATTACACGCTTGGGTATGGGCTTTTGCTGCAGGCAATCAACGTCACAACGAGATTATTGGCGTCAATCGCAATTATCCAGGACCAGTGCTAGCTGCAAACCCTGATTGGGCAAACTACGATAATCGCGGTAACATGATTCCCCAAGGTCAGGGTAAGCCATTTTTCGACCCAGCCAATCCACAATTGCGGCAGTATTTACTTCGCCTGTATGAGGAAATTGTTACTCGCTATAAAGTAGATGGTTTGCAGCTTGATTACATTCGCTATCCTTTCCAAGATCCAAGCGCAGGTAGAACTTACGGCTATGGTAAAGCCGCAAGAACGCAATTTCAGCAACTGACTGGTGTAGATCCAATTAGTATTTCTCCCAGTCAACGGGATTTATGGCAAAAGTGGACGGCATTTCGCACCCAGCAAGTTGATAGTTTTGTCGCCCAAGTCTCACAGCAATTGCGGCAAAAGCGACAGGATTTGATTTTGTCTGTGGCTGTATTTCCGCTTCCAGAACAAGAACGCATTCAGAAAATTCAACAACATTGGGAAGTTTGGGCAAGACGGGGTGATATTGATTTAATTGTCCCTATGACTTATGCCTTGGATACCACACGCTTTCAGCGACTCGCACAACCTTGGATTGCTTCTACACAATTAGGTTCTACCTTATTAGTGCCGGGAATGCGTTTGCTGAATTTGTCAACAGTCGGGGCTTTTGACCAAATCCAGTTGATTAGAGATTTGCCAGCTAGCGGTTACGCGCTGTTTGCAGCAGAAAATTTTAACAACGAGTTACAAAAAGTTTTTAGCAATACGCAAGGTGGCTTCTCAAGCAAAAGCGACGAACCGATTCCTCACCGCCAGCCATTTCAAACTGCTGCTATCCGTTACAGCGCTCTGCAACGGGAATGGAAGTTTGTTGTGCAAAACGACCAAATGCGAGTTCCCGCCACAGAACTTGCAGCTTTTAACAGTCAAACAGAAGTTTTGCAAAATGCTTTAAATCAGTTGGCGGCTAAACCCTCTGCTAGCAGCTTGATAGCAGCAAGAGCCACCCTGACGCGCTTCCAGTCTCAATTTCGGGGATGGATGCGTCAAGAAGCTATCGAGAATCCCTATCAAGTCAAAGCCTGGGAGAACCGTCTCGCCACGATAGATAGACTGTTGCGTTACGGCGAACGGGTGCTGTTGTTGCGACGGTAATAGGGGAAGGGAAAGGGGGGGAGGGGGGGCAAGGGCGACGGGTGTGGGCGACGGGTGTGGGGCACGGAGAGAAAGTTATGAGTTTTGAATGCGTGAGTTTTGAATGCGTGAGTTTTGAATGCGCGAATTTTTCACTTCAAAACGAGTAACTCATAACTCATAACTCATAACTCTCTCCTAATGCCCAATTTTCTAGATAAAAGTATAGATTAACACGAAAACTTCGGTATTTTTACGCCAGTTATTCTTACGAGTCGGAAGCAAAATGTGAGAAAATACTTAATTTTGTGATACAGTCCGCACAAATTTATGTCAGCCTTACCTCTGCTTCTGTCTCTACCATCCTTTGATTCGGTTATTGACTGTTCTCCCTTAACTGCTGCACCGGAAACTCGATTATTTGATGCGATCGCGCTGTTGACTGCACGTCAACCAAAATTAAACTCTGCTTGTGTTTCAGCAAGTTATGTTCTGATAGTGGCAGATTCGCAGGTGATGGGATGGTTGACACAAACAGATATCCTGCGGCTGCTATCTTCTGGTGTTGATTTCAAAAACATCACGATTTCTGAAGTTATGCATCCCTCAGTAATTACACTGCAGCGTTCTGAGTTGCAAAGTATTACTTCCGTAGTTTCATTGTTGCAAGAATATAAGTTACCTTTGTTACCAGTTGTTGATGAACAAGCTCGACTGTTGGGAATTATCACATTTGAGAGTATTTGTCAAGGGCTACAACCAGAAGCAACGGCAACCAAAAGCGAATACGGGCAAGAGTCAGCTTTTGAGGCTTTGCAAAAAAGTGAAGAACGTTTTAGAACTTTGGTAGAATATGCTGCTGATGCTTTCTTTTTACATGACTTCAAGGGCAAAATTGTTGATGTTAATCAACGCGCTTGCGAAAGTTTGGGATACAGCCGCGAAGAGTTGTTGGGTTTATCTGTAGCTGATATTGAGCAAAACTTGCTTGGCGATCAATTGTGGGAATTTATAGAAACAGGTGTGCCTGTATGTATTAACGCTGTCCACAAACGCCAAGATGGCACAACTTTTCCTGTAGAAGTCAATTTGGGTTTGTTGGAGTTAAGGGGACAACGATTAATTCTGGCTTTAGCGCGGGATATTACTCAACGCCAGCAAGTAGAGGAAAGGCTAGCACAGGCAAAGGAACAATTACAAGCTGTGTTGGATGCTGTACCGGGGTTTGTTTCTTGGGTGAGTGCTGATGGGCATTATCTGGGGGTAAATCGGCATTTGGCTGAAAGTTTTGAGTTGTCTGGCGATGATTTTGTGGGTGAAGAATTAGGCTTTATGCAAAGCAGCCCGGATTTTGCTAACTTTATGCGCGGTTTTCTGGCCAGTTCAGATTTAGCTGCATCTCAAGTGATTGATGCCCAAATTAAAGGTACTACGCGTAATTATTTAATTGCAGCTCAAAAATACCAGCAAGGTACTATGGCTGTTTCTGTAGGAATTGATATTAGCGATCGCAAACTTGCAGAAGCCGCACTTTTACAAGCACAAGCAGATTTAAAACAGGCGAATGAAGAGTTAGAAATGCGAGTGGCAAGCCGTACGGATGCTTTAAAGGAAGTGAATCGCCAGCTAGTTTTTGAAATTAGCGATCGCCAGCTTTTTGAAGAACAATTGCGACAGTCCCAGGAAATGTTGCAGTTAGTGATGGATAATATTCCCCAAAGTATTTTTTGGAAAGACCAAAATTGCGTTTACTTGGGTTGCAATCTCAATTTTGCTAAAGCTGCTGGTTTTAACAGTCCAGATGATATTACAGGCAAGACTGATTATGATTTGTTTTCCCAACAGCAGCAAGCTGATTTCTATCATGAATTTGATATTCGCGTGATGCAAACAAATACACCCGCATATCACATCATCTCACCCCACCAGCAAGCTGATGGCAAACACACTTGGGTAGAAACGAACAAAATCCCGCTGCATGATGCCCAAGGTAATGTTGTGGGCGTGTTGGGCACTTCTGAAGATATCACCGATCGCAAACGTGCCGAGGAAAGTTTAAGACTGCGCGATCGGGCGATCGCCGCCAGCAGTAATGGCATTGTAATTTCTGATGCCACACTTGCAGACTCACCAATTATCTATGTCAATCCAGCCTTTGAGCGCATGACTAACTACACGGCGGAGGAAGTGATTGGACTAAATAGCCGTTTTCTCCAAGATACCGATACCAACCAGCCAGGATTAGACATCCTCAGCGCTGCGATGGGAGAAGGAAGGCATTGCACCGTGATTTTACGTAACTACCGCAAAGATGGCACTTTATTTTGGAACGAATTAAGCGTTTCTCCAGTCGTTGACACCGATGGCAAATTAACTCACTACATCGGTATTCAAACTGATATCACCGAGCGCAAGCAAGCAGAAATAGCTCTATTAGTCAGCCAAGAGCGATTGCAGCATTTACTCTCTTCCAGCCCTGGTGTAATTTATACATTTAATTGCTACGGTAATTACGATGTTACCTTTATTAGCGAAAACGTCGCCGCCATGTTGGGTTATCAAGCAGGGGAATTTTTAGAAGACTCTAGCTTCTGGATGAGGCATATTCATCCAGATGATGCCAACCATGTGTCAGCAGCGCTACCAAATCTATTTCTGCAAGGATACGGCAGCTTAGAATACCGCTTTTTACACCAAGATGGTACTTATCGCTGGATGTTCGATCAAGCCAAGGTAGTGCAAGATGAAGCTGGTAAACCTCTAGAAATTCTCGGTTACTGGGCAGATATCACCTCACGCAAGCAATTAGAACAGGAACTGCGTCAAGCTCTGGAGAAAGAAAAAGAACTCAACGAACTCAAATCTCGTTTTATTTCCATGACTTCCCACGAATTCCGCACGCCTTTAAGCACCATCCTTTCCTCTGCGGAATTGCTGGAACACTACCGCCACAAATGGACAGAAGAAAAACAACTCACTCATTTACATCGCATTCAAACCGCCGTCAAACACATGAATGAAATGTTAAATGATGTATTGTTTATTGGGAAGGCGGAAGCGGGAAAACTAGAGTTTAGACCAACATCTTTAGATTTGGTGGAATACTGTCGTTATTTAGTCGAAGAGGTGCAACTAAATGTTAGAAATCAGCATAACTTGGCGCAAAAGAGCGCCCTCATTGTTTTTAGCAGTCAATATCAATCTATGCCAGTTTGCATGGATGAAAAATTGCTCGGACACATTCTGAGTAACTTACTCTCAAATGCAATCAAATATTCCCCAAGTGGTAGCACAGTTAAGTTTAATCTGACATTCTCCCACAAGCGAGCAGTATTTCAAATCCAAGACGAGGGAATTGGCATTCCTAGAGAAGATTTACCCCGTTTATTTGAATCTTTTCATCGTGCTACCAATGTTGGCAATATTCAAGGTACGGGTTTGGGATTGGCAATTGTAAAAAAGTGTGTAGATGAACACCAAGGTGAAATTGCCGTTACCAGCGAACTGAGAGTTGGTACAACTTTTACAGTCACTCTACCATGCAACAACCAAATGCAATCATAGGTAAATTATGACCAAGATTTTAGTCATTGAAGACGAAGAATCAGTTCGCGAAAATCTGTTAGAACTCTTAGAAGCTGAGGATTTTGAGACTATTGCTGCCGCCAATGGCAGAATCGGAGTAGAGTTAGCTCATTCTCTGGTTCCCGATTTAATTTTGTGCGACATGATGATGCCAGAACTCGATGGTTTTGGCGTCCTAAATACATTGCGTCAAGATTATGTAACAGCGACAATTCCCTTTATTTTCCTCACCGCCAAATGCACAAAAGCCGACTTTAGTCAAGGCATGGATTTTGGTGCTGATGATTATGTGACTAAACCATTTACCCGTGGGGAATTATTAAGCGCAATAATCAGCCGTTTAGAAAAACAATCTACTTTAACAAAGCATTTAGCAACTAAGCCTAGAATCAAGACATTCGCCCCAGGAATGCAGATGATAGAAATTAGTTTGCGCCGTGCATTAGAACTGGGACAACTACAACAATTTCAGATTTACTATCAACCAATAATTAATATCAAGTCTGGTAAAATTATCGCCGCTGAAAGTTTATTGCGCTGGCAAAGTCCAGAATTGGGCATGGTTTCTACCGCCGAATTAATTCCCCTAGCAGAATCAACAGGCTTAATAATTCCTATAGGTGAATGGGTATTGCAGAGAGTTTGTCAACAACTTAAAAATTGGCGCGATCGAGGATTTACTGACTTTGCAATTGCTGTTAACTTTTCGCCTAATCAATTTCTCCAATCAGATTTTGTGAGCCAAATATTGGAATTTTTGTCAGCTAATAACTTAGAAGTTTCTGACCGACAAATCGAACTAACAGAAAGTATGTTGATTCAAGATATAAATAATGCGATCGCTACTATGAAGGAACTACAATTCCTCGGTGTAAACATCGCCATTGATGACTTTGGCACAGGCTATTCTTCTTTAATGTATTTGAATAGATTACCTATCAACACCTTAAAACTTGACCGTTACTTTATCCATAACGTTGCCAACGACCCTCAAAAATCAGCAATTACAACAGCATTAATTAAAATGTCCCACAATCTGAATTTAAACGTAGTCGCAAAAGGCGTAGAAACAAAAGAAGAACTAGAATTTTTACGTCAACATAACTGTGATTCCATGCAAGGTTTTATATTTAGCAGCCCTTTACCTGCAAAATAATTTGAGCATTTGTTACTCGCTAACGAACGTTTTTTTTTAAAGAAACTTATTTGTTAATGGTTAATAGTTAATGGTTAATCACCGAAAATTATCAATCATCAATCATGAACAATGAAGAATTAACAATTAACAATGAACCATGAACAATTAACAGTGAACTTTTTCGAGAGCAAAATATTATGAAAAAAATTCTAATTATTGAAGATGATATCAACGTCAGGCGAAATATTTGTGAATTGTTAGAACTTGAGGATTTTAATGTAATTGCAGCAGCAAATGGCTGTATCGGAGTACAATTAGCCCTCAAAGAAATTCCCGATTTAATAATTTCTGATGTCATGATGCCAGAATTAGATGGTTATGGTGTTCTAAAAACACTACGCGAACATCCAGCAACAGCAACTATTCCCTTCATTTTTCTCACAGCTAAATCTGACAAAACCGACTTTCGCCAAGGTATGGAATTGGGAGCAGATGATTACCTGACAAAACCTTTTACAAGAGTAGAATTACTAACTGCTGTAACTTGCAGATTAGAAAAACAAGTCGCCATCAACCAGCAGTCTCAAAAAAAATTGGATAACTTGCGTAGCAGTATCACCCTATCCCTTCCTCACGAAATGCGAACACCACTAAATGGGATTTTGGGTTTTTCACAACTTTTAATAAACGAAGCAGATAGCCTAGATTCACAAACTATCCGCGAAATGGCAGAAGGTATTCATAAATCTGGGAAACGTTTATTCAGTTTAATCCAAAACTTTTTATTGTACGCAGAACTTGAAATTATCGCAACCGACACAGAACGAACTAAAGAACTGCGAAGTCAGCAAACTATGTTTCCGACAGTGGCGCTGACAAATTTGATTGCTAAAAAATCTAAAAAAGTAGGAAGAGAAGCCGATTTACAAGTATATTTACATCCATGCGTTGTCAAAATTTGCGAAACAAGGCTTTATAAAATAGTTGAAGAATTAATTGATAACGCCTTGAAATTTTCTGAATCAGGAACAATGATTCATGTTAGTAATACGTTAAATAATAATACCTTTACATTATCTTTTATCGACCACGGGCGAGGTATGACACCAGCCCAAATTATTGAATTGGGAGCTTATCGACAATTTGAGCGTAAACTCTACGAACAACAAGGTACGGGTTTAGGTTTAATCATCGCCAAACGCTTGGCAGAATTACACGGTGGTGAACTCAAAATTCAAAGTCAACCCGCAGAAAAAACTATTGTACAAGTGATGCTTCCCTGTAATATCCAAGCAGATAAAAGCGATGGACATAGAAATAGATTAGCCTTGTCTACAAGGGAGGGGGATGAATTTGAAAAATCACAAATGCACTCAGATACACACCGATAAAAACTGATACATCATCAAATGTACATTTAAATTTTTATGAATTTACTAGATATTCCTTAGGGCTAAGAGTATGATTTTACATAATTGAAATACTCATTTTTATCTAAAAATCATACATAGATTGTCATTGTCCGAAATTATTCGTGAGAAACCCCACTTCTGAGGTTTGAGATTTTCACAAATATTCCGAGGATTGCTATATTCTAATTTAGTATTTATTTTCTCAATGAACTCTGAGTTTTAAAAAAGTTTATATTTTCAGCTTTTCAAAATATTTGATTGTGAAATTGTCTCAGGTTAAAATATAAAAAAAATAAATTTAAAAAACTGAGATGACTAAAGAACCGAATATCGATGATGTTCAAGAGCCAATTAATAGCGCTCCTCCAGAAGTGCGACAAATTATTGAGCAAGTATGGCAATTAGAAAAAAGCAGACTAGATAAAAAAAGTTTCAGCCATATTAATGATGATATTTTGGCAATTGTGAAGGAAGCAGTACGATGAAGTTGACTTCAATTAAGTTGTGCAACTTTCGCTCCTTTTATGGCAAGACACCGGAAATAATTCTCGCGGGGGGAAACACTCGCAACACTACAATTATTCACGGTAATAATGGAGTTGGAAAAACCAGTTTTTTGAATGCATTTACATGGGTTTTATATGATAAATTTAGTGCGGCGTTTGCATCAACTGAACAGTTGGTGAATAAGAGAGCGATCGCCGAAGCACAACAAGGGCAAGTGGTAGAATGTTGGGTAGAAGTAGCTTGGGAACATGACGGTAAACGCTACTGCGTCAAACGGGAGTCTCGGGTTTATAAAACCGAAAGTAACTTCGACGCCGGGAAAACCAAGTTATACATGCAAGTATCTGGCGATGATGGGAAATGGTATTTTCCACCACAGCAACCAGAAGATGTAATTAATCAGATTTTACCTGGTAGTTTGCATCAATATTTCTTCTTTGATGGCGAACGCATTGAGCATATTGTGCGTTCCGATAAAAAAGCTGAAATTGCTGAAGCGACAAAAATGCTTTTGGGTGTAGAGGTGATAAATCGTTCCATCAAGCATTTGGGAGAAGCGAAGAAAAGTTTAGAAAATGAGTTAAAAGCTTTTGGTGATTCGGAAATTAAAAAACTTTTAAGACAGCAAGAAAAGATAGAGCGCGAAATTGAGCGTATCAATAAAAGGCAAACAGAAATTAAACAAGAGTTAGAATACCAACAAACTTTTAAAAAAGAGACAAGTAACCGCTTGCGGGAACTCAGCGCTACTAAAGAATTGCAAGAAAGGCGTCAAGAGTTAGAAAACCTAAAAAAATCAAACCAAGAAAATTTACGTCAAACTAGGGAAGCACTGAAAAAAGTGATTTCCACACGCGGTTATACAGTATTGCTATTAGAAACTACAACACAGTTTCGCAGCATTGTTGATGATTTAAAGCGGCGAGGTGAATTAACTGCGGGAATTTCGCGAGAATTTGTGAATAACTTACTTGAATCGAATTGTTGTATTTGCGGTGCAGAATTAACAGATGGAAGCCACTCCCATGAAAATGTAAAAAACTGGTTGGAGAAAGCGGGTTCCTCGGCGGTGGAAGAAACTGCTATTCGCATGAGCGCCCAAGTAAATGAAATTGATAAGCAAGCAGTAGCATTTTGGGAAGAGGTAGATAGAGAACAAGCAAGAATTAGTCAGTTAAGGCAAAATATATCTCAAGTAGAAGTTGAATTAGATAACATTCAAGAAAAATTGCAAAAAGACCCAAGTGAAGAAATTCGCAGTTTACAAAAGCGGTTGGATGAAATTGAAGAAAAAATTCGCGAGTTAACTTTAGAACAAGGTGCAAATCAGCAGCAAATTACTAACTTAAAAACAGAAATTGAAGGGTTAAATAAGCAAATTGCCAAGCAGAAACTCAATGAAGAAAGGCAAGCACTAGCACAACGCCGCATTGCTGCAACCCAAGATGCAATTGAGCGGTTAACTGAAGTAAAATCTCGCCAAGAAAATCATTTCCGCTTGGAATTAGAGAAGCGAGTGCAAGAGATATTCAGTGAAATTTCCGTAACACCATATATTCCCAAAATCAATGACAAATATGAACTAACGCTAATCGAAAATACAGCAGGTATAGAAATGCCTGTTGCTGCATCTACAGGCGAAAATCAAATTCTGAGTTTATCATTTATCGGCAGCATCATCGATAGAGTCAGAGAGTGGAGTGAAAAGAAAATTTTGATGATGCCAGATAGTAACACATTTCCCATAATCATGGATTCACCTTTTGGTAGTTTGGATGAAAATAATAGACGACAAATTGCCAAGATAATTCCCAAATTAGCGAATCAATTAATTGTATTAGTTACTAAAACACAGTGGCGGGGTGAAGTAGAAGAAGAAATTGCAGACAGAATTGGTAGAGAATATGTGCTTACTTACTATTCTTCTAAGCCAGATTGCGAACATGATTATATTGAGTTGGCTGGAGAAAGATATCCTTTGGTTAGGCAAAGTCCAAATGAGTTTGATTACACCGAAATTATTCAGGTTGAACGCGGAAGTTAGTTGTTAGGAGGTTGGCAGATAAATCCCCATAGACTAAAGCCTGTAGCCATACAAACCAAGCCACAAGCCGAACTAGGCTTTTGTTCTTTTAGTCCTGATGCTACATTTTATACTGGGCAACCTACAGGTGGAAAATTCCTTAATGGTGCGCCTGTTTTTGCGGTTGAGGTAACAAGTGAAAATGATTATGGTAATGCAGCAGAGAAAGATATAGCTGCAAAGCGTCGTGATTATTTTGCTGCGAATACGTTGGTAGTGTGGGATGTAGATGTACTTAAAGAGGAAGTTGTTAGAGTATATCGTGCTAGCAATCCAACCTCAAGTTGATTGCGCTGGTGAGGTAGCGGAGGCTGAACCTGCTGTGCCTGGGTGGTCTATGCCAGTGGATAATTTGTTTGTGATCTGATGCATTTTTTGGAGAAATTAACCACACGCCCGCGCTGAGGATGCACCAGAGAAGAGAGTGGGTAGAGGCGCAAGGGTTTGTTGTCTTATATCTTGCACTTTTACGCATGAGCGCGAATACACGAATACAAAGTGATGATTTTGACTACGCAATAACAATATCAGTCCTCTGACAGAGGACTTACGCGCTTTCGACTGGGACTTATAGTCCCAGGCGGATGTAGTCGAACGCGGAAAGTCTATATATATTTAGTAATTTTATATACAATAAGTTTGAATGGTGCAAAATGTCAGTTGTTAGACATCACTGGAAAGTTTCGGTTAAAATTGCAACAAATTAGATATCATTATCATGGCTGAAACTGGCAGAATCAGGGTTGCTAAAGATAAGGCTGAATTGGTGAAGGCTTTAACATCAGCAGATGGTGCAACTGGTCCGTTTCAAACTTTTGCTGATGTAGTTGTGTTTGCTGCTGCTTTGGGCGCAAAGCAGAAAAAACGGGTTCCTTTAGGGGAAATTTCTAAGAGAGAACCATCGCCAATCCCTCAAGAACAGTTTATTGTCAGGGGATATGATACGGTAATTAATTTAATAGCGATTACTGAAACTAAAGATATAAAAATTTTATCTTTTCAAGAAGACAATAATAATGAAAAACGCAATTATCTTTTTGAAGAATATGCAAATGGAGGATTAGAAATATTGCAACAAGAATTGCATGGTGCTGTAGACTATTCAGAGCGAATTGTCTTAATTCTTAGTTCTGAAAGGTTTCCAAAAACACCAGAAAAAGAGGAATTTGATTTAAGAAAATTCCTGTCATAATTTTTGTTAACCTTTAACAAATTTAAGAACCTGAATATAGTAGTTTTCATTTGAATCCAATACACAACCTTTATCTAGACAACAATGTAGAGACGCGAAATTTCACGTCTCTACAAATCTTCAAATCTTACCAAAAATCCTTAACTTAACCGTATTGGAGTATACAGAAGTAAGTAAATTCAACTACTCAGCCAACTTTAACTGCATAGGGACTAAAAGAAGGTTAGACCATGTTGAAGCAGAACGCCCAAAAAAAGCTGGGTTTCCCCGCCCCTCATTTCTGTAAGCAGTCAGCAAATTATTAAGGAGAGTGTTTCCCATCTCATCCCATAACTGTTTGACAGGCTTCTCCCACTGTCCATCTTTAATAAACACGCGGAAGGCTGCGAGTATAGGAAATACAAAAGGAAGAGGAAGCGTGTGATTGAATTCTTTACCTGTAATGAAACGATAAGTCTTTTTCTCAACACCATTTAACTTACTTAGTCCTTTTTGCCGATCATACTCACTGCGAAGGCACTCCTCAAGATAGAGTACATCATTGAGTAAAGGAACAATCTCTGTAAAGTCGTCCTTTTTCCAATTTTTAATAAGAGTACCGTATGCAGTGAAGGTTGCGCTGGGATGTTTAGTTGAACCATCTAATCCCGAACGCCAAGGATACACCTTATTATTAATACAAGCAAGACGACGAACCAAATCAGTAACATCGTATGGTTTATCTTCTCCATCTCTAAAAGCCACATAGGGCTTACATTCGGGAGGAAGGTTTTTTTCAATGATGTCCCACTCTCCAGCCAGATTTTTTAGACTAAACTCCTCAACACTTTCACTGGTATTACGATATCTGCTAATATTTGATATTTCTTCTTGGCTTATATTGACTAGCACAGATATTTGTATACTAGCGTTTTCCAGTTCTGAGAAGTCAGCTTTACCCGTTTCTGAATTAAGTTTTGGTTTAGAGCGTCGGGATTGAAGTTTATCGTAATTTTCGCGGGCTTTCATAATAGCAGTGTAAGTGTGCCCACCATTTACGATACCATTGCCTATAAACTTTTCTTCCTGCTCTTCGTCAGGACTTACCAGAAGAAGCTCGACATCAAACCCGCCACCAGTACCGTGACCTTTAACATGAATAGAATCTGCAACAATTAGGATTCCATTGTTATAAAAAATAAACTCTTCTGGCTTCTTTGCCAGAGTATCCATCATACTCTTGACAGTCCGCCGTTTTTCGTTGGCTAGCCTAGCATTAGGATCTAGAGGTAAATCTTTTGGCACTTGGCATACAGGAACTGTAAGATTCCAAATTACTCGACCAGATTCTCTGTCCTCTTTGTATGCTTTGCACGCAGTCGTAGCAAAAAACGAAGCAGTTATCTTTGTAGGCATTTGTTTCTCCTGCGCTCTACAGAACGCTGAAATATGTCACGTGCCCAACTATACAGATAAAATATTATACACTTACGCTTAGAGGGAATGCAACTACAGAAACGTCTCTTTAACTACACTAATTAAAGTACAAGCGGAAGTCCTACTTGTTTGGGTTCAACAAATTTACCATCAAAACCTATTGTTTTATCTTCAATAGTTCTGGCTTTAGCTAAATCCTTACGAAGTTCCGCACGTTCCATCTGATCTGTAATTCCACCTAAAATATATATCAGTAATCGCGCCGCTAAATCCCGTCCAGAAACTTGCACCCGCTTTTTATTTGGATCGTACAAAATGCCATACCAAAGAGATTGCGGATACTCCATACCACTAAAACCGCCTGATTGGTCAAACTTGTGAAGTTTCTTAAAAATGTCTGCCAGGGAAAATCCTTTCTTAAATACTAATATTCCCAGAGCATGAGCTAAAGCTACTTGAGCAACAGGACGAAAAAGCATATTTCCTTCGCCTCCATCCTTTTCAAAGCTGAACTTTCGCAACGCTGGCGTACCCTCGTCTTCAAGAATTTTATAACTGGGGAGGCTTGCTAAATAATCAAAAAATTTGTGAAATTCTTGTATCCCGTCTTCAAGTTCTTCATCCTCCGGACGCATGGGGATTAAACCTTTATCTAAGGGTTTCCAGTGAGAGTATTTTTGCCCTAAATATCGTTCAGACATTTCTTTAAGGGCTTGCAATGTCGTCAAAACTGTTGAGTTGGCTGCAACTGTTGCACTATTCCAATTGACGCGGGGCTTTCGCGTTTCCTGTTGTTCTAAAAGCGGATGGTTGACAGCAATTTTTCTCGCAACAATCGAAAAACCATCATCTTCATTCAACTGTGCTAATTGACCTTTACTTAAGGGTGCAGCCATCAAATTGACATGAACAAATATGGATCTTACCCGCCGCCTTGCTTCTTCGCGGGTTTCGCCAGCAGCAACCGCACAAATGAACTCAATGCCAATTTTTTCTTTGGGCAAGCTTTGCAAGTAACTTGATTCTACATGGTACTTTTCTACCAAATCAGCCAACGTAATTACAGTTTCGTAAGCAGTTTTATCCTTCTTATATCGCTGGAGTTTGCGAGTTTTAATTAACTCCATTAAACCCTGCACCCCCATCAATCGGTGTTGACCATCCAATGCATAAATGGTCACATTTTCCTCAGAAAGATTCAGCAGACCAACTTTGTTATCATTATCCAGTGGCGTGAATTCAGTGGTAGATTTTGTTGCTCGTCCTTGACTGTCCCACTCAGCAGCTTGGGGATTATCCACCCACGGTTGGTTAATCACCACGAGAACCGGCGGGAATTTATGATTTTTACGGGCTGCTAAATACTGTACTAAAGGTGCTTGACGCGACCAATCAAGGGGACGCTGCTGAATTTCATCAATACTATCGGCGTCAATTTCGATGTTATCAGTGTCTGGATTATACTTTTTTTGCAGCAGTGGTAAGCCAGAAGCGAAGTGAACGCGACCCGCAAACCATTCCAATGTGACAGAACCAACATAAGCCGACCTACCGCCCATCTCGGTTTTTTGAACCAGAATGCGATCCTTTCTCCCTAGAAACTTCTCCAGCAGTAAAGCGAGTAGCTGTTGATCCTTGATTTCCCTTTGTAGATACTCGCTAGCGATGTCGGCGGTCAGGTCAGATGCACTGTGATTCATAATGGTTTTTGAAAACTAGAGGGTTTAGTACAAACTAATTCTCTATAAAATTCGGTTAATATAGTCAAGTTTTTAAAAACTTTACGCTTTACAATACTATGGTTGCCATTGCACTACATGTAAGAAGGGTGACTAAAGTCCGTGTTTAGACAGGGAAGGAGAAATGGCTACAGCACAACAGTCAGAAAATCAAAGTCCGCAAAACCGTACAGTAGCAGAGTTAGTGGATTATATCCAAGCGCTCACTACTGAAATACAAGAATTATACTGTCTGGATGCCATTCCTTGGGTAATTGGATACTCTGGTGGTAAAGATTCAACGGCAATTTTACAGTTGATTTGGAATGCGATCGCACAACTCCCACCTGAAAAACGGACTAAGACTATCTATGTTATTACAACAGACACACTTGTAGAAAACCCGATAGTCTCTGGTTGGGTGCGGAACTCTCTTGAAAAAATGAAGTTTGCCGCTTCATGCCAAGGAATGCCAGTAGAACCTTATTTGCTTTATCCGGCGGTCAGAGACACTTTTTGGGTTAACTTAATTGGCAAAGGCTATCCAGCACCACGTAATAGATTTAGATGGTGTACTGAACGTTTGAAGATTCAACCTGCTGATAGTTTTATTCGTTCAGTAATTCGTTCTAGTGGTGAAGTAATTCTTGTGTTAGGCACGCGCAAGGCTGAAAGCGTTAAGCGTGCTGCTACGATGGCTAAACATCGAGAGTGGAGAGTACGCGATCGCCTCAATACTAATCCCAGCCGACCAAACTCGTTAATTTATCTTCCTATCGAAGACTGGCGTACTGATGAAGTTTGGATTTATCTCAACCAGTGGCAGAATCCTTGGGGATACAGCAACAAAGATTTATTCATCATGTATCGAGGCGCAACAGCTGATAATGAATGCCCGCTAGTTGTCGATACTTCTACCCCTAGTTGTGGTGATTCGCGATTTGGCTGCTGGGTTTGCACAATGGTTAGTAAAGATAAATCGATGGAGGCGATGATCCAAAATGATGAAGAGAAAGAATGGATGCAGCCTTTATTGGATATCCGCAATGAATTAGATATTAAAGATGACCGCGACAAGAGAGATTTTCGACGTATCTGGGGCGAAATTACACTGTTTGAACGGAATTTGGATGGTGAAATTTCTGTCGAACCAATACCTGGTCCCTATACTAAAGAATGGCGGGAACATTGGTTAAGACGAGTATTAGAAGCACAAACAAAAACTCGTTGCACAGCACCAAAAAATCTGCGCGATATTACTCTCATTACTCTCGAAGAAATGAGCGAAATTCGTCGCATTTGGCTAGAAGAAAAACACGAATTTGATGATAGTTTACCCCGCATTTATATGGAAGTCACTGGCGAACCTTTCATAGACCCGCGTCCCGGTGCTGGCTACAGTCTGTTAGGTACTGATGAATGGGCTGTGCTGGAAGAAATTTGTGAAGGCGATGCGATGCACCTAGAACTGATGGCGAAACTGTTGGACACAGAACGTCAGTTTCGCAAAATGGCGCGTCGCGTGGGCATATACGATGCGCTCTTAAGCTGTTTTAAAACAAGTTCGCGATCGCAAGATGAAGCGATTAAAAATGCTCATTTGAAAAGAGATTTGAAGGAAGCTGTTGATCAAGGCGATGTTGCAACTGTTAAACAGTTAACTTTGGGAGATGTTGCTGTTGATAATAACGATGAAATTACCAAGCCGCGAACTTGGGCAAATATCAAATTTCAAGCTAAAGATTGATAAGAATCTCACGCCAAGGCGCTAAGGCGCAAAGTGTTTTTTGGCGTCTTTGTGCGAGACTTAAAGAATAAAACATCACTATGACTTTTCTTGAACTTGTTTTACAAAACTTTGGTCCCTATTCTGGGAAACAAGTAATTAATCTTGACCCAAAAATTGATAAAGAAAATTCACGTCCAATTGTTTTATTGGGCGGAATGAATGGTGGGGGAAAAACTACCCTAATGGATGCGATTCGTCTCGCGCTTTATGGTTCTCGCGCCCAATGTTCGACTCGTGGAAGTCTTAGCTATAGTGATTTTCTCAGCCAATGCGTTAACAATCACACTAATCCAGTTGAGGACACCCGCATTGAATTAGTATTTGAACATATTGAAAATGACAAACCAGTTGTTTACCGTATTGTCCGAACTTGGAAAATAAATCCAAAAGATGGAAAAGACCACTTAGGAATTTTAGAAGATAACTGGATAAGAGAAGAATTAGTTAACACTTGGGACGATTATATTGAAAATCTGCTACCGTCAGGAATTTCTAATTTGTTTCTCTTTGATGGCGAACAGGTTAAGGAATTGGCTGAACAAGATGCACCTCCACCGATTGTAGTAGATTCTATTCGCGGACTTTTAGGATTAGAATTGGCTGAACGTTTAGCTGTTGATATAGAAATTTTAGCTAATCGCAAACGCAAAGAACTTGCTGATACTAAGGATTTGGCAAATTTAGAGGAAATTGAAAACAGACTAAAACAGAAACAAGAAGAATACGAAATAAATAATAATCAGTTAGAAAATTTAACCAGAGAATTACAAAAAGCAGAAAAACAAAAGCAAGAAGCGTTTGATAAATTTGTTTCTGAAGGTGGTAAAATCGCGGCGGAACGCAATCAGTTAGAGTTACAGCAGAAGCAGAAAACTGCTGATATAGAAGAAGCACGTCAAGGAATGTATGAATTAGCTGCTGATGTTTTACCGCTAGCGTTAATTGAACCTTTACTTATTCAGGCGCAACGACAAGGAGAAAAAGAATTTCGCGTTCAACAGGCACAAACCGCAAGTGATATATTATTTGAACGAGATAAACGCTTACTTAATTGGATTAATCAAGTAGGTATTTTAGAGGAACAAGTAGAAAAAATAAAAGCTTTTTTAGAGCAAGATGAAGAAACGTTGCGTGCCAATTTTATACAGGGCGAAGCATCCTGGTTATTAGCTGATGCTGAAGCATTGAGTCAATTGGGTAATGTTCTTTATTACTTGCAAAATTCCAAAAATCTTGCCAAGCAGCAAGTAGAGATTCTCAAAAATAAAGAAGAAGAAATTATCACTCTGGAAAGACAAATACAGACTGCGGCGGAACCGGAAGCTTATAAAAAGTTAGTTGATACACTGGACGCAGCACAAAATAAAGTTACTGAACTTAAAGCAGCTAGCGAAGTCACCAAACGCCAATGTGATGAATTGGACGCTGAAATTAAAAATATTAAGAAGGATTTACAAGAATACACTAAACAAAATCTTGACCGCAAAAACTACGAGCATATTATTGCAACTTCTGCGAAAGTTCAAGAAACACTTAAACTTTTCCGCGATCGCCTAACTTTACGAAAGCTAAATAAGTTAGAAAATGAGGTAACTGAGTGTTTCCGCTATCTCTTACACAAGTCGGATTTAGTACATCGCGTGGCGATTGACACTCAAAGCTTCAGCCTTTCTCTTTATGATTTGCACTCGTTACAGGTTCCCAAACATCGCCTGTCTGCTGGTGAAAAACAACTTTTAGCGATCGCCTTTCTTTGGGGTTTAGCGCGTGTCTCCGGACGCCGCCTGCCAGTAGCGATTGATACACCGTTAGGCAGGCTAGATTCTTCGCACCGTGGGAATTTGGTTGAACGTTACTTTCCGTCTGCGAGTCATCAAGTAATTTTGTTGTCTACGGATACTGAGATAGGTAAAAAAGAAGTTGAAGCATTAAGAGAAAATGAAGCGATCGCTCGCGAATATCTTCTAAAATACGACTCATCAAGCCGTCAGACAACCATAGAACCTGGGTATTTTTGGTAGTGGTTAATGGTTGATGGTTGATGGTTGATGGTTGATGGTTGATGGTTGATGGTTGATGGTTGATGGTTGATGGTTGATGGTTGATGGTTGATGGTTGATGGTTGATAAAACATCCAACAACTAACAACTACCACCAACTACCAACTACCAACTACCAACCACCAACTACCAACCCCTCCTTTCTTTCACCAGTCGCCTGCGCGAGTGTTACCCGGACGCAGCGCCCCTTCACCACCAACTACCAACTACCAACCTTTCATTCCTTCGCCTCAACATAAATTTTTCTGCCAAGTTGTCTGAATTCATCATCAAGATCATATAGTAAACTACCCACACTGATTCGGAGTACCGAATACAGTGTGGGCTTTCAGTAGCCCGCTCCGAGTCTGTACTGAGATTACAGTACAAACCGTTCGAGCCTCCAGGCTGGCTTACAGACAGCCCCAATAATGCAATCATTTTTGCTCCATTCAAATCTGCATCACAGGATAACCCGCAATTGCCACACTTGAATTTCTTGTCACGCAAACCAATATGTAGACAACGGTTGCAGGTTTGACTCGTATAAGCGGGAGGAACGGCAATAACTTCCACGCCGTCCTTCAATCCCTTGTACTCCAAAAACATCCGCAACTGATAGAACGCCCAGGAGTTACTTCTACGACGTTCTGTTTTGTTGCGTGGTTTTTGGTTTGTCCGTTCACGAATGCCCGTTAAGTCCTCAATAGCTACAAAAGCTTTTTCGCTTTTGGCTTGCTGAATGATTGCCTTGGAAATATTGTGGTTGACCCACGCTTGAAATCGTCTCTCCCGCCCCGATAGCCGTGCCAAAACCTGACGACATCTACGCCGACTAGACCTTGTGCGTGTGGAAGCTTTTTTCTGAAGAGACGCTCGGACTCTAGAATACTTATCTCTGGTTTTTGTTAACTTTTCACCACTCCATAAATCACCGTTACTGGTCACGGCTATGTCTCGCCTACCAAAATCAACACCGATTACTTTTTTGGTCGGTTGTGGATCTCGAACTTCGTCTTTAATCTGGATGTGGATGTAATACTGACCATCGCGGTGCTTGCACAATTGGGCGCTTGTTGGTTTGCGTCCTTTGAGCTTTCCGCGTTGATAATTGCCAGCATCTATTTTGATATGTTCCCGACCAGACAATGTGGTCAGGCTTACTGTCCAGTCTTTCTCTGTGAATGCAAAAATCCTGGCATCATAGTCAGCACTGGTCGGTTTAAACGCCTTGACAGGTTTACCTTGGCGTTTGGCTGCTAGTCGATTAGCACCCACTCTGGCGCAAGCTCTTACAGCTAAGTTTGCGGCTAACCCAAACTTTGAACGCAAATCTTCATAAACAACGTTTTGAATAGTTGTTTTACTGGTTATTTGCGGTTTGATAACTTCATTTGCGTAGTTGCAAGCCGCAGCAAAAGCATAAAGAACTACTTCCAGCTTTTCCGACTGTGTTGGTGTAGGGTTGAGTTTACAAACTAGCGTCAGTACTTGTTCCATGAGTTCGACCTGCTCACATATGACTACAATTATAGACTACAATACCTCGTTGCGTGTTTCCGAAATTGTTAAAAACTCAACTGTCCCCATTCCCTCAGCAACCTGCGGTTACTGTTGGTCGGGGGACGTTTCGTTTTTAACCCGCAATTCCTCTCGCCACTGAACGGAGTACCGTTACAGTGGCAGCCTCCTTGCGGAAATAGGTGAATTCCGGATTGGTACAACCTCTTCCGGAAAAAGTCCACCGTGATAACCGATTTTTTGGTAATTACTAGTGTAGCTGAAAGCACTTAGGTAGGCGTAACTTCTGACAATGCTAATATCGTCGGGAAGATTGTAGCGATCGCATTCCAAAACTACAAATCTAGGGTCATCGGTTTTGCCAATTGCCATTCTCTCTTTAGGTTCCAATTTTAAGGGGCAGTGGGTAATTTTTTCTGATGTACCCATTATCTGACCGTGGTCGCTAGCAATGACAATTTTTAATTTTTCTGGTTCAGGGTATTGTTGCAAGCAGTAATCGATTTTATTGGCAATGCCTGATATACAGTTATTTCGTGTCGTTTTTACAGCGGACATATCATAGATAAAAATGAAAATTTATACCAAGTCAGCTTTATAATTATTAGATAAGTTTATATTTGCTTGACTGTAATTTCATATTTATTGTTGACTAATAATTCATAACTCATAACATGGAAACTCCGATCGAACGCATCCGCTTATCCCAAACAGCAAAAGACCAACTTCTCAAGCTAAGACGCAACACCAAAATTGACCAATGGAATATTTTATGTAGATGGGCTTTTTGTCGTTCCCTGGCCGAAGCAACTTCACCTTCACCAGTCCCAATTCCCCAAGATAGCAACGTCGAAATGACTTGGCGTGTCTTTGGCGGCGATATGTCTGATATCTTGCTACTTGCCCTCAAACAACGTTGCTACAATGATAATCTAGGTACTGATAGAGAAACCCTTGCTACGCAATTCCGCCTTCATTTACATCGTGGCATTGGTTACTTAGCCGGCGATCCAAATATCAAGAAAATTGAAGATTTGGTTGAATTGGCGACGAAGAATTGAAAGGATATTAGTTAATGGTGCGTTGCACATTACAAGAATGAGGGACGGGCGAGACGCCCATCCCACAAAAAACATAACCATCTTAAAAATGTACAACGCTATAAATGGTGCTAACTTCCGAGAGTACGGCACCCTACAATCCAAAATCCCGGACAGTTTGCTACTGTCGGGAAACCCGAACTGTGCAACTGTCCTCAAAATCTCAAATCCAAAATTTCAAATGGTATGCTGCCCGAAGCGCTAGAAGTTGAGCGTCATAGAGCTGCGATCGCTCGCATTGAATTATCCCGTCCTGTACGATTGGCTATAGAATGGGCAATTCTACATAACGATACCACGTTTTTTGACTACGGTTGCGGACACGGTGGCGATGTGCGGCGAGTAGCAAATTTCGGTTACACGAGTGCAGGGTGGGACCCTTACTACCATGCTGAAGCCCCGTTAATTCCTGCTGATGTGGTCAATTTGGGCTATGTTCTGAATGTGATTGAAGACACTGAGGAACGCCGTCAAGCTCTTTGCAAAGCCTGGGAACTGACGCAAAGTGTATTAATTGTTTCTGCCCAAGTACTGGTTAACGCTCCCAGCAAAACTCAATTAGCTTACGGCGATGGTATCCTTACCCGTCGCAATACTTTTCAGAAATATTACGAGCAAGAGGAACTCAAAACATACATTGATGAAACTTTAAATGTCGATGCAGTGCCGGTGGCGCTGGGCATTTATTTTGTATTTCGCGATCAAGCCGAAAAAGAAAGTTATAAAGCTATTCGCTTCTTTTCTAATGCTTCCACGCCGAAAGTTACCATCCCCACCAAGCGGTTTGAAGACTACCACGAAATGCTTCAGCCACTGATGGAATTTTATACGAAGCGGGGTAGACTGCCGATGAAAGGTGAATTAGAAAATGAAGAAGAATTGCTAATTGAATTTGGTAACTTTCGCCGCGCCTTTGCAGTGGTTTTGCAATCAACCGATGAAGCACAATGGGATGCGATCGCTTACCGTCGTTCTCTTGATATTCAAGTTTATCTCGCTCTCAGCCGCTTCCCCCACCGCCCTTATTTATATCAACTAGCACCAGAAATACGTCACGATATCAAAGCCTTTTTTGGTAGGTACGAAGATGCTTGCGAAGTCGCTGACGAAAAGCTTTTCAGTTTGGGGAATCCTGGGGTGGTGAAAGCGGCTTGCGACAAAAGCAAAATTGGCAAACGCACCCGCAGCGCCCTTTACGTCCATGTTTCGGCATTACAAGAACTCGACCCCTTGCTGCGAATTTACGAAGGTTGCGCCAGTCGCAACGTTGGGCGTCTTGATGGAGCGGATCTGATTAAATTTTGCACCGATACTCCGCAAATATGCTATCTGTTTTACCCAAAATTCGACACTGACCCCCATCCAGCGTTAAAAAGCAGTATAATTATTGACTTTCTAACTTTGAAAAGAACTCATCGAGATTACTCAAAAAGAGAAAATCCGCCGATTTTGCACCGCAAAGAAACCTTTGTGACTCCTAATTATCCTCTCTACAAAAAATTTGCCAAACTCACCCAACAAGAAATGACATTAGGACTGCTGGAAAACAAAAGTGAAATTGGCACCCGTCAAGGTTGGCAAGAATGCCTCGCCGCACACAAAGTACAAATTAGAGGGCATCGAGTTTACCGTCTTAAAGAAACATAGGGGAAGGGGGGAGGGGGGGGAGGGGGGAAGGGGGGAGGGGGAAAAATTATGTTCGTTTCATAATAACTTATATCTTGCACCTTTACGCATGAGCGCGAATACACGAATATTCAGTGATTAATTTTACTCAAATCCAGTTAATTTCTCAGTCCGATGACAGAGGACTTACGCTATTAGACTGGGACTAGAAGTCCCAGGCGAATGTAGTCGAACGCGGAAAATCGGCATTTACTTAGTAAAATTAGTTACATTACATGAGATAGTGCATTCCAGTTAGATAAGGCTTTTAGCCCAGGTCGCTGGGCTTTGTTCGTGTAGCGAGGAGCGAAAATTAGCGTACCCCTCCTCCTTAAGCGCTAGCTAGCGTAGCGTGTCTTTTAGGACAAGGTATTGTTTATGAAAAAAATTAATTCAATAATGAATATTTTTACAGAAACCCGGTTTATGAGTGTTTATGTGCGTAAGTTATACAGGTCAAGCTGCATTAGTCAAATTTAAAAAGACCCATAGCACATTAGCAAGTCAGGTGAGACTAATCTCACTCTAGAAACATTCAAAACTGGGAAAACTCAGGTGTCTGCAAGCGTGATTATTTACGTTTAAGACATTTTGACGTGAAATAACACAGCAGAATATGGCAATATAACTGCAATTTAACTCGTGTGAGGAAGAAGACAAACAAAAATATGAAAGCAATACAATCGCTAGTTAAAGTTTTTCAAAGCCGCAAGATGGCGGCTTTGTTATTACTTGGTTTTTCATCCGGGATGCCGTTGTATTTAGTCGGGACGGGTAAGGCGTTTCAAGCTTGGATGACAAAGGAGGGAGTAGACTTGGCAACTATTGGGTTGTTTAGTTTAGTTGGTTTGCCCTACTCGTTAAAGTTTCTCTGGTCGCCTTTGTTGGATAGGTTTTCCCTGCCATTTTTGGGGCGGCGGCGGGGTTGGCTGATTGCGATTCAGGTTGCGTTGTTGGTAGCGATCGCTCTGATGTCTTTGCAGCAACCCAAACAAGCATTACAATTATTAGCTATCAATGCCGTACTCGTTGCCTTTCTAAGCGCTACTCAAGACATCGTTGCCGACGCCTACCGTACCGATGTCCTGGAAGAGTTGGAAATGGGTGCTGGTGCAGCGGTTTTCGTGTTAGGTTATCGAGTGGCATTGTTAGTCACAGGTGCTTTGGCGCTGATTCTTGCCGATCAAATACCCTGGACATCAGTTTACTTGTTAATGGCTGCATGTATGGCAGTTGGTATTCTTGGCACCTTATTCGCCCCAGAACCCAAGGAAATTCGCCCACCAGAGTCCTTAGCAGAAGCGGTGATTTTACCCTTTGGAGAATTTTTCCAACGTAAAGGTGTATTGCAAGCCGTCTTGATTTTGCTGTTCATCGTCCTCTATAAATTTGGTGACGGCTTTCTTGCAATTATGTCCACGCCCTTTTTGCTGAAAACTGGTTTTACCCAAACCGATATCGGTGCAATTACGGGTGGGGTAGGTTTAATTGCTACGATTATGGGCACCCTAGTCGGTGGTTCTGTAATGAGCAAAATTGGTATTAATCGCTCACTTTGGGTATTTGGCGGTCTGCAAGCACTAAGTAACTTAAGCTACTTGATGCTGGCTCAAGTCGGAAAAAGCTATCAAGCACTGCTAATCACAATCAATGTGGAAAACTTTTGTGGTGGATTAGGTACAGCAGCCTTCGTTGCCTTTATGATGAGTCTGTGCAATCAACGTTTTTCTGCCACTCAATATGCTTTGCTCTCCAGCTTCATGGCTGTCAGCCGGGATATTTTAGTTTCCCCCGCTGGTTCGGTAGCAAAAAGTACAGGTTGGCCGCTATTTTTTCTAATTAGTATTTTTGCCGCCTTGCCTGGGCTAGCGCTGTTGCCATTCTTTGCCCCTTGGAACCCTCAGCCCGTGGCAATGCCCAGACCAGGACTTGAAGAAGAGGAAGAGGATGTATGGGGTACAAAGTAATCATTGTTATAGCAACAACTATCCTATTTCTCACGGGCTTATTACTTGGCTACGTTCTCTCGCAATTAGTTCTAGGATTTCTTAACCTTAACCTAGTAACTTTTTTGGGAACCTTCAGCCTAATTGTAATTTTTGCTACGGTTTATTACGTTTTATTTTGGGAATTTAAACGGCAGCAGTCGCAGTCATTAGCTGGAGTAGCACAATTTCCGGAAGACGAAACTGCAGTTGATAGAAGTAACAGCCAGATTAAACGCAGGCTTCTGGCTTTGTTATCTGGTGATGTTAACGCTGCAGAAAGATTAATTGAGCAGGCAAAGCAGAATTATCCGGGTAACCCCGAACACTGGTATTGGGAGAGAGTACTTGCCGATTTAGAGCGCGATCGCCGATAATCTTTTCTTTTCCATGTCCGGAAACTCGGTAAAATAAAAGCTGTTAGTTGGTGGTTGGTAGTTGGTAGTTGGTTGTTGGTAGTTGGTGGTTGGTAGTTGTTTGCTAATCGAAGACAGAAGACAGAAGACAGCTAATTGCTAATTGACAAATCTTCAGCTATTTACCGATAAAATACCCTCGCTTCTTGTAATTCAGATATGGCTATATTTCGTCAATACATTGCCCCTTTACTTGCAGTGCTGGTATTTTTAGTTGCCTTAGCAGCAGTCAGCGCCCGCATCTTTTTACCCTCAGATATGGCAGCACCCGCACCTGTTGAGGATGGGGGGATAGGGAGAGGGGGAGATGGGGGGCAAGAGTATGCGGGGATGTTTTCGCTTCCCGTGTCTGCTTCTTTACCTTCCCTTGCCGCTAGAGTCTAAATTGAATGAGTGAATGAGCGAATTCTTACTACCGGGGTATTGTATTCGCCGTGGTTCAACCTTGGATCGGGCGTTGCTGGTAAAGTTCATGCAACGAACTTACCAGGATATGTTTCCAAACGACGATTTTTCCCACCTAGCGCGAACAGTTGAGCAATATTTCTCCAACGACACGCCGCTGTGGTGGGTTGAGGAAGAGGACAAGGAGAGGGGGCGACGGGTGTGGGAGACAAGGAGACAAGGAGAGGGGGCGACAAGTGTGGGAGACAAGGAGGAATTTGCTTGTTTGTCTCCCTTCTCTCCCCATCTCCCCATCTCCCCATTTCCCCCCAACCCCAACGCTAGTCCGCCCAAGTCGCGGTCGCTAGGGCGGCTGGGGAGTGAGTGGGGGCCCCTAGCCCCCCCTCCCCCCCTCTCTTCCTCTCCCGTTGCTTGCCTCTGGGTGGGGAATGCTATCGATCAAGTCCAGGGCGATCGCCACGCTCACATTTTTCTGCTTTATGTTGTGCCAGAATATCGACGCCGGGGTATTGCTACGGCTTTAATGCAATATGTAGAAAATTGGGCTGTTGCAAGAGGCGATCGCCAAATTGGTTTACAAGTATTTCAATCAAATAAACCCGCATTAAATCTTTACAATCAGTTAGGTTATCAAACTCAGTCACTGTGGATGGTCAAACCTCTGCACGTCGAAAAATAGGGTGGTAGATGGTGGTAGGTAATGCTACTTTTGAAATATGTATGACGAAGACGACCTCAGCCTACTAGATGTCGAGGTAGAGCTAGAAAGCCCCTTGGATCGCATGGAACCGCTAACTGCTGAGTTAGAAGTGGTAAAACCAGATCCAGATGTAATGCTAGCCCTCCTGGAAAACCCCCAGCCGCAGCAACGAATGCTAGCGGCACGTGCTTTTTGTGACATTGAAGATAACCGTGCCACCCCCCTTTTAATTCGGCTGTTAACCGATACCTGTCCTTTGGTGCGGGTAAGTGCAGCATATGGCATCGGACGCAATCCCAGTGCAGATGCTGTGGAACCATTAATCGCCCAACTAAACCGCGATTGGAATGGTTACGTGCGTAAAGGAGTGGTTTGGGCGTTAGGAAACTGCCGCGATCGCCGGTCTTTAGCACCCCTGGCAGACGCCTTAAGAACCGATATTTCTGCAGTGCGATTGTGGGCTGCTAGTTCTCTAGCGCAAATGGCACAAGTGGGTTACGAGGTTGTTGTTGGGGCAATTCCACCTTTAATTGAAGCTTTAGTACAAGACCCCATCGCAGCAGTGCGGAGTAACTCAGCTTGGGCGATCGGACAGTTGTGTCGCGAACTACCTTCTAACGTGGTTTATGCCACCGCGATCGACGCTTTAATTCAAGCCTTTGCCGAAGACCAAGATTTAGGTGTGCGGGAAGATGCGAAAGCCGCATTGTTAGGCGTGGGCGACCCTCGAGGACTCCAGTTAATTGAAACACTGGAACAAGAAGGATGGTTTTGAAAAGTTAGGAGTTAGGAGGCGCGGAGTTAGGAGGCGCGGAGTTAGGAGTTGGGAGTTGTAGAAGCGAAGCATTTGGGTGACAATTGTTCAGTTTCATGACAAAACTTCTTCCCAAATGCTTCGCCCGTACAGTCGGCGCCCAGTTGGGAGGCGCCGAGGTTCACCGGAATGCACATGCAACGCATAAACCATGAATCGACAAAAATAATGTGATGTATTTGACGTTAAATCAATTTAGTTTTCAGTCCTCATGAGCGAGGACTTAAGCGTGCGAGACAGGGACTTATAGTCCCTGGCGGATCTGTTCGCACTGCGAAAATCTATAAATACTTGGTGATTTTTGTTGTGCATGACTAGGCTGGTGCAAGATATGAGGAGGCGCCTCGGCGCCCAGGCGCGGAGTTAATGAATTTAATCAATTATTAAATTATTAATTGTCTAAATGCTTATTCATCACTTATCACTTATAATACCAATTCGCGCTAATTCGGGCTATAAATATCGTCTGAACGTAGGGGCACAATATATTGTGCCCTTACAGATTGACATATGTAATTGTAGAATCGGGAATTGCTGTATTGGTGTAATATCAAGTCCGGTTAAACACTTATAATTAAAGTAGGTTGGCGCAGGCAGTCGTAAACGGCAGCTGCTATAACTCTTGGAACCACCAAGTTAGCACTGCCTTCCCAACATCAACCCCAGACAAAAGTTTGGTTCCTACAGAGAAATTTTATTATAAGTAATTACTCGGACTTGATATCATATCACGTCGGGTTAATTACCCATAGTTAAATGGTTCATAATTCATAGTTTATGGATTTTCAGCTATTAACCATTAACCCCTCCTTTCTTTCACCAGTCGCCTGGGTCGGGAAACCCTACCAAGGGCGCCCCTTCACCATTAACTATTAACAATGAACCCCTTCGGGGTTCGCCAGTCGTGAATGGGGGAAACCCCCAAGACCGCGCTGGCGAACCATTAACCCCTCCTTTCTTTCACCAGTCGCCTGGGTCGGGAAACCCTACCAAGGGCGCCCCTTCACCATGAACCATTAACCATGAACCATTCCAAATAGTATGGCTATTCATCCAGACATGATATTATTTGCTTTCAGTTGCAGGCTTGACCAAATTTAAATCATAAGGGCGTTCCGTATCATCTTCACCCAAATATTCACCATTTTGAATTTCTAGAATTACTAGGGGAATAGAACCTGGATTTTCTACCTTATGAAGCGTTGCTGCAGGAACATAAGTTGACTCGTTGCGATTTACTAATATCTCCTTATCGTCACAAGTAACTTTCGCTATACCGGAGACTACAACCCAATGTTCGCTGCGGTGATAGTGAATTTGTGCTTTAATGCTATGCCTGGGCTTGATTTCAACACGACTGATTCTATAGTTTTCTCCTTCCTCTACGACCTCGACGTGACCCCAGTATCGCGTACCTGAATGGGAAGAATCATTGCTATTTGACTGAGTATTATTTTCATTTTGGGTCATAATTAATTTCCAAACCAGATTACTATTAATACTATTCAGTAATCTAACCTAACCGCCCGCATATTGAATCCGATAAATTCGGTTATTTGCTTCCTCTGTCAAAAGTAAACTACCATCGGGTAGTACAAGTAAACCAACAGGTCGCCCCCAAGTGGTTGGAATAGAGGGGTCTAACAGAAAACCTGTGAGAAAGTCTTCATAATAACCTTGCGATCGCCCTTTTGCATCAAAGGGGACAAAAACAATTTTGTAACCAGTACCCGCATTGCGATTCCACGAACCACGAAAGGCTACAAAAGCACCGTTGCGGTATCTTTCGGGAAATGTCTTGCCGTCATAAAACTGCATGCCCAACGCTGCTGAATGTGCCTGAAATAACACATCCGGAGTACGAGTACTGGCTACCAAGTCGGGGCGTTTGCTCTTGCCATTTACAGTTTGACGGGGGTCAAGGTTGTTTGGTGTAAAATATGCATATGGCCATCCGTAGAATTCCCCTTGTTGAATGCGCGTCAAGTAGTCTGGTACTAAGTCATCGCCGATACCATCCCGTTCGTTGACAGTGGTGTAAAGTTCTTTTGTTACCGGGTGAAAGTCCAAACCGACTGGGTTACGCAAACCAGAGGCGAAAGTTTGTTGTTGGGAACCGTCCAAATTCATCACCTGGACTGAAGCCCTTGGTAACGCTTCTTCATCCACATTCGTTCCCGAACCGATTGAAACATATAGTTTTTTGTTATCTGGCGAGACAATCACATTGCGCGTCCAATGGTTATTGTAGCCTTGTGCAGGTAAATCGGCGATTTTTTCACCAGTACCTGTAATTTGATTTTGACCATTAGTGTAGGGAAAACGCAACACAGCATCAGTGTTACCTAAAAAGAAGAAATTACCCGCAAAAGCCATTCCCAAAGGTCTATTTAAATTGTTTTCTGGTTTTGCAAAGATTTGATTGACATCAGCCACACCATCGCCGTTAGAGTCGCGTAACAGGCGAATGCGGTTTTGTCTTGTTTCTGTCACCAACACATCACCATCGGGGGTTAAAGCCAGCCAGCGGGGCGCATCTAAACCTTCTGCAAACACATTGACTGTAAAACCTTGTGGAACTCGCAGCGTCGGGTTGGCTGGAATTGGTACCACATCAGGCGACTTGGAAGCACTTTCAGTAGCGAAGGGTTTTGGTAAATCACCCTCGGTGATACGGATGGGTGTGGGTGAAAGCGGTTCAGTAGGGATGGTATTTTTTGGCTGCGAGGAATTCTGCACCAGTTGGGCTTTAGGAGGTTCTAAAGAAGCGCGAGTCTGGTTGCAGGCTGCAACTGAAGTAAGTAGCAAAATTAACAGCACCAAACGCGCAGAGGATTTCATAGCGGCAATGTAAATTCAAATGCACAGCCCCTTAAATGTAGATTCGGGGCGGTAAAACTGTCGCCAGTCTAAAGTCCGATTTTTGTTAAATCGGTCGAAGCTGACTTCGCGGGCTACGCGTCTTCGTGGTTAAAAATCTTTTTGAAGAACGAAGGTACGCAGGACATAAAGGTAAAATCTCAAAAATTGGGCATAATTTTCCAGGTTTATAAGTCACCTTCACAGAACTAAAGGTTACACCAAGGTTGCTTGTTTGCGTAGACTTTGAATAGTAGCGATCGCATGTTTTGCCACTTTCTCAATCTCCTCTTTGGTATTAAATCTTCCAATTCCAAACCTGATGGAAGCATAAGCTAGCTGTTGGGAGTGTCCCAGCGCCCTGAGAACATGGGAAGGTGCAGTAGTTGCAGAAGAACAAGCAGAACCGGAAGATACTGCCATTACTGGTTGCAATCCTAACAGCAACGCTGCACCATCTACTTTCTCAACGCTGATATTCAAATTTCCCGCCAATCGTTGTGTAGGATGTCCATTCAGGTAAATTCCCTCTAATTGCGAAAGCGGTTCCCACAAACTTTGTCTTAATTGCGTGAGGCGTTGGTTTTCTGTCGCTTGTTCGATTAAAGCGATTTCTACAGCTTTACCGAAACCTACGATTTGCGGTGTATACAAAGTGCCAGAACGCATTCCCCGTTCGTGTCCGCCGCCGTGTTGCTGGGGAGCAAGTTGTACTCTTGGATTGCGCCTGCGGACGTATAGCGCACCAATGCCCTTGGGACCGTATACTTTATGTGCTGTTAGCGACATTAAGTCAATTTTCATTGCTTGCACGTCCAAGGGAATTTTACCAATTGCTTGGGCGGCGTCACTATGAAATAGGATAGTGCGATCGCCACACATTTGTCCAATTTCTGCCAATGGTTGCAAAACGCCAATTTCGTTATTTGCAGCCATCACGGAAACCAAAATCGTATCGGGACGAAAAGCTTTTTCTAACTCTTTTAAATTAATAATTCCATCCTTTTGGACGGGAAGAATTGTAATATCAAAACCAAGAGTTTTTAGATAATTGCAAGGGTCAATAACGGCATTATGTTCTGTTGCAACAGTAATAATATGTTGCCCTTTTTGAAAATAGGCTTCGCCGACTCCTTTAATAGCTAAATTATTAGCTTCCGTCGCACCACTGGTAAAGACAATTTCTTCTGGCGTGGCGTTAATTGCATTTGCCAAAATTTCGCGAGTTTGTTTAACAGCAGCTTCGGCTTCCCAACCATAAACATGATTGATGCTAGATGCATTGCCAAAATTTTGTGTAAAGTAGGGTAGCATTTCTGCCAATACCCGTTCATCTACCGGGGTGGTAGAGTGACCATCAAGATATATAGGACGTTGAGACATAATTATTTACTCATTATTTACTCAAAATTCGACCCAATTTTTTTAAAATACTCAAAACCTTATATAGTTCATTTTCTCGCTTCAATAGTGTAAATTAATCTGACAAAGCATACTGGAGTGTATCTTGCTTAATCAGTTTAAGAAAAATAAAATGGCTGCCATTAATGACTAATCCAAAAGCGGGTCGTTGAGGATTAGGATTGTTTAACATATAAGCTAGTGCTTGGGGTATCGCTGTTACAAGAGAGAAACCCGCATTTTTGGACTCAATTACAAGTAACCACAACTGATGTTGTAAAACCAAAACGTCGATTCTTCCCCGGACAACTTCATCTTTATCTTCAATGGCAATTTCTACAGATTTTTCAGTTTCGACGACGTAAAAAGGATGATGATAAAAACCTGCTAAATCCAGCAGAGGGGCTAGCACTACCATCTTAACCATTTCTTCCGATATTGGGCGGCGCTTAACTAAACTCAGATAGTTGGTTTTAACTCTATCTAATTGCTGCTTTTCTTGTTCGGTGATTTCCGGCAGATTTTCAAACCACTCTGTAAAAAATTGGTCACTAACAGATAATTGTAAACCAAATTTTTCTTCCAAATCTGTGATGTTAATGTTTTGTGCCTGGATAACTGTAACCATATGTTTTGTTAACTTAATATTACTAAATTATATAACTTCTAGCTTGATAGCAATTCTAAGTCATTCGTGAGGAACGAGAATCCCGGTTTCTGCAATAAACCGGGATTTTGAGACTTTCAATTTTCACAAATCTGCCAAGGATTGCTATATGAGTAGTATTACTAACGCAAAGCTCTAAATGGAAAAGCTTAAAATAAGGTAGCATACCAAATGTGCTTTATTTATGATTTTGTAGTGCAAAATTAGGCTGCCGCCTGAAACAATTTTGGCGACAACTGCATAATCCAGCCGCCGTTATATTTTTTAATTATTACTTGAGATAGTTGCCAGTTCTTGCAGTTTAGCTAACACTTTACTAGCATGTTCTTTCACTTTAACATTTCTCCAAACATAGGCAATATTTCTATCAGGTGAAATTAGAAAAGTTGAGCGAACAACACCCATATATTCCTTACCCATAAACTTCTTCAATTGCCAAACACCATAGATTTCTGCTAATTGATGTTCTGAGTCACTTAACAAAGTGAGAGACAAATTATGTTTATTGAGAAATTTGCAATGAGATTTAGCCGAATCTGGACTCACACCTAATATTTTCGCTTTCAATTCGCTGAAATCTTGACTTAACTCGCTAAAATCTTTTGCTTCTGTGGTACAACCAGGCGTATCATCCTTAGGGTAGAAATAGAGAACAACCCACTTATCGCTGAAATCTGCCAAACTGACAAAATTCTCATTTTGGTCAGAAGTCGAGAAATCAGGCGCTTGTTGTCCTGGTTGGGGAATGTTAGTCATAATAAAGTTTGGAAATATAGCGATCGCCTTAGCCTTAAAATTTTACCCATATTGTTTAACCGATATCTTGCACCACTACCACCAAACCGGGTTTCTTGAGAATGATAAATCTTGAAACACTTGATATTCTGTTGATCAACCGGGTTTCTTTGCCCTTGCCCTTGAATGGTGCATTCCGGTAAGTTAACCGTTGAGGCAGTTAATCAAGACAAAATTCCCTCATGCGGTCGAGTTTGATGCTTCTATTAATACGCGATAATAAGCATTTTACCTAAGTAGGTAGACATGACAATCCAAAATCGGTATGACTAAAGACATGCAACGCGACTTTACCAACCGCGATCAGTTGGTAGCCTATCTGAGTGAACAATTTCCCTCTTCTGCAGAAAGGGACAATCATATCAGTGAAACTGTAGGTGGACGCCGCGCCGCCGAAACAGTACTGCAAAAAGTAGACCCAGCAACCTACGCAAAAACACGTAATTTTTTCACAGGTGCCGTCACGCGACTTTCACCGTACATTCGCTATGGGGTTCTTAGTTTGAGCGAAATTCGCGATCGCGTTTTGGAAAGCGTACAAAATCAAGACGATGCAACTAAACTAATTAACGAATTAGGCTGGCGCGACTATTGGCAAAGATTATACGCCAAGCTGGGTGATGCTATCTGGCAAGACCAGGAAGAATACAAAACTGGGTATACTCCCAAAGATTACGCGCCTAATTTACCTGAAGATATCAAACAAGGAATCACAGGCAGAGTTTGCATCGATAGTTTTAGCCGTGACTTGCGTTCCCTTGGCTACTTGCACAACCATGCCCGCATGTGGATAGCAGCTTATATAGTTCATTGGCGGCGCATTCGCTGGCAAACAGGTGCAAAATGGTTTCTCGAACATCTTTTAGATGGCGACCCAGCTAGTAATAATATGTCATGGCAGTGGGTCGCCAGCACCTTCAGTCACAAACCTTATTTTTTCAACCGCGAAAATTTAGAACGCTATACCCAAAGCGTTTATTGCAAGCAATGTCCCCTTTATGGAAAGTGCGATTTTGAAGGTAGTTATGAAGAATTAGAGACAAAGCTTTTTCCCAAAGCAGAGTTTAACAAACAACCCAACAGTCAAAGTTGGCAGAAGGGGAAGAAAGGGAAAAGGTAAAAGGGGAAAGGGGGAAAGGGGGAAAGGGGGAAAGGGGGAAAGGGGGAAAGATATAAATATATTATCTCGTTTATCTTGTTCCTTTGCTCTGCAAAGGAATGCCCTTAAAGAGGCTCTGCCTCTTCTATTATCATATACTTTGTTTGTACAGGAGGCGGAGTCTCCTTAAATGCATTCCCAGTCGGAGACTGAAAACGAGAATAACGAGAATACCAATCTAAAATCTCAAATCCAAAATCTAAAATTCCATGACTCAACCAATCATCTGGATACACGGCGACTGTTTAAGTCCCAATAACCCCGCATTACAAGAATATCCCGACGCGCCCGCTATTTGGGTTTGGGATGATGCTTTGATAGAAGAATGGCAATTAAGCTTGAAACGCCTTACTTTTATCTATGAATGTTTGCTTGAGTTACCCGTTGTTATTCGTCGTGGCGATGTGGCGCAAGAAGTTTTAGCTTTTGCTCAAGAACATAATACTAATCAAGTCGCGACAGCAGAAAGTGTTAGTCCTCGGTTTGATACTATCTGTAATCAAATTGAAAAAAATGTAGACTTGGAAATTTTTGAGGTAGAACCGTTTTTTGAATATGACGGCTATATCGACCTCAAGCGCTTTTCCCGCTACTGGAAAGTTGCCCAAAAATATGTTTTTGAATCAAATTCTTAAGTCTTGTACGTAATTCGTGGGGGCCCCTAGCCCCCCATCTCCCCATCTCCCCATCCCTTCTCATCTGTAGCACTTTTGATACATTAAATATGTAAGCATTCGTGCAAGCCATGTCAGAAGATAAGCCCTTAGTCCTGACTCAAGAAGATGAAGTAACGCAGCTTTACCCACGTCCGCCTATTCTCACAAGTTTCCAGGCTGGCTGGAAAGGCGTCTCCTTTGGATATATGTGTCAGCCTGCTTATGAACTTCCTGAGGTTTGCACTCCCCGCTGGCACACGGTTGCAATTTTTACTCATGGAGCATACGCAATTCATGCAGAACGTAAATTGGATGGGCGTTTTCAACGTGAGCCAGTATTCGGCGGTGATATAGTTATTACTCCTGTTAACGTCGGTCACGGAGTCTCTTGGGAAGCAGAAGGAGACTTTATCATGTTCGGTATGGAACCAACTGTTTTCGCTTGTGCTGTTGACGCAGAACCAGAACAGGTTGAACTTGTGCCGCATTTTGCAACACCAGATCCGCTAGTTTACCAAATTGGGCTTGCCCTCAAAGCTGTATTGCAAAACAATCCCGGCGGAAGTCGTCTTTATGCTGAGACGATGACGACGGCTATGGCTGTGCATTTATTGCAACATTATTCTACGCGAAAACCGATACTGCGGGAATATATGGGCGGTCTGTCCAAACACAAGTTAGGACAAGTGATTGACTATATCAACAACCATTTAGAACAGGACTTGAGTTTGATAGAATTGGCAGCGATCGCGCAAATGAGTCCCCATTATTTTTCTCATTTATTTAAGCAATCCACAAGCATGACGCCCCATCAATACGTGATTCGCTGTCGGGTTGAACGCGCTAAGGAATTATTGCTTCAGGGAAAACTCACCATTGCAGAAATAGCATATAAAGTCGGTTTTGCCAACCAAAGCCATCTCAACCGCCATTTTAAGCGTTTGCTGGGCGTGACACCTAAAGCAATTCTGCAAAGATAACAAAAACGTACAAAAAAGCGGACGAATCTGCAAGACAATAAAAAGCGCGATCGCCATACTGGGAAATAAAAGCAGGAGATGTTTCCCAAATGAGTTGGAATTTACCTGGTGCGCCTTGGCTAATTGCCCACAAATCCATGTTTGCAGTTAATCAACCCAAAATCTTTACCATTTGTGGCAAGGATTATGTACTTTGGAAAAATCAAAAAGGTGAAGTTTCAGCGTTAGAAAATACCTGTCCTCATCTTGGTGCAAAGCTTTCTGATGGTTGGATTTGCAAACAAACAAATACTATTACTTGTCCCTATCATGCCTTAGAATTTGATTCACAAGGTAGAGCAATTCTACCAAATGAAAAAATTTCCCAACCAATTGCTCAAACACTTAAGCTATTTTACCAAGGTGATTTTATTTGGACTTATGCCAATCAAGAACCCAAACTTCCCATTCCCAATATACTTGAAAAGCTATCAACTCAATTTCGATTTATCGGTGTAGCGGGAGATGTCAGCATCAAAGCACCTTTTCTCTATGCATTAGAGATTAATCACGATTTAAATCACGCCAAAGGTACTCATAGAGAATTATTTAGAATCAAAGACACAAAAGTCGATGATTTTCAGCAGAATGGTTACTTTTCTGTTGTGAAACTCAGACATATTCGAGAAAAGAACACCCTTCAAGAATACTTACAGACTCCATCTTTATTATTTACTCCCAAAACAGTAGAGTTAGTCTTAGAAAATTACTTTCCATCGATAGTGATTGTTTATAGCGATTCACCACTGGGTAAAGCCGTGCAAATTTTTACAATTTATCCCGAAACAGAAACAACTACTCGCACATTTATCCCCGTCTTTGCCGAAAAATCCTTTGGTATTTTTAACTCAATTCTTCAACCATCAGTGATAAAGGCTACCGAGGAAATAATTCGTCAAGATGCGACGATGATAGAAAACCTTTATCCACGATTTGAACCCAAAATACGACTTCCTAACGAAGAAGCTTGGAATTGGGTGCGTCAACTTTATTATAATTGGTCTGCAAAAGAAGTCGCATAGTAGCAGTCCGCGCATCATTCGTGAAAAACGTTCGTGTCGGGTAAATAAGTGCGAAACCCGACTTCTGAGGCTTTCGATTCTCACAAATATAAACCAAAATAAAAACTCCCAACATTAAGTGTTGGGAGTAGCCATTGTTATCCAGGACTTTTTCAGCTTTCAAATTACATTTGGCATCACAAGCAGGCAGGTAAAAAGGTAAAATATTATTCCTTTTACCTTTTACCTTTTACCTTTTCTACTTGTGGCTACTCTGCTATTTTCAAACTAGGTCTAATCTTACTTGAAAGAACCTTCAGTTTGCTTGCCCATTCTTTCTTGAATTTTGCTCTTAGCAGCTTTGAATTCTGTAGCCCATTGCTCGGTTTGCTCAGAACTCAAGTTGTTACGAATAGCAGCAAACATTGTGCTTTCTTCTTGACGAATGTGGTCGCCAACAGCATCCATCAACTGTCTGATTTTATCTTTGAATTGAGGTGAAGAGGGGCTGATAGCCTTAATTTCATCTAACTTCACTTTCATTTCAGCTTGTTCGTCATACAGTTCTTGAGTGTCGTTTTGACCGTAGAAAGAACGTACTCTTGGGTATACGACTTCTTCTTCAGCTTCAGCGTGGGCGGTTAGATCCTTGTAGATTTGACCGAAGTACTCTTGAATCTTTTGGGGATCGTTGCTTGCTAGCAATTCGGTGAACAGGGTATTAACCTTGCTGTGATCCATCCGGATAATATCCTGGATGTTCATATCCTGTTTGTCAGTGTTTTGGGTAACAGCACTACCTACGACACCGCTAAATGCAGCCATCGCATCTTGAACGCGTCCCCAAATACCTTGATCTGCATCTTGTCCGGTGAGTTCGCGAACACCCAAAATTTCTAGAACACCTTTGAGTTGTTCTTGGTGAGCGCGGTTTTCAAAGTTAATAGTATTTAAAGGTCCAATAGCCGCCATCACGTCAGCGCCAACTTTTTGAGCAGCTTTGTGAATTGTCAAACCACTCATTACTAGTTGGTGCTTCAGCAATTCATGCTGAAATACTTTTTCATACAAGCTCAATTCAGAACCTTTCATCAATTCGCGAAGCTTTTCAACCATTTGTTGCATGGTTTTTTCAGGTTCGCCGTGGATGCCATACTGAACGATTACAGTTTCCAGAATGCCCAGGTTTTTTTGGTCATCATTGAGCATGTCTTGGAAGCGCTTAGAGATTTCGGAATCGGTCGATTCTCTCAAAAACAGTTGCTCATTTTCGATAACCAACTGTTGTACTAATTTCATATCTGCCAATTTTACGGCAATAGCAGAACGCTTAGTATCATCTAAAGTAGCTACCATTTGGTGTTCTCCTCTGGAAAAGTGTTTTTATCACTGTCAAATATCAGGTTGCCATACCCTTTAAGAAGATTACATCTTTCTTTTGAGCTATTACCCTCTGAACTATGGACGTAAAAACGCTAATTTCAACGCCAAAACTGAATCTATACTTTTAGATAGATAATCATCAGTCAGTCACTACATCGTTAGATAGATAAATTTTGCTTGTCAATTTTCTAGATTGACTCAAGGATGGTCAAATAATCGGAGATTTCGCATAATGCCAGACAGTCCCGGACTAGGAGAGCAGGCGCTAAATAAAGCTGCAGAAATAGGGTTATCTAGCCAGTTAGATGAAGTAGAAAATTTAGATGTAAATATCAAAACTGACCCGCTCAAGCTTGTTCAGGGACAGGTAGATGCAGTCACGATTGAAGGCGAAGGTTTGGTAATGCAGAAAGACCTCCGGGTGGAGGAATTGGAAATGCAAATGAGTAGTGTCGCCATCAATCCTTTGAGTGTTGCTTTTGGCAAAATTGAACTCACCAAACCGACTGAAGCCACTACGCGGGTTGTTTTAATCGAAGCCGATATCAATCGTGCTTTTAATTCTGACTATGTGCGATCGCAAATGCAAAGTCAGAAAATCCACGTCAACGGACAACTAATGACTGTTGAACCCCAACAGATAGAATTTCATCTACCTGGTGAAAGAAAAGTCGCATTGAATGCAAGCATTCTGTTAAAAGAAACAGGCGAAACGCATCAAGTGGCATTTTCAGCAGTACCCAATGTTAGTGCTAACGGACAAAGTGTATCTCTGGAAAATGTTGAGTATGGCGAAGGTGAGGAAATCTCGCCAGAATTCACAAAAGCTTTGGTAAATCAAACCAGCGAACTTTTGAATTTGAGTAATTTTGATTTAGAAGGAATGAGTTTGCGAGTCCAGCAAATAGAAGTAGAAACAGGCAAACTAACGCTGCAAGCTGAAGCTTACGTCGAGCAAATTCCCTCTGCTTAAAACTAATCAATTCAGGATACTAATAATGGAAACTACAGAAACAACTTCTACTAATTCTGCACCTTCAACACCTTTCCCAAATATTCCACCAGTTATTGAAAGTAACGACAGTGAATATCGCGATACCGGCGTACCCAGCACAGTAGCGATCGCCGGACATCCTTTACACCCCCTAAGTGTGATTTTCCCGATCGCCTTTTTAGCCGCCGCCTTGGGAAGTGATTTTGGCTACTGGTTAACTCGCGATTTCTTCTGGGCCAGGGCTTCGCTGTGGTTAATCGGACTGGGATTGGCTGGAGGCGTCATTGCAGCCGCGATCGGCTTAAGCGACTTTTTGAAAATTGAACGAGTCCGCAAGCGTACCGCCGGCTGGGTACACATGATTCTTAACGTTTCTATCCTAGTTTTAACACTCGTTAACTTCCTTTTGCGTATGGGCAACGCTGAGTCTCGAATATTACCTTGGGGGCTGTTAATATCGCTGGTTGTTGGTACGTTGACTAGTGCTTCTGGTTGGTTTGGTGCCGAACTTTCCTACCGTCACAAAATTGGTGTAGTTGGTGCTGGTAGCAGAAGATATCCTTAACCAAATTTGTGATTTTCGATTAAGCGAATGTCACTGAGAAAGTAACGGTACAAAGGCTAAAATTCCTTAGTTTTTAGCCTTTAAAAAATACTCCACCACCACAACTAAACAATATTGATAATCTTCTCTGCTTATCGTTGTATCGATGGGCTTTTTCTTTAAAAACTATAGCAGTCCTCGCTTATATATGTGAGAATTGAAAGCCTCAAAAATCGAGTTTCGTAAGAGTTACCCGACACGAACGTTTAGAAGCGAATGATTGATAATAAAATTTATCAAATGTAATCAAATGTAGGTTGGTCCGCCACTGCGTTGGTGAAGCAGTGCGTTGGGCGGCTTCGCCGACTTGTAGCACCTGCTGAAAGGGTTTCCCGGCAGCCGCGCAAGTGGCGTTGGAACAAAGTGGAACCCAACTATTATCGCGTGCTGTTGTTGGGTTACTGCCTACGCCAACCTACAACTGACAATTTTCTGACAAGAGAGAAATATAGCAATCCTATATGATTTGTGAAAGTTCACGGTGTCCAGAAACCGGGTAACTCCTGCGGAACCCGGTTTCTAATGGTTTAATTATCTTAGGCTTGTGGCTGCGACAATTATAAAAAATCGGTTATGCAAAAAAAAGTCAAAGTTAAACCTAATTCCAAAGTTCAAAAAATCACCGAAGAAGAAGATGGCAGTCTAACCGTACATTTAAAATCTCCCCCTGTAGATGGTAAAGCTAATGAAGAGTTAATTAAACTACTAGCAGAAAAATTTGATGTGCCAAAATCCTATATTATAATCAAGTCTGGTTTATCTTCCCGGCAAAAGTTAGTGGAAATTGATATAGCTGAATAAGTTATCAACTACAAACCATAAGTTCCACTTTACCAATTATGATTTTTTGCCTCAACAATCTCATTATTTTCCGGTTGATACCAATTTTCATTTATGAAAGCAATTAAAGCAGCACATAGTTTGTAGTAGCGCTTAAGCACAATTACAAACCTAATTCAATCTTTTCAGAAACCCGGTTTCTCCACTTTCACGAATCATGGGCGGACTGCTATACCAAATCTCATTATTTTCCGGTTGATACCAATTTTCATTTATGAAAGCAATTAAAGCAGCACATAGTTTGTAGTAGCGCTTAAGCACAATTACAAACCTAATTCAATCTGTTCTCATTTAGAGAAATTAAAAAAATTTTGTTGTAAAAAGTGAAGCATAACCTCATGAAAATGCATTCCCTGAAAAAGTTTCAGGGAACGAGAGAAATAAGAGATAAGCCAGAATCAGGCTTTTTATTCCTGAGTGATGCTGATGTATCTAGGCTGATTTTTGACTCGTTCTATCCAAGCTTGGATAGCAGGAAATTTTGTCAAATCAAACCCACCTTCATCAGCTACATGCGTATAAGCAAACAACCCAATATCAGCAATGGTATAGCGTTCTCCCACAAAAAATGTGCGAGACTTTAAATGATTCTCCATCACCTTAAGTGCTGCATTACCAAGTTCGCGTTTTTGCTTGAGTATTTCACGATATTCCTCAGCCTTATCCAGAATAGAAATCCAAAATCTAGATGTGGCAATATTAGGCTCGTGACTGTTTTGCTCAAAAAATAACCATTGCAGCACTTGCGCTCTTAAAAAGCGGTCATAGGGTAGAAATTCCGTGCCTTCACTCAGATAAATCATGATGGCATTTGATTCTACCAAAAATTTACCTGGTTCAATTTCCAATACTGGAATTTTACCGTTGAAATTTTTGCTGATAAATTCCGGTGTTCGGCTCTCGCCTTTTAATATGTTAACCTCCACTCTCTCAAAGGGCATACCAAGTTGTGTTAATAAGAGCCGGATCTTATAGCCATTGCCTGAAGGTAAAAAATCGTACAAACGCAACGTTTCCATGCCAAAAAATCTTGGGATGAAGTGTGTGATGAATCATGATGGAGTAAAATATAATATATCCTTAAAAAGTACAAATAGAAAGAACTAAAGATTAATAAATACGGGATTTTAGATATATAAAAAATTCTCTGAAAGATAAAAAAAACGAAAGGATTATTTGTTTAAAATATTTGGTTGTTTAATTTGTGTCAGGGGTCGAAAATAAAGCTATGTGTGGAAGATTTACTTTAAGCCAGCCAGAAGCTCTAGCACAAACTTTCGGCGTAGAAAAAGTTGCCGATTTAGTAGCGCAATATAACATTGCACCTACGCAAATGGTGGCGGCGGTGTTGCCTAACTCAAAAAGCTTGAGCCGTCAATTTCAGCAGTTACGTTGGGGGTTAATTCCCTCATGGGCAAAAGACCCAAGTATGGGGGCAAAATTAATCAACGCTAGGGCTGAAACCGTGGCGGAAAAACGTTCTTTTCGTTCGGCATTCAAACGCCGACGCTGTTTGATAGTAGCGGATGGATTTTATGAATGGCAGCACCAAGAAAAGAAAAAACAGCCATTTTATATCCGCCTTCAAGATGGGCAACCCTTTGGATTTGCAGGGTTGTGGGAGCAATGGAAATCTCCTTCAGGAGAGGAAATAGATTCTTGTACAATTGTGACAACAGAAGCTAACGAATTAATGCGATCGCTTCACGATCGCATGCCAGTGATTCTCAATCCCCAAGATTACGATTTGTGGCTAAATCCAGAAGTGCAAGATTCAGAAGCGCTACAAAAACTATTGCGTCCCTATGCAGCTTCGGCAATGACAGCCTATCCGGTTAGCACTAAAGTGAACAATCCCAGGCATAATAGTTCAGACTGCATCAAGCCAATTAGCGAGGAGAGACACGATTAAATAGTATCTTTACAAAGTTGGGAGCATTTGCACAACGGCAGGCAAACAGCGTTAAATTAACTATTAGACATCTCCCGAAAAGACGTAGGGACAATTCATGAATTGTCCCTACACTCGTATTTCGGGCAACGCAGAATTAATTTCCGCAGAGGTCTATTGAGTGATAAAAGCCACAAATCACAAACTGGTTTGAGTTAGTAGCCGAACACCACAGAGGCGGATATGCCAAGAACCCAGAAAAACGATAACTTTATTGACAAATCCTTTACAGTCATGGCAGATATCATCCTAAAGATGCTGCCAGCTAACAAAAAAGCCAAAGAAGCCTTTGTATATTATCGAGATGGGATGTCGGCGCAGGCAGAAGGAGAATATGCCGAAGCCTTAGACTACTACAATGAAGCCCTCGAATTAGAGACAGACTCCTACGATCGCAGCTACATCCTCTATAATATGGGGTTAATCTATGCCAGCAACGGCGACCATGACAAAGCTTTAGAACTATATCATCAGGCGATCGAGTTAAACCCGCGCCTACCCCAAGCCTTGAACAACATCGCCGTAATTTACCACTTCCAAGGCGAAAAAGCTAAGGAAGCTGGAGATAACGACACCGGAGAAGCGCTGTTTGACCAAGCTGCTGATTATTGGATACGAGCAATTCGCATGGCTCCCAATAACTACATTGAAGCTCAAAACTGGCTAAAAACTACCGGAAGAATGCAAATTGACGTATTCTTTTAAAAGTTAGGAGTTAGGAGGCGCGGAGTTAGGAGTTATGAAATATGACTCCTAAAAAAATGTGGATTTAATAACCTGCAATTTTCGTAGGCTGCACCCTACATTACTACACCACTTAAATTTTGCATCTTATTTAATTCACATTCCTAGCTCATAACTCATAATTGGGCGCCTCCTAATTCCTAACTCCTAACCCCTAACTCATAACTAAAAAATGATTGATCGTGAACAAGTTCGCAAAGTAGCCCTTCTCGCCCGTTTAGAATTGACACCAGAAGAAGAAAAGCAATTCACCACCCAATTAGGAAGTATTCTTGATTATTTTGAGCAACTGAGTGAACTTGATGTTAGCGATGTAGCACCAACCGCACGGGCTATTGATGTCAGCAATGTGACGCGAGAAGATAATCTACAACCTTATCCTGACCGAGAAGCTATCCTCAACAGTGCGCCTTCTCAAGAAGGCGAATTTTTCAAAGTGCCAAAAATCCTCAACGCTGCTGAGTAGTTAAGACTTAGGAGGCGCGGAGTTAGGAGGCGCGGAGTTAGGAGTTTTAAATTTTAAGTTTTAAGTTATTAGCTTCGTTTTTTGAGTTTTGAGTTATTAAACTCTTGACTAATAACTAACCGCTAACTACTAACCAACAGCGCCGAACCCCTTCAACTATGAACGCCAGTCGTGAATGGTCCGCCAGTGCGCTGGCGAACCACCAACCACCCCAAAGAGCGATGATTTCCAAGTCATAATGTGACCCAATTATTAGGGTGGGCAATTGTCCACCCTATTAGTGTTTTAAACGGAGATAATTATGGGTTTGGGAATTCTCAAAGATGGTAAGTGGGCATCACAACGAGAGCAAGAAGACTCACAAGGTAAGTTTATCCGTCCATCAACAACTTTTCGCTCTAGCATTACATCTGATGGTTCTAGCGGCTTCAAAGCCCAACCGGGACGCTATCATCTATATATATCCTGGGCTTGTCCTTGGGCGTGTCGTACGGCAATTCTGCGCTGCTTAAAAGGACTTGAAGATGTAATTGGTTTGTCGGTGGTTGCTGCAGAAATTCACGAAAATAGCTGGGAATTCTCCAACGATGAACCGGGGTGCATTCCCGATACTGTTAACGGGACGAATTATCTCTGGCAACTTTATCTTAAAGCTGAACCCAACTATAGCGGACGTGTCACAGTCCCGGTTTTATGGGATAAACAAACTGGCAAAATTGTCAATAACGAATCCCGCGAAATCATCCGAATGTTTGATACAGAGTTTAATGCTTTTGCCAAACAAAATGTAAATTTTTATCCAGAACCTTTGCAAAAAGTTATTGATGAGACGATTGATGCTATTTACCAACCGATTAATAATGGTGTATATCGGGCGGGATTTGCAACTAGTCAATCGGCTTATGATGAAGCGGTAACGGAATTATTTGCTGAACTCGATCGCTGGGAAAAAATATTAGGCGATCGACGCTATCTCTGCGGAAATCAAATAACTGAAGCGGACTGGTGTATGTTTACTACCTTATTCCGCTTTGATGCAGTTTACTACGTCCATTTTAAATGCAACTTACGCCGAATCGTAGATTATCCCAATTTGTGGAATTATCTCAAAGACCTTTACCAACAGCCAGGAGTCAAGGAAACTTGCAACCTTGACCATATTAAACGGCATTATTACAAAAGCCATCCCCAAGTTAACCCAACTCGCATTGTTCCCAAAGGACCGCTGATTGATTTTGATGCACCCCATAACCGGGATCAACTAACAGCGGTGTTTGCCAAAGCTTAAGTTATACCATTTTAGATTTGAGATTTGAGATTTTGGATTGTAAAATCTTGATTCCCCTCTTGTTTCAACAATTCATCTTCAAGATTCTTTTTTCAAATTGACTTTACCCCACCCTGATAGCGGTTCTCACTTCCATGAAATACACATTTCTTGTGGGGTGGGCCGATTTACCCGCCCGGACGGGCGAGACGCCCGTCCCACAAGAAAATATTAACTGTGTTGGAATCAACCGAGAACCGCTACAACCTCTTCCCCTTTCCCCTTTCCCCTTTCCCCTATTTTCAAGCGAAAACCTCTTGGTTATCATTCCCAAGAAAGCCAGGGAACGAAAAAACCAGGAATATTTACCTATTTTAATATTGCCAAAGATGATTCAAACAGGTCGGGAATTTGCATAAACCTGTATGTAGTCATTCGTCGTGAGTTAAACAAAAATATTGACTAATGAGTCTGAAATTGTTATCTTAATTACCTTTTATTCACTTTCCTGAGCCTTCACAGGCTTTTTTTGATTTGAAATCTAACTTGAGGATAAATAAGCGATCCCCAAGGATAGATGAGCGATCCCCGCTCTGGCTATTACATTTTAATTATGGATAAAGATATTATGAACGTGTTACGAAGTATGAACAATTGTCCTTGCTGCTCCCACAGTTTACTACGCCATATTCGCCAGCATCATGTTTACTGGTTTTGCCCGCGTTGCAGGCTAGAAATGCCGAATTTGGAAGAAGCCGCTATTTGTCCTCAAGTTGTCCGCAAATCAAAACCCTTGGCTGGTATGACATCCTTATAATTAGCACTAGAAATTCTTGAGGGCGATCGCTTATTGCCTTTCTAATCACTAAACAACCAAATACGCTTAAAAAATTCACGCATTCGCTCATTCAAAATTCAAAAATAAATAATGGTGCCGTACTCTCGTCAGGGCGCACTCTACGAAAAATTTGAGATTAACTTTATCTTTGACAGGACTTACGCACACTCGTTGCAAAAACCCGGTTTCTTCGCTCATATCTGCTTGCACTCACAAGCTATTTTTCGTAGAAACCGGATTTTTTTGCGTAAGTCCTATTTGAGTCGCACTTCCCACGCTAATTATTTGGGAACACTAAAACCAGCTTTCTCTGCTGTTGCTGTATCTTTAAAACAGATATCTGGCTTAACTTTATCAAAATCAGGCGACTTGGGAGCATGGTAAATATTGCCGCGCTTCTGCGTTACTTTACCCTTAACAGGTGCATCACTTGGACAAGTGGTTTCTCCTGTCGGTTTCGCCCCTAGCTTTTCTGCAGCGGCTGGAATTGCTACTTTAGTTCCAGGCGCGGCTGTATTATTAGCGCCTGAAGTCGGGGTAGTCCCATAAGGTTGAGTTCCAGAAGTAGCCCCAGCGGGAGAAGAGGTGACTGCTGGAGTTTCAGCGTTTTTCGCAGCAGGTTCTTCTGTCTTGTTACCACAACTAGCGAGGGTTAAACTAGCTAATAATGCCAGCCCAATGCTTGATAAACGAGTTTTAAGTTGATTGTTCATCACACCCCTTCCTAAAACTAAAAATCAACACAATTTTGATGGAAAATACTGGCAGCACCTACACAAAAATGCTGCCTAAAAAACTCAAAAAATTGGATTGTAAACACCAGAGATGCTTCTTATGAAGAGTTTCTAGAAGCTAATATACCTCCATTAGTATGAAGGTAAATTATTTTTTGGCGTTGCATAAATGCGGGATGATTTTATGAATTTTACGAGTGCGTCTTTGCGCCTTTGCGTGAGACTCTCATCCCATAGATGTGCAACGCCTATTTTTAGCTAACTGTTTAGCCAACTGTTTAGCCAACTGTGACTTGATCGGTATTGACATCGGTAGCACCGCTAACTCCACTGGCAATTTGGACCATTTGATCCAAAACGTCTTGACTGGGAACTTGCCCTTTTAAAACAACTGTACTCCCTGTTTGAGCGACATAGAGGGAATTAATATCATCAAAGCTAGAGTCTTCGTCAAATGCAAGGGCGACTCGTTTTGCCAAACCACTTTGATCGTATTCTCCGCTTAATCCCATACGTTCGAGAGCAATGGTTTCGCCCCCTGAAGCTTCCTCAGAAACTGCAGCGGCTTCAGGATTAACTTGAGCATCTGCAGGTTTTTCCATGCCGAAGAGTCTTTGTAACCAACCCATAAATAAATGTCTCCTTTTTGCTTACAGAGAGAATATTTAGTAATGCAACAAATTAGTCATACAACAGAGGCAAGGAACTTGGCAATCGCTACTTCGGCTGAATTTTTATGTAGTTGGTGGTTGGTGGTTGGTGGTTGGTGGTTGGTGGTTGGTAGTTGGTGGTTGGTGAAGGGGCGCTTGCGTCTGCAGTCGGGAAGATTCCCCCCGGCTCACTTCGCGCCCTTGGTAGGGGAGCCACTGCGGTCTTGGGGTCTGGCCAAGGGTCGCAGTGGCGTTTTCCCGACCCAGGCGACTGGTGAAGCGCGATCGCGTTGTTGGTTATTCTAGTAACCACCAACCACTAACCATTAACCATTAACCATTAACCATTAACCATTAACCATTAACCACATTAACCACATAGTTTTTGCAACGTACTAAAGAAATCTGGGTAAGAAATAGCAGCTGCTTCTGCACGTTGAATGGTGGTGGTTCCACTGGCGACTAGAGATGCGATCGCCAAACTCATGCCAATTCGATGGTCGGTATAACTATCTACATTAGTACCCTTTAAGGGAGTACCGCCGGTAATTTCCATCCCATCGGGTAATTCCATAACTTTCGCCCCCATTTTGTTCAGTTGCTGTGCCATCACAACAATGCGATCGCTTTCTTTTACCCGTAGCTCTTCAGCATTTCTAATTACCGTCGTACCCTCGGCAAATACTGCCGCGACCGCCAAAACCGGAATTTCATCAATTAACCTGGGTATGATGTCTCCAGCAAGGGTACAGCTTCGCAAACGGCTGGAACGCACCCGCAAATCGGCTACTGGTTCCCCAGCAACTTCTCGCTGGTTTTCCTGCTGAATATCCGCTCCCATCATCGCTAAAGCTTCTAAAATACCCGTGCGGGTGGGATTAACCCCAACACTTTCAATCACCAGTTCCGAACCTGGTACAATCGCCCCAGCTACCAACCAAAAGGCTGCTGAACTAATATCCCCCGGAACAATTACCGTTTGTCCCTGCAATTTAGCCGGACCGATAACGGTAACACTGTTGGTTTCGGGGTCTACACTGAGTTGGGCACCAAACGCCCGTAACATCCGTTCGCTGTGGTCGCGAGAAAGGGCTGGTTCGGTGACAGTGGTTTGTCCCTCGGTCATCAAACCCGCCAGCAAAATGCAGGATTTAACTTGGGCGGAAGCGATGGGCGATTGATAATGAGTGGGTTTGAGGGCTTGTCCGGTAATTGCTAAGGGTGCTAAAGAATTACCTCGGCGTCCCCAAATTTTTGCCCCCATTTGTTGTAAAGGTTTAACAACACGGGACATCGGACGCGATCGCAAAGAGCTATCACCCGTTACAGTGAAAAAGCGCCCTGGATGAGATGCCAAAATTCCCAACATCAGTCGCAGTGTCGTACCGGAATTACCAGCATTCAACACATCAACCGGTTCTTGCAAATTTCCCAAACCAATACCTCGAACCCGCACCAATTCTGTATTTAATTCAGAAATTTCTGCACCCATAGCTTGGAAACAGCTAGCAGTGCTGCGGGGGTCTTCGCCTAACAGCAGTCCTTGAATTTGGGTTTCACCTTCGGAAAGTGCGCCCAACATCAAAGCACGGTGGGAAATAGATTTATCTCCCGGAACGCGAATGCGACCCTGTAAAGATAGTCCCCCAGCAGGTCGCTGAATAATTAAGTTTTGAGAAAGGTTTTCTTTCGTTTCTACGGTTATAACAGAAGCCGACATTAGGATAAACTGGCTTTTGAATGCATTTGAAGTTATTCAACGGCAACATCAAACTGAAAGTATGAAGTATGAAGTATGAAGTATGAAGTATGAAGTATGAAGTATGAAGTATGAAATTACCCTAGCCATAAAGGCAGCGGTATGAATATGAACGAAAAAACCTGATTTTTTCACCGATTAGGGGCGAAGCATCTACCGAACTTGTCTCCACTTCATCATTCATCCTTTACACTTCAGACTTATGTAAGTAAAACGCCGCCGTTTGTTACTTACTCCCTAGTATCCTATCGCTTTTTGTTCCCAGTAAATTTAATGTGTATTTCTGGCTTGGGAGACTCCAAGCACCCTGAGGCTGTAAAATAAGAGTCTTCACAAGCTTGACTTTCTGACTATCTGTCACCAGTTATCACTCTTATCAGCGCCGTTAAAACTTTATAAGCTTGCATTTTACCTGTTTTCATTCTTAATTTGTCTAGATTAACCATTAAACAGATCCGGTTAAGATTAAGCATGCTTTATGAATCAGTTGCTTATCATAACCTGGCTTTATCTCAATTATTAATTTCCTGAGAGTTCCATCGCTTAAGTGCCCTTATCGCTCCCATGCTGACCCATCACCGCAAGCCCGTGTGCTTATCACTCATTTCCACAGACTTACCTGTTTGGTCTGTTGTTGAAACTGCTGCGACATTGTATCAAAAAGATAGCGATCGCTTTCATTTACTTTTGACAGCACCGCCTCTAATCAGTTGTGAAGCTACGAGTTCTTTAAATTCCGAGGACGCGCTACCTCAAGAAAGAAGCAACGTTTACCTCCCTAGCAGTCCTAGAATCTTGTGGTTGGAAATTTCACCTTATCGAGTAATTATGACCATGCAAGGTAACGCCCAACTGAGTTACCGTCACTTTTGGGAACAGGGTGTTTATGGCATGAGCCGTTATTGGTTGCCAACTGAATCTTTGCAACCTAACGAACCTATTAAGCTACGTAATTTCACTAAGTCTCTGACGCTTAACGGGAACCCGTTACCACAGCATTTACGGGTAGAATACGAATTGTGGGCAGAAAAAGTCCAATTGGGAAGCTATATCCTCAATTTGGAAATTCATCATTAATTTTGTTGGTAGTTGGTAGTTGGTTGTTGGTTCACCAGCGCCCTTGGTAGGGTTTCCTTCCCGCAGTATGCGCTTCACCACCAACCACCAACTACCAACTACCAACCACTAACCACTAACCAAAATAACTAGGCTCGTTCCCGACTTTCCATTTAATATTGCAACCAATACTTGGTTTTTGTTCATCTGTAACGGGTTTACCCGCCAATACCCCATCAATCGCAGCGCGTAAATCAGCACCTGTAACTGACTTACCATTACTTGGACGGCTATCATCCAATTGTCCCCGATAAACCAGTTTTTGTTCTGCATCAAATACAAAAAAATCGGGTGTACAAGCTGCTGTATAAGCTTTTGCTGTTTCCTGACTTTCGTCGTAGCACAAGGGAAATTTAAAATCTAGTTCAGTCGCCATTGTCTTCAGCGACTCTGGTGCATCATCAGGGTACTTATTCGCATCGTTGGCGCTGATAGCAATAATCCCTAGATCGCTATTAAAGTAATCTTTTCCCAACTGTGCCAATTCTGCTTGTACGTGCTTGACAAATGGGCAATGCCGACAAATAAACATTACTAATAATGCTTTTTTGTCGCTAAATTTAGAAAGGGAAATTATCTCGCCAGATACTACTTCCGGTAGATGAAAATCTGGTGCTTTAGTATCTAGTGGCAGCATTGTTGAAGCTGTTAAAGCCATAGTTCCCCCGATAAATTAACCCTGACAGTAGCATTAGTTATTTTATCAATAAATGCCGTACGGCTGAAGTCGCGAAGTTTACGGGCACAGGAACGCGCGTCCGCAGTCAGGCGGACTTAATATTTAAAAGCCTGCGCGAGTCTGGCTTTATTCGCGTAGCCCCAGACGCGGGCGTCTCTTGGGTTAAAAATTATCAATAAATAATTAAAACTTAATGCTATATCGTGCATGTATATAAAAACGTAGAGACGCAAAATTTTGCGTCTCTAAATTTATTAATTTATTATTGTTGCGCTACCAATATTAAAATTTCGGTTTTACAGGCTTCTCAAAAGACCAAAAATGCCGTGTCCGGTAAAGGCTTCTAATGCAATCAGAGAAACAAACCCAATCATCGCTAAACGACCGTTGAGCAGTTCTGCATAAGGTGTAAAGCCAGTGCGATCGCCTTGCTCGTCTACATATACTTTAGGCTCAACCGCAAAGTTGTTCATCTTACCCTGGTCGTCAATAATAGCACCGCTTGTACGCATTGAGTTTCTCCAATTTTCTCCGCTATGTAAATAACTGTAACAAGTTAATTAATTTTTGTAAAGTTGTCGGAGCTATTCCATCGCGCAAAGGGCGGTGTCGGGAGAAAAATCTTATAAATTGACTTAAAGGTATTGCTGAGGTGTAAGCTATAGAGTTTGTAGCTTGTGACTATGACCCAAATAGCGACCAAATTTCACTACACAGCACTGCACAAGCCCAATCAGCTGATCTACGGAAATGGGCAAACAGCAGTAATTACAGGTTGGACGGTCAAACAGGCGATCGCCAAACACCTGCAACCAGAAGAGTATGCTGTAATTGGGCAGTTGTACTCGCCCACAAGAGGGATAAACTTACTAATTCGCAATTTGCTTTTTAACCCCCACGTCCGCTTTTTGGTTGTCCTTAACGCCACAAAGGAAGACAAAAACGCGGGTGCTGGAGAGTGTTTACTGGACTTTTTCCGCAATGGCTTTGAAGAAGGTTATAGCGATACTGGACGGCGTTGCTGGGTAATACGCTCGTCCTTAACTGGATATATTGATATTGAAATTGAAAGTAGTGCGCTACAAAATCTGCGCCAGTCTATAGAATGCAAACAAGCGAAATCAATTGCAGAAGCTAGTAGTTTGGTGAAGAGTTTTGCACAACGGGAAATTCTTGAACCTTGGGGTTTACCGTTAGAATTTCCCATGTCTTGTGTTGTTCCAACTGTTTTACCAGGAACACGCTACGGACATCGGATTGAAGGAAAGACAATAGCTGAAACTTGGGTAAAAATCATTCATCGAATTAAAACAACGGGAACAATTCGACCAACTGGCTATGATGGACAATGGCAAGAATTAATTGATTTGATGGCGGTTGTTACTGATGAACCACCTAATTTTTATTTTCCGGAACCGAATTATTTGCCAATTGACCGCCCTTTTATTGAAGAATATATTTCCCAGGTTTTAGATGATGCACCCTACCGGGAAGGGTTGAAATATACATACGGTCAACGTTTGCGTTCCTGGTTTGGTCGCGACCAAATTGAGCAAATAATTAAGAAATTAATTGGCGAAATTGACGCTGCTAGTGCAGTGATGAATTTATGGGATGTGAAAGACCATGACAAAGGAGGTAGCCCTTGTCTTAATCATATTTGGCTGAGAGTTGTAGATAATGAATTATCACTGACAGCCACGTTAAGAAGTAATGATATGTTTGCTGCATGGGCTGCAAATGCAATGGGCTTGAGGGCTTTGCAACAACATATTAGGGATAAAATTGCAAAGTTTTCTCAATATGATTTAAAAATGGGACCATTAATTACTATTAGTCAGAGCGCTCATATATATGATGATACTTGGGACAATGCAGACCGACTAATTGCTAATCAATACGCTGCTATCTGTAACCAACGGAACTATTACGACCCTGCAGGGAATTTTCTTATTGAGGTGGATAGCAAAGAAATAATCGTTAGCCAGACAACTCCTGGCAGTGGTGAGGTGATTAAATATTATCGCGGAAAAAACCCCCTCAATCTACTTCGGGAGATTTGTGCTACCTCTCCAGCAATTCATCCTGAACATACGGGTTACTTAGGCATCGAACTGCAAAAGGCTTGTAACTGTATCATAAATGGCACACAGTATGTCCAAGATCAGTGAATGCAAATCCCCGGAAAGCCACTAAAAACTCAGAACTTGCAGCTAAAAGAATCTAAAACAGCCTCAGTCGCTATACTGGGGCTTTTTTCATACTAGTAATTTTGTCCTGACCACCTGGGAGGGCATCCGTATACTATAATCGTTACAAAAAAGGTATCCGTATAAATAATTAGGTAAATTAATGTATAATATTTAATTAAATACTAAAATTTTATAAGTTTTACTAATTTTTATTTGTAAAACATAGGGAGTATTTGATGTCAGTTTTGAGCGATCGGGATATTGTTAGGGAGCTTGGTAGAGGTATCCTTTTTCATCCTCTCAAACCAGGTAGTATACGGGCTTGTGATTTATGTCTAACTGCTAGTGAGTATGCATATGCGATTGGAAAGAAGCAACGTTTGATTATTGAAACTGAACCAAAAAAAGGCAAGCCTGGTGAGGAACAGAAATTTTTCTTGATACCGCCAAGAGATACTGCTTTAGTATGGACTGATGAATCTGTTTACCTCAGTGGTAACTTTCGTGGTCCACTTTATTCGATGGTCGGACTAGTTTCAAAAGGGATAGGACACATTGGGACAAGAGTCAATCCTTATTGGTCAGGCGTTCTGTGTATAGCTCTTCATAATGTCTCAGATGAATTGCTCCGAATTAATGTTAGAGATGTTAATCAACCAATTGCCTATTTGGCTATTGAAAAATTAAGTTCCCAGTCCTCAATAAATGGCAACACCGATAGACCAGCAAGACTTGATATTCTTAGCGGTCTGCCTAATCGTAACGAAATTGATGATTATTTTAATCACAAAGAACATAGTTGGATGACAGGTAAAACAGATTTACTAAAACAACTCATGCTGCAGTCAGATGAGTATAAAAGACTTAAAATAGGAGTTTACGATAAATTACTACGTTTTCTAGGTCCAGATGAACAGACTCGGTGGACAGCAATGAATACAATAGTGGCTTTGATAGGAATCTTATCAGGAGGAATTTTTTGGTTATTTAATTATATTCATCCTAATGAAAATACGGCAACTACTCTTACTCCACAGACGCAAAAAGAACCAAACAGAACAGTAAATTCAACCACGAATAAAGAGTAAACTCTATTTTAATTGCAAAATATATTTATATTTAAAGGTCATTTTTTGTGAGAAAATTAACTACTTAGTTATTTAAAACTAATGATAATTTAAATTGTCGTACAAGGTGACTATTAAAAATGTACAAAGTATATGTGTCAGGTGCTTTAACTGATGTTGAAAATCCAGCAAAATCCAAAGCACTTTATAAAAAAATTGGCTTACTTTGCGAAGAAATCGGTCTTAAAGCTTATGTGCCGCACCTACATACCGATCCAGTAAATAATCCTGATATTAGTCCTCGTGAAGTCTTTGAAAAAGATAAGTATCAAGTAAGTATGTCAGATTTAGTTATTGCTTACCTTGGCTCACTCTCTTTTGGTGTTGGAATGGAGTTAGCTTACGCAGAGACAAACAAAATTCCTATCATTCTTCTATACGAAACAGGTAAGCGGATATCAAGATTTCCACGCGGTATTCCGACTGTGATTGCTGAGATTCAGTTTCATAACGATGAAGATGCTTTGAATCAACTTAAAAAGATTTTAATTAATTGGAACCCATAACATTTCAGGTAGTCCTTGTCAGCAAGGCAGTAGAATAAATTTTAAAATTGACAGATTATGCAATATATTCCTACAACCGACGAATACTATCAAAGACCAACATGGGATGAGTACTTTCTCATGTTGGCGAAACTTGCAGCCACTCGCTCAACTTGTCTTGCTTTTCCGGTGGGTGCTGTAATTGTGAAAAATAAGCAAATTGTAGCAACTGGTTATAACGGCTCACCATCAGGTTCTGCCCATTGTACCGCACAGGGTTACTGCTATCCGGGATTGAGCAGTTGCGATGCTAGTAAAACTTTACCATCAAGGGCTGTACACGCGGAAGCAAATGCGATCGCTCAAGCCGCAAAGCATGGAATCTCTACTTCGGGTGCAAGTATTTACGTTACTTTAGAACCTTGTTTGTCTTGCTTGAAGTTAATTATTTCAGCAGGAATTAAGGAAGTTTTTTATGAAACTTCTTTCAACAGTGGAGAGAAAGCTTTGGTGAGAGATTTCTTTATAGATGAAGGTTTAGTTACCCTCAAACAGGTTCAGTTATCTGAAGCAACAATGAAAAAAGCTGCTTTATTCTTAATGAATCCTACCTCTGTAGCTAGAGCGGCTGCAACTGAAATATCTGGATTATAAATTTTATTGCGATCGCCTGTCAGCAGTCAGGCTTGTAGAGACACGAAGTTCCTCATGTCTCTACAATTTTTTAAATCCAAAATCCAAAATCTAAAATCCAAAATTTCTTACGGTCGATGGCTGCGACGGATTTCTGTAATTTGATCCGCCACGTCTAAAAGAGATTTTGGCATTTCTGGTCCCGTGAGAATAATATCCACATGGGGAGGGCGTTTTGCCAAAAACGCTAAAACTTCTGTTTCGGGAATTAAGTTAAAATTAATCGCCAAACTTAACTCGTCTAAGACAACGAGAGAATACTTACCTTCACATACAACCTTTTGTGTATGTTGCCACAGCTTTTGTAAGGATTGGGTTTCCGTATCTTCAAGATGCGGTGTATCGATACAACGAGGCAAATCGCAGCGAAGCCAATCTAAATTTTTTCCCAGTTGTATGGGGTTTTGATGTCCTTGATGAATGCCACCTTTGAGAAATTGCACTATTAAAACTGGCGTCCCTTGACCGGCAATTCTCAGTGCCTGAGCCATGACACTTGTAAAAAAGTTCCGGTATGAACTAGTGAAAACTTGTACCAGTCCTTCAATGGGGTAAGGTAAGCTGATAATCGAATTTACGTTTGGGGTTTCTAACTGAGCAACCATAGGGTGAGGTTCAAAAAATCACAAAAGATTAAAGAGCTTTTGCTGAGGATAGTTATTGCAAATCTGCCCGTGCAATCAAGCTGTTTTTAACAACGTGTAGTGTATGAGGCATTCGCTGCCTTATTAGTCAAACACTAGCTTTGTCTTTAAGTCAAGTTTTGTTGGAATTGTTATTGTTGCCTGGTGAATCAAAGTAGCCATCATCAACTGCGTATACTAGGACGAATGAAAAAACAGTCAAGAGTCAAGAGTAATTACCCAGTTGTTTTTCAATTTATTTGTAAAAATTCAAACAATTAATCCCAAGTTTAAATCAAAGAAAAAACTAGGAAAATTAGCAAAAATCCTGAGATGTTAGATTTGCTCTTGATGTGGGCAAAACAGATTTAGATAGTTCTAAATGTGACACGATGAGGAGTGAATTGTTGTGAGATTAGTGATTTTAGGAGGTTCTGGGTCGGGGAAAAGCACGCAAGCACAAAGGCTTTGCAAACATTTTGAGATTTCCTTGATTTCTACAGGTGAGATTTTACGAGAAGCGATGTCTGGCAACAAGCCGCAAAGCGCCTACGCTACTCTTACTGATTTAGGTCGCTACGTACAGCCATATCTAGAAAAAGGGGAGTTAGTCCCAGATGACATGATGATTGAATTGATTCGGACTCGCTTCAAAAAGCCTGATATCAATAGCGGTTGGGTGTTAGAAGGTTATCCCCGTACTGCTTTCCAAGCTGAAGAATTAGATTTTTTGTTAGAGGATGTTTGAAAAGTCGGGTATGTTGTAAAAAAGCTCTCTCAGTATACGCTGTGAATAGATAGTAAACAGCACCGAGAGAGTGACATGAGTAAAGCTTACCCCAGTAACCTGACCCTGACACAATATGAATTTATTAAAGACCTGATTCCAGAAGCGAAGCCGGGTGGTCGAAAGCGTGAAGTCGATATGTGGGAAGTCCTAAACGCGATTTTCTACATTTTGGTAGAAGGAGTCAGATGGCGATCGCTACCTGGGGATTTTCCAGCTTGGCAAACGGTCTATACGTACTTTCGCAATTGGCGTATTGACGGGACGTGGCTAAAAATCCACGACAGTCTTAGCCTTTGGGTTCGCATAGAACATCAACGCCATCCAAGTCCATCTGAGGCAATAATTGACAGCCAAAGTATTAAAAGTGCAGCAATGGTGAGTCAGTTAGTTGGTTTTGATGCAGGTAAAAAGATCAAAGGACGTAAGCGATTTATGACCGTTGATACCTTGGGATTAGTTTTGAGAGTTTTAGTCACCGCAGCCAATGTCGGTGAACGAGAAGGAGGAAAACAGGTTCTAAAACGGGTTAAACAGTCCCATCAAAGGATATCTCGTTTAACAACGATCTGGGTAGATGGTGGATTTGATGGCGAACCTTTCATGCATTGGGTGATGAATTTTTGCCGTTGGATTATACAAGTGGTTTTGCGATCGCAAGAAGCTAAGGGTTTTGTTTTGCTCAAAAAACGTTGGGTTGTAGAGCGAACTTTTGGTTGGCTAACGGGATGTCGCCGATTAGTTCGAGACTATGAGTTATTACCCGAGACATCGGAGACTTTTATTTATCTTGCCATGATACGTATTATGGTGAGGCGATTAGCATAATTTTTCACCTCGAAAAACTTTTCAAACATCCTCTTAGACGATTTAGGACAAAAGTTAGATCGGGCAATTTATTTACAAGTACCAGAGGCTGTGATGGTTAGTCGCTCCTTAGGGCGTTGTCTCCCAGATGACCAGCCCGAAATTGTCCACCGTCGCGTCGAATTATTCTACGATCGCACTATTCCCATTCTCGAATACTACGACCGCCGCCGCCACCTGTTGAATATCAACGGCGACCAATCACCAGAGTTGGTGCAGCAGACTATTCTAACTTTGCTTTCAAATTCTTAAAATCCGCTTCACAAGTGCCAATTTTTTTGGCGTTCCAAACCTTGAGAATGCACGGCACCGCTTTCATTACCATTTTCACCGGAATGCACCTACTTGATAACCTGCCCACCAAATAAATTTCGGGCGCTCAAGCCCAAACCCGTTTCAACTGATTTATAAGAAGGTAGGCTGAAAACCCCGCGCTTTTAAGCCGGGGATGAAAGCCACGACGCAGGGTTTACCCTGCAGTGATGTTTTCTTTTTTAGGTTCTGGCAGAGAATCAATCCATTCATCAATCAGACTGCTGATAGTTCGGTCTAACTCGGCTGACAATAAGACTAGCTTATAATACCTGCGGTCAGTTAGCCTTACGTTTAATCTTTTAGTTTTCATTTTGGCGTCTGTTGGCGTTACATTCAGAGCAACAGCGAAGTTTTGATAGCCAGGGGAGTGTCAATGCACCATTCAAGGGCAAGACCTAAGAAACCGGGTTTATAAATGAAAAATCAAGGGTTTCAGGTATAGTTATGTGCAAGAAACACAGGTGATGACCTTGGTGCAATAAGAGTGAGTTTCAATGGGTTAAAAGACAGAATACACATGAATTTTAGTCTGTTTTAACAGACTTGAGCTTGAGCGCCCCAACTTTAGTTGAGGGCGGACGTGCAAGATTTGAGCCATTGCTATATCAGACATGGGGATGAAAGCGCTGTTATTTAAAAAAACTTAAACTAGAAACTAACAACGTCACCATCAAGCTGTATTCTAAAATGAAAATTTTGAGGCTAATCCAATGGTTTGGCAGCGTCCAGACGGTCGGCAACCATACGAACTCCGTCCCACCAGTTTTCACCCCGGCTTCACCCGCTTTGCGCCCGGTTCTGTTCTCACAAAATGCGGCGATACTCAAGTACTTTGTACCGCCAGCGTTTCTGAGACAGTACCCAAGTTTTTAGCAGGAACCGGCAAAGGTTGGCTAACTGCAGAGTATCGCATGCTTCCATCAGCCACTCAGCAACGACAAGAACGAGAATTGATGAAGTTGTCTGGGCGGACGCAAGAAATTCAACGTTTGATTGGACGCAGTTTAAGGGCGGCGCTGGATTTTGAGGTGCTGGGAGAACGAACGCTGACTGTGGATGCAGATGTGTTGCAAGCAGACGCGGGTACTAGAACAGCAGCGATTACAGGCGGCTTTGTGGCGATCGCTTATGCGATTTCTCACTTACTGCATTCGGGAATTATCAAGCGATCGCCTTTATGCAGACAGGTAGCAGCAATTTCCGTGGGGTTATTGCAAGGAGAGGCATTTTTGGATTTGAACTACGTGGAAGACGTAGGCGCAAGTGTAGATTTTAACGTAGTGATGAATCAAAGCCTGGGGATAATTGAAGTCCAGGGAACAGCAGAGTCCGGTAGTTTTAGCCGCAGCCAGTTAAATCAGTTAATGGATTTTGCGGAAAAAGGAATTCAGCAATTATTAATTGCCCAACGCTCGGCGATCGCCGATTGGAATTCGATTTTTGGGGCATAGCGTATTGGGCATAGGGCATTGGGCATAGGGCATTGTTGCGCCAGCGCCCTTCTTCGACCGCGACAGTAGGCGAAGCCGCGTCCCTTGGGCATTGGATTCTAAAATTTCTCCAAGTCTTGCAACCTTGCAAGTCTTGCTTGTCTCCCACACCCGTCCCCCCATCTCCCCATTTCCCCCCAACCCCACTCCGTGGGGGCCCCTAGCCCCCCATCCCCCCATTCCCATTTTGAGTATTTTTGTTAAGATTTACCGAGATTTTATAAATATGCATTATGTAGTTGCGATGAAAAAATAACAATATTGTTGATGATGTTAAAAGTTTCAGAAGGTCGAAAGGAGAATCGTCAGAATTTCGCTATTCTATTGCTGGAAGTCGGCAATGTAATGATGAAGCGATGAACAAAAAGCTTGAAATTGTACCGGATACGGCGGCGCTGGTTGCACGAGCGCACTTATTGATATTATCCAAGATCGAAACTGCGATTCAGGAGCGGGGGCGATTTACGATCGCCTTATCCGGCGGTAGCACGCCTAAGCCGTTGTACGAAGCGATCGCCTCTTCAAAACTGCCTTGGGATAAAATTCACGTGTTTTGGGGCGATGAACGTTACGTTCCACCAGATCACCCAGATAGCAATGAATTGATGGCGCGACGTGCGTGGCTAGATCGCGTTGACATTCCAGCAGATAACATTCACCCCACGCCGACCTCAGATGGAGATCCTGCTGTTTCAGCCGCTAAGTACGAAAAACACCTGCAAGAATTTTTTCATTCTACACCCGGAGAATTTCCCTCTTTGGACGTAGTATTACTAGGGATGGGTGATGATGCACATACAGCATCTTTGTTTCCGCACACGGAAGCGTTAAAAGTACGCGATCGCCTGATTACCGTAGGCAACAAAGACGGCAATCCCCGCATCACGTTTACATACCCATTTATCAACTCTGCTGGCTGCGTTATGTTTGTAGTGGCTGGTGCAAACAAAAGACCCGCTTTAGCTCAAGTCTTCGCACCAACGGCAGATGATTTCACTTACCCATCCCGCTTAATTCAACCCAAAGGAGAACTTTGGTGGCTTTTGGATGCAGCGGCTGGCAGTGAACTCAATCCAGGATGAAGGATGAAGGATGAAGGATGAAGGATGAAGTATGAAGGATGAAGTATGAAGTATGAAGGATGAAGGATGAAGTATGAAGGTCAAGAATAAATTCTAAATTTTTCAACTTTGAGCTTTCAGCTCGCGCAGCTCCCGCTGCCTTCTGCCTTCAGCTCCCGCTGCCTTCTACCTTCTGCCTTCTACCTTCTGCCTTCTACCTTCTGCCTTCTACCTTCTGCCTTCAAAAGAGTAGTAGTTAAAATCGAAAGCTAGAGTTGCCCCTCTGCTTCGCACCATTATTTTACGATGATCTTGAACAAAGGCTTAACTCCATGATCGTCTGCCCAAACTGCAATCACCCCAACCCAGACGGCGCTGTCCAGTGTGAAGCTTGCTATACCCCCTTACCAGCGACTACTAACTGTCCTAGCTGTGGGGCAACTGTGCAGGCAGATGCGGCTTTTTGCGGTCAGTGTGGTTATAACCTACGCGCACCTGTCGCCACTGCAGTAGCAGCAACCGTTGCTCCCGATATTCCTGTAGAAGTACCACCTTTAGTTCCTCCCGAACCACTGGTACCACCACAACCTGTAGCCGCTGGAGGTATTAACTACGCCCCGCAATCGGCACCTTTGCCACCAACAGCGGTGATGGTTCCCACTCCAGATTTAGCTGCCACAGTACCTAGCAGCCCTCCACCGCCGGTAGCACCGCCAGTAGCTCCTCCGGAACCGATAACTGCTGAGGTGCCAAGTCCACCAGAACCTGCGCCGCCACCACCTCCAGAAACAGCAGCACCCCCAAAAGTTGCAGCACCTTTGGAAATTGAAGCACCTCCACAACCTGCGCCACCACCCCCAGCACCACCGGCAGTTTCAGTTGCTAGAACTCAATTGCAACAGGTAACGGCAAGCTTAGTCCACGTCCAAAGCGATAGGAACATTGAATTGCCGCAAAACCTTTCTGTGATCCATATTGGCAAACCAAACGATCGCATTCCTCCAGATGTGGATGTGTCGGGATTTGCTAATTCGGAAATTGTTTCCCGGATTCATGCAGATATTCGCGTTGAGGCAGACGCCCACTATATCGAAGATGTGGGTAGTTCTAATGGCACTTACATTAATAACTTGCCATTATTACCGGGGAATCGCCATCGCCTGCGTCCGGGCGATCGCATCAGTCTGGGTAAGGGAGATATGGTTACATTCCTGTTTCAGCTCTCTTAAACTGGATATGAATCATAGTTGACACTAGCCTTGCGTGATTACACTATCTCTACTGCGTCCGTTAGAATCCATCCCGGCTCAAAGTTGGACTTTTGAAGACGAGCCAGTCATCCGCATCGGACGGGCGGCGGATAACCATGTTGTTTTATATAGCGCCGTGGTTTCTCGCCGTCACGTCGAGGTGCGACAAGTTGATCGAGGTTGGGAAATTGTCAGCTTCGGAGCCAATGGAACTTATGTTAATCAGCAACTCCGCAGTGCAAATACCAGTTATTGATGGTGTAGTTATTCGCCTTGCTCGCTCCGGTCCCCAAATCCAAATCCGCTTGGGGACGGCGAAATTAGAGGAAACAAACGATACTGTATCCCAAGCGCGATCGGCAACTGCACTACCTCAATAAGTACATTAGGATGGATGAAAGTACAACTAATACCATGCTTAGGATGGATGGTATTGTTTCAAAGTTTTGAAACAACTGGACTTCAGGGTTTACAATCCTTTGATCCAAAATCCTTTCATCCAAAATTGGTATGAAGCAGTTAGCGTAATACGTTAAGGAAAGTGACCCATGAGGGAATCAGGCAAAGACTTTGAACCCTTATTCGGACAAGCCCCACCGGTTGTTGACCGGATGGGGTTTACTTGGTTAATTGCAGCAGCGATCGCCACTATTCTGTTGTGGCAAGTTCCAATAGGGAATTACATTTTATACCCGTTTACCATTCTGGCGACTTGGTTTCACGAAATGGGCCATGGCTTGATGGCGCTGCTTTTGGGCGGACAGTTTCGCAAATTAGAGATTTTTGGTAACGGTTCCGGTGTAGCAACTTATGCCATGTCGTTGTCTTTGGGACCGATTGGACCTGCAATAGTCGCAGCCGCAGGACCGATGGGACCGCCGATTGCGGGTGCGGGGTTGATTTTGGCTTCCCGCAGTTTTAAGGCGGCGAGTTTAAGTTTAAAAATTTTAGGTGGTTTTTTACTGCTTTCAACACTAATTTGGGTGCGTTCTTTATTTGGATTTGTGGCAATTCCTCTGTTAGGTTTAATTATCTTGGGAATTGGTTTAAAAGCACCTCGTTGGATGCAAGGATTTGCCGTACAATTTTTGGGCGTGCAAGCTTGCGTGAGTACGTATCATCAACTTGACTATTTATTTAGCTATAGTGCTGGTCCCTTGGGGCTATCGGATACAGCGCAAATACAGCAACGGTTATTTTTACCTTATTGGTTTTGGGGTGCGTTAATGGCGATCGCATCTCTAATTATTCTCGTGCAAAGTCTCCGCATCGCCTATCGTTCGGCGTGATTGTAATTCTGGTAATAAATATCACGCCCCCTCACACTCTTATGGGTGGGGCGTTGCGCGTACAAAGCCTGCGCTCCCCTTGCTTCAAAGTTTTAAAGTCCGCCTTAGCGGACGCGTGTTTGTATAGCCGCACCTAGAGTCCGGTATTTTAAAACTAACTAAAAGGTTGTCCCCAAAATCTCCAATTCTCTTTATTAAACGGAGATTTCCACTTTTGAATCAACGCTAATTCTAACTTTTGTCGCGGTCTTGCCGGCACCGGCGCATCCCACCAAAAGGCTATATTAATCGCTGTTTTCAAATTATATCGATAATGTAAGTCCAAGTACATTTCAATGTACTGCTTGCAATCGTGTACTCTTCACACAAGCCGATGTATCGCCCATGCCATAATTTACCGTTTTCTGTTAAACGATGCGATCGCACTTGCAAATATCCTTCAGACTCGGCACAAATTGCCAAACTAATAACTTTGATGGCACTAATTCCCTTACCATATTTTTCTAAATACTGAATTGCCCCATCATTACCCATCAAATGCCAAGGGAATTCTCGCGATCGCATTTTGTTTTGACTCGATATATTCGGTGAGGCAGAAGTCACACTTCTCAAAATAGTACAATACTACCACAAAACTTGATGTTAGGCAAGATAGTTTGTTAGATGTTTTGAAGAAAGGGCGGGCGAGACGCCCACCCCACAAGAGTGATACCTTTTTTGTGGGGTGGGTCTTATTGCCCGCCCTCTTGTCGGTGTATTTGCGCTTAAGTAATTATCATTTCTGCCAGTTCAGAGTTTTGTTAGCCAACAAGTGCTTTAGAACCAGCTTCCTGTTGAGTGCGGATTTCATTTGCACAGGTACGACCCTGTTCAATGTCTGTAATATTTGCAAGCGTAGTATCCGCAATATTCCGTAGGGCTTCTTCTGTAAAAAAGGCTTGGTGTCCGGTAATCAGTACGTTGGGAAAGGTTATCAGGCGCTGGAAAATATCATCTTGAATGATTTCGTCTGATAAATCCTCAAAGAATAAGTCTGATTCATGCTCGTATACATCTAGACCGACTGAGCCAATTTTGCCAGACTTCAACCCCTCGGTGACTGCTGTGGCATCAATCAGTCCACCTCGACTAGTGTTAATCAGCATCATGCCGGATTTCATCTGTGAAATCGCCTTGGCGTCAATCAAGTGATGGGTTTCGGCTGTTAGGGGGCAATGGAGGCTGATGATATCAGAATTAGCCAATAATTCCGAAAACTCGACATACTTTGCCCCCAACGCTTCACATTCTGGGTTGCGATACACGTCGTATGCTAGGAGTTGACAACCGAACCCTTTCATGATTTGTCCAAAAATCAGACCGATTTTGCCGGTACCGATAATTCCTACGGTGCGTCCGTGGAGGTTAAATCCCAAAAGTCCATCGAGGGAGAAATTGCCTTCCCGGACGCGGTTATAAGCACGATGAATTTTGCGGTTGAGGCTCAAAATTAACCCAACGGCTTGTTCCGCGACGCCATAAGGTGAGTATGCTGGAACGCGCACAACGGTAATTCCCAAGTCTGCTGCGGCTTTTAAGTCTACATTGTTGAATCCTGCACAGCGAAGGGCTACTAAGCGGGTTCCACGTGATGCCAAAATTTCTAAAGTTGCTGCATCAACTTGGTCGTGTACAAATACGCAAACCGCTGGAAATCCGGCGGCTAAAATAGCTGTATCCCGATTTAGACGGGGTTCTAAAAATACCAACTCATGTTGGTTGTGAGAATTTGCAGCTTCCAAAAACTGCCGGTCGTAGGCTTTTGTACCAAAGACTGCTATTTTCATCCAAAACCTCAGGCTGTATGCTGCTTAATCTGCCTGTTGCATGATAGCTTGACGGCTTCATAAGCGATCGCATCTCCTGTTACTGTCAGGCAAAGGCGTTTACTCTTCTTTACATAATTTAAAATTAAAGCAAAAATTTAGAATTCATGCATTTTGGATTTGAGATTGGGAGAATTTTGCAAGTAAAATGAGTGTTTAATATTCGTCGATGAGTGTTTGATACTCGTCAATGAGTTTCGGAACTTCGTCAATGAGTGTTTAATCTTCGACAATGAGTTTCAGAACTTCGTCGATGAGTGTTTAATCTTCGACAATGAGTTTCAGAACTTCGTCGATGAGTGTTTAATCTTCGACAATGAGTTTTAGAACTTCGTCGATGAGTGTTTGATACTCGTCAATGAGTATCGTTATATAGCGAGTTGCAAGTCATAATGGTATACCTTTGAGGAGAAAGCAATTCATGAATTGCTTCTACACGCGTAGTCTGTACCTCATCCACTTGAAATCCGTTATATCTTGCATCTGCCCAATCATTAGCCCTGAAATAAATTACGGGCTAAAAGCTAAAGTAAGCTTTAGCTTACTGGACAAGACTTTTAACCTGTTTTAACAGGTTTCAGCTTTTAGCTCAAACTTGAGTTTATACCATTTCTTGATGAGGATGCACCTAATTAGCCCAGGTCGGTGTGTGGCTTTGTACGCGCAACGCCTCCGGGCTTCCAGAGTCAGGGCGAATAAAACGCAACCCCACACAGAATTGGTATTAGGGCGCTTAGAGGATGTTTGTCAAGTATTATATGAAACTTCAAAAGCCTCGGAACCTAACCCCCCTTTGCCCCCCAACCCCACAAGTAAGGGGACCGGTAGCCCCCCAACACAAAGGAGGGAATGGGGGTTTAAAAGCCTCTCCCCTACGAGGAGAGAGGTTTGGAGAGAGGTTCCAAGTATACTTATTGACTTGACAAACATCCTCTTATGTTCGTAGAAAAATTACTACTGCTGAAGTTGTTCAATTAGGTCGATAATTTGTTGATAATACTGTCTATTTCCTTCTTGTAGATAAAGGTCGGCAGATTTCTGAAAATCTGCAATTGCTCCTTGTAAATCTCCCAAATTATGACGAATATCAGCGCTAACAATGTAAGCTGAAGCCCAATTAGGTTGTAAATACAAAGCTCGGTTTAAATCTTCAATTGCTCCTTCTAAATCTCCTAGTAAAGAACGGCTGCGACCTCGATTGTACCAGTCTTCAGCTAAGGTAGGGTCAATGGCGATCGCTCGGTTATAATCTTCTATTGCGCCTTCATAATCTTCTAAGGCATAGCGAGCCGCCGCCCGATCGCTATAAAATGTGGCTGTGTTGGGATTGATTTGCAATGCTTGGGTGTAATCGGCGATCGCTCCGTGATAATCTTCTAATGCATAGCGGGTAGAACCTCGGTTGTAATAAGCTTCTAACAAGCCAGGATTGAGTTTTAAGGCTTGATTGTAATCTGCAATTGCGCCCCATTCATCTCCTAGCAGGCGGCGAGCATTACCCCGATTGCAGTATGCTGGAGAAAAGTCAGGAGCAAGCTGTATTGCTTGAGTGTTATCTGCAATTGCTCCTTGTAAATCTTTGAGGGCGTCACGAGCAATACCCCGACCGTAATAAGCTTCAGCTAAATTAGGATTGATTTGCAACGCGCGATCGTAATCTGTTATTGCTCCAGTATAATCTCCCAGACTACGACGAGCCGCAGCGCGATCGCAATATCCTTCGGCAAGATTGGGATTAAGTTGCAATAATCTATTACTATCTGCAATTGCTTGTTGATAATCTCCCAGTCGGTGACGCGCATTAGCTCGAAAGCCGTAAACTAAAGCGAGGGTGGGATTAAGTTGCAATGCTTGGTTATAATCTTCAATAGCTCCTTGATAGTCTCCAATAGCGGTACGAACAAGACCTCTTTCGCAGTACGCTTGTTCATCATCAGGATGCAATTTTAGGGCTTGGTTAAAATCTGCAATTGCGGCTTTGTAGTCTTTGAGGTGAGTACGTAAAAGACCCCGATTATAATATGCTCCGGCAAAATTGGGGTTAATTTCAAGGGTACGGTTGTAATCGTCAATCGCTCCTTGATAGTCTGCAAGAGCGTAACGAGCATTACCCCGGTTGTGGTATGCTTCTGCAAGATTTGGATCTAGTTTTAAAGCTTGATTGTGGTCGGCGATCGCTTCGTGATATTCTCCTAAAATGTGGCGAACATTACCCCGATTACTGTAAATTGCCGCAAATTTGGGATGCAGTTGTAAAGCTTGGTTAAAATATTCAATTGCTCCTTGATTATCACCTTGTTCAAAACGAATTAAACCGAGATTTTGGTAAGCATTGGCAATATCAACATTGATAGAAGTTGCTAACTGAGGATTAATTTTTGTTGCTTTTTGATAATCTTCAATTGCTTTGTGATATTCCCCAATGGCAAAGTAAGCATTACCGCGACCTTGATAAGATTCGGCAAAATTGGGATTGATTTGTAACGCTTGATTGTGGTCGGCGATCACGTTTTGATAATCTGTTAAAGAGTAACGTGCATTTGCTCGATTGTAGTAGGCTTCGGCGAAATTTGGATTGAGTTTGAGTGCTTGGGTGTAGTTGGCGATCGCGCCTTGATAATCGCCTTGTAAAGCTGTGTTTAATCCTTGATCAAAAAGTTCTTCAGCATTCATAGAATTTGTTTTATTTATCAATGTTTGTAGATGCTAGGTTTGTAGAATTAATATCTCGCAACATTCTCAAGAATGCGCCATCGACCGCCCGGAAATAAATTTCACAGGCTTTTAGCTCAAGTCGATTAAAATGGGCTGTAAGCCTTTCTTAGTCCTTTTTAGAGGACTTATGCTATTAGCCAGGGGTTTATAACCCCTGGCGGACTGGCTAGTGGGCTGGCGGGCGATCGCTATTATTTAGGGTAGCGGCTATGAGTTACACTGTTAAGCAAAGATGGTGGTTGCAAGATAGATTCTCTCAAAGAACAGATTTTAGAGAAACTTGAACACCTCCCAGAAACCGCACTTCAGGAAGTTCTGGATTTTGTTGATTTTTGAGAGTGGCGAAAAGTAGCTCGTAAGGAACCTGTAGAATTGCAACAGGGAGAAATAGAAGCAAGCTGTCCTGTTGAGTATGTTGGGGGAGTATTAGGGCGTGTCATCAATTAGGTAAACTTGAGTAGGTAATGCTTGGGATAAGCCAAATAGAAAAACAATGACTCGACGTTATGCGCTACGAGATGACCAGTGGGAGAGGATAAAAGACTTACTGCCCGGAACACAAGGGTATGTTGGAGTGACAGCAAGAGATAATCGGTTGTTTGTGGAAGCAGTACTGTACCGTTATCGGGCAGGGATACCCTGGAGAGACCTCCCAGAGCGATTTGGAGATTTCCGAGTGATTCATACTCGTTTTAGCCGATGGTCAAAAACGGGGGTTTGGGAAGGAGTGTTTCAGCACTTGGCAGACGATGCCGATAATGAATATGCGATGATTGACTCCACGATTGTCCGCGCCCATCAGCATAGTGCTGGTGCAAAGGGGGGGAGCCATCTACTGAAGCCATTGGTCGCAGCAAGGGTGGATTGGGTACCAAGATTCATGCTGTAGTGGATGCGTTGGGCAACCCACTAGGCTTCTACCTGACGCCAGGGCAAGCCTGCGACTTGGACGGAGCCGACCAATTGCTACCTACTGTTGTGGCGGATACAGTACTGGCAGATAAAGGTTATGATGCCGATGAGCGAGTCATTGAGCGACTTGAGTCTCTGGGTAAAACCGCAGTGATTCCCCCCAAACGCAACCGTACCAGACCTCGTGACTATGACCGAGATTTATACAAAGCCCGTCATCTCATTGAAAACTTTTTTGCCAAACTCAAGCAGTACCGAGCGATCGCAACACGCTACGACAAACGTGCTACAAACTTTCTAGGTGCAATTTATCTGGCTGCTTCTGTCATTTGGCTCAATTGATGACACGCCCTAGTGTTTCAGTTGCATTTTTCGCGATTTCTATACGCCTGTTTTCAATTCGCCTTTTTTTAATCAATTCAAATAATAAATCTTGTTCCTCTTCAGATAATTCTTCAACAAATTCAATTACAGTTTGGAAAGATACTGGTTTATTCATCAATAATTTCTCCAATTACTGCAATTATTATAGACAGAAGGGTATTTCATGTTGGCAAAAAGCCCCTCAGGCTATAAGCCTGGGGCTACACGAACAAAGCCCACCTTCGTGGGCTAAATTTTGAGGCTGGGTCGGCACACGAGTGTTCGTGTAGCCGCACCCTGAAGGGTGTCGGCGGCTTATCCTTACGCCCCGACGGCTTCCTTCGCAGCGTACAACACTTCAGCGTTGATATCCTTAATACCCCGATCGCGTGCAAATTTCTCTGTATTCCGCTTGACTTTACCGCGCACAAATCCCGGAATTTTATTCAATTCCGCTGTACCATCTTTTGTCCAATTCAAGTCAGAATCAGCAGAAATTCCTTTGGTTATCACTTCTTTAGTATCATGACCGCCAAAGATTTCTAATAAGTGGTCTTCCATTCCCAATGTAAAGGAATTGTAGACCAAATCTGTAACCTGATTTGTACCTTCATAACCCATAAATGGCTTATAACCAATTGGGAAATTCTGAACGTGAATTGGTGCTGCAATTACACCGCAAGGAATATCCAGACGCTTACCAACGTGACGTTCCATTTGAGTACCGAAAATAGCAGAAGGTTCAACGCGGGCGATCGCATCTCCAATTACACCGTGGTCATCGGTAATCAAGATTTCATCACAATACTCGCCTACCTGCTCTTTAAACCACTCTGCATCATATTTACAATAGGTTCCAGCCCAAACAACGTGAATACCCATTTCCCGCGCCAAAATCTTGGTCATAGCAGCCGCGTGGGTGCTATCGCCAAATACCACAGCTTTCTTACCTGTCAAGTTTTGACAGTCAATGGAACGGGAGAACCAAGCAGCCTGGGATACATGCATCGTTTGCTCGTTGATGAAGTCTTCGTAGTCCACATCAGCACCTTGGCCATTTAGTATCTGCTGGATTTTACGGATACAACGAGCCGTTTCTACTACACCCATTGGCGTAATATCCACGGTAGGCGTGTCAAATTCTTCTTCCAGGTATTTAGCTGACATCGCACCGAGTTCGCGGTAAGGTACGAGGTTAAACCAAGCGCGAGGCATATTCTTGATTTCGTGAACCGAAGCGCCTTCTGGAATTACGGCGTTGACTTCAATTCCCAAATCAGCCATTAGCCGCTTGAGTTCAGTACAGTCGTGCTGGTTGTGGAAACCAAGGGTAGAAATACCGATGATGTTAACAGAAGGCTTTTCGGATTTGCCTTGTGGTAATTCGCCTTTTTTACGAGCCTTCTCAATATAGAATTGAACGATTTGTTGTAGAGTGCGATCGGCGGCTTGCATCTCGTTGACGCGGTAGTGATTCACATCCGCCAGCAACACATCAGCTTTGGCTTCTATAGATGCTCTTTCGACAAAGTTTGCCAAATCCTCTTGCAAAATGCTGGAGGTGCAAGTGGGAGTTAAGACAATCAAATCGGGGTGTTCTTCAGAATCCTTGCGGGTGATGTTATCCACCACCTTTTCTTGAGAACCCCGCGCCAAAACATTGCGGTCAACAACACTGGTTGTGACTGGGGTGAAATCCCTCTCCCGCGACAGCATCGATCGCATAACATTAAAATAATCATCGCCCAGAGGAGCGTGCATGATGGCATGGACGTTTTTAAAAGAACTAGCGACTCGCAGCGTGCCAATGTGGGCGGGACCTGCATACATCCAGTAAGCCAATTTCATGACAGTGTTCTCCCTTTTTATGAAACAAAACTACCTTCGTCCGATATCAGGATGGACTATGAGTGCTTGATTATTAAATCGCTTCTGATTCTCTCAAAACTTGCAGCCCTTGGGAGCAGGCGCTTAAACAAGTGTAAACACAAATGCGCGAGCTCAAACCTTGTTACTGATTGGGATTCAGCCTCATACTTAAACAACTTTTTTGTTGCTTAAGTTAAATAATTCTTAATGAATTGGTAGATTTCTTAGAAATTGGGAATGGGGAATAGGGCATGGGGCATTGTTGCGCCAGTGCTGCGGGAGGGTTTCCCGACCCAGGCATCTGGCGTCCCTTGGGCATGGGAGAAGAAAAATTATTTACTCTCCCACACCCGTCTTCCTTGTCTCCCTTGTCTCCCAAGTCTTGCTTGTCTCCCTTGTCTTTTTTTTACGCAGAAACCAGCCGTCGCAAAGATTCAGCGCGGCGTTTGGCAGTGGCGTTATTTGGTTGAAGTTTCAGTGTTTCTTCGTACATTTCCAACGCTTGGGCGGTTAATTTTTTACGCTCGTAGGCATGAGCGAGATTATTCAACGCCGTCACATAGTCAGGTTTCAATTTCAGCGCTTCTTTATAATTGCGAATCGCTAAATCATACTGCTCTTGGGCAAAGTAAACATAACCCAACCCGTTGTAAATCGGGGCGATATTTTCTTCACCTTCCTCCTCAGCAGCTTTCAGGGCTTTTTGAAAAAGCGCGATCGCTTGGGAATACACTTTTTTCTCAGAATAAATACTGCCTAACTCGTAATATTCTTGAGCCGTACCCTTTTCTTTAGCTAACTTGTTACGCAAGCGCGATAGATTGCTTTCCATCCGACGAGTTTTGAAAATTTGGCGAAAAACGCTCACCACTGTAAATCCGAGTAGAGCCACCAAAATAGAGAGATAAACAACCGCGAGATTGTTGTCCATTGTCTTTAAATAGGGAAATTAAAAGTGTCTTCTTATTTATTATCAGCCGCAGGGGGCAGGGGGAGAGGGGGAGATGGGGAGATGGGGACGACGGGTGTCAGGTGTGGCAGACAAGGGAGACAAGGAAGACAAGGTGGAAAACTACCTACTAACTACGCGCCTACTAACTACGCGCCTCCTTTGCCTCTTAACTGGGCGCCTCTTAACTCCGATCGCGGTAATCCCCAGTATTTAACGCGTTGTTCGAGCCAACCGGAGGCTAAATAACCGACGATCGCTTCATTCACTTTTCTTCGTAGTTCATCGTACTGCAATCCCTTGGGCATAACCACGCACAAGGGTTCTGTTGATAGTTTGATTGGCAGTAACCGATATTGAGGATATTGTTGCACTAAACCGCTCAGTACGCTCCCGTCGGCGGCAAATGCATCAACTGTATTATTTTCTAATAGCGATCGCGCTTCTTCATAAGAATTCACTCCGACTAATTCAGCATTCGGTATAAAATATTTTACCCTGGCAATGGTGTTTGAATTCCTGAGAAGTGCTATTTTACGTTGTTTAAAATCACTTAGCCTTTGTAAATATGTATTTTTTGTAACTACAACAGCGCTATCTAAATAGTAAGGAACACTGAAGTTTACCAAACGGGCGCGGGATTCGGTTGCTGTGATTCGGGCGATCGCTAAATCAACTTTATGGTCTAAAACTTGTGAGAGGCGATCACGATTTGCGACTGGTTGCAGCTTGAAGGCATTTTTTGTACCCAGCAAATCTTCTGCTAAACGCTGGGCTAAATCAATTTCCAATCCTTGTAAATTGCCGCTTGCATCTCTAAAACCCAAAGGACGCAAGTTATCTTTGACGGCAATATTTAAATAGCCCCGCCGCTGAATTTCTGACATTTCAGCAGCAGTACAGGGGAAGGTAAAAGATAAAAGGCAAAAGGCAAAAGTTAGAAGAAAAACGATTATCCTTTTACGGGTGTATGCCATTTTTGTAAAAACACTTAGCGATAGAAAATCGCAGCTATACAAACATGCATCCGCTTGTAGAGAATAATCATAGCAAGGGGAGGGCAGGCTTTGTTTGTGTAGCCCCAGACATAAGAGTCTGTGGGTATCTCGTACAGGAAAATTAGTTTTTTCCCTTTTTCCCCTTCGCACTTCGCAGTCGCCAATCTTCGGGAAACCCTACCTTTGGGCGCTGACTCACCTTTCCCCTTTTCCCTTCTATTTTATCCCTTGGCTTGGCTTGCGAGTTCGGCAACTTTACCAAAAGCAGCTGGATCGAGGACTGCCATTTGTGCCAGCATTTTGCGATTGAGTTCGATGTTGGCTTTTTTGAGGTTACCAATCAATTGGCTGTAGCTTAAGCCGTGTAGGCGGGCTGCGGCGTTGATGCGGGCAATCCACAGGCGGCGGAAATCGCGTTTGCGTTTTTTGCGATCGCGATATGCACTCCGCAGCGCTTTCATTACCTGTTGGTTGGCGGTTCTAAACAGAGTTGAGTGAGAACCGCGAAAACCTTTAGCTAGTTTGAGAATTTTATTGCGGCGTTTGCGAGCAACGTTACCGCGTTTTACCCGTGTCATAACTTAATTCCTGGAGAATTCTTGAAATACTTACACTTGAAATACTTACACCATTTGGAAAAAAGATTGCGACAGATGGATTGCTGAAACAATCATGTCATCAGGATTTCACAATCCAAAATCCTTTCATCCAAAATCTCAAATCCTGTTAGGGTATTACAAATAGGGGAGCATCAAGCGCACGTTTAGTTCATCGCGCTCATCAACAACTGCCATTTTAGACAGCTTACCCTTTTTCTTGGAGCTTTTATGCTCTAGAAGGTGGTTTTTGAAGGCTTTGCGACGGACGATTTTACCGGTACCGGTGGCGCGGAATCGTTTTGACGCTGCTTTACGAGTTTTTAGTTTAGGCATTAGCTGGCTGTAATTCGACACAATCCATAATTATATATTAAGACTATTGAATTTAACGAACCGCTAAAGCGCAGAAGGCGCAGAGGTTTTATGAAAGCTGCGATTAAAAAGCTGAGTTTTGAGGAGTTTCTGGCACAATATCCAGATGGGTCTGGTATCTACGAGCTTGTAAATGGGGAAATTGTCCAGGTGGAGGCAACTAGAGCGCATAAAAATGTAGCACGATATCTCGTCAAAAGTTTCGACAGAGAAAGTGAGCGTTTGGGACTGGACTATATTGTTGACAAGGATATAATCTTCAGAACTACAAACGCCTATGGAGAAGAACGAGGTAGAAACCCTGACGTGAGTGTAGTTAATGCGTCACTGTGGAATTCCAATGTACTGGCGTACGGCGCTTTGACTGAACCCATCCAACTTGCTGTGGAAGTGGTATCAACTAATTGGGAAGATGATTATGTTGACAAGTTAGACGAATATCAACGGCTAGGCATCCCTGAATATTGGATTGTAGATTATTTAGCTATCGCTTCTAGGTCTTATCTTGGCAATCCCAAAATTCCCTCTGTTTTTGTTTACCAGTTAATTGACAGTCAATATCAAGTTCAACAATATAAAGAACGCGATCGCATTGTCTCACAGACTTTTCCAGAATTAGCGATCACCGTTGAGCAAATTATTCACGCCAGCCTAATCCACAAACTTTAAATTTTTGTAAAATTCCTCTCTTCCTCACTTCCTCACTTCCTCTCTTCCTCTTTACTCTGTGCCCTCTCTCTTGAAAAGGTCTGATCGGAGGAAACCGACCCTCAGACTTTTCGCTGCTTCCTCTGCGGTTAATAAAAAAAACTTAGGCAACCTACACCTATTTAACCAACAACCCATCTAACAAAGCCTCAGAAACCGAACGGGGATACCATCCAAGTTCATTACGGGCTTTAGTTGCGTCTACCCTGACACAACGGTCATAAATATAATGAACCCGTTCTCTGCTAATCGGTGGTTGCCATTTTAAAACCCGTCCAATGGGATCGAGTAAATTACCCGCCAGTCTCACCAAAGGCTTCGGAACTTCGCTAGGAACCGGAATTCCTGACTTTTGCGAAAGAATCTCAAACATTTCGCGAGTAGTTAATTCACCCGCCGAAATAATATAGTAATCTCCCGCCTGACCTTTTTCTGCCGCTAAAATCATCGCCGCAGCTAAATCATCCACATGAACAATACCAGTAATGCGATCGCCTCCTGCCCATACTTTCAACCCTCCTTTAACAAATTGCTGGATTACTGGACCAAAATGGGGATCGCCCGCACCAAATATGCCCGATGGCATAATGCTGACAGCAAAAAGACCACCTTTGACAAATTCATCTACTAATTGTTGGGCTTGATATTTTGTGCGATCGTAAGCTGAGGAAAAGTCTTTTTGCGTCCTCACAAAGGTTTCATTAATCACTTCTCCTTTCGTGTCGCCAAATACACCAATGGTGCTGCAATATACCATTTTTGATACGCCCATTGCCTGAGCGACTTCCAACACAGCCCGCGTACCTTCTACATTTACGCGTTCCATTTCAGCCTCATTGACGATTCCAAGCTCGACATAGGCGGCGGTGTGAAAAACTTGGTCTGCGCCAGTCATTGCAGTTCGCAGCGCATCTTTATCAGTAATATCACCGTATGTTACTTCAAGATTGCAATTATAAATACTTGCCAAATTGCTAGATTTACGTACTAGTCCAACAACACTATGACCTTGTTTTTGTAAAGCTTGGACTAAGTGAGAGCCTGTAAATCCATTGGCTCCAGTAACTAGCACTTTCATAATGATTTTTCGTAAATTCGATAGGTTTTATAAATTTTGCCGCCAGCTGCTTCTATTAATTTGCGAGAAGGTGAATTGTCTTCGTAAACCCAAGAAAGTTCGGCTCTTTTATAAGGTTTGCCTTTTTGAATTCCACCTTGCATTCCCAAATAAATTAGGGCTGGAGATATCATTTTTCGGCGATATTCTGGCAAAGAACAAATTGCAATTACTCGTCCTCTATCAATTTGGCGGCGATACCAAAGAAACTTGATAATTCCCAGCCAATTAAGTTTTCCTTTAACGTGTTTCAGGGCAATATTATAGTCAGGTAAACCCATCCAAAAGCCAACCATTTCCCCATTGTATTCTGCAACTGGGAAGACATCCGGATCTATTATGTCCTGCAAGTCTTTAGCTTCTTCTAGAAATTCTGCTTCGCTGCGCGGTGTCGAACTCCAATTATTCGCAAAGGCACGGTTAAAAAGGTGATATATACTTTTAGCATCTTGCTCGAATGCTTCCCCTTTTGTGGCAATTGGACGGAAGTTAACACCAGATTTAGAAGCAATTCGATAAGCTTTTTCAAATTCTGCTGGTAGGGGTTTATCTAAAGGAAAATTATAAGCATAAGCATCTTTGGCTTTATACCAATTATCCTGCTCTATAAACTTAGGATAATAAGGCGGATTATAAGGCATCATCACCATTGGCGGTGAATCAAATCCATCGACTAAAAATAAACAGTTATTGTGGGTAGAAAGGTCGATTGGACCTCTAACTACGGTCATACCTTGTTCTCGCAGCCAATCGCAAGCAGCATTTAGCAAGGCTTGGGCGACAGTAAAATCTTCAACGCATTCAAAAAAGCCAAATAAACCCACATTTTGATTTTCACGCTTGATTAACCGCTGATTAACTGCAGCAACAATGCGTCCTAATGCTTGTTGATTTCCTTCTTGAGATAGGGCAATAAATTGTTGGAGTTTTCCGTATTCTAAAAAGGGATTTGTTGGTGTAAATTGCTTGGCGATGCTGCTACGAATTGGTGCTACCCAGTGGGGATTGTTTGCGTAAATCTTATCTGGGATATTTAGAAATATTTTTTTTTCTGCTGTGGTTGTAACAGCCCGAATTTCAAATTTTGTTGTTTGATTTATCATTTTTTTAAATTAATTTTAGGAACGATAAATGAATTATTAATAATATTGATTTCGCTGAATAAATACATTAGCATTGAGGGGTTAAATAATGAACCGCAGAGGCGCAGAGGACACAGAGGAAGAGAAAGAGAGAAACAATTAGGAATTGAGTTTACCCATCAAAATTAATGTGGTGGAGTAATATAGCGCCTCTCCGTTGAGTCCAATACACTCAATATTTTCTTGTGGGACAGGCGTCTCGCCTGTCCTGGGCGGGCAATATGGCCCACCCCACAAGAGTGTATTGCAGTCAACTGAGAACCGCTATAGTACTCCACCAGACCAAAAAAAGCACGGTAAACCAAGTTTTAGAATTTCTCTCTTCCTCCTCTGCGTCCTCTGCACCTCTGCGGTTAATTATTTCAAAAAAGCAAACTTTGATTGGCGGACTACTAAATTCTCTCATTCCACTTTTACAGAAAAGCCGTTTCTCTGACTTCAGAAATCTGATTTTTCAGACTTGCTTCTCTTGCTGTTAATAATTGAGTTATTTCTGCTTCGATTTCATCGCGGACAATTTGACGGTAATCAATGAAATGCTCTATAAGAGCGCAATTGCTCAAATAAGGCACAAAAACAGCGGAATTTTTCCAGAGAATTGAGAACAATTGACGCCAGAATTGAAAGCGCGTGTTGCGCTTGATTCCCTGTCGCCAGCAAATAATTAATACTGCTTTAATCTCAATTAATTCCAGCATTCGGAACGGCATTTTATGAGCAGTTGCTTTCCTTGTTATAAAGTGCCGATAAACTCGTGAAAGGTACCGTCTCGGCTCATACAATTCCCAAAAGCAGTTCGCATATTCACGGGCTAATTCTTCTGGTGGTCGGGTGGGAATAAAGTTAGTTAGTGTCATTTGATGACCGTGGGTTTCTTGATTCCCCTCGATCAGACGACCTTCTTTTTCCAGTCGCTTCCACAGTGCTGTATTGGGCAATGCCTGTAACATTCCGAACATGGCTTTGGGAATAGCTGTAGCTTCTACAAAGTCAATAATGCGATCGCCTACTCCTGCTTTCTCTCCATCAAACCCTAAGATAAAACCTGCCATGACGCTCAAACCAGCTTGATTGATTTTCTGGACTGATTCGATTAAGGAGTTGCGGGTATTTTGATACTTTTGCGTCAAGGCTAAGGTATCTGTATCTGGTGTTTCAATCCCCAAAAATACAGCAGCAAAGTTGGCAGCAATCATCAAATCTAATAGTTCCGAATCTTCTGCCAAATCTACTGAGGCTTCAGTTGATAGGCGGAAGGGATAACCGCGATCGCGCATCCAAGGACCAAGTTCGCGCAATAAAAGTTTGACGTTGCGTTTGTTGCCGATGAAGTTGTCATCGACTATGAAAATTGAACGCCGCCAACCCAGGTCATAAAGAAGCTGCAATTCAGCTAGTAACTGCGCGGGTGTTTTAGTACGCGGTTTGCGTCCATATAGCACAATAATGTCGCAAAATTCGCATTGAAAGGGGCAACCCCGCGAAAATTGCACTGACATTTCGTTATAGGCTGTCAGATCTAGCAGGTCAAATCGAGGAATGGGGGTGTTGGTGACATCAGGTTTTTCGCCATTGGCGCTGAAGACTCCGGAAGTTTCGCCACGTTCTAAGGCTTCTACTAGCATTGGTAGGGTAATTTCGCCCTCATCCAAAACCAGAAAGTCTACTCCCGCTTCTCGCGCTGACTCAGGTACGGAGGTGACGTAGGGACCGCCCACCGCCACCAGTTTATCACGCCGCTTTGCGAGGCGGATCAGGTTCAGCATATCTGCTTTCTGGACAATCATCCCGGAAATGATTACCAAATCTGCCCAATCCCAATCGGCTTCGGTTTCAAACCGAACATTACGATCTACTAAGCGGAATTCCCAAGTTTGAGGTAGAATCGCCGCAACTGTTATCATCCCCAGAGGCGGTAATGAAACTTTACGCCCAATCAGTTCTAGAGCTTTATCAAAAGACCAGAAGGATTTAGGAAACAGTGGATATAGAAGTAAAACTTTCATCGTCTTTCTCTCCCCTGGGATTATCCAATGTTTGAGCTAACAGGTTTGCGGGTAGGGATTGACGCAGGCGATCGCCATAAAGTGCTAGAGCATTACCTCCAAGTAATAACCCTAAATGGTCAAGGGAGTAATCGGTAACTTCTGCGGCATCTTTGACACAGTTATGCAATACACCATCCCAATGTCCGTAATCGCCGGAGAAACAAGCCAAGCGTTTACCGACTTCACCCATTGCAATATGCATGTAAGCTGGACCGGGATCGTCTGATTCAAATGAGGTAAATATTTGACCCCGTTCAAAGTACTCTAGCGGATCTCGATGGCGGAGGTCGTAATGTTCATATAAGCTTACATCGTCTATTTGGGTGGGGTCGTGTTTGGTATTCCACAACAAATCAAAAAGGTTTTTCGCCTGACTAATTAGATTGATATTGTTGTGACTTCCTCTTTCCTGAATCATCAATTTGGTGAATTCCATCAGGGAAGGGCGATAGGGATGCTTGGGATCAAAGTCACGGATGCGTTTTTCCCAATGTTCGTGGAAGGCGTGGGCGAGATCGGGAACCCATCCACAACCGCCTTCTAAAAAGCCTACCCGCAATTTGGGGAAGCGTTCAAATGCTCCATCAAAGACCATTCGCGCTAAAGCCAATTGTTGTTGGTTGCGCTGCACGAAAATATGGGAAAGAACAAATGTCTCGGTGTGGTCGGAAATACCACCCACCATATAAGAACCGGGTCCGCCGTGGATACCAATTGCAATATCTAAATCTACAGCTGCTTGTAATAGCGGTTCAAAGTCTGGATGGCTGATTGTTTTGCAAGTGCGAATTTCCGGGAAAGCATCTGGCGCTTTGGGATGGGGAATTGGCAAATTTGGGGCTACGGCTACGGAAATCATCCCTAGTTCGTTGACACAACGGTACATTTCCGCAACTGCAGCGTTTACGTCTTGTAGAGGTAAAACGCCAATTGGTTTGAGTCGGTTATTATACCCGCGACAGTCATCGGCAATGTAGTTGTTGTAAGCGCGACAAAGAGCGATCGCTAAATCTTTATCTAAAAGGCTGGAAAATATCAAGTTCAGCGTGCCATAAATCACTTGGACATCAACGCCTTCTTGGTTCATGTGTTCAATTCGCACTTTGTTAAACATTGCACCCAAAGTTGTATCGGGATGCAAGTTGCGAAAACCACCTTTACCCAGTCCTTGGGGTTGAGGGAACATGCGTGTAAAGTCGTTTTTACCAGTTTGCGGATTAAAGTCAATAATTCGCGCCCGCTGGTCGCCCAAACTATCAATTACTAAACCAATGCGATCGCGATACTCTGGCTCGATATAATCCCGCATTACCAAAGGATTTTCTAGCTTATGAGCATCTGCATCAATTACAAGTAAATCTTTATACATTAGTTTTTCGCCCTGAGGTTTGCTAGGTTCAATAAGTTTCTTCGACAGCCTTTGAAGGTGGGTAAAAATTTTCGACTACAAATTCCTCTTTAGCCTCTTATCTCTGTGTTCTCTGTGCCTAATAAGGTTAAATAAATAAAACTTATAACCGCAGAGACGCAGAGAGAAGTTTGAGCGGAGGTTTCCTCCGTTCGCCCTTGGCGTTGCCGAAGGCATCAAATCTTCGGTGGGCGCAGAGAGAGAAAAAGAGGTTTTAGGAGTCATTTTGACAGGGCTGGTTTCTCCGGTTAAAGAGTTTTGTGCTTAAAGTATTTCCAGGCTTGACGCAGACCAAACCAATTCTCAAAAGACCAACTCAACGAGGCTAAGATGGTAATGCCGGGATACTTGACAAAAGCGGGTTCATTGGTTGAGTCGATGGGGAGTATTATCTCCCGCACCTCTCAGTTAGAACCGGACGTGCGCCTTTCGGTGCATCCGGCTCCCGATATTCTTAGGGTTGTGCCCTTTTGCCCATGTGGATATAATCGTGACACGATTCATGTACTGCTAGAAGGTTCTTAGGTTTCCAGTTGTCATGATTTCCGTCAATGTGGTGCAGGTGTACTTGTTCTTCACTTGTAAACTTTAAGCCACAGTGTCCACATGTATGGTTTTGCCTTTTTAGGGCTTTAGAGGTTTCGCTGTCATATAACTTACTGTTGCGTTCGCTCCAGTAGGTTAAATCACCGTCGTAGGGGGATTTCTCACCTGCGACGTTGATGTGGCTATTTTCGGAGTAAGGAACCTTTGGAAACGCTTTTTCGATCAATTCGGTTGTAGATTCTCGCGTTAACTTTAATTCTTTATTAAAGACTTTCCAGGCTCTTTTATTGATGAACCACAGTGAGAACCGTGTACCGTCCATTTTGCAGAACTTGTGGTAGTTTCTCCATCCTCTAACCAAGGGTGCTAGCTTTTCGGCTTTTACCTTGGAACCATAATTAGAGTTGTTGACTATGGCTTTTACCTTCTGACGGAATTTCTTAAAGTTGTCCACTGAGGGGGTACTTCTAAATTTCCCGTTGCTTTGCACTTTCAAGTGCCAGCCAAGGAAGTCAAAGCCATCTGTCGCAGCGGTTATCTTTGTCTTCTTTGCGCTTACCTTCATTCCTCTTGCTGCTAGGAATTGGTCTATTTTTTCAAGTATTTCTTCTGCATCGTCTTCAGGTCTTAAGATTATTACCATGTCATCGGCGTACCGAATTGATGGTTCAATAATATAGACCTTTGGGGTTTTATTTGTAATCTTTCTGCCCCGCTTCTGGTGGTATCTGTGGATACTTTCAATCCCATTTAGAGCGATGTTAGCTAATAGTGGACTTACGACGCCTCCTTGTGGAGTTCCTTGCTCTGAAAATTCTGGGTTTGTTCCTGCTTTTAAGCATCGGAAAATCCCTTGTTTAATGCCATTAGGAGCAATAAGGTTATCCATAATAGTGGTGTGTGAAATCCGGTCGAAGCACTTCTCAATATCGAGTTCGATGACTCGTTTATTGATGCCGTTAGCTTTAGAATTTAGGTTTGAGAACAGGACTTTCTGAGCATCATGTACCGAGCGTCCCGGTCTGAACCCATAACTCCTTGCATGAAAGGTTGCTTCATGTGCTGGCTCTAGAGCATATTTTGCAAGGCATTGCCAAGCTCTGTCTGCAATAGTTGGGATTTTGAGCATCCTGGTTGTCCCATCTTTTTTGGGGATTGGAATTTCCCGTAATCCCTGGTGTTTCCAGTTATTACCTGATGCTTTCAGCTTTGTCTCAAGTTCAAAGCGTTCTCTGGGAGATAATGACTTTTTACCATCGATTCCTGCTGTTTTCTTACCAGCATTTAGCTGAGATACTTGACGAATAGCCAAAAATCTAGCTGCCTTGGATTTCAGAATCAGCTTTTGAAGTGACATAGCCTTCCGCTTGTTTCCTTCTCTAATTGCTTTAAACACTCGTCTTTGTAGGCGAAATAAATCTTTCCGGAATTTCTTCCAGGGTAGATTCTTCCAGGATTCACTAGCTTCGTAACTGTGCCTAATCATGCTCATACTCTAATAAGTGTTTTCTGAATACCTTGCAGCAATTACGCCGCATCCTACCCGAATCAAGGGAGTTCCGTATCTCGTCTTACCTACCTGGGGTTCGACCGCCCCAAGACCTTTGATTCGTTTTTATTCGTTCCCTCAGATGATTGATTGTTCCGTTAGGTAGTGCCAATTTGACCATCAGACCCCCAGGTTCTTACCGCTATTGAGAAAAAAATGCGGCGGGGATTAGCTCTGATAAAGTCGGGCTTTTTTGGAATATGCCCCGCATTTCTTTAGGTCACTTTTCTAGGCATCTGTTTTACCGTAGGAACCCCCTATTAGCGCCAGTGTCCACCCATAACGGTAGTCTGATTGCGCCCTGTTCCCAGCTTCACTCTGTAGATAAACGAGTCTACTCGGTGTGGGCAGTTAAGGAGTCAAGCATGAACCTTGCTGGTAGGACTTACACCTACATCAATCTGAGAGTTCAGCCTTTGTAGGCTGGTTTAGTTATGTACGGACTGGTTACCTCACATCTTGCACCAATAAAAATAGATGTAATTTAATTACTCAGTATTCAGCCAAAACCCTTGATTTAGCGATAAAAGCCTATAAAAATAAGGTAGCTTTATCGCGCATCCTTTTACGTTGCCTGAGTTTGTACGCAGAGGTGCAAGATATGAGTTACCGTGATTCACTAAACAACGAATCGCACTTTCTCAAAGAATGCATGTCCGCCTAAGGCAAAAACTTGAGTTAGCACCAAACAAATAAGTGTCAATCGCCAGTCGTAGAAAAGCAAGATAATAGCAGCGATCGCTAAAATGTTGGTTAAGTGGTGCAAAACCTGATTGATTGGATTTTGATGACTTGCGATAAAGTGAGCTTTTGCCTCTTGGAAGTAGTTCAAAGCGATTATCCTCCAAATCACGCCTGATCAGAAAAATTTGCATGTCCCGGTGAGTACTCATGCTATCGGTGTGGATGTTAATTGTTAATTGTTAACTGTTAATTGTTAGTGGGTAGTGGTTTATAGCTAAAAATCCATCAACTATGAACCATCAACAATCAACCATCAACAATGAACAATCAACCCCTTCGCTATGAACGCCAGTCGCTCATGGGGGAAACCCCCTCTTGGCCGCGCTGGCTCACCATGAACAATTAACCATCAACCATGTGCTTTTAATGCCACCGCAGTTGCAAATATCCTCGTTCAGATTGCTTAAGTTCCTCTTCTGTGAGCCATTCTACAGGCTTGTAGGTACCAAAAATCCGATCCCACCAATCTACTGCCAGACCAAAGTTATGATGCCACATACCATACTTGTGATGTACGTAATGAACTGGCATTTTCATCCAAAAGCATTTCGTGGGGTTTTCATGCTGTAGCTGATGGGCATAAGCTGAAAATGCAGCATAAACTAGTCCGCCTAGGAACCAACCGATTCCAGCTTCCCAAGAGTGCAAGAACATCAGAAACATCACTATAATGCTGCCTCTGATATAATCTCGAAACTCCCACAGCACCCCCTGTCCTTCATTGCGTTGGTGGTGATCGCGGTGACGTTTGCCAATTCGCGGCGAAATGTGCATTAAGCGATGTAACCAGTATTCCACCAAACTCGCCAGTATGAACGCCAGGGCAAAACAGGCTATTCCTACGGAAAGCTTCGTTAACAGGAGCACTAATTCTTCTCCTTACAGCTTTTCTAATTTAATCTACCATTGTTGCTGCAAGCTTGTTCTAAACAAATGTAAATTTAGTGCCATTCATGTCATCGGCTTTTTAATCAGATAATTTCATTTGCTGTTTTCGGTAGTTCTAAATTGATCGCAAAGCTGATACAGTTAAATCTACCGATGTCATGTGGCATTTTAACCTAGATATTGTCAAACGAAGCGATTGAATGAAAAAACTCTGATTGTTGCAAAACCCGAATGACAAGCTTTTTAGTTTCACTTCTAACTGCTGCTGCCAAACAAGTTAAAGTTAATTTCGTTAAACAAACTCGCTCGACCTTTGCAGTACAGGAGCAGTTATTACGCAGCTTGTTGCTGGCTCATCAAGATACTGAATATGGTCGGCAATATGGGTTAAGAAATATTAAAACCATTGAGCAATTTCAAGAGCGAATTCCGATTTTACCTTACAGTAGCTATGAAGTTTATACCGATCGCATTGCCAAAGGTGAAGCAAATATTCTGACACCGGAACCTGTGGTCTACATGACTTTGACCAGTGGTTCCACGGGGAAAAAGAAGATGATCCCCACAACCAGGCGATCGCAAAATATTACCCGACAGGCGACTCTCACTAGCATTGGTTTTCTGGCTGAGGCGTTACAGAAGCGAAAGCTCAAATTTGGCAAAATGCTGATTACTAACTCGACGCAGCTATGGGGACGCACCAGCGGCGGTATCGAGTACGGACCATCCAGCGCTGGGGTTCTCCGCATGGATAAGCGTCTTTACAAGCAGTTTTTTGCCCATCCTGATGAAACTCTACAAATTCAGGATAGTCTAACGCGTCATTATATTTGCTGGTTATTTGCTTTACGCGATTTATCAATGCGAGGCGCTTTAGCTAATTTTCCCATGTTAATTTTACGAACTTGCAATTATTTAGAGCAATATGCTGAAGAATTAATTTGGGATATCGAAAAAGGGACAATTGCCCAGAATTTCAAATTAGAACCAGAAATTCGCGCTCAATTAGAGGGACAATGGTCAGCAGATCCAACTCGCGCCGCCCAATTGCGAGAAATTCTGAAATCAGAAGGAAGACTTACCCCGAAACTTGCTTTACCGCAGATGTCTTTTGTTGCTACCGCCTGCGGGGGAACATCAGATTTTTATTTTGAGCGATTCCCAAGTTACTTTGAAGATACACCGATATTTGGGGCAGTTTACTCATCAGCAGAAAGTATGTTTAGCATCTATCCAGATGTTAATCAAGATGCTTCTGTTCTCGCAGTTACAAGCGCTTTTTTTGAGTTTATCCCTGAAGACCAATGGGAAGAAGAACATCCAAAAACTTTACTGGCGACAGAAGTTAAAGTCGGAGAATGCTATCGAATATTAAGTACTAACTATGGTGGTTTTTATCGTTACGACGTTGGCGATGTTGTGGAAGTTGTAGGTTTTTATCACACAGCGCCGTTGATTGTATTTCGTTACCGTCGCGGTGGTTTTGTTTCTTCTACAACCGAGAAAACAACAGAGTTTCACGTGACTCAAGTTATGCAAGCAATCCAACAAGAATTTAACTTACATTTAGAAGATTTTTGCATTACCTTATCTGAAAAAGATTTTCCAGCCCGTTATTTAGTAAATATTGAATTAGCTGCTGGTTATAAACTGGAAAAACCTCAAGTATTGTTAACAAGTTTTGATAGGAAGTTAAAGGAATTTAACACCCATTATGAAATAAGTCGGCGAGATACCATTCCTCCCCCTCGACTGAGGATTTTATCTGCTGGTAGCTTTGCAATTATTCGCCAACGCCAGTTACAAAGAGGAATTCCCGATTCTCAATTGAAATTTCCTCATGTGAGTGAAGACCGGAATTTTCTTGCTGGTTTACCAGTTCAAGACGAGGTGAGATTGCCAGAAGATTTAAGTAATTAGTCATAGTTAGCAGTTAGCAGTTAGGAGTTAGGAATTATAAATTGTAGGTTGGGTGAAGCGCAGCGAAACCCAACATAAACCGGACGTGAAAGTTGGGTTCCACTACCCTGCGGCAAGCCGCCTCCGGCGTCTACGTTTTACCCAACCTACTACACACTACTACTACTACTACCTACTAATTAGTATCATATTTCAGAAATGCCAAACATAAAAAAATACCAAAAAACTCAGCAAAAATTAACAGATGTTATACAGATGTTATAAAATCTATAAACATTATTGTTGAGAAAAATAATACAATGATTGGACTGAAAATTGTGTCAGTATAACAAAATACCCCAGTAATCTAAAGTATTAAGGATGAAGGATGAAGGCTGAAGTACAACCCACGGATGAATCCGGAGGATTGAAAAATTGTGCTTTGTACTTGAAATATCCTCCACGGAAGTTTCTTTGGGCTGGGATGCAATTTTTATTTTTTCATCCTTTATCCTTCATCCTTCATCCTTTTTAAAATACCGCCGATTATAGTAAAATTATTGAGCCAATTTCCTACACAAAGCCCATCTTCGATTAAAAAAGCAATAGAGGGACGAGCAATAAATGGAACTAGCCACGACCCTAAAAAGCCAAACAGTTCAAAAACATGTCCGCGAGGTGGGCATTAACCCGAATTACTGGTATCCCGTTGCTTGGGCAAATCAGCTAAAAGTTGGTGAGATTTTGCCCGTGGTAATTTGGCTTGAGGCGATCGCTATTTACCGCGATGTCCTAGGACAGTTACACGCTTTAGAAGATGCTTGTCCCCACAAGGGTGTGGCGCTGCACAAGGGAAAAGTTCAAGGATGCAATCTCGCTTGTCGCTATCATGGCTGGGAATTTAATGGTAATGGCGATTGCGTGGGTATTCCCTATCTATCTCCAGAACAAAAATTACCCCGCGCCCAAGCCCGCAGTTATGCAATTCAGGAAAAATACAATCTGATCTGGATTTTCCCAGGCGATCGCGCTTTGGCAAATACTTGTCAGCCACCGTCTATTCCAGAATTTGACCAGCCGGATTTACTTATGGTGCCTGTTTCGGCTCACTTTCAGGCACATTTTTCAATATGTAATGAGAATACAATGGATGTCTTTCATGGTTTTTTACACCAAAATTTGCAGGGTTGGTTTAATCCAGTTTTAATAAGTTTGAAAGAAACAGATGCAAGCGTTTCGGCTGAATATCAAGTTTCTTATAAAGGTCGCATTGCCAAGTTTTTAGGTTTAAGCGATCGCGCTGATGCAGTCACAACATTACCCGTGTGCGTCCAATATCGCTATCCCCACTATTACACTTCTTTGCAAGGAGTTTCTAGTTTATATTTGATGCGGCTACCTGTGGGACCAACGGAAAGTAGGTCTTTTGCTTTATTCTTTTTTAAACTTCGCCTTCCTCAATGGATACTTCAGCCGATAAAGCCATTACTGCAAAATATACTCCCGCGCTTTGTATTGTTGAAATTTTTAGCCCAAGATATCGAAATGATTGAAAGCGAACAGCGAACTTATTTAGCTAATCCTCAACGGCGTTATGTTGAAATTAATCCAGCAATTATTGCGATTCAGCGATTAATTATTCGGCAGTACGAACAATTTATGCAAAAATCCAGTCATCTGAAGGATGAAGGATGAAGTATGAAGTATGAAGTTAAGACCTCTATTATGTTGTTCGGGACTTGGAATAATAACGCTACAAAAGAAAGCAGCTTTTGTATTTTTGCTCTAGGCGCTATCAATAAATTGAGTAGCGGTGGCAACATGATTTATTGTTTTCATCCTTCATTCTTTTTTGGTCAACCACAAAGTAATGGAAACTAAAACTTAGAAATATGCCAATTATATCTGATTTGTGAAATTATTTTTTTTAATTAACCGCCAAGGCGCAGCGGAAAGTCCGAGCGGAGGTTTCCTCCGATCGGAACTTTCCAAGAGAGAGAAAGCAGAGGAGGAGAAGAGAGAGTATTTATTTTACAATTGATGGGCGGACTGCTAGATATATCTTTAATTTCGTTGGCGATCGCCTGCTTGAAAACCGAATTTAATTCAATAAAATTAAATCCAATGAAGCCAAGTGTATTAAAGGCTGTTAAAACCAATTCATTTAATTTTTATTATTACGTCGTGCAGCTTATACCATTTTGGATTTTAGATTTGAGATTTGGGATTGTAAAATCTTCATTATGCAATGATTTCAACAAGTCATCTGTCGCATTTTTTTTGAAAATTGGTGTTATTTTCAAATCTGGATAACAAAATATATAACGCTATATAACCCGCAAAAGTCTGCAATTAAGGCAGAAGCAATAGGCTATCTGGAAAAAGCTGAAGGAGTGAAAAGAGTGGAAGTTATTAAAGAATATGTTCAACGCTGGTATGAAAGTGGTCTTGCTCCAGACGAGTATATTTGTCTTCAAAAACAAGGTAATTTAGTTGATATACAAGACACGGCGACTGGTGAACATCAAACAGTTTTGAGTTTCTGCACAAATGATGTTTTGGGACTAGTTCAAGAAGCAGCGGTTAAGCAAGCTGCGATTGATGCGATTTTAAAATACGGAACATCTAATAGTTCGTGTTCGGTTTTAAGCGGACGCATAGACTTGCACCAACAGTTAGAAGATGAAATTTCCGCATTTAAACATCTTTCTCACACGCAGCTATTTTTAAATGCTTGGATGGCAATGCAAGCCTTAATGGATGCCTTTTGTCATTTGGCAATTCCAGTACCGGGATTTCAAAATACCCGAGAAACTTTGATTCTCACCGATGTTTTGAATCATGGCTGTATTGTATCAGCAGTTGTCAATGCTGGAACGCGTTCCGGCAAAGTATTTAGTCACAGTCCTCGAGTTAGAGTCAAAGCTTACCGCCATTGTGATGTCGAAGATTTATCTCGCAAACTCCATCGCTATGCGCGAAATAACGAGCGGATTTTGGTTGTCTCCGATGCCGTATTTTCAATGGATGGCGATATTGCACCTTTGCCCCAAATGCTTGATGTGCTGCAAAATTATGAAGGCAGCGTATTAGTCATGGATGAGGCTCATGCTAGCGGTGCGATCGGTGCGACAGGAAGAGGTATTTACGAGCATTTTGACATTTTACCAAGAGACGCGATCGCACGGGGTGTAGTGCCGCTAATAATGACCACATTTTCTAAATTTGCCGCCTCAGCTGGAGCTGCAGTTAGCACCCACATTGCAGAGTTAAAACCGCTGTTAAATGTTTCTCCGACCTCAATAGGCACAATTTCCTTACCACCGCCAACCACAGCAGCAGCTTTAGAAAGTATCCGTCAAGTTCGCAAATATCCCGAACTCGTGACAAAACTTCAGGAAAATACACGTTACTTGCGATCGCGTTTAGCAGAACATGATTTTCTGGCAGTTGGCGAGACAAACGTGATACCAGTACTTTTACCATCAGAGATTAATCCCAAGATTTTCGGCAGACAACTCATGAAAGACCACGGTATTTGGGTATCTCCGATTTGGTTTGTAGCCAAACCCCGGATGCGGATAACAGTTAATGCCCTGCATACCTTGGATGAAATGGAACGTTTGGTTGCAGGGATGGTAGCAACTCGCAATTTATTGTACAAACAAACAATTAGCGCTTGAGCAAGAAAGGCAGAGGGGGAGAGGGGCAGAGGGGGAGAGGGGGATGAAGAAAGTTATGAATTTTGAGATTGCTTCGCAAGGCTTGCAACGCTTCGCGGTTTTGAATGCGCGAATTTTTCACTTCAAAACGAGTAACTCATAACTCATAACTCATAACTCTCTCCCACTGTCCAATGCCTTAATCATTAGGAATTGCATCGGGGAGTTCTTTCTCAACAATTCGCAGGGGCTTATATAGATAACTGCAAAGAATTGCCACAACTGTCAGTGTTCCCAGCACCATAAATAATAAACCAATGCCCCGCCCTGCTCCAACGCTGGTAATTCTGCCGATATTGCCGACTAAGGGGCTATTACCAGCCAAAAGTGGCTCAAAGATATAATCAGCTAACGGTCCAGCCAAAAGATAAGCAAGTGGGAAAGTTGACCAAGTAATCATTCGCCGCACTGCGAAAACTCTTCCCTGCACTTCTGGCGACACTTTGCTTTGCCAAATCGCCTGACTGCAGCCAGCAATAATTGGGACTGTAAAAAAAACGCCAAAGGTGCCCGCTGTAATTAGTGGTATTGAAGGGCGTAACCCGATGAGAATTACACAAACTCCTTGTAAAAGTCCAAAGTAAAACATGCCAAGCATGCGGTACTTCGGACCACCCCACACGCTCATTAACACGCTACCAATTAACATCCCGCTGCCTCCCAAAGACAGCACATTCCCAAGCACTGCGGGTGAAGCAAAAGCCAGAATCATTGGTGTAATTAATACACTAGCCATTGCCAATACAAAATTGCCAATAGCGAAAAATCCTAACAAACCCATCAGTCCAGGACGCGCCACAACATAATTCCAGCCATAAAAAGCTTCGCGCAACAGCGAATCTTTTTCCGATTTCTCTTCGGTTGTAGCTTTGGGTTTGGGAAACTGAACTATTAAAAGTGTAGCAACGGCAACAAGGTAACTGGTGAAATCAATTAGAAGGACGCCCTGAAGTTTGAACGCTGAAACAAGAATACCAGCAAGCGCAGGTGAGAAAATTCTTGCAGAAGCTTCTCCGATTTGTACCATGCCACTGGCGCGACCAAGATGCTGTTTTGGAACCAGCAATGTAGTCGCGGCGGTATAGGCTATATACTGCAAGCCACTGCAAACCGAAATCACGGACATGCCAACATAAATATGCCAAACATCAAGACTGTTTGCCAAAAAGAGCAACGCCATCAACAACGTCACTCCTGCTGCTACAGAGTTGCTAACTATCATTGTCCAGCGTCGTTCCCAGCGGTCAACTAGAACACCAGCAATTGGCGATAGTATTATACCAGGCAAGGTAGTAAACAAAGAAATTAGCCCCAACAGAGTCGTTGAGCCTGTTTTTTGGTAAACCCACACGCCATATGCAAACCCAGTAAGTCCGGAGCCAATCAGCGAGATGAGTTGTCCAAACCAGGTAATTATAAATGCCCGCAGTTTAAATATGGCGGCAGGTTTGGTCATTCCTTCCTTTTACATTTCTTCTAAATTTTTGAAGTTGGATAATCAAAAGCTGCCCGTGCCTGATGTCAAAACATTGCTTCAACTGTACTGATAGGTCTTAAAAATAGAGTTTTTTGCTTTATCATGCAACCATCGCCCGGTATACTTTTATGAAGGCAGGAGGCAGCTTTGCTGGAGGCAGAAGGAATCCACCCTTAAAAAACTTGGGATTGAAATCAAGACGCCTTGTTCCGAGACAGGCAGTGTTCAGAACAAATGTTTCTACAAGCGTGGGCTTGAAACCCACAACACGCATTTTTTTCATTCTTCCTTCTTCCTTCTGCCACGCCACTTGCTTCAACCGGGGGAACCCCGGCACCGCAGTGGCTCCTCTGCCCTCAGCTCCGGCTGCCCTTTGCCCTCTGCCCTTTGCCCTCTGCCTTTCTTTGTAGATTTCTATAGATTTAATATTTAACTTGTCCCAAGCCAATTTGCTCGGATTAAAATCGTTTAAGTATTATGGTACACTCTTCTGCCTTAATATCATCATTCATCACAGGAGAAAATAGCCGCGATCGCATGCTCAACTGGCACAAAAGCGTTAGTGGAGAGGGCAAAAAATCAGGGGGCATGGAATGGAGCGATGTATCTTCAAGGTATTAAAATCCCAAAGAATGCACAAGTCTTTATTAGTGTCGCCACCAGAAATTATCAGCATTCTTGGGTTTGCATGAAGACTCATTTTTTGCACCTTCCTGATATTTCCATCCGTAGCATCTAGCGCCGCTGTCATTGCCGAATGTTTCACTTTGTGCGGTAACATCGATTTTTTAATTCCGATTGATGCTTTTATGAGGGAATTATCACGCGAAGTAATCCCAATTGAGTCGAACCTCAGACAGTTAATTAAACAGAGGAAACCATGAACCCACAAAAACCAAATCCCAATAAGCCGTCAGAACCGAAAACTTATGAAAAACCTAAGCTCTATGTAGAGCCACCTCCTCAGCCGTGTCAGCACGTTCGCATTATGGACTGTGACAAACCTATTACCCGGATTTTCTACGAGTGTTATCGCTGTCACCAGGGGCTATTGAGCGAATGTAATGGACTTCCCCCCGTACAGGATTTAGAGGTGAGATGTCCTACTTGTGGGAAGATTGCGATCAAGTTGGTAGCACAAGAGGTAATTTCAACAACGCCAATTCCTTCACCTTGGGAAAAATTACCATAAGCAATTACCGCAACTCCTGTATTTCAGGGAGTTTTGTTTTGTAGTCAAAAGCCCCATTTGCTTGTCGGTGGGGCTTTTTAGGTTTTTTATAGAATTGTATACAGAAAATTTCGGCATTCTTTGAACTAGCGATCGCAGCCTAGTTGTGCAGTAATCAGTGATCGCATCTTCTCTTACCTTGCTGGATCGTCTAATTTTATAGCAGTTTCATGGGCACAAGAACGCTGCCGATCCATATAGGCATGGAATGCTTCTTGGTCATGACGGTGGGTAAGAATGTATCCCTTCAATTCGTGATCGCTCATTGCGGCATAATTTACTTCTCTCATGGTTCAATAGTTGTAAATTTTCTCGTCAAATTCCGTAAGACCGAGGATAGGGTTTTAACAGTGTCTTCGCCTGATAGACATAAATCATGTTAATAACTTCCCCACCGCGTCGAATCGGTATCGTTTCAATCTCAGTTACGCTGCTGAAATAACTTCGATAGCTAGCCATTAAGTCTGTTCTCAAATTAAAAGGAGCAGTCGTAATGTATAATGCATCTTTCCCCAACCATTCATCGGGTTTTGACCAAAAAGCAAAGCCGCGCAAATCCTTGCCAATATCAAAGCAAGTAATCGGGATGTTAGCTATCGGTTTCAGGGACATGGCGATTGGTCCGCCGATGTAATAGCGATTGGTGAATATAAAGCTAGACTTTTGTAACGCCGCCCTGAAAACAGGAGATTGGGCAAAACCCCGCCGCAGTTGTTGAATATCAATTAATTCTGTAGAAGGGTCATTTTTAGCAGGTAAGAATCCTCCCATAACAGCGTATTGGCTGGGCTTTTGCAGTGTTCCTGTTGTCAAATGCAGCAAGACAACCAGTAAAATACTAGCGATCGCCATTCCCGAACCTAACAGCCATCGTCTCACCTGACGTGGAGATTGCTGCTGCCAAATAACCGCCTGTTTCCCTAACAATAAAGTTATCCCCCAAAATCCTGGCATTGACCAAGCCGGTAAAATTTGCCGATATCCTCCCATAAGGGTAAAACCTAAAATTAGGGGCAAAGACACCCATAAAATCAATAGCTCTTTGGACTTAAAATTTTCTTTGTAGGTTAGTGACTTCTGAGAAAAAAGTTGAATTGTTCGAGTTAGTGTCGCTCGCAAACTCACCGACCAAAGCGGAAATCCGATGGTTGGGAACATGTAAGCTACCCCAGCCAAACAGACGCCTACTACACTCAGCAAATTGTAACCGCTCTTGGGCACCGCTCGTTCTGATTGAAACCGAAAAGATACCCAATCATGCTGTATATTCCACAACAAAGTTGGGGAAATGGTGATCAGAAATAAGCCTAGCCCCAACCATGCCCAAGAAGAGTGCAAAACACAGCGATAACGCCGATTGGTTAAACAAAAACCCATTAACCCAAAGCCCAAAACAAAACCGTGATATTTACTTAAGCAGGCTAATCCAACGAGGATACCAAGGATTGCTAAACGGTAACTGGGGAGGTATAAATTAGACGAATTAGACGAGTGGGATTCATTATTTAACTCGCTGTGTTTTTGAGTGCAAAGCGGGCGAAAAAATTCACAAGCTGCACAATATAAACTGGCTGACCAGAAAAACATCAGCGGACTGTCGGGTAGAGTTAGAGTTCCAAAGCCAATTTGAAAAATTGGAGTTATGGTAGCGATCGCTAAAGTTAGAATAGCAGCTTTGGCAGAAAATAGTTTTTTGCTAGTTAAATACAACAGCAGCAAACTACCTGTGTGTAAAATTAGCGTTCCCAGACGAATCGTGAATTGAGAAACTACACCAGTCAACCACGGACCAAAACCAGTTGTCAGCGCCACAAAAACCGGATGGTCAAAATAGCTCCAGTCCAGATGCAGGGTGTAAAGATAGTAGTAAGCTTCATCAAAGGTAGGGTAGAGCCAAAAAGCAATTGCAGATCGAAACAGCAGTCCCCCAACCAGTAAAGAAAACACTGACTGATTAGTTTTTTCAGCTAACCATTTCTGAGCTATTTGCATTTATAAATAATTCCTGCACTCAGACTTAATCAAAAGATTTAAATATTGTAAGGCGGTGTTGGTAGTATTTGGTCTTTGATACTTGGATACTTGCTGATTGATTGCGACAATCCACATAAACATAAAATATGTTCTTTGTCAAGTAAATGCCACCATAGGGGAAACAGCGCAGCGATGGCGTCGATATAGTTGAATATGGCGGTTCTTACTTGCGCCAAATACATTGGGATCTCCGGGACAATTCATGAATTGTCTCTACTGCTTGGGATTGTGTATTGCATCCAACCCAGAAGCGCTATATAAGAGCGAATTTTGGCTTTGCTTATTATTTTGAGATTATTTGAAGATGCATTTTGAGGAGGCGGAATATTTCAGAAGCGATCGCTCTTGCTTATACTGATAGCAAGAGGATGTATATCTAAGAAGTGATGGAAAAGGCAAAGGGTTTTAAGGATAGGGATAACCTGAAGTATTACACGTCATTTTAATCACGTTATAAGATGCATTTATTTTTTTGAGTTTTGCATTTTGCTTCGTGAAAATTTCTTGGTAATTAGCAGGAGGATTACCCCAGCAACCAGTTAAATCATAAAAAGAAATTTCTTTGCCTTTTCTATCAACTAACTTGCCTTTTTGATTGCAATATGCTTTTAATTTATTTAGCGTTTGTCTGATTGTCACTCGTTTTACCGTATTGGAATTAACTGCCTGTGCGCTGACAATATCAATTAATTTTCTATTGCTCGGCAAGCATTTATATTGTTGAAATGGCAGCGCAATCAAAGAAGCACAAGCAGATTGTGTAAATACAATATTCAGCAGTAATAATCCTAAAGTTAAACCAGTAATTTGTCTGTTTAGATTGCTTTTTGACGTAGATGTTAATTGTTAATGGTTAATGGTTAATTGTTAATTGTTAATGGTTAATTGTTGATTGTTAATTGTTAAAGCTTCATAATCTAAAATCCATGAACAATGAGCCATGAACAATGAACAATGAACCATGAACCATCAACCATGAACCCAACACGATATTAATAATGCTGGACTAATATTTACATTCGATAGTTCCCGTTCAATTAAGTAGATGTCAATAAATAAACCAAATATATACAAAAATAATTGTCGGGTGAACAATACCCAACATTGATGTTGTGCTTGATTTACAAGGTTTTGGCGAGCAAATACTCGTTTGTCTATTTTTAGAGAATAACTTTATTACACATAATCTCTATTATTACTATTAGTAATAACACTGAAGAAATTAGTTTTCATAGCAAATTTAAATACCAATTAAATCTTCCTATTTACAGTATTGGTAATTCTTAAGTATTTCTACAATAAGCTTTCATACCTAAAGTATTGGTTGTGTCTGCTATGTCTACTTTCATAAAAATGAAAAAGTTGCCCCTAATGGCAGCGATGAGCGTTTGTTTTAGCCTGCTGGTAAGCGAAAAGGTAAAAGCCGCTGCTTTTGCTATTGCCGATCCAGAGGTTGATTTTGAAGTGATAGATGGTGGTTCTAGCGGTGTATTTGACGGCTTGGGCAATGAAGTATTCCCTACATTTAATAATGTAATACGCGGCAGCCAAGGCGAAGCAGCTGCGTTGGTCGAATTTGATATCAGCAGTTTTCTTGTTCCCCCAAGTGATGTTGAAACTGCCAAATTTCGGGTTCGACTTGCTAGCCGCCAAGTCAATGGACTTGGGGTGAACAAAAGCGAAAATCCTAATACTCTTGGTATATATGGCTACGCTGGTAACGGGATAGCTGAAGCGTCTGATTTTCAAGGGGCGACGCTGTTGGGTACTTTTGATATTTCCTCAGCTGCTGTCGGTGATTTCCTCAAATTTGATGTGACTCCTTTCGTCAAAAATTTGCTCAGTAATGGAAATTCAATTGTGGGTTTAGGCATCCGCGCTCAAAATTTTGGAGGGGTGTCGCTGCAAGAGTCATCAACTTTTAGTGTTCCCAGTCTAGAAATCACCACCCCCGGATTAATTGCTCCCTCGCGCATTGTTCCTACAACTGCTCTGACAATTCCTGAACCCCTTACAGCTGTAGCTAGAATTCCTGAACCTTCTAGCGCCTTAGGGATGTTTGCTTTAGGGGTGTTGGGTGCTGGCTCAATGTTGAAACGCCAGCACAAAAGTAGTTAACTTCGCGCTGTCGTTAAAGAAACTACATATTCGGGAAACTGGCGTTTTAATGCCCCAAACACGGGACAAGGAGCTTGTTCTTGCAAGTTCTCTGGTTTACTCCAAGTAAATGGGGCTTTCTGTGCCGCAGACATCCATAACAGCCGTTTTGCCCGTGTCATGGCAACGTAGAGTAAACGGTATTCCTCGGCAGTTTTGAGGTTTTTTGCCTGTTCCCAAGCGGTGGTGGTGCTGGGTAAAATCGATTGACGGTGGAGTGCGGCGCGAATTTGAGCGCGTGCTACTTCTGATAAGGTAAAGTCGCCTAAAAACTGGCTTTGGGGAGGTACCCAAAATCTACCTGGTATCAAATTTTCGTGCAAAAAGGGGATAAATACATAGTCCCAATCCAGTCCTTTGGCTTTGTGCATGGTAATTATGGTAAGTTGACCGGGACGGGTGTAACGAGCTTCTAAATCTTCTGTTTCCACGGGTTCAAAGCGTTCGGAACTGACGATTTCGCTTAATGCACCCAGCATCGCCCCGATTGAACTGTTACCGGCGATTTGCTGGTTTACCCTTTCTGCGAGTTTGTCTGCTGTTGCAAGTTCTGCTTGGTCGTAATTTAACGCTAAAGCCATAAAGGAAATTAGTTGGTAAAGCGGTAATTCTAACCGGGCGCGAAGTAAACTACGACACAAGCGTGCGGCTTTTTGCACTGGTTCTGCTTGGGGTGGAGCTAGAGGACCAGGGTATAAAAATTCTTCTGGTAGAGAGGCGAGGGCGTTGAGGTCTTGGGTGGGTATTAACTGGCGTTGTACCAATACTTCTAGGGCGGCTTTGAGGTAATCGGGAGAATGGGGGCGATCGCATAATTGCAGCAGTGCTAAAATTTCTTCCGGTACGTGAGAACGGCGATCGCGTTCTCCGACGTCGTAAAGTGTAATTTTATGCTCTTTGCAAATTGGCGCCAGGGCTGATGACAGCCATCTTCCCTGACGATTTTCTCGCACTAACACCGCTGCACGGGTGTTTGTTGGGTCGAGGGCAAATATTTGGATGACTCTTTCCCTCAGCAATTCCACTGTGTGATGAATGTCGCGAGGGGTATAAAGTTCCAGTCCCCGTCCTAAGGGCGCGGGGTTAGCATCCGGTTGCGGGTCATCGAAGTTAACAGGGCGAATTTTCTGGAAACGGAAGGGGAGGGGAGAGGGGGAGATGGGGAAGGGGGGGCCCCCAGGGAGTGGGGATAAGGGGCGAGGGGGGGAGATGGGGAGAGGGGGGGAGTTTTCTTGAATAATTTCTCCACGCCCGTCGCCCACACCCGTCGCCCACACCCGTCTGCTTGCATAAAAGCTGTTTACCCATTCAAGGGTAAAATTAGCAGCTTCGATAATGATTCTGGAACTTCGACCGGCTTGATCCATTGTCGCCAATCTTCCGATGCGATCGCATTCTGAGCAAAATTCCCGAAAATAAATCGGGTCGGCTGGAGTAAAGGTAGAATTTATCGCTTGGTTGGGGTCACCAACTCTCACCAAGTTGATTGGGGAATTGGAAGATAAGGGAGAGGGGGGGGATAAGGGAGAGGGGGGGGATAAGGGAGAGGGGGGAGATAAGGGAGAGGGGGGAGACAAGGGAGAAATTCCTCCCACACCCGTCGCCCCCACACCCGTCGCCCCAAGTCGTCCTCCTTCTCCTCCCACACCCGTCGCCCCTATCTCCCCCTCCTCTGCTTCGCTTGCCAAAGTTTGCAATAACTGCGTCTGCAGGGGACTGGAATCTTGGGCTTCGTCTTCAAAGACGGCGAAAACCTGATTTTGCTCGATACGTCTGGCGCTGGGATTTTCCAATACGCGCAATGCAGCTAAAATCATGTCGTCGTAATCGATAAATTCGCGCGATCGCATTAAGTTTTGATATTGTTCGTACAAGCCGGCGGCGACGCTTAATATTGCATATTCGTCTGTGGTTTGTTTGCTCAATTCCCGCAAGTCTTCTGGCAATAAACCCGAACTTTTGGCTTCGTGAATTACGGTTGTTGCTAAATCTGGCAATACTTCTGTTCGCAATACTGATTGACGACGCAATCTTTCGGTTTCTTCCCCGTCAAATTGGATACCTTCTAGCAATCGGGAATAACGTCCGGGATAATTGACAATCCATTGTTCAACGGCAGTTCGGATTAAACGGTGGCTTTGATTTGGTGTAATTAATGTGACGTCTTCTAGCTGCAAGCCGGATAAATTGGGATGGCGACTGGCGATGTTTAATGCCAAACCGTGTAGGGTATGAACAACAAAGCCAGTGGGGGGTAGGGATAAATCATCCCTTAAATATTTGCGGATTTTGGCTTTAATATTGGCAGCAGCCGATCGCGTGAAGGTAACGACAACTAATTGACGACGGGCTTTGGAACGCGAGTTGGTGGAAATTTGATATTGACGCGCGATCGCGATCGCTGCTGCTGCTGCCATTCCGGTGGATTTGCCAGCACCGGGAACAGCGGAAACAGCTAAGGGACCCCAATCCCAATCAGCCATTTGTTGCTGTCCAGGACGCAAACTGTTACGAATGTTTATTGCACCTGTAGAACGAACAGAAGCAGGCGATTCTATAGTTAATTCTGGGGAGTAAGCTTGATTGGCAACTCGGTTATTAAAATTGGTGTCTGACATATATATAGTGTTGAGCCGCCCAGGCGTGGAGTTAGGAGTCTTGAGTTAGGAGTCTTGAGTTAGGAGTTGGGTTTTGTAGAAAGGTGAGAATTCGTGTTTGAAGTTTTAAGGGTGATGTTCAATACATATCAAGGACACATTCAATATTTCAAAAGATGATTTGAAGTACGGTTGTGGGTTATCAATATTAATTTAAAACGAATATCCAAAAACCAAAAAGCCCAAAATGAAAAATCGGAAATTTTTTTTACATTATCTAATTTTAGCGAGTGCGATCGCGTTGGGTACTGTTTTGCGCTTTTGGCATTTGGATTTAAAACCGCTGTGGATGGATGAGGTGATTACTGCTATCTTCAGTTTGGGCAAAACTTACAATGACGTACCTTTAGATGTGGTGTTCCCCCTTGGACGCATCCAGGAAATTTTTACTTTTCAGTCTGGGGTAAGTTGTCCGCAAATTGCTACAAACATTGCCAAACAGTCTACCCATCCGCCGCTGTTTTTTTGTGGGATGCACAGTTGGTTGGAGTCGATGATTCCCCTAGGACAAGATTGGGTGAAAAAAATGCGATCGCTATCAGCTTTATTTGGCATGTGCGCGATTGTCGCAATGTACTATCTCAATCGTATTGCCTTTTCAAGAACATCTGGGTTAATAGCAGCTTTTGTGATGGCTGTCTCTCCCTTTGCGGTTTACCTTTCCCAAGAAGCAAGACATTACACTTTGCCCATGTTGCTGATTGCTTTAGCTTTATTAGGGTTAATCCAAATTCAACGGGATATTTTGCACTTAGCAAAGGTAAGATTTGGGGTTTGGCTGGGATGGGCAATTCTTAATATTATAGGTCTTTACGTTCACTACTTTTTTATTCTGGCTTTAGCAGCGCAAATTTTTACCATACTTGTGCTGATGTATTCGAGTCAAGCAAAAATCTCAAACTTCCGTCAAATTTGGCTAGGGTTAATTTTATCTACCAGCGGTATTGCAATTAGTTTCCTCCCCTGGTTGTCGATAATATTGAGTCATTTTAATCGTACAGAAACCGATTGGCTGCATTCTCCAAATCACATTTCACCGATATATCAAACCTTGATTGGCTGGTTGGTGATGGTAATTGCTTTACCCGTAGAAAATCAGGTTCATCCAATTGAAGTTGTATCTGGATTTTTCATGATTGTGTTTGGCATATGGGTTGGGAAGAAAGTTTTCAATAATTTAAAAAAACTGTGGCGTCAACCAACAACACATCTAGCTACGCTAACCCTTTTAAGTTTTTCTGGGTTTGTATTATTAGAATTTTTTGCTATTGTCTATTTATTACATAAAGATATCACCTTGGTTCCTCGCTATAACTTTGTATATTACCCTAGCTTTTGCGCCTTAATCGCAGCCAGCTTTAGTCCAAGTCAAAATTCAAAAGTTCAAAGTCAAAAGTCAATATTTATTTTTTTATTAGTTGGTGTTCTTAGTTGTGTTTTTGTAGTTGACAATTTGGCTTTCCAAAAACCTTTCTTACCAGAGAAAGTCGCTCAAAAAATGAACCAAGAACCCTCGGTTCCGCTGATGCTTGTAGTAGGATACAGAGATTATCAAGATGTCGCCTTGGGTTTAAGTTTTGCCTTAGCTCTAGAAAAAATTAGAAGCGATAAAATTCCTCCTTTCTCTTCTTTTTCTCTTTCCCAGGTCTCTCGTTCCCAGGTTCAACTTGGGAATGCACTCGTTGAGGCTCTGCCTCGAACCTCAATTAAGGAGGCAGAGCCTCTAGAATTCATTCCCATGCAGAGCATGGGAATGAAAAAGATAAGTCCCCCTTGGAAAGAGGGGTTGGGGAGTCAGCCGCGTGGGCGGGTCTCTCGACTTGAGCGGACTGGCGTGGGATCTGATAATTTGGCTTTTTTCAAACAATCGCCAAACTTTTCTTCTGTCTGGCAACAACTTTCTCAACTGCCTGCACCTGCAACATCTAAGTTGAATTTATGGGTTGTTGGTCCCGGACTCCGACGCCGAGATTATCCGCAGCAAGTTGCACTTTCCAGTCAAATTACTTGCAATATCGACTCCAAAGAACACCATCGCATTGGTGTTCCCTACCAGCTTTATCGCTGTGGTCATTTTACATCTTAGCAGAAATCGCGTTTACGTAATTCCACTTTTTAGCAAGCAAAAATGATGCTTCAACAGCAACCAAAATACTCATAAAATGCAATAAATCTTTGTTGTAAGCAATAAATCTTTGTAAAGAGCTATTTTAGTGTAAAGTTTAATTACAAAAAATCCAATTATTGAGAATCTTTTTTATTTATTGAACGATTTTAGGTTGTTTGAAAAAATGTGATTTAAATAACTAATTTTGATGCTAAAATTTTATATATAATCAGGGCTAAGTGTAACTTTTTTAAAAAATTCGATATTAATTATATATATATAATTAATATTAGTCGATTTTCCAGAATTCGGTCTCGCCCGTCGCTAACTTGATCAGTTATACGAAAAAATAAATAAACTAAATATAGTTGTAGCCGAGTAGAACAAAGGGCGAAACAAGCGCCAAACCTTGAAATTGTTATGTTTCACCCCGGTCTACCTAACCTACAAACTAATGACTAAAAAGATGAAGGATTTTGGATGAAGGATTTTGGATGAAATGCATTCTTCCGTTGCTGCGCCTTTTTGCGCCCTAATTTATTAGTGTCAGAATCAGAAACAATTGTTGAGGGACAGGCAGTGCAAGGGCGAAACTCTCCAGACTTCGCAACCAGGCGTCCTTTTTTCAAAGCAAGTAAATTAATCTGTGAGGTTCATCCTTCATACTTCATCCTTGATCCTTCATCCTTCATCCTTTAGCTGACTAACGACTATTCATCAATCTGCCAAGAATCCTTTTGCAATTCCTCATCCAAAACTTTTTTGGGTCGGACAATGACGACGATTCGCCCCAGCAACTCAATTTCCGGTGCGGTGTCAAACCACTGAAAATCTAATTGACCGGAATTATCTACCACAAAGTAACTGTTGATGTCCCATTCCCTTTGAGCGCGATCGCATACTACCAAAACCGGTTCGATTTTGAATTGTGCCTGATTGGGAAAGCGATCGCTGTTGCACAAAATCACTACCGGATCTTCGGCACTCAACAACACCCGCCAACCCGGTAACGGCACCCAAGCTTGCTCTCCAGCAAACTTCACCATGCGAAATGGTCCAGTTTCTTTTAACAAAGGCACAGCTTGCAGGTCTTGTGGCGTTAAAGGTAACTCACCCACCACCGCCACCAAACGCGGCATTTCATCCTCAGAGTCTACCCGGTAAAAGGGTAAAGTTGGGGCGGGACGTTTGGGAATGACGGTAAAATCAACTAATAACTGCTCAATTTGCTTTCTAGCAGTTTGGCTGTGGGCAAAACGCAAACCTTTGGCAATCAGACGCGATCGCTCTTGTAAATCTGTATATTGCCGTGCTAGTTTCCAACATTGATAGGCAACAGTGTCACCTGGATGATTGGTAAAACCTTCTGGGTAGTTACGAAAGCGGGAGAAATCTTTTATCGCCTTTGCCACTTCCCGCGCATCGTCAACATCAAGTTTAAGATTAAAAGCAAGTTCGGCAGCTGCGGCACGTTCTTCTTGAGTTAACAGACGAAACTCATATAAAATATCGCTGCCGCGTGTAGAAAAATGCGATCGCACGGCTGACGATGCATCGGCTTTTTCTAAAGAATTGTAAACTTGCGAGCCAACAACTACTTGATTTTGCTGAATCGGTTCAAAACCGGTAGCCTCAAAAATAGTATTGTCAGTGTAACCGGATTTTTGCAATTGAGCGATCGCGGTACCCCATTCCACCCAATTGCCTTGTTTTTGCCTGAGTTTTCGCAGCAACTCTTCTTGCACTGCTTGGGTTGCAGCATTATCAGGATTTTGGGCGTTGGATGGTAAGTCAGTCATAATCACACAGAATAAGGCATTGGGAATGGGGCATTGGGCAATGGGGAAGAATTTTTGCTACAGCTAATTCCTAATTTCCAATCGCCAATCTTTTGATTGGTCAGCAGCAAGTATTATTTTACGATTTATCTGGTATCTGGGTACCAAGCTGAAGTGCATTTTCGGGAAATGGGGAGATGGGGGGAGGGGGAGAGGGGGGGACAAGGGGATGAAGAAGGTTATGAGTTTTGAGATTGCTTGGCTTCGCAAAGCAACGCTTCGCGGTTTTGAATGCGCGAATTTTTCACTTCATAACTCCTAACTCATAACTCATAACTCCTAACTCATAACTCATAACTCCTAACTCATAACTCCTAACTCATAACTCATAACTCATAACTCATAACTCATAACTCATAACTCCTAACTTATAACTCATAACTCTCTCCCAATGCCCGATGCCCAATAGTATATAATTCTTGATTAATTCCGAGCGATCGCTCTGATTTATGAGTTATTAATCACAGAGATGTAAATTTATTGGTCAAATACTGTAATTACTCCTAGCACAGAAATTTGCTAATCCAAATTTCTCCTGTGGCTATAACTAAGGGCGGGTTGAACCTGCCCTTTTCTACATCCGCGAATTTTCGGAACGCTTGTGGACAATTTTCAACTAAGCTTGGTATGGAATATAACAATATGGTTAAAGTATAAAGGAATTATCTTATGGATAATCCCATTCCTGAAATAGATAAAATACGCCGTCAATTGATGACTCTAGAAAAATCAAAAAAGTTGAAAATTTTAGTAGTTGACGATGAACCAGATAATCTGGATCTGCTTTATCGTACATTTCGCCGCGACTTTCAGGTTCTAAAAGCCGATAGTGGGATGAATGCCCTAGAAGTTTTGGCATCTGAAGGAGAAGTAGCGGTAATTATTTCCGACCAGCGGATGCCAGAAATGAAGGGTACTGAGTTTCTTAGCAAGACTGTACCACAGTTTCCGGACACGGTAAGAATAATTCTTACCGGTTTTACTGATATTGAAGACTTGGTAGAGGCGATTAACGCCGGACAAGTCTACAAGTATATTACCAAGCCTTGGGACCCTGGGGAACTAAAGACGGTAGTGCAAAGGGCGGCGGAAACTTACGATTTGCTCAAACAACGTACCGAAGAATTACGCCGTGCGAATGCTCAAATGGCGCTGCTAACTGTTTTGGTGCAGGTTGCTGGTGAAGCTTCTAGTTTAGAAGCAACACTCAACCCGATTACTGAGGCTTTTGGTGAAACTTTTGCTGCAGATGGCTGTATTTTGCAATTGGTGGAAGGCAATGCTTTAGTTGCAAGCCAAGGCACTTACTGCTACGGCGGTCAAGTCGAAAACTGGCTGGCTCAAGACCCGCTGACGATTGAGGCGATCGCTTCCCAACAAATGCAAATTTCAGTAAATATACTCAATGAACCCAAACTTGCAGGTGTTAGCCATTACCCTGCGAATGGTGTTCAAGCCCATTTAATCATCCCGATAACTTACCGCCATGAAGTATTGGGCGTGTTGTCGCTACAGTGGAAACAACCTTGCACTTTGCGAGAAGATGAACTAAAGCTAATTCATTCATCAGCACAACTGGTAGCGATCGCACTGACTTGTACTCGTTACCATCAACCTAAAATCTAGTCAATAGTCAATAGTCAATAGTCCATAGTCCATAAGACATAGGAGTGCAAAAGATGTAGAGACAATTCATGAAAGGATGTAGGGTAACGCATAATTAATTTCCATTCCATAGTCCATAGTCCATAGTCCATAGCAAATCATAAATAACTGTTGACTAATGACTGTTGACTAATGACTATTGACTAATGACTATTGACTGTTGACTCTTGACCAATGACTAACGAAATTCGCAACATTTTCAATCGCATTGCTCCAGTTTACGACCAGTTGAACGATTGGTTAAGCCTGGGACAACACCGCATCTGGAAGGAAATGACAGTAAAATGGAGCGAAGCAAAACCCGGAGATACAACCCTTGATTTGTGTTGCGGTAGCGGCGATTTAGCTTTGCGCTTGTCGCGACGCGTGAAAGTAAAGGGAAAGGTGTATGGTGTGGATTTTTCGCCCGAATTGCTAGAAATAGCCAAAAAACGCGCCGAAAACCAATATCCCCAACCTGACATCACCTGGCTGGAAGGGGATGTCCTAAATTTACCCTTTGAAGACAACAAATTCGACGCCGCCACAATGGGTTATGGGTTAAGAAATGTAACAGATATACCTCGCAGCCTCCAAGAAATGCATCGCGTCCTGAAACCAAGTGCGAAAGCTGCGATTTTAGACTTTCATCGTCCCGACAATTCGCTGCTACGCGGCTTTCAACAGTGGTATTTGGACAATCTCGTCGTCCCTGCAGCCACGTTTCGGGGTTTAAAAGAAGAATATGCTTATATCAGTCCCAGCTTAGACCGATTTCCTACAGGTAGAGAACAAGTAGAGTTAGCGCGTCAAGTTGGTTTTGCAGATGCCACACACTACCCCATCGCTAACGATATGATGGGAGTGCTGGTAGTCACTAAAAATTAGTTAGGAGTTAAGAGTCAGGAGTTAAGAGTCAGGAGTTAAGAGTCAGGAGTTATGAGTCAGGAGTTATGAGTGAGGAGTTATGAGTAGTGATATCTGATTTATCATTCATAATTCGTTATTTATTGGGCGGCTCAAAACTCAAAACTCAAAACTCTGACCTCCAAACTCCCAACTCATAACTCCTAACTCCTAACTCCTAACTTTTGAAATTCTTCCCTTGGATTTGTCTAACCTCTGGCTGTATGTATCTCCCCCGGTGGTGGGTGGAATTATTGGCTATTTCACGAATGATATAGCCATCAAAATGTTATTTCGTCCCTATAAAGCCATTTATATCGGTGGACGAAGAATTCCGTTTACGCCTGGATTGATTCCCCGCAACCAGGAACGTCTTGCGAAGAATATTTCCGATACAATTATGGGGTCGTTGTTGACGCCAGATGAATTGCAAAATCTGGCGCGACGCTTGCTGCAAACTCAAAGGGTGCAAGGTGCGATTCTTTGGTTGTTGCAAATGGCAATTGACCAAATTAAAGAAGATAAAGAACAAAAAAGTGCTAAAATTGTCGCGGGAATTTTGCGAGATTTGTTAGGGGAATCTTTGCCGCGTTTGCTGAAGGTTTTAGCGCGGCGAGAAGACTTTTTAGAAGTACAAATCAATCAAATATTTGACCAGGTATTGCTGGAATTTCAACTGAGTGAAGAACAAGCGAATCGTCTTGCGGAATGGTTGATACAGGTAGTATTACCGCCAGATAGAATTCGCGTGGCGATAGTTGATTTTTTGACCGATCGCACAATTCAAATTATCGATGAAGGCTTTCGGGAAAGAACCAGCGGTACTTATTGGGTAGTAGCAAATTTATTTGGTTTACGCAATACATTAACACGTTTGCGGACTTATTGCCTGGATGAAAAAGAAGTTACCAACGACCGCATCCAGGAATTAATTCAAGATTTGCAAATGCGCGATCGCATCAAGAAATTGTTGCAAAATTTAACTTTGCAAAACTTGCCAATGGGGACGGTGCGTCAACTGCGAAAGACAACAAGAGAAAGCGTTCGTCATTATTTACAAAACAGCGGTAGCGATTTGCTGCAAGGATTAACAGAGTCTGTTGATTGGGAACATATTGCTTCGTTGCTACTAAATCGTCTTAGCACTTCTGGTGTGGTAAGTGGGTCTTTAGAAGTTGTCAGTCAAGAACTTGCTTTAATTTTAGACAGGTATTTAGAAAAAGATTTAGAAGCAATTGTAGCTCAGGTGATTCCGATTTTGTCTATCGACCAGGTGATTATTGATAGAGTTAAATCTACTTCACCCGCAGATTTAGAAGCAGCAATTGAGGGAATTGTCAAGAACGAATTGCAGGCGATCGTGACTTTGGGTGGAATTTTGGGTTTTGTCGTCGGGATATTTCAGACAGTGTTATTACTGATTAATCAGGTATAAAAAATAGGGGATAATTGAAGCGATCGCACTTGATTGAGAATTTTTGAGAAGAGCGCGATCGCTCTTGTTATTATGGCTCACCTTGTATTTCTGTTTGCAACGCCTGTACATCCTCAACTGATAACCCAGTCACTTAGCACATTTCTCATTACTACCCTTCAACTTGGGATAAGCAATCCGCTTGTGATGGAATTGCTGCCAAACTTCCACGAAAATTTCCGCGATTTTGCTCATTTCCGCCCGTGTTAACCCAGAATCTACCATTTGATTGTCTTGCAATTTAGCACGCAGAATATTGTTAACCATTGCTAAAACTTTTTCTGGTGTCGTGTCTTTTAAAGAACGCAACGCCGCTTCGCAAGAATCTGCTAACATCACGATCGCTGTTTCCCGCGATTGCGGAATTGGACCATCGTAGCGAAAATCTGCCTCATCTAATTTTATACTTGGGTCTTCTTTAGCCATTTGCTGCGCCTGGTGATAAAAATAGGCGATCGCCATTGTTCCTTGATGTTCTGGAATAAAGGCTTGAATCGCTGCGGGTAAACTGTGTTTCCGCGCCATTACCAGCCCTTCGGTAACGTGCTTTTTGATAATTTCCGCACTCTTCCAAGGGTCGTTAATTTCTGTATCGTGTTTATTCGGTCCCCCCATTTGATTTTCAATAAATCCCAGGGGGTCGTGCATTTTGCCAATATCGTGGTATAGTGTACCAGCCCTGACAAGTTCGACATTGCACCCCAATTGTTTGGCAGCAGCTTCGGCAAGAGTAGCGACAAACAGCGTATGTTGAAAAGTACCGGGGGTTTCTGTGGCGAGTCGTTTTAGCAAAGGGCGGTTGGGATTCGCTAATTCTGATAAACGAATCGAGGTGACTAAATCAAATAATTTTTCGAGATAAGGACTCAACCCCAAGGCAACGATACTCCAAGATAAGCCGGATAAAGCGAATAACCCGGCTGTTTGCAGTACGATGTAGGACGTTGAACCAAATGCTGTACCCATGAGAATATTCAGGAGCAGGTAAACGCCGCCTTGTGTTAAAGCGATCGCTACACCTAATAGTGCCAGTTCTTCGCGCGATCGCATTCGTTGAGCGCTGCAACTAGCTAACATCGCTGCAGCAGCACCAGCTAACAGCGCAATTTTACTAATTTCCAGGCTAATTGGCAGCACTACCAACATTAAGCCGACAACTGTCATCCCCAAAGTTGGACCGTAGAAGCTACCCAACAACAAACCAACGGCACTCCAAGTAGTATAAGGCGTACCCATTGTGAGTAGTGCAGGCGTACTGATAGTTAATAGTAAAATCAACAGGCGATCGCGTTGTCGCAATCTGCATTTAATCTGCCGTTCCACCAAGGTAAAAACGCCAATACAGCAGGTAATAACACCCCCCAACTGCATTAACCCCAACCATTTAATTTCCCGGCGAATCAGGCGATACTTCTCCAACACATCAAAGTCCAATGCAGTAATTTGCTCTCCCTTACGAACAATTACCTCACCTTTTCGCACCGCCACCATCACTGGTTGTACTTGGGCAGCTTTTTGTGCTGATAGAAGTTTGGTTTGTACTTCATCATTCTTCAAATTCGGCTTGAGTACGGCTAACAACAGTTTGACAGCCAAAGGTTCGGCGTTTTTTGGCACCAAGGTTTGCACCTGGAGGCTCACTGCATCCTGTAAAATATTAGGTGGCAGTCCCGGTGGAATACCTTGGGTGAGAATTCGCTCGGCACTTTGTTGGGTTCCCATTTGTGTTTGTGCCCAGTCATCATCTGACAAATCTAGAAGATTTTCGTCGTATGCTGTTTCCGGGTTGGCAGTTGCAAGCTTTAAAAGTTTGGTTTTGGCTTCAGCGTATCCTTGGCGTGCTTGAGAAATTTGGTTGATGAGTGCGGATAAATTTTGTTCTGAGGCTATCAAACGGTAAGCTTGTAGTTCCGCCACTGCTTGAGTAAATTCGGTGTTGCGAGACAAATCAACTGCTTGGGGGTTGGCAGTTAGGAGTTGGGAGTTGGGAGTTAGGAGTTTTGAGTTATTAGCTGAGTGTTGGGAGTTGGGAGTTGGGAATTGGGAGTTTGTAGAAACGCGATTTATTTCGTCTGTAGCGGGTTGTAAGTTCTGATTCAATCCCCCGGTTGCATAACTTCTCTGCCCCTGGGTAGCTATTCTAACCTTCTGGTTTTGCATTAACACTCCTGATTTCGGCTTGGCATTACTGTTATTTACGGCTAAAACCAGTGCTTGCCATTCTGCATTAGAACAAGAACGCAGATAATGTTGAGTAAAAACCGATAAAACCAAAGTGTCAAAAAAAGGAAAAGACGCCCCAACTGCACGAATTTCGTTTCCCCGATCCAAAAGTTGCCGCAAATCTTGGTCGATTTTTTCATTCATTCGTGCATCGACCATTAATATTGGCACGGAACTTTTACTGGCGGCTTTGCGATGGGCTTCTGTTTGCTGTCTATCTTCGATGCTAGCAGCATAGGGCGCTTTCATCGTCTGCGGTGCAATCATCCCCACTTTCATCTGGGGCTGGTTGTATAATTTATGCCCCATCACGCCCGTGAGAGACACCACCGCGATCGCAAAAATAACAGGGGAACGCTTTCCTCTCCCACAGCCCAAACCGACTGCAAAAATACTACTCTTAGTTTTGGTTATTTCTTTTCGCTCTTTGCATCTTTCATCGCTAGTTGTTGATAATAACCGACGGCGTAAAGCTTTGCACCGTCGCCTACAGTGAGTCAATTGCCGGCTTAAGGATTGAAAAAATCGCTGCGTTTTCATCGCCTATAACCGCAGTTGCTTACTTTCACGAGCGAAAAACAAAGCAAGGAAAGAGCAAGCGCATACTTGAAGCCGATTTGCCACAATAGCTACCTACAAACTAAGATTGACGGTTTATTTACATTCCAGTATAGAATGTTACCTAAAAATAATAATGGTTTGCTAAATTTGTAGTGTCAGGGTGTTTTTTGGTACTAAAAGTGCCTTGACCGATGGAAATGATATTAGCCCAAGCTCATTAACGCAACCGAATGACGCGAGGAGATGCGATTGCTTGTGAAGGCGTTGCGCTTTGCGCCATAGCAGATGCAGAATCCCTTACCTCTGTTGAATTTAAGGCAAGGTCATACACTCCTGACCATACACACATCAGTGCATCAGCTAATTTTACCATTTCAAAAAAGCTAGTGAGTCCCGATGCTGCCGAATTTGCTTGCTTTTGCAAGCAAAGCCAATTTACGGGGATACCGATGGTGCTATTATAAGACCCTGACAAAGCACCAGTAATTGCACTTGTCGCCTTTGGGTACAAACCATTGCGAGTAGCCCGCAAAACTGAAAGGCGATAGTCTTCTAAGGTACCCAGAAAGCAGTAAAATGCCATAGCCACTGCGTTACTCAGCTTTTCTTCCCTACTTAACTCGGCTTGCACCCTTTCTAAACTAGCACCATGCTCTAACAAAACATTGACTTTTAACAAGTTTTGTGGTAAGGAAGTAGTTGTTTCTCCTAGAAAGGAAATTGTTTGAGAAATGAGAGTAGCTGGGTTGAGCTTTTCGGTGAGAGATTGAGCTAGAGCATAACTGACTGCGAGTGTTCCGTCGCGCACCACTGGGTCATCATGCCATATTTTGACCGCATGCAGCAAGTTTTGCCGCAATTTAATTGTATTGTCGTGAAAAAATAGCGTTACTGGCAGCGTTGCTAGAATCATGTTTGGCGAAACGCCTTTACATGCATCCAAATTAGGAGATTCTCGTTGCTGACGCTGCAGCCAATCATCTAAATCAAATGTGCCCAGTTCAATCAAACTTTCGGCACCCAAAACTAAAATTTTGCCCCAATGTAAAGACGTTGCAGGCAAAGTCTCTAAACGTTGGGACTGTTTTGCATCATTATCGCCGAGACTTTCCCCAAGGAACGCCCCAAGTAAAGTGCCTCTAAACCGATTTACAATAGAGTAGCGCATGAATCAGACAGAGTTATAAGTGATGAGTTATGAGTCATAGGTCTTTACCTTGAACAGCAAGAAGGCTCACACTGTACCTGTACTCAGGTCAGTGTCGAGATGAATTGCGCGTGAGGTGAGGAGTGTAGTCTGACCATATTTGAGCGTAGCGAAAACCGGGAAGACTACGACGACGAAACGAGCAAAATATTCTGTTTTTGGTGAAACAATCATCAAAATATCTGTTACTATGAATATGTAAACACGGTAAGGTCGATTCTCCACTTTGCGAACGTGACGGAGACCGCCAAGACCGCAAGTGGCTCACCATGTATAGAGCAATTAAAGTTAGAATTTATCCCACTGATGAGCAAGAATCTTATCTTGCTCAATGTTTTGGCAATACTCGTTGGTTGTGGAATTATATGCTTAATGCCACTACAACCGCTTATAAAGAAACGGGGAAGGGTCTTTCTAAAGCAGCAATGGATAAATTGCTACCTGGATTGAAAAAAGAATACGAATGGCTAGGACTTGCGTATAGTCAAGTATTGCAACGAGTAACATTTAATCTTTCTAGCGCGTTTGTCAACTTTTTTGAAGGGCGTGCTAAATTTCCTAACTTGAAATCTAAACATGGTAAACAATCAATTCAATATCCCCAAAATGTGAAACTGATGCCAGAGGATTCTGTAATCAAGTTTCCTGGTAATTTGGGGTTAATGAAAACTGTGTTTCACAAACAACTACCTGACGCGAAGGTACAAACTGTAACAATATCGAGAAATGCAGATGGTAAATATTATGCATCTATTCTTTTTAACCAAAATGACAATCCGGTAGTTGCAATCAGAGAAGCTATCGGCGTTGACTTAGGATTGAAACACTTTGCTATCACATCGGAAGGCTCAAAATATGACCTACCTAAGAAGCAGTTAACCAAGTTAGAGAAGAATCAAAAGCGCCAGCAGAAAAAATTAGCTAAAAAGACAGATAAAACATCTAAGAAACGTCGTCAAGCAAAGCGTTTAGTTGCAAAAATTTCTAGCAAAATAGCTAGAGTCCGTGAAGACTTTCTACACAAGCTATCTCGCAAAATAGCCTACGAAAACCAAGTTATTTGTGTAGAAGATTTGGCAGTTAAGAACATGGTTAAAAATCCGAAGTTGGCAAAATCAATATTAGACCAAGGTTGGGGAATGTTTCTAACCATGCTTAAGTACAAAGCTGAAAAATTTGGTCATGACTACCAACAAATAGGACGTTTCTTTCCATCTTCTCAACTTTGTAGCGAGACTCTACTACCAATCCCAATATTGCAGCATGGGTATGATTCATTAGGTGTCAGGTTTGTAGATTGTCCGCACTGTCAAAAACAGCATGATAGAGATATCAACGCTGCAATAAATATTAGAAACGAAGGATTGCGGCTTTGGGCGTTAGGAACTAGCGCTTCTGCCCTTGGAGGGGATGTAAGACCAAGGTCTTCAGGACGTAAGAAATCCATGAAGTCTGAGGCAATCCCCAATGAATTGGGAAGCCTACACTGTACCGTCAGGTCAGTGTAGGTAGTTCACTCAAAGAAACTTTGTAATTTAAAACTCAAAACTCACTCCTTTCAAATTCTTAACTCCGCGCGCAGCCGCCTCCTAACTTTTCTCTTAAATGATGCACCAAAGCCTGTAAACCCAGTAAATAACTTTGGGCACCAAAACCACTGATTTGCCCGATCGCGATTGGGGCTATATAAGAATGATGGCGAAAATCTTCCCGGCGGTAGATGTTACTCAGATGCACTTCCACTGTAGGCAAATTAACAGCAGCGATCGCATCTCGCAACGCCACACTGGTATGGGTATATGCCCCGGCATTGATTAAAAGTCCCTGGTGTTGCCCCAGTGCTGAGTGAATTGCATCTACCAAAACCCCTTCATGGTTTGACTGCATGGCAAAAACTTGAGCGACAAGTTTTTGTCCTTCTGCTTCTAAAAGGCGATTAATTTCAGCCAAAGTCAGGGAACCATAAATTCCTGGTTCGCGCTGTCCTAGCAAATTAAGGTTTGGTCCATGCAATACTAGAATGCTTAAGATTGGCAAATTTAAATCAAGCACGTTGATGCTCTTAGCGACGCCGAGAGCGATCGTTTACAGGAATCGGAATCAGTTCCGGTTCCGGCTCAGCCTCTGGCCCTAAAAGGGCTTCAATCAGCTTGCGTGCCAATTCTTTAAGCTTTTCCAGTACCTTTTCAATATAATCCATTGAACTGACCGCTCCTGAGATACTTTCCTTAAGTTTCGATTAACTGCTACGCAGAAGCTAGCGTATTCTCGCACCTCTGGGTTCAAACCGGGCTGATACACATCCGCATATTCCGGGCATAAGCCACTTTTAAAAGAAATTTTAAAATATGGCGTTGCGATCTCCCTTACTATTAAGAGTATCACATTCACAACCTAGAGGAAGGCATCCTACTCAAGAGGGGTAGTTTGTATCAATATTTCAAACTCAGGGAATGAAGACTGGGTATTGGGACTGGGCAAGAATCAGGCTTCACGCGAATTGGTTTGTTCCCTAATCCTTAAATCTCTAATACCCAATACCTAATCCCCAGTACCTAATACCCAATCCCTAATAGTTAATCTCCAATCATTCATCTCCTTCTTCGCTATTTTTTTTTGCGGCGGTCTTTGACGATTTGGCTGTTGACTTTGCTTTAGAAGTCGTCTTAGTAGAAGTCGTTGATTTCGTGGTGGTTTTGCGAGTAGTTCTCCCCGTTGTTCCTTTACTCTTGGTCGATGTTTTGCTTGCCAATAATTCCAACGCTGTAGCCAGCGTCACATTTTCCACTGTTTGACCTTCTGGGATGCTCACATTAATTTTGCCGTGCTTAATGTAAGGTCCGTAGGGGCCATCGTAGATGTTTATTGGTTCGCCGTCTTCTGGATGAGCGCCCAATTCCCGCTTTGCGGCTTTGGATTTGCTGTTGCTAGAACTTCGCCCCTTTTTCGGTTCTGATAACAATTCCAATGCACGTTCTAAGGAAATTGTCAAGACATTATCTGCGGCTTTCAAAGAACGGTAATCTTTGCCTTCTTTGCCTTGGTCGTGAACGACGTAAGGACCAAAGCGCCCCAAATTAGCTTGAATTTTGCCGTTAGTGGTGGGATGGACGCCCAAATTTCGGGGTAGTGCCAAAAGACCAACAGCTGTTTCCAGAGAGACATTTTCTGGGGTGACGCCTTTGGGAAGGGAAGCTTGTTTGGGTTTGGGATTTTCCTCGGTTTTTTCACCCAACTGGACGTAGGGACCGTAAGGACCAATTAGCACGTAAATTGGTTCGCCGGTTTCGGGATGGCGACCTAGTTGTTCGGGACCGGAGGTTTTTTGCCGCAGCAGGACTTCTACCTTTTTGGGGTCGAGGTCGGCGGGAGTCAGGTCTTTGGGAATGGAGGCGGTGACGACACCTTCACCATTTTCTTTTTCGATGTAAGCACCGTATTTACCAATACGGACTTTGGCATCTAAATTTTCTAGTTCGACCGTCCGGGCTTTTGTGGCATCAATTTTACTTTCCTGTTCTTTGACCAGGGTTTCTAAACCTTTATCTCCCAGATAGAAATCTCGCAAGTAGGGTAGCCATTGGGCTTCACCGGTGGAGATATCATCGAGAGTTTGCTCCATTTTGGAGGTAAAGCTGGGATCTACAATATCGGGGAAGTGTTTTTCGAGTAATTCGGTGACGGCGAAGGCGGTGAAGGTGGGGATAAGGGCGTTACTCACCAATTGAGCGTAACCTTTATCAATAATCGTGCCGATGATGCTGGCGTAGGTACTGGGACGTCCGATGCCTTCACTTTCTAAGGTTTTCACCAAAGTGGCTTCGGTGTATCTGGCTGGAGGTTGGGTTTCGTGTCCAACTGCTTCTAGCTCGGTACAATTTGGATGGTCGCCAACTTTCAAGTTAGGCAAAATTACTTCCTGGTCTTCTAGCGCTGCTTCTGGGTCGTCGGAACCTTCGACGTAAGCGCGTAAAAATCCGGGGAAATCAATGCGCTTTCCAGAAGACCGGAAACCGGCATCTTCCACTTGCAACTGGACGCTGATTTGAGTTTGGCGCGAGTCAGCCATTTGACAGGCGACAGTGCGCTTCCAAATCAAATCGTAGAGGGCAAATTCCCGACCGCCTAAACCGGTTTCTTGGGGCGTGCGGAAGCTGCTTCCGGCGGGACGAATGGCTTCGTGGGCTTCTTGTGCGCCTTTGGATTTAGTGGTGTATTGCCTGGGTTGGGGACTGAGATATTGCTTACCGTAAAGCTTTTCTACACAGTCACGAGCTGCAGCGATCGCCTGTTCTGACAAATGCACCGAATCTGTACGCATATAGGTAATATAACCTTGTTCGTACAAGTTCTGAGCAATCCGCATTGTATCCCGTGCCGAGAGGCGCAGTTTGCGGTTTGATTCCTGTTGCAGGGTGGAAGTTGTAAACGGTGGTGCTGGTTTGCGCGTTACGGGACGTTCTTCGATTTCAGTCACCGTCCAGGGCTTGCCTGTCAGGCTTTCCTTAAGGGCTACAGCGCCCTCTTGTGAAAGCAATATGACATGGCGATCGCTAGCAATTCTACCCGTAGTTGAGTCGAAATCGCTACCGATTGCAATCTTAGTTCCTCCCAGCGTCACTAACTGGGAAGTAAACGGCATTTTTTCCTGCACCAAACTGGCTTTGAGATCCCAGTATGTCCCCTCATGGAAGGCGCGACGTTGGCGTTCTTTATTCACCAAAAGCCGCACAGCAACTGACTGCACCCTTCCAGCAGATAAACCAAAGGCGATTTTTTTCCACAGCAGGGGAGATAGAGTATATCCCACCAACCGATCCAAAATCCGCCGCGTTTCTTGGGCGCGAACCAACTGCTCATCAATTTTGCGGCAGTTTTTCAAAGCTTTTTTGATGGCTTCAGAAGTAATTTCGTGAAACACCATCCGCTTCGTCGGCACCTTTGGTTTCAGCAACTGGTATAAATGCCAACTTATGCTTTCACCTTCCCGGTCTTCGTCCGTTGCCAAAATCAGTTCATCTACGTCTTTAAGCGCATCTTTGAGCTGGGTGACAACCTTCTTTTTATCTTTCGGGACAACATACAACGGTTCAAAGTCGGCGTCTATATTTACCCCGAGCTGCGCCCATTTTTCCCCTTTCACAGTCGTGGGAATTTCGCTAGCCGACTGGGGTAGGTCACGCACATGACCCATAGACGCCTCTACCCGAAAGTCTTTTGGCAGGTAGTTGCGAATGGTGCGAGCTTTGGTCGGAGATTCGACAATGACGAGAGTTGACATGGAAATTTAAAAAAAAGAATAGCTGCGAAGCTAAAGAGTCAAATTGAGATAAATTCAGCGAAATGTCAAGAGAGAAAGTCACGAAGGACTGTGTTTTTATCCTTACACGAACTGCCCGCTAGGGTAAAAATTCCCTAAAAGTTGGGCAAAGTTCTGCAAGAGATGTGGGGATAGGGGTACACTGAACTGCTGAATCCAACTATCTCAATCTTTAACTTATATCTTGCAAATTTGGCGACTCAAGTTCGGAAAATACACCTTGAGTTAAAAACAGCAGCACTAAGAGCGATTTCTGGCAGTTGTGCCAAAATTAAGGAAATTGGAGACTGGGGACTCTTTACTGGCGACTGGGCAAGAATCACGCTTCACGCGAATCGTTTTCTTCCCTAATCCCCTATTCCTACGCTAAAGGCCCATTGTCAAACAGCAGAACAAGTGGAGAATAACTTATGCAACCAATTCGTCAAGGCGACTTGATTTTACTCCCCGTGCAGGATGTTGACATTGCACAAAACAAAGCTAATTCGCTCCTCCCACACCTGACTTTAGCAGAAGGCGAAGTCACGGGACACAAACATCGCATTATTGAGGGCAAGGCAGAATTGTATGAAAAAGATGGCACTTTATATCTACGTGTAATTTCAGAGACGGCGTTGCTTGCTCATGAGGAACATAAGGCTATTTCTATTCCTCAAGGAAGTTGGTTGGTACGAATACAGAGAGAATATGAGCCGACTTCCTGGCGCTATGTCGCTGATTGAAATGTGATTTTTAGCTGTTTTTATTGTAATTTTGTAGGGTGTGTTAGGTGCATTTTATTTGTTAATTTTTGCTGATTATGCAATTTAAAGCGCCGCAGGGCACCGCTATTTCAAGGTAATTTAACTCTTAAGAAATACTTGGGGAAAAGAAGAGCCACTGCGAAGAAAGCGGGTCTGGTGAGTGTGCTTTCGTGGCGTGAAAGGGAAAAGGGGAAAATTATATAGTGAATATCCTTTTGTAACGAGAGCGTAAACCGCGCCCGTAAGAGACTCATATCTTGCGCCAGCCCGACAATTCGCCCTGAAATAAATTTCCGGCGCTCAAGCTCAAGTCAGTTAAAACTGACTGCTTCAAAGATTTTCTCCATTTATAAATTTTTCAAAAAGCTCAAAAAAACTATTTAGAGTTCAATTTATTTTGAGTAGTTTCTGTCATAAAACACCCCGATTAACATTTATTGCAATGACTCAGATTATTAGTAAATTGACTCCTGAACAAGAAGCTTTGATTCCAATTTATCGGTAAAAGTGGCGAAAAATAGCGTTTTTAACTGAGCAGATTAATCGTGAAAAAGCTGCTGAAGCTATTAAAGCGGCTTATGCTTTTATTGGCGAACAAGAACCTCAAATCATTTTCTGTGATAGCCCTTATGCAGCTTTAAGTTGACAATTGGATATCCAACAACTAACAAACCTGAATTACAAACTGTATGAATAAATTGAGTTATTAGTGTTTGGAGAGTTAGAGAAGCAGGTGAGGTACGATTTATTATATCCGTTGGAACAAATAGTCAATCTAGGGCAAATTAATCAGTTGGAATATCAACTAGTAAGCGAGCTAGAAAGAAAATTACACGTACAACCGTGTAATTTTTTTGATGACGGAAGTGCTAGATTGGATATATTGCCACCTTTCTATAGTTTTTTTGAGTTTTGTATTTCTGTATTCAAATGCCATTGCAATCAAGAAAGATGGGAAATTCTCCAAAAGCTATGCAAGCATTGCGGTCGTATTTTCACTTATGAGGAGAATATTTGCATCGTATGCGATCGCCCTCTTCATATCCGCTTCGATAACGAAAATCGCCTCCACGCTGAAGGGAAACCCGCCATCCAATTTGCCGATGGATATAGCCTTTATTTCTATCACGGCGTAACTTTACCCGAAAAATATGGTATAATCCATCCTCAACAGTGGCAAGCTCAATGGCTTTTAACAGAGGACAATGCCGAACTGCGACGAGTGCTAATTCAAGGAATTGGTTATGCCAAAATCTGCCAAGAGCTACAAGCAACTGAATTAGACTCTTGGGCTGAATACACTTTGCTAAAAATCGATAACTACTTCGATGATGAGCTAATTTATCTATTAAAAATGACTTGTCCCAGCACCGGATTCATTCACGCATTGCGAGTTCCACCTACTATGAAAACAGCTCGCGAGGCTATTGTATGGGTGAATTGGGGAATTTATCTAGAAGAATTCGCCGTGCAAACCTGATTTTTTTCAACTGACGATAAGCGAAAATAATGATAAATATAGTTAAATGTGATACATTTTACCAAAATTTACCAGGTAGGGCAGAAGCACCCCCGTCAAATAGAAGTTATGTTAGGATAAATTTGGAGAAGTAAGTTCGGCGATACTGGTCTTGTTTTTATCATCAATAACTGCAAGCGGCTCTCCGGATGAACGTCTCTGCATCATTGGATTCTGGAGAGTTACATGTCAATCTACGTAGGGAACCTATCCTACAGCGTCACGCAAGAAGACCTCAGCAAGGTATTTTCAGAGTACGGCACTGTCACGCGAGTTCAACTTCCCACAGACAGGGAAACGGGTCGCGCACGTGGTTTTGGTTTCGTTGAAATGGAATCATCAGCCGCAGAAGATGCTGCCATTACAGCTCTTGATGGTGCCGAGTGGATGGGTCGTGTAATGAAGGTTAATAAAGCTCGACCTCGCGAGGAAAAAGGTACTCGCTCAGGTGGCGGCGGTAGCTGGGGCAAAAGCAATAGCGGTGGTGGATATTCTTCCAAGCGCTATTAAGTCTTGTAGTTATTGAATAAACCCAGCTTATCAGCTATTGCCAAAGGGCACAACAAGGATTTGCCAAGGGCAATTTAATTTAACTAATAGCAGTTCAGTAGATTACTGAATCTGCTTATTTGTATATAGGCAGTTCAGTAAATAACTGAATTTAGCCGATCGCAGATAAGCAATTCGGAAAATAACTGGACTGCTTTTTTGTATGGAGAAGGCAGAGGGCAGCTTTGCTGGGGGCAGAAGGGAAAGGGAAAGGGGGAAAGGGAAAGGGAAGGGGCGACGGGTGTGGGGCGACGGGTGTGGGGCGACGGGTGTCCAGACAAGGAGAGAAATAATTCTCCATGCCCAAGGGACGCCAGATGCCTGGGTCGGGAAACCCGACCGCAGCACTGGCGCAACAATGCCCGATGCCCAATGCCCAATTTTTATAAACGACTTCACGAAAAAACAATAGAATTAACACAGTGAACCCGATCTACAATAGCCAAAACCTATACATCTCATGGATTTTGCTAATCTTGCATCCCAATTGAATGCTGGCATGATATTGCCGGAAGGGATTGTGATTCTCACCCTCATGGGGGTTTTGATAGTTGACTTGATTTTAGGGCGTTCATCCTCGCGCTGGATTGGATATTTAGCGATCGCAGGTTTACTTGCTGCTGTTGTCGCCCTCTATTTTCAATGGGATAGCACCAATCCTATCTCTTTTAACGGTGGCTTTAATGCTGACGATTTGAGTATCGTCTTTCGCGGTATCGTTGCATTGTCAGCAGCCGTCACTATTTTGATGTCCATTCGCTACGTCGAACAAAGTGGAACCGCTTTAGCCGAATTCATCGCGATTTTGCTGTCTGCTACGCTGGGAGGGATGTTTCTCTCCGGGGCGAGTGAGTTGGTGATGATTTTCATCTCCTTAGAAACCCTGAGTATCTCCTCTTATTTGTTAACAGGTTATACCAAGCGTGACCCCCGTTCTAATGAAGCGGCGCTGAAATACCTGTTAATTGGCGCTTCCAGTACAGCAGTATTTTTGTATGGAGTTTCGCTGCTGTATGGTTTATCGGGCGGACAAACTGAATTAAGCGCGATCGCGTCGGGTATTGCTACAGCAAATGCCGGTCAATCTTTAGGCTTGGTGATTGCCCTCGTATTTGCGATCGCAGGTATTGGCTTTAAAATCTCCGCTGCACCTTTCCACCAGTGGACACCAGACGTTTATGAAGGCGCACCCACCCCAGTGATTGCCTTTTTATCCGTCGGTTCCAAAGCTGCTGGATTTGCCCTCGCCATCCGCTTGTTGGTGATAGTCTTCCCCCTCGCTGCTGAAGAGTGGAAGTTTGTCTTCACCGCCCTCGCCGTGTTGAGTTTGGTATTGGGTAACGTCGTCGCCCTAGCACAAACCAGCATGAAACGGATGCTAGCTTATTCATCCATTGCCCAAGCTGGGTTTGTGATGATTGGCTTGATTGCCGGCACCGAAGCCGGATATGCCAGTATGGTTTTTTACCTCCTGGTCTACCTATTTATGAACCTCTGCGGCTTTACCTGTGTCATTCTCTTTTCTTTGCGGACGGGAACCGACCAGATTGCCGAATACTCCGGTTTGTATCAAAAAGACCCACTGTTAACTCTCGGCTTGAGTCTCTCCCTGCTTTCCTTGGGTGGTATTCCGCCGCTGGCTGGGTTCTTCGGCAAAATTTACTTGTTTTGGGCTGGTTGGCAAGCCGGTCTTTACTGGTTAGTTTTGTTGGGTTTGGTTACTAGCGTTGTCTCGATTTACTACTACATTCGCGTAGTCAAGATGATGGTGGTCAAAGAACCTCAAGAAATGTCCGACGTAGTCAAGAATTATCCCGAAATACGTTGGGATTTGCCCGGATTTAGACCTTTGCAGGTGGGTTTGGTAGTAACTTTAATTGCTACTTCCATCGCTGGAATTTTGTCAAATCCGCTGTTTACACTGGCTAACAATTCCATCGCCAATACTGCGATTTTGCAGCCTTCAATTGTTGCTAACACTCATGTAAGTGCAGTTACTCCTGATAAACCAGAGGGTTTGTAGATTTAGTTGCAATTGCCAAATTCTATAGTAGAGGCACGATAATATCGTGCCCCTACGTCATTTAAGGGAATAGCTATGTCTGGACGGCAAGTCACTTTGCATCTACGCAAACATCGAATCTTGCCTTTTGTCCCTTCTGTCTTCAACTATTGCAATATAGCCCTTCTGGGTTGGATGCAATACACAATCGGAAGCAGTAGGGACAATTCATGAATTGTCCCTACAATACCCTGTATTTGACGCAAGTGAGAACGGCTATATTCTTTGACTTGTGAGAATTGAAAGTCTCAGAATCCGGTTTCTTAGATAAACCGGGATTCTCGTTTCTCACAAATGATGCGCGGACTGCCATATCCTTATTGGATACTATTTACAAATAGGGAAGTTGATTTCAGGCTGGGTAAGCAAATACAACTAATTTTTTGCAGCTTTCCTATAGTAAATGAGCGGAAAAAATTAAAAAAATACGATTAAATTTTATACAGTTATCTTCAAGATTTTTGTATTTTAATTGACAATGTAGAATTTCGCGTTTTTTAGAGAAATAATTAGATAATGTACTGTTTTTTCTTAAAAATAAAAAATTAAACAATCATTTAAGAAATATTTTTTTGGGAGAAAAACAGTTAAAACCCAGATTATTGAAAAGTTGCATTTGTTTCCAATCATTAACTGTTGGGCGGTTGACACTGCAAGTGTCCATTTTTTAAATGATAAATACCTCACCAACCACGTTGCAGCAAAGATTTGGATGACAACGGGGATGATGGCAACTTTAGGGAATGTTGGAAACCAAAATGCGTGATGTTTTCAACTCTGGGCTGGTAGGGAAGCGTGGAGTAAATTTCCAGACTTAGTTTGCCCATTTTCCTAGCTTTTGCATCAATAGAAAAAACTTGTGTCAGCCGATAACAATATTGTCTGCTTGTCTATCTCTAAATAGGATGATATTTGCTATTAATTAAAATTTTAGTTGCTTGATGTATAAATTTATATCTATGGCTAAATGCCTGCGATCGCATCTGCAATTGAGTAGAAAATTTTGTAGATACAGGCTTGAGCGTAGAAAGAGGATACTAGCTCATGCTGTCAATGTTCTTTGGTGGAGAAGACCTGGGTGAATCTCTGGAACAATAAATTGAAGCGATTTTGGGCAGCATTACCAGAAAGTTCAGGCAAGGGTGGTTGCTTGCCAATAATTCCTTCGAGTTCGGGAATTACATCGGTTATTACCTGACCTTGTTCGCCCAATACTGACAAAATTTTATTTTTCCATTGTTGAATTTGGGCGTCAGTTTCACTTAGCAATTGTCCGATTAAGTCCCGAAAAGCTTGCACAAATGCAGCCAGAGGTATTTCACGTTGAAATTGGTCAAATTTCCCTTTGATGAAGTAACCCCGCTTTTTGACGATGGGTTTGTGAACTTCGTTGACTACAGCAGTTTTGCCAATGCCCGAGAAACCCGCGACTAATATCATTTCAGTAGTACCTAGGATTACGCGGTCAAAAGCAGCGAGTAGGGCTTCAACTTCACTTTGGCGACCGTAGAGTTTTTCGGGAATGAGGAAACGGTCTGAGATATCCCGAGATGCCAACTCAAAGGGTACAATTGTTCTAGTTTCTTGCCACTGCTGCAAGCACTCTTCTAAGTCATGCTTTAACCCCGAAGCACTTTGATAGCGGTCTTCGGCATTTTTTGCCATCAGCTTGGCGATTATGTCAGACAAAACTGGGGGAATTTTGGGGTTAATACGGCTTGCTTGTGGCGGTTGTTTGCTCACATCTTGCACCAAGAAAACTTTATGGATTTTAATCACTCAGTATAAAACCAAGACCCTTGATTTAGGGATAAAAACTCATAAAAATAAGGTAGCTTTATCGCGTATCTTTTTAGTTTGTCGGGGTTTGTACTGATAGGTGCAAGATATGAGTTTGGCAATGTGACAGTAAACTAACTCCATCGGATCGTTGCTGGAGAAAGGTAATTGTCTGGTGAGGAGTTCAAAAAAGGTGACGCCGAGGGAATAAAAGTCAGTGCGGTAGTCGATACCTCGGTTCATGCGTCCCGTTTGTTCGGGGGAAATGTAACCTAGAGTGCCTTCTAAAACGTTGGGATTAGTGAGGGTTTGAATTTCTCGCGGTAGGAGGGAGGCGATACTAAAGTCGATGAGTGGGATTTCGAGGGTGAAGGAGTTAATTAGAATGTTGGTGGGTTTGATGTCTTTGTGAATAATGCGATCGCGATGCAATTCCTCAAGGGTGGAAACAATTTCAATCGCGATATAGAAAAACTTACTTAGGGATGTTATAATTGGGGGTTTGGGAAATTTTTAGAGTTGCCAGTCTTTTAAGGAAATACCGCCAAAGTCTTCCATCACCAAGGCATAGCCGTTGCGGTAAGTTTCTAAACTATAGGGTTTGACTATGCCTGGAATGTCGAGGTTTTTAGTAACGGTGTACTGATTGCGGAATTGAGCAATTTCTGTGAAGGTGGGATATTCACTGTGCATCAGTTTGATGACGACCGATTTTTGGTCTTTTTCTCTAATGGCTCGATAAACTAAGGTTCTACTGCCTAAATATATTTGCTCTGTGATGCGATAACCTAAAATGTTAAATAAGTTGTCTATTACTACTATTGACATAACAGGGACACTCAAGGCTTTTCTTATAACCTTAGTGTGCCCATTAGCTCCTAAGTAATTCTTATTTAATTAGATATTTTTTGGATGAGATGATTCAATATAAAAATTGACAATATTTAAATATTAAAAATTTGAATAATAAAGATTGTCACAAACATTAATCATAAATCAATTACGTTTTTTTTGCATGGGTTTGCTAGTTGTAAAAACCAAGCAAATTCAACAATAAATAAGCCTGTTGTTCTTGAGGGTAGCAGCAGGCTTAGTTAGTCGAGGCGCAAATTTGATATGGTGATTTGTCAAAATAGGCGTTGAGGTTGGAATAAATAAAGTTAACTGTTGATAGTTAATAGTTGATAGTTGATAGTTAATAGCTAATAGCCATGAACCACGAACCATGAACCATTAACACAGTTATGTTTATTTACACCCATTTAGTTACTTGATTTTCTGTTTAATAAAGGTGACAACTTGAGTTAGCTGTTTCTTCAAACCATCAATTTCCGCCTGCATTTGGACAATTTTCTGGTTTAGAGCTTGAATTTCTGCTGAGGAAGCTGCTGTAGCAGCACCAGAGGTTGGAACTGTACCATTTTTAGCGGCAGATGTTGTTACCTGGGCGAGTTCTTGACGCGGCTGTTTAGCCTTGGTCATTGCTAACTTAATCGCGCTAATAAGTTGCTTCTGGTCAAAAGGCTTGCCGAGAAATTCAAAATATTCAAAAGGTTCTGGAATTTTCTCCGTCACCTCTTCCTTACGACCAGACATGATCACTAAAGGAATCTTTCTGAGTTCTCCTTGAGCTTGAATTTGCTGAAAAACTTCCCAACCGCTCATTTTAGGCAGCAGGAAATCCAACATGATCAGGCTGAGTTTTTCCTTGAGGATTAATTCCAGTCCTTCTTTACCGTCTTTTGCTTCTAATACCTCGAAATTGCCCTGAGGCAACATTTCTCGTACTTTCACCCTGACAACTGTAGTGTCATCGATAACTAGAATTTTGTTACTTGCCACGACTGATTGCTCTAACAGATACTTTAGGTTTAGATGGCGCGATCGCCGATTAACATTGAGAATCTACCCACTATATCCAAAATTTATCTTGGTTGGGGGAGAGTAATTTTACCAGAGAAGTAACTAATTTGTAGGTGTTTTGCGTTTCATTTGCTTGTGTTCTATCAATTTGTGTCATGGTGATATTTAAGGCGCTTGTGCGTGGGTTGTGTCCGGTTCGCACACCTGTCCGAAAAGGGACGGATGAATTCTGGCTGTTCACGCAAAGCTTTTGCCTGGTTCGCACAGAAGAAAACTCGCCCTACTCTACCTCCACCTGTTGCTTGAATCTGTATGACCTCTTCACAACCTGCCCAATCTAAGTCTTCCCAAATTCAATCTGAAACTATCGCAATGCCAAAATGGTTACGCCGCCCCATTGGCAAAGCTAGCGAACTTTCGATGATACAACGCATTATTAAGCAGCGCCAAATTCACACGATTTGCGAAGAAGGGCGCTGTCCCAACCGGGGAGAGTGCTATGCCCAAAAAACGGCTACTTTCTTACTGATGGGACCGACTTGCACGCGGTCTTGCGCTTTTTGTCAAGTAGATAAAGGTCATGCGCCGATGCCTCTTGACTCGGAGGAACCGCAAAAAGTGGCGGAGGCGGTGCAGCTTTTGGGATTGCGTTATGTAGTGTTAACTTCTGTTGCCCGTGATGATTTGCCCGATCAAGGTGCAGGTCATTTTGTCAAGACGATGGAGACGATTCGCCAGTTGAGTCCGGAAACTCAAATTGAAGTGCTGACGCCAGATTTTTATGGAGAAAGCCAGCGAATTGAGATAATTGTCAAGGCAAAGCCGGCTTGTTTCAACCACAATATTGAGACGGTGCGACGCTTAACTGGACCGGTGCGCCGGGGAGCAAAGTACGATCGCTCGCTACAAGTTCTTTCTCTGGTGAAAGAAATTGATGAGAGCATTCCCACCAAATCCGGTTTGATGCTGGGACACGGTGAGACAGTCGAGGAAGTTATCGAAACAATGGCGGATTTACGGCAAGTAGGATGCGATCGCTTAACAATCGGTCAGTATATGCGTCCTTCCTTAGACCATTTGCCAGTACAAAAATACTGGACACCAGAGGAATTTGACGAACTGGAAACAGTAGCATGGAAAATGGGATTCAGCCATGTCCGTTCTGGTCCTCTGGTTCGCAGTTCCTACCACGCAGGGGAGGCTTGAGGAGGGGGAGAGGGGCGACGGGTGTGGGGCGACGGGTGTCGAAGAAAGTTATGAGTTTTGAATGGGTGAGTTTTTTGCTGTGAATTTTTCAGTACTTAGAAGCATTTGGGAAGAAGTTTTGTCATGAAACTGAACAATTGTCACCCAAATGCTTCGCCCCTACAACTCATAACTCATAACTCATAACTCATAACTCATAACTCATAACTCTATCTCCCCATGAACAATGCCCAATTCCCAAAGACACAAATATTTTTAACGAATTTGGGTATTTGGTACGCCTGTTTGGTATTTCTTAAAAAGTCCTGAAATTCGGAGAACAGCTTATGACTGCAAAAACCAGTAATTCGGCAGTAGCCAAAACTGGAGCTAAACCTCCCTACCCGTTTCGCACAGGTTGGGCATTGTTACTGTTGGCTATCAACTTCCTGGTGGCAGCTTATTACTTCCACATTATCGAGTAGTTAAATAAGTCACCAGAAATAAACGTAACTGGTAGGTTGTTCATAGTTCATGGTTTGGGCGATCGCTTATTCCTGCGTCATCAACTATTAACCATGAACCCCTTCGGGGTTGGCTCTTACGCTCATGGTCCGCCACTGCGGTCTTGGGGTCTCCCCAAGGGTCGCAAGTGGCGTGGAAACCACGGCAGTTCCTTACTGTCGGCGAAGCATGCACGGCAGTCGCTCATGGTCCGCCACTGCGGTCTTGGGGTCTCCCCAAGGGTCGCAAGTGGCGTGGAAACCCCCAAGACCGCGCTGCCTCACCAACGGACTGCCGGACCTTGACCGCGCTGGCTCACCATGAACAAGCATATTGTGTATTTATTTACACCCAGTTACTTGGCAACCAACAGGGGTGCTGCTTAAATCGTGCCTTTGAACAAACCTTTGGGACGAATAAGCAGCACCAAAATCATAATGAACAGTGCTACACCTTGTTTATATTGAGAACCAAGCCAAGGAGTACTGACTTCTTGGGCGATCCCAATAATAAACGCGGCAGCGATCGCACCGTAAGGATTGCCAATTCCGCCAAGTATTACCGAGGCAAAAAGTGGTAAAATTAAAAACCATCCCATATTCGGTCGCACGGCTGTAATTAAGCCGTACATGCTGCCCCCCAAGGAGGTGAGAGTGCCAGCAATCAACCATGTCCAGAGAATTACTTGGTCAACATTAATACCAGAAACTCTAGCTAAATCCAAATCGTCGGCAACTGCTCGCATGGCTTTGCCAATTTTAGTGTTTTGCAGCAAGTAGTGCAGCCCCAAAATTGCCAGCACTGCCAAAAAAAGAACCAACAATTGATTTTGCGGCACTTTTACGCCGAAAATGTCTAAAGCAGCAGTAATGGGCAGATTATAATTTTGGTTTCTGCCACCCCAAATTAAGATAATGCCATTGCGAAGGAATAATGCCAGCCCGATGGAGATAATAATCAGTGTTGTGGAAGTTGCACGGATAGAGCGCATTCTCGACCATAGCAACTTTTCTGACAACAGCATTACCCCGACTGTGCCCGCAGCCGCCAGTATCATTGATAGCCAGATATTTAGCCCCAAGGTATTTATCAGCCAGGTGAGATAGGCTCCCAAAGTCAGAAAATCACCGTGGGCGAAATTAGATAACCGTAAAATTCCATAGGTAAGCGTCAGCCCGACGGCTGCTAGAGCAATAATGCTGCCTACCGCAATTCCGTTAACGATTAATTGAGCTAGTTGTGCATCCATAGTCTTAAGTTGAGTCTTAAGTTGCTTTCAAGAAACACGTGGAAAGGGATAGGGGGAAAGGGAAAGGGGGAAAGGGACAGAAATTAGATTTTTCGTGCTTCTTTTATTCATAGCGGGTGGTACGCCACTTCCTTGGGGCTGCTCTTAATAAATTTCTGGCTAGTGATTTTATACAATGATTGTTAGTTTTCCCGTTACATTCGACACTCCTAGTTTTGGTTTATATATATAAATTGTGCGCTAATATACATAGAATCCTGTTCGCACTTTTTGTGCGAAGCTAAACTTGTTCAACGGTCTAGTTGACCATGCAGCAGTATTCAAGCTTACCAGAACAGAACTCACAGGTAGATGCAATGCCAACACTTTTGGCAACAATCCAGCAACTTCGAGCCGAGTTGTGGCTGGAACGCAGCTTGAACCAGTTGCAAAGTCGCCTAAATGATTGCCTGCTTTCTGCTTGTAGCACTGAAAAGCAACTCCCAGATGCTGAAGCAGAAATTTATCAAACCTTGGTGGACGAACTCAACGTTGCTTTGAACACCAGTCTCTTAGCGATCGCTCTGTTTCAGCCACAAGAAACAATTGGCAAAATTTGCTATGTTTCTCGTTCCCCATCTGAATGCTTGCAAGGTTCGCAGTTAGGAGTGATAGTTAAAAAAGGCAAAAAGTTGCGATTGAGATTGCAAGAGTTAATAGAAATCGAAGATTTGCAAAACCTTGAGAAGCAACAACCGCCAAGTGCTTGGCGGTTAGATGATGCTAGTGGTGTTAATGGCTGGCTGATTGCAGCTACAGCACCCTTGAGGTCTGATTGCAAGCCACTCAAAGCATCACAAGTCAAACTCACATCGCAATTGGTAACACGCGCCGGCAAACAGTGTGTTGTAGCTTTGGCACAACTTAGGCAAGTAGAATCTTCACAAGGTAAATTTCAAGAGTTAGAGAGCTTTAATCAGGAACTAGAACGCAGCAATCAACTCAAAAACCAGTTTTTGGCAAACACCAGTCACGAAATTCGCACGCCGTTAAGTTCGATTCTCGGTTTTACCCACTTGCTTTTAGCTCAAGGCTACGATCCCACAAGAGAACGCCACCAAGAGTATTTAAATATTATTCAATCTAGTGGTAGGCATCTATTAGCCTTAATTAACGATATTTTGGATCTCTCCAAAATTGAAGCCAACCAGCTGGAAGTGCAGTGGGAAACGGTTGATGTGACGGCTTTGTGTCGCAATATTTTGGCGTTGGTGAAAGAAAAAGCTGCTAATAAGGGTTTGAAAGTGCGTGTAGATGTCGATCCCAACGCCACAAACTTAGTAGCTGACCCTTTGCGACTCAAGCAAATGTTATTAAATTTGCTCTTTAATGCGCTTAAGTTTACCAGCACGGGAAACGTTGGCTTAGAGGTCAAACTTCAAGATCGATTTGTGCGTTTCGCAGTTTGGGATACTGGAACTGGCATTTCTAAAGAAGACCAAGCGCAATTGTTTAAACCCTATTTTCAAATTTCCAACGCTGTAACAGGTCGCGACGAAGGTACTGGTTTGGGGTTGGCGGTAACTCAGAAACTTACTGAAATTCACGGTGGTTGGATAGAAGTGGAATCTGAAGTTAATCAAGGTTCCCGTTTTACGATCGTACTTCCCCTAACGCCGCCAGGGGGAGAGGGGGAGAGGGGGAGAGGGGGAGAGGGGGAGAGGGGGGGAGAAAGTAATTTTTCTTTCCCCTTGTCCCCCCATCCCCCCATCTCCCCATCCTCTTTGGATATTTTGCTGGTGGAAGATGATTTGCCCAATGCTCAAATGATGCAAAATTATTTAAGTAAGTTGGGATATCGGGTGATTTTGGTCAAAAATGCTACCGACATGTGGGAAGCGCTTAGACGGGTTCACCCTGTTGTGATTTTAATGGATGTACATCTGCCGGATGGAAATGGTCTAGATTTGGTGCAGCAGCTACGCTCAAATCAAGAGTATGGGAAGATACCAGTAATTGCCCAAACTGCAATGGCAATGAAAGGCGATCGCGAAACTTGTCTGGCTGCTGGAGTTAATGACTATATTTCTAAACCGATTGATTTGCCACTTTTAGCAAGTCTGGTGGCAAAATATAGCAACCCATTAACCTAATGCTGATGGGGAGATGGCCAGACAAATAAATTCAAAATTCAACTTAGGCAAAATTCAAAAAGAAACTCTTAATTTTGAATTTTGAATTTTGAATTTTGAATTAAGCGAAGGGGCTGACTGTCTTGGCGAATTCATGAAACTCACCATCGCTTCTGTTTCACCAGACGCTCTTGCAACGCACGCCTGGTAAAAGTAAAAAGGTGAGTCACCTTTTTACTTTTACCTTTCAATTTTTAAGGAAACCCTACAGGTTTTAACCGCGAAGCCCCACAGACTAAAATAAAACTAAAGCTCTTGTCTAAACGGTGGAAAAAAGCCAAATAAACTGTCATGACCGTAACTGCCTATAAATGGACAATTTAACGCTATCACCGGGCAATAGAAGCAGGCATCTTTGACGACCAGCCCATAGAACTATTGCGTGGCGACCTCATTCTTATGCCCCCAGAACGAGAACCTCACGCCTACTACAATACAGAAGCAGCCGATTATCTCCTTCTCCTCCTTGTACACGGGCAAAAATCCGCGATGCTAAACCTATCACCCTGCCCAACGACTCAGAACCTGCCCCCGATGTTGCAATTGTCAAAGCTTTAGGCGAGGTCTACCTAGAACATCATCCCTATCCCCAAGATATCTTCTGGATCGTCGAATTCTCTAAGGCTACCCTCATTAAAGACTTAGGTGAGAAAAAAGACATCTATGCAGAAGCAGGCATTATTGAATATTGGGTAGTCAACCTCAAGACTGGGCAGTTGCAAGTATTCCGAGACTTAAAAAATGGGCAATACACAACGGAACTGATACTAACCACAGGCATTATTGCTCCCCTAGCCTTTCCCGACGTATCTGTTCAAGTTCAACGCCTTATCTGTAATCCCCGCCTAAGATAGAATTTGTTGGGTGCTATAGAATTTTGGCAGGATTGGGAAATGATGCTGACAGAAAAACTTGAGCAACTAAAAATTTTATTTGGAGAAATGGAGCAAGCTTTAATTGCTTACTCTGGTGGCGTTGATAGCACTTTAGTTGCCAAAATTGCTTTTGATGTGTTGGGCGATCGCGCTTTGGCTGTGACGGCTGTTTCTCCTTCGCTTTTACCAGAAGAGTTGGAAGACGCCAAAATTCAAGCCGCAACGATTGGGATTCCTCATAAAGTTGTCCAAACCAATGAAATGGACAATCCCAATTACACGTCAAATCCTGTAAATCGCTGTTATTTCTGTAAAAGTGAATTGCACGACACTCTCAAACCTTTAGCTAGGGAGTTGGGTTATCCCTATGTTGTTGATGGGGTGAATGCTGACGATTTGCACGATTATCGCCCAGGTATTCAAGCCGCAAAAGAAAGAGGTGCGCGATCGCCTTTAGCTGAAGTCGGTGTTACGAAAATGGAAGTCCGGCAACTTTCCCAACAACTGAGTTTACCTTGGTGGGATAAACCGGCACAACCCTGTCTGAGTTCCCGTTTCCCCTACGGTGAAGAAATTACGGTAGCTAAGTTACAACGAGTGGGAAGGGCTGAAATTTATTTGCGCTCTTTGGGTTGGCAGAATTTGCGCGTGCGTTCCCAAGGCGATACAGCACGCATTGAATTACCGCCAGAACAAATCAAAGATTTTGTTTTGACGACAGATTTAAATTCAGTAGTTTCCACATTCCAAAAGTTGGGATTTATCTACGTAACTCTGGATTTAGAAGGTTATCGCAGCGGCAAATTAAATCAGGTTTTAAACCGGGAACCTTTGAAAATCGTTAGTGGTTAGTGGTTAGTTGTTGGTTGTTCTACTAACTACTAGCTACTACCTACTACCCAAATCAACTAATTTCCGCATCAACAGGAATTAAAAAGCACCCGTTAATTCTCCAGGTGCGATCGCGTTGTTTTTCCATTAAATATAGTGCTTTTACGGGAATGCCATCAGAATTAAGCAACAGCACTGGCTGGGCGATATTTCCTTGAATAGTGGTTATCTGTTCAAATAATACTGAACGAGGGCGATAAACAGCTTGGTAAGCCGTCCTCACCATATCCATAAAGTTTTCTGGGGTGCCCAATTGTGCCTGAATTCCCGGACTGGCGAAAGCAAAAGCGCCTTTTGCATCATCGTTTTGAAAGGCTTGCAGTTGGTTTTCGATTATAGTTAGGATAGCAATTAAATCGCGATCGCTAACTTCCATTTACTAATTTTCCCCCTGTCTCCTTGTCTGGACACCCGTCGTCCTTGTCTCCCTTCTGAAAATTTGTTAGGGATTAACGGCTTGCGATCGCTCAATTCTAGAAACAGCTAGCTTGAATTCTATCTGCTGTATTGCCGATCGCCAAATATCATAGCCATTTATACTCAGATGCAAACCATCTGTAGTCAAATCTTCCCGCAAATTGCCTTGAAAATCCGCAAACCAAGGATAAATATTTAAATAATCAGCTCCTTCTTCTTTGGCGATGGAAGCAATTTGAGCGTTGAGGTGACGAATGCGATTATTGGAAATTGTCGATAAGCGAGTAGGCAAAATTGATTGAACAATTATTTTAGTTTGTGGATGAGAGGAACGCAAACTGCTAAGAATCCGGCGGTGATTGCGTAAAATTGCCACATCGCTAGCGCCTTTCCGCAAGTCGTTAATTCCAGCCATGACGTATATCACATCCGGTCGCGTTTCGGAAAAATAAGATAATCTTTTTAACACACCGCCGGAAGTATCTCCAGATATTCCCTGATTTAGCCACAATTTACCAGCAGGTAGTTTTTCTTTAGGAAACCACATGCTTAAAGAATCACCAACTATAATGCTAAGACGATTGGCACCTTGACCAAGAGCGATCGCCTTAGCTTCTAAAGCCAATAAAGCTTTCCAATCCTCATAAGTTAACTGACGCTTTCCGGCTGACGCCGACATTGCCTGCAGGCGATTGTTATCCAAACGCGTATAAATCTTACCTGTTTTCAAAGCCGTTAATCTTTCGTAATAAAGCTGACTTCCAGATATCAAACGGTTAGTTGGTTGATAGCTGGTGTGCAGTGACGGTTCTACAGGCGGTTGCAATAACTGGTTGCTAAATTCCGGTAAGGAAACTTCCTGGCTTGGCTTGCAGTGAGGTGGCGCTGGTAACGTCTGACTGCTAAATTCCGGTAAAGATATTTCCTGACTTAACTGCAAATCCTGTGAAGCTTGCAACGCCTGGTTGCTGAATTGGGGTAAGAAAATTTCAACTCTAGCGATAGTTTTCTGTTTTACTGTTGGCTGCAAATCTTTTTTGGCATCCCACAGCAGCTGATAATTTACTGGCTGGATAATCGACAGCTGTGGAAAAGTCGATGCTGGTATTGCCAATCCTGTTAACAAGCCTGCTAACAGATAAGGTTCCCTCATCAAAATTGTCTCTCCGATACTTTTTTGCTGCTTTTCCCTAAGACAGCTTACTTAGGCTGAATTCAGGAAAATTTGACTTTCATTAAATTATTTTTATTTACATTGCATCGATATGTAAAGCTTGTTAACTAGATTACATACATTTGACTATCTCTTTACCATGTTTACCCAAGCAGTTTTTTCTTGGTGGTAAAAAAGTGTTATTTGTTGCAAAGCTTCCACAGATAGCACGGGTTTAACTAAGGCTACCACTTGCCACCATTCAATTAACTCATTCACATCCAAAGCTTGTTGAAACTGGTAAATGTAAAATCTCTGCCACAAATCTGGCGCATATCTACTATTGAAGCGTTTTCGCCACCGCTTGCGCCAGCGGACAAAATCTGGCGCATTTGGAGGCGCAACTCCTATTGGCGGCGGAAAATCGGCATAGCTGACAAATCGACTCACGCCAGTCCCGTGGACGTAAACTATATGGCAGCAGCACTCAATCCGCTCAATTTGTTCTACACTAATGTTGAACATTACCACCACTGCCTCTTCTGTCACAAATCTCGTCAGTGGGTGCAGAATCGGCGATTTGTGAATAATTTTTGATTGCCTAATAACAGGCTTTTTTGTCTTTGATGTTGCTAACATAGTAGATGCTTCCCTGAAATCAGGGACTTGTAGTGCAGACGCACAACAGGTTATTGTTACGTATAGCTTTCAGTTTGTTAGACTTAATGGCATATACATGCAGCCTGTCGTCGTCAAATATCGCTTGTCCAGGTGTCAATACTATCCGATGGCGTGCCATCAATTGTCAAGCATGGGGTTAGTCAGACTGAAAGTTCGAGAAATGGCTGAAGAAAAAGGTTGGACACTTAAAGAAGTTTCCGACCGTTCCGGAGTCATCTATAGCACCGTCAGACACTATGCTCGTTGTGCTGGGATGTCAACCATTGACTTTATTTCTGTGAAAAAGTTGGCTCGCACATTTGATGTCATGATTGAGGAATTGGTGGAGATTGTGCAGGAGTAGGTGAGAAGGGAGATAGGGGTGACGGGTGTGGGAGACAAGCAAGACTTGCAAGACTTGGGGTGACGGGTGTGGGGGATAAGGGGGATAAAAAAGAGAGATTTTTATTCCTGATGCTGAACTTTCGTTCATTGCGACTGCAATCAGAATGTACAACTTCTGCTTAAGCGTGTAAATACCCGTTTAACCAAATTTGAATTTTGGTTATATTTAGATAGAAGAACCACGTTGGAAGTGGTAAGATGAACGGCGAAGTCAATAATATTTCGCTTTTTTGCTGTGGCTAGAGCTAGTACAGCGATCGGTGTCAGTCCTATCATTAAGGACATTGTGCAAAAACAGGCACATTCGACACGTTTGACCCTAAAAGAAGTAATTCTGATGGGGATGTTAGCTATTGATAAGTTGGATGACCAAAGCCGTCAAGAGCTAGCAGATAAAGTTCATCAAATGCAGATAAATGGGGAAATTTGATTTTGTTGTTGGTTGTTGGTGAAGGGGCGCGAAGTCTGCAGTCGGGAAGATTCCCCCCGGATCGCTTCGCGCCCAAAGGTAGGGGAGCCACTGCGGTCTTGGGGTCTCCCCAAGGGTCGCAGTGGCGTTTTCCCGACCGAGGCGACTGGTGAAGCGCGATCGCGTTGTTGGTTGTTGGTTCGCAGTGCGGTGGACCGGTTCCCCCGCTTGTTGCAACTGCTCTCCCGTTGGGTTGTTGGTTGTTAGTAGTTAATAGTTAGTAGTTTCTTGTAAAGAACTGTTAATAAAAACACTAATACATCTTTGACTAATGACTAATGACTAATGACTAAATCTATAACGACTCCCGATAAGATAATTCTCGTTAATTTCAAAAGAAATCCATTTACGTTGCAAATTTTCAGCAACGAAACCTGTTGTGTTAGAACCAGCAAATGGATCTAAGACAATATCATTTTCATCAGTCAAAAATTTAATAAAGAATTCTGCGAAACCTTGGGGAAAACGTGCTGGATGAGGTTTAATTCCAGCTTCTTTACAGCGGCGCAGGTAAGCGCTGTTTGATTCTGTATTGGCAATTTCTAGTAAGTTTGGTGGAATTGCACCCTGGTTATCTTTTTGGAATTTATCAGAAATATCGTGTCCGCTAGGGCGGATTTTTGCTTTATAGCCATTTTTCAGTAATTGTTTCATACTCTCGCTATATGGCTTTAAAACTTTTCTGTTATCAGCTTTGGGATTTGGTGTTTTGGATAACCACCAAACTACATTAACTGAATCTTTAACGCGAATGCGCCTAATTGTCACCCACTCAGCCGGGGTAGGCAGTCGCGCGGGATTGTAATGATAAAATTCTTGAGCGAGAAAAAAGCCGACTTCTTTACACAGTCGGACTAAAAGCTCATATTGATAGATACTTCGTATGGGGTTCCCTGGAAGGTAAGCGCCGCCTAAATCTAAAATAAATGAGCCATTATCTACCAGTATTCTTTTAAATTCGTAGGCGAAGGGTAAGAACCATTCTATATATTTTTCTGCGCTTTCGTTACCGTATTCTTTTTTGCGGGTTAGCGCGAATGGTGGTGAAGTGAGGATTAAATTAATACTGTTGTCTTCAATTAATTTAATTAGTTCCAGAGTATCACCCAAATATACTGCTCCATTTTGTTGGGTGTAATATGGGTTAAATTTGATGGCTGTTTGGGGATTTATTTGTTCGGCTGTCAAAATTTATAACTAGTTACAAGTTATCGGCATTATATTTATAACTTGATTTGGTGATGGAGTGCGTAGACGCGTAGCGGCTTGTCCTTGGACATCGCTCTTTAAACTGTGAGATTGTACCCAGAAGAAGCTAGGTTTAGAAAATCGCGCTCAATCCATCCTTTAACAGACTTAACCCAAGCGTTATTATCTACCACTGATAGCCTCTTTGCTTACCCCATTCAAGCCAAGCTTTAATCATCTGTTGTGTTTTTCCTCTGTACTCAGGAGGAACAGGGTCTTCTCTGGTAATGGATTTTAGCGCCCAAAACCATCGTCCAGAATTATTCTCAAGTTCTTTAAACAGTAACGGAATTACAACTTCGCGCATTCCAATAATCTGTTGGTATGCAGGGTGCATCGACATTTGGTTAGTAGATGATACTCCACGAGTTTCGTCACGCCATTGATTAACAAGTGCTGTAAAAGTTGCTTCTATGTCACGGGTGGACAGTTTTTCTTCTAACAGCGATCGCTCTTCATCAGAGAAAGATAAAATAACTTGTACTAGAGATTCTACGAGTTTAGTGTTCATAGTTACTCAGTGGCTTTTTTAGAAGCAAGTTGCGATCGCTCTTAAAAATTCATTCCCAAATAGGCGATCGCGCTATATTTCAGAAGTGGGGGGACGACGGATTCAAAGTCTGGATTTCATCTGCTACTACGAGACAATTTCTCAGGGTTTATACTTTTAAATATTGTGTAAACAATACAAAAATTCTAGTACTGCCTGACGGCTGCGATTACGCGATCGCAGCTTTTATGTCTTCTAAAGTCAGTGGTGGATATTCTTGAACAATTTCTTCAAAAGTCAGTCCTGACGCTAAGTTATCAAGGATGACTGATAGCATGATGCGCGTACCTTTGATGCATGGTTTGCCGTGGCACACTTTAGGATTAATACTAATGCGTTCTTGCCAGTTTGTCATAATTTTGACTGTTTACAACTAAAGTTAATTTTAAACTTAGGCGATCGCTCCTGATACTTGCCATAAATAAGGATATTCTTCTGGAATATCTGATAGACCTGCTTTGACAGGATTTTGTCTGATGTATTCCCAATATCCCAAAAACTCTTCTTCATTCCTGACAATATGGTCATATCGCTCATCTTGCCAGACCGTACCAATATGGTTCATAACTCTAGCGACTTGCCTTGTACTATAACTTTTGATGCTGTGCATAATGCTACTAAGTGACCAAAACTCTGTTTCTGATTTTGATAAAGGTTGAATCAACATATGCACATGGTCAAGCATCACAACTAAGACAAAAATTTTGTATCTTTTGTTATTAAAATATAAGCAACTATTAAAGACAATTTGTCTGCCCTCTAAGGTTAATTCTAGCCTTTCCCAAGTATTAAAAGTAATAAAATAAATTGCTCCATCTAATTCCCAATGAGGTAAATATCTCTGGGTTACTTTAAACTTTGGCTCTTGCATTTTTTATTACTAAAATTAATTTTATATTATTGAGGGGTCGTTTGTATATTTAGGACAGGCGAGACGCCTGTCCCACAAGAAGTGAGAATCGGACAATAAGTAACCAGAAATTCGGCTTTTTCTGCTCCGTTGATTTATTTTGCCCACTTGAAACAAAAAAATTTAATCCCTATACTAATTTTGATTTAGGACAGGCGAGACGCCCGTCCCACAACAAATTAGAATCATACAAGAAATCACAAAAAATTAGACTTTTTCTTATTTATCTTATGAGGTTTCTCTTGTGGGGTGGGCGTCTCGCCCGCCCTTCCTTTATCTTTGCCATCAAAAAAAATCCCCCACCTTTCGGCAGGGGATTTTATTACTTACCTACAAAACTAGCAGTTAGATTAACCGAACTTACCAGCCGTCGAGGCAATCAAGAACGCTGCGTAGGTGACAATATAGCCAACGGTGAAGTGAGCTAAACCAACCAAACGAGCTTGAACGATGGAGAGAGCAACGGGCTTGTCTTTCCAGCGAACCAGGTTCGCAAGAGGTGTGCGCTCGTGTGCCCAAACAAGAGTTTCAATCAACTCTTGCCAGTAACCTCTCCAAGAAATCAGGAACATGAAGCCAGTCGCCCAAACTAGGTGCCCAAAGAGGAACATCCAAGCCCAAACTGACAGGTTGTTCATGCCGTATGGGTTGTAACCGTTAATCAACTGAGCGGAGTTCGCCCACAGATAATCGCGGAACCAGCCCATTAAGTAAGTAGAATTTTCGTTGAACTGAGCAACGTTACCTTGCCAAATACCTAAATGCTTCCAGTGCCAGTAGAAGGTTACCCAACCAATGGTGTTCAACATCCAGAACATCGCCAGGTAGAAAGAGTCCCAAGCGGAAATGTCGCAAGTACCGCCACGACCGGGACCGTCGCAAGGGAATGCGTAACCGAAGTCCTTTTTATCGGGCATCAGCTTAGAACCACGGGCATCCAAAGCACCTTTAACCAATACTAGGGTGGTGGTGTGGATAGCCAGCGCAAAAGCGTGGTGTACTAAGAAGTCGCCAGGACCGATGGTTAAGAACAGAGAGTTGGTGCCGTTGTTGATGGCATCCAGCCAGCCACCCAACCAAACGTTTCCGTAGTTAGGATAGGCTGTGTAAGCGATGCTATCAGGGTTAGATAGCAGGGTGTTTAAGCCGTAAAGGACTTTACCATGAGAAGCTTGGATGAATTGAGCAAACACCGGCTCAATCAAGATTTGCTTTTCAGGTGTGCCGAAAGCAACAACTACGTCGTTGTGTACGTACAAGCCCAAGGTGTGGAAGCCTAAGAAGAGAGATACCCAGCTTAAGTGGGAGATAATCGCTTCTTTATGCTTCAGTACGCGATCGAGTACGTTGCCTTTGTTTTGTTCGGGGTCGTAGTCACGAACCCAGAAGATGGCGGCGTGAGCAAAAGCACCAACCATCAAGAAACCAGCGATGTACTGGTGGTGCGTGTACAGTGCTGCCTGAGTTGTGTAGTCCTTACCCATGAAGGCATAAGGAGGCAGTGCGTACATGTGCTGCGCTACCAAGGAAGTAATGGTTCCCAAAGCTGCCAAAGCTAGTGACAGTTGGAAGTGCAGCGAGTTGTTGATGGTGTCGTATAGACCTTGGTGAGGCAGGTTGAACTGACCTTCACTCTTGCTTCCGGGTACTAGACCAGCTTTGGAATTCAGCATTTCTTTAATGCTGTGACCAATTCCGAAGTTAGTCCGGTACATGTGACCGGCAATGATGAACAAAACAGCGATCGCTAAGTGGTGGTGAGCCATATCGGTCAACCACAGCGATTCTGTCTGGGGATGGAAACCACCCAAGAATGTCAGAATCGCAGTACCAGCGCCTTGTGATGTGCCGAACACATGGTTGGCAGTGTCTGGGTCGGAAGCGTAAACACCCCAATTACCAGTGAAGAAGGGTTGCAAGCCTGCCGGGTGGGGCAAGGTGGTCAGGAAGTTATCCCAACCTACGTGCTGTCCGCGAGATTCGGGGATAGCAACGTGTATTAAGTGACCTGTCCAAGCCAGTGAGCTAACACCAAACAAACCTGCCAAGTGGTGGTTCAGACGGGGTTCAGCGCTCTTAAACCAAGAAAGGCTGGGACGGAACTTGGGTTGCAAATGCAACCAACCAGCAAACAAGAACACTGCTGCCAAAATGAGGAGGAACACTGAACCCATATATAGGTCATCGTTCGTCCGCATGCCGATGGTGTACCACCAGTGGTAGACACCAGAGTAAGCAATGTTAACTGGATTGCTAGCTCCACCTTGGGTGAAAGCTTCTACAGCAGGTTTACCGAATTGGGGGTCCCAAATCGCATGGGCGATGGGACGGATATGAAGGGGATCTTTAATCCACTGTTCAAAGTTACCTTGCCAGGCTACGTGGAACAGGAGGCTGGATGCCCACAGGAAGATGATTGCCACATGACCGAAGTGTGTAGCGAAAATCTTTTGGTAAAGATTTTCTTCTGTCATGCCATCGTGGCTTTCAAAATCATTTCCCATAGCCATCGCATACCAGATCCGACGCGTGGTCGGGTCCTGTGCGAGATCCTGGCTAAATTTTGGAAATTTTGTTGCCATAGACTTGATAAATCCTCTGACCTTTAGCCATCAGCTACTGGAGTTAGGAGTTAGGAGTTAGGAGTTAGGAGTTAGGAGTTATGAGTTAAAACTTCTTCTTAACTCTTAACTGATTACTCTTAACTCTTAACTCTGACTTGTTAGCCTACTGAAAGGATGTGTGCGTGGAAGAAAGCCCAGGTGGTGACAATTCCTCCTAAAAGGTAGTGAGCCACTCCAACAGCACGACCCTGAATGATGCTCAGAGCGCGAGGCTGAATAGATGGAGCTACCTTTAATTTATTATGTGCCCAAACAATGGACTCAATCAGTTCTTGCCAGTAGCCGCGACCGCTGAACAGGAACATCAAGCTGAATGCCCAAACGAAGTGAGCGCCCAAGAACAGGATTCCGTAGGCTGACAGCGCACTGCCGTAGGAATTGATGACTTGTGAAGCTTGCGCCCACAGGAAGTCACGCAACCAGCCGTTGATGGTGATGGCACTTTGAGCAAAGTTACCACCAGTGATGTGAGACACCACTCCATCAGAATCTACCGTTCCCCACACATCCGATTGCATCTTCCAGCTGAAGTGGAAAATTGCGATCGAAATGGTGTTGTACATCCAGAACAAACCGAGGAAAACGTGATCCCAACCAGACACCTGACACGTACCGCCACGTCCCGGACCGTCGCACGGGAAGCGGAAGCCCAAGTTTGCCTTGTCTGGAATCAGACGAGAACTGCGGGCAAACAGGAATCCTTTTAACAGAATCAGGACGGTGACGTGAATTTGGAAGGCGTGAATGTGGTGGATCATGAAGTCGGCTGTACCCAAAGCAATAGGCATCATGGCGACTTTGCCACCTACAGCAACAATACCGCCGCCGAAGGCATGGCTAACAACTTGCAAAGCGTTGGGCGCGGTGCTACCAGGAGCTACAGTGTGCAAGTTTTGCACCCACTGGGCAAACACCGGCTGCAACTGAATTGCTGTATCGGAGAACATGTCTTGAGGACGTCCCAAGGCACGCATTGTGTCGTTGTGGATGTACAAGCCAAAGCTGTGGAAGCCGAGGAACATACATACCCAGTTCAAGTGAGAGATAATCGCATCGCGGTGACGAATTACGCGATCCAAAACGTTGTTTCGGTTCACCACAGGATCGTAATCCCGCACCATGAAGATGGAAGCGTGAGCCGCACCACCAACTATACAGAAAGCGCCAATCCACATGTGGTGGGTGAATATGCACAGTTGAGTCGCATAATCAGTTGCCAAGTACGGATATGGGGGCATCGCGTACATGTGGTGAGCCACGATGATGGTCAAGGAACCCAACATAGCGAGGTTAGTTCCCAACTGAGCGTGCCAAGAGGTGGTCATGTTTTCATAAAGACCTCTGTGACCATCGCCTGTGAAGGGACCTTTGTGGTTTTCCAGGATCTCTTTGATGCTGTGACCGATACCCCAGTTGGTACGGTACATGTGACCGGCGATGATGAACACTACCGCGATCGCTAGGTGGTGATGGGCAATGTCAGTCATCCACAAGCCGCCTGTTACCGGGTTCAAGCCGCCCTTGAAGGTCAGGAAGTCAGCATACTGACCCCAGTTCAAGGTGAAGAAAGGCGTTAAACCATTGGCAAAGCTGGGAAACAACTCGGTCAACAGGTCTTTGTTCAGGATGAACTCGTGCGGTAAGGGTATATCCTTAGCAGCGACGCCTGCATCCATCAGTTTGTTGATTGGCGAGGACACATGGATGATGTGACCAGCCCAGCCCAAGGAACCGCAACCTAGCAACACTTGCAAGTGGTGATTCAGCATTGACTCCACGTTCTGGAACCATTCCAGTTTGGGAGCACGCTTGTGGTAGTGGAACCAACCGGCAAACAGCATTAAAGCTGCCATCACCAAACCGCCAATTGCGGTGCAATAAAGCTGGAAGGAGTTGGTTATACCCCAGCCACGCCAGATTTGGAAGAAGCCAGAGGTGATTTGAATACCGTGGAAGCCGCCGCCGACATCGCCATTTAAAATGTCTTGACCAACAATTGGCCAAACGACTTGAGCGCTAGGCTTGATGTTTAAAGGGTCGGTCAGCCAAGCTTCGTAGTTTGAAAACTTCGCGCCGTGGAAAATCATCCCGCTCAGCCAAATGAACACGACGGCTAAGTGACCGAAGTGTGCTGCGAATATCTTGCGGGATATGTCTTCTAAATCGCTTGTATGTGTATCAAAATCGTGGGCGAGTGCGTGCAGGTTCCAAATCCATGTGGTGGTTTTGGGACCTTTGGCTAGGGACTTGTCGAAGTGTCCTGGCTTTCCCCATCTTTCAAATGAGGTGGGCACTGGATCTTTATCGACAATGACTCTTGCCTTTTTCTCCTCTCGCTCCGGAGGACTAATTGTCATTCGACCTCCTCTCTGAATAAGGATTGAGGAATCATCATGAACACAAGTGGTCTTCGTCGGCTTTAGCCAAATTTAATCGCTGACTCCAATTTTTAGCTTGGAGCTGCAATGAAGACTCAACGTGGGAATTGGTTTCTGTTGAATTATAAAGTCATCTACCCTACATTGTTAGACAGATTTTAACAATAATTCAAAATCGCCAGATCAATTGTCAAATCTGCCTTTTCACTTCAAACTCCCGATGCAAAAGTCAATAGGGTATTCATTTAATTTACAAACTGAAACAATTCGCAAATTTGATGATTTTTGCCGATGGGGCGGGGGTTCTGCTTGTTTTTGCGATCGCTGTTGGGCATCAGGAATTTTTCTGACTGCTAATAGCGCGATCGCGTTTAATTTACTATTTGCAAATATATGTTAAAAATATTACCGTTTTTTACAAATCGCTGGTAGCAAAAAAGCGAATATAGATTGTTTCGGAAATCATCCGAAACAATTCTGCATTTTCGAGAGGAAGTTTAAGAAAGATTTCACCAATTTGGGCTATGTCCCTTCGGGACAGTTTGAGCCAAAATGATTTGTCAGTTGTTGAAGCGATCGCCGGGTAGAACGCATGAATTTGTGGCAAACGAAAATCCTCAGATGGTTAATGGCATTGGTGCTGGTGTTGAATTTGGCTGGTTGTGGTGGCGAAAAAGCCGCAAGTCAAGACGTAATTTATACAAATAAATACACGTATGATACGCAAAATATTTCCAAACAATTCTCGGAAGTTCCGCCACCAGCCGTTATCCAAGAACTGCGCCCCAGTTTGGAAGTTTATCAGCCACAGGTACAAATAGTTACCCCAAAACCCGATGATATCCTCCAAGACAACACGGTTTCAGTCCGCTTCCAGGTGAAGGATTTACCTATATTTAAAGACTCGCAATTAAATTTGGGTCCCCACCTACAGGTAATTGTGGATAATCAGCCTGATATAGCTGTTTACGATTTGAATCAGCCTTTAATTTTGCCGGACTTATCTCCAGGTACTCACACTTTGCGCGTGTTTGCTTCCAGTCCTTGGGATGAAAGCTTTAAAAATGACGGCGCTTACGCCCAAACGACTTTTCACATTTTTACTAAAACCGACGATAACAATCCCGATCCAGCGCTGCCACTACTAACATATAACCGTCCTAAAGGCAACTACGGGGCAGAACCGATTCTACTGGACTTTTATCTGACTAACGCCCCACTGCATTTAGTAGCGAAAGATAATCCTGACGACCAATTTTCTAATTGGCGCATTCGCTGCACTATTAATGCTAATGGTGAAAGTTTTGTTTTCGATCGCTGGCAGGCAGTTTACCTGAAAGGGTTTAAAACTGGTAAAAATTGGGTAAAGCTGGAATTCCTCGACAATCAGGGAAATCCTGTGAAAAATGTCTTTAACAGTACAGTTAGAGATATTACCTACCAACCAAAGGGTCAAGACACTCTTTCTAAAATTGTTAGAGGGGAACTTTCTATAGAACAAGTTCGCGGCATTGTAGACCCCAATTACACTGCTAAAATTCGACCAGTTGTAGAACCTACACCAACTCCTACACCTGAAGCGTCACCGTCAGCGCAAAAGGAACAAAAGGAACAAAAGGAACAAAAGGAACAAAAGGAACAAAAGGAACAAAAGGAAGAAAAACAGCCGATTCCGGAAACTGAAGTTGAAGAAGTACCTCCAACCCAGCCAAGTGAGTCAGAAAAGGCAGAAGAAGCTAAACCAAAGGGCTTTTTCAATCGTAGGGCGGGCAAGATGCCCATCCCACAAGAAACTGTGGAACCATCTGGTGGGGTGACGCCGACACAGCCAGAGGTAATTGAGTCTCCTGTACCGCAACTTGAACCAAAACTAGAAATAACACCGGAACCTCAACTGGAGGTGACGCCAGAAGCCCAATCGACGCCTCTACCGGAAAAAGTTGTGCCGCAGCCAGAAAGACCGAAATTTGGCGGCTATTTTAATCGTAGGGTGGGCAAGATGCCCACGCCACAAGAGAGTGTGGAATCTACTCCAAGTGTGACGCCGACACCGCCAGAGGCGATTGAGTCTCCTGTACCGGAAATTATTGTGCCCAAACCTGAAATGACGCCGGAATCTCAACTGGAGGTGACGCCTCAGGCTGAATCGACGCCTTTACCAGAAAGACCGGGATTGGGTAAGTATTTCAACCCTAGGGCGGACAAGATGCCCACCCCACAAGAGGGTGTGGAAGCATCTCCTTTGCCAGAGGTGATTGAGTCTCCTGTACCCCAAACAGTTGCACCGGAACCTGAAATGACGCCAGAATCTCAACTGGAGGTGACGCCTCAGGCTGAATCGACGCCTTTACCAGAAAGACCGGGATTGGGTGAGTATTTCAACCCTAGGGCGGACAAGATGCCCACCCCACAAGAGGGTGTGGAAGCATCTCCTTTGCCAGAGGTGATTGAGTCTCCTGCACCGCAATCTGAAATTATGCCCCAATCTCAAAAAGAGGTGACGCCGGAAGCCCAATCAATACCTTTACCTGAAAAAATCGCTCCCAACTCGGAACAACCGGAATTAAAGCGATATTTTAACCCTCGTCAGTATCCAAATTCTCCTTCAGCCCCTAGTTTGCCGCTAACTCAGCCCAAGATTGAGTCTCCTGCGCCGGAAATAACACAGCCAGCAACAAATTAGATTGTTTAATGGTTCATGGTTAATGGTTCATAGTTAATGGTGAAGGGGCGCTGCGTCCGGGTAACACTCGCGCAGGCGACTGGTGAACCCCTCCGGGGTTCATGGTTCATGGTTTTTCGGCTATGAACTATTAACCACTAACGATCGCTCAAAATATAGTTAAGAATTCAAGAATGTAAATTACCGAAAATACTCAACTGTAAGTTTTGGGATAAAGTCTCAATAAAAGCGATCGCCGCAACAGAATTACCTACACTATCTAATGGCGGACTGTAAAGTGCGATCGCTCCTTCTCCCGGTATTACCCCTAGCAATGCACCGCTGATACCTGATTTCATCGGTATACCAACCTGCACTGCCAATTGAGCAGAAGCCTCGTATAACCCGCAGGTTAACATTAAGGCGTTGACAATCTGGCGATTTTGCGATTTGATTGCACTTTCAAAAGCGAGAATTTTTCCCAAAAGTGCTAAATCTTCAACTTTACAAGATAAAGAGCATATATGCTCGTATGTGTCAATAGCTAGTTCAAGATTATTTATATAACTATTTTGGGCGAGATAGTAGGCGATCGCGTGATTGGTTTGGGAACCGATAGAACGCACGGAAGCGAGCATTACTTCATCGAGGTATAATTGACAGCCTGCTAAATCGTTAAGCCATTGACATAGATTTTGAGTGCGACGAAGAGCGTTTTTTCCCGGTAATTTATCAGCGAGGGTAATCGCCCCACTATTAATCATCGGGTTGCGGGGGCGTCCATTATCAGCCACCAGTTGCTTGAGAGAATTGAAAGCAGCATCCGATGGTTCAACTCCAACCCACTGAAAAACGGTTTCTGCTTCTAAAAGTTCTAAAAGATAAAGTAGCGAAAACGGCTTGATAGCGCTCATTAGAGGAAACGCGCAAGCCGTATCGCCTAAACTGTAATCTCTCGACGCACAATAGATGTGAACTGCAAACCAGTCAGGATTGGCTACAGCCATTTGAGGAATGCGATCGGCAACTTTACCTCGAACAGTCTGGGTTTTGGCTTGTTGCACCCAGATTGATAACTCTGTATTGGTTAGTCTTTCAAGTCCTTTCAAAAGTAATACTGTGGGAAAACCATTTCTAGTTTACAAACAAGAGGTTACTATCCAGTAGATTGATTAGTTAGTTATTAATTATTAGTTAGTACATACCCAGTACCTTGTGGGCGAAAAAACGGCGGGACTGAGGACTATTTCAAACTATAGCCCCGGAATGCACCATCGAAATTATACCAATTCTCTAAAAGCTGGCTACAGATAGCGCCTCTAAAATATATTGCCTTCGGGCAATAGATGCAATAATTTGTTTGGTTAATTTCCCAATTTCAGCGTAGAGAGCAGTACGTAAATCATCAAGTTTTTTAGGTAATAACCAACGCAGTCGGCGCTTAATATATTGCCAAACCTGCTCAATTGGGTTTAACTCGGGAGAATGTGCAGGCTGAAATAATAAAATGATATTATCTGGTACTTGAAGACGTTTGGCTTTATGAAAGGCACCATTATCAAGTTGAATAATTAGTACAGAATCAGGAAAATGTTGAGAAATTAGATTGAGGAATATCTGAAAACAGTCAGTATTGAGATGTGAGAATTCCCAAAAAAAGCTTTCGCCAGTCAGTGGTTCTATGATTCCATATAAATATGTTGCTTTGAACTGCCACTGGTGTACACCAACCGATTTGACACCCTTGCGTGTGATTTTCCGTCCTGTAATTGTTTTCAATCCAATTCGAGTTTCATCCTCACACCAAAAACGAATAGTTTTTGTTGTGCATAAAACTGTCAAACAAAACCAATGCAGCATTGCTAAGTTGTCTGCAAGGTTTTTTTAAATGCCTCCACTTGTGGCTGTTGTTGTTCAACGCTTTTGTCACGAGGAACTTTCGGGCATGATTCCAAACGATAATACACCAGCTTGTGTACTGTTTTGTAGCAACTATTTACTCCCAAGTTATGTTCTAGCCACTCGACGATTTCTTGATAACCATTAAACCCAAGTGGTTCTTGCAATCTTTTCGCTAATGCTTTTTCTGCCCAGTTTGGGATGGTTCTTGGTCTTCCTGGCGAGGATTTTTGTTTTAATAGTCCTTCAATACCGCCTGCTTTGTACTGTCGAATCCACTTGTGTAAGGTCACTCGATTTCGACCAATCATTTCTGCGGTTTGAGAAATTGTTTGACCATGCCCTGTTTTGAGTAAATACAGTAGCTGCACTCTTTCTTTAGCCGCCGCAGTTTTTTGTATTGCCAATAAATCTTTGAGCTCTGCGACAGTCTCTTTAATTTCTAGCTGATATACCCCTGACATTGTTCATCTTTCATCTGGTTTCATCTTATTATCTCATCTGTAGCCTTATTTTAGAGAATTGGTATAACTAATGACTAATGACTCAACGAAGCGGTTGATAGCGAACTTGCAGCGTTACAAAAGCTTCTATGCGTTGTTCGCCAGCCACAACAGGTGTTTTGGCTAAAGACGCCGAAGCTGCTGACTGTGCAAAATCCCTTGTATTCATTGCTACTGGCATGGGTGGATGAGCGCCATTAATTTGAATGCTAACAATTTCCTGTTGTTTGAGTTCCAAAGCGCCGAGAGCCGCGTCTGCTTGAGAGCGGGCATCTTTCGAGGCGGCATTGATGGCTGCTTTTTGTGCTTCGGCGATCGCTTCATCCTCAGCAACCAATGTTACACCATCAATCTCTGTAGCGCCGGCAGTAATCGCTTCATCCAACAAGGTACCAATCTTGTCTGGGGCAATTTGAAAGCGGACAATATTAGTTGCAGAATAGCCGACGATCGTTTGCTTGCCATCTTTTTGGTTATAAATCGGATTGAGACTGATACTTGTAGTTTCCAACTTAGTCACATCCGGACGTGATTTTAATAAATTAACCACAGTTGTTGAGCGTTTAGCAAGTTCCTCTTGTGCGAGTGCAGAGGTTTTACCTTGCACTTGTACACCCAAACTAACTCGTGAAGTTGTTTTAGGAATATCTACCATTCCGCGTCCAGAAACCACAAGTGTTTGAGATTGGAATGTTGTATTTGGTTCAACTCTACCTTGCGCTGCTTGACAACTTACTAAACCCAGCAAGCCAAAAGCAAGTAGCGATCGCAATATTTTTCCAGAATTAAGTCTAAAGCCCAGCACAGGAAAGTAACTCATAAATATATCAAGAAAATATTTGTGTGTTTCCAATGTGGCACTTCGGCAAAGGATGCATACTCGCGTTACAGTTTTTGAAACTAAAAAAATCTCTTTTTCATCTAACCAGAGGTAGATTTGAGTATTTAATCTTGAGCAATATTACAGTCAATCTATAGAAATGCAATTTAACATTCACGACAAATTAATGCAAAGCTATACTAATACTGCTTGATTTGAGATATACATTACTTGAACTTATGAAACTCCATGTAAAAGGGTTTCACAATCCCAAATCTAAAATAGTATAATTGCAGGAGATATTTTATGAATGCCCGTGTTAGAGCGCCAGAACTACCACAAGATTACCCTTGGCTAAACACAGAAAAACCCTTATCTCTTAAACAACTTAAGGGCAGAGTTGTAATTTTAGACTTTTGGACATATTGTTGTATTAACTGTCTGCACATTCTGCCAGATTTAAAATATTTAGAAAAAAAATATAAAGATAGCCTGACGGTTATCGGCGTTCACTCAGCTAAATTTGAAAACGAAAAAGAAACTGAAAATATTCGCCAAGCTATTTTGCGTTACGACATCGAACATCCAGTTTTAGTTGATAGTGGTTTTCGGGTTTGGGAAGAATACACCGTGCGTGCTTGGCCCACATTAATGATAATTGATCCAGAAAGTTATGTAATTGGCTACATTTCTGGAGAAGGTAAACGGGATACTTTAGATGAGTTAATTGAAAAATTAATTAGCCAACACCAAGAGAAAGGTACTATTAATTTTCAAGAAATCAAACTAACTTTAGAAAAACAGCAAAAGCCTTTAATTACACCTTTAGCTTTTCCAGGTAAAGTTTTGGCGACAAAAGCGGGTTTATTCATCGCCGATTCCGGACATCATCGGATTGTCATGAGTAGCTTTGATGGGGAAATTTTGCATTTAATCGGTACTGGTAAATCTGGTTTAACAGATGGTTCTTTTACCGAGGCACAATTTTTTGCACCGCAGGGAATGGCATTTGATGAAGAAAATCAAATTCTTTATGTTGCTGATACCGAAAATCATGCATTGCGGAGAGTTTATTTGCAACAGCAACGGGTAGAAACGATTGCGGGAATTGGTAAACAAAGCCGTAATATACATCCTGACGATGGCATAGGTTTAGAAACAGCATTAAATTCACCTTGGGATTTAGTGAAAGTAGGAAATAAGCTGTTTATTGCAATGGCTGGTTCCCATCAAATTTGGGAAATGAACTTAGAAACTGGCATAGTGAAAACTTATGCTGGTACTGGTGCAGAAGCTTGTATTGATGGTGAATTAAGCGAATCTGTATTTGCCCAACCTAGTGGTATAACAACAGATGGTAAAGAATTATTTGTTGCTGATAGTGAAGGAAGCACCATTCGCGGCGTGGGATTGGTAGAACCAAAAAAAGTGCGATCGCTTTGCGGTAGCGGTGATTTATTTGGCTTTGGCGATGTTGATGGACAAGGTTTTGATGTGCGTTTGCAGCATTGTTTGGGCGTAGAATTTGCTGTGAATTTTGTGTGGGTTGCTGATACTTACAACCACAAAATTAAATTAGTTAATCCTATCAGTGGTAATTGCCAAACTGTATTGGGAGATGGTGTAGCGGGTTTGCAAGATGGTCAAGGTAAGAATACTCGCTTTTCTGAACCTTCGGGCTTAAGTGTGATGGGTTCTAATTTATATATTGCTGATACGAATAATCATGCAATTCGGTGTGTAGATTTGGAAATGTTGACAGTGACAACGTTGGAATTTCATGGTTTGTGTGCGCCGGATGTGTGTATTCCGTCCCATGATTAATCTCACGCAAAGTCGCAAACACCGCGAGAGTAATGTTTGGCAGCGTCGCTTTTGAGAACATAATATTCGTGATGAGGCTGACTTGGAGCGGCATTTGGATTATATTCATTACAATCGAGTTAAGCATGGCGTTGATGAAGGAAGCGGGTGAGGATGGTTTGTTTGAGTTGCCGCGAGAGGTTATTTTAAGAGAATGAACCACGAAGGCGCAAAGGACGCGAAGGAAGAGATGAGAAGTAAGGAGTTAAATGTGGGGGAATATGTTGACCAAATGGCTGTTTTGATGGATTTGCAGTTGCGGGATGAGTATCGTGATGGGGTGGTGGCAAATTTTGAGAGAATAAAAGCGATCGCTCAATTAGTTAATTCGTTTGCGTTACCCCAAGAGGTCGAAGCAGCGCCAATTTTTGAACCATGAATGATGCTATATCTATTGCTAATGCTGTACGCGATCGCAAAATCAGTGCGGTGGAGGTTACTAAAGCTGCTTTAACAAGAATTGCAGCGCAAGATGGAAAACTGAACTGTTTTACTGCGGTAATTACGGAAGCTGCTTTGGCAGATGCTGAAAAAGTTGACCGAAAAATCGCTGCTGGTAAAAATGCTGGATTGCTTGCTGGTGTTCCTTTTGCTGTTAAAAATCTTTTTGATGTTGCGGGTTTAACTACGCTTGCTGGTGCCAAAATTCATGCTGAGAATCCTCCAGCAACGCAAGATGCAACGGCGATTGCCAAACTAAAACAAGCGGGTGCGGTGTTAGTTGGCGCGTTGAATATGGATGAGTATGCTTATGGGTTTGTGACGGAGAATTCCCATTATGGCGCGACTCACAACCCCCACGATTTAAACCGGGTAGCTGGCGGTTCATCGGGAGGTTCGGCTGCATCTGTTGCGTCTGGTTTGGTAGCTTTGACTTTGGGTTCTGATACTAACGGTTCAATTCGGGTACCAGCGGCTTTGTGTGGCGTTTTTGGCTTGAAGCCTACTTATGGAAGGTTGTCTCGGGCTGGGGTCGCTTTATTTTCTAGCAGTTTTGACCATATTGGACCTTTTGCGCGTTCGGTGCGCGATATTGCGACGGCGTTTGATGTGCTTCAGGGTGAAGATGAGAAAGATCCAGTTTGCACAAAACGTCCTCCTGTAAAGACCCGAAATTTCTCATCTCTACAAGATATCGGTGGTATAAGAATTGCCATTGCTGGTGATTATTTTACCAAGGGTGCAAATCCGGAAGCCTTGGAAGCTGTGCAAAAGGTTGCTGATGCGTTAAATGGAATTGAGTATATAAAAATACCAGAAACACATCGTGCCCGTGCGGCGGCGTTTGTGATTACAGCTTGCGAGGGCGCAAATCTGCATTTTGAAAAATTGCGATCGCGTCCTGAAGATTTCGATCCAGCAACACGCGATCGCTTTTTGGCTGGTGCGTTAATTCCCAGTAATTGGTATTTGCAAGCACAACGCTTTCGACAATGGTATAAAAATCAAGTTAGAGAAATCTTTCAAAATGTAGATGTAATTCTAGCACCTACAACACCAATTTCAGCACCGCTAATTGGTCAACAAACCATGATTTTAGACGGTCAAGAAATTCTTGTCCGTCCTCATTTAGGGTTATTTACTCAACCATTATCTTTTATCGGTTTACCCGTTTTATCAGTACCAATTCAACGTTTAAATGCTTTACCTTTAGGCGTTCAATTAATCGCTGCACCATATAATGAAACTTTGATTTTACAAGTTGCAGCAGTGTTAGAAGCAAAAGGAATTATATCAGCACCGATTATTTCTATTATTTAACCATAATCCCCTCCTTCCCGTGGTAGAGGGGTTAGGGGTGGGGTACAGTCAGCGCGGAACATTACACCTCATCAAAAGCAGGCGGATAAACAACCTTTCCCCTGTATTTTTCTTGATAATTTTTCAGCGGTTTCACCATAAAAACATCCTCTGGAACCTCAAAGGGAGACTCAATTTTATAACTAACCGAAGGCTGAAATCCAAAGCGGGAATAAAACTGCGGATGACCGAGTAGAATAACTATAGCTTCTCCCATTGCATCTGCTATTTCTAATCCTGTTTGTACTAGTTTACTGCCAATTCCTTGTCTTTGAAACTGCGGACGAACAGCCATAGGCGCTAAACCTAATACCTGCAATCTTTCTTCATCCACAAGGTCAATGTAACTAAACAAAATGTGACCAACTACAACACCATCAACTTCTGCAACCAAAGCTAAATCTGGAATATAGCAGTCAGAATCACGAATTTTATTAACAAGTTGAGCTTCATTTTTCTGCCCAAAAGCTAATATATTTACCTCAGCTATTGCTGCATAGTCTGGCAAAGTTTCACGGCGAATGTTCATGATTTTAAAATTAATTCCATAAAAATCCATTGTGAGTAATATTTTTCAGGAATCTCACATTCAGGATAAGGCTCAATATTTTGAAAGCCAAGAGAATTATAAAGCGCCTGGGCTTCTTTGGCAAAAGGCGCAGTATCCAATCGTATTTTTGAGTAACCTATCTCACAAGCTTCATTGATGATAACTTGTAATAACGACCGACCTATTCCCTTTCTACGAAACTCTGGTCGAACATACATTCTTTTAACCTCGCCAACATCCTCAGCAATTTTTATTAAAGCAGCGCAACCTGCAATCTTCGCCTCATATTCTCCTAAAAGCAAGCGTCCTTGTGGAGGTGCAAATTGCTTGAGTTTAGCCATATTTTCCTCTAACATGGCAGTAACATCAATATTAATGCCAAACTCACGATTTAGTTTCAACTTAATCGAACTGAAATTTTCCCCAAACAGTTCTCGCACTTGAAATTTATGTTCTTCCGTCTCGACTTGTACAAGTTTTAGCAAAGTTTATTTCACCGCAAAAATACTTCAAAAGTAGAAATTCCAAATCTCAAATTCCAAATTAAAAATGGTTATGGTTCCAATAATTGATTTTTCTTTATTTTCTAATGGCGATGCAGCAACTCGCCAAACTGTAGTTAAGCAAATATATCAAGCTTGCCACGAAATTGGCTTTATGTACTTGCAAAATCCCGGAATATCTTCAGACTTAGTTAAACAAGTATTCAACCAAAGTAAAGAATTCTTCAATTTACCCCTCGAAGTAAAACAACAGTTTGCTTGGAGTGATAAATTTAGCAATAGTGGTTACGTTGGTATTGAAAGGGAACGCCTTAATCCCAATCAACCAGGCGATTTAAAAGAAGCGTTTAATATTAGTACACAAGAAGATGGGGAGATGGGGAGATGGGGGGCTAGAAGTTCCCACTACGTGGGGTTGGGGGGAAATGGGGAGAGTATAAACAATCCAAAATTCCTAGCTGCTTGTATAGAAATTGCTAATAGTGTGTTGCAAGCGATCGCTTTATCCTTACAATTACCACAGGACTTTTTGACCACCAGACACAATCAAAAATGTCACACACTGCGACTGTTGCATTATCCGCCATTGCAAACACCACCCAAACCCGGACAAGTACGTGCTGGTGAGCATTCTGATTATGGCAGCGTTACCCTGTTGTTTCAAGATGAAATTGGAGGATTGGAAGTACAAACAACATCTGGCGAGTGGATTGCAGCACCCTCAATTCCTGATACTTTAATAGTCAACACTGGCGATTTAATGCAACGCTGGACAAATCACGTCTTTTGTTCAACCAAGCATCGAGTGATGATTCCCAACGATAATAAGGTAAAGCAATCGCGTTATTCTGTCGCCTTTTTCTGTCATCCCAATGACGATATAGAAATTGCTTGTCTTGAAACTTGTCAGCGACAACATCCCCCAATTTATCCCCCCATCCTAGCGGGAGAATATCTTTTGAGCCGTTTGCAAGCAACTTATTAAGTTACTTGTGAAGCTACTTGCAACATATATTATTAATCAAATTTTCTGGAATTGTGGTAATAAATAGTGTAGGTAATATAGCGGTTCTCACTGAACTTGCTTGTTTAACTAATTGAACAAGTTAGCCAAGCTAAAAGCAAACACATTTAAACAGAGGAGTTTATGAAGCAATATTTGGGTTTTGGTAAACGGTTCTTCCTACTCGTTACTCCGTTGATCGCAACTTCTACACTCTTCGCCTCACCGAGTCAGGCTGCTACTTTTGCTCTTTCTGAAGGAAATTTAAATTTTACAGACATTAACGGAGAATTGTCGATATTTAGACCTTCAAATAACGCCAATACCTTGGCTTTGGCTAACGGCGGTACAATATTTACTGAAAATAGAAATGTACAAAATGAATTGATAGCATCTCCATTAAAAATATCTTCTTCGGCTTCGAGTGTAGTATTTGGTGAAAGTAAAGATTATTTAGGAACAGCAGAAACTGAAGGCAGAATTGTCAGTAATTTTGATGTAGATGCGGGTAAACCTTTTTCTTTTAACTTCAATGCTGGTTTAAATCAAGTAACAGCAATAGACGACCCAACAATAGAAAATGCCAAAGCAAGTGGTGATGTTTCCTTTTTCCTGTTAGACACGACAGATATTGCCACAGATAATCTTGACAGCTTTATCGAATCCGAATTGATATCTAATACAAATAGCAATCTTCTCAAAAATCCTTTAGACTTCTTTTCCCTCACCAGCGTTTTAAACACCCGAGGGAATGACGATTTTGTGATTAAGCAATTTAGCAAAAATATTAAATTATTTCAACAAGACAGTCAGTTTCAATATGGAGGAAATCAAGAATTTGCAAGAACATTGATTGGCGGTTTTCTGGAACGAGTTTTTGATAAAAAAGCAAATTTAACTTTATTAGCAGTGAGGAGGACTCAAACAAGAGTCACAGCACCAGAACCTTCAACTAGCCTCGCTTTACTTTTATTCTCCGTGTTAATTGCCATTGCAACTAAATCCAAACGTCAAACAGAAACCTCAATTTCCTTATCGTCAATAAAAGCCTGGAAATAAATTTAATTTCTGAAGCTAAAAGGCGTTGAAACTCACTTTTATTGCACCATTGTCATCAACGCATGTTTTTGCAGCAAACTGAACTTTCAAACCGAGATTTATCGTTAAAAAACCCGGTTTATCCAGCTAATTGAGAATGGTGCAATAAATCAGTTTTAACAAATTTAAATGTTTATCCAGTAAGCTAAAAGCTTACTTGAACTGAAGAAACGAATTTATTTGGTGGGCGGGTGCGAGTGCTTCTTGAAAATCGCGCAACATATCAGTTAAAACAGGTTATAAATCCTGCTTTTGAGTCAGTTGAAACTGACTTAAGCTTGAACGCCCGAATTTTAATTCAGGGCTTAATTAAGGTCATTTATTTGTCGGGTGGTTAACTGAAAGTACAGTACCATTTTTCCAAATATTTGCGCTTTAAGATTTCCCCTACCCCCCTCCCGGGGGTACAACGATTCTGATGTGTTGCGACGTTAGGGCGTATTAAGTTGTGTGATTAGTAAAAAATTATCAGATAAATCAAATGCGCCTCATGCACCCGACTACTTATAATAATCCTTTGCGCCTTTGCGCCTTTGCGTGAGATTATTTTATGAAAACCTACGATTGGATTGTTGTTGGCGGTGGATTTACTGGTGCTACACTAGCTTATGAACTCGCCAAAAAAGGCTTTTCAGTACTTTTGTTAGAACAACATGCAACGCCACAAAACGCAACCCGTTATAGTTATGGTGGACTTGCTTATTGGTCGGGAACTACTGCATTAACTCGCCAACTCAACTCTGAAGCGATCGCACTCTATCCCATCCTCTCACAAAAGTTAGACGCAGATATCCAATTTCGCGAATTAGACTTATTATTAACTATTCCCGCCGATACTGACCCAGAAACAACTGCCGCATCCTACGCTCATTGTGCCACACAGCCGCGCTTGCTCAACGTCCAACAAGCTTGCGAATTAGAACCATTATTAAATAAAAATGCGATCGCCGCCGCTTTAACTGTCAAACACGGACACATCAACCCAGAAAAAACAGCACAAGCTTACATTCAAGCCTTTCTACGCATTGGCGGCGAATTCCAAATTACCCAAGTCTTAGAATTACAAACCCCCCTCATCGCTGACAGGGAGGGGTTATCTGTAAAAACCACTACCACCACCTACCACAGCGCCAACGTCGCTATCTGTGCTGGTGGACTTAGCCGACAGCTACTAAAATCAGCGGAAATTCCCATTAAATTATATTTCTCCCATGCAGAAATAATCGAAATTCCACCCGTAGAAATACAGTTACGTACCTTAGTAATGCCAGCAAATTTACAACGCTTTCAACTAGAAGCCGAATCTACCAAAGTTGATGAATTATGGAATCAACCTGGTAACGAATTATTCCCACCAATTTTAGACGCCGGTGCAATTCAATTTCAAGACGGTAGCTTGCGCTTGGGTCAAATTACCCGCGCCCTTACCGATTTTAATACGAAAGTAAACCCACAACAAAGTGAAAAATGGCTGCGCGATCGCATCGGACAAATTCTACCAATGTTACAGCAATTACCAGGGAAATGGTATAATTGCTTAGTTGCATTTAGTAGCGATCGCCTGCCTTTAATAGGTGTCATTCCCGGATTCGATGGTCTTCATGTCTTCTCCGGATTTAGCAATCCCTTAGTCATAGTACCGCCCTTAGCACAGTGCTTTGCTAACTTTGCTGCCGGACAGGAAGACGAAATTATTGCCCAACTATCTCCTGCCCGTTTTGCAAGCTGAGATTAGCAGTAACTATCTATACTAATTTATACTGAAGAAATTTCCCGCTCCTCGATCACAGCTTTTACCACATCAGCCTCAGCCAGTGCATTAACACCAGCAGCAGAAATTTATACAGGAATACAAAATTACATCCTATTTACGGCATAATTACGTAGAAGTGGTGCAATATTTAATTCCATAGATAACGTGAAAAACCTCAGTAATGAATTTCGGGCGGGCAAATTGGCCCACCCCACAAGATTTGGAAGATGTGCAAATTAAAAGATTTATCGTTTAACTGTTTAATTGCACCTGATGTTTTTCGACATCAATTGTATCTGAAGCGAGAAGTTGTGCGGCTTCTTGTAAAAGCTCATTTTGTTCCTTTTGAATCGCCTCTAAACGACTTGCAATTTCCGTCAATCGTTGCTGTTTATCTTGGTACAATTGAGGAGTTGCAGGTAATAAAGCTGGTAGGTTCTCCTGATCTATTCTAGCATTGGAAAATTGCGCGATCGCACTGACGCCAAACTTAGTCAAAGACAAGAAAATAACTTGCAGAAAAGCCCAAACTAATTTGAATGGAGTTCGCACAATAGATAAACTAGCTGTCTCAATCAAACGGACAATCGCTTTGATAATACTCCAGACAATAGCAACAGCGAACAACAGAATCACCAAACCGATAATTGGGTGACTAGTCGCCCAAGCAAAGATTTGCACCATTCTCAACATTGAAGGATGTTGAATTAACCAATCACTTATAGAAGAAGCGATCGCACTTTGAATAGCGGTTGATGTTGTATTCTGAAATTGCCCAGCCGTTTCTAAAGTTTGTTCTAAAGAATTTTTAGCTTGTCCAAAGGTTGTCGTAACTGTATCAATTGCCTTATGAGTCGTTTGAGTAGCAGTTTCCTGCAAAGACTCCCGAACTTGTTGTGCTGAGTTAGTTAAAGAATTAACACTTTCATTGACAAAAGCTTTCGCCCCATGAAAGCGTTGCCAAACTGTTTCAGGCAAAGTCATGTCAATGTTTAAATTTGGTTTAAATTTGGTATTTTAGACATTATGATTCTAACAGCCAGTTTTTTAGGGAAGAAGGCACGAGGCATACTGCGGGAGGCAGAAGGCAGCTATGCTGAAGGATATAATTCACATATTTTTGACATTTTTTACATAAATACATTTATTTATATTTACCAACTGGGCGGCTGGGCGGCTGGGCGGCTGGACGCCTCCTAACTAATGCCTACTTTGCTTCGCACCTAACATTTGTAAAAGTTTATCAACATTATCTAAATCGCCAACAATGCGACGAATTGGCAGAGGCCAAACTTTTACAAGGGTGGGAGTTGCAGAAACTTGATCCGTTTCTGCTTGTTCTGGATTAGTTAATACATCTATAACTTTTAAAGTATAAGGTTGGCGCACCGATCGCTCTAACATTTCATGTAAATTTTCTAAAATGCGTTCAGTAGTCGCACTATGTCCAGCCACAAACAAACGCAAAACGTAGCCTTGTGTTCTTGGTTGTACCTGTTGTGCGGCTGCAACTGGTTGATTGTACAAAGGTACTGGTTCACAAGGATCTAAGCGCACAATTAAATCATGTTCTTGCCAAAGTTGCCCAAATGTGGAACGATAAGTTGCTAATACCATGCGATCGCACATCCCTTCTTGCCAGGGGGCTGCTTGCCATACTAGCTCACCTGTGTTAAAAATCGCATTCAGCACCGCTTGATGTCGCATCACCGCCGGATAAGCCTCAGCAAAAATCCGCACCTGTTGGGTGCGGGGGTCTAACCAATGGTCAATAGTCGCGGTATAGCAAGGCACTAAAAAATGAGGTGGTTCTGGTAAATTCAAAATTTCTTGTAAAGCAGCGCACAAATGCAAATGCCATCGACCCTGTTTGTTAGGGTCGATGCAATAAATTAAATCTCCTCCAGGCGTAAACAGTGCAATGCCTTTAAATAGCTGGGGTAAAAGTTGTTTATCTATAATCAAGGGCGTTACAAGAGTTAGGAGTTATGAGTTATGAGTTATGAATTAAGAGTTAGAAGTTAAGAATTAAAAGTTATGAGTGATGAATTGTGAGTGATGAGTTGTAAATTGTGAGTGATGAGTTGTGAGTTCTAAATAAACTTCTAATTCAAAACTCCTAACTCCTAACTCCTAACTCCTAACTCCTAACTCCTAACTTCTAACTCCTAACTCCTAACTCCTCACTCCTAACTTTTTAAACCCGACCTCGGAGGAACTGTGCCATCTCGTTAGGAGTTGGTGACATTTCCAAGGCTGTTTCTTCAGTTATGCGACCTTCTTGATAAAGGTTGAGCAGCGACTGATTCATGGTAATCATGCCGTCAAAACTGGCTTGCTTCATCAGCTCGGTAATTTCATCATACTTACCATTTTTAACCCATTCTTTGACAGCATCCGTGTTGATTAGGATATCGTGGAATGCAGCCCGCTTGCCATCAGTGGTACGGCACAAGCCTTGAGCAATTACTGCAACTAAAGACTCAGCAAGGGCTACGCGCATCGCATCTTGTTCTTCACCTGAGTAAAGATTCAAAATCCGCTCAATGGTTTTCACGGCGCTGTTGGTGTGCAGGGTACCCATCACCAAGTGACCTGTTTGGGCAGCTTTCAGGGCGGTGTTGACGGTTTCTTTATCGCGCATTTCCCCCACCAAAATCAAATCTGGGTCTTCCCGCAAAGCTGCTTTTAAAGCGTTGTCAAATTTCCGGGTGTGCATTCCCACTTCCCGTTGTTTAATCAAGGATTTCTGACTTTTGTGAACAAATTCAATCGGGTCTTCGATGGTGATGATGTGCTTGGGCATCTCTTTATTGATGTAATCAATCATCGCCGCCATCGTGGTGGATTTACCAGAACCTGTGGGACCAGTTACCAAAATTAAACCTTTGTGATGGTGACAAATATCCCGAAAAATGGGGGGTAACCGCAACTGTTCCATCGTCAAGATTTTCAGCGGAATTAACCGCAACACCATTGCATAGCCTTTGAGAGAACCAAAAACATTAATCCGCACGCGGGCAAAGTCGTACTGAGTTGCGCCGTCAAATTCCAAGTGTTCTTCAAAGCGGTTAATCTCTGATTCGGTCATCACCTCCCCCAACCAACTCATAAAAGACTCTTTATCCGTTTCTGGATAATCTGTTGGTTGGATTTCGCCTCGGTTGCGGAAGCGGGGAACTTCACCTACACCCAGGTGAATATCAGAAAATCCTTTATCGTAAGCTTCTTTGATAATAAACTCTAATGTCAGTCCCGAACTGTTGCCTTTGGGGCGTGTAGCATCGGCACTAGGCATAGGCGGTGGAGTCCCCGGACGATGAGCTGCAGATGGGACACCGGGCGGTGGTGGCGGTGCAGCCTGAACGCCTAAACGGTTGGCAGCTGACATATCCAACGTTTGTGCCGCCTGACGTTGGGTATTTAACGCTGGCGGTGGTGGTGGCATCGGCGGGGCGTTATGGGTTGCAACAGAGTTAACGCTAGGTGGACGCTGTGGTTCTGTCATATATCTTTAACTTTTGGCTTTAACTTTTGGGCGATCGCTTTGTGGATGTTAAAAATCGGCTTCAGAAAAGCAAGCAGAAAATTCAATGAGAAGAGAAATCACCTTCTCAGGTGACAGCTTGTGGTCTGTAGCAAGATTCATTTACGTGTATCTATTTTTATTATTCTTAAACTCCCTCTTATTTGAATACAAGCATCTTTGTCTTATATAAACTTGTTTAACACACTTAATGCCATAACTAACTTACATGTAAATACTGAAATTTTTATATATATATTATACTCTGCATCCTGGAGAGAGAAACCAGGTTCATCCGAGAAATCCCTTGGAAAACAACTAAATATAGATAAAGAAACCGTTTTTTTGACAGTTGGTGCGTCAGTGCGGTATTTTGAACAAATTTATGAAGACTTGAAGCTGTTTGATGAGAAATTTGTCCTTGACACGGACACAAGTAGCTAGCAACTAACAGTCAAATCAACAGCAAATAATTTGTCCAGGCGGAAAAATGAATTATGAGAATCGGCATCGGTTTGCATAAGAAATGTAAAGCAGGCGAAAAGCAAGGTGCCAACAAAGCGCCTATACTAGATTGTGGATCGGGCGAGCGCCCTCGCGTTGTTTGCGAAGTACGCTCTGATCCCCGTACTTATTGCTTTGCACCCTAGTATCGTCAATACTATTTACAATTGCAATAGAGTTATGAAAAGATAACGCCTTTTGGCTTATCTGCCTTCAGATAGATGGCAAAGATAAGTTTTTAATCAAATACAGAGTTGAGCTTCTATCCATAATTAAAAAAGATTAACTGTAAAGTTTATTAAATAAATGCTCATTTTCCCAATTAGTTTTTATATACTGAACTTCACTAAAGAATTAATTTTGCTTTAAACAAGCAAGATATTACTAAAGTTAAAGTTTCGTACTGTATTTTGGAGGAACAATCATGTCTCTAGCTCAAAGCTCCGATCTAGGCAAGACCGAATCCTGGTTGACGATCAAAAGCTTTTTGATCTGGACTTTCACCTTGGCAGTATGCTTGCTGGTTGTCGGTTTTCCTTTAGTTGTTTTGATGGCTACGGTCGGGTGTTTGTTGTCGATTGTGTTGCAATCGGTGATGCCGGTTAGTGCAGTTTTGCTTGTAGCGGGCGGTTTAATTCTGTTTAATGTCATGGCAGTGGTTGTGACAGCTGGCGTGTTAACAGCAAAGGGTATTCATCCCAGCGAAATCAAATGGTTAAGCTGGCTGCATGGAGAAGCAGAAGAATTGAATACTACCGTTTACGCAGCTTGCCCCTTGACTTGCGATATCAAGTAACCATCTTTAGCTAAAATTCGACAAACAGTGCATCTGCCCGGTTAAGCCGGGTTTTTTCATGTTTATTAGACATCCATCTCCGAAAAATACGAAAACCTTTCTATGACTGGATTTAGACAGGCGATCACCAATTGTAAACGTCAGCCAGTCTCAACGCATAAATCTGGGTTTGAGACTATTACTGTTGATAATTAAGTAAAACTAAGTATCTGTTCACGCCAATTTTAACTATGGCTAACTCGCGCTATTTTCTAGTGGTAAAACTAATGTTCCTATCCGAAATTTTACAAGTCTACATATCGTCATAATTATTTTTTCGTATTTTTTTGGATTTGAATGTTAACAGAATAGCAACACCTCTATTTACTGTCTCTAAAAAAATCAACAATCCTTATTTTTAAACACTTTTATAAATTCTTCTCGTTCTTCTCGTTGCAACTCTGTAGGCTGCTGCCTAGTAGTCCATGTCATTAGTTTTGATGGGTTGGATAGATTCGTGAAAGTTTAATTCTCGCATCATCTATACGAAAGCGCCAATTAACACAAACTCGCTCAGAATTGCGATTATGTTCCCAAACTGAAACCTCTTTTTCTAGTGTTTTAATATTTGAAATTCTCCGGTTTAGGCATTGGCGTGCAAGCACGGATAACTCACATTCAACCATATTTAACCAACTACCATGTTTCGGGGTGTGGTGAATCTCTAATTTTTTCGCAATTCGTCTAGCTTCCGATGGCTCAAATACTTCATATAAAGCACCAATAGTATGAGTATTTAAATTATCCATTACTAATTTAATTACAACAGCCTCTGGAAAGTGAATATCAACTAACTCTTTCATACAATGAGCAAAATCAACTTTGGTACGGCGCTCTGTAACTTTAATATGTCTCCAACCTAGATATGGGGCAAAAAATGCAAATAAATTAGAACTACCCTCTCGCTCGTATTCGTAATCTTTTTTTTCAACTTTCCCTGGTTTTTCTTCTGTTTTGGGTGTTGCTGGTATCGGTTCATGAACATCAGAGATAAGAACGCACAATTTTTCGTCAAAACAAACCAATGGTCGCTCTGGGTCTACTCGTTGAGCATATAAATCAAGTACGTCTTCCATCCGGGCTACAAATTCAGAACTAATTAGTGGGATGCACCATTGTTCTTTTAGCCAAGGTTTTAACTCGTTTTTTTTAATGTACGACCAATTGTATTTGTACTAACGCTATCTATTACTTCAAGGCTAACAAGTTTATCTGCCAACATTTTTAATGTCCAACGAGCGCTACCGTCCGGAGCATCTGAGCAAGTTGTTGCAATTAAATATGCTTCTGCCGTGTCAGTTATTTTTGATGGCTTTCCACTGCGAGGACGGTCTCTCAAAGTCACTGATAAACAATCGAGGCAAAACTGTTTGCGAGTTCGTTCAACTGTTGGTATTGATATATGTAAGCTTTTCGCTATCGCCTCATCTGTACTACCAGAGTTTGCCATTAGTAGCGTATGTGCGCGACGAATCTCTCTAGCATTTGCTTTCCCTTTCTTGACTAAATCAACCAGTTGTAGCCGTTGCTCATCACTAAGAAAAATACTATGTTTTTTATTCATACACCCAATTAATATACTTTTAAATTGTTTGCGATCGCACGGACACTCGTGGACGGATATGCGGACACATCGTTATTATATAACGCTCCGGCGCAACCCATCAAAACTAATGACATGAACTACTAGTACTCCACCACATTAATTTTGAGGGGTTTAAAGAATCCGGGTAACTTTTGCGAAAATTGGATTCTGACCTAAACCAACCCATCATAAATAATTTGGCAGACCACTAGGCGTGAGACTGGGAGGCAGTCGCCATCAACTTCCTATACCACCAAATGTATAAATAACCTCTTCCCCTTTCCCCTTCGCACTTCGCAGTCGCCTGCGCTCGTGTTACCCGGACGCAGCGCTGACTCACCTTTTCCCCTCCCCCTTTTCCCTATTTACAAATTAGAGCCTCCAGAAAGTGCATTTCTTGCCTCTGGCTATTGGTGACAATTTCAGACATAATTACTTTTGTCAATCCGTAATTAACCTGGAAAGTTAGGTATGAAATTCACTTTTGTACAGAGTTTTCAGCACAAAAATATAATGATGCGTTTAAATGTTCGCGATCGCCTCCCTAAAAATTATGTTTTTTATCCCAGTTTTGGCAATATTTTAAGTATGATTGCTTATTGACAAATGAACCGTAACTTGAAGTTGTCACCAATAGCCAGAGGCAAGGAACGAGGTAATAAACTATTATGTCTCAGTTAGCGAAAGCTAACTTCAGTTTTTGTGACTATTGACCATTGACTATTCAGCGTTGACCATTGACTATTAACCATTGACTAATGACTACTGACCATTAACTAATGACTAATGAGAAACTAGTTTACATTATCTTGGGTACTCGACCGGAAGCGATTAAACTAGCTCCGATAATTCAGATATTCCAGGCTTCTCCAGGTTTTCACACGCAAGTAATTTTGACCGGACAGCATCGGGAAATGGTTGAGCAAGTAATGCAACTGTTCAACTTGAAAGCAGATGGTGACCTGAATATTATGCAGCCCCGACAATCGTTAAGTGATATAACCTGCCGCAGTTTGCGAGGTTTGGAGGAATTATTTCAGGAGAAAAAGCCAGATTTGGTGCTGGTTCAGGGAGATACTACTACAGCTTTTGCCGCAGCTTTGGCGGCTTTTTACCATAAAATCCCTGTGGGTCATGTAGAAGCGGGATTAAGAACAGATGACTTATTTAACCCTTACCCAGAAGAAGCAAATCGACGCGTGATTTCTCAACTTACCCAGTTACACTTTGCGCCAACTCCTTTGGCTGTAGAAAATTTACACCATTCTGGGGTTTTGGGTGAAGTTCACCTCACGGGTAACACGGTAATTGATGCGCTGTTGAATGTGGCTGCAACTCAACCACCTTGCAATATACCCGGTTTAAACTGGGCGGAATATCGTACCTTGTTGGCAACAGTTCATCGCCGGGAAAATTGGGGAGAACCACTGCAAGGAATTGCTCAAGGATTTTTGCAGATATTAGATAAGTTTCCCGATACAGCTTTATTGTTACCATTGCACCGAAATCCGACAGTGAGAGAACCTTTGCAAGCACTTTTAGGAAATCATCCGAGAATTTTCTTGACAGAACCGCTAGATTATGCACAGTTAGTAGGAGCAATTGTGCGATCGCATCTTTTGCTCACAGACTCTGGAGGTTTGCAAGAAGAAGCACCCAGTCTCGGCAAACCAGTACTGGTGTTGAGAGAAACCACCGAAAGACCAGAAGCAGTTGCAGCCGGTACAGCCAAACTTGTGGGCACTACCAGCGAAAATATAGTTGCAGCCGCTGGTGAATTGTTAAGTAATCCAGTTGCCTATGAAGCAATGGCAAACGCAATTAATCCCTTTGGGGATGGTCATGCAGCAGAGCGAATTCTCCAAATAGTGCAAAAGTACTTGGGGCTTTACTAATCAAAATTAGCAGAAGCGTGATTTCCAGCAATAAACTTTAAAAACCGGACGGAAACCCGTTTTTTTTCTTTGTTCCAGCTATCTTAAATAACTGGACTTTAGACTCAGGCATGGTCTCGAGTCCAGTTACAATCATTAGCAAACAGATGTATTTTGATTTATCGCCCAAAGAGTTGAACATATTTGGGGCTATTTTTATCTGCTTATTTTTAACATTCAACATTTCTGCATTATAACTATATTTTGATTGCAAATTAAATTTCTTTGATTTATTAATAATTTAGTATATGGCTATAATTGGGTACGTGATTATTTACAAACAAATGTAGAAGTGGAAAAAAGCGATCGCACTAATTTGTGTCCGATACACCCTTGATTCGTCTCGTCCCAGTCGCTGCGACAGTTCCTGTGTTTTTACGCACGCTCTCGTTAAGTTTTTGGTAATTTTCCTAGCGAAAAGCACCTCATACCTATTCTCTGTGAGGTTGCATAGAACAAGCCCCTTATCTTACCAAGCTTGACTTTGTGCAGTTTCACAAAGAATTGGTATCAGGTCTATTCAGTCGAGATCCTCAAGATTTTCCGCAGTTACGCTTGAGATAGTTCTGGAAGAAAATGCTTGTGTTCCCAGACGGGTCCTGTGGATTCGGCTGCATGTCTGCTAACGAAGCCCCAAAGGTCGCGCATGAAGCCGTGAAGCTCTCATCATTGAATGTAGACTTTGGATATTCACCTGGATAGTCTTGAGTTTCTCGTGGTTTGATCGAGTGCCGGAAGGACACACGGAGATCAGCCGTATCTGAAGCAACAATGTGGGACTTCGACTCAAAATAGCCAATGCGTTTAGCTTCTACTTTCGGATTGTCCGTGAACTTTTCAGCTACGTACACATCAAATAGCCGAACACCTTGTTGCACACGTCCATCTTTATCCGCCGGGATATTTGCATTCAGGGCAAGGAAGTCTTGCCGGTAATCGTGCTGTTCGGTTGAGAAGGCGCGCCCTTCCGGAGCAACCAGAAAGATGAAGCGTGGAGATCTGGGATTAGTCACCTTTTTACCATTGAGCTTGATGGTTGCCAGGTGTTCCACCGACAACTCGCGAGGATCAACCATCTCCAGACCAGTCTTGTCTTTCAGGTAGTCTTGAACTGTGTTCAAGAAGCGCGAGAATGCGGCAATGCCTCCTGGTTCGTTGTCAGTAAATTTCAGTTTGTTCGAGAGGGGGTACTCATAGTAGTTGATATTGCTACCTTGACCTGCAACCGAATGCTGAACGATCAGGTTTCGGCTCATCTGCTTGCCGTCAACAAAGAATTTGGCAGCAAAGCCAGGCGTGAAACGCTTCCAGGTCGTGCCAGGACTAACTGCTGAGGAGAACCGCCCCAGCACACAATCAGATCCTTGAAGGAGTCCAGTGTAGGTCTTCTGAAATTCTGGTTCAATCACTAAGCGGGCTTGGACGAATACACCATGGCGATGAGTCAGACGCATGTGATCCTCAGGAGTAACATCTGAATCGCCAACAAAGCTGCCCCACAGACGCTTTGTTGTTGCAGCCAGAAACGCTTGGATCTGATCTTTTTGGAAGGGAACGAGGTTATCGCCTGACTCCTGGGTTGCGTAGATCACCGACCAGAGGGCATCCAACTTCTGACAGGCACTACCTTCACGCAAAACCTGGGCTTTGGCAATATCATCTATTTGCTTCTTAAGATCCTCCTGTGTTTTCGCAAGCTGATCAGGGGACATCGCCAATTGGTTGAATTCTTTCTGCTTTACGTTGATCGAGGTATCAGCAAAAGCGGGTTGAGGTATAGTTGTGAAAATGACAGTGATTGTCACAAGTGTAACAAGCACTATTCTGTGTAACAGCGTAGATAAGACATATTTCAAACTCATTCAATTGTTTATCCTTTGTAACTGAGTACTAACTTACACTAATTGTGCCATGTGATGCTGCAACGAGGGCGATCGCCCCCTCTGCTTTGCATCTCACAGAGAGACTCGAAAGGGCGATTCGCTGGTTGCTCTCAATTTGTCAAATATTGATCAATGCTCTGATATTGGCAATATCGTAGCCGAGGTCGGCAAAGTCTTTTTTGTAACGGGCTAATGTCGTTCTCAATTCTTCGGGGACATCGTCGTCTTCATTCTTGAGAATATAGCCGTACTTAACGGAAGTTAGGACATTGACCATATAGATCAGATTTGTCGCTTCTCCAGCATCCGGTGCGATCGCTGGATCGTTTTCACTGCCAAAGCTACCATTGCGTAATGCCAGTGAGTTATAGACGACTTCTCCCGCTTCGTCCGCTTGAGAATCATTGACCCAGGAGTGCCACAAGGTGATGTGGAAGATAATATAACGGCAAAGCTCTTTTAAGTTTTCGATATCTGTCGGACTGGGTTGATCCGAGACGGTAATCGGTCGGGTTGCCTTCACGGTACCATTAATAGTCGGTCTGGGGATATCAGGTTTGTCAAGTTCGCTCTTGTCGTACCACTCGTAATCGCTATCGGTTTGAGCGATGATTCCCTTGGGCGGTTGATAAGCCACGCTATGCTCTACTATATCGTCGGATAAACGGCGAATTTCAATCCATTCCTTGACAATTGCCTCCTGATGCTTCTGGAAAAATGTGTCGATGTACTCGGTTAAAACCTGCCAGTAGAGGTTAGCTATCTTCGGAAAGGTATGGGCTTCGCAGATTGGCTGACGTGGCTTCCAGCCTTTCCAATCATAAGTTGCCATCGTTTCCTGGCATATCTGCACCACAGCCTGTGGAGTCAATGGTCCGTTGGTGGTAACTAAGCCAACAGTTGGCGATACTAATACTTCATCGGCACGTTGATTGATGTTAATCAAGCTTTTCAGGTGAGGAGCTAAAATCAGACGGACAGGATTTTTCCGCAAGTTGCGGAAAACAGCAATAGCATACTGCTCCATCTGTAAATGAGCTTTAGTATAATGCTCAATGAGTTCTGCCCCAAAGAAGGCGTTGGTGCGGAAAATGCGTTTTGCCTGTAACCACTTTTCCCCATCATTGGGCGTATACGTCACGGGGTCTTTGAGGGGAGAATGGGGGGTTAAAGAGTCAGGATAGCGGCTTTGAACGGTGATGGCGGTGGGCACGAGTTTGCCGTCTTTCAACTCAAAAAAGGCTTCCACATTATTGAGATCGTGGTTATCATCTTTTTCGTAGGTATCCCAATTGAAAGTTACCTTAAACTGATTGGGGTTGCTCTTATTGCGCTTGAGCAAGCAGGGATTCATGCCATTGAGAACCCGCAAGACAAAATATTCATCGCTTCTGGTGTACCCCGGATTTTTCTTGTCCAATTTCATCGTCAAATTCGGGGGGTAAGCCGCTTGAATTTCTGGGAGAGTTGGTTGGTTGGGGTTGAGTGTGTTAGTAATGACGTGCTTGGCTTTAATGGGAACTAAATGATTAGCAGCATCGTAACCTTGGAGTTTGCGACCGACTGAAAAATCATCAGGAATGTCTTCTAAATCGCTGAAAAAGATGCGGGCAAAGGGGCTGTCAGGTTTGTAGAGCCAATAGGGAACGGTACAAGTGCCAAAGTCATATTCTTTTTGAGTCACATTGTCCCCACCTTTGATAGTGTAGGCAATGCGGTTGGTATAAACTGGCTGATTGTTGGCATCGAAAGCCACGCGATTATCGATCACTCTTAATTCCAAATCTGGCGCATCTTTGAAGCCTGCTTTTTCGGGATCGTAGTAGATTTCAAAACGACCATTTTGGTCAGTTGCACCCTTGCCCAAATAGTCACTAGGCGTACCGATATCTCTGTCCCACAGTTCCAGTCCAATGTTGTGCAATGGCTTTTTGGTATCGCTAAAGACTAACTGACCTGTGGCTTTATGCAGCTCAGAGATTGGTTTTGTTGGTTTATCCTCATGGGATTGAGCAATTTTTTTTTCTGCTTTCTCCTCAATTAAGCGTTGTCCAAGCGGGCTGTCGAGCAGTCTCATCATCACCACAGCTTTTAATTCTTCAACAATTGTTTTGAGCTTTGACATATTAATAAATCCTCTGAATGGATATCACTGTTTCAAGCATCGCTAATTCCTGCTGATAACCAGTTTTACCTTACGCAAATGCAGGAACATTAAGACATCCCACTATTTTAGTTTGGGCAAAACCTTTTCTAGATTCTTTGGTCGGTAGTCTTTGCGACTTTGCAAACGCTTGATTGCACTTTCATGAATATCTTCAATGCTATCCCCCACTTCACGCAGCTTAATTCCTGCCAATCTGAAGAGCCCAGGATTATTGTTAAAGTGACATTCAGCATTAGGTTTGATGCCTGTCTCAATCGCATCGACATCAAATTCCAGCCCTAATCCCAGCTCGCCCACTGAATCGATCATCCACTGCAATACACCATCTGATAAGCCTCTGTGTTCTTCTGTTCCACCGCCAACACAGCCATGCTCACCAGGAAACCACTTTTGAATCACCCGCTGATTTTCAGCATCAGGATGCTTTTTCATGGGAGTCACCTCAAAGAGTCCGCGGACTTCGTCAATCGCCATAGCGTGCAATGCATTCTGGATCAATTTGTTCAAAGTAGTATCATGGAATTTATATCGCTGATTAACTCTCCCTTGAAACTGCTTGAAGGCAGGCAGTATGGGAATGCCAAGGGCACCAACCGTCTCCAAACAACCGATCAAGGTGATAGGAACGCGATCGCCATATGTTTTACGGTATTCGACGGCCACCCGATCCTTTGGTTTAACATTTCGCTTACGGTAAAGCTCATAAGCTTCCGGCGCTCTATTGATATGAGGTCGCGATAGGAGACCAGAACAATAGATCATCCCTGCTAAACTTCTAACTGTGTAAGCACCACGACTGAAGCCGAATAAGTAGATTTCGTCACCATCAACATAATTGAGACAAAGAAAACGATAGGCGTCTTGTATGTTCAGATCTATTCCCGCTCCAGTAGCTCCGCCTAAGAGCTTCTGACTCTCCGTTCCAATCCCTGAGTCATAAAACACGACCTGTGGAATTTCATTGTTAGCAATAGGTTTCACCGCTTGGGCCAGTTTTACTATATTGCTTGGGCAAGAACTAGTCAAATCTTGCCAGGTTCCATCACAGCAAACAACAAGACGTTTCATATTTTATAGCCTCCGATTGGGGATGTCTGAAGAAGGTAGGATTTTTTTGTATGTAGAGACAACGTCTTTACACACAATCAACAGTCAAAATTGATTTCCCTTGCAAATCTTCATCAAGTACCAAAGGATATCTTCTGCAAGGGTTGTGGCTGGTAAAGTACTTGCAACCAAGGGATCTAACTTTGGGTCTGCAATCAACTGCCAAAGTCTCGCTTTCAGCAAAGCTGTTATAGCCAACAGCATTATTGGGTCTTCAATAAAATCTCAGATTCTCAGTTCCTAGCGATTGAGATAATAGGGACGCAGAGGTTAATTCGGTCTAACTAAGATAATTTGTCTGACAAAAAATGACCCTGGCAACATGAGTTACATGCACAGAAATGGTTTTACCTTACTCAGTGCTGAATGCTGAGTGCTGAGTGTTCAGTTAAGTAAATACTACTCGCAACTTAAGTACTTGGTACAAGCCCCGCCGATGTGAAGCGGAATCTTTTTGTGAGGATAAGGTTGATACACCGACGCTTTTGGGCGGTCTTTTAACTCAGGACTCTTCATTAGCAGTTGCTTCTAGAAATGTTTAATTTCTCAAAATTATACACCAAGCTTGAACATTTGAGGATGTGTGAGAAGTAATAAAGCTCACGTAACGGTAGGAAAGTCCTTAGAACAAATATTTAAGTATCGACAGCATTATCAGAGCCATGACTCCATACTACCCAAGTAATCTGACTAACGAGCAGTGGGAAATACTATCAGAACTAATTCCGTCAGGTAAAAAAGGTGGTCGAAAACGCAGTGTTGATATGCAGGCGATCGCGCTTCGCAATCCTATACATTTTGTGTGCGGCAGAGGCGGCGAATGCTTCCCCAGGATTTTCGCTCTTTGGAAAACTGTGTATCATTACTTCCGCAAGTGGCGGCGATGATGGAACATGGCAACTCTCTTGATGAGCGACTACGCTTGTGGGTACGTGTGAGTCAAAACCGAGAACCGTCACCGGACTCAGCGATTATGGATAGCCAAACAGTTGAAACTGCAACAATGGTCTGACTCGTAAGTTGGTTATGACTCTGGCAAAAAAATTAAGGGAGGCAAGCGGCACATACTCGTTGATACGTTGGGTTTGCCTTGCGTTGTCGTAATCACCCAAGCAGGAGTGAGTCAACAAGCACGAACACTCGCAAGTTTTATCTTTGCTCAACTGTTTACGCTTACGCATCGGTCGCTTAATTACGATTTGGGTTGATGGGGGCTATCGTGGTAAGGATTTCACCCATTGGGTTATTGATGTCTATCGGTGGATTTAACGAAAGTTTGTCATCAGCACTTTGGTGCTTTAAATTCTTGTGTTGACTGTGTAGTACTGTTAATAGCATAGGTTTCGTAAGAGAAATTCAACCTGTAGGTACACACTTAAGTTAATCCGAAGGGTGCAAGAAATTGGCTCATTGTTTGCACTAATTTATTGTGAAATGCAATAAATTACCACTCATGTTGTAACGCATGCGTTTCAATATTCGTTTACTTAATTCCTGGTTAGCTATCTCTCTGGGTAGCTTAGTTATGGCATCTGTGGCTCCAGCTTTAACTCAAGTTCCACCTCCACCAAAAATTACTCAACCGTCTAATACTACTACTCGCTTTGAAGGTACAGTCAAGTGATATCTACTCAACCGAGAAGGATTAGTGGATGGTCTACTACTGAGTAGCGGTTTATAAGTGAAGTTTCCGCCTCATTTGTCAACCAACCTCACAAATACAGTCAAAGTAGGCGATCGCGTCACGGTAGCTGGTTATGGGGGCATTCCCAACAAATCGGGTCAAGAAATTCGAGCTTACAGCATTACCAATAGCCAAACTCAGCGCGCTGTGACAGACCAACCTGCACCCTATCCTCCTGCACCTCCTACTACTTTTAACTACAGCAACTTATCAGTAGAAGGAACTGTCCAGCACTGGCTTGTAGAAGGTCGAGGCGAAATTAATAGCCTGTTGCTCTCGAATGGCGCTCAGGTGAAATTTCCACCGCATGTAGGTTATCAGTTGAGCAATGTTGCTACTGGTGCAAAAATTCAGGCTCAAGGATATGGTATTCGTAATAACTATGGACAAGTTCTGGAAGCGGCTAGCTTGATAGTAGATGGTCAAGCGATCGCAATTTCATCACCTCCAGCTCCCGTTGTACCTCCTGTACCACCGCGCTAATAAACAAACTAAGCATTTGGACAGTGCGCTCTTTTGTAGAGTATGTTGTCCAAATACATTGTGCCAGAGCATTCCTTTTCCAACAACATCACCTTCACTAGAATCGGTCATGAATGAATTCCGAAAACCTAGTCAGCGAAGTTTGCGATCGCTCGATTACCTAAATGTGTTTTTGGCAGATGTCCGTGATGGGGTTGGGCCCTATCTAGCAATCTTCCTCAAAGCTTCCCATAACTGGGATGCAGCTAGCATTGGTATAGCAATGTCTGCTGCAACGATCGCAACAGTGATCGCCCAAACGCCAGCAGGTGCTTTAGTTGACCAATTGCGTCAGAAGCGACTATTAGTTATCTTGGCCGCAGTGTTGGTATCAATTGGCTGCATTAGCATTGCACTGTTTCCGAGCTTTTGGACCGTGATTGCAGCGCAAATAATCATTGGGGGAGCCGCTGCCATTTTTCCACCTGCGATCGCGGCTATCACTTTGGGGCTAGTTGGACATCGCCGTTTAGAGCGACGGGTGGGGCGTAATGAAGCGTTCAATCATGGCGGAAATTTTCTGGCGGCGACTCTAGCAGCAGTGATTGGTCAATGGATTGCCCGCAAAGGCATCTTTTTTTTGGTTGCGGCGATGGCTGTGGGTAGTGGAATCTGCGTTTGGCGAATTCGAGAGCGAGAGATTGATTACGACTTGGCGCGGGGTGCTGAAGATGGAGAAGATAATCCTGCCGCCACGCCTTCTCACCGGACGGGTTTAGCAAGACTGTTAAGCGATCGCCGGATTCGGTTTTTTGCGATCGCGGTTATTTTATTTCATTTTGCCAATGCTGCCATGCTTCCCTTGGTCGGTCAAAGGTTAGCACAGAGCAAGGGACTCGATCCAACGGTATATATGTCTGCTTGCATTATTGTGGCGCAGCTAGTGATGATTCCAGCTTCCACTTGGAGTGGGCGTTTAGCCAATGCTGGACGCAAACCGATTTTTCTACTTGCCTTTGGTGTATTACCGATTCGCGGTGTATTATATACGCTCAACAGTAATCCATACTACTTGGTTTCAGTGCAAATTTTGGATGGTGTTGCAGGCGGGATTTTTGGTGTTCTCTCGGTTTTGATGGTTGCCGATTTGACGCGGGGAACAGGACGATTTAATCTGACTCAAGGGATGCTCAGTACTGCCGTCGGCATTGGGGCAGCGCTCAGTAATATTCTGGCTGGGTATGTGGTACACACCGCAGGCTATAACGCTGGATTTTTAATGTTAGCTGCGATCGCGGCAGTTGCGTTTCTAGTATTTTGGTGGTTCGTTCCTGAAACGAAAACTGAGCAGGCACAGCGCTATGATTCTGTGATGACGCACTAGCATTTGACATAAACGCCTACAGATGATTTATGTGTGTGCATCGATGGTCGATTTTTAAAACATGATTTTTGTCGTTACCTTTGAGCTGCTTGCATTAACTTATTTGCATCCTGTGCTTGGATATGGTTTGGATAATCAAAAGCTGGCTCTAAATCTCCTACCACTGTTTGATAATAACCATATAACCGTCAATATTTGTGTGGCCCACTAGTAGTGGGCGATCGCAAACGCAATTAATTTCTGTAAGTTGAGTATGATTGCTTAATTTTCTCAACAAAAGTAACTTTGAGGCATTATATCGCAAATCAGCCAAATAATCTTTTACAACCGGAGTTTCTTCCGGTTTTTTGTTTTTTACAGCAACTAGGAATGATGCAGAAATCAGGTTTCTTGAAAAAAAACTCTGATTGTAATTACCCTGTTATCCTGTCTTTTGGATGGATATTTACAAATTATCATAAATTCACCTGAAAAAATTTTCCTTCTTTATGCTAGTTTGCAGCCAGAATTAAGAGAAAACTCGGAAGCGAAATTAACTACAGACTAGTTATATTAACTGAGATTGCCATGTTCCATAATTCGGTAGTACCGATCGCACTTGGCATTTTTCAGCTTTTATAAGGTGTGTTCCAACTTTTGTTATGTACTTGCAAAACAATCCAGAACTCTTTCGACTGTTTTTGGAACATACACCCGCAGCTGTTGCGATGTTTGACCGCGAGATGCGTTACATAGCTACCAGTCGCAGGTGGTTGACAGATTATGGTTTGGGTGAGCAAAGTCTGATTGGTCGGTGTTATTACGAGGTGTTTCCAGAAAATCCTCAAAGGTGGAAGGAAGTTCACCAAAGATGTTTGGCGGGTGCTGTGGAAAGTTGCGAAGCTGATAGTTTTGTGCGAGTTGATGGTTCTATTGAATGGCTGAAGTGGGAAAGTCGTCCTTGGTATGACAGCAATGATGAAATTGGCGGTATTATTTTTTCCGCTGAGGTAATTACTGAACGCAAACGAACTGAAGAAGCTTTACGCCAGAGTGAAGTTCGTTTTCAAAAGCTAGCGGCTAACGTACCGGGAATGATTTTTCAGTTTCTATTGCGTCCGGACGGTTCCGTATTTTTACCTGACACCAGTGCTGGTTGTCGGAAATTACTGGAATTACAGTCAGAGATTATTCAGCAAAATGTTGCGATTATTGAAGAGATGATTCATCAGAGCGATCGCCAATCATACTACGAATCAATGGCAGCTTCTGTAGATACATTGCTGCCCTGGCTGTGGGAAGGAAGAATTATTACACCTTCTGGTAAACTAAAATGGGTTCGTGCTATTCCCCGACCAGAAAAACAAGTTAATGGTGATATTCTCTGGACTGGATTAATTATCGACATCAGCGATAGAGTGCAAGCAGAACAAGAGTTACGTCAGTATCAGGAACAATTAGAAGCTAAGGTAGAAGAGCGTACGCGCGAACTTGCTGCGGAAATTGCGGAACGCAAGTTAGCTGAAGATGCACTGCGACAAAGTGAGACTCGCTTCCAAAGTTTAGCTGCTAATATACCGGGAACGATTTACCAGGTTGTGCTGCGTCCCGATGGCACTCAATATTTTTCTTACCTCAGTCCTGGTTGTTGTAAATTATATGAAGTCGAGCCAGAAGAAATCAAGCAGGATATTAACCGTATTCTTGACTTAATTCATGCCGATGACCGATTGGGGCTGGAACAGTCGATAATAATTTCAGCTAAGACTTTACAACCTTTAAGTGTAGAATATCGAATTTTGACACCAGGCGATCGCCTAAAATGGGTGCATGCAGTTTCTCGTCCTGAAAAGCAAGCTAACGGTGATATTATTTGGGATGGCTTGATGATGGATATCACTGACCGCAAGCAAGCTTGCGAAGAACAACAAAAGTTTATATCTCTAATTGAAAACAGTTCTGATTTTATTGCTATTACTACCCTTGAAGGTCAAGGGTTGTTTGTTAACCAAGCCGGTCAAAAGCTTGTAGGACTCCTCTTCAGCGAACAAGTTAAACAAACATTGTTATCTGATTACCATACACCAGAAGGCTGGGCAGATTTCCAACAAAGAATTGCACCAGTTGTTAGAAAACAAGGACGTTGGCAAGGGGAATTCCACTTTCGACACTTCCAAACGGGCGCACTTATCCCAGTGGAATACAACCTCTTTACAATTAAACACCTTCATACGGGTCAGCCAATTGCTTTAGGCATTATCACGCGAGATATTACCGAACGCAAACAAGCTGAGGAAGTCATACATCAATCAAAAGCACGGTATCGAGAATTAGCAAAGCGGGAAAAATTACTTAACCGTCTTTGGGAGCAAATTCGTCATACCCTTGATTTAGACAAGATTTTAGAAACAGCAGTCCAGGAAATTCAGGATTTATTGCAACTAGACCGTTGTCTCTTTGCTTGGTATAAACCAGAGGCTAATCCACCAATTTGGGAAGCGATTCAGGAGGCAAAGAAATCTCGTCTTGCCAGTATATTGGGTTGTTACCCAGCTGCTGCAATCGGTGAGGCGATTAATAATTCCCTTGTCAACCAAGAAATAGTGCGCATAGATAATGTAGCAAAAATTACCGACCACAGCCACCGCCAGTTATTGCAGTCTTTGGGATATAAATCAGAAATTATATTGCCGATTCAGACTAATTGCGGCCAAATTGGTGTAATTGCTTGCATTCACTGCGCTGAATTTCACTGTTGGACTGACGCTGAAGTAGAATTGCTGCAGGCGGTGGTTGCTCAATTAGCGATCGCTATTAACCAAGCTGAATTATACACCCAAAGTCAACAAACTGCACTTTGGGCTGAAAAACAAGCTCAACAACTTCAACAAACTTTACAAGAACTCCAGAAAACCCAAACTCAGTTGGTGCAAAGTGAAAAAATGTCTAGTCTCGGTCAGTTAGTTGCTGGAATTGCACACGAAATTAACAATCCGGTTAATTTTATCTATGGCAACATCGCTTACGCTAGCGGCTACACTCAAGACATATTAGGCTTACTTAAACTTTATCATCAAGCATATCCCCAGCCAACGCCGGAAATTTTAAAAGAAATTGACGCCATCGATTTAGATTTTTTGGTAACAGATTTACCAAAGCTTTTATCTTCGATGAAAGTCGGGGCGCAACGAATTCGAGAAATTGTGCGATCGCTGCGAAATTTCTCTAGACTGGATGAAGCACAGAAACAAGCTGTTGATATTCATGAAGGTATTGAAAGTACTTTGATGATTCTGCAAAATCGCCTTAAAGCTAAACCAGATCAACCAAATATAGAAGTCATTAAAAATTACGGTAATTTACCGCCAGTCGAGTGTTATGCGGGACAGCTTAACCAAGTGTTTATGAATTTGATTGCTAATGCGATCGATGCTTTGGAAGAGTCATTAGTTATTGGTCATTGGTCTTTAATAAAAGATAAGGGAGAAAGGACAAAGGATAGAGGACAAATTCGTATTTCTACTGAAGTGTTAGATAATCAATGCGTTGCTATCCGCATTGCTGATAATGGTTCGGGAATGACACCAGAAGTTCAGCAACGATTATTTGACCCATTTTTTACCACTAAACCCGTTGGTGTTGGTACGGGTTTGGGGCTATCGATTAGTTATCAAATTGTTGTGGAAAAGCACAATGGTAAATTACTGTGTCATAGCGAATTGGGACAAGGTACAGAATTTGTCATTGAAATTCCTGTAAGTCACAACGAATCGTAAATGGGTGTTTTCTGTTCATGGTTGATGGTTGATGGTGAAGGGGCGCTGCGGGAGGGTTTCCCTGGTGCCGGGGATGGTGAACCCCTCTGGGGTTCATTGTTGATGGTTCATTGTTCATCGTTAAGAGGATTATTAACAATTAACAATTAACAGTTAACCATTTCCACAATCCAAAATCCTATTACAGTAAGGGTAGACAATTTACTCCAAGTTCGATAAGCTATCGCTTTAGGGAAAATATCTACAAATTAAAAACCCTGTAAGTTTGTTGCACCAAACCTACAGGGGGTAGACTTTGATCCCAAACTAAAAATGCCTTTCGTTAAATGAGAGGTAGAGTTTCGCCAAGAACTTGGTCAGACCTCAACCCAGAGAGTTCTAAAACCATATTCTTGGTGAAATCTTCCTATAGCCCTAAAGCTAAACGAGTTTCAGCTCCAACTCTTCCATCAACAGATAAGCCATTGTTTGCTTGGAATCTGCGGACGGCTCTATCAGTGATTTCACCATAATATCCTGTAACTGGAATACCCAAAGCTCTTTGAACTTGGGAAACAGGCGCACCTTCAGAACCGAAACCGAGAACTACCCGACCGCCAACGCCAAGACCAGGAGTAACTCCTCTACCTGGTCTGGTACCAATCCAATTGGCAGAAACGTAGTTACCCGTGGAAAGTTGAGCAAATCCGTTTCTGTATCTCACAACCGGTGCTAGCGCCGAACCATTGCTAACACATCCAACGACTCGCGAGTTGAGACTAGGAGCCGATCGCACTTTTAAACAAGCGCCGTTTGTTCTCACATAATACTGCGTTCTTGAGGTCGCTGCTTGAGCTTGGTTAAGAGTGCCCAATAATACACCAGTCCCCGCTAAAGCTACTAAAGCCAAGTTATGAAGTTTTTTCAAATTGAATTTGAACTTTGGGAGATTGATATTGATATCTGCGATTGGCTCATCATTGGCTTGAGCCATGACAGAATAAGCAAGATATTCCACAATTGTCTCCTTTTGGTGAAAATTTCCAATTTTTCAGAGAATTGCTTCGTCTTTCTTCACTTTTCGCCTAATGTGCCTTAGGCTACCCATTATGATAGAGGCTTTTTACTGGTGACAAAATTAAGAAAAATAAAATAGATCACAATCTTCCGGAAAAAAGCGATCACCCTTGTAAATAGAAAGTTTACCAAAGCGATCGCCTATATTGCCTCTATAAAAAGAGGTAAAATTCTGGAAAAAATCAGCAATTTGGCTTTTTGAGGAAATAACCAGCCTTAGCCGCCAAACACCTTGGAAGTGTAAAAACTGTCAGAATGGAAGGGACGACCATTTCGCAATACTTCTACGCCGTCAGGGCTAACAAAGTATGAAAAACTACCATTGTCTGCTCGATAGCGAGAGTTACCGACATTGAAAGCTGGTAGCTTTACAAGCTGGTTTGGGTCTTGTTTCAATTGCCCGATATAAAACAACTGACCATTTTCCTGACAGACTTTAACGCGAACGTTTGCTGTTTCACCTTCAATTAAAGTGACGCCACGACATTCTGCATTGATACTCATAGGTGCAAAAGCCACTGGAATTGGTTGCGAGGGTGAAATTTGCGTTGCGATCGCGCTTGACAAGACGCGACGGTTTTGGTTATTCGCTGCTTTTTGTTGTGGTGTCACCTTGCTAGCTGTAGAAGATGGCAAAAAGTCAAGGGGGTTAACTGCAACACGTCCATTGGGATGAACTTCAAAATGCAGGTGAGGCGCTGTACTATTGCCTGTAGATCCCATCTCGGCAATAACTTGACCTTGGTTGACTTGTTGACCTTTGCTAACTAACAAACGGCGATTGTGACCGTAAACCGTAACGCTACCATTGGGATGTTTAATTTCTATTTCATTGCCTAATCCCCAATCATCCCAACCTGCTTTAGTAACTGTACCGGATGCGGCTGCAATAATGGGAGTTCCAGATGCGCTGGCAATATCAATTCCTTCATGGGTTTTGCTGAAGCCTTGAGAAAGAATTCCTTGAGCGGGCCAAATTAAATTAGAGGTAGAAATGCCAGTTTGCTGCGTTAAAGCCGAGGTATTTGTACTTAGCACGTCAGTTAAGGATATTATCGCAATCAAACCGTAAGTACAAAATCGAGAAACGATGACTTTTTTCATGACTTCAAAGCCTGTGGAACAATGGTTCAGAAAGCTTCTGGATATTTGCTGTTTCAGCTTTAAGTCGATAACATCAGCAGAGTCAAGTAATTAGATTTACAACTACAATAATTTCTGGCGTTGCTGATGCGCGAGTATGAATTTAGTCTCACGCAAAGACGAGCCAGTGCGATTAAGGGAAAATACGGTTTGAGCGTGTATCCCTTGCCAAATCCCTATGGTACAGTGATCGGTCATGATGGACAAAATCCCGGCTATGTATCTTTGATGGGGTATTTACCAGATGCTAGGATTGCTGTAGTTGCTGTAGTTGCTTTAGTTAACGAACGCAACGACTATTTAGCTACCGACCCAAATCAAATTCCCCAAGGTCGCTCCTCTCAAGAAGTGAGAAATAATATTCTGTTAAGTAGCATCAAAATTTGGCCCGAAGAAGGGAAGGGGAAACTTTAAAGCTCAATTGGTAGATTGGTGAAGAGCGATCGCCCTCGGTGACTCGATCGCACTAAAAGGAGAGTGGTGATGAAAAAAGTAGCGGTGTTTGGCAATGCTGGGGGTGGTAAATCAACTCTAAGCAAGAGATTATCCCAAATCACTGGTTTGCCACTTTACGTCTTAGACAAGATTAAATATCAATCGGGCGGTATTGAGGTTCCACAGGAAGACTATAAGCGCATCCATGAGAGAATTTTAGTCACTGACCAATGGATTATTGACGGGTTTGGTTGCATGGAAACTCTCTGGCGACGGCTGGACGAGGCTGATAGTCTGGTTTTTGTCGATTTACCGCTATATGTACATTTCTGGTGGGTGACTAAACGACTGTTCGTTGGTTACTTTAAACCACCAGATGGCTGGCCGGAAAATAGCCCAATTTTGAAGAGTTCGCTTAGTAGCTATCGCGTGCTTTGGCTATGTTACAAACTTTTGACTCCAAAATATCGCGAGTATGTCAAGCAGGCTCAAAGCACTAAAAGTGTTTATCACATCAGAACTACCATACAAATTTCGCAATTTTTTGAATTAATTGAAAATGAAACTAATGTTGAAGATAGTTAACTATAACAAGCAATTCCGGTCACGATATAAAGAAACAAACTTTTTGTTTAACACAATAGGAATAATAATCCCCACACTATCCGTAAAAATGTGAGCAATAATACTTGAGAGCAAATCGCCCGTCCCTAAATACAAAAGAGTCAATAAACTCCCCGATACAACTGATTCGCATTTACTTCAAACAAGATACAAGCGATTTTTTGGGCTTTTATATAAGTTTTATAAATCAAAAATTTAACTGATGATTAAAAATACAAAAATTTTAAACCTTAATATTGTCAATAAAATTTGACAATCGGTTTTTGACCTACGAATTGACAATACTTTCAAGCTGCGGTATTTTAATAATCTTGGGCGACGTATGTTGTTTTTTATAGACATGCTTGTAACCCTTGTATTTGCGTTGTGAGTCCGCAACATAATCAAAGCTGAAATCGCAAACTTAATACAAACAATTTTTCTGAAGTTAGACCACGGTTGACTTTTTTACCATTTAATGTATTTAGAGAAAATTGAAATACTTAAAAAACACCCCTCTCGCTTGCGCGGGGAGGGGTAAAATTTTATGAGACGTGATGCGTAAAACCCCGGAATTCTATTCGGGGGATATAAGCGAATGTGCCAAATTTATTTGGCTGTCTTATGCCAATCATGGTAGCATAATTATGTGGTGATTAAGGTCGAGCCATGATTGTATACGAGTTCAAAGTCAAAGGGAAAGACAAACAGTACAAGGCGATTGACGAGGCTATTCGTACTATCCAGTTCATCCAAAATAAATGCTTACGTTACTGGATGGACAACAAAAAGATAGGCAAATACGAACTCAATAAATACTGCGCTGTACTCGCGGATGTATTCCCCTTTGCAGATGAACTTAACTCAATGGCTAGGCAATCTGCTGCTGAACGTGCTTGGAGTGCGATATCTAAGTTTTACGATAACTGCAAGAAAAAAGTCAGGGGCAAGAAAGGATTTCCTCTGTTCAAGAAAAACTGCCGTTCAGTAGAGTACAAAACCTCTGGATGGAAGCTTTCGGAGAACAGGAAATCTATAACTTTCAAAGGACAAAAAAGGGATTGGAACCCTAAAGTTAAAGGGAACCTATGACCTAAACTACTACGACATCAAGCAGATCAAACGTGTACGCTTAGTGCGTCGCGCAGACGGGTATTATGTCCAATTCGCAATTGATGTTGTAGTGAAGGTAGAGACTGAGCCAAGCAATCAAGTAGTTGGTATTGACTTGGGGTTGAAGTATTTCATTGCTGACAGTAAAGGTAATGTTGAGCCAGCACCCCAGTTCTATCGTAAATCTGAAAAGCAGTTAAACCGTGCTAATCGCAACAAATCTAGAAAGTTCAGCAAAGAGCGCAAAAAAGCTAAACAACGACAATCAAACAATTACCACAAAGCTAGAAATAGATATGCCCGGAAGCATTTAAGGGTAAGTAGGCAGCGAAAAGAGTATTGCAAGAAATTAGCGTACTCCGTGATCCAATCTAACGACTTGGTAGCCTATGAAGATTTAAATGTGAAAGGACTGGTTAGAAATCGACATCTAGCTAAATCAATCTCTGATGCTGGTTGGTACACTTTCCGTAGTTGGGTTGAGTATTTTGGGTATAAATATGGGAAGGCAACTGTTGCAGTGCCTCCACATAATACAAGCCAAAATTGTGCTAACTGTGGCGAAAAAGTGAAGAAATCCCTATCTACTAGAACGCATATCTGCCCTCATTGCGGATACGTGGAAGATAGGGACGTGAACGCTAGCATCAACATTCTGAAATTAGGACTAACTACGGTGGGGCACACCGGAAGTTACGCTTGGGGAGATTTGCCCTCTTGGGCGATTGGTGCAAACCTGTCGTCTAATGGCGAGTCATTGAACCAAGAATCCCCGTCTCTTTAGAGCGGGGAGTGTCAAAGGATTTATAAACCGCTAATCACTTTTACGTCCTATATTTAACTCTCTAGCTAATTTCTGAAAAAGGATTATTCCTCTTCCTCTTCTTCGTCTTCTTTCTCTTCAGAGAAAATTTCGTCAATTATCTCTTCAGCTCGCTCGTCGGAAATATCCAACGCTTGCTGAAGCCCCGCCATATAATCTTGTTCACTTTCGGGTAGTTCATCGTCAATTGCCACCACCATCAAAGCGGTGATGTATGCAGCTTCACGATAACCTTCATCTGGTAAAGAAGCGATCGCTTGTTCGATTGCAGCGTCTGGTCTCAATACGGTTCAGTTAAGGCTATGCAGTGCTTAGAACAACGACAACAGGAGAATTCATCTGTGTCCCAATACCTCTGTGTTTAACTTTTTTCGAGCGAAATTTTGATACAGGCTTTTTCACAACTCTTGGGTTGTTTCTATGAATCCTTTCGGGTAAAACTTGGTCAAGAATCTCCACAGTTAACCAACTTAAAAAAAGGGAAGTTCTTGTGGTTTCAAACGCTGAAATTTGGGGAGGGCACGACGAACAACTCGCAATGTTCCTGTAAAACTTAGACGCAAGGGTGCAACGTCTGCATTGGTCGCAGCTTGAAAAATTAATGACCGTATAGCCCAATGCCCCAGTAATAAACCATAAACTTCTTGCACCACCTCGCGTGGTTTTTGAGAACGAATATGAGTTTTTCGTTCCAAAAGATGTACTTTGAGTTCATCAATCGTATTCTCGACTTCCCAACGTTGATGATACTCACAAGCAAGTAACTGGGCGCTGAATTTTTCAATGTCCAATAAGCTTGTAATTAAGCGATATCTAATTTGTTCTTTTGGGTTATCAGGATTTTCAATTGTATACTCTATAACTCTTACCTGTATTGGCTCGCAACCTTTTTTCCGCAATTCCCCAGATGGATAAATCCAACTCAAATACGAACAATCATCTAAAGGTTTTTCATTTAAGAATTTAACGTTAGCTGGAATTCTTCCCAAATAATCACAATCTTTACTTACTGTTGCTTGCACCATCGCGTATGAATGCAAACCTCTATCCCACATCAACAACATTCGCGATGCTACTGAGCGTAATAGCTTTAATGCTCGTACTCGCTCTCCAATCCGGTATGGACACATTAATGCATCAAATATTAAATGTGTTCCAGCCTCTACCAAAATTACTAATCTAACCTTTGGGAATGCTGCTCGCGTGCCAGGACGACTACCGGGACGACCAAAAACCCTTGCGTTCTCATCACTATCTGGGATATCTAAGCACGTTCCATCAATCACCACGATTCGTAATCCGTTTATAAAGCCTCCAATTGTTTCGCTGTTTGCCATTGGTTGAACCAACTGATGAAACAATTGTCTCATCACCCCTGCTCCTAATCGCTGTCTGGCTTGGGTAATGGCTGATTTACAAGGAAATCGCCAATATTTACCAACTTTGACCCATGCCTCTGACAGCCCATCAATTAGGTTTTTTAATACATCCCGCATTGAATCTCTTGACCACAAGCTCATTCCTATTATTAAACAAACCACCAGTTGTGCAGGTAACGAACGATGACGTTCCTCTTCGACTTTAGTTTTAGCGATCGCCTGTTCGATTGCTAGAGCTGTAATAGCTGTCTCTATTGCTTTGAATATCTCAGTACTTTGTATCTTGGGAGACACTAATGAGAATTCCTTGAGATGCACCGCACTTCATTCCCATTTTTCAGAACAACTCTTAATTTACATGTATTTGAGCTTTAACTGAACCGTATTGCGTCTGGTCTTTCTTTTTCAATAACGGCAACGGCTTTCTCAATCAACTCTTGAAAGTCTTCTTCAGAGTATTCTCAAATTGAGAAACACTAGATAGCATTTCACCCAAAGCGTATCCTTCTGCATCGCCGACACCCTCATCGTCAGCGTATGCGGAAAAAATTCCAATAATTGCGATCGCTACTTCTGGTTCTAAAGCAACTTGACTGGCACTACCGCCGGCAACTAGCGCTTAGGCATAATTATCCTTTAAAAGTTAATGTGTGGTTAAAGAAGCGCTTTATACATCTTCCTCAACCTAGGATTCCCAAAAAAATCTCAATAATCACAAATTTACGATTTTTTTAATTACATTAAAAAAACACCTCTTCTATGAAAATCCAAGGAGAGGTGTCAAGGGGTTTTGGGAAATTTAACTACCAGTAGCTACCGTCTCTGGCAATACTGGCTGAGATGATTCTGATTGTGTATGTTCTTCTTCTTCAGGCAAGCCAAAAATCGACCGATATAGTTTTACGTACTCCTTAGCAGATTTATACCAACTGAAGTCTTGGCTCATACCGCGTTGCTGTAACTCTTGCCATTGGGGTTTAAAACGGAAGCCTTCCCACGCCCGAATCATACAGGTGAAAAGATCCAACGGTTCATACCGATCAAAGCAATAACCGGTTCCTGCTTTGTTCACCGGGTCGTGGTGAGTTACAGTATCAACTAATCCCCCGGTGCGGCGAACAATGGGGACGCTACCGTAACGCAAAGCCAGCATTTGACTGATACCGCAAGGTTCAAAACGGCTGGGCATGAGGAAAGCATCGGTTCCGGCGTAAATCCGACGAGCTAAGGCATCATTATACAACAAATAAGTTGCCATGCGTCCGGGATAGCGAGATGCTAACTGCCACATTTGAGTTTCATAATAGCGATCGCCTGTCCCCAACAAGACAAACTGGGCATCTGTATATGCCATAAAGCGATCGAGAATATTCAACGTCAAATCAATGCCTTTTTGTTCTACCAAGCGCGTCACCATCCCAATCAAAAAGGCTTGGCTGTTGACTTCTAAACCTACTTCTTCTTGTAAAGCAATTTTGTTCGCTTTACGTTTATCGAGAGTATCAGCCGTAAAAGTTTGCCCTATATACTTATCCGTCACCGGATCGTAAACTTCTGTATCGATGCCGTTAACAATCCCCGATAGCTTACCGCTAATAAACGATAGCAAACCTTCTAAAGTTTCACCGTAAGCAGGCGTTTTTATTTGTTCGGCATAGGTGGGAGAAACTGTATTTACCCTGTCAGCATACTGTACCGCAGCAGCCATTGTATTGTGTCCTTGCATGTACCAAGGACACCAAGTAATCTTTTCTAAATACCAACGCCACGGTCCTTGATAAGCCAAGTTGTGAATGGTAAACACGGTGGAAATATCTGGGTCTTGGTGCATCCACACAGGAATCATTCCCGTATGCCAATCATGACAATGGATAATTTCCGGCTTCCAGTAATTCCAACAAAACTCAGCTGCACCATTGGCAAACAAAGTGAACCGCCAATCTTCATCTTCTCCAGAATAAATACGGCGGGGCGAAAAGGCTAGATGTCCAAATAAATACAACGGTACATCAGTACCAGGCAGAACTGTTTCATAAACATAAAAGTCCTGAAACATGGCATATCCCTTCCAAATTGGATCTTTGGGAATTTCCATTTTGTCTGGTAAAAAGCCGTAGTAAGGCATGAAAATTCGTACATCATGCCCCATTTGTCTGAGGACTTTTGGTAGTGCGCCGACAACATCACCCATTCCGCCAACTTTTGCAATGGGAGCCGCTTCTGCTGCAACAAATAGAATCCGCATGGTAATTTTTGTTTCCCCGATTCTGCCTAGATTAAGAAATTCGCGTCCCGATCGGACTATGCCCCAGAATACTGTAATGGTGGGCAGTGCCCACCCTACTGAATGTACAACGGCAATCTTTCTTAATATCTAATCACAGTCAGGGGAAAGGGGGAAGGGGAAAAACTTTTACTGTTTTTAAGCGCTTTCCTACCCGCTTCGCATTGCTGCTTTTCGAGTACTAAGCTGTTCCACATAAAAGTTGCATCTCTTGGGCGGGCGAGATGCCCACCCCACAACAAATGTACAATTTCACCGGAATGCAAACTATATGTGGTGAGCGCTTATTACCCCATCAAGGCAATGAAAGCGGCACAAAGAGTAAAGTTTAATGTTTCCCTTGGACCTTTCCCCCTTGCCCCTTTCCCCAACCTACACTCGTTAAAGGTAACAAACAACTAGTACAGAAGGGCGGAAATAAGCCAACCATTCCATTTGATGAAAGTCTTGAAAAATCAAGCTTTTTCCTTCTGCCATCTGCCCATCGATCTTCTGCCAAATTGTACTATGAGCCTCGCTGGATTTCGGTAAAAATTTGATCCAAGATTTCCTGCGCTCCTTGTTGCCGCAAAAGCTGTGCTAGTTCGATGCCTAACTTTTCAGCTTCGCTGGCATTACCGCTGACGGTATCTTTCACCATTTTTGTGCCATCCACGCTAGCGACAATACCCGTTAATGTTAAAACATCACCATTTATTTCAGTATTAACACCGATAGGTACTTGACAGCCGCCTTCCAATTCGCGCAAGAAAGCGCGTTCTGCAAGACAGCGATCGCGTGTTTGTGGATGCTCGATCGCTTTGAGTAACGATATCAATTCGGTATCTTCAGCACGGCATTCAATACCCAATGCGCCTTGTCCAACAGCGTGGAGGGAGACATCTGCGGGTAAAACTTGGTGAATGCGATCGCCCATTCCCAATCTTTCTAAACCTGCTACTGCCAAAATTAACGCGTCATACTCACCTGCATCTAACTTTGCCATGCGCGTATTCAAATTTCCCCGCACATCTTTAAAATCAAAGTGGGGGAATTGATGACGCAGTTGTGCTAGACGCCGCAGGGAAGATGTACCAATCACCGCGCCTGACGATAGCGTATCAATTTGCTTATCTTTGTGCTTTTCATGCACAACCAAAGCATCTGCTGGGTTTTCCCGTTTCGTAATCGATGCTAGCGTTAACCCGGATGGTAAACGCGTCGGCAAATCCTTGAGAGAATGAACGGCAAAGTCAATCTCGTTATCAATCATTCCCAGTTCCAATTCTTTGGTGAAAAGTCCTTTATCACCAATCTTGGCTAACGCCACATCCAGGATTTTGTCCCCTTGGGTGGACATGGTGTGGACTTCAAAAGAAATATCAGGGAAGCACTTCTGGAGTTGTTCTTGTACCCAGTAACTCTGAACAAGTGCCAATTGGCTTTTACGAGAACCAATGCGAATAGTACGGGGTGGACTGGAAACGGCTGATGTCATAAAGCAGTTTGTCAAAACCAGCAGATAAATTCACTCTCATCTAGACTACCGCAGTCAGTGACTGTTGAACCTTGCTAATATCTGTTCTCGTCAAGTTTATTTTTGACATTCTTTATTTATCTTTATCTATCTTTACATTTGGCTTTTAATCTTAAAGTTTGAGAAGTAGAATTACTTATCTATAGCATTCCGCGCATCCCAGGTGAAAATTTAGAAACCCGGTTTCTGGACAGGAGCGAACTTTTACAAATCATATAGGATTGCTATCGATTAAAGGTATTTCTGTAAATCTTGCGATCGCTGCTTTGTCAAAAAAACGCGGTTTCTACGAAAAATAGGAAGAAACCGGGTTTTTGGAACTTTGTGGATCAGTTTTGCGAATTACTTAACTGACCGGAATGCACCATTCAAAATAAAAGCAAAAAAAGCTACCAAGTATACGCCGATTTGGCGCGTTCGACTACATCCGCCTGGGACTATAAGTCCCAGTCTAATAGCGCAAGTCCTCTATAAGAGGACTGATATTGTTATTGTGTGGTCAAAATCATCACTTTGAATTCGGTTATTTGTGGTTTATCCGTAAAGGTGCAAGATATTAAGTTAACTAAAAGAGTTAATTAAATTTATTACTCGTTGTTTAACTTGGTCGCGAACACGGCGAAAAGTTTCAATAGATTCTCCTTCTGGATCGTCAAGTTGCCAATCTTCAAAAACTTCTCTTAATATCCATGCTTCGGGTAAGTTAACTCCACAACCGCATAAAGAAATTACTGCATCGTAATCTTCAGGATTAAAATTACCTAAAGGTTTTGATGTTTGATTGCTGATATCAATACCGATTTCTGACATAACTTGAATTGTAACAGGATCTACCTCACTCTCTGCCAAACCCGAACTGGTGACGGCGATTTTGCCTTCTCCTAAAGTTTTTGCAAATCCCTCAGCCATTTGGGAACGGCGGGAATTTTTTTTACAAACAAACATTACTTTTTTCATGATGTTGGATGTTGGTGGTTAAGAGTTAAAAGTTAGGAGTTAGGAGTTAGGAGTTAGGAGTTAGGAGTTAGTAGTTAGTAGTTGGTAGTTCTTAACTAATAACTAATGACTAATGACCTGATAACTGATAACTGATAACTCATAACTTCAATCTTTCAAGCCATACAAGAATAAAATTCTAGGTGGATGAGCGAAAGTTGTCATAGTATCTAATTTTTCTCGAAATCACGGAATCCATTGGAAAGCTGGCGATACACTATCACTGCTAATTGCGCCCCCAAAATTGGTGCAACCCAATAAAGCCAGTGATGTTGCCAAATTCCACCGACTAAAGCCGGACTAAGCGATCGCGCTGGATTCATACTTGCACCGGTAATCGGTCCCATAAATGCAGCTTCCACCCCCACCGTCAACCCGATCGCCAAACCCGCAAAACCGATGTGTGCGCGGCGATCTAACCCCGAACCCAAAATTACAAACATCAAAATAAAGGTGAGAACAAATTCCAGTACCAAAGATTGCAACCAATTGCCATTCAGCGGTAAAGTTGCACCCAAATTGCCAACTCGTCCCAAACTAATTAATAGTAAAAATGAAGCGGCGATCGCTCCCAAACACTGTGCCAAAATATACGGCAATACTCGCCGTTTTGGGAAAAAACCACTAGTCCAAAACGCTAATGTCACCGCAGGGTTGAAGTGTGCGCCGCTAAGATGACCTATAGAGTAAATCAAAGCGGCGACAACCGCACCAAAGACAAAACTGATACCAATATGGGTGACAGCACCATCGCTAATAACGTTTACCATAACTGCGCCAGTACCCGCGAACACCAAAGTAAAAGTACCAACTGCTTCTGCTAATATCTCTCGCTGACATTGAGATAATTCCTTCACAAAGGACTTCATTCAATTATTACTTCTCTTCTTTGCGTAACAAATCACTAATTTTTAAGTCGATCTGCTCTTTCCCTTCAAATAATGTTCCTTCCTTCCCTGCTTTAAAGTGTGCTGTCGCCAGTTGGTAGGCTTCACTGGGTAAAGGTATGTATCCCACAGAAGTGACTGTGAACTGTGCATACTTCATGTAATGATCTACAAATTCTTTTAATTCCGGCTTGCTTTGCAAAGATTCAGCATTAACATAAATAAATAAAGGTCGAGCCAAGGGTTGATACTCAGATTTTTCCACAGTTTCACGGGATGGCAATACCGCACCTTTACCGCTATCAACTGCTAGTGCTTTTAACTTACTTTTGTTGTCTTGATAATAGACAAGACCAAAATAACCCAAGGCATTTGGGTCTTTTACCACTCCCTGTACTAATGCCATATCGTCCTCACTAGATACATAGTCAGTACGGCTAGCTCTGGTTTTACCTACAACAGCTTCTGTAAAATAATCAAAGGTTCCAGACTGATTGCCCGCACCATACAGATTTAGTGGTTTATCGGGCCAAGATGAACGCACTTGGTTCCAACGCGTAATTTTTCCTTGGGCTTCAGGCTCCCAAATCTTTTTCAACTCTGCTACTGTAATATCTTTCGCCCAAGTGTTTTGGGAATTGACAGCGACAGTTAAAGCATCAAAAGCAATGGGAAGTTCGATAAACTTCACGCCATTTTTGTTACAAGCTTCTATCTCTTCCTTAAGAATGGGTCTGGAGGCGTTGCTGATATCTGTCTGTTTGGCACAAAACTTTTTAAACCCGCCACTGGTACCGGAGAAGTTGACAACAACTCGTCCTTTATACTGTTGTTTTGTTTGTTTAAATTGGTTGGCGATCGCTCCAGTAATCGGATACACCGTGCTAGAACCATCAATCTTAATCGCCGACGCAACCGTTTGGGAATTAGTAACTTCCGTTACCTTCTGCGGCTGCTGAGTTTCGCCAGATGTGTTGGATGTCGTAGTGCAACTGGTTGCCAAAGCCAACATCCCAAGCGTAAAAGCCAATTTCGTTACTGTTGCGTTCATTGACCTCACCTAGTGGCATATATCAGGAGTATACCTGCATCATTTCAAAAAAAGTTGATTGGTCAACTACTATCTATAATGATACATTTTACAAAAATATATCAAAAAAAATTGATAGATATTTATTATGGGTCTTGGCAGGAACGAGAAGGTAATATCTGGCTAAAGTGGCGTAACTGTGCTAAGTACTGCTCTAAAACTGCAAACTGAGGGATATTGAGACTGTAGTAAATCCAGCGTCCTTCCTGACGAGAGTGAACTAAATCGGCTTCCTTGAGAGTTTTGAGGTGAAAAGACAGTTTAGATTGACTTACCTCCAAAGCATCGCACAAGTCACACACGCACAGTTCTCGTTGACGTAGCAACTCCAGCACCTTAATCCGTAGCGGTTCGGAAAGTGCATGAAAGCCAGAAACGATTAAATCGGGAGTTGCGGCTTCAGGGATTTGCATCAATTAGATTTCGATAAGGGTATGCTACCTCTATTGTGAACCAGAGTCCGCAACTTCAGAGCGATCGCGTATTACTTAGGACTTACGCAACTTCGACTACAAGCGCGTCAATACAGTAGCGATAATTCATGAATTATCGCTACTGTAGTTATGTTTTGCGTAAGTCCTGTTACTGACAAACAACAGATGGGCGATCGCATTTACAAAATCCTGAAAAAGGACTATTGCATAAAAACTAGATTTGTGCTTTATTTTGCTAATCCATGTTAGTTTTCTCCTGGGAATGGGAACTTTAGGGATGTCACACAACTCACTCGTTTGACCTTGATGGCTTCTGAATCTGCATCCCGTTGGATTAATCAGGTGTTTGCGAAAGTTCCGCTGCGGGCTGTTTTGATTGTTCGTTTTGTTCTGCAAATCTTTGCAGCCGTAGGGTTGACGGGATATATTTCATTGCGGAATGGGCAGAAAGCGGTTAACGACCTAGCAAGCCAACTCCGCAGTGAAGTAAACTCGCGTATTGACCAACACTTAGATGCATATTGAAACACCGCCTCTAGGTTAAACGAGATGAACGCCCGCACCTTAGAATCAGGCTTGATTGACCTGCAAAAAAGGCACCGGTTTCGGGTTAGCGATCGCCCGTCAAATTGTGGTAGAAAAACATGGTGGCAGTATCGAAGTTAACACAGCACCAGGACAAGGAACAGAGTTTGTGATTTACATTCCATGCAGCGCCGCAAACATTGCGCTTCAAGTTTGATAGTTGATGGTTGATGGTTCATAACAATTAACTATTAACTATTAACTATTAACCATTAACCATTAACCATTAACTAGTTGCTTGGAAAACGGCTTCCGGTTGATAGCGAATACCAGCTTGCTTGAATCTGTGCAAAGCTTCACCCAAGCGATCGCAACCTGCAATCAAGCTAATTCTCACATATCCTTCACCGGCAATGCCAAAAGCGTTACCAGGTGTTACGACTACGCCAGTTTGCTGCAACACATCCAAAGCAAAATCTGTCGAACCCATACCAGGAGGACACTTAACCCATAAATACATCGTGGCATTAGTTTTAGGAACATCCCAACCCAATTGCCCTAACCCTTGAATTAAAAAATCGCGTCTGGTACGATAACGTTGTTGGACTTCTTGCAAATAAACGTCAGGAAGTTGTAAAGCTGTTTCCGCCGCTGTTTGCAAAGCCGCAAAAATGCCATAATCTAAATTGGTCTTCAACGTCCGCAAACCTTGAATTACATGGCGGTTACCGACCACAAACCCCACGCGCCAACCAGCCATATTATAAGTTTTAGAAAGAGTGTGAAACTCCACACCAATTTCTTTCGCGCCGGGAATTTCTAACAAGCTAGTGGGTTGATAACCATCAAACGCTAACTCTGCATAACATAAATCATGCACCAGCAGAATTTCATATTTGCGGGCAAAGGCGACAATTTCCTCAAAAAATTCGCGGGGGGCAGTGGCGGCTGTCGGATTGCTGGGATAATTAAAATAGAGAATTTTTGCTTGTCGGGCGACTTCCTCAGGAATCGCCCCTAAATCAATTAACCAGCCATTTTCTGGTTTTAAAATCAAACTGTGAATTTTGCCCCCAGCGATTGCAGGTCCGCGAAAATGTGCTGGATAGGCGGGAGAAGGTACAAGAACCAAATCGCCAGGGTTAATGTAGGCGATCGCTAAATGTGTCAATCCCTCTTTAGAACCAAGTAGCGGTAAAGCCTCGCTATCGGGGTCGAGAATCACACTATAGCGGCGATTATACCAGTTAGTGATGGCGCGGCGGAAACTAGCAGTACCTTCAAATGGAGGATAGCCGTGATTCGCGGGATTTTGCAAAGCTTTGATAGCCGCTTCTACCACTGGTTGTGGTGTTGCGCCATCGGGGTTTCCCATACCCAAATCAATTAAATCCAATCCTTGTTCTCGCGCCTTTGCCTTCAATTCATCTAAACGGGCAAATACATAAGGAGGTAAGGCAAGTATGCGTTCAGCAGGGCTAATCCAATCTAAAGTCATCGTAAGTAGTTTCCGCTCTTTCCAAAAAATTAAGACACAAAGACGATTAAAATTTAATTCTCCGCGTCCTCCGCGCCTCTGCGGTTTCCTATTTTCTCACCTTTTTCCTCACTAATCGCAGGCGTCAAACTAATTTGATTGCGATTTCCTTCTATCGGTGCAGTAGTAGAAACCATCGCCGCCATCAGTTGTTCCAAAACGACTTTAAAAGGTAAACGATGAATGTCAGACTTAGGAGATAAAGCAATTTCCGCAGCTGCTTGCAACTGATTAAGGGTAATATTGCCCAATCCCAAATCGTCCAACTTTTGCGGCAAGCCAATAACAGCGTAAAATTTCAATAATTGTTGACGTGCGGATGCTGCTAATTGATTGCCCTGTATCATTTCTTCCAAACGCAGTTGCACTAAGATTCCATAGGCGACTTTTTCGCCATGAATGCTGCTGTGTCCGGAAACGTGTGTTAAACCATTATGCACCGCATGGGCGGCAACAGTGCGACATTGCGCCCCACCAATTGAGCCAATTATCCCAGCAAGTAGCACAGTGGCGTCTACAACTTCTCGCCAAACCTCGCTTCCTGGAGATTTCAGCCCTGCGGCAGACTTTTGCAATAAAATATCCCGCAAAATTCGCGCTTGTTGAACAGCGGCAATAATTAAAGTTTGTTCCGAGTGTCCGCTACTAACAGAGGCTTCATACCATTTAGCGATCGCATCTCCAATTCCTGCTACTAAAGTACGCCCAGGAGCAGTTTGAATCAAGTCATAATCGAGGATTAATAAATCGGGACAAGATTCCAACGCCACATCGTAGAGAAAAGCCCCTTCCTCAGAATATACATTTGAAAGAGCAGTCCAAGCCGCACAAGTAGCTGCCGATGTTGGAATTGTGACCACAGGTAATTGCAACTGATGAGCCACTAATTTAGCCGTATCCAGTGCTTTACCACCACCAACACCAATAATGATATCGGCTTTATGTTCCTTTGCCGCCTTGCGTAAAGCTTTCAAAGTCGCTTCACAGCAATCTGGAGTATAACAAGCTTGTGCTATTTGTAACTGTGGCGCTGCCAAAACTGCTTGTAAATGAGTTTGGGTAATAGAGGTTTTTCCCCCGACAATCAAAGGGCGACATCCCAAACGGGCGATCGCCTCAACAGCCTGTGTCAATACACCACAGCCACGAATTACTTTTGTTGGGGCGATCGTCAGAGACAATAACGAACCTTGAGTAGGAGTAGACAACTTTTCAGTAAATTGATTATGCATATAATTAATTAACAGTATCACTTTCAGATATGCGTGGAAAACGTCTTGCTGGTAGGAAATATCAAACTGAAGCCGCCCAGTATAAAGTATAAAGTATGAAATCAACCCACCAATAAAATGCCCAATGCTCCATCCCATCTACTGGAAAAGAAATTGGTAGTGGGAAAGCGGTCAGGGCTTTAGGAAGCGGTGAATCTTTCAATTTTCTACTTCCTATTCCCTACTTACTATTCCCCAGCGCCAAGACTTGATTCGGTCGTTTCCAAGTAATGGAATCTCCAATACAACATTTTAGCTAAAAAGTGGCAAATTGTATTATTAGACACAAAATAAAATTTGCCATCCTGCTAGGTGGGGAAGAATTTTGACTTAAAAGGAGATAACGGGGACAAGGAGGACGGGTGTGGGCGACGGGTGTGGGAGGATAAGGAGGACAAGGGGGACAAGGAAGAATTTCCCCCTTGTCTCCCCCCTCTCCCTTGTCTCCCCCCTCTCCCTTGTCTCCCCCCTCTCCCTTGTCTCCCCCCTCTCCCTTGTCTCCCCCCTCTCCCAAGTCTGCCTACGCCGTTGGTTTGGGTAGTTGGGCGAATTTTTCGGGGTAAAGTTCGATCGCCATTTCTGAATCTTGACGATTGGTAAGCGATCGCCTGATCTGACCCAAGTAAAGTGGTATGGAAAGCCCTGGTTCTGGGTGGATAATAGTACGCGCTCGAATGGTTAAATCATTATCTGCCTTTAGACCCAAGCGACCGTAAGAATATAGATTACCAGCTGCTTGACGGAGAGTAGCTTCCAATTCTGACGGGGTAATTTGAGGTGATACTGCAATTACCGTATTTGTTGAGCCAGTGTCATAAACCAGAGTGTACTTCACCGCGCCTGGAATTACAGTACGACTGATGGGTACTAATGAGAGTGAAAATAAACCGGCAGTTAGCACCAGCATAAAGCCCGTCGCCCCCACCAGTCGAAAGCGAACACCCCATTTAAGAATAAAACCCAGGATTGCCAGGACGGCAAATATTAACGTGGCGATACCCGACCATTGGGTATATTGGAAAAACTCTTGTGTTGAAAGCATAATATTAAGCTTGGCTACCTAGGTGTCTTTATTTTTGAGATTACCGACACACTCATTTTACAGAGTAGCCTTGCTGCATTTGACTGTAGTCTCCAGGGTTTGTCGGACAAGGCTTGATCCCCCCGCCTATGGCGACCCCCTTGGGGGGGTGGAAGAATAAAGCCCCTCTTTTTCACGGCAAAGAAAAACAAAGCCCCCCTTTTAATGGGGGGTTGGGGGGATCTGTAACTTGAAACTACCTCAATTTTTGGCAAGTAATAGATAGATTCCCATCTTCTGGAATCGAAACATGTATCATATATTCTGCCGGACAGGTTTCAACTGAATTTCCTCTTCTAATATTTATGCTTTCCGAAAGTTCGCAACTTTGAAACTGTCCTTTTTCATCAAAAAAAATATAATTTTTGGCTTGGCAGGGAAAATTAGATATACCGAATTTAGAACTGGAAATCTGCAAATTCATATTTTGACCTAAAATACATCTTGATAGCGAACCATTTTGATACTTATTAATGCTGTCCAATTCACACACGATTGATGCTTGAGCAGGCACATAAAAAGCAAAATTGCTTGTAAATAATCCTAAGTAAGATATTAAATATACTAAATATTTGGAATAATTTTTCATAAATAAAACCTCGAATTCTTATCATTAAGAAAGCAATTGGCGACTAGTTGATTGTAGGTTGTATTCGCGGACAATACGGCACCATCTGCGGGGTTTCGGTGCCGTACTCTCGCTTTTCTTGTATGCCGCAAGGCTATAGGCACCCTACGCCTACCAACTAACAACTAACAACTAACAACTAATAATAAAAAAGGCACCTACAAGAGATGCCCGCGATGTAGGAAAACACTTAGGATATGTCTCCCTACACCTTCCCAACAATCAGCAACAGTGACTAATTTGGATTAGCCACACTCACAGTCACAGACGTGAATATAGTAATTTTATTAACTTCAAAATATACTTGTCCCCAGTGCATACACTGAAATAAATTTGTAGTTGGACAAAATTCCAGTGATGCTTACAATTGCCGATTCAGTTAATTTTGCTTAACTTTCAATCTATGGCGGAAGTCATAGTGATACACTACTCCACAAATTGCAGAAATCGGCAACCAGGAAAGGGTATTCAAACGCAAATCGAAGAGGGTAACATCGACTGTATTAAATAACACCCAGCCACACAAGACTACCAAATAACTAAAAAATATCAATCTGTCTTCTTTTTCTAGAAGTTTTGAATTTTTCAATACTTGAGTACCTGCAATCAAAATCCAAGAGATTAAACCGCAAAATAAAATAGTCGCTGGAAGTCCTGTTTCAGCACATAACATCAAAAAGAAATTGTGGGGATGTCCCAACCAAATGTGCATTTTGGCTTGATAGAGGTCAGTAAAATTGCGTAAACCCCAGCCAGTCCAGGGACGCTGTTGAGCCAAAGACCAAGCAAAATCCCACTGAGTTTTTCGCATTAATTCTATTGGTCTGTCAGCATACATTTGGTCATTTAACCGCGCCCAAAAGTAAGCCGGAATGACTTTACGAAATAATTGAGCGATCGCTTCTGGTGCAAAAGCTGCCAAAAGTACGCTAGTTGTGATGCTAGTAACAGCAGCTACAAGAATTCGCCAGCCTTGGTAAAGTGCATAAGCTAAACAGGCAAAAATAGCGATCGCCCAAGCATTTCGCGAGTTAGTTAAAATCAACCCCACAAAATCAGCGATCGTCGCCACCGTTAGAAAGAGGAAGGGGAGAGGGGGAGAGGGGGAGGACAAGGGAGAGGGGGAGGACAAGGGAGAGGGGGAGGACAAGGGAGAGGGGGAGGACAAGGGAGAGGGGGAGGACAAGGGAGAAATTTTTCCTTGTCCCCCTTGTCCCCCTTGTCCCCACAGCCGTCCTCCTTGTCCTCCTTGTCCCCCCACACCCGTCGCCCCAAGTCGTCCCCCCACACCCCACAGCCGTCTCCCTCTCCTACTGCTTCTCCTAAATTGCCGATCGGCTTCCAGCCACAAACCCAACGCCAGGATGAAAACTATTACCAGATAACCAGCCAAAATGTTGGCGTACATAAATATAGACGCCATACGACCTTGGGGATTTCCTCCCGGTGCGATCGCCAAACCCAAAATGCTTTCCCATTGCTTTGTAGTCGCCCAACCACAAAACAACTGTCCTAAGCCCATGATGACCACGGGTATGGAAGTTAAGACTAAAATCCAAGACAGTTGGCGTAATTGTGCCGTTGTTTGAATTAAAACGCTGAAAGCAGCGAAGAATAAAAAAAACGGTAAGAAATTAAATAAGCCTAGGAAAGCAGATGTTTTGTCATTGGCAAAGCTAGCGGAAATAATTAGCAATACGCTTAGGAAAGCGAATCCCCAATTAAGGGGACGGCGGATAATTGTGCGGTATTGTCGCAGCCAAGTTACTAATAATGCCAAGCCTAGACCAATCGCCCCCAACAAAGGACTTAAAGGAAAAATCAAAAGTCCCAGTTGGGCGGAATTCCAAGCAAATTGCAAGCTAGGGTTGGGATGGCGAAAACCTGTCTTCAAGCTAACTCCCAACATTCCGTGCGGGTAAGGCGAATTTGTGCTAAAGCAAAAATGGTGGGGATAATTCGACCGTAATTAGTAGCGATCGCTCTCCAACCCAAATCCGCAAAAAACCAACCCCACATGACTGGCCCTAACAAGGCAAATATACTACGAGCCGCTCCATAACGAGCCGCATTTACTGCCATACCCCGCCGCGCCATTTGCAAGGCTACATAGCTTTGAAACTGAGTTGTAGCTACTTCTGTACCTTTAATCGCCGCTTGTTTGGCAACTTGATAAGTAGCAAAATGCGTCGCAAATTGACGGGCGATTTGTTGCAGCAATATTGGTTGAACAACTGAGGTCACAGCTAAAGCACTACCACCTTTGAACAATAACCCCAAGGGGTCACGCTGCAATGAAAGTGGTAGCGGTTGTTTAAGTTCTGATTTTGCTAAATGGCGCTGTACTCGTAGCGTCAATTTTCGTTTTTCCTTTTCTGGTAATTTTTTCCAAACTTGTCCTAGCAGATGCAAAAACACTTCTGCTTCTAAATCAACGGTTGCCAGTTCATTAGAATAATGGATTTTAAGATACTTACAGACTTGGACTAGCGCTTGTCGGTAAGTTACTTCATTGGTGCGTCCTCGTAACACCGTCACTCCATCAGCCGCCAAAAACCGAAAGCGTTCTTCGAGTGCGTCTAGCCAAGCTTTGCGGTCTTGGCTTTGCACTTCTATCGGTTCAGGCGTTTGAACGTAATCTAGAGGATTGAACTTACGACTAAACAGAATTGCTGTTAAGTCTTGTAACTCGTCTTCGGTTGCTAACTCTAGCGCCGCCCTGAGTTCATCCAATTTCCCTTCCTCCCTTCCGTGCAGCTTTGTCTGTACCCTATTCTACTATTAGCTTTCAGCAGTCATTCGTAGTTCATTAGTCATTAGTCATTAGTTAAGAGTCATTAGTTAAGAGTCTTTTGTCCTACAATCCTGACCAATGACCAACAACCAACAACCAACGACCAACAACCAACAACCAACAACCAACGACCAACAACCAACGACCAACAACCAACGACCAACAACCAACAACCAACAACCAACAACCAACAATTAATAACCAAGGACTCTTGACTAATGACTGATATAGCAATAGTAGGTGCCGGTATAGCGGGTTTAGTTTGTGCCCAACAATTAAGTCAAGCCGGATACTCAGTGCTGGTTGTAGAAAAGTCCCGTGGTTTGGGCGGAAGGCTTGCCACCCGCCGCTTGCATGGAACTTTGGCGGATCATGGGGCGTGTTATCTCAAGCCTAAGGGTGAATTATTCTTGCGTTTTGTTGAGTTGTTACGCGATCGCCATATCCTCGAAATCTGGACAGATACTGTTTACGAACTTCAACCCAACTCAAAACTCATAACTCATAACTCTTCACTCCTCACTCCTTGTTATGTTGCACCGCAGGGAATGAGTGCGATCGCTAAATTTCTCGCCCAAGATTTAGAAATCTTGCTAAATCAGCGGGTTCAAACTTTGACACCAAAAAGCGAAAATAGTTGGCGTCTCACCCTCGAATCCAGCAACGAAGAATTAACAGCCGCATCAGTAATCCTTGCCATTCCTGCACCTCAAGCGTTAATGCTGTTAGAACCTTTAGGGGAAAGTGTACTAAACGCGGCATTTTTGAATAAATTGCGTTCCGTAGAATTTTTCCCCAGTCTCAGCGTCATGGCTGGATATCCAGTTGCATCCCAACCTCTTCCAAACTGGAAAGCCTTAAATTTTGTCAATCACCCGGTTTTGGCATGGATTGGCTTGGATAGTAGCAAACGTCCCAACCCGCAACAGCCGCATTTTGTCGTGCAAAGTAGCGCTGATTTTGCCCAACTTCACGACCAAACCCAAGATTTACAACCAGCAGCACAACAGATGTTACAACATGCAGCCGAGTCTTTACAACTTCCCTGGTTGAACACTCCCGATTGGATGCAAGTGCATCGCTGGCGTTATGCCTTTCCTAGCAAACCTTGGCAAGAAGCTTGTTTATCTGCGGCAACTTCCTTACCTTTGGTATGCTGCGGTGATTGGTGTGGCGGTAACCTCGTTGAAGGTGCAATGCTTTCTGGATTAGCGGCTGCCGAACAAATTAACCAAAATCTGCAAAATTTACCTCTACCTAAAGATAAATTTTTAAATTATTTATCCAGCAAGTGATTAGCAATTAGCAGTTAGCGATTAGCACTTTTTGATTGCTAATCGCTAAAAACTCAAAATCGTGTTTTATACTACATAAATTAAGTAATCAATGATATAGCCAAACTTAATATAATAATTGCTAACTAATGTAAAGCGTCCGGTAAATTCTACTTACCTAAATCTTTACTTTAATTAACACTTTAACTATGTGGGAAAATTGATCCCCGACAGCTTATGCTGCGTTTTATGTAGTTTTTTTTCATACTTTATAAAAGTGAAATAATTGATATCAAAGGTATAAAAATGGTTGTAGACCAGAGTATATAACCTTAATTTTTGGTAATCGTGACGTTAAGAAAAATTAACTTTAACTGAAATAAAGCGGAAGTAAAATTCTCGTATTATCTTGGGATAGCAAAGTTAGCCTCAGGGTTTTAACATCTATCACTTGAATTTCTTCTAACTGGTTGTAATGACCACGGTGGCATTTACAGAATTGCGACTATTCACAAATCATTTCCTAAAACAAAAAGGAGCCAAAAAAATATGAAAACAGCAGTCAAGTTGACACAACAATCAGTAATAGGAGAGATTGAAAGCGTTTTAGATACTTATCCGTATCAACCTTATCAACAAGCTTTTGCGATTCCTGATTTGCGCCAAGAGCTAATTGATTACGTTCTCAACCGTATTCCTTGCCTTTTCAGCGCGTTCGCGCCTGAAAAAGAGTATTTAATAGATTATAAATTGCCCCGCAGTCCCTTGGAGCAGCAATTACATCTACAAAAATTGATTCACCAAGGTATTAGCTCAATCTTTCAAGAAAAATCAGAATGGATTAGTAGTCGGCTTTGTGAAACGGTTCATCCTGGCTGTGAACCGTCTCATTGGTTTGGGTAAATAAAGTTAGGGGTTAGGAGGCGCCTCCTAACTCTTTTTGAGCGGATCGTGTCCCCAATTCATTAATGAATAGCGCCAGCGTGTATGTTCAATATCACCTTCAGGCTGTTGTGCTGAATGGCGATGGATATAACTGATGACTTTTTTGATATGGGCTACATCATCATCAGTGAAATTGTCTTCTTTCTTTTGCAATAATTCAACGATGCGCTTACCAGATTGATGTCCGATAGACTCATCATTTCCATCTTTTTGTCCGACTGATTGAGATTCCTCTGTTTCCAGCCAAGATTCAAGTTCCTTGGGAGTCATGTTAACAGAAGAATAAAATTCGGCGATCGGTGATTTTAAATCTTTACTCATAAAGCTGCATTATTCCTCAATTTTCTGAAGAGAATCGGGTTTGTGAGCAGCTTCTTTTCCGGTTTTGTCGCTTTTCACGAGATATTCAGGGTTATCTTGACTCGCTGCGACGTGATGTCCTTTAATCTCGGTAGGTGAAGTCAGTTTTTTTTCAACCTCGCCAGTGGTTTCACCTCGTGAGGTGTTCCACTTAACCTTGTCGCCTTTTTTCAATTCCTCAGTCACGGGTATTATCCTGATTGATGATTTATACCCGCTAATTATGTTGGCGGTGTGACAGGAATTAATCAGTCGATTGACAGAAAAAGCGTCAGGAGAACAGAATTTACGCAAAAGCCCCTCAGGCTAAAACGCGGACTCAGAGAATAAAGCCCGCGATTAGAGGGGCTTCAAGGCAAATTTGCTTTTAGTCAGAATAGAAGGTTTGTAAGTGCGATCGCAACAACATAACTCTGAGTTGATAGAATATCGACAGATTAGTGGGCAAAAGATGAAAAATGCCAACAGTGAAAGTTGAAGTACAACTGTCTTCAGAAGAGTTGCTAAAGGCTGTTGAACAGTTAAGCCAGCCAGATTTAGAGCAATTTGTATCTCAAGTTATTGCGCTACAAGCGCAGCGAAAAGCTTCTAATTTGCCACAAGCGGAAATTCCTTACCAGGAACACCATAACCGCCGCCGCCGGGAGTTTCAATCACAAACATATCTCCGGGATTCATATTTACCACAGCTTTACTACCTAATTCTTCAACACTTCCATCACTTCTTTCAACATAATTTCGCCCAACTGCACCCGCTTCACCACCATGCAAACCAAAAGGCGAAATAATGCGATGATTTGACAAAATACCTGCCGTCATTTCTTCTAAAAAACGAATCCGACGAATCACACCATTTCCACCATGATGATGTCCTCTACCACCACTATTGGAACGAATTCCAAAACTTTCTAAAAGTACAGGAAAACGCCATTCTAATACTTCTGGATCTGTCAAACGCGAATTTGTCATGTGTGTATGAACTGCGTCTGTTCCATCAAAGTCTGCACCCGCGCCAGAACCTCCACAAATGGTTTCATAATATTGATAATTTTCATTTCCAAATGTAAAATTATTCATCGTTCCTTGAGAAGCAGCCATCACATCTAATGCACCATATAAAGCATCAGTAATTGCTTGAGAAGTTTCGACATTTCCCGCCACGACAGCAGCAGGATAACGGGGATTTAACATGCATCCTTCGGGAAGGATAACTTCTAATGGTTTCATACACCCTGCATTTAAGGGAATATCATCATTTACCAAAGTGCGAAAAACGTATAAAACTGCTGCTTTACAAACTGCCGCAGGAGCATTAAAGTTATTTGCTAGCTGTGGCGAAGTTCCGGTAAAATCGATTGTGGCACTTCGCTGTTTCCGGTTGATTGTAATGGCAACTTGAATTACACTTCCATCATCCAAAGAATAACTAAAATTGCCATCTTTTAAAACTTCAATTACACGACGTACCGACTCTTCGGCATTATCTTGCACAAACCCCATGTAAGCTTGTACTGTTTCTAAGCTGTAATGTTCCACCATTTTATGGAGTTCTTGCACGCCGCGTTCGTTGGCGGCAATTTGTGCTTTTAAATCGGCGATATTTTTAGTTATGTTTCTTGCTGGGTAAGCATTTTGAGCAAGTACTTCTACAAGTTCTTTTTCTCGGAATTTACCTTCCGAAACTAGCTGAAAATTATCAAGTAAAATTCCTTCTTCTTCTACACTAATACTGTTAGGTGGCATCGAACCGGGAGTGATACCGCCAATATCTGCATGATGTCCGCGTGAAGCGACATAGAAGAGAGGGGAAGAGGGGGAGGGGGGGGGAGGGGGGGAGTTAGGAAATACGGGGGTGATGACGGTGATGTCGGGGAGGTGAGTACCGCCGTTGTAGGGGTTGTTTGAGGCGAATACATCTCCGGGTTTGATAGTGTCGCCATCAGCTGCTATTAAAGCGGCTACACTTTCACTCATGGAACCAAGATGCACCGGAATGTGAGGCGCATTTGCTACTAATTGTCCAGCAGCATCGAATATTGCACAGGAAAAATCCAGTCTTTCTTTGATATTTACCGACGAACTTGTATTCTGTAAAGTGATACCCATTTGTTCAGCGATCGCTCTAAACAAATTATTGAAAATTTCCAACATCACAGGATCTCTTCGAGTGCTTGATGCTTCGGCTAAAGTTCTGAGTTGTAAGTTTTGCGTTTGTCGTTGCAGTATCAAATGATTGAGTGGAGTTACTTCTGCTTGCCATCCTCTTTCAATTACATTCGTACTCGTCGCCTCTACAATAATTGCTGGACCTGCAATACAATCACCCGGTTGCAACTCATCCCGCTGATAAACAGGTGTTTCACACCACCCACCAGCCGCATACATTTGCACAGTAGCAACCGCCACAGGCTCATGATTATTTATACGTGAAATTACTTTCTCTCGCGGCACATCATTTTTCGCTACCACCTCAACCGAAACCGCCTCAACAATCAACGCCTTATCCGACGCAACAAAACCATAACGCTGACGATGCAACACCTCAAACTCAGCCTTCATCACTCCCACATCCCCAAAATCCACCATCAACGCCGCATCCGTCCCCTCATACCTCAAATGCACCTTCCTCAAAACCTCTATTTCCCCTCCTCCCTGGGCGCCCTGGGCGTCCACCGAAGATTTGATGCCTTCGGCAACCCCTTCTCTTAACGGAGGAAACCTCCGCTCAAACTTCTCTCTGCGGTTCAAATCCTCCTTTCCTTCCTCCCCCAACTTCTCCAAAACACCCTCCAAATCAGACACCTCACCCAAGACCCCTTCCACCGCCTTCTCACGAATCACCCGCACATCCGCCAAACCCATACCATAGGCCGACAACACCCCAGCGTAAGGATGGATAAACACCTGCTTCATCCCCAAAGCGTCAGCAATTAAACAAGCGTGCTGCCCACCAGCACCACCAAAACAACACAAAGTATACTCCGACACATCATACCCACGCTGAAGAGAGATTTTTTTAATCGCGTTTGCCATTTTATCAACAGCGATCGCTAAAAATCCCGCCGCCACCTCTTCCGGCCCACGGCGATCGCCAATTTCCGCCGCCAACTGAGTAAACTTTTGCCTAACCACATCTGCATCCAAAGGTAAATCCCCATTTATTCCAAACACCTTGGGGAAAAACTCAGGTTGCAACTTACCTACCATCACATTGCAATCAGTCACCGTTAAAGGACCGCCCTTTAAATAGCAAGCCGGTCCCGGATGTGCCCCTGCTGACTTTGGTCCCACACGATACCGCGAACCGTCAAATTGCAGAATCGAACCGCCACCCGCCGCCACAGTATGAATCGCCATCATCGGCGTCCGCAAGCGCACTCCTGCAACTTCAGTTTCAAAAGTGCGTTCGTATTCACCGTTATAATGTGCTACATCGGTAGACGTACCACCCATATCAAAAGTGATAATCCGATCAAATCCCGCCATGAGACTTGTTTGCACCGCCCCCACAATCCCGCCAGCCGGACCAGATAAAATACTATCCTTCCCTTGAAACTTCTCAGCATCAACAAGTCCCCCATTCGATTGCATAAACATCAAGCGATTTTGGATTTTAGATTTTGGATTTTGGATTGAAGACTGAGAATTGAAAATTTCTCTTTCTCTTTTTATCTCCTTGTCCCCTTGTCCCCTTGTCTCCCCCTCTCCCCCTCTCCCCCTCTCCCCCTCTCCCTCTAACTGACTCGCCACCCGATCCACATACCGCCGCAGGATGGGCGACAAATAGGCATCAACAACAGTAGTATCGCCGCGACTGACTAATTTCATTAGAGGGCTAACTTTGTGGGATACTGAAACTTGAGTAAACCCAATGTTCCTGGCAATGCTAGCTACCTGCTTCTCATGTTCGCCATAGCGGTAACTGTGCATGAAAATAATGGCACAGGAACGAATACCATCATCGTAAGCATCTTGCAACTGGGGACAAACAGCATCCAAATTTAGGGGAATTAACTCATCACCTTGGGCGTTATAGCGTTCCTCTACCTCAATTACCCGCTCATACAGCATTTCTGGTAAAATAATCTGACGGGCAAAGATATCAGGACGGTTTTGATAACCAATTCGCAGCGCATCCTGAAATCCTTTAGTTATTAATAAAAGTGTAGCATCGCCTTTTCTTTCTAACAGTGCATTTGTCGCCACAGTAGTTCCCATTTTCACTACTGCAATTTGTTCTGCTGGAATTGGCGCATCTTTTGGAATACCCAAAATCTCGCGGATTCCTTGAACTGGCGCATCAGTATAACGTTCGGGATTTTCCGATAGCAGTTTATGAATTATCAATTGTCCATCGGGACGCTTTGCCACAATATCAGTGAATGTACCGCCTCTGTCAACCCAAAATTCCCAAGTCATATTAGATTCCTCAATGTCAGCGCTATTATTTTTAAGTTATCAAAAAGTAAGGGTCAATTTTATCCTCAACGATTAACCCTATCTTTATTTTGAGAAAATTGTAGCGCTACACCGCAGAAGTGCCGAAATATTTTTTGTAAATTTATTTGGCTTCAAACATTTTTCCGAATCAGAAAAATTGGAAATCTCTTGAGCATAAAACTGGATTTTATGAGAAATTTGATGGAAATTAATAATTAGCGATCGCCTCAACTAAATCACTTGATAAAATTCAACTCAATTGAATCTTAAATCAAATCAAATGCCAAATTTTTGTCCGATAGGGTGCGCGATCGGTGAGAATAGGACACTAAATTTTAAACATAATGCTTTACAGTATCACTAACGTAGTCTACATTAGTAATTGCAAATTAATAAATCCACAATGCTGACTTTATTAATTCGTTAAATATCGGGGAAGCTACATGCCGTTAGAAAAATCGCAATGGTTTCAAACAACTTTTCAATATAAAGGTTCGGTAATCGCAGCAATTTATAAACGCGTTATTTTGTCTGGATTTTTCGGTGTTTTTATTTCTGTACTTTACAACTTTAAACTACCTGTATCCCAACCTATTTTAGAAAGCGTTATTCCCAGTATTGTTTTAGGTTTATTGCTAGTATTCAGGACTAATACAGCTTACGAACGTTTTTGGGAAGGTAGAAAATGTTGGGGTTCTATAGTAAATAATGTGCGAAATTTCGCACGCCAAATTTGGGTATGCGTTCAGGAAATTACCCCAGAAGATAAAGACAATAAAATTGCGACATTATATTTATTGGTAGCTTTTGCAGTATCAACTAAATTGCATTTGCGAGGAGAAATTGTAAATAGTGAAATAGAAGAACTAATGCCAACTACTAGATATATCAAGTTGAAAACTATGAATCATCCCCCTCTAGAGATAGCTTTTTGGATTGGAGATTATTTACAGCAGCAGTACAATCGCGATTGCCTAAATAGCTATCAGTTAACTTCTATCCAAGATTTATTAAATAATCTAGTAGATAATTTAGGGGCTTGCGAGCGAATTTTAAAAACACCAATGCCTTTAGCTTATGCCATTCATCTCAAGCAATTATTATTACTTTACTGTCTGTTGCTGCCTTTTCAATTAGTAGAGAGTTTGGGTTGGTGGACGGGGTTAATTGTTGCTTTGATTAGTTTTACATTATTTGGTATTGAAGCGATAGGTTTAGAGATAGAAAACCCGTTTGGTTATGATGCCAACGACTTACCTTTAGATACAATTTGCAAGACAATGAAGCGCAATATTGATGATTTAATTAGTTTGACACCAGGTGTGCGATCGCATCAAGATAATATGAACAATTAAAACGCGAAAAGGCTAAAGTTAGGATTTTGATACCTAGTGTTAAATCATGTGCAGAAAATTATGGCTGTAGAAGTGAAAAGACTTCTTGAATAAACTGGTCATATTGCCTTGAGTTCTCGCTTAGTATTTCTGTCAAGTTAAAATAAGTGGAAATTATTGAGTCATTCTGAATGCGAGTATGCACTTCACTTGTGATACAACTGGCAACGAGAATAGTTCTAACCTGTGAATTCCTGCGAAAAGCTTCCTCAAAGGATTTTTTAGCAGCCCCATAACGTTCAAGTGCTCCAGCAGGATCGGCACCTCCTTTCACCTCAATTACACCAACTGTTGTACCTTGATTGTTTAAAAGTGAAATTATTTACCCACCAGCTTGCAAGGTCAATTGTTTTATCAACCATCAACCCAAGGTTATGAACACCAAATCGCAACACAAGTGGCGCGTCGTCGGGAAGCCCAACTTGCTGCAATAGTAGCATTCGTGAGAGGTTAAGGTCGAATACCAATTGTCAATAAGCAATAGTACTTAAAATGTTGTGAAAATCGGGGTCGGAAACACAATTTTTGAGGAGGCGATCGCGTCATCTTAATACATATCATTCATTGTTGTCGCCGAAGTTCAGTACAAGAGTGAGTTTCATACCTCTGCTCTTTCCAAATTTTAAGCATATTTTCTAATTGACAAAAGTAAGATTATCTTAACCTTTCACCAATGCCTCTGCTCCCACTAGCGAACCTGCTCAAGAGCACAAGCACAGGCTTTGAGCATTGGTGAGAATCCGGGTAAACCAAGTTTGGCACGAAATTCTTTGTTGTATTTTGCGTTTTCCCAATTTCTTGCTTTTTTAACTTGCTCAGGAGTTAGATTTTTGGTAAGAATTCAGCTATTCTAAATAGTTAACGAATCAAACAAAAAAAGAAAATTATTCATCTGTTGAAATCACTATAATTAGCAATCTAATGTATTTTCTAGTTCCCAGGGAGTGATGTAGCTACTATATTCATTCCACTGTTGGTGCTTCAATTTTAAATAAGCTGTGATTAAACGTTCTCCAAGGCTGTGGGTAAGAACTGTGTTTGCTTTTAGGCAGCGTAATGCATCTAATAAGTTTGTTGGTAACTGTTTTACCCGATCTAAGGGAAGCGGATCTGTATAACTATTATTGTCATAACGTGGCCCAGGATTGCGTTTTTGGGAAATTCCATCAAGTCCAGCAGCAATAAGTGAAGCAGGTAGTAAGTAGGGGTTAGCTGCACCATCAGCAAGACGAAACTCAAAACGCCCAGCATCAGGAATACGAATAGCATGAGTGCGGTTATTGCCACTGTAAGTAATAGTGCTAGGGGCCCAAGTTGCCCCCGAAGTAGTGACGGGTGCGTTAATTCGTTTATAAGAATTGATTGCCGGATTTGAAAAAGCACACAATGCCTCAGCAGAATGCAACACGCCTGCAATGAACTGGTAAGCTAAAGGTGAGAGTCCCAGTTCTCCCTGTGCGTCGTGGAAGAGATTTACCTTACCTGCGGTATCCCAAACAGACAAATGAGTGTGGCAGCCATTACCGGTCAAATGGGAAAAAGGCTTGGGCATGAAGGTAGCGCGCAACCCGTGCTTTTCGGCAATTGTTCTGACCATATATTTAAAGAAGGCATGACGATCTGCGGTGACAAGGGCATCAGCGTACATCCAATTCATCTCAAACTGACCGTTTGCATCTTCATGGTCATTTTGGTAAGCACCCCAACCAAATGTCAACATAGCATCGCAGATTTCATGAATCACTTCATAGCGACGCATCAGAGCTTGCTGATCGTAGCAAGGTTTGCTTTGACGATCGCGCTTATCAGATATACTGTTATCTTCGCTATTCAGTAGAAAATATTCACACTCTACTCCTGTGCGGACGCTATAGCCTAAATCTTGAGCTTGTTTAAGCACACGTTTAAGCACTAGTCTGGGTGTTTGTTCTATGGGTTGTCCATCCACAGTGTAAAGATCCGCGCTCATCCAGGCAACTTCTGGTTTCCAAGGTAATTGCAACAAACTGGCTCTATCGGGGATCGCTAAAATATCTGGATCTGCCGGAGTCATATCTAGCCAAGCCGCAAATCCTGCAAATCCTGCACCATTTGCCATGTTATCAATGCTGGCAGCAGGCACAAGTTTTGCCCGTTGCACTCCAAATAAATCTGTAAATGAAATTAAAAAATAGCGGATACTCTTTGACTGTGCGATTTCCGAAAGTGATTTAGTCAAGTCGCTTTACTCCAATTAAAAATTCAAAATGAAACTTATACCTTCTTCTGTATTTCCTTATTCTTTCAGCAATTGCTGTATTGCAACTCGAATGAAATTTTCATCAGTAGGATTTTGGTAAGGATTACCTGCTCTATGACCCCAAAGAGAAGGTATTGGCAAATATTTAGCTTCAGGAATCAGCGCCGCTTCCGCAGCACAATCTTCCGGAGTAAAGTATAAATCTGTTGTGGATGGCATTACCAGCGTTTTAGCTTTAATTTCACCCATAGCCCTTTCGTAATTATTTTGGTAGATGGAGTTATTGCTGACATCACAGCGCAACCAGGTATCAATCATTGTCAGTAAATTATGCGGGTCACGCTGTTTGTAGTAAGGTTCCCAGGCGCGCAACAAGTAGTCTTCTAAGGATGTATAGCCCAGCTTGTAGTAAATGCCCTCACGATAAAACGTTTGGGAAGCTGCCCAACTAGCATAAATCCGCGCAAAAGCTTTATATCCCCGCTCTGGAGGAGCTTCAAATCTCTTGCCATTCCAGGTGGGATCGGCTGTTAGTGCTGTTCGCAGGCTTTGTAGAAAAACTATGTTATGGTCGGTAGTGCGAGCTGTACCGCACAAGGCAGCAATTCGAGCAACGCGATCGCTGTACAATACTCCCCAGTGATATGCTTGTTGCGCTCCCATTGACCAGCCGTAAATTAGTGCTAGATGTTCAATTTGGAAAACTTCTCGCAACAGCTGCTCTTGAGCGCGAATATTATCTACATGGCTAAACCAAAAGCCTTGTTCGCTTAGACCACAATCTTTGGAGTTGCTAGGTGAACTTGACAGTCCATTACCAAACATATTGGGAATAATAATAAACCAACGGTTGGGGTCGAGAATACCATCGCTACGAATCAACCAATCAATATCCCAATGTTGCGCTCCGTAAGAAGTTGGGTAGAGAATGGCATTAGTGCGATCGCCAGCAAGTTCGCCGTAAGTTTGGTATACTAGGCGTGCTTGGGGTAGAACTTTACCACACTCCAGCCTAAAGTTTTCTAGAGTTAGAAAACTTGGGGATTTTGTCATATAGCTGATTGTCCCGATTTAGTCACAATATCCCAATTTACTTTTACATAGCTTGGTTCAATATGAGCAAAGTGCGAACTTAACAGTTGATGAGCATTAGCCAGGACGTGAAAAGGAATTGATGGGTATAAATGATGCTCGGCATGAAATGGCATATTCCACATTAAAAATCGCACAGGCCACAGAGTTAGTGTTGTGCGCGTATTTGTCAGCAGGTTAGCATCAAGAGTACAGCCTGTATGTTCTGCTAACAGAATAAAACGCAGAATTGGTTGACCAACAATCAATGGTAGCAGCCAATAAAGTAGAAACCAAGGCTGCTCTACTGCTATTGATAGACCGAGCATCGTTGCATAAACTGCCAATTGCAGTTGAGTAGAGCGAGTCACTTCAGTACGTGCTGAATCAGGTATAAACGGACAATTATCAAATTTACCCAATGCAATCTGGAAATGTCCCCGAATTTTTCCCAACCACCAGGGTAAACCGCTAATGATTAATAAGTATTTCGCAAAGTTGCTAGGTTTGGGATCGGTTAGTTCTGGATCTTTATCAGGAACGCGAGTATAAAGGTGATGCCATTTGTGATAGTAACGGAAGAATGTGCTGTTATAAAATGAAAGCAATCCTGCACCCCAAGCAACGGCATTATTTAAAGGACGAGCGGCGAATGCAGTTGTGTGGACGCATTCATGCATAGGTGCAAACATAGAAGCAATACTAAAACCATAAACCACTAGTGCAGGGATTGCTAGTTCCCAATAGCCCAAGTTTGTCCCCCAAAGATAACCGCTACATCCCATAACACTCAGATGCAGAGCCAGTTGCCGCAGCCCTTTTGAGTTGGAGCGAGTATTTAACGCACTCAGATCATGTACAGAAAGAATTTGGCGAGGTTTTTGCTGTTGATTAGCTTGACTGTTTGATAATTCTAATTGAGTAAGTACACTATCATTAGACATAATTTTTGCCTGAAGGATAAACTATTGTAAAACATTGCAATCCCACATTTACACTCTACAAATAATCTTTAGCTGAACTGTATTGTAGTTTATTCTGTTTGATTAACAATCGAGTTATACAGCAGATTGCAGGTTCATGAAGTACAGTAGCAACAGTCTGTAAACCAGTTTTTTAGATGTTTCGGATTAATCAAATCAAGAGCGGTCGCAATCAGAATATCAACCATTTTTGTTGTAGTTGGAGAGAATTGACGTAAAAAAGCTTTAAGTTGCGACCACCAAAGTTCAATCGGATTAAAATCAGGAGAATACGGTGACATATTGAGAACACTCGCACCCATTGATTCAATCAATGGTTCAATTGAAGCTACTTTGTGAGATGGCACATTATCCATAACAACTACAGCACCCGCCCATAATTGAGGGAGCAAACATTTTTGGATAAACACTTCAAAGGCATTTCCATCCATTGAGCCATTCATTGTCATGACAGCTAAAACTTTTTTTAAGCTGATGGCTCCAATAACCGTTACTTTTGCACCGCGATAAAATGGTTTTAAATCATACACTCTTTGACCATAAGGACTGCGAGCATGAGTTCGTGTTAAACCGAGTAAAACACCCATCTCATCAATGAAAACCAAGTTTTCTGCGTCTATGGCTTTCACTTTTTCCCAAAATTCACACCTGAGCTTTTGGACTCTTTCCGTGGCACATTGGCTACGTAGTAGCGTCTTTTTTTTGTGTCAAATTTTGTCTTTGCAAGGCGCGGCACATAGCACTGGTACTTACCCATTTATCGTAAGCTTGTCCCCAATATTCACAATATTCAGATAAAGTTGCATCTGGATATTTTTCTACCATTTGAGCTAGCTCAATTTTATGTTTATCCAAATCACTCTTCATTCCTCCACCTTGTTTTTGTGGTTTTACATGACCTTGAGTTTTTTTGAGTAAAAGTAACCTTTGTACAAAAGCCTTACTGACATCAAACCTAGAAGCTATTTTTCTAATTGATGTATCGCCTTGAGAGTAAGCGTTAATTATTTTTTCTCGAAAGTCGATGGAGTAAGCTTTCATAGTAACGATTGATGCACTAGGATTTAGTGTACTCTATCTACCTGCAATCTGCTGTATCTGGCTCACTCGAAAAAAGTATTGAAGTGTGATTAGCCAACATTACGCCTCGGTAGTGTTCAATATTTCCTATTTGTTCCTCAAGCATATCGGGATTATATAGTTAAATTCCTGTACCAACACGTGGGATGAAAGCAGCAAGAAGATTCCGTTCCTTTACTTCTTTTACAAGAAGTCGCTGTACAATTTTTTCTGCTTCTTCTCCAATAGCATTACGCCATGAACCGTCAATTTGTGCGCCTGTTGAGGCTAATAGTATTCCATATAATTCTTCTTCTGTAAGACTTTCTATTGAACTATCAATTATCAGCGATATGTGTTCATTAAAAAGTTGAGAAAGTGCTAAGGCTTTATCATCTGTCAAAGGATAGCGATTTTCTTGATCTGTTTCAATCTTCTTGACATCAATTCTTACTAAGTACTTAACAGCTTTTTGAGAAAGTACTGCAATATTACGATAATAACCTAATAATTTAGAGTGTTCTCGAATTAGCCTGGGATGACAAAAAACCTGAATTAGCTGCAAGTTGGAATGTCGATTAATGTAGGTAAATGCATCTTCTCCAATACCCCAGTTTGGCCAACCTTCCCAACTATATAAATGCTTGACAGGCAAGAGTGCATTAATGCTTGCATTAAAAGATAACGTGTTATATTCCTTAAGTTTGCGATAAAAGAAGGTCGAACGCAAACGATAGTTTACACGATTTGCCTCAGCTAAAAGATTAATCTCGTCCATTGTCACGGTACTTGCTTTTCCCAAATATATACACATTTACGCAATTCCGAGCGACCGTGATTTCCCATTTGTTGACTACTGTTGCCTTTTCCTCGCCCTAATGTCCAAATATGTCGCGTTACCAGCCCAAAAGACTCTGCTATATCAGATAAAATTAGGTCTACAGGAATCTCCTCTCCAGCATATCGAACGTTATCGTTTACCATTGCCACTATGCCACCAGGTTTGAGAATGCGAGCTAATTCATAGATTACAAAGCACATTTCATAAAAATAATTACTTACCATTCTGGTAATATTTTTGTTATTTAACTTACCTTCTGTTTTATAACTTTCCAAAATCATTAATACTTCTTGTAACGCAGCCTGATTTTGAAAGGTAAAATCTATTTTTAAGAAATCGTGATAACGATTTATATTAGTATAATAATCTTCTAAATAATTACGCTTATCACGGTTTTCTACAGTACATGATAACATTGTCTGGCGTAAATGCTTGACTTTTTCTTCATCGCATCCTAAAAATGCAAGTTCAAGAGCATATGTACGAGTGTAATCATATCGATTGGCATAAGGTGGCGATGTCATGACAAAATCAATACTGCTTTCTTGAAGATTCGGAAGCATTTCTAAACAAGAACCTTGGTAAAAAATAGGTTCTAGATTTGGAATTGTCACTTGCAATGGTAGACTATCACCAAATAAATCCAGTTGGATAGATCCAACATCTAAATCTGATACAATTTGCTTTAGCTTTTGGAAAATTGCGTCCTCAAAATTTAAAATTTCTCCCTTATTAAACTCATTTTTTCCTTTAGAACGACCTGAACGAACATCCCAACGTAGATATTGTCCATCTTTTCTGGTATAGCTGATATCTTCAATAATAGAAAAAGCAGCAAACAAAAGTAAGCTGCGTATATCTTCATTAGAGATACAACTATAACAATAAGAGATATAACTAACTAATTTTTCTTCATTTGCAGGAGAAAATGCTCCACGGGTAATTGCAAGATGATTAAATGCATAACTTTGGTTATAATAGTCAAGAATATTTATAGTTTTTAATTCAGAAATTACCTGATTTAATATTTTTACATTTATTTTTTGCGCTCTCAGCCTAGCTTGTATAGCAAAAATGCCTACAGGTAAAAGTTCAATTCCTATTGTTTGCCAACCCAGGGCGCTTGCAGTAAATAGAGATGAGCCAATTCCCGAAAATGGGTCGAGTAGAATTCCTGGTTGCGGCTTTAACTCTTGAATAAGATACCTAACTAGTCTTTCGGAAAAACCTTCTCGATACTTAAACCATGAAAATGCAACTTGTTTATTTCCTTGGAAACTTACCAAAGTTCTATCTAAACAAGAATTATGAATAATTTTAGACTTAAATTTCTCGTAAAGAGTACTTCTGCGATCGCTCATTATAAACTGTCGATTTCAAATTATTTATTATTCAACTACTGTCCTTCTTCATACTGCCTCACAACCGCCGAATACCGCTTGCCAAACCTTCACAAACGCCAGTCATAAAATCTAAATCTAAAGTGGCAATAGTATCGCTAGGTTTGTGATAGTGTGGATTTCGCATATTAGCCGTATCTGTCACCATAATCGCCGGATAACCCGCATCCCAAAACGGTGCGTGGTCGCTTCGTCGAGTATCTCGAACTATTAAACCTCGATTTGGTACCGGTAGCCACTGGCTGGGTACGCCAACTTTACGAATACTGCGACTAATACTAATTAAGTCACCCAGCGTCCGCCAATTGCCAATCAAAGCAATATAATCACCACGATCTGGATAAAAACGTTCCAAAGGGGCGGGGTATCTTTGCGAACCAGGGGTAGAGTCGCGATAACCCAACATTTCTAGAGAAATCATTAAACGCAGCGGTTGCTTTTCTTGCTTTAACTTGGCTGCATAATCAGCGCTACCCAACAAACCATATTCTTCCATATCAAACGCCACTAGCCGCAAAGGATATCTTGCAGGTTCGGCGGCAAACATTCTCGCCAATTCCAACAACACCGCCACACCAGTCGCATTATCATCAGCCCCTGGCGTACCCGGTACGGCGTCATAATGGGCACCAATTAAAATTGGTGGTAAATTTGCCTTTTCAGAACTGCCTTGAGGCGGTAAATTCAATATGAAGTTGTTAAAGGATTTGCCACCAACCATAAAGGTGTGGATTTCCACACTTCCCGATTGTGCAAATTCTTGGCGAATGTATTCCTGGACAAAGAAATGCCCAGCTGTAGCCATATAAGGATCGCGTTCTCGCGCAATCTGAGTCAGGTGAGTTTGTAATCGCCCTGTTAAATTCAATAAATTCAACTGTTTACAATAATCGCAGGAAAATGCTTTAAGGTAGATGTTAATTTCAAGGAAGTGTGAATCGCCTTGCATTCACCGTTACTTGGGCACATCAACCAACGTCAATGTTATCCTAGTCTTGCAACTAGCTCCAAAGAACGTGAATTCCGAAGGTAGACCTTGCTACAGAAGTAAACCTTCATTCGCAATTGTCCTCCACTTCCTGATGTATTGGTGATTATTATACCATTGTGGGGTTTTCATCTTTTAGCACAAAGCTAGAGGTAGTCCCGCCCAATCATAATAAATTTATAGGAAACACTAGGAGACGAGCAACGCATGGGCAAGGTAGTCGGCATCGACTTGGGTACGACAAACTCAGTAGTCGCCGTGATGGAGGGTGGCAAGCCGGTGGTGATTGCCAATGCAGAAGGTATGCGGACAACCCCCTCCGTTGTTGGCGTCAGCAAAGAAGGCGAAAGAGTAGTTGGGCAAATGGCGCGGCGACAAACCGTCCTCAACCCCCAAAATACTTTTTTCTCTGTGAAGCGCTTTATTGGGCGCAGGTATAGCGAACTTAGTCCGGAATCTAAGCGTGTACCTTACACTATTCGCAAAGACGAAGCTAGCAATATTAAAATTGTTTGTCCCCGCCTGAATAAGGAATTTTCCCCAGAAGAAATTTCGGCAATGATCCTGAAAAAATTGGCAGATGATGCCAGTCGCTATCTGGGTGAACCGGTGAGTGGGGCAGTAATTACGGTTCCGGCTTATTTTAATGATTCCCAACGCCAAGCAACGCGGGATGCTGGCAGAATTGCCGGTTTAGAGGTGCTGCGGATTTTGAATGAACCGACGGCGGCATCTTTGGCTTACGGTTTGGATCGGGGCGATACGGAAACCATTTTAGTATTTGACTTGGGCGGTGGCACCTTTGACGTGTCGATTTTAGAAGTTGGCGATGGCGTGTTTGAAGTCAAATCTACCAGTGGAGATACGCAATTAGGGGGTAATGATTTTGACAAAAAAATCGTCGATTGGTTGGCAGAGCAATTTCTGGAAACAGAAGGGATAGACTTAAGAAGAAGCGATCGCCAAGCTTTACAACGTCTGATGGAAGCTGCGGAAAAAGCCAAAATCGAACTTTCCGCTGTCAGCGTCACCGATATTAACTTACCTTTCATCACCGCCACAGAAGATGGTCCGAAACACATCGAAACTCGCCTGACTCGCGCCCAATTTGAGGGTTTGTGCAGCGATTTGTTAGGACGAGTGCGAACACCAGTTAAACGGGCGTTGAAAGATGCTGGTCTTTCACCAGATGATATTGAAGAAGTTGTACTGGTAGGCGGTTCTACACGGATGCCGATGGTGAAGCAACTAGTACGTGACTTAATTGGCATCGAACCCAACGAAAACGTCAATCCCGATGAAGTCGTAGCTGTAGGTGCAGCCATTCAAGCCGGGATTCTCGCCGGCGAACTCAAAGATGTGCTGCTTTTGGATGTGACGCCCCTCTCTTTGGGCTTGGAAACCATCGGCGGCGTCATGAAAAGATTGATTCCCCGCAACACGACTATACCAGTCCGCCGCTCTGACATTTTTTCGACATCGGAAAATAACCAAAATACCGTAGAAATCAATGTAGTCCAAGGCGAACGCGAAATGGCGGCAGATAACAAATCCCTGGGACGTTTCAAATTATATGGAATTCCACCGGCACCAAGGGGAGTCCCGCAAGTTCAGGTATCTTTTGATATAGATGCCAACGGTATTTTACAGGTAACAGCCCTGGATAGAACCACCGGACGAGAGCAGAGTATCACAATTCAAGGTGCTTCCACCTTAAGCGAATCAGAAATTAATCGGGCGATTGAAGATGCCCAGAGATACGCAAATGTAGACAGGGAACGCAAAGAAAGGGTAGAAAAACGCACCCGTGCCGAGGCGTTGATTTTAACCGCCGAAAGACAACTTAGAGAAGTGGCGTTAGACTTTGGCATGCAATTTGCCCGCAACCGCCGTCAACGGATTGATAATATTTGCCGGGAACTGCGCGAAGCTTTGCAAGCAAATGACGATCGCGGAATCGATCAAGCCTACGCCGATTTGCAAGATGCTTTGTCCGAACTAAATCGAGAAGTCCGTCAGTATTACACTGAAGACGAAGAAGATGACTTGTTTGGTACTATCCGTGACATCTTTACAGGCGGCAGTGATAAAGACGAACGCGATCGCGATCGTGATTCCTATAACAGAGACTACGGTAGAGACTTTGGCAGAGACTCCGGTAGGGACTACGGCAACAGAGACTACGGTAGAGACTCAGGTAGAGACTACGGCAGAGACTCCGGTAAGGACTACGGTAGAGACTCCGGTAAGGACTACCGTAGAGACTCCGGTAGAGACTCCGGTAGAGACTCCGGTAGAGACGGACGTTCTTCTTATGACAGCGGTTCTTCACGCAAATCTCGTCCAAGCTTCCAGGATAACTGGGATGATGAAGATGATGATTGGCTGTAGAATTTCCAAGCTGGCTGATGGAAGATGGAATTTTTGGCGTTTAGAGGGGCAAACCCCGCCCCGATCTCCTCATAATTCTAGTAATCCGAATAAAGGCAATAAAATCAATGCGGAATTCGGATTTGGTAATCAGTACTTGGTAATTGTTAGTAGTTAGTAGTTGGTTGTTGATTGTTGGTGAAGAGGCGCCCTTGGTAGGGTTTCCCGACCCAGGCGACTGGTGAACCCGAAGGGTTGTTGATTGTTGGTTGTTCTGATAAGTGCTAGCCACGAACCATTAACCACTAACCACTACCTACTACCCACTACCCACCAACCACCAACCATTAACCATTAACCATTAACAATTAGCAAACCCTAAAATCTAAAATCTAAAATTAAACAATTGGCTATGCAGAATTTGCAGAATTTTCGCGATTACTACGAAATGTTGGGAGTAGCTAAAGACGCCTCTAGTGAGGAAATTAAAAAGGTTTTTCGACGATTAGCACGACAGTACCATCCCGACCTGAATCCAGGAAACAAAGAAGCAGAAGAAAAATTTAAAGATATTAATGAAGCTTACGAAGTCCTTTCCGACCCAGCCAAGCGCGAACAATATGACCAATTTAGCCGCTTCTGGAAACAAAAAGGCTTTCCCGGCAGCAAACAGTCGCCAAAGGGTAAACAATGGGATAATCGCTCTGGCGATCGCGCTGCAAATCAAGAAGTAGACCCCAGTCAGTTTGCCGATTTTGAGAGCTTTATCAATCAAGTTATTGGTGTAAAAAATAACAAAAGCGGGGCAAGTGCATCTAACGGAAATGATGCCAATCGCGATCCGTTTCGTTCCACCAAAACAAGGGTGGAATACACACCAAACTCCCGCCCCACTCGTCGGGATATCGAAGCAAGATTGACCTTACCCCTAGAAAAAGCTTATCGAGGTGGCACCGAACGCATTCGCTTAGAAGATGGGCGATCGCTAGAAGTTAATATGCCACCAGCTATGGTCACCGGTCAAACTATTCGTTTGCGAAATCAAGGCATATCAGGTGGCGATTTATACTTAAAAATTACCGTCCAACCCCATCCTTTCTATAAAATAGAAGGTCCCAATATTTTCTGCCAAGTACCAATTACCCCTGTTGAGGCAGTATTGGGAGGACAAGTAGAAGCACCAACCCTAGATGGACCAGTAAAAATGTCCATTCCCCCAGGAGTGAGGTCTGGTCAGCGATTGCGCCTTAGCGGTAAAGGCTACCCCAACGAAAGCGGCAAACGCGGCGACCAACTGGTAGAAATTCAGATTATCACCCCCAGAGAATTAAGCGCCCAAGAAAGGGAACTCTATGAAAAACTGCGGCAAATTGAAACTTTTAAACCCCGCGCCAATCTATTGGGATAAATATAACTCAAAAACATGTAAGTAATTTGGCTGAAATGTGTTGTGAGGTTTAGCGAAATTTTTCCCTGTAGTTATACTGAGGTGTGAAGACTTAGATTCTAATGTAGAGTCACGCTTGCACTTTGACTCACAGGTAACAACAGATAAGTTTAGAGAATAAGCTGCTTATTGTAGCTTTTGTGACAACTTACCCTCTGGTTGGCACTCTAGGTTTGGTTTTAGGTTCAACCAATTACCGCTTATGCATAGATAAAGCCCGCATTAAGCCTTATTTTGCCTTATTTTATATCCCGCCGCATCTATCACTACAAGCGCCATAAGGTATAAATCATAACGCTTAGGAGCTAAAGAGAAAAAAATCACTCTCCCACACCCGTCACCCCATCTCCCCATCTGCCTTTGGGATTGCGATCGCCTCTAAAGGCGTTATGAGTTTAAAATATTAAAAAAAACTCGATCGCAAGGTGATCAAAACAGCCGTGAACGAAAACGGGGCAACACCACGCAGCAGCAAACCAACTTATTACTCCCTGCTAGGACTGCATCCCTCTGCATCGGCAATTCAAATCCGTCAGGCTTATCGGGAACTCAGCAAACAGTATCACCCTGATACTACAAACTTGCCTGCGCCTGTCGCCACTGCTAAATTTCAGCAAATTAACGAAGCTTACGCCACCCTAACCAACCCAGAACGCCGATTCAGCTACGATTTAAAAATTGGTTATTCCCGCTTTGGGGTGATTCAAGCACCCACAGACTTAAACTATCCTGTTTCTTCCAGGCATGATTGGACAAAATCAGCTTACCTGGATGCAAGCGATCGCCCGCTCTCTTCGGGTGAAATATTTGCTTTATTTATTATGGGGCTAACGTTATTGGGATGCTTGTTATTAGCGATCGCGATCGGCTTAACTCGTGGCGAAGCCGCTTTCCAAACACAAATCCCCCAACCCACCCAAGCACTACAACAAACTATCAAAGTTACCTCACCAACCACCCCTATTAATCCTAATCCTTAACTTTTACTTTCCCCTTAGACCCTTTCCCCTTGCCCCTTATCCCCACAAAGTGGGGCCCCCCCCTTCCCCCTTTCCCTTTCCTCCTTTCCCTTTCCCCCTTCCCCTTTCCCTTTAATTTATGTCTATAATTCCTGCTGACACACCTTTATATAACCATCCCCTGCCTCAAATTGAGCAGTGGTTGAAAGACCAAGGTTGCGAACAAGACGAAACCCAACTGCATTGCTGGCGCGTACAGCGACCAACTTGGCAAGCAGAAATTTCCCTCGATATCGAGCAAATCATAGTACGATATCTTCAAATTGGGGAAACCAGGGAAGATATCCAACGCTCGTTCAAGTATTCCCTCAGTCGGGAAGATATAGAACAAGCAGTTTTTTCAGGACCGTAATTCAGTTAGGAGTTAGGAGTTATGAGTTATGAGTTAGGAGTTATGAGTTAGGAGTTATGAGTTAGGAGTTATGAGTTAGGAGTTATGAGTTAGGAGTTATGAGTTAGGAGTTATGAGTTAGGAGTTATGAATTATGAGCTTTTAATTCCTAACTCCTCATTCCTAACTCCTAACTGAATTTAAACTTTGCCAAATCGCCGTTCTCGTTGCTGGTAAGCACACAAAGCGCGGTGAAATTCAGTGCGATCGAAATCGGGCCAAAGAGTTTCTGTTATATAAATTTCCGCATAAGCTATTTGCCAGAGAAGGAAATTACTAATTCGCATTTCCCCACTGGTACGAATTAATAAATCTGGATCGCAAATTCCAGCAGTGTAGAGGTGGCGTTCAAAAGTCGCTTCATCAATCTCATCAGGTTGGATTATACCTTGCTGAACTTTATCGGCGATCGCGCGACAAGCTTGTAAAATTTCTTGCCTTCCCCCATAATTTTTTGCCACAGTAAACTGTATACCGCGATTGTTCTTAGTTTCTTCCATCGAACGAGTAATTTCTTCTTGGAGAACTCGCGGTAAAGCCTGCAAATTTCCGACAAACTTAATTTGTACATTTTCCTCTACCATTTCCCGCATTTCTTGGCGTAAAACCCGCTGAAACAAAGTCATCAAAAACTCAACTTCCTCCTGAGGTCTTTTCCAATTTTCAGTCGAAAAAGCATAAGCCGTCAGCGCCCCAATTCCCCAATCCTTACAACAACGAAGCAAATCCTTAAGCGCATCAACGCCCTTCTTATGACCCATAATCCGGGGTAGACCTTGATGTTTAGCCCATCGACCATTGCCATCCATAATCACCGCAACGTGCTTAGGCAGTAATTCTCGCTTCAAGTCAGCGGGCAAATCTTGCAGTTCAGTTTGTTGTACCGTCATTTTTTATCTCGCGAAGCGGTCGATGGTAATCCCAGTAAACGTGAAACCAGTGCTAGTGCCTTACTACGAATCTGGCGTCCCAAACTTAACAAACCAGGAGCAACAGCTTCCCGATCCACAATTGGGGACAATCGAGCCTCTAAAGACTCTTTCAGTTTCGCGTTCGTCAAAGGTCTAATTAGGGTTCCCCGTTCCGCTAAGGAAATAGAACCCGTTTCCTCTGATACAACGACACAAATGCAATTTTCGACCCGCTCAGTAATTCCCATCGCCGCCCGGTGGCGTGTTCCCAACTGGCGCGAGGCTGTGCGTCCCGAAAGCGGTAAAATTATACCAGAAGCCAGAATCCTTGAGCCACGAATTAATGTCGCACCGTCGTGCAAAAGTGTTTTCGGCTGAAAAATTGTCTGTATAAGTTCTTTAGAAACCTCAGCATTGAGCTTTACTCCTGGTACGGAAAAATCCCGCTCGTCAATCGGACCAGTGGTTTCCAAAATCAGCAAAGCTCCAATTCGGTTTTTTGAAAGTTCTTTAACAGCATCGACAATTTCATCGATTACACTATCAGACTTGGGAACCGCTAGACGGTCAGGTTGAAATAATTGCCGGAATTCACCACGTCCTAATTGTTCTAAAAAACGGCGAAATTCTGACTGGAGAGCGACAGCCATCGCTACAGCACAGCCAATCACCAATTTTTCTAAAACAAAGTTTAGCAGTTGTAGTTGCAATCTACCACTGAGTGCTGAAGCCAGCATCAAAATAATAAATCCCCGCACCATCCACAGTGTCCGGCGCTCGCTAATAATAACTAGTATCATGTACGTCAGCGCCAGCACTAGTACGATATCCAGAGTCTCAAGCAGCAAGGACTGCGACCATCCCAGGTTTGTCAGCCATTGCTTCCACCAATCTCCCATGACATCTGGATTTAACCTTCTGCCTTTAATACAGTTATGAGTTATGAGTTAAGAGGCGCGGAGTTAGGAGGCGCGGAGTTAGGAGGCGCGGAGTTAGGAATTGGGAGTTATGAAAAAAACTTTTAATTCAAAACTCAGAACTCAAAACTCAAAACTTAAAACTTAAAATTCATAACTCCTAACTCTTAACTCCGCGCCTCCTAACTCTTCAGTCTTTCCGGTAGGCAATCTTGTCGAATTAAGTCTTGATAGTTTTCGCGCCGCAAAATTAAATTTGCTTCGCTATTCGCCACTAAAACAGCTGCCGGTCGGGGCAGGCGGTTGTAGTTAGATGCCATACTGTAATTGTACGCACCAGTTCCCATTACGACGAGAATATCCCCTGGTTGTGTTTCCGGTAGCTGGGCGTTTTTGATCAGAATATCTCCTGATTCACAATGTTTACCTGCAATTGTAACTGTTTGGGTGAGGGGAGCTGACATTCGATTGGCAACTACCGCACGATAAACCGATTGATAAGTAATCGGGCGGGGGTTATCAGACATTCCACCATCGACAGCCACATAGGTACGAGTCTCAGGAACTACTTTAGATGCACCAATAGTGTAAGCTGTGACGCAGGCGGTGGCAATTAGCGATCGCCCAGGTTCAGATAATAACTTCGGCAATGGCAAATTTTCTGTAGCACAGGCTTCTTGAATCACTTCACAAATCGGCTTTACCCAATCTTCAATGCTGGGCGGATCGTCCGATTCGGTGTAGGTAATTCCCAAACCACCACCGACATTTAATTCTGTCACAGTTAAACCATATTTTGTCGCTTTGCTCAACCACTGCACCATCACAGCAGCTAAATCTCGATGCGGTTGGCGTTCAAAAATTTGGGAACCAATATGGGCGTGTAAACCCACGCAATTAAAAACAGATTGCTTGCTGACAAAAGCAAAAACCTGATCCAAATCGTTGGGATCGAAGCCAAATTTACTATCTAGGTGTCCCGTACGAATATATTCGTGAGTGTGACACTCAATCCCCGGAGTCAGACGCAGCATAATCCTGATGGGGAGGTGGGGTGATGGGGTGGTGGGGAGAGAACTTTCCCCCATCTCCCCATCTCCCAATCTCCCCATCTCTTTTGCTATCTCCACCAAAGTATGTAACTCATACCAGTTATCCGCCACAATGGTGCAACCAGAATCGATCGCTAAAATTAACTCTTCACGAGATTTATTATTTCCGTGGAGATAAATTTTCTTAGGATTGACACCAGCACTAAGGGCGGTGTAGAGTTCTCCCCCAGAGACGACATCAATTCCCAAACCTTCAGAAGCAACTAGAGCGCAAATAGCCAAACAATTCCAAGCCTTTGAGGCATAAAGCACCTGAGATTCACCTTGATAGTAGCGCCTGAAAGTATCTCGATATTGCTGGCAAGCTACTCTCAGGGTTTCTTCATCTAAAATATATAAAGGTGAACCAAACTGCTGAACTAGAGTTGTGACATCACAGCCGCCTATTTCCAGGGAGTCGTCACTATTAACTCTGGCAGTCAAGGGTAAAAGTTGCTGATTGGGCGAAAGATTCCCATTTTCAGTCAAACTTTGAGGTAAATACTGACTACCAGAATGTTTTACCCCAGCGGGGTGAGTCGATACCATAGCGATTAAAAGTTATCCTTGTTCAAATTACGGGCGTTAGTAAATCTCCCGATTCCCAGTTTACTAAGGGTTGTACCATTACCAATAACTGTGCTCTTATTAGACTTAGAAATTAAATCACTGACACCAGAAAATCTGAGTGCAGTAGTCGAACTCGATCAAGCCTGTTTTGGTGGTCTTTGGACTTTGGAAGGCTACCAACGTGAATTGGATAGTCCCAATAGCGATTTACTCGGATTATTTTCCCCTTTTTCCACCTTGAATTTGCTGGGAATCGGTTGCTTTTGGTCAATTTTAGAAGAAGCACATATTACGATATTGGCGGTTCACCCCCAATACCACCGTCAAGGTTTGGGTGCGGCTTTACTATATTCTCTTCTAAAAACAGCTTGCGATCGCGGTTTGGAGCGAGCCACTCTCGAAGTTCGAGCTTCCAACTCGTCGGCTATCTCTTTATATCAAAAATTCGGCTTCAAAACAGCTGGACTGCGGCGGCGTTACTACAAAGATAACGGTGAGGACGCCCTGATTCTCTGGCTAGGCGATTTGCAACAACCTCACTTTCAAGATTCTCTAGAAAAATGGTACGTCCAAATTAGCGATCGCCTCCGCCAATTTTCTTGGCAATTAGTCATTAGTCATTAGTTGGTGGTTGGTGATTGGTGGTTGGTTGTTGGTTGTTGGTGGTTGGTTGTTGGTGGTGAAGGGGCGCTTGCGTCTGCAGTCGGGAAGATTCCCCCCGGCGAGCGCTCGCGCCCTTGGTAGGTCCGCCACTGCGGTCTTGGGGTCTCCCCAAGGGTCGCAGTGGCGTTTTCCCTCGTGCCGACTCTGGTGAACCCCTCTGGGGTTGGTTGTTGGTGGTTAGTTGTCTTCTTGTCCCCCTTGTTCTCCCACACCCCACAGCCGTCTCCCCGTCTCCCCATCTCCCCCTCTCCCCCTCTCCCCATGCCCATTGCCCAATTTTTAAGAAATCTTAACCATTATTTCTCAGAATTCTTAACTTAAATTTAATTTTTATTTATTATGTAAAACATTTTGATTGTGTTCAAAAAGACCTTGACAGTACTTTAAAAATATGATAATAATTTTTGTTTGGGATTGTCTGAGCAAACTCTGAAAACCAGCCATCTATTGTTTGTAAGTCAATCGAAACAAAGCTCTTGAATTAAAGCTCCTCAGTACATCGACTACGCAAAAGTAATAAATATTTCCTAACTAGCGCATTACGCTGGGTGTTTCCTGATGGATGTCTATTTCTTGATACAGACATCCTAAACTTTAGCCTGTGCTAAAATCAGCGTACCGGCACGACGCAGGTGATGGGATCAATGCCATATGTTTGAACGCTTCACAGAAAAAGCCATTAAGGTTATCATGCTCGCCCAGGAAGAGGCACGCCGTCTTGGGCATAATTTCGTCGGTACCGAACAAATCCTCCTGGGTTTGATTGGAGAAGGTACCGGAGTGGCGGCGAAAGTGCTGAAGTCTATGGGCGTCAATCTTAAAGATGCCCGGATTGAGGTGGAAAAAATCATAGGTCGAGGTTCTGGCTTTGTAGCTGTGGAAATTCCGTTTACGCCACGGGCAAAGCGAGTTCTCGAACTATCCTTGGAAGAAGCACGTCAGTTGGGGCATAACTACATTGGCACCGAGCATCTGCTGTTGGGCCTAATCCGAGAAGGGGAAGGTGTAGCAGCCAGAGTGCTTGAAAACCTCGGTGTAGATCTCTCTAAGGTAAGAACCCAAGTCATACGGATGCTGGGAGAAACTGCAGAGGTTTCGGCGACTGGGCAGTCAGGACGCACAAAAACCCCAACCTTGGATGAATTTGGCTCAAACCTGACTCAGATGGCAGGGGATGGCAAGCTCGATCCAGTTGTGGGACGCGCGAAAGAAATTGAGCGTGTGATTCAAATTTTGGGTCGCCGCACAAAAAATAATCCAGTGTTGATTGGGGAACCCGGTGTTGGTAAAACCGCGATCGCTGAAGGTTTGGCGACACGCATAGCCAATAAAGATGTCCCCGACATTCTGGAAGATAAGCGCGTGGTCACGCTGGATATTGGTCTACTCGTAGCAGGAACCAAATACCGGGGTGAATTTGAAGAACGCCTGAAGAAAATCATGGATGAGATTCGTCAGGCAGGAAATGTAATTTTAGTAATTGATGAGGTACACACCCTAATTGGTGCGGGTGCAGCCGAAGGTGCTATCGACGCGGCGAATATCCTCAAGCCAGCTTTGGCGCGAGGTGAATTGCAGTGTATTGGTGCCACAACTCTAGATGAATACCGCAAGCACATTGAGCGGGATGCAGCCCTAGAACGGCGTTTCCAACCAGTAATGGTGGGTGAACCTTCTGTAGATGAAACAATAGAGATTTTATATGGTCTGCGCGATCGCTACGAGCAGCACCACAAACTCAAAATCTCTGATGAAGCGTTGGTAGCTGCAGCCAAGCTATCTGACCGCTACATCAGCGATCGCTATCTCCCGGATAAAGCAATCGACTTGGTTGATGAAGCCGGTTCTCGCGTCCGCTTGATTAACTCTCAACTGCCTCCTGCAGCGAAAGAGTTAGATAAAGAACTGCGTCAAATTTTAAAAGAAAAAGACGATGCAGTTAGAAGTCAAGACTTTGACCGAGCTGGAGAACTACGCGATCGCGAAATGGAAATCAAAGCAGAAATCCGCGCGATCGCTCAAAGCAAAACCAATGCAGCCACTGGTGAAGGTGAAGAACCTGTAGTCACCGAAGAAGACATTGCTCACATTGTCGCTTCCTGGACAGGAGTCCCGGTGAACAAACTCACCGAATCCGAATCCGAGAAGTTGCTGCACATGGAAGACACCTTACATCAGCGCCTGATTGGTCAAGAAGACGCTGTGAAGGCTGTTTCCCGAGCAATTCGTCGCGCTCGTGTCGGCTTGAAAAATCCCAATCGACCCATCGCCAGCTTTATTTTCTCAGGTCCAACTGGCGTTGGTAAAACCGAGTTAGCGAAATCTTTGGCTTCTTACTTCTTCGGTTCCGAAGAAGCGATGATTCGCCTGGATATGTCCGAATACATGGAACGCCACACCGTCAGCAAGCTGATTGGTTCGCCTCCTGGTTATGTCGGCTACAACGAAGGCGGTCAGTTAACAGAAGCCGTGCGGCGCAGACCTTACACTGTGGTGCTATTCGACGAAATCGAAAAAGCGCACCCCGATGTATTTAATATGCTGCTGCAAATTCTGGAAGACGGTAGATTGACGGATGCGAAAGGTCGTACCGTAGACTTCAAGAACACCTTGCTGATTTTGACTTCCAATATTGGTTCCAAGGTGATTGAAAAAGGTGCTTCCACCATCGGCTTTGAATTTACCGAAGACGCTGGCGAATCGCAGTACAACCGGATTAAAACCCTGGTTAACGAAGAACTCAAACAGTACTTCCGTCCAGAGTTCCTCAACCGTCTCGATGAAATTATCGTCTTCCGTCAGTTGAGCAAGCTAGAGGTGACAGAAATCGCCGATATCATGCTTAAAGAAGTGTTTGGTCGCTTGACTGAAAAGGGTATCGTCTTGGAAGTCACCGATCGCTTCAAGGAACGCCTGATCAAAGAAGGTTACAGTCCCAGCTACGGTGCAAGACCCTTACGTCGGGCAATTATGCGCTTGCTGGAAGATAGCCTAGCCGAGGAAATTCTTTCCGGTCGCATTAAAGATGGTGACACAGCCATAGTTGATGTCGATGAAAGTGGAAATGTTCGGGTTAGTGCCGAACAGCGCCGGGAATTGTTAACCCCAGGCGTTGAATAGGATTTTAGATTTTGCGAAAAGTTTGAGCGGAGGTTTCCTCCGATCAAAGCTTTTCAAGAAGGATTTTGGATTTTAGATTAAATTCAAAGTTGGAAATTCAAAATTAGGAAACGGTGGAGAAGTTAATTTCTCTACCGTTTTTTGTTGACAATAGTTAGACCGCTTAAACGCAATTAGAAGAAACAGAGAGCAACTCAATTTAGACGCTTGCCAGGAATTATAGCGGTTTTCCTACAGGATGCAATACACCGCGATCTATGCTATCGCTAAATATTTGGCAAGCAAAGATTGAAATTCTGCTCTCTTTATTGGGTTTTGTTTATCTTCCTTCGTCATATTTAGCCCAGATGTAACTATACTTTTTTCGCTTTAATATCCTCCTGACTTGAGAACTACTTAACTCAATCCCAGCTTTCTCTGTTAAATATGTGGCTAATCTCTCTGCCGTCCATTTACCAAATTCATCACCGAAATCTAATGGTTCTTTATTAACCGTTTCTAATCACAGTTCGATGTATTCAGGAGTTGCTTTCCGATAATGCTCTCGCTCTAGTTTATTATGTAAACTTTCCTTCACTATCTGCCTCTCCATACACCAATATGCAACTGTTCTGGGAGAACAACCTAGAAATCTACCAATATCTTGTTGTGTCCTGCCGTCATTTTGGAGCAGAATAATCAAAATTCTCTCCCTTACCTATGGTAAATTGCTCTCCTTAAGGGCTTGCTGTAACGAGCGTGTTTGCTCGGACGTTAAAAAGTTTTTTGCAGGTGGTGGCATAGTCACTTTGAAATAGTTCTGCATTTATATTATGCAGCTTAAATGCCGATTAGCTTACCAGTCGGCTACTAGCTTTTTGCTGGAGGAGGAAGCAAAACTGAGAAATTCCTAAAACTTTGCTTTATAATTGCGTCAATCTTCTAGATTAGGGTTCTTTATAAACGCTCAACGACCTAATCGTACGCTTGTATTATATTACACGTAGGTTCGGCAAAAGCCTGCTGTTTTGGTTACATTTGGTAGACTTTTTTAAGTATTTTTACTGTTATAGGAGTAATATGCAAATACATGCTTGTTTACAAGTATAGCTTTAGCGTCAAAATAATCAACCAAACTCCGCTTGTCAGCAGTGTAATTATACCCTCCACGCTGATTTAATTGTTGCTAGGAATATGGCTTTAAGAGTGTTACTTTGCCGGCAAAGCTGGGAAAGTACGGGGTGTTTTTCAACCACCCCTGATGCGTCGGGCGAAGAAACCAAAACTGAGTGTCTTTCGGGATATTCTGGACTGAGGCGGAGTCTAGATGCAATCCCCACCCTGAAAGCGAAGCGTGATTGGTAGGGTAGTTGAAGTATTTGTCAAACTTCTTTAAGCTGGCTGAAAACTTATATGAACAATAAAGAAAGTGATGGGAAACAAAAAAGTACGTCGTCAACAGGATGGCGTGCGGCGCGGGAAAATCTAATTCTGGTTGCGATCGCTTTATTGTTGGCACTGTTTATCCGGACGTTTATCGCCGAACCTCGTTACATACCCTCTGAATCGATGGTACCTACATTACATACAGGCGATCGCTTAGTGGTAGAAAAAGTTTCCTACCATTTTCACCCGCCACATTTTGGCGATATCGTCGTTTTTCAGCCACCGGAAGAATTGCAACGTCGGGGATATCCCAAAGACCAAGCCTTCATCAAACGCGTGATTGGCAGACCAGGAGAGGAAGTTAGCATTATCGAAGGCAAAGTATACCTCAACGACCATCCCTTGCGAGAAGACTACATAGCCGAACCGCCAGCTTTACCAATGTCCAAACGGCTAGTTCCTCCCGACCAATTTTTTGTGATGGGAGACAACCGCAACGACAGTAACGACTCTCGTTATTGGGGCTTTTTACCCAAACAAAATATTATCGGTCACGCAATATTTCGCTTTTGGCCCCTCAATCGCATCGGATCAATTTAATTTGGTTGGTAGTTGGTAGTTGGTGGTTGGTGGTTAATAGTTCATAGTTCATAGTTCATGGTTCATGGTTCATGGTTGGTAGTGCGTAGTCAACAAACAACAACCAACACCCAACAACGCGATCGCGCTTCACCAGTCGCCTGGGTCGGGAAATCCTACCAAGGGCGCGAAGTCTGCCGGAGGGAATCTTCCCGACTGCAGACTTCGCGCCCCAACACCCACCAACCAACATCCAAAAATTCAAAACCTAAGATAATACATCAGTTGGGCAATTATCTCACCCGGTAGATTTAGGCGTTGCTGAAAATCAACGAGATTGCGGTAAGGTCCAGATGATAGGCGATTTTGCACGACTTCTTGCGCCAATGACGAATCGACAAAGGGAATTTTTGCCAGCTTCTCAACCGTTGCCGTATTGGGATTAATTTGCGTAGGTTTATCTAAAGATTCGTCATCATAATAACTAAAATTCAAAATCGCTTCTAATGGCTTTAGTCGCTGTACTGGCATATTCAAAGCCGCAGCAATATCTTCGATACAGTAAAATTTAACACCAATCCGCGAAAGTTCCACAAGCGATCGCGCTTGATGAATTGACAAACCAGGTAAGCGCAACCAATCATCAACAGTCGCTTGATTGGCGTCAATGCGAATACCTAATTGGGCGGCGATCGCAATTTCTTCTCCTGATTGCAGGCGGTAATAGGGGTCATTGAGAAGTTTGGAACGCAATTGTTGCAACTTGCGATTTAAAGGTAGCCAGTTATTCATCATAATCGCTTGCTTCAAGAAATTTGGTCTAGCAACTGGCGGCGCTTTTGCTCAAATTCATACTCAGAAATCAGCCCATCTTGACGCAAAGCATCTAACTGGCGTAAAGCCTCAGCGATGGTTCCTACTTGATTCCCGGCTTGTTGCGAATACTTAAGCGGTGACTTGCCAAAATTAAAATTGCGATCGAAGGCTTCTTCGTCTTGGGCTAAAAACCAAACTCCCTCAATCGCACTAGCTACCTTGGGAATCGGCGTCCAGGAAAGCAGCACATACAACAAACCCCACAGCGGCTGTCCCAGATAAAATTTATGTAATCCTGAAATTGTTAACGTGCCAGAAAAAGCTAAAACTGCGGCAACGCTTCGACTTTTGCGTTTGTTTAACATATTCCTAATAAATTTTCCAATAATTTCCAATAAATATATCAGTATTACAGTTTCCAAACTCAGACAGCCATAGTCGCAAAGCATCTTGATAAATTTAGCCTTGCTGCCATCCTACTCACAACCGAACATCTAAATCAATTTTAGTAATTCTCTCAAAAGCTATGAGTTATCTATTTAGCGACAAGCTTGCCACATACCGCGCCCATTACTTATTCGATTTTGGATTTTACCCAACAAGATTTTGGATTGGCGAAACCCCTCAACTAAAGTTGGGGCTAAAACCTCAAGTCAGTTAAAACTGGCTAACAGTCATGTGTATTCGAGGTTTTAACCCGTTTCAACCGCTTTTAGCTTAAGAGGTGAAATTTATTTCAGGGCGGGTTATCAAGCAGGTATAACTGGGCGGCTGGACGCCTCCTAACTGGGCGCCTCCTAACTTTGCGCCCAGCCGCCTCGTTGAAAGCAGAAGTTTTTAGCAAAATTGTAAAGATTATACGAGCGATCGCACCGTTATTTACTGGTTTAAGATGTAACATCATATCAGGGAAAATCATGAAAACCCCAACAAGCAAATAAGTTTAAGCAATTATACAGAAGTAAATCGCTGTTATCTCTCATACATCCTGGATCTTACGGTTCTTTTAGGAGAAGCTTGTGTAAAGCAGAAGGGGTGCATTTAGCTGTAATGCTAACTTGAATTCTTTAAAGGCTAATCTTACTAAGATGTCGCAGACCTTCCTACGACCAGAATGGCTCAAACAGCTAGCCGATCCGTTTGCTGTGTTGGGAATTTCTGTGGCTGCAGATGAGCGTCAGATTCTCAAACGCTATCATGCTTTAGCCAAGTTTTTGCAGAGCGATCGCGCTCATCAAAAGTCACGAACAAGACAAGGAATTAGCTACAGTAGTATTTACCAGTTTAATTAACCCAGCTTACGAGCAACTGAAACAAAAAGATACTCGCGCCGATACATTAGCCATGCTGCGATTAGAAGCCAACGGTTTGCAGCTATTAGAATCTTCGCTCCTTCAAAGTCCTATATCAGAGGAATTAATGGAGATGTCTGCACTGTCAGCAGACTTTTTTGATCAAGAGGCGATCGCATCTCTGGCAGAAGCTCAATATAAATCACTCCCGGAATCTTATCAGGTAACTCAACATTTAAGCGCCCTAAATTTAGGGCGTGTCATCAATTGAGCCAAATGACAGAAGCAGCTAGATAAATTGCACCGAGAAAGTTGGCCGCCCGTTTATCATCGCGAGTTGCGATCGCTCGATACTGCTTGAGTTTGGCAAAAAAGTTTTCAATCAGATGACGGGCTTTGTATAAATCTCGGTCGTAGTCACCAAGTATAGTACGGTTGCGTTTGGGAGGAATCACTGCGGTTTTGCCCTGTGCCTGAAGTCGCTCAATTACTCGCTCATCGGCATCATAGCCTTTATCTGCCAGTACTGTGTCCGCCACAATATTGGGTAGCAGTTGGTCCTTACGATCCAAGTCGCAGGCTTGCCCTGGGGTCAGATGAAAACTCAAGGGATTGCCCAAGGCATCTACCGTCCCATGAATCTTGGTACTCAATCCACCTTTACTGCGACCAATTGCTTGAGTAGATCGCTCCCCCCCTTTGCACCCGCACTATGCTGATGGGTTTATATACGTCAAGCATTAAAACTTAACCCAGAAAATTCCTTAGCTTAAAATATGCTTCAGTACTGAAAATTGAATCGATAAATACAACCAATGGGAAATCAATGGCAAAAGCTGTGGGGATTGCGGCATTATTAGGTTGGTTTGCGCTCAAAAAGCGATCACGAGTCAAGTGTTGAAATTTCGGTAACAAACCGTACTCAAACCGAAGCTTCCCAAATTAGTTACCTAGACTAGAATAAAACTAAAGGTAAAAGTATAATAAGACTGAGTGTTACCACTCAGCTGAATATAAGCAAAATGGGATTCTTCGACTCTGAGATCATTCAGCAAGAAGCAAAACAGCTATTTGAAGATTATCAAGCGCTGATCAAGCTTGGCAACAACTACGGCAAGTTTGACCGTGAGGGCAAAAAGCTGTTTATCGATCAAATGGAAGCCATGATGGAGCGTTATCGTATTTTTATGAAGCGCTTCGAGTTGTCAGAAGATTTCATGGCGCAAATGACTATGGAACAGTTGAAAACGCAGCTCAATCAATTTGGCGTCACGCCGCAACAAATGTTTGACCAAATGAACCTCACCCTCCAGCGGATGAAAAGTGAGTTGGAAAAACAGTCTTGACAAAAGTTAGGAGTTAAGAGTTAGGAGGCGCGCAATTATAAATCAATTCATAACTCATAACTCATAACTCATAACTCATAACTTTAATTTGACTTGGGTCGGGGGAACTGAGAAGGTGACTTGAAATTTTCCACGGGCACATCTTGAAGTGCCTTCCTCATAAATTCGCCCCAAAGTGGAGCCACCATCACGCCACCAGTTGCGCCGTGTGCAAGTTGTCGATTGTCGTCTCTACCTACCCAAACAGCAGCGGTCAGCTGTGGCACAGTGCCCACAAACCAAATATCCTTTTCCGAAGATGTGGTTCCCGTCTTACCTGCGGCTGGACGACCGATGGCAGCGTTTTTACCCGTACCATTAGTAATTACCCCTCGCATCACATCGATAATTGCCGCCGATGCCCAAGGATCTAAAACTTGTTGGGGTTTGGGGGTGTTATCCAACAAAAGATTACCACTACTATCAGTAATCCGTACAATTACTGTTGCAGGCGACTGCCAACCATAATTGGCAAAGGTCGCGTAAGCACTAGCCATTTCCAAAGGCGTAACACCGATAGCACCCAGAGGCAAAGAAGTCACCGGTTCCATCGGACTCATAATTCCCAAGGTGCGGCAAGTTTCCACAACCTTGTTCATCCCTATAGCCTTACCAACTTTGATTACCGGGATGTTACGAGACTGCGCTAGGGCAGTACGAATTGACATCGCTCCACTAAAGCCACCATCGTAGTTTCTTGGATAGTACCAACCATCACCATCACGATAGCTGACTGGGGTATCGTAAACCGTCGAGTCCGGGCCAAATTTACCACTAGCAAAGCCGGCGTAGTAAACAAACGGTTTAAAAGAAGACCCAGGCTGACGTTTCGCCTGGGTTGCACGGTTGAATTCACTGGTTTTAGCATCTACACCACCTACCAGTGCTTTCACAAAATGCGTGCGGGGGTCGATTGCCACCAAAGCAATTTGATTTTTATATAATCCCTCGCCCAGCAGCCTGTTATGCCATCTGCTAACCATTTTCTCCGCCATTGTTTGGAATTGAGTGTCAATCGTAGTTTGTACTCGCATCCCGCCTTTTAGGAGTGCTTCTCGCCCAAACTTCTTCGCCAACTCCATCGATACGGCATTGGTCACATAAGGTAAGGCACTACCTTGAAATGACCTAATTTTACCAAGCTTAATTTTTTCCTTGAGGGCATCATCGTACTCTTTCTGGTTAATCCAGCCCAACTCCAGCATCCGACTCAAAACAATCTTCTGCTGTTCTTTTGCCTTTTTCATGTTGACAAAAGGGCTGTATTCTTCTGGCGCTTGAATTAAACTCGCCATCATCGCCGACTCAGCCAAGGTTAAATTTTCGGCAGCTTTGTTAAAGTAACTGCGTGCAGCCGTTTGTACACCATAATTGTTATGACCCCAATACACTTGATTGAGGTACATTTCTAAAATTTGGTCTTTGCTGAGAATTTGCTCTAAACGAATTGCCAGTACAGCTTCAGCTATCTTTCTGGTAAAAGCACGTTTGTGAGACAAAAACAGGTTTTTCACCAACTGCATCGTGATGGTAGAACCACCTTCACGCACGCCACCCGATCGCCAGTTAGATACTACAGCACGACCGACCCCGTTGGGATTAATTCCGTGGTGATAATAAAAGCGATCATCTTCGCTTGCCAATACCGCCCGTTTGAGATTTGGGGAAATTCTATCTAGAGATACTACTTCCCGGTTGGCTTCACCGTGAAGACTCGCTAAGAGTTTTCCCTTAATGTCATAAATGTAAGTAGTTTCTGAGGGAAAGAAGTTACGTAGTTGTCTGACATCGGGCAGATTGCGGAAACTAATGGCTAAACCCACCAGCCCTCCCGCTACAATAGAGCTTGTCAGCATGGTAACGGAGAGTAGAGTACCCCCAGTAATCTGACCGACTCCTTTTAAAAAGTCAAAACCAGATGAAGCCCGACCTTTTTGTGGTTCTTTGTCTTCAAAAGTCCTAGACGACACGGCGTTTTCACTTCCTCATTTGTAAATATAACTGTAATGTCTTTGATGAAGCAAGGCGGTTATTTTTTTGCAATTATAGTAGTTTGACAGAAGAGATATCAGACAAATTGCCAGTGAATATAACCAACCCATCTTCTCGTGTGCAAAACATAACTAACAGTCAGTCTCCTAGTATGGCGCAAAATTTTTCCTGGCTGCGTCGTGGTATTGTAGAAATTTTCCCACAACCAGCTCAATCTGACAGTGAAATTGAAACTTTAGAAAAGCGGTTGGCAACGACAAACCGACCTTTAAGGGTGAAGTTTGGAATTGACCCGACAGGGGCAGAGATTCATCTCGGTCATAGCATACCAGTGCGAAAACTGCGAGCTTTTCAAGATGCAGGTCATACGGCAGTTTTGATTATTGGCGATTTTACGGCTCGCATTGGTGACCCTACGGGTAAATCTGAGGTACGCCGTCAACTGACAGAGGCAGATGTGGCGCAAAATGCCCAGACTTATCTCGACCAAGTGCGTCCTATATTGGATTTTGACACACCCGGAAGGTTAGAGGTACGTTACAATTCCCAATGGCTTTCTAAGCTGGATTTAAGCAAAATTTTGGAATTGCTTTCCACGATGACTGTGGGGCAGATGCTGGCAAAGGAAGGATTTGCGGAACGCTATAAAAAAGAGAATCCAATTTTTCTTCATGAATTTTTGTATCCTTTGATGCAAGGTTATGATTCTGTCGCAGTGCAAGCTGATGTGGAATTAGGTGGAACCGATCAAAAGTTTAACTTACTTGTAGGGCGAGATTTACAACGCCATTTTGGTCAAAACCCCCAGTACTGCGTGTTGCTGCCGATTTTGAATGGTATCGATGGTGTACAAAAAATGTCTAAGTCTCTCGGTAATTATGTGGGTTTGTCAGAACATCCGAATACAAAGTATCAGAAGTTACAAGGAGTGCCAGATAATCAACTAGAGCAGTATTTTACGCTGCTGACGGATTTACATTTAGAGAAGTTGCCAGAAAATCCACGCGATCGCCAAAAATTGCTAGCTTGGGAAATTGTCAGGCAATATCACGGCAAAGAAATTGCTGATGGCGTTGGTAAAGGCGAAGAAGAAGCGCTTCCGGAATTTTCTTTGTCAGCTGGCGTACCGCAGTTTCCAGCCAAATTGTCTTATATTTTGAAAGCCAGTAACTTGTGCAGCAGTAATAAAGACGCACGGGACAAAATTCAAGGGGGTGGCGTGCGTTTAGATGGCGATCGCATTACCGATATCGAAACAACTTTTACTGAGTCTAGCGAATTGCACGGCAAAGTTTTACAAGTCGGTAAAAACAAGTTTGTGCGGTTGGTACCGTAATAAGTTGGTGGTTGGTTGGTGGTTGGTGGTTCACCACCAACTCCCAACAAACAACAAACAACAAACAACAAACGTTAAAAATGAACGTAAATGACCGAGTTATTGTCCCTTTAGATGTGGCGGATGAGCGAAAAGCGATCGCGCTGGTGGAACAATTAGAGGATGTCACTTTCTGGAAAGTCGGTTTGGAGTTGTTTGTCAGCGCTGGACCAAATATCCTGGAGGAGTTAAAATTCCGCCAAAAGCGCATTTTCCTTGATTTAAAATTTCATGACATCCCCAACACCGTTGCTGGTGCTTGTCGGGCGGCAGCGCGTTACGGGGTGGATTTACTCACAATTCATGCAACGGCGGGAACAGATGCACTCAAAGGCGCTGCTGAGGCGCTGCAGCAAGGGGCTGCACAAGCTAATGTCAAACCGCCAAAGTTAATTGCTATTACTTTACTTACAAGTATTTCTTCTCGTCAACTGGCGTTTGATTTGAAAATTCCTTTAGAATTGCCAGAATATGCCTTACAAATGGCGATAATAGCTCAAGAATCTGGTTTGGATGGGGCTGTTTGTTCGCCTCAAGAAGTCGAACAGTTGCGACAAACTTGTGGCGATGACTTTCTGCTGGTTTGTCCGGGAGTAAGACCGAGTTGGGCTGATAAAGGAGATCAAAAGCGATCGCTTACCCCAGCCCAAGCGATAAAATCTGGAGCAGATTATCTCGTAATTGGGCGTCCGATCACCGCAGCTGCTGACCCTGCGCTAGCCTGGAAGAGAATTTGTGAGGAGTTGATGACAATTTCATGAAGTCCAAAGTCAGCAACAGAAATAATGGCTTGTGGCTTGTAGTTTGTATTTTTTCGCTTTTGATTTCAAACCCCGCGAACCCCACCCCCAGCCCCTCTACCACGGGAAGAAGGGGAGAAAATAATCCCTTTTACCCGCTTGTAAACAATAAACAAAATAGTCCCCCCTCTTTGCCTGCAAAGAGGGGGGTGAGGTTTTCTTGTTCGGACAAGAATTTAGAATTATTTCTTACTCCTTTATTGCGGGATTTACCTAGTTATGCAAATCGCGCCAGTCAACGCGCCCGCCGCTTAAGCAGGCAAACAGATGTTTACAGTTATGTAGTTGTTGCTGGCAGACCTGAATTTACGCCGCTACCTCTTAACCCTAGCGGATACACCACAGATGCGCCAAAAAGTGCTTCAGATGAAGAAGTTAAGCAGGTATTTTTTACAACTTTAGAGCGCCAGTATACAGGCAGAAAAGCTATAGAATTGCAGCAATTTCACTGGTTGTTTTTAACTAAAACTAAATTCGGTTGGCGCATGGTAATGATGTTTTCCCAAATTGGTTCTTATCCAGTACAAAGAAAGCCGACGACGCCACCACGGGATAGCAGTAATGGTATTATTGCTCAAGCTGTTAATGCTTGGTTGCGAGATTGCGAAGCCGGAAGCGTGCGATTTTAACCAAAAATCGCCAATAATTTCCTGATTTTTGGAATGCGTGAATGAGTGAATGCGTGAATGCGTGAATTGTTTAAGGCTTTTGATCTAGACGGGTTGCTTGTTCTAAGGCGGCTTTTTCTCTCGCCCTGCGAGCATAAGGTTGCAATTGTGCCAAATCCAAACCACTGATAATGCTAAGATTTTCCAAGCTAATGCCGCGCATTAACATTTCTACACACCAGGTTTGTTGTGCAGTAGCGATCGCTGGTGGTTGTCCTTCTGGTGTTAAAAGTCCTTGCGTCCACATTTGCCAGCGCGATCGCACATCTGATTCTAACATGGGTGTACCAGTTTCATTTAAAAACATTGCAGGTTGATTATCTTTACGGCTTTTGAGCCATTTGGTTAATGGATTTGCGCTGTAAGAACCGTAATGTTTACCCAAAATCCATTGATTAACAGGAACTTGACGGACATTGTTTTCTGTGGTTACTTGCAGAATTGAGGAGCGAGTATCATTGATTTGATGCGATCGCTGCAAGCTGACAATTTCTTTTGGCGATAACCCCGCACCAAATAAAACATAAGCCAAAGCATAATCTTGCAAACCCGCTTTCCTCGCTTGTTGTAGAATTTGATGGACTAAATTTGCAGGTAAATCAGTCACAAGTCTTGTAGCGATCGCCATTGTTGTAATCTCTGGTCTAGACAAATGCACCAAAGATGAGACAGATTCTGATAAGGGTGATATCGCACCATGCAAAAACAACTGCACCAAATTCTCTAAAAAATCATTGCGATCGTCCCAAAGTTCGTGAAATTCGCTGGTAAATTCAATCACGGCATAACCCAAAAGCATTCCATTCAGCAAACTGGCTAATTTTTCCGCTGGTAAATGAGTGTTGAGATGTCCCTGCTGAATTACCGAGGCTAAATACTCAGCCACATAACGATTCGCTTCAGTTAACCCCCTTCCCAAAGCCCGACGATGTTCCGTTGGATATTGATCGGCTTCACCAACCACCGATCGCACAAACTCAGGAATTCGTTCTAATGCATGCAAGCTGTCACTTGCATAATCTTTCAAAGCTTGAGATACATTGTCAGGAGGGCTAGCTCGCCGTACAAGAGATTCCCCCAAATTTTTAAACGCGGCTGATTCCTCAATTACAGCCAATAACAGTCCATGCTTGTTACCAAAATGGCGAAACAGAGTCACTTCATTTACTTCTGCCAATTCTGCAATTTGACGTGTGGTAGTGTTGCTTACACCTTGAGCAGTAAATAACTCAAGTGCCGCCTGAATGAGACGTTGACGCGTTGAACCTGGTTGAAATGACATAAGCAACTCAAAATTTAATTAAAATTCAAAACATAAAGTCAAAATAATGTAACTCAATTCTGGCAAGCATCTTAGCTACTGTAGAGAAGTGATGAGTTGCATCGCTATGCAAGTAACACTTGCAAATAAATTTCCGGGCTGTTAGGATATGAATGTAAGTGACACTTGCTCTTCTACTGTAGTGGTCTGCCGGACAAAAAAACAATTTGAGAATTTCGTCCATACCCATTGACCGAGGAATTTTAGTTTTAGATTGTATGTTTTGGTACAAGCCCCTAGTTTCAACGCCAGTTGCTTCAATTCCGGGAACCCGTAAGTTAGCACTGGCTCAACTATGGAAAAAATCCAAAATCCTGTTGGGTAAAATCTAAAATCGGTTGACCACTGTGGACTGCCAAAAAGGGGCTTCCCGTAGTTTGAGGGAAGCGTTCATAATTCATACATAGGAATTTTTATGACCTCAAAATTTCTTCCAGTCGCCCCTGAGGGCGATAATTCTCCTGCGCTCAGTTGGGTAAATGTAGCATTTTTTGGTGCATTTCATGCGCTAGCACTATTGGCTCCTTGGTTTTTCTCTTGGTCTGCATTGGGTGTGGCAATATTTCTCCACTGGTTATTTGGCAGTATAGGTATCTGTTTGGGGTATCATCGGCTACTGAGTCATCGCAGCTTTCAGGTTCCCAAATGGTTAGAATATGCGATCGCCTTTATTGGGGCGTTAGCGCTGCAAGGAGGACCGATATTCTGGGTTGGTGGACACCGCCAGCATCACGCTCATACAGAAGACATAGACAAAGACCCCTATTCTGCCCAGAAAGGGTTTTGGTGGAGCCACATGCAGTGGATTCTCTACCCCCGTCCAGAGTTCTTTGACTACGAAAACGTTAAAAATTATGCACCAGATTTAGCCAGACAACCGTATTATCGCTGGCTCAATAAAAACTTTTTACTATTGCAAATTCCCCTAGGACTGCTGCTGTATGCCTTAGGAGGGTGGTCCTTTGTGATTTATGGAATGTTTGTCAGGTCAGTTTTGCTTTGGCATTCCACTTGGTTTGTGAACTCTGCGACACACAAATGGGGTTATCGCCGCTTTGAAGCGAATGATGGTTCTCGCAATCTTTGGTGGGTATCGATTGTTACTTATGGAGAAGGATGGCATAACAACCATCATACATATCCCCATGTGGCAAAATCTGGGTTCTCTTGGTGGGAAATCGATCCGACGTGGTGGAGTATCAAGGCTTTGAAAACCTTAGGTTTAGCCAAAAAGGTTATAATGCCACCCTCTGGTGGTGCAAGCCAAGGGTAAATTTAGACTTTATTAGGACTTACACAACTTCGACTATACAGTCTCAATTCAGTAGCGATAATTCATGAATTATCGCTACAGTAGTTATGTTTTGCGTAAGTCCTGTTTATTTGAAAATACACTAATCAAGTAGGGTGGGCAATGCCCACCCTACAACGATCAAAAAGTTAAATTCTCGCGTAATTATGCAACGCCGGAAAGTTTAATCTTCGCTTTACTCTCCGCCGCCACCATCACAACCGCCGCCGTCAAAACCTCCGCTATCGCAACCGCCACCGCCTAAGTCATGACTGCTGCTGTGATATCCGCCAAAATCACCATACCAACCACTGTCACTGCTACTTAAATGGTAACGGGTGTTGCTTGGACGACTTTTAGGGGAACTGTTTTTACTACTCAAAACAAATATTATCCAGATGAAGCCTACCACAAACAAGAATATAAGCAAGCCCATTGGTTTTTCTCCTTGGCTGATGAATTCCAGATCAACTAACTTACTGGTACATCTGTATAGACTTCAGCTTCTTCAGGTGTGATTCCCGATTTCGTCGAACTTGGCACGTACTGCTTGAATATCTTGCCACATCAACCACTTGGGGCTATTTACTTCACGGGATTGATTGCGTAACAAGTAAGAAGGGTGAAAAATTGGCATGCACAAACGCCCTTCCCACTCAATCCACTGTCCGCGAATTTTCGTAATCGGACGCTTATCGCCTGTCAAACCTTTTACAGCAGTGGCACCAGTTAACAAAATAATTTTGGGGTTAACTAGACGAATTTGTTCCAATAAATAAGGCTTGCAAGCAGCCATTTCTTCATTAGTGGGAACCCGATTTTCTGGCGGGCGGCACTTGTTGACATTGGCAATGTATACATCTTTCTCAGTATCCAGCTTCACCGATGCCAGAATTTTTTCTAGCAATTGTCCCGATTTACCGACAAAAGGCAAACCTGTTTCGTCTTCATTTTGACCGGGTGCTTCTCCGACAATCATAATAGTTGCTTGGAGGTTGCCGCGTCCGACAACGGCATGAGTGCGAGTGTCTCCCAATCCACAACGATGACATTGATTGCAATGTTGTGCCAATTCAATCATGTTGGCATAAGTTCCCGAAGAAATGGGAACTTTGGCGTTTGTGGGAATTAACGCTTTTTGGTCAACGTTGGAGTTGTCAAAGAGATTGAGTTGGCGATCGCTGCTCATGAAAATCTAAATTTTAAAGAAAGCTCAAGTTATCCAATTTGAGATGGATATTCAGAACAAATTACTTAATCGGTGAATATTAATATCTATAAAGATTCTATTGTATCAGTCAGATGGAATAAAAATCAGTCACGATCGAAGTAATGCCGTCGTAATGTGGTGGGAGGGGGGTGAATCATGTTATATACCCCATTATTTGCGAATCGAACCGATGCCGGTGAGAAACTGGCGCAAAAAATTCATACTCTTTTGAGGCTGCAAACTAGTGCCTCTGGGGTAAAGCCCGTACCAATTGTTTATGCTTTGCCAAGGGGGGGACTACCAGTGGCTGCACCAGTAGCGCGTCTTTTGGGCTGTCCGCTGTCGGTAATTGTGGCAAAAAAGATTAGCCATCCCCAAAATCCGGAGTTAGCAATTGGTGCGGTAACAGCTTCCGGACATGTCCTTTGGACTGGGCAAAATGCATTTCGCCGATTTAAGTATTTGCAGTCGCGCCAAGAAGTGTTAAATACAGCCATCGACAAAGCGAAGTCTCTAGAGGCGCAATTAAGTCCAGCTTGTCCGGATGTGAATGCAGAAGGGGCTACGGTTATTTTAGTTGATGATGGTATTGCTACGGGAATGACAATAGCAGTAGCGGCAATAGCCGTGAGAGATTTATCGCCAAAGGAAGTATGGCTGTGTACTCCATTAGCCCCATTGAAATTATTGCCTTGGTTGAATCAATGGTGCGATCGCGCGATCGTTTTAGAAACACCCGAACCGTTTTTAAGTGTAAGTAATTTTTACGTAGAATTTCCCCAAGTAGAAACAACAGAGGCAATATTGTATCTGCAGCAGTAAAAGGGGGAAGGTGGGGCCCCCACTTTCGTGGGGATAAGGGGCAGGGGGAAAGGAAAAGGGGGAAAGGGGGAAAGGGGAAAAGGTGAGTCAGCGCTGCGTCCGGGTAACACTCGCGCAGGCGACTGCGAAGTGCGAAGGGGAAAGGGGAAAATCTTTCTTGTTACTTTTGCCTTGTCCCCCACACCCGTCGCCCCCCCTCTCCCCACACCCGTCGCCCACACCCGTCGCCCCACACCCGTCGCCCCCCTCCTTCCTACTCTCTTGGATGCGAACCGGTTGTTTGTGACTTTTGCTGATATTGCATGGCTTTGGCATAATCGCCTAAGGCGTAGCAAGCAACTTTGAGACTGGCGAGGGCTTGTTGTTCGCTGCGACGGTCTTTGATCAGCCTAGCTAATTCCAAACGTTGTTTATAGTATGTAATGGCTTTGTTATAGTCACCTAAGGCTTCACAAGCAACTCCTAAACTACCTAGAGATTGTTCTTGACTGCGCTTGTCTTTAAGTTCTCGGGATAATTCTAAACGGTCTTCATAATAAGTAATTGCTTTGGCATATTCTCCTAAGGCATAACAAGCATTCCCCAGATTTTTTAATACTTGAGAAGCACTACGGCGATTATTAAGAGAACGAGCTATTTTTACACATTGCTCATAGTAAGCGATCGCTTTTGGATAATCGCCTAAAGCATACCAAGCGTTACCTAAATTTTTGAGTACCTGTTCTTCGCCCCAATTGTCTTGAAATTTTCGCACAATTTCCAAGCTTTGTTCTTGATACTCAATTGCCCGTTCAACTTCGTTTAAAGCTTTATGTACCAATCCTAAATTATTCAGCGCCGCTACCTGGCAGCGCCTATCTTGCATTTGCTGGGCGATTTTTAAGCATTCTTGCAAGTACTCAATGGCTTTTTGATTGTCGCCTAGATGACGATAAGAATTGCCCAAATGAGAAAGCGCTTGTAACTCCACGCGCACATCTGAAATTTCTTTTGTTAAAGTTAGACACTGCCGGGAGTAGGAAATTGCACTTTTGTAATCTCCTGATGTATAAGCTACTAGTGCTAAACAAGAAAGGGCCTGCGCCTGTCTTGGAATGTCTCCAAACGCCTGAAACAGCGCCAGGGATTCTTGTAACGACTCTACGGCACCAGTTAATTGACTGGCTTGTTGTTGTTGAATTCCTTGTCGCAATAGTCTAGATGCTTCTGATAAATAGTTGTCACTTTCCTGTGGAACTAGCATTTCTTCTGGTAAAGTGTTATTAAAATGATTGGTAAATTGTTCGTGGTTCGTTGCGTTCAGGTATGTTGCAGGTATTTGCAACGAAACTGTGTTTTTTGAGCTAGAATTCCATCCCCTTTCCACATCAACTGCTCCCTATTAACTCTTGTTATGCATTTAGTGTTCCCAGAAGCGGGCTTTATTTTTCATTTTTCGGAGAATAGGAGGGAAAGGGAAAGGGGAAAGGGGATAAGGGGGAAGGGAAAGGGACAACGGGTGTGGGACGACGGGTGTGGGAAGATTTTTTAACAACTATAGGACTTACGCAACTTCGACGCTAATTGCGCCAATTCAGCCTTTGATAATTCATGAATTATCGCTACAGTAGTTATGTTTTGCGTAAGTCCTGAACTACCAACTACCAACCAACAGCGCCGAACCCAACGGGAGAACCAGTACTCGCAGGGAAACCCTCCCGCAGTACTGCTTCACCACCAACCAACAGCGCCGAACTACCAACTAATGACTCTTGGCTGCTGTGACAATATCGTTAGCTGCTGCCCACTGTCCGATGTCTTGTTTACTTATGGCTGCTGCCATTAAGTCGGGGAATTTATCTGGGGTGCAGGCAAAGGCTGGTATGCCAAATCCTGCTAGTTGTTCGGCTATATGCCGATCGCACATTGGTGCGCCTTCGTCATTCAACGCTAGTAAGGCTATAAACTGCACTCCCGCACTTACTATCGCCGCAACGCGTTTTAACATTTCTTGTCGGTTGCCGCCTTCATACAAGTCACTAATTAATACTAAAATCGTATCTTGAGGCTGTTGTATATACTCTTGACAATATGCCAATGCTCTGTTAATATCTGTACCACCTCCAAGTTGAGTGCCAAACAGCAAATCTACTGGATCTTGTGCTTCATCTGTTAAATCGATAATTGCGGTATCAAATGCAACTATTCGCGTCTGCAATGCTGGTAATGATGCCAGTACTGCACCGAAAATACCTGCATATACAACGGAAGTTGCCATTGAACCACTTTGGTCTATACAAAGTATAATGTTGCGTAAATTACTTCGCTTGCGACCGTAACCAATGGGAGTTTCGGGAATAATTGTGCGGTATTCGGGTTGATAATGTTTGAGGTTGGCGCGGATGGTGCGATTCCAATCGATTTCGTTGTGACGGGGGCGACGGTTGCGAATGGTGCGGTTGAGGCTACCCATGACTGCTTGACGCATGGGGTTTGTGAGTTTGCGTTGCAATTCTTCGACGACGCGACGCACGACGATACGTGCTGTCTCTTTAGTTTTGCTGGGCATTATATTGCTCAAAGAGAGCAAATTTGCCACTAAATGCACATCTGGTTGTATAAATTCGAGTATTTCTGGCTCTAATAACATTTGATGCAAATTTAAGCGTTTTAAGGCGTCTTTTTGCATCACTTTGACAACTGATGAGGGGAAATAGGTGCGAATATCGCCCAGCCAACGGGCGACTTGGGGGGATGAACTGTTTAAACCGCCAGAGCGTTCGCTGTCGTACAATGCGCTTAAAGCTTTGTCCATTGCCGCATCGGCACGACTTAATTTGCAGTCAGTACCATCGGCTTCTTCGCTTCCTAGGATAAGTCGCCAACGACGCAAGCGATCGCTTTCGGGTTGTTGTGTCATATTTCTTATTCTTTTACACAGAGGATAAGGCTAAGGTATTATTTATCTTCATATTGATAGGAATTTTTGTATTCCAAACTTGTTCAAATTCTGTTTTTGTAATTTCAAATTCGGATATATCTTCTTTACTTATTGCTTTATCGCATAACATGCCATAATCATCGCGGGAATGGCTTTTATCGTAAAATAATACGTTACCATTTTCGTAAACTTCAATTTGTCTGAGTGGATATGAATTATCACCAATTTCTAAAAAATAGGTGCTAGTACCCCAAGCGTCAAATGCGCCACCAAGGGATTCATCCCAAAACCATTTACAATATTTTTTGTTTTTTTGCGATAGAGACATAATCTATTTTTATCGTGAGCGATCGCTCTTTTCAAGGTAATGTGCTAAAAGGCGCTTTTCTGACGTTTAAGTGTTATATTTTTCAAAGCTGAATTTTGTCAGTATTTCTGCATTGATTATTAGAAAGTATGAAAATTAACACTTATATTGAACTCATATTTTGCATTATCTCAACAAATAGCCCTGAAATAAATTTCAGTTTTGTACAGACGCGAAATTTCGCGTCTCTACACTTGTTTCAACGGGTTAATTCTTGGGAACGCTATTAGCCGGAAATGCGCGTTACAGGCGGGCGTGCAAGATTTTAGGACTTACGCAACTGTTGTCTACTGCCTCAATTCACTAGCGATAATTCATGAATTATCGTTACAGTAGTTATGTTTTGTGTAAGTCCTGGATTTGAATTTAACGTAGTTTTTCTCGCACTTCCATTAAAATAATTCCGAGCATATTTTTACCACTGCCATCTTTACCACATCCCCAATAATAGTCTACAGGGGAATTTTCAACGATTTCTTCATCACCTGTGGAAAGTAGAATTTCGCGGATATCAGCATGGGTTTCTTTCTTTGCATAACACTGCTTTTCTCATAATATCATCTTTCACTTTTTCCCAGTCACAGCGTAAGGGACGGCTTCTGTCACGTCCCATTTTTGCCGCATCTTTAGGGGCCTTAACCAAGCGAATTTGTTCAAGATGAGGAGTTCCAGGAAAATTTTGGGCTTGAAAATAGTGTTCGCTGGTGTACCAATATAAGCCATCTAATTCAAAACCGCGATCGTAAAAGTTGGAAAAACAATTATATTCGCAGTTTGTCGTATAAAAGTAAATGGTCATAGAAATTTCTTAATTGTGAATTGTGAATTGTGAATTGTGAATTGTTGGTTGTTGGTGAAGGGGCGCGAAGTCTGCAGTCGGGAAGATTCCCCCCAGATCGCTTCGCGCCCTTGGTAGGGTCGCCACTGCGGTCTTGGGGTCTCCCCAAGGGTCGCAGTGGCGTTTTCCCGACCCAGGCGACTGGTTCTCCCGTTGGGTTGTTGGTTGTCTCCCCCTCTCCCCCTCTCCCTTACACTCCCAGTAATTTAGCGACAATTGGTAAAACAACAGCGGCGTTATCTTCATTAAATTCACCATGATTAACAGAATGTAATGCAACATTTCCTGTGACACCTCGCTTGACGCGATCGCCCATTTGTCGGCGTTCGGGTGCGGGGAATGTGCTAAAGGTACGACGCAATAATGGTAATAAGGCGTTAAAGGAATCACCTGATAATTGAGTTACCCAATTATCTAGCACTTGCCAAAGAATATCGTCGTGCAAAAGCAACAAAGCACTACCTTTTAAAAAGCCTTCTATCCAAGCTGCTGCTTGAGATGGTTCGTTGGCGACAGAAAGCGCCAAACCCATGCGTCTGGCTGACTCTACAACATCAAAAATACCAGCATCTAACAATAAACGGCAACAATGACCGACAATTAATCCGTGTAGTGCTTGGTTGTCTGCTATTTGCGATAATACTTGTTGCCATGATGCAATATATTCCTGGTTTTGCAATAATGCGATCGCGCGATTTACCTGTATTACATTCTTATACATTGCCGCCGCTGCATCGTCATTTAAGGAAGCACAAGCACTTGGTAAATTAATGCAAATTCGCGTTACTAACCCATCCACTACATGAGTTATCATTTCCGTATCAATTTGACGGACATTACCATAACGCAATACATTTGCCAAGGGTGGTAATGCTGCCATTAAATGTGTAACATCACTTGCCAAAGCCGCAGCATTTTCCAAACACGACATGAGGTAAACCACTGCATCTGATAAATCAGATAAAATCACCTGATTTAATAAAGATGTCAGCGTTGCTAAATCTTCTGCTTTGTCGGCGGCGTCGCAAGCTTTCGCAACAGCCGCATCTTGAATGGTATTACCCCAAATTCCAGCTTCGATTAAACTGATAGCAAATTCAGGATGCCATTGCAAGCGCCAAAATTCATGAAAAGTGCCTTTTTTGCCGCCTGCTTGTTGAAGTTGTCCCCAAGGAATTCCGAGAAGATTGAGGCGGTGTAATAAATGCGATCGCGCTAACTCATTTTCTTTGCGTAAGTCTAAATCATATGTCTTTTCTATTACATCACTCGCCAAGCGCAAACGCTTTTGCTGCCGCATCAAATCCTGTTGTAACGCCACCATAGGGGTATCTTGTGGCACATTGCCCAAGCGATCGCCAACAATCAACTTATCGTGAATCAGACGCATTGGTAAATCGCTACCAAAACAAAACACAGTTTGGATAGCTTCATTTAATTCTGGCAAACCGGGGAGAGGGCGCGAGCGTAAAGCTGCTAAAGTTTCCGCCAAGCGTACAGCTTCAATGATGTGGGCTGAAGAAGCATCTAAATCTTGTTCGCGTAACAGGTGTGCAACCAGCGTCATCCAGCGAATCACAACGAGGGAGTGGGGGAGTGGGGGAGTGGGGGAGTGGGGAAGTGAAAGAAGTTCCCTCTCTCTCCCCCTCCCTCCCTCTCCCCCTCCTTCACAAGTCCAGAGATGATGATACCAACCTGGAGATTCTATACCAGCACCGTAGCCACTGTTATAAGATAAACGTCCGTAAGTCCAAGGAACCCAAGTTGCTTCTACCTTTGTTTTGGGTAGTCCTTTGAGTAAAGCGGTATCTTCTTTAGCTGGCGGCATCTGGGAAAGTGCGGGGGCGTGCCAAGCACCACAGACAACGGCAATTCTTTGAAACCCGGCGCTTTCGGCTTCGCGGATAGTTTTTCGCATATATGCCTCGCGCTGTGCCTCAATAGGGTCTTCTCGCGGTGGTATCTCTTGACGCACAGCAGTCATCGCTTCCAGAATGGCGGCGAACAAATCAACGCTGTCGTGACGTTGTTCTACCATATGTTCCCACCAGCGTTCGCCATCGTTGTAACCTGCGGCTTCTGCCAACAACCCCAACGGATCATCAGCGAAAGAGGAGGGGGAGAGGGGGAGAAGGGGAGAGGGGGGGAAATTTTCCCCCTTGTCCCCCTTGTCCCCCTTGTCCCCCTTGTCCCCCTTGTCCCCCTTGTCCCCCTTGTCCCCCTTGTCCCCCTTGTCCCCCTTGTCCCCCTTGTCTTTCCCTATCGCTAACCGATGTGCTAACGGCAAATCCATAAACCGCACGGGAATGTTACTAGTTAACCCGTAATGCAGTGCTTGCCATTCGGGAGAGAAGATGGCGAAGGGATAGTATACGCAATTTTGCGGTTGGTCTTGGGTGTAAATTAATAATGCAACTGGTGGCTGCATTGCGGGTGAAGATACCAGATGTACAACGGGTTCGGCGTCGGGTGGACCTTCGATGAGGATAATGTCTGGTTGCAGGGTTTCTAAGGCTTGACGCAGGCTGCGTGCTGAACCGGGACCGTGATGGCGTATACCGAAGATGTGGATGGTCATGATTTATGAACCGCGAAGACACGTAGACACGAAGTGGCTTGGCGAAGGGTAGGGTGCGAAGGAGGAAGAATTAACCGCAGTGGGCGCACAGAGAGAATGAGGTGAGATTTGTAGGTTGGGTTGAGGAACGAAACCCAACAACAATTTTGATATATGTTGGGTTGCGCCTGCCTGCGCCAACCTACGACTACTATAGCGGTTCCCGTTTGCATTCGGTACACGTAGAGGCAATTCATGAATTGCCCCTACAAATAACCTGTACCCCACTCAACTGGGAATCGCTATATTGGAATTTGAAATCAAAATTTGGCGTCGTTTCGTCTAAGAAACTTCCCTACACGCGCGATACAAATCTTTCCACCCATCCCTCTGTTTCACCACGGTTTCCAAATACTCGCGCCACACAACTTTATCCTGCACTGGATCTTTAATCACCGCCCCAATTAACCCAGAGACGACATCTGCTGCATGTAAACTACCATCACCAAAATGCGCGGCTAACGCAATACCATTATTTACAACAGATATAACTTCCGCAGTGCTAAGTGTACTACTAGGCGATTTAATCTTGGTTTTCCCGTCTTCCGTAACGCCACTACGCAATTCTCTAAATATAGTGACGATACGGCGAATTTCTTCTAATGCTGGTGGTTGGGCTGGCAATTCTAAAGCTTTTCCCAAACTTTCCACACGCCGCCGCACTATTTCCACTTCTTCATTTGCTGTCTTTGGTAAAGGCAAAACCACTGTATTAAAACGGCGTTTTAAAGCACTAGATAAATCATTTACACCCTTATCGCGGTCATTTGCAGTCGCTATCACGCTAAACCCTTTGCGCGCCTGCACCTCAGAATTCAATTCGGGAATTGGCAGTGTTTTCTCGGAAAGGACGGTAATTAATGTATCTTGCACATCGGCTGGAATCCGCGTCAACTCTTCCACGCGGGCAATTTTGCCATCTTCCATCGCCCGCATCAACGGACTTTGAACCAGCGCCGCCATTGAGGGACCATCAGCCAACAATCTGGCATAATTCCAACCGTAGCGAATCGCTTCTTCACTGGTTCCCGCCGTACCTTGAATTAACAGCGTTGAGTCTCCCGAAATCGCCGCCGCTAAATGTTCGGAAACCCAAGATTTCGCAGTTCCCGGTAAACCTAACAACAACAACGCCCTATCCGTCGTCAAAGTCGCCGTCGCAATTTCAATAATTCGCCTTTCCCCGATATACTTCGGCGACACCTCAAAACCATTATCCAACTTCCCACCCAACACATAAGTCACCACACCCCAAGGCGACAACCTCCAACTCGGCGGACGTTGCTTATTATCCACCTTCGCCAACTCCTCCAACTCCTCGGCAAACTGCTGTTCCGCATGTTCCCTTAACAAACTCGTCTCACTCTTTACCTCTTTCTCTGCGCCCTCTGCGCCTCTGCGGTTCATTCTCTTTCTTTCAGTCATCACTTACCTCTTAACAAATTCAAAATTAAAACACAGTTTTATATCGATTTTCTAGTATTTCAAACGTTGCAAATCCCCCCTTGTCAAGGTAAAAGGAAAAAGTAAGAAGAAAGATGTTTTTACCTTTTACCCTTTACCTTTTACCTTTTTAGTGCTTCTCTCATGTCAAAACGAAATAATAAAGTTGCTAAAAACTCCTCTACAAACTCCCTTCCATAAGACTCTGGCTTCAGTACCGATCGCAAATCAACATCTGCTTGATAAACTACACTCGGATCCATATAACGAGCAAAATCACCAAAAAGCGATCGCAATGACCAATCATTTTGCTGTTGGTTCTGTTCCAAAACGCGACGTATACTTGATAATACAACTTTACTAATTTCCTCAGTCCAGGGATATGGACTGACAGTCAACATTGCCAAAGCTGGATGCTGTGAATTAAGTAGTTTGTTTTGGTACTGCAACAAAGTTTGCAAGATTACAGCTAAGGCGCGATCGCTTGGTAAAACTTTCAGCAAATTCTCTATCTGCTGTTCAACTTTCAGCAAATACCCGTGCCCAAATTTACCAGACACCGCAAGTAAAACTTCTGCCCATGCTATATCTTGACTTGTAGTAGAAGCGATCGCCCAACCTTCTAACAATAATTTTTCCCATTCGCTACCATCAATTGCTTGCACTATTTGCTTTGGTGTCTTTCCCCAAGTATCGCACCACAAAGAAGGCGGTACATAAGACACCATTTGCAACAACCAACCAGCTTTCTCTCCCAGTGCAGCACTGTATACTGACTCGTCGATACCGTCGCGAGTCATGTCTTGACTGCACTTTTGAGGTAATGTTACTTGCACGCGGTTGCCATTTAGTTGCAGCAAGGGACGAACTCGCGCTATCATCCTTTGCACCAACCGCGATTTTGGCAGTTTGACAAGCAACTTGGCTGCAATATTTCGCACCTGTTTGCGCCTGTCATCCAGCGCCGCTTCTAAAAACGGTTCATCGTTGATGTTCAAATTGATTTCCAAAGCTTGCAATAAACTCGCTCTTTCCTCAGCACTTTCCTTCTTCCAAGTGGCTTTTAGCTGTTCAAGTGCCTCATTTGGGTCTTTTTCGCGGTATTTTGCAAGCAGTAATTTTATCGCTTTAAAGTTATCATTTTGACAACTAATTACCGCATTTTCACTTAATAAATAATTCCAGTCTGGGTTTTGTGCTGCTAGCCAAAGTCCCCGTTTACCCAAAACTGGCAAGATGGCTGTTCGCAAGTTTCTTTGCTTTTGCGCGACGGTGAGAAGTTCGCTTAAGTATCTTGGAGGAGCCAGCTTTTTGGCAACTGTCGCCACTGACAACCATTCTGGCAAAAGGTTTGCGCGTTCTCCGTTTAAAATTTGTGCTAAATATTGCCCAGCACTAAGACTGCAAACAGGCAATTCTTCCGGTTCGCAAGATTCTGGTAATAATTGCCTATCATCAGCCAAAGTTAATTTACCAGCTTTTTGATAAAGAGCGATCGCACCTGCTGCACTTAGCAAACTCCCTTCCTTGTCGTTTTTATCCAACCTGCTTAAAACTTCCGCCAATTGATTATCTGCTGATGTTAGCTTCACAGCTTGCCGTTGAGTACCAACTAATGCCGTTGTGACTAATTCGTGCCAAAGTAATGATTTCATGATTTTTTACCCCTTCTGCCCCCTGCCACGCCACATGCTTCAACCGGGGGAACCCCGAAGGGCGCAGTGCCTCCTCTTTCTGCCCCCTGCCCCCGCAAGACGGCGCTGCCTCACCACCGCACTGCCTCCTCTGCCCCCTGCCACGCCACATGCTTCAACCGGGGGAAAGAAAGGCACCGCAGTGGCTCCTGTGCCTTATTTTATCTAGAGAAAGACAAATGCTCCTTCTGCCCATGCACTCAAGGGTAGTAAATATTCGCCATTCCATTCCCCAAATATATTGATGGGATATCCGCCACTTGTAGCCAATAATTGCCAACTTCGTTGAAAATTTGGCATTAGCGATAATTGGTATCCATCGGTATCGCGTACAAACCATTTGCCGTTATGCTGGCTGGGAATGACAGTTTGTAGTGTTACGGGAAATTGTTCTAGCCAAGGGTTGCGGGCTAAAGCATTAGCATAAGCTTGCATCATATCTTTTATACTGTTGTATCCCGGCATTGTATCCACTTGAGTGGGTTCGTCATAACGGGTTTTAACAAGCGCCCTTAAAGAATAAGCACTCTCAAAAAATACTAACTCTGCATCTATACATGTTCCCGGTACAAGGCTAGTATCTAATACTTGACTGACATGGGCAAAGTTTAAAATTAAGGCAGCTTGTTGAGTTTGTTTGCCCCACAGCCAATTGCGCTGAGTATTCAGGGAATCTTGTTCTTCTACGCGTTGACCTAATATTAACCAAGAGTCACGCACTCCCTGTTTTGTTAATAACTCTTCTTGATTTTGCGTCCAGCCAATTTGGGTGCGAATATCTGCTTGAAAGTCCGGTGGTAAAGTTTCCAAACGTTTGAAACCTTCAACCAAAAGGTAAACACGCCCCAACCGCGCCAACAACCTTTCTTGCCAACCCATACCGGAATAGGCAATACCTCCCATTTCCCGTAGCAAACCCGCCATTCCCGACGCTTGGGCATCCATTAGCCGCGCTGCTGCTGCATCCCAAAAGCTGTAAGGATGTCCTTGTGCCACAGCTAACCCCTGACGCATCAAATCCCGCAACCACACTTCAAAATCCTGCATTCCCGCAGTCACTTTTTTGTAACGCACTTCGGCACGTTTGGCTTGGGCAGCGCTATCAACTACTTTCTTTGTAGGTTCAGTATTCTTAGTTTGTTTTTGGTCACGGGTATTAATCAACTCATTCGCCCAAGCTGGTGGAGTATTTTCGCTAAAGGCATTTCTTTGACTGGCAAACAGCATAAACAAACCAAGTGCGTGTTTGCACGGTAATTTACGGCTGGGACAAGTACAATTTAATGCAGGTTCTGTGAGGTCAATCTGCGTTTGGTAAAGATTGCGTTCTGCGCTTCTCTGCGAGACGTTCCGCGAACGCAGCAGCGCTTCGCTATCGCTACCTTGGCACTCGCCCCAAACAGTTTGTTCGTTGAAACCCAACGACAACCACTTAGTTGGCACAGCTAAAGCTATGGCATTGTTGGCAGAACTGGCATCCGGTGCCAAAGCCAGGATTTGTTCCTGTGTCCAGGTTGCAGACATGAATTAAAAGTTAGGAGTTAGGAGTTAGGAGTTAGGAGTTAGGAGTTAGGAGTTAGGAGTTAAGAGTTAGGAGTTAGGAGTTAGGAGTTAGGAGTTAGGAGTTAGGAGTTAGTTGGTAGTTGGTAATTGGTAGTTGTTTACTAATACTTAGTATCAACTATCTACTAACCACCAACTACTATCTACTATCTACTACCCATTAACTACTATCCACTATCTACCAACCATTAATCATTATTTTCGTTAGTGGGAAATTCCTTTGGTTCGTAATAACGGCAACCTTTACAGGGACCTTCGGGATTTACGGCACAGCGAATGTAGCCAGAACGGGCGTTAAATTTACAGCTGATGTCGCCAATCAAATAACCTACCCCTTCTAAATAATAGCGATCGCCGCTTTCCGGTCTAAAAGAACTTTGCCTCACCCGCGTTCTTGAAAGGTTCATGGCTGCTTGCCTCATCTGGGCACGTGTCCGCAACTGACTCTTGCGGAGTATCCACAGAGAGAATAGGGACGGTAAGAAACCAACGGCAATCACCAAAAGTGTCCTTAACACCTTCACTTTACCTCTTTTGTGCGCTGTGTTCGTCGTCCCTGGTATTGCATTCCTGTTGTTTCAACAAGTACAACCCTTAGGGCTTCCGCTTTTTTGCCTCTGATTGCAGATGGCAAAAAGGCGGTGTGAAATCAAGTCAACTCTAGAAAAGAGTTATTTACTACCACTTAACCCAGCATAACCGCTACAGCCGGGTTGTCGTTACAGGTTCACATTTTTAAGATTTGTTGATTAGATATTTTTGCAAAAGCGCCTATGACTTGAATCATAATTTGAGCCAAATTGTGAACCATAAAACGAGCCATAAGTAACGGCAAATTAGGCTTTGCGACCAACAGCGAAATAAAACTTTGCATCAAATAATGAGCTAAAGTAGATTT